>NZ_JBZEGJ010000001.1:0-2677119 GCF_058310475.1 Microbacterium sp. Z12_35 | reverse complement strand
ACATCCCGCAGCCGGATCCCCGCCGCCGCGCGACCGCACCGCCGAACACGGTGCAGCGCGCCCAACTCAGGAAGAACCCGCCCCGACACCGGTGTCTTCCCCCGCCCGGGCGGGCTTGGCCTGAGTTAGGCACGCCCGGGCGGCCCCAAAACGGCGAACCAACGCGCCAGCTCGGCGTCCGCCCGCACGGCCGACATCCCGCAGCCGGATCCCCGCCGCCGCGCGACCGCACCGCCGAACACGGTGCAGCGCGCCCAACTCAGGAAGAACACGCCCCGACACCGGTGTCTTCCCCCGCCCGGGCGGGCCTGGCCTGAGTTAGGCACGCGTCGGGGACTTCTTCCACGTTGGGCACGCGCGAGTGTCCTCGGTCGGCCGCAACGGGCCGGGTCAACGCGACAGCTCGGCGAACGCGCGCACGGGAAACGTCCCGAAGCCCTCGACGGCGGGGGGCGCCGCGGTGAACCGCGCTCCCCGTTCGGGGAGATCGCCCAAGCGCGTCAGGTGCTCCACGACGTGCGCACCCGCGGCGAGGAGCACCGAGTGGGCGGGTCGCTCACCGCCGGACCCGGTGTCGTCGATGTTGACCGAGTCGATGCCCACGAGAGCGACCCCCTGGTCGACGAGGTACCCGGCGCCCTCGCCGGTGAGGAACGGTGCCCCGACGCCGTACTCCTCACGGCCGAACCACCGGTCCCACCCGGTGTGCAGCAGCACCGCGGCGCCCCGGAGGTCGCGGCCGGCGAGGAGTTCCGGTCCGATGCCACGATGTTCGGCATCCCACGCATCCTCGAGGTGGAACACCTCGGTGGGTAGCCCCACGAGCGTCGCCAGATCGAGTCCGGCCAGATCCGCCCCCTCCGCATACCGATGGAACGGCGAGTCGAGGTAGGTGCCGGTGTTGCCGATGAAGCTGATCACGTCCATCGCGAACTCGGTGCCGGGCGCGTACCGGGCACGAGAGTCGGCGCGCGTGAGGTAGGGCTGGATGGTGGGTGCCGGAAGCCCTGGATAGGTGATCAGCCCTGCGCGGATCCGGTGGCTCAGGTCAACGATGCGCCGCTCGGTGGCCGGGCGGGCGCGTTCGGGCGGGTCGGAGGGTGCGGACATGGCGTCAGCATACGAAGTCCACGGTCTCGCCACGTCGTCCGCGACCGCCATCCCCCGCAGGATTCCCGCCGATGCGGCAACGCCGTCGGATGCCGCGGAGAGGATGCCGCGGAGGATCTGCCGGTCAGGCCGACGTCACGGGAGCGAGGTGGTTCGCGATCACGTAGCGGGCGATGGCGATCGAGCTCGTGGCCGCGGGTGACGGCGCGTTTCGCAGCAGCGTCACGGCCCCGACCTGGTCGACCTTGAAGTCGTCCAGGAGTTCGCCCCGGCTCCCCCACGCCTGCGCGCGGACGCCGGCCGCGCTCTTGTGCGTGAGGTCCGCCATCCGCAGCTCCGGAACGAACCGGCGAGCCTTGCGGTAGTAGAGCGGCTTGAGGAGCGACCCGCTGATCTCGTCCACACCCATCCGCCAGTGCTGCTTGGCGAGCGGCCACGCACCGGGCCACCTCAACGACTCCCAGGTGTCTCGTGCCGACATCTGGAGCCACGTGTATCCCTCGCGGGCCAGAGCGGGCACGGCGTTCGGGCCGACGTGGACGTTGTCGTAGACCCCGCGGGTGAAGTGCACGCCGAGGAAGGGGAACCGCGGGTCCGGGACGGGATAGATCATGCCTCGCACGAGGTCTGTGCGCTCGGGCGCGAGCTCCCAGTACTCACCTCGGAAGGGCAGGATCTTGGGCGCCGGGTCGGCGCCGACGAAGCGCGCGACGACGTCGGACTGGAGACCCGCGCACACGATGACGCGGTCGAACACGTCTTCGGAGACCGCCGTGAGAACACGGACCGCGGCTCCTTCCGCGCGGATGCCGGTGACCTCGTGCCCGAGGCGGATCGTGCCACCCGCCGCGCGCACGTCCTGTGCCATCGCCTCGGTGATGGCGGCGTAGTCCACGATCGCGGTGTGCGGCGAGTGCACGGCCGCGACCCCCGCGACGTGCGGTTCGATGTCACGCATCCGTGACACGTCGTCGATGCGGGCGAAATCGGGCACGCCGTTCGCGATCGATCGGCGCTCGATCTCTGCGAGGGCAGCCAGCTCGGTGTCGTCCACCGCCACGACGAGCTTGCCGACTTCGCGGTACGGCAGCCCCTTGTCCTCGCAGAATTCCCGGATGGACACGCGGCCGGCAGCGCACAGCTGAGCCTTCAGCGATCCCGGCGTGTAATACAGCCCCGCGTGCACGACTCCGGAATTTCGCCCGGTCTGGTGCTGGGCGAGCCGCTTCTCCTTCTCCAGGACCGTGACCTGATCGCCCCGTGCGCTCAACTCCCGCGCGAGTGCCACTCCGACGATGCCACCGCCGACGATTCCGACGCGATCACCCACGGGCGTGAACCGTCCTGCCGGCTCCGGATGCGGATGGCGCGGTGAGCGGTTCTGAGCATCCGGCTGATGCGGACAGAGCTGTGTTCATGAAATTTCCCCCCAGGTGCGCGCTTGTGCAGCGGTCCCACCCGCGGCTGCGCCCTCCCAGCATCCCTGGGGAGCGTTTCATCCGCAAGCTGCGCTAGTCGCCGGCGACCACGAGGTACCCGCGTTCGTCGTCGAATCCCCCGATGCGCAGCCCCGCATTCAGGTGCCGCACCAGCGCGCCGCGCACGACGGTGCGCCATGCCGCTGCGGCGGCGGGGGTCTCGCGCCGCATCCCCTCGATATCGCGGGGGATCCTGACCTCCGCCTCGACCGCACTGCGACCGGGAGTGGCGACCGGCGGCTCGGCCAGAGCCCACGAGACCAGCAGCCGGTCCGAAGCGACGCCACGGTTGAGCTCGTCGGGCATCGGCCCGTACTGGTCGACGAGGTAGTCCGTCACCCGGGCACCCAGCACCCGCAGGTTGAAGTGCGCGTTGCGCGCGATCAGCGGATCGAATGTCCACGTGATGCGGCCGACCCCGCGCGCGAAGGCCCACTCCCGCTGATGCTCCTTGAGCGCCCGTCCGACACCGTGTCCCTGATACTCCGGCAGCACGCCTGTGATGTGGGAGTGCATGGTCCGCGCCGATGGCGCCCCGAACCACCCTGCGGATGCGCCGACCATCCGCTCGCCGGAATACACCCCGACCACGTAGTTCCCCGAGTACTGGAGCGCGCGCAGGGTGTTGGCGGGCATCGCCTGGCGATCTCCGGGCCACACCGCCGCAAGGACCGCCGCGCCTTCATGCACCTGCTCGACGCTGGTCAGTTCGCAGATCTCGATGCCGGAGGCCTCGTCGCTCACCCCCACAGTCTCGCACCGACTTGCCCCACACGACCCGACCCCTTCCCGAGCACCGATAGCCTGAACCGGTGAGTCGGGAGGATGGCAGGCGGCGCCTGACCCGGATGCCGCCACCGACGCTCATCGTCGTGGTCCTGGCGATCGCCGGCCTGAGCTCGTCGTTCATGTTCACCCTGGTGGTGCCGATCCAGGCCCAGCTGCCCGAGCTTCTGAACGCCCCGCGCGAAGACACCGCGTGGGTGGTCACCGCCACGCTCCTGTCGGCCGCGGTCACGACACCGATCGCCGGGCGGCTCGGCGACATGTACGGCAAGCGCCGCATCGTGCTCGTCCTCGTCGCTCTGATGGTCATCGGATCGGCCATCGCCGCGCTGTCCACCGACATCGTCGGCGTCATCGTGGGGCGTGCGTTCCAAGGGGCTGTGACCGGGGTCGTCCCCCTGGGCATCTCGATCCTGCGCGACGTGCTCCGCGAAGACCGGATCGACTCGGCGATCGCACTCATCAGCGCCACGCTCGGCGTCGGTGGCGCCCTCGGCCTGCCGATCAGCGCGCTGGTCGCCGAACGCGCCGACTGGCACCTGCTCTTCTGGATCTCCGCCGGCCTGGGCATCACCGTGTTCGCCCTCGTCCTGTGGATCGTGCCGGTCAGCGTGCTGCGCACCGCCGGGCGATTCGATGCGGTGGGAGCGGTCGGCCTCACCATCGGACTCATCTCCATCCTGCTCGCGATCTCGCGCGGGAACGAGTGGGGATGGACCTCCCCGCTCACCCTCGGGTCGTTCATCGCCGGGGCGCTCGTGCTGGTGGCGTGGGGCTGGTTCGAGCTGCGCATCCCCGAGCCGCTCCTCGATCTGCGCGTCGCCGCGCGCCGCCCCGTGCTCCTGACGAATCTCGCCTCGGTGGCGATGGGCTTCGCCCTGTTCAGCTCGCAGGTGTCGTATCCGCAGATTCTGGAGCTTCCGGTGGCCACCGGTGTCGGATTCGGACTGTCGCTGCTGGCGGCCAGCCTCGTCATCATGCCGTCCGGCCTCATCATGATGGTGCTCTCGCCCATCTCCGGCCGCCTGGCCCGCGTGGTCGGTCCTCGCGCGCTCCTGATCGCCGGCGCGGTCTCGCTCGTGCTCGCCTACGGGTTCTCCCTGATCTGGGACACCGAGGTGTGGCATCTCGTGGTCGCGAACGTCCTCATCGGGTTCGGGATCGGGTTCGGTTACGCGAGCATGCCGATGCTCATCATGCGCTCGGTCCCGGCCCATGAAACCGGCGCCTCGAACGGTCTGAACGCCCTGGCACGCTCACTGGGGACGAGCACGGCCGGCGCCGTGGTCGGTGCGGTGCTGGCGGGACTGTCCACGACGCACGACGGGATGCAGGTGCCGACGGCGGCCGCCTTCCAGACGTCCTACGCGCTGGGCATCGGGGCAGCGGTGGTCGCGCTCATCTTCGCCCTGTTCCTCCCGTCGCGTCCGAGCGCGGGCCAGGGCCGCCCGTCGCTGCCGGAGCTCCCCCGCCGCTGACCCGCCCCGACGAGGTCAGCCACCGGCGCCGGTGCCGCGTGACCTCCGGGGTGAATCCAGTCCGAGGTGAACCCGCGTGCGCTTGCGCTCGACGACGATCATCGTCGCCCCCAGCAGCCACAGAGGCACCTGCGTGAGGAACGCGAGACGGAACGCGTCGAGCGTGTACGTCGCGGGAGTGCCGGCGCCCTGCACGTCCATCGCGATGCCGATGAACAAGATCGCGAGGAGCCCGGAGAAGAATCCGCCGCCGTTCACGATCCCGGTGGCCGTGCTGAGGCGATGACTGGGGTTGTACGCGCGGGCGTGGTCGAACGCGATCATGGATGCCGGCCCGCCGGTGCCGAGCGCGAAGGCCAGGAGAAGCAGCAGCCACAGCGGCGCCGGCCCCGGCCATGCGATGACAGCGAGCCACACCGCCGCCTGGAAGCCGATCGCCGGCAGCACCAGCAGCCGCGAGCGCCGCATGGGATGCCGCGCCGACAACGCCCCTATGACCGGACCGAGCGCGATCAGCGACACGATGAAGAACGTCACGACGAGCGACGCCGTCGCCGGGGACAACCCCTCGCCCGCGGTGAGGAACGGGAATCCCCACAGCAGCCCGAAGGCGGTGCCCGCGAACGGCGTGGCGAAGTGCGACCAGAACGCGAGCCGGGTCGCGGGGTGCGCCCACGAGTCACGGAAACCCTCCCGAAGGTCGGCCGCGGAGCGCACGACGCGGATGGCCCCGGTGTCGGTGTCGACCGCGACATCCGCCGTGCGACCGGGTGGACGACTGCGGATCACGACGACAGTGAGCACCGCGAACAGGGCGCCGAGCCCGGCCAGGCTTCCGAACGTGATCGACCACGATGTCGCGTGCAGCAGCAGTGCGAGGGGGATGACCGACAGGATCTGCCCGAACTGGCCGATCGTCGAGGTCAGCTGGACCAGCAGCGGGGCACGCTGCGCGGGAAACCACAGCGCGATCACGCGGAGGACGCTGGGGAAGACCGCCGCATCCCCCGCCCCGATCAGCACCCGGGCGAGCAGCCCGATCCCGACATCGGAGGCAAGGGCCATGACCCCCTGACCCACCGCCATCAGGATCATCCCGATCGTGACGATGGGACGGGCACCGTAGCGGTCGAGGAGCAGGCCAACCGGAATCTGCAGGCCGCCGTATACGGCGAGCTGCACCACCGCGAACATCGACAGGGCGGAGGCGTCGGCATCGAATCGCACCGCAGCATCCACGCCCACCGCCGCCAGCGAACTGCGGTTGGTCACCGACAGCATGTAGGCGCCCACGCCCACGCCCCACACGAGCCACGTCCGCCATCCGGGAGCGGGAAGGGGCACGGCGGTGGTCACGGCGATTCCGGGTTCGACGGGTGCGGGTACGGCGCGGATCGGCCGGCGCCTCCAGCGTAGCTCGCGGCGTACCCCGCTCCCGGGCGCGCACCTCGAGGGCTAGCCTGGGCGCATGTCGGACTTCTCCCACCCCGACGCCGGACCGCCGTCCGCCGCATCCGCCCCCTCCGCCGGTGAACCCGGCGACCGCGACACGCGCTTCTTCGGCCAGCCGTGGGCGCTCGCGCACGTGTTCGGCGTGGAGATGTGGGAGCGGTTCAGCTTCTACGGCATGCAGGGCATCCTGCTCATCTACATGTACTTCACGGTCACCGAGGGTGGCTTGGGGATCGACCGCGCGGTGGCCACCGGCATCGTCGGCGCCTACGGCGGCACGGTCTACCTCTCCACGATCCTGGGCGCGTGGGTCGCCGACCGCCTGCTGGGGTCGGAGCGCGTGCTCTTCTTCAGCGCCATCGTCATCATGTGCGGCCACATCGCTTTGGCGCTTCTCCCCGGGTTCTGGGGCCTGGGGGTCGGCCTGGTGCTCGTCGCCGTCGGCTCGGGCGGCCTGAAAGCCAACGCCACGTCCGTCGTCGGGACGCTCTACACCGAAGCCGACCCGCGCCGCGACGCCGGGTTCTCGCTCTTCT
The DNA here is from genome assembly GCF_058310475.1 of Microbacterium sp. Z12_35. Lineage (NCBI taxonomy): Bacteria > Bacillati > Actinomycetota > Actinomycetes > Micrococcales > Microbacteriaceae > Microbacterium > Microbacterium sp. Z12_35. The sequence continues at coordinate 2,670,279 of NZ_JBZEGJ010000001.1, read as the reverse complement.
ACCTCGGTATCAACCTCGGGGCGTTCTTCGGTCCGCTGATCACAGGCGCTCTGCAGTCCACGGTGGGATTCCACTGGGGCTTCGGCGCGGCGGCGGTGGGGATGGCGCTCGGGCTTGTGCAGTACTCCTTCGGACGCAAGCAGCTGCCGGCATCCTCACGCGCCGTCCCCAATCCCCTGCCGGCCAACCGACGAGCGCTGGTGATCGGCGTCGCCGTCGCGGGCGTCGTACTGCTGGCGCTGCTCGTGCTCACCGGCGTCATCCGCGCCGACAACCTCGCGCCGATCGTCATCGGCGTCACCCTCGTCGCGGCCATCGCGTACTTCCTGGTGATCCTCACCTCGAAGGCGATCAGCGCCACAGAGCGTTCGCGTGTCTTCGCCTTCATCCCGCTGTTCATCGTGAACGTCGGGTTCTGGTCGCTGTACCAGCAACAGTTCACCGTGCTGACGATCTACTCGGACGAGCGGCTCAACCGGAACATCTTCGGATGGGAGATGCCGGTGTCGTGGGTGAACTCCATCAACCCGATCTTCGTCATCATCCTCTCCGGCGTCTTCGCCGCCGTCTGGACACGGCTCGGCCGCCGGCAACCGTCGACACCGGTGAAGTTCTCCCTCGGCTCGATCATCATGGGCTTGGCGTTCCTGATGTTCCTCATCTGGGCCAACGGCGCGCCCAACTCCACCCCGCTCCTCGGGGTCACGGCCATCCTGCTGGTGTTCACGATCGCCGAGTTGTTCATCTCGCCGGTGGGCCTGTCGGCCTCGACGAAGCTCGCGCCGGAGCGGTTCCAGACGCAGATGGTCGCCTTGTACTTCCTGTCCGTGGCGCTGGGTACGTCGCTGGCGGGAGAACTCGCCAAGTACTACGACCCGAACAACGAGGTCCCGTACTTCTCGATCCTCGGGATCATCGCGATCATCCTCGGCATCGCCCTGGTGGTGGCGGTCAAGCCGGTGCTGGCGCTGATGAAGGGTGTGCGCTGACCCGACGGCGGCGGGGAGGCGAGACTGCGGATCTCGCGCCCATATGACGCACGGCGTCATGCGAATCGGCGCCCCCGCGCGCGGGGCGATAGGTTCGGCCTGGCATCCCGAACCGCAGGAGTAGAGCACGCACATGACCGAGATTCAGACGACCACCGCCGGCAGCCTCCCCCGCACCGAGGCCCTGATCGCCGCCAACGCGGCGCGGCGCTTCGCCGCCGACGGGTTCACCTTCGAGCCCGACCCGGCCGTGGACGCGCTCACCGCAGAGGCCGTGGCCGACGTCGTGCGCCGCCAGCGCGAGGCCGGCATCACCCAGCCCGGAGACGGCGAGTTCGGCAAGGCGATGTCGAACGCCGTGGACTACGGAGCGTGGTGGTCGTACTCGTTCCAGCGCGTCAACGGCCTCTCGCTGACCGAGGTCAACGCGTTCAACGAGCCGCCCGCGCGGTCGGAGCCCGGCCACGTGCGCCTCACCTCCTTCCTCGATCGGCGCGACCGCGCCGTCTTCGCCGAGGCGTACGCCGATCCCGACAGCGGCATCCCCACCGGCAAGAACGCCACGGCGTTCCCGAGCACGACCGGCCCGATCACCTACCGGGGCCAGGATGCGGTGGCCGCCGACGTCCGTCACCTGACCGCCGCGCTCGGCGAAGGCCAGACCGGATTCCTCACGGCGATCGCGCCGGGCAGCGCCGCTCGCGTGCGCAACGAGTACTACGCCACCGACGAGGAGCACGTGTGGGCGTGGGCGGAAGCGCTGCGCGAGGAGTACCGCGCGATCGTCGACGCCGGCCTCATCCTGCAGCTCGACGATCCCTCGCTCGCGGAGAGCTGGGACCAGATCAACCCCGCACCCTCGGTCGCCGACTACCAGGCGTTCACCCGCACGCGCATCGAGGCGCTCAACCACGCCCTCGAGGGACTGCCGCGCGACCGGGTGCGCCTGCACCTGTGCTGGGGGTCCTGGCACGGACCGCACACCACGGACATCGAGCTGCGCGACATCCTTCCCGTCGTGCTCGAGGCGAACGTCGGCCAGATCTCGTTCGAAGCGGCCAACGTGCGCCATGAGCACGAGTGGGCGGTGTGGCGGGATGCTGCCATCCCCGATGACCTCGTTCTCGTGCCCGGTGTCGTGGGCCACGCGACGAACGTCGTCGAGCACCCCGACCTCGTGGCCGAGCGCATCGCGCGCTTCGCCGGCATCGTCGGCCCGGAGCGCGTCCTCGCCGCGACCGACTGCGGCCTCGGCGGGCGCGTGCACCCGCAGATCGCGTGGGCGAAGCTCGACTCGCTCGGCGAAGGCGCCCGGCGCGCCGCCGCGCTGGTCTGACACCGGCTTCCCCCCGGGCCTAACTCAGGCTGAATCGCCGCCCGGGCCACCGCAGACGCCGATTCGGGCTGTCTGGCCTGAGTTAGGTCCGCCGGCCGCGCGCAACCCGCGGGCGCACGGCCGGCGCGGGGCGGGCACAGGGATGCGGGGCGTCCGCGACGCCGGACCTGCCTGCGTCCCGCGAGCGCGACGCGTCCACGGCGGCGGGCGCCGCCGTCCTCGTGCCTAACTCAGGAAGAATCGCCGCCCGGAACGCCGCAGACGGCGATTCGGGCTGTTTGTCCTGAGTTAGGTACGCCGGCGGGCGGCGGGCACGTCGGGGACGGCGTCCGAGGCACGGCAGAATGAGGGGATGGCCGCGCACAGCCCTCACCTGCACCCCGACCACGCCTGCCTCATCGTGCACGGACGTGACCAGCCGGGGATCATCGCCGCCGTCTCCGCGCTGATCACGCGCAACGGCGGCAACATCGTCGCGTTCGACCAGTACTCCGACGACCCGCGCGGGGGCGCGTACTTCCAGCGTGTCGTGTTCCACCGCCCCGACCTCGCCGCGGCCATCCCGGCGATCGAAGCCGATCTCGATCGCACGCTCGGTGGCGCGTTCGACCTCGAGTGGTCGATCACCGATCAGTCCGTGCCCAAGCGCATGGCGATCCTGGCCTCCAAGCAGGACCATTGCCTCCTCGACCTGCTGTGGCGGCACCGTCGCGGCGATCTTCCCGTCACCGTCCCGATGGTGGTGTCGAACCACACCACGTCGGCCGAGGATGTCCGCTCCTTCGGTGTGCCGTTCTTCCACGTGCCTTCGACCCCTGGTCCCGACAAGAGCGCCTCCGAGGCGAAGATGCTCGAGCTGCTCGTCGGCAACGTCGACTTCGTCGTCCTCGCCCGCTACATGCAGATCCTCTCGGCCGACTTCCTGCAGCAGCTCGGCGTGCCCGTCATCAACATCCACCACTCGTTCCTCCCGGCCTTCATCGGCGCCGAGCCGTACAAGAAGGCCAAGGAGCGGGGCGTGAAGCTCATCGGCGCGACGTCGCATTACGTCACCGACGACCTCGACGAGGGACCGATCATCGAGCAGGACACCGTGCGCGTCACGCACGGAGATTCGCTGGCCGAGCTGGTCCGCCGGGGTGCCGACGTCGAGCGTCAGGTGCTCTCGCGCGCCGTGCAGTGGCATGCGCAGGACCGCGTCATCCGAAACGGCAACCACACGATCGTGTTCTGACCGCTCCACTGGCGTGCATCGGCTGGGCGACGACGGGCCGGCGGGTCAGAAGATGTACTCCATGAGTTCGAGGCCGAGCACGCGGAACGCGTCGTGCGCGCGCAGGCGGTGTGCGATCGAGAGGTCGTCGAAGTTGACGATCAGCGCGTACGACACGCCCGCTCGCGGACCGGCGAGCACCCCGGCCTCCGCACGTACCCCGTTCGCTCGTCCGGTCTTGTTCACGAACAGCAGGCCGTGATCATCGTTGTCGTGCGCGAACGGGTCGAGCCCGGTGGCGGATGCCACGAGGCTGAGGTCGGTGTTCAGGCTCAGCCATTCCGCGACCTGGGCGCTGACGCGGGCATCCACCGCCTGGGAGTTCACGAGCGCTGCAAACAGCGTCGACAGCTCGCGCGCCGACGCCAGCGCCACCTGCGGCGCATCGTCGGGGCCACGACGATCCCGGAAGCGGTCCAGGAGCGCCGACCGCTCGAGGCCCAGCGCCTCGATCCGGGCACGCACGGCGGGGAGCCCCACCCGCGAGATGAGCGCGTTGGCGGCGAGCGCGTCGCCGGCCGACGCCGCCAGCACCGCCAGATCGACGAGCGGGAGCGCCGGCGCCTTCAGCTGGTGCCACACGCCTGAGACGCCCACCGGTTCGAGGCCTGCGCGGTCGAAGATCTCCAGCGGGTTCAGCCGGCGCTCCTCGAACGCGGCAGCCACCTCGATCAGCAGGGGGACGATGCCCACCCCGGCGACGGGGAGCGTGTCGTTGTCGTCTCCCGCGAGCACCTGCGTTCCGCGGTCGAGGTCGTCCACCCGCACCGCCACCCGCGCCCCGGAGGCGGCGAGGTCGTCGAGCGAACGCCACGTCGAGGTGAACGAGCGGCGACCGGTGGCGGTCCGTCGCGGCGGCCGGCGGCTTCCCGACCGCCCCGTGCCCCGCAGCGGTGCGGTGTCACGGGGGGAGTCGGGGATGGTGCCCACGGCGATGCTCCTCGGCGGTTCAGGCGCTCAGTCGAGCACGTCCGGGTGACCGGTCGGCGACTACCAGATCGTCACCCGGGAACCGGGATCCAGCCACAGGGCGTCGGAGGACGTGACACCGAACGCGTCGTAGAACGCGTCGATGTTCCGCACGATCTGGTTGCAGCGGAACTCGTTCGGCGCGTGCGGGTCGATCGTCAGCAGACGGATGGTCTCGGCATCCCGTCCCTTCTGCTGCCAGATCTGCGCCCAGCTCAGCAGCAGGCGCTGGATGCCGGTGAACCCGTCGATCACGGGACCCTTCGTCTCGCTCCGCTCGCTCGGGGACCGGTCGGGGTTGAGCGACAGCTCGTAGGCCTTGATCGCGATGCCCAGCCCCCCGAGGTCGCCGATGTTCTCCCCGATGGTGAGCGCACCGTTGACGGTGTTCTCGTCCGGGAGTCCCTGCGGCACGAGGGCGTTGTACTGCTCGATGAGAACCGAGGTTCGCTCCTCGAACGCGGCACGGTCGGCCTCGGTCCACCAGTCGCGGAGTGACCCGTCGCCGTCGAACCGGCTCCCCTGATCATCGAACCCGTGACCGATCTCGTGCCCGATGACCGCCCCGATGCCGCCGTAGTTGGCCGCTGCATCCCGGTCGGCGTCGAAGAAGGGGTACTGCAGGATGGCCGCCGGGAAGACGATCTCGTTCATGAGCGGGTTGTAGTACGCGTTGACCGTCTGCGGGGTCATGTACCACTCGTCGCGATCGATCGGCTGGCCGACCTTGGCCAACTGCCGGTCGTGGTCCCACACGTGAGAGCGGCGGACGTTGCCGACGAGGTCTTCCGCGTCGATGTCGAGCGTGGAGTAGTCCTTCCACTTCACCGGGTAACCGATCTTCGGCGTGAACGCATCGAGCTTGGCCAGCGCCCGCTCGCGCGTCTCCGGGCTCATCCACTCCAGCTCGGAGATGCTCTCGCGGTACGCCTCGACGAGGTTCGCCACGAGCTCGTCCATCGCGACCTTGGCCGACGGCGGGAAGTGGCGGTCGACGTAGACCCGTCCCACCGCCTCACCGAGGGCCGCCTCGACCAGGCTCACACCGCGCTTCCAGCGCTCGCGGTTGACGGGCACGCCGGTGAGCTGGGTGCCGTAGAACGCGAAATTCTCGGCGACGAACGGCTCCGACAGGAACGCGGCGGCGCTGTGCACGACCTTGAATCGCAGCCAGGCCTTCCAGTCCTCGAGTCGCTCCTCGGTGAGCAGCACGGCGAACGCCTCGAGGAAGCTCGGCTGGTAGATGACGACCTCGGCGAAAGCGTCGGGATGGCCCGGGGCCACGCCCTCGCGCCACGGCCCGAGGTCGACCCCCGCCAGGGCGACGGTGTCGTCCCACGAGCGCAGGTTGTAGGTCTTCACCGCGTCGCGGCTGTCTTCGCGGCTCCAGTGGTGGACGGCCAGCTCGGTCTCCAGTGCGAAGATGCGGTCAGCCGCCGACGAAGCACTTGTGCTGAGCTCCGACGAAGCATCCACCACCCCGGCGAGCCCCAGGATCCGCTCGATGTGACCGCGGTAAGCCAACCGGGTCTCCTCGAAGTTCTCCAGCCGGTAGTAGCTCTCGTCCGGCAGCGAGATCCCGCCCTGATACAGCACCGGAAGGTAGCGCTGGGGGTTGCCCGGATCGGGCTCGACGAACAGGCTGATCAACCCGCTGACCCCGTCCCGTTCGAGCTCCCCGATCGTGCGCAGAAGGCTCGGGATGCTGTCTACAGCGTCCGCGCGGGCGAGCTGATCGGCCAGCGGGGCCGCACCGAGCTCTTCGATGCGCGCGGTGTCCAGAAAGCTCGTGTACAGGTCACCGATCTTGCGCGTCTCGGTCCCCGGGTCGGCGTCCTGCGACTCCTCGATGATCGCCCGGACGTCCATCTCGGCCTGCTCGGCGATGAGGTGGAACGACCCCCAGCGGGCCTTGTCTTCGGGGATCTCGGTCCGCTCGAGCCAGCGGCCGTTGACGTGGCGGAAGAGGTCGTCCTGCGGCCGGATCTCGTCACTGAGCTCCTCGAGCGCGAGGCCGGAGCGGAGGGTGTCGGTCATCCCTCAAGGATATGCATCGCTCCTGGGGATGCGGCGGACACCCCTAGGCTCGACGGGTGACCGCCCGGGAAACCTCGCTCAACCGCGACATCCTGCGCCTGGCCGTACCGGCCCTGGGCTCGCTCATGGCCGAGCCGCTGTTCCTCCTGGTCGACTCCGCGCTCGTGGGTCACCTGGGCGTCGCCCCCCTGGCAGGACTGGGGATCGCGGGAGCCGTGCTCCAGACGATCGTCGGGCTCATGGTCTTCCTCGCCTATTCCACGACCCCCGCCGTCGCGCGCCGGTTCGGCGCGGGCGATCCCACCCGGGCGGTCTCGGTCGGCATCGACGGGATGTGGCTGGCTCTCGGCATCGGCGCGCTGCTCGCGCTGGCGGGGTCGCTCACCACCCCGCTCCTGGTCGGCGCGTTCGGCGCCGGCTCCGAGGTGACCGCGCACGCGGAGGTGTATCTGCGCATCTCCATGTGGGGCCTCCCCGCCATGCTCATCGTCTTCGCCGCGACGGGCCTGCTGCGGGGGATGCAGGACACCGTCACACCGCTGTGGATCGCCGGCGCCGGCTTCGCGGCCAACGCCGCGCTCAACGTCGTGTTCATCTACGGCTTCGGCTGGGGCATCGCCGGATCGGCGGTCGGAACCGTCGTGGCGCAGTGGGGGATGGTCGCCGCCTATGTGGCCGTCATCGGCCGGCTCGCCCGCACCCACGCGGCGTCCGTCCGGCCGCAGCGGGACGGCGTGCGCGGCTCCGCGCGCTCGGGCGGGTGGATGTTCCTGCGCACCGTGAGCCTGCGGGCAGCGCTCCTGGCCACCGTCGCCGTCGCGACCGGTCAGGGCGTCACCGAACTCGCCGGATGGCAGGTCGTGTTCACGATCTTCACCGCATCGGCGTTCGCCCTCGACGCCCTCGCCATCGCGGCGCAGGCTCTCGTCGGCAAAGGACTCGGCGCGGGGAACGAACCGGAGGTGCAGCGGGTGCTCCGGCGGACGACCGCATGGGGCCTGTGGTTCGGCTTCGTCGTGGGCGCGCTCATCGCCGCGCTCTCCGGCGCGATCGGCCTCTTCTTCACCGGCGACGCGGAGGTTTCCGCGCTCGTCCAGCCGGCCCTTCTCATCCTCGCGATCGCGCAACCGGTCTCGGCGATCGTCTTCGTCCTGGACGGCGTGCTCATCGGCGCCGGGGATGCCCGGTACCTCGCTCTCGCGGGTGTGCTGAACCTCGTCGTGTTCATCCCGGCCCTCGGCGCGGTCGCCGCCCTCGGCCTCTCCGGGGCCAGCGGGCTCGCGTGGCTCGCGGCGGCGTTCTTCGGCGCGTACATGCTCGCGCGCCTGGCCACCCTGGGCTGGCGCGTGCGCGGGCGGAAATGGATGACCGCGGGCGCGTGAAGCTCACACGCGGCGGCCGTGGATGACCGCCGCACCTGAGGCACCGCCGCATCCCGAGCCCAGCCGTCAGTCGCGCAGCGCGGGCAGGAGCGCGGAACGATCGGGCGCAGGGATGCGGGGGGCCTCCGCGCCGCGCAACGCCCGGAGCGCGTAGAGGATCGTCGTCAGATCGACCAGCTCCTGCACGAGCGCGCCGGCCACCGCCGGGATGACTCCGGTCATGGCGACCACCATGAGCCCGACGCTCAGCGCGATCCCCATCCAGATGGCGGTGAGCGCCACCCGCAGCGTGTGACGCCCGATGGAGACGGCATCGACCACCCCGCGGAGCGAATCGACGGTGATCACGACGTCGGCAGCATCCCCCGCCGCTGTCGCCCCCTTCGCACCCATGGCCACGCCGACGTCCGACGCGGCAAGGACGGGGGCGTCATTGACACCGTCGCCGACCATCATGGTGGGCCGGGGCCGCAGTTGTGCGGCCAAGTGCACCTTTTCCGGAGGCAGCAGTTCGGCGTGCACCTCGTCGATCCCCACGTCGCGCGCGACGGCCTCGGCCGTGGGCAGCGCGTCACCCGTGAGCATCACCACACGATCCACGCCGTGGGCCCGCAGCCAGGCGATCACCGCGGCGGACTCCGGCCGCGCGCCGTCGGCCAGGACGAGCGCGCCGGCGTACACACCGTCCACGGCGACGTAAGCTGCGGCCTCGCCGGCCCGCAGGGGCACCCGCGTCACCCCGCGCGCGACGGAGGCCACGTACGCCGGTTTCCCGACGACGACGGACCGCCCGTCGATGACGGCCGTGACGCCGTTGGTCGCGATCTCGCTCGCGCGGGCGGCGGGGCGCAGCTGCAGTCCGCGGGCCACCGCCGCCCGACGGATGCCGTCGGCCAGCACATGGGACGAGTACTGCTCCGCAGAGGCGGCCCAGCGCAGAAGCGCCTCGGCGTCGAAGCCCACGGACGGCCGGACGTCGATGAGATCCGGGCGCCCTCGGGTGAGAGTGCCGGTCTTGTCGAAGCAGGCCGAGCGCACGTGCGCCAGCTGCTCGATGACGGCACCGCCCTTCATGATCACACCCGCTTTGGCGGCTCGGGACAGCCCGCCCAGGAACGCGACCGGCGCGGCGATCAACAGCGGGCACGGTGTGGCGAGCACCAGCACCTCCGCAAACCGGACCGGGTCTCCCGACAGCCCCCACGCCGTGCCCGCCAACGCGAGCGACACCGCCGTGAACGGCACGGCGAAACGATCGGCAAGACGCACCACGGGCGCCCGCGAGGCCTGCGCCTCACGCACGAGAGCGACGATCTGCTGGTACTGACTGTCGGCGCTTCTTCTGGTCGTTCGGACGCGAACCGCCCGGGTGCCGTTGACCGCCCCGGAGAGAACCTCTCCCCCCGTGGTGCGGGTGACCGGCAGGCTTTCGCCCGTGAGTGAACTCTCGTCGAACGAGGCGCTGTCGCTTTCCAGCACACCGTCGACCGGAACGATCTCCCCCGGCCGCACCAGGATCAGGGTCCCCGGCACCACGTCCTCGACCGCCACGTCCTGGATCTCGTCCGCATCCGAGGAGTGCGGGTGCTCGAAAACGTGTGCGATGCGGGGCGAGCGGTCCAGCAGCGCCGTGAGATCGCGTTTCGCCCTCCGGGCGGCGAAATCCTCCAGCGCTTCACCACCGGCGAGCATCAGAACGATGATCAGCGACGCGACGTACTCCCCGACGGCGAGAGTGGCGACCATCGCGACGACGGCGAGGATGTCGAGTCCGACGTGACCGCGAAGCACGTCGCGGACCATGCGGAGGATCGTCCAGGCGATGAACAGCGAGACGTAAACCGTCGCGGCCGTGCGTCCTGCGCGCTGCGCATCAGTGGCGTGGAGCACGATCACCAGAGCCAGGACGACGAGCGTGACGATGATCGCGGGGTACCGCCCCACCGCCCGCAGTGCGCTCATGCCGCCCAGCCTGGACCAGCCGCCGTTCCGTGCCCAGGGGCGGATGTCCCGCGGCGGTTTCACGGCGTTCCCAGGGTGGCGGCCTACCGTGTGCGCATGACGAGGCTCCCCCGGGCGATCGTCGCCGTCCTGCCGGCGGCGGCGCTGCTGTCGGCCTGTGCCGCCGGGCCGAACGCCACGCCGTCACCGAACGACGAACCCCGACCCACGCCCTCGCTGTCGGCGTCGAGTCCCGCAGCATCCGACGCCCTGCCGCACGCCGGCGCCGACGTGACCGCGTGGGCGCAGATCGCCCTTCCGGAGAACCGCCCCGGCGGTGGCGGCTTCCTCAGCCGCTCAGCGGGCGCGGTCGGGCCCGAGGGGGTGGCCATCGCCCTTCCCACCGATGCCGGTCTCTGGGACATCGTGATCACGTGCCAGAGCGAGGACGGCTCGCCCCTCGTTCTGCAGCTGGAATCCGCGGTCGCCACGCCCGAGGCGACCGCGACCGAGCTGGCATGCTCCACACCCGGGGAGCCCCAGCCGGCCACTGCCTCGATCCTCTTCGAGGGCGACGCGGAGGGGAGCATCCGCGTCGACGCGACGGCCGACGCCGTCTACGCCTACGAGATCCGCCCGCACGTCGAGCCGGGCACATGAGGCATTAATTTCTTGCCGATGCCATCTCTTGCGTCACCGTGAAAGCGTCTTGACCTGGCTATCGCTCGACGGCTCTGAAGTGCGTCCACCAGGTCGCGAGAGGCGTGTCGTACTCCGTCCGAAACTTCTCGCTGAGCTCGCCGACGAAGCGGATGTCGAGGAGCTCCGTGGATTCTCCCCACGCCTTCTGGCCTTCGGCGGTCACTTCGAGATGCTTGACGATCGCGTCCTCGTTCTCGTAGCGCTCGTGCTGCAGCACGATGCCGTCGGCACCGCGCGCCATCTCGTACTCGAGTACGTAGGGTTCCTCGCGTTCGGTGAGGGGGAGCACGATCGCGAGGTAGTCCGCGTACCGCGCGTCGTCGGTGACGCGGTAGCGGAAGTACATGTCGATCCGAGTTGTCATCTGCTTCGTCCTTGCCTTATCAGGGTGCGGTTCTAGGGTGATCGGTGATGCGAGGACGGCGGTCCCGTGCATTCGTCATGCGAGGCGTCAGGTGCCGTCGAAGTGCGCGAGTCCGGCGGTCTCACCGCCGTCAATGACGAACTCCGCGCCGGTGGCGAAGCTCGATTCGTCGCTTGCGAGAAAGAGGACGACATCGGAGATCTCACTGGCACGCCCGATTCGGTGCAACGCCACGTGACTCTGCAATGGATCGATATCCCCGAGCATCGGCGTCCTCACCATTCCCGGGTGGACGGAGTTGACCCGGATGCCGTAGCGGCCGAGATCGAGAGCCGCAGCCTTGGTCAGGCCTCGGATTCCGAACTTGGATGCGGTGTAGGCCGGCAGTGATTCGTAGCCCATCAGACCGGCGCTGGACGAGATATTGATGATCGATCCCTGGCCGCGCAGCTTCAGCGCGCTGACGGCGCTGCGGATCCCGTAGAAGGTCCCGGTGAGGTTGACCGACATCACCCGATGCCACGAGTCGACGTCGAGTTCGTCGACGGGAGCGAAATGGACGATGCCGGCATTGTTGACCAACACGTCAAGGCCGCCAAAATGCTCGACCGCCGCGCGAACCGCCCCCTCCCATTGGGCGACTACGGTGACATCGAGCGGAACGAAGAGCGCGCGGTCCCCGAGCTTCTGACTCAGAGCGCGGCCTTCGTCCTCGAGGACGTCCGCGATCACGACGCGGGCACCCTCTTCCAGAAGTGCGGTCGCATGAGAGGCGCCCATTCCGCGGGCTCCGCCGCTGATGAGGACCACTTTGTCGTCGAGCCGTCCCATCAGGGAGCCTCCCTCAAGCTTCGAGCGCTGTCGGCGCTGTATGGGTCACTCATCACGCGCATCTCCAGAATGAGATTCTTCATCGGAGTTCCTCCGCATCAGGGACTGTCTCCTTCGCCATAAGAGTCCATCGACTCCATGGCTCAACGCGCTCCTCAGTGGAGCGCGTCGAGCCATGTCGCCCGTGGCCACGTCACGTCGCACCATGTCGGCACTCTCTCGACCGATCCGCGGTACGGGTCAGCTGAGCAGGTTGACCTGGTCGTCGCTGGTGAAACCGACCAGGATCGGCTCCCCGATAAGAATCGAGGGCATGTCAGCGAAGCCTTCGCGCGCGTGATCGGACGCCATGTGCGCCTCCAGATCCTCGCGGGACTGCCACACTTCGATGGAGTAGAACTGCTCGGGATCGTCGAGGCTCTGGGCCCAGTCGTACGAGACGCATCCGGGCTCGGCCCGCGTCGCGATCAGCAGCGGCGACAACGTGGCACGCAGCCCCTCGAGCGCATCGAGTGGGATACGGAATGACCCATGCACGATAAACATCGTCAGCACTCCGATTAGGCGGTGGGTACCGGGCCGAGCAGCAGCCCACCGTCCGCGACGAATTCGGCGCCCGTGATGAAGGACGCCTCGTCCGAGGCGAGGAACAGCACCAGGTTGGTGATTTCGCGCGGCTTCCCGAGACGCGGGATCGCGAGACCATGCGGCGAGTAGTTCGCCGTGACCGCCGGGACCCCGGGCGCCATCGGCTCCGTGATCAGCGGCGTGTTGATCGGTCCCGGGTTCACGGCGTTGACACGGATGCCGTCCTGCGCGAGTTCCATGGCGGCCGTCTTGGTGATCCCACGCACCGCCCACTTGCTGGCGTTGTACGGCGAGAACATCGCATCACCCTGCATCCCCGAGATCGAGGCGGTGTTCACGATGACACCCCCGCCTGCGCGACGCAGCGACGGAGCCACCGTGTGCATACCCAACCAGGTGCCGTAAAGGTTGGTCTCGATCACGCGTCGAAAATCTGCGAACTGCCCGGCTTCGATGGAGGCCGGAAGCGACACGACTCCGGCGTTGTTGATGAGAATCGAGATGGGTCCGAAATGCTTCTCCGCCTCTTCCACGGCAGCGGCCCACTCCGTCTCGCTGGTCACGTCGAAGCCGACGAAATGCGCGTTCTCTCCGAGTTCGGTCGCGAGTGCGCGCCCCTCGTCCTGACGCTGATCGGCCACGACCACGCGGGCACCTTCCTCGATGAACGCGTGTGCGTGCGAGGAGCCGATGCCGCCTGCGGCGCCGGTGATGAATACGGTCTTCCCTTCAAAGCGTTTCACTTTGATCACCCTTCGTTGATTGCCTATCCTTCACAGTAATTACTTACTTACTAAGTGTCAAGGAGGTGTTCGTGACGGGATGCAGCGACCTGCACCGAGCGGCCCGCCGCGCCGCGTAGTCTGTATGTAACCTGTTACTTACTAGGAGGGGAATATGGACGAAAGAGTACGCCGGGCCATCGCGATCACCCCGGCATCTTCCGCGCGCGAGCGGACCATTGACATCACGACGATCGGTGCCAGAACCGGACGCGCACGGCGAATCGAGGTGTGGTTCTACCGAGCCGACGGCGAAATCTACCTGTCGACCACGCCCGCACGTCGCGACTGGTACGCCAACATCGTCGCCAACCCTGAGTTCACCTTCCACGTCAAGAACGGCGTTCGCGCGGACCTCCACGCCATCGGTACCCCAGTGCTGGACGACGAGACTCGCAGGCGGGTGTTCACCTCGATCATCGAGGACCTCAACCAGCCCCGCAATCCCGCCGGACTCCCCCAGCCGGTCGCGCCACTGTCACAGTGGATGAGCCGCAGCCCCCTCGTTCACGTCACCTTCCCGGAGGGCGACCGGTGATCCCGCCGGCCTGATTCCGGGCAGCTAAGCCCACCTTCGGCACCACTCGTACATCACCACGGCCGCGGCCGCCGATGCGTTGAGCGAACGGGTCGAGCCGTATTGGGTGATCTCCACGACACCGGATGCCGCGGCCACCGCCTCGGGCGACAGCCCCGGGCCCTCCTGGCCGAACAGCAAGACGCACGCGCGCGGGAGCTCGGCGCGGTCCACGGGCACGGCGCCCTCGACGTTGTCGACGGCGAGAACGGGCAGCCCCGCCGCATCCGCCCACGCCCTGAATGCCGCGACATCCTCGTGGTGGCGCACGTGCTGGTAGCGGTCGGTCACCATCGCGCCGCGGCGGTTCCAGCGGCGGCGGCCGATGATGTGCACCTCCGCGGCGAGGAACGCGTTGGCGCTGCGGACGATCGACCCGATGTTGAGGTCGTGCTGCCAGTTCTCGATCCCGACATGGAACGGGTGCCGCCGCTCATCGAGGTCGGCGACGATCGCCTCCATCCGCCAGTAGCGGTAGGCGTCGATGACGTTGCGGCGATCGCCTTCCGCCAGCAGGTCGGGGTCGTACCTCTCGTCGGTCGGCCACGCGTCGCGGCCGCCTGGCCACGGCCCGACGCCGTGGGGAAGGACTGCTTCCCCCGTCTCGCCGTCGGTTCCCGGACCCGCGTCGCGTTCTCCCTCTCCCACACCCTCACGCTATCCCGCTATCCCGCGGGTCGACTCGCCAGCATCCGTCGCCTTTTCGCCTCAGATGTCGCAGATGCTGGCAAGTGGACGGGTGGGTAGCCTGAAGACGTGGCATCCCCCGCCGTCGACGACTACCTCAAGACGATCTACCACCACACCGAGTGGCAGGACGAGCACATCACGCCGTCGCAACTGGCAAGCGTTCTGGGACTTGCCCCCTCGAGCGTGACCGAGATGGTGCAGAAGCTCGCCGCGCAGGGACTCGTGAGCCACCGTCCGTACGGTCCGGTGTCGCTCACGCAGGCCGGCGAACGCCGCGCGGCCGCCGTCGTGCGGCGGCATCGACTCATCGAGACGTGGCTCGTCCAGGAGTTCGGCTACGGCTGGGACGAGGTGCACGACGAGGCCGAGGTGCTCGAGCACGCGCTGAGCGACCGCCTCCTCGAGGGGATCGACGAACGCCTGGGGCGACCGACGTTCGACCCGCACGGCGACGCGATCCCGGATGCTGAGGGCATCGTGCACCGCGCTCCCTTCACCCTGCTCGCCGACGCGGCGCCGGGCCACACGGGCCGCGTGCTGCGGGTGAGCGACCGAGACCCGCACCTCCTGCGGGCTCTCGTGGAAATCGGCGTTGACGTCGGGCACACCGTCGAGGTGGGACGCGCGGGGGTCGCGCGAGTGGATGGTGTGCCGGTCACGCTTCCGGACGGCGCGGCATCGGCCGTCTGGTTGTCCGCCTGACCCCGGCGCCTCGCGACGCCTTCTCGAACGGCCACCGGACGCCCATCGCTTCCTCGCACGTGCGCCACAGGCGCGCCACGACCTCGGGGTTCCGGGTGAGTTCTGCCGCCACCGCCTTATGGGGCATGCCGCGGACGACCAGGCGCGGACCCCAGAGCTCGCCACCGTGCACCTCCGGGGCGGTCAGGGCGTGCACCAGCGACGCGGCGCCATCCTCCTTGGACTGTGCAATGGGGGCCTGCAGGTTGCCGACGAACCGCTTGAAGCGGGAGGGCTCGTTGATGCCGCGGATCCCGGCCGTGCGGCCACCGATGGAATACCCGGGGTGTGCGACGACGCTCGCGACGGGCACGTCGGCTTCGCGCAGTCGCCGGTCCGCCTCCAGGCCCACCGCGGTGGTGGCGACCTTCGACTGCACGTACGCGCGCCACGGCGTGTACCCCTCGACCAGCTGCGGGTCCACCGGGTCGTACCGCCACAGCGACGTGGAAACGCTCCCGACCCACACCATCCGCCCCTGGGCCGCCGCGAGCGACGTGAGCAGTTCGCCGGCCAGCGCGAAGTGCCCGAGCACGTTGGTCGCGAAGACGAGTTCGTTTCCGTCGACGGTTTCCCGCCGGCGCGGCGGATGCACCACGCCCGCGTTCAGAAGGAGGCCGTCCAGACGCCCCCGCGCGCGAGCCGTCGCAGCGGCCGCACGCACGGAGCCGAGATTGCTCGTATCCAGGAGAAGGGTCTCGATCGACGCGTCCGGATCCCGGGTGGCGAGCGCGGCCTTCGCCGCGGAGAGTCTGTTCGGATTGCGCCCGGTGACGATGACGTGCGCACCCGCGCGAGCCAGTCGATCGGCGGAGAAGAACCCGAGACCAGCCGTGGCGCCGGTGACGAGGTAGGTGCGTCCGGAGAGGTCGGGCAGGCCTGGGGGAGGCTCCGCCGCGCGCGTCATCCTCAGAGATTACCGCTCGCGGGAGGGCGCCGTCGCGTCTCATGCCGATGACGGCATAAGACTGTTAGAAAGGGAGGGTGAGCACTCCCTCCGCCGCTCCGGCACCCCGGTCGCGCAAGGCGCAGATCATCTCGATCGTCCTCGCCGTCATCGTCCTGGGCGGCTTCGGCCTCTTCGTCGCCCAGGCCTACATCCCCCTCCCCGGCGTCACCGACTGCACCGTGACCGACATCGTCGAGGAGGAGGGCCGGCGCGGCAACGACATCACGCTCTATGTCACCTCGTGCGGCGACTATTACACCGACTTCGGCGACGGCATCGAGATCGGCGAGACCTACGATTTCGCCCTGCGGGGGTTGTTCAAGACGAACATCTCCGAGTGGACGCTCTCGTCCTGAGGCGGCATCCTGCCTGTCCGGAGTCGGGCATAGGGTGGGGCCATGCGCACGCGGGCCGATATCGAGTGCTGGCTGACCGACATGGATGGCGTGCTCGTGCACGAGAGCACGCCGATCCCCGGAGCCGCGGAGCTGCTCGATCAGTGGCGCGACGACGGCACGCCTTTCCTGGTTCTGACGAACAACTCGATCTTCACGCCCCGCGACCTGAGCGCGCGTCTGCGCGCATCCGGGCTCATCGTCCCGGAGGAGTCGATCTGGACGTCGGCGCTGGCGACCGCCGATTTCCTCGCCTCCCAGATGCCCCATGGCACCGCATTCGTCGTCGGTGAAGCCGGCTTGACCACGGCCCTGCATGAGGCGGGGTTCATCATGACCGAGTCGACCCCGGATTACGTCGTGGTCGGGGAGACCCGCAACTACTCGTTCGAGGCCATCACCAAGGCCATCCGATACATCGGCGCGGGGTCGCGTTTCATCGCGACGAACCCGGATGCGACGGGGCCCTCGGTGGAGGGCGTGGTGCCGGCCACCGGAGCGATCTCGGCGCTGATCACGAAGGCCACCGGCATGGAGCCGTACGTCGTCGGCAAGCCGAACCCGATGATGTTCCGCTCGGCGCTCAACCGCATCGGCGCGCACTCCGAGAACACCGGCATGATCGGCGACCGCATGGACACCGACGTGGTCGCCGGTATCGAGGCGGGGCTGCACACGGTGCTCGTGATGACCGGCATCAGCGACGAGGCCGAGATCAGGCGGTACCCGTTCCGGCCCGACGAGGTGCTCGACTCCGTCGCCGACCTCGTACGGGCAGAGCCGGTCGAATCGGAGCTTCCCGACGCGGATCCCTCCCAAGGCCTCTGATGGGCGTGCTCGACGACGGCGAGAGGGTCGAGGCGCGGGATGCCTCCACCTGGCGCGCGTGGCTGGACGACAACCACGCCACCTCCACGGGCGTGTGGCTCGTCCGCCCGCGGCCCGGTTCCGAGCTCGCGCTGATCAGCTACGAGGACGCGATCCTCCACGCGCTGTGCTTCGGCTGGATCGACGGACCGGTCCGCACCTTCGACGAGCACCGCGGGGGCCTCTGGTTCGCACCGCGGCGCCCCACGAGCGGCTGGGCGGCGACCAACAAGGCGCGGGTGGCGCAGCTCGAAGCGGCCGCACTGCTCGCCGAGGCCGGCATCCGTGCCATCGAGGTCGCGAAGGCGAACGGCGCGTGGAGCGTGCTGGACAACGCCGAGGCGCTGCGCGAGCCCGACGACCTGGCCGCCGCGCTGGACATGCTGCCGGCGGCGCGGGCGGCATGGGACGCGTTCCCTCCGTCCGTTCGCAAGATGGGTATCACCAACGTCGACACCGCCCGTCGACCCGAGACACGCGCCGCGCGGATCGCGAAGCTCGTCGCCGATGCCGCCGAGGGACGCCGACCCTGATGGATGACCGCACGCTCCTGCTGCTCGTCGGGCTCGTGATCCTCTCGGGCACGCTCGTCGCGTTCATCGTGCAGTTCGTGCGCTCCCGCCGCCGCGACCGCGACTGACCTGCCGCGCGTCGCGCCCCCTCCCGCCCCCGAGTGCACGACTTCTCGTCGAGTGCACGGGCTTGCGGCGCTGGAAAGCCGTGCAGTGGACAGGATGCCGTGCATTCGGCGCTGGCGGGGCTACTGCGGCTGGAGGCCCAGGTCGTCGAGGTCGATCGCGGCGAGCCACCGCAGCCCCTCCGCCTCGACGGCGGCCTGAGCGCCGGTCTTTCGGTCGACGATGACCGCGACGGCGACCACCTCGGCACCTTCGCGGCGCAGTGCCTCGACGGCCTTCAGCGCCGACTGCCCGGTGGTGGACGTGTCTTCGACGACGACGACGCGCTTGCCCGCGACATCCGCGCCCTCGATCTGGCGGCCGCGGCCGTGGTCCTTGGGCTCCTTGCGGACGACGAACGCATCCAGCGGCCGGCCCGCGCGTACCGACTCGTGCAGGACCGCGTTCGCGATCGGGTCGGCGCCCAGCGTCAGGCCGCCCACGGCGGCCACGCCGTCGAGGTCGCCGATCAGATCGAGCATGATGCGCCCGATCGCGGGAGCCGCCCGGTGGTCGAGCGTGAGCTTGCGCATGTCGACGTAGTACGTCGCCTTCTTGCCGCTGGAGAGGGTGAAGTCGCCGTGGAAGACCGCCTCCGCAGTGATGAGGTCGATGAGGTTCTGGCGGTCGGCTTCGAGCTCGGGCGTGGAGGCGATCGTCATGCCCCGAGTCTATTGAGCGGCGCGCGCCGGCTTGTCCGCGGCGTCGGCAGGCGCCCGTCGCGCGCCGTGCCCATGTCCCAGCATCCGCACCAAGTCTCAGCATCCGCGGTCCATGTCTCCCTTCCTGCAGGAATCGACCCGGATCCTTGCAGGAAGTGAGACATGGAGGCCAGGATGCGGCAGCGGCGCGTCGGCGGGCGCCCGTAGGGTGGGATTCATGCGTCTGGCCACCTGGAACGTCAACTCGATCCGCGCTCGCCTCCCCCGCATCCTCGACTTCGCGGTGCGCGAGCACATCGACGTGTTGGCGATGCAGGAGATCAAGTGCAAGACCGACCAGTTCCCCACTGAGGCGTTCGAAGAGGCCGGGTACCACGTCGCCGCGCACGGCCTCGACCAGTGGAACGGCGTCGCGATCGCCAGCCGTGAGCCGCTCACCGACGTCGAGATCGGGTTCCCGGGCATGCCCGGCTTCGCGAAGGGTCACGACGGTCCGGATGCTCCGCAGGAGGCCCGCGCGATCGGCGCGACTGTCGGCGGGGTGAAGGTGTGGAGCCTGTACGTCCCCAACGGCCGCTCCCTCGGCGACCCGCACTACTACTACAAGCTGGAGTGGCTCAGCGCGCTGCAGCAGTACACCTCCGACACCCTCGCGCGGACGCCCGATCTCGCGTTCGCGCTGACCGGCGACTTCAATATCGCCCCCACCGACGCCGACAACGGTGTCCCCCAGATGGTGCAGGGCTTCTCGACCCACATCTCACCTCCCGAGCGCGAGGCCTTCGCGGCGCTGGAAGCAGCCGGCGTCACCGATGTCGTCCGGCCGCTCATCCCCACCGGCTACACCTACTGGGACTACAAGCAGCTGCGCTTTCCCCGCAACGAAGGGCTGCGGATCGATTTCATCCTCGGCTCCCACGCCTTCGCCGACGCGGTCACCGGCGCCCAGATCCACCGCAATGAGCGCAAGGGCCAGGTGCCGAGCGATCACGTGCCGGTGGTCGTCGACCTCGATCTCACCGGCCCCGAAGCCGACGACGACCGGCCCATGATCTTCGGCTGATCCGCCTCACGCCGCGTACGCGTCGGCCCCGGCGAGGCGCTCGAGCTGGGGAAGCACGTCCTGCAGCCCCACCTGGATGCGGCTGTACACCTCGGCGTTGAGCACCGTCCCCCCGTCGATGTCGCCGGCGTTGACGTAGAAGCCGACCGGCATGACCGCCGCCTGGAAGAACCCGAAGAGAGGGCGCAGTTCGTGCTCCAGCACGAGCGCGAACCGCTCGGATCCCCCCGTGGCAGCCAGGATCACCGGCTTATTCGCGAGCGCGTACTGGTCGACGAGGTCGAACACGTGCTTGAACATGCCCGGGTATGAGCCGCGGAACACCGGGACCGCGACGACCAGGACGTCGGCCTCCTCGATGGCGCGAAGCTCCGCCTCGACGTCGGCGCTCACCTCGCCCCGTTCGGTCGCCTCGGTGAGCCCCGGCCCGAGCCGGTAGACATCCACGCGGCGAACGGACACGGGCAGGAGCTCACCGAGGGTTCCGGTGATGAGGTCGGCGAGCGCCATGGTCTTGGACGGCACGTGGGGACTGCCGTTGACGACAACCACCTCCAGGCTCATACGACCCTCCCGAAGGCGTCGACCCGTCCGGTCTCGCGGCGGAGGACGGGTGCGACCTCGGTACCGATGCGTTCGATGGCAGCCAGGTGGTCGGCCTGCGAGAGCCCGCCGTAGCCGATCTGGAAGGTCACGCGGCTCGCGCCGTAGACCTCGCGGTAGGTCATGAGCTTGTCGATGATCTCCTGCACGCTTCCCACCAGCAGTCCACCGGCGGCGGTGGACTGCGCGTCGAATGCCGCGCGCGGAAGCGGGAACCCGGCCCCGCGCTGATGGTTGTTCTCCATCATCCCGACGCGGAACGCGGGATACATGAGGTCGCGCGCGCTCTGGCTCGTGGCCCCGACGAACCCGTGCGCCCCGATGCCGACGCGCAGCGAATCCGGGTCGTGACCGGCATCGGCGGCCGCTCGCCGGTAGATGTCGGCCATCGGAGCCAGGCTGTTGAGCGGTCCGAGGAGGAGGCCGAGCGCCATCGGGAGCCCCAACTGGCCGGCGCGCACCGCGGACGCGGCCGTGCCGCCCACACCCACCCAGATCGGCAGATCCCCGACCGGACGCGGAGCGATGTCGATGCCGCGGAGGTCGCGCGTGTGGAAGCTCCCCGGCCAGGACGCGGGGTTGCCGGCGCGGATGGCGAGGAGGGCGTCGAGTTTCTCGCGGAAGAGGTCCGCGTAGTCGGCGAGGTCGTAGCCGAACAGCGGGAACGACTCCAGGAACGAGCCGCGCCCGGCGATGATCTCGGCGCGCCCGCCCGACAGCAGGTCGACGGTGGCGAAGTTCTGGAAGACCCGCACGGGGTCCTCCGAACTGAGCACGGTGACGCCGCTGGTCAGGCGGATGCGCTTCGTGCGCTGCGCGACAGCGGCCAGCACGACGGGGGGCGAGGCGATCACGAAGTCGGAGCGGTGGTGCTCCCCCACGCCGAACACATCGAGCCCGACCTGATCGGCCAGTTCGGCCTGCTCGAGCACCTCCTGCATGCGGGTGAGGGGTGACGGCGTCACTCCCGTGCGGGGATCGGGTGAGATCTCTCCGAACGTGAGGACACCGATCTCAAACGGATGGGTCATTTCCCAGCCTTCCAAATAGGTGAAGTTTCATCTTCAACCAGTGTAGGTGAAGTTTCACCTAGGTAGGCCGCGGGCCTACAATCGTGGAGTGGCGAACGCGACAGGCCTGACGGAAGACGATTGGGCGCTATGGCGCGCCTTCCTTGCGGCCAACGCCCGCCTGACCCTCCGGATCGACCGTCAACTGCAGCAGGGAGCGGGCCTGGCGCAGGGCGAGTACGGCACCCTCGTCGCCATCCTGGACTCGCCCGATCGGGCACTGCGCATCGGCGAACTCGCCGCCCAGCTGGGGTGGGAGAAGAGCCGAGTGTCGCACCTGGTGACCCGGATGCAGCGGCGCGGGCTCATCGAACGAACACCGACGGCCGAGGACGGACGCGGAACCCGCATCACCGTCACGCCGGAGGGCAGGCGCGCCATGCTCGCTGCGGTCCGCGGTCACGCCGACGAGGTGCGGCGCGCCTTCCTGGAGAACATCGATCCCGGCGAACGCGCCATCCTCCAGCGGGTGCTGCAGCGCATCGGCGATGCCTGAGGCCTACCCGAAGTAGGAGTCGGCCTCCGCCTCGGTGATCGGGTAGATCGCCGTCTGGTCGCGCACGATGTGCCACCCCGATGCGTCCGTCCGGCGCCACACCTGCGAGTTGTAGCAGCGCACGCGGGTCACCGCACCCTCGGGAGAGACCAGCACGGCGATGAAGACCATGCGCGCTGCGGCGAGGTCACCGGCGACGAGCACCTCCGGTTCTTCATCGATCGCGTGCCGGGCAGAGCGCAACGCCGAGAAGGTCGGCCAGAACGCGTCGGCATAGTCGGCCACCCGCCGGTGCGTCCGAAGCTCGGGATCGGCGTCGTCGAAAAGGAGGACGTCCGCGTCGAAGTCGTAGTACCGCCCGAAGACCTCCTCGAACCGCCGGGCGGGCTCGCCCTCCACGCGGTCCCATCCGAAAATCCACTCGCGCTGCAGGGCGCCGACATCCTGTGCGGCGCGCCGGTCGATCTCACTCGTGTCGTTGACCATGCGTCTTTCCTAGCGGCGGACGACGCGCGCATCCAGGGTCCGGTGAACCCAGGGTCCGGTGAACCCAGGATGCGATGGAATGTCAGCTCTCCATCGTGCCGGTGGTCACGGAGCCCCCGGGGCCGTACCGCAGGAGGAGCGCGCCGTGCTCCCCCGCGACCGGCGGCTCGAGGAGTGTGAGGCCGAAGGCCGGGCCATCCGCGGGAAACAGCCGCTTCCCCGCGCCCAGGACGACCGGATACACCCACAGGTTCAGCACGTCGAACAGCCGTTCGCGCACGAGCGTGCGGGCGAAGTCGATGCTGCCGATCACGTGGATCTCGGAGTGCTTCTCGCGCAGCCCGGCGACGGCGGCCGCGGTGTCGCCGTCGAGCAACGTCGATCCGTCCCACGCGAGCTCCGGCCTGCCGCGGGACGCGACGTACTTCGGCAGGGCGTCGAACCTCCGCGCGATCTCGGCGGCCGGGCCGTCGCCGTAGACCGGCCAGTAAGCCGCGAAGATGTCGTAGGTCTTCGCCCCGAGGAGCAGCGCATCCATGCTCCGGATGCCCTGCATCACCCGCTCTCCGACGGCATCGTCCTCGATCGGAGCCTGCCAGCCTCCGTAGGCGAACCCCCCTTCGGGATCCTCGTCGGGGGCACCGGGCGCCTGCGCGACGCCGTCGAGCGTGGTGAACAGGTCGATGTGGATGACGCCGGCCATGGCGTTCTCCTTCGGTCTTATGCCGCTGAGACAGCGACGGCGATGTGGAATGTTGCCGCGAACCGCTCCAGGAGCGTGGCGTCGCCGCGGATGACCGTGACGATGTCACGCTCGAGGGCTTCGGCGGGAGTCACCTCGCCCGAGATGAGAAGGCGGATGCCCGGTCCCGCGGCGATCACGACGTCGGGGACGCCGCCCGGCGCGGCTCCCCCCACGGGGGGCGCCGGCGGCGCGATCTGCTGCACGCTCAGCGAGCCCCGGTCCACCCGGGCACGCAGGGCAACGTCGCCCACCCGCAGCTCGTAGTCGGCGGTCGGCAGCAAGGCCGCCGCATCCGGCTGGAAGGCCGTCCGCAGCGCCATCGTGAGCGAGTCGGCGGTCACCACGTCGCCGGGGTCCGGCTCGCCCATCTGGGCGAATCCCCAGCGCCCGAGGGCGAGGACGATGGGTTCGAGCTGGCGGCCATACGACGTGAGCTCGTACACCAGGCCGCAGCTCGCCAACGGGACCCGGCGGACGACACCGCCCTCCTGAAGCTCTTTCAGCCGACCGGAGAGGATGTTCGTCGGGATCTTGGGCAGGCCCTGCTTGAGGTCGGTGTAGCGACGGGGCCCGACGAGCAAGTCGCGGACGATGAGCATCGCCCACCGCTCGCCGATGAGCTCAACCGCCGTCGTGACGCCGCAATACTGTCCGTAACTGCGCGCGGTCACGCGTCAGGCCTGAGCCTGATCCGTCACGTACGCATCCGGGCCGTTCTCAGCGGCGGCAGGGTCCATGTAGAAGAAATCGAGAAGGTTGCCGTCGGGGTCTTCCAGGCTCCGGCTGTACATGAAGCCGTAGTCCTGCGCGGGCCGAGGTTCGACCCCGCCCGCGGCCACGCCCGCCTCGAGCACCTCATCGACGCCGGCGCGCGAGTCTCGGCTGAGGCCGATGAGGGCCTGCGCCGTCGTCGTGGTGTCGGCGATCTGCTTGTCGGTGAAGGTCGCGAAGAACCCCCGCGTCACGGCCATGAAGTAGATGTTGTCGTCCCACACGATGCACGCGGCGTTCTCATCCGTGAAGAGCGGATTGATCCCGGCACCGAGCGAGGTGTAGAACGCCTTCGCGCGGTCAAGATCATTGGTGGGGATGTTGACGAAAATTTTGGTCATCGCAGCCTCCGGCTCGTCGGGCGCCACGCGGAGGCGGCGCTGACGCCATGGTTGCAAATAACAAGGCTACTTGTCCATAACAAGCAGAAACCCGGCGGGCCGAGACGGCTCCGCCGGGTTTCCGGGTCCGGGATGCGGTGTCAGGCCGCGCGGGCCTCGCCGCGCTCGTCGGCGACGGCGTAACGAGAGATGAGCGCGGTGAACGCGTCCAGGTACGCCCGCAGGAACGCGGCGGTCGTCTCATCCGTGATCTCGCCCTTGTCGCTGAACAGGCCGGGGGCCGACTGCACGTAGCCCTCCGGCTGGCCGAGGGTCGGCGCGTTCATGTGACTGAGGATCGCTTTGAGGTGCTGCTGTGCGGCGGCGGTCGCGATGGGGCCGCCGGAGGTGCCGATGACGGCGGTCGGCTTGCCATCCAAGGACCCCTGGCCGTACGGGCGAGCCGCCCAGTCCAGCGCGTTCTTGAGCACGCCGGGGATGGAGCGACTGTACTCCGGGGTCACGATGATCACGCCGTCGACGTCGGCGATGGCCTGCTTGAACTCACGTGCCACCGGGGGGAAGTCGGTGTCGTGGTCGGTCGAGTAGAACGGCAGGTCGGAGATCGGGATCTCGACGAGATCGACGCCTTCGGGTGCGACGGATACCAGCGCCTTCGCCAGGCGGCGGTTGATGGACGTGCTGGAGATGCTGCCGACGATGTAGCCGATGGTGTACTCGGTCACGAGTGTCCTTCCTTCGAGATGGAGCGGGGGGCCCGCAGGTCTATTCACGTGCAAGTACTTTGTGCACGGATCTATTCCCGCACGTCCGGTGCTCCCCCCACAGGCGGATGTCCCCGGCTGGCCGCGCCCGTACCGTGGAGGGATGCCGCCTCTGACACCCGCCCAGCAGCGCAACGACGTGATCCTCGCGGCCGTCGTGTTCGTCGGCGCCCTCCTGAGCGCTGTCCTGTCATCGATCGCCGGACTGTACGGGTCGGACAGCGCCGGGATGCCGCTGGCCGTGGCGTACGCGTTCGCCCTCGCCGTACCGCTGGCCGCGCGACGTCGGTGGCCCGCGACGGTCGCCGTCATCGTCTCGATCGCCTATTTCGCCGCCGTCACCCTGCGCGTCCCCGAACTGTACGCCGGGAACATCGCGATGTTCATCGCGTTGTACACGGTCGGCGCGTGGTCGGACGACCGACGTCGCGCGACCATCGTTCGGGTGGCGATCATCGTCGGCATGTTCTTGTGGCTGACGGTCGTCACCTTCCAGGATGCGACGGCCCCGGCGAGCGACGAAGGCCTGTCTCGGGCCGGCGGGTTCTCTCCGTACGTCGCCTACACGCTTCTGAGCGTGCTCCTCAACGCGCTGTACTTCGGTGGGGCCTACTACTTCGGCGAGCGCGCCTTCACGCAGATGCGCGAACGCCGGGCGCTGGAGGAGCGCACGCGCGAACTCGAGCTCGAACGCGAGGTGACGGCCGCCCAGGCGGTGGCGCTGGACCGCGTGCGGATCGCACGCGAACTACACGACGTCGTCGCCCACCACGTCTCGCTCATGGGCGTGCAGGCCGGCGCGGCGCGCACCATCATGGGGCGCGACCCCGAGCAGGCGCGCACCATCCTGGAGGGGGTCGAGGCGTCGGCGCGCGAGTCCCTCGGTGAACTGCGGCACCTGCTGGAGACGTTGCGGACATCTGGCGCCGATCCGGGACCGGATGCGAGCGCGAGCACGCGGGGGCTGGCGGGCGTCCCCCAGCTCGCCGAGGAGGCGACATCGGCCGGGCTCCCCACGGCGTTCACCGAGGTCGGAGAGCCCCTCGACGTGCCCGACGTCGTCCAGGTGAACCTCTACCGGATCGCCCAGGAAGCGCTGACCAACGCCCGACGGCACGCCGGGCCGGATGCGACGGCCGACGTGCGGCTCCGGTACGGCGCCGACGCGGTCGAGCTGGAGATCGCCAACACCGGCCGGGTCGGACTTTCCCGCCCGGGGCTCGGCCAGGTCGGCATGCGAGAACGCGCGTCGGCGTCGGGAGGCACCGTGGAGATGGGCCCACGGGGACGGGGCGGGTATCTCGTGCGCGCGACGGTACCGCTGGCCGGACGGGTCGCCGCAGATGCCTGAGATCCGCGTCCTCCTCGCCGATGACCATGCCATGATGCGCGCAGGATTCCGCACCATCCTGTCGCTGGAAGACGACATCGTCGTGGTCGGGGAGGCTTCCACCGGCGCCGAGGCTGTGGCGGCTGCATCCGCCCTCGCACCCGATGTCATCTGCATGGATGTGCAGATGCCCGACATGGACGGACTGGAGGCGACGCGAGCGATCGTCGCCGATCCGGAGGTGGGCGCTGCGGTCCTCATCGTCACGACCTTCGACCGCGACGACTACCTCTTCACGGCACTCGGCGCGGGGGCCAGCGGATTCCTGTTGAAGAACGCCGGTCCCGAGGAGCTCGTCTCGGCGGTGCGGGTGGTCGCGGCCGGGGATGCGCTGCTCGCCCCCGAGGTGACCCGGCGCGTGATCGAACGGTTCGCCGTCTCCGACGCAGCCGCCCCGGAGTCGCCCCGGCCCGCTCTTCGTCTCGCCGAGCCGCTCACCGAACGCGAAAGCGAAGTCCTCCGTCTCATGGCGGATGCGCTGAGCAATGCCGAGATCGCCGGGCGCCTGTTCATCGGCGAGGCGACGGCGAAGACGCACGTGTCGAACGTGCTGCAGAAGCTCGGCGCGCGCGACCGCGTGCAGGCCGTCGTGCTGGCCCACCGCTCCGGCATCGCCTGACTCTCGCGCTTCCCGACCGTGCTGCAGTGCCGGGCGGAATGTCAAGGGTCCAGACACGTCCGAGTGCGCACATAACCTCGCAGTCATGAACTCCGACGACCGACACGAGTACACGACGGATACCGAGCTCTCCGAGAGCGATGCGGTGCGCAAGGACATGTCCTACAGCCCCGCGAGCGACACCGACACCCAGCACAAGCAGGAGGACCCGCTTCCCGACACGATCGACGACGACATCGACCCGGACGACGTGCGAGCCGTCCCCGGCACCGGCGGGCCGGACGACTTCGGCGACGTGGATGTCGACCCGGATGATCTGAACATGCCCTGGCGGGAGTGAGAAGGGGCGACCTCCGGCATCGCGCCTGAGCGTCCTCCCCCGCACGGGGGAGGACGATGACCCTCCCCGGGGTGGATGCCCCGTCCCCGCGTCCTCCGTAGCGTGAATGCCAACGGCTCCGCACCGGTGCCGAAGGAGGAGGACACGTGCTGCAGCTCGAAGGCATCACGAAGAGCTACGGCGGTCGCCGGGTGCTCGACGACGTGAGCTTCACGATCACCCCGGGGCGTCTGACGGGTTTCGTCGGCGGAAACGGCGCCGGCAAGACCACGACGATGCGCATCGCCCTCGGCGTCTTGGCCAAGGACGCCGGCCGTGTCGTACTGGACGGCCGCGACGCATCCACCGCTGACCGGCGGCGTTTCGGGTACATGCCAGAAGAACGCGGGCTCTACCCGAAGATGAAGGTCGGCGAGCACATTGCCTACCTGGCCCGCCTCCACGGATACTCCAAGGCGGATGCCACGGCCAACGCCGAGGCACTCCTCGACCGTCTCGGGCTGTCGGAGCGCCTCGGCGACCTCGTCGAGACGCTGTCTCTGGGGAACCAGCAGCGCGCGCAGATCGCCGCAGCCCTCGTGCACGAACCCGAGGTGCTGATCCTCGACGAACCGTTCTCGGGCCTGGACCCGCTCGCGGTGGACGTGGTCGCGGGCGTGCTCCAGGAGCGCGCCGCGGCCGGAGCCGCCGTGCTGTTCTCGTCTCACCAGCTCGACGTGGTCGAGCGGCTCTGCGACGACCTCGTCATCATCGCCGGCGGGACGATCCGCGCGGCCGGCTCGCGGGACTCGCTGCGCGCCGAGCACTCCGCGAACCGGTTCGAGCTCGTCTCCCGCGGCGACGCCGGCTGGGTGCGCACGCGACCGGGCATCTCCGTCCTCGACTTCGACGGCGGGTACGCCCTCTTCGAAGCCGAGGATGCCATCACTGCGCAGCACGTGCTGCGCCAAGCCGTCGAGCGCGGCGACGTCGTGAGCTTCGCGCCGCAACGCCCATCGCTCGCCGAGATCTTCAAGGAGGTCATCCAGTGAGCACGCCCCCCACCTCACCGAACGAGCTGCAGAGCATGTGGCTCGTCGCCGAAAGAGAGATCGGCTCGAAGCTCCGCAGCAAGGCGTTCGTCATCTCGACAGCGATCCTGCTGCTGGTCGCGCTGGCCTCGGTCCTCTGGGGCGGATTCGCCGCGAACAGCAGCGGCGACGACGGCATCCCCGTCGCCGTGACCAGTCAGACCGAAGCCGACGTCACGGGCGTCGACGGGATCGACGTCACGGTCGCCGACGACGCGGATGCCGCGACCGCACTGGTGAAGGACGGCACAGTGGACGCCGCCCTCGTGCCCGACAGCTCGGGCGGCACGTTCGACTACAAGATCGTCGCCGACGACAGTGTGCCCAGCACTCTGATGGCCCTGCTCAGCCAGTCGCCGGCAGTCGAACTGCTCGACCCCCAGGGGGCGGCCGACGAGATCCTGCGGTACTTCGTCGCCCTCGGCTTCGGCATCGTGTTCCTCATGGCCGCGTCGATCTTCGGCGGCACCATCGCGCAGAGCGTCGTCGAGGAGAAGCAGACCCGCGTCGTCGAGATCCTCATCTCTGCGATCCCGGTCCGCACCCTCCTGGCGGGCAAGGTCGTGGGGAACACGATCCTCGCGATGGCGCAGATCATCGCTCTGGCGGCGATCGCCGTGGTCGGGCTCTCGGTCACCGGTCAGTCCGAGGTGCTCGCGGGGCTGGGCGCACCCCTGCTGTGGTTCGCCGTCTTCTTCTTCTTCGGCTTCGTGCTGCTGGCGTCGCTGTTCGCGGCCGCCGGTGCCATGGTGTCGCGCCAGGAAGACATCGGAGCAACCACCACGCCGCTGACCATGCTCATCATGGCGCCGTACTTCCTGGTGATCTTCTTCAACGACAACCCGCTGGTGCTGGGCATCATGTCGTACGTGCCGTTCTCGGCACCGGTGGGGATGCCGCTGCGGCTGTACCTCGGAACCGCCGAGTGGTGGGAGCCCGTCGTGTCGCTCGTGATCCTCATCGCCACCTGCGCGGCGGCGATCTGGGTCGGCGCCCGCATCTACGAGAACTCGCTGCTGCGGATGGGCGCGCGGGTGAAGCTCGCCGAAGCATTGCGCGGCTGACGATACGCCGTCGGCGGGGAGGCGCAAGGGTCCCAGCGCCTCCCCGCCGCGTCGCTAGGGTGGCCCCATGGCGGCGGACACGACGACCCTTCTCATCCTCGGAGCATCCGGCGACCTCACTTCACGACTGCTGCTCCCGGCGCTCGGGCAGCTCATCGCCCGCGAGCCACAACGCTCCATCAGCCTGCGCGGCGCAGGCATGGAGGACATCTCCGACGAAGCGTGGCGCGACATCGTCCGCACCTCCTTCGCGACCACCGACTCGTCGAACGCCTTCGACGCCGTCGCATCCACCACGTACACCTGCGCCGACATCACCAACGTCGAGGATCTGAGGGCGCTCCTCTCCGACGTCGAGGGACGCATCGCGCTGTACTTCGCCGTTCCCCCCGCGGTCGCCGAACAAGCCTGCGAGGCGCTGACCGAGATCGACGTGCCCGAAGGTCTGATCCTCGCCCTCGAGAAGCCGTTCGGCAGCGACGAGGCCAGCGCCCACCGGCTGAACGACACGCTCCGGCGGATCGTCCCGGAGTCGCAGGTGTTCCGCATCGACCACTTCCTCGGTCGGTCCACGACGCTGAACCTCGTCGGCGTGCGTGTCGCGAACCGCCTCATCCAGCCTGTGTGGTCGGCCGACCACATCGAGTCGGTGCTCATCCGCTACGACGAGACGCTCGGGCTCGAAGGCCGCGCCGGGTACTACGACCACGCCGGCGCCCTCATCGACATGATCCAGAGCCACCTGCTGCAGGTGCTCGCCATCCTCGCGATGGAGCCTCCGGCGACCTTGAACGAGATGGACTTCCGGGATGCCACCGCCGCGGTGCTCCGCGCCACGCACGTGTGGAACGACGACCCGAAGACGTCGTCTCGGCGTGCCCGGTACACCGCCGGTTCCGCGAACGGGCGCGAGCTTCCCGCGTACGTGGACGAGCCCGGTGTGGACGCCGCCAACGAGACCGAGACCCTCGCCGAGGTGGTCTTCGAGGTACGCACCGAACGCTGGCGGGGAGTGCCCATGACGCTGCGTTCGGGCAAGGCGCTGGATGACGCGGATCGCGAGGTGATCGTCCGTTTCCGCCCGGTGCGCCACCTCCCCGACGGCCTGACGGGAAGCATCGAGCCCTCGGTGCTGCGCTTCTCGCTCGGCCCCGACCGGGTGGCGCTGGAACTCAACCTCAACGGCGGCGACGATCCGTTCGAGCTCGCGCGCGCGTCGCTCCAGGCCGACCTCGGCGCCGGCGCGCTGAAGGCCTACGCCGAAGTGCTGTCGGGGATCCTCGACGGCGACGCCACCTTGGCCGTCCGCGGGGATGCCGCCGAGCAGTGCTGGCGGATCGTGCAGCCGGTTCTGGATGCGTGGCGCCGGGGAGATGTGCCGCTGGACGACTATCCCGCCGGTAGCGAGCGGCCCGCCTCCTGGCCGCGGCATCCCGACGGCGCCCTCGGCGACGCCTGAGCTGCGGAGACTAGTTCTCGTCGGCCTGCAGCACCGAGAGCACGTTGCCGGCGGGGTCGCGGAACCACGCGATCGCCGGCCCGTCCTCTCCCCGGAGGATCCCCTTCGAGTCGGTGGGGAACTCGTGGTCGTCGTAGATCTTCGTGATCACGCCACGCGCGTTCAGGTCGTCCACGGCCGACTCGATCTCGGCCACGGGGAAGTTCAGAATCGTGAAGCTCGCCGGCTCGTGATTCGGCTTGCCGTAGACGAGGACGTGCGCGCCGGAGTCGAGGAGGAGTTCCAGGAACCCCATGTCGTTGTCGACGACCTCGAGCCCGAGCGTGTCGCGGTAGAACGTGCGCGCCTCGTCGATGTCATCCACGGAGAATCCGCTGTACGCGGAGGTCGGGTCGAACATGCTGCCTCCTTCACGGCGCCCTCCGCCGTTCCTCGATGGTCCGCCAGTCTGGGGCGCGTGTCCAGACATGTGGCCCGCCACTCGCGGACCGGATGCCGGGCCGAAGTCGGTCATAACTCAGCAAAAACCCTCACCTGGGGGCCCTGCCGCGGCCTTGGGGCGACGGATCTTGCGGATTTGTGACCGGCTCGGGCGGCGGACGGGTCGGTGCGTCACGATAACGAGCGACGCCGCCTCCCCGTCGCGGTCGGGCCCCAGTCCTTGAACTCCGAGCCGAAGCCGGTCATAACTCAGCAAAAGCGTCGCCCGGAGGCCCTGCCGCCGCCGGGGGCGACGGAGCTTGCGGAGTTGTGACCGCCCCGGGCGGCGGATTGAGGTCGGGATGCGTCACGATGACCAGCGACGCCGCCTCGCCGTCGGGATCGGGGCCGCGGTCCTTGAACTCCGAGACGAGGTCGTACAGGCGGCGGTCCAGCTCCTCGCGATGCTCGGCGTTGAGACGCAGACCCATCCACATCACCTGGACCTGCTCCGGATCCACGCCCTGCAACTGCTGCCGCATCGTCTCGATGAGCACGACCGACTGACCGGGAATGCGGGTCTGCCACGACAGACCGGTCGCCAGATACGGCACCTCCCGCGCGCCGCGGGCGCCGATCCGCTCGGCCTGGGGCGCCAGCATCCCGGCCTGGACCAGCGTGCGGACGTGATGGAGCATGGTGCCGGGGTTCACCTGCAGAAGCTCGGCCAGCTCCTTGTTGGTCCGGGCGTCGAACGCGCAGAGGCGCAGCACACGCAGCCTCAGCGGTGAGCTGAGGGCGCGGGCGATGACCTCGGCCTCGCGCTCTTCGTCCCGATCGGGCATCTGCTCACGATAGCGAAGTGGTTGACAAGTCTCAATCGGTCTTCGATACTGATTTGCATGTCCCAATCGCTCCCGCCGGAAGCGACCTCGCCGGATGAAGCGACCTCGGCCCGGCCCGCCCCCGCCGGTTCGCTGTGGCGCGATGGCAACTTCCTCACGCTGTGGACGGGTCAGGCGCTGAGTCAGTTCGGAGCGGAGATCGCCGGACTGGCCATTCCCGTGCTCGCCGTGCTCCTCCTGGATGCGACGGAGTGGGAGGTGGGCGTCCTCAACGCCGCGCAGGTCGCGGCTTTTCTCGTCGTGGGGCTGCCCGCAGGCGCCTGGATCGACCGGATGCGCAAGCGCCACGTCATGATCTGGGCCGACGCCGTGCGTGCTCTCGCCCTCGGCATGGTTCCCCTGCTCTGGATGCTCGGCACGCTGCAGATCTGGCACCTCTTCCTCGCCGCGCTGGTCGTGGGAGTGGCCATGGTGTTCTTCGACGTCTCCTACCAGAGCCTCATCCCCTCACTGGTGCGCCCGGGCCAGATCGCCGAGGCCAACGGCAAGCTGGAATCGACGCAGCAGCTGGCAGGGCTCGCCGGCCCGGCGCTCGGCGGTGGACTGATCGCGATCATCGGCGCTCCTCTGGCGATGCTCACGACCGTGGGGACGTATCTCGCCTCGTTCGTGGCGTTGCTGTTCACCCATGACTTCGAAGAGCCACGGCAGATCGAAGATCGGGCGCCGCTGGCACGCGAGATCGGCGAAGGGCTGCGGTGGGTCTTCGGCAACCCGCTGCTGCGCCGCATCGTCGGAACGACCGGGTTGTCCAACTTCTTCAGCACGCTGTCGTTCACGTTGCTGCCCGTCTTCCTGCTGCGCGAGCTGGGCCTCTCCCCCGCAGCGATGGGCGTCATCTTCTCGCTCGGTGCGATCGGGGGCCTGGCCGGAGCGGTGGCGACGCCCCGGATCGTCCGCTGGCTGGGCGAAAGGCGCGCCATCCCGATCAGCTCGGTCGGCTTCAGCGTCGTCGCCCTCCTCCTCCCCTTGGCCGCCTCCGTGCCGTCGATCGCCTTTCCGCTCCTCGTCGCGCAGGGGTTCGTCTCCAGTTTCACGCTGCTCCTGTACAACATCACCCAGGTGACCTTCCGCCAGCGGATCACACCCGCCCGTCTCCTCGGCCGGATGAACGCGTCGATCCGCTTCTGCGTGTGGGGCGTCATGCCGATCGCCGCGCTGGCCGCCGGGGCGTTGGGCTCGGCGCTCGGGGTCGTGCCGACGATGTGGATCGGGGCAGCCGGGAGCGTGCTTTCCGCCCTGCCGGTCGTCGTCGGACCGTTCTGGCGAATACGCGACCTTCCCCAGGCGGCGCCGGACGGGGCCGGGAAGTAGCACGGGCGGCCTCTCCTCACCAGCCCCGGCCCAGGGTCGGCTGCAGATGCCTAGAGTGAATCATGACCGCCAGCATCTCCGGGCTCGGAACTGCTCTGCCTCCGACGCGTCTCGAACAGGATCAGGTGCGCGCGATCATGGCCGCGCAGCCGGATCTCGACCGACGGACGCGCCGCTGGATCGATGCGGCCTTCGCCGCATCGGCGATCCAGACGCGCCATACCGTCCTCGCTGAACTCGGCGGCACCGCATCCGGTCTGCACATCCAGCACGAGGGCCGTCTCCTCTTCCCCTCGACCAAGGAGCGCAACGACGAGTTCCGCCGCGCGGCCCCTCCTCTGTTCGCCCAAGCCGCCCGCGCCGCGCTGGAAGCCGCCGACACCGACCCCTCGGAGGTGACCCACGTCATCACGGTGTCGTGCACGGGCCTGTTCAGTCCCGGGCCGGACGCCCTGCTGGTGCACGATCTCGGCCTCAGCCCCTCCGTCGAGCGCGACCATCTCGGCTTCATCGGCTGCGCCGCCGCGATCCCGGCGTTGCGCCTGGCCTCGCGGATCGTGGCCGCCGACCCGGATGCTGTCGTCCTCCTCTCCGCGGTCGAACTGTGCTCGCTCCACATCCGCAGTTCGAACGACCCCGAGCAGATCGTCTCGGCATCGCTGTTCGCCGACGGCGCGGCGGCCGCCGTGGTCTCCGGCGACCCGTCGCGCGGACGAGGGCGACGGCTCGACCTCCACGGTTTCGCCACCCGCCTCACCGGCGAGGGCGAGGAGGACATGACCTGGATCGTGGGTGACAACGGGTTCGAGATGACGCTCACCGCGCAGGTGCCACGCATCATCGGCCGCGAGATCGGCGCGATCGTCGACGACGTGTTCGGCGGCTCGGACACGGTCGACACGTGGGCGGTGCACCCGGGCGGTCGGAGCATCCTGGATCGGGTCGAGAGCGGGCTGGGGCTCGCCCCCGATGCGCTCAGCGCCTCGCGCGCGGTGCTGCGCGACTACGGCAACATGTCGAGCACGACGCTGCTGTTCATCCTGCGCGCGATGCTCGAAGACGAATCCCGGCCCGACGGCGAGCGCATCGGTGCGCTCGCGTTCGGCCCGGGGCTCACCGTGGAATCGGCGCGTCTGGTGGTGCGGGATGCGTCGGCGCCGCAGCATCCCCGAATCGACCGGCAGCCGGTGCTTGCGCAGCGATGAACCTGCGGGAACGCGACGTCATTCTGACCGAGCTCATGGACGACCCGGCGTGCGACCCCGCCCTGCTCGCCGCGACGTATCGCCGATTCGGCCTCGTGAACCGCCTCATCGCGGGGTGGGGGACGACGTGGCGCACCCGGCTGCGCCCGCACCTGTCGGCGCTGGGTCGTCCCGCCCGGGTGCTCGACCTCGGTTCGGGGGGAGGCGACCTCGCCGTCCGGCTGGCCGCGTTGGCGCGGCGGGATGGCGTCGACCTCAGCGTCACCGGCGCCGATCCCGACCCCCGCGCCCACACCGCCGCCTCCGGGCGGGCGAGCGATGCCGTGCGGTTCGTGTGTGCGGCTTCGCGCGAGCTCGTGGCATCCGGCGAGCGGTTCGACGCCGTGGTGTCCAACCACGTGCTGCATCACCTCGACGCGGCATCCCTCGCCACCTTCGCCGCCGACTCGCGCGCCCTGTCGCGCGGCGTCGTGCTGCACAGCGACATCGCCCGCAGCTCTGTCGCGTATGGCCTGTACGCCGTCGGGATCACCCCGCTCGCGCCGGGAACGTTCCTCCGCACCGACGGGCTGCGCTCCATCCGCCGCAGCTACCGTGGCCACGAGCTCGCGCAGGCCCTCGGCCCGGGGTGGAGGGTCGCCCCAGGGGCGCCGTTCCGGCTCCTCGCGGAGGCGCGCGGCGATGCCTGAGGTGATCGTGATCGGCGCGGGGCCCGTCGGTACGCTGCTGTCGGCAGAACTCGCCCGGCGGGGCGTCGATGTCACCGTCGTGGAGCGTCGCGCCGACGCATCCGCGGGCTCCCGCGCGATCGGCATCCATCCCCCCGTTCTCGCCGCCCTCGAGGCATCCGGCGCCACCGAGCGGTTGCTCGCGTCGGCACGGCGGGTCTCGGCCGGAGAGGCGCGCTCGGGCGGCCGCGTGCTCGGGGTGGTGCGGTTCGACCGGTTGTCGCGGCGCTTCCCGTTCGTGGCGACCTTGCCGCAGCCGGCGACGCACCGTGCGCTGGCGGTGGATGCTCCGGACCCGGTCGTCGGCGAAGTGACCGCTGTGCGCGATGGCGGCCGGCCCCGGGTGAGATACCGGACGGGATCCGGCGAGGTGGAGGTGGCGGCCCGGCTCATCGTCGTGGCCGGAGGGCCACGGTCACGGGACCTGCTCTTCCGCACCGGAGCGGTGCGCGTGCAGCCCTACGCCGACCGGTACGTGATGGCCGACATCATCGCCGACGGCCCGGCGGACGCCGTCGTGCACCTCGATCGCGAAGGCGTGCTCGAGTCGTTGCCACTGCCCGGCGGCGTGCGCCGGTTCGTGGCGCCGGCGCCCGACGGAGCGGAGGACCCTGCCGCTCGTGCGGTCGTGCTCCGGGCGGCCCTGCACGCGCGCGGCGAGCATGCCGCCGCGGAATCGATCAGCGCGGCCGACGGGTTCGCCATTCGCCACGCGGTCGCCCCACGGATGAGACGCGGACCGCTGTTCGCGATCGGCGACGCCGCGCACGAGGTCAGCCCGATGGGCGGGCAGGGCATGAACCTCGGGCTGCTGGATGCCGCGACCCTGGCTCCGCTGCTGGCCGCGTGGATGCGATCGGGCGAGGCGCCGGAGGCGGATCTGCGGCGATGGGAGCGGCGGCGGCGCGCGTCGGCGCGTACCTCCGCCGTCATCGCGAGCGTGAACACGTTCCTCGG
The DNA here is from genome assembly GCF_058310475.1 of Microbacterium sp. Z12_35. Classification (NCBI taxonomy): domain Bacteria; kingdom Bacillati; phylum Actinomycetota; class Actinomycetes; order Micrococcales; family Microbacteriaceae; genus Microbacterium; species Microbacterium sp. Z12_35. Next base: position 2,633,717 of record NZ_JBZEGJ010000001.1, on the reverse strand, counting down.
GCGGCCCGCCTCGGCGGGGGTCGACGCCGTGCGCCGAGCCGCGATGCGCGCCGCACTGGCGACCCCGGCGGGCACGCTCCTCGCCCACGCCTACGCGATGGGCTTCGACCGCGACGCCTGACCCCGCCCCGCCGCGGACGTTCCTCGGTGTTGCGGGCGCAGCGCCCCGTTCCCCGGACGCTGAGCAAGCGCCACGCCCCCTTCCCCGGACGCTGAGCGAGCGCAGCGCCCCCTCCCCGGACGCTGAGCGAGCGCAGCGAGACGAAGCGTCAGCGTCGCACGCCCTCGACCCTTCGTCTCGGTCGCTGCGCTCCCTCGCTCAGGGTCCGCAGGCCACACCGGAGAACACTCCCCGACCCGGACGCTGAGCGAGCGCAGCGCTCCCTTCCCGGACGCTGAGCGAGCGCAGCGAGACGAAGCGTCGCTCCGCCCGCCGTCGCTATGCGGTCAGGGCGGCGCCGGTGGCGACGAGCTGAGCGGCCAAGAGCAGCGCGGCGAGCATCACGAGACGGAAGACGGTCCGATCCGGCGGTCGCACGATCACCCGCACGAGTGTCGCCACCGCGACCCCCACCGCAGCGGCGAAGAACCCCCAACCCAGCACTGGCACGGCGGTCAACTCTCCCCCGGATGATCCGATGAGGACCGCCACGGCACCGCCTCCGACCCCGGCCGCCGCGAGGACGGCGCTCCACCGCGCACCGAGCCGGTGCGGCAGGCCGCGGATGCCGGTGGCGCGATCATCCTCGAGATCCGGCAGCACGTTCGTCAGGTGCACCGCGGCTCCGAGGACCGCTCCGGCCACCCCGGCCCAGGCGGGCGCGAGGGCCGCCGAAGGCAGCGCCAGCGTCGCCAGGGACGGGAAGAGCCCGAACGTCACAAGGAACGGAACGATCGAGAACAGCGTGGCCTTCAGCCCTGCGTTGTACGCCCACGCCGACGCGAGCGCGACGGCGTGAGCGGCCAGCATCCCGGCGCCCAGCGGTGCCGACAGCGCGAGAGCCACCACGACGGCGCCCACAGCGGCCGCCAGCGCGCCGCCCGCGGAGACGACGCCCGCGGCGACCGGCTTGTCGGTGCGGCCGACGGCCTGATCGCGGCCCGCGTCGATGGCGTCGTTCGACAGCCCGATCGAGACCTGTCCGCTGAAAACGGACACGACCAGCAGCACGAGCCGCCACGGCTCCAACCCCGCAGCGATGCCCAGCGCGAGCGAGAGCGCCGTCACGACGAGGGTGGGGCCCGGATGCGTCGAGCCCCACAGAGCCCGGATCACCCGCATGCGCCGCATCCCCCGACGCTACCCTGCACGCGAGAAACGACATCCGAGTTGAGAAAGCACGCAGCGCGTCCTGTCTCGCCCAGGATGTCGTTTCTCGCGACAGCAGGAGGGGTCAGTCGTCGAGGATGGCCTCGATCACCTCGTCGTCGTCGGACACATCGGGCACCACGGAGGGGCCGTCGGTGGTGAGTGCGAGCGACGAACCGTCGCTGGCGACATCGACCCGCACGACGTCGCCGTCGCGCACCCGCCCCGCGAGGATGGCCATGGCGAGGCGGTCCTGGATCTCCGACTGAATGAGGCGGCGTAGCGGCCGCGCTCCGAACATCGGGTCGTATCCGCGCTCGGCGAGCCACGCACGCGCGTCCGGGGTCACCGCGAGGGTGAGCCGGCGCTCGCGCAGGCGCCGCTGCAGCGCATCGACGGCGAGTTCGACGATCTGCGCCAGGTCGTCCTCGGTGAGGGCCTGGAAGATCACGATGTCGTCGAGACGGTTGATGAACTCCGGCTTGAACGCCTGCCGCACCAGCCCCTGCACCTGCTCGCGCTTCTGCTCGATCGACAGGGTCGGGTCGATGAGGATCGGCGAACCCAGGTTCGAGGTGAGCACCAGGATGACGTTCGTGAAGTCGACCGTGCGACCCTGGCCGTCGGTGAGGCGGCCGTCATCCATCACCTGCAGCAGGATGTCGAAGACCTCTGGATGCGCCTTCTCGACCTCGTCCAGCAGCACGACGCTGTACGGACGCCGGCGCACGGCCTCGGTGAGTTGTCCGCCCTGCTCGTAGCCGATGTACCCCGGAGGGGCGCCGACCAGCCGCGAGACGGAGTGCTTCTCTCCGTACTCCGACATGTCGATGCGGACCATCGCGTGCTCGTCGTCGAAGAGGAAGTTCGCGAGCGCCTTGGCGAGCTCGGTCTTTCCCACCCCGGTCGGGCCGAGGAAGAGGAACGAGCCGACCGGGCGCCCCGGGTCGCTGATACCGGCACGCGAGCGCCGGATCGCGTCGGAGACGGCCTTGACCGCTTCCTTCTGTCCGATGATGCGCTTGCCCAGTTCGGCCTCGAGGTGCAGCAGCTTCTCGGTCTCGCCCTGCAGCAACCGGCCGACCGGGATTCCCGTCCACGCGGCGATGACGGCGGCGATGTCTTCGTCCGTGACCTGGTCGTTGACCATGCGGTCGCCCGCGGGCTCCTCCTGCTCGGCGGCCATCAGCTGGCGCTCGAGGGCGGGGATGTCGGCATACAGCAGGCGGGACGCCTTCTCGAGGTTGCCCTCGCGCTGGGCCCGCTCAGCCTCGACGCGCGCAGCATCCAGGCGGGTCTTGAGATCGCCGACGCGGTTCAGCGACGCACGTTCGTGCTCCCATCGAGCCTGCAGCTCATTCAGGCGCGCCTGCTCGCCCGCGAGGGTTTCGCGCAGCGCCGCGAGGCGCTCCTTCGACGCGTCGTCCTTCTCGCGCTTCAAGGCGAGTTCTTCCAGCTTCAGCCGGTCGACGTGCCGGCGCAGCTCGTCGATCTCCAGCGGTGCCGAGTCGATCTCCATCCGCAGCCGCGAGGCCGCCTCGTCGATGAGGTCGATGGCCTTGTCGGGCAGTTGCCGCGAGGGGATGTACCGGTTGGACAGTGAGGATGCCGCCACCAGCGCAGCGTCGGCGATCGCCACCTTGTGGTGCGCCTCGTAGCGCTCCTTCAGGCCGCGCAGAATGGCGACGGTGTCTTCCACGCTCGGCTCGCCGACGTACACCTGCTGGAAACGGCGCTCCAACGCGGCATCCTTCTCGATGAACTCGCGGTATTCGTTGAGCGTCGTCGCACCGATCATGCGGAGCTCGCCGCGGGCGAGCATCGGCTTGAGCATGTTGGAGGCGGCGACGGAACCCTCGCCGCCCCCTGCGCCCATGAGGACGTGCAGCTCGTCGATGAACGTGATGATGCGGCCGTCGGATTCGGTGATCTCCTTCAGCACGCTCTTCAGGCGCTCCTCGAACTGCCCGCGATACATCGCTCCGGCCACGAGGGCGGAGATGTCGAGGGCGACGAGCTCCTTCCCCTTGAGGCTCTCGGCGACATCGCCGGCGACGATGCGCTGGGCGAGACCTTCGACGACGGCGGTCTTGCCGACGCCGGGTTCACCGATGAGGACCGGGTTGTTCTTGGTGCGGCGCGTCAGCACCTGGCTGACCCGACGAATCTCCGAGTCGCGTCCGATCACGGGGTCGAGCTTGCCCTGACGGGCGCGGTCCGTGAGGTTGATGCCGAACTGCTCGAGGGGGCTTTGCGACTCCTCCTGTCCGGGCTGTTGTGTGGCGTTCATGTGTCTCCTGAAACCTGTGGTGCTCAAAACTTGAGCGTTCTTGACTCAAGTTTAGCAGTCGAGGAGTCCATCCACCAGTCCGGCGCACCTGGCCTCCGCCCGCCCATCGAGACGGGGGCGGGCTCGCGCCGGAGCGCTCAGGCGACCGGCACGAGGTCCGAGTCGCGCGCAACCTCGGCCTCGCGAGCCATTTCGGCCTCGCGAGCCACGGCCGCGGATGCTGCGCCCTCCGCCTCCGGGACGCAGCTGAACCGTGCGCGGTAGGCGGTGGGTGTGAGGCCCAGGGTGCGGGAGAAGTTCTGCCGCAGCACGGCTGCCGACCCGAATCCACTCTCGTACGCGACCCGGTCGAGCCCGAGATCGCTCGTCTCCAGCAGGCGCTGGGCATGGATGATCCGCTGGCGCGTCAACCAGGCCGCCGGCGTCGCGCCGAAATCCGCCTTGAACCGGCGCGCGAAGGTGCGCGGCGACATGTGCGCCCGGGCAGCCAGCTGCTCGACGGAGAGGTCGGCCCGCAGGTTCTGCAGCATCCAATCGGTCACCGGCGCCAGCGACTGGGATGCCGCGGCCGGCAGCGGTCGGTCGATGAACTGCGCCTGACCGCCGTCACGCTGGGGCGGCACCACCATGCGCCGCGCGATCTTGTTCGCCAGTTCCGCGCCCAGCTCCTGACGCAGGAGGTGGAGGCACGCGTCGAGGCCCGCCGCGGTGCCGGCGCTCGTGATGATGCGGCCCTCCTGCACGTACAGCACATCCGGGTCGACCTCGACCCGCGGGTACATCGCCGCCATCGTGGGTGCGTACATCCAGTGCGTGGTCGCGCGCAGCCCATCCAGCACTCCGGCGGCGGCGAGGATGAAGGAGCCGCTGCAGACGCTCAGCACCCACGCCTCGCGGTCGACCGCGTGCCGCACCACATCGAGCACCCGATCGTCGGTGTGTGCCCAGTACTCGCGAGGAGTCGGGGAGACGACGACCAGGTCGGCTTCATAGGCGAACGACAGGTCGTTCTCGACGTTCAGCGAGAAGCCGAGCTTGGACCTCACGACACCGGCCTCGGGTGCGACGACACGGAAGTCGAAGCGGGGCACCCCGTCGTCGGTGCGATCGAGCCCGAAGGCTTCGCAGGCGAGGCCGAATTCGAACGGCGCGAACCCGTCTGAAACGATCACGGCGACGGTTCTCATGGCTCTCCTCGATGTGGCAGATCGTGCGGGGTATGGCCATGCTGCCACTCGTGGCAGCATTCACGCAATCGTAGTGTTTCTGCCATGCTCATCCTCCTCGCCTTTGCCGCTCTCGCCGTGGCGGCGGTCGTTGCGACGATCGCCGGCCTTTCCCATGACGGATACCGCGCGGTCCCCACCGACGCCGCGCGGGTTCCGATCCCCTCCCTCGATTCCCCTCTGCCCCAGCCGCGGCTCCACGTCGCGCGGCGGGCTCGCGCGCCGCGACCCGCAAGGAGAGGTGTGCACGCTCGAGCGCAGGCCTGATCGGGTGGGGTCCTGGCCTCCGTAGACTCGAGGCCCGCAGAATCGAGGATCCGTGACCACTCCGCCCGCTTCGCCGCCCGCCCAGCCCTCTCGACCGCCCGGCCTTCCGCCCTACGGCTCGGATCAGCAGATGCCGGCCGCGCCTCCGCCCCCGGCGGGCCACCCGGCCGCTCCGGCGCAGCAACCCGCCCAACCTCTCCCGCGCCCCACCGCAACGCCGCAGTACCCGGCCGGGCCCCCCTCCGCCTATCCCGGCGCCCCCGGCGCGCCCGGCGCGCAGCATCCCGGCGCCCCCGGCGCCCCCGGCGCCCCCGGCGCGCAGCATCCCGGCGCGCCGCAGCATCCCGGCGCCCCCGCGCCGCAGCCCGCAGCGTCACCGCGCCGCGGCAACCCGTTCGGGCTGGTGTCGATTCTCGCCAGCGCGGTGATCCTGCTCTCGATGATGGTGCAGCTGGCCGTTCAGGTGTCCATGGTCGCCAGCGGTGATTATGAAGCGCTGGCCATAGCAGGCGGCGTGAGCGCTGTCCTCGATGGGCTTCTTGCGATCACCGCGATCACCTTCGGCGTCATCGGGCTCACGCAGCGCGGCCGCCCGCACACCCTCGCGGGCATCGGCGTGGGGATCGGCGTCGCGACGCTCTTCTCGACCCTCGTGTGGGGCCTCATCTACCCGGGCGTCCTGAACCTGGTCTGACGGATCACGCCCGCCGGGCGATGGCGCGCTCGTACACCTGCACCATCGCTGCCGTCCGCGAGGACTGACGGAAGAGCTCCGCGATCCGCGGTTCGGGGACGGGCGCCGTCCGCGAACCGATGTCGTCTGCCGCGCGGCGCAGAGTGGCGGCGAGCGCCTCTCGCGAACCGTCGGCGACGAGCCAGATGCCCGATCCGAGTTCGGCCGCGATGTCGGCGTCGCTGACGATCGAGGGCGTTCCGAGCGAAGCGGCTTCGAACACCGTCATGCCCTGCGTCTCGAATCCGATCGAGGTCTGCACCACCGCATCCGCCGCCGCGATGCGGCGCAGTGTTTCGGGGTACGGCAGGCGACCGGCGAAGCGGACGGATGCCGCGGGCCGACGCCGCCGCATGAGCCGCCGAGCGGCGCGGAGTTGTCCCCCGCCGCCGATCACCTCGACGTCGGCGACGACACCGGAGGCCGCGAGGGCGTCGAGGAAGGGCAGGAGCCGCTTCTCCGCGCTCATCCGGCCCACCCAGACCAGCCGCGGCGGACCCGCGGTGCGCTCCGCGCGGGGCGCGGCACGCGTGGCGTCGAGCACGTCATCGTCGATCCCGTTCCACACCACGTCGACCGACGGGTACACGTCGTGGGCCTCGAGGCGCCGCGCGAAGTGCGCCGAGGGGGCGGTCACCGCATCCGCTCCCGCGGCGAGCCTCCGCAGGTACGCCCATCCGTCCGACCCCGCCGCATCCCGGCGCCCCGGATCCGGAGTCCGCATCTCCGCGTCGAGGACGCGGCGCGCCCAGGAGTTGAGCACGCGCAGCACGAGACGGGGAAAGGGCGCGACAGCCGCGATGCCCACGTCGACCCGATTGTGCATCGTGTGAACGACGGGAAGCCCGTGCCGCCGGGCGAAACGGTGCCCGATGAAGGCACCCCAGAAGTCCGCCTGAACGTGCACGAGGTCCACGCTCGGGCGGCGTGCCATCGCCGCATCCACGAATCGGTCGGTGCGCGCGCCGGGCCAGCTCATCGAGTACTCGCGATCGACCGTCACCGGTACCGACGGAAGGTCGACGTAGGCGGGGTCGGGCTCGTCGGACGATCCCCCGCCGTGCATGCGGGGGGCGACCACGGTCACGGTGTGACCCGCGCGCTCGAGGAATCGCCGCTGCAGCCGCATCGACACCTGGGCACCGCCGGATGACTCGACGTGCTGGTCGCCGAACATCACGACGTGCACGTTCTACTCCGGCAGCGGTGTGCCGCGATACAGCGCTTCGAACGTGTCGAGGGTGCGTTCGATGTCGTGGATGACCACTCCGTCGAGCGATGCCTGCTGCATCCGCACGCGCTCCTCCGCGGTCGCGGTGAGCACGTCGGTGAGACGCGCGGCCATCTCCTCGTCGTCGCCCGGTTCGAAGAGGTAGCCGTTCTCACCGTCGTGGACCAGGTGCGGGAGAGCCACGGCGTTGGCCGCCACGACGGGCAGGCCGGATGCCATGGCCTCCATGGTCGCGATGGACTGCAGCTCCGCGATGGAGGCGATGGCGAAGACGCTCGCGCGCGTGTACAGCGCCCGCAGCTCGTCCTCCGGGGCCGGCCCGTGGAAGGTCACGCGGTCGGAGATCCCCAGCTGCTCGGCGAGCTGCTCGAGGTTATTGCGCTGGTCGCCGCCGCCGACGATGTCGAGCGACGCGTCCAGGGACGGGTCGAGGCGCGCGAACGCCTTCAGCAGGACGTCGATGCCCTTCTCCGTCGTGAGCCGGCCGACGAACAGTACTCGGTTCTCGGTGCGGGGCGTGAGGTCGGCGGTGTAGTTGCGGCGGTCGATCCCGCAGCTGACCGGGATGACCCCGGTGATGTCGATCGTCGACTCGAGGAAGTCGGCCGCGTTGCGTGTTGGCGTGGTCACCGCGCGCGTGAGGTCGAAGGTGCGCTTGGCGTCGGCCCACGCCAGCTTCAGCGCGACGTCGTTGAGAGCGTCGGGCAGCGCGGTGAAGTCGATGATGTTCTCGGCCATCACGTGGTTGGTCGCGACGACCGGGATGCCGCGCTTGCGGGCCTCGCGGGTGAGCCCGCGACCGATCACGATGTGCGACTGGATGTGCACGACGTCGGGCTTGACCGCATCCAGTACCTTGCGCGCGTAGTGCTTCGTGCGCCACGGCCAGACGAAGCGCAGCCAGTCGTGCGGGAGCCAGCGCACAGAGGGAAGCCGGTGCAGCGTCATCGGCTGTCCCTCGATGACCTCCGTGTGCGGCGGCGTGTGACGGTACTGCCCATTCGGCGCCATCACATGGACGGCGTGGCCGCGCTCGACCAGACCGGCCGACAGGCGCTCGGCGAACCGGGCGGCGCCATTGATGTCGGGAGAGAAGGTATCGCAGCCCACCACGATGGTGAGAGGGCGGGCGGCGTCGGTCCTGTCAGGCGTCGCAGGGGTGGTCACGGCGGGTGGCTGCCTATCTGTGCGGCGGGTCGGGTCGCACGGTGCGGTGCATGCGCAAGGCCACTGTACCCGAGGCACTTTCCCACGCTCCGGAAGCGCACCCGCACGTCCTACCCTGGAGTCATGCCGCGATTGCAGGCCGACGCCGATCCCGCCCTCTGGGTGCCCGTCACCGGATCCCTCGGGTTCCGTGGACGCAGACATCGCAAGGCGGCGATCCGGATGCTGCTGAGCCAGGCCGGGCGGGCGATCGGGGCGGGCGACCGGCCGGGGAGCGGCTTCCTGGCGTGGGCCATGAGCCAGGCGACGCCCCTGCTGCTCCGCCGCGCCGACGGCCGGGTTCTCGTGTGGGTGTGGAAGGAAGACCCCGAGCTGCTCGTGGCCATGGCCCAGCTGCAGGAGGCGACCCCGCAGCTGCGGGCGGCCCGTGCCTCGATGCCCATGGAGTACGACGACACGGAGGACTTCCGAAACCCGCACCTCGGCGTGGGCGAGAAGCTCGTGATGGACCTCCCCAGCGATCCCCGCACGCCGCCCTTCGCGAGCTACACGTGGGACACCGGCACGTCCTTCGTCTCGCTCACGGCCGTATGCTCCGACCGCGAGCGCTTCGGCACGGTGCTCGGCGCGGTCGACGCGATCGCGCGATCACTCCGGGTCGTCGAAGACCTGTCGCTCGACGAATCCGCCAACATCCTCCGCCTCGACCCCTGATCCGCCCCGGGGCGCGAATGCACGGCCTCGTGTCCATTGCACGACCTTCCCGCGCGGTTTACCCGTCCGTTCGGCGGGAAGCCGTTCACTCCCAGGGATGACCGTGGAGGCCGCATCCGCGGGACGGCGCTGGGGCGGGCTAGCGCCCCAGCGCATCGGCGTACGCCGGGATGACCCCCTTGCTCAGGATCGCGTTGGCGAAGGTCCGGGTCTCGGCGCAGCGCACGACGAGTTGCGCGGATGCCGCGATCTCGTAGAACTCGAAGCGGTCCACGGCGCGCGCCGCGCCCTCCGCAACGTCGGCCGCCGCGATGATCTCCTCCTGCGCGGCGTTCCACGTCTCTCCCGAGCGCATGAGCGTGACCGGATCCAGGTCGTCCAGTGTGAGGACCGTGCGGATGGCCCGCGTCACGCGGGGCGCGTCGGCGGCGACCTCCACGACCGCACGGCCGAGCCGGAAGGCGGGGAAGTGGGCATCCGTGATGACCACGAGGTCGGAATGGCCCATGTGGTCGAGGTGGCGAAGGAGGTCGCCGCTGAGAAGCGGATCTATGCCGAAGAGCATGCCGGCCTCAGATTCCGGCCACTCGACCGACGAGGTTCACGGCGATGCCCATCCGGTCGAACATGGCGGCTTTGGCCAGAAGCGCCTTATCGGCGGTCTCCGCATCCGGTGCGTAGACGACCTGGGCATGGTTCGCCTTGTGCCGCGCCATGAACTGGTCGCGGGAGACGTCGTGAAGGACGACGTGGGCGATCGGCCACTCGGGGTTGGTGGCGCGCTTGCGTCTCTCGGTCTCCGCGGCCGGGAGTTCGATGGCGGTACCCCGGAAGATGTCGGCCTGCAGCACCCCTTCGGCGATGAACACGCGCGAGAGGACCAGCTCCCCGGGCTTGGACACGCCGTTCACGGTCGAGCCTCCCGCAGGGAAGAACACGGGGTCCTGGCGCCAGCCTTCGGCCCGGTCCCATCCCCCGAGGTGGGAGCCCGGCACCGAGCCGGAGATCTCGTACACCCACACGAAGCGGCCGTCGTAATCCTCACCCCAGCGGACGTCGTGAAGGGTGTTATCGGGCACGAGACCCATCGCGGTCCACACCCGGTCGGTCACGAGCGCGTCGACGGCGACGCCCTCATCGGCCTCGTTGAAGTGAGGCAGAGCGCGGGCGGCGAAGAGTTCCCGCTCGCCATCGCGTGAGAATACCGGCGGCCGCTCCGTGGAGTTGAGGAGGCCCTCGGCGAGGTCGGACGCCGGAACCAGGTCCTTCAGGCCCTGCTGGTACTGGATGCCCACCGCATCCAAACCGAAGTCATCCGCCATCCGCAGCGCGGCGATGTACATCTTGAGCTGCCACTGCACCTGTTCGCGGGTGAGCTCGGTGGCTTCGTCCGTTCCCAGCCGGAACGTCATCCCCCGCGAGAGCAGCCAGTCGAATGCGTCGTCGGCCTCGCTGTCGGGAACGCGCAGCATCTCCGCGTACAGCGCCGACTGGGACAGCCTCTCCTTGTAGATCCCGGTGGGGTTCAGCAGCTCGTCGTCGAAGATGGCGTTGTACATGCCCATGCAGCCCTCGTCGAACACGCCGATGATCGCTTTCTCGGCGAGCAGCTGGTCGCCCAGTGCCCGTCCGAGCTCGGTCTCGGGCGAGTCCGGAAGCGGCGGCAGCGACCGCACGTGGGAGGCATCGTGGGTGATGCGACCGGTCTGCGTCCACTCTTGGATGCCTCGAACGAACCACTCGTCGGTGAAATCCACCGACCAGATGGTCGCGTAGTCCTTCCCCATCTTGGTGAGGCCGGCGTTGAGTCCCAGCAGCCCGACGAGTCCCGGCCAGTCGCCGGCGAAGTTCGCGACGGTGAGAATCGGGCCACGGTGTGTGCGCAGTCCGGCCAGAACGTGGTGCGAGTACTGCCACACCGCCTCGGCGACGATGAGGGGGGCGTCCACGGGTATCCGCGTGAACACGTCCAGCCCCATCCGCTGACTCGAGATGAACCCGTGACCCGTGGCCGGGTCGACCTCGTTCGCGCGCACGACAGCCCAACCGAGATCGTTGAGGACGCCGGTGACGCCGGCCTCCAGTTCGACCTGAGTCGTCCAGCCGGCGACGTTGGCGGATTCACGCAGATCGCCGCTCGCGATCAGGTACGCCGTCTGCGGCGCGGACTGGGGTCGGACGAGGGGGGCTGGCAACGTGTACGTGCTCACGAGGGGGATCCTTCCGTTCGCTGTCGGGCAGCGAGAGTGTGGACGACGGGTGTCGTCGCTGAGTAGAGGTCGAGGTAGTCGGCGAAGAGGCCGTCGTACAGGCCCCCCACCGTGGGGTCTGGGTGGACCGTGGACACGACGGGGTTCCACAGGTTGATGTCGGGGGGCGAGTCGGAGACCGCGGTCGCGGCCAGGAAGGCCGCTCCGAAGCTGGCGCCGACCGTCGTACGCGGAACTTCTTGGACGAGACCGGTCACGTCGGAGACGATCTGCAGCCACAAGGCGCCTTGCGTCCCGCCGCCGACGGCGACGACCCGGCGAACGTCCGCACCCGCCGCCCGCATCGTCTCCACGTTGTGGCGCACACCGAACGCCGTCGCCTCCAACGCCGACCGGTACAGGTCACCGCGGCCATGGCCCAGGGTGAGACCGGCGATCACGCCGCGCGCATCCGGGTCGAGGATGGGCGTGCGCTCACCCGCGAAATAGGGCAACGTGAGCAGTCCCCGCGCACCCGGGCCGGACTCCTCCGCCTCGGCAAGGAGGACCGGATAGTCGGCGCCGGTGAGGTCCGCCAACCACCCGGTGAGCGCGCCGGAGGTCGCGAGGCCACCGGCGAGGTTGCGTGATCCGGGAAACGCGCCCGCCGTGGTCCACATCGACGGCGTCCGCAGCGTCTGCGTGCCCGTGGCGATGAGGAACATCGTCGTGCCGTACATCAGCATCAGATCGCCGTCCCCGTGCGCGCCGACACTCACCGCCTCCGTCCAGGCATCGATGCTCCCCGCGATCACCGGTACGCCGGCGGGGAGTCCGGTCGTCTCGGATGCAGCCGCGGTCACGCGCCCGACGATGTCGCCCGCCCAGGCGAGATCGGGCATCTCGATTCCGGCGGCGTACCGTTCCCACCACGGCTCGTACCAGGCGGCACTCTCTATGTCATAGAACGGCGTCATCTGGCTCGCCGATTGGTGGTCGAGGACGTACGCCCCCGTCAGGTGATGACTGAGCCACGATGCCGGCATGAAGAGCCGGCGTGCGCGGGCGGAGATCGCAGGCTCCTCGTCGGCGACCCAGACGATCTTGGGTCCCCCGGCCTGCGTGGTCAACGCCGAGCCGCCCACCGCAGTGATGTGTTCCTCACCGAGCTCGCGCGTCATCCGTTCGATCTGTGCCGTTGCGCGCGAGTCGACCCCGTACAGGATGGCGGGCCGCACGGGGCGTCCGTCGTCGCCGGTAAGCAGAACGCAGGGGCCCATACCGCTGACGCCCACGGCCCGGACTGTCGCGTGCGGGACGGCCGCCGACAGCGAGCGTGTGAGGGCGACGAATTCCTCCCACCACACCTCCCCGTCCATCTCCACCCAGCCGGGGCGCGGCCGTGAGACGGCGTGCGCGATCGACTGCGACGCGAGGACCTCGCCGGAGGAGATGTCGACGAGCACACCCTTGCTGCTGGATGTGCCGACATCCACCCCGAGGACGCACGAGACAGCGGTCATGCCGTGGATCCTTTCGATGGCGGGGCGAGTTCAGGCGCGGGCGTATCTTCGGGCGACGGTGGACAGGGCCACGGCGAGAACGAGGATTCCGCCCTTGAAGATGAACTGCCAGAACGTCGGAGTTCCCAGCAGAGCAAGCCCGTTGAAGCCGACGCTGACCACCAGGACCCCGATGAGGGTTCCGACGATGTGGAACTCTCCGTCGCGGAGCGTCGCGGAGCCGAGGAAGACGGCGGCGAAGGAGTCCATGAGGTAGCCGTCGGCGGCGCTGACGGTGCCGCTTCCGAGGATCGAGGCGAGGAGGATGCCGGTGATGGCGGCGCAGACGCCCGCGATCACGAACGCGGTGATCTTCGACCGGTCCGTGCGGATGCCTGCCAGGCGTGCGGCCTTGGTGTTGGCCCCCACCGCCTGAATGCGCTGACCCGACGCCGTGCGGTTGAGGATGATCCACAGGAGAGCCACGACCGCTGCCATGAACCAGATCGGGTTCTGAATGCCCAGGAAACGCGCCAGCGTGATCCACGTGAACTCGACCGGAACCTGCGTGATCGGAGACCCCGCCGTGTAACCGAACGCGAGACCGGTCAGGATCGTCCCGACACCGAGGGTCGCGACGACGGCGTTGACCCGGGCTTTGGTGACCAGCACACCGTTCACTGCGCCGATTCCGCCGCCCACCATCAGGGTGACGAGGATGGCGAGGATCAGCGGAAGGCCCTGATTGGCGATCAGTCCCGTCACCAGCACGCCGGCAAGGCTCGCGGCGTATCCGACGCTCAGGTCGAACTCCCCCACGACGAGCACCATCGTCAGGCCGCAGGCGATGATCGCGGTCAGGGCGGACTGGTTGACGATGCTGAGCAGGTTGTTGGGGCTCAAGAACGCCCCGTTGGGCACGAGGAGGGCGAAGATGATCACCATCAGCGCCATCGCGATGAGCGTGCCGTATTTGGAGACGATCAGGAGCGCCACGTTGCCCGCGCGGCTCTTCGCCCGAAGGGGTTTCGGCGCCGGCGCCACCGGGCTGGAGCCGGTCGGCTGCGCCGCCGGGTCGGCTGTGGTCGAGGTCATGCTGCGTCCTTTCCGTTCTCCCGCTCGAAGCTGAGCGAGAGGAGGCGATCGGTCGTGATCGCCGGTCCGACGAGTTCGCCCGTGATGCGGCCTTCTGCCATCACCAGGACCCGGTCGCACAGACCCACGAGTTCTTCGTTATCTGAGGAGATGGCCAGCACCGCGGTCCCGCGCGCCGCGAGCTCACGGACGACACGGTGCACCTCCGCGCGGGCGCCCACATCCACGCCGCGGGAGGGTTCGTCGAGGATCAGCAGGCGCGGTTGATCGAGCAGCCATCGTGCGATGGCCACCTTCTGCTGGTTGCCTCCGGACAGGGAGCCCACCGGGTCACTGACGTCGCGTGCCTTGACGGTGACCTCGCGGGCGATGGCCTGGGCGCGCTTGCGCCCTGCCCTCAGCCGGAGCAGCGGCCACACCCGCGACCAGCGGAGGCCGGCGAGCTTGGCCACGTTGATGTTGAAGTCAATGGAGCGGTCGAGGAAGAGGCTTTCTGAGCGACGCTCCTCCGGCACGAGGCCCATTCCCGCGCGCACGGCGTCGGCCGGCTCCCGGAACCGCACCTCACGGCCGTCCAGACGGATCGACCCCGCGGTGCGCGCGGCCTCGCCGTAGATGAGACGTGCGACCTCGGTGCGTCCTGCGCCGACGAGCCCGCCCAGCCCGACGACCTCTCCCGCATGCACCGTCAGAGACACGCCCCGCACGAGACGGGCGTCACTGACGCTCGTCACCTCCAGCACGGGCGATCCGGTGGGCGCGGGCTCGTGCCCGTGCTCCGCGATCTCGATGTCGCGGCCGACGATGGCGCGCACGAGGTCGGCCTTGGAGGAGCGTTCGGCGACGGTGCGCCGGGTGACGGCGCCGTCCTTGAAGACGGTGACGTCATCGCAGAGCTCGCTGACTTCGTCCAGTCGGTGCGACACGAAGACGACCGCCGTCCCCGAGGCCGCCAGCTCGCGGATGATCGCGTGCAGGCGGGTGGCTTCCTCCGCCGAGAGGGACGCCGTCGGCTCATCCATGGCGATCAGGCGCGCGTCCCGCATCAGCGCCCGCCCGATGAGGACGAGCCACTGGTCGGCGGTGCTCAGGTCGTCGACGTTCGCGGAGATGCTGAAGCGCATGCCGAGGCGCTCCGCGACCCGGCGGGCCCGTTCGCGAGCGGGGCGCCAGTCGATCAGCCCCACCGTGGTGGGCGGCTTCTGACCGAGCATCATGTTCCGCAGCACGCTCCAGCCGGGGATGAGACTCATCTCCTGATGGATGAATGCCAGCCCCCGAGCGGACGCGTCATCGGGCGTCACGATGCGCACCGGCTCGCCCTCGAGAAGGATCTCCCCGGAGTCGGGCGTCTCGATGCCGGCAAGACACTTGATCAGCGTGGACTTGCCTGCACCGTTCGCGCCGATCAATCCGTGAACGACGCCCGGGCGGATGTCGAAGCTGACGCCGGCGAGCGCCTGCACGCCTCCGAAGCTCTTGCTGATCTCCCGCACCGACAGGAGCGGGGGGAACTCCCCGTGCCGCCCGTCGGCGACACGGGGAGGTAGTACGGATGCGCTCATCAATCGAGCGCTTCCGGGTGCTCTTCGAGGAATTCGTCGATGTTCTCCGAGGTCACCAGCACACCCGGCACGTCGATCCGCTGGGGGGTGAAGTCCTCCGCCTCGATCGCGGCGAGGACGGTCTCGAACATCGTGCGGCCCTCGAGGAACGCGTCCTCGTAGACCGTCGCCGTCAGTTCGCCATCCTGAACCGCCTTGATGGCGGTGCTGGAGCCGTTGATCCCATAGGTCAGGATGTCGGTGCGCCCCTGCTGCTTGATGGAGGAGATGGCGCCGAGGGTGGGGTCCTCCCAGCATCCCCAGACGGCCAGGTTCTTGCTGCCTGCCGGGTGGGCGGCCATCCAGGCGTTGGCGTAACGTGCGCCGTCCTGGAGGAAGCCGGGGATGTTCACCTCGTTCTTGGTCACGGTGATGTCCGGCGCCGACTCGGCGAGCATCTCATCGAAGAGCACCTCGCGGTCGCGGCAGACCTGGCCGGTGCGGTAGGTCAGGGCCAGGACCTCGCCCTCGCCCTCCATCGATTCGATGAGGGCCTGGGTCGCCGGCTCGGCGAAGGGCGCTCCATCTCCCGCGGTGAGGACGACTCCGGTGCCGTCGCCGCCGCCCCACGTCGCCACCGGGATGCCGGCCTGCTCCGCTGCTGTCAGACCCGCACCCAGAGACGTCGTCGGGAACACGAGGTCGAAGATCATGCCGGCGTCTTTGTTCACGAAGTTCTGGATGGCCGTGTTGGCCTGGTCGGCGTTTCCTGCCGCATCCACCACCTCGACGGTCCAGCCGGCCTCCTCCGCCGCCTCGGTGGCGCCCGCGATCACGCGGGCGTTGTTGGCATCGGTCGCACTGATGGTGACGATGCCCAGCAGGGTGCTGTCGCCTGCGTTGCCGCCGGCTTCGGGCTCACTGCCCGATTCGCTCGGGACACTGCAGGCCGACAGGGCCATCAGGGCCGTGACGCTCAGCGCTGTAGCGAGAACCGCTCTGTTCTTGCGCATTTCTCTCCTTCTTGGTGGTGGGGATGATCCGGGCTCGGGTGCCCAGTCGTCTATGAGGGGTCCCGGGTCGTGATGCGCGAGGGGACCCCCGACGCGAGCAGAAGCTCGGCGACGCTCAGGCCGTCCTCGTACGTGCGCGACGGGTGGCGCCGGAACGTGTCGTACTCGTGCACGATGACGAGTCGGTCGGTGTCGCGGGCGGTGCGGGCCATCTCGTCGATGATCTGGAGCCCTCGCCACCCGCTGCCCCCGCCGAAGCCGATGTTCACCGGCACACCGGAGCCGCCGATCCCTTCGGCGTTCTCGTAGGAGTACATGGCGTCACCGGTGATGACCCAGCTGTCGTCGCCGTCGTCCACGACGACGTACTGCCCGCCCATGGTGTGGGTATCCAGCGCCGTACGGATGTGCAGGCCCGGGAAGAGGTTCTCGACGGGTCCGTCCAGGAGGCGCAGCCGCCCATCCGCGGCCATCTCCTCCAGCATCGACACATCCTCAGGGTCGAGGGCGCCGATGATCGAGGCGTAGAGGTGGGCGTTCTCCAGGGCCCATCGCGAACTCTCCAACTCGACGCGCTGCAGATAGAAGGTCGCGTTGGGGAAGTAGCGTGCCGCGCCGGCATGGTCGTAGTGAGCGTGCGTGAGGATGACGGTGTCGATGTCCTCGGGCTTGACGCCCACCTTCGCGAGCACCGCATCAGGGGCTTGGAAGTCGACGATGTCGTTCACGTCGTTGTAGGCCTTGTTCGAGCCGCGGTTGTCGTGGCCGACGTCGACGAGGATCTTGTGACCGGCGCCTTCGACGTAGACGTACGAGTACGCGAACATGCGCGTCGAGCCGTCCCACACCCCGTAGAAGATGCACCCCATCGGCTGCTCCAGACAGTGCGAATACTCGAGCATCCACAGGGAGTACGACGTCATCGGGGCCCTCTCTCGCTCGGCCGCCAGTGGCCGACTTGGCGACTCTAGGAAGCAGCGGGAGGGAGAGTCAAAGTGGGAACAGGCCGTTTTCGTCAGTACCGACCACAAGGCCAGTCATGTGGTCGGTACGCAGCAGAGCCGATCGCAACCGGGGCCTTATTATCGGATGCGCAGCTATCCAGAACAGTAGTCTGGACTCATGACGGGGAGCACCATGACGTGGCCAGCCGTCTCGTACGAGGAGCGCACGTGGGAGCCGGCCGCGGACGTCCGTGACTCCTTCAGCCCCCATCGCGCCGTGTCCGGACCCTACCGAGCTTCTGTGCCGCCGTCGGTCTCCTCGCGCGCGCTGCCGCTGGCACCCGACACGCTCTCGCGCGCGTTCGACGCGACCGGCGACCTGATCCGGCTCGACGCCGAGTTGGGAGGACGGGATGCTGCGCTCCCGGCGCTTCTGCTGCGCGCCGAGTGCACGGCCAGCTCAGCGATCGAACGCGTCACCGCGTCCGCGGGCGCTCTCATGCTCGCCGGTATCGACGAGTCCCTCGAACCGGCCGCGCGACAGATCGCCTCCCATGTCCGTGCGGATGAGGTGGCGCTCAGTCTCGCGGGGTCTCTCACCGAGGACGCGATCGTTCAGATCCAGCGGACACTGATGGCCTCCACACGGCCCGATCGGCGTGGCCGATGGCGGGACCAGCAGGTATGGATCGGCGGCGGTTCGCTGGGGCCTCAGCGTGCCTCGTTCGTCCCGCCCCACCAGTCTCGCGTCGCCGAGCTCATGACCGACCTGGTGGGCTTCATCCGCCGCACGGACGTACCGGCTCTCGCACAGATCGCGATCGCCCACGCGCAGTACGAGACCATCCATCCCTTCCTGGAGGTGAACGGACGGACGGGACGAGCACTGATGCAGGCGATGCTCCGGCGCGCAGACGTCACGCGCGCCGTGGTCATCCCGCTCTCCGCCGGGCTGCTGCAGGACACCGCGGAGTACTTCGACGCGCTCACCAAGTACCGCGCCGGCCACGTCGATCCCATCGTGGACGTGTTCGCCGGCGCAGCCCATATGGCAGTCGCCTCCAGTCGCGTGCTCATGGACGACCTCGACGCGGTACGCGCATCCTGGCGGGATCGCGCGACGTCACGTCAAGGGTCGGCGGCCCGCCGCCTGATGGAGTTGTTGGAACGCCAGCCCGTGATCAATTCGCGTCTGGCGGTGTCGCACCTCGGCGTCACAGCGCCGAACGCCCTCCTCGCGATCGACCGCCTGGTCGACGACGGCATCCTCACGCAGGTCGGTTCGGGGCGGCGGAACCGCACATGGGCGGCTCGCGATGTCCTGCAGGCCCTGGACGCGCTCGCCGAACGCGCACGCCGCCGGCGTTGACCACCCTCACTCGGGAGTAAGGAACCCCCCGCCCCGGGGCGCGAATGCACGGCCCCGTGTCCAGTGCACGACCTTCCCGCGCGGTTTACCCGTCCGTTCGGCGGGAAGCCGTTCACTCGCAGGGATGAGCGACCCGCGGAGGGCCGCATCCGCGGGCGGCTCAGTCCTCTTCGGCGGGCGACTCGGAGTCGGAAGAGGGATGCCGCGGACGCCACAGCACCACGTCGGTGGCCCGCCGCACCCGCACGCCATGACGCAGCGGCACGACAGCGCCTGTGGCGCCGGCGGCGAAAACTCGGGCGCCCGGGCGGGTCTGGCGCTCGACCGTGAGCTGGCGCTCCAGGTCGGAGACCCGGCGGTGCAGCTCGTGCACCTGCTGTTCGAGAGTGAGCAGCCGTGCGATCGCCGGCAAGCTCATGCCCTCGCTGGACAGCCGCGCCACTTCACGCAGCTGCTGGACATGCCGCGTCGAGTAGCGGCGCGAACCACCCTGCGTGCGCGCGGGGACGACGAGGCCGATGCGGTCGTACTGCCGCAGCGTCTGCGGGTGCATGTTCGACAGCTCGGCGGCCACCGCGATCGCGAAGATCGGGGTGTCCTCGTCGATGTCGCCGTTACCCACGTCGTGCCAGCTCTTCTCCGGTCATCAGCCGCGAGCCTTCGCCATCAGGTCGGCGCGCGGATTCTCCCGGGGTTCCAGCTCGGAGAAGCGCTCCAGTGCCTCTCGGGCTGCGCCGTCGAGATGCGAGGGCACGACCACCTGGACCTCGGCGAGGAGGTCGCCGGTGCCCTTCGACGTCTGAACGCCGCGACCCTTGACCCGCAGAACCCGACCCGACGGTGTGCCGGGGGCGACCCGGAGCTTCACCGGATCTCCGCCGAGCGTGGGCACCTCGATGGTGGCCCCGAGCGCGGCCTCCGTGAAGGTGACCGGCACGGTCACCCGAAGGTTCAGCCCGTCACGGGTGAACACCGGATGCGGACGCACCGCGACCTGCACGACGATGTCGCCGGGCTCGCCCCCGTCCGGAGACGGCCGGCCGCGCCCGCGGAGGCGGATCTTCTGCCCGTCCGAGACGCCCGCGGGGATCTTCACCTTGAACGGCTTGCCGTCCTCGCCCTGCAGCGAGATCGTTTCGCCCTTCGTCGCGGTCACGAAGTCGATCGTGGTGCGCGCGGTCACGTCAGCGCCGCGCTGCGGACCGCCGAAGCCGCGGAATCCTCCGCTGGGCTGTCCGAACCGCCCGGTGCCGAAGCTCGCGCCGCCCTGATCGAACATCGTGAAGAAGTCGTCGAAGCCGGCGTCGTTCGCCCGGGCGCGGGTTCCTCGACCCTGCCCGAACGCACTGAACACGTCTTCGAAGCCGCCGGTGTTGCCTCCAGCCGCCGTGAAACGGGCGCCGGAGCCCATGGCCCGGATCTGGTCGTACTCGGCGCGCTGTTCCGGATCGTTCAGCACGGCATACGCCTCGCTGATCTCCTTGAACGTCGCCTCGGCCTTGGCATCCCCCGGGTTGGAGTCCGGGTGATACTTCCGGGCCAGCTTGCGGTAGGTCTTCTTCAGGTCGGCTTCACTGACGTCCTTGTCGACGCCGAGGACCTTGTAGAAGTCCTTGTCGAACCAATCCTGACTCGCCATACCTGCTCCTACTCAGCCGGGACGGCGACGACGACCTTCGCGGGTCGCAACTCCACGGAGCCCAGACGGTAGCCGAGCTCGACCACCTCGAGGATCGTCGGCACGGTCGTGCCCGGGGTCGGTGCCTGGAAGATGGCCTCGTGCTGCTGCGGGTCGAACGGCTCGCCGGCCTGCCCATAGGACACCACGCCCAGGCGCTCGGCCACCGTACGGACCTTTTCGCCGATCGCAGCGAACGGGGTGCCGGCTTCGATGTCACCGTGCTTCGCGGCGCGGTCGAGGTCATCCAGCACAGGGACCAGGCCCTTGGCGGCCTCGCCCTTCGCGCGCTCGATCTCCCGCTCACGCTGCTCCTCGGTGCGACGGCGATAGTTCGCATACTCCGCCTGCAGACGCTTGAGGTCGCTGAGAAGAGTCGACTCGCGCTCGTCGATGGACGTTCCCTGACCACCCTCGAGCGGCTGGTCCTCCGCGGCGGCTTCAGCGGTCTGCTGAGCACCGAGGATGTCGTCGATGGTGAAGTCTTCTTGCCCTTCCGCCTCGCCCGACGGCGCGGGGCCGGATGCCGCGTCGGGCTGTGCACCCGAGGCATCCGACCCCGTCGTCTCGTCAGGAGCGGCGCCCGAGCCCTGAGCCTCGTTCGGTTCAGGGAACGTTGCGTCGTCCTTGTCTGCCATAACTCCTACTTATTTCTTCTCGTCTTCGTCGTCGACGACTTCAGCGTCGATCACGTCCTCCTCGGGGTTCGGCGTGGTGCCGTCTCCCGGGGTGCCGGCCGGAGCTTCGTCCGACGCGGTCGGCTGCTGCGACGAGGCGTAGATCGCCTCGCCGATCGCGCTCTGGCTCTGGCTGAGCTTGTCGAACGCCGTCTTCACGGCGTCGTCATCCTCGCCGGCGAGCGCCGACTTGAGGGCGTCGACGTCGGCCTGCACCGACGTCTTGACCTCGGCGGGCAGCTTGTCCTCGTTGTCCTTGAGGAGCTTCTCCACCGAGTACGACAGGGTCTCGGCCTGGTTGCGGGTCTCGGCGGACTCGCGACGCTTCTTGTCCTCGGCGGCGTGCTCTTCAGCCTCGCGCACCATGCGCTCGATGTCGTCCTTGGCCAGCGACGAGCCGCCGGTGATCGTCATCGACTGCTCCTTGCCGGTGCCCTTGTCCTTCGCCGAGACGTGAACGATGCCGTTCGCGTCGATGTCGAAGGTGACCTCGACCTGCGGGATGCCGCGGGGGGCCGGGGCGATGCCGGTCAGCTCGAACGTGCCGAGCGGCTTGTTGTCGCGCGTGAATTCACGCTCGCCCTGGAAGACCTGGATGGCGACCGACGGCTGGTTGTCGTCGGCGGTCGTGAAGGTCTCGCTCCGCTTGGTGGGGATGGCGGTGTTGCGCTCGATGAGCTTCGTCATGATGCCGCCCTTGGTCTCGATACCGAGGCTCAGGGGGGTGACGTCGATGAGGAGGACGTCCTTGCGCTCGCCCTTCAGCACACCGGCCTGGAGCGCGGCGCCGACGGCGACGACCTCATCCGGGTTGACGCCCTTGTTGGCCTCCTTGCCGGCCTCGCGCTTGACGAGCTCGGCAACGGCGGGCATACGCGTCGAGCCGCCCACGAGGACGACGTGCGCGATGTCTTCGACCTTGACGCCGGCCTCGCGGATGACGTCTTCGAACGGCTTCTTCGTGCGGTCGAGGAGGTCCTTGGTGAGGTCCTCGAACTTCGCACGCGTGATGGTCTCGCTCAGCGACACCGGGCCCGAGTCGGTCAGCGACAGGTACGGCAGGTTGACGCTGGTGGAGGTGGAGCTCGAAAGCTCCTTCTTCGCCTGCTCAGCGGCCTCCTTGAGGCGCTGCAACGCGATCTTGTCGCCGGAGACGTCGACACCGGTGGTGTCCTTGAACTGCTTGATGAAGTACTCGACGAGGCGCTGGTCCCAGTCGTCACCACCGAGGCGGTTGTCACCGGCGGTGGAGCGCACCTGGATCGTGGAGAAGTCGTCGTCCTTGCCCACCTCGAGCAGCGACACGTCGAACGTTCCGCCACCGAGGTCGAAGACGAGGATGAGCTCGTCCTCCTTGCCCTTGTCCAGTCCGTACGCCAGAGCGGCCGCGGTCGGCTCGTTGATGATGCGGAGGACGTTCAGACCGGCGATCTCGCCGGCTTCCTTCGTCGCCTGGCGCTCGGCGTCATTGAAGTACGCCGGCACGGTGATGACCGCGTCGGTGACCGAGTCGCCCAGGTACTCCTCGGCGTCGCGCTTGAGCTTCTGGAGGATGCGCGCGGAGATCTCCTGCGGCGTCCACTTCTTGCCGTCGACGTCGAACGTCCAGCTGGTGCCCATGTGGCGCTTGACGCTGGACACGGTGCGGTCGACGTTCGTGACGGCCTGGCGCTTGGCGGTCTCGCCGACGAGCACCTCGCCATCCTTCGTGAATGCGACGACCGAGGGGGTCGTGCGGAAACCCTCGGCGTTCGCGATGACCTTCGGCTCGCCGCCTTCGAGGACGCTCACGACCGAGTTGGTCGTACCGAGGTCGATTCCCACTGCACGGGGCATATGTGTTCTCTCCTTCGTATGAACCGCCGGATGCGGCGGCTCGTGGTTGCTGTGAAGTCTGCGCGGCCCGACATCCCAGGGGTGAGCCCGGGGTGATGCCCGCACCGACGAGGGGTTGAGCCGCGATGACTCAAGGTTACCGGGCAGCGCCGAGGCCTGTCAAATGAACTTGATATGGATCGGCTCAACTTCGCGGCCGAGCCGCGAGACCATCGGACCTGAGGGAACGCTGAGGAACGACTGACCGGGGGGTAACGGTGACCTGAGGTGCAGCCGTCATGGTGGGAAGCGTGGGAGACCCACCTCTCGCACCCCGAATTTCATCCCCAGCATCGGAGACCCCCATGAAGAACTACCTCGACGCCCTCAAGCGTCGCAAAGAGGAGACCGGCGAGTCCGGCTTCTCGCTCATCGAGCTCATCGTCGTCGTCGTGATCCTCGGCATCCTCGCCGCCATCGCGGTGCCCGTGTTCATGGGCCTGCAGGGACAGGCCCAAGACAGCGCCGACCAGACGCTGGCCGCCAACGGCGCAAGTCAGGCGGCCGCTGAATTCGCGCGCGACACCGAGCCGTCAGCGACCTCCCTCGCGAACCTCAACACCGATGACGTCACCCTGAGCATCGCCGTCGGCCCGAGTGGCACAGGCACGACGCTTTCCATCGAGAACTTCTGCGTGACCGCCACCCGCACCGGCGACCCCACGCCTCAAACCTCCGGGCCTGGCTGCTAACTAAGCCCCCTCCCCCGGCCGGGCCGACGTCCCCAGCGTCGGCCCGGCCGTTCCTCATCCCCCCTCCCCCCGAAGGACGCAGCGCATGCGCGGCGAACACCGTGTTCACGACCTCGACGACGGCATCGGCCTCGTCGAGGTCGTGATCGCGATGCTGCTGTTCGCCGTGATCGCCATGGCGATCCTGCCGCTGGCCCTGCAGGCGACGAAGCTGAGCGCGGGTAACCGTGACGCCGTCGCCGCCGATGCCTTCGCCTCCGGTGAGCTCGCCGCCGTCCGGGCGCTTTTCCCCGATGAGTCCGCGAACTCGTGCACCGAGGTGCGGGGCACAGCACGCACCGCTTTCCCCGATCCCGCCGGCTCGGGCCTCGTCGCCGACCTCTCCCCGGCCGCGTGCCCGGCGGCCTACCCCGCAGCGCTCACCGTCACCGTCGTCGTGCGCGACCCCGGAGCATCCGACCCCGCGGCGGCCGTGGTCACCATGGCGACCAAGATCGTGGTGACCGCGCCGTGACCGCCCCCTCCGGGCCGGCCGGCGCCGACGCCGGCCTCACCCTCATCGAGCTGCTCATCACCGTCTTCGTGAGCGCCGTGCTGCTCGGGCTCGTCGCGACGATCTTCGTGACCACTCTGCAGGCGAACGCCGCCACGCGCGATCGCGACCTCGCCACGGGCCGGCTCCAGGCGATCAGCACGTCGCTCACCACGAGCGTGCGCAACGCCTCCGCGGTCTCGGTGACGGCGACGGTGGGCGGCGGCACCGTCGTCCGCGCGCGCGTGGCCACCGGGGGCTCGGGCTGGGAATGCCGGGCCTGGGCCGTGGTCGATCTCGAGACATGGGATGCGGCCGGCCGCCGCGCCGGCGCGGACGGGCGGTTCGAGGTGCGCGCCCGCACCTACCCCGGTCTGAGCGCCACGGCGGCCGTACCCGCCCCCACCGCGACGTGGGGCGCGTTGGCCGAGCATGCCCAGTCGGCCACCGACTCGGCGGGCTCCCCGCGGCCGTACTTCACGTGGGACGGGAGCCGCCTGTCGTGGAATCTCACGATCGCCGCGGCCGAGCAGCCGCAGCTGAACGAGCGGAGCCTCGCCTCGGTGGCCGGCTCCGCCGTCGCGCGGGCACGCCAGAACGGAGCGCCGATCCGATGCTGGTGAGCCGCCCCCTTCGTCGGGCGTCGGTGGACGATGACCGCGGCGCCGCCCTCATCTCGGTGATCGTGATCGCGCTGGTGCTGGGACTTCTCACCGTCACGCTTTCGGCCGCGGTCGTGAACACAACCCGCAGCGCAGTCGGCGTCCGCGAGAGCCTCCAGGCGCAGGCCGCCGCCGACGCAGGGATGGCCGAGGCCGTCGCCGCAGCCAAGGCGGGCGAGGTGTGCGCGACCGCCGTTCCCGGCGGGTCCCTCCCCGGGAACGGCGGCGGGGCGAACTACACCGCGACCGTCGTGTGCGACGCCGCCCGGACGGCGGCGACACTCACGGCGACGGGCACGGCGTCCGGAGCATCCGCCACCGTCCGCACCGTGTACTCCCTGGTCGCCGAAACCACCGAGATCGTCGACCCTTCCCTCACACCGGTGGGGTTGGTGCTGTACGAGGGGTCGACGATGGGGCAGGTCACGCTCCTGGCCCACGGCGGCAACGAACCCCAGCTCGTGTCGGTGAAGGGCCCCTTCGGCTGCCGCCTCGGCATCCCCGGCAACCTCATCGTCGGCGGCGATGTGACCTCCTCCGACGGATGCCACGTCACCGGCGACATCTACGCCGGAGGCACCGTGACCTTCAACGGTGGCGCCACCACGGTGGCCGGCGACATCATCGCCGCCGGCACGGGCGTCTCCCGCATCAACAGCAGCATCGGCGGCCCGGCCGGCTCACCCCTGTCGACGGTGCGCGTCGGCGGTGCGCTCGATCTTCTGTGGAGCGGCGCACGCATGCACACCGACGTCATCGCCCGTGGAGCGGTCACGATCAACAACCGCGACATCGAGGGCAGGGTGACCCTTCCGACGGGTCAGACGCCATCCATCAACGGCGGGCGTGTCCAGGGCGGCGTCGTCCAGAGCGCCGCGATCCCCGCCGTTCCGCCGCCGACGCTGCCTGGCTGGTTCGACTACACGTACAAATCCTCGGACTGGCCGGGCGCTGCCGTCATCACCCTGCGGAACGCCTCCGACATGAGCACCACGTCGTGCCGGTACTTCAATGAGAACAACGGCACCTTCGCCAACCAGGGGTGGAAAGACCTCGCCAACTACACCGGCACCGTCGTCGTCGACGGTCGCGCGTGCCCTCACCTGACCTCCAACGCCGGCGGCAATCCGTCACCGGTGCTCAAGGCCTCGCACGTCGTGCTCCTGGCCAAGAAGTACAACACCACCGGTCTGACGATGAAGTCGGCCGCCGGGGCGGCGCCGCGGGTGTGGTTCATCACCGAAGACACCGTCGACGACGACAAGCCGAGCTGCCCCCATGGTGCGACGGCGACGAACTTCGACACGAACGGCGCGAACCTCGATGGGGTGCGCTCCCTCATCTACACACCCTGCCGGCTGTCGGTGTCGGGCGGCGGCGTGCTGCTCGGCTCGCTGTACACGAACGGCTTCAACTCCGGCGGCCAGATCACGATCAAAGGCGAACTCATGAACCTTCCCGGGATGCCGGCACCGGACGGCGGCTACGGCGGCGTCCCGGCCGTCGTCGAGACCGGCGACTACGCCCTCGGCGCTGTCGTGTCGCGCCGGGATGTGGGGATGCCGTGACCTCCGCGCCCATCCTCATGTTCGTCGCGGTGCTGGCCGGCGTGCTCGGTCTCGTCATCGGGTCGTTCCTCAACGTCGTGGCGTACCGCGTGCCGGCCGGCGTCTCGCTGCTGCGCGAGAGCCGCTGCCCGGCATGTGACGCTCCGGTGCGCTGGTGGCAGAATCTGCCGCTGCTGTCGTGGCTCGTGCTGCGCGGGCGCTGCGCCTCGTGCGCCACCGCCATCCCCGTGCGCTATCCGCTGGTCGAACTCGCGACCGGCGTCGTCTTCGCCGGGGTGGCCGTGTGGTGGGCCGCGTCGACCGGTCTGCTCGGCGGCACGCCGCCGCCGCCGAACACTGCCGTCGATGTGCTGGGTGCGCTGGCGGAGGCGCAGCCCTTCGCCGGCCCGGTCACCGCACAGCTGGGCGTGCTTGCGGCGTACCTCTGGTTCGCCGCCGCCGGGATCGTCCTCACCGCCATCGACCTCGACACCCGCCGCCTGCCACACGCGATCACCTCCACGACGCTCGTGGTGTGCGCCGGCTTCCTCGCCGTCGCGTGCGTCCTCGGCGCGGACGGCTGGGCGTTCGCCCGTGCCGTGATCGGCGCCGGCGCGCTCCATGCCTTCTATTCGATCCTGCGTCTCGTGCGCCCCGACGGCATGGGCGGGGGCGATGTCCGGCTGGCCGCGGGGGTCGGGCTCATGCTGGCGTGGCTCGGCTGGTGGCCGCTGGTGATCGGCGCGTTCGCCGCGTTCGCGCTCGGCGGCGTGTTCGGCATAGCCCTGCTGATGGGACGTCGGGCCGGCCGGCGCTCGGCCATCCCCTTCGGTCCGTGGATCGTCGCCGGCGCGTGGGTGGGCCTCTTCGCGGGCGAGGTGATCGGGCAGTCGTACGCATCGCTGTACCCGGTGCTGTGAGGGAGGCGAGCTGATGGCGAAGACGCAGGTGGCGGTGGAGATCACCGAGACGAGCGTGCGCGCCGTGGAGGTGACCACGGGGCGCACACCGATGCTCGTGGCCGCGGGCGAGGTGGCGCTTCCGCCCGGAGCGGCGAAGGACTCGGAGATCCTCGATCGTGACGCCGTCGCCGTCGCATTGCAGCGCCTCTGGGCCGACGCGCGGATCTCCAGCCGCGACGTCGTGCTGGGCGTGGGAAACCGCCGCATCCTCGTCCGGGAGCACTCCACGCAGCTGACCAACCCGGTGCAGATCCGGCAGTCGCTGCCCTTCGAGGTGCAAGACCGCCTGCCCGTGCCCGTCGACCAGGCGGTGCTCGACTTCGTGCCCACGAGGCAGGACGAGCGAGGGGTGCACGGGCTGCTCGTGGCCGCCGTCGCCGAGCACATGGAGGAACTCGTCGGGGCGCTCGTCCAGGCGAAACTGCGCGCGACGTCGATCGACCTCGTCGCCTTCGGCTACTCCCGGGCGCTGGCGGCCCTCGCCCCGCCCGGACGGACCGCCCTGTTCCTGGGGATCGGGGAGCACACGACCCACATCGTGATCGCGACCGACGGCATCCCCCGCTTCGTCCGCGTGGTGCCCATCGACATCGTCGCTCCCCCCGTGGATGCTCCGCCCCCGGGGGGCGCGGAGGTCGCCCGGCCCGCGGCGGGCACCGCGGGTGAGAGCATCACGGTCGTCTCGCGGGCCACGCTCCGACGCGAACGCACCGGCGCCGCAGAGCCGCCCGCGCGCGCCGTCGCGCCGGAAGCCGCGGGCGACGAGCCGCTGCATCCCGACGTGCAGGCGGCGCTGATCGACCTCGTCGGCCGACTGAAGGGCACCGTGAGCTTCTACCGCGACCGCCCAGAGTCGGTGCCGATCGACAGCACCTGGGTCGCGGGCGCCCACGCCGCCCACCCGCGCCTCCTCGAGGCCGTGGCACGGGTCATGGGAACCCCGGTCACGCCCGTGACCGCCACCGACCTCGTCGGCCCCGCCGGATCGTTCGCGCTGCCCGCTGCGGCCGGGCCGCGGCTGGCCGGCACCGTATCGCTTCTGCTGGGAGGACTTCGATGAGCCTGCTCACGTCGCGCGCGCCCGTCCTCCCCCTGGGCGCCCTGCCGCGGGTCGATCTGCTTCCTCCCTCCGAGATGCGCCGCCGCGACATGCTGTCCCGGGCGCGCACGTGGGGGTACGTCGGTATCGCCGCCCTCGCGGTCGCTGCCCTCGCCGTGGGCGGCGCGTTCGCCTACAACATGGCGGCATCCCTGCGCCTGGCCGCCGAGCAGGCGCGCACCCAGCACATCCTCAGCGGCATCGCCGAGCTGTCGGACGTCAGCCGGGCGCTGTCCACCCGCCGCGCGCTGGAGTCGATGCGCACGGACTCGATGGCCGGCGATCTCGCGTGGGAGCCGGTGATGGACGTCATCGCCGACCATCTTCCGGCGGGGGTCGTCATCACCGAGTACGCTCTCGACGCGGGGCCGGCGCCCGTGGCGGGCTCCGATCCGGCCACGGGCACGGGAGTCTCGGGAACCGTCACGTTCACCAGCCCCGTAGCGATCGACTTCGCGGCCACGCGACTGCGTTCGGCGCCCGGCATGCGCGCGGCCGACCTGGCCGAACTGACGTCGGCGGACGGCGTCTTCACCTATACGGTGCGGGTCGACCTCGACCAGTCGGCCTACACGGGGGCTTTCGCCCCGGAATCGGAGTGAGCCGTGAACAAGAAGCTGGTCAACCTCATCGGCGCGCTCGCGTCGCTGGCGATCCTCGGCCTGGGGATCGCCGTGTTCGCACTGCCCCTGTTCTCCGCGGCCGGCGCGACCGCCGCATCCGCCGACGACGTCGCCCGACAGAACGCCACTCAGCAGATCGTGCTCGATACCCTCACCGCGCAGTCCGCGGACATGACGGACCTGGATGAGGCGGTCTCCGAGCTGCGCGCCGAGATCCCCGAAGCCGCGCACGTCGACGACGTTCTGCTTCTGGCGGTGCGGGCGGCCGAGGACAACGGGGGCATCGTGACCTCGCTCACCCCGGCCACCGCCGAGGCGTTCGCGCCGCGCGCCGCCGCCACCGATGAGGCTGCGAGTGCCCCCGCGGCGAGCGAGGAGCCGACCACGGCGGAGCCGAGCGCGGCTCCGGAGGAATCCGCCGGCGAATCGGCGACCGGGGGAGATGCCGCGGGCAGTGCGGGCCTGGGTGCCGATGCCCCGCAGCAGATCGCCGTGACGGTGGTCGTCGAGGCCCCGGATGTCTCCGCAGCGACGCGCATCGTCGACGCCCTGCGCGACGGCCCGCGGCTGGTCGCCGTCACGCAGGCGTCGGTGACCACGCCGACCGAGGGCGGCGTGACCCTCACGGTGACGCTCCTGGCCTTCTACCGGCCCTGACGTCCCCGAGGGCTGGGCGCTACTGCTGTCCGAGCTGGTCGTACATGGTGAACATCGGCATGTAGAGGGCGACCACCATGCCGCCGATGAGGATGCCGAGCACCGTCATCATGATCGGCTCCATCATGCTCGTCAGCTGCTCGGACGCCGCATTGACCTCGGTCTCGTAGAAGTCGGCGATGCTCTCGAGCATGTCGGGAAGCGACCCGGATTCCTCCCCGACCGACACCATCTGCGCGACCAGGGGCGGGAAGACGGCCGCTTTGGCCAGGGGGGCGGAGAACGACCGGCCCAGGCGCACGGAGTCGCGCACGCCCTGCAGGGCGTCTTCCACCGCCTTGTTGTTCGCGGCGCGGCCGACGAGGTCGAGCGCCTGCATGAGCGGCACACCCGCCTTCAGCATCATCGACAGGTTCCGCGCGAACCGTGCCACGGCGATCTTGGTCACCAGGGCGCCGAAGATCGGCATCCGGAGGCGGAACGGGTCGACGACACCACGGAAGCGGTCGGTGTTCTTGACCCGCTGGTACCAGAGGCTCCCACCGACGACGAGCACGGCGAGCAGCGGCAGGATCCACGCCATGTTGGCCGACAACGTCACGAGGATCTGCGTCGGAAGGGGCAGTTCGCCGCCCATGCTGGCGAACATCGCCTCGAAGATGGGCACCACGAACGTGATCATCGCGATCACGCCGACGATGGCGATCACCAGCACGATGATCGGGTACGTCATCGCCGACTTGATCTTCTGCTGCAGATCGACGTCGGCCCGGTAGGCCCGCGCGATCGCGTCGAGCGACGCCGCGAGGAATCCGCCGGTCTCGCCGACGCTGACCAGGCTCACCATGAGCGGGGGGAAGACCCGGGGATGCTCGGCCAGAGCGGCCGAGAACGACCGGCCCGACTCGATGTCGACCTGCACGGCTCCCAGCGCCGAGGAGAGCTTCTTGTTCTCGGTCTGGTCGGCGATGATCGCGAGCGCCCGCATGAGGGGAAGGCCGGCGTGGATGAGGCCGGCGAACTGCTTCGCGAACACCGCGAGGTCTTTCGTGGCGACGCGCTTGTCGAACCCGGGAATGGAGATGTCGCGGTTGAGCCCCGACTTCGACATCGGGACGACGCTCAGCGGCGAAAGTCCTTGCGCGCGCAGCTTCGCCACCACGGCGTTTTCGCTCGCCGCCTCGACGGTTCCCTTGGCCTCCGCACCCGCCAGGGTGACGGCCCGCCACTGATATTCCTCGAGCGGCATATCACACGGTCCAGTCGCCGGATGACGCGACCGGCGTCGCAACCGGCTGGGCTGTTCCCGCCGCCAGCCAGGCCTCCGCATCCAGATCGCGCGGCCGCACGCGCACGTCGTCGAGGGCGTGCGCGTCGGTGAGGTAGTGCCGAGCGGTGGATGCGGCCAGGTCGCCGTCGGCGACCAAGCGCTTCAGCGACTGGTCGAGGGTGTGCATCCCGTGGGCGTCGCCGGCCTGCATCGCGTTGTACAGCTGGGCGATCTGGTTCTCGCGGATCAGGTTGGCGACCGCCGGGGTCGAGACGAGCACCTCCGTGGCGATGACCCGGCCGCCGCCCTGCGCCTTCGGCAGCAGCGTCTGGCTGATGACGCCCTGCAGGGTGTCGCCGAGCTGGCTGCGCACCTGATTCTGCTGGTGGGCCGGGAAGGCATCGACGATGCGGTTGATGCTCTTCGCCGCCCCCTGGGTGTGCAACGTCGAGAGCACCAGGTGGCCGGTCTCGGCCGCCGTGAGGGCGGTGGAGATCGACTCGGGGTCGCGGAGCTCGCCGATGAGGATGACGTCGGGGTCCTGCCGCAGCACCCGGCGGAGCGCCTCCGCGAACGACCGGGTGTCCGAGCCCACCTCTCGCTGGTGGATGAGCGATCGCCGGCTGCTGTGCACGAACTCGATGGGGTCTTCCACCGTCACCACGTGCGCGGGAAGCGTCGTGTTGATGATGTCGATCATCGCGGTGAGGGTGGTCGACTTGCCCGAACCGGTCGGTCCGGTCACCAGCACCAGCCCGCGGGGGCGAAGCGCGAGATCGCGGGCGATGTCCGGTGCGCCCAGCTCGTCGAGCGTGAACGCGCGCGAGGCGATGAGCCGGAAGGCCGCGGCGACCTGACCGAGCTGGCGGTAGACGTTGACACGGAACCGCCCCACGCCCGCCACCTGGTACGACAGGTCGACCTCGCCCGACGCGCGGTAGTCCTCGCGGTGGGTCGGACCCATCGTGGCCAGGAGTTCGTCCAGCAGCACCGCCGACGAGAGGGGGTGGGGGAATCCGGCGACCGGCATCAGGTCGCCGTCCAGGCGCTGCAGCGCCGGAGCGTCGGCGGAGAAGTGGATGTCGGATGCCCCGGCATCGGCCGCCGAGCGGAGGATGCCGTCCAGCAGCTGACCCGACGGATCTTCCGGTGGCATGCCGAGACCCATCCCCGCGATCGCCCCGACCGGGGCGAGCCCACCGCCCGCCGACCGCTCCGCCGCCTCCGCGGCCGCCCGCATCCGCATCTCAGACCGTGACACGCAGCACCTCCTCGATCGTGGTGAGTCCTTCGAGCACCTTCGCCCAGCCGTCGGCGCGCAGTGTCGTCATGCCCTGGGCGAGGGCGAGTTCGCGCAGCTCGCTTCCGGTGGCGTTGCGCACCACGAGCGCCTCGAGTTCGTCGGTCATCGCCATGACCTCGTGCACACCCACCCGTCCGCGATATCCGGTGCCCGAGCACGCGGGGCACCCGCCGGCGCGGTACAGCACCGGGGGGTCGCCCGGATCATGCGGCACTCCCAGGCGGACGAGCACGCCGCCGTCTTCGCGGTAGGGCTGCCGGCAGGTCGCGCACAGGCGCCGCGCCAGCCTCTGCGCGACGACGGCTGACAGCGCCGTGGCCACGAGGTAGGGCTCGGCCCCGATCTCGGTCAAGCGCGATATCGCTCCGGGCGCATCGTTGGTGTGCAGGGTGGAGAGCACGAGGTGACCGGTCAGCGCCGCCTCGATCGAGATGATGGCGGTCTCGGTGTCACGGATCTCACCGACGAGGACGATGTCGGGATCGGCGCGGAGAATGCTCCGCAGCGCCGACTGGAACGTCAGCCCCGCCTTCGCGTTCACCTGCACCTGGTTGATGCCGGCCATGCGGTACTCGACGGGATCCTCCACGGTGATCACGTTGACGGTGGCGTTCGCCACTTCCCGCAGCGCCGTGTACAGCGTGGTGGACTTCCCCGATCCGGTCGGCCCGGTCACCAGCACCATTCCGTGGGGGCGCGTGATCGCGCCGCGGAATCGCCCGAGGTTGGCCCGCCCCATCCGCAGATCGCCCAGAGACAGACTCACGCCGGTGTTGTCGAGGATGCGCAGAACAAGCTTCTCGCCCCACACCGTGGGCAGGGTGGCGACCCGCAGGTCGACCTTGCGCCCGTTGTGCGACACCGAGAGGCGTCCGTCCTGCGGGCGACGGCGCTCGGCGATGTCGATGGACGCCATGATCTTCAAGCGCGAGATGACGCCGTCCTGGATGTTGCGGTCGGCCCGCTGCATCTCGTGCAGTACGCCGTCGATGCGGTAGCGCACCGTGAGGTGGGACTCGCCGGGTTCGACGTGGATGTCGCTTGCCCGGTCGTCGATCGCCTGGGTGATGAGCAGATTGACGAAGCGGACGATGGGGGCGTCGCTGTCCTGCCCCTCGATGCTCTCCGCGGCCGCCGTCTGGGTCGCGGCGCTCTCCTGCAGGGTCGCGGAGAGGTCCGACAGCTCTTCGTCCGATCGCACGTAGCGCTGAAAGGCCATCTGCAGGGCATCGGCGGCGACGACCACCGGCTCCACGTGCAGGTCGGTGAGGGTGGCGACATCGTCCAGGGCGATGATGTCGGTCGGGTTGACCATCGCCAGGATGATGCGGTCGCCCCGGCGCTCGACGGGGAGTACCTGGTACTTGCGGCAGAGGCTCCCCGGCACGAGCCCCACCACGGCCGGATCGAGTTGCGCGGTTCCGATGTCGAGGAAGCGATGGCCCGTGTGCCGCGCGATCGCCTCGCTGAGCTGCGCCGGAGTCACGATGCCGCGGGCGACCAGCTGACGCAGGAACTCATCGGTCTCGCCGAGTTCGGTCAGCAGACCGCTGAGATGCGCCGCCCGGGTCGCGCCGGTCAGAACGAGGGTCTGTGCGATACCCCGCATGATCCGATCACCCCCGTCGACGTGCTCCGAGCTGGGGCCGCTCCCGCGTCTTCAGCGTGACGCGAAGACGGGACCACGCTACGTCCCGCCCTTCGCATATGCCCTTCCCGGGGCTGGATGCTGAGCCAATGCTGGTCGTGCTGAGGAAAAACTGAGGAACGAATCAGTGCGAAAGCTATGAGGATTCTGAGAAAGATGGGAATTATGAGAAAGTACTCATAAAGAGTGCTTCGTTCTCATCAACGACGTCCGACCCCCCAGCGCCGCCGAAAGACACTCCCCCGAATGCGCCCGATCGCAGCCCACCCGCTCTCCGACCCCTACGCCCGGTCGGCCGTCGTCGTCGACCCCGACGTCGTCCACGCCGAGCGACTGGCCGGATCGCTCCGACAGCAGGGCTTCACGGTGCACACGGCGCGTGACGGCTTCACGGGACTGGAAGCCGTGCGCCGCTTCCGGCCCGAGCTCACGACGGTCGATGTGAACCTGCCCGGCATCGACGGTTTCGAAACCGTTCGTCGGCTGCGCGCATTCTCGGACGGCTTCGTCCTCATGCTCACCGCGGACGACTCCGAGTCGGCGGTGGTCGAGGGTTTTCGCGCCGGCGCCGACGATTACATCATCAAGCCCTACGGCCCTCACGCGCTCCGGGCGCGCATCGACGCCCTCCTGCGCCGATCGCGGTCGTTCGTGGGCGCCGCCCGCCCCGAGGACGAGTCCGCCTGGCTCGAACAGGGCCCGCTGCGGCTGCATCCCGGTTCGCGACGCGTGGAGGTCGACGGTACCGAGCGGGAGCTCACCCGCTCCGAGTTCGACCTGCTCTTCACGCTCATGCGCGCGAAGGACCAGGTCTTCAGCAAAGCCTCCCTCGCCCTCATGTTGCGTGAGACGAACGGCCTGCTCGGTCAGCACATCACCACCCACGACCGCCACGCGGTCGAGGTGCACATCATGAACCTGCGCCGCAAGCTCGGCGACGACCCGCGTAGTCCGCAGTGGATCGAGACGGTGCGCGGTTTCGGCTACCGCCTGGCGCCCGCCTCGGCGGCAACGCCCGTGCTGCTGCGCGCCACTGCCGGTTGACTCACGCCGGGCGCTGCAACCCACTAATCTGAGCTGGCGGCAGCGGCGCCGCAGCCTCCCCCCCCGGGCCGGCAACCGGACGTTCACTGAAGGGGCCCATCGTGGCAGACATGACCTCTCCCGACGCCCCGAGAACACCGCCGCCGTCGGCGGCGGCTAGCAGCGGCGCCATTGGGACGATGGGGCTCGACCTTCGCTCAGACATCGCGACTCCCCGGCGCACCGTGATGGCCTGGGCCCTGTGGGATTGGGCGACGCAGCCCTTCAACTCCGTCATCCTCACCTTCATCTTCGCCTCCACGCTCTACCTCACCGGGGAGGCATTCCTCCCACCCGACATCGCGGCCCTGCCGGCGGACGACCCGCAGCGCACCGGCGCGCTGGCAGACCTGGCGTCGGGGTACGGGTGGGGAGGCACGGTCGCGGGCCTCCTGATCCTGTTGCTCGCCCCCGTGCTCGGACAGCGCGCGGATGCGTCGGGGTCTCAGAAGCGCTGGCTTGCCGGCGCCACCGGCCTGCTTGTCGCCTGCATGTTCGGGCTCTACTTCGTCCGGCCCGAACCGCAGTTCTTCTGGCTGGGCGTGGGGCTGATCGCGGCGGGAAGCGTGTTCAGCGAGATCGCCGGCGTCAACTACAACGCTCTCCTCATCGGCATCGCGACGCCGAAGAACATCGGCCGGGTGTCGGCCCTCGGGTGGGGGTTCGGGTACATCGGCGGCATCGTGGCGCTCACGCTCGTCGTCATCTTCTACTCCGCCGACTGGTTCGGCATCCCCGCCGATGACGGGCTGCCGTTCCGGCTCATCGCCGTGGGATGCGCGGTGTGGGCGATCGTGTTCTCGGTGCCGCTGTTCTTCACCGTTCCCGAGCCCAGCGCCGGCCGTAAGCGCCCCCGAACCGGGTTCTTCCGCAGCTACGCGATCCTCGTCCGCGACATCATCGCCCTGTACCGCGACCCCGGCACCCGCCCGACGTTCTGGTTCCTGGTCGCCAGCGCGGTCTTCCGCGACGGACTGGGCGGAGTCTTCGCCTACGGCGCGATCATCGCCGGCGCGGTGTTCGGGTTCGGCTTCACGTCGCTGGTGATCTTCGGTATCGCCGCGAACCTGATCGCCGGTATATCGACGCTTCTCGCCGGTCGTCTGGATGACCGGTTCGGCGCCAAGGCCATCATCGTCACGGCGCTGTCCGGGATGATCGTCGCCGGCCTCGCCGTCTTCTTCCTTCGCGATGGCGGCGACATCGTCTTCTGGATCGGCGGACTGATCCTCTGCGCCTTCGTCGGCCCCGCGCAGGCGGCGGCGCGCTCGTTCCTCGCCCGCGTCACCCCGGCCGGGCGTGAGGGCGAGATCTTCGGCCTGTACGCCACGACCGGGCGCGCAGCCAGCTGGATCTCGTCGGCGCTCTGGTCGACGCTCATCGTGCTCACGAGCGTCACCGCCTTCGGCATCCTCGGGATCGTCATCGTGCTCGCGCTCGGGCTGCTGCTGCTGCTCCCGGTTCGCACCGTCGCACGGAAAGCCGGCTGATCAGGCAGGCAGAGCAATCCCACTCGGGGGTGCACGACATCCCACCGGGCGCACAGCCTCCGGCTGCGGATGCGCCGTGCACTCGATGGGATGCCGTGAGCTCGCCGGCGGCCGGAAGCGGATGCGCGCCCGTGCGAGACCTCCGGCCGACGACAGCTATCCGGCCGCGAGATCGAACACGAGCCGGGCGGGGACAGTTCCCTCGAGCACTTCGTCCATCGCCTCGGCGGCATCCTCGAGCCGCCGCCGTTCCGCGATGACGGTGGTGCGGCCGAGCGCGTGCAACCGGAAGACCTCCCGAAGGTCCTGACGCGTCCCGACGATCGAACCGATGATCGAGATGCCGCCGAGCACCGTGTCGAAGACGGGAACGGACAACGTCGAGTCGGCGGGCAGCGAGACCAGCACCATCCGCCCGCCCCTGTTGAGGCTGCGGAAGGACTGATCGAACACCGAAGGAGCCACCGCGAGGACGAGCGAAACGTCCGCGCCGCCCAGGGCGCGGATGGCCTCGACCGGGTCTTCTGTGGCGGCGTTCACCGCGTGGTCGGCGCCCAGCTCCTTCGCCAGCCGCAGCTTCTCGTCGTTGACGTCCACCGCGATGACCTCCGCCCCGAGCAGACGCGCGTACTGGATCGCGAGGTGTCCGAGGCCGCCGATACCGACGATGGCCACGCGTTCGGACGGCACGATGTGCGCAGCCTTGAGCGCCGCGTAGGTGGTCACCCCCGCGCATGACAGCGGGGCAGCGTCGAAGGACGAGACCTGGTCCGGAACCGGAACGGCGAAGCGCGCGTCTGCCACGGCGTACTCGGCATAGGCGCCGTCGATCGAGTACCCGGTGTTCTGCTGTGCCTCACAGAGGTTCTCGCGCCCCGTCTCGCAGTAGCGGCACGATCCGCACGCGCTGCCCAGCCATGCCAGCGCCACACGCTGCCCGATCGGGGGATCGGTGACGCCCGGACCCTGCTTCTCGACCAAGCCGATCCCCTCATGACCGGGGGTGAATGGCAACGTGGGCTTGACGGGCCAGTCGCCGTGCGCGGCGTGGATGTCGGTATGACACAAGCCGCAGGTCTCGATCCGGACGAGGACCTGCCCCGGCCCCGGCTCCGGGACAGGGATGTCCTCGACGGCAATCGGTGCGGTGAAGGATGAGACGACTCCGGCCTGCATGGCGGTTCTCCTGACATCGGGGGGACGGCGATCTGTCCGAGCGCCACCTCAGTGTGCGCTGCTTCACGACGAGGCAGAGGAGTCTTTGGTCCTGACCGGGTGGGGGGGGTTCCGGGCCGCCTCAGCGGCTCGGCCAGGCGTCGGCGAGCTTGGCGAGCAGGCGGGCGAGTTCGGCCCGCTCGGCGTCGGTGAAGCCCTCGAGCGCCGAGCGCACGGCGTCACGGCGTTCGCCTCGAAATCCGCGCACGAGCGTGGAGCCGGCCTCGGTGAGGGCCACCCGGATGCGGCGGGCATCGTCGGGATCGGGCTCGCGCCGCACGAGCCCGAGCTCGACGGCCTGTTGCACGAGGCGCGAGGCCCGTGGCTGATCGACCCCGATGGCCTCCGCCGCTTCACTCACGCTGAGCGGGTGGGAAGCCGCGGCCAGAGCGTCGAGCAGCCGCATCCGCGCGGGACCGCCCGCCCGGCCGTGGCCACCGCCCCACGGCGGACCGCCATGCCTGCCGCCGTGCGGACGCTGCCCGTGCTCTCCCCCGCGCGTCGGGTCGCCGTGCGCCCAGGGCCCCCGCGGTGGCATTCCGCCTTCCCATGGCGGCCGCGATCGTGCGCCCCGCAGGCGGAGGAGGGCGGCCGCGATCTCATCGGCGGGGTCGGCAGTCACAGCATCCAAGTTACATGCACATTGACAAGTACCTCTAACGCATGTCATAGTGCATGTACTTGCTTGTCATAAGACATGCAGTTTGCGGTCACTCCGATCGCACATCGAAAGGACTTCCATGCACACCTTTGACACTTCCCACACACCGACGCACCAGCGCCCGCTGGGGTTCTGGCTCCGCACCGTCGACGCCCTGCTCGACCGCGCCTTCGCGGAATCGCTGAGCGACGAGGGCGTCTCCCGCCGCGACTGGATGCTGCTCAACGTCATCGACGGCACCGTCGATGCGCCGTGGCTCGCCGAGCGCCTGGCACGTCGCAGCGGCCGCGTCCGCCGACTGGTCGAGCGCGGCTGGATCACGCAGACCGACGACGGCTGGGCGCTGACCGACGAGGGACGCGCCGCGCGCGACCGCCTCCAGGCGCTCGTGGACGGCATCCGCGAACGCGTGTCCGGTGCAGTCTCGCCGGAGGACTTCGCCACCACGATGGCCTCACTCGAGGCGATCGCCCGCGAACTCGGCTGGGACGAGAGCCGGCCGATCGACTTCGGCGGCGGCCGCCCCTGGGGGCGTGGCTTCGGTCGCGGGTTCGGCCCCCGGCACGGCTTCGGTCCGCACGGACACCGCCCGCACCCGGGTCACGGCTTCGGCGCGCACGGTCACCCCGCGCACCTGGGCCACGGTTCCACCGACGAGCGTTGCGCGGAGCACAGCAGCCCAGATCGCGCGCACGGCCGCCGCGGCCGTGGCGCCGATGCGGCGTTCGAACGCGGCTTCACCGCGGGATTCGCTCAGGGTCGCGGCGCCGCATCCGGAGATGCGACGAACGCCCAGGCTTCCTGACCGCCAGCGGCGGAGCGGTCGCCACGGTGAGCACCGGCACGCGCGTCCAGCGATGCGCGGCGCCGGGCCCGCCGCGGCGATCTCGCCCCGCGGTCCGGCGCCGCGAGGGGGCTCACGTCCGCCCGTCGCCTGCCGTGGTGCGGGCAGAGGCGAGGTCGACGGCTTCGCGCAGGGCAGCGGCCGCCCGCGGGTCGACCCCGGCACCGGCGGCCACGCCGGCGCGGGTGGCCGAGCGGGCCGAGGCGTGCACCGCATCCACTCCGGCGCCGAGGAGGACGGGCACGTGAGCGGCGGTCACTCCGCCGCCCGCCATGATCTCGATGCGGCCGGCCGCGTGCGCAACGAGGCGGCGTAACCGGTCGGACGCCGTGGCCGCGACGGCGGCGCCGCCGGAGGTCAGCACCCGATCCACTCCGAGGTCGACGAGGGTGTCCAGAGCGACGCGGCGCCGGGAAAGCGTGTCGAAGGCGCGGTGGAAGGTCACCGTCGCCGCGCCCGCCGCATCCTTCAGTGCACCCACCAGCGCCACGTCCACCATGCCCTCGCGTACGCCGCCGACCACGACGCCAGCCGCACCCGCCCGCACCGCGGCATCCACGTCGCGGCGCATGACCTCGAGCGCGTCCGCGTCGTACTGGAAGCCGCCTGCGTGCGGGCGCACAAGCACGTGCACCGGGATTCCGACCGCGATCGTGCGCTCGATCGCCCCGATCGACGGGGTCACCCCGTGGACGGCGAGGGCGGCGCACAGCTCGATGCGGTCGGCACCCGCCCGCGCGGCCACGACCGCGGACGCCGGTCCCTCCACGGCAAGTTCGAGCGACACGGGGCGCCGTCTGCCGGTCGTCGTCACTTCACGCTGCCCGCGGTCAGCCCGCCGACGAGCCGCTTCTCGATGAGCATGAACAGGATGACCACCGGCAGGATGGCCACGATCGACAGGCCGAACACATAATGCCAGCTCGTCTCGTACTGCCCCACGAACTTCGTCAGTGCGACCGATAGCGGCTGATTGCCCGCCGTCGAGAGGATGACGAGCGACGCCGCGAACTCGTTCCAGCAGGCGACGAACGTGAACACGATCGCCGTGACGATCCCGGGCCACACGAGGGGCAGGTTGATGCGGAAGAGCACCGTCAGCCGGCTGGCGCCGTCGATCTGCGCGGCCTCGTCGATCTCCTTCGGGATGCCGGCGAAGAACGAGTGCATGATCCAGACCCCGAACGACAGGTTGAACGCGGCGTTGATGAAGATCATCGCCGCCCACGTGTCGATGAGACCGAGCGTTGCGAACTGACGGAACAGACCCGACGTCAGCACGGCCGGCTGCAGCATCTGCGTGACAATCACCACGAAGAGGAACGTCATGCGGAAGGGGAAGCGGAACCGCGCCGTGTAGTACGCCGCGGGCATGGCGACCAGCAGCACGAGCAGCGTCGCAACCATAGCGATCACGACGGTGGAGACGAGGTTCTGCAGCAGCGGCGTCTCGGGGGTCGACCACATCGTGACGTAGTTCTCCCAATGCCACTCCGTGGGGAAGTACGTGGGCTCCACCGAGCGGATCTGCGCCTTCGTCTTCACCGAGCCGAAGAACATGATCGTGTACGGGAGGATGAAGAACACCAGCACGATCGCTCCGGCCAGCATCCGCAGCAGCACCCGACCCATCGGCACCTGGTCGGCGGTGTACCGGCGCTTGCGGGGGGCAGTGATCGTCTCGAACGCGGGGGCGGTGACGGCCACCGATCACACCTCCCGCATGGGCTTGACGACCCTGACATAGATCGCCACGATCACGATCACGATCACGAAGGCGACGACCGACAGGGCGCTGGCGACGTCGACCTTCTGCTGGTTCTGGATGTACTTGAAGATCATCGTCATGATCGTGTCGGCGTCGTAGCCGGGGATCGAGTCCGTCATCACTCTGAGGATCGGGAGCGAGTTGAACACGTTGATGATGTTGATCAGCACGGCCACCGACAGGGCACCGCGCAGCTGAGGCAGCACGACCGAGAAGTAGGTGCGCGCGGGGCCGGCGCCATCGATCTTGGCCGCCTCGATCGCGTCGGCCGGCACGGTCGCGAGGCCGGCGAGGATCGTGTAGGTGGTGAACGGCAGGGAGACGAAGATGGCCACGGCGATCGACCACATGAAGGCCGTCGCCGGGTTGCGCGTCCACCCGTAGCCCTCGGGCGTGGCGACCAGCCCCACGTCGACGAGGAAGGTGTTGATGATGCCGAAGTACGGTTCGAGCCCGTAGTAGACGACCATCGTCGTCATCACGACCGATGCCGCCCACGGGATGATGACGACGAGCCGCACGATCCGGCGGCCGGGGAACGCCTTGTCGAGTACCTGTGCGATCACCAGCGACAGCAGCACGGTGATGGTCACCACGGCCACCACCCACACGATGGTGCGCCCGAGGATCGGCCAGAAGTGGGGAAAGGAGAAGACCTCGACGTAGTTGTCCAGGCCCGCGGAACCCCTGTCCACGCCTGACACCGAGATGTCCCGCGTGGAGTTGAAGAACATCACCCCCGCCGGGAAGAACACGACGCCGAAGATCAGGATGAGCGCGGGTCCGATCCACGGCAGCGCTGCGAGCAGTTCGCGCCATCCCGGCACGCGATTGCTTCTCGTCGGGCGGTCGGGGGCGTGGCGGGGACGGCTTGCAACCGCCCCCGCCGGGCTCGATGACCGCTGCATCGTGGTACTCATCCTCCGACTCACCGTGCCCTTGCCGCCGCCGTCGCCGCCACGTGCCGGAATCAGCCCGCGGTGTCGACCTGCGCCTGGATCTCGGCCAGCACGTCCTGGGCGGGCCTCGTCTGAAGCTGCCCGAACAACGCCTTGAACGCGGCATCCGTCGCCGACCACTGCAGGTTGGTGCTCGGATAGAACTGCGCGTCGGGGAGCACCTCGAGGAACGGCGCGAGCGCCTCCTCGCCCGAGAGCTGCTCGGCACCGGTCTCGGTCACGGGAAGGAAACCCTCCGCCTGCACCCACGGAACGTAGACATCAGCGGTGTAGAAGTAGTCGAAGAAGGCGGTGATGGCCTCCTGCTTGTCACCGTCGTTCTCGAACGCCATGAGCTGATCCATGACGCCGAGGGTGAAGGGCGAGCCGTCGGCTGTCGGGATGGGCACGATCGAGTAGTTCAGGTCGGGATTTCCTTCTTCGATCTGGCCCACTATCGGGGGCAGACCGACCTGCATGCCGATCTTGCCCTGGACGAAGATGTCCATCAGCGGCGAGCGCTGGGTCGAGCCCGGGTCGGCCTGCGTGGCGCCGGCGTCGATCATGGCCTTGATCTGCTCGGCGCCCGGCAGGTTCGCCGGGTCGTCGACCGTGATCTCCGTCCCGTCGCCGAACGATCCTCCACCGCCCCACAGCCAGACGGCCGCTTCCGCCTGTGCCTCTTCCGAGCCCAACGGCATGCCGTAGCCGGCGATGCCGCCGCCGAGGCCCGACACCCTGGTGGCCGCATCCAGGAGTTCGTCCCAGTTCGTGGGAGCAGCCGCGACGCCCGCCTGCTGGAGCAGGTCGTCGTTCACGAACAGCGCGCGGGCCGATGCGATGAGCGGGAGAGCGTAGGCGGTGCCGTCGACCTCGGCGTTGGCGACGAACGCGTCTTGGAAGTCGGCGTAGGTCTCCGGCGAAACGACGTCTTCGGCCGCATAGAGCAGCTCGTCGGCCGCGAAGCCGGCGAAGGGGCCGCCGTTGTAGATGTCGGGCGCCTCACCACCCTGGATCTTGGTCGTGATGACCGACTCGAGGTTGTCCCACGACTGCACCTCCAGGTTGACCGAGATGTCGGGGTTCTCCTCCTCGAAGCCCGTGATCACGTCCTCCCAGAGCGCCTGGGTGTTGTCGGAGTAGCTCGGCACGAGCAGATCGAGCGTGGTGCCGCTCGAGTCGCCACCGCCGCCGGTCGATCCGCCGAAGCCGCACGAGGCGAGCGCCAAGGTGGCGGCGGCCGTGATGGCCACCGCCCCGAGTCGGATGTAGGTCTTCATTGCGCATCCTTCACTGTCGAGTGGTGCGCCGCTGCCCGCGTGTTCTGCAACGGCGGGTGTCTGGTGACTGATCGTTGGTACGACTAACAGGCCCTGCAAACACCCAGCGTCGGTCACAAACACGTCGCGCATCACTGAGTGGGACAGCTTCTCGGCCCCTCAGTCCGAGGGGGTCAGCGAAATTTGTTTAACGGTAGTACATACTCCGAGGGCCGACAAGAGAGGTGGTGGGGTCATGTCGCGGAGTGGTCCACGACCGCTCAGATGATGCCGAGGACGCCGCTGAGGACGAGGATGACCGCTCCCCGGAGCATGACGTCGTCGCCGAGGTCCGAGCCCCGCAGGGTCAGCGTGGCAGACAGCTCCGCAGGGATGCGGCCGGACAGCGACGCATGGGTCGCCGCCAGCAGATCATCGGCGTAGGAGGGCGGCAGCCCGCTCACCACGACCGTGGTCAGCGCGAGAGCCCCGACCAGGGGGGCGAGCACACCGCCGAGCTGGTGACCGGCGTTCTCGAGGACCTCCCTGCGCCGTTCGGGCGAACCGTCGCCCCCGCGCAGGAGCGCGGCGAGCCGCGGCACGGACAGCGTCGCCTCCAAGCACCCGAAGCGGCCACACACGCAGCGGGGGCCACCCGGGGCCGTGGTGACGTGGGCGATCTCACCCGCCGAGAAATCGTGACCGTGGAGGAGCTGGCCGTTCGCGATGATGGCGGCGCCCACACCGGATCCGACCCGCACGAACATCAGGTCATCGCGCCCCTGCGTCACCTCGCGTTCGGCCAGCGCTGCCGCATTGGCGTCGTTGGCGACGCACACCGGCAGCCCGGTGTGCTCCGACAGCCGAGCGCGCAGGGGCAGGCCAGACCACCCCCGGTTGAGGGAGGTGAGCACGACGCCGTCGAGGTCGACGATGCCGGGGACGCAGACCCCGATGCCGAGAACAGGAACCTCGGCGCGGGCGAGCAGCAGGTCGATCAGCTTACGCGCCATGACGAAGGCGTCCTCACCGCGCGCCCCGCCCAACGTCACGGAAGCGCGATCGTGGATCCGCCCACCGAGGTCGATCAGCGCGGCCATGAACTCATGATCGGGCGAAAGGTCCACGGCGAGCACCACCCACGACGTCCGCGCCACGTCGAGGTCGACTGCTGGTCGTCCGGGCCCATCCACCGGGCGCTGCCGCGTCTCGACGACAAGCCGGGCCTCGAGCATTTCGGCGATGAGGCTCGACACGGTGGCCTTGGTGAAACCGGCCGCACGGGCCAGGTCTGCTCGCGAGCGGTTGCCGCGTCGGTAGAGCAGCTTGAGCAGGCGCGCGTGGTTGCTCCCGGGGATGCTCCGCTGAATCTCCAGGGGCGTGGAACCGGCGGCGCCGGCACTCGTTGTCATGGCGCCATCCTCGCCCGCTGCGACGGCGGACGCCGCGTCAGCGCCCGGCTGAGCCGGCGTCCGTCACGCCGACGTCGGTGCGATGGAAGTTCAGGAATGACCGGGATGCGGTGGGGCCGCGCTGGCCCTGGTACCGGTTGCCGTACGGGCCGGAGCCGTAGGGGTTCTCCGCCGGCGACGACAG
Source organism: Microbacterium sp. Z12_35 (assembly GCF_058310475.1). Lineage (NCBI taxonomy): Bacteria > Bacillati > Actinomycetota > Actinomycetes > Micrococcales > Microbacteriaceae > Microbacterium > Microbacterium sp. Z12_35. Next base: position 2,589,045 of record NZ_JBZEGJ010000001.1, on the reverse strand, counting down.
CCGGAAGAAGCAGAGCTGGCCGATCTTCATCCCCGGCCACAGCTTGATGGGCAGCGTGGCGACGTTGGAGAGCTCGAGGGTGATGTGCCCCGAGAATCCGGGGTCGATGAAGCCCGCGGTGGAGTGGGTGAGGAGACCGAGCCGTCCGAGGGAGGACTTGCCCTCCAGCCGTGCGGCGACGTCGTCCGGCAGGCTCACCTGCTCGTAGGAGGAGCCCAGCGCGAACTCGCCAGGGTGCAGGATGAAGGGCTCGTCGGGTGCGACCTCGATGAGCCGCGTGAGTTCGGGCTGGTCTTCGGCGGGGTCGATGAACGGGTACTTGTGGTTGTCGAACAGCCGGAAATACCGGTCCAGGCGCACGTCGACGCTCGACGGCTGCACCATCGTGGCGTCAGAGGGCGCGAGCCCGATGCGTCCGGATTCGAGTTCGTGGATGATGTCGCGATCGGAGAGCAGCACGCGCTCAGCCTAGAGCCGCCGCCGGTCCCCTGCGTCCGTGAGACTGCATGGTGCCCACGAAACTGCGGTCGTGCGCCGCAGTCTCGTGGGCAGGATGCTGTCTCGCGGTGTGAGGGGCGGGGAGTGCGCTGTTATGCTGACGAGGCGCCGAAAGGCCGCTCGGGGATGTAGTTCAATGGCAGAACTTCTGCTTCCCAAGCAGATAGTGCGGGTTCGATTCCCGTCATCCCCTCCATTGCCCGTTCTCCCGCTGAATCTGCCATCGCGGCGCGGGGAGAGAAGCGACCGACGGCCTCAGCGGCCAGAACGCACGAGCCGGTAGGCCAGGAAGAGGATGGCGCCGGCGAGGACCACGGCGCCGGCGGGGGTCATGACCGCAACCCCGAACGAGGCCTCACCCGCGGTGGCGCCCACGTGGACGAAGAACCCGCCGGCGAGGAGTCCCACGCCGACGAAGTAGACCACGTAGCTGGCGATCTGCGTGCGGGTCGAGGCGCCTGTGCGCGCCATCGTCATCACGTACAGCATGCCGATCACGGTCAGCACTCCCGCGTGGCCGTGGCCCGCACGGAAGAACTGCTCGGCGTGGTCGCTCATGCCGGCGCTGATGAGCCGGAGCAGGGAGTAGCCGCCGAACATCACGCCGAGAAGCGCGATCCAGTTCACGGCGAGGAGGATGTCGGTCACAGTGCGTTGGCGGGGGCGAGTGTCGGTCGCGGTCGTCACGGGTTTTCCTTCTTCAGGGCGCTTCTCGGGTCGGTCACGTCATCGCTAAGTGAACAGTGATCACTTGCGAATGCGTCACGGTACCAGCAAAATGTGATCAGTGTCTACATCGCGCGGGTATCATCACGGCGACGCTCGCGAGAGCCTGCTCGCGGCCGCGGAGCGGGCCTGCGACGCGAACGACATGCGATCGCTGAGCCTTCGCGAACTCGCCCGCGACATCGGCGTGAGCCCTGCCGCGCCCTACAAGCACTTCGCGACGAAAGAAGCGCTGCTGCGAGAACTCGCCGAGCGATGGATGGCGCAGTTCGTCGACTCGCAGGTGGCCGCGCTGGATGATCCGGAGCGGACGGTCAGCGCAGCGGAAGCAGCCGGTTGCGCCTACGTGGCGTGGGCCGTCGCGCACCCCCGGCGGTTCGCGTGGATCTACGATCCCGACGTCGTCGGTGACCGGAGTCCGGAATTCGCCCTCCAGATGGCGCGACACCGCGACGTGCTGCGACGCGTCGCCGCGGAAGCGGGTCCCGCCGCCGACGCGAAGGCAACGCCTGGGCTGGCCACGCGGATGTGGGCCACGGTGCATGGCCTCGCGGTGCTCTCGAACATCGGCCTGGTGCCGGAGGCGGAGGCCGTCGACGCGATCCGGCTGAACCTGCGTCGGCAGCCCCGATCGAGCGACTGACCTCAGAACCCAGCCGACCTGAAGTGGGGCATCAGCCGTCCCGCGACGCGCCAGAGGTCGACCACGACGGGGATTCCCGTCATCCCCTCCCTGTGAGTTCTCCCACCGGTACGACCACCACCCGCGCCGATACCGACGGCGGCCGATCAGGCGCGGCGGCGGGTCGCGCCGTAGACGGCCGCCTGTGTGCGACGCTCGAATCCGAGCTTGGCGAGGAGGCCGGAGACATAGTTCTTGACGGTCTTCTCGGCCAGGAAGAGCGACTCGCCGATCTGCCTGTTGGTCAGGCCATCGGCGATCAGCCCCAGGACCTGGTCCTCACGCAGCGTCAGGCTGGGTCCGGTGGTGACGAGCCCCCGCGATCTCTTCGCAGACGGACGCGACGCCGGCAGGAGGTGCTCACCGCGGGAGACCCGGATGACCGAATCAAGGAACGTCCTGCCGTCAGCGCGCTTGAGGACGTAACCCGACGCACCGGCGGCGATCCCCGCGGCGATGGTCTCCGGCTGCTCGTCGGAGGTGAAGATGAGACACCGGGTCTGAGGGCGCGCAGATGTGATGGCGCCGCACAGGTCGGTCCCGCTGCCATCCGGCAGGTGCGCTTCGATGATCACGACCTCGGGATCGGCGGCAACGACCTGGGCCGCGGCCTCTCCGGCCGAGGTCGCCTCTCCGACCACGACAAGACCCGCGTGCGACCCGAGCAGCTTGGTTATCCCGAGCAGGAAGATCTCGTTGTCGTCCACGACGAGCACCCGGACCGAGCCATCCTCTGAGGGGCTTCGGACGGGCGGGCGTTCGACGCGACGCGCCGGAGCCGGAGCGTTCACGTCACCGGCGCTCATCACGCGCAGCACCGGCTGCGCCCAGTGCTGGCGGTTCACGATGACCTCGCCGCGGATTTCTCCGCGGCGACCGCCGCCAGGATGAGCGCGGTCACGTCGATCGGCTGGGTGGGCGGAAGGTGGAGATCGGCCGGGCCGACGGCCCCCAGCCGCCGCTCGGGCGCGGGGTACCCGGAGAACTCAGCCATTGCCGGCTCCTCTCCGCTCGCTGTGGCTCAGCGCGGTCTCGGACCTCATCGGGGGGAGGGATGTCTTCGGTGTCAGGGTCATGGTCGCCTCTCGGGGGGGGAGGTGGCAGCCTCGGATCGAGGATGCCGGGGACGACAAGGTTCACTCACGACGCGCGGCATGGTAAGGGCCATAGGTCCCAGCGCGCGACACCGGTGACATGCATGCGGCGGATCACGCCGACACGACGCCTTCGCACGCGCGCTCGCGATGGCGTAACGGCACGTACGACAAAGCGCGGTGCCGGGACCCTGAAGGCACCCGGCACCGCGCGTCAGCCCCTGCCCGTCAGCGTCGAGCCGCCGGGTCGGGTGCGACGGTGACCGCAGGGCTTCGCAGCGCATCGTGCTCGCTCGTGATGTCACGACCGGCCGTCTCGGGAAGCCACTTCCACAAGAACGGCAGCGCGAGCACAGCGAGCAGCACCATGTACCAGGCCGGCGAGACCGGGTTGCCGGTGGTGCCCGCAAGCCACGTCCCGATGTACGCGGCCGGGCCGGCGATGAAGGCCAGCGCGATGTTGAATCCGATGGCACTCGCGCTGGACCGGTTGGACGCGGGGAACAACTCCACGAGCATGACGACGGTCGTGACGCTCACCAGCGACTGGGTGATCGTCAGCAGGATCATGCCGGCGACCACCGGGACGCCCTGGCCGCTGGACATCATCCAGAAGACGGGGATCGGAAGGATGATGTAGCCGATCGTGCCGATGATGTTCAGTCGGCGTCGACCGAACCGGTCACTGAGCGCACCCGCGAGCGGGCACAGGATCATGTAGACGGTGAGACCGATGGCGCTGAACGTCAACGCAGGTCCGCGCTCGAGACCGACGGTGGTCGTGAGGTAGTTCACGACGTACGTGGCCAGGTAGTAGAAGCCGGTGCCCTGCACCGCGGCGATCGCGAGGGTCAGCAGGATCGGACGCAGGTTCTGCCGGAGGCTGCGCAGCAGGGGCGACTTCTCCACCTCACCGCGGGATTCGACGTTCTGGTAGACGGGCGTTTCCCCCAGCCGCAGCCGGATGTACAGCCCCACGAGCGTGAGCGGGGCGGCCAGAAGGAAGGGGATGCGCCAGCCCCACGAGAGCAGGTCGGTCTCGGAGAGCACGTTGTTGAGGAACAGCGCGAACAAGCTGCCGACGATCGTGGCCAGGGCGGCGGTGGCGGAGATCACGCTGCCGAACTTGCCTCGGTGCGGGGTCGGGGTCGATTCGATGAGGTACGCGGCCGACCCGGTCCACTCCCCTCCGGCGGACAGGCCCTGAACGCACCGGCACAGCACCAGCAGCAGCGGCGCGAGGACACCGACCATGCTGTACACGGGAAGCAGGCCGATGATCGTGGTGGCGATGCCCATCGAGACGATCGAGATCACCAGCGCGGTCCGCCGACCGTAACGGTCCCCGATCGGTCCGAGGATGAAGCCACCCAGGGGGCGCATGAAGAAGCCCACGGCGAAGACGCCCAGCGACGACAGGATCGCCACGAAGGGGTCGGTGTCAGCGGGGAAGAAGAGCTGGCCGATGATCACGGCGAAGAAGCCGTATACGGCGAAGTCGAACCACTCCATGAAGTTGCCGACCGCGACAGCGACGGCGACGCGGGCCTTGTTGGGCGGGGACGCGACGGACGACACGAGTACCTCCTTGTACGGGGACCAACCAAGACGAACTTCGCAATCTTGGCCTATCGTCTGACAATCCGTCAAACCCGCCCGAACCGGTTGGTACCCGCTGCGTCCCTCGCACAGCGCTTCCCCACGGGTCGCCCCGGCGGGCGCCTTCGCGCACGCCGGGGCAGTACCCGTCGGGGATCAGCGCCCGATCACGACTCGATCGCTGCCAGGACGCGCTCGTCGCCCTTGCTCACCGCCTTGACAACGGCGTTGAAATCGCCCTTGTCGACCGCCTTGGTGACGCTCTTCGTCGCCTTCGTGAACGCCTTGTCGACCCGGTCGAGGTAGCGATCGTCGATGACGGCGACAACGGCGGACGACCCCGCCGGCAGCCACTCCTCCACATCGACACCGATCTCCTTCTCCTGGTGGCGCTTGACGATCTCGCCCACCCCGGCTCCGATGCCGGCGCCGATGACCCCCGAGAGCAGGAGCGGAGGGGCAAAGAGGCCGACGACCACGCCGACGGCAGCGCCCGCGGCGGTGCCGTATACGAGCTGCCTTCCGCCGTGCTCCTTCACGGTGACTTTGCCGTCGGAGTCGCGGGCCAGCACGGCGGCGGCGACCACTTTGACGTCATCGACCGACTTCAGTTCGTTGAAGCCGGTCGACGCGGCGTCCTGGTCGTCGTATGCCGCGATGAGCAATGAATAGTTCCGGTCTGACATGGCATGCCTTTCGTTTCCCACACTGTCCGCTTCGGCGGGGGCGGGAGGCCAGGGGATTAAGTCCCGCTGTCCGGAGGGACACCGCACTGCGCGGCCGTGTCCGCGCCGTCGAACGCGACCGCCATCCGGCGAGTGCCGGACCCGTCCCCGGGAGGCACTCGGACGCGCAACACCCCTGCGGAGAAGTTCGCCGTCACCCCTCCGAGCCCGAAATCATCGGGGAGCGCGATCGTATGGGAAATGGCACTGGCCGCCTCGCGCAGAAAGTACTCGCGACGCCCGTCGGGCGCGGCACTGTTCCGCTCGGCTTCCACGACCAGCCGACCTCCCTCGACCTTCACCACGACGTTGTCCGCATCGAAGTTGGGCAGGTGCATCTCGATGACGAAGGCTCCCCCGTCGTCGGTGTACATATCGGTGGTCGGGGGAACCACGCCGGTCACACGCCCCGGATCATCCGCATCCGTATCCACATCGAGGCGGTCCGGAACGCCCTCCGTGCGCGAGCACTCATAGGCGATGTGGCGAGGCATTCTGAGCCGCAGCCGCTGCCTGGATGAGCGCCGAGACGTCGATCGGCTCCGTGGGCGGCAAGGAAATGTCGGCCGGTCCGATCGGGCTTCCGCGGACCGCTGACAGGTGGTGGGCGAACGGGCCACTCACGACGTGGACGATCCGATCTCAATGCTGCGCGCGGACTCACCCGCGCTGAGCGGCACGGTGACCTTCAGCACCCCGTTCGTGAAGTCTGCCGAGATCGCACCCTCCTCGGCTTGTTCCGGAAGAAGGACGCTGCGGTAGAAGCTGGTGCTGCTCTCGCGGATGACGTACTTCTTGTCCTTGTCCTCCTCCTTCTCGCGCCGCTCGGCGTTGATCACCAGAGCGCCGCGATCCACCGTCACGGAGACATCCTTCTCATCGAAATTCGGCAGATGCGCCTCGACGATCAGGGACTTGTCGCCCTCCATGTAGATGTCGGTCGTCGGGAGCTTTCCCCCCGAGCGGGCCGGGAGAAGGTCCTCGACCAGTGACCGGCGCACCGCATCCAGTCCCATGAACGGGTCGAACCTCGTCAGACTACGGGCCATGTTCTGTTCCTTTCGCACGGGGCGACAGCGGTCGCTTCGATGGAGCACGCTTCGCGCCCATGCCCACATTCACTCAGAAGGCGTCACGCGGTAAGTGCCATAGGTCCCCGCGCGACGGCGGGCCGGCCCGTCAGACGAGCGGCTCGGCGAACCGCTCGTCGTCGGGCGCCGCCCGCTTCGGGGCGCGGGTGGCGGACCACACTGCGCCGATGGATGCCGCGATCACGAGCGCGATGCCGACGATCTCCAGCCACGCCAGGTGCTGGCCGAGGAGGAAGAACCCGGCGACGGATGCGGTGGCCGGACCGAGGCTCATGAGGATCGCGAACGCGGCCGCCGGGAGTCGGCGCAGCGCAATGAGTTCGAGCGCGTACGGAATGGTCGACGACAGGACGGCCACGGCGGCGCCGAGCGCGAGAAGGTCCACGCGCAGCAGCGCGGAGCCCGCATCCACGATCCCGAGGGGGAGCGAGAGGACTGCGCCGATCACCATCGCCAGGGCGAGACCGTCCAGGCGCGGGAACTCGCGGCCCACACGTGCCGAGGCGAGGATGTAGAACGCCCACGCGGCCGCAGCTCCCAGCGCGAACAGCACGCCCAGCAGATCCAGGCGCTCCCATCCTCCGCCACCCAGCGCGGCGACCCCGACCAGGGCGAGTCCTGCCCAGACGAGCGCCGAGGCGCGCCGGCTGGCCACGATCGACAGTGTCAGTGGCCCCAGCACCTCGATCGTCACGGTGACGCCGAGCGGCAAACGCTCCAGTGCGAGGTAGAACAGTCCGTTCATCACGAGCAGCACGAGGCCGAACAGCACCACGGAGGTCCAGCCGCGGCGTGAGTGGCCCCGCAGTCGCGGGCGGGCGATCGCCAAGAGGAGAAGCGCGGAGAAGACCAGCCGCAGCATCACCATTCCCAGCGGGCCCACCTCGGGGAACAGCATCACCGCGAGCGCTGCGCCGACCTCCTGACAGGCGAGGCCGACGACGACGAGCAGCACGGCGCTGCTGGGTCCGAGGCGACCCGCCCCGCCGGCCGGGGTCACTGCGGGGGTGCCTGGCAGATGGCGTTCGCCGCGATCGTGTCGTGGAACTGCTGCGCCGTCCATGGCAGGCCTGCTTCGGGGATGCTCTCCCCTTCCGCCGCCGGCGCCTGGGAAGCGATCGCGGCCAGCTCCCACGCGAGCCACGCGCTCATCGAGGGGTTGGCGCCGGAATTGTTGAGCACGACCGCGACGGTCAGCCCGGTTCGCGGGTCGGCGAATGCGGCGGTGAGATACCCGGGGATCGAGCCGTACTGCCCGATGAGCGCACCCGCCTGATACGCGCCGCCGGCGGCGGTGAACCAGGTCGGCTGATCGGCGGCGACGGGCAGCGGGTTCTCGAAGCGATCGGTCGCCTCCGGGGTGAGCGCGCCCGTGGCCAGGGCCTGCGCATACCGGCCCAGGTCGGTGATGTTCGTCACGGCACCGGAGTCGGCCCAGCCGATGCTCGCCGACATCCTGGTCACATCGGGCGGCTCGGCGCAGTTCCACGCCCCCGCAGCATCCGCCGTCGACCAGTACCCGTGCAGGGATGCGTCGTCCGAGGGTGCTGCGGCCGGGCGGGTAGGCAGCTCGGTCACGGTGAGGTCGAGGGGCTCTGTGACCCGTTCCGCGAGCAGATCCCGCATGCTCTCCCCCGTCGCGCGCTCGAGCGCCGACCCCAGGAGCAGATACCCGGCGTCGGAGTCGCGGTAGGCGGTCCCCGGTTCGATGCGGTCGAGGCCGAGTCCGTAGCCGGCGAGCTCGCGGGGGTCCCACTGCCGTTCGATGTTGGAGAAGATCAGCGACTGCAGCTGCGGCGTGAACGAGCCGACACCCGCGGTGCCGTCGCACAGCTGACGCAGCGTGATGTTGTCGAGGTCGGGGAAGCCGTTGACGTAGTGGACGACACTGTCGTCGAGATCGACCGTTCCTTCGGCTGCGACCTGGAACAGGACGTCGCAGGTCATCGCGCGCGTGACATCTGCCGCCCGGAAGGCCATGTCGGCATCGACCGCGCCGCCGGCACCCCCCGGAGCCTGCGTGCCGAGGCCCGAGACCCAGCTTCCGCTCCATGGAGCCCACACACCCACGATGGCGCCGGATGCGCCGGCGGCGCCCATGGCAGCGGTGACGGCGGCCTCCAGCTGCGATGCCGTCTCATCGGGGAGTCCGCGCTCGGTCTGAGCCGGCAGATCGATCTCGACCGCCTGAGGAGCGGAGCATCCGTTCAGCGCTGTGGCCAGGGCAGCTACGCCCAAAGCGACGGCGAGAAGGCCGCGACCGCGATGGAACCGCATCCTTACCCCCGGGAATTTCAGCGCGTCGCATGACGTGCACATGAATTCAAACACACCCGCTGGACGCGCCCAGAGGCTTTCGGCCGGGTGCGGGTCACGTCTCCATCACGACTGTCCCTAATGTGGTCCCCATGCCGCACACCTTCGACGACGGGGCCCTCGCGGGCGTGCTGCGTCACATGAACGACGACCACGCCGACGACAATCTGCTCATCGCGCAGGCGTTCGGAGTGGCGGATGCGCGCGACGCGACGATGACCGGATTCGACGGGGATGGCGGCGAGTGGACCGTGGTGGCGGCCGACGGCACCACGACCTCGCTGCGGGTCCCGTGGCCGGGCGGTCCCATCACCGAGCGGCGCCAGGTCCGGCGGGAGATCGTCGCCCTGTACGACGAGTCGTGCCGGCGGCTGGGTCTGGAAGCCCGACCGCACGACTGAGACCGAGCCACGTGATTCTCGCACTTAGGCTTGCCTAACTCTTGCCTTAGGATGGCGCACATGAGCGACGTCCTTTCGTTCTCGGCAGCGTTGCGCGAGCGTTCCAGCGCGGCCCACTCCTCCAGCGAGTACTCCGGATTCATGTCCGACCTCATGCAGGGCGAGGGCACACGAGACGACTACGTCGCGCTCGTGGCACAGCACTGGTTCATCTACGCCGCGCTCGAGGAGGCGGCTGAGCGGATGCGCCGCGACCCGGTGGCGTCGGTCTTCATTTCCGACCGCCTCACCCGCCTTCCCGCACTCGAGGCCGATCTGGAGTTCCTCCTCGGACCCGACTGGCGCGACAGCATCCACCCCCTCCCCACGACCCAGCGATATGTGGAGCGCATCCGGAAAGTGGGCACCACCTGGGCGGGTGGCTTCGTCGCCCACCACTACACCCGCTACCTCGGCGACCTCTCGGGCGGACAGTTCATCGGGCGGCTCATGCAACGCCGCTTCGGCTTCGAGACCAACGGCGTGGGCTTCTACGTCTTCGCCGACATCGCCGACCCGACGGCGTTCAAGGACGTCTACCGCGAGCAACTCGACGCGGCCCCCTGGGATGCACCGGAGCAGGAACGCGTGATCGACGAGGTGCTGCAGGCCTACCGCTTCAACACGGAGCTGTTCGAAGACCTCGCTCGCGCGAAGGCCGCCGTAGCCTGACCCGTCCGCCCTTCCGCCCCTCCCCGTCGTTCGCCGAGAAACTACGATTCCGCCGAGACATGACGCATCGCGCCGTTTCTCGTCCGGAATGTCGTTTCTCGACGGGACGGGACGGGACGGGCGGGCGGGCGGGACGAGGGCGGGGGCGCGCGGGTTACGCGCGGGCGCGGAGCGCGGTGCTCATGAACCGCTGCACGTCGGGATCGACGCGGATGTCGCTGGGCCGGAGCGGCCGCGACAGGTAAAGGCCGTCCAGGCTCGTGAGGCGGCTGAGCGCGACGTAGGTCTGGCCGGGCGCGAAGGCGCCGGAGCCGAGGTCGATCACGGCGCGCTCGTACGTCTTCCCCTGCGACTTGTGGATCGTCACCGCCCACGCCAGGCGGAGGGGGAACTGCGTGAACTCGGCGACCACGTCGCGGGACAGCGTCCGCGTGCCGGGGTTGTACGAGTAGCGGAATCTCTCCCACACCGCCGGCTCCACATCGTGCTCGGTACCATCCACCTCGACGCGCACCGTGCCGCCGGCGATACGGGTGACGGTGCCGATCGTGCCGTTGACCCAGCGAGGCGGTTCCCCGTACGTCGACACGTCGTTGCGGAGGAACATCACCTGCGCCCCCACCTTGAGCTTCAGCTCGACATCGGCGGGATAGTTCCCCTCACCCCGCCCGAAGTCGCCACTGACATCGGCGTTGGCCGTCTGCATCCGCCCGACCAGTTCGTCCAGGTGCCGCCGGTTGATGGTGTTCACGATGTCGTTGCGGGTGGCGAGCGTGATGATGGGATGCTCCCCGTCGGCCGGGCTCGGAGGCGTGCGTGCGCCGGCGTTGTTGAGCACCCCCGCCATGTCGGCCGTCACCCGCCCGTAGCGGACCGCGTTCAGCAGCGCCTTGAACGCGGGGTCGGACTGGCGGTGGATCTCGGCCAGCTCCCGCACGTTGAGGTCGGTCCCGTAACGGCCGAGGTCGAGCGCGCCGTCCGCTCCCTCCGAACCCGCCCACACCTTCGCATCGAAGAACCAGAACGACCGGTAGTGGTCGCGGATGTAGCGCATCTCGTCGCCCCGCGGCGGCACCGGCGCGAGTTGGTAGGGGTCGCCGAACATGACGATCTGCACGCCACCGAACGGCTCCGCGCGCCGGCCGCGAGCCTGCCGCAGCGACCGGTCGATGCCGTCCATGAGGTCGGCGTTGACCATGGAGATCTCGTCGATCACGAGCGTGTCGATCGCGTTCAGCAGCTTGCGGGTGACGTCGGACTGCTCGATCTCACTGGTGGCGATGAGCCCGATGGGCAACCGGAAGAGCGAGTGGATGGTCTGGCCCTCCACATTGAGCGCGGCGACGCCCGTGGGGGCGCAGACGGCGATCTGCTTGCTCGTGTTCCACGCGAGATGCTGCAGAAGCGTGGACTTGCCCGTGCCCGCACGGCCGGTGACGAACACATGCTCGCGCGTGTCTTCGATGAGCCGGAACAGAGCCTCCTGCTCGGCGGAGAGGGACGGCGTGCTCACCGGTTCATGGTAGTTCCCGTCGCGCGCCGTCGCGCCACGGTACGCACCGGACGCCGGCGGACATCCGGCTGTGCACAGGTGCCGTCACGCCGCGGCGCGCGCCCTTCGCCCCCGCGCGGTGCGTGTGCGATCGTCCGGAGTGCCGACGGACAGCTCCGAGACGTGCACCTGGAAGCGGGGACAGGTCGCAACATCGCGCGCACGGCAGTGCAACGCATGCTCGGCCATCTCTCGCGCGCGCTGGATCTCCGCGGCTCGGCGGTCCAGTTCGGCAAGGTGCTCACGCAGCATCCGGTTGCGGCCGGCGGGAGCCGCGTCCAGCAGCGCGGCGATCTGATCGAGGCTCATCCCGGATGCCTTGCTGCACAGGATGACGGCCACACGGACCCGATCGCCCTCCGAGTACCGCCGCCGGCCGGCGGGGTCGCGGGCGGGGTGCAGGAGACCCATCTCTTCCCAGTGCCGGAGGACGTGGGTGTCGAGCCCGAACTGCGCGGAAATATCGCCGATCGCCTCACCGTTTGACTTCATGTTGACATGAAGTCACAGGATCGTCTCCTACGCAAATTGAAGGAGTGACATGTACGACACGGTGATCGTCGGCGGGGGTCCCGCCGGCCTGCAAGCAGCCCTCACTCTCGGCCGCGTGCACCGCCCGACGGTGCTCTTCGATGAAGGCGGATACCGTAACGACCCCACCGCGCACGTCCACAATGTGCTGGGATTCGACGGCACCCCTCCGGCCGAGCTCCGGGCGCGGGCACGCGCGGAACTCGCCGCCTACGAAACGGTCGAGGTGCGCGACGAACCGGTCACCGCCATCACGCGGGAAGATGAGGGCTTCCTCGTCACCACCGGCGACGGCACGACGGTGCACGCACGGACGGTGATCCTGGCCACGGGGATCACGGATGCGCTTCCCGACATCCCCGGTCTCGCCGCGCAGTGGGGCCACAAGGTGGCGCATTGCCCCTTCTGCCACGGACATGAGTTCGCGGGCCGCCCGGTCGCGGTCATCGCGGAGAACCCCCACGCGGCCGTTCAGGCCGCCAAGCTCCGCCCTGTCGCTTCGGAGGTGCACGTCGTGGCTCCATCCGCCGTCGAGCGTGTCCACGAAACATCCGACGGTCTCACCCTCGACCTCGCCGACGGATCGACCCTCGAGGTGGCGGGTGTCTTCGTTCACCCGCGCTCATCGCAGCGGGCGCCGTTCGCCGAGCAGCTGGGCCTCGCCGTGAATGCGTTCGGGCTCGTGGCGGTGGATGGGGTCGGACAGACCAGCGTCGACGGCGTCTCTGCGGTCGGCGACATGGCCCAGAGCGAGGCGTGGCCGGCTCCGCTGGCTTCGGTCGTCCTCGCGATGTCGACGGGCCAGCTCGCCGCGTTCGGCATGGTCCAGCGGTTCGCCATGGAGGAACTCGCCCATGCAGCCCCGTGACCCTCACGGGGCTTACGGAGGCACGGGTTCCTAGACTGAGACCGTGCAGACGCCCTCGCCATCGGACACTCTGCGGCCGGAGGCGACCGCAGAAAGCGGCGATTCCGCCCCTCGGCGCCGTTCGCGTCGTCTGGCCCGTGACCTGACCACGCTGGCCGTCGTCGGGGTGCTGCTGGTGGCGGCCCTCGCCGCCGCCGGGGTGACCCTCTACCGCGAGGTGTACAGCCCCACCGCCTTCGTGCTGCGGTACCTGGATCTCCTGTCCGACGGGCGCGCAGCCGATGCGCGCGCGGTTCCCGGCGTGACGATGGATGCGGCGGCGCTGCAGGCCGCGGGGCTCAGCCCCACCGCATCCGATGTGCTGCTGCGCCATGACGCCCTCGCCGCCTTGACCGACGTCGAGATCATCGACGAGAAGGTCGAGGGGGAGCTGACGGAGATCACCGTGTCTTACCACGCCGGCGGCCTGCCGGGAAGGACCACCTTCTCCGTCGTGCAGGACGGATGGACCGGCATCGCCCCGTCCTGGCGCTTCGCCACCAGTCCTCTCGCCATGATGGACCTCACTGTGCGCGGGTCGATGCGGTTCGACGTCAACGGCTTCGAGATCGACAAGCGGCAGGTGTCGCCGGACGGTGCGGAGGCGGACCCGCTGGCCCCCCTGCCGCTCCTCATCTTCTCCCCCGGCCTGTATTCGGTCGGAGTCGACACCGCCATCTCGGCGACCCCCGGCGTGGCGGTGCTCGCCGACGCGCCGCGGGCCGCCGTCCCGGTCGACATCCAGGCCGAAGCGACCGAAGAGTTCGTCGCCGTCGTGCAGCAGCGGATGAACGAGTTCCTCGCCGCGTGCGCCGCACAGGAGGTGCTGCAGCCGACCGGCTGCCCCTTCGGGTTCCAGGTCCGCAACCGCATCGTCGACGCGCCGGCCTGGTCGATCGTGCAGCAACCGGAGGTGCGCGTGGAGCCCGATGGTGCGGGATGGCGGATCGTGCCGGCCGAGGCCGTGGCTCATATCGCCGTGGACATCCGCTCGCTCTTCGACGGCTCAGTGCGCAGGGTGGAAGAAGACGTGCCGTTCTCGGTGTTCGGATCCATCACGGTCCAGGCGGACGGCACCGCATCCATTCAGGTGCAGGGGCAGAACGCCGAGTAGCCGGCGGTTCAGGGGCGCGCGCGGGCATCGCGCTCGGCGAGCGCCGCCAGCTGAGCGTTGTACTCGTGTAGCTCGGCGTCGCCCGTGCGGTCGGCGTGCCGATCGCGGCGGCGCTGCGTCCGCTCGTCCGATCGGCTCCACTGGATCGCGACGGTGATCGCCAGGATCAGGGTCGGGAGCTCGCCGATCGACCACGCGACACCCCCGCCGATGTACTGGTCCTCGAGCGGATCGGCGCCCCAGGTGCGTCCCATGGAACCGAACCATTCCGCGATCATCAGGCCGCTCTGCATCATGATGGCGATGCCGAAGAAGGCGTGCATCGCCATGACGACGATGAGGAGCACGAGCCGCAGGGCGTACGGCAGCCGGTACGGCACCGGGTCGATGCCGATCAGGGAGAGCACGAAGAGGTAGCCCGTGAGCAGGAAGTGCGCGACCATCCATTCGTGCCCGAGGTGGTCGTACAGCGACCAGCGGAACAGGTCGGTGTAGTAGAAGATCCACAGCGATCCGATGAAGAGGCCTGCCGCGATATACGGATTGGTGAGCACCCGCGCGACGGGGCTGTGCACGGCCCAGAGGATCCACTCGCGGCCGCCTCGGGTGCCGTCATCGCGACGACGGATCGCGCGCGCGGCGAGGGTGACCGGGGCCCCCGGCACCAGCAGGAGCGGGATCGCCATGGTCAGCAGCATGTGACCCACCATGTGCACGCTGAACAGGTAGTCCTGGTACGCGTTGATCGGCCCGCTCGTCACCCACAGCAGCAGCAGCATCCCCGCCACCCACAGCACCGTGCGGTACACCGGCCACCCGTCACCGCGGCGGTGCAGGCGCCATACTCCGGCGAGGTAGAAGAAGAGTCCGAAGGCGACCGCGAACAGCCAGAGCAGGTCGATGTCCCACGTGGTCAGCCACCGTCCGATGGTCAGCTCGGGCGGAACGGGTGAGCCGGTGAGGATCTCGGCCGGGGAGTTCAGCGCGGGGGCGCCCGCCGAACCGGGCGGAGGAGTACGCGCGAGCGCTGCTGCGGCGCCGCTGGCGATGCCCATGAACGCCAGCTCGAGCCCCACCAGTCCCCAGAAGCGGCGGGATGCTCCGTCCTCGCGCGTGCGCGAGATCAGGCGCTTGCGATACCAGGCGCCGAGGACTCCCATCGCCAGCAGCGCGATGACCTTGACGATCACGAGCACCCCGTAGGGGCTCGCGAGCGCCGCCCATCCACCGAGGCCCACCGAGGCACGAACCGTCCCCGACACGGCGACGACGACGAAGGCGACCAGCGCCAGACTCGAGTAGCGGAGGAGAACCCGGCTCAGCATCTCCCGATCGAGGATCGGGCGGATGATCACGAGCAGGATCAGGCCGCCCAGCCATACCGCGGCGCCGATGATGTGCAGCACGAGCGCCAGCACGGCGGAGTCGTGGTTGGCCTCCTCACCCGAATGGCCCTGCGTTCCCATCGGCACCAGCGCGACGATGGCGAGGAGGGCGACGAAGAACGTGGATGTCCACGAGCGGACCGCGAACGTCAGCACGGTCAGCACGGCACCGGCGACCGTCGTGAGCAGCCACGTGCGGCCGAGCTCGACCTCGACGAGGAACCGGCCGAGCTGCTGGCCGAAGAGCGCATCCGCGCTCGGGGCGGCGTTCATCGTGTTCACGAACGTGAAGAACCCGGTCAGCGCGGACGCGACCGTGAACAGCGCGGCACTGGCCGATGCGGTGTCCAGCGCCACGTCGAACGCGCGCTCACCGGCCGGAAGAGCGTAAAGGGCGAGGACGAGCGACCCGATCATCCCTGCGGCGGTGAGGTTCACGGCCAGGGTCGCGACGGGCAGACCCCAGCGCACGACCGGACCGGGGTCGCCGAGCGCCAGCGGCGCGGCACCGCCTCCGTAAGCCAGGCCCCAGAAGAGGGTGACGACCGCGGCCACGACCAGGATGATCGGGCCGGCCAGCCGCAGAGCTCGCCGCGGGCGTTCCGACCCCACGGCCCCGCGCGGCGCCTCGGCGCGGCGCGGAGGGGAAGTGAGGGTCACCCCACCAGCCTACGTGCGCGTTTCTGGGGAAAGGACGAAGGGGGGATGCCGCAGCATCCCCCCTTCGCTTCGCGTGACGTCGTCTTACTTGACGGCGGCCTTCAGCTTCGAACCCGCGGTGACCTTGACGCGCTTGCCGGCGGGGATCGCGATCTCCTCGCCCGTCTGCGGGTTGCGGCCCGTGCGCGCGGACGTCTCGACCTGCTCGAACGCGATCCAACCGGGGATCGAGACCTTGCTGCCCTTGGCGACTGCCTCGGACACAGTGGAGAAGAGGGAGTCGAGTACGCCCGACACAGCGGACTGGCTCTGCCCCGTCGCGCTGGCGATGCTCGCGACGAGTTCGGTCTTGGTGATGGACTTGTCAGCCATTCGGTGGTCCTCCCGGGCGGCCGAACTGGCCGCCTGCGTTACATCGGACGGGGGCGATGCCCCCGGTGGTCGGATCGACCGCCTCGAATCTATCAACGAACCCGCGGAATTCCGCGGATTTTTGGCCCTTTCGGCGCGGATCCGTGGGCGTGTCGCGCCCGGATGTGACGGATGTGACCGATGGGACGCTCTCCCACCCGCCCGAGGAGAGGAGATCTGCCCGCGCGAGGGTGCATGCTGCGCTTCGGCTCCTCGCTTCGGCGGATGTCCTCGCCTGGGCCGAGGACTTCGCTCACCCTCCCCAGGGGCGCTCCGCGCAGCGCTTTCCACCGAACGACCGCACCCATCCATGCAGGGGGAAGCGGGACCGAATGATGAGCTCATGCTGAAGACCATCCACGCCGTCGAAGCCGTCCGTGCCGCCGGAGGGGTGGCGCAGCGCGACGCTGATCGCGCGGGGACCTCCAAGCACGAGATCGCCCGCGCCACGGCGGACGGGCGACTCATCCGGCTGAGGAGGGTGTGGGTCGCGCTCCCGGACGCGGACCCTTTTCTCGTCAGCGCGGCCCGCGACGGCGTCCTCCTGACCTGTGTCACGCAAGCCGAGCGATCGGGAAGCTGGACGCTGTCCGACGGCCGGACTCACGTGGCGGCGCCGGCTCACGCGGGGGCGGTCTCGGTCGCCCGGGCGACCGTTCACCGTCACCGCCCGCTGGTGCCCCGGCATCCGGATCGCCTCGAGGATCCCATCGAGAACGTACTCGCTCTGGTCGCGGCGTGTCAGCCCCACGAGCGCGCGCTGGCCATCTGGGACTCGGCTTTCCGTCTCGAGCTCGCGGATCCTCTCGCCCTCGCCGGCTACGACCTGAGCGCGGGCGCCCGGAAGCTGCTCAGTGAGGCCAGCGCCTACCGCGATTCGGGCCTGGAGACCTTCGTCGTGGTGCGCTTACGTTTCCTGCGTCTCCCGCTGGTGTCGCAGGTGTGGATCGCCGGACATCGCGTGGATCTCCTCATCGGGGAACGTCTGGTGCTGCAGATCGACGGCGGGCACCACGTCGGGGCGCAGCGCGCGGCGGATGTCGAGCATGACGCCCGGCTCCGCCTTCTGGGGTCATCCGCGTCACCTATACGCAAGTGGTCGGTCAGTGGTCGACGGTCCTGGATCTCGTTCTCCGCGCGGTGGGTCAGGGGCTCCATCGCGCCCGGCGCTGACGCCGGGATCCTCGCCCGAGACGAGGCGAACGGCCGGAGCGAGGACGGATTCAGCCCGAGGGGTCCTCGCTCGGGCTGAATCTCCTCGGCTCAGGCGCGCCGGATGCGGAAAGGGCGGGAGTTCCGGAGAACCCCCGCCCTTTCGCGGATGCTGTGGCAGCTGCTTGTCGGAGCCTTACCAGCTCGACTTGGTCACGCCGGGCAGCTCGCCCCGGTGCGCCATGTCGCGGAAGCGCACACGCGAGATGCCGAACTTCGACAGGTTGCCGCGGGGGCGACCGTCGATGGCGTCGCGGCCGCGGACGCGCACGGGCGAAGCGTTGCGGGGCAGCTTCTGCAGGCCGACACGGGCGGCCTCGCGCTGCTCGTCGGTAGACGTCGGGTCGACGAGCGCCTTCTTCAGTTCGGCGCGCTTTGCGGCGTAGCGCTCCACGACAACCTTGCGCTGCTCGTTGCGCGCGATCTTGCTCTTCTTGGCCATGAGATCAGCGCTCCTCTCGGAAGTCGACGTGCTTGCGCACGACAGGGTCGTACTTTTTCAGCACGATGCGGTCGGGGTTGTTGCGGCGGTTCTTGCGCGTCACGTAGGTGTATCCCGTGCCGGCGGTCGAGCGCAGCTTGATGATCGGACGAACGTCCTGAGCCTTCTTCGCCATTAGAGCTTCACACCCTTCGCGACGAGGTCCTTCACGACGGACTCGATGCCCCGTGCGTCAATGACCTTCATGCCCTTGGCGGACACGTTGAGCTTGATGTTGCGACCCATCGACGGAACGAAGTAGGTCTTCTTCTGCACGTTCGGGTCGAAGCGGCGCTTCGTCCGGCGGTGCGAGTGCGAGATGCTGTGACCGAAGCCGGGAACCGCTCCAGTCACCTGGCACACTGCTGCCATGGTGATGTCTCCTTCTGTACCGTGAAGCCGGACGGCCCCACCCAAGATCCCTTGTCTGCACCCCATCCCGCGGCGAACGCACCGGAACTCGGGGGCAGAAGCCGCCGGTCGCTGAGCGAGCAAACGAGACGAAGCACGAACCACGCGCTGGAGTGCGCGCGGACAAGGGGTCAGTCTAGCACGGGCGGTGTGCCGGCCGAGCGCGCTGCCTCCTCGGCGCCGCGGCCCCACCGGAAGGGCGACACCGTCGGGTCTCCCGCGATCCAGAAGCGCCACGGGAACGCGGCCGTTCCGGCCACCCCGGCCACGCCCACGCGCGGCCCCGTGGCGATCTCCGAGGGGAGTTCCGTCGGCAGTTCCAAGCGGGCGGTCGCGCCGGCCTGCTCGGCCCCGGTGACGGCGTCGATCCCGTCGTGCACGGGATGGCGGAGGCCGATGGCGTCGCCGAGGCGTCCCGGGCCGCGGGCGAGGTCGCGCGGCGAGCGCACCACCCCGCGCCTCTCGAGGCGGCGCCGGGTCGCGGCATCCTCGCCCTGAACGATCTCGCCCCCGCGCAGCAGGATTCCGCCGGCCACGCCCTCCGGGCCGGACACGACGTTCACACACGAGTGGATGCCGTGGCTGAGATACACGTAGAGGTGCCCCGGCTCGCCCCACATGGTGGCGTTGCGGCGCGTCGGTCCACCGCGGGCGTGGGAGCCGGGGTCGCCGATCTCGCCCGTTCCGAGACCGTGGTAGGCCTCGACTTCGGTGAGGCGCACGACGACGGTGTCGTCGCCGATGCGGGTTCGCAGCAGCCCGCCGAGAAGGCGCGGAGCGACCTCGAGCGGGAGACCGAGGAGATCGGCCCGCGTGGCGGGACGGTGCGTGCTCATGACGGCGGCGCCTGACACCACGACGGGCCGTATCCGCCGAGCCCCGCGGCCTCGTCAGCGGTACGGATCTCGATCACGCGCGTCTCGAGGCGTTCGGGCAGCGGAAGCCGGTAGCGGTCGTACGCGTTCTCGGCCGCGTCTGGAGCAAGGACCACAGCGGCGTAGCGACCGCTGGGCGACACGCAGGTCTGCACCAGCGCATCGGCGCGATCCAGCGTCAGGAGCGGCGACACCGTTCCATCGGCGCTCACGT
Organism: Microbacterium sp. Z12_35; assembly: GCF_058310475.1. Lineage (NCBI taxonomy): Bacteria > Bacillati > Actinomycetota > Actinomycetes > Micrococcales > Microbacteriaceae > Microbacterium > Microbacterium sp. Z12_35. Next base: position 2,569,449 of record NZ_JBZEGJ010000001.1, on the reverse strand, counting down.
GCACCACCGAGTTCGACACCAGCGCGCCGGCGTCGCTGATCGCGGCGGCGGCGCGGATCGTCCCCGCGCGGTCACCGGGCACCGGTGTGACCGTGCCGAAAAGCCCGATGTCGTCGGTGGCGGCGGCCAACGGCGTCTCGCTGCCGTCGCTGAGGTCCAGCACCGCCATCCCCTCGTTCCGTTCCACGATCGCCTGCGTGGAGCCGCGGGCGATCCCCTCGATCGCCAACGCCGACCCCAGCGGCGCCGCATCCGACCCGTCGGGTCCGGCCAGCAGCAGCCGCCCGTCGAAGGTGAGGGCGAGGATGCGGTCGGTGTCGGGCACGAACCGCCAGTCCGCGACACGGACATCGTCGCCGGGCAGAGCCACCTCCTCCGGCGACTCATCAGCGGCGGCATCGGCGAGGGATGCCGTGAACAGAACGCTCTCCCGGCCGCTTTCGGCGCTCAGGGAGGCGTCGGAGTAGGTGTACCCGATACGGTCCCCGCGGTCGGCGGACTGCAGCGCGGAGACGAACCCGTTCCCCGGCAGCGGCAGAGCGCGGTCGGCGCCGGTGGCGGGATCGACGACGAGGAGCACCGCAGTATCGTCCTCCATCGCGGACACCACCAGCTGCGTTGCCGTCGCACGGTAGTCCTCGATGTGCGGATGCGAGAAGACCGCGGATGCGGCGTCGCCCGAAAGATCGGTGCGGTAAATCGTGTCGGCGCCCTCCCCCGATTCGCGCTGCAGGAGGTAGAGCTCGAGCGGCGGCGTGCGGAACGTGCTCTCCAGCGTGGCGGCGGGTCCGGCCCCGAGGCCACGGACATCGCGGACGCGAACGGTGTACCGGGTGTCATCGGCGAGCGGATGCGTGAACCGCACGCCGATGCTGCGGCCGGACGTGTCGACGGTGAAGGGGGTGACGGGGTCGACCTCCACCTGCGCCGCGTCCACCTCCCGCAGTGACTGGGTCGTGGTGAGGATGACGCGCGACCCTGACGCCTCCACGGCGGCCCCGGGATCCGCCTGCACGTCGGTGAGGCGCGGACCCTGCGCGACGCTCACGGCGGCACCGACCCCCGCGACCAGAACGAGTGCGCCGAGGACGGCGGCGAAGGCGAGCCGGAAGCCGCGGCCGCGCCGCCGCCGCGAACGGGACCGCCGCGAATCAGTACTCATACGGGTCCCGGGGTTCGTCGATCGCGGTGATCTCGTCTGCCTGCACCCGCAGCGCACCGTCGGCGTCTGAGCGGATCGTGCCGGAGATCGTCACCCACTGGCCGGTCTCCGGCGCGCGGGCGGAGGAGGACACCGGCAGGCTGGCCGACTGCGCGTCGATGACGCAGTGCGTGATCACGAGCCTGCTGAGCGCGAAATCGCCGTCGCCGCCGGGAGTGACGAATCCGGTGAGGGTCACCGGATCGCCGTCGAATCCGTCGGGGTTGGTCGCCGACGCGAACACGCCGGCCCACTCGCCGACGCCGAACCGCGAGGTGTCGCCGGAGGCCGCGAGGGTGACCACGTCGTTACCGGCGAACAGGGGGGCGGTGTCGACATCACGTGACATCGCCAACTCCGCCGAGAGCGACGCGGGAGGGGTGGCCACCATCGTCAGGACGATGCCGGAAGCGAGGATGCCGCCGGTCGCCGACGCAGCGGTCGCCATCCCGGATGGGCGCCCGGGGTGGGGATGGCTCCCGGGCGCAGCATCCGCACCGTGATCGTGGCCGTGCTCGGCCTCATCGCCGAGGGGCAACGCGAAACTCGCCACGGCGCCGGCCAGCACCACGATCGCCATACCGACGGTGAACCAGGCCGAATCGGGGTTGACGTAGAGGGCCAGTCGGCCCGTAGCGGCGAGCCCGATCGTGACGACGGCGAGGCTCGCCGACAGGCCCACACCCAGCCAGCGGGTGGTGAGTGATCGACGCACGGACTCACGCAAGGAGGTTCACCACCGCTCCCAGGGCGAAGGCTGCGGCGACGACGATCGCCGTCATCCCGATCAGCACGCGCGTGGTGAAGGTCGTCCGCAGCAGCGCGAGCATCTTCACGTCGACGAGCGGCCCGACGAGCAGGAACGCCACGAGCGACCCGGGAGTGAACGCCGAGGCGAAGGAGAGCGCGAAGAACGCATCGACGTTCGAGCAGATCGAGACCACCATCGCGAGCACGATCATCGTGGCGATGGACAGAGCGGGATCAGACCCGATCGCCAGGAGCGTGGCGCGAGGGACGAGCACCTGCACCGCTCCGGCCAGAGCCGAACCGATCACCAGTGCCGGCATCACGGCGCGCAGTTCAACGACGAACTGCGCGAGGCTCCGTCGTCTCCTGTCGCCGACGCCCCCGGATCCGGATCCCTGCCCGACTTCGCAGGCCTGACGGAACCGGTCCGTCAGCAGCGCGTCGGGATCGGGGTGGCGGCTGTAGAGCCAGCCGAGGAGATTGGCGACGAGGTAGCCGCCCACCAGGCGGGCGATCAGGATGCCGTCGCTCCATCCGAACGCGGCATGCGTTGTGAGGATCACGATCGGGTTCACGATCGGGGCGGCCACCAGGAACGTGAGCGTCTCGGAGACCGAGAACCCGCGCATCATCAGGCCGCGCGCGAAGGGGACATTACCGCACTCACACACCGGCACCAGCATGCCGAGGAGCGAGAGCACCGCCCGCCGCGCCCAGGCGCGCCGCGGCATCCACCGTTCGATCGCACCAGGCGGCACCCACACCTGCACGACCACGGACAGCACGACGCCGAGCACCACGAACGGGAGCGACTCGACGAGCACGCTCAGCGCGAGGGTCAGCCCGTCCTGCGCCCGCGTGGGAAGGGCCTCGGCGAACAGGGCTGGGGCGAACGCATCGATCGCGAACAGCGCCAGGACCGCCGCGGCGCCGGCGAGGAGCCACGGCGTCGGGCGGGAGGGTGAGCGCTGCCGGGCGGGCTGCGAGCGGGTCTGCGTCACGCCTTCTCGCGAGCCGTCTGCGCACACGACGCGCATCGGCCGAAGATGTCGACGACGTGCTCGGCGTCGCTGAATCCGTGCTGGGATGCGGTGCTCCGCGCCCACTGCTCGACGTCGGAGGCCTCGATCTCGACCGTGAGGCCGCACGATCGGCAGATCAGGTGATGGTGGTGCCCGGTCGACGTGCAGGCGCGAAAGAGGTTCTCCCCCTCGGGGCTCTGGAGCGAGTCGGCCTCGCCCTGCGCGGCCATCCCCGCCAGGGTGCGATAGACCGTGGCCAGCCCGATCCCGGTGTCCTCATGGCGCAGGGCAGCGTGCAGCGACTGGGCGCTGACGAATCCCCTGGCGTCGGCGAGCGCCTCGCGGACGCGTTCGCGCTGCCACGTGTTGCGCTGGATCATGCCCGGAATCCTACCCGCGCGGCCTCCACGCGACCCGGGTGCCCGACCCGCAGGCGGGCGGGGATGAAGCGGGGCGAGGCGGGGCAGAAGCCCGGAGCGGATGCGGCGGCTGCGTCAGGCCGTGCGCGCCACGCGCCCGCGGCGACTGCCGATCACGCGGCAGACGAGGTAGATCACGAACGAGATCGTGGTGATGTAGGGGCTCACCGGAAGAGTTCCGGCCACGGCGAGGAGAATGCCGCCGACCGCCGAGACGAACCCGAAGACAGCGGCGAGCACGGGAACGACCACGGGGCTCGAGGCCACCCGCATGGCGGCGGCGGCGGGTGTGACCAGCAGCGCCATGACCAGCAGCGCCCCGATGATGTGGACCGCCACCGCGACGACGAGACCGAGCAGCAGCATGAACGCGAGCGACACCGCCGTGGTGGGCACTCCCCGCGCCGCAGCGGATTGGGGGTCGAGCGAGTCGAAGCGGAGCGGCCGCCAGATCATCACGAGCGCGATGAGCACGATGGTGGAGATCGCGATCAGCCAGCCGAGCTGCCCGCTCTGCACCGAGACGATCTGCCCGGTGAGCAGGCTGAACCGGTTCGCGCTGCGCCCGTCGTAGAGGGACAGGAACAGGATGCCGAGCCCCAGGCCGAAGGGCATGAGGACGCCGATGATCGAATTGCGGTCGCGGGCGCGGGCGCCGAGCCATCCGATGATCCCCGCCGCCACCAGCGATCCGATGATCGAGCCGGTGACGACGTCGAACCCCAGGAGGAGGGCGGCGGCGGCGCCCGTGAACGACAGCTCGCTGATCCCGTGCACGGCGAAAGCCATGTCGCGCTGCATGACGAAGACGCCGATGAGCCCGCCCACGAGCCCGAGAACCGCCCCCGCGATCACCGAGTTCGACACCAGCGCGAGGATGGCGCCGTAGTCGGGCAGCCCGCCGAACAGGGCGTCCCACGCATCCGCCCCCATCAGTGCTCGCCCTCATGGTGATGGTGCGACTCTTCGGCGTCGGGGGCACCCACGACGATGAGGCGATCTCCCGCGCGGAGCACGTAGACGGGCGCGCCGTAGAGCTCGGTGAGCACGCGCGAGTTCAGCACGTCGTCGGGGCGGCCGAGCATGAACCGTCCCCCGGCGATGTACAGGATGCGGTCGACCTTCCCGAGCACCGGGTTGATGTCGTGGGTGACGAGGAGGACGGCCGCGCCGGTGTCGCGGCGATGGCGGTCGATCAGCCGGACGACGGCCTGCTGGTTGGCGAGGTCGAGACTCGTCAGCGGCTCGTCGCACAACAGCAGGCGCGGCTCGTCGGCGAGCGCCTGCCCCACGCGCAGTCGCTGCTGCTCCCCCCCGGACAGCACTCCGACGGGCCGGTCGGCGAAGCCCTCCGCCCCGACTTCGCTCACGAGCGCGTCGATCCGTGCGCGGTCGCCGCGGCGCGGGATGGGCAGGCCGAACCTGTGCCCATCGACACCCAGGGCGACGAGGTCACGCCCCCGCAGAGCCGTCTCAGCCGGAAGCGGACGTTGCTGGGGGATATAGCCGATTCCGCGATTTCCTCGCCGGTGCACCTCGGTTCCCAGGGCACGGATGCTGCCGGCGCTGAGCTTCTCGAGGCCCAGGATGGCGCGGAGGAGCGTCGTCTTTCCCGAACCGCTCGGCCCGAGCACGGCGATGAGCTCGCCCGGCTCCACGTCGAGGTCGAGGCCGCTCCACAGCGTCCGGCCGTTCCGCCGGAGGGCGGCCCCGTGGATCTCGAGCGGGCGTGCGGATGTCACCGACCCAGCGCGGCGGCCAGCGCCGCGACGTTCTCGTCCATCCACGAAAGGTAAGTCTGACCCTCCGGGAGCGTCTCCGCGAACTCGACGACGGGGATGTCCGCGCTCTCCGCCTCCCGCAGCACCTCGTCGGTCTCCGCTCCCCCGGTCTGGGCGTTGGCGATGACAGCGCGCACCTCCCCCGTTTCCAGGAGGTCGAGCGCTTCGAGGAGCGTGGCGGGCGGGACATCCTGACCCTCCTCCACGGCTTCCGTGAAGGCCTCGGGAGTGACGTTCTCCAGCCCGGCGGCGGCGGCCAGGTAGAGCGGAACCGGCTCGGTGACGAACACCGGTGCACCGGCGTCTACGGCCGCGATCTCGGCGAGGGCGTCCTCGAGCCCTGTCACGCCGGCCGAGAACTCCTCCAGCTGCGCGGCGATGTCTGCGGCGCTGTCCGGAGCGAACTCGGTGAGTTCGGCGGCGATCGCCTCGGCGAAGTGCGCCATGGTGCGCGGGTCGTACCAGACGTGCTCGTTGAATCCTTCGACGTGCTCATGGTCGCTGTGGTCGTGCCCGGGCGCCGCATCGGTGTCGTCGTGTCCGCCGTTGCCCGGCCAGTCGTGGGAGTATTCGGCGGCGGTGAGGACCGCCGCATCCGTGCCGGAGGACTCGATCAGGGCATCGATGAAGCCGTCGTAGCCGCCGCCGTTCTCCAGGATGAGCTCGGCGCGGCTGACGGCGAGCTGATCGCGCGCACTGGGTTCGAACGAGTGCGGATCCTGCGACGCCGCGGTCACGATCGAGGTCACCTCGACGGCATCCCCGCCGATCGCCTCGGCGATCTGCCCGTACACATTGGTGGATGCGACGACCTGGACGGTCCCATCATCACTGTCGGCCCCCGCCGCGTTGCCGGCACATCCCGCGAGAACGAAGGCGGAGGCCGCGAGCAGAGCGGAAGCCGAGCGGAAACGCGTCATGCGCCTACCTTAGCGGCTATTGATAATCGTTCTCACCCGTCACCGGGGCAGATGCCGCGGCCGCAGGTGAGAGACCCGGCGCCCGCCGCGCCACGGTGACCGAGCGTCAACTGGCCGCGTCGTCCCCGAAGGCGCGCACCTCTTGCGCGCACCGGCAGGCCACGGCGAACTTCGCGGCCCACTCCAGCGCCGCCTCTCGGGAGGGCACTTCGAGCACGGTGTAGCCGCCTTCCAGGCGCGCCGTCTGCGGATAGGTGCCCTCGGTCACGGTGCCGTCCCCGCCGACCATGACAGGCGGGATGCTCTCGTCGATGCCGCCGCCGAACACCCAGACTCCGGCGTCCTTCGCCTCCTGCACCACAGCGTGGGCTTCGTCCGCCACCGTCTGCAGATCGACGCCGGAGAGGTCCATGGCGCCACTGGGGAACGAGATCAGGTACTTCGTCATCGCGTCGACTCCTTCGTCGTGCTGCCGGAACCCGACCCATCCTCGCCGTCGCCGTACCGGCCCGCAACCGGTCGTTCTCGCGCGGGAGAGCAGCGTGTCAGCCGAGGAGAAAGCAGCGTGTCAGTCGAGGAGAAAGCAGCGTCAGTCGAGGAGAAAGCAGCGTGTCAGTCGAGGAGCAGGCGTGTCAGTCGAGGAGGAGGGCGGGTTCCTCCAGGATCGACGCGACGTCGGCGATGAAGCGGCTCATCTCGTCCCCGTCGATCACGCGGTGATCGAACGAGCCCGCCACCGTGGTGACCCACCGCGGGCGCACCTCGCCATCGACGACCCACGGCTTCTGCCGGATCGTGCCGAGCGCGACGATCCCGGCCTCACCCCCGTTGATGATCGGGGTCCCCGCATCCATCCCGAACACACCGATGTTGGTGATCGTGATGGTGCCGCCCTGCTGATCGGCGGGAGTGGACTTACCCTCGCGCGCGGTCACGGTGAGCTTCTGCAGGGCGCGGGCGAGATCGCGCAGGCTGAGCTCCTGCGCGTCTTTGATGTTCGGAACCAGAAGGCCGCGCGGCGTGGCCGCCGCGATACCGAGGTTGACGTAGTGGTGCAGCCGGATCTGCGCCCCGTCTTCGGTGTCGATCCACGCCGCGTTCACCATCGGCGTGCGACGGACCGCCCAGATCACCGCCCGCGCCATGATCAGCAAGGGTGAGACCTTGACGTCCGCGAAGTCCGGGGACGCCTTGAGCCGCTTGACCAGTTCCATCGTCCGCGTGGCGTCCACGTCGGTCCACACCGACACGTGTGGGGCGGAGTAGGCGGTGCGGACCAGCCCGGTGGCCACCGCCTTGCGCACTCCTCGCACCGGGATCGACTCCTCGCGAGCGTCGGTGCCGGCGGATGCAGCGGCCGGAGCAGGAGCCGCGGCCGGTGCGGCCGGCGCAGCCGGAGCGGACGCAGCCGCCGGAGCCGGGCCGCCGACGGGGATCGTCTCCTCGCGCACATCCCCCCACTCGGGAGTCTCGATGTTGCGGAAGACGCTCGCCTGCGACGCCTGCTTCAGCACGTCCTCCCGCGTGACCTCGCCCGCCGCGCCACTCGGAGTGACGTCCGTGAGGTCGACACCGAGGTCACGCGCGAGCTTGCGGATCGGGGGTTTGGCCACCACCCCGACGGATGCGGCGACCGGGCGCTCGGCAGTCCGACGACGGCGCGACTGCACCTGGCCCCCGGTGCCGTAACCGACCAGCACGGCGCCGCCCGGGTCTGTGGATGCGGGGACCACGGCCGGCGCGGCGGACCCACCGGCGTCGGCGGCCGTGATCGTGATGATCGGTGCCCCGACATTCACCGTGTCGCCCTCGGCAGCCAGCAGCTCGCCGACGGATCCCTCGAAGGGCGACGGCAACTCGACCAGCGACTTGGCCGTCTCGATCTCCACCAGCACGTCGTTGACGGCGACGGTGTCGCCCGGAGCGACCCGCCACGAGACGATCTCGGCCTCGGTGAGGCCTTCACCGACGTCCGGGAGGAGGAAGGTCTGGGTGCTCATCCGAGTGTCCTTTCGGGACGGGTCAGTAGGCGAGGGCGCGATCGACGGCCTCGAGGATGCGGTCGGCGTCGGGCAGGTACGTCGCCTCGAGTTTTGCCGGGGGGAAGGGGGTGTCGAAGGCCGACACCCGCAGAACCGGGGCCTCCAGGGAGTAGAAGGCGCGCTCCGCGACCGTGGCCGCGACCTCGCTCCCGAGGCTCGTGAACCCGGGCGCCTCCTGCGCGTAGACCATGCGGCCCGTGCGCCGCACGGAGTCGAGGATCGGCCCGTAGTCCACCGGTGACAGCGAGCGGAGGTCGATGACCTCGCAGCTCGTGCCCTCCCCCTCGGCGAGAGCGGCGGCCTGCAGCAGGGTCGTGACCATCGCGCCGTGGCCGACGAGGGTGATGTCGGTGCCTCGGCGGACCACGCGGCTGGCGTGCAACGGCAGGGCCGGTGCGGTCGTGTCGACCTCGCCCTTCTGCCAGTACTTGCTCTTGGGCTCGAGGAAGATCACCGGGTCGGGCGATGCGATGGCGGCCTGGATCATCCAGTACGCGTCGTTCGAGGTGGACGGACTCACCACGCGCAGGCCGGGTGTGTGCGTGAAGTACGCCTCGGGGCTCTCCTGGTGATGCTCGATCGCGCCGATGTGACCGCCGTAGGGGATGCGGATGACCACGGGCATCTGCAGGGCCCCTTCGTGGCGGTACGTGATCTTCGCCAGCTGAGAGGTGATCTGGTCGAACCCGGGGAAGACGAATCCGTCGAACTGGATCTCGCACACAGGTCGGAATCCGCCCATGGCCAGACCGATCGCGGTGCCCACGATGCCCGACTCGGCCAGCGGCGTGTCGATGACGCGCTGCGGGCCGAAGTCGGCCTGCAGCCCCTCGGTGATCCGGAACACCCCGCCCAGCGGACCGATGTCCTCGCCCATGAGGAGGACGCGGTCGTCCTCCTCGAGCGCGCGGCGGAGCCCCGCGCCCAGGGCCTTGCCCAGCGGCATCTCGGTGCTCATGACGCGCCTCCCTCGAACGAGGCCTCGTACGCGGCGAGCCACCGGCGCTCCTCCTCGACGAGCGGATGCGGCTCGGAGTACACGTTCGCGAAGATCTGCTCGGGGTCGAGGGTCGTCGCCGCGTTCGTCGTGCGGGTACGGATGTCGTCGGCGAGCGCCTGCCCCTCCGCATCCGCCTCGTCGAAGAACGCCTCCGAGGCGCCGCGGGACTGCAGGAACGCCCGCATCCGCGCGATCGGGTCGCGGCCGATCCAGGACTGCTCCTCATCGGAGGTGCGGTACTTGGTGGGGTCGTCGCTGGTCGTGTGCGCCCCCATGCGGTAGGTCATCGCCTCGATGGCGCGCGGGCCATCCCCGCCGCGGGCCTCGTCGAGGGCGACCTTCGTGACGGCGTAGCTGGCGAGCACGTCATTGCCGTCGACCTGCACGCTCGGGATGCCGTAACCCTCGCTGCGCCGGTAAAGCGGCGAGCGCGACTGGGTCGCGACCGGAACCGAGATCGCCCACTGGTTGTTCTGCAGGAAGAAGACCTCGGGGGCACGGAAGCTGGCCGCGTAGACCATCGATTCGTGCACGTCACCCTGGCTGGATGCGCCGTCGCCGTAGTACACGATGACGGCTTCGTCGCGCTCCACGTCGCCGGTGCCGCACTTACCGTCGAAGACCAGCCCCATCGCCAGCCCGGTCGCGTGCAGGGTCTGCGCCCCGAGCACGAGGGTGTAGAGGTGGGTGTTGCCGTTCGCCGGATCGAACGGATTCCAGCCGCCGTGGGTGAGACCGCGCATCAGCCGCAGGATGTGCAGCGGATCCACGCCGCGCACCTGGGCGACGACGTGCTCACGGTACGAGGGGAACAGATGATCCTGCGCACGGGCCGCGCGCACCGACCCGACCTGCGCGGCTTCCTGGCCCCAGCTCGGCGGCCACAGGGCGAGCTGCCCCTGCCGCTGCAGGTTGGTCGCCTGACGGTCGAACGCGCGGATGGAGATCATGTCGCGATAGAACTGCTCGAGTTCGGCGTCGGTGAGCGCATCGATGAGCTCGCGATACGGCTCCGCGGCCGGGGTCGGCGCAAGCGTCCCATCGGCGGCGAGCACGCGCACCAGTGCCGGGTCGTCGAGCGTTCCGGTCATTTCGGGCCCTGTCACAGTTCCCACGCTAACCCGCGGCCCGCGTGGCCTTCCGGGAGGGTCCGGACAACGGATGCAGCAATCCGTAGGACCTTCTCGACAGACTCTTCCTCGCCGACCGACACGCGAAGGCCGTCCCCGGCGAACGGGCGGACGATCAACCCTTCGTCCGCGAAGGCGGCGGCGAACTCGTCGGTGTGCGCACCGGCGGGAAGCCACACGAAATTGCCTTGCGCCTGCGGCACGCTCCATCCCGCGTCGCGCAGCCCTGCCGCGAGGCGGTCGCGGCGCTCGCTGATCACGCCCACGCGCTCCAGCAGGGCGGCTTCGTGGTCGAGGCACGCAAGCGCAGCGACCTGGGCCTGAGCGGTGACCGAGAGGGGGATCATGGTCGCGCGCGCCGCATCCAGCACCCGCGGGTGCCCGATCGCGTACCCGATGCGGAGGGCGGCCAGCCCGTACGCCTTGGAGAAGGTGCGCAGCGCCACCACGTTCGGCCGCCCGAGAAGACCGAGCACCCGCAACCCGTCCACCGCGTCCGGGTCGGTGACGAACTCGGCGTACGCCTCGTCGAGGATGATCATCACGTCGGCCGGCACGGCGTCGAGGAAGGCCGCGAACTCGTTCTGGGTGACGATCGGGCCGGTCGGGTTGTTGGGGCTGCACACGAGAATGACCCGCGTGCGCTCGGTCACCGCTGCGGCCATCGCGGGCAGGTCATGGCGGGCATCGTCGGTGAGGGGCACCTCGACCGCCGTGGCCCCGGCGACGTTCACCAGGGTCGGGTACGCCTCGAAGGAACGCCACGCATAGATGACCTCGTCGCCGGGTCCGGCGGCGGCGAGGATCAGCTGCGCGATGATCGACACGCTCCCCGCTCCCACATGCACGCCGTCGACGGAGACGCCGAATCGCGCGGCGAGCCGCTCTCGCAGAACCGTTGCCGAGGCGTCCGGATAACGGTTGAGCTCGCCGGCGCCGGCCACGGCCTCCAGTACGCCGGGAAGCGGGTCGAAGGGGTTCTCGTTGCTCGAGAGCTTGAAGGCGTCGGCGCCGGCCTGTCGTCCCTGCCGGTACACCGGAAGCGAGGCGATCTCCGGTCGGATGCGGGGGAGGATGGGCGCGTCATCGTCGGCGGTCACCCGTCGAGCCTAGCCGCGGGCCACTGCACACGTGCCGACGGCTCTGGCATAGTGGCCCCGTGCGTTTCATCGTCCGCGTTCTCATCAACGCCTTCGCGATCTGGGTGGTCTCACTCATCACGGTGCTGCAGGTGCGCCTCGTGGCCTTCCCTCCGGGCGAGTGGCTGCAAGTGGCACTGACCGCCTTGCTGGTGGGCGCGATCTTCGCCGTGGTGAACGGCATCATCGGCACCGTGCTGAAGGTGCTCGCCTTCCCGCTGTACATCCTCACGCTCGGGCTCATCTCGCTGGTGATCAACGGGTTCCTGCTGTGGCTGACGGCATGGATCACGACGCTGTGGGACTTCGGCCTGCGGGTCGAGCACTTCTGGTGGGGCGTGCTGGCCGCCCTCATCATCACCGTCATCAACGCGATCCTCGGCGCTCTGTTCCGCCCGAGCCGGAAAGACTGACCCGCTCCGCCGCGTAATCGCCCCCCACCCCTCGTTCGGCCTCGCCCAGGTCGCGGAACACCGCGTGCAGGCCCGCGGCACGGGGGTCGTCCGACGCATCCAGGAGCGCCGCGGTTTCGGCGTAGGCGGTCATCTCATGTGCGGGGGCGGTGAGGTCGTGCCATCCTGCCGGGGCGTCGGCAGTGCGCTCGACGATGAAACTTCCCGGCGCTCCCACCGTGACCGGGTGCCCGCCGCCCTGCAGCGCGGCCACGGGATCGTCAGTGTGCCGGATCGTGACCGCCAGAGTTCCCGACCCCACGTCCGCCTGGATGGGCGCGCCGAACGACACCAGCGTTCGCGTCTCATACGGCCCCTCGAGAGCGAGGCGCTCGCCGACCATCGCTCCCTGGGAGTAACCGAACACGTGCACCACGTCGCCCGGCTCGGCACCGGCGTCTTCGAGGGCGGCGAGGGCGGCCCGGTACGAGGCGGAGCGCTCCCCGCCGTAGAGCTGCACGTTGGAGCGCAGATCGAACGGATCGGCACCGGCCACAGACTGCGTTCCGGCGACATAGACGGTGAACTGCCGCGCGCCCCCGGGCATCGTGTAGCGCTCGACACGCACACGGGCGTCTTCACCCCCGGGGATGCGCGCGGCTGCCGCGGCGAGCGTCGCGGGCGGCAGAGAGGGCGCCGACGCCATCCGTCGGATCGCCACCGGATCGCCTGCCCCGCGGAGCCGCTCGCGGGTGCCCACCGGCCCGAGCCGGAGCGCGTCGACGCCGGCCCCGAGGGTCGAAAGGAGGACCGGCACGAGCGACCCGACGAACGGTCCGGCTCCCAGCGACCCGAGCCACGCCTGAGACGAAAGGTCACCCCGCTCCGGGCCCTTCGCGAGGAGTTCCTGCGCCTCCAGCCAGAGATCGGGGTCGTCGGGGCGGGCGGCGGCGATCCGCTCATCCCATCGCGCGACGGCGGCGTCGTCGCCGGCCGCTCGGGCCGCGGCGCGCTGGGCGAGCATCTCGACCGCCTCGTACAGATCGGCCGCCTGGTCCACCGCCGCCGCGAGGTCGGCGGCCAGCTCGGCGGCGTCGGCGAGGACGACGCCGACCGTGTAGAGCTCTTCTGCCGGCGGCTGGCCCGCGACGCCCGCGAGCCTCTCGGGCGCGCCCCGGAGGACATGGATCGCGTCATCCGTCTGCTCCGAGAGCGATCGCAGACGCGAGGCCGCCTCCCGCAGGCTTTCGGTGTCGACCTCGATGACCCCTCCGGCGAGGATGGTGAGTTCGCTCACGGCATCGGCGCTCCGACGATGATGCGCGCCCGCGTGGCGGCCAGCCCGTCCAGAGCCCCTTCGATCTGGGCTTGCGCGACGCACAGCACCCGTTCGATCTCCTCGGCGCGGCTTCCGAACGCACGAGCCGACGGCGCCTGCCAGCGCACCGCGTCCTGGAGACGGGCCGACCGCAGAACGAGGGCGTCGACGCGATCCTGCACCGCCCGCACGGTCTGAAGGACGTCGCCGACGATCTCGAGGCTCGCCAGCGTCGAGGCCGGGAGAAGGGCGGGAGGGGCGAGAATCGGGATCGTCACGCGTCCAGCGTGCCGCTCCGCGCGGCGCGACCGCGGGCTCTCCCGGGGATCGGTGAGGGACGCGGGAAGAACCGGGCCTGTGCAGGAGCGGTCGGTCACGACAGAATGTGGGGATGACTGCGCGCGCGACAGAGCCGTTCCGCGTCGTCTTCGTCTGCAGCGGCAATATCTGCCGGTCGCCGATGGCGGACATCGTGTTCCGATGGTTCGTGGATTCTTCCGGGCTGGGAAGACACGTGGCCTCCTCCTCGGCGGGTACCGGCGATTGGCACGTCGGCGAGCGGGCCGACACGCGCACCCTCGAGGCGCTCACCCGACGCGGCTATGACGGCGCGCGTCACCGGGCCCGTCAGTTCACGGCCGCCGACTTCGATGCCAGCGACCTCGTCGTGGCCCTGGACCACAGCCACGAACGAGTGCTGCGCGGGTGGGCGCGCAGTGAAGGCGACGCCGACAAGATCGCCCTCTTGATGTCGTTCGACTCCTCGGCCAAGTCTCTCGACGTGCCCGACCCGTACTACGGCTCACCGGCGATGTTCGACGACGTGCTCGGTATGATCGAGGGCGCGAGCCGGGCGCTGTTCCGCCAGCTCGAGCCCGCGATCCGCTCCGCGGTCTGACGCTCCGACCGCGACCCGAAACGGGAGACCCGTGACCTCTCTTCCTCCGCAGCCGCTCAGCCCCCTGGACGGCCGGTACCGCGCGGCCGTCGCGCCGCTGGCCGACTATCTCTCCGAGGCGGGGCTCAACCGCGCCCGGGTCGAGGTCGAGGTGGAGTGGCTGATCGCGCTCACCGACCGCTCGCTGTTCGGCACGCACCCCCTGGGCGACGACGACAAGGGACGCCTCCGCGCGCTGTACCTCGAGTTCGGGGCGGCGGAGATCGACTGGCTCGCCGAGCGGGAGGCGATCACCCGCCACGACGTCAAAGCGGTCGAGTACCTCGTGCGCGATCGCCTCGCGACCCTGGGCCTGGACGCCATCGCCGAACTCACGCACTTCGCGTTGACCAGCGAAGACGTCAACTCCGCGGCCTACGCCCTCACCGTGCAGCGCGCCGTGACGCGCGTCTGGCTCCCTCAGCTGGAGGCGGTGACGGATGCCCTCGCCGCGCTGGCCCGCGAACACCGCGACGCCGCCATGCTGTCCCGCACGCACGGTCAGCCGGCGACGCCCACCACGATGGGCAAGGAGATCGGCGTCTTCGCGTGGCGTCTGCGCCGCGTCGCCGGCCAGGTCGCCGCATCCGAGTATCTCGCGAAGTTCTCCGGGGCGACCGGCACGTGGTCGGCCCATCTCGCGGCCGATCCCGACGTGGACTGGCCGGGTGTGTCCCGCGCGTTCATCGAGTCACTGGGGCTCGGATTCAACCCGGTGACCACCCAGATCGAGTCGCACGATTGGCAAGTGGAGCTGTATGACCGGGTGCGCCACGCCGGCGGTATCCTGCACAACCTCGCCACCGACATGTGGACCTACATCTCGCTCGGCTACTTCAGCCAGATCCCCGTTGCCGGCGCCACCGGCTCGTCGACGATGCCCCACAAGATCAACCCGATCCGCTTCGAGAACGCCGAAGCGAACCTCGAGATCTCCGGAGGGCTGCTCGGCACGCTCGCCTCGACGCTCGTGACCTCGCGGATGCAGCGCGATTTGACCGACTCGACGACCCAGCGCAACATCGGCGTCGCGTTCGGCCACTCCCTGCTGGCCCTGGACAACCTGGCGCGCGGTCTCCGCGAGATCTCCCTGGCCCCGGGCGTGCTCGACGCCGACCTCGACGCGAACTGGGAAGTGCTGGCCGAAGCCATCCAGACCGTGGTCCGCGCGGAGATCGCGGCGGGCCGATCGTCGATCGCCGACCCGTACGCCCTGCTGAAGGACCTCACGCGCGGTCGCCGCGTCGGAGCCCCCGAGCTGGCGGATTTCGTCCGCGGGCTGGATATCGGCGACACCGCGAAGGCGCGACTCCTCGCCCTCACTCCCGCCACCTACACGGGTCTGGCCTCCACGGTCGTCGACCAGCTCTGACGCCGGCCTCGCCGACGCCGGCCCGGGCGGGTCAGGGTGCGGGAGGGGTGCCGCCGTCGCGATCCTTCGGATCGTCGCTCGGAGACTGCGGAGCATCCTCGGGAGGCAGAAGCAGCGGACGATCGAGGGTCTTGCCGACCTGGGCCGGATCGACGGCCAGCAGAAGCAGGGCCACGATGACGAGCACCGCGATGAACGTGATGCCGGCCACGATCGCCCCGAGGACGAGGGCACGCTCGGTCTTACCGTCCGGCCCGCCCTGGAAGACGCCCATGCTGACGACTGTGACGATGCCGGCGAAGAGCGCGGAGATGAAGGCGAGGCCCAGCAGCTGGACCGGCCGCATGAGGTCGCGGCGGGTGGGCTTGTCGGTCATGCGCCGACCTCCTCGGATGAGGCGGCCGCGACGGGCTCGCGGCGCGGAGAGAAACCTGCGATGCCGAGGTACACCGCGACGATCGCGGCGTACCCACCGAAGATCCCCACCGCGATGATCGTTCCGGTCAGGGTGAAGGACTGGCCGGCTTCTTCGATGTAGTACTCGAGCGCGTATCGCGTGGGGACGAAGGCGACGGCTGCGGCGAGCGCCGCCGTGAGGATGCCGACGGTGAGGGAATCGCGGCCGGATGCTGCTCCCTCGTTCCGCCGCCGCGCACGGGCGCCGACGACGATCTCGGTCACTCCGGTGGCCACCGCCCACGCGATGAGGACGGCGAACAGCAGCTCGGTGGTGCGCCAGGGGCCGATGCCCGCGACCATGCCCGAGGCGAGGTTCAGCACCGCCATGAGGATCGCCGGTCCGCGTCGGCCGGCGGGATACACCATCCATGCCGCCAGCGCGAACACCAGTCCGGTCGCGATCGCGAAGCCGCTGAACACCGACAGGCCGACGGCGGCGGAATGGTCCGGCGAGAACGTCACCATGACCGCCGCCAGCGCGGCGAACAGCGCGCGGGCGATCTGCAGATGCCGCACCTCGAAGGCGCGGGCGGATGGTGAAACGGTCACGACACGTCCCGGGGAGGCGGAAGAAGGATGCCTCCAGTCTAGGTCGTGCCTACCGTTGCCCTTGCCCGGGGTCAACCGGCTGACCGCTGACCCGTGACCCGTGTGCGGGGAAGGCGGCCGGCCTGAGAGGAGCCCGACAGGGTGTCCCCGTCGATCGTGACGTCGTAGGAGAGGTTGAGGCGGAGCGGTCGCGTGATCCGCTGCGTCCACGTCACGTGCTCGCCGTCGGGTGCCTTCGAGACGGCCACGTTCTCCAGGACGACCTGCTCACCGGCACCGGTGGCGGTGCCGGTGAAGCCGTCGAGGGTCTCGGTGAAGGTGTAGTCGGCCTCGATCGTGCCGATGGGAGTGGCCATGCGCAGCCGCCAGCTGCCGGAAAGAGCGCTCATGGTCGGTGCCCCCTCACGCCGCCGCGACCGGGATGGCGCCGGTGCTCTTCCACGTGGTGCCGCGGCGCTCGTACTCGAACAGCACCTCGACCGATCGCGCGATCTGCGGGCCGAACTCGCGCTCGAGCAGGTACAGCCCGAGATCGAGCCCCGAGGTCACGCCGCCGGCGCTGACCAGGTCGCCATCGTCCACCACGCGGGCGCGCACCGCGTGAACCCCCGAGGCATCGAGCAGGTCGATGCCGAGCACGTGCGTCGTGGCGGTGCGTCCCTCCAGGAGGCCGGCCATCGCCATGGCGAGCGATCCGCCGCAGACCGGGGCCACGGTGATGTCGGCCGCCGCGAGGCATCGGGCCAGGAGCCCGGCGGCATCGCTCGCCGCAAAACGCGCCAGCAGCACCGGGACGGTCTCGATGCCCTCATCGGGGTCGCCGTCCACGGGCCCGGAGGCCCCGGGAACGAGAACGAATCCCGGGATGTCGGGATCCAGCGTCCCGGTCGCAGCGAGGGCGATGCCGGGTGTGCCCGACCGCACCACGCGTGGCCCCTCGGCGGTGACGAACTCCAGTTCGATGCCGCCGCCGAGCGCATCGCGGCCCGCCGTCAGGACCTCGTAGGGGGCGATCACATCGAGAGGGTCGAAGCCATCGAACAGGACGAATTGGAAGCGTGGGAAGGGCATGTGCCCATGCTCCGTGACACCTGCGGCATGACCCCAGTGACCTTCTGGTCACGATTGGCCGGATTCTGGCCAACGGTTCTCGGGCATCACGCTGCCGCCCACCCTTATCATCAGGGCCATGCACACCGTCGCCGTGCTCGCCCTCGAGGATGCGATCGCCTTCGATCTGGCCACGCCCATCGAAGTCTTCGGGCGGGTGCGCCTTCCCGACGGCCGCCCTGGCTACCGGATCGTCGTCGCCGGTCCGACGTCGACGGTGACCGCGGGACCGATGCGCCTCTCCGTCGACGCGGGGTTGGATGCCCTGGAACGCGCCGACGTGGTGGCGGTACCCGGGCGCAACGACCCCCACCACGCCACTCCCCCGGCCGTCCTGGACGCGCTCCGCTCCGCCGTCGAGCGGGGCTCCCGCGTCGCATCCATCTGCGTCGGAGCGTTCAGCCTCGGGGAGGCCGGCCTGCTCGAGGGGCGCGACGTCACGACTCATTGGCTTGCCGCCGCCGAGCTCGCGCGTCGTTATCCGGGTGCGCGGGTCGACGCCGATGTCCTCTACACCGACAACGGCTCCGTGCTGACCTCGGCCGGTGCCTCGGCCGGGCTCGACCTCTGTCTGCACATCGTCGAGGCCGACTACGGCGTCGCGGTGGCCGCGGATGCTGCCCGCCTCGCGGTCGCGCCGCTGCAACGCACCGGGGGGCAGGCGCAATACATCCTCCGCAACCGTCCGACGTCGCAGACCGCGACGCTCGAACGCGTCCTGGGGTGGATCGAGGAGAATGCGTACCGGCCGCTGACACTCGCCGAGATCGCACAGACCGCGGGCAGCAGCATCCGCACCCTCACCCGCCGATTCGACGCCGAGGTCGGGCAGAGCCCCATCCAGTGGCTGTCCGGCGTCCGGATCCGTCACGCGCAAGAGCTGCTGGAGACCACGGACCACACGGTCGAGCGGATCGCCGCACAGGTCGGCTTCGCCTCGCCGAGCAGCTTCCGCACGCAGTTCGGCCAGGTGGTCGGGGTGACGCCGGGCGCGTACCGCAGGACGTTCCGCCCGGCTCGCGTCGGTCATCCCTGACGGAGCGGCGTTGCACGTGAAACCGCCGGGGCGTCAGGCGTCCTGCGCGAGCCGGACCGTTCCGTTCTCCTGACTCAGCCGGCGGAGCACGGTGCGTTCGTTCGGGGTGTCGTTGGGCTGATGCAGTGTCAGCAGCAGTTCGCCGTGGAGGGTGCGCCCGATCATCCCGTGGCCGCCGTCCGCCGCCCAGATGGGCTCAGGTTCCTGCTCCCAGGGACCGTCGATGGCGCCGCTGGCCGACCGCGCGATCCCCATGGCGTACCCGGAGTCGCCGAAGCTCGACCAGAGCATGATCAATCCGCCGTCATCCATGCGGTGCAGAAAGGGGCCGTCGGTCACGAACGCCGACACCTCCGGGGGCACCCGCCGATGCGTGATCGGCCGCGCCCACGCGGCGCTGGAGGCGCGGAACAGGACGAGCGGGTCGCCGATGGTCTCCCTCAGGTCGGCCGACAGGGGCTGTGCCACGACCTCCCCGTCCCACACCTGTTCCCATTCGTGGCAGAAGACGATCCACGGGACGCCGGCATCGTCGACGTGCAGCGTGCCGTCGAGGCATTCCCACTCGCGCGGGGTGACCGGGCCATCGCTCCACAGCGCATACGGGCCCTCGGGGCGCTCCGCGACGAGGATCTGCGTCCCCCGGCGCACGCCTTCGGCTGTGAAGGTGGCGAACATGAAGAACCGCCCGGCGTAGCGGTGCACTTCGGGCGCCCAGTAGTTGCGATCCGACCAGAATCCGGCAGGCGGGCGGAAGGCCTCGATCGGCCCCTCCCACGACTCCAGGTCGGTGCTGCGGTAGCAGTCGAATCCCGTCGCCGGCGGATTCCAGATGTCTGGGTCCGTGGAGCCGAAGAGGTAGTACGCACCCTCCCCGGGAACCGTCAGCAGGAACGGATCGCGGATCTGGATGTCGGCGAGGGTCTGAGTCGGAGAGGTCATGGCGTCTCTACTTTCGCACCTCACGCGGTGGTGTGAGAAAACGCTTTTTTCGCGACGTCTTCGCCACCACTGCCGTGGTGGTGGAATGGACGGATGACCTCTTCCCTCGGCGCCCTCTGTGTGGTGGGCAGCATCAACGTCGATGTGACGACGACCGTCACCCGCCTTCCCCAGCCGGGTGAGACCGTGCTGGCGGCCTCGTTGCGGCGAGACTTCGGGGGGAAGGGCGCCAATCAGGCGGTAGCGGCGTCGCGGCTCGGCGCCCGGGTGCGCATGGTCAGTGCGGTGGGCGATGACTCCGACGGCCTGGCCGCGCTGGCGAACCTGCGCGACGCCGGGGTCGATGTGGGCTCGGTCTGGCTGGGCGACGCCCCGACCGGCACGGCGCTGATCACCGTCGATGAGTCGGGCGAGAACCAGATCGTCGTGCATCCCGGCGCGAACTCCGAGGTCACACTGGACGGAGGATCCTTCTCCGCGGATGAGGCCGTGCTCACGCAGCTCGAGATTCCGCTCGCCGTGGTCACGGCGCTGGGTGCGGTGCCCGGGTATCTCGCGGTGAACGCCGCGCCGGCGCATCCCCTGCCCGCCGAGCTCGTGGCGCGCGCCGATCTGTTCATCGTCAACGAGCGCGAATACGAGGCGCTGCCGGAGCTGGCCGACGCGAGGCTCGTCGCGGTGACCTACGGATCAGCGGGCGCGGCGCTCCTTCGCGACGGGACGGAGATCGTGCGCGTTCCTGCACCCCGCGTGACCGCCGTCAGCTCGGTCGGGGCCGGGGACGCCTTCTGTGCGGCCCTCACGGTCGCATTGCACGCGGGTTGGGATGCGGAGACGGCGCTGCGCGCCGCCTGCGCCGTCGGGGCGGACGCCGTCACGCGTTCGGGCGCACAGCCGCCGCTGCGTCGGCTGGACGAGTACGCCCGACCAGCCGCTTCACCACCGGACTGAGGCACCCTCAACGAGGAGTCGGCGTGAACCAGCCGTCCGTCTCGAGGTCGGCCCACAGTTGCCTCACGACCTCCGCGCCGCGCCGGATGATGCGGGTTTCGTCGTCGACGACGAGGTGCCCGTCGCTGACCTGCAGCACGCCTTCGGTCATCACATTCCGTACCATCGGTCCACTCGCGTAGAGCAGGTTGTTCAGGGGTTCCGGACCGGCTTCGCCCGCTCCCACGAGGAAGCCGCTCACGTCTATGGACGTCAGATCCGCCAGGGCACCCACCTCGATGCGGCCGATGTCGGTCCGCCCGAGCCCTCGTGCGGGATTGGTCGTGACCGACTCGATCATGTCCCACACCGTGGGACGCTTCACCGGTACCGGGCTCGTCTCGTGGATGATGTCGTAGCGCAACCGGCCATAGAGCACCGCAAGCTTCGCGTTCTCCAGCATGTCGTTCGAGTGTGAGTCCAGTCCGACGGCGACGTTGATGCCCGATCCGAGCGCCTCGATGAACGGCTGCCGCCCCTCGCCCGATCCCGCGCCCGCACCGGAGGGACAGTGCACGTAGGTGAACAAGGCCTTCTGAGCGAGGAACGGCGCGTCGGTTGCCGCGTCCCACCCGCCCATGTGCGCCCCGAAGAAGGGCACGTCGTACCAGCCGTGTTCTTCCACCCATCGCACCGGGCCTTTGCCCCACATCCGCTCGATGCGCGCCGAATCGGCCGACAGCGTCGCGAGATGCGTGTGGATGCCGGTCCCCAGCTCTCGCGCCGCAGCGAGGACCGCATCAAGCGTCTCGGGTGTCGCCGTCTCTGGACCGTGCGGCGCGATCATCGGTTGGATGCGTCCCCCTTCGGCGCCCTTCACCGACCGGGCCCACGTCAGATAGGCGTCGATCTCATGGATCGTCCCGGGGGCGGATTCCACGATCGTCGAGTCGTCCGGTGCGAACCAGATCGGCAGCATCTGAGAGAACGTGGGGAGCATCCCCGACGCGTAACCGCGCACTCCCCAATTGCGGGCCACCCGGACGTACGATTCGGCGTGAGCCAGGGAGAGCGACTGCTCGAGCTGCGTCGTGCATCCGCCGCGGAGGATCTCGGCGAGGTTGTACGCGGTGACCGCATCCAGGTCGTCACCCGAAACCCCCTCGAGCAGCACGGCGGGCTGACCGTACGACCGGCCCCCCTCGATGAGCCCACGGGTCGGCGAACCGAGCGCGACATGCGTGTGTGCGGAGATCATGCCGGGGATGAGCAGCTGCCCCGTCATGTCGATGCGCACGTCGTTGCCGGGGATGCGACCCTCCACGATGTCGGCGATTCGCCCGTCCCGAATGACGATGCTTCGATCGCGGACCAGCTCGAGTTTGCCGTCGCGGTGTACCAGCGTCCAGGTCGGCTCGAGGATCACCGTTCCCGCGTCTCGAACTGATCGGGACGCGGCGAGCGCCTCCTCGGCCGCCTGCTCGGAAGCTCCCTCTGCCACGTCGTTGTGACCCATGCCGACCCCCGTCGAACTCAGACGGGGCCACCATGGCGTCCGTACAGTGTCAGCAGAGTATGTGCAGGCACACTGCACGCACAAGGCAAGGGCGCGAAGCGCGGGTCGGCAGAGGCGGCGGGAACGCCGGGCCGGCTCGCTCGAACCCCAGTGGGGCCGGCTCGCCTCACAGGTGCGAACCGGCCCCGGCGGGAAGCGGACTGCGCTCAGCGACCGACGCGCAAGGCGGCCTTCGCGGCCTCGTCGATGGTGTCGGAGACGACCCCGGCCTGGGTGATGAACACATCATGACTGGCGGCGACCCGGGTGATCTTCGCGCCGCTCCTCGTCGCCATGTGCTCCAGCATCGCCGGGTCGAAGGACTTGTCGTCCGTGGCGATGACCGCCCAGGTGGGCTTGTCCCGCCAGGCCGCGTTCGTCACCGCCGCGCCGAAGACCGACATGTTGATCGGGATCTGCGAGTCACGGAGGAACGCGGCATCCTCATCACTGGCGTCCGCCGCGAACCCGGCCTTGAACTTCTCGTGGTTGAGGAATCCGTACCCGTCGTCCGCCACGTCGATGACGAAGTCCGGCGTGGGGGCGAACCCCTCGTACTGCTGACCCGTCGTCTGGCCGGCGTCGGGCGCCAAGGCGGAGACGTAGACCAGCCCGGCGACGTTCGGGTGCACGCCCGCCTCGGTGATGACGGTGCCACCCCAGGAGTGCCCGACCAGAATGGTGGGTCCGTCTTGCCGACTGAGAACCCGCGTGGTCGCCGCGACGTCGTCTTCCAGCGACGTGAGTGGGTTCTGCACGACCGTGACCGTGTATCCGCGCGCCGTCAGGTTCTCGTAGACGCCGCGCCATCCCGACCCATCGGCGAACGCCCCGTGCACCAGCACGACGTTCTTGACCCCCTGATCTTCCGTGTTCTCTGAAAGGACCCCCGCCTGGGCGTCGATCGTGCTCACGTCGTTCTCCTCTCCCTGCCGTACCGGCCCTCGCCGGACGGGTCATCGTCAGACCGGTGATCATCGGTCCGATGTGCAATATATTGCATATCGTATTCATCGGCAAGGCCCTGCGGGAAATTCGGCGACGGGCGCGACGTGTGTGCAATATGTTGTATGCCGATTCCGCGCGACACCCCTGCCGTCGACCGCACGCTCCTGCGCGATGACGTCTACCGACGGCTGCGGGACGCTCTCGTGGATGGGACGTTTGCGCCGGGAGAGCAGCTCAAGGACGCCGAGCTCGCGGGATGGCTCGGGGTGAGCCGGACGCCGGTGCGCGAGGCTCTGCTCCGCCTTGCCGCGAGTGGGCTGGTCGTCGCCCTCCCGGGTCGTTCCACGACCGTCAGCGCCATCGACGCTCCGATGGTGCGCGACGCGAGAGATGTGGTCGCCGCCATGCACGAGCTGGCGGTCCGGGAGGTGACCGGCCGCCTCAGCGAGGCGGAGATCGCGCGCATGCGGGGCGCGAACCGCCGGTTCGCCGCTGCCGTGGCCTCAGGGGATGTCACCGGGGCGCTGGATGCGGACGAAGAGCTCCACCGGGTTCCGATCGCCGCGCTCGGCAATCAGGCCGCGGAAGCGGTGCTGGAACAATTCGAGCCGCTGGTGCGCCGCGCGGAGCGGCTGCGCTTCGGCGCCGACGGCTCTGGTTCGGTCGATCGACATGAGCAGCTCATCGATCTCATCGAAGCGGGGGATGCGGACCGCGCGGCATCGGTGGCCTTCGACATCTGGCGCAGCCTGGAGCCCGCCGCGGAGGTCTGACGTGGTGTTCGACGGCGAGAACGCCCTCCAGCCTCTCGGCGTGGCAGGGTGGGCCACGCTCCGAGTTGCGGATCTCCGGGAGCGCCGTTCCCCGCAATCCACTGCTCATTCTCGAGCGCGGCCACGGGCGTCCGCTCGTGCGGCGGAAAGCGGTGGTGCTCGGGTACGGCAACGAGGAGTTGCGGTCCGGGAACGCCCATACCGAGCGCTTACGCGCGCGGGCGAGTGATCACATCGCGGGCGCCATGTCGGTGAAGCGAGAGTAGTGACCCTGGAAAGCCACCGTGATCGTGTCGGTCGGGCCGTTTCGGTGCTTCGCCACGATGAGGTCGGCCTCACCCGCACGCGGGCTGTCCTTCTCGTACGCGGCCTCGCGGTGCAGCAACACCACCATGTCGGCGTCCTGTTCGATCGAGCCCGACTCACGCAGGTCGGACAGCGCCGGCTTCTTGTCGGCGCGCTGCTCGGGACCACGGTTCAGCTGCGACAGCGCGATCACCGGGCACTGCAGCTCCTTAGCGAGGAGCTTCAGCGCACGGGAGAACTCGCTGACCTCCTGCTGTCGCGACTCGACCCGCTTACCGCTCGTCATGAGCTGCAGGTAGTCGATGACGACCATCTTGAGCCCCTCGCGCTGCTTGAGCCGACGGCACTTCGCGCGGATCTCGACGAGCGTCATGTTGGGACTGTCGTCGATGTAGAGAGGCGCATCGTTGATCCGCCCGCGGGTGGCGGCGATCGTCGTCCAATCGCGTGAGTCCAGAGTGCCCTTACGCATGCTCTGCAGGGGGATGGCGCCCTCCGCGCTGAGGAGGCGCATCGCGATCTCGCTGCGACCCATTTCGAGCGAGAAGAAGATCGTCGGCATGTTGTGCTTGATCGCCGCGGCGCGGGCGAAGTCGAGCGCCAGCGTCGACTTACCCATGGCGGGGCGCGCGGCGATGATGATCATCTGCCCGGGGTGCAGGCCGTTGGTGAGCTGGTCCATCCCGGAGAAGCCGGTGGGGATGCCGGTCATCTGGCCGTCACGGCCGCGAGCGGCCTCGATCTCATTGACGGCAGCATCCACCGCTGTGGTGAGGGGGACGTAATCCTCCGCGGTCTCCGCGCCGGAGACGTTGTAGATCTCGGCCTGCGCGTTGTTGACGAGGTCGAGCGCGTCTCCCTGACCCGAGTAGCCCATCTGCACGATGCGCGTTCCGGCTTCGACGAGTCGGCGAAGAAGCGCACGCTCAGCGACGATCGACGCGTAATACCCCGCGTTCGCCGCCGTCGGGACGATGGATGTCAGCGTGTGGAGGTAGTCCGCCCCGCCGGCCCGCTGGAGCTCACCGGTCTTGATCAGCTCGTCCGTGACGGCGACGACGTCGGTGGGCTCCCCGTGGGAGTACAACGACAGGATGGCCTCGAAGATCAGCTCGTGCTTCGGGATGTAGAAGTCCGCGCCGCGCAGCGTCTCGATGACGTCGGCCACGGCGTCCTTGGAGAGGAGCATGCCGCCCAGCGCGCTCTGCTCGGCAGGCAGGTCGTGCGGAGGGGTGCGTTCGGCCCTTCGGGGTCCGCCGAGGCGTTCTTCCGAGATGTCGGCGATCGACACGCGCTCTCCATTCCGTCGGGTACGGGTAAGGTCCGCTCAGACAGGGCGAATCTCCGCTGCGATCACCGGTCGGCGGCGCGCGTCACCCCGTGCCCTAATGGCAACACGGACCCCCGACACGCCCCTGGCGCGACCCTCAGCGGTTTGTCCTGGTGGGCTGGACCCACGGTAAGCACGCCCCCTGGCAGGCGCAAACCGGGCTGTGGATAACTATGTGGAATCTCTGCGGGAAACGCCGCCGCGCCTGTGCACA
The DNA here is from genome assembly GCF_058310475.1 of Microbacterium sp. Z12_35. NCBI lineage: Bacteria > Bacillati > Actinomycetota > Actinomycetes > Micrococcales > Microbacteriaceae > Microbacterium > Microbacterium sp. Z12_35. The sequence goes on along the minus strand of NZ_JBZEGJ010000001.1, from coordinate 2,543,874 downwards.
ACGCCTGTGGACAACGGCGGATAACTATTTCATTCGACCATATGAACCGCCGCTTGACCGGCCCTTTTTTCGTCCACATGCTCTTTCCACGGATGTGATTGAAGCGTGGGTTGAAGGTTGCGTCCGACATGCCGGTGGTTGTGTACAACCCGGGGGATAACTTTCGAGCCGGTAGTGAAAGTATCGCCCGCTGTCAAGTTCTCTTGCCCTCAGGCTTTCCTCAGCGCTATCTTCACACCAGGGGCTCACCGCCCGTGCCATCGCGAGGAGGTGAATACGTGAACATCGCATACCACCACCGTCGGCTTCAGCCGGCGCGCGTCGTGCTGCTTGCGCTGCTCGCCGGCATCGCCTGGTGCGTGCTGTGCTTGTTCGCGTCCCCCTCCTCTGCGTCCGCGCAGGAGGGCTCCTCCGCTCCGAGTTCGGGACTGCTCGGGACCGTGGTCGAAACCCACGGCGGCGCCGGACAGACCCTGCAGCAGACGACCACCGCTATCGATCAGGCCGTCACGCATGTCGCCACTGCTATCGCGCCGGCGCCCGCGCGCGTCGCGCAGCCGGTCGCCGAGGTGGTGCCGCCGGCCACCCAGGTGGTGGAGACGACGACTCAGGCCGCGAATGCAACGGTGAACGACGTCGCAACCAGCACCGTGGGTACCGTCGCAACGGCCCTGACGGAGGTCGCCGACGCCGGTGCCGTCACCGCTGTCGTGAAGCCCGTCGTCGGCGTGACATCGAGCGTCCCGGTCGTGGCAGACCTCCTCGACCGAACGCGCGTCCACCAGAACCTCATCGGGATCGCTTCCGCCGTGGACAGCACAGTATCCGCTGTCGTCGGCCACGCCGCCCCGCTGGCACCCCTGCTCCCCACGCTCCCGGTGATGGGCCTCACCCCGATCACGGACACGCTCGAGGTGACGGTGCCCGGTCTCGGCGCGCCGCTTCCCGAGGCTCCTCTTCTGGCGCCCTCGGGTCTCCCCGGCACGCTGCCACCGAATGCGGCGGTTTCGGGCGTGGGCTCCGCCTTCGGTGCGCTGGCTTCGCCCGCGCGCTGGGTGAGCAGTGCCCCAGTATTGACGTCGGCCGTTCCAATGGAGACACCGGGGGCATCCAGCGCAGGACTTCTCGGCGCTACCGGCTCGATCAACACCGGCGGTGCGGCCGGCACCGGTCTTCTTCTGGCCGTCGGCCCCTCCGACGCGCGCAGCGCCGCGCCTTTCCTTACCTCGGTGCAGCAGCACGTGAACGATGCGCTTCCCGGCGCACCGGTCTACGACACCGACATCTCCCCTGACTGAGTGAGTGATCGCGCCGCGCCTGTGCGCGGCAGACGGTCCCCGCGCGTTCGCGCGCACCATCCAACTCACTCATTTAGGGGTACATCATGCGTAGATTCATGAAGAAAGCGCTTCTCGGAGCGCTCGTCGGGGGCGGCATCGCCGTCCTCGGAGCAGGGGTCGCATCCGCGGCCGAAACATCCGGCGACGGCGGTGTGCTGTCGGGCACACAAGCCCTGGTCTCGGTCGACATTCCGGTGACCGTCAGCGGCAACGCCATCTCCGTCGTCGGCGACTCGTCGTCCGACTCCGCCGCCACAGCGGCTCCGGCTCCCGCTGCCGCGCCGGCGGCGATCACCACGGGGTCGGAGGGCATTGCATCCGGCACCCAGGCGCTCGTGAACGTCGGCGTTCCCGTCAACGTTTCGCGCACCGCGATCTCGGTGCTTGGCGACAGCACGTCCACCGATGCGACCATCGCCCCGGCGGCGCCTTCGGTCGTAGCCGCACCACCGTCGCGGACCTCGGGTGATGACAGCATCCTGGGCGGCACGCAGGCCCTTATCGGCCTCACCGTGCCCGTGACGGTATCGGGCAACGCGATCTCCGTCCTCGGGGACGCTGAGTCGGCGGACGCGACCACCACCACCACGGCGGCGCCTTCCGGCGCAACGGGGAGCCCGACCACCGGCGGTGCGGACAGCATCGCCGGCGGCACCCAGATCGTCGCACCCATCACCGCACCGATCACCCTCGGCGGCAACGCCATCTCGGTGCTCGGTGATGCCACCACCGAAAACAGCACCACCGTGGTCGCACCGAACGCCGGTTCCGGCGCAACGGGGGCCCCGACCACCGACGGTGCGGACAGCATCGCCGGGGGCACCCAGGTGCTCGCACCGATCACCGCACCGATCACCCTCGGCGGAAACGCCATTTCGGTGCTCGGCGACGCCACCACCGAGAACAGCACGACCCTGGTCGCACCCAACACCGGATCGGGTGCCTCGGATGGGCCCACCACTGGCGGCAGCGACAGCATCGCCGGCGGCACCCAGGTCGTCGCACCGATCACCGCACCGATCACCCTCGGCGGCAACGCCATCGCAGTGCTCGGTGACGCCACCACCGAAAACGGCACCACCGTGGTCGCACCGAACGCCGGTTCCGGCAACTCGGAAGGCCCCACCACCGACGGTGCGGACAGCATCGCCGGCGGCACCCAAGTGGTCGCACCGGTGACACTGCCCATCACCCTCGGCGGCAACGCCATCGCGGTCCTCGGTGACGCCACCACCGAGAACAGCGCCACCGAGGTCGCACCGAACGCCGGTTCCGGCGCAACGGGGGCCCCCACCACCGACGGTGCGGACAGCATCGCCGGCGGCACCCAGGTCGTCGCACCGATCACCGCACCGATCACCCTCGGCGGAAACGCCATCTCGGTGCTCGGTGACGCCACCACCGAGAACAGCGCCACCGAGGTCGCACCCAACACCGGTTCCGGCGCAACGGGGGCCCCCACCACCGACGGTGCGGACAGCATCGCCGGCGGCACCCAAGTGGTCGCGCCGGTGACACTGCCCATCACCCTCGGCGGCAACGCCATCGCGGTGCTCGGCGACGCCACCACCGAAAACAGCACGACCCTGGTCGCACCGAACGCCGGATCGGGTGCCTCGGATGGGCCCACCACCGACGGTGCCGACAGCATCGCCGGGGGCACCCAGGTGGTCGCACCGATCACCGCACCGATCACCCTCGGCGGCAACGCCATCGCGGTGCTCGCTGACGCCACCACCGAAAACGGCACCACCGTGGTCGCACCGAACGCCGGTTCCGGCAACTCGGCAGGCCCCACCACTGGCGGCAGCGACAGCATCGCCGGGGGCACCCAGATCGTCGCGCCGGTGACGCTGCCCGTGACCGTCGGCGGAAACGCCGTCTGTGCCGTGGGGGACTGCACCACGGCCGGTTCGACCACGGTCGTTCCTCCCGCCCCGCCGGTCGGCCCGACCGACCCGACGGACCCGACGGACCCGACCGACCCGACCGAACCGACCGTTCCGACCACCCCCGCCGCTCCGGGAACCCCCGGAACCCCGGGTGGCGCGGATGACGGCGTGATCGGCGCTCCCGCGGGCCTCACGGCCGCTGGCCTCACGGCCGGTGGACTCACGGCCGGTGCCACGGCCTCCGCTGAGCTCGCTCAGACCGGTGGCGGCTCGGCACTGGCGGGCCTGCTGATGGGAATGCTCCTCCTCGGCGGGGGTGCGGTGATGTTCGTCCGCCTGCGTCGGGTGGCGTAAGCCGGGCGAGGAGGGTGGGTCCACATGGGCGCACCCTCCTCACCGGATCCACAGCCGTGAAACGACGGATGCCGCGGTCCCCGAGGGGTCCGCGGCATCCGGTGTGCGTCCGTTACTTCGCAGCAACCACCTGAAGGGTGATCACGGCGGTGACGTCGTCACGGAGACGAATCGTCGCCTCGTGCTCACCGACCGCCTTGATGGGCGAGGTGATGTGGATCTTGCGCTTGTCCAGGTCGCCGAATCCGGCGGTCTTGACCGCGTCAGCCACGTCGCCGGTCTTCACAGAGCCGAACAGACGCCCTTCGGCGCCCGCCTTCACTGTGAGCTTGACCTTGTTGGACTCGAGCGTGTTCTTCAGGGCCACGGCCTCTTCGTGGTCGTGGATGGCGCGAGACTCGCGGGCCGCGCGAATGGACGCGACCTGCTTCTCGCCACCACGGGACCACGCCACCGCGAAACCCTGGGGGATGAGGTAGTTACGGGCGTACCCGTTCTTGACCTCGATCACGTCGCCGGCGCTTCCGAGCCCGGCGACCTCATTCGTGAGAATCAGCTTTGCCATGCGGGTGCCCCTTAGCGGCCGGCGCCGGCGTAGGGCAGGAGCGCCATCTCACGCGCGTTCTTGATCGCGCGAGCGATGAGACGCTGCTCCTGCACCGAGACACCGGTGATACGACGGGCGCGGATCTTTCCGCGCTCCGAGATGAACTTGCGGAGGGTGGGGATGTCCTTGTAGTCGATGACGCCGACGCGGGTCGGCTTCGCGGGAGCGGTGGGCTTGCCACCCTTCCGCGGCTTCCGGCGATCGCCGGTGGCCTTTCCAGCCATGTTTCCTTCTTTCGTATGAAACGCGGATGCTGCAGCTCAGCGAGCGCGGCATCCAGCGTGAATCAGAACGGGGTGTCGTCTCCGTAGTTACCGGGGGCGGACCACGCGTCAGCGCCGGCGGCGCTTCCGCTGGCGGAGCCGGGCGTGGACCACGGCTCCTCCGTGACCTGCTGACGGGGCTGGCTTCCGCCACCGCCGCCACCGCCGCCGGCGCCCGAGCTGGCCGCGCGCGTCACCTGAGCGGTGGCGTAACGCAGCGAGGGGCCGATCTCATCGACCTCCAGCTCGATCGAGGTGCGGTTCTGGCCTTCGCGATCCTGGTAGGAGCGCTGCTTCAGGCGACCGGTCGCGATGACCCGAGCGCCCTTGGTGAGCGAACCCGCCACGTGCTCGGCGAAGTCGCGCCACACGGATGCCCGGAGGAACAGCGCCTCGCCGTCTTTCCACTCGTTCGCCTGACGGTCGAACGTGCGCGGAGTAGATGCGATGGTGAAGTTCGCCACCGGAAGCCCGTTCTGCGTGTAACGCAGTTCGGGGTCGGCCGTGAGGTTTCCCACAACGGTGATGACGGTTTCGCCGGCCATCAGGCGTCCTTCTTAGCCGTCCGGGTCTCGGCAGCCGCCGCCTTGCGGGCAGCCTTGGCCTCCTTGCGGAGCGCTTCCGAAGCGACCAGAGCGATGGCTTCCTCGGCCCGAAGGACCTTGGTGCGCATGATCTGCTCGTTCAGCTTGAGCTGACGGTCGAGCTCCTGCGTCGCCTCGCTGGTGGCCGTGAAGTTCACGACGGCGTAGATGCCCTCGGTCTTCTTCTGGATCTCGTACGCGAGACGGCGGCGGCCCCAGATGTCGACGTTGTCGATGGTGCCCCCGTCGGTCGTGATGACCTTGAGGAACTTGTCCAGGTTGGGTGCAACCTGGCGCTCGTCGAGCTCGGGATCGAAAATGACCATGAGTTCGTACTGGTGCGTCACTAACCCACCTCCTTCGGACTAGAACGGCTGCCGGGCATTTCCCGGAAGCAGGAGGGTGTGTGCATGTCGTCCGCGTGCGCGCGAATGGCGTCGCCGACAACCTTCACAGTGTATCCGATGCCCAGCTCCGCTGCATCCGCACCCCTCAGCTTGGCCGCGAGAAACCACACTTCGGGCGAGACACCACGCGACGCGGTGAGTCTCGCGGGGAATGTGGTGTCTCGCGCGGAGGGGCGGTGGGTAGCGTGGCGTGCATGGAGTGGACAGAAGACGTCAGCGCCGGCGACTGGATACGCGCGCGCCTGGACGACGGACCTGCGTGGGACGCCACGATGCACGGCGTCATCCCGCGAGGCTTCCCCGCCTATGCCCGCCTCTTCCACCCGGGGCTCGCCGACGACACCGCGGTGACCTGGGAGGCGGCGGCCGCGGCGTTCGGCACGGAGATGCACGGCACGGCTCAGTGGAACCGCATCGTTCGGCGCGGAGGCGGTGGCCCGCACGCGCGGGACGCGGACGCGGTCAAGGCCCCGGACGGGCGCGTGTACTCCGCGCCGCAACCGGGACGGCTGGATGCGGCGCAGCTGAGTGCGACCGCGCGCCACCTCGCCGCCCACACCAGCACCCCGGAGGATGTGTACATCGCAGTCTGGGAGGGGTGGGGCGGCATGCTCGGATTCTTCGGCGAGGCGCCCGCGCGCGCGACGCTGACCCTGGTCGGTGGCGACGACGACCCGGAGCTGTTCGCCCGCCACAGCGCGATGCTCGCGCGCAGCATCCATGACCCGTTCAACAACGTCTTCCGAAAGCCCGTGTGGCAGCCCGGCCTGCTTTCGGACGAGATCTCGCGCGGACCACGACTGCGCCTCCCCAATCGCGACCATGTGCTCTTCCGCGGCTCGATCGCCGACTTCGTCGACCCCGGATGGGCGTCGCGCGTGCCCTGGGCGGAGGACAGTCCGGACTGGACCGCGTCACCCAGCCTGATCTGGCCGGCCGACCGCGCATGGATCCTCGTCACCGAGGTGGATGACGACTCGACCATCATCGGCGGGAGCCCCGACCTCATCCGCGCACTGTGCACGGACCCCGCCCTCGAGGCGCATGCGGTCCGCGAGGGCGCCGACCTGTCATGGGACGCGGATGAGGTGAACCGATGAGCGCTCCTGCACCGATCACGTTCAACTCGCAGCCGCTCACAGAGCCGGTCGATCGGGCGACCGCCAAGGCATACGTCCGCGAACTCCGCGCGCAGGGGAAGGGCTCGGGATCCAGCGCGACGGCGATCGTCGTCATCTGCGTCGTCGGCGTGTTCGTGCTCGGGGTGTTCGGCACGGTCTTCGGCTCCTTGCTCAGCCTGATGTCATCCTCCGGAGGCGGCTTCAGCTTTCCGCTGATCCTCCCCTTCCTCTTCGTCGGTGCCGTGGTGGCCGTATTGATCGTCTCCCTCGTCCGCGGCGGCGGAAGCTCGGTCCGGTGGTACCGCCTGGACCGCTTCGCGCGCGCGAACGGCATGGCCTTCACCCCGGTGATTCCGGCACCGGCGCTCCCCGGCATGATCTTCCAGCGCGGCAGCTCACGCCAGGCCAGCGACCTGGTGCGCGGCGAGCAGCCCCGTTTCGTAGAGTTCGCGAACTACCGGTACACGACGGGGTCGGGGAAGAACCGCACAACGCACAAGTGGGGCTATGTCGCGGTGAAGCTCGACGTGCCGCTGCCGCACATCGTCCTGGACGCGGTGGGAAACAACGGCCTCTTCGGCGCCTCCAACCTCCCGGCCGCGTTCGATCGTGATCAGCGCCTCAGCCTCGAGGGCGACTTCGACAAGTACTTCTCGCTGTACTGCCCCGCGGACTACGAGCGCGACGCGCTGTACCTGTTCACCCCCGACATCATGGCCCGCTTCATCGACAACGCCGCCGCGCTCGACGTCGAGATCGTCGACGACTGGCTCTTCCTGTATGCCAAACGCGATCTCTCCACCCTCGACCCCGCGACGTGGGCGTGGCTGTTCTCCGTCGTGGGAGCACTGCTCGACAAGCTCGCACAGTGGGCCCGCTGGCGCGACGAACGTCTGGTCACCACAGCGGTACCGGCAGCGGATGCGGTGGCCTCCGGCATCCCCGGCGCCGTCGACGGCCCGATGCCGGTGCTCACGCCGCCTCCACCGGGCGTCGCCCCGGAGGGTCGCCGCCTCAAGCGCGGATTCTCGTGGGGAACGGTGATCGTCTTCGGACTGGTGATCGGCTGGTACGTGCTCACGGGCATCATCGAGGCGCTCGGCAACTGAGGACGGCACCCGCGGCGCGCCGGGTTCTGAGATCGTCCGCGGATCCGGGGCATCCGGCGTACCTCGTCCGACCCCGGCGACATCCTCCGAATCCGCGAAGGGCGGCCGGGCGGTCAGCGGTTCATGTCGGCGAACAGCTGCACCGACGCATCCAGCGCCTCGTCGTAGCCCATCTCCGCGAAGCGGTAGAAGGCGGGGCGCCCGATCGCGGCGATGGAGCCCGCCCGAGCGGCCTTCGCCAGCCACTCCCCGGCGACGGCGACGACCTGGTCGGGTTCCGCGAGAGCGTTGATCAGGCCGATTTCCCGAGCGCGCTCGGCGGTGAACGGCTCTCCCGATCCGACGTTCTCCATCGCCGCACGGGCGCCCAGCCGCTGGATGAGCGGCACCTGCGCGACCATCGGCCAGATCCCCAACGACACCTCCCGCGTCCCGATCAGCGCACCCCGAGCCGCGACGGCGTAGTCGGCGACAGCGACGATCGAGGCTCCGGATGCCACGGCGTCGCCGTTGACCGCCGCCACGACAGGGGTGCCGAGGGTCGGCACGTACTTCAGCAGGGCGGCCAGCGCGGTGGCGAATTCCACCGGGTCGCCGCCGGCCCGGATCGCAGGGATGTCCAGCCCGCTGCAGAACACGTCACCGGCACCGGTGAGGATGATGCCGGTCACCTCCGGGTCGGCGTCGGCCGCGCGGAGCTGCTCAGTCAGGTCGGCGAGCACCTCGGGGTTCAGGAGGTTCCCCTCGCCCGACGGATTGAGGATGGTGATGGTCGCGATGCTCACGGGAGCGCCCCTTCCTGGCGAGACGGCCTGCGTCGATGCAGACGTGGCTTCATTCTGCCTGCTGCCGCGCCGCCCGGCCCGCGGTGCATCCGGAGCGCGACCGCTGCCGCGGTCTGCCGGCACGTCATGACGTCGGAGGATCGCGCCGATGTCGGAGCATTTGGCCGTTATCCTCCGACCGAGGTGCGATCATCCGACGATGACGCGGCGGGGCGGGCGGCGCGGGCGCGGCGAGCGGCGGCAGGCGCAGACGCGGCGAGCGGCGCGGGCGCCCAGCGGGTCAGGCGCGAGCGGCCCACCATTCGCGGAGGCGGCGCTCGGCCTCCTCCTCGCCCAGCGGCCCCTCGTCGAGCCGAAGGTCGAGCAGGAACCGGTAGGCGTCGCCGACCTCGCGACCTGGGCGGATGCCGAGGACCTCCTGGATGCGGTTGCCGTCGAGGTCGGGCCGCACCGAGTCGAGCTCCTCCTGCTCGCGCAGCGCGGCGATCCGCGCTTCGAGGTCGTCGTACGCCCCGGCCAAGCCCGCGGCCTTGCGCTTGTTGCGGGTGGTCACGTCGGCGCGCGTGAGGATGTGCAGCCGCTCGAGTTCGGCACCGGCGTCCCGCACGTAGCGGCGGACGGCGGAATCGGTCCAGGTTCCTTCGGCGTAACCGAAGAAACGCAGGTGCAGCTCGATCAGCTTCGCGACCGACCCGATGGTGTCGGAGTCGAGGCGGAGCGCCTGCAGGCGCTTGCGCACCATCCGCGCGCCCTTGATGTCGTGGTGGTGGAACGTGACTCCACCGCCGGGCTCGAGCCGGCGCGTCGCCGGCTTCCCGATGTCGTGGAGGAGCGCCGCCAAGCGCAGGGGAACGTCGGGGGCGGCACCGGGATGCCGCGACTTCTCGAGTGCGATGGCTTGACGCAGCACGGTCAGGGAGTGCTCGTACACGTCCTTGTGGTGATGGTGCTCGTCGATCTCGAGGCGCAGCGCGGGCACCTCGGGGAGGAAACGTTCCATGAGGCCGGTGTCGACGAGGATCCGGAGTCCGCGGACCGGATCGTCGGTGGTCAGCATCCGCACCAGCTCCGACTGAATCCGCTCGGCACTGACGATCGACAGGGTGTCGCCGAGTTCTGCCATCGCGGCCAGCGTCTCGGGGTCGACCTCGAACCCCAACTGGGCCGCGAATCGAGCGGCGCGCAGCATCCGCAGGGGGTCGTCACCGAAGCTCACGGCGGGTTCGATCGGCGTGCGGAGGCGCCGCGCGATCAGATCCTCCACGCCACCGGCCGGGTCGACGAGCGTCTTCCCCGGTATCCGCAGCGCCATGGCGTTGACGGTGAAGTCGCGCCGCGACAGATCCTCCTCGAGGGTGTTCCCGAAGGCGACGGTCGGCTTGCGTGTGAGCCCGTCGTAGCTGTCGGCGCGATACGTGGTGATCTCGACCTGCTCGCCCGATATCCGCGCCCCGATGGTGCCGAACTCGCGGCCGACGTCCCACCGTGCCGAGGAGATCGGCGTGATGATGCGGAGGATGTCATCGGGACGCGCGTCGGTGGTGAAGTCGAGGTCATGCGTGACACGGCCCAGGAGCGCGTCGCGCACCGGGCCCCCGACCACAGCCAGTTCATGCCCGGCGTCGGCGAAGGCGCGCCCAAGGCGGGCAACGACGGCGGAGTCGGCCAGCGCGTCCAGGCGCGCGACACCCTCGGCCATATTGAGCATGCGTCGAGCCTAACCGGGCCTCAACCCGTCGAATCCGCCGAGCCCGGGATCGCCTCCGAGGCGCCGTCGGCGAAGCGGAGGAATCCGGTGAACACCAGCTCCCTGACCCGCGGGTACAGGTCGTCGCGGAGGGCACCGGCGTCGACCTCGAGGAGTTGGGCGATCGCGTCCACGAGCGCGCCGAGCGTCAGGTCGCCGTCGCACGCGCCCACGAGCGCAGCGAGCGCCGAGTCGACCGACAGGGCGCGGCCGAATCCGGCGCCCTGACGCAGCTCGATGACCGTGGGCGCCTCCTCACCGGGCCGGTGGTGGCGGGCTTCGGTCACGTCGGGGGCCACGGCGAACCGGGAGGCGGCGAGGGCATCGTCATCGAGGTGTGCCAGCCGGTCGTGAGCGGCGAGCGCGGCGGCCAGATGAGCGCCGGGGGCTGCCCCGACCGCCCCCACGAGGCGCTCGTAGCGGGCGAGAGAAGGCGCGCCTGCCCCTGGTCGCCGCAGCAACACGTACCCGAACCCGATCTCGGTCACGCCGCGGGCGTCGAAGTCGTCGAGCCACGCGTCGATCAGCTGGGCGAACTCCGCAGACCCCGGCACGGTGCCGCCGTCGCGCACCCACAGCTCGGCGTACGCGAGCGGGTCGAGTCGTTCCCGCTCGATCACCCACGCATCGACCGGCACCTCGGATGCGGCGACCCACCCCCGCACCCGATCGAGGCCGTCTTCGTCCCCTCGGTACTCCCAATTGCCCAGCAGCTGCGCGACGCCGCCCGGCGTGAGGTGCGCTCCCGCCCCGCGCACGACCTCCGCTACAAGACCGTCCCCGACGCGACCGCCGTCGCGGTACTCGTATGCGGGCACGTCGGCGCCCCGGGGCGTGATGACGAAGGGCGGATTGGTGGCGATGCGGTCGAATTGCTCGCCGGCGACCGGCTCGAACAGGCTGCCCTGCCGGGTCTCGATGCCGTCGACGTGATTGAGAAGCGCGTTGAGCTCGGTGAACCGCAGGGCACGCGCGGACACGTCGGTCGCGATGACCCGCGCAACGTTCCGCCGCATCCGCAGCGCCTGGATGCCGCATCCGCTGCCGACATCCACCCCCGTCTGGGCGCGCCCCGCGATCTGCAGCCCGGCGAGCGTGAGGGATGCTCCGCCCACGCCGAGCACGTGATCCTCCGGCAGAGCGCCCCCGAGCGCCGCCTCATCCAGGTCGCTCGCGATCCACCACTCCCCCTCTCCGGCGTCGTCGGAAAAGGCTTGCGGGCGCACGATGGCGCCCGCGTGGACGGTGTCGCCCCGAACCTCGGCCAGTCCCAGCCCGGCGAGACCCTCCGCGCGCGTCTGCGGCAGCGCCGCATCCACGTCTGCCACCGACTGCGCCACACCCAGGCCGAGGAGGCGCGCGAGCACGGTGAGCGGATCACGCCGGTCGCCGAGGGCGCGGAGGGCCGGACCCCGCAAGCCCCGGGCGATGGCGGCATCCCCCTCCGCCGTCCAGGCAGAACGCAGTGCCTCCGAGCTGTACTCGGCGGCACGCAGATCGATGGCGAGCGCCGCGGCGAGCGCGGAATCGGGGTGCGGCAGCATCCGTCCATTCAATCGTTCCGCGGGGCGCACGGTGACCTCGAAGGGACCGCCCATAGAATCGCTGCGGTGCGGTCGCCCTCTGCCCGCGCCGGAGCCTCATGATCCCAACATCTCCCGCCCCGGCCCGCGCGCCGCGTCACCGATGGACGCGACGCGTCTTCGCGACGGGCTTGGCGGCACTCCTCGCCCTGTCCGGAGCTGCGTCCGCCGCTGCCACCGGCACGCCCTCGCCCTCCCCCTCTCCGACGGGCCCGCCGCTCAGCGGGGTGGTGGAACTCACGCTCTCGCCGGTCGGCAACGGCATCCTGCGTCCCGGGCAGCAGTTGTCGGTATCGGCGACCATCGAGAACGGCACGCCCGACGCCCTTCCCGTCACCGACGTGTCACTCGAACTGGGATCCGCTGCACTCCCCGACCGGGACGCGCTGGGCGCGTGGCTGTCCGACGACGACCCCGCCGCCCTCGCGCCGGTGGGAACGGCATCCATCGACGCCGTCCCCTCGGGCGCAGATTCGACCTCGGGCGTGGTGGTCGCCGCAGACAATCCGGCCCTCGCCGCCCGCCCGCCCGGGGTCTACCCCCTACGGGCGACCGCTGTCGTCGGCGGCACGACCCTCGTGTCCACGAGCGTGGTGGTGGTGCCCGACGACGCGGTGACAGCGAGGGTCGGAGTCGTCGTACCGATCACCGCTCCTCCCGGGTCGGCCGGGCTTCTCGATGCCGAGGCACTGGCGGGCCTCACCGCATCCGACGGTGAACTCACCGCACAACTGGATGCGGTGGAGGAGACAGCCGCCATCCTCGCGGTCGACCCCGCGCTTCCGGCCGCCATCCGCGCCCTCGGAACGGCCGCTCCACCGACCGCGGCGCAGTGGCTGGCCCGGCTCGAAGCCCTGCCCCAGACGCGCTTCGCGTTGCAGTTCGGCGATGCCGACCTGGCCCCGCAGATACACGCGGGACTTCCCGCTCCGCTGCAACCCACGTCGCTCGCCTCGTACATCTCGGCGCAGGATGTGGTCACACCGGCGACCCCGAGTGCCACCGCGACACCTGGCACCGACGATCCCTCCTCCCCGGCGCTCCCCGACCTGGCGCAGCTCACGGCGATCGGGGCGAACGCTCATTCCGGGGTGCTCTGGCCCGCGACCGGCAGCGCCGGCGCCGACGTCGTCGCAACGCTGGGTGCCACGACCGTGGGGGGCGCACCTTCCCTGACCCTCGTGCCCTCCGCCACCACATCCGCCGGATCGGAGAACCGCACCGCCGCCGCACGCGCCACAGCCGGCGCGGCGCAGCTGCTCGTCTACGACTCCGAGGTTTCCGCCGCGCTCCGCGACGCCGCGGACGAGCCCGACACTTCGCTGCGCGGCGCCCCCCTCACGGAGGCGACCGCGTATCTCTCCTTCGCCGCCCGGGAGAGCGGCGGCCAGCCGCTCCTCGTGACGGTGGACCGCGGGGTCGGCCGCGATCGCGTGAGCCTGCGCACGGCCATCACCGCCGCATCCCTCGCCCCGGGGGTGAGCACGCTCGGGATGCCGGAGCTCGCCGCAGCGTCGCCGACCGAGGTGAGCGTCACGGAGATCCCCGCGGATGCGGCCCGCGTCGGGGAAGTGACGCAGCTCCTCGCCGACGAGACGGCGGTCGCGAGTTTTGCGACGATCCTCGACGACGCGTTGCTGCTGACCGGACCCCAGCGCGCCGAGATCCTTCAGCTGCTGGCAGTGGGATGGCGGAACGACCCCGTGGCCGCCTCCGCCGCCATCGCGGAGCACCGCCAACAGACCAGCGCAACGCTGGACGCGGTCGGGATCCTGCCCTCCAGCGTGTTGAACCTCATCAGCTACGACGCGAACTTCAGCCCGTGGATCCGCAATGACCTGCCCTATCCGGTGAATGTCGTGCTCGTGGCGCAGCCGGATGACCCGCGGCTCATCGTCGCCGAACGGACGGAGGTGCCCGCATCCGCCGCCAGCAACACGCGCGTGACCGTCCCGGTGCAGGCCCGTGTCGGCAACGGCACGGTGACCGTCACGATGCAGCTGTACAGCCCCACGGGCGTTCCCGTCGGCGCGGTCCAGAGCGCCGAGGTCGAGGTGCGCGCCGAATGGGAGACCATCGGCCTGGTCGTCCTCATCGCGCTCATGGTGCTGTTCGTCGGACTCGGTATCGTCCGCACCGTGCTGCGGCGCCGCCGCGCACGGATCACGGAAGACGCGGATGCTGCGTTGACGCCCGAGGTCCGTACGGACGAGCGGCCGCCGGGGGCTGCGGAATGAGCGGTCTCGGGCGCGCCAGCATCCTCATCGGCGCCGGCACCATCGTTTCCCGACTGACGGGGTTCGTCCGCTCCGTCGTCCTCGTCTCCGCCGTGGGCGCCACCGCCGCGGGCGGGAACGCGTTCGCGATCGCGAATCAGCTACCGAACAACATCTATGCGATCATCTCGACAGGTTTGCTCAGTGCCGTGGTGGTGCCGCAGATCGTCCGCGCGGCCGCTCACGACGACGGAGGCCGCGCCTTCGTGTCCAAGCTGTTCACACTCGGGGCGGTCGCGCTTCTCGCCGTCACCGCCGCGGCGACCCTTGCCGCCCCCTGGCTGGTCGCGCTGTACGCGCCGGAGTTCTCCGCGCAGCAGCAGGCGCTGGCGGCGGCGTTCGCGTATTGGTGCCTGCCCCAGATCCTCTTCTACGGCCTGTACGCGCTCGTCGGCGAGTCACTGAACGCCCGCGGTGTGTACGGCCCGTTCACGTGGGCACCGATCGTGAACAACCTGGTGTCGATCGCAGGCTTCGGGGCCTTCATCGTGCTGTTCGGCACCGAGCCCGCCCTGAGTTCCTGGACCCCCGAGATGGTCTCCCTCCTCGCCGGGACCGCCACTGCGGGCATCGTCGTCCAGGCCGCCATCCTGTTCGCCTTCTGGCGCCGCACCGGCCTTCACGTGCGACCCGACTTCCGCTGGCGCGGGGTGGGGCTGGGGCAGATCGGTCGGCTCGCGGGGTGGACGTTCCTCATGGTCGTCGCGGGGCAGCTCGCCGGACTGGTGCAGTCGCGGATTCTCTCCATCGCGGCCGAAGACCACCCGGGGGTACTGGTCTCGCAGAACGCATGGCTGCTGTTCATGCTCCCGTACTCGATCATCGTGATCTCCATCGGCACCCCCTACTTCACCCGGCTGAGCGGCCACGCCGCCGCCGGCCGGGACGACGATGTGCGCGCCGACATCGTCAGCAGCATCCGCGTGCTGGGTCTGTTCGTCGTCGCGGCCACGGCCGCACTCGCGGTGGCCGCAGTGCCCGCGTCCCGTATCTTCACCGACAGCGCCGACGAGGCGCGGGGGGCCGCGGGCGTTCTGCTGTGCTTCCTCGTCTGCCTGGTGCCGCTGGCCGTCCTGTTCGTGATCCAGCGCACGTTCTACGCCTACAACGACACCCGCACGCCCTTCCTGTTCACGCTGCTGCAGAGCGCTCTCGTCGTCGCCACAGCGCTGTGGGCACAATCGCTTCCCGTCGAGCAGCTCGCAGCGGGAATCGCCCTGGGACAGTCGCTGGCGAGCACCGTCCAGGTGATCATCGCGACGCTTCTCCTCCACCGACGCCTCGGGGGCATCGGTGTCGCGCGTTGGATGAGTTCTCTCGCGCGCTTCGCTCTGGCCGCGATCCCCGCGGCCGCAGCAGGGTGGGGCGTCCTGGTGCTTCTCGGCGGAGACGAGGGGTGGACGACGGCCGACAAGCTTCTGGGCGCCCTCGGTGCCGCGGTCATCGGTTCCGTCGTGCTGGTCGTGTACCTCGGCATCCTGGCGCTTTTCCGCGCTCCGGAGCTGACCCCGGCGGTGGGGATGCTGCGCCGTTTCCTGCCCCGCCGCTGAGGCCTCGGGCCGTGGAATATCCCCGGGCTACGATGGGTTTACACCCGAGAACCTACGAAGGGGGCGACGCACGTGCGTCACGTCATCATCATCGGATCTGGCCCCGCCGGCTACACCGCGGCGATCTATGCCGCGCGAGCGAACCTGGAGCCGTTGGTCGTCGCAAGCTCGGTCGAAGCCGGCGGCGAACTCATGAACACCACCGACGTGGAGAACTTCCCGGGCTTCCCGGAGGGCATCCAGGGGCCCGACCTCATGACGAAGATGCAGGAGCAGGCCGAGCGCTTCGGTGCCGAGGTCGTTTACGACGATGTCGTCGACCTCGACCTCGACGGTGACGTCAAGACGGTCACGCTGGGGAGCGGCGCGGTTCACACCGCCGCATCCGTCATCTACGCCACCGGATCCGCGTACCGCAAGCTCGGTCTCACCGGCGAAGAGCGACTGTCCGGCCGTGGGGTGTCGTGGTGTGCCACGTGTGACGGCTTCTTCTTCCGGGACCGCACCATCGCCGTCGTCGGCGGCGGCGACTCGGCGATGGAGGAGGCCACCTTCCTGACGAAGTTCGCCTCGAAGGTCTACATCATCCACCGCAAGGACTCGCTGCGCGCGTCGAAGATCATGCAGGAGCGCGCATTCGCGAACGAGAAGATCGAGTTCATCTGGAATGCCCAAGTGGCAGACATCCTGGGTGAGGATGCGGTCAACGGCGTCGTGCTGCAGTCAACCGTCGACGGCTCGACCGTTGAGTTGCCCCTGGACGGGCTGTTCGTCGCGATCGGTAACGACCCGCGCACCCACCTCGTTCACGGCAAGCTCGATCTGACCCCCGAAGGCACCATCTGGGTGGATGGGCGTTCCTCGCGGACCTCCGTCCCGGGGGTCTTCGCCGCAGGGGATGTCATCGACCCGACCTACCGCCAGGCGATCACCGCAGCCGGCAGCGGAACGGTGGCCGCGCTCGACGTCGAGCACTTCCTGGCCGCCCGCGGCGAAGCCGGCCTGCCCGAGGTGACCGAAGACCAGATCGACGGTCTGCCCGGCGCTCAGGCGGCCTGAGGAACAAACACGAGCGTCGGCGCGTTGTCTTGGCTGACATTCTTTCCCGATAAGGAGATCACAATGAGCGCAAAGGCCACCACCTCTGCCACTTTCGAGCAGGACGTGCTGAAGGCGGAGGGTCCCGTCCTCGTGGACTTCTGGGCCGCATGGTGCGGACCGTGTCGGATGGTGTCGCCGATTCTCGACGAGATCCAGTCCGACCACCCTGACAAGATCACGGTTCTCAAGCTCAACGTCGACGAGAACCCCGACCTCGCGATGAAGTATCAGATCACTTCGATCCCGGCCATGAAGGTGTTCCAGGGCGGCGAGGTCAAGACGACGATCATCGGCGCGAAGCCGAAGTTCGCCCTCGAGAAGGACCTGGCTGACTACATCGGCTGAGAACCTCCGAACGCAAACACCCCGTCGAGCTCCGGCTCGGCGGGGTTTTTGCGTGCCCGATCCATCATGACCCGAGGGCCTAGGAGGCATCCAGGCGCACGGAGGCGTCCCAGCGGCGGTGCGTCTCCTCGTCGCCCAGCAGACGCCAGACAGCGCGCGTGAGGGCTGGGTATTCGAGGGCGATCTGGCGCAGGACGCGGTAGTGACGGGCGCGGTTCGGCCGCACGCCGCCGTTCTCCGCGATGTTCTCGGCGCGCAGCGTCAGGACGACGAGCTCATCCACGGTCGGGAGGTCTTCCATGAACTCCCACGGGTCCTCGCCGTCGAGAAGACGTTCGTGCACGAGCACCGAAAGCTCGTCGGCTGCCTCCGCGCGCAGCAACTCCAGGCTGGCCCTCCTCCGGGGCTGGTCGTCGTGTGTCGCCATATATCCAGCGTACGACCGACCACCCCTACGAAAGTCCCTGCTCGTCATTCCATGGGGTGCGAATCAGCGTATGCCGATCGCCGTATGTTACCGATCGGTCAGGCGCCGAACCCGTCTTCACCGAGCTCAGAGAGGATGCGGTTCAGGTCCTCAATCGTGGCAAAATCTATCACGACCTGGCCTTTTCTTGCGGACAGGGACACTCGCACGCGCGTATTGAGGCGGTCGCCCAGGCGTTCCGCCACCTCCTCGAGGTGGCCACGCCGCGCGCCTGCCTTGGGCGCGGGACCCCGCCGGTTGCCGGCGTGAGCACCCTTCGCAATCGCCTCAGCGGCGCGAACCGAAAGGTCTTCGTTCACGATCTTGTCGGCAAGCTTGCGCATCGCCGTCTCGTCCTCGAGCGACAGGATGGCACGCGCATGACCCGCGCTGAGGACCCCGGCTGCGACCCGCTGCTGCACGGGGAGCGGCAATCGGAGCAGGCGGATGGTGTTGCTGATCTGCGGTCGCGAGCGTCCGATGCGTGAAGCCAGCTCCTCCTGCGTGATGCCGAAGTCTTCCAGCAGCTGCTGATATGCCGACGCCTCTTCCAGAGGGTTCAACTCCGACCGGTGAAGGTTCTCCAGGAGCGCGTCCCGCAGAAGGTGCTCGTCGGCGGTATCGCGCACGACGGCCGGGATGGTCTCGAGACCCGCCTCACGCGCAGCGCGTGTGCGGCGCTCGCCCATGATCAGCTCGTAGCGCCCCTCCCCCACATCCCTGACCACGATCGGCTGCAGCACGCCGAACTCGCGGACGCTGTGCACGAGCTCAGCGAGGTCGTCCGAGTCGAAATGCGACCGTGGCTGACGCGGGTTGGGGACCACGGCATGCGGGTCGACCTGGATGAGGCGTGCCCCGGGTACCGCCACGAGATCACCGGGAGCCGCCGGCTCGGGCGTCTCAGCTGCCTGCGATGCCCCCGGGAAGAACACATCCACGGGCCGCGCCTCGGACGGCTCCGCCGTCGGGATGAGCGCGCCGATCCCGCGTCCCAGTCCAGTCCTCTTCGCCATCAGGAGCCTTTCTCTTTCTTGCCACGTGCAATGATCTCGACTGCCGCTTCGCGGTACGCCACCGCTCCGGCCGACGCCCCGTCATAGGCGATCACTGTCTGTCCGAAACTCGGAGCCTCCGACACGCGCACAGAGCGTGGGATGACCGTGCGGAGGACCTCGTCGGGGAAGTGCGTGCGCACTTCCTCCGCGACCTGCTGCGCGAGGCGGGTACGCCCGTCGTACATCGTGAGCATGATGGTCGAGACGTGAAGGTCGGTATTCAGATGGCGCTGGATCATCCGCACACTACCGAGAAGCTGGCTGAGGCCCTCGAGCGCGTAGTACTCGCACTGGATGGGGATGAGGACTTCCTGCGCGGCGGTGAACGCGTTGATCGTCAGCAAGCCCAGCGACGGGGGGCAGTCGATGATGACGAAGTCCATTCGCGGATTCTCCGCGGCCAGGTAGTCGTCGAGCGCCGTTCGTAGGCGGTGCTCGCGCGCCACTTGGGAGACAAGCTCTATCTCCGCGCCGGCGAGGTGGATGGTGCTCGGTGCACAGAAGAGGTTCTCGGACTCCGGGCTCTGCTGCACGATGTCGGCGAGGGGGAACTCGTCGATCAGTACGTCGTAGACGCTGGGCGTATCCGCCGTGTGGGGGACACCCAAGGCGGTGGATGCATTTCCTTGCGGATCGAGGTCGATCACGAGGACGCGTGCTCCCACGGCGGCCAGCGCAGCGGCGAGGTTCACTGCGGTGGTCGTCTTACCGACGCCACCCTTCTGATTCGACACCGTGAAAACCCGGGTCGTCGTCGGCAACTCGACCGTGACCTCCTGCAGCGCCCGCCGGCGGGCGGAGAGATCCGCGAGCTCACGGGCGATGGGGGAGTCGAACGTGACGCCGGACCCGGAGTCGTCGGATTGTTTCACGTGAAACGCTCTCCCTTTGCACTCGGTTCCGGACGGTTCAGTCTACCTGTGACCGCGCCCTCCGCCCGCCGCCGAGCCGCGCGCGGCCCGCGATGTTTCACGTGAAACATCGTCCCGTGCGCCCGCGAACGCTCGCGTATCGGGAGTTTCTTTAGCCGACCCGCAACGAGGTGGGGGAATGCCCGTCAGCTCCGGAGCGCGCGACCTCGGCAGGCGCGACGCGGCCTCGAAACCCCCGTCGAATCACGGAGTTCGGCGAGGGAGGCGGATATCGGCCCGCCACCGACGAACGCTACCGGTCCACGGTCAACCCACCTCATGCGCGCGCGTCAGCTAGCCGTTTCCACCCGGCGTGGACCCGCGGTCTTGCCCGACGGACAAGGGAAGCGTGAGACCGAGTGCGGAGGCCACCCCAGCCCAACCCTAGGTCCGGCGCCAAGCCCGGCGTCGAAACCCAGGGCCACACCCAGAACGGCGCACCGCTGCACCGCTAAGCCAAACCGGCCAGCATTGCGATGTTTCACGTGAAACATCAGGCGCGACGCGCGCGTGGAGTTTCACGTGAAACATCAGGCGCGGACGCGCGCGCGGACCACCCGGGTCGGCTCGGCGAGGAGCCCTTCACCGAGTGTCTCGATGTGCACGTCCGACAAGCGGTGTGCGCGGATCTGCTTACGCGCAGCGTCGATCTCTGCCGGTGCGTTTGCGCCCTTCAGGAGGATCAACTCGCCGCCATCGCGCACCAGCGGGGCGGTCCAGGGAATCAGCGTACGGAGGGCACTCACGGCACGCGCGGTCACCGCATCCAGCGTCCCCGCACCACCCCAGTCTTCACTGCGTGACCGAACCACCTCGACGTTGTCCAGACCGAGGTTCTCGACCTGCTCCGACAGCCACTGCGTCCGTCGCTCCATCGGTTCGATGAGAACCCAAGAGACGTCGGGCCGCATGATCGCCAGCACCAGGCCGGGTAGGCCGGCGCCGGACCCGACATCACCGACGCGACCGGAGAACAGGGGTGCGGCAACCGCGCTGTTCAGGATGTGGCGCGTCCACAGCCGCGCCGGCTCCAACGGCCCGATCAGGCCGCGTTCCTCACCATGGGCTGCTAACGCGTCCGTGAAGGCGCGCGCCGTGTCGATCCGATCACCGAAGATCGCCGCGGCCGCCGAGGGCTCTGGTTCGACGACCGTCATCGATGTTTCACGTGAAACATGTCACGCACGCCGAAGGACCGTGTGCCTGTCGGCACCCTCGCCGTAAGACTCGGACACGAGGCCACGGTCGGCAGCGACGTCGTGGACGAGCTTCCGCTCGTAGCTGGACATCGGCGGGAGTGAGGCCTGTGAGGCCCCTGCGTCGAGGCGCTCCATAGCGCGGTCGACAAGTTGCTCCAGCTCACGCTGGCGCATGTCGCGGGAGCCGCCGACATCGAGGATGAGCCGCGAGAAGCGGCCTGTGCGGTTCTGCACCGCGAGGCGCGTGAGTTCCTGAAGGGCCTGCACCGTCTCCGGCTCGGACAGCTTGACCAGCGAACCGGACGACTCCGCCTCTACGGACACATACGCACGGCCGCCGCGGACATCCAGGGCAAGATCACCGTCGATGTCGGCGATGTCGAGGAGTTCCTCGAGGTAGTCGGCGGCGATGTCGCCTTCCTGCTCGAGCTGTTCGTCCGTGACGACCGCATCGGAGGCGGGCGCGACGTCGGTGGAGTCAGAGGTCATGAGAATCCTTGGTACGTCAGGAGGTGGGCGAGGAATCGGGGGTACCGGGGGAGCGTGGGTTATCCGGCCCGGCAGAACCGCCGCCGGGCGCCGGCTTCTTGGCCCCACCCTGCTGCTTCTTGGCACGCTGCTTACTCACGGGCTGCTGCCGCTTGGGGCTGGCGGCCCGGGCGCGCTCCGCCTCTTCGAGGAGGCGCTGCTGTTCGGCCTGGTACTTCTCCATCGAGATGACCTTGCCGCTGGAATCGATGGCCTTCCCCTTGCGCGCGAGGCGCTCCTCGCGTGCCTTCGCCGCATCCGATCCCGGTGTCGGCATTTCACGGATGACCACGAACTGCTGGACCATCGTCCACAGGTTGCTGACGAACCAGTAGATGACGACGCCGAGCGGGAAGAAGACGCCCGAGAAGATGAAGGCCAGCGGAAGGATGTAGAGCATCACCTTCTGCATCTGGTAGGCCTGGCCGGTCTTCGCCTCGGGGGAGAGGTTCTTCGAGATGATCTGAAGCTGGGTGAAGAACTGCGACGCGATCATCAAGACGACCAGTACGACGAGGATGGCGATGGCCACACCGTTGCTCGTCTCGAAGGCGTTGATGAGCGTCTCGTGGAGCGAAGCCACTCCGAAGAGTTTGGCGTCGTAGAACTCTTGGGTCAGGTCATTGTTCAGCAGCCCGACTCCGGAGAAGTCGGGGTCCCTGCGGATCTTCTGGACGTCATTGAGCACACTGAACAGAGCGAAGAAGATCGGCATCTGCACGAGGAGCGGCAGGCAGCTGGACACGGGCGTCGTCCCGTGCTTCTTATACAGCGCCATCGTCTCGCGGCTCATCGCCTCACGCGAGAGCTGATCCTTCTTACCGCGGTACTTCTCCTGAACTTTCCGCAGTTCAGGGGCTATTTCCATCATCTTTCGCTGGCTTTTGATCTGCCGGACGAACAGCGGGATGAGGGCCGAACGCAGGACGATCACCAGGCCGATGATCGACAGCACCCAGGTGATGCCATCCGCGGGCGGGAGCCCGATGAAGGTGAAAAGCGCATGCCACCCGACGAGCACGAGCTCGACCAGCCATTTCAACGGCCAGAGAATGGTTCCAATGAGGTCGAATCCCACGGATTCAGTCCTTTCCAGGGGGCACGACGAAACCGTGCGGGGTGAGCTCGTAACGGAAAGCGCGGCGCGGCTTCACATCGTCGATGCCGCCCTGAGCCCAGGGGTGGCACCGTGCGAGTCGGGCGGCCGCCAGCGCGCTGCCCTTGACCAGTCCATGCTGTTGGACGGCCCCGACCGCATAGGCCGAGCAGGAGGGATAGTACTTGCATACATCGCCGTATACATGGGAGATCGTTGCACGGTAGCCGTGAAGAAGAGCGAGCCCGGCATTCCGAGGTAGAAGCGGAACCGACTCCAGAAGGTTGGATGCTGCGAGATGGCCGCGCCCGACGAACGCGACCGGCAGGGTCGAGGTACTCACGCGGCCGCCTTGCGTCCCAGGCAGCGGACGACCTCGTCACGCAGCACGGAAAAATCGACCGTCGCTGCGCTGGGCAGCGCGCGGATCACCACGTCGGCATCGGGTCGGAGACCCGGTAGCGCCTCGGCGCACACAGCCTTCAGCCGGCGCCGGATGGTATTGCGCACGACCGCAGACCCCACCTGCCGGCTCACGATGAAACCGAACCGCGCGACGGTGGAATCACCGACGCTACCCACGTAGGTCACCGTGTGCGCGCCCGCACACCGCTGGCCCCGCCGGACGATGGCCTGGTAATCCGATCCGCGGGTGATCCGGTTCGGTCTGGCGAGCACTGGTGCGAGTCAGGCGGAGAGCTCGGTGCGCCCCTTGGCGCGGCGAGCAGAGAGGATGCCGCGGCCGGCGCGCGTGCGCATGCGGGCACGGAAGCCGTGCTTCTTGGCGCGGCGACGGTTGTTCGGCTGGAACGTACGCTTGGTCATGAGGTCACTCCGGAAGTGGTGTTCCCCGAGAGCTCATACCGGGGACGATGCGGATGGGGACTGCCGTGAAGGCATAAGTCAACCGACTAAGGCTACGTCGCAGCCGGAGATAACTCAAACCCGCCGTCCGCAGGCGCACATTATCCCCAACCTGGGCGTTTACCCTGGCCCGGACACGCGGACCGGATCTACAGTGGGGTTTGCTCTCCGAACGGTCGCTGGCTAGCGTGTGTGCGTCAGTTATCCACAGGCTCGGCGCCTCGCATCCCGCCGATTCGGCGCACCGACCACCCCCGGGGGGACCATGTCACAGCACGATGTCTCGGACGTCCCCATCTGGCCCGTTGTGCTGGAACGTCTGCTCGAAGACGAGCGCGTCACCCCACAGCTGCAGGGTTTCCTGAACCTCGTGGTTCCGAGCGGGGTCTACGCCGGTGTGCTGTACCTCGACGTGCCGAACGACCTCACCGCGGCCCAGATCAACAAGCGCTTGCGACTTCCGCTCATGGAGGCCCTCAGCAAGGTGGATACTCCCGAGCCGGCCACTTCTTTCCGAGTGGCGGTGAACCCCGACCTCATCGATGCCCATCTGACCGCACCGATCTCGGTCCAGTCGGCCCCCGCACCCACCCAGGTGTCGCGACCGGCGCCGGATGATGCCGGCGAGGCCGCGTCGCCCGCATCCCGCAGCGACACACGCCTGAACCCCAAGTACACGTTCGACAACTTCGTCATCGGCCAGTCCAACCGGTTCTCGCACGCCGCCGCGGTCGCCGTCGCCGAGGCACCGGCGAAGGCCTACAACCCGCTGTTCATCTACGGCGACTCGGGCCTCGGCAAGACCCACCTCCTGCATGCCATCGGCGACTATGCCGTGAGCATGTACGCGGGAATCCGCGTGCGATACGTCTCGAGCGAAGAGTTCACCAACGACTTCATCAACTCGATCGTCAACAACCGCGGTTCCGCCTTCCAGGCCCGCTATCGCGACGTCGACATCCTGCTCATCGACGACATCCAGTTCCTGCAGGGGCGCGCGGAGACGCAGGAGGCGTTCTTCCACACGTTCAACACGCTGCACGACCACGACAAACAGGTCGTGATCACCAGCGACGTGGCGCCCAAACTCCTCACCGGCTTTGAAGACCGCATGCGCAGCCGGTTCGAGTGGGGGCTCATCACCGACGTGCAGGCGCCGGACCTCGAGACGCGCATCGCGATCCTCCGCAAGAAGGCGCAGAGCGAGCGCCTGCAGATTCCCGACGAGGTGCTCGAGTACATCGCGAGTGTCGTGTCCTCCAACATCCGCGAACTCGAGGGCGCCCTCATCCGCGTCTCCGCCTTCGCGAGCCTCAACCGCTCGAACCTGGACATGTCGCTGGCCCAGACGGTGCTGCGCGACATCATCGATCAGGATGACGCGAACGTCGTGTCTCCGACCGACATCATCAGTGCGACCGCCCAGTACTTCAAGCTCTCCGTCGACGACCTCTACGGGTCGAGCCGGTCACAGGCCGTCGCCACGGCTCGACAGATCGCGATGTACCTGTGCCGTGAGCGCACGAGCCTGTCTCTCCCCAAGATCGGCCAGCTGTTCGGAAACCGTGATCACACCACGGTGATGTACGCCTACAAGAAGATCAGCGACCTCATGAAAGAGCGTCGTTCGATCTACAACCAGGTCTCCGAAATCACCACTCAGCTCGGCCGATCGCGCTGATTCGGGGCGACTCGCCCGGCCCGGCCGCCTTCTTGACACAGGCCGGCGGTGCCCTCATCATGCAGTTCTGCACAGTGTGGATAACCTGTGGATAACGTCCGTGACACGCCATGCCTCATGTGCAATCTCGACGATCCCCTGTGGAACACGGACGACGCCGAAGGCCCGCCGGACCGAGTTGTCCTGTTGTTCACGGCACCCGTCCCACATCTCACACTCGTGTAGTTCCCATTCGCCCACTAGCGTGTCGGGATCTATCCACAGTTTCCACAGCTGTTAACAAGATGAAGAGATATCCCTTCATGAAATTCGATCCGATCACCTTTACCCGCCGAGGGCGCGCTTCCAGGCGGACGCGACGCGGGCACTAGCATGGGTACGCCAGACCCGATGCCGAGGGAGCACCCGTGAAGTTTCACGTCAATCGCGATGTGTTCAGCGACGCCGTGTCGTTCGTCGTCAAGCTCCTCCCGCAGCGGAACCCGCAGCCGATCCTCGCCGGTGTGCTGATCGAGGCATCCGATGCCGGCCTCTCGCTGGCCGCATTCGACTACGAGGCATCCGCACGCACGACCATCGAAGCCACCGTCGACGAGCCCGGCACGATTCTCGTCCACGGACGCCTGCTGTCCGAGATCGCCAGCCGTTTGCCGAATGCGCCGATCCAGATCGTGGTCGACGATGACGGCGGCATCCTGCTCACGTGTGGGTCCGCGCGCTTCACCCTGGCGTCGATGCCGGTACAGGAGTACCCCGCGATCCCCGAGGTGAGCGGGCAGTCCGGCGTCGTTCCGGCCGAAGACTTCGCCACGGCCATCGCGCAGGTCGCCTTCGCGGCGTCTCGGGACGATGTCACGCCGGTTCTCACCGGTGTGCAGCTCGAAGTCACGGGCACCACCCTCAGCCTGGTCGCGACCGACCGCTACCGTGTCGCCCTTCGTGAGATTCCGTGGGACGGCGGTTCGGCGGCAGGAGACGAGCCCATCACCGCCCTGGTTCCGGCACGCACGCTGCAGGAGGTCGGAAAGACCTTCGCCCACGGCGGCGACATCGCCATCGCGTTCTCCGGATCGGGTGACCGCGAGATCATCGCGTTCACCGCAGGCAACAAGACCGTGACGTCGCTGCTCATCAAGGGCAACTTCCCCCCGGTCCGCCGGCTTTTTCCCGCGCAGACGGAGCACCACGCGGTGGTCAATACCGCCGACCTGGCCGAGGCCGTCCGGCGTGTGTCGCTGGTGCTGGATCGCTCCGCTCCGCTGCGTTTCACCTTCGCGACAGACACCGTGTCGATGGATGCGTCGGGCACCGAACAGGCGCGAGCGACCGAGTCGGTCGACGCGACGCTGCTCGGCGACGATGTGACTCTGGGACTCAACCCGCAATACCTGCTCGAGTCGCTCGGCGCTGTCAAGAGCGAGTTCACGCGGGTGACGTTCACCTCGAGTGAGAACGCCAACAAGCTCAGCCCCGTGCTCATCACCCCGCAGACCTCGGTCGACAAGGGTGGCGCAGAGACATTCAAGTACCTGTTGCAGCCCAACCTCCTCCTCCGCTGACCCGCACCCAGGAGCGTCCGCGCACGACACGGAGCGAGCGCGCACGACACGGAGCGAGCGCGCACGACACGGAGCGAGCGCGCACCGGACACTGAGGGCGCGCGCACCGGACACTGAGCGAGCGGAGCGAGACGAAGTGTCAGCTCCTCATCCACAGGAAAGACGTCGCGGGTCGGACTTAGGGTGGTCGCATGATCGTGGAGCAGCTCGGGCTCGTCGACTTCCGTAATTACGCGGTCGCCGACGTGTCGCTGCATCCCGGCCCCAACGTCTTCGTCGGCAGCAACGGCCAGGGAAAAACGAATCTCGTCGAGGCCGTCGCCTATCTCGCGACGCTCGGGTCGCACCGGGTGTCGGCGGATGCACCGATGGTGCGCGATGGCGCGGATGCCGCAATCGTGCGCGCCCGGCTCGCGCACGGCGATCGCCGGGTGCTGCTCGAGCTGCAGCTGAACCGCACCGGTGCCAATAAGGCGCGGGTCAACGGCGCCGCCGTGCGGACGGCGGAACTCCCTCGCTACGCACAGGTGGTGCTTTTCGCGCCCGAAGATCTGCAGATCGTCCGCGGCGACCCGTCGGCACGCCGACGCTTCGCCGACGCGCTCCTCATTCAGCGCGCTCCCCGGCTCGCCGGTGTCCTGGCGGACTACGACCGGGTGCTGCGCCAGCGCACGGCGCTGCTGAAATCCGCCCGGGCGCGGGGCATCCGTGGTGATGCGCTTTCCACCCTCGATGTCTGGGACGACAAGCTCGTCGCGCTGGGCACCGAGGTGATCCAGGCGCGGGTCGCCCTCGCCGCCGCCCTCGCCGAGCCGGTCGCGACCGCGTATACGGCGATTGCCGGCGCCGATCACGAACCGCGGCTGGAATGGGCGTTGTCGGTCAGCGGCGCCGACCCGGAAGAGGACGAATCCGCGGCCGTGGATGCGGCGGATGCCGGTTCCCTCGCCGAGCAATTCCGCTCGGCGCTTGCCGCGCGGCGTCCGGCCGAGCTGGAACGCGGACTCACGCTGGTGGGCCCGCATCGGGATGACCTCATCCTGCGCGTGCGTGGGCTGCCGGTGAAGGGCTACGCCTCGCATGGGGAGTCGTGGTCGGTAGCACTGTCATTGCGGTTGGCTTCAGCCGAACTGCTGCGCGCGGAATCCCGGCTCGGCGACCCGGTTCTCATCCTCGACGACGTATTCGCTGAGCTCGATGCGGGCCGGCGGGCACGGCTCGCGGAACTGACCGCCGGATACGAACAGGTGATCGTCACGTCCGCCGTAGAGGAAGACGTGCCCGCAGGTCTTCGTGCGCGCATCGTGCGGGTCGATGCCGGCCGCATCCTGGAAGACATCGATGCCTGACACGTCGGCGGGGCCGGAGGTTCCCGAGACCCTGGCGACCTATCTGCGCCTCCGGGGGCTCGAGCCGTCGAAGTACCGGCGGCGTCGCACGGTCCGCTCCGTCTCTGACGACAGCCAACCCTTCATGGGCGGGCGTGACCCGCACGGCCTCGGTGACGTCGTGGATTCCCTCACGCGCGACGCGGGGTGGGAGCCGCAGCTCGCACGCGCCGACATCTCGCGCACGTGGGCGGAGGTGGCCGGTGAGGAGACCGCACGTCATACGCGTCCCGTCGCTCTGGATGCGGGGTTGCTGACGGTCCAGGCCAACTCCACGGCGTGGGCGAAACAGCTCCAGTTGATGCGCGCGCAGGTGCTTTCCGAGATCATGCGGCGCTTCCCGGATGCGGGTGTCGACGCAATCCGATTTATCGGGCCGGACGTTCCCTCCTGGAAATGGGGTCCGAGAGCCATTCCAGGCCGTGGTCCACGCGATACCTACGGTTGAACCATGTTCAGCGGTATCCCGACGAATTCCAACGCGCCACAGGGGCGTACACGCATCTGAGAGCGCCTCCGCTTGGTAGACTAGGAGAACATCTTCCGACCAATGTGGAGCGCGCGAAACCTATGACGTCCGTGAACCCCGACAGCGTTCCCGAAGAAGCCGCATCCTCATCCGACAATTCTCCGAACGGGTACGGGGCAGACGACATCCAGGTTCTCGAAGGCCTGGAGGCGGTGCGTAAGCGCCCCGGCATGTACATCGGCTCCACCGGTGAGCGGGGTCTCCACCACCTCGTCTACGAAATCGTCGACAACTCCGTCGACGAGGCGCTCGCGGGCTATTGCGACACCATCACCGTGACGATCCTCCCCGACGGCGCGGTACGCGTCGTCGACAACGGCCGCGGCATCCCCGTCGACATGCACCGCACCGAAGGCAAGTCGACCGTCGAGGTCGTCCTCACGGTCCTGCACGCAGGAGGAAAGTTCGGCGGCGGTGGCTACGCCGTCTCGGGCGGCCTGCACGGCGTGGGCTCATCCGTTGTCAACGCGCTGTCATCGCGCCTCGATGTGGAGGTTCGCCGGCAAGGGTTCGTCTGGCGGCAGACCTATCGCGACGGCGGCGTCCCGCAGTCTCCGCTGGAGAAGGGCGAGCCCAGCGACGTCACCGGAACGACGATCACGTTCTGGCCCGACGAATCCATCTTCGACACGGTCCACTTCGACTACGAGACCCTGCGCACCCGGTTCCAGCAGATGGCGTTCCTCAACAAGGGACTGCGTATCGAGCTGCTCGACGAGCGTCCGCAGGCGATCTCGGTGGAAGCCGGTGAAACCGGCGAAGAGATCCCGCACCACCCGCACGACACCTTCCTCTACGAGCGGGGTCTCGTCGATTACGTCGAGTACCTCAACAAGGTCCGTCGCTCCGATGTCGTCAACGACGTGATCATCGACTTCGAGACCGAGGACGCCGATCGCAAGATCGCGCTCGAGATGGCGATGCAGTGGACGACGAGCTACACCGAGAACGTCTTCACCTTCGCCAACACGATCAACACGCATGAGGGCGGCACGCACGAGGAAGGCTTCCGCGCGGCACTGACCACGCTGGTCAACCGGTACGCGCGCGCCAACAACCTCCTGAAGGAGAAGGACGACAACCTCACCGGTGAGGATGTCCGCGAGGGCCTCACGGCAGTCATCTCGGTGAAGCTCTCCGAGCCGCAGTTCGAGGGCCAGACCAAGACCAAGCTCGGTAACACCGAGGCGAAGGCTTTCGTGCAGAAGGTCGTCGGCGATCAGCTCGGCGACTGGTTCGGTCGCAATCCTGCGCAGGCGAAGAACATCATCCGCAAGGCCATCGATGCGGCCAACGCACGCCTCGCGGCGCGCAAGGCCCGTGAGACCGCCCGGCGTAAGAGCGTGTTCGAGTCGGCGGCCATGCCCGACAAGCTCAAGGACTGCACCAGCAAAGACCCCTCGATCAGCGAGATCTTCCTCGTCGAGGGTGACTCCGCCGGCGGCTCGGCGGTGCAGGGGCGCGACCCGCACACGCAGGCGATCCTGGCGCTGCGCGGAAAGATCCTCAACGTCGAGCGCGCACGGCTGGATCGGGCACTGGGCAACCGGGAAGTCCAGGCGATGATCCAGGCGTTCGGCACGGGCATCGGCGAAGACTTCGACATCCAGAAGGCGCGGTACCACAAGATCGTGCTCATGGCCGATGCCGATGTGGATGGCCAGCACATCACGACACTGCTGCTGACGTTGCTCTTCCGCTACATGCGCGGACTCATCGAGGCGGGCTTCGTCTACCTCGCCCAGCCGCCGCTGTATCGGTTGAAGTGGGCGAACTCCGCCCACGAGTACGCCTACAGCGACCGGGAACGTGACGCGATGCTGATCGCCGGCCAGGCTGAGGGGAAGCGCATCCCGAAGGACAACGCCATCCAGCGCTACAAGGGTCTGGGTGAGATGAACGACCACGAACTGTGGGAGACCACGATGGACCCGCAGACCCGCACGCTCCGGCAGGTGACGATCGATGACGCGGCCTCGGCCGATGAGATCTTCTCCATCCTGATGGGCGAAGACGTCGAATCCCGCCGCGGGTTCATTCAGCGCAACGCCAAAGACGTGCGTTTCCTCGACATCTGAGCGATCCCTCCGACAGGCTCAGGGACCGCGAGGTCCCAGCGACCGGACTATGGAAAGAAGACATGGCTGACGACGAGCGCCCCGACCCTTCGACGGGCTCAGCGCCCTACCACGAGCACGGCAAGATCGACCAGGTCGACCTGCAGCTGGAGATGCAGCGCAGTTACCTCGACTACGCGATGAGCGTCATCGTCGGGCGAGCGCTGCCCGACGTGCGCGACGGTCTGAAGCCCGTCCACCGCCGCGTGATCTACGGCATGTACGACGGCGGCTTCCGTCCCGACAAGTCGTTCTCCAAGTGCGCCCGTGTCGTCGGCGAGGTCATGGGGCACTACCACCCCCACGGCGACGCGCCGATCTACGACGCCCTCGTGCGCCTCGTGCAGCCCTGGTCGCTGCGCTATCCCCTCGCGCTCGGGCAGGGAAACTTCGGCTCCCCCGGCAACCAGGGCGCCGCTGCCCCCCGGTACACCGAGACCAAGATGGCTCCGCTCGCGCTGGAAATGGTGCGCGACATCGAAGAGGAGACCGTCGACTTCCAGGACAACTACGACGGGCAGACGCAGGAGCCGACCGTCCTGCCGGCCCGATTCCCGAACCTCCTGGTCAACGGGTCGGTCGGCATCGCGGTGGGTATGGCCACCAACATCCCCCCGCACAATCTCCGCGAGGTCTCCTCCGGAGCCGTGTGGGCGCTGGACCACCCGGATGCTTCGCGGGAAGAGCTGCTCGAGGCGCTGATGGAGCGCATCCCCGGGCCGGACTTCCCCACGCACGCGCAGATCCTCGGCACCCGCGGTATCAAGGACGCCTACCGCACCGGTCGCGGGTCGATCACGATGCGCGCGGTCGTCAATGTCGAAGAGGTTCAGGGTCGCAACTGCCTGGTCATCACCGAGTTGCCGTACCAGGTCAACCCCGACAACGTGGCGGTGAAGATCAGCGACCTCGCCCGTGACGGCAAGATCACCGGCATCGCCGACATCCGCGACGAGTCCTCGGGACGAACCGGTCAGCGCCTCGTGATCGTGCTCAAGCGGGACGCCGTCGCCAAGGTCGTGCTGAACAACCTGTACAAGCACACGCAGCTGCAGGAGAACTTCGGCGCGAACATGCTCGCCATCGTCGACGGCGTGCCGCGCACCCTTCCCCTCGATGGCTTCATCTCGCTGTGGATCGAGCACCAGGTCGAGGTCATCGTCCGCCGGACGCGCTACCGCCTCCGCAAGGCCGAAGAGCGCATGCACATCCTCCGCGGCTACCTCAAGGCGCTGGATGCGCTCGACGAGGTCATCGCGCTCATCCGCCGCTCGCCGACGGTGCAGGAGGCGAACGCCGGCCTGCAGCAGCTGCTCGACGTCGACGATGTGCAGGCTCAAGCCATCCTCGACATGCAGTTGCGCCGCCTCGCCGCGCTCGAGCGGCAGAAGATCATCGACGAGGCGAACGAGCTCGAGGCCCGGATCGCCGACTACAACGACATCCTCGGCGACGCGGTCCGCCAGCGCAGGATCATCCGCGATGAGCTCACGGTCATCGTGGACAAGTTCGGCGACGACCGCCGCACCGAGATCGTTCCGGGCTACGACGGTGACATGAGCGTGGAAGACCTCATCCCCGAGGAGGAGATGGTCGTCACCGTCACGCGCGACGGCTACATCAAGCGCACCCGCAGTGACAACTACCGGTCGCAGCACCGCGGCGGTCGAGGTGTGAAGGGTGCGCAGCTGCGCGCGGATGACGTCGTCGAGCACTTCTTCGTCACCACGACCCACCACTGGCTGCTGTTCTTCACGAACAAGGGCCGCGTGTACCGTGCCAAGGCATACGAGGTTCCCGAGGCCGGACGCGATGCCAAGGGTCAGCATGTGGCGAACCTCCTGGCGTTGCAGCCGGACGAGGAGATCGCCCAGATCCTCGACATCCGCGACTACGAGGTGGCGACGTACCTGACGCTCGCCACCCGTGGCGGCCTGGTGAAGAAGACGCGCCTGTCCGAGTACGACACCAACCGCCAGGGCGGGGTCATCGCGATCAAGCTGCGCGAGGGCGACGAACTCGTCAGCGCCCTGCTGGTGGATGACGGCGATGACATCATGCTCATCAGCCGGCACGGGATGTCGCTGCGGTTCACCGCATCCGACGACTCCCTCCGCCCCATGGGGCGGGCGACCGAGGGCGTGAAGGGTATGTCCTTCCGTGGCGACGACAGCCTGCTGTCGGCGTCCGTCGTCAACGAGGACGGGTACGTGTTCGTCGTGACCGAGGGCGGGTACGCCAAGCGCACGGCAGTGGACCAGTACCGCGGCCAGAGTCGTGGCGGCTTGGGGATCAAAGTGGCACGTCTGAGCGATGATCGAGGGGATCTCGCGGGCGGTCTCATGGTCTCCGCCGACGACGAGGTGCTTGTGGTTCTTGCCAGCGGCAAGGTGGTACGCTCTGCCGTGGCCGAGGTGCCCGCTAAGGGCCGCGACACCATGGGAGTGGTGTTCGCTCGGGCGGCAGAGGACGACCGGATCATCGCCATCGCTCGCAACAGCGAGCGCAGCATGGCCGAAGTGGCCGAGGCCCCGGAACCCTCCGCACCTGAGGATGGCGCCGTCGAAGCGGCCGCATCCGAAGCCTCGCCCGAGACCACCGAGGAGAGTACTGACGCATGAGCACGGTAGCCGACAAGCTGGCCAAGAAGTCGACCCATAAGACCGGTGCCAAGCAAGTACGCCTGCGCCTGGTCTACGTGGACTTCTGGTCGGCGGTCAAGCTTTCGTTCCTGGCGGCCGTCGCCATGGCCGTCGTCACGGTCGTGTCGTTCTTCCTGATCTTCATGGTGGTGCAGACGACGGGTCTCATCGCCCGGGTCGACGAGTTCTTCACGAGCTTCTCCGACGGCGGCGTGTCGCTGGAGGCCTTCGTGGGGCTGCCGCAGGTGATGGCGTTCGCAGCGATCGTCGCCATCCTGAACCTCATCGTGGTGACGGTGCTCGGCGCGGTCGTGGCGGGAATCTACAACCTCGCGGTGAAGGTGACCGGCGGACTGCTGGTCGGGTTCACCTCCAACTGATCGGATTCGGATTTCACCGGCTCATCCGGTAAAGTCTTCGAGGTTGACGACCTCGTCGTCGGTTCACATTTCGGGGCTATAGCTCAGGCGGTTAGAGCGCTTCACTGATAATGAAGAGGTCCCAGGTTCAAGTCCTGGTAGCCCCACTTTCAGCCCCGGGGCCTTAGCTCAGTTGGTAGAGCGCCTGCTTTGCAAGCAGGATGTCAGCGGTTCGAATCCGCTAGGCTCCACCACTTCTGCCCGGCCCAGCCGCTTTCTGCGTAACAGACAGCCCCCGCTTCGATCGGTCCTCATACCGCCGCATTGGAATGAGCGCACCGGTCACCATTGAGCAGCGTCGTCGCTGGCTGCTTGCGGCCGTCTCGGGTTGGTGCTCTCCCTCGTCCTGACGGCGTCCACCGGGTATTGCTGATCTTGATCGGCGTTCATCGCGAGCAATTGCTTGGACGTGACCGCGCCGGGGTGCGCCGCCGTTCCCGACATCATCAGGTGAGATGGCAAGGTGATGCAGTGGCAGGTCCCGGCCATGTGGTTCCGGTTCTCGATGTTTTGGGAGAGATGATGCCCCAGTCGGTCAGAGTCGCCGCGTCGATCCTGCCTCCAGGGTTCCGGTTCATGGGAGTTCTGGACATCTGGCTGATGCTCATCGCCGTCTTCCTGTCGGGTGGACTCGCATTCGCGCCGCTCTGGGCCGCTGACCCGGGGCCGCCGCAGTGGGTGTGGCTCGCGTTCGGCTTCGTTATTGTGGCGATCATTCTCTCGGTGGTTGTCCTGCGATACCGCGAGCTGAAGGAGGGCGCGGAAGCGCAGGTGAAACGAGACGGCGGGAGTGTGTTCCTGTTAGCGGCCGCCGCGATCTCGAGACAGCTGGGGCCGAAGAATCTCATAGCGCAGCCCGATCACCGTGTCAGTGGTGGATGGTTGTGGCTCGGAGATGACTCACTCAAGATTTGGATCCGGGGTGCGGGCGAGCCGCGAGTCGTGCCACATGGCGATATCACAGGCGTCGCCGAGGTCTACGTACTTGGCGGCGTCCTGTTCGACACGCAACTGGCCGTGTGGTTCTCGGACGGGAGCGTGCTCGAGGCCATCCCGACTCGCTACGGTGCCCGGAGCATGTTCCCGTACGGCAGACGCCGGCTGCGTGCCCTAGCCGATCGGATCGACGCGCTGGCTCCGTCTGACCTCGCCGACGGTCGGGCGCGTTAGGTCAGGAGAGCTGTCACCTGGGTCCGACCAACCGTGGCGTGCGCTGCGCCGCGCCGCAGTTTTGTTTTCCCACGTGTAACAGACGCCGCATCGGCGCGACACCCGGACGAAACAGGCCGTGCCTACGCTGTGAACTAATCGATTCACATCCCCGGGATCGACCCGCTTCTCAGGCTCCACGCGTACCCGGGGTTTGGACGAGTTCTCTCGACCGAAACGGAGCCCGGATGTCCATTGCAGCGATCACCGCAGGCGTCGAGGTTTCGGGGGGCACCCCGCCGCGGACGGCGGTGTCCATCCGCGCCGCGGACAAGGTCTTCCGCCTTGGCCACCGGCGCACGGTCCACGCTCTTGCCGCCATCGACATCGAGGTGCACGAGGGCGAGTTCGTCGCGATCATCGGTCCGTCGGGATGCGGGAAATCCACCGTGCTGCGCCTCGCGGCAGGGCTGGACACCCCCACCAGCGGTGAGGTGGAGATCTTCGGCGCCGACCCGCAGCAGCTGAGCCGCCAGCACCGACTGGGCGTCGCGTTCCAAGAGCATGCCCTGCTGCCCTGGGCGTCGGTGCGCGCGAACATCGCCCTGCCGTACAAGGTGGCCGGACGCCCCGTCGACGACGCCCGCGTGGACGGCCTCATCGAGCTCGTCGGCCTCTCCGGCTTCGAGAAGGCGCGACCCAAGCAGCTGTCCGGGGGCATGCGCCAGCGCGTGTCGATCGCCCGCGCCCTGGCGCTGAGCCCCGACCTTCTCCTGCTCGACGAGCCGTTCGGCGCGCTGGATGCGGTCACCCGCCGCCGCATGAATGCCGAACTGGCGCGCATCTGGGGCGAGGAGCAGATCACCACGATCCTCGTGACCCACGACGTGGATGAGGCCCTGATCCTCGCCGATCGTGTCTTCGTGATGACGGGACGCCCCGGCCAGGTGCGTGAAGTGAAGAACATCGACTTCCCGCGTCCCCGGGACGCCGCGACCACTCGGAGCCCGCACTTCCACGAACTCGTGGACGAGCTGACCGCTCTGCTGGACGCGAACGTAGCCGCCGCGTGACGACGACCCCTTCCCTCGTGCGGAGGGTGCTCTACGCCGTCAGTGGCGTGGTCATCCTCGTACTGGGGGCAGAGCTGATCGGGCAGTTCGGACTGCTCGGTCGGGCGTGGCCGCCCCTGACCGACGTGCTGGCGTACGTCAGCCTTCCGGCCGGGGCCAGCCTGCTCTGGCGCAACAGCCTCGTCACGCTCACAGCCGCGGCCGAAGGCTTTCTTCTCGGCGTGACGGTGGCAGTGCTCGGTGCGGCCCTCGCCCTGGTGATCCCGGTGCTCCGGCCCGGCTTCGATCGCTTCGCGTCAATCCTTCACGCCGTGCCCACGATCGCGCTCGCGCCGCTGCTCATCACGACCGTCGGGCGCGACGACACACCGATGGTGATCGCAGCGCTGAGCGTCGGTTTCGTTCTGTTCGTGACGATGACGTCGGCGTTCGCCAACGTGCCTCCGGCACAGCAGGACGTGTTCACCGTGTTCGGTTCCAGCCGCTGGCAGCGACTGGCGCGCTTGGAGGTACCCCGGGCCGTACCGGCGTTCTTCGACGGCCTCGCGTTGGCGGCCCCCGCCGCCATCCTCGGCGCGACGATCGGTGAATGGTTCGGCGCCCCCATGGGTCTCGGCCTCCTGCTGGTCAGTGCCATGCAGAACTTCCAGATGGCTCTGCTGTGGTCCGCCGCCCTCGCGGCGACGGTGATGTCACTTGCCGCGTACCTCGTCTTCATCTACCTGCAACGCCTGGCCGTCCGGAGGTTCGCGTGACTCGGCTGCGCTCCCTGGGCGTCGGCATCCTCCACCTGTGGCCGATCGCGCTCGTTCTCATCGCGTGGGACCTGTGGGTCGTGCTCAACGGCTACACCTCCACCGTCGCCCCGCGACCCTGGGGCGTGCTCGCCGACATCGTGGGCCACTTCGACGCGTACGCCCCCTCGACCGGCTACACGCTTCTGATGTCACTCGGAGGGCTCGTCGGCGGTACGGCCATCGGGTTCTTCGGCGCCATCGCCGTGTGGTGGTCGGCCGCCCTGTCGGGCGTCGTCACGCCGACCGCGCTCATCATCCGATCCGTACCCATCACCGCGATCATCCCGATCATCGCCCGCATCGTCGGATACGGCGACCCGGCAGTGCTCACCTCGACCGCCCTCATCTGCTTCTTCCCCGCGTTCGTGTTCACCCTGTCGGGTCTTGCCTCGATCCCGGATGCGGGGCGCGACCTGTTCCGCGTGCTCGGCGCGAACAAAATGCAGCTCCTCGGACGGCTCGGGCTGCTGCACGCCCTCCCCAGCCTCATGGTCGCCGTGCGGATCACCGCCCCGAGCGCCGTGCTCGCCGCCATGCTCGCCGAGTTCCTGATGGGCACCGAGGGGCTCGGTGCCCTGTTCTCCCAGGCACGCAGCTACATGGAGATGGACCGTGCGTGGGGAACGGCGGTGGTCGCCACCATCGTGTCGGTCACCGTCTTCGCCGCAGCGCGGGTCCTGGAGCGCCGGGTCGATGCCCGCGTGACCTGATCATCTCGTCCGCGCTCGCCCGGGCGCGACGACATGCGCGGCTCGCCTCACCCGAGAGCAGCCGGAGTTTCACCCTGAAAGGAGTTCCATGTCACCCATCACCACACGCCGGAGCGCACGCGCAACTGTCGTCGGAGTCATCCTCACCGCCTCGCTGGGTCTTGCCGGCTGCGCCGGCGCGGCCGACGCAGGGACAAGCGAGGACGGCGAGGAGCTCACCAAGATCCGCGTCTCGTTGGGATGGATCAACAACGTCGAGTGGGCGGGCTTCTGGATCGCTGACGACAAGGGCTACTACGAGGAGGAGGGGCTGGAGATCGAGTGGATCGGCGGCGGCCCCAACGCCCCGACCACCATGGCCACCGTGGCGGCCGGCGACGCCGACCTCGGGATCGTCCCCGGTACGCAGTCGTGGCTGATGAGCTTCGAGGCGGGTAACGACTGGACGGCGATCGGCGCCCTCTTCCAGGAGAGCCCCGGGGCCATCGTCTCCCTCGCGGACCACCCCGTGCGGACGGCGGAAGACCTCGTCGGGCAGACCGTGCTCGGGCAGGAGGGCACGCAGATCAGCTACGACGCCATCTTCGCCCTCGCCGGCCTCGAGCCGGACTACGAGTTCATCCCCGTCGGGTTCGACATCGCGCCCCTCGTCGAGGGTCAGGGGGTGGCGTACACCGCGTATGCGACGAACCAGCCGATCATGCTCGAGGAGCAGTACGGCCTGTCCAAGGACGATTACATCGTCAGCCTCTATGCCGATTTCGGGATGCCGCTGTACGGCAACATCGTCTTCGGCGACTCCGCGTACGTCGAGGAGAACGGCGACCTCATGGAGAAGTTCCTGCGCGCGTCCGTGCGGGGCTGGGAGGAGAACGGTGACGACCCGGCCGTCGGGGCGACGCTCGCCGTCGAGAAGTACGGCGCCGACCTGGGCCTTGACCTGGTCCAGCAGACGAGGGAGAACGAGCTGCAGCAGCCCCTCGTCGTCGGGGAGTACGGCGACCCGCTGTTCTGGATGGACGCCGAGCTCATGCGCGACACCATGTACCCCGCTTTGGAGGCCGCCGGATTCGTCGGCATCCCGGACCCGGAGGAGTACATCGACATGAGCTACCTCGAGGCGGCCCTCGCCAGTCTCGAGTGAACCGAGGTGGGGGACGCTCGCGTCCCCCACCTCTTCCCCCCCACCTCTTCCCCCCCACCTCTTCCCCCCCACCTCTCTTCCCCCCCCACCTCTCTTCCCCCACAGCCCGACAAGGAGCACGCGCCATGACCATGACCGCCGACAGCCCGACCGAGACCGGCGCGACCCGCGACCTGCTCGCCCTTCCCAAGGGGCACCTCCACCTGCATATGGAGGCGGCCATGCGCCCGGCGACTCTCATCGAGCTGGCGGCGCGCATGAATGTCCCGGTGCCGGAGACGACGATCTTCTCGGGGTTCACCGAGTTCTCGACGGTGTATCGCACGCTCCTGACCGTGATGAGCGATGCCGAGCATCTCGGTCTCCTCATCGACCAGATCTTCCAGGATCAGGCGGCGCAGGGGGTGGTCTATGTCGAGCTCGGGGTCGGTTCCACCTTCTACGCACCGCTCTACGGCTCCGATGTCGCGGCACTGGAGGCCATGGCGGGCTTCGCCGAGACGGCAGCGGAGCGTTACGGTATCTCCTTCGGGCTCATGGCGACCATCGACCGCACTGCCGGCTATGACCGTTCGATCCTCGTCGCCGAAGCGGCCGCGCAGATGGCCGGTCGCGGCGTCGTGTCGCTCGGACTCGCCGCAGACGAGCGCGGCTTCCCGTGCGCGGATTTCGCCGACGCATTCGCGATCGGGCGTGACGCGGGGCTGCACGCCACGCCGCATGCCGGGGAGCTGGTGGGACCCCCATCGGTGTGGGAGGCGATCGACGTCCTCCACGCGACGCGCGTGCAGCACGGGGTCCGTGCGATCGAAGACCCGGCCCTCGTCGCCGCGCTCGCTGAGCGCGGCATCCCGTTGGACGTGTGCCCCACCTCCAACCACCTCCTCGATGTGGTCGCCGACATTCAGAGCCACCCGCTGCCGCTCCTGCTGGAGGCGGGGGTGCGGTGCTCGATCAACGCCGATGACCCGATCATCTTCGGGCCCGACATCCTTGCCGAGTACGAACTGTGCCGCAGCGTCCTCGGTCTGACCGACGAGCAGCTCGCCGCGTGCGCCTGGACCTCGATCGAAACCACGAGCGCATCCGCCGAGGTGAAGGCGGCGGCCAAGGCTCGCATCGACGCGTGGCTCGCATGACGGCGGAGGCGGTGAGTCAGACCCTGCGTTTCGGGGTCTTCGAGGTGATGGGCCCGCAGGTGGGTGGCACGTACAGCTGGCCGCATCCGCTCAGCGACAGCATCGACTACCTCGACCCGCAGCACTGGATCCGGATGGCACGGGTCGTCGAGGACGCCGGCTTCGACTTCCTCTTCTTCGCCGGCGGGTACGGATACCCGGTGATCGACGGCGACCTGTCGGACGTGTCGGTGGCCAAGGGAATCAACTTCTCCGGGCTGGACCCCGACTACATCCTCCCCCTGCTCGCCCAGCACACCGACCGCCTGGGCTTCGTCGTCACCCAGACGACCGGCGTCGACCACCCCGCCGCCCTCGCCCGACGGTTCACCACACTCGACCACCTCACCGGCGGGCGCATCGGCTGGAACATCGTGACGGGTGCCTCGCAGAACGCCGTCGCCGAGGTGTTCGGCCACGACGCGATCGTTCCGCACGACACTCGGTACGCGATGGCGGCGGAGTACGTCGAGCTCGCCTCGCGCCTGTGGGAGGAGGGCTGGGACGACGACGCTCTCGTCGCCGATCGTGAGAGCGGGTTGTTCGCCCGCCGGGACGGCGTGCACCGCATCGTCTTCGAGGGCGAGCACTACCGCACCCGCGGGTACTTCGCCGCGCCGCCGTCGCCGCAGCGGACGCCCGTGCTCTTCCAGGCCGGCACCTCTCCGGCGGGACGCGCCTTCGCCGCCGGCCACGCGGAGTGCGTGTTCGTGCAGGGCACCACTCCGGTGCGTACCGCTGCCGCGGTCGCCGACATCCGTCGTCTCACGGCAGAGGCGGGGCGGGAGCCCGAGTCGATCCTCCTCATGGCCGGGCTCACGGTCTTCGTCGCCGAGACGGAGGAGGAGGCCCGCGCGCTCGAGACGCAGTTCGACGGGATGCAGAGTGATGACGTGGTGGCGACCCTCTACGCCGGGAACACCGGCATCGACCTTCTCGCGCTCGACCCCGACCGGACGTTGCAGCAAGTGCTCGACGAGGGCGGGGCGGTCGGGCAGATGGGGACGAGCAACATCGAGCGGTTCCTCGGCGAGGATGCGCCCACCGTCCGGGAGATCCTCGACGAACTGCGCGGGCGTGGAACCCGTGGGTTCCGCCTCACCGGCGACCCGACGCAGGTCGCCGACGGCATCGAGGCGCTGGCCGCGCAGACCGGCCTGGACGGGTTCCTCATCGAGCCGGTCTTCCCTCCGCACGATCTGGAGGACTTCGGGCGACTCGTCATGCCGATCCTTGCCGAGCGAGGACGCGTTCGGGAGGGGCGCCCCGGCAACTCCCTCCGGGAGCGGCTCACCGGGCGCCCGGGCGACCGGCTCGGTGTCGATCACCCGGTCCTCGGTCGCGTCCACACCTGAGGCACCGTCCTGAAAGCGGCACCCTAGGATGGGGCGCGTGGACGCGCCCTCGGAACGAGATCGACTGTTGGGGCTGACCGTCGACCTCATCCTCCGCGAGGGAGTCATCGACCTCAGTCTCAGCGCGCTGGCCCGCAAGATCGGCTCGAACAACCGGATGCTCCTCTACTACTTCGGCTCGAAGCAGGAGCTGCTGGACGAGGCGTCGATGTGTGCTTTCGAGCAGTTCCCGCGGCTGCACGCCCTCTTCGACCGGCTGGCGCGGCCCGGGGACCTGGAGGCACGTCTCGTTCAGGCATGGCGCGACCTTTCCGATCCGGCGAACCACCCGTGGCTCCGCCTCTACTTCCAGCGCTTCGGCATCGCGATGCGTGAGACCGGAAAATGGGATGTCTTCCTCGGCCGTCAGGGCTCCACGTGGTCGGATCAGGTCGCCGCGATCATGCGGGCGGAAGGCTACGACGGGGACGCGAGCACGCTCGCTGGACTGGAGGTCGTCGCGCTGTGGCGCGGGCTCCAGCTCCTCCTCCTGTCCGGCGCCGACCCCGAGGAGCTGACCGCCACGTACTCCTTCGCAGTACGTGGCATGATCGACCGCCTCGAGGTCGTCGCCGTCGCGCGCCAGCGGGGCTGACACCAGTCACCGCTCTTTCTTCTGCGTGTGACACGGGGGAAACAAACCCTCCCTAGGGTGTGAACTGTTCAGTTCATCTGTTGGTTCACCTACCTGTTGGGAGCGCTCATGTCGGAGCCGTGGAAGATCGGAATGTTCCAGTGCGCGGCACTGATGGGTGGGTGGAAGCTGCCGGAGAACACCTCGCCGGACTTCCTGGACATGAACCACTGGCTGACGATGGCGCGGCGCCTGGAAGAGGCCGGAGTCGACTTCATCTTCTTCGCCGACGACTACGGGTACCCGGTGGTCAATGATGCGATCCCGGCCGCCGCCATCCGCAGCGGCGTGCAGATCCCCAAGGCCGACCCCACCGTCATCCTGCCCGCGATGGCCGCGGTCACCGAACGTCTGGGTTTCGTCACGACACTGTCCACCACCGTGGAGATGCCGCCGATGGTCGCCCGGAAGATGGCGACCCTGGACCACCTCACCCGTGGCCGGATCGGATGGAACGTCGTGACGGGGGCAGGACAGAACGCGTCGGCACGCCTGTTCGGCATTCCGCTCACCGATCACGACCTGCGGTACGAGATCGCCGCCGACCACGTCGAACTGTCGCTGCGGCTGTGGGAGGGATGCTGGGACGATGACGCCGTGGTCCTGGACCGGGCGGCGGGCATCTATGCCGACCCGTCGAAGGTCCGCGAGATCGAGCATTCCGGGCCGCACTTCTCCGCCAAGGGGATCTTGAACGTGCCGCCCGGGCCGCAGCGCACGCCCACCCTCTTCCAGGCCGGGGCATCAGAACCCGGTCGCGACCTGGCGGCCCGGTATGCCGAAGGCGTGTTCCTGG
This sequence comes from Microbacterium sp. Z12_35, assembly GCF_058310475.1. NCBI lineage: Bacteria > Bacillati > Actinomycetota > Actinomycetes > Micrococcales > Microbacteriaceae > Microbacterium > Microbacterium sp. Z12_35. The sequence continues at coordinate 2,501,478 of NZ_JBZEGJ010000001.1, read as the reverse complement.
CGGCAGAGGTGCCTGCCCTCGCCGCCCAGGTCGCCGACATCCGTCGTCGGGCGGAGGCATACGGGCGCGATCCGATGGCGATCAAGTTCATCGTCGCCGGCACGTTCGTCGTCGCCGAGACCACCCAGGCGGCGCACGAGCTCCAGGCGCGCCGGCGGGCCGCCGTGTCGCTCGACGATGCCGCGGCCTCGTACGCGTTCTTCACGGGTCTGGATCTGTCCACAATGGACCCGGACAAGCCGATGGACCCCGCCGCCGTGCACACCCAGACCGGGCGGACCAACGTCGAACGCTTCCTCGGTCCGAACGCCCCCACGGTGCGGCAGATCCTGGAGGAGTTCCAACGGAACAGCGTCATGGGGGCTCCGCTGGTCGGAGACCCGGCCTCCGTGGTCGACCAGGCGGAAGAGGTTCTGGCCGCCACCGGCGCCGATGGTTTCGCCGTGCAGCCCGACCACACCGGCGGATTCGACACGTTCCTCGACCTCGTCATGCCGGAGCTGCGTTCGCGTGGGCACGTGCGCACCGATTCGCCCGCGATGACGCTGCGTGAGCGGCTGTCCGGTACCGACGACCCGCACCTTGCGGCCACTCACCCCGGCGCCGCGTTCCGGTCCGTCGCCGCGTTCGCCTGACGCGCCATACGCATCCCGAGAGGAGAAACCGTGACCAAGAAGCTGAGCATCGGCATGTTCCAAGGCGGAGGGGTGCGCGGCACCTGGCGCATCCCCGGCCGTGAGCACGAGCGGAACTTCACCGATCTCAGCTACTGGACCGACCTTGCGCGGGCGTGCGAGGAGGCAGGCGCCGACTTCCTCTTCCTCGCCGACTCCTACGGCTATCCCACACTTCACGGCGGCATCATCCCCACCTCCATCGAGAAGAACGTGCAGTTCTCGAGCGTGGATTCGCAGATGCTGATGTCGGCGATGGCGGCGGTGACGGAGAAGTTGGGCCTGGTGACCACGGTGTCGACGACCGTGGAGAAGCCGCCGATCGTCACGCGTCAGTACCGGACCCTGGACCACCTTTCTCGAGGTCGCATCGGCTGGAACATCGTGACCGGTTCCGCTCAGGCCGGATCCGCCCTCCTGTTCGGGGAGCCGCTGATCCCGCATGCCGAGCGCTACGCCCGCGCCGATGACCACGTCGAGCTCTCGCTGAAGTTCTGGGAGGGATGCTGGGAAGACGACGCGCTCATCATGGACGGGGCGAGCGGCACGTGGGCCGACCCCGACAAGGTGCACGAGATCGTCCACGACGGGCCCTACTTCTCGGCGAAGGGTGTGCTCGTCACGCCGCCGAGCCCGCAGGTCACCCCGACCCTGTTCCAGGCGGGCGCCTCCGAGGCGGGGCGGGCGCTGGCGGCCAAGTATGCTGAGGCGGTCTTCCTCGCTGCCGAATCGAAGGCGCTCGCCGCCCAGATCGACGACATCCGACGCCGTGCCGAGGAGAACGGGCGCGGGCGCGACGCGGTGAAGTGCCTGATCGCCGGCACGTTCCGCGTCGCCGAATCGCGCGAGGCCGCACGCGCGCAGCACCAGGCGCAGATCGACCAGATCACCCTCGAGCACGCCGCGACGCTCTACGCATACTTCACGGGGGTGGACCTCCTCTCCCTCGACCTCGACAAGCCCATTCCGGCCGGCGCGGCGCAGAGCGACAACGGTCGCACCAACATCGAGCGCTTCCTCGGGCCGGACGCTCCGACGGTGCGGGAGGTCCTGGAGGAGTTCCGTGCCAACGGGGTCATGGGCACCCCGTTCCTCGGTACGCCCGAGGAAGCAGTCGACCAGGCGGTCGCGATGATCGAGGAGACCGGCGCCGACGGTTTCCTGGTTCAGCCGGAGGCCGACGGATCGCACGAGCTGTTCTTCCGCCACGTGATGCCGGAGCTACGGCGGCGCGGACTGCTGAAGGACGAGCTGCCCGGGACCACCCTTCGCGAGCACCTGTTCGGTGAAGGGCACACCCGCCTGCCCGAGACGCACCCGGGCGCTCGCTTCCGGGCGGCGGCCGTCCCCGCTGCCGTGTGAGGTGGCTCGGCGACGCCGCACGGCCCTAGGCTTTCGCCTTATGGACATGAGGGTCGCCGCTTACGCCGTGGTCGCGGATGCGGACGGCCGCGTCCTGCTCGCGCACTGGAACGAGGGTCGCCACGCCGCGTGGACGCTCCCCGGCGGGGGCCTCGAGCCCGGGGAGGACCCCGAGCACGCTGCCCGCCGCGAGGTGCGGGAAGAGACGGGATTCACCGTCGCCCTTGACGACCTGCTCGGAATCCACTCCCGCGTGATCCCTACCGGGGATCGGCTGAGCGACGACGCAACGGGGCCGCTGCACGCACTGCGGATCGTTTACCGCGCACACCTCACGGGTGGCAGCCTGCGCAACGAGGTCGGCGGATCCACCGATCGGGCCGAGTGGTTCTCGCTCGCGGAGATCGGGGCGCTCGCCCGCGTCAAGCTCGTGGACATCGGCCTGCGGATGGCCGGTCTTCTCGCCTGACTCAGGCCGGAGCGTCGACCGTGATGTCGCCGACGGTCGCGCCGTAAGCGGCGATGAGATCGTCGGCGTCGACGAAGAGGCTGTAGCCGTGGGCACCCGCACCCAGGCCGATCCGCCGCCCGACGATGCGCTCGTCCGCGAAGATCGGCCAGTCAGTGGTGCTGCCGATCGGCACAATGGTTCCGCGCTCGTACCCCGTGGCGGCCAGCGCACGCTGGGGGTCAGGCAACTGCAGCCGGTTGACGCCTACGAGGGTGCGGAGTTTGGGCCACGAGATCGCCCGATCGCCCGGAACCAGGGCGAACAGATACGTATCGTCCGACCGCTTCACGACGAGGGTCTTCACGATGTCGGCCGGCGTCAGTCCCAGAAGCGCCGCAGCCTCGGCGAGGCTCGACGCCGCTGGGCGCTCCACCAACTCCACCTCGAGGTCGCGCTCTGCAGCTGCAGCACGAACCCGCGCGGTGGGGTCTTCGCTCACGCGTCGGGTGCGCGCAGCGGGTCGTCCGCGACCCAGAGCTCGTCGTCTGCGCGCAGCGTCTGCCACGCGGCGTACACGACGCCGGCAGCGGCAGCGACGCCGAGGATGATGGCGATGACGCCGCCCGCACCGATGCCCGGGCGCTTCGGCTCGGCGAACTTCGCCGACAGTGCCTTGGTGGCCTGCTTGCCGTACTTCTCGGCCTTCTTCGTGTAGGTCTTGGCATCCGGCAACGCCAGACCACGACCGGACGCCAGGCGCTCACGCGTGTCGTTCGCCGCATCCCACACCGACAGCGCAGAGCCGACGACAGCGCCGGCGCTGGGCACGACTTTGTCGGTCAGCAACTGCCGCGAGAAGCCCACGCCCTTGCCATAACCCTGCTGGACAGCCGGCACCACCTGCTCACGGCCCAATTTGCCGAGCTGGCGACCCGCCTCGCGGGCGACGTTCGCACTCTCGCTCAGCAGCACCTGCTGAGACCCCCAGAGCTTGGAAGCCTGTTCCTGAAGCTTGCGGAGTTCTTTCTTGCGCTTGCGGCTGAGACTCACGGTAATGCCCTCCCGGTCGATGGGACGTATGCCACCATCTTGCCAGACCGAGCGTGATCACGACGGAGGGGGTTGCAGATAACTCTGCGAGAATGTACTCATGCCTTCGCACTCTGCTGTCGCCACCATCCACACCAACCACGGCGACATCGTCGTCCACCTGTTCGGTGACCAGGCCCCTCGCACGGTCCAGAACTTCATCGGTCTCTCCGATGGCTCGCAGGAGTGGACCCACCCTGCGACCGGTCAGCGCGGCGAAGGCCCGCTGTACAACGACGTGATCTTCCACCGCATCATCCCGGGGTTCATGATCCAGGGCGGCGACCCGCTCGGACAGGGCGTCGGAGGACCGGGCTACAACTTCAACGACGAGATCAGCCCCGAGCTCGACTTCAACGCCCCCTACAAGCTCGCCATGGCCAACGCCGGCACGCGCCGCAACGCCATCACCGGCCAGCTCGAGGGCACCAACGGCTCCCAGTTCTTCATCACCACCGACCCCACGCCGTGGCTGCAGGGCAAGCACACCATCTTCGGTGAGGTGGCCGACGACGCCTCGAGGGCCGTCGTGGACGCGATCGCCGCGGTACCGACGGCGGCCGGCGACCGCCCGATCGAGCCCGTGGTCATCGCCTCGATCGACGTCGTTCCGGTCTGACGGGCGGACGCTGCGGGTGAGCACGGACGAGTTCCACCGCAACCGCGACAACTTCTGTTACCGGCACCCCGACCGGCAGAGCTTCGTCCTCTGCCAGCGGTGCCTGCGGACGATCTGCGCGGAATGCCAGACGCAGGCGGCCGTCGGCGTCATCTGCCCGGAGTGCCTCGCAGAGCAGCGTGCGAACGTCACCCCGGCGCAGCGGACGGCTGAGCGTCGGTGGTCGCGCCCCGCCGTGAGTGCCGTCTCCGACGGCCGCCCCCTCGTGACGTATTCGATCATCGCCGTGACGGCATTCGTGTTCGTCGTGACCCTGATCCCCGGCTTCGGCCGCGTCGTGGAGAGCCTGCTGTCGTTCTACGCGCCCGCAATCTATCCACAGATCAGCGGCGTCTTCCAGCCGTGGCGCGTCCTGACCGTCGTGCTCGTTCACGACGGGTTCTGGCACATCGGTCTGAACATGCTCGCGCTGTGGTTCATCGGGCGCAGCCTCGAGCCCCTGCTGGGGCGGGTCCGCTTCCTGCTGCTCTACGTCCTCAGCGCCGTCGGCGGATCGGTCGCGGTGGCGTTGCTCGCGCCGAACGTGGCGGTGGTCGGAGCATCCGGTGCGATCTTCGGTCTCTTCGGCGCGCTGCTCGTGATCGGGCGCCACATCGGCGCCAACATCCGGATGATCGCCATCCTCATCGCCGTCAACTTCGCGCTGCCGTTCGTCCTCGCGATCGTCTCAGCGGCGGGAACCGGGTCGTTCGCGAACGCGCTCGCGGCCATCCAGATCTCGTGGCAGTCGCACCTGGGTGGGCTCATCGTCGGCGCCGCGGTCGGCTTCATTTACGCCCGCACGCGCGCCCGCCGGCAGCGCCCCCTGCAGATCGGCCTGATGGTGGGTCTCAGCGTCGTCCTCGCGGGGTTCCTGGCTCTTCCCCCGATCCTCTACGCGTAGGTCGACGGGAAGTTATCCACAGGTCTATCCACACATGGGGACAAATCACACCCGTGTAATTATCGCCACCGCGTGGTCATCAGGAAGCCGATGAAGGCGATGGCGAAACCGATCGCCAGGTTCCACGCGCCGATCCCGGGGATGGGGAGATTCGTGCTGCTGAGGTAGAAGACGAGTACCCAGACGAGGCCGATCACCATGAGACCGACCATCACGGGCATGAACCACACCGGGTTGGGCGGAGCATCCCTCTCGCTGCGGTCGACGATCGGGTCTTCGCCGTTGCCAGAACGTGCCATACCCACAGTCTAACTGCCAGCCGCCCCATAGCCCGGAGCCTTAGGATCGCAGCGTGGAGGCCACGGAGGATGAGGCGACTCGGCGCGCGCGCCGCCGCCCCCGACGTCGTGTCTCCGTCGTCGGCGTGATCGGGGAACTGCTCATCACGGTCGGTGTCGTTGTTCTCCTCTACGTCGCGTGGCAGATGTGGATCGGCGATGTGATCTACGCCGCGGAGAAGAACCAGGCCGGATCGGAACTCTCCGAGCAGTGGGAGCAGCAGCACACGCCGGTGACACCCTCCACGGAGCCCTCGGCGGAAGCGCCCGCCGAACCCGTCGCGGTGGAGCCGGTGATCCTTCCCCAGCCGGCCGACGCGCAAGAGTTCGGGGTCATGCGCATTCCACGCTTCGGCGCCGACTATGCGATGCCCATCGCCGGCGGGGTGAGCCGCGCGAAGACCCTCGACCCCATTGGGATCGGCCATTACCCCGACGCCGCCATGCCGGGAGAGGTCGGCAACTTCGCCGTCGCGGCGCACCGGACGACATTCGGGAAGCCGTTCAACCGCATCGCCCACTTGCGCGTCGGGGATGCCATCGTCGTGGAGACCGAGGTGGGGTGGTACACCTACCGGTTCCGCACGCTCGAGTATGTGAAGCCCAACGCGGTGGACGTGCTCCTGGATGTCCCACGCAAGCCTGACGCGCCGGCCGGAGAGCGATACATCACCTTGACCAGTTGCAGTCCGATGTACGCCATGACCGAGCGGATCGTCGGCTACGGCCTCTTCGAGTCATTCACCCCACGCGCCAGCGCCCCACCCGCCGCTCTGACCGAGGCGGCAAGCTGATGTACGGCGCGTTGTGGCATGTGCTTCCCGGCCCCTGGTGGCTGCGCGTCGTGATCCTCCTCGTGCTCGCCGCTGCGGTGGTCTACGGGTTGTTCTTCTGGGTCTTCCCGTGGGTGAGCCAGTTCGTGAACCCGCAGGACGTCACCGTCCAGTGACCGGGTTCCGCGTGCTGGTCGTGGACAACCACGACAGTTTCGTCCACACGCTCGCCGGCTACGTCCGCGAACTGGGCGCCGAGGTCGGGCTCGTCGAAGCGGACGCGATCGACCCCGAGGACGCCGCATCCGTCGTCCGGTCCGCCGACGCCGTGCTGGTCTCGCCGGGGCCGGGGGATCCGGAGCACGCCGGCGCGTCGATCGCCGTCGTCCGCGCGGCGGCGGATGCGGCAGTGCCCCTGCTCGGAGTCTGCCTCGGTCATCAGGCGATCGGCGTGGCGTTCGGGGCGACGGTCGCCCACGCTCCCGAACTCATGCACGGACTGACCTCGCCCGTCGAGCACGACGGGACCGGGCTGTTCGCCGGGTTGCCGCATCCGCTGGTGGCCACGCGTTACCACTCGCTCGCGATCGTTCCCGCGTCTCTGCCCCCTGATCTGGCGGTGACCGCCACGACCGAATCGGGGGTCATCATGGGGGTCGCGCACCGCTTCGTCCCGATCGTCGGGGTGCAATTCCATCCCGAGAGCATCCTCACCGAGGGCGGTCACCGACTCCTGGGCAACTGGCTGGCATCCGCCGGAATGGACGGGGCCGACGAGCGCGGGCGGCAGCTGGGCCCCCGCGGTCCGGTCAGGTCCCCGAGCAGACCGTGAGCAGGATCTCGGAGTGGATGGGAACCTCGCCGGGGCCGATCGACTGACGCACCACGGTGGGGGTCGCCGCCGCCGGGCACGAGGGATCCTCTTCCGACGTCACGCTCAGCTGCAGTTCGGGGCTCTGCAGTTCGCGGGTCGCCGCATCCAGCGTGTAACCGGTGTAGTCCACGATCACGACGCGCCCGGTGGAGACCACCAGGTTCACCGGAGTCCCGAGCGGTACGGCAGCACCCTCGGCCTGGTCGACCTCGAGCACCGTTCCTGCGGCCACCGCCGGATCGTTCCGCTGCCGGATCGCTCCCACCACGAGGCCGGCATCGGTGAGGGCTTGACGCGCCGCTTCTTCGGACAGCCCCGTCAGGGTCGGAACGGATGCGGTCTCCTCGCCGCGGGAGACGTAGACGGTCACTTCGGCGCCGCCCGCGAGCGAGATGCCCGCGTCCGGGTCGGTGCGGATGACGTTTCCGGTGGCGACATCCTCGCTGGGCTCGTCCACACGCAGGGGGACGAGGTCTTCGGCGAGAAGGAGTTCCTCGGCGCGCTCCCAGGCGACATCCGAGACGTCCGGCACGATCCGGGCATTGCCGGGCACCTCAGCGCTCGGACGGATGGACATCGTCCAGATGAGCACGGAGACCAGCAGGACGGCCAGCAGGGCCACGCCCGACCAGATCCATGCCACCGGCGGCCCGGACTGGGTACGGCGCATCGTCGTGTCGGTGCTCAACTGCCGCAGCGATCGTGCGGTCTCGGCCGCGTGGCGCGGGTTCGGACCGTACAGCTCGCTGGTGAGCGCCCCCAGCTGCCGTTTGCTGGGCTGCTTCCCGTCGGCGGCCTCTTCGAGTGCGGCTCGGAAGGTCGCCGCATCCGGGAACCGCTGGAACGGATCCTTCGCGAGGGCTCGGAGCACCACCGCATCCAGCGCCCGCGGCACCGTCTCGGTGATCTCCGACGGCGCGATGGGAGCCTCGCTCACATGCTGGTAGGCCACTGCCACCGGCGATTCGCCACGGAAGGGCTGCCGGCCGGTGAGGAGCTCGTACAGGACGACCCCCGCGGAGTACAGGTCGGCACGGGCGTCCACCGGCTCGCCCTTGGCCTGCTCCGGAGAGAAGTAGGCCGCGGTTCCGAGGATCGTGGTGGTCTCCGCGACGGTGGATGAGGAGTCCGAGACCGCGCGGGCGATACCGAAGTCCATCACCTTCACTTGACCGTCATCGGTCACCATCACGTTGCCCGGCTTGATGTCGCGGTGCACGACGCCGGCACGGTGGGAGAACTCCAGAGCTTCGAGGATGCCGTCGACGTAACGCCGGGCGTCTTCTTCCGGTACGGGTCCCTCGGCGATGATGTCCTTCAGCAGCCTGCCGTGGACGAGCTCCATCACGATGTAGGGCACGGGGTGGGGTACCCCGTCCGACCCGATCTCGGTGTCCTCTCCCGCGTCGAACACCCGGACGATGGCGGGGTGGGCCATGCGCGAGGCCGACTGGGCCTCGAGGCGGAAGCGCGTGCGGAACGCCGCATCCTCGGCCAGTTCCCGGCGGAGCACCTTGATGGCGACCTGACGGCCGAGGGTGACGTCGTACCCGCGGTACACGCTGGCCATGCCGCCTCGGCCGATGAGTTCATCGACGCGATAGCGGCCGGACAGCACGCGTGTCTCGGTCGTCACGGTGCACTCCCCGGGTGGTGGATCAAAAGGTCAGCTTAGGTGGTCATGGGGACGGCGACGAAGTGGGCTCCGGCGCCGCGGCGATCGAGACCTGCGAGGTCGGAGACGACGCGGACTCGCGCTGACCCCCCTGCCCACTGCACAGCCCCACGTACCGGGCGGTGATGCTCCCGGTTGCGGGCACCTGGATCTCGGCGGACTGTTCTCCGGGACCGAAGCTGCGCTGCTGCGTGCCGTCCGTGAAGAGGGCGCCGGTGAGCGTGACGGTGTATCCACTGAGGCTGCCGGTGCCGCTCGGGCAGGAGAACGCGCCCCACGACACCGTCGCGGTGGAGTTCGCCTCGGCCGGATTCGGCTCGACCGTGGGCCCGTTTCCCGGAGCGGGAATCGGAGTCTGCTCGCCGTAGCACGTGACGGTGAGGGCATCGCCTTCTTCGAGATTGCCGCGGGCCGGATCGGTGGACTCCACAGTGCCGACCTGCTCGCCGGAGGGGGCCGCTGAGCCGTTGGCACGCGCCGGACGGAGGCCGGCGTCGGTGGCGGCCTGGATCGCCGCGTCGCAGTTCATCCCGACGAGGCCCAGGGCGTCGAGGTTCACCGTCGTCGACTCGGGCGTCGGTTCGGGGGTGGGGGTGGTGGCGGGCCGGGTGGGGGTGGCGGAGCTGGTCGTCGGCGCCGGCGCCGGGTCCTGGTTGACGAAGAAGGCGATCAGGGTGCCGCCCAGCACCAGCACGAGGAGCCCGATGAGGGCGACCAGCGGCCAGGTCCATGGGCTGCGCTTGCGCTTCTCAGGCGGAGCATCCTCTTCCGTGTGCTCGGCAGTGGCCACCATCGTCGGAGCCGGCAGCAAGCGTGTCGCGGCCGAGGTGTCGGCGCCCGCGGTCAGAAGCTGGGTGACCTCATCGGTCCCCGCGGCTCCGCCGATGGCCGGGACGGCGGCGATCGCGGCGGACAGGTCGCCCCGGCGCAGCGCGGAGGCGGCGCGTGACACGGCCGCGGATGACGCGGGGCGCTCATCCGGCTTCTTCGCGATCATGGCCATGACGAGCCGCTGCACGGGCTCGGGCACGGTGGGCGGCAGAGGAGGCGGCTGCTCGTTGATCTGCGCCATGGCGATCGCCACCTGCGACTCGCCCGTGAAGGGGCGCTTGCCGGCGAGCGACTCGTAGGCCACGATGCCCAGCGAGTACGTGTCGGTCGCCGGGGATGCCGCGTGTCCGGACGCCTGCTCGGGCGAAAGGTATTGCACCGTCCCCATGACCTGGCCGGTCGCGGTCAGCGGCACCTGGTCGGCGATGCGGGCGATGCCGAAGTCGGTGATCTTCACCCGTCCGTCGGGCGTGATGAGGAGGTTCCCGGGCTTGATGTCGCGGTGCACGAGACCCGCCGCGTGTGCGGCCTGCAGGGCCGCCGCCGTCTGCGCCACGATGTCGAGGGTCTTGTCCGTGGACAGGGTGCCATCGCGCTCGAGAATCGTGGAGAGCGCCTCACCGGGCACGAGTTCCATCACGAGGAAGGCGCTGCCGTTCTCCTCGCCGTAGTCGAACACGCTGGCGATGCCCTCGTGGTTGACGAGCGCAGCGTGGCGGGCCTCGGCGCGGAAGCGCTCGAGGAAGCCCGGGTCGCCCATGTACTCGTCTTTGAGGATCTTGATCGCCACGGTCCGGCCGATGACGTGGTCGGTGGCTTCCCACACCTCGCCCATGCCGCCGATCGCGATCCGCGACTCCAGCTCGTAGCGTCCACCGAAGGTCACACCCTGTGTCGGTCTCATTTATTCAGCACCGCCTCCATGACCTTCTTCGCGATAGGAGAGGCGATGGTGTCACCGCTTCCCGACTGTCCTTGCCCTCCGCCGGCTTCCACGACGACCGCGACGGCGACCTGCGGATCATCCGCCGGAGCGAAGCCGGTGAACCACAGCGTGTACGGGCGGTCGCCGTTCTCCGCGGTGCCCGTCTTACCGGCCACCTCGACCCCACCTATTCTTGCACCGGAGGCAGCGCCGTCACTGACATTGGCGACCATCATGCGCGACAGCTGAGCCGCGAGATCACCGTCGAGCGCCTGGCCGAACTCGGTGCCGTCGAAGGTCTCCTGCACGGTCAGATCCGGACCGATCACGGAATCGACCATCTGCGGGTTCATCACCACACCGCCGTTCGCGACGCCGGCGGAGACCATGGCCATCTGCAGCGGAGTCGCCGTCACCTGACCCTGACCGAATCCGGTCAGCGCGGTCTGCGCGTCATCCAAATCGCTCGGGTAGGCGGACTCGGTGGAGGTCAGCGGCAGTTCGAACGCGCGGTTGAAGCCGTACTTCTCGGCTTCCTCGCGGATGGCGTCGTCGCCCAGCTGTACCGCCAGCTCGGCCATCGGGATGTTGCAGCTCAGGCGGAGCGCGTCGGCGATCGTGACCTGCTCGCCCGGACCGCACGTCCCGCCACTGGCGTTGCGCACGGTGCGCGATGACTGCGGCAGCTGGTAGATGGCCGGGTTGGGCAACATGGAGTCGGGCGTGTACTCGCCGGAAGCGAGAGCGGCGGATACGACGACGAGCTTGAACGTCGAGCCCGGCGGGTTCAAGTCGCCGCCGATCGCCCGGTTGAACAGCGGATCGCTCGGATCGGCCAGCAGCGCGTCGTAGGTCGCCTCGACCGCTGCGGTGTCGTGGGAGGCGAGGGCGTTCGTGTCGTAGCTGGGGCTCGTCGCCATGGCGAGGACGCGTCCCGTGCTCGGCTCGATCGCGATCACGGCGCCCTCCAGGCCGCTGAGCGCGTCGAAAGCGGCGCGCTGCACGACGGGGTCCAGCGTGATCTCCACGTTCGACCCGCGCGGCGGCTGACCGGTGACGATGCGATCCAGGCGGGAGAGGAACTGCGACCCGGCCGTACCGCTGAGCACCTGGTTCATGGCCTGCTCGAGGCCCGTGGCAGACCCGAGGACGGGATTGATGAAGCCTGTCACCGGCGCCCACATGTCCGCATCCACGTACGTCCGCTGCCAGCTGTACACGTCGTTCGAGGGTACGGACGAGGCGATCGCCGTGCCGCCCGCGATGATCGAGCCGCGCTGCACCTCGTAGGAGTCGTAGAGGGCGCGTGTGTTGGCCGGGTTCTGAGCCAGCTCCTCGGCCTGTACGACCTGGATGACGCTCGTCGATCCGAACAGCGCAAGGAACATCACGAGCATGAGGATGCTCAGACGTCGTAACTCTTTCGTCATTTAACCGATCACCACCCGGGGTCGGCTGCGCACCGCATCGGAGATGCGCAGCAGCAGCGCGACGATGAGCCAGTTCGAGATGAGGGACGAGCCGCCGGCTGTGAGGAACGGCGTCGTCAGACCGGTGAGGGGGATCAGCCGCGTGACGCCGCCGACCATGATGAACACCTGCAGCACGATCGTGAACGACAACCCCGTGGCGAGCAGCTTGCCGAAGTCGTCCTGCCCCGCCAGTCCGATGCGGATGCCGCGGCTGGCGAAGACCATGTAAAGGCAGAGGATCGCGAACACGCCCACGAGTCCGAGTTCCTCACCGAGGCTGGGCAGGATGTAGTCGCTCTGCGACAGCGGCGTGAGGTAGGGCCGTCCCTGGCCGAGTCCGGTCCCGATCAGTCCACCCTGAGCGAGGCCGAAGATCCCCTGCACGAGCTGATAGCTGCTGCCGTTGATGAGTTCCGGGTTGAACGCGTCGAGCCAGTTGTTGAACCGCGCCCCGACATAAGGCAGCACGCGAGAGGCGAGGAAGGCGCCGCCGGCCGCCAGCAGCACACCGATCAGCACCCAGCTCGTCTTACCCGTGGCGACGTAGAGCATCGCCACGAACATGCCGAACAGCAGCAGCCCCGTGCCGAGGTCGCGCTGCAGCACGATGATGCCGAGCGAGATCAGCCAGATGATCAGCAGCGGACCGAGTTCGCGTGCGCGCGGCCAGGTCATCCACAGGAATCGCGTCCCCACCGAGCTGAGGCTCTCCCGGGTGCGCACCAGGTAGCCGGCGAAGAAGATGGCCAGCGCGATCTTGGCCAGCTCACCGGGCTGGAACTGGAAGAGGCCGCCGACCGACACCCACACGTCGGCGTTCTGATCGGTGCCGAGGCCCGGGACGAACGGGAGGAGCAGGAGCAGCACGCCGGCCAGGCCGAATAGGTAGGTGTACCGGAAGAGCACGCGATAGTTGCGCAGGAAGACGACGATGAGGATGGCACCGCCGATGGCGATCGCCGACCAGGCGAGCTGACGTGTGGAGGAAGCATCCCAGCCGAGATGGTTGCGCGCGATGTCGATGCGATAGATCTCCGCGATGCCGATGCCCGTCAGGAGCGTGGCGATGGGGAGGACGAAGGGGTCGGCGTCACGCGCCCGCAGCCTCAGCACGATGTGGAGCACGAGCGCGAGCGCGAGGGGGAGGCCGCCGTAGACGAAGACCTGCGCGTCGAGGGCGCGGCCGGTTCCGAAGTTCACGAGCACGACGGCGCCGACGTTGATCACGAGGGCGAACAGCAGCAGCCCGAGCTCGCGGTTGCGCTGGGTCTGCGGCACGCGGATGCGCCGGAGCGCCCGGATCACCGCCGTGTCGGCGCTGACGCCATCGGCGGGTGCGCTCGTACGGGCGATCGGCGTCGAGGAGGTCATCGTCCCTCCAATCCGGCTGTCTCACGCAGGCGATCCACGATCAGCTCGGCGTCGGAGAGGGAACGGGCGTTGATGGTGCGCTCCACCGTCCCCCGCTCGAAGTCGGGAAGGTCGGCCAGGGCGATGCCGGTGTCTTCGTGGGGGGACGACAGCGAGATCGGACCGAGCGATTGCTGGATGCCGCGGTACACCACGACAGTGTCGTCGTCGGCGCCGATGAAATAGCGCGTCTGGGTCCAGTTGTATGCGACGGCGAGCGACGCGGCGATGGCGGCGAGCACCAGGAGGAAGCCGATGATCCAGCCCGCCCGGCGACGTCGGGCACGACGCCGGTCTTCCTCGATGAGCTCCTCGAGGAACTCGGCATCCGGCTCGAAGTGCGTCGGCTCGTTCGCCGCCTGGCGGTTCGGATGCAGCCAGCTGCTGCGACCGGGCCGCGCCGCAGGCACCTCGACGCCCACGGGGTTCGATGCCGACCCCACGATCGTGGGGGTGCCGAGGAAGAGGGGATGCTGACCGCCGACGTCGACGATGACGATCGTGACGTTGTCGGGCGCCCCGCCGTCGAGCGCCTGCTTGAGCAGCATGTCGGCGGTGCGGCCGGGAGCGAGACCCGCCCCGAGTGCCTTCGCCGTGTGCTCGTCATCCAGCACGCCCGACAGGCCGTCCGAACACAGCAGCCACCGGTCACCGGGCTGAGTCGGCATGATGAAGGTGTCGACCTCGGGGTCGGGGTCCATGTCGCCGAGCACGCGCATGAGCACGGAGCGGCGTGGGTGGTACCGGGCCTCTTCCGGGGTGATGCGCCCCGAGTCGACGAGGCGCTGCACGAAGGTGTGGTCGGTGGTGATCTGGGTCAGCGCGTCGTCGCGGTAGAGGTAGATGCGCGAGTCGCCGATATGCGCGATGACGGCATAGTCGTCGACCATGACGAGCGCACTGACCGTCGTGCCCATGCCGGCGAGCTCCGGCCGGCGGCCCACCGTGTCGATCAACTCCGTCGCGGCGTCGGTGATCGAGTCGCGCAGTGCCCGTTCGGCCTCGGCGGTCGACGTGAAGGGCTGGTCCAGCAGCGCCAGTTGGGAGATGGCGAGGCTGGATGCGACGTCTCCGCCGGCGTGACCGCCCATGCCGTCGGCCACCACGAAGAGATTCGACCCGGCGTAACCGGAATCCTGGTTGTTGGAGCGCACCTTGCCGGTGTGCGAGATGGCGGCGCTCGAGCCCTGGAAGACCATGGAGTTCCGGGGACTACTTCCGCAGCTCGAAGGTCGTCGCGCCCACCTTGATGGGGGCGCCGATCTTCACCGGGACGGGAGCGGCCACGCGGATGCCGTCGTGATAGGTGCCGTTGGTGGAGTCCAGGTCCTGGATCATCCACTTGTCGCCCCACAGGACGAGTCGTGCGTGGTGGCTCGAGGTGTAGTCGTCGCGGATGACGAGCGCCGACTCGCTGGAGCGGCCGATCGTCAGCGGCTCATTACCCAGGGGCAGCTCGACACCGGCCTTCGGACCACTCGTGATGACGATGCGCGAGACCGTGCTCTTCGTGGCGTTTCCTCCGGGCGCAGCATCCTTCACCCGGGGAGGCGCGGGTCGGCCCACGGGGGTCGTCGCGTCCGCCGGCCCGGCGGCCTGCACGGGCGCGGCTGCAGCAGCGGCCGGCTCCGGGAGCTTGCGCACCTTGACGCCGAACAGATCGGCGCGGAGCGAATACACCACGGCGAAGACGAAGAACCACAGCAGCAGCAGGAATCCGATGCGCAGCAGCAGAAGGGTGAGTTCGCTCACGCCCTGGGCCCTCCCTCGTTCACGCCGAACGCGCGCGTGGCGTCAGGAACCCGGGGGCGGGAGGCGGCCGGCGCGGCCTGGGGGACGACCCGGAAGACGATGTCGGTGCGCCCGATGGTGACCGTCGAGTCGGGCGGAAGGGGGGCTTCGGAGATCTTCTGGCCGTTCAGTTGCGTGCCGTTGGTCGAGCCCAGGTCGCGCACCATCGCGCGCTCGCCGTCCCAGAGGATCTCGACATGGCGGCGGCTGGTGCCCGAGTCGGGGAGGGTGATGTCGGCGTCGCTGCCGCGGCCGATGACGGTGCGGGACTTGACCAGCGGATGGCGGGAGCCGTTGATGTCGACGACGCCGCGCCACGAAACTGTTCCCGCGGCGGTCTTCGACTCCACCCGGAGCGTGCCTGTCGACAGGGACTCGTCGCGCTCGAGCGTGATGGCGACGGGACCGGCGAAGGAGTACCCCTGCGTCCGGGCGTGGGCCTGCACGAGCGTGTCGAGCTCGGAGTCGAGCGCCGTACCGAGCGATCGCATGCGCTCGTCGTCGGCCGGAGCGAGGTGCACCGTGAAGGTGTTGGGCGCGAGGATGCGGTCGCGGCTGACCACCGCAGCCTTCTTGTCGAGCTCGCTGCGCAGCGCCGACGCGATCTCCACCGGCTGGATGCCGCTGCGGAAGGTCTTCGCGAACGCGCTGTTGACAGCGCGTTCGAGACCCTTCTCGAAACTGTCGAGTAGCCCCACGAGACTCCTTCAGGCAGGCAAACCGGTGGGTACATCGTAGTCAGCACGCCTGGGGAGCTTATGGACGCCGCTCTCTCTCGGCTTTTCGCGCGTCTTTCGCCCGCCAACTCAGGAGGATCCGCCCTCACCGGCTGGCGGGGCGCCCGCAAAGTCGATCCAGCCTGAGTTCGGCTCGGCCATGCACGGGCCGCTTTGACGCGTGCGTGGCCGTGATATTGTCGGGAAGTTGAGAGCGCAGGACGTTTCTGCGCCTCGCGCGAGTGGCGGAATAGGTAGACGCGCTGGCTTCAGGTGCCAGTGCCCGCAAGGGCGTGGGGGTTCAAGTCCCCCCTCGCGCACCAAACGGAAGGGTCCCGAGAGGGGCCCTTTTCCGTTTCCCGGGCCCAACCGCCCCTCCTTCCCGCGAGACCTCATCTCCGCCACGAGACTGCGGACGAGAGCCGCAGTCTCGTGGCGGAGATGGCTTCTCACGGAACAACGGGACGGGCCTCGGGCTACTCCAGGGTCGGGGGAAGCACGTAGAGGCGGGCCTCGACCTCGCGGGAGCGGGGGTCGGCGCCGCGGGAGCCGGCGCTTGACGCCTCGGCCCTCGGACGGGACACCTCGGTGAATCCGATGCGCTCGAGGACCGCGCGGGACGGCGCGTCGGCGGAGACTCGGGCGTACAGCGGCCGTTCCCCCTCGCGGGCCACGAGCAGCTTCAGCGCTTCCGTCCCCACGCCCCGTCCCTGCGCGTGCCGGGCGATCGAATACGTCACCTCCCGCTCGCCGTCGACCGAGAAGGCCGCGGCCATGCCGGCGAAACCGCCGTTCTCGGTGACGACCCAGACGGCGACATCCGGTGAGGTGCGCTGGCGCTGCATCAACTCATCGAAGGCGGTCCGATCATCGGGGTCGGATGCGGTGAACACGGCCGGATCGGCCGATCCGGCGGCGCGCATCATCTCGAACACGGCGTCGAGATCGTCGTCGTCGAAGTCGCGCAATTCGATGTGTCCCACACCGCCACCCTATGAGGGCAACATCGCCTCAGAACTTTCCATCTCGCTCTCGCGCTGCACGCGGTGTTGTCAGTAGAGTGTTCGCAGTCACGCTCTGCGTGGCCTATCCGGGGGGATCCGTCGACGCCCGGGCTTTGAGCGTTCGGCTCAGCCCGGGCGTCGTATGGTTAACGGCCCGATCGCGCCGACGCGACGCCGTGCAACGTTTGTGTCACCATCCGATGCGCCCGGAGCCTGCGACCGTTACCGTGGGAATCCACCGGCGCACCAGGGCGCCGGCAAGAAGGAACGGCAACGCAATGAGTACCCAGGGCACGGTCAAGTGGTTCAACTCGGAGAAGGGCTTCGGCTTCATCGCGCCCGATGAGGGCGGCGCGGATGTCTTCGCCCACTACTCGGCGATCGAGGCGGCGGGCTATCGCTCCCTCGAAGAGAACCAGCGCGTCGAATTCGAGATCGCACAGGGCCCCAAGGGGCTGCAGGCGGAGAACATCCGCCCCATCTGACGCCATGGCGCCCGCCCCTGCGGAGGCGGCGCCATGCATCAGTGTTCGCCGCGCACGAGTTCGCGCCCGGCGTCGGCGAACTGCCGCAACGTGGCGGTCGGCAGGAACGCGCGAGTGAGCGCCGCCCCGATGCGAGTGAGGTCGCTCTCGTCGCGGTAGAGCAGGTACATCGTCTCGTAGCGCGGATGGAACTTCTGCTTGAAGCGGTGCAGTGACGCGAAGCCGTAGACCGGCTCGAGCACGTCGGCCACCCACCGTGTGAGGTCGGCGATGGCGCCGGCTCCGGGCGGGTATTCGTGGGTGAGGGGAGCGCCCGACAGGGAGAGCACTTCCGCTCCCTCTGCGGCGAAGAACGTCGCGGATGACGCGATGAGGTACTCCATCACCGGGCCGAAACCGCCGTCCCGGCGCCGCATGAGGTCGAGGGTCCACCCGCGCACCCGGCCGTCGCCGTACACGGGCAGCCACGACAAGAACCCGTCGACGTCGCCGACGGGCGAGATCGCGAGAGCAAGCCGCACCTCGGGATCGGCCGCTTCGTGGAGCGTGCCGAGGGTGAAACCCATCTCCGGCAGCCCCTTGTCCCCCACCCAGCTCTCCGAGATCGCCCGCAGTTGCTGCTGGATCCCCCACGGTTCGTCGCGCAGACGCGTCATCCGGAACCGCATGCCCTCCCGAGCGGCTCGGTTCAGCGATGTGCGCACGTCCGACCACGCCTTGCCGGTGAACTGGAGACCCGGCAGGTCGACGATGGTGTCGTCGGCGACGACGAGGCTCCGCCAGCCGGCGGGGACCGCTGCCCGCGTGGCTTCGCTCGCACTGAAGAAGCACGGCGCGAGGCCGGCACGCTCGCTGTTGCGGATGAACTCCGCGATCACTTCGGGGCGGGATGCGGCGGGGCCGATGGGGTCCGCGAGAGCCAGCGCGACGCCTGCTCGGCACTGATACGCGACGATGCCGCCGCCCACCCGGGAGTAGTCGTTGTGGTCCCAGGTCGCCATCCACGACAGCGTGCCCCCGCCGTAGCGGCGGATCTCGTCCTTCACCTCGTCGCTGGTCGGTGGAGCCGCCTCGCCGATGCGGGCGTTGCGGCGGCCGCGGAACGCGGCTCGGGCCAGGACGAGGTAGCCGAACGTGAGCGCCCACAGCACCGAACCGGCCAACCACACGCTGACGTCGGTATCGACCGCGGACTCGACGTCGGCGATCCCGAGAAGAGCGACCAGCACGACGAGGCCGACACCCACGACCATCTTCAGCACCGTGAGCGCGACGCTCACGGTCCACGCCCAGCGTCTGCCCCGCATCATCCCGCGGGCCACGATAAGGATGACGAGGGCGTCGAGAACGACGCCGACCCAGGGCGCCTGAGAGGGCGCGGTGCGGCCGAAGGGCCCGGTGGTCGGCACCAGGAGGGTGACGATCTGGATGACGCCGAGGACGATCAGCATCACGGATGCGATCAAGCGCTGCTCGCGGACGCTCACGCGCTGCGGACGCAGGGCGCGGGATGTCCCGAGGACGAGAGCGACGGCAAGGACGTGCTCGAGATCGGCTATGGTGCCCCCGAAGAGCAGCGCCACGAAGACGAACGCCACGAGGACGACCCAGGCGCGCAGCCGCCAGGGGGACACGAACAACGACACCGCCGCGGCGAGGCACGCCATCGTGCCGCCGGAGGGACCGACATCCAGCGCGGCGGCCTCTGTCTGAGCCCACGGCCAGGGGAGCATCGTGCCCAGCCAGAGGAGGAGCGACGCGGCGAGCACGGCGAAGAGTTGCCCGATGGCGAAGTAGCTCAAGGCCACACGCGACCCGCGCTGGTACTCCAGATACGCCATCCCGGCGAAGGTGAGGAGGGTGAAGAGGTAGGTCGCCGGGCGATCGACGAAGAACATGCCGGTGATCAGCGTCCACCACCGACCCGACTCGACCGCCGGAAGGCCATAGGCGACGGAGGCGAACAGCGGGGTGTCTTCGAAGGGCGACCAGAGCCCCCGCCACACCACCCCGACGGTGAGGACGATCGTGACGAGAGTGAGGGTGGCGGGGACCCGGCCCGCCACATGTCGGAATCGGTGCGGCCTGGCCGGCTGGTCCCCCATGCGTCTCACCTTATTGATAGGGCGGGCGGGCGATCCGGTGCCGCTATTCGGCGGGGTCGGGAACGAGGAGAAGCTTGCGGAGCTCGTCGGCGTCGTCGACAGCGGCCTGCGCTCCATCGGCCTCGTGCGGCCAGCTGAACCCCCACCGCACGAAGATCACCGGCACATCGTTGGCGATACCGCCCTCCACGTCATGGTGACGATCGCCGATGAGGACCGGGCGGTCGATATCGGCACCGGCGACGGAGAGCCGGCGCAGGGCTTCGGCGACGATGTCGGCCTTGGCGCTCAGGGTGCGCTCATCCGGGGTCGCGCCGACCATCGCGGTCAAGAACGGCGAGAGCTCGAAGTGCTCCATGAGCGCGACGACCTGCACCTCGGGCTTGGATGACGCGGTCGCCTGCGGTACACCGGCCGCCCCGAGGTCGGCGATGAGCTCGGCCATGCCGGGGAAGAGTTTGGCGCTGGCGGTGTACCCCTCCGCCTTGTTGAGGCCGCGATAGAAGGCGACGGCCTCGGTGGCCTGCTCGGGGCTCATCCCGAGATTCGCCTGGAACGACTCGAACATGGGCGGTCCGATCCACCGCGACAGCTCGCCGCGCGTGGGCGGCTGCATCCCGAAGTGCTCGAGCGTGATGGTCAGGCGCCGGAGGATGCCCTCGGATGCATCGACGATCGTGCCGTCCACATCCCAGAGGATGCACGACCAGGGTGAGCGCAGCGGCATGCTCCCACGCTATCTGGCGCGCGGTTCGCGGGATGCGGGCGGGGGTCAGAACAGGCGCGGGGCGCCGGATTGGATGCCCTTCATCTCGTCATAGTCGAGGGTGAGGCAGCGGATGCCGCGATCGGTGGCCAGGACGCGGGCCTGAGGCTTGATCTCCTGCGCGGCGAAGACCCCGGTGACGGGGGCCAGGTGCGGGTCACGGCCGAGCAGCTCGAGGTAGCGGGTCAGCTGCTCGACACCGTCGATATCGCCACGGCGTTTGATCTCCACGGCGATCGTGCCGCCGTCGGGATTGCGCAGCAGCAGATCGACCGGGCCGATCGCGGTCGGGTACTCACGGCGGACGAGCGTCAGGCCGTCGCCGACGAGAGCGACCTGCTCGGCGAGCAGCCGCTGCAGGTCTGCTTCGACGCCGTCCTTGATGAGCCCGGGATCGACGCCGAGGTCGTGGGAGGAGTCGTGGAGAACCTCGTGGATGCGCACGACCAGCGCGTCACCGGACTTCGCGTGGGTCACGCGCCAGCGTTCGATGACGCCGTCCTCGAGGTCCGCAGCATCCGGGTCCTCAGGGGTGAGTGTGCAGGGCGGGCTCATCCAGTTCAGCGGCTTGTACGAGCCGCCGTCGGAGTGCACCAGGAGGCTGCCGTCTCCCTTGTGTACGAGGAGGCGGGTGGCCAGGGGCAGGTGCGCGTTCAGACGGCCGGTGTAGTCGACCGAGCAGCGGGCGATGACGAGACGCACCCGACGAGCCTAGCCCGCCCTTCGTGCCCCCCGACCCGCGCCATTCGCCCCGGGTCGGCCCCGCCGAATGCCCGCGGGTCGGGAGGCGCACGTCGGGAGGGGAGTACGCGGCGGGGTGGGGGTTCAGGCGCGGGGGCGGGCCGGCTGTGGGGCGGATGCGGGCACCAGCGGCCGAGCGGCGCTGGAGAACAGGCCCGACAGGACGATGAGTCCCACGATGATGAGCAGCGTGTTGAGCAACCCGATGTGCTCGCTGACGAAGCCGAGGACGGGCGGACCGCACAAGAACGCCACGTAGCCGATGGTCGCGGCGGCGCTGACCCGGGCCGCCGCCTGGGCGGGGTCGTCGGCGGCCGCGGACATCCCGAGCGGGAAGCCGAGGGAGGCACCGACGCCCCAGAGTGCCGCGCCGACGAAGACCAGCGGGAGGCTGGGGGCGTAGATGAAGAGCACGAGTCCGGCGGCCGCGGTGAAGGCCAGGGTCCGCAGGACCGCGACGCGGCCGAAGCGGTCGACCAGCGGCCCGCCGATCACCCGCACGACCGTCATCGCCACCGAGAACACGGTGAGCACGGCGGCACCGAGCGCCTCGTCGGCGCCGTGATCCTCGACGACGGCCAAGGGCAGCCAGTCGTTCGCGGCCCCTTCCGCGAAGGCCATGCCCAGCATGATGACACCGAGCGCGTACGTGCGCGGCTCCCGCCATGCGCTGAGGGCGAGATGGAGGCGCTCGCGCCACGGCGGCCGCGCCTGCGCGCCCTCATCCATCGTCGCCTCGAGCGCGGGCACGTTGGCGACGCTCGCCACGGCGACGAGCAGGATGACGGCGGCCATGACGCCGGTGTGCACCACGACGTTGATGCCGAAGGTCGCTGCCACCACGCCCAGGCCCGCACCGATGACGGTGCCGAAACTGAAGAACGCATGGAACAGCGGCAGGAGGGTGCGCCCGCCGTACTTCTCGATCGCCGCGCCCTCGACGTTCATCATGACGTCCACCGCACCGTTGCCGAAGCCGAACATCGCCAGACCCAGGAGCACCACGCCGTACGCCGAGAGGACGTCTGTGCCCACCCCGATCGTCGCCACGCCGAGACCCACGAGCACCAGCGCGATCAGCATCCCCGTGCGGGCGCCGGCCCGGGCAAGGACGACCGGGGCCACCGACAGGCCGATGATCGAGGCGACGCCGCCCCCGAGGAGGAGGAATCCGATCTGGATGTTGTCGACGCCGAGCGCGGACTTGATCGCCGGCACGCGGGATGCCCAGGTCGCCAAGCTCAGCCCGCTCGCCAGGAACACGGCGAAGATGGCCGTGCGCCAGCGCAGGAGCTGCGTCCGGGTGAGCTCGACGTTCATCCGACCAGCGTAACGAATCGATTCGATGCGCGCAGCGGGTACGATCGGCGACATGAGCGCTCGCCGAGCCACTATCGCCGACGTCGCCCGCTTCGCGGGGGTGTCGCCGTCCACGGCATCCGTGGTCTTCAGCGGCCGGACGCCGGTGTCGGATGCGACGCGCCAGCGGGTGCGCGAGGCCGCGTCGCACCTGGGTTACACCGGCCCCGACCCCCGCGCGGCCTCCCTCCGCCGCGGACGATCGGGCATCGTGGGCGTGGTCATCGATGGCAGGCTCGGCGCCGTCTTCTCGGATCCGGTGATGACGCTGCAGATGGATGGGCTGACCGAGGGCGTGGCGCGGGCCGGCGCAGGGCTGCTCCTGCTGCGCGGTCTGGGCGACGGCGACGCGGAGCCATCGCTTCTCACCGCACCCCTGGATGCTGCCGTGCTCATCGGCTGCAACGCACGAACGCGGGAGTCGGTCGAGGTGCTGCGCGCGCGGAACGTTCCGGTGGTGGTCATCGAAGGCGACGGCGGGCCCGGTGTGCCCCAGATCCGGCTCGACAACCGCGAGGCACAGCGCCAGCTGGCCAGCCACCTCGCCGGCCTCGGGCACCGCGACGTGGCGATCGTCACCCTTCCCACGCGGGCGGAGCGGCGACCGGGATGGCTCGACGAGGCGGCCGAGGGCGACATCCAGGTCGAGGTCGCCGCCGACCGTCTGGCCGGGGCACGAGACATCTATCCCGACGCACCGGCGTACGCCGCCGGCGCCAGCCTCATCGACGAGGGCCTCGCCGCCGGCCGGGTGCTGTTCGCGGATCGGGCGACGCGCCCCACGGCGGTGATCGCCCAGAGCGACCTCCTCGCCGCAGGTGTCGTCCGCGCCGCCGAGGAAGCGGGCCTGCGCGTCCCGCAAGACGTCTCGGTCACCGGATTCGACGGGGTGGTGGTGGACGGGCTCGCCCCCTATGAGCTGACGACCGTGATCCAGCCCGCCGCGGAGAAGGGCCGGGCGGCGGGAGACGCCGTCGCGGCGATGCTCGAAGGTTCGGACGCCGCATCCCTGCTGTTCACCTGCACCTTCCGCGAGGGCAACACCACAGGTCCCGTCGGCGCTCGCTGAACGGACCCCCCGCGGTTGGCCGGGGTCGCGCCACGT
Organism: Microbacterium sp. Z12_35; assembly: GCF_058310475.1. Classification (NCBI taxonomy): domain Bacteria; kingdom Bacillati; phylum Actinomycetota; class Actinomycetes; order Micrococcales; family Microbacteriaceae; genus Microbacterium; species Microbacterium sp. Z12_35. Next base: position 2,477,970 of record NZ_JBZEGJ010000001.1, on the reverse strand, counting down.
AGGATGGGGGTTACACCCCCAGAGACCCGGGCGCTTCTGCCCTCGACCCCGAGGAGGGCGTAATGCTGCCACTTCTCGGCGCGTTCTGTCTGGTTCCGCTTCTTCTGCCGTGGCTCGTCGCACGCATCGGTGAGCGGGCGTTCTACCTGGCCGCCGTGCTGCCGATCGTCGCGTTCGTCCACGCCGCGATGGCAACGCCCGCGGTGATGAACGGCGACATTCCGTTCGAGACATACGACTGGATCCCCGCCCTCGGCATCGAGATCTCGATGCGGATGGACACGCTCGGCTGGGTGCTCGCGCTCATCGTCACGGGCGTCGGAGCCCTCGTGATGCTCTACTGCCGCTGGTACTTCCGTGGCAAGACGGAGGGTGTCGGTCAGTTCTCCGCCGTCCTGCTCGCCTTCGCCGGCGCCATGTACGGCCTCGTCCTCACCGACGACATCGTGCTGCTCGTGATGTTCTGGGAGGTCACGAGCATCCTGTCGTACCTGCTCATCGGGTACTACCACGTCCGCGGTGCCAGCCGGCGCGCGGCGCTCCAGGCGCTCCTCGTCACGACCATCGGCGGCCTGGTCATGCTCGTCGGGGTCGTGCTGCTCGTCGTGGAGACCGGCACCACGAGTCTCTCCGGCATCCTCGAGATCGCCCCGACCGGCGCCGTCGTCGACGCATCCCTCGTCCTCCTCCTCGTCGGGGCGCTGAGCAAGTCCGCGATCTTCCCGTTCCACTTCTGGCTGCCCGGCGCCATGGCCGCCCCCACGCCGGTGAGTGCGTACCTGCACGCGGCGGCCATGGTGAAGGCCGGCATCTACCTCATCGCGCGGCTGGCCCCGATCTTCGCCCTCGCTGCGCCCTGGCGCCCGATCGTCATCTCCCTCGGGGTGTTCACGATGCTGCTGGGGGGCCTGCAGGCCCTCCGCGAGAGCGACCTCAAGCGCGTCCTCGCCTTCGGAACGGTCAGTCAGCTCGGATTCCTCACTGTCGTGCTCGGATATGGCACCCGGGAGGCCGCGCTCGCGGGCCTTGCGCTCCTCGTCGCCCACGCCCTGTTCAAGTCGTCGCTCTTCCTCGTCGTCGGCGTGATCGACCGTCAGCTGTCCACACGCGACATCGGCGAACTGAGCGGGGTCGGCCGCCAGGCGCCGGTTCTCGCGGTGTTCTCCTCGATCGCGGTCGCCTGTATGGCCGGGGTCATCCCCACCATCGGCTTCGTCGCCAAGGAGGGTGCGCTCACCGCCTTGCTCGAAGAGGCGGCGCACGGCGAGGCGTGGGGCCTGGTCGCCCTGCTCGGGGTCTCGCTCGGCTCGGTGCTCACCGCCGCCTACGGGCTTCGGTTCCTCTGGGGCGCCTTCGCGACCAAGCGCGACGCCGACGGAGCCCGCCGGGAGCCGACCGCGTGGCCCGACCCGCCGATGGGCTTCCTCGCGGCCCCGGTCGTCCTTTCGGCGCTCACGGTGGCAGCCGGCATCGCGACGCCGTGGATGGATGCTGTGCTGCAGCCGTACGCGCAGACCGCTCCGCCGGCGAGCCCGGGCCTGCCCACGCCCGAGGACGCGCCGCATCTGGCGCTGTGGCACGGGTTCGAGCCTGCGCTGTGGATCTCCCTGACGACCATCGCGCTCGGCATCGTCGTCTTCCTGCTCACGGCGCGGAAAGGCCGCTTCGCGACCGCACGCCTCGTTCCGTTCAGCGCGACGGACGTCTACAACGTCACGCTCCGCGGTGTGGCTCGCCTGGCGGTGTTCACGACCTCGCTCACGCAGCGCGGCTCGCTGCCGGTGTACGTCGGCACGATCTTCATCGTCTTCGTGGCCGCGGAAGGAACCGCCCTGCTGTCTTCTCCGGTGTGGCGCGCCGAGCTGGACGCCTGGCAGACGCCGGTGCAGCTGGCGGTCGCCCCGGTGATGATCGCCGCAGGCCTCCTCGCCGTCAACGCGCGGAAGCGCTACAGCGGCGTGGTCCTCGTCTCGGTGACGGGGTTCGGCATGGTCGTGCTGTTCGCCACGAGCGGGGCGCCCGACCTCGCGCTCACCCAGGTGCTCGTGGAGACCGTGACTCTGGTGGCCTTCGCGCTGGTGCTCCGCCGCATCCCGGCCCGGATGGGGGAGCACAACGCGTCGGTGTGGCCGATCGCGCGCGCCGTGCTGGCCGTCGCCGTCGGCGCCACCATGGCGCTCGTCGCGATCGTGGCCACCAGCGCGCGCGTCGACCGGCCCATCTCCGACTCGTGGCCGCTCCTCGCCTATGAGATCGGGCACGGCCGGAACGTGGTCAATGTCGCGCTGGTGGATCTGCGCGGATGGGACACGATGGGCGAGCTGTCGGTGCTCATCCTCGCGGCCACGGGCGTCGCATCCCTCGTCTTCGTCACGCACCGCGCCGACACGCTCTCGGAGTTCACCTCACCTCTGCCCCGACTGCGCTCACGCTCGCGGTCTCCGCTCGTCGAGACCGACGAAGGTCCGCGTCCGCGCACCGACGACACGAGTCACCGCCCCCAGACGTGGCTTCTGGGTGGCCAGAAGGTGCGACCGGAGAACCGCTCGATCGTGCTCGAGGTGATCGTCCGGGTCCTCTTCCACTCGATCATCATCGTGTCGCTGTACCTGCTGTTCGCGGGGCACAACCTTCCCGGAGGAGGGTTCGCCGGCGGCCTCGTCGCCGGTATGGCCCTGGTCATGCGGTACGTCGCCGGTGGCCGGTACGAACTGGGGGCCGCCGCGCCCGCCGACGCCGGACGCATCCTCGGTGCGGGGATGAGCCTGGCCGTCGGGTGCGCCGTGATCCCGCTCTTCTTCGGCCAGGCGCCACTGACGAGCGCCTTCTTCGAGGCGGAGCTGCCCGTGATCGGGCACCTCGAGTTCGTCACCTCGACGATCTTCGATGTCGGCGTGTACCTGGTGGTGATCGGCCTGGTTCTCGACGTGCTGCGGAGCCTCGGCGCCGAAGTCGATCGCCAGACCCAGGAGATGCGCGCGCGGGGGGTGCTGGCCTGATGACCGTGTCGCTCGTCCTCATCATCATCATGGGTGTGCTCTTCGCGTGCGGCGTCTACGCGATGCTCGAACGCAGCCTCACGCGCGTGCTCATCGGGTTCCTCCTGCTCGGAAACGGGGCCAACCTGCTGCTGCTCATCGTGATGGGCGACCCGGGGCGCGCCCCCTTCTCCGGGGGCGCCGACGATTCCGAGGCGGTGTCCGATCCACTCCCGCAGGCGCTGACCCTCACGGCCATCGTGATCACGTTCGCCGTCTCGGCCTTCCTCCTCGCGCTCATCTACCGTTCCTGGCAACTGGGTCAGGCCGACACGGTGCAGGACGACGAAGAGGATGTCGCGATCCGCGTGCGCCCGAGCGAAGAAGACGCCATGGACGTCGAGGTCGAAGACGAGGACGACGACGCCACCACCGACTTCGTCGGAATGGCCAGTTCGCCCATCCGGCTCCTGCACAGCAACGACCTGGCCGCCATCCGTGACGATGCTCCCTCCGACCGCCCCTATCGGCGGACGAAGGATGACGAGGAGCCCCCCCACGAGGACGACGACGGGGAGAACCGATGAGCGCCCTCGTCCCGCTGCTGGTCACCGTCCCCCTCTTCGGGGCGGCGATGGCCTTGATCGCCGGCCGCCACCGCAGAACCCAGGTGGCCGTCTCGATCACGACCCTGACATCGACCCTCATCATCGCCATGGTGCTGCTGGTGATGGTGGATGCCTCCGATGCGCCGCTGGCCGTCTCGGTCGGCGGCTGGCCGATCCCGTTCGGGATCGTGCTGTACGTCGACCGCCTGGCGGCCCTTCTCGTCGTCGTCTCCAGCCTCGTGCTGCTCGCCGTCCTCCTCTTCTCGGTCGGCCAGGGCGCGGAGGACGGGGATGACGACACCCCGGTGTCGATCTTCCATCCGTCGTATCTGATCCTGTCGGCGGGCATCTTCACAGCGTTCATCGCCGGCGACCTGTTCAACCTGTACGTCGGATTCGAGATCCTGCTCGTGGCGTCGTACGTGCTGATCACGCTCGGGAGCACCGAATCGCGCATCCGCACCGGGGTCGTCTACATCGTCGTCTCGCTGGTGTCGTCCATCCTTTTCCTCGCCTCGATCGCCGCCATCTACGGGGCGCTCGGAACGGTGAACATGGCTCAGCTCTCCGAGCGGATGAGCGAGTTGCCGCAGCAGACCCAGCTCGTTCTTCACCTGATGCTCCTGCTGGCCTTCGGGATCAAGGCCGCGATCTTCCCGCTGTCGTTCTGGCTCCCCGACTCCTACCCGACGGCGCCGGCGCCGGTCACGGCGGTGTTCGCGGGTCTCCTGACGAAAGTCGGCGTCTACGCGCTGATCCGCACCGAGACGCAGATCTTCCGCGACAGCGACGTGAACACGCTGCTGCTGATCGTGGCCTTGGCGACCATGATCGTCGGGGTCCTCGGCGCCCTCGCGCAGGCCGAACTCAAACGCATCCTGTCGTTCACGCTGGTCAGCCATATCGGCTACATGGTCTTCGGGCTGGCGATAGCCACACCCGCTGCGATCGGCGCGACCATCTACTACACCGTGCACCACATCGTGGTGCAGACGACCCTGTTCCTGGCCATCGGTCTCATCGAGCGGCGCGCCGGCAGCACCTCCATCCTGCGCGTGCGGGGCCTGATGCGCGCGACGCCGGTGATCGCGGTGCTCTATTTCATTCCTGCCATCAACCTCGGGGGTCTCCCGCCCTTCTCCGGCTTCATCGGCAAGTACGGCCTGTTCGACGCGGCCGCGGAGGTGGGCACGCCGCTCATGATCGTGCTCATCGTCGGCGGGATCGTGACGTCGCTCCTCACGCTGTACGCGCTCATGCGGGCGTGGAACCTGGCGTTCTGGCGCGAGGACGAGGACTCCTCCGAGACCGAGGCGCGCATCCAGTACCTGGGCTCAGCACCCGCCGCGGGCGTGCAGACCGAGCGCCGGGTGACCCCGCGCATCATGACCGCGGCGACGGCGGGGATGGTCGTGGTCACCGTGGCGCTGACCGTCTTCGCCGGTCCGATCTACGACGTCTGCGCCCGGATCGGGGAGACGCTGCTGGAGCCGATCAGCGTCGTGCAGGTCGAGCAGGGGGTGGAGGAATGAGCCCCACCCTGAAGCACATGCTCCACGCGACCTGGCGGCAACTGCCGTTCTTCGTCTGGTTGATCGCCCTGTGGATGCTGCTGTGGGGCCAGTTCACCGTGGTCTCTTTCGTCACGGGCCTGATCGCCGCGATCGCGGTCACCCGCGTCTTCCGGCTGCCCCCCGTGCAGCTCTCCGGCCGGGTGAACCTCTGGTACGGCGTGGTCTTCGTCGTCACCTTCTTGATCGACGTCGTCCGAGGATCCCTCATCGTGGCCGGGCAGGCATTGGACTTCCGCCGCCAGCCGGGCACGGCGATCATCGCGGTGCCGCTGCGTACGAACGACGACCTGATCATGACGCACGTGGGTGTCACGGCATCCCTCATCCCGGGCTCGTTGATCGTCGAAGCGGACCGGCACCGCCGCATCCTGTATCTGCACGTCCTGGGGGTGCGCTCGGATGACGACGTGGCGAAGCAACGCGCCACCGTCCTGCTGTTCGAGCGACGCATCGTGCGTGCGGTGGGTTCACGGGCGCAACTCGCCGAAGTCGGGGTCACCCCGCGAGGGCGCAGGGCCGCCGGATCGTCATCGAGAGGAGGGAGGGCATGAATCCTCTCCTCATCGCCATCTTCGTCCTCTTCACGGTGGCCGCGATCCTCACGCTGTGGCGGATCGTGATCGGGCCGTCGATCCTGGACCGGGCCGTGGCGTCGGACGTCCTCCTGACGGAGGTCCTGTGCGTTCTCGGGGCCGAGATGGCCATCAACCACCACACCCGCTCGTTGCCCATCATGCTCATCATCGCCGCGGTCGGGGTCTTCGGATCCGTGTCCATCGCCCGCTTCGTCGCGCGGAAGGACAACGCAGACCGATGACCACGTTCGCCGCCCTTTCCGCCCCCGCCGCTCTCGGCGCCGGGGCGACGACCGGCCCGCTGGATGCGTGGCTCGATGTCATCGTCCTCGTGCTCATCCTCGCCGGGGCGCTCCTGTGCCTGATCGCCGCCATCGGCATCCTTCGCTTCCGCGACGTTCCCACGCGTCTGCACGCGGCGACCAAGCCCCAGGTGCTCGGCCTCATGGTCATCTGCCTGGCTATCGCGCTGTCGCTGCGGTCGTGGCCCGTGGTGGCGTTCCTCGTGCCTGTCGTGCTTTTCCAGCTGGCGACAGCGCCCCTGTCGGCGCACATGGTGGGGCGTCAGGCCTATCGCAACGAGACACTCGACCGCACCAGCCTGTACGTCGATGAACTGCGGTCCGAGCAGGAGACCCCGCCCGCCTCCGGCGGCTGAGCCCGCGCGGGTCGTTGATGCCCGTGCCCGCGGGATGCGGCGTCCCGGGTGATGCGCGTGTCAGATCAGGCGTTTTGGCGGAGACAGGAGCATTCCGCTCGGATGCTCCTGATCTCACCGAATCTCCTGATCCGGGCGCGGTTCGTGACCCGGATGCGGCGGCTCAGTCGGTCCCGGAGTCGAAGGCCGCGGCCTCGCCGGCCGCGTCGGTCGCGTCGGCCAGCGCGGCGCGCGCAGCATCCGGGCGCATCGCCGGCTCGGTGATCTCGTCGGCCTCGCCCGCGGTGACGCTGCCCACGAGTTCGCCGGTCGGTCCGCCGATGAGGCCCATGCCCGCGTACTGCTCCAAGCGCGTGCGGGAGTCGGCGATGTCGAGGTTCCGCATGGTGAGCTGCCCGATACGGTCGGTCGGACCGAACGCGGCGTCTCCGACGCGCTCCATCGACAGCTTCTCCGGGCCGTAGGACAGGTGCGGCGCGGTGGTGTCGAGGATGGTGTAGTCCTCGCCGCGGCGCAGGCGCAGCGTGACCGAGCCGCTGATGGTGGATCCGACCCACGTCTGGATGGACTCGCGCAGCATGAGGGACTGGGGGTCGAGCCACCGACCCTCGTACATGAGGCGCCCCAGGCGTCGGCCCTGCTCGTGGTAGGTCGCGAGGGTGTCTTCGTTGAGGATCCCGTTGATGAGGCGCTCGTACGCGATGAAGAGGAGGGCCATGCCCGGGGCCTCGTAGACGCCGCGCGACTTCGCCTCGATGATGCGGTTCTCGATCTGGTCGCTCATGCCCAGGCCGTGCCGGCCGCCGATCGCGTTCGCCTCGCGGACGAGAGCGACGGGGTCGTCGAACCCGACGCCGTTGAGTGCCACCGGGCGGCCGCGCTCGAAGGTGACGGTGACATCCTCGGGGGCGATCTGGACCTCGGGGTCCCAGAACCGCACACCCATGATGGGTTCGACGGTCTCCAGCGACACGTCGAGGTGCTCGAGGGTCTTGGCCTCGTGCGTCGCGCCCCAGATGTTCGCGTCGGTCGAGTACGCCTTCTCGGCGCTGTCGCGGTACGGGAAGTCGTGGGCGATGAGCCACTCGCTCATTTCCTTGCGCCCACCGAGCTCGGTGACGAAGTCAGCATCCAGCCACGGCTTGTAGATGCGCAGCGCGGGGTTGGCGAGAAGGCCGTAGCGGTAGAACCGCTCGATGTCGTTGCCCTTGTAGGTGGACCCGTCGCCCCAGATGTCGACGCCGTCCTCCTTCATGGCGCGAACGAGCAGCGTCCCGGTGACGGCGCGTCCGAGCGGGGTCGTGTTGAAGTAGGTGCGCCCGCCGGAGCGGATGTGGAAGGCGCCGCACGCGAGAGCGACGAAGCCCTCCTCGACGAGCGCCGTCTTGCAGTCGACCAGGCGCGAGAGCTCGGCGCCGTATTCCAGGGCGCGGTCGGGGATCGAGGCGATGTCGTCCTCGTCGTACTGGCCGAGGTCGCCCGTGTAGGTGCAGGGCACCGCCCCTTTGTCGCGCATCCACGCCACGGCGACGGAGGTGTCGAGTCCTCCCGAGAAGGCGATGCCGACGCGCTCGCCGACGGGCAGGGTCTGGAGGACTTTGGACATACGCCCAATCCTAGTTTTCCTGCCTGGTCCGCGACGAACCGCCCCGCCTCGCGCCCCCGTCCACCGAACTCCTCGCCCCGGCCGAGGAGATCTGCCCAGGCGAGGGCGGGATCGCCGCATCCGGTCCTCTCTCCGGCAGATCACCTCGCGTCGGCCGACGCTGGGATGCTGCGGCGCAGGCCGCGGGAGCCACGGCGCGCGGCGGGGGAAGGAGCCCGAAGGGACGAGCTCGACGGGCGGGCTGAAGGGACGAGCTCGTAGGGCGGGCTGAAGGGCAGGCCGAACCACGGACCACCTCCCACCTCATCGTGCGGGAGTCGGCTCGACCGCTTTCTTGACGCGCAGCCGCAGGACGGCGACCAGCCCGAACGCGACGACGATGATGCCCACGGCGATCCCCACGATGTACGCGCCCACGCTCGGCCACCCGCCGCTGCCGTAGGGATCGAGGAAGGGGTAGGGGTACCAGTACGGCGTCCCCGAGGTGGGCGCCGTGATCAGCGGCGCGCGCAGCAGTGTGTACGCGATCCACGCGATCGGGAAGAGCACGGCGACGAAGGCCGCCCGCCACGGGGGGCGCCGGTGCCCGGTGCCGACGACGAGATCCGCGACGAGGAACAGCGGCGCCCAGACATGCATCACCTCGTTGGCCCACAGGACCGAGTCCGGTCCGATCGAGATGGCCCGCAGCAACAGGTTGTAGACGACCGCCGTGATGACGAGGTAGGTGGTGACGCAGACGAAGGCTCCCGACAGCACGGGCGGCTCCACCGCCTCCCGGCGTTGCCGCGGGAGGCGCGACAGGGCGGACCATCCGAGCACGACGGCGGCGGCGATGTTGGAGAGGATCGTGAAGAAGCTGAAGTAGTTCGCCGTCGTGGTCGGCACGTGCCGGCCATCGGCGATCGCGAAGCCGATCGTGGAGAACCCCTGCGCGACGACAGCCGCCGCGATCACCGCGGCCACCAGAAGGCGCGCGAGCATCCACCCTGTCGCCGCCGTCGCCGCCCTATCCATGCCGCTCACCCTATCCACGCACGACCTGCACCGATCGCGGTGAGGGAGCGTCGGGCGGCCTCGATAGGATGGGGTGTACCGCCGGAATCCACGCGAGGAGCGCACATGCCCGCAATCGTGATCATCGGAGTCCAGTGGGGGGACGAAGGCAAGGGAAAAGCCACCGATCTCCTGGGTGAGCGCACCGACTGGGTCGTCAAGTTCAACGGCGGCAACAATGCCGGCCACACCGTCGTCATCGGCGACGAGAAGTATGCGCTGCATCTGCTCCCCTCCGGCATCCTGTCGCCCGGGGTCATCCCCGTCATCGGTAACGGCGTGGTGGTCGATCTCGAGGTGCTGTTCAACGAACTCGAGGCGCTGAGCGCGCGAGGTGTCGATATCTCGCGGCTGCGGATCAGCGCGAACGCGCACATCATCACGCAGTACCACCGCACGCTCGACAAGGTCACCGAGCGATTCCTCGGCAAGCGTCAGATCGGCACGACGGGGCGTGGGATCGGCCCGGCCTACGCCGACAAGATCAACCGCGTCGGCATCCGCATCCAGGACCTGTTCGACGAGAACATCCTCCGCCAGAAGGTCGAGGGCGCTCTCGACCAGAAGAACCACCTGCTTCTGAAGGTCTACAACCGCCGCGCGATCGCGGTGGATGAGATCGTCGACGACCTCCTGTCGTACGTCGAGCGGATCCGTCCGATGGTCGCCGACACGTCGCTGCTGCTCAATGACGCACTGGATGCCGGTGACGTCGTCGTGTTCGAGGGCGGCCAGGCGACGATGCTCGATGTCGATCACGGCACGTATCCGTTCGTCACCTCCTCGTCGGCGACCGCGGGCGGCGCCGCGACCGGAGCCGGGGTCGGTCCGAACCGGCTGGACCGCATCGTCGGCATCGTGAAGGCGTACACGACCCGGGTGGGCTCCGGACCGTTCCCCACGGAGCTCTTCGACGAGTCGGGCGAGTGGCTGCGTTCGCGCGGCTTCGAATTCGGCACGACCACAGGCCGCCCCCGCCGCGTGGGCTGGTATGACGCGCCCGTCACGCGCTACGCGACGCGCATCAACGGCATCACCGACCTCGTTCTCACCAAGCTCGACATCCTCACGGGTCTCGACCGGATCCCGGTGTGCGTGGCGTATGAGATCGACGGCGAGCGGTTCGACGAGATGCCGGTGAACCAGACCGAGTTCCACCATGCCGCCCCGATCTACGAGTACTTCCCGGGCTGGAAGGCCGACATCTCCTCGGCGCGGACGTTCGAGGAGCTTCCGCTGGAGGCGCAGGATTATGTCCTGGCGCTGGAGGAGATGAGCGGCACGCGAATCTCGGTCATCGGCGTCGGCGCCGGCCGCGACGCCGTGATCGTGCGACACGACCTCGTCGACGGATGAGGTTCTGGGTCGGCGGGTACGGCGAGGACCACAACGGCGCTCCCGGTGAGGGCATCGGGATGCTGGTGGCGGGCGAAGCGGACTCCGCTTTGGCGGGCGGACCTCTCGCCTTCACCGGTACGGCCGTCGCCGCCCCTTCGCCGTCGTGGGTGACGGCGCATCCCACCCTCGACGTCGTCTACGCCACGCTCGAGGGCGCCGGGCAGGTCCAGGCTTTCCGCCGGGTCTCCGAAGACCGGCTGACCCCGCTCGGCACTCCCGTCGCCGCCGGCAGCGCGCCATGTCATGTCGCGGTGGCGCCCGAGGGCGGCTTCCTCCTGGTGAGCTGCTGGGGCGACGGACGCGTGGTGCGGGTGCCCCTCGGCGCTGACGGCGCGCTGGCCGACCCGCGCATCGCCCCCGCCGCGCTGGACCCCTACCGTCCTGGTGCTGCGGAGGCGGAGGAGGATGCGCGCGACCCCGCCCTCGCGGCCGCCGCCCAGGCCCTGCGCGAAGCCGCGGGCGAGGAGTACGCAGACCTCCTCCCGGACTACGACGAGGAGCGCGCCGAGAGGGCAGAGCCGGCCGAGCCGATGGCGGGTGCGGGTGCGGGTGACGCCGGTGACGAAGCGCGGACCTCACGCGCCCATGAGTCGCTGTTCCTGCCCGGCGGGGTCGTGGTGACGACCGACCTGGGCTTCGACCTCGTGCGCGTGTGGCACGCTGCGGGATCGGGCCTGCGCCGCGGGCAGCAGATCGCGCTGCCCCAGGGTTGCGGGCCGCGCCATATGGTGTGGCATCCGAGCGGCCACCTGTACGTCCTGACCGAGTTCACGCACGAGGTGTTCGTGCTCGCCCCCGACGCGGAAGGCGTGTGGCACGTGCGGGGCGGTGCGCCCGCCGCCCTCGGAGCACTCGACGGCGACACCGGCGCCGAGCTCGCCGCATCCCGCGACGGCCAGTTCCTCTACGCCGGCATCCGCGGAAGCGACACGATCGGGGTCCTCCGCGTGCGCGGTTCCGGCGAGGCGCTCGAGCCGGTGGCGCTCGTGGAATCAGGCGTGCAGCGGCCGCGACATCACGTCGTGGTGCGCGACACGTTGCTCGTGGCCGGGCAGAGTTCGAACGACGTCGTGTCGCTCTCCCTCGACCTGCGCACGGGAGTGCCCGGAGCGCTGCGCTTCCGCACCCCGGCTCCGGCCCCGACCTGCCTCCTGCCGACGCGCTGACCGCGCGGGGCTAGAGCTTCGCGTCCTGTCGGGGGATGATGACCTGCTTGATGATGAGCAGGATCGAAGCGGTCACGGGGATGGCGACCAGCGCGCCGAGCAGTCCGAGGAGCGTCCCCCCGACGAGCGCCCCGATGACCACGAGCGCCCCCGGGACGGAGATCGCGCGGTTCATGACGCGCGGGGTGAGCACGTATGCCTCGATCTGCATGTAGATGAGGTACACGATGGCGAAGACGAGGGCCGCAGTCGGGTTGCTGAATAGCGCCAAGAGCCCGCCGATGATCCAGAACAGGACCGATCCCACGAGCGGGATGAGGGTCAACCCGAAGGCGACGACGGCCATCAGCGCAGGGAAGGGCAGTCCCAGGAGTAAGTAGAGGAGGAAGGCGAGCGTGGCGTTGCAGAAGGCCAGAACGACCATGCCCATGAGATAGCCCCCGACCGAGTTCGTGATCTCGTCGGTCATTTCAGAAACGCGGCTGCGGTTGCGCGCGGGGACCAGACGCACGAACGACGTCTTGATGGAGGGCAGCGACGCGAGGAAGTACAGGCTCAGAACCAGGACGATGATCACCCCCGAGATGACCGTGGCGATGGTGACGCCGACTTTCAGCACGCCACCACCGATCGCGGCGATGTTGGCGGGGTCGGTGACGAAATTCTGCACATCGCCGAGCAGGTTGCTGACGCTCTCGCCGAACGTGTTCTCCAGCCACGCGTAGATGTCGCTCTTCATGAAGTCGCTGACCAGGGACGGTACGTCGCTGACGAACTGGCTGATCTGGCGCGCGACGGTGGGGATGATGAGGCCCAGCACGGCCGCCAGCACCACCGCGAATCCTGCGAACACGACGGCGATGGACCATCCGCGGGCCAGCCCGTGCCGACCGAGGAATCGGACGACCGGATCCAGTCCGAGAGCGACGAACAGCGCGAAGACGACGTAGATGAGAACCGTCGACAGATGCGAGACGGCGAGACCCAGGACGAGCGCCACCAGGCCGCCCAGAGTGAGGAAGAACCCGGCGCCGAACGGGCTGGCGAGGTTGGCCCAGATGGGCTTCGCGACGCGGGAGCCCGCCGGTGCAGCGGGCGGTGGAGCGGAAGCGTCCTCGGTCGCGTCGGTCATGGGTCACACTTTAGGCGGGGCGATTCGCCGCGGGCAGGGCCGTTGGCCGCGGAACGGCGTCTGCCTCAGCCGGTATCGTCGGACGCGGGAGGACGCCAATGACCGATTCGTTCCCGACCTCTGTCGATCCGCGCGAGGTTCTCGTTGGGCTGCGCGGGAGCATCGACAATATCGACGCCGCGCTCATCTTCCTGCTGGCCGAGCGGTTCCGCTGCACCAAGCAGGTCGGGGTGCTCAAGGCCCAGCACGGGATGCCGGCGTCCGATCCCGCGCGGGAGGAGCAGCAGATCGCTCGGCTCAAGCGCCTGGCGGGCGAGGCCGACCTGGACCCCGAGTTCGCCGAGAAGTGGTTCAACTTCGTGGTGGCCGAGGTCATCCGCCACCACACCGCCGCCGCCGGAAGCGTCTGAGCCGCCGCATCCGCCGCGAGAAACGAAGATCCGGGTGAGACACGACGCGACGCGTCATGTCTCACCCGGGATGTGGTTTCTCGGCGCTCCGGATGCGGATGCGGTCAGGGGACGAGGCGGCGGAACATCGGGAACGCGCTGAGCGCGAGCACGGCGGTGAGCAGCAGCATCCAGAGCGTGAGGTTCAGCGAACCCTGCGTGGCAAGCCAGCCGAAGACCTCCGCCCACGCCTGTGCCTGCCCGATGAGCCACAGGATGCCCAGGAGCACCACGCCGACCCCCACCAGCGCGATCGTCAGGCCCATCGGTCCGAACCGCTTGTAGATCGTGGCCGCCCAGAAGCCGATGACGAAGAAGAACATCGCCACCACGAAGAAGAACAGGCCCGCAGCCAGAGCCCCCTGCTCCCAGATCCAGTCGAGGCGGAAGAAGTACCCGTTCATGCCCCAGCCGTCGGTGACCCCTTCGAGAAGACCGCCGAGCACGAACACGATCGCCATGATGAGAGCGGTCAATGCCGCTGTCAGCAGGGTGCCGAGGTAGAACTCGCGCCGCGTCACGCTCATCGCCTGCGAGAACGGGAAGCTGAGGGTCAGCGAGTACACGCCGACGGCCAGGAAGTACCACAGCGGAGCCTGGGCGCCGCCCCCGTACATGTTGACCTCCACCCCGGCGGAGGAGTGCAGGATCGCGTAGATCGCGAGGGTGATCACCAGCGATCCGCCGAGGATGATCAGCGGGATCCAGATGAAGGTCTGACGGTTCATCAGTTGCATCTGGATGACGCGCAGCGTGCGGTTCATCGGAGGGCTCCTTCCTCGGTGGCGGATGCGGCGGCACCGGTGGATGCCTCCTTCTGCGTGACGCGGACGATGAGCTGCTGCAGCGAGACGGGCGTGGCATCCAGTCCCGCCGCAGCCAGCCGCTCGCGGTCGGCTGCAGTGAGGGCGCCGAGCACCGTCACCGACGAGACTCGTCCCAGCGCCTCACGGTGCAGGACTTCCCGTCCGGCGACGAAGGCGTCGACCGCGGCGGTGTCGCCGACGATGTTGGCGGCGCGATCGCGCACGGCATCCGTGTCGTCGTCCATGACGATGCGTCCGCGATCGATCACGATGACCTTCTCGATGAGATTGGAGACCTCGTCGATGAGGTGGCTGGAAAGCACCACGGTGCGCGGGTGCTCGGTGTAGTCCTCGAGGAGCCGGTCGTAGAAGATCTGGCGCGCGACGGCGTCCAGGCCCAAGTAGGGCTCGTCGAAGAACGTTACTTCGGCGCGGGCGGCGAGCCCGATGATGACGCCCACGGCCGACAGCTGCCCGCGGGAGAGCTTCTTGATGCGCGTCTTCATCGGGAGCTGGAACTCGTCGATCAGCTGCTCGGCGAAGTCTTGGTCCCAGTTCGGGAAGAAGAGGCGGGCGGTGCGGAAGGCGTGGCGCGGCACCGCGTCGTCGGGGTACTTCTGACCCTCACGCACGAAGCACATGCGCGACAGCACGCGCGCATTCTCGTAGGGATGCTCCCCGAAGACGCGCACGTCGCCGGAGGTGGCGAAGTTCTGCGCGGTCAGGATCGACATGACCGTCGTCTTGCCCGCGCCGTTGCGGCCCAGCAAGCCGTAGATCTTGTCCTTCTCGATGGAGAAGCTCACGTCGTTGACGGCGACGGTGTCGCGATAGCGCTTGGTGAGGTTGCTCACCTCGATCACGGCGGTCATGACGCTGTCCTTTCACTAGAGGTGTCCGCGGAACCGGCGGCGCGGTCGCGGATGAGAGCGGTGAGGTCATCGGGTCCGAGCCCGAGCTTGCGCGCTTCGAGGAGCAGCGGCTCGACGAAGCGGTCGGCGAATGCGGTGCGGCGTTCGGCGAGCAGGAGGTCGCGCGCGCCGGGCGCCACGAACATCCCGATGCCGCGTCGTTTGTACAGCACGCCCTTGTCGACGAGCATGTTCACTCCTTTGCCGGCGGTGGCGGGGTTGATGCGGTAGAAGGCGGCGAGCTCGTTGGTCGACGGCGCCTGGCCCTCTTCGGGCAGGCTGCCATCGATGATGGAGTCTTCGACGCTCTCCGCGATCTGGAGGAAGAGCGCTCTGCCTTCTTCGATCACGTGCCCTCCGTTGCTTGGTTACTTACTTCAGTAACTAACCATGGAGCCGCGCGGCGTATTTGTCAAGCGCGTCCCTGCGCGCCGGCCGACGCGCCCGCTCGCCGAGAAACGACGTTCCGGACGAAAAACGACGCAGCGCGTGGTTTCTCAGCCGGAATGTCGTTTCTCGTGGGGGCCGCGCGCTCCGGCGCCGGGCTGGAGGCGGGTGACGCGGGGCGCGGAAAATCAGGCCGGGATGGTTCCGGTGGGCTCGGTCCATCCGCCGCCGGCGCGGAGCCGCGACGCGACGACGACCTCCAGCCGCGACCGCGGGACGACAAGGGCCGGATCGAGGACATCCCGGAGCGGCCGACGGAAGACGAACTTGCAGACGGCCTCGCTGGCAGAGAGCGCGGGCGCGGTCGCGGCGACCAGGTCGAACCGCTTCGCGAAGGCGGCGATGTTGCTGCCGGGGAGCTCCGTCCGCAGGACCGGATCCAGGAGCCAGCTGGTGCAGCAGAATCGGCTCGCGCCGGTGAGCTCGGCTGCCGCCTTCAGCGACGCGTCGACGGCGCCCGGCAGGAGCGGCCCCGTCTCCGGCACGTGGAGTGCGAACCCGTGCTCGGTCTCGGTGCGCTCGATCTGGAGACGGCCGACCTCGACGACGTCTCCCCGCAGGATGCTGAAGAGCCAGGGCAGAACCCGGTCCGCGCCGTACAGCGCGTGCTTGCGGCCGACGTCGAGCAGGCTCGCGAGCGTCATGCGCTCGGGGATCCCTTCCCGGCGGTGGCGGGCGAGGGCATCGGGAACCACCGCGACGAGCGCGCCGAGGATGTCGTCGCTTCGCATCTGCGGGAGGCCCATGGCCTCCGGCAGCGGAGGTGCCGCCGCGATGAGCCTGCGGAACTCCTCGACGACGCCGGCGTCGGCCGGCCTGAGGAGGGGAGGCAGGCCCAGGAGCGCCGCCGCGTCAGTCATGCCGCGCCCAGGAGCTGCAGGATGCGGGCGATCTCCGAGGCCACCGCCGCCCGCCCCGGGGCGATGTAGGCGCGTGGATCGACGAGATCGGGCGCAGCGCCGAGGGCCGACCGTGCCGCGTCGGTGAACAGGACGTTGAGGTGCGTGGAGATGTTGATCTTCGTCATGCCCGACCGAACGGCTCCGAGGAGCTCGTCGTCCGAGAGCCCCGACGACCCGTGGAGGACGAGCGGGACCGGCACCGAGCGCGCCGTCCGTTCGATCAGGGCGGTGTCGACGGCAGCCTCGCGCGAGGTCATCGCGTGGGAAGTGCCGACGGCGACGGCCAGCCAGTCCACCCCGGTGGCAGCGACGAAACGAGCCGCGTCTTCGGGATCGGTGCGCACACCGGGAGCGTGCACGCCATCCTTGCCCCCGACCTCGCCCAGCTCGGCTTCGACGAGCACGCCGTGGTCGTGGCAGAAGCGGGTCACGTCGCGGGTGGCCGCGACGTTGTCCTCGTACGGCAGGGTCGACGCGTCGAACATGACGCTCTGGATGCCGAGGCCCACGGCTTCGCGCACCAGTTCCGCATCGTCGGCGTGGTCGAGGTGAACGAGGGCGGGTACCGACAGTGAGCGCGCGATGCTGAGGGTGGCCAGCGCCAGCGGCGCCAGCGAACCGTGGTACGCGACGCAGTTCTGGCTGATCTGGAAGATCACGGGCATGCCGGCCTGCTCCGCGCCGGCGGCGATGGCCTCCGCATGCTCCAGGAGCACGACATTGAAGGCGCCGATCCCTGTGCCGCTGCCGCGGGCGTCGGCGACGAGGTCGGTGGCGGTCCGGGCGCTCATGGAACCCTCCGTTCCGAGGTCGGACGAGGAAGCAGAGCGAGCGGCGGGAGTCCCACGCTCGCACTCAGGTCGGGAAGATGGTCGAGGTCGATCTCGCCCGCGACCGGATGCAGGACCGCTGCGGCGCCGGCGACGGCCGCCCAGGCCAGCGCCGCCTCCAGGTCGGCGCCCTCCGCGACAGCGGCGATGAATCCCGCCGTGGCCGCATCCCCGGCGCCGGTGGGATTTCCCGTGACTCCCGGAATGGCGGCCTGCTCGACGGTGCTGCCGTCGGGGCGCCGCAGAAGCAGCCCTTCCTCACCGCGCGACATGATCACGCTCGAGCCGCCGCGCCCGAGGCGCCCGAGCGCGCGGGTTGTGTCGTCGTCCGCCGTCGCGTCGCGCACCTCCTGCCGGTTGGCCTTGACCACGTCGGCGCCCGCGTCGGCGGCCGCGAGGAGGAGCGGCCCGCTCGTGTCCACGAGCACACGCGCGCGTCGGTCGTGCACGCCGGAGATGAGTCCTGCACAGTGCGCGTCGGTCGTTTCTGGGGGAAAGGATCCGGCCACCACGACCCAGTCCCCGGGGCGCAGGGCTGCTTCGACGCCGGCGCGCAGGTCGTCCCATTCGGCGTCCGTCAGCGTGGGGCCGGGCTCAGCGAGGAGGGTCGGATGCGCGATGCCGTCGACGACGGCAACGGTCGTTCGCGTCTCACCGGCGATCGGGACGGTCGTCGCGGAAAGGCCATCGTGGGAGAGGGCCTGGTCGACCCACCACCCGGCGTCGCCGCCGAGCGGCTGCACCGCCGCCACGTCTCGCCCGAGTGTGCGAAGAACGCGTGCCACGTTGAGTCCCTTGCCGCCCGGCCGCCGCCGCACGCTTCGAACGCGAACGGTCGCACCGACGATCTGGCGGTCGACAGTGTAGGTGACGTCGACCGCGGGGTTGGGCGTCACCGTCAGGATGCGAGCCATCGTCCCGCCTTCATGGCGCGCATCGTCCGTTCGCCCCGAAGGCGACGAGGTCTGCGGAGGCGCCCGCCCGCAGCGACGGAACCGGCAGGCCGAAGGCCGGTGCCGCCACGACGAACGGTTCGGCGGCCTCGCTCATTGCGGCCCCGAGGCGAGCAGCGTCGCACCCAGTGCGGCCGCACGATCTCCCAGTCGCGCGGTGCGGAGAGCCGGTCTGCGCAGCATCCCGAGCCGCCGGTCGAGGGCGTGGGCGAGGGGGGCGACCAGCTCCGGCCCGGCGAGCGCGAGACCGCCGCCGAGCACGATCGTCTCCGCGCCGGTGGTCGCGACGAGGCCCGCGAGAGCATCCGCCAGAACGTCGACCGTCTCATGCCACGCCCGCCGGGCAGTCGCGTTGCCCTGCTGGACCCCGGTGAGGACGGCGCGAGCGTCGGGCAGCCCGGCGCGGCGCGCGGTCCCGGATGCCGACGCCACCTCTTCGACCCTCAACCCCGCGAAGGGTCCGGCGGGGATGAGGAGCTGACCGATCTCGCCCGCCCACCCGCCGCTGACCAGGGGGCTTCCGCCCACGAGGACGGCGGCGGCGATCCCCGTGCCGATGGGGACGAACGCGAGGATGCCCGCGTCGCCGGACGCCGCGCCCCAGCGTGCCTCCGCGAGTGCGCCCGCGCGGACGTCGTGGCCGAATCCGATGTGGCGATCCAACCGACGCTCCAGCAGGGCGGCAAGGGGAAGATCCTCCCACCCGAGGTTCGCCGACGAAACGGCCCTGCCTGCGTGCTCATCGACGATCCCGGGCACCACGACCCCCAGCGGGAGGCGTGGTGCATCGTCGAATTCTTCGAGAAGCCGGGCGACGGTGTCCACGACTCCGGCACCCGTCGGGTCGGGCGCGATGGTGGCTGTTCGCGACTCGGCGTGCACGACGCCGGCGTCATCGGCGACCACTGCTTTCACGGTCGTCCCGCCGACGTCGATCCCGATGGCGCGAGGGGTGGTCACGCCAGGATGACGGAGCGGGTCAGCGAGCGGGGATGGTCGGGGTCGAGTCCCTTGGACTTCGCCAGCGCGACGGCGAAGCGCTGCGCCACGATCAGGCGCGCCAGCGGATCGAGATCGTGCTCGACGAACGTCGCGCCGGTGGCCGCCACCTCCGCACTCAGCCCCTCCGGTGTTCCGCCGAGACTCCACACCAGTCGGCCGGGCTGCGCGATGGAGATGGGGCCGTGCCGGTAGTCCATCGCCGGGTACGACTCCGCCCAGGCCTGCGCGGCCTCGCGCGTCTTCAGCGCCGCTTCGTAGGCGAGCCCGATCGGCCAGCCGGTGGCGACGAAGGTGCACTGGTCGGCGCCGACCAACGCGGCGACATCGATGTCGAGGGCGGCCTCGGCATCGGAGATGGCGCGGTCGAGATCGTCGCCGAACGACGCGCGCAGGAGCGCGATGACGCTGGTGGCGAAGCGGGTCTGCACGACCGACTGCTCGTCCGCGAAGTCGAGCACGACCACCTCGTCGGCCGGCACGGTGGCCGGGGAGTCCGGCACGGCCGTGATCACGGTGGTCGGAGTGTCGAGGCGCTGCAGCAGCTCGACGACCTCCGTCGTGGTTCCGGATCGCGAGATCGCGACGACCCGGTCGTATCGGCGGGATGCGGGGAATTCACTGGCCGCGAAGGCATCCGATTCCCCGAGCCCGAGCTCCTCGCGCCGAGCGGCGGCGGCCATCGCCACGAACCAGCTCGTTCCGCATCCGACGAACGCGACGCGCTCGCCGGATGCGGGGAGCGCGTCGGTCACCGTCGCAGCCAGCCGCACCGCCTCGGACCAGGTGTGCGGCTGTGAGGCGATCTCGTCGTCGACGAAGGTGTGGCTCATGGTCTTCTTCCTGAGGAGCAGATCAATACTGATCGATTAGGAGCAATTTGAGCAGAACCAATCACACGAGTCAACCGGACCTGTGTCAGCATGGGCGGGGGAGGCTGGTCATGCACCAACAACAGCGGCTCAATCTCGTGCTCGAGCTCGTCAGCGAACGCAGCAACGTCACGATCGCAGACGTGAGCGATCTTCTCGGCGTGTCCACCGCGACCGCGCGGCGCGATCTGAACACTTTGGCCGAGCAGCGGCTGGTCACGCGCACGCACGGCGGTGCCACGGCACTGGGATCGGGCTACGAGCTGCCGCTGCAGTACAAGATCGCGCGACAGGCCGACGCCAAGCTGGCGATCGCACGCGCTGTGGAGGCACTCATCCCCCCGGGTGCAACGGTGGGGATGAACGGTGGGACCACCGTCACGGAGGTGGCACGCGCCCTCGGGCGCAGCGAGCGCCTGCACTCCGTGGGCGGGGAGCCGGGAGTCACGATCGTCACCAACGCCCTGAACATCGCCTTCGAGTCGTCGGTGCGCGAGAACATCAAGATCGTCGTGACTGGAGGAGTGCCGCGCCGGCAGTCCTACGAACTCATCGGGCCCCTGGTGGGGAGGTCTCTGCACGACTTCAGTCTCGACATCGCCCTTCTCGGTGTCGATGGGCTCACGGCGGAGTTCGGCGCCACGACGCTCCACGAAGGCGAGGCGGACGCCAGCCGCCAGATCGCCGCCGTCGCACGGCGCGTGATCGTGGCGGCCGATCAGACGAAGATCGGCCGGACGACGTTCGCCCGCATTTGCGCCCTCGACGATGTGGACACCCTCGTCACGGACGGTGCGCTGCCCCCGCGGGCCGCGGCGCAGTTCGAGAAGGCCGGCGTGGAGATCATCGTGGCGCCCCCGGTTTCGCACGGCGCGCGCTGAGGCGTAGCTCCGCCCGAGCGCGCGCCGCGGTCGCTCATTTCGGGGCGACCGCCCGCCACTGGGCGGTCCGGCAATGGTCAAAGCTGATCGATTGACCCGGAGACGTGACAAATTCGCTCACGGTGTGCAAGATGGGTCGCATGCACACCGAAGTGAACGCCTCGTGAAGGTCGAACGGCCCGCGGATGCGGGCGCCGGCCCCCGCATCGCCGTGGTCGGTGTCGGCGCGCGAAGCGTGATCGCGCAGCACGTCGGAGTGGCGTTCGACGGCGCCCGGGTGGTCGCCGCGGTCGATCCCTCGCCGCACGGACGCGCTCGTGCGGAGGCGCTGTTCCCTGGCGTGCCCGTCTTCCATGACGTGACGGAGCTCCTGGCCGCGGGAACAGTGGAGGCCGCCATCGTCACGACGCCCGATGACACGCACGCCGACATCGCCGAGCACCTGCTGGGCGCGGGCGTCGCCGTCTACCTCGAGAAACCGGTCGCCACGACACTGCCCGACGCCGACCGCGTGCTCACCGCCGCCGCTCGATCGGGCAGTGTCCTCTACATCGGCCACAACTTCCGTCACGCGGCCGTCGTCCGGCTCATGAAGCAGATCATCGACCGCGGGGAGATCGGCGACATCAAGACGGTGTGGGTCCGCCACTTCGTCGGCAACGGCGGTGACTACTACTTCAAGGACTGGCACGCCGACCGTGCGCGCACCAACACGCTGCTCCTGCAGAAGGCCAGCCACGACCTCGACGTCGTGCACTACCTCTGCGGCGCTTACACCCGCCGTGTGGTGGGCATGGGGGACCTCATGGTCTACGGCGAGATCACCGACCGGCGCGAGCGTCCCGACGAGACGATGCCGGACTGGTTCTCCCTCGACAATTGGCCGCCGGCCGCGGCCACGGGGCTGAACCCGGTGGTGGACGTCGAAGACGTGTCGATGATGCTCATGACCCTCGACAACGGCGTGCTCGCCAGCTACGAGCAGTGCCATTTCACGCCGGACTACTGGCGCAACTACACCGTCATCGGCACGGAGGGGCGCCTGGAGAACATCGGCGACACCGCCGACGGCGTGGTGAAGGTCTGGAACCGCCGCCGCGAGTGGGCGGTCGAGGGAGACGCGGAGTACCACATCGGCGGAGACGCGAGCGGACACGAGGACGCCGATCTCGCCACGATGCGCGAGTTCCTTTCGCACCTGGTGCACGGCACGCCCACCGTGGTGTCGCCGCTCGCGGCGCGTGCGGCCGTGGCCGCCGGCGCGCTCGCGGCGGACTCCATCCGTTCCGGGTCGCGCCCCTTCGACGTGCCGGCACTTCCTGCGGACGTCGTCGACTACTTCACCTCGCACGGATCACAGCACCACCCGACCGAAAGGAACAACCGATGACACAGACCCGATGGGGCCGCCGCGCGCTCGGCGCGCTGGCCCTCGCGAGCGCCGTCACCCTCGCCGCCACCGCGTGCAGCGGCGGCGCCGGGGGAGCGGGTGGCTCGGGCGAGTACGCCGCGCCCGACGAGGACCTCACCGCGGAGATCACCTACGGCCTGTGGGACCAGGCGCAGGTCGACGCGATCGAGGAGAGCATCGCGGGCTTCAACGAGATCTACCCGAACATCACCGTCAAGCTCAGCGTGACGCCCTTCAGCGAGTACTGGACCAAGCTGCAGACGCAGGCCTCGAGCGACACTCTCCCGGACCTGTTCTGGATGAACGGGCCGAACATCCAGCTGTACGCGCTCAACGACAAGCTCGAGCCGATCACCGGTGCGGTGGATGCGGGAGACATCGACCCGGCGAACTATCCGGAGTCGCTCGTCGATCTCTACACCGTCGATGACGTGTCGTACGGTGTGCCGAAAGACATGGACACCATCGGCGTGTGGATCAACGAGGAGCTGTTCCAGCGCGCGGGCGTCGCCGTCCCGAGCGGCGAGTGGACGTGGGATGACTTCCAGAGCACGGCCGCACAGATCTCCACCGCTCTCGCGGGCGAGGGCGTCTACGGCGCTGCCGGAGGCATGGACGGACAGACCACGTACTACAACACGATCTTCCAGGCCGGTGGCGAAGTGATCGACGGCGAGAGCTCGGGATACAACACCCCCGAGACGCAGGACGGCATCCAGTTCTGGACCGACCTGATCGCGTCGGGCGCGTCCCCGACCATGGCCCAGCTCACCGACACCTCCGCCGACCAGTGGTACACCTCCGGGAAGCTCGCCATGTACATGGGCGGCAGCTGGTTCCGTTCCGCTCTGGCCGACGTGCCGTTCGTGGACAGCGTGGACGTGCTGCCCCTACCCCGTGGCCAGGAACAGGCGACCGTCATCCACGGCGTGGCCAACGTGGTTGCCGCCGGCTCCGAGAACAAGCAGGCCGCCCAGGCGCTGCAGGTCTATCTCGCCGGGGAGGAAGCGCAGCAGACCCAGGGCGAGTTCGGATCGATCATCCCGGCGTTCGAGGGAACCCAGTCGTCGTTCGCCGAGTCGATGCCGCAGGCCGACCTGCAGGTCTTCCTGGATGCGGTGTCCTACTCCCGCCCCCTTCCCGTGAGCGCCAACAGCGCCGCGTGGAACGCTCTGGAGGCGGAGCTGCTGCCGCAGGCGTTCTCCGGCGAGCGCCCGGTGCCCGAGGTGACGGACGAGCTCGCGACCAAGATGGACGACGCGCTCGCGAAGGAGTCGCGTTGACGCTTGCCCAGCGCACCATGGTCACCCCCGTTGCTCCCTCGCGGAGCGGCGGGGGTGACCCGCACCCGGGGCGCACTGGACGCCAGGGCGACGGGTGGTGGGCCGTGGTGTTCATCGGACCGCTCGGATTGGGCATCGGTGCCTTCTACATCTGGCCGATCATCCAGACCGCCGGCTTCTCTTTCACCAGCTTCGGCGTGTTCGGCGACGCGGCCTTCGCCGGGATCGAGAATTTCGCGCGACTGTTCACCGAGCCGAGCTTCTACCTCTCCCTCGGCAACACGTTGCTGTACACGCTCATCGTGTTGCTGGGCGTTCCGCTGGCTGTCGTGCTGGCAAGCCTGCTGAACCTTCCGGGGCTGCGATTCGCCGCGGTCTACCGCGTGCTCTTCTTCCTGCCCTACGTCGCCATGCCCACCGCGATCGCGTTCGTCTGGCGCATCATCTTCAACGGCGACTTCGGTCTCGTGAACTACGTCCTCTCGCTCGTGGGCATCCAGGGACCGTACTGGATCAGTACCCCCGGTTTCGCCATCGTCGCCGTCGCGATCGTGGGATTGTGGAGCTCGATCGGGTTCTCCATGATCGTGCTGGCTGCCGGGCTGAAAACCATCCCGCCCGAGTTCTACGAGGCGGCCTCCCTCGACGGTGCCAGCCGGTGGCGGCAGTTCCGCGCGATCACCGTGCCGCTGCTCACCCCCAGCATCTTCTTCGTCACGATCATCACGGTCATTTCGTGCTTCCAGCTGTTCGACCTGCTGTACGCGATCCTCGGGACGACCGCGAGCAACTCGTCGCTGCCGCGCAGCATGTCGCTCGTCTACTACTTCTACCAAGCAGGATTCGTGAACAACGAGAAGGGGTACGCCGCCGCCGTGGCGATGATCATCTTCGTCATCATCGGATTCGTCACCTTCCTGCAGTTCCGGTTACAGCGGAGATGGGTTCAGAGTGACTGAGGCGATCACCACCCGCACGCTCGTCGCCCCGGATCGGAAGGTCCGACGCAGGGCCGAGCGTCCTCCGCGACGGATCCGGGGCGGTCGGGAATACGTCGTGGCGCACATCGTGCTCGGCGTCGGGGCTGTCATCATGGCCTTCCCGTTCCTGTGGCAGATCATCATGTCGCTGTCCACCAACGAGCAGGTGCAGTCCGTCACGCCCGTCTTCTGGCCGGGTGAGCTGCAGTGGGACAACTACGCCGAGGTCTTCGAGCGGCTGCCCTTCTTCTCCCAGTTCGGCACGTCCGTTCTCATCACTGTCATCCGCACGCTCGCCCAGCTCCTGCTGTGCACGATGGCGGGTTACGCCTTCGCGCGGCTGCGCTTCCGGGGCCGCGGCATCCTGCTCGCGGTCGTCCTATCGATCCTGATGGTCCCTTCGCAGGTGTACCTGCTCTCGCAGTACCAGATCATCCAGAACCTCGGTCTCCTCAACTCCATCGGCGGGCTCGTGCTGCCCGGCCTGTTCAGCGCCTTCGGTACGTTCCTCATGAGGACGGCGTTCCTGGCGATGCCGACCGAGCTGGAGGAGGCGGCGCGCCTGGACGGGGCGAACACGTTCCAGATCTTCTGGCGCGTCATGCTGCCGCTGGCGACCCCCACGATGAGCGTGCTGGCCATCACGACCGTCCTCTGGTCGTGGAACGAGCTGCTGTGGCCGCTCGTGGTGACCAGTTACAGCTCCGACATGCCGCTGTCGGCGGGATTGGCGACGCTGTTGAGCGACCGCACGACCGACTATCCCGTCGCGATGGCAGCCAGCCTCCTGGCAATGGCGCCGGTCCTGATCATGTTCATCGTGCTGCAGCGTCGCGTGATCGACGGTCTGGCGTCGTCGGGGCTGAAATAGGGACGGCCTCCACGCAGGTGTCACAGGCAACAGCAAGGCGCACTCGCCGGATGAACGACATCCTCGATGCGCTCGCCGAGCGCGGCAGCACCTCCGTCGACCGCCTCGCGGTGATCGCCGGTGCCTCCCCGGCCACCATCCGGCGTGATCTGGCGGAGCTGGCCGCGCGGGGTCTCCTGGTGCGTGCCCACGGAAGAGCCAGCCCCGCAGGCACGAATCCCGAGCGGCCGGAGGCGCTGCGCGACGGGCGCTTCACCGAATCCAAACGCCGCATCGCCCGGACAGTGGTGGGCCTGCTTCCTCCCGGGGCACTGGCGATCGCCGTGGGAGGCGGAACAACCACCGCCGAGGTCGCGCGGGAGCTTCCCGACCGTGATGGCATCTCGATCATCACGAACTCGCTCACCATCGCAGGCATCGCGAGTGCCCATTCCGGCTGCGCGGTGGTCATGACCGGGGGGAGGCTACGACCGCAGTCGTTCGAACTGGTCGGGCCCCTCGCGGAGCGAGGTTTCCATGCGGCCCGGGTGGGGATCGCCGTCCTCGGTGCCGACGGTGTCAGCGCCGCGGGCGGCGTGAGCACGCACGACCCGGCGGAGGCCCGGACGAATCACGCGATGGTCGCCTCTGCACGGCGGACGATCGTCGTCGCCGACGGATCGAAGCTGGGCCGCGCGTCTGCCGCCTCGATCGCGGCGACGTCGCAGATCGACGTCCTCGTGACCGACGCCGCTGCCGACCCGGGGGAGGTGGCGGATCTGCGTGCCGCCGGGGTGTGCGTCGTGGTCGCATGACCGGGGCGACGAAGCATCCGCTCACCGGCGTTGCGCGTTTGCCGCTTTTCGTGGACGGCAGGTCCCGGCGCCGTTAGCGTCCGTCTCACACCCGGGATCGCCGGGTGGTTCTCCCCCGGAACATGAGGAGCGATCGATGCGAACGACCCACCGACGACGCGCGGGCCTGCCCGTGCTCACGGCCGCTGTGATGGCGGCGGCCGCCCTTACCACCGCCACTCCCGCGGCGGCCACCCATCCCCGTCCAGCCCCAGCCCCGACCGTCGTGTCATATCAGGAGGACGACGCGGTGATCGCGAACCCCGCACGCGGGTTCTACCGCCACACCGAGACCCATTCGCGCGCTGACGGCAGCGGCTGGACACCGCTCACCGCGTCGGCGCTCGAGGCCTACCGCGCTGAGGGCGTGTCGCAGATCCTGCGCGTGGTGTACCTCGAGCGGTATGTCGGAGCCGACCTGGATGCGACGCTGCTCGACGCCCTCACGGCGGACTTCGCCACCGCGCGCGCGGCGGGCGTGTCGGTCATCCTGCGCTTCGCGTACGCGCAGGGCGGGGACTGGCCGTACTCCCCGCCGTACGGCGACGCGCCTGTGGAACAGGTCCTCGCCCACATCGATCAACTGACACCGGTGCTGCGCGCGAATGCCGACGTCATCGCCGTCCTGCAGAACGGATTCGTGGGTCTGTGGGGCGAGGGGTACTACACCGATCACTTCGTCGCCGACCCGGCGAACCCGGGTGTCGTGACCGACGACGACTGGGCGGCCCGCACTGCCGTGGTGGACGCTCTGCTGGCGGCGCTGCCCGAGTCGAGGATGGTGCAGGTGCGCACCATGCTCTCGAAGCAGCGGGCGGTCGACCGTCCGAGCGGTGGGGCGGGCGCCCTGCCGGCGGAGCAGGCGTACGACGGCAGCGCACTCGCGCGCGTGGGACACCACAACGACTGCTTCCTCGCGTCTCCCGATGACTTCGGCACCTTCCTCTCCGACCCGATCACGCTCGATCAGGAGTATCTGGCGGCCGAGACCCGTTTCCTGCCGATGGGCGGTGAGACCTGCACGGTCAACCCGCCGCGGTCTGAGTGGGACTCCGCATCCGCAGAGCTCGCGCGGTACCACTACAGCTACCTGAACCGCGACTACAACCAGGACGTGCTGAACTCGTGGGGCGATGAGAACCTGACGGAGGTGGCGAAGCAGCTCGGATACCGGTTCGTGCTGGAGCAGTCGCGTGTCGTGAGCGGCGCGAATCCTTCGCTGCAGATCGTGATCCGCAACGAGGGGTGGGCGGCGCCCTACAACCCCCGTCCGGTCTCGGTGGTGCTCGACGGCGCCTCCGGTCCGGTGACGGTGCCGCTCGACGAGGATGCGCGGACCTGGGCGCCGGGGGAGTCCGTGACGCTCGCCGTGCCGCTCGACAACGTGCCGGCCGGCCGGTATTCCGCGTCGCTGGCGCTTCCCGCACCGGACGAGTCGGTCCCGCAGGATCCGCGTTTCGCCATCCGCACGGCCAACGTCGGAACCTGGGACGCCGAGCGCGGTCTCAACCGGCTGCAGCAGGAGATCGTGGTCGGAACCGCCCCGAAGGCGGTCGAAAAGCCGGGAGTCCGGGTCGCCCGGGACGAGGTGCGCGTCACGTGGAAGCCCGCACGCGCGAGCGCGGCAGCGCCCGTCACCGGCTACATCGTGACGCTGACCTCCGCCTCCGGACAGGTGTTCACGCAGGAGACCGCGGCGCCCGCGAAGACGGTGACGTTCGAGGAGGTGCCCTCCGGACGCTGGCGCGCCACGGTGGTCGCGACGAACGTGGTCGGTGCGTCGGAGGCATCGAAGCCCTCCGCTGCGGCGGTCGTGCACCGGCACAAGCACCGCTGAGCCTGGCCCCGAGTGCACGATCGCCCGGAGTGCACGAGCGCCCCGAGTGCACGACAACGCCCCGAGTGCACGAGAAGACGGCGTCGTCAGGCCGTGCGCTCGGTGCGATGTCGTCCTTTCGGCACCGAGTCTCACGACCCCGACTTGGGGCGGGTCACCCGCCCGGGTGCCGTGTCACCGGACGGCCCCGGGCGTGCGGGGGTCGTGGGGGCGCGGGACGGTAGGGGCTGCGGGGGCGGGGGAGGCGCGGATGCCGCGTCCGCAGGGCGGGGAGCCGGCGCATCCGCGGGGTGGGGAGCCGCAGCATCCGCAGGGCGGGGAGCCGGCGCATCCGCGGGGCGGGGAGTCGGCGCATCCGCGGGGCGGGGAGCCGGGGCATCCGGTGCGGCCTGGAGCTCGAGCGCGACCTTCTGCTCGAGCACGTCGATCGCGTCGTCCGAGAGGGACAACAGGCCGTCGAGTTCCTCCCGCACGCGCTTGTACGCGAGCTGGCGTTCGGCGGGGGTGGCTGCCTGGTCGACCGCGATGGTGAGCAGCTGCTGCGCCGTGTCGAGCCGTTTGCGCTCCGCGGCGCTGAACGAGGAGTCCTTCAGCCTCCGGGCGTCGCGTTCGGCGAGGTCGAAGGCGACCTCGTAGTCGGTCACGGCGTTGCGGTACTCGGCCAGTTCCAGCGGCGTCAGGCGCGCCTTGGCCGACGCGGGGCGCAGCCCGTCGGCCACGCGCTTGGCGCGCAGATAGGCGGCGGTGAGCGGCTGGCGGCCGTCGCTCATCGCGGGAAAGGCGATCATCTTCGCCACATCCAGCTCGTACTCGAGCCAGCGGGCGGTCACGGCATCGTGGGCGGCGAAGAGGCGTTCCAGCTGCGCCTGCTGCGACTCGGCAGACAATTCGCCGGGCGCGGCGGCGGGAGTCGGCCGGCCCAGGCCCGCCGCCTGCGCGGCCTGGAGCTCACTCTTGGCCCTGAGGATCTCCAGTCGCCGCTTGTGGCGCCGGCGCGTGGCTCTTTCCCAGCTGCTCGCCACCCCGCCGGCGATGCCGAACAGCGGGAAGGCCAGCCACCAGTAGTTGCCGAGGAACTGCCAGAAGTCCACGTCGCCATGCTACGCGGGGCGCGGGGACGAGCCGGCTACTCCGTCGGCGGAGAGGAGCCGGCTACTCCGTCGGCGGACGCTTCCGGTTCTTCCAGCCTGCCTCCGCGGCGCGCGCCACGGCCTCGGCCGATCGCGCGATCGCGCGGGACGTCGAATCCATGACGTCGCGGGCCAGGTCCGACCACCGGTCGGCGGGCGAGGACGTGTCATCCGGCTCACCGCGCGCACGCCGAGCCGCGTGCTCCGCCGCCGCGAAGGTGCGCTCGGCCTCACGGACGGCGTCGCGGTAGGCGGCGAAGTCGGCCGGGCGCATCTTGACCTCGGCGTTCGCCGGCCGCAGCCACTGCGCGGCGGCCTGGGCGCGGAGGAATTCGGCGGTGAGTGGATGCTGCGGGTCGCTCATCGACGGATAGTCGATGGCCTTCCCGGCATCCGTCTCGTAGGCGAGCCAGCGCGAGCGCAGCGCGTCGTGCTCGGCGAGCAACCGGGCCAGCGGAAGCGCGTCCCGTCCGGACCGCGCCGGGGGAACAGCGGCCCGTGCGGCGCGCACACCGGCGCGGCGGGCGCGGAGGTCGGCGTACGCCGCTTGCACATCACGCTCGGCCTGCGCCAGCGCGCGACGGGCAGCAGCCGCCGCACCGGGAGCGCCGCGCCCGGCCACCCGATCCGCGTCGGCGCGTGCGACGGCGGCACGAGCGCTGAGCACTCCGGCGCGAGCGCGGGTGAGCGCCTCATAGGCGGCGCGGACGTCATGGCGGGCGGCCTCGAGTTCGAGGCGGCGCGCTCGCCCGGAGCCCCGGGTCATCCGCACCCCCGCCCAGCCGATCGCGCCCGCGCCCAGTGCGGCCGGCGCGATCCACCACACCTCGGCGAGCCAGAGCGGATCCACGTCCTCATGCTAACCGCGCCTCTCATCGAGGCGGCGTGGTCTCGGCGAACCCACACGTCCTGGTGCCCGGTACGGGGTGTTCTCGCCGAGAGCACATGTTCTGGGCGTCGGGTGGGGTGTCCAGCGGCGGGCGGCAGGGGGCGCGCCCGGGTCAGCCGAGCAACAGCGAGATCACCGTCGCGCCGCCGCCCACGAGGATGAGCGAGGCGATCACGACCCAGGCGACGATGCGGATGCGGCGCTGGCGGGTCTGGCCGAGGTCGCCGTAGTCCTCCGAGTCGGTCATGGCGACAGTCTAAGCCGCGGGCTCGACGACGGTCGGCCCGAAGGCGGCCGGCAGGGTGGCGCCCGACAGCTCGCGCAGCTCCGGCACGGGGAAGGTGAACAGGCCCTGCACCTCCAGGGCCGCCTCGGTGCCGTCGCTGGGCCCCGCGTCGGTCACGCCGATCCGCAGGACCGGGTAACCGCGGCCTGCGCACAGTCCCCGGAACTTCACGTCCTCCTCGCGGGGGACCGAGACCAGCACGCGCCCGGTGGATTCCGAGAACAGCGCGGTCGCCGCATCCACG
The DNA here is from genome assembly GCF_058310475.1 of Microbacterium sp. Z12_35. Lineage (NCBI taxonomy): Bacteria > Bacillati > Actinomycetota > Actinomycetes > Micrococcales > Microbacteriaceae > Microbacterium > Microbacterium sp. Z12_35. Next base: position 2,447,405 of record NZ_JBZEGJ010000001.1, on the reverse strand, counting down.
CCGTCGCGCTCCATGATCTCGGTCAGCCATACCCGCGCGCCGACGCCGAAGCGCAGTACGCCCTCGGCGAGGGTCTGGGCGAGCCCGCCCGACGACAGGTCGTGGGCGCTGGAGATGAGGCCCTGGGCGTTGCCCGCGCGCAGCAGTTCGGCGAGCTTGCGCTCCTGAGCCAGGTCGACGCGCGGCGGGCGGCCGCCGAGGTGACCGTGGATGGTGCCGGCCCACTGCGAACCCGACAGTTCCGTGGCGGTCACCCCGAGCAGGTAGAGGTTCTCGCCCGGATCCTGCCAGCCGCTGGGGATGCGGTTGGCGACGTCGTCGATGATGCCCATCACGCCCACGACCGGGGTGGGGTGGATGGGAGCGTCGCCGGTCTGGTTGTAGAACGAGACGTTGCCGCCGGTGACGGGGATGCCGAGTTCGAGGCATCCGTCGGCGAGCCCCTCGACGGCCTGGGAGAACTGCCACATGACTTCCGGGTTCTCCGGGCTGCCGAAGTTCAGGCAGTCGGTGACGGCCGCGGGCGCTGCCCCGGTGACCGCGACGTTGCGGTACGCCTCGGCCAGCGCCAGCTTGGCGCCCTCGTAGGGGTCGAGCTGGCAGTAGCGGCCGTTGCTGTCGGTCGCGATGGCGAATCCGAGGCCCGACTCCTCGTCGACGCGGATCATCCCCGCGTCATCGGGGAACGACAGTGCCGTGTTGCCCATCACGTAGTAGTCGTACTGGTTCGTGATCCACGACGTGTCGGCGAGGTTGGGGCTGGAGAGCAGCTGCGTGAACTGACGGCGCAGCGTGTCGGGGTCGCTCTCGCGGGGGAGGGCGCTGGCCGAGTCCTCGCGGAGCGCGTCGATCCACGTCGGGTACGCGACCGGGCGCTCGTACACCGGGCCGTCGACGGCCACGGTCGACGGGTCGACGTTGACGATCTCGCGGCCGTGCCAGTCGATGACGAGGCGCCCGTCGGCGGTGACCTCGCCCAGCACGCTCGTCTCGACATCCCACTTTCCGGTGACGGCGAGGAACGCGTCGAGCTTGTCGGGCGCCACGATCGCCATCATGCGCTCCTGCGACTCCGACATGAGGATCTCCTCGGGAGTCAGCGACGGGTCGCGCAGCAGCACGTGCGAGAGCTCGACCTTCATGCCGCTGCCGCCGTTGGCTGCCAGCTCGCTCGTGGCGCAGGAGATACCGGCGGCCCCGAGGTCCTGGATCGCCTCGACCAGGTCGCCCTGGTACAGCTCGAGGCAGCACTCGATGAGCACCTTCTCCGCGAACGGGTCGCCCACCTGAACGGCGGGGCGCTTGGTGGGCCCCGTCGAGTCGAAGGAGTCGGAGGCGAGGATGGATGCTCCGCCGATGCCGTCGCCGCCGGTGCGCGCGCCGAACAGCACGACCTTGTTGCCGACGCCCGAGGCGTTCGCGAGCTTGAGGTCTTCGTGGCGGAGGACGCCCACCGCGAGGGCGTTGACGAGCGGGTTGCCCTGGTAGACCGAGTCAAAAACGGTCTCGCCGCCGATGTTGGGCAGCCCCAGGCAGTTGCCGTAGAACGAGATTCCGCCGACCACACCGTGGACGACGCGCGCGGTGTCGGGGTGGTCGATGGCGCCGAAGCGCAGCTGGTCCATGATGGCGACCGGGCGCGCGCCCATCGAGATGATGTCGCGGACGATGCCGCCGACGCCCGTGGCCGCACCCTGGAACGGTTCGATGTAGCTGGGGTGGTTGTGCGACTCCACCTTGAAGGTGACCGCCCAGCCCTCGCCGATGTCGACGACGCCGGCGTTCTGGCCCATGCCCACCATGAGACGCGTCTTCATCTCGTCGGAGACCTTCTGGCCGAACTGCCGCAGGTAGATCTTGCTCGACTTGTACGAGCAGTGCTCGCTCCACATGACGGAGTACATCGCCAGCTCGCCCGAGGTGGGACGCCGCCCGAGGATCTCGCGGATACGCGCGTACTCGTCGGGCTTGAGCCCGAGCGCCGCGTACGGCTGCTCTTTCTCGGGCGTCGCGGCGGCGTTCCCGACGGTGTCAGCTTGTGCTGCCGCTCTCGCGGCGGCGGTATCGGCCGGGGCGGCCGTGAGGTCTTCAGCGGGGGTGATCACGCGGCTGCACTCCAGGTTCGGCCGAAGGGTTTTCGGGGATGCCGGACGCCTTCAGTCTAGTTGCGCCAGGGCGGCCGGCTCCTCCGCGTCAGTAGAGGATCTGGAAGCCGGTGGGAAGGCCGATCGTCAGACTCACCAGCAGCGACACGATGCCCGCGATGAATCCCGCCGCGGCGAGTTCCCGGTGGCGGCGCGCGTTCAGCGAGATGATCCCGCAGACGAACGAGACCGCCGCGAGAGCCCACACGGCCAGCTGCGCGGGAGTGCTGAGCTCTCCCAGATACACGCCGCCGAGGATGAGGATGCTGAAATACCACGCCAGCACGATCACCGCACTGACCAGCGCGATCCACGACGCGACCCGGACATCGCCCTTCGGGAGGTTCTGGTCGGCAGCGGGGGCGGGCATGGTGCGACCCGGCCGGAGCGGGTCGGGGAGGCCATCGTCGGCGAAGCGATCTTTCGCGCGGCCTCCGACGTTGTCACCGGTCATGAGGGCAGGCTACCGGGCGTGCCTGGGTGAGGCGAAGATGCTCTTGACGGCGACCACCCCCGCCGCTAACCTACAACCAAATGGTTGTACAAAGTGAACTCGATGACGCAGCGGTGGACCGGATCTTCCGGGCCCTCGCCGACGCCACGCGGCGCGACATCCTGCGCCGTACCCTGACCGGCGAACAGTCCGTGTCGGCGCTCGCCGCCGGCTACGACATGAGCTTCGCCGCCGTCCAGAAGCACGTCGCCGTGCTGGAGACGGCTCGCCTCATCGTGAAGCGGGCCGAAGGAAGGGAGCGCCTCGTGCGCGCCGATCCGGAGACGATCGCCCGAGCCCGTCGGCTGCTCGCCGAGTACGAGCAGCTGTGGCGCTCCCGCATCGACCGCCTCGATGACCTGCTGCGGGAGGACCCCGCGACCTGACCGATGCTGCGGCCCTCAGCGAGGCGCTGCAGCATCCACCCGCTCTGAAGGAGACTGTCATGCCCGTCACATCCGTGACCACCGATCCCGAAGCCCTCACGATGACCCTCCTGGCCGACTTCCCCGTCGGCCCCGAGCGACTGTGGAAGGCCTTCACCGATCCCCGCCAGCTCGAGCGGTTCTGGGGCCCCCCGGGATACCCGGCGACGTTCGACGAATTCGACTTCACGCCTGGCGGGGTCGCGAACTACGTGATGACGGGCCCGCGCGGAGACGTCTCGCGAGGACGCTGGGAGTTCCTCTCCATAGATGCCCCGGCCGGGTACGAGGTGCTCGACGCGTTCGCGGACGAGTCGGGCGCAGCATCCGCTGACATGCCCACCTCCCGCATGGCCTTCGCGATCGCGGCGACCCCCGAAGGGTCGCGCCTCACGTGCGTCACGCACTTCCCCTCGACCGAGGCGCTCGAGCAGCTGGTGGCGATGGGCATGGTCGAGGGCGCGACGATGGCGATGAGCCAGCTCGACGCCGTGCTGCGCGATCTGGGCGACTATGCGCGCGGGCGGGGAACCGAGCTCGAGATCCTCGACGACACCCACGTGCGCATCACCCGACTCATCCAAGGTCCGCGCGAGCTGGTGTGGCGCGCGCACCACGACCCCGAGCTTCTCAAGCGGTGGCTGCTGGGGCCGGACGGGTGGACGATGCCCGTCGCGGAGGTGGACAGCTCCGTGGGCGGGCACTACCGGTACGAATGGGAACCGGCGCCCGGGACGCCGGGGGAGAGGTTCGGCTTCGAGGGCGAGACGCTCCTCTCCGATCCTCCCCGCCGCGCGGTGACCACGGAGCGCATGATCGGCATGGAGGGGGAGGGCACCGTCAACGACCTGTCGCTCTACGAGGAGGACGGCGTGACGCTCCTGACCCTGCTGATCGAGTATCCGGACAAGGACACCCGCGACATCATCCTCGCCACCGGCATGGTCGACGGCATGGAGACCAGCTACGCCCGCCTGGAGTCGCTCGTCCTGGCCTGACACCCGTGTCGACTCGCCACATTCCGTCCGGATTCGGCCCGATATGGCGCGGATTGTGGCGAGTCGACGAGAGGGTTGCGTGAGGATTGCCTCGGGCGCCGTATGAGAAGCGCAAGGATGCGGGAGCGGCCGGGCGGGGCGGCGTAGACCGGTCGCTGTGACCCTCACCACCCTCCTCCCCACGCTGCGCGACAGCATCCCCGCACCCTTCGATCGCACTGCCTGGCCGGCCGGTGCGCGCGCCGGGATCGACGATGTGACGGTGTCGGCGATCTCGCTAACGCGGTACGCCGAGATCTGCGGGACGCCGTGCGTCTGCACCGGCCCCGCCGTCATCCCCTTCTCCGGAGGGACGGCGTCACCCACCGACAGCGCCACGGTCGTCGTCGCGCGCGTGGTGGCCACGGACGACCGCACCATCCGCATCGACGCTTGCCTGTCTCCCGTCCATCCGGTGTGGCGGGAGGCTCGCCTGCTGGGCCGCGTGTCGCACGCGCGTGACGTGTCGCTGGCGGTGTGGGATGCGGACGCGGACGAGCCGTCCGCCAGCGTCGTCCTGCCCGGCGACGTGCGCGTGGGCGATGTCATCGCGGTGCCCTGCCCCGGCGGACACTCCGTGGGCGAGGTTCGCGTTCCCCGCGGGGAGCGCTGACATGGCCGTCCGCGCCCTCGTTCTCTCGCGGTGCGCACGCGTGGAGGCGACGTACGCCGCGGGATATCCCGAGCTCGAGGAGCGGGCGGATGCGGAGGACCTCGCATGAACAGCGACACCGACCTGGCATGCCTCCGCGTCGCCGATCTGGTGCCGGGCACGCTCCGCGCCGACTTCGATGCCCGTCACACCCCCCGCACGCGCGCACTCCGCTCTCGCCTTCACCAGGCGATGGCCGAGCTGTCGGTCGAGCTGCACGCACGGCTGGACGTCCGCCGGGTGATCGCCGTCGTCTGGACCGGTGCCCGGGACGCCACGCCCCACGAGCGCGAACTGGCCGTGGCGGCGGCGGAGAACCTCCACGCCCGGAGCGAGATGGTCCGCGGGGAGCCGCTCTCGCTGGCTCTCATCTTCGCCGACGACGACGCGTCAGCCGACCGGCTGGACCAGTGTCTCCGCACCGATGCGCGGGCCGTCCCCGATGGCGTCTCGGCGATGTCGTGGGTCGACGCCTGCACGTGGGGAATCCCCGCCTGCGCCGCCGCCAACCGGATCTGATCCGACGAGGGGGACGTGGTGGGTCAGGCCGCCTTCCGCCGGTAGATCCGCAGCGCGAGAAAGAAGGCCACCACGAGGATGCCGAGGCACCAGGCCAGGGCGATCCAGATGTCTGCACCGACCGGGCGCTGCGCGAACAGGTCGCGGGTGGAATTGACGATGGACGTGACCGGCTGGTTCTCGGCGAACCAGCGCACGGGGCCGGGCATCGTGTCGGTGGGAACGAACGCCGAGCTGATGAACGGAAGGAAGATCAGCGGGTAGGAGAACGCGCTCGCGCCGTCCACCGTCTTCGCCGACAGGCCGGCGATGACCGCGATCCAGGTCAGCGCGAGGGTGAACAGGAGCAGCATCCCCGTCACGGCGAGCCACGCCAGCACGCCTGCTCCCGACCGGAAGCCCAGCAGCAGCGCGACGGCGACCACGATGACGAGGGAGGTCGCGTTCGCCACCAGCGAGGTCAGGACATGACCCCACAGGACCGACGACCGGGCAATGGGCATCGACTGGAAGCGCTCGAAGATTCCGCCCTGCAGATCGAGGAACAGCCGGTACGCGGTGTACGCGATGCCGGATGCGACGGTGATGAGGAGGATGCCGGGGAGCATGTAGTCGATGTAGGACTGCGTGCCGGTGTCGATCGCCCCGCCGAAGACGTAGACGAACAGCAGCATCAGTGCGATCGGGGTGACCGCCGTCGTGATGATGGTGTCCGGACTCCGCAGGATGTGGCGCAGCGATCTCCCGGTGAGCACGGCGGTGTCGCCGAAGAAGTGGTTGGTCATGGGGTGCTCCTCAGTCGCGGGCCGGATCGGCGGTGGGCGGCGTGCGGTGGGTGCCGCCGACGATGGCGAGGAAGATCTCCTCGAGTGTGGGTTGCTTCTCGACGTACTCCACGGTCGCGGGAGGAAGGAGCGCCTTCAGCTCCGCGAGAGTGCCGTTCGCGATGATCCGGCCCTCGTGGAGGATCGCGATGCGATCCGCGAGATGCTCGGCCTCGTCGAGGTACTGCGTCGTCAGCAGCACGGTGGTGCCTCCGGCGGCGAGTTCCCGCACGGCGCGCCACACCTCGATGCGGGCCTCGGGATCAAGGCCCGTCGTGGGTTCGTCCAGGAAGATCACCGGCGGGCGGCCGATCAGGCTCATGGCGATGTCGAGCCGACGACGCATGCCTCCCGAGTAGGTCGATGCCCTGCGCGACCCTGCGTCGGTGAGCTGGAAGCGCGCGAGCAGGTCGTCGGCGATGCGCCCGGGGTCTTTCTGGTGCCGGAGCCGCGCCACGAGCACGAGGTTCTCGCGGCCGGTGAGCACCTCGTCGACGGCGGCGAACTGGCCCGTGAGGCTGATCGAAGAACGGACCCCGGCCGGCTCTGTGAACACGTCGCGCCCGTCGATGAGGGCCGAGCCGGCGTCGGCGGAAAGCAGCGTGGCGAGGATCTTCACGATCGTCGTCTTTCCGGCGCCGTTGGAACCGAGGAGAGCGAAGATGCTGCCGCGGGTGACGTCGAGGTCGACGCCGCGGAGGACGGACACGTCGCCGAAGGCCTTTTCCAGGCCTCGGACGTGGATGGCGGTTGTCATGGTGGCTTCCTTGAACGTTGGTGGAGGTGCTGTCGAAGGGCGCACGAGGCCATCGCCTCGAGCCGTGGGGCCGAGGGCGTGTCGTGCAGGGTGTCAGGCGACGCGCGCGCTGGTCAGGGCGTCTGCTCCCGATCGGCCGTGTCGATGGCTTTCTCGAGGCGGGACTGTTCGGTACGGATCCAGCTCCCGCCGCCGTAGTTCTGCATGAACGTGTCGGCGAAGGCGACAGGGTCGCTGCCGACGACATCGCGGATCGGGATGCCGCTGGCCGCGCTCTGCTCGAAGAGGTCGCCGAGGTCGTCGAGCATCGCGATGAGGCTGGCGCCGTCGTTACTCGGGCCCAGATGCAGCAGGTAGCGCTCGAGGGCGGCCGCGGCGTGACGGTAAGGACCCGGAAGGTGCCGGACGCGCGCCTTGTAGGCCAGGTACCGCTTCTTCTGCCCCAGGTCGCCGATGATCTTCTCGTACCAGGCCATGGTCAGTCTCCTTCCTCGCGGAGCTGTTCCAGCCGTTCGGCGAGAAAACCCCAGGTCTTCCAGAATTCGGCGAGCTGCTCCCGCCCCGTGGTGTTGAGCGTGTAGACCTTCCGCGGCGGCCCCTTCTCGGAGGGGACCTTCTCTACGTCGACCAGTCCGCGTTGCTCGATGCGGACGAGGAGTGCGTAGATCGTCCCCTCGGCGATGTCGGTGAAACCCCGCTCACGCAGCCCCGCGGTGATCTCGTACCCGTACGCGGATCGTCGTGCGAGCACCGCGAGGACGATCCCCTCGAGGACGCCCTTGAGCATCTCGGTGTCCGGTTTGCCCATGACGCCCCCTCTCCGCTACTCAGTGTCGCTGGGTACCGGTACATAGTAACGCCGAGTACCAGCACATAGCAACACTAGGTACGGCTTCTACCGACCCGGTGTCAGCGTGCTGTGAGAGTCCGTTCGTCATTCGTATGGAAATCGTTAGGACGACGGTGTGTGCACCCCTTGCCGGTGTTGCATCGGAGCGTGGCCCGGCGTGCTGGGCCATCCGCGTTCCAGCCGTCGCGCGGTCCCTACCCGTCCGGAGTCCTCGTGCTCGATCTGATCTATGTCGCCGCCACCATCGCGATCTTCGCCGTGATCGGCCTCGTCGCCAAGGGGGTCGAGAAGCTGTGACCGTCATCTCACTGCTGGCCGCCGCGCTCGCGGTCGCTGCCCTCGTGTACCTCGTCGTCGCCCTCGTCCGTCCGGAGAAGTTCTGATGAGCGCGATGGACATCTGGTTCGCGGTCCTCCAGGCGGGCACGCTGGCGCTGGCACTGGCGGTGGCCTACCGCCCGCTGGGCGATTACATCGCCCGCATCTACACCTCGTCGAAAGACCTCGCTGTCGAACGCGGAACCTATCGGCTGATCGGAGTCGACTCCCGGTCGACCCAGACCTGGCAGGCCTACCTCCGTGGCGTGCTGCTGTTCTCGCTCGTGGGTGTGCTCGCCGTTTACGGGCTCCAGCGACTGCAGGAGTTCCTCCCTTACGCGCTGGGCCTGCCGGCTCCGAGCGAACACCTGTCCTTCAACACGGCCGTCTCGTTCGTGACGAACACGAACTGGCAGTCGTACTCGCCCGAGTTGACGCTCGGCTACACCGTGCAGTTCGCCGCGCTCGCGGTGCAGAACTTCGTCTCGGCTGCGGTCGGCATCGCCGTGGCGATCGCGCTCGTCCGCGGCTTCGCCTCCCGCCGCTCCGGGACGATCGGCAACTTCTGGGTCGACCTCGTGCGGGGAACGTATCGCCTGTTGCTGCCGTTCGCGGTCGTGGCTGCGGTCGTGCTTCTCGCCGGCGGGGTCGTGCAGAACTTCGCGGGCTTCACCGACGCCACCACGGTCGCCGGTGCGGCGCAGTCGATTCCGGGAGGACCGGTGGCCTCCCAGGAGGCGATCAAGCTGGTCGGCACCAACGGCGGCGGCTTCTTCAACACCAACTCGGCGCATCCGTTCGAGAACCCCACACCGTGGACGAGTCTCTTCCAGGTGTTCCTCATGCTCGTGATCCCGTTCGCGATGCCGCGCGCCTTCGGCAGGATCGTCGGCGACAACCGGCAGGGCTACACGATCGTCGGCGTGATGGCCGCGATCTTCCTCGCCTCCCTGGTGCTGGCGACGTGGGCCGAGGCTTCGGCCGGCGGTGCGGCGCCGCAGCTGGCCGGAGGCGTGATGGAGGGGAAGGAAGTGCGGTTCGGCCTCTTCGGTTCGACCCTCTTCGATTCCACATCGACCCTCACCTCCACCGGCGCGGTGAACTCGATGCTCGACAGCTACACGGCGCTGGGCGGGATGCTGCCGATGATCAACATGATGCTCGGCGAGATCGCGCCCGGTGGCGTCGGTGCCGGGCTCTACGGGATGCTCGTCGTCGCCGTCATCGCGGTATTCGTGGGCGGGCTGCTCATCGGCCGCACCCCCGAGTACCTCGGCAAGAGCATCGGTCCGCGGGAGATCAAGCTCGCGAGCCTCTACATCCTCGTGACGCCCCTCCTCGTGCTCGCCGGAACCGCGCTGAGCTTCGCCATCCCGCCCGTCCGCGCCGACGTCGAGGCGACGTCGATCTGGAATCCCGGGGTGCACGGGTTGAGCGAGGTCCTCTACGCCTTCACCTCGGCCGCCAACAACAACGGGTCGGCCTTCGCCGGGCTCACGGCCAACACCCCGTGGTTCAACACCGCGCTGGGCGTGGCGATGCTCCTCGGCAGGTTCGTGCCCATCGTGCTGGCGCTCGCCCTGGCGGGTTCGCTTGCCGCGCAGGACAAAGCCCCGGCCACCGCCGGAACGCTGCCCACCCACCGGCCGCAGTTCGCGGGCCTCCTCGGCGCCGTGGCGATCCTCGTCACCGCTCTCACCTACTTCCCGGTCCTCACGCTCGGACCCCTCGCTGAAGGACTTTCCTGATGTCCACCACCATCCCCGAAGACGTTTCGTCGCGCCCCGCATCCGGTTCGCCGGTCGCTGAGCCTGTCGCGCGGCCCGGCGTGCCGCAGCGCGCCTTCGGCGCATCGCAGATCGTCGGCGCCCTTCCCGGTGCACTGCGCAAACTGAACCCGGCTGCGCAGTGGCGCAATCCCGTCATGTTCCTCGTGTGGGTCGGTGCCGCCCTGACGACGCTCATCGCCATCGTCGAGCCCTTCCTCGGCGGGGCGGAAGCCTCGGGCGGCGCCAGCGTGCCCGCCGGCTTCACGTGGGGCATCGCGGTCTGGCTGTGGCTCACGGTCCTGTTCGCGAATATCGCCGAGGCAGTGGCCGAGGGGCGCGGTAAGGCTCAGGCGGCCACGCTGCGCAAGACCCGCACCACCACGATCGCCCGCCGCGTGTCGGGATACGACTCGGTCAAGGATGCCGCGGCGACCACCGCCGCCGTCGACGACGTCCCCTCGGCCGATCTCACGCTCGGCGACGTCGTGGTGGTCGAGGCGGGCGAGCTCATCCCCGGCGACGGCGACATCGTCTGGGGCATCGCCACCGTGGACGAATCGGCGATCACGGGCGAGTCCGCGCCCGTCGTCCGGGAGTCCGGCGGCGACCGCAGCGCCGTCACCGGCGGCACCCGCGTGCTCTCCGACCGCATCGTCGTGCGGATCACCTCGAAGCCCGGCGAGACCTTCGTCGACCGGATGATCGCGCTGGTCGAGGGTGCTTCGCGCCAGCGCACACCCAACGAGATCGCGCTCAACATCCTCCTGGCGAGCCTGTCGATCGTGTTCGTCGTGGTCGTGCTGGTGCTGAACCCGATCGCCTCTTACGCCGCATCCCCCGTGTCGATCCCCGTGCTCATCGCCCTCCTGGTGTGCCTCATCCCGACCACCATCGGGGCGCTGATGAGCGCCATCGGCATCGCCGGGATGGATCGTCTCGTCCAGCGGAACGTCCTGGCGATGTCGGGCCGGGCCGTGGAGGCGGCGGGCGATGTCACCACCCTGCTGCTGGACAAGACCGGCACGATCACCTACGGCAACCGGCGGGCGTCGGAGTTCATCCCCGTGGGCGGCCCTGACGGCTCGACCGGCTCGGCGACCGCCGTCGAAGAACTCGCCCGCGCCGCATCCCTGTCGTCGCTCGCGGACCCCACCCCCGAGGGGACCTCGATCGTGGAGCTCGCTGCCGCCGGCGGCATCGTGGCCGAGATGCCGCGGGATTCCGTCGCAGTGCCCTTCACCGCGCAGACACGCATGAGCGGCCTCGACCTCCCCGACGGGACGGAGGTGCGCAAGGGCGCCGGAGCCGCGGTTCTGGCGTGGCTGGAAGCGGCCGGAGCGGGCGTCTCACCGCAGGTGGGCGCGCAGCTGATGAGCGAGACCGACGCGATCGCCGCGTCCGGCGGGACGCCGCTCGTGGTGGCCACTCTCCGTCCCGACGCCTCGACCGGCTCACCGACCGGGCGCGTGCTCGGCGTCGTGCACCTCAAAGACGTCGTCAAAGAGGGTCTGCGCGAGCGTTTCGCCGAACTGCGCGCGATGGGCATCCGCACGGTCATGATCACGGGAGACAACCCGCTCACCGCCAAGGCGATCGCCGCGGAGGCGGGCGTGGATGACTACCTCGCCGAGGCCACACCGGAGGACAAGCTCGCCCTGATCACTCGCGAGCAGGAAGGCGGAAACCTCGTCGCGATGACCGGTGACGGCACGAACGACGCGCCCGCGCTTGCGCAGGCCGACGTGGGCGTGGCGATGAACACCGGCACGTCGGCTGCGAAGGAGGCCGGCAACATGGTCGACCTCGATTCGGACCCGACGAAGCTCATCGACATCGTCCGCATCGGCAAGCAGCTGCTGATCACCCGCGGCGCGCTCACGACCTTCTCCCTCGCGAACGATATCGCCAAGTACTTCGCCATCATCCCGGCCATGTTCATGGGGGTGTTCCCCGGTCTGGCGGCACTGAACATCATGCAGTTGTCGTCGCCGGCATCCGCGGTGACGAGCGCCATCATCTTCAACGCCCTCGTGATCATCGTGCTCATCCCCCTGGCGCTCCGCGGCGTGAAATACCGCGCGGCCAGCGCGTCGCGCATCCTCAGCCGCAACCTGCTCATCTACGGGCTGGGCGGCGTGATCGCACCCTTCCTCGGAATCAAGCTCATCGACCTCGTCGTGAGCCTCATTCCGGGCTTCTGAATCCAAGGAGACATCGTCATGTCGAACACCCGCACCACCCTGCGCACCACCGGCGTCGCCGTTCGCGCGATGCTCGTCTTCACCGCCGTGCTCGGGGTCGGCTACCTGCTGCTGATCACCGCGATCGGCCAGCTCGTCTTCCCCGCCCAAGCCAACGGCTCCCTCGTGCGCGACGCCGAGGGCGGCGTGGTGGGGTCATCGCTCATCGGGCAGGGATGGACCGACGCCGACGGTGAACCGCTGCCCGAATACTTCCAGTCGCGCCCGTCCGCCGCAGGCGACGGATACGACGGTGGCGCCTCGAGCGGCTCGAACCTCGGACCGAACAACGCCGACCTCGTGGATGCGATCGCCGAACGCCAAGCGGCGATCTCCGCCTCCGACGGTGTGCCGCGTGCGGAGATCCCGGCCGACGCCGTCACGGCATCCGGCTCGGGGCTCGACCCCGACATCAGCGTCGCGTACGCCACCGTGCAGGCGGAGCGCGTCGCCGAGGCCCGCGGCATCCCGGTGGAAGAGGTCCGCGACCTCGTACAGACGCACGTGAAGCCGCGCGACCTCGGCTTCCTCGGTGCCGAACGCGTGAACGTGCTGGAGCTGAACCTCGCACTGGACGCCCTCGGAGGCTGACAGACTTCCGCCATGGCCTCCCATCCCGATCCCCGAGCGGTTGCGCCGCACCACTGTGCGGCGTGCCCGGCGATCGGCCCGCACCGCAGTGCGGGTGAGCGGTGGGGGGCCTTGTCGTGAAGAGGGGGAGGCTGCGGGTGCTGCTGGGCGCGGCGCCCGGCGTCGGCAAGACGTACGAGATGCTCGGGGAGGGCCGGCGGCTGCAGGCCGATGGCCGGGACGTGGTCATCGCGATCGTCGAGACCCACGGCCGCAGTGCGACGGCAGCGCAGGCGGAGGGGCTCCCGGTCATCCCTCGGCGCGTGGTGGAGCACCGCGGCGTCACGCTGGAGGAAATGGATGTCGACGCGGTCCTCGCGCGCCGACCCGACCTCGCGCTGGTGGACGAGCTCGCCCACACCAACGCACCCGGCTCCCGTAACGGCCAGCGGTGGGCCGACGTCGAGGAGATCCTCGCGGCGGGGATCGACGTCATCACCACCGTCAACGTGCAGCACATCGCCTCTCTCCGCGATGTGGTGGAGCAGATCACCGGCGTCGTGCAGCGCGAGACAGTCCCGGATGGCGTCGTCCGCGGCGCCGACCAGATCGAGGTCGTCGACCTTGCCCCGCAGTCGCTGCGCGACCGTCTCTCGGCCGGTGTCGTCTACCCGGCCGAGCGGATCGACGCCGCCCTGTCGAACTACTTCCGCCTGGGAAACCTCACCGCCCTCCGCGAACTCGCGCTGCTGTGGCTGGCCGACGAGGTGGACAGCGCGCTGCGGACGTATCGCGCGGATCATGGCATCGAAGGGTCGTGGCAGGCGCGGGAGCGCGTCGTCGTCGCCCTGACCGGCGGACCGGAAGGCGAGACGCTGCTGCGTCGGGGCGCGCGGATCGCCGCCCGATCGGCGGGCGGCGAACTGCTCGCTGTCCACGTCTCCAGCCAGGACGGGCTGCGCTCCGCCGTTCCCGGAGCGCTGACCGCGCAGCGAGCCCTCGTCGAATCGCTCGGCGGCACCTACCACCAGGTCGTCGGCGACGACATCGCGCGCGCCCTGGTCGGGTTCGCCCGTTCGGTCAACGCCTCCCAGCTCGTCATCGGGGTGAGCCGTCGCGGACGCCTGGCCGCGGCGCTGACCGGTCCTGGTATCGGCGCCACCGTCATCCGGGAGTCCGGCGACATCGACGTGCACATGGTGACGCACTCCGCCGCCGGGGGGCGCCTGGCGCTCCCGCGGCTCCGGGGCGGTGCGCTCAGTGTCAAGCGCCGCATCCTCGGCTTCGTCGTCGCCCTCGTCGGCGGACCGCTCCTGTCGTGGCTGCTGTACGCCGCCGGCGGCCCCGGCTCCCTCACATCCGATGTGCTCGCCTATCAGCTGCTCGTCGTGGTGGCGGCCCTGGTCGGCGGTATCTGGCCGGCGGTGTTCGCGGCCGTCCTCTCCGGCCTCACCCTCGACTTCCTGTTCATCGACCCGATGTTCTCCGTCGAGATCGCCGATCCCGCGCACGCGCTGTCGATCGTCCTGTACGTCGTGATCGCGATCCTGGTGAGCCTCGTCGTCGACCAGGCGGCTCGGCGTCAACGCGCGGCGCGACGGGCGTTGGCAGAATCCGAAGTGCTCGCCACGGTGGCGGGCAGCGTTCTGCGGGGCGAGAGCGCCGTTCCTGCGCTGGTGACGCGGGTGCGTGAGGCGTTCGGCTTCTCGGGCGTGCGCCTCCTCGCCGCCGACGGAACGGTGCTCGCCACCGACGGCGAGCCGGTGCGCGACGAGCGTGCCGTGCATCTTCCCGTCGGCCCGGCCGATGCCCCTCGTGCGACGCTCGAACTGCACGGCGGAGAGCTCGATGCGTCCGGTCGACGGCTCCTGGATGTCATCGTCGCCCAGCTCGGCGCCGCGCTCGAGCGCACCGTCCTGGCCGAATCGGCGCGCGAGGCCGGTGTGCTCGCCGAGACCGACCAGGTGCGAAGCGCCCTCCTCTCCGCGGTGAGCCACGACCTGCGCCGGCCGCTGGCCGCCGCCGTCGCGGCACTCGGCGGGCTGCGCGCCGCGGACGGTCACCTCTCCGACGACGATCGGCGGGAACTCCTCGCGACCGCCGACGAGAGCCTTGCGACCCTGTCGACCCTCGTCACCGACCTGCTCGACGTGAGCCGGGTTGAGGCCGGCGTGCTGGGGGTGTCCCTCGGGCCGGTGGATGCGGCGGGAGTGATCCTCTCCGCGGTCGACGAGCTGCACTTCGGACCCGATCAGGTCGATCTCGCCCTCGACCCCGACCTCCCCCTCGTTCTGGCAGATCCCGTGCTGCTGCAGCGCGTGCTCGTGAATGTGCTCGCCAACGCCCACCGCCATGCCCCCGCCGGCACGCGCGCCCGCATCGCCACGAGTCGTCTGGGCGGCACGGTGGAGATCCGCGTGGTGGACTCGGGAACCGGGGTTCCGCCCGAGCGCCGCGGCGACATGTTCGCCCCGTTCCAGCGCCTCGGCGACACGGACAACACGACAGGCCTCGGCCTCGGCCTCGCCCTCTCGCGCGGTTTCACGGAAGGGATGGGCGGCACCCTCACCCCCGAAGACACTCCAGGAGGCGGCCTGACGATGGTCATCTCCCTGCCGGCGGCGGACGGCCCACGTGAGGATGAACCCCGATGAAGATCCTCCTTGCCGACGACGATCCGCAATTGGTCCGCGCTCTGCGGATCACCCTTGCGGCGCACGGGTACGACGTGGTCACCGCTCCCGATGGGGCCGCGGCGATCACGGTGGCGGCGCAGGAGCGTCCCGACGTCGTGGTGCTCGACCTCGGGATGCCGCGCCTGGACGGGGTGCGGGTCATCCAGGCGCTGCGGGGCTGGACGGATGCACCGATCCTCGTGGTGTCGGGACGGACGGGGTCGGCCGACAAGGTGGAGGCTCTCGACGCGGGCGCCGACGACTACGTGACGAAGCCGTTCCAGATCGACGAGCTTCTCGCGCGACTGCGGGCGTTGTCGCGACGGACGACCGCCGCATCCGCCGACCCGGTCGTCGCGTTCGGGGACGTGGTCGTGGATCTGACCGCCCGCGTCGTCACTCGGGACGGCGTCCGCGTTCGTCTCACGCCGACCGAGTGGCGGATGCTGGAATTCCTCGCCCGCCACCCGGGCACGCTCGTGACGCGCCAGACCCTGCTGAAGGAACTGTGGGGCAGCGAGCAGGTGTCGGACTCGGGATACCTGCGGTTGTACGTGTCGCAGCTGCGGAAGAAGCTCGAGCCCGAGCCGGCGCACCCCCGGTACCTGCTGACCGAGCAGGGGATGGGCTACCGCCTCCTCACCGACTGACCCCCCGGTCGAGTCACCACGTTCTGTCGTGTTTCGGCGGAGAATCCGACGGATGGTGGCGAGTCGACGGGGGGCGTCACTCCGTGTACGACGCGAGGAAGGCGAGTTTGTCGGCGCTGTCGCTTCCGGGAGCAGGGTGGTAGATCACGAGGAAGAGACTCTGGAGCGTGTCGCCGATGAGGAGTTTCTCGCGATTGAGGGTGAACTCGCCCACGAGGGGGTGGTCGATGGTGACGGGCCAACTCTGCCGGGCCTGGACGTCCTGCTGCGCCCAAAGGGCTCGGAATCGGGCGCTGGCCAGAGAGAGCTCCCCGACGAGGTCGATGAAGCGTGTGTCGGTGGTGTCGGTGCCGACGGAGCGGCGGAAGCCGGCCACCAGGCGCGCGGTGGTGTCATCCCAGTCGGGGTAGAGGGCTCGTTCGTCCGGATCGAGGAAGACGGCGCGAAGCCGGTTCTCGCCTGCCGCCAACCGGGGCGAGATGGCGGTGGCGAGGGGATTGGCGGCGAGCACATCGAAGTAGCGGCCCTCGACGAAAGCCGGCAGGTGCAGCGACGTCAAGAGCTGGGCGACGCTGTCCGGCACGGTTTCCCGTCGCGGCCGCTTCCCCGACCGAGCACCGGACTGCTCCGTCAGCGACAGCAGGTACGCGGTCCCGGTGGGGTCGAGCCCGAACACCCGCGCGAGGGCCTCGAGGATCTGGGGAGAGGGGCGCCGATCGCGACCCTGCTCGAGGCGGAGGTAGTAGTCCGAGCTGATGCCGGCCAGGAGCGCGACCTCCGACCGCCGCAGACCCGGCACGCGGCGGTTGCGTCCGCCGGGAAGGCCGACCTGCTCGGGAAGGACGCGTGCGCGCTGGGCACGCAGATAGTCGCCGAGCATGTTCTGCCGGGAAGCCATGCCCGCATCTTAGATCGCCAGCGGATGCAGCCTCGTGGTCCTGCGGGGACCACTGTCACGGGGGCGTATCCACCCCACTGATACCGGCACCACCATGGATATCGGGCGGCAGATCGGGCGGGCAAGTCATGATCCGGTCGGCGCCACGAGGACCGGAGCAGCGGTAAGCAAGGAGGAGGACATGAGCGGATTGGCTGTCGTCACCGGAGCGTCGTCGGGGATCGGCCGCGAGTATGCGCGCCGGCTGGCATCGCGGGGGACGGACATCATCGCGGTGGGGCGGCGTCAGGAGCGCCTTGACGAACTCGCCACCGAGTTCCCGGACGTGGCGGTGCGGACCGTTGTCGCGGACCTGTCGACGCGCGAGGGAATCCAGGAGGTCATCTCCGCGGTCGGCGACCAGCCGGTGACGTTCCTGGTCAACAACGCCGGGGTCGCTCACTACAAGGCGTTCACCGAGCTGCCCGAGGAGGAGGCGGCCGAACTGGTGGGCGTGAAGGTGCTCGCCCCCACGCTTCTGACCCGAGCCATCACACCCGGGATGGTGGAGCGCGGCGCCGGGCAGATCGTCAATGTCGCGGGCATGATCGCCTTCAGCGGTCCTGCGACTCTCGAGCAGGTCGGGCTGCGACGTGCCGTGTACGCGTCGACCCTCGCCTACGCCCTCGCCTTCTCCCAGACCCTGAACGCCGAGCTGTCTCCGAGCGGCGTGAACGTGCAGGTTCTGCTGCCGGGCGTGGTCGCGACGGAGTTCCACGAACGGCAGGGCATGGACCTGTCGGCTGTTTCGCGGATGACGGCCGCCGACGTCGTCACCGCCAGCCTCCGCGGCATCGACCTCGGGGAGACCGTCACCGCCCCCGGGGTGGAGCAGCATGCGTTGCTCGAGGATGTCTTCGCCGCCGACCTCGCCGCATTCGGTGCGCAGTCGCCGGAGCTGGCATCCCGCTACCGGGCCTGACCGGCGACGGGGCGCCGTCAGCCCAGGAACTCGCGGGCAGCGACGACGAGGTTCTCCACGCCGCGGTCGATCGTCGGCTGGAGGACCGGAGCGAAGAAGGGGGAGTGGTTGGTGGGGATGTCGCGTTCCACGGTGCCCGCCGCCACCGCCTCGGCGTAGGCCTGCGGGTCGACGCCGCCCCAGAACCAGTACACCAACGGCACGCCGGAGTCCCGCGCGAACCAGGAGACGTCCTCGCTCCCGGTGAACATGCCGGGGTCGACGACACTGCCCGCCCCGAACGACCGCTCGAACGCCGCGACCAGGCGGGCCGTGGCATCCGCATCGTTGATGGTGGGCGGGAGGGTGTGGTCGGTGGAGATCACGGGCGGCACCTCGGCGCCGGATGCGGCGGCCTCGGCCCGCACGATGCGCTCGACCTTCTCCAGCACGCGGTCGCGGGCTTCGTCGTCGGGGTACCGCAGGCTCAGCTCCAGCCTCGCCTCCGCCGGGATGATGTTGTTCTTGAGCCCGGCGTGGATGGAGCCCACGGTGACCACGGCGACATCGCGCGGGTCGACCTCGCGCGAGACGATCGTCTGCAGCCGCATGACAGTGGCTGCCGCCATCACCACGGGGTCGATCGTGGAGTGCGGGCGCGAACCGTGGCCGCCGCGGCCGTGGAGGACGACCGTGAGGCCGTCGGATGCGGCCATCTGGGTGCCCGGACGCACCCCGATCGTGCCGGCGGGAAGGGGGGTGAGGTGCTGGCCGAGCACGATGTCGGGCTTCGGGAACCGGGCGAGCACGCCGTCGGCGATCATGGCCTGCGCGCCGGCGCCGTACTCCTCGGCCGGCTGGAACACCGCCACCACCGTGCCGGACCACTCGCTCCGCGTGGCCGCGAGCCGCTGCAGCGCGCCGAGCATCGCCGTGACGTGCATATCGTGCCCGCACGCGTGCATGACGGGCACGCTGTTGCCGGCGGGGTCCACGCCGCGGGCCGTGCTGGCGTAGTCGAGGTTGGTCCGCTCCTCGACGGGCAGCCCGTCCATGTCGGCGCGCAGCCAGACGACCGGACCTTCGGCCTGGGAGCCGGCGGGCTGGCTGCGGATGACGGCCACGACACCGGTGCGCCCCACTCCCTCTTCGAACTCGATCCCGAGCTGGGTGAGGTGCGTCACGATCACGCCGGCGGTGCGCGTCTCCTGAAAGGACAGCTCGGGGTGTCGGTGCAGGTCGCGGTACAGGCTCTCGAGATCGATGCTCATCCCCCGAGCCTAGGGGGCGGCCCGGATCTCGCATGCGGGGTCGGGGCCCTCGTCACCGGCGTGCGACGGCGGAGGTGTCAGCGCTGGCGCGCGGTGGTGCCGCGCACGACGAGCTCGAACGGCAGACGCGCGGGGATGTGCGGGACGGATGCGGGGTCCTCGAGCCGGGTGAGGATCGCCTCGGCGGCCCGCTCTCCCTGGCCCAGCGGGAACTGGTCGATCGTGGTGAGCCGGAAGAATTCGCCGAGCTCGTGCCCGTCGACGCCGATGACTGAGAGGTCTTCGGGAACGCGGTAGCCGAGCTCGCGCGCGGCGAGCACCGCTCCGATGGCCATCTCGTCGGATGCGGCGAACAGTGCGGTGGGGCGCTCGCCGGGCCGCCCGAGCAGCTGCGTGGCGGCGCGGAACCCGCCCTCGATCGTGAAGTCCGCCGGCTCGTACAGTGCGGGCAGCGCCGGAATCCCCGCATCCGACAGCGCCTGCTCGAAGCCCTGTCGGCGCTGGGTGGGGATGTGGAAGTCGATGTCGAACTCGGGATTGGCCCCGATGTGCCCGATGTGAGTGTGGCCCAGCGAGAGCAGGTGTTCGGTGGCAAGGCGCGCGACGGCGACGTCATCCACGGTCAGTGTGGTCAGCTGCGGATTGGGGCCGCCGATCGCGATCACGGGGATGCCGAGGTCGTGGAGGCGCTCGGACTCGTCGGCGCCGAGCTCGATGGAGATGGCGATGAGTCCATCGATGCGTCGCCGGCGCAGGAACGTCTCGAAGACCATGCGCCGCTCGGCGGGATCGGCCGTGACGCTGTACAGCGTGATGTCGTAGCCGCGCCGCATGAGCGCGGCCGCGATGCCGCTCAGGACGGTGCTGAAGAACCAGCGGTCCACGAACGGCACGAGCACGCCGACGTTGCGCGTTCGCCCCGATGCGAGGCTCGACGCCGAGGCCGACACGACATAGCCGAGGTTCTCGGCGGCGGCCATCACCCGGGTCCGGGTGGCCTCGGAGACGTGCCCGCGGCCGCTGAGCGCCCGCGAGACCGTCGCCGTCGACACGCCGGCCAACCGCGCGACCTCGTCGATGCTCACCATCGCCGGACTCCCCCCACGGGATGCTTCGTTCGCGCGCTCGTTCGGCCCGCTCGCCGCGTCAGTCCGCGGCGATCCAGACCGTCGTGTCGCCCGGGATGCCCTCTGCCGCGAGCGGACCGCTCGCGGCCACGAGCGTACCGGCCGGGAGCGCCACCGTGTCGCCGCCGACGTTCGCGATGACCGTCAGGTCGCCGTTGCGGAACGCCACGACGTCGTCGCCGAAGCCGTCGAGCCACTCCATCGAGCCGCTCCCGAGGCTCCGGGCCCGACGCTCGGCGAGGAGTGTGCGGTACAGCTCCAGGGTCGACTCCGGGTCGCCGACCTGGGCTTCGCGGGCGAGTGCCGCCCACTCGGCCGGCTGCGGCAGCCAGGAGGCGCCGGTCTCGGAGAAGCCGTACGCCGGTGCCGTTGCGCTCCACGGGATGGGCACGCGGCATCCGTCGCGCCCGTAGCGCTCGCCCTGCGTGCGGAACCAGGTGGGGTCCTGCCGGCTGTCGTCGGGAAGGTCGATGACCTCGGGAAGTCCGAGCTCTTCGCCCTGGTAGAGGTACGCCGACCCGGGGAGGGCGAGCATGAGCGCGGTCGCGGCACGAGCTCGGCGGAGCCCCACCTCGGGGATCGGCTTGCCGGGCGACAGGGGGCCGAGGCCGGACCCCTGCGGGTTCTCCGCCGTCAGGGCGAGGCGCGACGCGTGACGGACGACGTCGTGGTTCGAGAGCACCCAGGTGCTCGGTGCACCGACCGCGGGGTAGGCCGTGATCGATTCGGAGATGACGGCACGCAGCTTGGCTGCATCCCACGCCGTCTCGAGGTACTCGAAGTTGAATGCCTGGTGCATTTCGTCGGGGCGTACCCACAGGGCCGTCTGCGCGACGCTGGGCATCCAGGCCTCCGCGCACAATGCACGGTCACCGTCGTACTCCGCGAGGAGCGTGTGCCAGTCGCGGTAGATCTCGTGGACACCCGGCTGGCCCCAATACGGCACCGATGCTTCGTTGCCGCCCATGGACCCTGCCTGCGGGTCCGGCGTGTAGTCCGGAAGGCCCGCCTCTTTCACCAGGCCGTGCGCCACATCGACGCGGAACCCGTCGACACCGCGGTCGAGCCAGAAGCGCAGGATGCGGCGGAACTCCTCGCGCACCTCCTCGTTCGACCAGTCGAAGTCGGGCTGGGACGCGTCGAACAGGTGCAGGTACCACTGGCCCGGGGCGCCGTCGGCTTCGGTGACGCGCGTCCAGGCGGGGCCGCCGAACACCGACTCCCAGTTGTTCGGGGGCAGTTCGCCGTCGGCGCCACGGCCGTCGCGGAACATGTAGCGCGCGCGCTCGCTGCTGCCGGGGCCGGCGGCGAGGGCCGCCTGGAACCACTCGTGCTGGTCGGACGAGTGGTTCGGGACCAGGTCGACGATGATGCGGATACCGCGCTCGTGCGCACCGGCGAGCAGGTCATCGAAGTCGGCGAGCGTGCCGAACAGCGGGTCGACGTCGCAGTAGTCGGCCACGTCGTAGCCGGCATCCTTCTGCGGCGAGCGCTGGAAGGGGCTCAGCCAGATCGCGTCGATGCCCAGGTCGCCCAGGTCGCCGAGGTGGGCGGTCACGCCAGGAAGATCGCCGATGCCGTCGCCGGAGCTGTCCGCGAACGAACGCGGGTAGATCTGGTAGATGACGGCGGTGCGCCACCACTCCGACCCCGGTGCGACGGTGGTTTCGGTGCGGGCGTCCTCCTGCGTGAAAGTCATCCCGCCAGACTACTGCAAGCGCTTGCAGGGAAGGCCGGAGCGCCGGGGGCCTTGACGTCTCGCGGGTAAGGTGGGCGCGTGCCCGAACGTCCTGCCGCCCTCGCGCGCGCCGAAAGCCTGATCGGCAGCATCCCCGACTATCCGGCTCCCGGCGTGGTCTTCCGAGACATCACGCCGCTGCTGGCGGACGCGTCGGCGCTGCGCACGTGCATCGATGCGCTCATCGCGCCGTTCGCCGGCGGCTTCGACGTGGTCGCCGGGATCGAGGCCCGCGGTTTCCTTCTGGCCGGAGCCGCCGCGATCGCGGCCGATGCCGGGCTCGTCCCGATCCGCAAGGCCGGCAAGCTGCCGCGCCCCGCCGCATCCGTCTCGTACGCGCTCGAGTACGGCACGGCCGAGATCGAGATGCACGACGACCTCCCACCGGGCACGCGCGTGCTGCTGATGGACGACGTCCTGGCCACCGGCGGCACCGTCGCCGCGGCCCGGGAGCTGGTGTCGACACTGGGCGGCATCGTCATCGGCACGGCGGTGCTGCTGGAGATCGACGCCCTGGGCGGGCGCGACCTGCTCGGCGACGCACCGCTGCACGCGCTCTTCTCGGTCTGATCCTCGCGCTGCCCGGTGCCCTCGCCCGGGCTTCTCCCGCGCGTGCTGTGCCCCTCCCGCGTACCTAACTCAGGATGAGCGGGCCTCGAGGACGCCGTGTCACCGGTGGCCCGGCTCGTTTGGCCTGAGTTAGGCGCGGTCGGGGCGTCTCCGGTCGCCCCTCGCCCGGGTTCGCGGTCGGGCGGCGCTCGTCGGGGGCCACCCTGATCCGGATGCGGATGCGGGACGCTGGGGTATCCGAGTCTGCCGGCGGGATCCGAATCCGGGGGGTACTGGGACCACCCGGCACCGCGCCGTGACCGCGGTCAGGCGAGGACGCCGCCGCCGAGGTTGACCGGACTGCCCTCGATGTTGCCGACGATGCCGCGGATGACTCCGGTGCCGTCTTCGCGGCGGAGGGAGTCGTACCAGGCCTCGGTCACGGCGGGGTCGAAGGCGTGGGTCTCCACCGCACGCTTGCGGGCGCGCAGCACGAGGTCACCCGCGCGCTCCGACCGGATGCGCTGGTAGCGCACGAGCGCATCCTCAACTCCGAGGGTGTTGGTGGCGAACACGATGCCGAGCGCGAAGCTGTCCTCCAGCGCCGAGCACGCCCCCTGCCCGATGTCGGGTGTCGTGTTGTGGGCGGCATCCCCGAGGATCGCCACGCGTCCGCGCACCCACGTGTGGAAGGGGTCGATGTCCCAGATCTCCACGCGGTTGAGGGATGCCGCGGGGTCGATGGCGTCCAGGAGCGCCCGCACCCCCGGTGCCCCCCATCCGCCGAACGCGTCCTCGAGCGGCTGCTTCCCGTCCGCTTCGCGGTCGTAGGGCAGGCCGCTCGGCTGCGGCACGTCGACGAAGAAGTAGAAACGGTCGCCCCCGACCGGCATCACGGCGCACCGCTTGCCTTCCGCGACGTAGGTGGTCCACTGGTTCGCCGGGCTGATGCGCTCGTCGATCGGCACGAGCCCGTTGAAATTCGTGTACCCCGAGTACGTGCGCTCGGGCCGGGTCGCCGCATCCGCCGTGACGTAGTCACGCGTGAAGGATCGGGCGCCGTCGGCCCCGATCAAGAGGTCGCCGGTGTCGGTCGTGCCGTCGTCGAAGGTCGCCGTGACGGTGGTGCCGTCGTCGTGGATCCCCACGAGCCGCATGCCGAGATGGATGCGGCTCTGCCCGACGGTATCCATCAGCAGCGCCTGCAGGTCGGCGCGCGCGACGGGATATGCCTGCTGGCCGGTTCGCGTGGTGACGGGTTCGAGGCTGAAGCGGCACATCTGCTCACCGGTGTGGCCGTCGATGTAGGCCATATCGTCCATCTGCCCGCCGAGGGCCGCGACCTCGTCGGCGAGCCCGAGCCAATTGAGCACCTTCACGCCGTTCGACCACAGCGACAGGGCGGCGCCAACGGGCTTGTTCTCGCGCATCTGGTCGTAGACGACGACGTCGTGCCCGAGGCGTTGCAGAGCGATCGCGGCACTCGTGCCGCCGATGCCCGCCCCGATGATCAGAACCTTCATGCGCCCCTCAACTGCCGCGGTAGGTGGAGTACGCGAACGGGCTCAGCAGCAGGGGCACGTGGAGGTGCCGCCCGGAGTCGTCGACCGTGAAGGTCACCGTCACGTACGGGTGGAACGTCTCGGTGCCGCGGGCGGCGAAGTACTCCCCGGTGCGGAACGTCAGGGCGTAGTCGCCGGGGTCGAGCCGGTCCGGCTCGATGGCGAGGCGCCCGTCGCCGTCGGTCGTGCCCTGCGCGAGCACCGCGCCGAGGGCGTCGCCGGATGCGGCGGCGAGGACGACTGCGACGCCCGCGGCCGGTTCGCCGGTCGCCGCATCCAGGACGTGGGTGGTGAGCGCGCTCACTCGGCGTCCTCGGGGGTGGGGTCGCTGTCATCCGTGACGGCGGCGCGAAGGCGGAGCAGGGCGATCTCGGCGAGCTGCGCGGTGGCTTCCGCCGTCTCGACGTCGGGGGCGTTGCCCATGCGGCGCTGGAGCTCGGCGAGCATCGCGCTCGGCGTGCGTCCGGCCGCGCGGATGAGGAACACCCGCCCGAAGCGCTCCTCGTAGGCGGCGTTTCCCGCAGCGATCGCGGTGGCGACGTCGTCGCCGGCTGTCGACATCGACGCTTGCTCGCGGCGGGATGCGGCGGCCTCCGCGCCCGCGCCGCTGACCCGAGCGCCGATGCGCGGATGGTGGGCGAGCGCGGCCTCGAGGTCGGCCGGCGCCCACGTCGCCGCGAGGGCACCGGCGTACGCCGCAAGCGCGTCGACCGAGGCGTACGGGCGACCGGCGACCACCGCATCCACCCACCCCGGCACGTCCGCCCACACGCGGACCACGGCCGTGGCGTCGGCCGGATCGGCCGTATTGAACTCGTCCAACTCCATGTCAGTCACGCTAGCGGTGCCGCATTTCCGGCTCGTGACACGACGGCCGGGCGGCGTACGCGTCGCACTCCCGGCGGCGGGCTCATGCGCCGGGTGAGGTGGCGCTCCGCTGGCGGCTCGCGTGGGCGCGGGCCTTCATCCGGTTTCCGCACGTGCCCATCGAGCACCATTTGGCGGTGCCCGGCCGGCTGTGGTCGACGAGGAACAGATTGCACTCGTCGTTGGCGCATGCCCGCAGGCGTCCGGGCAGCTCCGCCATCACGGCCGACCACGCCAGCGCGGCGCGCACTCCGAGGCGTTCGTCATCAGGTGCCTGCAGCTGCCACTGAACTCCGCCCGGTCCCACCTCCGGTGCCAGGGTGGCGCGGCTGACCACCGTGCCGAGCTCCTCCAAACGGTCGGTCTCGCCGCGGATGACCGCCTGCAGAGCGCCGCGCACGTGCTGGAGGTGGCGGGTCTCCGCCTTCGATCCCGTGCCGCCGAACCGCTGCGCGATCTGTGCACCGGCGGGGCTTTCCAGGACGTCGGCCGGCTTCCCCCGAACGACCGGCGCGCTGTTCAGCAGCGCCAACAGCAGCTCCTCGTCCTCCATCGCCTGCATCCCTCCGTGTCGCACCCTCGGGCTGGCTGCCGGGCGTGGTCCCATGCTAGCGTGCGGCTAACCGGTTAAACGATATTTAGGAGTTAGAGATGGCAACCGTTCACCACCGCACCGTGTCCGTCGGCGGCCTCGACGTGTTCTACCGTGAGGCCGGGCCGGAGGATGCGCCCGTCCTGCTCCTGCTCCACGGCTACCCCACGAGCTCCCACATGTTCCGTCACCTCATCCCGGCGCTCGCCGACCGCTACCGCGTGATCGCGCCCGATCACATCGGCTTCGGCCGTTCGTCTGCTCCGTCGGTGGACGATTTCGACTACACCTTCGATGCGCTCGCCGACGTCACGCGCTCGTTCCTCGAGGTCGTCGGGGTCACGAGGTTCACCATCTATGTGCAGGACTACGGCGCACCGATCGGCTGGCGGCTGGCGTTGGCGGACCCAGATGCGGTGGAGGGTGTGATCTCGCAGAACGGCAACGCATACGAGGACGGCTTCGTGCCGGACTTCTGGGCGCCGATCTGGGCGTACGGCGCCGAACCGTCCGCGGAGAACGAAGTGGCCCTCCGGCCGGCGCTGGGGCGCGAGGCGGTGGAGTGGCAGTACACGCACGGCGTCGCGGACACGACGACGATCGACCCCGATGCATGGGAGCACGACCTCGCGCTGCTGCAGCGACCGGGCGTGGACCGCGCGCAGCTCCACCTGTTCGGCGACTACGCGACCAACCGCGCGCTGTACCCCGCCGTGCATGACTGGCTGCGCGCCTCGCAGACCCCGGTTCTCGCCGTGTGGGGCCGGAACGACGAGATCTTCGCCGCGGCCGGCGCAGAGGCGTTCCGCACCGACGTCCCGCAGGCCCGCGTCGAGCTGATCGACGGCGGCCACTTCCTCCTGGAATCCCACCTCGATGAGGTGGTCCGGATCATCCGGGACTGGCGCGCGGGCTTCTGAAACCCGCCCCCGGGCGCCCATCCTCCGGCTGCGCTCTGCATAACTCCTTTATTCCTGCATCACCGCGC
This sequence comes from Microbacterium sp. Z12_35, assembly GCF_058310475.1. Classification (NCBI taxonomy): domain Bacteria; kingdom Bacillati; phylum Actinomycetota; class Actinomycetes; order Micrococcales; family Microbacteriaceae; genus Microbacterium; species Microbacterium sp. Z12_35. The sequence continues at coordinate 2,420,951 of NZ_JBZEGJ010000001.1, read as the reverse complement.
CCCGCGCACCGCGGAAAGACGGCGGCTGCGGCCACAGCCGGGTTGGAATTGAGGAGTTATGCGCACGCGACGCGGCGCAGCCGCGGACCGAGAATGTTGCCGTGGGTAACATCCGGGAAATGCGGGAACCGTACGGTGGCGGCATGAGCACATTGGCCTCGGTCGCCGCGCAGCGCGTGTACCTCCACGGGGCATTCGTCCCGGCGACCGTCCGCGTCGCCGACGGCGTCATCACCGCTGTGGATGGCTTCGACCCCGGCGCCGACGTCGTCCTCGCCGACTCTCAGGTGCTGCTGCCCGGCCTGGTCGACTCGCACGTCCACCTCAACGAGCCCGGACGCACCGAGTGGGAGGGGTTTGCCACAGGAACCGCCGCGGCGGCGGCGGCGGGCGTCACCACGGTGCTGGACATGCCGCTGAACAGCATCCCGGTCACCACGACCGCCGAGGCCCTCGCCGTCAAGCGGTCCGCGGCGGCCGGGCAGCTGGCCGTCGACGTCGGATTCTGGGGCGGCGCCGTACCGGAGAACCTCGGTGCGCTGGCGGCCCTGGATGCGGCGGGCGTGGTCGGGTTCAAGTGCTTCCTGTCCCCGTCGGGCATCGACGAGTTCGGCCACCTCGACGCCGTCCAGCTCGAAGCCGCCCTCACGGAGATCGCCGGGCTCGGCAGCATCCTCATCGTCCACGCCGAAGACCCGGCGCACCTGCACGCCGACGGTCCGCTCGGCACGGACTACACCGACTTCGAGGCGTCTCGCCCGGCCGCGGGCGAGCGCGCGGCCATCCGAACGGTCATCGAGGCGTCTCGCCGCACGCGGGGACGTGCGCACATCGTGCACGTGTCGGATGCCGGCGCCCTCGAGGACATCCGAGCGGCGAAGGCCGAGGGCGTTCCGCTGACCATCGAGACGTGCCCGCACTACCTCACGCTCACGGCCGAGGAGGTGCCCGCCGGCGCGGCTGAGTACAAGTGCTGCCCGCCGATCCGCGACGCCGCGAACCGGGATCTCCTGTGGGAAGGAGTGCTCGACGGCACTGTGGACGCGATCGTGAGCGACCATTCGCCGTCCACACCCGCGTTGAAGGAGTCGCGCGACTTCGGTCTGGCCTGGGGTGGAATCTCGGGGCTGCAGACCGGCTTCTCCGCGGTGTGGACCGAGGCCCGGCGCCGCGGCATCCCGCTCGAGCGGATCCTGCCGCTGTTCACCACCGGACCCGCACGCATCGGCGGCCTCGGTGGGCGCGGGCGAATCGCGGCCGGCGAGCCCGCGCACCTGGTCGCCTTCGACCCGGATGCGTCGCACCTCGTGCGCGCCGCGGACCTGGAGTACCGCAACAAGATGTCGCCGTGGGACGGGCGGACGCTGCACGGCGCCGTCAGCACGACGTGGGTCCACGGGATGCCGGCCTACCGCGCCGGTGAGGGCGTCGTGGCGCGGGCGGGCCGTGAGATCCTGGCCGAGCCCGCGACGCTCGCCGGATGGGGGAACGACCGATGACGATCGAGATTCCGCAGGAGAGCGCTGAGGCAGCCTCGCCGGCGTTCGAGATCCTGCAGCCCGGCGTCGGCGAGACGCCCGGGGCGCACTACCTGCGCGCCACGCCCGACACCGTGCTGTGGGGCCGGTTGCCCTGCGTGACGGATGCGGCGGTGCTCACCATCGCGACCGGTGACACCGTGACGATCGACACCGTGAGCCACGAGGGCATCCTCGATGACCAGGGCAAGAACCCGGTGAGGTTCTTCGGCGGACACGGGGTGGCGGCATCCGCCGTGCTGGATGATGCGATCGCGATCGCTGCCACCGTGCCGAGGGATGCTGCATCCGATGGCCCGCACGTGGTCACCGGCCCCATCCGGATCGACGGCGCGAAGCCGGGCGACCTGCTCAAGATCACGGTCGAACGTCTGCAGCCGCGCGTGCCGTACGGGGTCATCTCCAATCGGCACGGGAAAGGCGCGCTGGTCGGGGAGCTGCCGCGCACGCCCGGGAGTGTGAGCGTGTTCGCCGCGGTGGAAGAGCGGGACGGCCGTCTCGTCGGCACGCTGCCCGTGACGGAGGGCGGCGAGCGCGTCGTCACCTTCCCGCTCGCACCGTTCCTCGGAATGATGGGCGTGGCGGTGGCCGAGTCCGAGCGGCCGCACTCCGTGCCCCCGGGTGCGCATGGCGGCAACATCGACATCAACCTCCTCGTCGAGGGGACCGTGCTCTACCTGCCCGTGCAGGTGGACGGCGCGCTCGCGTACATCGGCGACCCGCACTTCGCCCAGGGCGACGGGGAGGTCGCGCTCACGGCCCTGGAGGCTTCGCTGCGCGCGACCCTGCGCTTCGATGTCGTGCCGCGGGAGGAGGCGCTCGCCGAGTTCGGCGAGGTGACCGGACCCCTCGTCCGCACCGATGAATACCTCGTGCCGACCGGCCTCGATGTCGACCTCGATGAGGCGATGCGGCGGTGCGTACGCGCCGCGCTGTCGCTGATCCGGGCGCGGTGGGGGATGGACGAACACCTCGCCTACGCCTACCTCAGCGCCGCCACCGACTTCGACATCTCGCAGGTGGTCGACATCGTGTCCGGGGTCCATGCCCGCATCCGCGAGTCGGACTTCGCCGACGTCCCGCGCCCCGCCCGCCCCGCGTCCGCGTCCGGGTCCGCATCCGTGCCCGTGCCCGCGCCCGGGTCCGGTTCCGTGCCCGCGCCCGGGTCCGCGTTCGTGCCCACGCCCAGATCAGGAGAATCGACCGGAACAGGAGCATCCGGCCGAAACGGGCCTGTCTTCGCCACATCTCCTGAACCGGGCACGGCGACGGGGGACGGACGATGACGGATGCCGCGGAGTCCAAGACCGGCGCGGCCGACAGTCCGGCCCACACCCCGCCCCACACCCGGGCCGACAGTCCGGCCGACACCGCGGCCGACAGCGGGGCCGACATCCCGCCCGACCTCCGGCGGGCGTTCGAGGAGTACGAGCGCGCCGTGGTGGAGAACGACCTCGATGTGCTCGACGCGTCCTTCGCGCCGGGGCCGGATGTCCTCCGCGGGGACGGTGCCGGGCTGCTCGTCGGACACGACGCCATCCGCGCGTTCCGGTCGCAGCGCGGCGGCGTGACGCAGCGGAGCATCGACAGCATCCACTACCGGCCGCTCGCCGACGACGCTGCCCTTCTCATGTCAGTGTCGCGCTACTCCGGCGGCGGGCGAGGCCTGCAGACTCAGGTGTGGCAGCGCATCGATGGGCGATGGCTGGTCACCGCAGCGCACGTCACCCCGCGCGCCCCCGCCTTCGACCGGTCGGTGTGGCGGAGCGTGGGCGACCCGTTCTTCCAGGGCGCGTGGGAGGGACCGCTCGCGGGCCTCACCGTCGCGGTGAAAGACCTGTTCGCCGTCAGGGGCTTCCGTATCGGCGCGGGCAATCCGACGTACCTCGAGGAGGCGCGTCCCGAGACCACGACGGCACAGGCCGTGGCCGATCTGCTGCGGGCCGGAGCATCCCTTCGCGGGATCGCTCGCACCGACGAGTTCGCGTACTCGATCGCGGGCGACAACCCGCACTACGGCACACCGCCCAACGGCGCGGTGCCGGGCGCCCTTCCGGGCGGCTCATCGAGCGGGCCCGCCACCGCGGTCGCCACGGGCCAGGCCGAGATCGGCCTCGCCACCGACACCGCCGGTTCGATCCGCGTGCCGGCGTCGTACCAAGGGCTGTGGGGGCTGCGCACGACCCACGGACTGGTTCCGCGGCAGGGCCTCGTGCCCCTGGCGCAGTCCTTCGACACGGTGGGCTGGCTCGCCCGGGACGGCGACACCCTCCAGCGCGTCGCCGACTGGTGCCTGAGTTACGACGGGTCCGAATCGACCGAGAGCGTGTACGGCGCGTCCAGCGACGACCTCCCGTGGCGATTCCTCATCCCCGCGCCCGTGCACGCACAGGCCGAGCCGGCGACGCGCGACGCGTTCGATGCCCTCGTGGCGGCGCTCGCCGCGACGGATGATCCGCCCTCCGTCTCCCGCGTCGACGTCGGCGACCTGGGTGCCTGTGTCGAGGCCTTCCGCGCGGTGCAGGGCGCCGAGGCGTGGCGCAACCACGGCGAGTGGCTGCGCGCCCATCCCGGAGCCGTCGGACCGGCGGTCGCGGAGCGCTTCCGCGTTGGCGCGGCCGTGACTGCCGAAGAAGAAGCCGCCGCTCGCGTCACCCTCGAGAGCGTGCGTGCGCGGATGTCCGCACTCACCCGCGACGGCGTGCTCATTTTCCCGACCGTTCCGGGTCCGGCACCGCTGCGAACGGCGGATGCAGCGGCCATCGACGCCCTTCGCGCCGCGACGCTCCGCATGACGGCCCCGGCCGCCGTAGCGGGCCTCCCCGCCGTGTCGGTGCCGCTCCTGACCATCCCCACCCGGGTGGGGATGGCGCCCGTGGGGGTCTCGCTCGTCTCGCGTGCCGGCACGGACATCGCCCTCGTCCGGCTCGCCCGCCGCCTGGCAGCATCCTGGCCCGGAGCGGCCACGTGACCCCTGCCATGCTCGCCCGCACCCCGGTGCGGCCGCAGCGCGCTCGGGGCCGAAGGCCGGCGAGGGCGAACAGCACCCCGAACCCGAGCCCCGGCCCGAGCCCCAGCCCGAGCCCGAACAGCAACCCGAACCCGAACCCGGAGTACCCGTGACCGACACCGTCCCCGGCCCGATCGATCCGCCGACCCGGCTCCTCATGGGGCCGGGTCCGATCTCGGCGTACCCGAGCGTGCTCCGCGCCATGTCGGCGCCGCTCGTCGGCCAGTACGACCCGTTCATGACCGCGACCATGGCGGAGACCCAGGACCTCTACCGGCAGGTGTGGTCGACGCGCAACGACGCCACCGTGCTGATCGATGGCACGTCGCGCGCCGGCATCGAGGCGGCGCTCGTCTCCCTCATCCGCCCGGGGGACCGCGTACTCGTGCCGGTGTTCGGACGTTTCGGGCACCTCCTTGCCGAGATCGCGGAGCGGGCGCTCGCCGAGGTGCACACCATCGAGGTGCCGTGGGGTTCGGTGTTCCCGGTGTCGGTCATCCGCGCGGCGATCGAGCGCGTGAAGCCGCACGTGCTGGCGCTCGTCCAGGGCGATACGTCCACGACGATGAACCAGCCGCTCGATGAGATCGGCGAGATCTGCCGCGCGCACGGCGTGCTCTTCTACACCGACGCCACCGCCTCCCTCGGCGGCAACGAGTTCGAGATGGACGCGTGGGGCGTGGATGCGGCGACAGCGGGCCTGCAGAAATGCCTGGGTGGCCCGTCCGGATCCGCCCCTCTCACCCTCTCCGAACGCGCCGTAGCGGTGGTGCGCTCGCGCGCCCGCATCGAGGCGGGCATCCGCGAGGAGGGCGACCCGGATGCGCCGGATTTCGTCCGCTCGAACTACTTCGACCTCGGCATGATCCTCGACTACTGGGGTCCGCGGCGCCTGAACCACCACACCGAGGCGACGTCGATGCTCTACGCCGCCCGGGAATGCGCCCGCGTGATGCTCCTGGAGGGCCGCGCGGCCGTGATCGCGCGGCACCGCCTGCACGGCGAGGCCATGCTCGCTGGCGTACGGGGGCTCGGACTCGCGGTGTTCGGCGACGTCACCCACAAGATGTCCAACGTCGTCGCGGTCGAAATCCCTGAGGGCGTGCCCGGGGAGGCGGTGCGCTCCGCCCTCCTGGACGACTTCGGCATCGAGATCGGCACGTCGTTCGGACCGCTCCACGGCCGCGTGTGGCGGATCGGGACCATGGGGTACAACGCCCGCACGGATGCGGTGGTGCAGACTCTCGCGGCGCTGGAATCCGTGCTGCGCCGGTTCGGCGCATCCGTTCCCGCCGGAGGAGGCGTCGAGGCGGCCGAGGGCGTCTACGCCGCTGATGTGCCGGGCGGCGACTGACGTGCGTGCGCGCTTGCAGGTCGGACCCGACCGGATCGCCGCGGCGGCGGCTCGGGTGATGGCGCGGTGCGACGAGCTCGCGCGCGTCACCGCGACTCCCGGACGCATCGAGCGGGTGTACCTCTCCCCGGAGCACGCGCGGGTCAACCGCCTCGTCGCGCAGTGGATGCGGGAGATCGGCATGGTGTCGCGGCAGGACGCGGCGGGGAACCAGATCGGCCGCCTCGACCCGTTGGATGCGCCCCCGGGCGACGTACCCGCGCTGCTCATCGGCTCGCACCTGGACACGGTGCCCGACGCCGGACGGTTCGACGGCATCGCGGGAGTGCTCATGGGGCTCGAGGTCGTCCGGCTGCTGCGGGCGAGCGGCGAGGACGGGTCGGCGTACGCGCCGCTTCCTTTCGCCGTAGAAGTGATCGCGTTCTCCGATGAAGAGGGCACCCGGTTCGGCAAGGCTCTGCTCGGTTCGTCGGCCGTGGCGGGCACGTGGGATGACGCGTGGTGGGAGCTCACCGACCGCGACGGTGTGACGCTCCGGCACGCCGTCCGCGAGTTCGGGCTCGACCCGGGGCGCATTTCGGAGGCCGCGCGCCGCCCCGAGGAGCTCGTCGGATATCTCGAGGCGCACATCGAGCAGGGCCCCGAGCTTCACCGGCGCGGCGAGTCGCTCGCGGTGGTGTCATCCATCGCCAGCGCCCGCCGGTTCCAGCTCGTCGTCGAGGGCGAGGCGCGGCACGCCGGCGGCACCCCCTACGACATGCGCCGCGATGCGCTCCTGGGGGCGAGCGAGGCCGCGCTCGCGGTGGAGCGCATCTGCCGTGGCGAGCACCACATCATCGGCACCGTCGGTCAGCTGGAGGCGTTCCCGGGGGCGGTCAACATCGTGCCCGGTGAGGCGCGCTTCTCGCTGGACCTGCGCGGCGAGTTCGACGCACACCGCGACTCCGCGTGGGATGCCATCGCCCTCGAACTCGACGCGATCATGGGCCGACGCGGGCTGCGGTGGCGGGCATCCGAAGTGCACTCCGCGCCGGCGGTGTTCTGCGCACCCCTGCTGCAGGACGTGGTCCGAGCCGGCATCGGCGCTCTCGCACCCGGGGCCGACGATCCCGCGACGCTGTTCAGTCCCGCCGGGCACGACGCGATGGCGATCGGAGCGATCACCGAGGTCGGGATGCTGTTCCTCCGCAACCCCGACGGCATCAGCCACCACCCCGACGAGGCCGTGTCGGCGGAGGACGTGGGTGCCGGCATCCGGGCCCTGGCCGAGTCCGTGCTCCACCTAGCCGCCGAGCCCCGCTGACCCCCCCACCCGCGCCCACCCGCGCCCACCCGCGTTCGGCGAGAAACGACATTCCGGACGAGAAACGGCGCGACGCGTCCTGTCTCGTCCGGATCGTCGTTTCTCGCTCGGCGCCGAGCGCGGCTTACGTCGCCAGCAGGCCGTCGAGGCAGAGGTCCAGGCCCGCCTCGAGGTGCTCCGCGGTACCCGTGGACAGCAAGACCGTGACCCCGCCCTGGATCGCGGCGATCAGCGCCGCCGCGGTGCGGTGCGCGTCCAGCGACGGGTTCGCCTCACCCGCGGCCTGGGTCGCCTCGATCCCCGCTTCGAGACTGGCCTGCCAGCGCTGCACGAGTCCCGCGGTGACCGCACGAGCGCGGGGGCTGTACCGGCCCACGTCGGCGATCAAGACGGCGAGTGGGCAGTGCAGCCCCTGGTCCCGGTACTGCTGGACAATGAGGTCTCGCCACTGCTGCCACGCTGCGCGCGAGGTGAGTTCGCTCAGGTAGGGCATCTGGTCATCGAAAACTCGGGCGGCTTCGAATTCAGCGACGGCCAGCAGCAGCTGCTCCCGACCCTCGGGGAAGTAGTAGAAAAGCTGCCCCTTGCCCGTGTTGCTCCGAGCGCACACATCCTCGAGTGTCGTGTTGCTCGTGCCGCGTTCGCGAATCTCCTCCGCGGCTGCTTCGACGATGCGCAGGCGGGTCGCGACGCCCTTGAGTGTGCTCATGCGCGTAATTGTACTTGTGAGTACAATTTTGCCGCCATACGTTGCCCCCATGAGAAAAGTTGTCATATCCGAAGCAGGCGGCCCCGAGGTTCTTCAGGTGCAGGAACATCCCACCCCGCGCCCCGGTGCGGGCGAGGTCCTGGTCGACGTCCGGGCGATCGGCGTGAATTACTTCGACACCGCCATCCGAGCCCAACGCGTCGTCGAGGTGCCCGGCATGGAAGGCGCGGGCGTCGTGATCGAGGTCGGTGAGGGTGTGGACGAGTACGCACCGGGCGACCGGGTGGCGTGGCTGACGATCGACTCCCACGGCAGCTACGTCGAGCAGATCGTCATTCCCGTGCGCTACGTCGTGCCGCTTCCCGAGACGATCGACATTGAGACGGCTGCGGCAGTGCTCCTCCACGGAGTGACCGCGGACCACTTCGCCACCGCCTCCCACTCGGTACAGCCCGGTGACATCGCCCTCGTACACGCGGCGGCGGGCGGGGTCGGGCTCATGCTCACGCAGCTCATCAAGGCGCGCGGCGGCACGGTCATCGGGCTGGTCTCCCGCGAGGAGAAGATCCAGATCGTCAAGGATGCCGGTGCAGACCACGTGCTGGTCTCCACGGGCGGCGCGTTCCTGGACCGGGTGAAGGAACTGACGGGCGGCGAAGGAGTGCACGTCGTGTTCGACGGCGCCGGCGCGTCGACCTTCGACGCATCCTTGGATGTGCTTCGCACCCACGGCACGATGGTCTACTACGGGCCCCTCATCGGCGCGGTCCCCTCGATCAAGATGAACGAGATTCCTCGGAGCATCAAGATCACCTACCCCATCACGAACGACCACGTCCGCACGGCGGAAGAGATGAAGGCGCGCTCGTCCGAACTCTTCACCCGTGTCCAGCGGGGCGAGCTCACAGTCACCATCGCAAAGCGCTACCCGCTCGAGGATGCTGCCCAGGCGCACAAGGACATCGAGTCGCGCCGCACGACCGGCAAGATGCTGCTGATCCCGTGATGGACGACCAGAAACGCGTGGCGGTCGTGACGGGGGGAACGGGAGTGATCGGGGCCGCCATCGCCCGCGCCCTCCGCGCCGGAGGCTACGAAACGGTCGCGCTCGGCCGTCGCGGTGGCGACGTCCTCGCCGACCTGACGTCGGAGACGACGACGAAGCAGGCCGCCGCCGAGGTGCTCGACCGGTACGGCCGAGTCGATGTCCTGGTGCACGCCGCCGCCATCATCGACCCGATGTCGCTCGCCGAACTCGAGGCCGAGCGCTGGCGCACCCTCCTCGCGGTCAACGTCGAGGCGGGGCTGTGGCTCGCGCAGGCCTTCACTCCCGGCATGATCGAGCGGTCGTTCGGACGCATCGTCATGGTCGTGTCGGACTCGCTGTGGATCCCGCCGCAAGCCGGCGGCTTCCTGCCCTACGTCACCGCGAAGGGGGCGATGGTGGGGGCCGTGCGCGTCCTGGCGGCGGAGCTCGGCGCCCACGGCATCTCGGTGACTGCTGTCGCCCCGGGCCTGACCGAGACGCCGATGGCCCAGAGCGTCGTCGGCGACCCCGGGCAATTCGATGCCGTGGTCGCCGGGCAGGCGATGAAGCGCCGTCTCGTTCCCGAGGACACCGCGAACGCCGTCGCCTTCCTCGCCTCCGAGGGGGCAGAGGCGATGACCGGACAGGTGCTCGTCGTCAACGGCGGACTCACGATGCGCTGAGCCCGCAGCGCGCAGGGGCTGCGCGATGGCACCGAGAAACGACATTCCGGACGAGAAACGGCGCGGCGCGTCCTGTCTCGTCCGGATCGTCGTTTCTCGCCCACCGGGCAGAGCGCCGCAGCGCGCACGTGTCAGTCGGAGTACTCGCGGAGGAGCTGTTCGAACTCGGCGCGGGTCACCGCGAGGTGCTGCTGCATCTCGTCGGTGGCGCGCGGCGAATCGCCGTCCGTGATCGCTTCGAGGACGCGCGCGTGCCCTTCCAGACTCGCCTCCTTGTGGAAGCGGAAGCTGAGTAGGTCGACCGGTGCGAACATCTTCACGCGCGCGTCCTCGATCGCCCGGACGAGTTCGGGGTTGCCCGACGCGTGGGCCACCGCGAGGTGGAACGCGGTGTCGGCCAGCCGCGAGTCGGGGAGGGTCGTTGCCGCGGACAGTTCTTCCTGGGCTGACCGCATCAGTTCCAGGTCGGCCTCGGTACGGCGGACCGCGGCGAGCCCGGCAGCGGCGGCATCCACCACGCTGCGGAACTCCGCGAGCGCGAGGATCTCCTCCGTGCGCGTAGCGACATCGTCCAGGATGAGGCGTGGGTCCACGATCGACTCCTGGACGATCGCCCCGCCGCGGGCACCCCGGTGGATGACGACCTGCCCGCTGCCCTCCAGCACGCGCAATGCCTGCCGCAGGGTCTCGCGGGCGACGCCGAGCTGCTCGGCCAGGCGCCGCTCCGACGGCAGTCTGTCGCCGGGACGGATGCGGCCGAGGATGATCTCCCGCCGGAGGAAGTCCACGACCGCCTGATAGCCGGGAACAGAACGCACGTGCGAGGCGTCCGGCTCGCCGGGGTCGGGGTGCACGGTCATCCCTCCCTCACAGGGGCAGGCCGGGGGCGTCTGTCCCGACGATCCTCTTCCCTGCGAAGAAATCTAGTACGTCGGCATCGCCGTGCCCCCCGATGCCGGATTCCCCGAAGAAGCTCTGCACCGATTCGGCCGACATATCCAACAGGCTCGTCCCGTTGATCTTCACCTCGCCCGCCATCAGGAGTGCACCGAGCTCGATGCCGGCCCGCTCGTCCCTCGTGAACACGTAGGCGGCGAGGCCCACCTGCCCGCTGTTGGCCTTCGCGATGGCGCCGGCGACATCGTCGAAGGGCTCCACGGTGAGCAACGGGCCGAAGATCTCCCCCTCCGGTTCGAGATCTTCGCCGATGAGGAGGGTGGGCGCCACGAACCAGCCCTGGGCAGGAGGCCGCCCCACTGTGACTGCTCGCGCGCCCGCTGCGAGCAGGGCCTCGCGCTGGCGGTGCAGTTCCGTGCGCCGCCCCTCGAAGGCGACAGGGCCGAGCGTGGTCGTCTCATCCAGGCTGGAACCGATGACGAGGTTGCCCAACTCGCTCGCCAGCGCATCCACGAGTTCGTCCAGTAGTGGGCGCGCCACCAGTACCCGCCGCGGGGCTTCGCACCACTGGCCGGAGAGCTTCATCGCGCCTGCGACGAGGGCTTTCGCCGAGGCCGCCGGATCGGCATCGGCGAGAACCAGTGCGGCGTTCTGCGACCCGAGTTCGAGCCGCAGGCGGGTGAAGCGCGGTGCAGCGGCCGCCGCGATCGACCGACCGGTGGGCGTCGAACCGGTCATCGCGATCGATCGGATGCGGCGATCGGCGACGAGCGCTGAGCCGATGTCGGCACCACCCAGGACGAGGGAGACGACCCCTTCCGGGATGCCGGCCTCGGCAGTAGCCTCGACGACGAGCTGGGCACTCCACGGCGAGGCGGGCGAGGGTTTGAGCACCGCGGGCGCCCCGGCGGCGAGGGCGAAGGCGAGCTTCTTGGTCGCCATGGCCGACGGCGCATTCCAGGGGGCGATCAGGGCCGACGGACCCCACGGCACCCGCACCACGTGGACGTCCCGTCCTCCCGCGTCCAGGCGCTGTACGTCCCCCAGCGCGACGGCGCGGGCGGCAGCACCACGCACGGTGTCGCCGTTGCTGCCCGCGAACAGTCGCGTCACCGCGATCGGCACGCCCGCGTTGAGCGCGTCCAGACGCGCCATCTCCTCGACGCGCGCGTCGAGCCCGTCGGCCCACGCGTTCAGGAGCTCCGCCCGGCGCTGCACTCCGAGACCCGCCCAGCGCCGGTCCTCATGTGCCGCCGCCGCCGCGGCGATAGCGCGATCCAGCTGCTCGGGTGAGGACGACCGGCTGGGGGCCAGAGGTTCGCCGGTGTTCGGATCGTGCAGCGCCCGCTCGTCGGGGTCTGCCACGGCGCTGGGCTCTGCCGCCCCGCCGATCCACGTGCGCAGTTCCGGAAAGGTCACACTCAGATCCGATCGAAGTAGCGTTCGAGGTCCCACGGGGTGACCGCGGATTGGAAGACGTTCCACTCGTGGTCGGCGAAGATGCGGAAGTGATCCGTGTTGTCATCGCCGATCAGCGTACGGACGAAGTCCGAGCCCGAGAACAGGCGGGATGCTTCTGCGAGCGTCGTGGGCATGCCCGAGTCGGCCTCTCCCTCGTAGGCGTTGCCGCGGGTCAGTTCCGGCGGAACCACCCCGCGCTCGAGGCCGTCGCGAGCCGAGGCCAGAAGTCCGGTGAGGGTCAAGTACGGATTCGTGTCGGCGCCGGGGAGGCGGAATTCGAAACGCAACGCGGAGGGCGAGTGCCCCACGACCCGCACGGACACCGAGCGGTTCTGGATGCCCCAGGTGCGTCCGAAGCCGGCGACTTCTTGCGAGTTGGTCCGCCGATAGGAGTTGATGGTCGGCGCATACCAGGCCATGAGGGCCGGGGCGTGCTCCAGGACCCCGCCCACCGCCTGCCGAAGCTTGTCGCTCATATGGTGGTCGGCCGACGCGTCCCAGAAGACCGGCTCGCCGCCCGTGTCCAGGAGTGAGAAGTGCACGTGGCACGACGACCCGGGCTGACCGTTCAATGGGCGCGCCATGAACGTCACTGACATTCCGGCGGCCACGGCGCTGTCGCGCACCGCCAGTTTGTACAGCGCGTGACGGTCGGCCATCTCGAGCGGGTCGCCGTACGCGAAGGTCATCTCCCACTGCCCCAGCCCCCACTCGGACTGCGCTGCTTCCATCTCGATCCCGCTGTCGCGGAGATCCTGCCGGAGCTTGCGGAAGAAGGGTTCGTAGGCGTTGCCCTCGTGGATGAGGAAGTCGCTCGGCGTGAGCGTCGTGGGCTCGAGGTCGCGGAACCCTCCCAGCCGCAATGCACGGGGGTCGTTGCGGAACAGGTAGAACTCCAGCTCCGTGCCCGCCTTCGGGATGTACCCGAGACCGTCGTACCGACCCAGCTCCTGCTTCAGGAGGACTCGCGGCGAGATTCCGAGCGGCTCGCCGGTTTCCGGCCACACCGGGTCGGCGAGGCAGATGGCGATACCGTCCAGCCATGCCGCCCGCCGCAGCGTGGCGAGGTCCGGGATCAGGGCGACATCGGGGACGCCGTTGTGCATCGAGCACACCGCGAGGACATTGGCTCCGATGAGGTCGAAGGACTGGTCGACGTCCCATCCCCACGCGCACGTGCAGATCTCGATCCCGGACTCCACGATCGAGGCGAAGCGCTCCACGGGCACGCGTCGGCCGACCAGGCGCCCCTGCAGATCCGGGGTGGCGACGATGACGGTGTGGATGCCGGCGTTCTCGAGCTCGGCGACCTCGAGAAGGTAGTCGACGCTCATCGGGTGAGCCATCCGCCGTCGACGGGCAGCTGGATGCCATCGATCCAGCTGGCCTCGTCCGAGAGCAGCCACGACACCGCTGAGGCGATGTCGGCGGGGGTTCCCACCCGCTTGACGAGGAGGCGTTGCCCCATGAAATCCATCGCCTCGGGGCTGGTGACGCCCTCGTAGGAGAAGAAGTCCGTCGCGATCGGACCCGGCGCCACGCAGTTGACGCGGATGTTGTCCTGCGCGAGTTCCACGGCGAGAGCCTTCGTCAGCATGGGCACTCCTCCCTTGCTGGCGTTGTAGTGCGGCTGGGCCGTGGTGCCGCTGGTGACGACGACGAGCGCCTCCACCGTGGACAGATTCACGATCGCTCCACCACCGGCGGCGGCGATGTGCGGGGCGACTTCCTGGGCCACCAGGAACTGCCCCTTGAGGTTGACGTCGAGCACGAGGTCCCATGCGTCCTCGGTGAGGTCGGCCAGGGAGTGGTTGGTGACGAGTCCGGCGTTGTTGATGAGGAGGTGCAGGGCGCCCCACTGCTCCACGGCCGTCGCGGCGGCAGCGGCGATCTCGGCGCGGTTACGCACATCGACGCGAGCGGCAAGAGCCGTCCCGCCGGCCTGCCGGATCAGCGCCGCCGTCTCCTCCGCCGCGGCGAGGTCGACATCCGTCACCATCATCCGAGCGCCCTCGGACGCCAGACGCAGGGACGTCTCGCGCCCGATGCCCGAGCCTCCGCCCGTGATGAATGCGGATCGGTCCGCGTGCCGTGCGTTCATGCTGCTGCCTCCTGGGCGTCGGTTGATACAGAAACGGCGGCTGCCGAGCGAACCAGCCAGTCGAAGATCGGGTCGCCGCCGAACACCTCCGGATGCCACTGGACCCCGAGCGCGCGGGCGCCTTCGACCTCGATGGCTTCGATCACGCCGTCCGACGCGCGACCGGCGACGACGACGCCCTCGCCGGGGCGATCCACGGCCTGGTGATGGAACGAGTTCACCCGCACGGTCGATCCGTACACCCGCGCGAGCGTGCTGTCAGGGGTGAACTCCACGTCGTGCACGCGGTGGGCGCGAGGGTAGGCGTAGGACCCGTGCGACTCCCCCTCGCCGAACTCGAGGTGCTGCACCAGGGTGCCGCCGCGGGCGACGTTGAGGATCTGCTGACCTCGGCAGATTCCGAGCACGGGCACATCCCGCGCGATCGCCGCCGCGATCAGGTCGATCTCGTACTGGTCGCGCAGGGGATCCACCACGGTCGTCCACGGTCCCGGGCTCTGGCCGTAACGGCGGGGGTCGACGTCCTCGCCGCCCGCGATGAGCAGGCCGTCCATGCGGTCCATGACGAGGGCCGCGTCCGCTACGAGCGGGATGTGCACCGGGAGACCGCCGGCACGGACGACGGATTCCGCGTACTCGCTGAGGTAGATGTCGACGGGGGCGTCGGCGAAACCGCGCGGGGCGCCGATGAGTGCTCCCGCGCCCCGTCGCCCCGTGATGGCGATCAGCGGGGCGCCCGAGAAGGGGTGTCGGGCGGGCGCTTCTGTCATTCCTGGTCGAGCCTTTCGGTGATGTGCGCGTATGCCTGCGCGTCCCGGGAGCGGATGACGAGCGCCTGGATGACGCCGATGAGCGGCGCCGCGATGACCACGGCCAGCAGGATGGCGCTGATGAGGCCCCAGGTCGGGTTGCCCTCAGCATCGGTGTCGCCCACCAGAAGCGGGAAGTTCTCCGCGATCAGCCACGCCGCGATGACGAGGCCGATGAGGCCGAGGCCCGGAGCAATGAACGCCTGCCAGAGGTTGGCGCCGGCGCGGCGGCGGGCGAAGTACACGACGACGGCCAGGCACGTGGCGGCCATCAGCAGCACGATCGCGAGCGTGCCGATCCCCGCGTACCAGGCGAAGGCCTGGGCCGGCGTGATGCCGACGATGGCCGTGAGGGCGATCGCCGCCCCGGCGATGGTCACCTGGACGAGAGACGCGCGGTGCGGGGACGAGTGGCGCGGGTGCACGGCAGCGAGCGCTCCGGGGAGGAGGCGCGCGTCGCCCATGGTGTGGAAGTACCGGGTCAGCACGTTGTGCAGGGAGAGGACCGCGGCGAACATGCTGCCCACCAGCAGCACGGCCACCACGACGGACCCGATCGGGCCGAGGTACTGGTCGGTGACGCGAGCCAGAAGTGTGGCCGGGTCTTCCGCTGCGACATCGAACAGGTCGGCTTCTCCCACTCCGATGACGACGGCCCAGGCAGCGAAGGCGTAGAAGACGCCGATCGTGATGGCCGATCCGTAGGTGGCGCGCGGGATGGTCCGGTCGGGGTCGCGCACCTCGCGGCGGTAGACGACCGTGGACTCGAAGCCGATGAACCCGGCGATGGCGAACATCAGGCCGAGCGCGGGGGAGCCCGAGAGGATGTTCTCGAGCGAGAACGGCGACAGCGTCACCCCGGCCGCTCCGCCGGTGATGAGGATGACGAGCGCCAGCACCAGCACGACACCCACTTCGGCCAGCAAGACCACCAGCAGCACCTTCGAACTCAGGTGGATGTGCCGATAGCCCAGCACGCCTACGAGCGCCACGGAGACCAGCGTGAAGATCCACCAGGGGATCTCGGGGCCACCCAAGAGCACGATGCTCGAGCTGACGGTCCCGCCGAGGTAGGAGAAGACGGCGACCTGAACCGTCGTGTAGGTGACCACCGCGAGGTAGGCGGCGGCGACGCCCGGGATACGTCCGAGCCCGTGCGAGATATAGGTGAAGAACGCGCCGGCGTCCGGGAGCCGCTTGCTCATCGCCATCAGCCCCACCGAGAACAGAAGCAGGATGGCGGTGGCCACGAGGAACATCACCGGAAAACCGATGCCGTTGCCGATGAGGAAGCCGATGGGCACGAGCCCGCCGACGACGGTGAGCGGCGCGGCGGCGGCGATGACCATGAAGGTGACGGCGAATGCGCCCAGGTTGCCACGCAGGGCGCGCGCGGGCGGCGTGGGGGCGGGGCTGCTCAGGGCGGTGTCGGGTGGCACGGACATGTGAACTCCTCGGGTTCCGCGACATCGCACGGATTGGTCTAATTACTAGACCATAAGGCCCATGCGCGTCCAGTCACGTTTACCGCACCGAAACACCCCGCCAGTGTTCGTGAAATCTACATCGCTTAACGTCAGAGC
The DNA here is from genome assembly GCF_058310475.1 of Microbacterium sp. Z12_35. Lineage (NCBI taxonomy): Bacteria > Bacillati > Actinomycetota > Actinomycetes > Micrococcales > Microbacteriaceae > Microbacterium > Microbacterium sp. Z12_35. The sequence continues at coordinate 2,404,476 of NZ_JBZEGJ010000001.1, read as the reverse complement.
CAGCCGAGCACCGTCGAGCCCGTGACGGCGCCGCATCCTTACCCGAATGCACCACCGGCATCTGGAGACACAGCACATGACCTTCTTCTCTTCCCGGCGCGCATCGCGCGCCACCGCGGCCCTGGCCGGGGTCGCCCTGTCCGCCCTCGCCCTCACCGCTTGCGCCGGCGGCGCCGGTACGGCGTCGACCACCGAACCCGCCGAGGGGTCTGACGAGAGCTTCGGCGACATCACGGTCCAGCTCAGCTGGATCTTCAACGAAGAGTTCGCCGGTGAGTACCTCGCCGACACCAACGGCTACTACGAAGAGGCGGGCTTCGAGGAGGTCAACCTCATCCCCGGCCCGTCGGGCGGTGTTCCCGAGCTGCTGGGCGGCACGGCCGACATCGCGCTGAGTGATGCCGTGCAGGTCGGGGCGGCCGTGGCGAACGAGGGAGCTCCGCTGAAGATCATCGGCGCGACCTTCCAGGCCAACCCGTTCACGGTGCTGTCCCTCGAGGACGGCGGCAACATCGCCACGCCCGATGACCTCAAGGGCAAGAAGATCGGTGTGCAGGACTCCAACCTCACGCTGTTCAACGCGCTCCTCGCCGCGAACGACATCGATGCGTCGGAGCTCACCATCGTTCCGGTGCAGTACGACCCGGCGCCGCTGGTCAACGGCGAGGTGGATGGCTTCGTCGCCTACCTCACCAACGAGTCCATCTCCGTCGAGATGGAAGGCATGGCCACCACCAACCTCCCGTTCGCGGAGAACGGCCTGCCGTTCGTCGCCGAGACGCTCACCGTGACCGACGAGACGATCGCCAGCAGCCGCGAGATGCTGAAGGCGTTCCTGGTCGCAGAGATCCGGGGCTGGACCGACGCGCTCGCCGACCCGCAGGCCGGTGCCGACCTGGCGATCGAGACCTACGGCGTGGACCTCGACCTCGACCCGGCCAAGACGCTGGCCGGCTCGGAGGCGCAGAACCTCCTCGTGGTGTCTGAGGAGACTGAGGAGAACGGTCTGTTCACCATCTCCGAAGACCTGCAGGGGACCACCATCGAGAGCCTTGCCGGCGCGGGCATCGAACTGGACGCATCCGACCTGTTCGACATGAGCCTGCTGGCCGAAGTCTACGAAGAGAACCCGGATCTCATCGCCTACATGGGCTGAGATCTCCACCCCTACCGAGAGCTACAGACTGTGACCGATACGGCCACCCAGACCGGTGCCCAGGCGACGACCCTGGGCACCGGCCTGCAGATCACCGAACTGAACAAGGTCTTCAGCGTGGGGCGCAAGAGCGTCGTGGCGCTGCAGGATGCCAACCTCCACACCGACCAGGGCACCTTCCTGGCGCTGCTGGGGCCGTCGGGATGCGGGAAATCGACGATCCTCCGCATCCTGGCGGGACTGGAGGATCCCACCAGCGGCAGCACCCGCGTGGACGGGAAGAGCCCCAAGGAGCTTCGCCGGGGCAACGAGCTCGGCATCGCCTTCCAGGACTCGGCGCTTCTTCCCTGGCGCAGCGTGCAGTCGAACATCCAGCTGCCCTTCGAGGTCGCGGGCAAACCCGTCGACAAGGCCTACGTGGCGGAGATGATCGACCTGGTCGGTCTGAAGGGCTTCGAGAAGGCCAAGCCGGCGCAGTTGTCCGGAGGCATGCGCCAGCGGGTGTCGATCGCGCGCTCGCTCATCATGAAGCCGTCGGTGCTGCTTTTCGACGAGCCCTTCGGTGCGCTGGATGACATGACCCGGCAGAAGCTCAACCTCGAGCTGCTGCGCATCTGGACCGAGAAGCCGGCGACCACGCTGCTGGTGACGCACGGGATCTCGGAGGCGATCTTCCTCTCCGACCAGGTCGCGGTGATGAGCCCCCGACCGGGCCGCATCAAGGAGGTCATGACGATCGACCTCCCGCGCCCGCGCACACCGGAGATGATGCGCACGCCGGAGTTCCACGCGTACGTCGACCACGCCCAGGAACTGCTCTTCGGCGTGGGGGGCGCTGCTGCCGATGACCACTGACGCAGCGAAGGCGCGCGCGGTCCAGTGGGAGGACATCCGCCTTCCCGCGTGGGTCACCGGCCTGATCGGCGCTGTCGGGGTGATCGCGCTCTGGTGGATCCTCGCAGCCACCGTCTTCTCCAGCGTCGGCCCGGGAGGCGCGCAGGCCATCCCGACCCCGCTGCAGGTCGTGGTCGAGTTCGCCGAGACGGGCTTCGACTTCTACGTCCGCAACTTCGGCATCACGCTGACCGAGGCGGGCATCGGCTACGTGTGGGGCAACGGTCTCGCGCTGGTGCTCTCCACGGTCGTGCTGATCGTCCCCCGCCTCGAAGGCGCCGTGATGCAGATCGCGATCATCACCTACTGCATCCCCATCGTCGCCCTCGGCCTCCTGCTCACCGTGATCGTCCCGATCCCCACCGCCGGGCAGCCGTCGACGACCGCGATCTTCCTGGCGGCGCTCAGCTGCTTCTTCACGACCGTGGTCGGAGCGCTCCTGGGACTGAAGGCCGCCGACAAGGCCAGCCTCGACCTCATCACCGTCTACGGCGGCTCACGGCTGACCCAGCTGCGCAAGGTGCGCGTGATCGCCTCGCTTCCGGCGATCCTGAACGCGCTGCAGATCGCCGTGCCCGCCGCCTTCCTCGGCGCGGTGCTGGGCGAGTTCTTCGGCAAGATCACCGTGGGGGTGGGGCCGGCGATGATCGCTGCCCAGCAGGCGCTCAACGCGGCGCGAGTGTGGGACATCGCTCTCGTTTCGGGAGCCGTCGCCCTCGCCGGATATGCGCTGCTCGGCCTGATCTCACGTGCGGTGGCCCCGTGGTCGAAGGGAGCGGTCCGATGACCGAAGCCGCTCTCACCGCCGTGAGCACCCCCGCCGCGGCCGCGCAGCAGTCCCAGCTGGACGAGCAGATCCGTCGGGAGACGCGTGCGTCGACACGGCGCGCGCTCGGCCGCAGCATCCTCACCTTCGCCCTGACGATCGTCGCGGTCCTGGTGATCTGGGTCGGGGCTCTGTGGCTGTTCGGGGTCTCGGCGTACGTCGGGAAGGGTCCGGTCGACGTCTGGAACTTCCTGTTCACGATGCCCAACGCCGAGGCGAACCGCGCTCAGCTCTTCGGACAGCTCGCAGTCACGCTGGGGCACGCGGTCGTCGGCTTCGCCGCGGGTCTCGTGGTCGCCCTGCTCATCGCGATCCTGTTCCAGCTCAGCAAGGGGGTCGAGCACGCGCTGATGCCGATGGCGATGCTGTTGCGGTCGGTGCCGCTCGTGGCCATGGCGCCCGTCATCATCCTCATCTTCGGCCGCGAGTTCGCCTCGGTCGCCGTCATCGGCGGCATCGTCGTCCTCTTCCCCGCGCTCGTCAACATCGCGTTCGGTCTGAAGTCGGCCTCACCCCAGATGAACGACCTCATCTCCGTATACGGCGGCACGGCGTGGACGCGACTGCGGAAGGTCGCCCTCCCGAGCTCCCTCCCGGAGTTCTTCGCGGCGGTGCGCATCTCGGTGCCCGGCGCCATCACCGGCGCACTGCTGGCCGAGTGGCTCGCCGTGGGCGGCGGGATCGGCGGTGCCGTCGGCGGATACGTCAACGCGGCGCAGTTCTCCGCCGTGTGGACGGCGGTCGTCCTCGTCACCGGCGCCGCGCTCGTGCTGTACAACCTCGTGCAGATCGTCGAGTCGGTCGTGCTGGCCCGCATGGGGATGGCCGATCGCGCCTGACTGCCCCCCGCATCCGTTCTGCTGCCCCAACCCGAAGGAACCTCCTATGACGACGTCCGTCGACCTGTCCGCGTTCGCCCACGGCCTGCCCAAAGCCGAGCTGCACCTGCACCTGGAGGGCACGCTCGAGCCCGAGCTGAAGTTCGCCCTCGCCGCGCGCAACGGCATCGATCTCCCGGAGAAGACCGTGGAGGAGGTGCGGGCGACGTACAACTTCACCGACCTCACGAGCTTCCTCGCCGTGTACTACCCGGCGATGCGGGTCCTGCAGACGGCGGACGACTTCCACGACCTCGCGTGGGCGTATCTGCTCAAGGCGAAGGAGCAGGGCGTCGTGCACGCCGAGATGTTCTTCGACCCGCAGGCGCACACGAGCCGGGGGGTGCCGTTCGAGAACGTGATCACCGGCTACCGCCGCGCGGCCGTGCGGGCGCAGGACGAACTGGGCGTTTCGGCCGAACTCATCCTGTGCTTCCTGCGCGACTTCTCCGCCGAGTACGCGATGGCGACGCTGATGGAGGCGCTGCCGTACAAGCAGTGGATCCTCGGGGTGGGACTCGATTCGGATGAGCGCGACAACCCGCCCACGAAGTTCGCGGCGGTCTTCGCGCGCGCCAAGGCGGAGGGCTTCTTCCTCACGATGCACTGCGACATCGACCAGGTCGGCTCGATCGACCACATCCGCGCCGTCCTCGAGGAGATCGGGGTCGACCGCATCGACCACGGCACGAACATCGTCGAAGACCCCGCGCTCGTGCAGTTGGCCAAGGAGCGGGGCATCGGGTTCACCACGTGCCCGGTGTCGAACTCGTTCGTGACGGAGCAGATGAAGGCCGACGAGATCGTCGGGCTCCTGCGGGAGGGCGTGCGCGTGATGGTCAACTCCGATGACCCGGCGTACTTCGGCGCGTACGTCGGCGACAACTACGTCGCCCTTGCCGAGCAGGCGGGGTTGACGCCGACCGACCTCGTGCAGCTCGCGATCAATTCGTTCGACGCGTCCTGGCTCACCCCGGCGCGCCGCGCTGCCTCCGTCGCAGCCGTCGAGGAGTACGCGACCGCGCACGGAGTGCCCCTCCCGGCCTAGGAACGGAGCACCTGTGATCACGACGCACGCCGACGCGGCAGGGGATGCTGCGGCGAACCTGCGGCTGGGCGCTTCGATCCGCCAGGTCCGGCATGCCCGCGGGATGACCCTCGTGCAGCTGGCCGAAGCGACCGATCTGTCGCACCCATTCCTCAGCCAGCTCGAACGCGGGCTCGCGCAGCCGAGCCTGTCGTCGCTGCGCCGCATCGCGCTGGCTCTGCAGACGAGTCCGATCGAGTTGATCGCCGCGGCGGAGCCGCCCGACCTGTCGATCGTCGAGGTCGAAGTGCACCGGCGGGGCGAAGGCCGCCTGGACGAGAGCTTTGCCGGGGGTGCTGCGCGGATGCTCGCGAACGGGGTGCGGCCACTGCATCCCCTCGAGGTGGAGGCGGCCAACGCCGAGCCCGGAGAGGTGTTCGTCCACCACGAGGACGAATTCCTCTATGTCGTCGAGGGGGAGGTCCGCGTGGAGGCGGGCGATCAGAACCTTCTGCTGGCGCCGGGCGACTCGGCCTATTACGCCGGCGGCGTGCCGCATCGCTGGTGGTCGGCCAGCGCGCAACCGTACCGGCTTCTCGTGGTGAAGCAGGGCACCACCCTCCCCGGGAGTGACGCATGATCTCGTACGCCGATTACCTTCAACTGCTGCCGAAGACCGAACTGCACTGCCACTTCGTCTCGACGATGGATGCGGCTCTGTTCCTCGAGCTCGCCGGCAAGCACGGCGTCCGGCTGTGGAAGTCCGACCCGTCGACGCTGTTCGACTTCGCCGACCTCGTCGATTTCCTCGTCGCGTTCCGTTTCGCGCACGACGTGCTGCGCGACCCGGAGGACTTCGAGCGGGTCGCCTACGAGGGTGTCCGCCGGGCGGTTGCCGACGGGAACCTCCGCTATCGCGAGTACTACGTCAATCCGCAGTACTTCGCCGAGCGGGGCCTGACGTACCCGCAGGTCGTCGACCCGATCCTCGCCGGTCTCCGCGCCGCGCACCGCGACTTCGGCGTGGGATTCCGCGTCGTCATCGCGATCAACCGCCGAGACTCTGCGTCCTCGGCTGTCGCGCTTGTCGAGCAGATGATCGCGCATCCGCGCGCCGAGGTGGTGGGAGTGGGGCAGGATGACCTCACCCCGGAGAACACCGAGGATCCCACGCGCTTCGCCGAGGCGTTCGCCCTCGCCCGCGCTCATGGTCTGAAGCTCACCGCCCACGCAGGGGAGACGGATGCGGCGTCGCCGGACGCCGTCCGTGAGGCCATCGAGGTGCTCGGGGTCGACCGCATCGATCACGGCTACCGGATCGTCGATGACCCGGCCGTGATCGCGCTGGCGCGCGAGCGCGGCATCGGGTTCACGGTGACGCCCGTGTCGACGACGATCTGCTCGGGGTGGACGCTCGACCCGAGCCACCGCATCCGCGCCATGATCGACGCGGGGCTGCCGCTGGCCGTGTCGACCGACGACGCGATGTTCTTCCGCACCGACCTCGGCCGCGAATACCGCGAGGGTCTCGCGGCGATGGGCGTGGACGCGGACACCGCGAAGCGCATCGCGCTGGAGGGGATCGATGTGGCGTTCTGCTCCGATGAGGAGAAGGCTGCGCTGCGCGCCGACTTCCGCGCCCAGTTCCTCGCGCTCGACGCGCTCCTCGCCCCGGCCTGAGCCGCGCGCATCCGCCGCCCCGGTCATGTCCCGCTTCTGCAGCTTCTGAGGCACGGAAGCCTGCAGAGGCGGGACATCACTCCGGTGGCAGCGGTCAGGCGGCCCGCAGGAGGTCGGCGGCGCGCTCGGCGATGGCGACCGTCGGCGCCTGGGTGTTGCAGGTCGGGATGCTGGGCATCACCGAGGCATCCGCCACCCACAGGCCTTCGAGCCCGCGCACCCGCAGCTGCGGATCGACCACGGCGAGGTCATCGACCCCCATGCGTGCCGTGCCGGAGCAGTGGAAGAACGTGCCGATGTTCTCCCGCACGAAGCGCGTCTTGGCTGCCTCGTCGAGGCCGCGCGGGGGCGTGATCGGGCCCTCCGCGAGCTCTGCATAGGCGGATGTCGCGACCAGGTCGTGCACCGCATCCACCGCCTCGACCATCGCGGCGAGGTCGATCGGGTCGGCCAGATAGTTCGGCTGGATGTCGGGCGCGCGGTCGGCGTCGGACGAGCGGACCCGCACCCACCCCACGCTGCGCGAGCGGTAGAGCCCGGGAACGAGGGCGAACACGCGGTCGCCCGAGAGGTCGTGCGCCGCGTGCAGCGCCTCGTCGCCGCGGGAGCCGTGGGCGATGACGGCGTGCAGGTCGGGTCCGGCTTCGGCGTGGGAGCTGCGCCAGTTCAGCATCGCGCCGCCGCCGTTGCCGATCACCGGTCCGAGGTCGGAGCGCGCACGGAAGTTCATGCCGAGGATGAGCGGATGGTCCTGGAAGTTCTCGCCGACCCCGGGCAGAGCGTGCACGGGGTCGATACCGGCAGCGCGGAGCCGAGCCGGGTCCCCGATTCCGGAGAGCTGCAGCAGCCGCGGGGTGTCCAGGGCGCCCGCCGACAGCACGGTGCGGGCGGCGGAGGTGGTCACCGGGGCGCCGTCGACGAGGTGGCGGATGCCGCGCACCGCGCTTCCGTCGAGGATCAGGTCGAGGACGCGACTGCCCAGGAGGACGTCGAGGTTGTCACGCCCGAGCGCCGGCTCCAGGTAGGCGCGGGCGGTGCTCCACCGCTCGAACGCGCCGGTTTCGCCCACGACCGCGTTGTAGTCGGCGTACACCGCCCCCTCGTTCGAGGCGCCGTTCGCGTCGTCGAGAACCGGCAGACCGCGCTCGGACGACGCCGCCAGGAGTGCGGAGGCGATCGGGTGGACCTCGGCGAGCGGCCCGACCTTCATCGGGCCCTCCAGCCCGCGGAAGGTCGGGTCGCCGCCGGGGCGGGATTCCGAGCGGCGGAAGTACGGCAGCAGATCGTCGTACCCCCAGCCGTCGGCGCCGGCTTGTTGCCACGCGTCGTAGTCCGCGCGGGAGCCGCGGTACCAGAGCATCGCGTTGGTCGACGACGAGCCGCCCAGCACCTTGCCCCGCGGCATCGCCAGCGCACGTCCGAGCACGGCCTCGGCGGGGGTGGAGCGGTAGCCGTAGTCGTACGGCCCGCCGATGAGAGCGTCCCAGTGCGCGGCATCCACGATCTCCGGCACACCGCGGTGGTCGGGGCCGGCCTCGACGAGCAGGACGCGCATCGCGGAGTCCTCCGACAGGCGTGCGGCCACGACGCATCCCGCCGCCCCGCCTCCGACGACGAGAACGTCGTATTCCGCCGCGGGCGTGCGCACGACAGGCATCAGTTGTGCTCGCTCGGACCCATGATCGAGACGCCCTCGGTCGCTTCGACGTGGCGGACGAAGATGTATTTGTCCTCGCGCCCGTCCGAGTGCTTGCGCCTGATTCCGGGCTCGAGGATGCCGTCGGTCTTCGCGACGACCAGATACGGCTCGGATGCGGCGAGGCCCGCGACGCAGTGCGCATCGAACTCGTCGAGCGTCGTCGCGGTGTGAGCCTGTTCGACCCCGGCGCCGCGGGCGATCGCGGCGAGGTCGACGCGGCCGCCCTTCGTGTGGGTCCGGGGGCCGCCGATCGACTGGTACTGCTCGTTGTCCCACACCACCACGAAGAGGTTGTGGGGGCGCTCGTTGCCGAGGGTCGCGAGGATGCCGAGGTTGAACAGGAGGCCGCCGTCGGTGTCGAGCGACACGATGCGGCGGTGGGGGAGGCCGACGGCGAGTCCGAACGCCTCGGGGGTGACGCATCCGAGCTGCTGCTGGAAAAGGCTCGCCTCGCGCATGTGCGGTGCGGCGTTGTACCACTCGTCGACCGCGCCGCCGAGGGAGAGGATGACGAGCTCGTTCTCCAGCCGCGCGCCGAGCAGCTTCATGGCTGCGAACCGGGAGTAGCTCATCGGACGAGCCCCCCGCCGAGGACGACGGCCGCGTGGTAGTACGAGGCGTACGCCGTCTCGTAGGCGTTCACGATGGCCTGCTCGATCTCGTCCACCTCGTGGACGATCGTGTACGGGGTGCGCAGGGTCTTCAGGAGCGGCTCCATGGTGATCCCGTGGGGGATCGCCCACCAGTTGTTCTCGCCCATTTCGCCCCGGTAGCTCATGATCATGACGACCGGGATGCCGGCGCCCAGCCCCATCCGCGCGAGGTGCTCGGTCGCCGCCCGCAGGCCCGAGTTCTCCATGACGAGGACCGCCCGCTTGCCGGAGAGGAACACGCCTCCGGCGATCGCGGCGCCCTCGCCCTCGTTGGTGACGGGGATGGTGCGGATGTCGGCATCCGCGTCAAGCGCCGGGTACAGCTCCTTGAGGAGCGAATCCGGCAGGTACGTGGCGACGCTGACCCCGGCCTTCTTAAGGCCTCGGATCACCGCCTCGACGGCGTCTTGTCTCATTGCGTGCTCTTTCTCTCCTGGGTCGACTCGCCAAAAAACGCGCAGTTTCGCGCGAAAACCCGACGGTTTATGGCGAGTCGACGAGCTGGGGGGCGCGCGCGGACAGGGTGTGCGCGCGGTGGGTGGGTGCGAGGCGCGGGATGCCGGAGATGTGCTCGCGCAACGTCGAGCCGGGAGGCGTGCCGACCCGGCCCCGGGCGGCGAGGATGGGGACGACGAGCTCGATGAACGCGCGGTAGGCGTCCGGGCCGCCGAAGGTGGGCTCGAGCATGATGCCGTCGATGCCGGAGCCGTCCACGATCGCCTCGATCTCGTCGGCGACCTCCTCGGGAGATCCGGTCACCTGGAATCCGCGGATGGCCTTCGTGCGGAAGGAGTCGAGGATCTCACCCACCCGCATCTCCGGGTTCTGCCGCGCGTAGCGCTGCACGAGCGTCTGCCCGAGATCCGTCTTCAGGTCGACCACGCGGGTGTCGGGGTCGAGCCCGGTGAGGTCGAGCCCGGTGATGCCCGCGAACATCACCGCGGCGTCGTCACGGCCGAGGAGCGCCTCGTACTCCGCCCGCAGCGCGTGCGCCTCGGCGGAGGTGGATGCGACGGTCACCGTCATGCCCGTGACGACCCGCACGTCCTCCGGCCGGCGCCCCTGAAGTACGGCCTGCTCGCGGATGTCGCGCACATGCGCCGCGGCGGTGGGGATCGTCTGCCCCTGGATGAAGACGGCCTCGGCATTGCGCGCGGCGTAGGCGCGACCGCGGTCGGACGTGCCGGCCTGGAAGAGCACCGGGGTCCGCTGCGGCGTGGGCGGCACGGCGAAGATGCCGGCCGAGCGCTGATACGGCGCATCCACGTCGACCCGGTGCAGCTTCGCGGGGTCGGCGTACACGCCGCGCACCCGGTCGCGGACCTCGGCGTCGTCGTCCCAGCTGTGCTCCCAGTAGCGCAGGCACGTGTCGAGGAAGTCGTCGGCCGCGTCGTAGCGCTGGTCGTGTGCGAGCTGCTCGGTGACGCCGAACAGCTCGTCGGTCGTCGCCTGCGAGCTGCCGGTCACGACGTTCCAGCCGATGCGGCCACCGGTGAATCGGTCGAGCGTCGCGAACCGGCGCGCGGTGGCGTAGGGGCGCTCCACCGTGGTGGGAGAGGTGACGACGAAGCCGAGGTTTTCGGTCTCGCGGGCCAGCGCCGCGATGGCCAGCATCGGGTCGAGGGCCGGGAACTGGATGCCGTGTGCCGCGACCTCCTCGGGCATCCGACCGCCGAGCGTGGCGTAGCCGTAGGTGTCGGCGAAGAAGAGGAAGTCGAAGCCCGCCGCATCCAGGTCGCGGGCGAGGTCCGCCCAGTAGTCCAGCCGGTCCCAGTCGTCGCCCCGCCCTCGCGGGTCGGTCCATGTGGGCATCCCGTTGCTGGGGTTCATCATCTCGAAGACGCCCAGGACGATGCGCTTGCCTGTCGAATCGCTCATCAGATCACCATCACCACGGTCTTGGTCTCCAAATAGTTCTCCAGGCCTTGGGCGCCGTTCTCGTATCCCCAGCCCGACTCCTTGTGGCCGCCCTTGGGCAGCTCGGGGCCGAGGAAGGAGTGGCAATTGACCCACACGGTGCCGGCCTGGATGCGGGCGGCCACGCGATGGGCGTCGCTGAGTCCGCGGGTCCAGACGCTCGCCGCCAGCCCGTACGGAGAGTCGTTGGCCCAGCCGACCACCTCGTCGAGGTCGTCATAGGGGGTGACGACGGCGACGGGTCCGAAGACCTCCTCGCGGAGCAGCCGCGCGTCGGGGCGCACGCCTGTGACGACCGTCGGCGCGAAGAACGTTCCCGCTGTTCCGCCGCGCTCGCCGCCGGCCACGACCTCGACTCCGTCGGCCCGGCCCTCGTCGATGAACGCGGCGACGCGCTCGGCCTGTGCGACGCTGACGAGCGGACCGAGGTCGGCATCCGGATCGAGGCCGTGCCCGAGGCGCAGCTTCGCGCCGAACGCGGCCATCCCGTCGACGACGTCGCGGTACACGTCGCGGTGGGCGTAGACGCGAGCGGATGCCACGCACACCTGCCCGCCGTTGTCGAAGATGCCGCGGGAGATTCCTTCGATGGTGGCGTCGAGGTCGGCGTCGGGAAGCACGAGGGCGGGCGACTTGCCGCCCAGCTCGAGCGTGAGGCGCTTGAGGTCGCCGGCGGCCGTGGCCACGAGACGCTTCCCGACGGCGGTGGATCCCGTGAAGGCGATCTTGTCGACCCCGCGGTGCTCGGCGAGGGCTTGACCTGCCTCACCGCCGTAGCCGGTCACGATGTTCACCACCCCGTCCGGAAGACCGGCCTCCTGCAGCAGGCGCCCCAGATACAGCGCGGTCAGCGGCGTGTTCTCGGCGGGCTTGAGCACCACGGTGCATCCCGAGGCCAGGGCGGGAGCGAGCTTCATCGCGGCCATGAGCAGCGGCGAATTCCACGGCACGATCGCGCCGACGACACCGACCGGCTCGCGGCGGGTGTAGGCGAAGACCTCTTTGCCGGGCGGTGTGCGGCTGAGGGAGGTGGGAATGGTCTCGCCGACGATCTTCGTCGGCCACCCCGCGTAGTAGCGGAACTGGTTGATGGCCGCCGGGATCTCCCCGAAGCGCGCCGTGCGCAGGTTCTTGCCCTGGTCGAGGGTTTCGAGTTCGGCGAGGTCGTCCAGGTGATCCTGCATCAGGTCGGCGACGCGCCAGAGGAGCGCGCCACGGTCGGACGGGGTCATCCGTCGCCAGGCATCACCCTCGAGTGCGGTGCGCGCGGCCGCGACGGCGCGGTCGACGTCCGCCGCCCCTCCCCGAGCCACGGAAGCGAGGGTGGCGCCGGTCGCGGGGTCGGAGGTCGCGAAGGTGGCGCCGTCCGCCGCATCCGTCCACCGTCCGCCGATGAGGAGGCGCCCGGGGTGGTCGGCGAGGAACGCGGTGACCCGGTCGCGCAGGGCGAGGGTCGGAAGGGTGATCGTCACGGGACTGATAGTAGAGAGCAATCATTGATTGCAAATACCGATCACGTTACGGATGCGTTTCGTGACGTGGGGACGAGCGATCCGCGCAGGGCGGCCGGGCTCAGAAGCCGGCGTGGATCAGCAGAATGGTCGCAGGCTCCTCGCCGCGCACCTCCCACCGGTTGCGCAGGGCGCCCGGGTGGGCGAGCGCGTCACCGGGGCCGAGCGTCCACTCGCCGCGTCCCTCGATCGCGACGGTGGCCTCACCGTCGACGATGTACACGGTGTTCTCACCGTCGGACTCGAACCACTCGCCGCGATACCGCCCGGGGATGCGGTACTCCTGCACCGTGGCCGCGTGAGCGGCGCCGGCGGAGATGATGCGGCTGACGGCCGACCCGTCCCCTTCGCTCACGGGGACCCGGCGGCCCTCGCCGCGCCGGGTGACCGAGATCGGATCAGGCTCCGCCTCGTTCGGCAGGAGGGACGACGGCGAGATCTCGAGAACCTTCGCGATGCGGAACAGCGTGACGATCGACGGCATCGTCTGGCCGGACTCGATCTGGCTGAGGAACGGCTGGCTGATCTCGGCCGCCGACGCCAGCGCGCGCATCGACAGCTTCTTCGCCGTGCGCGCCGCCCGGATCTCGCGCCCGAGCGAGACGCCGATCAGCGCGTCGCCCCCCGCATCCGTCGTCACTCGCTCACCCTACCGATGCGCCCCGCGGTCAGATGGCGGCCGTGGAGGCCGGCGATGTCATCCGAATCCGTGGACTTACTCGGCGGGGGCGAGATGGGCGGGGGCTGCAGCGACCGTCCGGGGCTGCGAGCCGGCCGCGATTCCCTCACCCAGAGCCCGGCCCTGGATGATCGCGGTCAGGTCGATGCCCGTGGCCGCGCGCACCGCCTCGAAGGATGCGCGCAGGCCGGTGGCGGACTCGGTCGCGAGGTGCGAGCTCGCGCCCTCGCCGCCGAGGACCGTGATCGAACCGACCTTGTCGTAGCCCTTGGCGAACTCCGCCATCAGTGGCACGAGCGATTCGAGTGCCCGCTGGGCGAGGAGCGCCTCCTGGTTCTGCGAGAGCGCCTCGGCCTCGGCGCTGATCGCCGCAGCGCGCGCCTCGCCGCGCAGCCGCTCGGCGTCGGCGTCGGCCTGGGCGCGCACCCGGACCGCGCTGGCGTCCTGCTGGGCGATCTCGGCCTGCGCCTCGGCGGCCTTGACGTTCGCATAGGCGTCGGCGTCGGCACGGCGCTGCCGCTGGTACAGGTCGGCGTCGGCGACGCGGCTGACTTCGGACTCCAGTCGGGCCTGCGTGTTCTGCGCCTCTTGCACGAGCACGGCCTGCTGCCGTTCGGCGCGGGCGAGAGCCTCGGCCTGCTCGGCCTCCGCGTTGGCGCGACCGACCTCGGCCTTGGCCGCGGCGGTGTTCTTGTCCAGGGCGGTCTGCTCGATGAGGTTCGCCTCGTCCGTGGCGATCTGGCGACGACGGATCTCGCGGTCGGCGTTGATCTTCGCGACCTCGGCGTCGCGCTTGACGCGCTCGACCTCGGTGGCGCCCAACGCACCGACGTAACCGTGGGAATCGGTGATGCCCTGGATCTGGAAGGAGTCCAGGATGAGGCCCTGACTCGACAGGTCCTGCTTGATGCCGTCGGCGATCTGATCGGACAGCCGCTGCCGGTCGCGCATGAGCTCTTCGACGGTGAGGGTGGCCACGACGCCGCGGAGCGCACCTTCGAGCTGCTCGGTGGTGAACTGCTCGATCGCCTCATCCTGCGACGCGAACCGCTCGGCTGCCCGGCGGACCGAGTCGGGATCGGAGCCGATCTTCACCAGTGCGACGCCGCTCACGTTGACGGTGACGCCGTTGGACGTCTGCGCGACCGGCTCCATCTTGATCTGGCGCGCGCGCAGCGAGATCATCTCGGCGCGCTGGGTGAGGGGGTTCACGATCGCGCCGCCGCCGGTGATGACGGTGATGCGGGAGGACTCGCCGCCGGGCGTCGTGCGCTGCTTCTTACCCACGATCACGAGCGCCTCATCCGCGCGGGCGACGCGATACCAGGCGCGGATCAGGATGAGGATGACGACGAGCGCGGCGACGGCGACGCCCACCCCGATCAGAACGAGGAGTCCGACCCCTCCGAGAGCGACGAGATCCATGGATGCCCCTTCTGCAGCGTTTCTCTCAACCTATCGGGCCGGCAGGAGCCCTCATCGCCACCGCCGCGCTGCCGGAGGCGCGGAGCGGAGCGGCGAGGCGCCACACGCGGTCGCGGGAGAAGGGCTGCTGGTACCCGCGGACTCCGAGCGCCCGGGCGATCGCGTTTCCGACGGCGGGCGCCACGGGGTTGTACGGCGACTCGCTCATCGACTTCGCGCCGAACGGGCCGACGTCGTCGGAGGTCTCGGCGAAGTAGACCTCGGTCGGGGGGACGTCGGCGAACTGCGGCACGCGGTACTGGCGGAACATGGGGTTGAGGACCCGTCCGTCCTCGACGTACACCTCCTCGTAGAGGGCGCTGCCGATGCCCTGCGCGGCGCCGCCCTCGACCTGCCCGCGCACCTGGGCGGGGTTCATCAGGAACCCGGCGTCGGCGGCCTGAATCGACTGGAGCACCCGCACCGTCCCGGTCTCCACATCGACCGCCACCCGCACGGCGTGCACGTTGAAGGCGACCGAGCGCAGGTCGCCCATCTCGGCGCCGGCCGCGACGAGTCCCTCGTCGTCGCGCTCGTGGGATGCGGCGGCTGCGACGATCTCCGCGAACCCCACGGTGCGCTCGCCGACGCGCACGCCGTCCGCCGTCAGCTCCGGATCGCCTGCGTCGGCCTCGCCGATCGATGCCGCGATGCGCAGCATCCGCTCGCGCAGCGCGAGGCAGGCCGCGTGCAGCGCCTTGCCCGCGACGGTGATGCCGGTCGAGGCGAAGGCGCCGGTGTCGTGGCTCACGGCGTCGGTGTCGGCGGTGCGGAGCTCCAGCCGGTCGAAGCTCGCGGACAGGTCGGATGCGGCGATCTGCCGCAGCACGGTGGTGGTGCCGTTGCCGAACTCGGTCGTGCCGGCGCGGAGGAGGAAGGTTCCGTCGGGGCGGAGCGTCGCCGATGTGTGCGAAACGTGTCCGCGGGGCGCGATGGTCGCGATCATCGCGACGGCCATCCCCTCGCCGACGCGCCAGTTCGCACCCGCCGGCGGCTCGACGCCGTTGCCGCGGCGGAGGGCCGTCTCGGCGAGGTCGAGGCACTGGTCCAGCCCGTAGCTTCCCCACACGAGGTCTTCCTCGTACTTGTCCTCGTCGGGATGCATCGGATCGCCCTTGCGCAGGACGTTGCGCCGGCGCAGCTCGAACGGGTCGATCCCGAGCTTCTCGGCGAGGAGGTCCATCGCCGATTCGACGCCCAGCATCACCTGCCCCAGGCCGTACCCGCGGAAGGCGCCGGACGGCGGGTTGTTCGTGTAGACGGCCTCCGCGTCGATCCGGCGAACGGGCGCGCGATACACGATCGTGGACTCGGCCACCCCGTGGAACATCACCCCGATCGCATGGTTGCCGTACGCGCCGGTGTCGCTGAGCACGTCCACGGTCAGAGCAGTGAGGTGCCCGTCCTCGGTCGCGCCGAGCGACACCGATACCCGCATCGGATGCCGGAACGACGTACGGGTGAACTCCTCGGTGCGCGAGAACTCGTACGCGACCGGCCGCCCCGTGCGCAGCACCGCGAGGGCGACGAGGTCTTCGGCGAAGATCTCCTGCTTGCCGCCGAATCCGCCGCCGACGCGCGCGGTGTGCACGCGGATGCGATCGCGGTCGAGGTCGAAGATGCGCGCAAGCTCATCGCGTGTCAGGAACGGGACCTGGGTGCTCGAGCGGATCACGAGCCGGCCGTCGGAGTCGAGCCAGCCGAGGGCGCCGTGCGTCTCCAGCTGCGCGTGCGACACGCGGCTCGTCCGCCACGTGCCGCTGACGGTCACCGGGCTCGCGGCGAGAGCGGCCGCCGCCTCCCCGCCGCTTCCGTCATGCATCGCGGCGACGACGTTGCGGGATGCCTCGTGCACGCGGTCATCCGGCGTCCGGTCGGGATGCAGCAGCGGGGCGCCGGGGCGACGGGCCTCTTCCGGATCGAACACGGCGGGCAGCACGTCGTACTCGACCTGGATGGCCCGGCACGCCGCTTCGGCGGCGGCGGCGGTTTCGGCGACCACGGCGGCCACCCGCTGCCCGCGGAAGCGGACGACGTCGTCGAGCATCCGCGTGTCGTCGGGGTCGTCGGTGCGGTGATGGTGGCGGGCGGTCGAGTAGCGCGTGGCCGGCGCGTCCTCGTGCGTGAAGACCGCGACCACGCCGGGGATGCCCCGGGCCTCGGTCGTGTCGATGGAGAGGATCCGCGCGTGCGCGTGGGGCGATCCGAGCACGCGGAGGGTGAGGGCGCCGGGGAGCGGCTCGTCGAAGGTGAACGGCTCGAGGCCCTGGACGATCCGGCGCGCGGCCGGTGGAGCGATCGACCGGCCGACGCCGTGCGGGGGTGACGCTTCGTCTCGCTGCGCTCGCTCAGCGTCCGGGGTGTGCTGCGCTCGCTCAGCGTCCGGGGGTCGCTGCGCTCGCTCAGCGTCCGGGGGTCGCTGCGCTCGCTCAGCGTCCGGGGGTCGCTGCGCTCGCACGGCGCCCGGGGTGTGCGGCGCTCGCTCAGCGTCCGGGGGTCGCTGCGCTCGCTCAGCGTCCGGGGTGCTGGCTGCGGCGGCCTCGTCCCGGTCGCTGAGCGAGGAGCGCAGCGACGAGACGAAGCGTCCCGCCCCGGCCGGCCCGGTCTCGCGCACCGGGCCCAGCACCGACGCCGTGATCGCCTCGCGGATCGGCCGGTAGCCCGTGCAGCGGCAGAGGCTGCCGCGCATCGTGCGGTCGAGGTCGGGCAGGTCATCGGCGCAGAGCGTCGACGCCGTCACGGACATGCCGGGCGTGCAGAATCCGCACTGGAATCCGAACCCCGTCGCGAGCGCCTCCTGCACGGGATGCAGCTCGTCGCCGGGTGCGAGCCCCGCCGCCGTCGTTACGGTGCGACCCTCCATGCGCTGCGCCGGGATGAGGCAGGAGTGCACCGGCTCGCCGTCGAGCAGCACCGCGCAGGCGCCGCAGTCGCCGGCGTCGCATCCCTTCTTCACCTCGGTGTGCCCGTGTTCGCGCAGCAGGGTGCGGAGGCACTGACCGGGGGCCGGCTCGGCATCGACGCGTTCGCCGTTGACGTCGAATCTCATGCGGCTGCCAATTCGGTGCGCACTCGCTCGGCCAGCACGGCGCTGACGCCGCGGCGCCAGTCGGCCGAGCCGAGAGGGTCGGTGTAGTAGCCGGATGCTCCCTCGACGGTCGCCCGGAGCACCTCGGCATCCGGCAGTCCGGCGAAGCGCAGCACGTTCGGGCGCTCGGTGGCCGCGGTGATCCCGAACACGGCCGCGCCGTCGGCATCCACGCGGCCGGTCACGACGGCGCCGGAGCGGCCGTACTCGGCGAGGGCGATCTTCCGGAGGACGAGGCGCGAAGCCAACGCCGCGGCGGGGAGCTCGATCGCCCGGATCACCTCGCCCGCGGCGAGGCTGTTGGTCCCGTTGCCGGTCATGAGGTCGGCGACGGGGATGCGGCGCTCCCCGCTCGGACTCCAGATCTCGGCGATCCCGTCCAACCCCGACGCCAGCGCGACCATCGCCGCCGCCGCGAACGAACGGGCGATGTTGCCGCCGACGGTGGCGGTGTTCCAGATCTTGAAGCTCGCGAGGAGGGCGTCGGCGGCATGCGGGACGGCTGCGGCGGCGCGCCAGCCTGCGGGCGCCTCGGTGCGCGCCCAGGCGACGAGGCGGGCGATCGTGCACGTCGCCCCGATGCGCAGCCCGCGGTCGGACACCTCGAGGTCGGGCCAGCCCAGGGTCGTCAGGTCGACGAAACCGGTGGTCGCGATCTGCGGCTCGCTCATCAGCCATGTGCCGCCGCCGAGGAAGACCTCGCCGGGCTCGAGCGCCAGGTCGGCGCGGGTGCGCGCGCGGCGGAAGCTCGTGACGGTATGGATGTCCACGCTTCCCCTCCCCGGCGCGATTCTGGCGCGCGATCCCGGCGCATCGGTGGCCGGGTCGCGTCAGTCAATCACCCGCGGATTACCCGGATGTTTCCCGGATCAACATCCCGCGTGACGAAGCCGACGCGATCGGTGGAGGGCATTTTCGCGAGAAACCATATTTCGCGGGAGATCGGGCCTTTTCCGGGGCTTCGATGTCGGTGGCCCTCGTCAGAATGGGGGCATGGAACACCTCATCGAGACCCTTCGCGGCGCCGAGCGGCAGCTCCGCTCGGCGCTCGATGCGGTGTTCCACGACGACGAGGCGCGTCGATCGACCGAGCCGCAGCTGCTTGAGGCGCTCTCGACGGCCGCCGCCGTGGCCCGGCTCGCCGAAGCGGCGATGATCGAGTGCGTCGGCGAGGTGGGGGAGCGGTCGGACGACCCCGCCCCCGCCGCGCGGATGACGACGCGGTTCGGATGCCGCACCGTCAAGGAACTCGTGCAACGCGCCACGCGCGTGTCTGGCCGTACCGCCGGCGACCTCGTCGCGGCCGGACGGTCGATCGTTCCGCACATCTCGGTGTCGACCGGCGAGACACTTCCCGCCGACTTCCCGGCGGTGCGGGAGGCGGTTGCCTCCGGCGACCTCGGTGTCGACGGCGCCCTCGCGATCACGGCGGTGATCGGCGCTGCGGCGTCCGCGCATTACCACCGCGCCGCGGCCGAGGCCGAGCTTGTGGCGGCCGCGCGGGGGGTGGGGGTGGACGACGCTCCGCCGCCCTCCGCGGACGAACTGCGGATGCAGGCGCAGGTGTGGGCGATGTGGCTCGACCCTGACGGCGCCGAGCCTCGGGAGTCGGCCGCCGACCGCAAGCGGGGCGTCGCACTCGGGATGTGCCGCGATGGCCTGATACCGCTGCGCGGACAGATCCTGCCGGAAGTCGCCGGTCAGCTGCAGCGGGTGTTCGACAGCATCCTGAACCCGAAGGTGGATGACCGCGGGCTGCGGTTCATCGAAGATCCCGAGGCCGAGTCCGATGAGCCCGACCCCTCCCCGCCCGATCCGCGCACGCGGGCGCAGAAGCAGCACGATGCCTTCGCGACCGCGCTGCACGTGGCGGCCGCATCCGGTGGGCTCCCCACGCTCGGGGGTGCGGCACCGACGCTGGTGGTGTCGGTGCGCGAGGCAGACATGAAAACCGGGCGGGGTTTCGCCCACATCGACGGCATCGACGAGCCCGTGTCTCTCTCGGTGGCCCGTCACACCGCCTGCACCGGCGCGGTCCAGCGGGTGATCTCGGACGAGCGCGGTCGCATCGTCTCCCTCAGCATCGCCGATCGCATCTTCTCCGCCCTGCAGCGCCGAGCGATCGGGGCTCGCGACGGAGGATGCCTCATTCCCGGGTGCTTCACGCCCGCGGCATGGTGCGAGATCCACCACGTGGAGGAGTATTCGCGAGGAGGACCCACAACGACCGACAACGGCGTGCCGTTGTGTTGGCACCACCACCGGACGATCGATCGTGGCGAGTGGAAGATCCGAATGAACCACGGCGTGCCGGAGGTTCGCGGCCCGACGTGGTGGGACCCGTCCGGCAGATGGCGGGCCGCCTCGAAATCCCCGACGACCCTCCTGAACCGCCTCGCCCGCGCGCGCCCGTGATCCGTTCAGAGCCGCGCGGCCAGCGGCGGACGCGGCACGGTCAGAGTCGCCCGGCGAGCTCCCGCGAGGCGGCGGCCACCTCGGCCGCGATAACAGGCTCTTCCGCCGACACGAGCTGTCCCTCCGACACGACCGCACGGCCGTTCACGAACAGCCGCTCCACCGGCGGCATCGCGCCCAGCCCGAGGGCAGCGACCGGGTCGAGGATGCCGGCATGCTCCACCCCGTCGATACGCCACACCGCTATGTCGGCGAGCTTGCCGGGCTCGAGCGAGCCGATCTCCTCCGCGCGCCCCAGCACCTGGGCGCCGCCCATCGTCGCGATCCGCAGACCGTCGCGCACGGAGAACGAGTCCGACCCCGTCCGAAGGCGATTCATCAGCACCGCCTGCCGGATCTCCGTGCCGAGCTGTCCGGACTCCTGCGAAGCGGCGCCATCCACGCCGAGACCCACGGGCACCCCCGCCCTCAGCATGTCGCGCACCGGTGCGATGCCCGCCGCCAGCCGACCATTGGACGAGGGGCAGTGCGCCACGCCCGTCCCCGTCGCGGCGTACCGCGCGATCGCGGGCTCATCCAGATGCACGGCGTGCGCCATCCACACGTCGTCGCCCAGCCACCCGAGATCTTCCAGGTACTGCGTCGGAGTCCGGCCGAACTTCTCGAGGCAGTACGCATCCTCTTCCACGGTCTCCGACGCGTGGGTGTGCAGCCGGACGCCCAGAGAACGCGCCAGCGACGCTGCCTCGCGCAGCAGATCCGCCGTCACCGAGAACGGTGAGCAGGGCGCGATCGCCACCCGCACCATCGAGTCGAACGAAGCGTCGGAGTACCGCTCGACCGCCTCCTGCGACGCCCGCAGTGCGGCACCCGTCGTCTCCACGGCGAAGTCGGGCGGCAGTCCGCCCTGCGATGCTCCGAGGTCCATCGACCCGCGGGTCGCGTGCAGGCGCACCCCGATGCGCCCCGCAGCCTCGACGATCGCGCCGACGATGTCGCCCGACCCCTGCGGGAAAACGTAGTGGTGGTCGCCGACGGTCGTGCAGCCCGATCGCGCGAGCACCGCCATGGCGCCGGCCGCCGCCGTGCCGACGAGCCCCGCGTCGATGCGTGCCCACAGCGGATACAGCGCCGTGAGCCAGTCGAACAGGATGCTGTCCTGCGCGTAGCCGCGCGTCAGCCACTGGTACAGGTGGTGGTGCGTGTTGATCAGGCCGGGAGTGACCAGACACCCCGTGGCATCGACCACCTCCGCTCCCGCGCGCCACTCCGCCGGGGCCGCGCCCGGACCGATCGCCACGATGCGATTCGCCTCCAGGACCACGTACCCGCCGCCGTACTCGGTGCCGGCAGCATCCACGGTGGCGACGTGGCCCCCCTCGATGATCGTGCGGGTCATCACAGCTCCAGCTCGACCGCGGTCTCCAGCGCGGCCTCGATGGACCGCATCCACCCGTCCTTCAGCGCCGTGTTCTTCTCGGAATACAGCGACGCCCCGTCGACGAGGTTGCTCGAGCAGGCGCAGATCATGCCGGCGCGAAGGCCGCGCAGGCGCGCGACGACGTACATCGCGGAGGCCTCCATCTCGACGTTGAGGATGCCCATGCCGCTCAGCTGCGCGATCCACTCCGGTGTCTCGGCGTAGAAGGCGTCGTCGCTCGCGCTGATCCCCGTGTGCGCGGTGGTCCCGGATGCCGCGGCGAGGCGATCGGCGTGACGGGCCAGCGCGAGCGTGAGCCCGAGGTCGGGCACGGCGGGGAAGCCCTTGGGGACATAGGCGTCGGTGGTGCCGTCGTTTCGGAAACTGCCCTCGCTCACGAGGAGGTCGCCGGGAGCGATGCCCGGCTGCAGGCCGGCAGAGCTTCCGACCCGGATGAAGCTGGTCACGCCGACGCGGGCGAGTTCCTCCACGGCGATCGCGGTCGAGGGGCAGCCCATGCCGGTGGAGGTGGCGGTGATGTGCCGGCCCTTGTACCAACCCGTCATGGTGCGGTGCTCGCGGTTGTGCGCGACCTCCTTCACATCCGTGAGGAATTCAGCGACGAACGGCACCCGGAACGGATCGCCCGGCAGCAGGGCCACGGACGAGACCTCCCCGGGCGCGATGCCGATGTGGTACTGGCGTTCGGTCAGGCCGACCTGTGACTTGTCGACGGTGGCGGACATGGTGCTCCTTCAGGGTGCTGTGACGTCGGATGTCGCCGCAGTCCCCGCCCTGAACCGCCTGCCGACCTGCGGAAGGTCGGTCATGGTTGATAGGACCCGCAATCCCGAGAGCGTAGCAAGGCCGTATTGCCGGCTCGTTTCCCGCACGCCCGGCGACTCGGGTGTCGGTGAGAGCGACGCGGTGTCGGAAGGGCGACGCGGTGTCGGCGCGGGGGGTCGGGCCGGGGACGGTCAGGCAACCGGGGCGGGCGTGGCGCACGCGACCGACTCGCGGCGGTGCACGGGGCCGGCGAGCTCGCGGAGGGGCCGTCCTGTCCCCCCGTGGCGCGCGGCGACGATCTCGGCCAGCACGGAGAGCGCGGTCGCCTCCGGGGACGACCCACCGAGGTCCAATCCGAGAGGCGCGTGGATGCGGGCGATCGCGTCCGCCTCGACGCCGTCACCGGCGAGCAGCTCCGCGCGGTGCGCGACCGTGCCGCGCGCCCCCATCGCGCCGACGAAGCCCACGCCGCGCCGCAACGCAGCCGCGAGCATCGGAACGTCGACCCGTTCGTCGTGGCTCAGCACGCACACCGCCGCGGTCGACGGATCGGGGCCGACGAGCTCGTCGAGGTGCTCGTGGGGCGAGCCGACGAACAGCCGGTCGGCGGTGGGGAAGCGCTCCCGTGTCACCAGGCGCTCCCACACATCGCACACGCTGACGAGGTACCCGGCCGCCGAGGCGACGCGGGCCAGCGCCATCGCGTGCTCTCCGGCGCCGACGATGACAAGGCGCGGACGGGGCTGGCGTTCCACCACGAAAACATCGGCCTCCTCAGCATCCGGAAGCGTTCCTGCCGGCGAGGTGGCATCGACAGGGATGAGGCGTCCTGCGGCCGCACCCGAAAGGACGATGCCGACACGCGCCGGACGGTCCACCGGGATCTCCAGCGCGGCGAGGGCGACGGCATCCGTCGGGTCGATGCGATGGATGATGACGTCGACACTGCCCCCGCAGGCGAGACCCGCCGCGTGGGCGGCGTCGTCGCTGAACCCGAGGCTTGCCGTGACCGCGCGCCCGGTCGCGAGCACCTGGGTCGCCAGGAGGATCGCATCGCCCTCGACGCACCCGCCGGAGATCGATCCGAGCACCGTTCCGTCGCGAAGGAGGGCCATGGCGGCCCCTTCGCCCCGCGGAGCGCTGCGGGCCACGCGCGTCACCGTGACGACCGCGACCGGCTCGCCGGCGCGCAGCACCGGCAGCAGGGCGGAGGCCAGTTCGAGCATGGCCACACGGTAGACCCGCGATGTTTCACAGAGGCTACGCTCGCGGGTCGGCGGATACGCTGGCGCGGTGACCGCCTCCGTCCGTCCTCGCATCGCGGGCATCGTGCTCGCCGCCGGAGCGGGACGGCGCTTCGGCGGACCGAAGGCCTTGGCGCGCGACCGCGAGGGCGTGCCGTGGATCGTTCGCGCCGTCGACGCGCTCTGCGGGGGCGGATGCGACGATGTCGTGGTCGTGCTGGGGGCTGAGGCCCCCCGGGCCGCCGCGCTGATCCCCGCAGGATCGCGCGTGGTGGTGGCGCCGGACTGGGTCGGCGGCCTCTCGTTCTCCCTCGCCGCCGGCCTGGATGCCACGGCCGCCGCCGGAGCGGATGCCGCGGTCGTCGTGCCCGTTGACACGCCGGAGCTTCCGGCACCGGCGGTGACGCGCGTCCTCGCCGCCGCATCCCCCGACCCGCGCTCCGCTCTCGTCCGGGCGACGTACGGCGGGCGTCCGGGGCATCCGGTGCTCCTCGGCGCGGAGCACTGGGCGGGGTTGCGGGCGGAGTTGTCCGGTGACATCGGCGCGGGGCCGTTCCTCGCACTCCACGGCGCGGCGGCTGTGGAGTGCGGCGACCTGTGGCCCGGGCTCGATCACGACGAGGCGGGATGACTGCGGCACGCAGGCGGCGTCGGGCAACACCGGCGCGCGCTCGCGGCGTTCGCCCATCCGGCCGACGTAGCCTCGTGCGCCGGAGGGCGGGGATGCGGAAACGAAGGCGAACGGGAGGGCGCTGGTGGCTCCCGGTGGTGGCCGCTGCCGCGATCGCCCTCGTCGCGGGCGGGCTTATCGCTGCCGTCGCGCAGACCGCGGTGACGTCGGTCGCCGAGCCGCGCATCGACGCTCCGGACGTCCCGTCGGCCCCCGCGGTCGACCCCGCGCAGCCGACCCCTCGTGCCGACGCGACGTGGACGACCCGAGTGGCCGAGGCCACCCGCATCGAGCCGCGCGCACTGCAGGCCTACGCCACGGCGGCGCTCATCCTCGCGCGCGAGCAGCCTGCCTGCGGCATCGGCTGGAACACCCTCGCGGGCATCGGCTCGATCGAATCCAGTCACGGGAGCCACGGCGGCGCCACGCTCGGAGACGACGGCTACTCGCGGCCCGCGATCCGCGGCATCCCGCTCGATGGAACCCGGAGCGCTCGCATCGACGACACCGACGGCGGGCGGTGGGACGACGACACCGAGTGGGACCGTGCCGTGGGGCCGCTGCAGTTCATCCCGGACACGTGGGAACGCTGGGGTGCGGACGCGGACGGCGACGGCGCCGCCGATCCGGACCAGATCGATGACGCGGCTCTGACGGCCGCGCGCTATCTGTGCGCCGCCGGAGAGATGACGACCGTCGATGGCTGGCGCCGCGCGATCTTCAGTTACAACAACCTCGAGACCTACGTCGACGACGTCGCGTCGGTGGCCGACATCTACGCCGCACGCGCAGACGGCCGCTGACCGCGGGCGGTGAACCGGATGCCGCCGCCTCAGCCGCCGAGAACGACGTTCACGGGCGGCTCGCCCGCGCGGAGACGCTCGATCTGCTCGCGGACGAGACGCGCCACACGGGGACGCATCGCGGTGGTGGCGCCGCCGACGTGCGGTGCGATGAGCACTCCGGGCAGCGACCAGAGCGGGTGTCCCTCGGGAAGCGGCTCGGGGTCGGTGACATCCAGCGCCGCACGGATGCGCCCGCGGCGCACATGATCCACGAGGGCGTCCGTATCGATGAGCGGGCCACGACCGACGTTCACGACCAGGGCGCCGTCCGGCAACGCCGATAGCGCAGCGTCGTCGATCACCGAGGACGTGGCATCCCCGCCGGGAAGCGACGCGATGAGGATGTCGGTCTCGGCGAGCACGTCGGCCAGGTCATCGATGGCATCGACCTGGATGCCGTCTTCCTTCCGTGCACGGCTCGCCACGGCACGCAGCTGCACCTCGAATCCGGCAAGGCGCGCGGCGATGGCCTTGCCGACGCCGCCGTATCCGAGCAGGGTGACCCGCCGGTCGGCGAGGCTCTCGGCGAAGATCGGAGACCAACGACCCTCGTCCTGCGCGCGCACGAAGTGGGGGATGCCGCGCTGTGCGGCCAGCGTCAGTCCGACCGCGAGTTCGGCGGTCGAGGCCTCGTGCACGGTCGATGCGTTGGCGAATCGCTGCCCTTCGGGCAGGTGTTCCTCGACACCCTCGTACCCGATGGACTGGCTCTGGATGAGGCCGACCTCGACGCCGCGGAGACTCTCGAAGATCTTCGCGAGGCCCATGTACGGCGGGACGACCAGATCGAACCGCTCCCGCGGAGCCGGGGAGGCCAGGTCCCACACGACGAGGTCGACGCCGTTCGGCAGCGGAGCGAGGTCGGCCGCCAGCTCTGGCGAGGGCACGGAGACGATCAGGGTGTTTTCAGGGGTCACGGTCCCACCGTAGCCGGGCTCGGCCTGCGGGCCGCAGCATCCCGCATGCTCGTGGGGCCCGTCTGGTGCACGCCGACGTGTTCGGCTACCGGTGTGGATGCGGCCGGCCCACCGCACTCGTGATCGCGGTGCTCGCCCGGGTCTGGCCGCCGGCCGGCACCATCCGGCACCGTCCGGCATCGTCCGAGTTCCGCCGCCATCCGCCCGGCATCGTCCGAGTTCCGCCGCCATCCGCCCGGCGTCCCCGGATCGCCGTGCTGTAATCAGGCGTTTTCGCGGACACAGGCCGTCATGCGCGCAGAACCGCCTGCCTCCGCCAAAACTCCTGATCTCGATGCCCCGAGTACCGTGACCCGCCGCCGAGGTCCGCGGTGTCGAGGGGCGGTGCGCTCAGGTGCGGGCGCATGCCCGGGCGCCACGACCGCAGACAGCGCCGGCCCCGGGGAGCCGGCCCGGGTGCGGGCTCACGAAGCGGCCGAGACCACCGCGGACAGCGCCGGCCCCGGTGCGGGCTCAGGCGGCAGCCGCGACCACCGCGGACAGCGCCGAGGAGAAGAATCCGAGCCCGTCCACGCCCGAACGCATCGCCGCCGGCGTGCCGGGGCCGAACCCCGGTTCCACCGCGTGCTCGGGGTGCGGCATGAGCCCCACGACGTTTCCGCGCTCGTTCGTGATTCCCGCGATGTCGTCGATCGATCCGTTGGGGTTCACGCCGAGGTAGCGGAGCGTCACCAGCCCCTCGCCCTGCACCCGCTTCAGGGTCTCGCTGTCGGCGATGTACCCGCCGTCGGCGTTCTTGAGCGGAATGACGATCTCGTCGCCCTCGGCGAAGTCGCTCGTCCACGCGGTCGAGGCGTTCTCGACGCGCAGGCGCTGGTCGCGGCGGATGAACTGCTGGTTGGCGTTGCGGATGAGACCGCCCGGGAGGAGGTGAGCTTCCACGAGCATCTGGAACCCGTTGCAGATACCCAGCACGGGCATGCCCTTGGCGGCAGCATCCTTCACCTCGGACATGATCGGAGCACGCGCCGCGATCGCGCCGGCGCGGAGATAATCGCCGTAGCTGAAGCCGCCCGGAAGCACGAGCGCGTCCACGCCCTTCAGGTCGTGATCGCCGTGCCACAGCGCAACCGGTTCGGCACCGGCGATCGCGATCGCACGCTGTGCGTCGCGGTCATCGAGCGATCCCGGGAAGGTGATGACGCCGATCCGGGCCGTCATCCCACGACCTCGATGTTCACGACATCCTCGATCACCGAGTTGGAGAGAATCTCGTCGGCGATCCGGCGGGCGGTCGCCAGCGCATCCTCGTCGACCTCGCCCTCGACGGTGAGCTCGAATCGCTTGCCGATGCGGACATCGGAGAAGGTCTCCACGCCGAGGCGGCTTAGAGCCCCGGAGACGGCCTTGCCCTGCGGATCGAGCAACTCGGCCTTGGGCATGACGTCGACGACGATGGTGGGCATTCGAGCTCCAGAAATCGCGGGATGCGGGCTCCCCAATCCTACGGGCCTGGCGCGCCGTCCCTCCCGTCCCGCGAGAAACCCCTCGCGCCCGCGAGAAACGACATCCCGGACGAGAAACCACGCGCGGCGTCGTGTCTCACCCGGTCTGTCGTTTCTCGCCGACCCGGCGCGCCACCCGCCGCCCCGCACCCTCCGCCCCCGCACCCGCCGCCCGTGCACCCGCCGCCCCTCACCCGCCACCCCCGCACCCGCCGCCCGCCGCCCGCCGCTCCCCAGAACGCCGTGGGAGCGCTCCCTTGACGTCGTGGGAGCGATCCCATATGGTGATCGGCGACCGGTGAGAGCGCTCCCACGCTGCACCGACCACCCACACCACAAAGGAGTGACCTGTGTCATCACGCGTTCTACGCCGTGCCGCGTTCGCGGCCGCGGCTGTTTCCACCACCGCTCTCGTGCTCGCCGGCTGCGCCGCTGGCGGCGGGAACGACAGCGCCGGAGGATCGGATGAGGACCTCACCCTCACCGTGACCACCTTCGGCACCTTCGGGTACGACGACCTCTACGACGAGTACGAGGAGCAGCACCCGAACATCACGATCGAAGCCACCAACATCGACACCGGCGGCAACGCCCGCACGGACGCCTTCACCAAGATCGCGGCCGGATCGGGGCTCTCCGACATCGTCGCGATCGAAGAGGGCTGGCTCGGCGCCGTCATGGAGGTCTCCGACCAGTTCGTCGATCTGCGCGACTACGGCATCGAAGACCGCAAGTCCGACTGGGTCGAGTGGAAGTACGAGCAGGCCACCGACCCCGAGGGTCGCGTCGTTGGATACGGCACCGACATCGGCCCGGTGGGCCTGTGCTACAACGGCCCCGCCTTCGCCGCTGCCGGGCTCCCCACCGATCGCGCCGAGGTTGCGACGCTGCTCGAGGGTGACTGGGCGAACTACTTCGAGGTGGGTCGCCAGTACAACCAGGCCACCGGGAAGGCCTGGTACGACCACTCCGGCTTCGTCTGGAACGCCATGGTCAACCAGCTGCCCGAGGGGTACTACACCACCGATGGCGAGCTGAACGTCGAGGGCAACGCCGATCTGCAGGAGCGCTTCGAACTGCTCGGCGCCGCGACCGAAGACGGCCTGTCGGCCGCGCAGGCGGCGTGGGACTGGAACGGCGGCAAGTCGTTCGTCGACGGCACGTTCGCGACCTTCGTCTGCCCGGGCTGGATGCTCGGCGTCCTGCAGGGCAATGCCGAGGCCGGCGGCGGCGACGCCACGAGCGGGTGGGACTTCGCCGATGTCTTCCCCGGCGGCGCAGCCAACTGGGGCGGGGCTTTCCTCTCCGTCACCGAGACGTCGCAGCACAAGGAGGCCGCCGCAGAGCTGGCCGACTGGCTGACCCAGCCCGAGCAGCAGGTGAAGCAGTCCACCGCGGCGGGCAACTTCCCCAGCACCATCGAGGCGCAGGAGGCTCTCGCCTCCGACGCGACGCCCAACGAGTTCTTCAACAACGCACCCACCGGCGCGATCCTCGCCGAGCGTGCCAAGGGCGTCGTCGCTCAGTTCAAGGGCCCGGATGACTCCGTCATCCAGGAGAACGTGTTCGGTCCGGCACTGTCGGCCCTCGACCGCGGTGAGACCGACACCCAGGGCGCGTGGGAGCAGTCGCTCGAGCTCCTGGACGAACTCGTCGGCTAGCGGAACAGGGATGCGGGGTCTCCGGATCACCCGGAGGCCCCGCATCCCGCTTCCTCGAGAGGATTCCCCATGACCGTGACTGCGCTGCGCCCCGACACCCTGCACGCCGATCCGCCGAGCCCGGCGCCCCGACGTTCCCTCTTCCGGCAGAGACTGTCCAAGGCCGACCAGAAGGCCTCGCCCTACGTCTACATCGCGCCGTTCTTCCTGCTGTTCGGGTTGGTCGGCCTGTTCCCCCTCATCTACACGCTCAACGTCTCGTTGTTCGAGTGGGATCTGCTCAAGGGGCAGGGCGATTTCGTCGGATTCGCGAACTTCGCCGAGATCCTCAGCGACCGGATGTTCTGGAACTCCGTCTCCAACACCGTGAGCATCTTCGTGCTCTCAGCCATCCCGCAGCTGTCGATCGCCCTGGTCGTCGCCTACCTGCTCGACCGGGGTCTGCGCGCGCCCACCTTCTGGCGGATGAGCGTGCTCCTGCCGTTCGTCGTCACCCCGGTGGCCACGGCCCTCATCTTCTCGAGCATCTTCAACGAGGCGGATGGGCTGGCCAACAACCTGCTCAACGTCATCGGCATCGCCGACCAGCAGTGGAAGCACGACACGTTCCTCAGCCACCTCGCGATCGCCATCATGGTGAACTTCCGCTGGACGGGGTACAACGCCCTCATCCTTCTCGCTGCGATGCAGGCGGTTCCGCGCGACCTTTACGAATCGGCCGCGATCGACGGGGCAGGGCCGGTGCGCCGGTTCTTCTCGATCACCATCCCCACCATCCGCCCGACGCTCATCTTCGTCATCATCACCGCGACGATCGGCGGGCTGCAGATCTTCGCCGAGCCGCGGCTGTTCGACGTGTCCACCGCCGGTGGCATCGGCGGCAGCGACCGGCAGTTCCAGACCACCGTGCTGTTCCTGTGGGAGCTCGCGTTCTTCCGGCGCAATCTCGGTGAAGCATCGGCGGTGGCGTGGCTCCTGTTCCTCCTCATCGTCCTCTTCGGGGTCGTCAACTTCCTCATCGCCCGTCGCATCGCCGCCGCCGGCGGCGGCCGGCCCTCGCGCC
The DNA here is from genome assembly GCF_058310475.1 of Microbacterium sp. Z12_35. Lineage (NCBI taxonomy): Bacteria > Bacillati > Actinomycetota > Actinomycetes > Micrococcales > Microbacteriaceae > Microbacterium > Microbacterium sp. Z12_35. The sequence continues at coordinate 2,374,478 of NZ_JBZEGJ010000001.1, read as the reverse complement.
GGGAGCGCCGCGCCGCCCGCCGCACCGCCTCGATCGGAGAAGACGCATGAGCATCGCGATCCCCGAACCCCTTCCCCCGGTCCAGGTGGATGCTGTCGAGCCCGACCCCCCGCGCCACGCACGTCTCGGGGCCCGGAAGCCGCGCGAGGCCGGACCCGCCGGCATCGGCAGCCGCCCCGGATTCCTCACCTATGGACTCTTGGCCGCGTTCGTCGTCGGCAGCGCGTACCCGCTGTGGTGGTCGGTCGTCGTCGGCTCGGGCACCAACGCGACGCGCGGCGAGACGCTCCCCCTCATCCCCGGCGGCAACTTCCTCGCCAACGCCGCGAAGGTGCTGGATGCGATCCCGTTCTGGCTGGCGCTGGGCAACTCCGTGCTGGTGTCGGCGATCATCACCCTCTCGGTGGTGTCGTTCTCCACGATCGCCGGCTACGCGTTCGCCAAGCTCCGCTTCCGCGGGCGTGACGGGCTCATGCTGTTCGTCATCGCCACCATGGCGATCCCCACCCAGCTGGGCATCATTCCGCTCTTCATGGTCATGCGCGAGCTGGGCTGGACGGGCACCATCGGGGCGGTCATCGTGCCGACCCTCGTCACGGCGTTCGGGGTGTTCTTCATGCGGCAGTACCTTGTCGACGTCATCCCGGATGAGCTCATCGAGGCCGCCCGGATGGATGGCGCGAACCAGTTCCGCACGTTCCTCACGGTGGGGCTGCCGGCTGCACGCCCGGCGATGGCGATCCTGGGCCTCTTCACCTTCATGACGGCGTGGACCGACTACCTCTGGCCGCTGATCGTCCTGAGCCCGTCGAACCCCACGCTCCAGACCGCGCTCAGCCAGCTGCAGTCCGGCTTCTACATCGACTACTCGATCGTCCTCACCGGGGCGGTCCTGGCCACCATCCCGCTCCTGATCCTGTTCATCATCGCGGGGAAGCAGCTCATCAGTGGGATCATGGCCGGGGCTGTGAAGGGTTGACGCAGTGAGCGATTTCCGACGAGAGGACACCCGTTCCATGAGCACGACTGCCCTGGCCGAACAGCCCGCGACGCGGGCGTTCCCGCCGGACTTCCGGTTCGGTGCCGCCACTGCGGCGTTCCAGATCGAGGGCGCGGCGTTCGAAGACGGTCGCCGCGCATCCATCTGGGATGCGTTCTGCCGGGTGCCCGGTGCGGTCCTCGGCGGCGATGACGGAGACGTGGCGTGCGACCACTACCACCGCTACCCTCAGGACGTCGCGCTGATGAAGGAGCTCGGTCTCCAGACGTACCGCTTCTCCACGTCGTGGGCGCGGGTGCGCCCTGACGGCGGCCCCCTCAACCAGGCCGGTCTGGACTTCTACTCCCGGCTCGTCGACGAGCTCCTCGGAGCCGGCATCCGCCCCTGGCTGACCCTGTACCACTGGGACCTGCCGCAGGCGCTGGAGGACCGCGGCGGCTGGACCGTGCGCGAGACCAGCGAGCGGTTCGCCGAATACGCCCTCGACATGCACGACGCCCTCGGCGACCGTGTCCAGGATTGGGCGACCCTCAACGAGCCGTGGTGCGCCTCCTTCCTCAGCTACACCGCCGGCGTGCACGCTCCCGGCCACTACTCCGCCGGCGAGGGGATGCTGGCCGCCCACCACCTCCTGCTCGGTCACGGTCAGGCGATCCGCGAGCTGCGCGCCCGCGACGCCTCGCTGAACCTCGGCATCACGCTGAACCTCACCGTCGCCGACCCGGTGGACCCGACTGATCCCGCCGACGTGGATGCGGCCCGGCGCATCGACGGGCAGTTCAACCGCTGGTTCCTGAACCCCCTGTTCCGTGGGGCCTACCCCGCCGACATCCTGGACGATTTCCGGCGGGCGGATGCGGAGGGCGCAGCGCAGTTCGAGGCGGCCGTACGACCGGGCGACCTGGAGATGATCGCCACCCCGTTCAACACCCTGGGCGTGAACTACTACCACGGCGAGCTCGTCAGCGGACGGCCGCCCGCCGACGCGCCCGGCGGAGGAGACGCACCGACACCGCGACACACGCAATCGCCGTTCCCGTCGTCGGAGAACATCTTCTGGCACGACCGCGGCCTGCCCCGCACGTCGATGAACTGGGAAGTGCAGCCCGAAGGGCTGACGCGTCTCCTTCGACGCGTGCACGAGGACTACACCGGGGAGCGGGGGGTCGCGCTGGTCGTCACCGAGAACGGTGCCGCCTACGAGGACGAGCCGCTGATGGTGGATGGCGAGGTCCGCGTCGACGACGTGGAACGCACCGAATTCGTGGAGGCGCACCTCGCCGCGGTGCTCGACGCGATCGATGCCGGCGCGGACGTGCGGGGATTCTTCTACTGGTCGCTCCTGGACAACTTCGAGTGGGCGTGGGGGTACTCGAAGCGGTTCGGCATCGTCCGTGTCGACTACGAGACGCAGGAGCGGTCGGTGAAAGCCTCGGGCCTTCGATACAGTCGCATCATCGCCGGCCGCGCGCTGGACGTCGCCGCCGACGCATAGCGCCCCCGCTCGGCGAGGGGGGAGTGCATCAGCATGGCTCGTGAAGTGGTGACGATCGAAGAGGTCGCCGCGCGCGCGGGAGTGTCGCGCTCCACGGTGTCGCGCGTGGTCAACGGCTCGACAGCAGTCTCACCGGCCGCACTGGAAGCCGTTCGCCGGACGATCGCCGAGCTCAACTACGTGCCCAACCGGGCAGCCCGATCGCTCGCGCGTCGGCAGACCCACGCCATCGCCTTCGTGATTCCGGAAGACACCGATCGCTTCTTCGGCGACCCGTTCTTCGCGGCGGTGGTGGCGGGCGTGCACGAACGCGTCGCACGCTCGGAGTATGTGCTGAACCTCATCATCGCCAGCGATGATCCCGACGACAAGGCGACCACGTATCTCCGCGGCGGAAGCGTCGACGGCGTCATCATCGCCTCCCACCACACCAGCGACACCTTCGTCGATCGGATCGCCGCCGACCTCCCCGTCGTGTACGGCGGTCGTCCGGCACGCATCGGGCCGGACGGCCACTACGTCGACATCGACAATGTCGGCGGCGGACGCGAGGCCGGTCGGTACCTCGCGTCGCGGGGACATCGGCGGGTGGGCGCGATCTCGGGTCCGCCCACGATGGCCTCCGCGATCGACCGGCTCCACGGATTCCGGGAAGCCGCCGAGCAGGCAAGGCTCGAGGTGGTCGCCGTCGAGGACGGGGACTTCTCCGAAGAGGGCGGTGCGGCGGCGATGCGCCGCATCCTGGACGGTGGTCCGCCACCAGACGCGCTGTTCGTCGAGAGCGACCTGATGGCCCGCGGCGCGCTGGATGCGCTGCGCGAAGCCGGCGTGCGGGTACCCCAGGACCTCGCCCTCATCGGGTTCGACGACTCGCCGGTCGCCACGGCTGTGACTCCTGCGCTGACGACGATCCGCCAGCCATCCCGCGAGCAGGGATACGGCATGGCCGACGTCCTGCTGAACCTCCTCGCGGGCCGGGATGCGCCGCACTCGACGATCCTGCCGGTCGAGCTCGTCGTCCGCGACTCCGCCTGAGCCGGCGCGCCCGCGGAAATCGAGGAGATGCCGCGGATCGAGGGCCGATTCAGCCCGTTCGATCCTCGATCTGCGTGATTTCCTCGTTTTCCGGGGTGGTCAGCGTGGGTCGCCGCCCAGGGGTCCCACGGCCGGGATCGGCCCGCCATCATCCGCCCCCGTCTTGCGTGCCCGCGCGACGAAGTTTCCGAGGTGGTAGATGAGGAGGGCCGCCGCCGCGCCGATCACGATCGCGCCGAGCTCGAACTCTCCCCACACCATGGTGAAGCCGGCGATCGCGATCACGAGCGACACTGCCGCGGTGTACTGGTTGACCGGGCGGGAGAAGTCCACGCGGTTGTCGACCCAGATCTTGATCCCGATGATCCCGATCAGGCCGTAGAGGGCGGTGGTGACCCCGCCGAGGACCCCCGGCGGGATGGTGTTGAAGACGGCACCGATCTTCGGCGACAGGCTGAGGACGATCGCCGCGGTGCCCGCCACCCAATACGCCGCCGTCGAGTACACGCGGGTCGCGGCCATGACGCCGATGTTCTCCCCGTAGGTCGTCGTACCCGAGCCGCCGAAGACGCCGGCGAGAGTCGTGGCCGCCCCATCCGCGATCAACGCCCGGCCGGTGGAGCGGTTCACCGACGGATCGGTCATCGTGGCGACCCCGCGGACGTGTCCGACGTTCTCCGCGATGAGCACGAGCACGACGGGAAGGAACATCGCGATGACGCTCCAGGTGCCGGGGGAGGCGAAGTCGGCGAGGTGGAACTCGGGCAACCCGATCCACGCGGCATCCGCGACCGGACCGAAGTCGATGAGCTGCTCACCGGTCGTCACCTGCAGGAGCACGGTGGCGAGATACCCCACGAGCACGCCCAGCACGATCGAGATGCGGCCGAGGAAGCCGCGGAACAGCACGCTGAAGAGGATGACCGCGGCCAGCGTGATGGTCGCGGGAAGCGGCTGCTGCTGGTAGCTGCCCCACGCGACGGGAGCGAGGTTGAAGCCGATCAGGGCCACGATGGCGCCGGCGACGACCGGCGGCATGAGCTTGTCGATCCAGCCGAGACCGGCGAACTGCACGATGAGTCCCACGATGGTGAGCAGGATGCCGACGGCCACGATACCGGCGAGGGCGGACCCCATACCGGCGGATGCGGTGGCGGCGGTCACCGGGGCGATGAACGCGAACGACGAACCGAGGTAGCTGGGCAGCTTGTTGCGCGTGACGAGGAGGAACAGCAGCGTTCCCACACCGGAGAAGAACAGCGTCGTCGACACCGGGAAGCCGGTCAGAACCGGGACGAGGAACGTCGCGCCGAACATCGCGACGACGTGCTGGACGCCCACGGCGATCGTCGCCGGCCAGTTCAATCGCTCGTCGGGTCGTACGACCGCTCCGGGTTCGACGGTGCGGCCGTCTCCGTGCAGTTTCCAGACCGGCATGGGTTCCTCCTCGTTGACGCCTCCGTCACTGTAGCGACAGGCGGCGTTTCGGCGTGGTTACGTAGCGCCCCGTCGACCGCACGAGATCTCGCCCAGCGGCCGGGATCCCGGCGTGGGAAGGCCGTGCGCTCGGCGCGAAGCCGTGCGCTCGCGGAAGGGAAAGCGTTCAGGCGCCGGTGAGGCGCTGGAGAAGCTCGGCGTAACGGGCCTGGGTGCGCGCCACGATGTCGTCGGGCAGCGCGGGCGGCTCGCCCGTGCGATCCCAGGATGCGGCGAGCCAATCGCGCACGATCTGCTTGTCGAAGCTCGCCATCCGCTCGGCAGGGGTGGTGCCCGCGCGCCAGGCCGCCGCATCCCAGTACCGCGACGAATCCGGGGTGAGCACCTCGTCGGCGAGCACGAGGGTGCCGGCGGCATTGCGGCCGAACTCGAACTTCGTGTCGGCGAGGATCAGTCCTCGCTTCTCCGCGATGGCTGCGGCGCGGCGGTAGATCTCCAGCGACAGGTCGCGCAACTCGGCGGCGGTGTCGTCGCCGACGAGTTCGACGGTGCGCGCGTAGGAGATGTTCTCGTCGTGCTCGCCGAGGGGCGCCTTGTAGGCCGGCGTGTAGAGCGGCTCGGGCAGGCGGTCGCCGTCGCTCAGGCCCTCGGGCAGCGGGATGCCGCCTACCGTGCCGCTCTCCCGGTACTCGGCCCATCCCGAGCCGGTGAGATACCCGCGCACCACGCACTCGATCGGCTGCATGTCCAGCGCCGCGACCACCATCGCCCGCCCGGTGACTTCGTCCGGGATCAGTTCCAGCGCCGCGTCGCCGATGAGCACGTGGTCGGGGATCAGATGGTTCGGGATGCGGCGGCCGCCGTCACCGGTGGCCAGGCGGTCGAACCACCAGAGGCTCAGGGTGGTGAGGATCGTGCCCTTCCCGGGGATGCCGGGGGAGAGGACGTGATCGAACGCGCTCACGCGGTCGCTCGCGACGACGAGCATGCGCGTGGGGCGGGTGCCCTCGGGGGTGCCGACCGGAACGTACAGGTCGCGCACCTTGCCGGAGTACGTATGGCGCCAGCCGGGCAGTTCGAGGGTGTGGGTCACCTGCCCCATTATCCCGGGGGTGTGATCGAATCCACGTAGTCGTGCGCCTCATCGACGAGAGGGCTCCACACCACATCTCCCGCGTCCGGGCTCGCGGTGATCCACTCCCGCATTTCACGCCCGCGCATCACCATGCGCTCCGCCGAGCCGTCCGTGACGAGCTCGTTCCCGCGGTCGCGCGGCACCTTCACGATCAGCTCGCCGTCGTGACTGAGGAACGCGTAGACCTTCCCGCGGATCCTCAGGCCCTCGGTGCTGAACATGCGTCCCATGTCGACGTCGGGAAGGGCCAGGTGGCGCTCGATGATGGGATCGAAAAGGGCTCGCCCCCTCGCACCTGCCTCACCGTCGACCATGACGAGACCGTAGCGGCCCGGCGTGCATTTCGGGAGGAGTTGTGCAGACGGGAGGCTGTTTCAGCCGATTTCGTCCTCCCTTGTGCACATCTCCTCCCGAGGCGCCGCGGGTGTCGTGCGGTCTCGGCATGCTGCCTGCATGGATACGACGATCGATGCCCAAGCGGAGGGCTTTCTCCGCTCCCTTTCCGACGAATGGCTGCGTCCGCATGGGGCTGAATGCCTCGCGTGCTACCTCAACCGGATGCTGGCGGCATTCGGATGCGACGGCACTCTGCGTTTCGCGCGGTCCTACCGCGAGGCCCGCGCGCCTCGGGCGACGGCGCTGGAACGACGCCTCGTGGTGGCGGGCGGATTCTGCGACTGCGAGGTGCTCTTCAACGTCTTCGCACCCGCCGCTTCCCTGACGTCGCCGGGATACCGGAAGGAGGACGAGGACGTCGGGGCGCCGCCGCCGACCGGGATGCCGCCCTGTCAGGGCGTGAGGCGCGGGTCGACGCGTCCGTGCCTGCTGTGGCGGCGATGGCGCTGGTGAGCGCTCACGGCTCGACGACACGCACCGCGATGTCTGTGCGGTACTGGCCGCCCTCCAGGTGGATCAGGTCCAGGGCGGCATATGCGCGCGTCCGGGCCTCGCGGAACGTCGAGCCGAGAGCGACCACGCTCAGCACCCGTCCGCCGGTGGCGACGAGCCGATCGCCTTCGAGGGCCGTGGCGGCGTGGGCGACGTGCACGCCGTCGACGTCGGAGGCGGCGTGAAGCCCTCTCACCGTGCGGCCGGTCACGGGGGCTTCGGGGTAGCCCTCACTGGCCAGGACGACGGTGACCGCCGTGGCCTCGGCGAACGCGGGACGCGGGTGCCCTTCGAGAGAGCCGGATGCCGCGGCAAGGAGGAGCTCGGACAACGGATCGATGAGTCGCGGCAGCACGACCTGGGTCTCGGGGTCGCCGAATCGGGCGTTGAACTCGATCACCTTGACGCCGGCGTCGGTCAGGATGAGGCCGGCGTAGAGGAGTCCGATGAACGGGGTGCCCTCCGCATCCAGCCGGCGGATGACGGGCTCGGCGATCTCCCGGGTGACGAGGTCGACGAACTCCTCCTCGCCGCCGAAGCGCGCGGACAACCACGGCAGCGGCGAGTAGGCGCCCATGCCACCGGTATTGGGTCCGTCGTCCCCATCGCGGAGGCGCTTGTAATCCTGCGCGGGGCTGAGCGGCAGCACCGTGTCGCCGTCGCTGAGGAAGAACAGCGACACCTCGGGGCCGGAGAGGAACTCCTCCACCAGAACCGGCGCGGTGGGCAGGTACTGCTCGGCGTGCGCCACCGCGGCGGCGCGGTCTTCGGTGACCAGCACGCCCTTGCCCGCCGCCAGTCCGTCGGCTTTCACGACGTATGGCGCGCCGAGCTCATCCAGGGCGGCGGCGACCTCGGCGGCGTTGTGCGCGCGGATGGCCCGGCCCGTGGGTACGCCCGCGGCATCCATAACGCGCTTGGCGAACGCCTTCGACCCCTCCAGCCGCGCCGCAGCCTTGCCGGGGCCGAACACCGGGATGCCGCGTGTGCGCAGCGCGTCGGCGACGCCGGCGACCAGGGGAGCCTCGGGGCCGACGATCACGAGGTCGATGTTCTCGGCACCGGCGAACGCCGTCACCGCGACAGGGTCGATCGGGTCGAGGGAGACGAGGTGCGCGTCGGAGGCGATACCGGCGTTGCCCGGTGCGGCGAAGATCGCGTGGTCGGCGTCTTCCGAGCGGAGGGCGAGAATGAGGGCGTGCTCGCGGGCACCGGAGCCGAGGACGAGGATTCGCACCGGCCCAGCCTATCCACGCAGCAGGAGCAGCCCCCCGGCGTAGCGTGGAACCATGCCGCGCAAGATCGACACCGCCGAGGGACGCCGCGCCTTGGCTGCCGTCGCCGAGGCCGACGCAGCCGGAGCGAAGCCCGCTCGCACCGACCTCGCCACATCCGTTCGGTATCTGCTGCAGCTGCTCGCCGAGAAGGCGCCCGGGCACACGGTCGAGGTGCGCGTGCCCCCGTACGGCGCCGTGCAGGTGATCGAGGGTCCGCGCCACACACGCGGCACACCGCCGAACGTCGTCGAGACCGATCCGGCGACCTGGATCGCGCTGGCTCTCGGTCGTGAGTCGTGGGTGGATGCAGCGGACGCCGGCCGCATCGCCGCCTCCGGTACCCGCGCGAATCTCGCCGCGCTGCTGCCGTTGCGTCCCTGACGGCTTCCGGGAGCGCCGGGCATTCTCCTCCGCAGGCCGCGTCCAGGCCCGGGTGCGAGAATGGGCGCATGTCCGATCCGCAGCGCGTGCCGTCCGTCCGGGACGAGCTCGTGACGGTGCGCGTCCGCCGTTCACCCCGGTACGGTGTGTTCCTCCTCCTCGGTGCCGCGCTCGGCGTGGTGGCCGCGATGGTGCTCACCCTCGCATTCCAGGGGACCACCGAGGCGAGCCCGAACTCCGGCATCCAGTACTCGAACATGCAGGTCTTCGGATTCGTCACGCTCATCTGCGCGCCGATCGGTGTCGCGATCGGCGGGGCCGTCGCGCTCATCCTCGACCGCGCGGTGGGTCGTCGCACCCGTCCTGCGCGCGTCGACCACGAGTCGGTGCATCTTCCCGACTGAGCCTCAGGCGAGCTCCGCGATGATCGGATGGATGGCCGCGTCGAAGGCCGCGACATCTCCTCGGAGCCCGTCGGTCACCGCGACCGTGAGCGAGCCGATCCACCACACGCCCCGCTGAGCGAGCGGAAGCACCTGCACGTTGAGTTCGAACGAGTGCGCGCGACGGCCCACCTGTCGTTCGTGCTCGGCGATGGCGCTCGCGTAGGCGCGGTACGACACCCCCGGCTTGGCGGAGGTGTCGGAGCGGTAGCGATCATGCGCGTCGCGTGCGAACGTCACCGCGGCCTCGGCGTACGGCTGCATGGCGGCGCGCAGCACGCCGGCCGAGGTGGGCAGCGCCACGAGGGTCTCGAATCCGTCGACCAGGTCCAGCGGCTCCGGCGACGGATGCGCCTGCGGTTCCACCGTCATGGCCCAGAACGCGCGCCATTGGCGCTCGAGGAGAGCCTGCAGGTCGTCGGGACGCTCGGCAGCCGCCCGCGGGGGGACGCCACGCAGGTGCGGGAGTTCTTCGGGGGAGCGGATGCCCAGGGTTTGCCGCAGGTAGAGCGCGAGCAGCACGGGCTGGCCCGCGTCCTCGCGGATCACCCATTCCGGACCGCTCCCGTCCCGCATGCCGCCCATCATAGGAGCCCGCCCCCACCGCATCCCTCCCCCCTTGCGGGCGCGAGAAACAACGTTCCGGTCGAAAAACGACGCGCCGCGTGGTGTTTCATCCGGAACGTCGTTTCTCGCGAGGCTGAAGGGCGCGAAGACAGCGCCGCCCGCCCCGGGTGCGCCGGTAGGCTGGGCACGTGGCCTCCCACAACCCCTACACCGCAGCCGGCGTCGACACGGCAGCCGGTGACCGTGCGGTCGAGCTCATGAAGTCCGCGGTCCGCGCCACCCAGGGAGCCGAGGTCCTCGGCGGGGTCGGTGGCTTCGCCGGACTGTTCGACGCCAGCGCGCTGCGGTCCTACACGAAGCCTCTGCTGGCGACGAGCACCGACGGCGTGGGCACGAAGGTCGCCATCGCGCAGGCCATCGACAAGCACGACACCATCGGCATCGACCTCGTGGGCATGGTCGTCGATGACATCGTCGTCGTCGGAGCCAAGCCGCTCTACCTCACGGACTACATCGCGTGCGGCAAGGTCGTGCCCGAGCGCATCGCGGCGATCGTGTCGGGCATCGCCCGTGGATGCTCCGAAACCGGCACCGCGCTCGTCGGCGGTGAGACCGCCGAACACCCGGGACTCCTCGGCGTGAACGACTACGACGTCGCCGGCGCGGCGACCGGCGTGGTCGAGGCGGATCACCTCCTCGGCGCCGACCGCGTCCGCCCCGGCGACGTGGTCCTGGCCCTCGCATCCAGCGGTCTGCACGCCAACGGGTACTCCCTCGTCCGGCACATCGTCGCCGGGCGCGGCATCGGCTACGGCGACCCCGCCGCCGACTTCGGCTCGACGTGGGGCGAAGTGCTCCTCGAGCCCACGCGGCTGTACACCGCGCCGCTCCTGCGGCTTCTCGACGGCACCACGGGCGTCCACGCCCTCAGCCACGTGACCGGCGGCGGAATCGCCGCCAACCTCGCGCGCGTCCTCCCCGAGGGAACGTGGGTGGAGCTCGACCGCTCGACCTGGTCGCCTCCGCCGGTCTTCCGCGTGCTCGCCGATCTCGGCGAGGTTCCCCTCGCCGCGACCGAGGGCACCTGGAACCTCGGTATCGGGTTCCTCGCCGTCGTTTCTGCGGAGACGGCGGATGCGGCGACCGCGGCGCTGACAGCGGAGGGCATCGCGACGTGGCAGGTGGGTGTCGTGGCCGACGGTGCGCGTCCCGTCGGTGAGTTCGAGCAGGGGGCGAAGGGCGTGAACGGCGGCGCCGTGCGCCTGGTGGGCGAGTATGCGGACGGCGGCGGACCCTCGGTCGGCCTCCGGAATGGAGCGAAGTAACACCCCATGTGCGGCATTGTCGGCATGGTCGGGCGCGGCCCGGTCAACCAGGAGATCTATGACGCCCTGCTCCTCCTCCAGCACCGGGGGCAGGATTCCACGGGCATCGCGACGGCCGAAGCAAGCGGCGTCTTCCATATCAACAAGCAGCGCGGGATGGTGCGGGAAGCCTTCCGCACACGCGACATGCGCACCCTGCTCGGCGAGATCGGGCTCGGGCACGTCCGCTATGCGACCAAGGGCACCGCATCCAGCGAGGAGGAGGCGCAGCCCTTCTACGTGAACGCCCCGTACGGCATCGTCCTGGTGCACAACGGCAACCTCACCAACACGCGTGAGCTCACCGATGAGCTGTTCCACAAAGACCGGCGTCACCTGAACACCAGCTCCGACACCGAACTGCTCGTGAACATCCTCGGGTCGGAGCTGCAGTCCGAGATCATCGAGCCCGACCTCGACCCCGACCAGGTGTTCCGCGCCGTTTCGCGCGTGCATGAGCGGGTGGAGGGGTCGTACGCGAGCATCGCGCTCATCGCCGGGTACGGACTGCTGGCCTTCCGCGACCCGTTCGGCATCCGCCCGCTCATCCTCGGTACCCGCAAGGCCGAGGAAGGCGGGTACGAGTGGGTCGTGGCATCGGAGTCGCTCGTCCTGGAGAACGCCGGCTTCGAGGTCGTGCGCGACGTGCTCCCCGGCGAGGCGATCTTCGTGACGCTGGACGGCACGCTGCACACGCGGCAGTGCGCGCCGAACCCCGTGCTGAAGCCGTGCTCGTTCGAGTACGTGTACCTGGCCCGCCCCGACTCCATCATGAACGGCGTCTCGGTGTACGAGGCGCGGCTCCGGATGGGTGAGCGCCTCGCCGACACCATCGCCAAGTACACCCCGCCCGGAACGATCGACGTGGTCATGCCGATCCCCGACTCGTCACGGCCCGCCGCCATGCAGGTGGCGCGCAAACTCGGCCTCGAGTACCGCGAGGGCTTCTACAAGAACCGCTATGTGGGCCGGACCTTCATCATGCCGGGGCAGGCGGTGCGGAAGAAGAGCGTCCGCCAGAAGCTCAACGCGATGTCGAGCGAATTCAAGGGCAAGAACGTGCTCCTCATCGACGACTCGATCGTGCGGGGCACGACGTCCAAGGAGATCATCCAGATGGCCCGGGATGCCGGCGCCAAGACCGTGACGTTCGCGTCGGCCGCGCCCCCGGTGCGGTACCCGCACGTGTACGGCATCAACATGCCCTCTCGGCAGGAGCTCGTCGCGCACGGCCGCACGGTGCCCGAGATCGCCGAAGAGCTGGGATGCGACTACCTCGTGTACCAGGAGGTGGACGACCTCAAGGCGGCGATCCTGGAGGGTTCCGACCTGGATGACCTCGACATGAGCTGCTTCGACGGTCGTTACGTCACCGGCACGGTATCCCCCGAGTATCTGGCCTGGGTCGAGGGCAGCCAGCAGTCCTGAGCCCGGATGCGGGGCATCCGTTCTCCCGCACGTCACCCGGCGCTTCCGTGTCGTTCTCCCGCGTGGGCTTCGCTGAGGGTGCGCCGTCGACCGACGGCGCGTTCCGACGAAGGACACCCCCATGACACCTCTCCCCACCACCCGGCGCGCCCGCGCGTCCGTCGGTACCGCATCCGTGCTTCTGCTCGCGTTGGCGGGCGCCGCCTCAGCGCTGCCCGCCACAGCGCTGCCCACCACAGCGGCGGATGCTCCGCTGGCCGAGCACGGCGGCGCCACCCGTCTGGACGAGGACCGCACCCAAGCGCTCCGCGAAGCGCTTCTCGACGGCCCCGCCAAGAACGTGATCCTCCTGATCGGCGACGGCATGGGCGACTCGGAGATCACGGTGGCCCGCAACTACGCCGAGGGCGCAGCCGGGACGTTCGCCGGCATCGACGCCCTGCCCCTGACCGGGTCGTACGTCCACTGGGCGCTGACAGCGGACGGCGCCCCGAACTACGCCTCCGAGTCGGCCTCGACGGCGTCGGCATGGTCGACGGGAACCAAGACCGTCAACGGCCGGCTGAGTGTCGACGTCGACAACGTCCCGCAGCCGACGTTGCTCGAGCTGGCGAAAGCCAACGGCCGGAAGACGGGGAACGTCTCGACGGCGGAGATCCAGGACGCGACTCCCGGCGCCGAGGTCGCCCATATCTCGGCGCGCGGATGCTACGGACCGGAGCAGACGACGGCCAACTGTGCCTCGGAGGCGCTGGAGAACGGCGGGCTCGGGTCGATCAGCGAGCAGCTGCTGAACCTGCGCCCGGACGTCACCCTGGGCGGCGGCTCGGCGAGCTTCACGCAGGTCGCGAAGGCCGGACCGTGGGAGGGCGAGACGCTCTTCGCGCAGGCCGAGGACCGCGATTACCAGCTCGTCGATGACGCGGCGGGGCTGGCAGCGGTGACGCAGGCCGACGCCGAGTCGCCGCTTCTGGGATTGTTCGCCGAGGGGAACTTCCCGGTGCGGTGGGACGGTCCGGATGCGGTCGACCTCACCGCCGGCGGCAGCCTCCCCGCTCCGGTCGCCTGCACCGAGAACCCGGCGCGGCTCGACACCGGCCTCTCGCTGGCTTCGCTGACAGGCAAGGCGATCGATCTCCTCGACAACGAGGACGGGTTCTTCCTGCAGGTCGAGGGCGCGAGCATCGACAAGCAGGATCACGGCGCCGATGCGTGCGGTCAGATCGGGGAGACGGTCGACCTCGACGAGGCGGTGCAGGTCGCCCTGGCGTTCGCTCAGGAGCGTCAGGACACGCTCGTCGTCGTCACGGCCGATCACGCGCACACCAGCCAGATCGTGGGATCGCCGATCCCGGGGCTGAACACCCACCTGCTGACCTCGGACGGCCAGCCGATGATCGTGGCGTACGGCACCTCGGCGGCCGGGGGATCCCAGCAGCACACGGGTGCGCAGGTGCGCGTCGCCGGTTACGGCCCGGGCGCGGCGAACGTCGTCGGACTCACGGACCAGACCGACCTGTTCTTCACGGCCTCACGGGCGCTGGGGTTGCACGAGGACCTTCACGCCCTCAGCGCCGACGCGACGATCACCACCGACGTGGCGGAGGTCGCCCCCGGCGGGTCGTTCACGGTGACCGTCGAGGGTCTCGATGCCGACTGGCAGGCCACCGGCACGCTGGCATCCGACCCCGTGGACCTCGGGCAGCGCGATGTGCGGAACGGGAGTGTCAGCTTCGTCGTCACTGCTCCCGAAGAGGCGGGCGCGCACACGGTGACCGTCGCGGGGCGGCAGACCGGCGTCGCCCTCAGCGCGCCGATCACGGTGACGGCCGACCCGGCCGCCGCAGAGCCCTCGTCATCGCCGTCGCCGGCTGCCGTGGCCGGCGGGATCAACGGCCCGCTCGCCGGAACCGGCGGAACGGTGCCGTGGCTGCTCGCCGGCATCGGCGCCGCGTTCCTCGCGGTCGGCGGCTACGCCATCCTGCGCCGCCGACGGATGGCCTGAGCGCACACGAAAACGGCCGGCGGCAGTTGCGATAACTGCCGCCGGCCGTCGCTTGTCACCTGGCAGGTGCCGGGTGTCAGGCCTTTTCGTCTTCGAGTTTTTCCTCGTGCTCGTCCGCCCACTTGTCTTCGTACTCGGCCTCGCTGGGAGCGTGCCCGAGTTCGCGTTCGAGGGCGGCGAGGTTCACGGAGTACGTGTCGTACTTGAGCTCACGGGCGATTTTGGTGTGCTTCGCCTTTTGACGGCCACGCCCCATGCGAGACCCCCTCATGTTCGGCAACGCGGGCCGTTCTCGGCCCGACGCATTCACGGATCCGGATCGACCGGCAAGAGTAGCATTCAGGATATCACGGTGCTCTGGTGCCCTTCCCCGTGGACCAGGCCGGACAGGAGGCATGAGCGATGGCGGACGAAGCATCCCCGATCCCGGAGGCCCGGGCGGCGGCCGCGGCGGATGCGCCGCACGGAGCGGTGATCGCGGGGGCGGTGCCCGGGCAATCGGCGCGTGTGGTCATCGAAGCCGCCCGCTACGCCCGGCTGCTGTCGGTTCCGCTGGCGATCGTGCACGTGGACGTCACCCGGTTCGTGACCTTCGAAGACCCCGACGGGTTCGTCCACTCCGCCCCGATCGATCTCGATATCGGCGGTGGTGACGCCGAGCTCGCGAAGGTGCGCGCGGCGGCCGAGTCGGCGCTCGTCGATTGCCCGGTGCCCTGGAGCGTGCATCAGCTCGTCGGCGACCCCGCGCTCGCGATGAAGCACCTCGCCGAGAGGATCGACGCGAAGCTGCTCGTCGTCGGCACGCGCAAGCGCGGGTTCGGTGAATCGGTGCGCGAGTTCTTCACCGGGTCGGTCGCGGCCCGGCTGACCCACCGTCAGCATCGCCCGGTCCTGGTCATCCCGCTCGGCGAGGCGGTTCCCGACGACCAAGAGATCGTCTGGACCTGATCACCCGCGGAGGGCCCGCGTGAGATCGCGGGATGCCTCGTCCAGCGTGTTCTCGAGCGTGTCGACGACCGAATCCGCGAGCACCCCGCCGCGCGCGACGTGCGACCGCAGGTCGGAGCGGACACGCGCGCGGAAGTCGTTCACGACTGCGTCCGCCCGGTGCAGCTGCTCACGGCTGAGCACGCGGGAGTCGTCGGAGTGCGCGCGCGGAGCACTTCCCCGCTCGTCGTTCGCCGCGGCTGCCAGGTCGGCTCGCAGGCTCCGCATGGCGTCGCGCACGCTGCCGCGCACTTCGTCCGCAATCAGCCGGACGCTGTCCGCCAGGCCCGCCTCGATACCGGAGAGGTCCCCGGCACGGCCGGCCACCTCGGCGCGGCCGGCACCGGTGATCTCGTAGACGGTCTTGCGCCCGTCGACCCTCTTGGAGACAAGGCCCTCCTCCTCGAGTTTGGCGAGCCGGGGATAGACGGTGCCGGCAGAGGGCGTGTAGGTCCCGCCCGTGCGGTCGGACAGAGCCTGCATGAGGTCGTACCCGTGCCGAGGCGATTCGTCGAGGAGGCTCAGCAGGTACAGGCGGAGATCGCCGTGGGAGAAGACGGGAGACATCACCACTCCGCCTCGGCCTCGAGGTCGCCCTGGCGGACGCCGGAGGCGCCGCGGCGGAGCACCGTGACGTTCCCGGAGACGGAGTGGCTGCGCACATCGACGAAGGTGCCGCTCAGTTCGCCGGTGGACCCCGAGTAGTTGGTCGGCCCGGACCCGGAGCGCGTCTGGCCGTCGATGGTGACCCGTCCGCTGACCGTGCGAACGGCGTAGTTGGCGGCGAGCTGGTCATCCAGGCGGATCGTGGTGGTTCCGCTCACGGTGTTCAAACCGATGGAGTGGACGGGGCCGTGGGAGTCCACGAGCATGGAGCCGGACACGGTGTCGATGGATGCCTTGCGCACAGCTCCCGTCGCGGCGATGTCGCCCGAGACGCTGTTGGCGCTCAAGGCTCCGTCCAGCTGGCGGATCTGAACATCGCCCGAGACCGCGTTGACGTTCAGGTCTCCGGTGAGGCCGTCGACGATGATGTCGCCGGAGACGGTATTGAGCCGGGCGTCGCTGCGGAGCCCGGCGACCAGGGCGCTCGCGCTGACGACACCCAGGGTGAGCGCGACATCGCGGGGGACCGCGACGGAGATCTCGGCTTTCGGCCCGCCGCCGCCGAAGTTGCGGAACACTTCGAGGAAGTTGTCCCAGCGCAACTGCGGGTGGTCGATCTCGAGGCTGTCGCCGGTCACCTCGATGCGCAGGTCTTTCACGGTGACCGAGTGCACTTCGATCCGGGCGCCGGGTTCGTCGTGGGCGACGACGTCGATCTGGCCGCCGACGAGGCCGACCTTGAGCTTGCGCACGGACTCGATGTCGATGACTCGGGTCTCGCCGGGGTGGACGAGCCACTTCTCGAGGGTCATGAGAACTCCAGAGGGTGAGGTGGGTCGCGATATATCGCGTTCGCCACTCAACACGATATATCGCGAGTGCGTCAAGGGGGGTCGCGCCAATCCCAGCGAACTCCCGCTTGACCTTGACGTTGCGTCAACTCGTACGCTCGTCGTGACGGGAGGCAGTCCATGGAATGGTCCATCCAGCAGATCGCGAAGCTCACCGGCACGACGAGCCGGACGCTGCGCCATTACGGCGACGTCGGCCTCCTCGCGCCGACCCGCGTCGCGCAGAACGGCTACCGCTATTACGACGAGGATGCGCTGGTCCGCCTGCAGCGCGTTCTCCTGCTGCGCGAGCTCGGCCTCGGTCTCCCGCAGATCGCGGACGTGCTCGAGCGCGGAAGGGCGGAGGAGTCCGCCCTGGCGACGCATCTCGCGCTCCTCCGCGAGGAGCAGGACCGCCTGTCGCGGCAGATCGCCGCGGTCGAGAAGACCTTGGAGAAACGGAGAGGAGGTGAACGATTGATGGCAGAGGAGATGTTCGACGGCTTCGACCACACGCAGCATCGTGATGAGGTCACCCGACGCTGGGGCGCGGAGGCGTACGAGCGCAGCGACGCGTGGTGGCGCGGACGATCCGCCGAGGAGAAAGCGGACTGGTCGGCCCGCGTGGCTCAGCTCGGCCGCGACTGGATAGCGGCGGCGGAGCGCGGGAGCGACCCGGCCGGCCGGGAGGCGCAGGAACTCGCGGCCCGGCACGTGGCCTGGCTCACCGGCATACCCGGAACACCGGCCGCTCAGCCGGGAGGCGACCTGAAGGGATACGTGCTGGGCCTCGGAGAGATGTACGTCGCCGATCCCCGGTTCGGCCGCAACTACGCGACGAGCGCGGGAGGCACCGCGGGCGCGGAGTTCGTCCGCGAGGCACTCCGCGCGTACGCCGAGGCGCAGCTATGACAGCCGACACACAGACGGATGCCACGTCCTTCGAGTGAGGGACGTGGCATCCGTGGGGCGTTAGACGCTCTTGCGCCCGCTGATCACCCGGAACAGGAAGGCGATGAGGGCGATCACGCCGACGATCAGCGCGACCCACAGCAGCCAGTTCAGGGCGGCGTTCAGTCCACCCACGATGGCCAGGATGATGGCGATGACGATGATAATGAGGAGGGCGATGTTCATGGTCGAGGTCTACTCCTTCTCTGAGCCGGCGTTCTCCGTGACGGCAGAGTGCCGGGCGCCGCAGACGACGCCCCTCCACCTTGCCCTATCGACCTTCGCGGAGAGTAGGGGTTGACGGTCGACGAAAACGGGTGCTACCCGCCCGGACGCGGGTCGCGCATACGCGGATCGGAGGAGTCACTGTCAACCCCGTCCCGAGGGATTTCCGCGAATCGTAGCGTCGGAGCATGCAGAGAGGAGTCCTCATGCCCGGTGGACGTGGATCGAACCTGAAGGACCCCGACCCTTACGCGGAGCTCGGGCGGCGCGGCTCCTCGGGCAAGAAGAAGGCGGAGCTCGACTCGATGCTCCGCACGCACTGACGGTGGCGCGGCTCATCCGGGTCCGCCCGTACGAGGACCCGGGATATCGGCGCGTCCGCTCGGGCAGTGGATTCCGCTACGTCGACCACACCGGTCTTTCGGCTCCGGCCGACGACGCGGAGCGGGCGCACGCCCTGGTGATCCCGCCCGCCTGGCGGGAGGTCTGGATCTCGCGCGAGCCCCAGGGGCACATCCAGGCCGTGGGCATGGATGAGGCCGGACGCAAGCAGTACCTCTACCACGGCGAGTGGTCCAAGCGTCGTGACAAGGGCAAGTACGCCCGGGCGCTCGCCCTTGCCGAGGCGTTGCCGCGCGCACGGCGCCGCGTCACGCAGTCGATCCGGCGTGAAGCGCTCGACCGCGAACGCGTCCTGGCGGTCGCGTTCCGCCTGCTCGACCAGGTCGCACCCCGCGTCGGCTCGGCCCGGTACTTCGCGAGCAACGGCAGCCGCGGCCTGACCACGTTGCTGCGGCGGGATGCCGAGGTCGAGGGCATCCACGTGACGCTGTCGTTTCCGGCGAAGAGCGGTAAGCGGGCCTTCCTGGAACTCGATGACGAGGATCTCGCTGCCGCCGTCGCCGAACTCGGGGCCGGGCGGCCCCGAGCGCACTTGCTCGCCTATCAGCGGGGGCGCCGACGGGTGCCCCTGACCCCGGGCGACGTCAACGCGTATGTGCGGGCTCTCACCGGCGGATCGTTCACCGCGAAGGACTTCCGCACGCTCCGCGGCACGATCCTCGCCGCCGAGACGCTCGCGCGGATCGGGACGGTGGACACGAAGGGCGACCTCAAGCGTGCCGAGCTGCTGGCGGTGCGGGCGACGGCGGAGAAACTCGGGAACACGCCGTCGGTGGCACGCAGCAGCTACATCGATCCCCGGGTGTTCTCGCTCTACCGGCGCGGCAGACTCATGGACCTGGACGGGTCGCACGACGCGGCGATCCGACGCCTCATCCTGGGGGAATGAGCGCCCTGCCCTAGGGTGTCGATGTGTTCTCGTGGGCCCACCTTGGTCTCGTCGTCCTCGGCGGGGCGCTCGGTACGTCCGCGCGCGCGGGTCTGACCTTGGCCGTCGGCAGCGCGCTCGGACCCGCATTCGTGCCGGCGGTGAACGTCGTCGGCGCCTTCGCCCTCGGGATCGTGCTGGGGGTGCTCTCCCGCTCCGCGCTCTCGCCGCGACGGCGTGCGGCGCAGCTCTTTCTGGGTGCGGGTGTGCTGGGAGGCTTCACGACGTACAGCGCCCTGGCGATCGACTCCGCGGATGTGGCGAACCTGGCGTGGGGTATCGGCACCGTGGTGGCAGGCACAGCGGCGGCATGGGCGGGCCTCGCCCTGGCCCGCCGGCGGGCACCGGCATGACGCCGCTGCTGTTCATCGGGGTCGCCCTTGCCGGGGGTGCGGGGGCGGGCCTGCGCTATCTGCTGGACCTCGCGGTGCAACGGTTCGCGGGGCCGCGCGTGCCGTGGGGAATCCTTGCCGTGAACCTCTCCGGGGCCTTCGCGCTGGGTCTGCTCTCAGCCGGGCTGGTGGATGCGGCAGGGCTGTGGGTGCTCGGCACCGGGTTGCTGGGCGGGTACACCACCTTCAGCGCGGTCGCCGTATCGACGGTGCTCCTGGCCGAAGACCGCCGTCCTCGCGCCGCGGTCGGATACGCGGTGGGAACCTTCGCCGGATCGGTCCTGTGCGCGCTGCTGGGACTGGGGGCCGGCGCCCTCCTGGTCTGAGGAGAACGTGAAGTCTCACATGGGATACTGAGGCCCCGATACGCGCTGATATCGGTCGTTGACGATCCTCCCGAAGGACCCCTGTGTCGAACCTCGCCGTTCTGAGTTTGAAGAACCGGGCGCTCATCGCCCTTGTCACGATCGTCGCGGCGGTGTTCGGCGGACTCGCGCTGGTGAACCTCAAGCAGGAGCTCATTCCTTCGATCGAGTTCCCGCAGCTGGCCGTGGTCACGACCTACCCGGGCGCCTCGCCCGAGGTCGTCGAGAACGACGTGTCGACGCCGATCGAGACGGCGATTCAGGGCGTGCCCGGACTCGAGGCCACGACGGCAACGAGCACGACGAACGCGTCGATCATCTCCGCATCCTTCACGTACGGCACGGATCTGGCGACCGCCGAGCAGAAGATCACTCAGGCCATCAACCGCGTCAGCAGTCAGCTGCCCGAATCGGTGGAACCGAACGTCATCTCGGCGAGCATCGACGACTTCCCCGTCATCCAGATCGCGGTCACGGGTTTCGACGACGCCGAGAACGCTCAGGCCACGCTCGAGTCGACGGTCATCCCCGACCTCGAGGACGTCGGTGGCGTCAACGCGGCCCAGATCGTCGGTGGCCTCGGCCAGCGTGTCACGATCACGCCCGACCCCGCCCGGCTGGCCGAGCGCGGGTACTCGCAAGAGGCCATCTCCGACGCCCTCGACCAGAACGGTGTCCTGTTCCCCGGCGGCGACATCACGCAGGGCGACCAGAGCCTCACGGTGCAGACCGGCGCCAAGCTCACCTCCGTCGAGGACGTCGCCGCGCTTCCGCTGGTGCCGGCCGATGCCGCGCAGTTCCGTGCCGGGGTCACCACGATCGGTGACGTCGCGACGGTCGTGGAGGACTCCGACCCGGTGTCGAGCATCTCCCGCGTCGATGGCGAGCCGGCGTTGACCATCGCGGTCACCAAGCTTCCCGCCGCCAACACGGTGGATGTCTCGCGCGGCGTGCTCGCGGCGCTGCCCGATCTCGAAGCGTCGCTGGAGGGCGCGTCCTTCACGGTCGTCTTCGACCAGGCGCCCTACATCCAGCAGTCCATCGAGGCTCTCGCGCAGGAGGGCCTCCTCGGCCTCGCCTTCGCTGTCCTCATCATCCTGCTGTTCCTGCTGTCGGTGCGCTCGACTCTCGTCACGGCCATCTCCATCCCGACGAGCGTCCTCATCACCTTCGTCGGCATCCAGGCATTCGGGTACTCCCTGAACATCCTGACCCTCGGCGCCCTGACCATTGCGATCGGTCGCGTCGTGGACGACTCGATCGTCGTGATCGAGAACATCAAGAGGCACTACGTCGGCGAGGCCGACAAGCTGGGCTCGATCCTCCGCGCCGTACGCGAAGTGGCCGCCGCGATCACCGCGTCGACGATCACCACCGTCGCGGTCTTCCTCCCCATCGCCTTCGTCGGCGATGTCACCGGCGAGCTCTTCCGCCCCTTCGCCCTCACCGTGACGATCGCCATGACGGCCTCGCTGTTGGTCGCGCTGACCATCGTTCCGGTGCTGGCGTACTGGTTCTTGCGCCCGGGAAAGCCCCTCCAGGACGCCGAGGGACGCACGGTGGACCCGGAATCGCCGGAGGCGCCGCCCAGCCGGCTGCAGAAGGCGTATCTGCCGGTCCTCAACTGGACGCTGCGCCACTCGTGGGCGACCCTCGGGCTGGCCCTTCTCGTTCTTGCGGGCACGGGCGCTGCCGCCCCGTTCATGAAGACGAACTTCCTCGGCGACTCGGGTCAGAACACGTTCACGGTGACACAGGACCTCGGTCCCGCGGCCAGCCTGGAGGCCGAGGACGCCGCCGCGCAGCGTGTCGAGGAAGCCCTTCAGGACGTGGTGGGCATCGAGACGGTGCAGGTGTCGATCGGTTCCAGCGGCTCGGCGCTGCGCGATGCCTTCTCCGGAGGCGGCAGCGGGGTGACCTACTCGGTCACCACCGATCCCGACGCCGACCAGGTCGTCGTGCGGGAGTTGGTGCAGGAAGCCGTCGCCGACCTGGAGGACGTGGGGACGGTGACCGTGGCCGCGGCCGGTGGCGGCTTCGGGTCCTCCGACATCGCGATCGATGTGACCGCGCCGGACGGGCAGACGCTGCAGGAGGCCGCCGACGCCGTCGTCGCGGAGCTCGAGGGCCGTTCCGGTATCGGCCAGGTCACCAGCAATCTCGCGGCGTCCCTGCCGTACGTCGCCGTGACCGTCGATCGGGATGCCGCGGCCGAGCTCGGGCTGTCGGAAGTGGCGGTCGGGGGGCTCGTCTCGTCCACCATGCAACCGCGCCAGATCGGCGCGGTGGAGATCGACGGCACATCGCTGACCGTGTACCTCGCCGCATCCGATCCTCCGGCGACCCTGGACGAGTTGCGCGCCCTCGAGGTGCCCTCGGCTACGGGACCGGTGCGGCTGGATTCGATCGCGACGGTGGCGGAGAGCGAGGGGCCGACCTCCATCACGACAGAACGCGGACTCCGCACAGCGACGGTCACGGTCACCCCGGCGACCGACGACCTCAACGCTGCGTCAGCATCCGTCACCGCTGCCCTGGAAGACGCCGATCTGCCCAGCGGTGCGGGCGCGGAGATCGGCGGCGTCCTTGCCGACCAGACCGATGCGTTCTCGCAGCTGGGGCTGGCGATGCTGGCCGCCATCCTGATCGTCTACATCGTGATGGTGGCGACCTTCAAGTCGCTCCGCCAGCCGCTCCTGCTTCTCGTCTCGGTGCCGTTCGCGGCGACCGGCGCCATTCTGCTGCAGATCGCCACCGGGGTTCCGCTGGGCGTGGCGTCACTGATCGGGGTGCTGATGCTGATCGGCATCGTGGTGACGAACGCGATCGTGCTCGTCGACCTGGTCAATCAGTATCGGGTGCAGGGGCTGAGCGCTCACGACGCAACCGTGGCGGGCGGCTCACGGCGACTCCGCCCGATCCTGATGACGGCGCTGGCCACGATCTTCGCGCTGACTCCGATGGCCCTGGGGATCACGGGCCACGGCGGGTTTATCTCGCAGCCGCTCGCAATTGTGGTGATCGGCGGTCTGGTGTCATCGACCGTCCTGACACTGCTCGTCCTGCCGACGCTGTATAACCTGGTCGAGGGCCGGCAGGAGAGGCGACCCGAACGGCTGGTCGCCGATACCGAGCGGCGGGCCGAGCGGGCGCGGCGGCGACGGGAGCGGCGGCAGGAGCGAGCCGGCTCGAGCGCACTCGCCGGCGAGGAGCCAGGTGGGAGCCGGTCCGAAGGGTCGAGTGGTACGACACGGCGGTCGCTGCGGCGGTCGCGGCCGGAGGCGTCGGAGAGCTGACGGGCTGTTTCGCGCGCAGGGCGATGCAGTGGGTGAAGACGCCGGACCACGCGAACATCGCGCTGAAGGCGAGGACCTCGAACAGCGCCAGGTTGATGTCGCCGCCGACGAACAGCCATGCCGACGCGAAGAGGAACGCGAACGTGACACCGGTCGTCGCCAGCAGCCGTCGCGGCATCCGGTGCAGGAGAACCGGAGAAGTGACCAGCAGCGCCGCAAAGCCGAGCACCATGGTGCCGGCGACGTTGTCGTGAATCGTTCGGTTGAGGTTGAGGGGTACGAAGCCCACCAGAGTGAGGTTCACGCCGATCGTGGTGAGGAACGCCTGCGCCGCAACGCCCGACCCGCGGCGCCCAGCAGCGCGCCCGAGGCGGGACAGGTCCCGCCGCACGTGATTCGCGAAGATCGCGACGAGGAACCCGGCGACGATCAGGGTGCCGTTGAAGAGGGAACCGGAAGTGTCGCGGAAGGTGCCGAGCCTGCTGAAGTGGAGGTGCCACCACAGCGGATCGGTGGTGGTGGTGATCGACAGCAGGATCCCGCCCACGAGCACGACAAGCACCCCTAGCGCGAGGTGCATCGTCGTCAGGCGCGCCAGGACGACGCGCGGCGATGCAACCAGCACCGTTCGGGTAACGGGTAGGACAATGCTCATTCTCGGGTCTCCACCCACGACGGACGGGGCGTTCCCTGACACTCGAGCTCCCCAAGCCCCCGTCGCTCGTCGGTCAGCGAACGCCGGAAGATCCATTTCTCGC
This sequence comes from Microbacterium sp. Z12_35, assembly GCF_058310475.1. Taxonomy (NCBI): domain Bacteria; kingdom Bacillati; phylum Actinomycetota; class Actinomycetes; order Micrococcales; family Microbacteriaceae; genus Microbacterium; species Microbacterium sp. Z12_35. The sequence continues at coordinate 2,350,283 of NZ_JBZEGJ010000001.1, read as the reverse complement.
CCCCAGCGTGACGGCATGCCGTCTCCGCCATGGTATCCCCCGGAAGGCATAAGAAAGTAGGTCAGAGCACCGCCGACACCGAGAATTTACCTCGGCGTGGCGTGAGAAGTTTCTCATTCAGGGCGTGGGAGAGCTCTCAGAGGGTTCGAGAGACCCCCCACTCGAGGGTCCAGGACTCTCCCGGAGCGAGCCAGCGAAGGCCCGCCCCCGAGTTCAGCGCATCCGCGGGGGCCGTCATCGGCTCGATCGCGACGGCGAGCGGGTGCCCGGGAAAGCGGTCTGTCGTGAAGACCTGGGTCCAGTCGAAGCCTTCCCCCTGCCACAGGGTGAGCGAGGTGCCGTCCGGAGCGGTGAGCGTCGAGCGCGCGTGTCCCCGGTCGTCGCGTGCAAGGTCGCGGTATGCGGTGTCGAGGTCGAGGTCGCCGAGGCGACGGCCATCGCGGAGGTCGGTCGCCGCATCCACCGGGGCCTCTCCGATCGGGAGCTTCCGCTCGTCGACCCGTACGCGGGTCGTTCCCGAGGACCGGAGGACGAGGTCGGCGGTGTCCGCCGTGCCGATGAAGACGAACGGATGCGCGCCTATGGCGACCGGGGCATCCTCGGCACCCGCGTTGCGCACCTCATGCCGTACCGAGATCCCGTCGCCGGCCAGGGTGTAGGTGACACGTGTCTGCAGGGCGAAGGGGTATCCGGTCTGCGGGAAGATGTCCGCCCGCAGTGTGACGCGATCGGGCGCCTCTTCCTCGGGGCTGTACGGCACGAACCGGAGGAGGCCGTGACTGGCGTTCCCCAGCGCGGGCTCGCTGAGGGAGAGCTGGCGAGTGATGCCGCGCTGAGTCCAGCGGCCGTCGCGCACACGATTGGGCCACGGCACCAGAACGACGCCCGAGGCCGTGGGCGTGGGGATGTCGTCGGGGTAACGCGGCACAAGCTCGACGCCGTCCACGGTGAGAGCGCGCAACGCCGCGCCGACCAATGCGATCTCAGCGGTCGCATTCTGCTCCGCGAGGCGAAAGCGCCGTCCGGTCGGGTCCACGGGGAGGAAAGCCATGCGCCCAGGCTAGAGCCCGCGACGCGCGGAGGAGGCCCCACGTCGGGCGGGTTCCCAGCTGGGTGCGCTAGCGTATGAAGGTCGGCTTTGGGCACTGCGCTGTGCGCGGATGGGTTTGTGAGTCCAAGGGGCCGATGGGAGGAGCGAATCCGCTCCGACGATCATCAGAGTTAATGGCCCCGGCCGACGGATGTCCGGGTTTGTGCCGTGCTGCGTGCACGGCGCGTGCTGTTTGCGCGAATACAACCCAGGAAGTTTCCCCATGCCTAAAAACAAGAAGCCTGCCGGCGGTCGCGCCGCCTCCAACTTCGAGCCCCGCTACGGCGACAAGCCGGCATACCAGGACCGCAAGCGTCGCACCGACGATGCGCGTCCCGCCGCATCCAAGCCGGGGAGCAAGAGCCCGACCCACCGTGGCTACCGTGCCGCTGAGGCCGGAGCGACGGCCGAGCCCAAGCGCCGCTGGACCGCGCAGGAGCGCGCCGGCCGTGACGAGTCTCGCGCCATCCGGTCCACCGACCGCCCGCGTCGTGCCTCTGATGACGCCCGTCCGGCGCGTTCCTACGATGACCGCCCCGCACGCTCGTACGACGACCGTCCGGCGCGTCCCTTCAACGACCGTCCGGCCCGTACCTTCAACGACCGTCCGGCTCGGGATGACCGTCCGGCCCGTTCGTTCGATGACCGCCCGCGTCGGGATGACCGTCCCGCCCGCTCGTTCGGCGACCGTCCGGCTCGGGATGACCGCCCGGCCCGCGATGACCGCCCGGCTCGGTCGTTCGATGACCGCCCGCGTCGCGACTCCGGCGACCGTCCGGCTCGCTCGTTCGGCGACCGCCCGGCCCGCTCGTTCGGCGACCGTCCGGCTCGGGATGACCGTCCGGCCCGTTCGTTCGATGACCGCCCGCGTCGGGATGACCGTCCCGCTCGGTCGTTCGATGACCGCCCGCGCCGCGACTCCGGCGACCGCCCGGCGCGCACCTTCAGCGACCGCCCGGCTCGTTCGTTCGATGACCGGCCGGCCCGCCCGTCCAGTGACCGGCCCGCCCGCTCGTTCGACGACCGCCCGCGCCGCGACTCCGGTGACCGCCCGGCGCGCACCTTCAGCGACCGCCCGGCCCGTTCGTTCAGCGACCGCCCGGCTCGTTCGTTCGACGACCGCCCGCGTCGCGACTTCTCGGACCGCCCTCGCCGCGACGCCGGACCGAACCGCTCGGACTGGAAGTCGGAGACGGCGTCGAAGGCGCACGAGCAGCACGTCGACGTCGTGCACGAGAAGCTGCAGGCCGAGGCCGTCCAGACGCAGGAGACCTCGGATGTGACGTTCACGAGCCTCGGGCTGGGCGACAACATCGTCCGCACGCTCGCCGACCTCGGTGCGGCCACGCCGTTCCCGATCCAGGCGGCAACGGTCGCCCCGATCCTCGAAGGCCGTGACGTGCTCGCACGTGGGCGTACGGGCTCGGGCAAGACGATCGCCTTCGGTGCGCCCCTGGTCGAGAGCCTTCTTCGCTCGCAGGCCGGTCAGAAGCGTGCCTTCGCTCGCCTGCCGCAGGCGCTCATCCTCGCCCCGACGCGCGAGCTCGCCCTGCAGATCGACCGCACCATCCAGCCCATCGCTCGCAGCGTCGGCCTGTTCACGACGCAGATCTACGGCGGCGTGCCCCAGGCGCGCCAGGTGGGTGCGCTCCGCAAGGGTGTCGACATCATCATCGGAACCCCGGGCCGTATCGAAGATCTCATCCGCCAGGGCAAGCTCGACCTCTCCGACGTGCGCATGGTCGTGCTCGACGAGGCCGACCACATGAGCGAGCTCGGATTCCTCGAGCCGATTCAGCGCATCCTGCGCCTGGTGCAGGACGGTGCCCAGAAGCTGATGTTCTCGGCGACGCTGGACCGTGAGGTCGCAGCGCTCGTGGACGAGTTCCTCGTGGATCCCGCGGTGTACGAGGTCGCCGGCGAGACGCAGGAGTCGAGCACCATCGACCACCGCATCCTCGTCATCGACCACCGCGACAAGGCCGAGATCCTCACCGCGCTCGTCGACCGCGACGGCAAGACCCTGGTCTTCGCCCGGACGCGCGCCTACGCCGAGATGCTCGCCGAGCAGTTCGACGACGCCGGCATCTCGGCCGTCGCGCTGCACGGAGACCTCAATCAGGCCAAGCGCACGCGCAACCTCGAGCGGCTCACGTCGGGCCGCGTCAACGTCCTGGTGGCGACGGATGTGGCAGCCCGCGGCATCCACGTCGACGACATCGACCTCGTGATCCAGGCCGACGCCCCCGACGAGTACAAGACGTACCTGCACCGCTCGGGCCGTACCGGTCGCGCGGGGCGCGCAGGCACCGTCGTGACGCTCATCCCGCGCCAGCGCCGCCGGCGCATGACCGAGATGCTGCAGCGTGCGGAGATTCAGGCGCCCTTCGACGACGTGCGCGTCGGCGACGATCTCCTCGAGGACATCCGTCTCGGCATCTCGGCCGAGGTGGCCGAACCCGCCGTGCAGGCACCGCGCCAGCCGGCCGAGCCTGCGGCGACCGAGGCCGCCGCTGTAGAGCCCGAGCTCACCGCTGAAGAGCCCGAGCTCGCCGCTGAGGAGCCCGAGCTCGCCGCTGAGGAGCCCGAGGCCGCCGCTGAAGAGCCCGAGGTCGCCGCTGAAGAGCCGGCGCTCACCGCTGAGGAGCCCGAGGTTGCCGCTGAGGTGACCGAGCTCGTCGACGAGGAGCCCGCCGCCCCCGCCCGGGCCGGCGACACCCCCGCCTGATCGGAGCAGCCACTCCGCGAGACCGCATCCGGCCGACGAGACGGCGACATCATGTCGCTGGGTCGTCGGCAGGGTGCGGTTTCGCCGTTTCCGCGCGACCCGGCGTCAGAACAGGGTCGGCTCGCTCGCCGGCGCCACCCGCGGCCGTGTCGTCCGAACGGGTCCGAGTCCGCGCAGTGCGCCGGGATCGGACGCGCCGGGCACCAGCGTCCGGTCGGCGAGCCCGGGCACGGGGCGACCGCGGGGGTGGTCGTCTTCATCCCGCCCGTCGAGGCCGTGCATCCGCAGGAGCGGACGCACGCGCTTGGCGAGCCAGGTGCGGTACGCCTTGGGCGCCTGCGTCGCCACCCCGGGGTAGAGGCCACGGTATGAGGAGACGAGTTCGGGATGCTCCCGCTCGAGCCACGTGAAGAACCAGGGCTTCACCCCCGGGCGCAGGTGCATCGCCCCGTAGACGACGCGCGCGGCTCCGGCTTCGCGGATGCGGCGGAGAGCGTCGTCGAGTGCGGCGACCGAGTCGGTGAGGTGGGGAAGGATCGGCATGAGGAACACCGTGACGCGGAACCCCGCCTCCGTGGCCGCTCGGACGGTGTCGAGACGCGCTTGCGCGCTCGGAGTTCCGGGCTCGATCGCCTTCTGCAGCACGTCGTCGAACACCGCGATCGACATCGCCAGTGACACCCGGACGGATGCTGCTGCATCCCTCAGCAGCGGCAGGTCGCGCCGCAGCAGCGTTCCCTTCGTCAGGATCGAGAAGGGTGTACCCGACTCGGTCAGGGCCGATGCGATCTGCGGCATGAGTCGGTATCGCCCCTCGGCGCGCTGATACGGGTCGGTGTTGGTCCCGAGCATCACGGGTTCACGCGACCACGAACCGCGGCGAAGCTCTGTGCGGAGCACGTCGGCGACGTTGACCTTCACGACGATCTGCGAATCGAAATCGCTGCCGGCATCGAGGTCGAGATACTCGTGCGTCCCCCGGGCGAAGCAGTATGTGCAGGCGTGACTGCATCCCCGGTACGGGTTCACGGTCCAGTCGAAGGGCATGGCGGATGCTCCGGGAACCCGGTTCAGCGCCGACTTGCAGAGCACTTCGTGAAACGTCATTCCGGCGAACTCGGGGGTGGTCACGGAGCGGACGAGGCCGTCCATCCGTTCCATCCCGGGGAGGGCGGAGGGGTCGTCCACGCCCAACTGCTGCCCCTGCCATCGCATGCATCCATGGGAACAGAGATACGAATCTCTGTCAAGACAGGCTGCCCATAGTTTCGAACGACACGGCGCTCGGCTGGCGCAGGACTCCTCGCAGGGGAGAATGGACGCGTGACGGAACCCGACCCGCACATCCTCACGCGTCGCGCGCTGCGCGAGGCGGCGCTGCGTGCTGCCGAGGCGGCGCCCGCTCCGATCGCACGCCATGCGCGCCGTGCGGGCATCGGAAAGCGGATGGCGGTGGCAGCGGCCGGAGCCATGATCCTGGTCGCCGGGGCGTCGGTGACGACGGCGGCGGCGCTGACGGCGCCCGCCCTGACGGCGCCGCCGCTGACGGCCTCGGCCACGTCGCCCGCGGTGAGTGCGACCGCCGCGCCCGCGCCCGCGCCGACTCCCGCGGAGGAGGTGAGCGCCCGCATCCTCGCCCTTCCGCCCGAGGGTCTGCCCACGCCCGAGCAGTCGACGGGAGTCGCCGATGCGGGAACGCTGTGCGAGGACCCGGCGCTCACCGCGGCGCTGGCGGCCGGGGATGACGCGGCGACCATTGCCGCGACCGGCGGCCCGGAGGCGTTCCGCGCGGCCGTCGCGGCGGGAACGGCTCCCTGCATCCGCCTCGACGATTCCGCACGCGTCTGGGTGGTGGTGAACAAGCAGCGGCCGTATGCGCCGATGGATGCCGTGCCCGCGCCGCTGGTGCAGCCCGAGGCGGTCCGGAGCCTCGGGGGAAGCGACCTGCGGCAGGACGCGGCAGGTGCGCTGACGGCGCTCGTACGCGCGGCCGCGGATGCCGGTGCCGGCGAGGTCGCACTGGAGAGCGGCTACCGCTCGTTCACGACGCAGCGGTCCACCTACGCCGGGCATGTCGCGGACCGTGGGGTGGAGGGCGCCGACCTCGTGAGCGCTCGTCCCGGGTACAGCGAACACCAATCGGGCCTCACGGTGGACGTGGTGCCCTGCGCCGAATCCTGCGCGACGATCGACCACCTCGCCGCGTCGCCGCAGGGCGCGTGGCTGGCCGAGCACGCCTGGGAGTACGGCTGGATCGTCCGCTACACCGAAGGGCGCACCGACGTCACCGGGTACGCGCCCGAGCCGTGGCATCTCCGCTACATCGGACCCGAGTTGGCGCGCGCCTACCACGACGGCGGCTGGACGACGCTGGAGGAGTTCTTCGGGCTGCCTCCCGCGCCCGGGTACGCCGAGTAACTCCCCGACCGCACGACTTCTTGCCCAGCGCACGGACTATCCACGCGGACAGGGCGTGCGTTCGGCAGGATGCGGTGCGCTCGGCGGCAGGGGCTGGCGCCAACCTCCAATGCGGCACCCGGTGTCACGAGCCGTGGGATGCGGTTCCGGACAGCGAACACGCGAGCGACAGCTCGCTCGCCTAGACTCGCTCGCGCTACACGGTCGATCGGCCGTGGCCCACAGCATCCACTCGAAGCAGAGGGAGTCGGCATGGACCGCGACATCTACGACGAAGACCACGAGGCGTTTCGCGACGTCGTCCGGGAATTCGTCAAGCGTTACGTCAGCAACGAAGCGCGCGAGCGCTGGGACGCCGAAGGCGAGATCGATCGAGCGACGATGCTCGCCGCCGGGCAGTCCGGGCTCATCGGCCTGTCGGTGCCCGAGGAGTTCGGCGGGGCGGGGATGCTGCAGGACTACCGGTTCCGCACGATCGTGATGGAGGAGATCCTCAAGGCGGGCGCCGGATCGCTCGCCGGAGCCTTCGGCATCCAGGATGACCTCGCCGTGCCGTATCTCGCCCACTTCGGCACGCCCCAGCAGCAGCAGAAGTGGCTGCCGGGAATGGCCACCGGAGAGGTCATCGGCGCTCTCGCCATGACCGAGCCCGGCACCGGCAGCGACCTCCGCGGCGTGACCACGACGGCGAAGAAGGTCGAAGGCGGATACCTCGTCAACGGCGCCAAGACGTTCATCTCCTCGGGTAAAACGGCAGACCTCATCGTCACCTTCGTGAAGACCGGGGAGGGCAACCGGCCGGATGCGTTCAGCCTGCTGCTGATCGAGAACGGCATGGCGGGCTTCGAGCACGGCAAGAAGCTCCACAAGATGGGCTTCCAGGGCCACGACACCGCAGAGCTGTCATTCAGCGACGTGTTCGTTCCCGAGGAGAACCTCATCGGCGGTCAGGAGGGGCACGGCTTCATTCAGCTGATGCGCAACCTGCCGCTGGAGCGGCTGTCGATCGGTGTCGCCGCCGCGGCCGCCTCCGAGGCAGGCCTCGGATGGACCCTCGAATACGTGAAGAGCCGTGAGGCATTCGGGACTCCCATCATCGACTTCCAGAACACGCGTTTCCGGCTCGCGGATGTCGCGACCACGGTCGATGTCCTGTGGGCGTATGTCGACCGGGCCATCGCGCTCTACGGCGAGGGCAAGCTCACGCCCGAGGAGGCCGCGAAGGTGAAGTTCTGGACGACCGAGCGCGAGGGCGAGGTGCTCGACACGTGCGTGCAGCTGCACGGCGGATACGGCTACATCACCGAATACCCGATCGCCCGCGCGTACCTCGACGCCCGTGTGCACCGGATCTACGGCGGAACGAACGAGATCATGCGCGAGATCGTCGGCCGCCAGCTCGCCGGCCGCCGCTGACCCCCGTCGACTCGCCACAAAACGTCGCATTCTGGGCGAAAACCGGACGTTTTGTGGCGAGTCGACCGCGGTTTGGGACCGTCAGCGGGAGAGGTTGCCCGCGGAGCAGGTCTCTTGCGCGGCTGTCGATCCCGTGATGCTCGGCGAGAGGGCGACGGCGTCCCGGGCCGGGTCATCCGGCGCCGCGGTGGTGGCGTCGGGGTCGGGCGCAGGGGTTCCGGAGCCGGGCGCAGGGGTTCCGGAGTCGGGCGCTGGAGTTCCGGGCGCGGTGGGCTCCGGAGTGACCTCGACGACGCCTCCGTTGGCTCCGACGTTCCCGGTGAGCTCGATCGCCCTGTTATCGGTGAGCGCCTGCCATAGCGGCGCCGCCGCGGTGTAGTTCGGGACGACGCGGTTGGGGTCGTTCGGCGACGTGTTCGTCGGGTACTGCACGAACACGATCTCCTCGAAAGGCACGTCCCGGACGGCCAGGGCGATCTGTACCAGCGTGAGCGGATTGGTGAGGGTGGTCGTCGGGTCGACATTGCGCAGCGTCGTGGAGGCCAGCCGGTACATCGTGGCGGGGTCGGTGAGAACCTCCTCGCTGACGAGCTTCCGCGCGAGCCGTGACATGTACTGCTGCTGGTTGCTGACGCGGGCCAGGTCGCTTCCGCCCACGCCGTAGCGGGTGCGCAGGAACTGCAGCGCCTCGATGCCTTCGATGGTCCGGGGGCCGGCCGGCCAGTCGATCCCGGTGTTGCGGTCACGCATCCCCTTGGCCAGGCACACCTCGACACCGCCGACGGCGTCGGTGATCTCGATCACCCCGCCGAAGCTCACCGTCGCGGCGAAGGGGATCTCCTGGTCGCTGAGGTCGGCGACCGTGTTGACGACGCAGTTGAGGCCACCGATGCCGTACAGCTCGTTGATCTGCACGGTTCCACCGGCCCAGTTCGACCCGTCGGTGCGGGTGCATCCCGGGGACTGCAGGACCAGGTCGCGCGGGAAGGACACCACCGTCACCCGCCGAGGGGCATCGGAGATGTGCATCAGGATGTTGACGTCGTTGAGGTTGCTCGCCGCATCCGCACCCGTGCAGCGGGCGCCGAAGAAGTGCGCGTACTCCGGCTCGCATTCGTCGATACCCGTGACGAGGAGGTTCACTCCACCCTCGATCTCGCCGATGTCGGGGGGCGGGGCGGGCTGATCCTTCAGGACGACCGCGTCTGCGGTGAAGCTCGCGGCGAGGTCGTACGTGGCGTACGTGAGGGTGCCCGCACCGGCCACCAGCACGACCGCGAGAGCAACGGCGACGATCGTCGCGAGCTGCCCGGCGATGCTCGGTGAACGCAGCCGTGCGTGTCGCGCTACCGTCCGGCGTCGCCGCGCCATTGCTCCTCCTTCGACGCCGGTCGAGGGCATCGGGCCGATTCTAGGCAATCGCGCGCGGGGAGCCCGGGATGCCGGGCCGACTCAGCCCAGCCGCCACGGATGCAGCTCCGCGAAGACGAGGGCCGACAGCGCCCAGAACGCCACGACGAACACCCCGTCGCGCACGCGGAACGGCACCACGTATCGCTCCGTGCGGTCGGGGAACGCTCCGAAAGCCCGGGCGTCCATCGCGAGGGCGACGCGCTCCGCGTGCCGGATGGCGCCGGCCAGCAGCGGCACGAGGTATCCGCCCCAGCGCGCCACTGCCGCCACCGGCCCCCGCCCCCCGGAGGCGCCACGGATGCGGTGCGCCCGACGGATGACCTCGAGCTCGTAGCCGAACCGAGGGACGAAACGGATCGCGGCGAGCGCCGTGTACCCGATCCGGTAGGGCACGTGCAGCTGCTGCACCAGCGACCGCACGAGATCCGGACCCGTGGTCGTCAGCCCCGCGATGAGAGCGAGGCCGATGATCGCGCCCAGGCGCAGGCCGGTGGCGAATCCGACCTCGAGCGCGCCGCCGTAGAGGGTCCACCAGCCGAGGTCCAGCACCACGGCCGACCGATCCACGTCGCCGGTGTCGGCCCAGACGGAGAAACCCAGGCCCACCGCGAGAACGGCGGCGGGAAGAAGGAGGAGAAGCGTGGTGGCGGCTCGCGCCGACCACGTCGCACCGATGAGCAGCGTCGCGTAGGCGATGACGAGGAACGCCGCCGGGGTCGCCAGGTCGCGGACGAACAGGAGCATCGCCATCGCCGGCAGCGGGCCGGCGAGCTTGGCGAGCGGATTGAGGCTCGGCAGGAAGCGGCTTCGCGCCTGGGGGCTGGCGGCGTAGGGGTCGCGCGGACCTCTCATCCGGTGCCACCGGGGAGGTCGGCGAGGCGCGTGACGCCGGCGAGCTCTGGATGCCCGGACAGGGCGCTGAGCGCAACGCGAAGCGGTGGCGGTCGGAGTCCCGCCGCGCGCAGCAGAGCCTCGTCGGCGAAGACATCGGACGTGGATGCTGCCGCCACCACCCGGCCATCCGAGAGCACCACGGTACGGTCGGCATGCTCGCCGACCAGGTGCATGTCGTGCGTGACGATGACGATGGTCGTGCCGTCGCGGCGCAGTTCGTCCAGCAGCGCCATCAATTCGTCCGCCCGCTCCCGATCCTGACCGAAGGTCGGTTCGTCGAGCACCAGCACGCGGGCACCGGCGACGAGCGCCGATCCCACGGACAGCCGCCGCTTCTGCCCGCCCGAGAGCAGGAAGGGGTGGAGGTGCGCGTGCCGGTCGAGCCCGAAACGGCGCAACACCTCCTCGGTCCGGTCCCGCACGACGTCGTCGGGAAGTCGCTGCATCCGAAGGCCGTGCGCGACCTCGTCGAAGACGGTCTGCGCGATGAACTGGTGCTCGGGGTTCTGGAAAACGAACCCGACCGAGCGCGCGAGCGTGCGCGGGTCGGCACGGTGCACGTCGACCCCGGCGAGCAGGACCGCGCCGCGCGGCGGACGTTGAACACCGGCGATCGCCTGCACGAGCGTGGTCTTGCCGGCGCCGTTGGCCCCCACCACGGCGACGAACTCGCCGGGAGCGATATCGAGATCGATGCCCTCGAGCACCGTGGTGCGGGCTGTTCCACGCCCGCGGCTGAGCGTGAGTCCGCGCACGCGCACCATCGGCTCCCGGCCCGCCGCGCCCGACCGGTCCGCCGCGCCCGACCGGGCCGCCGCGCCCGACCGGTCCGCCGCGCCCTCTGCGGCCGACGACGCCTCCGCTCCGCGCGATGCGGTTCGGGGCGCATTCTGTGCTTTGGGGCGCGTGTCGGTGCGCCCCAAAGCACCATCTCCGCCCCGAGCCGGTTCCGCAGCCGCTCCCGTCCCCACAGCCGGAGTCCGCTCGAGCCCGGCGCGGAGTTCTCCCGGCGTCAGCGGGAGAGGGTCGAGCGGATAGCCGGCGCGGCGCAGACGCAGCGCGGCGAGGGTGGATGTCGGCAGCCACACGCCGATCGCGTGCAGTTCCTGCGCGCGCTGACGCAGCACCGCGTCCACGGAACCGTCGGCGACGAGCCTTCCCGAGGCATCCAGCACCACGACGCGATCGACCAGGCCCACCGCGGCGTCGAGGTTGTGCTCGATGAGCACGATGGCGCGGTCGCCGGCGGCGACGACATCGGCCAGCGCCGCATAGACCTCTTCGGTACCGCTCGGGTCGAGGTTTGCGGTGGGTTCGTCGAGCACGAGGAGGGGCGAGCCCAGCGCGAGTGCCGCGGCGATCGCCAGCCGCTGGCGCCCCCCGCCGGACAGCCGATCCGGGTTGACGGTGCGCCGCTCCCACAGTCCGACGCGGCGAAGCGCCGTTTCCGCGCGCCGAAGGACCTCGTCGACCGGAAGCCGCAGGTTCTCCGGCCCGAAGGCGACTTCGTCGAGCACCGACCCCGTGAGCATCTGCGCGTCCGGGTCTTGGAAGACCATGCCGACGTAGGTGCTGAGGGTCGACACGGCCGTGGTGGCCGCATCCCTGCCCGCCACCTCGACCGTGCCGGAGACCGTGGCGGGCACGGCCGACGGGATGAGTCCGTTCAACGCGAGCGCCAGCGTGGACTTGCCCGACCCGCTCGGACCGAGGATCAGCACCACCTCGCCGGGGGCGACGTCGAAGCTCACCCCGGACGGTGTCGCGGCGTCGGCGGAGTCGTGCGTGATCGCCAGATCGCGTACCCGCAGCAGGGGGGCCGGGGATGCGGCGGTCACCGCCGCGCCGCGGTGCGCGCGACGCCCGCGCGGCGGAGGCCCGCTCCCACGGCCAGGCCGACTCCGGTCCACGCGACGGGTCCGAGCAGGAACAGCGCCACGAAAACGACCTGGGCCCAGGGCTCCAGCTCCCCGATGTCGAAGGCGAACCACAGGGGCATCGCGAGAACGACACCCGTCACGACGGCGGCGAGGAAGAAGCGCCACGGGTTCCACCGCCGGTACCGCGTGAGAGCGGCCACACCCTCCTGCACACCGCCGAAGACGACGGCGGCGAGGAGGTATCCCGTGAGCAGAGCCGGAGCGATGGCGGATGCCACGATCGCCGCGATCGCGTGGGTGATCAGAGCCACCCAGGGCTGGCGCAGCAACTCCTGGGCGATGACGCCGGGCAGCGTGTGGAAACCCAGCACGAGGCCATAGAGGGCGACAGCGCCGGCGGCAGCCATCAGATGAAGCAGGGCCCAACCGGCCGACAGCAGCCCCGTCGCGACGCCGATGGCGGCGCAGATCAGCAGGACGCGCGTGGGGAGTCGGGATGCCGCGGCCACCGTTTCAGCGTACTCCGCGCAGTTCTCGGGCAGCCGGCGCCGTCATCCATGAACGGAAACCGACCATTGGCTGAGATTGTGCTGTGAGCTATGTTGGTCGAACGCGCGCCGCTGACGACGCGCGCATCGCTCACATCATCCCCCCACTTGGAGCGCACATGCCCTTGAAAGGCACCTTCGGTCGACCCTTACGGTCGGTCGCGATCGTGGCACTGGCCGCACTGTTCACCGGAACGACAGCCACCGCGGGCTACGGGGCGGTGGCAGACGTGAACACGCCCGTTCCGATCGACGCGCCCAGCGGCCAGTACATCGTCCTTCTGGATGAGGCGCCGGCGGCGACGTACGACGGCGGCGAGTCCGACCTGCGCGCCACCAAGCCCGACGAGGGCGACAAGCTCGACGCGCGTTCGCCCGAGGTGCAGGAGTACACGGAGTTCCTCGACAACCGTCAGCAGGAGGTTGCTGCCGAAGCGGGTGTCGACCGGGACTACTCGTACACGCTCGCCGTCAACGGGTTCAGCGCGCAGCTCAGCTCTCAGCAGGCGGCGAAGCTGTCGGCGACGAAGGGCGTGGCCGCCGTCGTTCCCGATGAGATTCGTCACCCCGACGCCGTCCCCTCGACCGAATTCCTCGGACTCGAAGGAAGCGGCGGTGTGTGGGAAGCGATCGGTGGGCCGGAGGCGGCGGGCGAAGGCACCGTGGTCGGCGTCGTCGACACCGGCATCGCGCCGGAGAACCCCTCGTTCGCGGGAGAGCCTCTGGGCACCACCCCCGGCGAGGAACCGTATCTCGACGGGAACGAGGTCGTCTTCGCGAAGGCCGACGGCACCACGTTCCGCAGCGAGCGCGTGAGCGGTGAAGCCTGGAGCGCCGACGACTACTCCACGAAGCTCATCGGTGCGAAGTACTTCAGCTCGGGTGCCGCAGCAGCCGGCTTCGACTTCTCCTCCGACTTCCTCTCGCCGCGCGACAACGACGGGCACGGGTCGCACACCGCCGGCACCGCCGCGGGGAACCACGCGGTTGCCGCGAGCGTCGAGGGTGTCGACTTCGGTGAGATGTCCGGTGTGGCGCCGGGTGCCAAGGTCGCGGCCTACAAGGCCTGCTTCGCCGGCCCCGATCCTCTGGTGAACACAGACGACATCTGCGCGTTGAGCGATCTGCTGGGCGCCATCAACTCCGCCGTCAACGACGGCGTCGACGTTCTCAACTACTCGATCGGCGGCGGATCGGCCACGACCACCCTCGCCACCGAGGACCGCGCGTTCTTCAACGCCGCCGCAGCGGGGATCTTCGTCTCCGCCAGCGCCGGCAACTCCGGGCCGGGTGCGGCCACGGCCGACCACGCGTCCCCCTGGTACATGACGGTCGCCGCATCCACCATTCCCACGTACGAAGGCACCGTCCAGTTGCCGAACGGCTTCCAGGCGGCGGGCGCGACGGTCTCGGTGCCTGCCGGCGAAGAGGTGACGGGTCCCGTCGTCTACGCCGGCGACATCGTGGCAGCGGGGGCCGACCCCGCTCAGGCGGCGCTCTGCTACCTCGATGCGATCGACCCGGCCGGGGCCGAGGGAAAGATCGTGGTGTGCGACCGCGGTGGGAATGCCCGCATCGAGAAGTCGCAGGCCGTGGAGGAGGCGGGCGGGATCGGCATGATCCTCGTCAACGTCACACCCGGTTCGCTGGACAACGACTTCCACTCCGTGCCGACCGTGCACATCGCGGACACGCACCGCGCCGCGCTGCTGGACTACGTCCGCAACACCCCGGATGCCACGGCGACCCTGCTCGGAGAGAATGTCACGGGCGTGGAGACCCCCACCCCGGTGATCGCCGGGTTCTCCAGCCGCGGCCCGATGCTGGCCGACGGCAGTGACATCCTCAAGCCCGACATCACGGCGCCGGGCGTGGCGATCCTCGCCCCGACCCACAATGCCGAGGGCGAGGACGCGACGTTCGGCTTCAAGTCGGGCACGTCGATGTCGGCGCCGCACATCGCCGGACTGGCTGCGCTGTACCTGGGGGAGCGTCCGAACGCGACGCCCGCCGAGATCAAGTCGGCCATGATGACCACCGCGTACGACACGGTGAACGATGACGGGTCGACCAACACCGATCCGTTCGCGCAGGGGGCCGGCCATGTCGACCCGACGCGGTTCTTCGAGCCGGGGCTGTTGTACCTCAACGGCCCGGACGATTGGGCCGCGTACCTGCAGGGCAAGGGTCTGGCCGACTTCGGCGTCGAACCCATCGACGGCAGCGACCTTAACCTCGCCTCCATCGCGATCGGTTCACTCTCCACGCCGCAGACCGTGACGCGCACGGTGACGTCGACGCAGGCGGGGACCTTCACCGCAGCCGTCGACGTACCGGGCATCACCGCGGTCGTGGAGCCGGCATCCCTCACCTTCGGGGCGGCTGGGGAGACCCAGTCGTACACCGTCACCTTCACCCGCGACGGCGCTCCCGCCGAGGAGTGGACGAGCGGCCGGCTCACCTGGACGAGCGGCGACACGACCGTCCGTTCACCGATCGTGATCCAGCCGGTGACGGCGGATGCTCCGGCCGAGGTGTCGGGCACCGGAATCAGCGGCAGCACCGACGTCACGATCACGCCCGGGATCACGGGTGACCTGCCGGTGAACCTCAGCGGGCTCGCACCGATGACGCTGCTGACCGATCCTGCCCATCCCGTCGAGGGCCACTCCGGCGATGAGACCTCCGGAGCCGACGAGGACGGCTACGTCAGGTGGACCGTGGATGTGCCCGAGGGCACGGAGCTGTCGCGGTTCTCGCTGGACTCCTCGGATGATGAGACCAGCGACCTCGACCTGTTCGTGTACCGCGTGGTCAGCCCCGACGACCTTCGCTACTACGAGATGTGGCAGTCGGCCAGCGGCGCCGCAGATGAACAGGTGACCCTGCACGAGCCGACCGCCGGGACCTACCTGGTCGAGGTGAACGTGTTCGCGTTCGTCGAGCCGTTCACGTGGGATCTGCGGCACGGCAACGTGCCGGCCGAAGGCGGGGAAGGCGCGCTGACGGCGACGCCGAACCCGATCCCGGCACAGCAGGGCGTCGCGACGACCTATGCGCTGTCGTGGACGGGGTTGCAGCCGTCGACGCGGTACCTCGGCGTCGCGCAGTACGGCGAGTCGTCGGTTCGCACCGTGCTGACCGTCGATTCCGGCCTGGCGCCGCCGGCCGCCACCGAGGCGCCGACGATCTCCGGCGACCCGCGCGTGGGGAAGAAGCTCACGGCGACGCCGGGTACCTGGGATCCGGCCGACGTGACCATCGCCTACCAATGGTTGCGCGACGGTCAGCCGATCCCAGGCGCCACGGGAAAGACGTACAAGGTGACCAGAGCGGACGTGGGCACGACCCTGTCGGTGCGGGTGACCGCCACCGCTGAGGGCAACCCCACGCCCGGGGTGGCCGACAGCGCCGGGGTGTTCGTCAAGTTCTCGTCGCAGACCAAGGTCACGCTCAACCGCTACATCGGTACGTCGTCGCAGGACTACGCCGTCACCGTGGCGGTCACCCCGTCGGGCGGAGCGGCGGCGACCGGGGATGTCGAGGTCTGGGTGAACGGCCGGGCGTACTCGGGCACCCTCGCCGAGGGCACGGTGACGATTCCGCTGCCGAAGCAGTCGAAGGGCGTCAAGGTCGTGATCGCGGAGTACAGCGGTAGCGACACGGTGGCGGCGTCGACGGGTGTGAGCGGCTTCGTGGTCTACCGCTGATCCGCGGCATCCCCCGGCCCGGGCACCAACGGGCTGGGGGATGCTTCCCGCTCGCTGAGCGAGAACGTCCGTGTTTCCCCCGGTCGCTGCTGAGGGGGCGCGGCCCCGTTCCCCGGTCGCTGAGCGGCGCGGCCGCCGTTCCCCGGTCGCTGAGCGAGCGCAGCGAGACGAAGCGTCCGGGCGTCGCGCGCTGCTTTGCCCTTCGTCTCGTCGCTGCGCTCCTCGCTCAGGGACCGGTGCTCCGGGTGCCGCGCGGGATGCCCTTCGTCTCGGTCGCTACGCTCCCTCGCTCAGGGACCGGGTCACGGCGCTGAGCGAGTACTGCGTCGCTTTAAAGAGGGGACTCCGCCCGCGGAGGGGCGGCGTCCCGGCGGGTCATCCCGGGCTCTCCGACGGGGTGGCAGCCTCTTCGCCGTCCTCCTCGGTCGGCCAGTCCACGATCAGGCCCGCGACTTCGTTCTCCCGCAGGTAGTGCACGACGAACGGACAGGTCGGGGTGACCGTGTCACCGCGGCGGGCGAGATCGGCAAGCGCCTCGCCGACGAGCCTCGACCCGAGCCCCTCGCCCTTGAATGCGGGGTCGATCTCGGTGTGCGGAACCACCACCGACCCGGTGTCGGACGGTTCGATCGTGACGTACCCGCCAACCTCGTCACCCACGTGGATCTCGTAGCGGGACTTCTCATCGTTGCGGGTGACAGTGATGTCGGCGGTCATCCCAACCCCTTCCGGTTACCTCTGTCCAACCTAGGCCGACCTCACTCTGTTCCGCACGCGCCGAAAAGGCGCGCCGCTCGGCGCACGGATGCTGCCGCTCATCGCACCGCGGACCCCCCATCCGCGGAGCCGACGAGTCGCTTCGTAACCTCGACGGGTACGCAATGACGCGCCATCCGAGGAGCACCATGTCCGCATCGCCCCGGCCCTCCGCCGACGAGCCCCTGCTCGCCACAGACCCATTCCTGCCCCCCGTCGCCGTGCCCGCCGAGCGGCTGCGCACCACCTGGACGTGGCCGAAGATCCTGCTGTGGGTCGCCGTCGCCCTCCTCGGCGGTGTCGCCTGGACGATGCTCGCCATCGTCCGCGGGGAAACGGTCAACGCGATCTGGTTCGTGTTCGCCGCAGTGTGCACGTACGCCATCGGCTACCGCTTCTACTCCAAGGTGATCGAGCGCTACATCACGCGTCCGGATGACCGACGGGCGACGCCGGCCGAGCGCAGGCAGGATGGCAAGGACTACGTCCCCACCGACCGCCGCGTGCTGTACGGCCACCACTTCGCCGCGATCGCGGGCGCCGGACCCCTCGTCGGGCCCGTGCTGGCCGCGCAGATGGGCTACCTCCCCGGCACGATCTGGATCATCGTCGGTGTGGTGCTCGCGGGAGCCGTCCAGGACTACCTCGTGCTGTTCTTCTCGATGCGCCGCGGCGGCCGCACGATCGGGCAGATGGCGCGTCAGGAGCTCGGCCGCATCGGCGGCACCGCCGCGATCCTGGCGAGCCTCCTCATCATGCTGATCATCGTGGCGATCCTCGCGCTCGTGGTCGTCAACGCCCTCGGCGAGAGCCCGTGGGGTGTCTTCAGCGTCTCGATGACGATCCCGATCGCGCTGTTCATGGGGTGCTACCTGCGCTGGATACGTCCGGGCCGCATCACGGAGGTCTCGATCATCGGTTTCGTGCTGCTGATCGCCGCGATCATCGCGGGCGGATGGGTCGCCTCCACCGAGTGGGGCGTGGCGATCTTCGCCCTCGACCGCACGACCATCGCCTGGGGCATCATCATCTACGGCTTCATCGCCGCCGTGCTGCCGGTGTGGCTGCTCCTGGCCCCCCGCGACTACCTGTCGACGTTCATGAAGATCGGCGTCATCGTGATGCTCGCCGGCGCGATCGTGCTGGTGCGGCCCGAGATCGAGGTGCCGGCGTTCAGCCAGTTCGCCGGCGGGGAGCTCGGCCCGGTGTTCAGCGGCCCGATCTTCCCGTTCCTGTTCGTGACGATCGCCTGTGGAGCGCTCTCCGGCTTCCACGCCCTCATCGCGTCGGGCACCACGCCGAAGCTGCTGGAGAAGGAGCGGCAGACGCGCTTCATCGGGTACGGCGGGATGCTGATGGAGTCGTTCGTCGCGATCATGGCGCTCGTGGCGGCGATCTCGATCGACCAGGGCATCTACTTCGCGATGAACTCGTCGCCGGCGGCGACCCTCGGCACGGTCGAGGGTGCGGTGGCCTTCGTCAACAACCTGGGCCTCACCGGCGCCCCGCTCACCCCCGAGATGCTCACCTCCACGGCCGAGGCCGTCGGCGAGGAATCGATCGTCTCGCGCACCGGCGGGGCTCCCACCCTCGCGCTGGGGCTCGCCAACATCATGCAGGCGGCACTGGGCGGACCGGCGCTGATGGCGTTCTGGTACCACTTCGCGATCATGTTCGAGGCGCTGTTCATCCTCACCGCCGTCGATGCCGGCACCCGCGTCGCACGGTTCATGCTGCAGGACTCGATCGGCATCCTCGTCCCGAAGTTCCGGGATGTCTCCTGGCGCCCCGGTGTGTGGATCTGCACCGCGATCATGGTCGCCGGCTGGGGGTCGATCCTCATCCTGGGTGTGACCGATCCCCTCGGCGGCATCAACACCTTCTTCCCGCTGTTCGGCATCGCCAACCAGCTCCTCGCCGCGATCGCCCTCGCCGTCGTCCTCGCCATCGTCGCGAAGCGCGGCCGCAGCTACGCGAAGTGGCTGTGGATCGTGGCGCTGCCCCTCGCCTTCGCGTCCGTCGTGACGATCACCGCGTCGATGTACAAGATCTTCTCGCCGGTGCCGCAGGTGGGGTACTGGGCCAACCACTTCGCCTTCCGGGCGGCGCTGGATGAAGGTCTCACCGAGTTCGGCACCGCCCCGAGCCGGGCGGCCATGGAGGCCGTGGTCCGCAACACGGCGGTGCAGGGCACACTCTCGATCATCTTCGTCACTCTCGCGATCATCGTGATCGCGATCGCCGTGGGGGTGGCCGTCAAGGCCGTGCTCCGCGGCGGTGGCGCCGATACGGAAGATGCACCCGAGCCTTCACGACGTTTCGCACCGGCCGGCTTCGTCGCCACGAAGGCCGAACGCGAGATCGAGAAGGAGTGGGAGGCGCTTCCGCCGACCGAGACCCGCGCGGACCGGAAGGCGGCCGCGCACTCCTGAGTGCGGACCGACATGATTCCGATGGATGCTCCGGCCCCCCTCGTCCACAGCGTGCGCGCACCCGCCGAGCCCGTGCGCGCACCCGCCGACGCCGGGTGGTGGGCGCGCGTGCGCGGCACGGTCGCGGCGGCGGGCCGGAGCATCCACTGGTACGTCACCACGCTGATGGGTGACCGCGCCTACGACACCTACGTCGCGCACCTGCGCCGGATGCACCCCCACCAGCAGCCGATGACGGAGCGCGAGTTCTGGCGGGCGCGTTCGGATGAGCAGGATCGCAACCCCGGCGCGCGCTGCTGCTGATTAGGCTCGGAGGATGCCCGACGCCGCGCTGCTGGGCGGGGCGGTCGGAGTCGCCGGAGGCGTGCTCCTGACCCTCGCCCTCGTGTTCGCCCGCCGGTTGGCGCGCGCCTCGCGCGACCTGGGGAGCGACGCCGAGCGGGCCACCCACCGCACGCTGCACGTCGCGGCGCAGGCCGCCGCGGCCCTGCGGGGCGGACGCGCCGAGCCCGACACCCAGCGGGCGGCGCGACATCTGCGGACGCTCCTCGGAAGCTCGGCTGTCGCGATCGTGGGGCCGGGGGATGCTGTCGCCCTCGACGGCCCGGGCGATCTCGACGCCGCCGCGCGCCGGGTCGCGGCGAGAGTACGCGAGACTGGCCGTCGGCAGGTGTTTTCGCGCCCGGACGGGTCGGCACTGGATGCGGTGGGCGCCCCGGTCGTCGTGGGCGACGTGGTGTGGGGCGCGGTGGTGGCCTTCGCCAGTCCCGTCCGAGGACCGCTCGTCCGAGCCGCCGGCGACGTCGCGGCGTGGTGCGCGGCGCAACTCGCGCTCGGCGAGCTCGACGCATCGCGCACGGCGCTGGCCGAGGCGGAACTCCGGGCGCTCCGGGCCCAGATCAGCCCGCACTTCATCTACAACGCCCTCACGGCGATCGCCTCGTTCATCTCCACCGACCCGCCCCGGGCTCGTGATCTCGTGCTCGAGTTCGCCGACTTCACCCGGTACTCCTTCCGTCGGCAGGGGGAGTTCACCACGCTCGCCGAGGAGCTGCGCAGCATCCACTCGTACCTGGAGCTGGAGCGCGCGCGATTCGGTGAGCGGCTGACCGTACGGCTGTTGATCGCCCCCGAGACGCTCTCGACCGTGATCCCCTTCCTGTCCGTTCAGCCGCTCGTCGAGAACGCCGTCCGCCACGGGTTGGAGCCCGGCGACCGCGGCGGCGTCATCACGCTCGCCTCACTCGATGACGGCACGCACACCGAGATCACCGTCGAGGACGACGGCGCAGGGATCGACCCGGTCGAGCTCGCGGCGCTGCTGGACGCCGATTCGGCGTCGGCGCACGTCGGCCTCCGCAACGTCGACACCCGCCTGCGTCAGCTGTACGGCAGCGGCGGCGGGCTCGTCGTGGAGACCAACCTCGGCGCGGGTACGTTGGTGCGCATGCGCGTGCCCAAGTCGCAGCCGCTGCACGAGACGGGGCCGGGGTGAGCCTCGACGTGCTCGTCGCCGATGACGAGCCGCCCGCCCTGGAAGAACTCGTCGCGCTCCTGCGCGCTGACGAACGCATCGGGGAGGTCCACCCCGCGCGCAACGGCGCGGAGGGCATCCGCATCCTCGAATCGGGGCTCGTGCAGGCCGCGTTCCTCGACATCCACATGCCCGGCATGACGGGGTTCGAACTCGTCCGCGCCTTCTCCGGACTGCGCACGCGACCGGCCGTGGTCTTCGTCACGGCGGATGATGCCGGCGCGGTCGAGGCGTTCGACCTCGAGGCCGTCGACTACGTCCTCAAGCCTGTCCGGATCGAACGGCTGAGCCGGGCGATCACGCGCGTTCTGGAGGCCGGGGCCGGGGGCGGGGCGGCCGGGAGCGGGGTGGCCGGGAGCGGGGCCGTCGGCGGCGGCGACGAGACGATCCCCGTGACGATCGGGGGGATCACGCGGATGGTGCGCCGCAGCGACGTGCGCTGGGTGCAGGCGCAGGGCGATTACTCCCGCCTGTGGACGACCGGCGCCGACCACCTCGTTCGCGCACCGCTCTCCGACCTCGCCGAACGGTGGGCGGGAGCCGGATTCGTGCGCGTGCACCGGTCGTTCCTCGTGCACCGGGATGCGGTGGTGGCGGTGCGGCTGACCGGCCCGAACCCGACCGTCGTGCTCCCGGAGATCGAACTGCCCGTCAGCAGACGCCTCATCCCCGCCGTCCGGGAGGCGCTCGTCCGCCCCGACCGGGCGCCGGGATGAGCGGCGACCGCCCGCCCGCGCGCGTGCGGGTCACCGCATCCGACGCCCGGCGCCCTCGCACCACGACGCGGAGCATCCCCGTGCCCGGCGCCGGCTCGCACGAGGCTGAAGCGGTGTTCACGCGCGGACTCGTGCGTGCGCAGCTCCGGCTCGCTCTGGCCAGTCTGCTCGGATTCGTCGTGGTCGCGGGAGCGCTCACGGGAGTGCTCTTCCTGCTGCCGGCCGCCGGCGACCCGCTCGTGTTCGGCGTGCCGCTGTCGTGGCTGATGCACGCGTACGGTTTCTACCCGATCATCCTGGTCTTCGCGATCGTGTACGCCCGGGGTGCCTCGCGCAACGAACGGCGATATCGGGTGTTGGTCGAACCGGAGCACGACACGTGAACGCCGTCCTCGATCTCGCCGCGATCGGGCTTCTCGTCGTGGTGAGCGCCGTTCTCGGTTTCGCGGGCGTGCGTCTGTCGCGGACGACGAGCGATTTCTTCGTCGCCTCGCGCAGCGTCCGGCCGGTGTGGAACGCCTCCGCCATCAGCGGCGAGTACCTCTCCGCCGGCACCTTCCTCGGGCTCGCCGGGCTCGTGCTGCTCTCCGGCGCTGAGGGCTTCTGGTTCCCGGTCGGGTACGCCGCCGGATATCTTCTCGTGCTGCTGTTCGTGGCGGCGCCGTTGCGGCGGAGCGGCGCGTACACGATCCCCGACTTCGTGCACGCGCGACTGGAGTCGGCTCCGGCGCGCCGGGTGACGAGCATCGTGGTGCTCGTCATCGGATGGCTCTACATCGTCCCGCAGCTTCACGGCGCCGCGATCACCCTCGGCGTGGTCGCCGACCTGCCGCCGTGGGTGGGTGCCGTCCTCGTCGCGGTGCTCGTGGCGGGGATCGTGGCCGCCGGCGGGATGCGGGCGATCACGGCGGTGCAGGCCTTCCAGTACTGGCTCAAGCTCACCGCGCTTCTGGTGCCCGCGGTGTTCCTCCTGGTGGCGCTGAGCGGCGGCGGATACGAGGTCGACCCTCGGGCGGTCTTCCCGCCCGATCGCGGACCGGCCGGCGCCGACGCCTACGCCACCGCATCCCTCATGGTGGCGCTGCTCCTCGGCACCATCGGCCTGCCGCACGTGCTGGTGCGGTTCTACACCAGCCCCGACGGGGGGTCGGCGCGGCGGACGACCGTGCTCGTGGTCGCGATGATCGGTGTCTTCTACGCCGTGTCATCCACGATGGGGCTCATCGCGCGGGTGGTGGCGCCGGACATGGCCGAGCCTGTCGTCGCGGACGGGGTGGTCCTCGCGCTTCCGTCCCGGGTGCTCCCCGGGCTTCTCGGGGAGCTTCTCACCGCCCTGATCGTCGCGGGGGCCTTTGCGGCGTTCCTCGCCACGTCGTCGGGACTCGTGGTGTCGCTGGCGGGCGTGCTCAGCCAGGACCTCTTCAGCGGGAGCGTCCGCTCCTTCCGGTTGTCGGCCGTGCTGTGCACCGCCGTGCCGCTGGCGGTCGCGCTCGTGGCGGTACCCGAGGGCCTCGTGTCCACGGTCGGGCTCGTGTTCGTCTTCGCCGCGTCGAGCCTGTCTCCGGTGCTGCTGCTGGGCGTGTGGTGGCGCGGGCTCACCGCGCGCGGTGCGGTGGCCGGGATGGTGGTGGGGGCGGTCTCGTGCGGCGGCGCACTCATCGGCGGCGCACTCGCGCGTGATGCGGGGGCGTGGTCGGTGGTGTTCACTCAGCCGGCGGCGTGGACCATCCCGCTCAGCACCGCCGTCATGGTGGGAGTCTCGCTTCTGGACCGAGACGGCGCTCCGCTGCGGACCGAGCGCTTCCTCGCGCGGCTGCACGCCCCGGAGGCGTGACGCGGACGGGAGCGGCCTGGGGGTTCGTGACGCGGGGACTCGCGTGGTTCGGGACGGTTTCGCGTGGTTCGGCGCGGGCGAGGGGGTAACCGCACCGGAGGGTCGGCGGGGCGGGTTACCGTGGACGGGTGACGTTCGCCGGCCCCGACTCCCTGTCCGGCGACCCGTACGCCGATGTGCCGCCGGATGATCCCTACGCCGGGATGGAGTGGGATCCCGACCAGTTCGGTCCGCCCGACGACCTCGAGGCGCCTCCCCCGCCGATGGATGCTGCGGTCGGTTCCGTCGGCGGACGCCAGGGCGCCGCATCCCCTCGCTCGTCCACCGCGGTCTCCTCCGGCTCGACAGCGGCGGGACTCGGTCTGGCGACGCGGGACTTCGCCGGTCGCGATCCGCGCGAGGTGCTGCACGAGGTCTACGGGTACGACCAGTTCCGCGGCGACCAGGCCGACGTCGTCGCGCACGTGGTCGGCGGCGGGGATGCTGTCGTCCTCATGCCCACCGGCGGGGGCAAGAGCGTCACGTACCAGGTGCCGGCGCTGGTGCGGCCCGGCACGGGACTCGTGGTGAGCCCCCTCATCGCCCTCATGCACGATCAAGTCGACGCGCTCGTGGCCAACGGCGTGCGCGCCGCGTACCTCAACTCCACGCAGACCGCGGGGGAGCGGCAGGCCGTCGAACAGGCGTACCTCGCCGGCACCCTCGACCTTCTCTATGTCGCTCCCGAGCGCCTCAACGGCGCGCAGACGCTGAACCTCCTCGCCCGCGGGCGGTTGAGCGTCATCGCGATCGACGAAGCGCACTGTGTGTCGCAGTGGGGCCATGACTTCCGCCCCGACTACCTCGCCCTCGGCGACCTCGCCGACCGGTTCCCGGGCGTTCCGCGGATGGCGCTCACCGCCACGGCGACCCCCGCGACCGCGCGCGAGATCGTGGAGCGCCTCCGCCTGGACGGCGCGCGCCAGTTCGTCGCCAGCTTCGACCGCCCCAACATCCAGTACCGCATCGCGCCGAAGGTCGAGCCGCGCAAGCAGCTGGTGTCCTTCATTCGCTCCCTCCAGCAGGGAGACGGGCCGGACGAGGCGGAGCCGGCCGGCATCGTCTACGCCCTCAGCCGCAAGACGGTCGACCAGACCGCGGAGTTCCTGCGGGCGCAGGGGATCGATGCGCTGCCGTACCACGCGGGGCTCGATGGGTCCGTCCGCGCGGCGAACCAGTCGCGGTTCCTCCGCGAAGACGGCGTGGTGATGGTCGCGACCATCGCGTTCGGCATGGGCATCGACAAGCCCGACGTGCGCTTCGTCGCCCACATCGACCTGCCGAAATCCGTCGAGGGGTACTACCAGGAGACGGGGCGGGCCGGCCGCGACGGCGAACCCGCGGTCGCGTGGCTCGCCTACGGGCTCGGCGACGTCGTGCAGCAGCGTCGCATGATCGACCAGTCGCCCGGCGACCGCACGTTCAAGATGCGCTTGGGCCAGCACCTGGACGCGATGCTCGGACTCAGCGAGACGGTGGGATGCCGCCGGCAGAACCTGCTCGCGTACTTCGGCGAAGACGCGGGGCCGTGCGGCAACTGCGACACGTGCCTCGAACCCCCGGAGACGTGGGACGGACTCGTTGCGGCGCAGAAGATGCTGTCGACGATCGTGCGGCTGCAGCGGGAGCGCGGCCAGTCCTACGGCGCCGGTCACCTCGTCGACATCCTGCGCGGCGCCCGCACCGAGCGCATCACGCAGCAGGGCCACGACAAGCTCTCCACCTACGGCATCGGCGCCGACCTCTCCGACCAGGATTGGCGGAGCGTCATCCGTCAGCTCCTCGCGCGCGGGCTGCTGGTCGGGCGCGGCGACTACGGAACGCTCGCCCTGACCGAGGCGAGCGGCGGGGTTCTCCGTGGCGAGACCGCGGTGCCGCTGCGCCGCGACACCCTCGGGCGCACCGGCGGCGGCGGTGCGCGGGTGCGCAAGTCTTCCGCGGCGGAGTCGGTCGGTGCCGGCGACCGCGACCTGTTCGAGGCCCTGCGCGCGTGGCGTGCGGAACAGGCCCGCGAGCAGGGCGTCCCCGCGTACATCGTGTTCGGCGACGCGACGCTCCGCGCGCTCGCCGCGGCCCGCCCCGCGTCGCTCGCGGATCTCGACGGCGTCACCGGCATCGGCGCGAAGAAGCGCGAAGCCTACGGCGACAGCATCCTCTCGGTCGTCGCCGCCCACTGACGCCCCCCGTCCCCCCGCTGCTCCCTCCGTTCCCGCGCGAGAAACGACGATCCGGACGAGAAAGGCCGCGACGCGTCGTTTCTCACCCGGGATGTCGTTTCTCGCCGACGGAGCGCGTCAGGGGGGTCGCCAGGTGCCGAGAGAATCGGCACAGCGCTCGATCAGGGCGGTGTCGGCGGCTGCGCGCTCGATGGTCGCCCGATAGTAGAGCGGCCCGACGGCGAGGGCGGTGCTCGCCTCGGGTCCCACCCACGACGAGAGTTCGCCCAGCCGCTCCGCTTCCGTGAGGGCGGCGGCGAGTTTGTCCGATAGGACTCGGGCGAACCCGGCACGCCTGGCATCCATGCCGGGGTTCCAGAGGGCGGCGTGGGCGAGGGTCGTGGCGACCGCCCGCACGGCATCGCTCTCCAGTTGGCGTGCGAGGGAGGTCAATTCGCGGATCAGCCACTCGCGGAACGGAGAGGCGGGGGAGTCGAAGAACGGCATGGGGACGGTGGCCATCGCTTCGGCGAGGAGCTGCTCGGTCTGCGGCCAATGCCGGTAGACGGTGGCGCGGCCGATGCCGGCGTGGGCCGCGATCTGGTGGGGCGTGACCGCGGTAGGCCCCTGCGTGAGCAAGAGTTCGCGCGCGGCATCCAGGATCGCCTGGCGGCTCCGCAGAAAGCGCGGGTCGTTCTCGCAACCGGCGACCGCTTCTTCCGCGGCGGCGACTGATCCGGGCCTCGCCGAGAAACGACATCTCGGACGAGAAAGGCCGCGTCGCGTGGTTTCTCAGCCGGATTGTGGTTTCTCGCGGCTGGGCGCCGGCGGGTACGAGGCGATGCGCTCCACCCGGAAGAGCAAGGGATGCTGCGACACGTCGCGCGGCGCCTCGCCGGGAAGCTCGTAGACGTCGAGCATCAACTGCACGGGGTAGTCGATCCGCTGTCCGACCGCCTTCACCCATCTCCCGTCGATGAAGAAGCGCAAACGCTCGGGCGTCCACTCGACGGCGTAGTCGTGCATCGCGGTGAGGTCGCCGCGGACCCGGACCTTGTCGAAGTCGGTCCGCAGTCGCGGATCGCGCTGTGCCTTGACCCCGACCCCCACCCAGCCTCCGGAGTCGTCCAGCTCTGATCCGAAGATCTCCGCGATGCAGATCTCGCCGCAGTCGTCGGGCTGTTCCTCGAACCCGATCGGCCACAGCGCCACCATCGCGTCCGGGTGACGGATCGCGGCGAACCGTGCCGCGATGACGCCGTGCCGCACGAGCCAGCCGCGATGGCGCGGCTGCTCCTCCCGCACGATCAGGCCGTCGCGGAACCGGTGCTGGCCGATCGCCGAGCCGACGCCGCCGCTGAACTGCCCGGTCTGCAGATGCGACACCCGCACCTCCCCGTCGAGCTGCGGCGCCCACGGGGCGGTCCCGGCGTCGACGCGCAGCACGAGTCCGGTGTCATCGAGCTCGTACCGCGCGGCCGTTCGAGCCCGAGACGACCAGTGCGGCGTGTAGTACGGCCACCATCGGGCCGGGTCGAGCTCGCTGAAGCTCTCCTCGACATCGGGCGTGCGCCCGCCGAGCGACAGCGGAGTCAGATCCAGCTCCCAGACGCGAACGTGCAGGACGGCGTCCCGGTAGGGGTAGTCGCGCTCACCCACGTCGGCGAAGCCCGCGGAACGGCACAGGGCGTTGGATGCGGCGTTCGCGGCGTCGGGGTACGCGTACAGGTGATCGCGGTGGGGCGAGTCATCCGCGACGTACCGCAGCAGAAGCCGGACCGCCTCCCGCGCGACGCCGCGGCCCTGCCAGGGCGGAAGCACGTTCCAGCCGGCCTCGTACGCGGCCGCGCCGTCGTGCTCGATCGGCCAGAAGCCGATTCCCCCGGCCGGCTCGCCGCCGACCTCGATGCGGAACATCCACGCCTCGCCCGCGTCGTTCAGCCGGAGGTAGCGCGCGTGGCGATCCCGGAGCTGTTCCGGCGTTTCCGGCCCGGCGAGGAGTCGCGTCATCTCCGGAGTGTTTGCCGCCTCCAGGAGCGGCAGGTCGTCCGGCCCCCACCGGCGCAGGGTCACGCTCTCATCGCGCATGGGTCCAGTGTCCCCCCGGTGAGGGCACTGTCGGAACGCACAAGGTCGGGGGCTTCGGCGACGCGGAGACTTTGTGGGAAAGGGCCACCGGAGTTGGCCGCAGCTTGTAGGAAGTCCTACGGTGATGGTCGATCCGCGTCTTGCCGAAAGGTCTCGAACATGGCTGATGCCACCGTCCGTCCCACCACCCCCGCCCAGTCCACGCGCACCCCCGCCGGTGGTGCCCCGACGGCCGCGCACACCGCGGCGGAGGCATCCGAAGCCCAGATCGACGTCGCCGCCGTGACCGACATGCTGCTGGGAACGTGGGCCGAGACGCGCCGCACCGCGCGCGAGATGATCAAGGACCCCGCGTACTGGCGCGTCGACGGACTGTCGATGGACGAGCACCGCGAGCGCGTCCTCACCCAGTTGCACCTGCTCGTCCAGAAGAAGGCCGTGCACCGCGCGTTCCCGACGCGTTTCGGGGGCTCCGACGACAACGGCGGCAACATCGCCGGGTTCGAGGAACTTGTCGTGGCCGACCCGAGCCTGCAGATCAAATCGGGCGTGCAGTGGGGCCTGTTCGGTGCGGCTGTGCTGCAGCTGGGCAATGCCGAGCATCACGAGAAGTGGCTGCCCGGCATCATGAGCCTCGAGATCCCCGGCGCGTTCGCCATGACCGAGACCGGACACGGATCGGATGTCGCGGCCGTGGGAACGACGGCGACCTACGATCCCGCGACCGAGGAATTCGTCATCCACACGCCGTTCCGCGGTGCGTGGAAGGACTACCTCGGCAACGCGGCCCTGCACGGCGTCGCCGCCACCGTCTTCGCGCAGCTCATCACGAACGGCGTCAACCACGGCGTGCACTGCTTCTACGTCCCGCTCCGCGACGAGAACGGACAGTTCCTGCCGGGCATCGGCGGCGAGGACGACGGGCTCAAGGGCGGGCTGAACGGTATCGACAACGGCCGCCTCCACTTCGATTCCGTCCGCATCCCGCGCACGAATCTCCTCAACCGTTACGGCGACGTCGCCCCCGACGGCACGTACACGAGCGACATCTCCAGCCCCGGACGCCGCTTCTTCACGATGCTCGGCACGCTGGTGCAGGGCCGCATCTCCCTCGACGGCGCTGCCGCCTGGGCGTCGGCGCTGGGCCTCAAGATCGCGATCACCTACGGCAACCAGCGCCGGCAGTTCGACTCCGGCCGGGGCACCCCGGAGGTCGTCCTGCTGGACTACGGCAAGCACCAGCGCCGGCTGCTGCCGCGGGTGGCGACGACCTATGCGCAGATCTTCGCGCACGACGAATTCCTCCAGAAGTTCGACGCCGTCTTCAGCGGCCGTACCGACACCGACGAAGACCGGCAAGACCTCGAAACCCTCGCCGCGGCGCTCAAGCCCCTCTCGACCTGGCACGCCCTGGACACCCTCCAGGAGGCGCGTGAAGCCTGCGGTGGTGCGGGGTTCCTCTTCGAGAACCGTCTGGTCAGCCTCCGGCAGGACCTCGACATCTTCGCGACGTTCGAGGGTGACAACAACGTCCTGCTGCAGCTGGTCGGCAAGCGTCTGCTGTCGGATTACGCCGCGCAGTTTAAGGGCAAGGATGCCAAGGCCCTGGCCGCATTCGCCGTCGGCCAGACCGCCGGCAAGGTCTTCCACGGTGCGGGTCTCCGCCAGCTCGGCCAGGCGGTCAGTGACTTCGGCTCGAAGGCCCGCGCCGTCGAGCGCGGCCTCCGCACCGATCAGCAGCATGAGCTGCTCGCCGGCCGGGTGGAGCAGATGGTCGCCGACGTCGCCGGGCGCCTCCGCCCCGCATCCAAGCTCTCCCCCGATGAGGCCGCGGCGCTGTTCAACGCCAACCAGTCCGAACTGATCGAGGCAGCCCGCGCGCACGGCGAGCTGCTGCACTGGGAGGCGTTCACGGATGCGGTCAACCGCACCGAGGATGCCGGTACGAAGCGCGTGCTCACGTGGCTGCGCGACCTGTTCGGCCTGAGCGTCATCGAGAAGCATCTTGCCTGGTACCTGATCCACGGACGCCTGTCGGCCCAGCGTGCCGCCGCCGTCTCGAGCTACATCGACCGGCTGTGCCTCCGCCTCCGCCCCCACGCGCAGGACCTCGTCGACGCGTTCGGCTACGAACCCGAGCACGTCCGTGCGCCGATCGCCTCGGGCGCGGAGCAGGCCCGCCAGGACGAGGCAGCGGCGTACTACGCCGCGCTCGCCGCATCCGGTAACGCCCCCGTGCCAGAGAAGAAGCCCGCGGCGAAGTAGCTCACTCCTCGACGACGCGCCATGACCGCACGAACTGTTCGACGGTCATGGTGTCGAGGTCTCGGCGGGTGGACTGCAGCATGCGGTCGGCCTCCTGGGGTTGACCGGCGGCGAGCCGGAGGACCTCCGCCCCGGTGTCCTTGCGCGCGACGACGAGATGCATCCCGGGGAGCGCGTCGTCCACACCGACGCCGCCGCTGAGCAACCCCATCGCGAACGTCGCGGCGACGCGTGTCGCCTTGGCGATCGGATGCATCCGCCGGTCTTCGAGCCGGGCCTCGAGGATATCGGCGGCAACGGTGTCGGGATGCGGGTCGGAAGAGCTCACCCGACCATCCTCTCGTGGCCTCTGGATGATGCCGGGTGCCGCGGGCCGGAGGCGGCGGCGCGCGTGTCGACGCCCGCCGATAGGGTGGCGCCGTGACCACCGACGTGCGGATCGGACCCGACGGCATCGCGCGCTGCGCGTGGGCGGGGGATGACGCGGAGTACCGCCGCTATCACGACGAGGAGTGGGGCCTTCCCCTGCACGGCGACAGGGCGCTGTTCGAGAAGATGAGCCTCGAGGGGTTCCAGGCCGGACTCGCGTGGATCACGATCCTGCGCAAACGCCCCCGCTTTCGGGAGGTGTTCGCAGGGTTCGAGCCGGCGCTCGTCGCGGAGTTCGGCCCCGAAGACATCGAGCGCCTGATGCAGGATGCCGGCATCATCCGCAACCGCGCGAAGATCGAGGCCACCATCTCCAACGCCCGGCGCGTCACCGAGATGGATGAGGGCGAACTGGACCGGCTGCTGTGGTCGTTCGCCCCCGACCCTCCACGCGCGCGGCTGACGTCCTTCGCCGACACCCCGGCGGTCACCCCCGAGTCCACGGCGATGAGCAAGACGCTGCGCACGCGCGGATTCCGATTCGTCGGCCCCACGACGATGTACGCGCTGATGCAGTCCGCCGGCATGGTCGACGACCATGTCGAGGGATGCTGGCGCGCCGCCTGACGCGGCGGCGGTCGCCGTGCGGGGAGGTGCCCGGGAGGAGCGCGGCCGTCGGCGCACTCATCCACAGATTTGCGGAGCCACGACGTCATGGATGTGCCGGATGTCAGGATTTCGGTGTGAGGGATGTGCTGCTGCGGCAGATGAACGACGCGGAATACGAGGGGTGGGTCGAGACGGTCGCCAGGCTCTTGGCGAACGAGCAGGTGGCGGCCGGCAACTGGCACGCGGCCGGGTCGGTGGAACTCGCGCGGGAAGCGATCGTGCGGCAGCTGCCCCAGGGCGTCGATACGCCTCGGATGCTGATCCTCCACGCGACCGACGCCGCCGGAGACGCGCTGGGTCACGCGTGGGTGTCACTGGACCATCCGCGAGGTCTGCCGGATGTCGCGTTCCTGCAGGACATCGAGGTCGTCGAGCAGCGCCGCGGATCGGGATGGGGCCGGGCGCTGCTGGGAGCGGTGGAGGAGGTGGCGCGGGCTGCGGGGGCGCCGGCGCTCGAACTGAACGTCTTCGCGCACAACGCGACCGCCGTCGGCCTGTACGACACCTCCGGCTACCACGTCGTCACGCAGCAGATGCGGAAGGCGTTGTAGCCCGCTCGCGCGTCGCGTGGTCCGCGGAGGCCGCGGGGCCCGGTAGACTGGGGGAACTGCGGAGCTTTTCTGCTCCCTGCGTCGTCGAACGCATCGGCCTTCGGGCCCGAACTTTCACGGCGAACGGATGCGTCACCCGACGCCTTCGCCATCCTGCGGCCCTCTCCCCGACGGCGCCGCATCCTGAATCGCCGCGCGTGCGTCTGCGCGCCGGCATGAAAGACACATGACCTCTTCTACTTTCGCCGATCTCGGCGTTCCCGCTCCTCTCGTCGACGTCCTTGCCTCGCAGGGCATGACCGAGGCGTTCCCGATCCAGGCCGACACCCTCGCCGACACGCTCGCCGGGCGCGACGTGCTCGGCCGGGGCAAGACCGGTTCCGGCAAGACCCTCGCCTTCTCGCTCCCGCTCGTCGCCCGCCTGGGTGCCAAGCCCTCCACCCGCCGGGGCCGCAAGCCCCGCGCGCTCGTGCTTGCACCCACCCGTGAGCTCGCCAACCAGATCGACGCCGTCATCAAGCCGCTCGCTGCCGCGTACGGCCTGACGACCACGACCGTCTACGGCGGAGTGAACCAGCGCCGTCAGGTGGAGGCGCTCGCTGCAGGCGTCGACATCCTCGTCGCCTGCCCCGGCCGCCTCGAGGACCTCATCGGTCAGGGCTACGCGAGCCTGGACGACATCGAGATCACGGTGCTCGACGAGGCCGACCACATGGCCGACCTGGGCTTCCTTCCCGGTGTCACCCGCCTCCTCACCCGCACCCCCGCCGGCGGACAGCGTCTGCTGTTCTCGGCGACGCTGGACAACGGCGTGGACAAGCTGGTCCGCAAGTTCCTCCGCAACGAGGTGCTGCACTCGGTCGACGAAGCCACGTCGCACGTCGCCGCGATGACGCACCACGTCTTCGTCGCCGCGGATGCCACGGCCAAGAACAACCTCGTCCGCGCCCTTGCGTCCGGCTCGAGCCGCCGCATCCTCTTCACTCGCACGAAGCACCAGGCCAAGAAGCTGGCGCGCACGCTGACCGCAGCGGGCATCCCGTCGGTCGACCTCCACGGCAACCTGTCGCAGCCGGCGCGTGACCGCAACCTCGCCGCGTTCAGCGCCGGCACCGCCCGCGTGCTGGTGGCAACGGATGTCGCCGCCCGCGGCGTGCACGTCGACGACATCGCCCTCGTGGTGCACGTCGATCCGCCCGTCGAGCACAAGGCGTACCTGCACCGCTCGGGCCGCACGGCTCGCGCCGGCAGCGCCGGCGACGTCGTGACCGTGATGCTGCCCGAGCAGCGTCGCGACACGCTCGACATCCTCCGCAAGGCCGCGATCTCGGCGACGCCCACCCCGGTGACGCCCGAGTCCGCCGAGGTCACCGCCCTCGTCGGCGACGTCGCCGCCTACGTCACTCCGGCCCCGGTCCAGGCTCCGCAGCAGCGCGGTGGCGGCTCGTCGCAGGGCGGCAACGCGCAGCGCAACCGTCCCGCTCGCGGCGGCTCCGGCGGCGGTTCACGCTCCGGCAGCCGTCCGGCTGCGGATGCTGCGCCCTCGCGCTCGGCAGGATCCAACGGTGGCAACGGCCGTCGCCGCGGCGCCGGTGCCGCCCCCGTCGGTGCCGGCTCGCGCTCGACCGGCGCCGCCGGATCGGGCTCGCGCTCGGGCGGTCTCCGCGTCGGTGACGTGGTGCGTGGCAACGCGCGCCCCAACCGCCGCGCCCAGGGCTGATCCCCGCGGGCACGCCCCGCTCCCCGAAGCGCCGACAGGCAGCGACTCCGCTGCCGGTCGGCGCTTCGTCGTTCCCGGTCGGCGCTTCGTCGTTCCCGGGCGGGGACTGTTCGAAGATAATCGGATGAGTTATCCGTTTTCAGGCGTAGCCTGGGACCATGACCCGTCCCCGAGCCGATGCCGTGCGCAGCCGGGAAGCGATCCTGTGTGCGGCACGCCGCATCCCGCACGACGACCTGCGCCTGAACGACGTCGCCCGCATCGCGGGGGTCGGGGTCGCGACGGTCTACCGGCACTTCCCCACCGTGCAGGCGCTCGCTGAGGCGCTCTCCGTCGACTCCGTCGAACGGCTGCGCGTGCTCGCCGCCGACGCGGAGCGCTCCCCCGACGCGGGGGAGGCACTGCCCGCATTCTTGGCGGCCGCTCTGGATCTGCAGCTCGGGGATGAAGGAGTGCAGACGATCATCACCACGCCCGATGGGGATCTCGGCGCGGCGCGCGAGGCCAAATGCGCGTTCGTCCGCAGCTTCCGCACGCTGCTGGAACGCGCTCAGCGCGACGGCGCCATCCGGCCCGACGTCACCGTCCAACAGGTGCAGCGGATGCTGTGCGGCGTCGAGCGGGCAGTACGTCTCGGCTCGCCGGAAGATCGGCCCGTGCTGCTGGACGTGCTCATCGCCGGGTTGCGGTCATCCCGTGACCCCTCCCTCTCTCCCTCCCGCCCTCTCGCAGCAAGGATCTGACATGGATTACGGGCACCGACTCGATTTCGGGGCGTTCATCACCCCCGCCGCGGCGGATCCGCAGGTCCCGGTCGCGCTCGCGCAGCTGTCCGAAGCATCCGGACTCGACCTCGTCACCTTCCAAGACCACCCGTATCAGCCGGCGTTCCTGGACACCTGGACGCTCATGACGTACGTGGCGGCGCAGACCCAGACGGTGCGCATCGCTCCGAACGTGCTCAACCTGCCGTTGCGCCCGCCCGCGGTGATCGCCCGGTCGGCGGCGAGCCTCGACCTCCTCTCCGGCGGACGGTTCGACCTCGCCCTCGGCTCGGGCGCCTTCTGGGACGCCGTCGAGGCCATGGGCGGCCGGCGTCTCACCCCCGGCCAGGCGGTCAGTGCGCTCGAAGAGGCGATCGGCGTCATCCGGGGCCTGTGGGACACCTCCGAGCGCCGGGGGCTGTTCACCGAGGGGCGGTACCACCGGGTGAACGGCGCGAAGCGAGGACCACGCCCGGCCCACGACATCCCGATCTGGATCGGCGCATACAAGCCGCGGATGCTGGCACTGACGGGTCGCGTGGCGGATGGGTGGCTGCCGAGCCTGGCGTACCTGCAGCCGGGTGACCTCGCCCGCGGAAACGCCGCCATCGACGAGGCCGCCGCGGGCGCGGGACGCGATCCGCGCGAGATCCGTCGCCTGCTCAACGTGGGGGCGCCCTCGGGAGACCTGCGCGGGTGGATCGAAGAACTGGCGGGGTACGCCCTCGAGAACGGCATCGGGAGCTTCATCGCGGTCGGTGACGACCCACGCATCATCCAGCTCTTCGGCCAGGAGATCGCGCCGGCGGTCCGGGAGATCGTCGCCCGAGAGCGCGGCGATCGCGGCACAGCCTCGGCACCGGTGCGGTCGGCCGCCGCGTTGGGTCGCCGCCGCACCGGCATCGACTACAGCGGGGTACCGGCCGGGGTGCACGCGATCGAGCCCGGCGACTTCGAGTATCCGGACGTGAGCTCGACCTACCTCCGCGGGGGCGCCCCCGGCATCGTGCTGCAGCCGAGCTCGGCGGAACAGGTGGCCGAAGCGGTGGCGTATGCGCGGCAGCACCCTCGTGTCCCGCTGGCCGTCCGCAGCGGCGGGCACGGCATCAGCGGTCGCAGCACCAACGACGGCGGCATCGTGATCGACCTGCGACGGATCAACGACATCGAGGTGATCGACCAGGAGCGCCGCCTGGTGCGAATCGGTCCCGGTGCGCGCTGGGCGGAAGTCGCGGCCGCGCTCGGCCAGCACGGCTGGGCCCTGTCGTCGGGCGACTACGGTGGCGTGGGGGTCGGTGGGCTGGCGACCGCCGGCGGGATCGGGTTCCTCGCGCGCGAACACGGCTTGACGATCGACCACCTTCGCGCAGCCGAGGTGGTGCTGGCCGACGGTTCCATCGTGCGGACGGATGCGGATACCCGCCCCGAGCTGTTCTGGGCGATCCGCGGGGCCGGCGCCAACGTCGGCATCGTCACCAGCTTCGAGTTCGAAGTCGACGAGGTCGGGGACGTGGGCTGGGCGCAACTCGCCTTCGACGCGTCCGAGGCCGAGGAGTTCCTTGTCGGCTACAGCCG
This sequence comes from Microbacterium sp. Z12_35, assembly GCF_058310475.1. Lineage (NCBI taxonomy): Bacteria > Bacillati > Actinomycetota > Actinomycetes > Micrococcales > Microbacteriaceae > Microbacterium > Microbacterium sp. Z12_35. The sequence continues at coordinate 2,314,718 of NZ_JBZEGJ010000001.1, read as the reverse complement.
CGTGATGCGCGACGCGCCGCGCGATCTGACGGCGTTCCTCATCCTCGGCGCCCGGCGTCCGGGACAGCCCCGCATCGCGCAGGTCATGGCGATGGTCGACTCCGCCGACCCCGACCAGATCATCCAGCGCCTCCAGCCCTTCGCCGAGCTGGCGCCGCTGCTGCAGCAGTCGGTTCAGGTGACGTCGTATCCGCAGGTGATGGCGAACGCCGACCTCGGACCCCAGCACGGGCGCGGGGAGCCGCACGCGCGGTCGCTGCTCCTGGGCGACATCACACCGGAGATCGCGGCGGCGACGACGCGGATGCTGGATGAGGGGGCCGCGTTCTTCCTCCAGTACCGCTCCGTGGGCGGCGCCGTCGCCGACGTGGGGGAGGACGACACCGCCTACTCGAACCGCGCCGCGCAGCTCTCCGTGGTGGCGTTCGGCTCGGACGCCGCCACGCTGGATGCCGCGTGGGAGACGTTCCGCCCGCTCGGGCGGGGGATGTACCTGAGTTTCGACTCGTCGGAACGGCCCGATCGCATCCTCGACGCCTTCCCCGTGCACAAGATCGAGCGTCTCCGCGCGGTCAAGCACGAGGTCGATCCCGATGCCGTGTTCGCCGACAACTTCCCGGTATCGCTCTGCGACGGGTTCGAGGCGCCGGCCGCCGCATCCTGACCCCGCCCGCCACCAGGGGACCGCGGATCGGTCAGGATCGAGGAAGCGGGATGTCCGCGATGTGCGGAACACTGGGGCCAGCACCGATCGAGGAGAAGCATGGCCGCCGCATCCGCCCCGTCCGACCGCGCCCCATCCCCAGCGCCCGGCACCGACCCCACGGCAGACGCCCACGACGTCATCCGCGTCGTCGGAGCGAGGGAGAACAACCTGCAGGATGTCACCGTGGACATCCCCAAGCGCCGCCTGACTGTCTTCACCGGCGTGAGCGGGTCGGGTAAATCCTCCCTCGTGTTCGGCACGATCGCGGCGGAGTCGCAGCGGCTCATCAACGAGACCTACCCCACGTTCGTGCAGGCGTTCATGTCGACGCCGCCGCGCCCCGAGGTCGACGCGCTGGAGAACATCAGCCCGGCGATCCTCGTCGACCAGGAGCGCATGGGCTCCAACGCCCGCTCGACCGTGGGCACCGCTACCGACGTGCACGCGATGCTGCGGATGCTGTTCAGCCGCCTGGGCGTGCCGCACGTCGGATCGCCGCAGGCCTTCTCGTTCAACGTGCCGTCCGTGCGGGGCGGGGGCGCCACGACGTCCGAGCGCGGCGGCAAGACGGTGAGGGAGCGCCGTTCGTTCGAGATCACCGGCGGGATGTGCCCGCAGTGCGAGGGCCTCGGCGAGGTGACCGACGTCGACCTCGACGAACTGTACGACCGCACGAAGTCCCTCGCCGACGGGGCGCTCACCATCCCCGGCTACAACGTCGACGGGTGGATGGTGCGGGCCTTCACCGAGTCGGGGTTCCTCGATCCCGACAAGGCCATCCAGGACTACAGCCAGCAGGAGCGCGAGGACTTCCTCTACAAGGAGCCCACGAAGGTCAAGATGCAGGGCATCAACGTGACCTACGAGGGTCTCGTGCCGAAGATCACCAAGAGCATGCTGCAGAAAGACCGCGATTCGCTGCAGCCCCACATCCGCGCGTTCGTGGAGCGGGCCGTGAAGTTCACCGCCTGCCCCGACTGCGGCGGCACCCGACTGAACGAGGGCGCGCGATCATCCAAGGTCGACGGGATCAGCATCGCGGATGCCGCGGGGATGCAGATCACCGACCTCGCGGCGTGGCTGCGGACCATCGACGACCCGGCCGTCGCACCGCTTATCCGGGGCCTCCGCGACACGGTCGATTCCTTCGTCGAGATCGGTCTCGGCTACCTCTCGCTGGACCGCGCGAGCGGCACACTGTCGGGCGGAGAGGCGCAGCGCACCAAGATGATCCGGCACCTGCGGTCGAGCCTCACCGATGTCACGTACGTCTTCGATGAACCGACCGCGGGGCTCCACCCGCACGACATCCAGCGCATGAACGCGCTGCTGCTGGCTCTTCGCAACAAGGGCAACACGGTGCTCGTGGTCGAGCACAAGCCGGAGGTGATCGCGATCGCGGATCATGTCGTCGACCTCGGTCCCGGCGCGGGGCGCCACGGTGGCCGCATCCAGTTCACCGGGGATGTCGCGGCCCTGCGGGCATCCGACACCCTCACCGGCCGGCACCTCGACCACCGAGCGCGGCTCAAGGACTCCACCCGCACACCGAAGGGCGCGATCGAGATCCGCGGGGCCACACGGCACAACCTGAAGAACGTGGACGTCGACATCCCGCTCGGAATCCTGACGGTCGTCACCGGAGTCGCGGGGTCGGGCAAGTCGTCCCTCATCCACGGGAGCCTTCCCGGCCGCGACGATGTCGTGGTGGTCGACCAGGCGCCGATCCGCGGTTCGCGTCGGAGCAGCCCTGCGACGTACACGGGGCTGCTCGACCCGATCCGCGCGGCGTTCGCGAAGGCGAATGGGGTCAAGCCGGCGCTGTTCAGCGCGAACTCGCAGGGCGCGTGCATCGCGTGCAAGGGGTTGGGCGTCATCATCACCGACCTCGGGTTCCAGTCGACGGTCGAGACGGTGTGCGAGGTCTGCGACGGCACCGGATTCTCCGATGAGGTGCTCGAGTATCGCCTGGACGGGAAGAACATCTCCGAGGTGCTGTCGATGCCGGCCGCCGAGGCGGCGGAGTTCTTCCCGACGGGCCCCGCGCACACGACGTTGGCCCGCATGGTCGACGTGGGCCTGGGATACCTCACGCTCGGGCAGGCGCTGAATACGCTGTCCGGCGGTGAGCGCCAGCGGCTGAAGCTCGCGATCTCGATGGCGAAGTCGGGCGCGGTCTACGTCCTGGACGAGCCGACCACGGGTTTGCACCTCGCCGATGTCGACAACCTCCTCGGTCTCCTCGACCGGCTTGTGGACGGGGGCAACAGTGTGATCGTCATCGAGCACCACCAGGCCGTGATGGCCCACGCCGACTGGATCATCGACATCGGCCCGGGGGCCGGCAACGACGGCGGCACGGTCGTCTTCGAAGGGACTCCCGCCGACCTCGTGGTCGGGGCATCCACTCTTACCGGCACGCACCTGGCGGCCTACGTCGCGTCCTGATCCGCGGCGCCGCGCCGGGCCCCTGACCCTCGGCCGTCGCCAGATCAGGTGATGCGGCGGAGACAGGACGATTCCGGCCAGGGCGTCCTGTGTCCGCGAAAGCTCCTGATGTGGGAACGTGCTCCGCGGACGCGCGGCGGGAGGCGCGGGCGGGTGAGTATCACACCGCGAATCGGCGGGGCAAGAGTGCCGCGCCCGGTCAAGCGAGCCTCTATGCTCCCGTTAAGCTGAGCTTGACATCCGCCCGCTCTGTCGGGATGACGGCTCGTTTCCGCCCCGGGGAGGCAGACGTCGCGTGAAGGCTTCTACGTGGCTGCGACGACGCCGCCGGACACTCGCGTCCGTCGGCGTGGTCACCGTGTCCGCGCTCGCCGTCACGACGATGGCGATCGCCTATCAGGGGTTCCCCACGACCGAGGTCGACCTGCACGACGGCGGGGTGTGGATCACCAAGCGCTCCAGCGTGCTGGTCGGGCACTTCAACCATGAGTCTCGCGTGCTCGACGGGGGCCTTCGCGCCGCGAGCGACGAGTACGACATCCTGCAGGACGGCTCCACGGTGCTCGTCCTCGACCAGACCGAGTCCACCGTCACCGCGGTCGACCCGGCCATGGTCATGCTCACCGACGCCGCCGACGTGCCCGCCGGTGCCGACGTCGCGTTGGGCGGTCCGACGATGGCGGTGCTCGACCCCGCATCCGGGTCGCTGTGGGTCGCACGGGCCGAGGCCGCGGCCGCGTTCACCGTCGAAGGCACCGACCCGGTGGTCGAGCTCGGTGGGGGCGCCGATGTCGCGGTGGGACGCGACGGCACCGTCTACGCCGTGTCACCGGAATCGCGCGAGATCGTCACCGTACCGCTCACCCCCGACGGCGAGACCGGGGATGCTGCGCACCGGGGACTCGACGGCGTCGATGAAGGTGCCGACCTCTCCATCACCGTCGTCGGCAGCACGGCGGCGGTGCTGGATGCCGACACCGGAACGGTGTTCACCTCCGGGGGCATGCGGACCGAAGTGAAGGGCGCCGACGGCGCCGTCCTGCAGCAGCCCTCGGCCGTGGGCGACGCGATCGTCCTCGCGACCGCATCCGCCGTGGTGGCCGTCCCGTTCGACGGTTCGGCCCCCACCGAGACCGCGTCCGGCGCGGGCGAAGGGGCACCGGCCGCACCGGTGGTGCTGGGCGGATGCACGTACGCGGCCTGGGGCGGCTCGGCCGCGTTCGTCCGCGACTGCTCCGGCGAGGCCAACGACCTCACCACCGAGATCGAGGGCCTCGAGCCCGACCCGCAGTTGCGCTTCCGCCAGAACCGCGACGTCGTCGTGCTCAACGACGTCGTCGGAGGCGCCGCGTGGATGGCGACCGACGCGATGCAGCGCGTCGACAACTGGGATGACATCATCCCCCCCGAGGGCGACGCCGAAGAGGACGAGCAGACCACCGAGGAGACCGTCGAGACGACGCTTCCCGAGCGGACCGACGTCAACACCCCGCCGATCGCGACCGATGACGACTTCGGGGTGCGGCCCGGTCGCACGACCGTTCTGCCGGTCCTCGACAACGACACCGATGCCGACGGCGACGTGCTCACCGTCACCCTCCCCGACGGCGAACCCGGCCTGGGCGACGTGCAGCCGATCCATGACGGCTCGGCGCTGCAGATCGCCGTTCCCGAGGAGGCCTCCGGTTCGGCGACCTTCCGGTACGAGATCGACGACGGCCGTGGCGGGACCGACTCCGCGGACGTGAGTCTCTCCGTGCGGGGATGGGACGTGAACGCCCCGCCCGCGCCCAAGCGCGTGACGACCGTCGTCGTCGAAGCCGGTGGTTCGATCACGTACAACGTCCTCCCCGACTGGATCGACCCCGACGGCGACGAGATCTACCTCGCCTCGGTCGTGCCCGCCGAGGGGGATGAGGCCGACTTCACCGCCGACGGCCGGATCACCTACCGCGCGATCGGCGGCACCCAGGGGCGCAAAGAAGTGCCGATCATCGTGTCGGACGGCTCGGACATCACCGAGGGCATCGTGCGGTTCGACGTGCGACCTCCCGGGTCGACGGTGCCCGTCACCAACGCCGACCACCTCGTGGTCCGGGCGGGGCAGAGCGCCACCGTCGCCCCCCTCGCGAACGACACCAGTTCGGGGCGCGAGGCGCTGCGTCTCACCCGCGTGGATCAGGTTCCCGGGGCCGAGATCGTGCCGGACTACCCCAACAAGACCTTCACGTTCCGCTCCTCCGCGCCGGGCACGTACTACGCGCAGTATCTCGTGGCTGCCGGCCCCAACGCCGTGCCGGGGCTCGTGCGCATCGATGTGCTGCCCGACGCCGAGACCGACCTTCCCCCCGTTGCCGTCCGCGACGTCGCGTTGCTCCGCAGCGGCGGCGATGTCCTCGTGAACGTCCTCGCCAACGACTCCGACCCCTCCGGGGGCATCCTCGTCGTCCAGTCGGTGACCGTCGATCCGGCCAGTGGCATTTCGGTGGCCGTCCTCGGCCATGAGACGCTGCGCATCACCGACCAGTCGGCGCTCGGCGAGCAGACCCGCATCGGCTACCGCATCTCCAACGGCCAGCAGACCGCCGAGGGTGAAGTCGTGGTCATCCCGGTGCCCGCCCCCGACCAGCTGCGTCCCCCGGTGGCCAACGACGATCAGGCCGTCGTACGGGCCGGCGACGTCGTCACCATCCCGGTGCTCGACAACGACTACCACCCCAACGACGACACGCTCCATCTCGCGCCCGACCTCGTCGAGCCGCTGCCGGAGCCGGAGGACGGCACGATCTTCGTGTCGCAGGACACCGTCCGCTTCCGCGCCAGCGACGAACCGGGCACGGTGTACGCGACCTACGAGGTCGAGGACTCCAGCGGCCAGAAGGATGCCGGGTACCTCACCATCCAGGTTCTTCCTGTCGCCGCCGACACGAACCAGGCGCCGCGTCCGCAGGACATCACTGCGCGCACGCTCGCCGGAGCCGACGTGCGCATCCCCATCCCGCTCGACGGTCTCGACCCCGACGGAGATTCGGTGGAGCTCCTGGGCATCGACTCCGCGCCCTCGAAGGGCCGCGTCAGCGAGGTGGGGGCGAACTTCCTCACCTACGAGGCGTTCGAGGGCGAGTCCGGACCGGACGCCTTCACCTATCGCGTCCGGGATCGCCAGGGCGCCGAGGCCACCGCGGCGATCCGGGTGGGCATCGCTCCCGCCGAGGCCGCGAACCAGGCCCCCTACGCGGTGAAGGATGCGGTCGTCATGCGTCCGGGGCGCGAAGTGGCCGTACCGGTCCTCGGCAACGACTCCGACCCCGAGGGCGATGCGCTCACCCTCGTCTCCGACGGGCTGATCCTCCCCGACGTCGCCGGACTCGAGGCCCGCGTGGTGGGTGACCGCGTGGTCGTGACCTCTCCGGGCGAACCGGTCGAGACGAGCCTGCAGTACACGATCCGCGATGCCCGGGGTGCCGAGGCGCGCGCCGTCCTGCAGGTCACCGTTGCCGAGGATGTGCCCCTGCAGCGGCCCATCGCGCGGGATGATCGCGTCCGCCCCGCCGACGTCGAGGACGACTCCTTCGCCGAGATCGACCTGCTCGTCAACGACGAAGACCCCGATGGCACGGTCGATGCGCTGGAGATAGCCCTGGATGCCGCGGGTGCGCGCGTGCTCGAGGACGGTGTCGTGCGCCTGCCGATCCTCGACGAGGCCCAGCTGATCACCTACACGATCACCGACCGCGACGACCTCACGGCGTCGGCGTTCATCCACGTCCCCGCCCTCCGCGACCTGCCGCCCGTGCTGCTCACCACCGAGGGCGTCGAGGTGCAAAGCGGTGAGACCATCGAGATCCCGCTGTCCGAGCACGTCCGTGCGGCAGGCGGACTCGATGTCGTGATCACCGAGGTGGGGAAGGTCAGCGCGGCGCACGCGAATGGCGCCTCGCTCGTGCAGGACCAGCGGACGCTCGTCTACACCTCCGCCGACGGATACTTCGGTCAGGACGCCATCACCTTCGAGGTGACCGACGGCTCGGGCCCCGACGACCCCGAAGGTCGCAAGTCGACGCTCACCCTGCCGGTCACGGTGCTCCCGCCCGACAACCAGAAGCCCACGTTCGTCAACGGGCAGATGGATGTCGCACCGGGGGAAGAGGCGACGGGTCTCGACCTCGCCGCCCTCACCACCGATCCCGACGAGGGCGACCTCGACGACATGCGGTACACGATCGTGGGCGGCTCCCCCCGCGGGATGAACGCGACCATCGACGGGCAGACGCTCAAGGTGAGTGCGGACGCCGACGTCCGCAAGGGCACCACCGCCGAAGTCGAGCTCCGCATCGACGACGGCGAGACCGACCCGATCGAGGGCACCGTGACGGTGCGGGTCACCGCATCCACGCGTCCCCTCCCGACGGCGAACGATGATGTGCTTCCCGAGGCCGATCAGGGCAAGACGATCTCGATCCCGGTGCTCGCCAACGACTTCAACCCGTTCCCCGAGACGCCGCTGAAGGTCGTCGCCGCTGCCACCGAAACCGGCGACGGGATCGCCGACGTGCGCGGTGACCAGGTGTCGGTGACGCCGTCGGCGAGCTTCTTCGGCACGATGGTCGTCCGCTACCGCATCCAGGATGCGACCGGGGATGTCGACCGCGAGGTCGAAGGCCGCATCCGCCTCACCGTGCAGGGAAAGCCGGACGCGCCAGGCGTGCCGACGGTGTCGAGCGTGCAGGACCGGACGGTGGTGCTGTCGTGGACGCCGCCGCCGAACAACGGCGCTCCGATCACGGGCTACACGGTGACCTCGACGGCCGGGACTTACACCAAGCAGTGCGGGTCGACGACGTGCACGCTGGACGGACTCACCAACAACGTCGAGTACAACTTCGTGGTCACCGCGACCAACCGCGTCGGCGAGTCCGATCCGTCCTCGCCGTCGGAGACCGCGCGGCCTGATGCCCGCCCCGACACACCGGCCCCACCGACCCTCCGGTTCGGCGACCGGTCGCTGAACGTGGCGTGGACGACGCCGACGACCCCCGGGTCACCTGTCGAGTCGTTCACGCTCGAGATCTCACCGGCACCCCCGTCGGGTGTCACGCAGAAGACGGCGACCGGCAACTCGATGGTGTGGGACGGGCTGGAGAACGGCACGGCCTACCAGGTGCGCGTGCAGGCCCACAACCGCGCGCCCGAGCCGTCGAGCTGGAGCGGCTACTCGGCGAGTGAGATCCCCGCAGGGCCACCGGCGGCCGCCGCCGCGCCGACCACGCAGCGCCTGGACCCCGTGGGGTCGCAAGCGCAGATGCAGGTGACGTGGCAGGCACCCGCGAACAACGGCGACCCGATCGCCGAGTACCGACTCAACGTGCAGGGCGGCGCGCAGTCGCGGACGATCGCCGGCATCAGCCCCGGAACCACGTCGCAGGCGGTGCAGGTTCCGGCCTCGGCCAACGATTACACCTTCACCGTCGAGGCGCGGAACAAGGCCGGCTGGGGTCCCGCGAGCGCCCCGTCGGCGCCGCGACGCGCATTCGTCCCGCCGGGCGCCCCGCAGGGCGTCAGCGCGTCCACCCCGGCACCCGACAACTCCATCCACGTCGCCTACCAGCAGGCGGAGCGCAACGGTGCTGACGCCGGCGCGATCCGCTACGAGTACTCGCTCAACGGCGGGGGGTGGGCGGCGTTGAGCGGCAACAACCGCATCACCAACGTCTCCAACGGCACCGCGTACAGCGTGACCCTTCGAGCCGTGACCACCCAGGACGGAACGACGTATTACGGACCGTCCTCCAACACGACGCCGCAGGTGATCCCGTACGGCCCGATCCAGCCCCCGGGAGCGACGGCGCGCGGGAGCGGGACGCAGATCGAGTTCAGCTGGTCGCCGCCCGCGACCAACGGACGGGCCATCACCAAGCTGGAGATCAACATCGCCGGGGCCGGCTGGGAGTCGGTCAGCGTCAACGGAGGTTCCCGGACGCGGGACTTCGGCTACGACGAGAAGCACACCATCCAGGTGCGCGCCACGGATGCGGCGGGTCAGACCTCGTCCGCGAGCGCGGAGGCCCGCACCGCGGATACGCCGAAGGCGCGGGCGTGGATCACCAAGGGGAGTCGGGTGAACACCGGTGAGTGTTCCTCGGCCTCGTGCGCGTACTTCCAGCTCAACACGGAGCACTTCCCGGCCGGCACCTACAACGTGGTGTGCATCAGCAGCCGCAACGGCGAATTCGCCGGCAACGGAACCCGGCGGGACATCCCCAGGAACGGGTCGATCCAGCTCGGTTGCTTCTACGGCTTCCCCGACACCGAGGTGTGGGTGCGCATCGACGGGTGGGGCCCCTCCGAGAAATTCACATGGCGATAGCGACGAGAACGAGGATGACCGCATGACCATGACCCCTGACCAGGCCGCCTGGTTCCACACCACCTTCACGCGCCTGGTCGACAACGTCGACCGCGCCCTCATCGGCAAGCCCGAGGTGGTGGGACTCGTGCTGTCGGCGATGCTGGCCGAAGGCCACGTGCTCCTGGAGGATGCCCCCGGAACCGGCAAGACGAGCCTTGCCAAGGCGCTCGCGGCTACCGTGCAGGGCACGAGCAGCCGCATCCAGTTCACCCCCGACCTGCTCCCCTCCGACGTCACCGGCGTGACGATCTACGACCAGGCGAGCCATCAGTTCGAGTTCCACCGGGGTCCGGTGTTCACCTCGATCCTCCTCGCCGACGAGATCAACCGCGCGTCCCCCAAGACCCAGTCCGCACTCCTGGAGGTCATGGAGGAGTCGCGCGTCACCGTCGACGGCGTACCTCACGAGGTGGGCCGGCCATTCCTGGTGATCGCGACGCAGAACCCCATCGAGCAGGCCGGGACGTACAAGCTCCCCGAGGCCCAGCTCGACCGCTTCCTCGTGAAGACCTCGATCGGCTACCCCGACCTGGCCGTCGCCGAGCGGATCCTCGCCGGCTCCGCCGATCGCAACCCATCGGCGAGCCTGTCGCCGCTGATCACGACCGCGGCCGTCGCCGACATGGCCGATCTGGGGGCGACTGTGCACGTCGAGCCGGCCGTGCTGCGGTACATCGCCGAACTGGCCGAAGCCACGCGCACCGACGCGGCCACGCGCCTGGGTGTCTCGGTGCGCGGATCCCTCGCCATGGTGCGCATCGCCAAGGTACGCGCGGCATCGCAGGGCCGCCACTACGTCGTCCCCGACGACGTGAAGGCTCTGGTTGCGCCCGTCTGGACGCACCGTCTTGTCATGGACCCCGAGGCCGAGTTCAGCGGCGTCACCGCCGAGACGGTGATCGCGCGCACCCTCGACGCCATCGCTGCGCCGCAGGCGAGGTCCGCGGCCTGATGACCGGCGAGACGCTCGGGACCACCGTTCCCGCCGGCACGACCCGCACGGCGCTGCGCGAGGTCGCAGCCCCGATTGCGGCGCGCGTGCTGCGCGGGGCGCGAGAGGTTCTGGGCGTCGTGCGACCCCTCGGGTGGGTGGTCGTGATCGGCGCGATCGTGCTGTGGATCGCCGGGCGGATGCTGGGCTGGCACGAACTCACCGTGGCAGCCACGGTCCTCGCCGCCCTCGCCGTCCTGTGTGCGCTCTTCCTCATCGGCCGCACCAACTACGACGTCGGCCTCGACCTCACGCGCACGCGGGTGGTCGTCGGCGAGCGCGCGGTCGGTGCCCTCACGCTCGCCAACAGTGGAACTCGCGCGATACTCCCCTCCCGCGTCGTCCTGCCGGTCGGCGCCGGCCGCGGAGAGTTCGCCGTGAAGCGCCTCGCGCCGGGGGAGGAGGCCGAAGAGCTCTTCGCCATCCCCACCCAGCGTCGCGCGATCCTCGCCGTCGGTCCGGTCAGCGTCGTCCGCGGCGACCCTCTAGGCGTCTTCGAACGGGTTCACCGTCGCGACGAACCGGTCGACCTCTACGTGCATCCGCGCACGGTGCTCTTCGACGGGCAGTCGCTCGGATTCCTCCGCGACCTCGAGGGTCTCCCCGCCACCGATCTCTCCCGGGACGACATCTCGTTCCACGCTCTTCGCGAGTACCAGCCGGGTGACGACCGGCGCAACGTCCACTGGCGTTCGACGGCGCGCACCGGAAAGCTCATGGTGCGCCAATACGAGGAGACGCGCCGCTCCCACTTCGTGATCGGCCTGTCGCGCAACGCCGGGGACTACTCCGACCCGGAGGAGTTCGAGCTGGCGATCTCGGCGGCCGGCTCGCTGGGACTTCGTGCTCTGCGCGACTCGCAACGGGTCGAGGTGCGGGTGCAGGGTGCCGAGTTGCCGGCAGGCACAGGGAAGCAGTTCCTCGACGCCCTCTCGGGGCTCGCCTACGCCCGTGGTCGCACGGGAGACATCGTCGACCTCGCCGGGCATGTCGCCGCCACGCTCGCCCTGGCGAGTGTGGTCGTGCTCGTGTGCGGAAGTTCCGTGGATGCCGCACGCCTGCGCATGGCGTGCGCGCGTCTGCCCTATGGCGCCCGCGTGCTCGCCGTGGTGGCCGACACGACTCTCGACTCCCCGAGCCTGCGGCGCATCGCCGATGCCGACGTCCTCTCCATCGGTGCGCTCGATCAGCTGCCCGGCGCCCTACGGCGGGTATTCGCATGACCGCTCCCGCTTTCCCCTTCCGTCTCGCGCGCCGGAACCCGGACGCGCCGCCCGTCACGATCGGCGGTCTGGAGTTGCGGCGGTGGGCGCTGGATCTCGGCGCGTCGGCCCTGCTGCTGTCCGTCGGCATCGCCGGCTTCGGGCCCACCTTCGGCGGACCGGCCTACCTGCTTCCCGCGGTCGGCGGCCTCGTCTTGGGCCTGGCCATCGCCGCCGTCGGCACCTGGCGGCGATGGGGCATCCTGGCGCTGGCCGCGACGACCCTCGGGGCGTACGTGGTCTTCGGAACCGCGCTCGCGATTCCGCACACCGGGTTCCTCGGGGTCATCCCGACGCTGGAGTCCCTGCAGCGCCTCGCGGTCGGAGTGGTCACGTCGTGGAAGGAGCTGCTGACGACGGTCGCCCCGGTCGGCACCGGCGACAGCCACGGCATCGTGCCCTACCTCCTGACCCTCGTGGCGGCGGTGCTCGTCGGCAGTCTCGCGCTTCGCGCCCGCCCCCCGATGTGGGCCCTGCTTCCGGCGGTCGTCTACCTCGCCGTGCAGATCGCACTCGGCACGGCGGAACCCGCCGCGCCTCTCCTCCAGGGCGTCGTCATGGCGATCGTGGCCGGCGGATGGCTCGCCGTCCGCCAGGCGTGGCAGCCCACGCGCGCGGCCGTGTCGGTGGGTGAAGGAGGCGAACCGAAGGGGATGACCGCTCGGCGCATCGTCGCCGGTGCCGCCGTGCTGGCGGTCGCAACGGGCATCGGGGTCTCCACGAGCGCCCTCGCCGCGCCGGACGGTCCTCGTTACATCCTCCGGGATGTCATCATCCCGCCCTTCGACGTGCGGCAGTACCCCAGCCCCCTGCAGGCCTTCCGCGGACTCGTCCGCGACTTCCCGGACGAGCCGCTGTTCACCGCATCCGGACTGCCCGAGGGTGCGCGCATCCGCCTCGCCACGATGGATGCGTACAACGGCACTGTCTTCAACGTGGCCGACGACGGCGCCGGCTCCTCCAGCGCCTTCACGCCGGTGCGGAGCATCATGTCGCCCGACGCCGAGGGCACACCGGCCACCCTCACGATCGAGATCGCCGGGCTCGGCGGGGTGTGGGTGCCGGATGCGGGAGCCGTGCGTTCGATCACCTTCGAGGGGGACCGGGCCGAAGAGCTCCGGCGCGCCACGTACTACAACGACGCCACCGGCACCGCCGTCGTGACCTCGCGGCTGTCGAAGGGCGACACGTACACCCTCGAGACGGTCCTTCCCGGCGACCCCAGCGACGAACGCCTGGCCGACGAGGCGTTCGCGCCGCTGCGCATGCCGAAGCAGAAGGGCGTGCCACCGGAGTTCGCTGAGATCGCCTCCGAGATCGTGGCCGACGCCTCCTCGCCCATCGAGCAGGCCAGGGCGCTGGAACAGACGCTGTCGCAGGACGGCTTCTTCAGCCACGGCCTCGAGGGCCAGGTGCTCTCGCGTGCCGGGCACGGTGCGGAGCGCATCTCCACCCTGCTGCGGGGTGACCAGTGGGTCGGCGACGACGAGCAATACGCCGTGACGATGGCTCTGCTGGCAGGCCAGCTCGGCATTCCGGCGCGGGTCGTGATGGGTTTCTACCCGGAGGAAGACGCCACCGAGCGCACGTTCACCGCCACCGGGGAGACGTTGCACGCGTGGGTGGAGGTGGCATTCGAGAAGTCGGGGTGGGTGCGCTTCGACCCCACCCCGCCCGAGGATCAGGTTCCCACCGACCAGACCACCAAGCCGCGCGCCGACCCGAAGCCGCAGGTGCTCCAGCCCCCGCCGCCCGAGCAGGAACCGGTGGACCTGCCGCCCACCGTGCCCGATGAGCGCGGCACCGAAGACGAGGAGAACCCGCTGCTGGGCATCCTCGGGCTCATCGCGCTCGTCCTCGCCAGCGTGCTGGGCGTGCTGATCGTGCTCCTCGCGCCGTTCGTGATCATCGGCGCCCTCAAGGCCGCCCGTCGCCGCAAGCGCCGCGAGGCCGAACGTCCGGCCGACCGCATCAGCGGCGGGTGGGACGAGCTCGTCGACCGCGCCAGCGATTACGGCACGCCGGTACGCCGCGGCGGCACGCGGACCGAGGATGCGGCGGTGGTGGATGCGGCGTTCGAGGAGCCGCAGGTGCGCACCCTCGCCCGCCGCGCCGACGCAGAGGTCTTCGGGCCTGCCGACCCGACCCCGGAGGACATCGACGAGTTCTGGCGCGAGGTGGATGACATCGTCGGCGGCATGAGCAAGCGGGTGGGGTTCTGGCGGCGGCTGAGAGCGCAGCTCGACGTCCGCGCCCTCCTCGCCGGCACCCGATTCGCCCTCCCCGACCGCCGGGTCGCTCGGCCGATCGCGCGCCGGTCGCCGATCGCGTCCCGGACGCCGGGCGAGCCGCGGGCGCCGCGCGAGCCGGGCGACTGGCGACGTCGGCTGGACCCGATCGTCACCCGCGGCGCGGCGCTGGTGCGCCGCATCCGCCCGCCTCGGAAGGCCGGTGACGAGTCGTGACCCCGGTCGCAGTGCTGACGTGGGACACGGGTGAGCAGGTGGCAGTGTACGGTCGGACCGTGTTCGGTCGTGACCCCTTCGGCGGTCCCTGTGCGACGGTCGTCGTACGCGACGAGACCCTCTCGCTGTCGAAGACCCACTTCGAGGTCGGCGGCGACGACACCGGCGCATGGCTGTCCGACCGATGGTCGCGCAACGGCACGGTGCTCATCCGGGGCGGTGCGCGCACCTCCCTCCAGCCAGGGGAACGGGTTCCCCTCCGTATGGGCGACCGGCTCGAGCTGGGCGATCGCCGCCTGACCGTGAGCGAGGCGCCGTGAACGACAAGACGCACGCGGGATCGCCGGATGCGCCGGTCGAGGTGGCGTGGGGCGCCGCAACCGACGTCGGTCGGCGACGCTCGCTCAACGAAGACGCGTTCCTCGCCGCACCGCCGTTGTTCCTCGTGGCCGACGGCATGGGCGGCCACCAGGCCGGTGAGATCGCCAGCGCGACGGTGATCGACCAGTTCACGACACTCGCCGGCCGCGCAAGTCTGACCGTCGCGGAGGTGCACACGGCGCTCCGGCAGGCGCGCGACCGGGTGGACACGCTCCCGGCAGGTGCCGGTGCCGGTGCGGGAACGACCCTGGCGGGGGTGGCGATCGCCGACATCGACGGTGAGGGGTACTGGCTGGCCGTCAACCTGGGAGACTCGCGTACCTATCGGCTCAGCGAAGGAGTGCTGGAGCAGGTGAGTGTCGACCACTCCGTGGTGCAGGAGCTGATCGACTCCGGGCAGCTCGACGCCGCCTCGGCGGCTCAGGACTCCCGACGGAATGTGATCACCCGCGCGATCGGGGCGGGTAGCGACAGCGAACCCGACTTCTGGCTGCTTCCGGCGGAGGAAGGCGATCGCATCCTGATCTGCTCCGATGGACTGCCCACCGAGATCGACTCCGCGCGGATCGACGACATTCTCCGCTCCGAGCGGTCACCGCAGTCCGCGGCTGAGCGGCTCGTGCGAGAGGCCGTCGCGGCCGGAGGACGTGACAACGTGACAGCCGTCGTCGTTGATGCGCTGTCGGTGCGCATCCGCGGTGTCCGCGATCGCCACGAGACCGTCCCGACCGCGCCGATCGGCGAGATCGAAGGCGACACCCTGCCGCGCGCGGGAGCGCGAGCCCGAGGAGGACTCTGATGACCGTCGTGCGCTACACCCCCGGAACCCTGCGCGCCGTCGTTGCGCCGTCCGCGGTCGCCCTGCTCGGTGAGGGGGCGACGGATGCCGTGGCCGAGGCCGTGTGGCAGGAGCTGACCCGCGGTGCGGGCCTGGCGGGCGTCGTCGACGCGCTGGCCGCGGGCGGACCGCTGTCTTCGGTTCCGCCCTTCGCCGTCGCGCTGGACGAGGACGGCACGTGGCGGGTGGCCGTGCGCGGCGACCTCTCCGTGTCCGTCGACGGGGATTCGGCCGCGGAACGGGTGGACGGCGCGGGAGCATCCACGTGGACCGAGCGCAGCATCCGGTCGGCCGACGCGCTCACCATCGGCCCGGATGACGCGTCCGACGCGACGGCACAGCTCCCGCTCCGGGACGGCGTTGTCGCTGCCGCGCGCGTCGTGATCTCCCGCGACGCCGGCGCCGGGGCGACCGGGTCGGGCTCAGGCGCGCGCGCCGGGGTGGCGGATGCCGCGTCCCGCGCCGCTGCGCCCATCGAGCCCGTTCAGCCGCACAGCGTCGCCGAGGTGCACGGCCCTGCGGCGGCCTCTCCTGCGGCCGAACCCGAGCCGTCTGCGCCGGGGGCGTCTGCGCCGGAGCCGTCTGTGCCGGTGGCGTCCGCCCCGGAGCCGTCTGTGCCGGAGCCGTCTGTGCCGGTGGCCGGTATCCCGGCGCCGGTGCCCGCCGAGCCGGTGCCCGCCCCGCCGGTGACCGGTATCCCCGCGCCGGTGCCCGCCCAGCCGGGTGGCGCTGCCGAGCCGCAGGAGCCCGCGGCGATGCCCGATCTCCCCACCCCCGCCGCAGGGACGCCCGTACCCGAACATCCCGACGACGTCGCGGACAGCGCCGTGCCGGAACTCGCAGACGACGTCGAGTCCACGATCATCCGCGGCGACGGGGACGAAGCATCCGACGACGCGACCATCACGCTCGCCGAAGCTCGCGCGCTGCGCGCCTCCGGGCAGCTGCCGCCGGTCGCCCCGCCGCTCTCCGCTCCGGCACCGCCCTCGGCCGCCGGACTGCTGCGCGCCTCGACGGGTCAGAGCGTGCTGCTCGATCGCACCGTGATCATCGGCCGGCGCCCCCGCTCCACCCGGATCAGCGGCGCCGACCTGCCGCACCTCCTGGCCGTCGACAGCCCGCAACAGGACATCTCGCGAAACCACCTGGAGGTCCGCGTCGAAGGTGACAGCATCCTCGCCACCGACCTCGACACGACCAACGGCACGACGCTGCTGCGCCGGGGGTCGGAGCCGGTGCGGCTGCACCCCGGCGAGCCGACGATCGTCGTGGCGGGCGACGTTCTCGACCTCGGTGACGGCGTGACCGTCGCGGTCGAGGACGCTCCGTGAGCGCGCGTCGCGCCCCACAGGCACCCCCAGAGCTTCCCGGATTCACCTACCTCGAACTGCTCGGCTCGGGCGGGTTCGCCGACGTCTTCCTTTACGAACAGCACCTTCCTCGCCGCCGCGTCGCCGTCAAGGTCCTCCTGACCGAGCGGATGACCAGCGGATCGATCGCGGCGTTCACCGCCGAGGCGAACGTCATGGCGATGCTCTCCACGCACCCCGCGATCGTCACCATCCACCAGGCGGCGATCGCCGACGACGGTCGTCCGTACCTCGTGATGGAGTACTGCCCGCGGCCCAACCTCCAGGCGAGGTACCGGCGTGAGCCGTTCTCCGTGGCGGAGGCGCTGCGCGTCGGCGTGCAGGTCGGCGCTGCTGTGGAGACCGCGCACCGCGCCGGTGTGCTGCACCGCGACATCAAACCGGCCAACATTCTCGTGACGGAATACAACCGGCCGGCCCTCACGGACTTCGGGATCGCGTCCACCACCGGCGGGGGTGACGCGGGCGGACTGTCGATCCCGTGGTCACCGCCGGAGGCGCTCGGTGAGGTGCCCGGCGGGGACGCGCGCGCGGACGTCTGGTCGCTCGGGGCCACGGTGTACAGCCTGCTCGCAGGACGTTCACCGTTCGAGCTCACGGGTCAGCGGAACGGCGGAGCCGACCTCATCTCACGCATCGAGACGCTGCCGCTCCCGCCGCTGAGCAGGCCGGATGCCCCACCATCGCTGTCGCGCGTCCTCGAACGGGCGATGGCCAAGTCCCCCGCCGACCGGTATGACACCGCGCTGGCCTTCGCTCGCGCCCTGCAGAAGGTGCAGATCGAGCTCGCGCACGGGGTGACGCCGATCGACATCCTCGACGACGGCTCGGCCGACGGCGTGGTCGACGACGAAGACGACGGGCTGACGCGCGTGCGCGGGGTCGTGAGCATCGATCCTGAGACGGCGACGGCGGCCGGTCCCACCCGGCCGCCGTCGCCGCGGCCCGACCTCTGGGCACCGGAGTCGGCTACCCGGCGCTCGGCGCGGGAGGACGACGCCACTCGCCTCCGCCCTCCCTCCGTGATCGCGCCCGAAGCCGGCACCGCAGCACGCGTGTCGGCGGCTCCGCGCATGCCGTCCGGGTCTCCCATCCTGCCGTCGGCGTCGACCGCGCTGCCTCCGCCGACTCCGCCCGCCGGGTCCGCCGCCGAGCCCGCGGACGCCGCATCCGGCCCGCCCGAGGCCCTGAGGTCACGGCGGGGCCTGTGGTTCGCCGTGGCCGCGGGGGCGTTCGTGCTGGTCGTCGTCGTGATCCTCGCGCTCGCGCTCCCCGCGGTACTCGGGGGTGGCGGCGATCCGACACCGACCGCGCAACCCACGGACGAGCCGATCGACGTGATCCCCGTCGCGGCGCCTCCTCCTGCCGACCTCGCCGGCACGGTCACCCCCGAGGGTGTGGTGTTCACGTGGGTCAACCCGGAGCCGGAAGAGGGCGACGCGTACCTCTGGGGCGTCGTGACGCGCGGTGGGGGCGACCCGGCGCTCGCGCAGGTGTCCGAGACGACCGTGGTCGTACCACCGGACCCCTCCGGGACCACCTGCATCGAAGTGCTCACCCGCCGCGCCAACGGAAAGGCGTCGGAGCCCGCCTCCGCCTGCGTCCCCTGACCCCCGCGCGGTCGGGTTGCCGGGCACTTCGTCTCGGTCGCTGCGCTCCCTCGCTCAGTGTCCGGGGGCGGGGTCCGGGATGCTCCGCGGCGGTCGCGTTGCCGGGCACTTCGTCTCGGTCGCTGCGCTCCCTCGCTCAGTGTCCGGGGCCAGGAGCGGCTCGCCCCGCGGGGGTCGGGTGCGGGACGCCCTGCGGCGGTCGGGTTTCCGGGCACTGAGCGAGCGCAGCGAGACGAAGTGTCGGTGCCAGGGGGCACTTCGTCTCGGTCGCTGCGCTCCCTCGCTCAGTGTCCGGGTCGGGCGCGGGACGCCCCGCGGCGGTCGCGTTGCCGGGCACTTCCGCCGGATGGGAGGGCGGGGCGTTCGGGATAACCCGAACGAGGGCTCCGGAGAACACGGGGGACACTGCCGAGCCGCGGTCCTACCGTGGGAGCATGACCTCGCAGACCGCTGCCTCCCCGGCAGCCGCACCATCCCCGGCGGCCCCCGTGGTGCCTCCCCCCTCCCGCCGCCGCCGCGAAGTGGCCTCTCCGCTGCCGATCCTCGCCGCGGTCGCGCAGCTGGCGGCCCTCGGCATCGTCGGACCGGTCGTCTTCACCGTGCTGTTCACCCTGCTCGGCACGGGGCTGGGTCTCGTCGTCGTCCTCGGTATCGGCCTGCTCTTCCTCGTCGCCCTCGTCTACCTGCTGTGGGCGGTGGCGTGGCTGGAGAGCGCCCGCATCGAGGGTCTGTACGGCTTCTCGATCCCGCCGCTGACCGTGCAGCGCCCTCCCCGCCCCGGGTTCGCCGGCGTTCTGTCGATGTTCTGGCGCCAGGCGATCGACCCCGGTGTGTGGCGCGGTGTGGCGAACTTCGCCGTCTCGACGGTGCTGGGCTTCGTGGTGGTTGCGCTGGCCGGTGTCGCCGCATCCGGCCTCGCCCTCACCTTCGCACCGTTGTACGCCGACGCCGGGATCGCGCGGCTGTGGAACACCGGCATCGACATCCCCGCCGGATGGGCGCCGGTGGTCGGGCCGATCCTCGCACTCCTCGCCTTGGCCGGCCTCGTCGCGCTGGCGATTCTGCACGGCGTGCTCTCGCGCCTGATCCTGGTGCCCTCCCGTGAGGCGCAGCTGACGGCCCAGGCGCGGCAGTCCGCACAGCAGCGGGCCGGGGCCGTGCGCGCTGCGGACGTCGAGCGCACGCGCATCGAACGCGACCTGCACGATGGCGTCCAGCCGCGGCTCGTCTCCGTCGGGATGACCCTCGGCCTGGCGCGGCAGAAGATCGACGACGACCCCGCCGCCGCCAAGGCGCTCATCGAAGAGGCGCACACCTCCACCAAGTCCGCGATCACCGAACTGCGGCAGTTGGCCCGTGGCATCCACGCGTCGGTCCTGGATGACCGAGGACTGGATGCGGCGCTCTCAGCGCTCGCCGCCCGCTCGCACGTGCCGGTGCACCTGGACGTCCGCATCGACGGTCGTTGCGAACGGAGCGCGGAAGCCGCGGTGTATTTCGCCATCGCCGAATCCCTGACGAACGCGGCCAAGCATTCCCGCGCCAGCAGCGTGCGGGTCGCCGTGCGCCGTCGCGAAGACGGCACGCTCTGGGCCCGCGTCGAGGACGACGGCATCGGGGGCGCGCGCATCCTCCCCGGCGGCGGCCTCGACGGCATCTCCAACCGCATCCTCGGCGCCGGTGGCACCTATCGCCTCGACAGCCCCATCGGCGGGCCCACTTCGCTGGAGGTGAGCGTTCCGTGCGCATCCTGATCTGCGAGGACAGCGTTCTCCTCCGCGAAGGCCTTATCCGCCTCCTCGTCGACGCCGGTCACGACGTCGTCGCGGCTCTCCCCGACGCTGCGGCGCTGGACGAGACGGTCACCCGGACCCAGCCCGACCTGTGCATCCTCGATGTGCGGCTTCCGCCCACCTACACCGACGAAGGCATCCGGGCCGCCGCGCGGCTGCGGGCGCAGCATCCGGATCTGCCGGTGCTGGTGCTGTCTCAGTACGTCGAGGAGCGCTACGCGAGCGACCTCATCTCCGCCGGCGGCGGCGCCCTCGGTTACCTCTTGAAGGATCGCGTCGCCGACGTGTCGGAGTTCCTCGACTCGGTGGTCCGCATCGGCGCCGGTGCCACGGTCCTCGACCCCGAGGTCGTCGCGCAGTTGCTCAGCCGTCGCAGCCGCGACGAGCGGATGCAGCGGCTCACCGAACGCGAACGCTCGGTGCTCGCCCTCATCGCCGAAGGAAAATCCAACCAGGCGATCGCGGCGACGCTGTTCGTCTCGGAGGCGAGCGTGGAGAAGCACATCACGGCGATCTTCCAGAAGCTCGGGCTCGAGCAGGACGAGTCGGGCAACCGCCGGGTGCAGGCCGCGCTCGTCCACATCGAACACGGCGGATCCGCGCCGCAGACAGGAGCAGCACGATGAGCACCACCACGACCCCGCCGCCTCTCCCCGCGGCCGGCCCCGACGCTCCTCAGCCGCAGCGTGCCGCGGCCCGCGTCATCACGATCCTCACGGCCCTCCTGGGTGTCGGCGTCCTCGTGGCCGTCGCATGGGGTGGCATCCGTTCGACCGCCGCGTCGGCGACCGCCTCCTCGGAGGCCCGGTCCCTCGCGACCGACGGTGTGACCGAGCTCAGCGTGGACGTCTCGGCGGCCTCATTCGACGTTCGCTTCGACGACGTGCGGAAGGCCACGCTGGAGGTCCGCGACTCGGGCGGGGGAGCGTGGACGTTCACCCGCGACGGCAACGCGTTGCGGGTCGAGACGCCCCGCGCCTTCTTCGTCTCGTGGTTCGGCGTGGGTAACGGCCGCGGGGTCCTCACGCTTCCGGCCGAGCTCGAGGGCACGGACGCCGAATTCGACCTGGGCGCCGGTTCGCTCACGGCCGAGGGGGCATTCGGTGAACTCGACCTGGGAATGGGAGCGGGCGAGATGAAGATCAGCGGCAGCGCCGAGAGCCTCAGTGCGGAAGTCGCCGCCGGCCGCGCCGACATCGAGGTGGACGGCGTCCGGGATGCTGATCTTCAGCTCAGTGCGGGTGACATGGTCGCGCGCCTGGGCGGCGATGCGCCCTCCGAGGTGCGCGTGTCCGTCAGCGCGGGATCGCTCGCCCTCACGCTGCCGGACGAGGACTACGACGTCCGCTCCGATGTCGCCGCGGGCGACCTGGACAATGGCTTGCGCACGGTCTCGGGCGCATCCGCCCGGGTCTTCGTCGAGGTCGCCGCAGGTTCTGCCCGCCTGATCGCGGACTGACCCGCCCTGCCGCCGCGGGTGCGGCGGAGGGGAAGGGATGCGGCTCAGCGGCCGGTGTCGTACAGATGCCGGCCGCCGTGGCCGAGCACCTTCACCACCACGCCGCGGTCGTGCAGCTCGGCGACGGCTCGCGTCTCCTCCTCGAGCGTCGTGCCCAGGGCATGCACGTTCGCGACCACGAGGACGTCGCCGCGGCCGAGGGTGCGGTAGAAGCGGGCCAGTCGCTCCGACCAGTCCTCGAGCGTCTCCGGCGCGGGATGACGGAAGTCGGCGATGGCCACCCCGAAGCGGGTGAGGTCGTCGCGCTGTTGCACCACCGATGGCATCCCCGGTCGCGACACGACGAGCCCGACCAGTCGCGCACCCGCCGGCCGGGCAAGCCACCAATCTCGGTCGCGCTGCAGCTCGGTGAAGCACTTGGGGCACTCCGCGGCCGGGTGCGGCAGGTGCAGCGGGCTCGTGTCGCTCGTCGGGGAGTGCGAGTGCGAGCGGGGGTGCACGGTGGACGCCCCGGGTGACTCCCGTATATCGCTCATCGCACCTCCCGCCTTCCCATTGTGCCCGCTTCCGCCGCCGGGCTCGACCTCACTCCTCGCCGTCGAGCCGCAGCTCCAGGCTGAGCTGGTCGGCATCCAGCTCGGCGAGGGTCTGGCGAAGCGCCGCCGTGCTGAACCGGCCGTCGCGGGACAGCTCGACGAGCCGGTCGCGCATGACCTCGATGATCGCCAGTCGCAGCTCCAGCCGGTCTCGGGCACTGGTGCCCGAGTCATCCTCCGGAGCCCGGGTCAGGCGGGCGGTCACCTGCGACACGACGTCGTCGGAGAACAGTTCACCGTCACGCCGGCGCAGCGTCTCGCCCGACACCGCCTCAGCGGCCGCCGCCTGCAATTCGGCCGCCAACGACCGCTGCTCCTCGTGCGGGGCACGGTCGGCGCCCTGGCGCTGCAGGCCGAGCTTGCGAACCAGCCACGGCAGAGTCAGGCCCTGGCCTGTGAGGCTGAACACCGCGACGAGGAAGGCGACGAAGATCAGCAGGGGGCGGCTGGACGCGTCGTGCGGCAGGGTCTGGGATGCAGCGAGCGTGACCACTCCCCGCATCCCCGCCCACACGATCACCGCGCCGTGGCGCCAGCCGAGCGGCGTAGCGCGGTAATAGTCCAGGTCGGCCATCATCGCGGCCAGGCGCGTCCGCAGCCCGCTCAGGCGACGTTGCACGCGCACCGGGTCGGCGTCCCGCACGCGGGGGCCGGAGGCGTCGGGATCGGCGGCGAGGCGTGCTTCGAAGGCGTCCGCCCGCGACCGAGCAGCGTCCAGGCGATCGCGCCGCCGCTGGTGGGATCGCTTGCCCTGCGCCCAGATCAGCGCCGTCACGTAGCCGGCGCGGATGACGAGCGCGATGGCGAGGGCGCTGAACGCCAGCCACGTGCCGTGCCACAGCCCCTGGTGCTCCTCGATGTTCGCCCGCACGATCTCCTTGAGCTCGAGGCCCATGATGAGGAAAACCGCACCTTCGAGGAGCAGTTCCACGGTGCGCCAGTTGAGGTGGTCGCTCATGCGCTGCTCGGGCGTGAACCTGCGTGTCGCGCCCTGACCGGTGGCGATCCCGGCGACGACGGCGGCGACGAGTCCCGATCCGCCCAGGGCCTCGGTGGGGAGGTAGGCGAGGAACGGAACCGTGAAGCTCAGGGCGGTGTTGGCGGCGGGATGGCTCACCCACTGCCGCACGCGCAGGTTCACCCAGCCCACGGCCGCGCCCACCACCAGAGCCAGCGCAACGCCCCAGGCGAAAGACCAGACGGTATCGCCGAACGCGAAACCCCCGGCGACGGCAGCGATCGCCGTGCGCAGCAGCACCAGCGCCGTGGCGTCGTTGAGGAGGCTCTCACCCTCGAGCATCGTGACAACCCGGGGGGAGATGCCCACGCGTCGTGCGATGGAGGTGGCCACCGCATCCGTCGGGCTCAGGATGGCGCCGAGGGCGATGCCGAGCGCGAGTCCCAGGCCCGGGATGGCCCAGGCGAAGAAGAACCCCAGGACGACGGAGGAGATGACGACCAGAAGTACGGACAGACCGGCGATCGGACCGAAGTCGCGCCGGAACTCCACCGCCGGGAGTTGCACGGCCGCGGAGTAGAGGAGCGGCGGGAGGATCCCGACGAGGATCACCTCGGGGTCGATCTCCCAGGCGGGAACGAAGGGCAGGAGGCTGACGCCGAGGCCGATCGCCATCAGGACGATGGGTCCCGCGACGTTGATCCGGGGGGCCAGGGCTGTCGCGAGCGAGATCACCACGACGGCCATCACGACGATCAGGAGCGTCTCCATCACCCCGCGAGCATAGCGGCAGGGCCGGTGCGGCAGGAGGCGGTGCCGGCGGACGGTACCGTGAACAGGTGACCTTCAACGACGATGCCAAAGTCGGCGGTAACCGCGCGCGCCGGCGGGGCCGCGGAGCGGCGGTCGCCGGTGGTGGCGTCGCGGGCGTGGGCCTGATCGTCGTGCTGTTGCTGAACGCCTTCACCGGAGGTGATTTCTCCAGCCTGCTGGGCGGCGGGAGCGGCCAGGCGGCGCCGCTGGACGAGGGCACCGAGATCGCGAACTGCGAGACGGGCGAAGACGCCAACGCCCGCGACGACTGCCGCCTCGCGGCCGGGTCTCTCGCGCTCGACGAGTACTGGGCAGGCGAGGTCGAGGGGTACCGCGAACCGCAGCTCGTCATCGTCGACGGATCCACCTCGACGCAGTGCGGCACAGCATCCAACGCCACCGGGCCGTTCTACTGCCCGACGGAGGAGACCGTGTACGTCGACCCGACGTTCTTCGCGCTGATGCGCGAGCAGTTCGACGCCTCGGCAGGCAGCCTCGGCCAGTTGTACGTGCTCGCCCACGAGTACGGTCACCACGTGCAGGCCCTCACCGGCATCTTCGACCAGTACCCGTCCAACGGCAGCGGCCCCGACAGCAACGGAGTGCGCACCGAGCTGCAGGCCGACTGCTTCGCCGGCGCCTGGGTGGGGGAAATGACCGTCGCCGACGACGAGAGCGGCACGCCGTTCCTCGAGGCTCCCACGGCGGCCCAGATCTCCGACGCGCTCAACGCCGCCGCATCCGTCGGCGACGACCACATCCAGCAGGAATCCGGCGGCGTGGTCAACTCCGACACGTGGACCCACGGTTCCAGCGAACAACGGCAGCGCTGGTTCGACAGCGGCTACGACAGCGGACCGTCCGCGTGTGACACCTTCTCGATTGCGGGGTCGCAACTATGAGCGCATCGGCACACCTCGACGACATCCTCTATCCGGCGATCGAGCCGTACGAGACGGGGATGCTGCTGGTCGGCGACGGCCAGCGCGTGTACTACGAGCAGAGCGGCAACCCTGAGGGCAAGCCGGTCGTATACCTCCACGGCGGGCCCGGCGGCGGGACGAGCCCGTGGCAGCGACGCTTCTTCGACCCTGAGAAGTACCGCATCATCCTCTTCGATCAGCGCGGATGCGGTCGCTCGACCCCGCACGCGGGCAATCCGAACACCGACCTGCGTCACAACACGACGTGGCACCTCGTCGCGGACATGGAGCTGCTGCGCCGGAATCTCGGCATCCGCCAGTGGCAGGTCTTCGGCGGTTCGTGGGGCAGCTCCCTGGCGCTCGCTTATGCGCAGGCCCATCCGGATTCGGTGAGCGAACTCGTGCTGCGCGGCATCTTCACCCTTCGCCGTCACGAGCTCGAGTGGTTTTACGAGGGCGGAACATCGGTCTTGTTCCCCGATCTGTGGGAGGAGTTCCTCGCCCCGATCCCGGTGCTCGAGCGCTCACGCCTCATCGAGGCGTACCACCGTCGGCTGACCGATCCCGATCCTGCGGTGCACGGTCCTGCGGCGCTGGCGTGGACCCGGTGGGAGGCCGCGACCGTCACGCTCGTCCCCGACGAGGGGTTCCTCGCTCAGATGAGCGACCCCGAGGCGGCGACCGCTTTCGCCCGTATCGAGAATCACTACTTCGTCCACGGCGGATGGTTCCGGGAGGGTCAGCTCATCGAAGACGCCGGGCGCCTGCGGGGCATCCCGACCGTGATCGTGCAGGGCCGCTATGACGTCTGCACGCCGATGATGACGGCGTGGGACCTGCACCGCGCGCTGCCCGAGGCGGAGCTCGTGGTCGTTCCGGACGCGGGTCACTCCGCGACCGAGCCGGGGATCGCCCGCGCCCTGCGCGCGGCTTCGGACCGCTTCGCCGCCTGAGCTGCGCCGAAGCCTTCGCGCTGAGCGCTCGGGTCAGGCCCGGAGCGCCCTCATCAGCGCGACCGCGAGTCGGCTGAGCTTGCCCTCGGCCCGGAAGCGGGTGAGTCCCTCGCTGACGCTAGCGCCCGTGCGCGCGGTGACGAACCACGGCGGCTTGGGAAGCACGGTGAACCGGCCGCGTCGCCGGCCGAACCCGCCGAGCATCCGGGGGAAGGGACGGAACGGGCCCCGCAGCACCGAGCGTTCGACCCGGTCGAGAAGCAGGCCGTTGTGGACGACGCCGATTCCGCTGCCGACCGACTGGAGCGTGCCGCCCGGGAAGGCGCCCCACGAAAGCGTCGGCACCGTGAACGAGACCCCCGTCCAGGCGTTGATCGCGATTGCGCCGTAGCGGAGGTCGGCGACGCCCTGTTCGAACCCGGCGCCCAGGTCGGCCTCGGTCGCCGGGTCGATGAGGATGTTCGCGCCGAGTGTGCCGGTGAGTCGATCGTTCGCGTGCGCCACCGCAGCGTCGAGGAACTCCTGCCCCGATCCGGGCAGCGCCAGCACCCCGAGCACGGGAGCGAAGTACTCGGTGGTTTCGACAGCGTCGGCCGCAGCATCCCGGTCGACCTCCACGATCGCGCGCGTCCCGTCGTCTCCGTACCAGGTCGCTCCGGGGTAGGCCGCCCCGACAGCGGCCAGCTGCTCCTCGCTGCGCGGGTACCACACCGGCCGCGCGGGGGCGGCGGCGTACGCGCGCCGCAGTGCCGCGAGGAAGGCGCCGCGCTGCGGCCAGTCGGCGCTGATCAGCACCACCTGACCGGCGATGCAGTTGTGCCCGCTGTTCTGGAGGCGCATCGTGACGATGTGCTCGGCCTGATAGGCCAGATCGGCGGCGGTCCACTTCCCCGGGACCACGATGATCGGCGACACGCCGCCCAGCTCGGCCGTGATGGGCACGTTCAGGACCGGGTGGTTCGCCTCCCGCCGGGCCGCGGCATCCGGGCCCGTGCCCCACACGATCGCGTCGAAGGTGGCGGCGGATCCGGTGATGTGCACGTGCGAGAACGCCGGGTGCTGCGTCAGGTAGGCGCCCATCTCGCCGCCCCCACGGACGATCCGAAGGAACCCGGGCTCGATCAGCGGTGCGAGTGCGCGCTCGAAGACGGGGATGAGCGCATCCTGCGTGGGATTCACCTTCAGCAGCGACACCCGGTTCGCCGAGAGGAGTTCGTACAGGACGTCGAGCACCGGGATCGACGAGACGTTCCCCGCGCCGAGGACCAGTCCGACGCCGCCGGCTTCGGTGGGCCGGCGCTGGGCGAGCCCGGCCGAGACGATCGCCTCCGCCCGTGTCACGCCGGGCTCGAACCACACCTCGCCGGTGAAACCGGAGAGCACCAGACGGTCAAGGGCAGCGGCGGGGAGGACGGAGGCGCGGATGCGGCCGCCCGGAGCGCGGTCGAAGCGCGTGCGGGCGAGGGGGCTGAGGCTGGCGGCCAGGGCCTGGAGGGTCTGGCGTGCCGCATCGAGCGCGGCCAGGATCGTGTACGGGCCGGCCAGCCATTCCTCACCGGCGATCGGCGAGTCGGGCGCGACGCCCTTGGCGGAGCCGGCGATCGTCGCCCACTCCTCGGCGGCAGCGCTCACGGTGTCGCGGACTCGTTCCAACAGGCGCACGCGCTGGTCGAGGGTGAGGGTCGACCACAGGCGCGAGCCGGCGGTGAGGATCTCGAGGTCAGCGTCGATCGCGGCCTGCGCCGCATCGGGGAGGACGGGTGCGGGCAGATCGACGGTCACGACACTCTCCTTCGTGCGAGTCTCCAGCTTAGAACGGTGCGGACCGCCGCGACGGCCCGCATGCCGGTCAGACGAGCGCGAGTTCGCGGAGCTTGGCCGTCAGATCGGCGTCGGAGGGCTCGACGTGGTGGGACGCGTCCGGGTAGACCACCACGGGGATACTCGTGCGTCCGGAGATCTCGCGGGCCACATCGGCCGCGGCGGGATCGGTCTCGAGGTCGACATACTCATAGGCGACGCCGAGCCGGTCGAGCTGGGCCTTGGTGCGGCGGCAGTCCTTGCACCACGCGGCGCCGAACAGGGTCACGGATGCTGAGGACGTCATCCGTCCAGATTACGGCCCGTCAGGGGGTGATCGGTGCACGCGGCGAGGCCGCGAGCTCGTCCTCGGCCGGGACGGGCACAACCCGTGTCGCGGCCGTCTTCGGGGCCTGTTGCTTCTGAGGGCCGTACACGATCAGCGCGTGGAAGACGAAGCGCACGACGAAGGCTGCCACGAGAGTCATCCCCGCCGCCACGACGCTCGGGATGTGAGTGGCCTCGACGATGATCCACAGCACGGGGATGCGGATGACCGCCTCGAGGTTGTTGAACGTGAACGACTTGAGGAAGCGGTGGCGCATGAGCCCCGAATCGGCGCGCATGTCCGCGAAGACCAAGTACTCCAGCAGCAGGAAGTTGCTGATGATCGTCACCTCGCTGGCGATGATCGCGGCCCACAGGTACTCCATGCCCAGCGCGATGAGCGCCCACATGATGGCGAGGTTGGCCACGGCGCCGACCCCGCCGACGAGCGCGAACGCCGACATCCGCCCGAAGCGCAGCATGCTCAGCTGCGTGAGGAAGCGCACGCCCTGTGTGAAGGAGGCCTTGGATGCCCCGGCGTAGCGTTCGGCGAAGTCGAACGGCACCTCTGCGACGCGTAACTGACGGCGCGCGAGGATCTCGAGGAGGATCTTGAACCCGCGCGGTCGGAGCGAGTCGAGATCCACGGCTGCACGGCGGAGGAGGAAGAACCCGGTCATCGGGTCGGAGCATCCATGGAGCTTCCGGGGGAACATGGCTTTGGTGAGAAGCGTCGACAGGCGGGAGACGGTGGTCCGGACCGTGCCGGCGAGGCCCTTCGACGTGCCGCCGGAGATGTACCGCGAGGCCACCACGACGTCCACGTCTCCGCGAGCCGCCCGCGCGAGCAGCTGCGGGATGACCTCGGGGGGATGCTGCAGGTCGCCGTCCATGACGAGGCACCAGTCGGCCTGCGCCACCTGAATCCCTTCGAGGACCGCGCCGCCGAGGCCCCCCGTCGCCGTCTCCCGATGGATGAGGCGCACCGGCGCCTCGCTTTCGGCGGCGGCCGCGAGGATGATGTCGGGCGTGTCATCGGTGGAGTCGTCGACGAAGACGACCTCGTACGCGGAACTGTCCAGCGTCAGGGCAAGCCGGCGCAGCAGCTCCCGGACGTTCGGACCTTCGTTGAAGGTCGGAACGATGAGGGAGAGGTCCATGGGCGGCTCGCGATTTCGTCGGGCTGAGGACTTTCAGCCTAATGTCCGCACCTTGGCGCGAACCGGGGGATCCCGCAAGCGGTACGCCGCAATTCACCCCGCGTTCATCGCGGTGACGGGGAGGGCGGGATAGCGCTATATCATCACCGAGTGATATAAAGAGCGCGTGAATGCCTTCGAGATCCTCGGTGACCCGGTGCGTCGTCGCCTGGTGGAGCTGCTCAGCGAAGGGGAGAGATCAGCCGGCGACCTGTCCGATAGCGCGCGCGAGATGTTCGGGATCTCTCAGCCGGCGGTGTCCAATCAACTGCGTATCCTCCGTGAGCACGGCTTCGCGGTGGCCGAACCCCGCGGTGCCCGCCGCATCTACACGCTCGTGCCAGGGGCCCTCGCAGAAGTCGACGAGTGGATGGCACGGTACGGGCGGTTCTGGATGCAGCGGCTGGATGCGTTGCAGACGGAGATCTCTCGTGGAACGAAGGAGAAGCGATGACCGAACAACCGAGCGTGCGTCGGTCGCGCACGGGCGCCGACGACCCCGACCTCACCCTCCAGCGCCGGTTCGCCGTCGAGCCGGCGGTGGTCTGGGCGGCTCTCACCGACCCTCAGCGGGCGAGCCGGTGGCTCGGACCTATCAGCGGAGCGCCCCGCGCCGTCGGCGACGAGTTCGACGTGCAGATTGCGCCGGCGCGGGTCGCGCATGCGCGGGTGGAGTCGTGCCGCGCGCCTCACGACGTCGCCTTCGCGTGGGTGGTGGCAGGCGAACCGCGTTCGCGGGTGGTCGCTACAGTGCGGGGGGAGGGGGAGGGGTCGATTCTCACCCTCCGCCACTTCCGTCTCGGCGCCGACGTCTTCGCCGAGGACGGCTCCGCGTGGGAGAACGCGATCGGGCAGCTGGCCGCCGCTCTCGGGGAGGCCGCCGAACCGCTGAACCCCGAAGTCTGGTCGCGGCTCAGCATCTCCGGTCTCCGGGTTGTGCGCGAGCTTTCGGCCGAGCCGTCGCGGGTGTGGAAGGCATTCACCACCGCGGAGGGGCTCAGGACGTGGTGGTGGACGCACTGGCAGGGCGTGGAGATCGTCGCCGACACCCACCCGGGCGGGGGCTACCGAATCCGGGCGCCGCACCAGGGCATCGTCGTGGAGGGGTCCTACCTCGACGTGGAACCGTACCGGCACCTGTCCTTTACCTGGTGTTGGACGGATGCGGACGGCTCGAGCGCGGATGAGGCATGCGACGTCACGTTCGAGCCGATCACCGGAGGCACCCGTCTCGTCGTCACGCACACCGGACCCTGGACCGGCGGAGAGGCGGAGTCGTATCGGCAGGGGTGGGACTTCACCTTGCAGGTGCTCGAGCGGGTGCTCGCACCGGCGGCTACCCGATGAGGCCGGCCAGCGCGTCCACACCCATGCCGTAGGTGATGCGGATGCAGGGCAGGGCGAGCTTGTCCGTTCCGACACGCACGTAACCCTGCTCGGTCGTGCGCGCCAGCTCGAAACCCGCCTGGGTGACACCGCGTCTGGCTTCGTCGCTGTCATGCCCGAAGGGGTAGGCGACCACTTCCTTGGCCCCGAGGATCATCGCGGACTGTGCGAGATCGGCGGCGATCACGTCAGCGGGGTCGTTGACCATGCGCCCCTGGCCGTTCACCCCCGCGCGGTGCATGTCGTGGGTGTGCGAGCGCTGCAGCACGAACGGGTTCGGCGCGGGGTCGGTGCGCGCCGACGTGATCACGAACGATGTCGTGAGCAGGCCGCGGCCGTGCACGAGAGGTGCGGCCAGCTCCAGCCAGGATGAGTCCGCATCATCGTCGGTGATGATCACAGAGCGCTTCGGAAGGAACAGCGCCCCGTCGATGAAGGCACTGAGCTCATCCCACGTCGGCAGGTAGAACTCGTTGCCCGCGATGTAGGCCATGTGCGCGTCGAAGTCGCCGATGTACGCGTAGTTCAGGCGCAGCCAGCCCGTCTCGCCTTCGGGCTTGGTGGTGAACTGGTGGTACATGAGGATCGGGACGCCGGCGTCCTCGGCGGCGTTGTCCTCCGGGGTCTTCCAGGCTCCGTGGAGGGTGACCTGCCGCTCCGTGCACGTCACCAGGTCGGCACCGTTGAGGCGTCCGGCCACGGCGAAGGTTGCCGCATCCGCCTCTCGGGAGTACCAGCCGGCGAACACGCGCCCGTCCTGCCGGGGGATGGGGAGCGCGGAGTAGAGGGCGCCCTGCGTCTGGAGTTGAGGCTGGACGGTTATCCCGTCGCCGAGGAACGTCACCACGCAGGCGGCGGGGTCGGTCGCGGTGGCCAGCAGCGCCGCCGCGGGAGTGAGCGGGGGAGGCGTCGGCGTCGGGGCGGGCGCGGGGGTGCGTGAGACGGAAGGGGACGGCAGGGTGCCCGCGGCATCGGGGCCCGTCACCGCGCGCGCGACAGCGAAGGTTGCTACCGCGCCGGCGACGGCCACCACCAGTAATCCGGCGAAGATGCCCAGCACGCGCCGCCCCGCGCCCGCCCGCCGCGGGCGTCTCCGTCGGACGCGTGGATCGCGCTGGGCTGACATTCTTCCCCCTGGCAGCGACGCGGCCCCTCGCAGGGCGCTACCAGGCCGCAGCCTAGCGGGACCGAATGACATCCGCGCCCAGGCGTGTGCGCGCCCTTCGCGAGCGCTGCCCTCACGGGCGGGCCATATCGAATACCTAGCGATATCTATCGATAAACGATAGATTAAGGCCGTCCGTCCCGATCGGAGGCGCCATGGGCACCATCACCATCGTCCTGCTGCGCATCGTCATCGCGCTCTCGCTGGCCGGTTCGCTGGTCGTGCAAACGGTGATCGTGCCGCTGGTGTGGGCCGACCTCGCGAGCGAGCCGCTGTGGGGACGCATCACGTTCGTGACCTTGGCCGTCCTCGGCATCCTCACGATGCAGGTCTTCGCGGTCTGCGTGTGGCGCCTGCTGACCCTGGTGCGGCGGGGGGCGGTCTTCTCGGATGCGGCGTTCCGCTACGTCGACGTCGTCATCGGTGCCATCGGCGCCGCGTCCGCGGTGACCTTCATCCTCGCGGTCGTGCTGGCCCCCGGAGGCACGGCCCCCGGCGTCGTGGGGCTGATCTGCGGTGCCGCGCTCGTGCTGGCCGGAATGGCGCTGCTGGTGGTGGTCATGCGCCGCCTTCTCGCGCAGGCGATCGAGCGGGAGAAGGAAGCCCGGGCGTTGCGCTCGGAGTTGGACGAGGTGATCTGAGTGCCGCTCATCGTCGACATCGACGTCATGATGGCGCGTCGCAAGATGAGCGTGGGGGCGCTCGCCGAGCGCGTCGGGATCACGCCCGCGAATCTGGCGGTGCTCAAGAACGGGCGCGCCAAAGCCGTGCGGTTCACCACGCTCGACGCGTTGTGCGAGGCCCTTCAGTGCCAGCCTGGTGACCTCCTGCGGTGGGAGCCGGCCGACGGCGAGTAGGCGCCCGCGCCCGGCGCCGCGTCCTTCGGCTGGTGAGTGCGGTCACCTGCCGGCGCTCCGGGTGTTGCGACAGGCGAGCTCTGCGAAAGCGTCGGTGAGCTCGGGCGGCCCGACGACGTCCACGTCGGTGTCGAAGCGGTTGAGGGAGGCGGCCAGGGCGACCCACGACCAGGAGCCGGCCTCGAGACTGCAGCGGTCTGGTCCGAGATCTTCGACGATGCCGTCACCGGCGAAGGGACGTACGTCGCGGGCGGGGCGATGGAGGATGACCTTCCCCGAGCAAGGCCACCGGTCGACGCCTTCGGAGCCCTTGAAGCGCGCCGACACGTAGGCGGCCGGGTCGCCCCCCGGCACCTCCCGTGGCGGAAAGCGGGGGCCGGTCGGAACCCGCGGGCTCACCCGGTCTGCGCGGAAGATGCGCCATTGCGCCCTGTCCAGGTCCCACGCGACGAGATACCACCGGCCGGCGGAGGTCAGGAGATGGTGCGGCTCGACCCTTCGTGGGGCACCCAGGTCTTCGCCGGCGGCGGGGAGCCGGGCCGTGTAATCGAACCGCAGGACCTCGTGCGCGCGAATCGCCGCCGAGATCGCGAGAAGCACGTCCGACGGCACCGTATCCGTCGCGGCGCGGGGGCCGCCGGCAGGCATCGTGGTGAATTCGAGCGCGTCCATGCGGTGGCGCAATCGGGAGGGCATGACCTGACGCACGGTGGTGAGGGCGCGCAGTGCGGCTTCCTCGATTCCCACTCCCGTGACGGTCGCGGCCTGCAGGGCGACGGCCAACGCGAGAACCTGGTCGTCATCGAAGAGGAGCGGAGGGAGTTCGCTGCCGGCGTCCAAGCGGTAACCGCCGTCGGGTCCCATCGTCGCGCGGATGCGGTAGCCCATGTCGCGGAGCCGGTCGACGTCCCGACGGACGGTCCGGTGACTGATGCCGAGCCGATCCGCCAGCACCGAGCCCGGCCAGTCACGCCGGGTCTGCAGGAGCGACAGGAGTTCCAGAAGGCGAGAGGTGGGGGTGGTCACGCCGTCGATGCTAATCCGGGTATAGGACCGAATCTGTCCTATACCGCTGGAAGGCTGAGAGATGTCGGGGGAGTCCCGGCGACCTTCACCTCAGGAGCAGATATGAGCATCCAGACCACCACCCACCTCAACTTCCGTGGCGACGCCCGGCCGGCTCTGGAGTTCTACCACTCCGTCTTCGGCGGCGACCTCACGATTGCGACGTACGGCGACTTCGGCATGCCCCAGGATGCTCCCGGCGCCGATCGCGTCGTGTTCGGCCAGGTGACGAGCGAGACCGGCTTCCGCGTGATGGCGTACGACATCCCCGGCGCTGCCGGGGGCGCGGCGACCGGCGCGGGCTCCACCCGCCGGGAGAACGGGGTCACCCTCACCGATCAGCCGTTCTTCGTCTCCGTACGCGGCGAGAGCCTCGATGAGGTGCAGCAAGCCTGGGACAAGCTGTCCGCCGGCTCCTCGGTCGTCGAGCCCCTGGCAGCCTCGGCCTGGAGCCCCGGCTTCGGCATGCTCACCGACCGCTTCGGGGTGACCTGGATCCTCGACGTGGCCGCGGCGTACGCCTCCGCCTAGCCGACCGTCGGGCCGCGGTGCGGGGCATCCGAAATCCCCGCACCCGCGGCATCCCGATCCTTCGTGGTTTTCGTCGCCGACGTCGATTTCGCTCGGCGCCGTTCGACGCGATAGTAGAGGGGCCGAATGGAGGCCCTGCGACGAAGGAGAATCTCATGGCCAAGTACATGCTCATCATGCGCAACAGCGGGTCGGTCCAGAACTACGAAGACATGGACTTCGAGGCGGTCCTCAACGCCATGGGCGCCTACAACGAGTCGATGATCAAAGCGGGCATCCTCCTCGGGGGCGAGGGGCTCTCGGATGCCGCGGAGGGCTCTGTCGTGGAGTTCACGGGCGAGGCTCCGGTCGTCTCCGACGGCCCCTACGGCGAGACTCACGAGCTGTTCAACGGCTTCTGGATCATCCAGACCGCCTCAAAGGAGGAGGCCGTCGAGTGGGCGAGCCGCGCACCCCTCGGCCCCGGTAACAAGATCGAGGTGCGCCGCGTCACCGACGAGTCGGACTTCGCGGACTACTCCGACAACGAGTACGTCCAGAAGGAGAAGGGGTGGCGCGCGCAGGAGGAGGCGGCCGCCCAGAAGTGACGAGCCGCTCGGAGGCGAAGATGGGCGACGACATCCGCCGCACGGTCGAGGGCGTCTGGCGCATCGAGAGCGCGCGCATCGTCGCGACGCTCGCGAAGGTCACCGGCGATATCGGCCTTGCGGAGGATCTCGCCCAGGAGGCGCTCGTCGAAGCTCTGGAGAAATGGCCGGAAACGGGCGTGCCGCGCAATGCCGGCGCCTGGTTGACGATGGTCGCGAAGCGGCGCGCCATCGATTTCTGGCGCCGCCGGACGGTACTCGACGAGCGTCACCGTGCCCTCGCCTTCGATCTCGAGGAGGTCGCGGATGAGGCGTGGGAGCCGATCGACGACGACGTGCTGCGCCTCGTGTTCATCGCGTGTCATCCCGTGCTCGCACGCGAGTCGCAGATCGCTCTGACTCTGCGCGTCGTCGGCGGTCTGTCGACGCAGGAGATCGCGCGGATGCTGCTCGTGCCGGTGCCGACCGTGCAGGCACGGATCACGCGAGCGAAGAAGACGCTGGCCGCTGCTCACGCACCGTTCGAGACGCCGGAGCCGAGTGAGTGGGCGGGGCGGCTCGCGGCGGTGCTCGGCGTCGTGTATCTGATGTTCACCGAGGGGTACGCCGCGACCGCCGGTGATCGATGGATCCGACCCGACCTGGCCTACGAAGCGCTGCGGCTCGGTCGGGTGCTGGCCGGGCTCGCACCGCGCGAGCCCGAGGTACACGGACTCGTCGCACTCATGGAGTTCCAAGCATCCCGGTTCGTCGCCCGCATCGCTCCCGACGGGGCGCCCATCCTTCTCGCGGATCAGGATCGCACGCGGTGGGATCGCGGGCAGATCGTGCGCGGAAGGGCGGCGCTCGACCGTGCGGATGCTGTCGGCCACGGGCGCGGGCCGTACGCTCTGCAGGCGGCGATCGCCCAGTGCCACGCGACCGCGCCGAGCGTGGAGGACACGGACTGGGAGCGCATCGTGCTGCTCTACGAGGCGCTCGGGCGTCTTGCTCCGAGTCCGGTCGTCGAGCTCAATCGTGCGGTGGCTGTCTCGATGGCCGCGGGTCCGGGCGCGGCGCTCGCGATCGTCGACGCAGTCGCGGAGTCGGCGGCGCTGCGCGGTTCGCACCTTCTCCCGAGCGTGCGGGGCGAGCTGCTCATCCGGCTGGGGCGCACCGACGAGGCGCGCTCCGAGTTCCTCACCGCGGCGCATCTGGCCGCCAACACCCCGCAGAGCGCCGTGCTGCGCGCCAAGGCCGCGGCCCTGTGACGTGCATTCGGCCGGAGCAGCGGCGCTTCCACGCTCGCCGCCCCGGCCGATGATGCGGTGAGGGGGGTGCCCGGTGCGGGCTACCGAGCCGCGTTCGCCTTGAAGAACGCGTTCGAGGCGGGGAGATACATCAGGATCGTCGCGACGACGACCGCGACCAGACCCGCCCACTGAGGCCAGGCGTTCGTGGCTGCCCCGCTGACAACACCGCCGATCTGGAGCACGGCGAGGACCGTGAGCACGATACGCGCCCAGTTCCGGCCGGCGCGCATCTTGAAGAGCACGATCAGCTCGGCCAGCGCGATCACGAGGGCGATGGCGGCCACGAAGATCGCCTCGATCCCGGCCGCATCGACGACGAGGAACAGGAGGACGGCACCGATGATGCCGAGCAGCACGGTGATAAGCCAGAGAACAAATGCCACGGTGACGGTGGTGGGCGGAGTCGTGGCGGAATTGGTGTTGGTCATGAGCAAGCATCCTTTGGTTTCATCTGGGGGGCAAAACCCTTAGAGGCTAGCGTGCGGGCGCTACTCGACGGGTCGAAAGTGCACCGTTCGCAACAGACGTGCTTCGCCTCGCCCACCGTGCGGGCAGGAGCCGCTGCCCGTGAGGGAGCCGGCCTGGCACGCGGCGATGCGGCGCCGTAGGCTGCGAAAACCGACGGAACAGGAGCCCCCGTGTCCTTCCAGGCGTACCTCGACAACATCGAAACCAAGACCGGCCTGACGCCGCGGCAGTTCATCGAGCTGGCCGAGCAGCGCGGCTTCGGCACCGACACGAAAGCCGGTCCGATTCTGCAGTGGCTCAAGGACGACTACGACCTCGGGCGTGGTCACGGTATGGCGCTCGTCCATGTCATCACCAAGGGCGACCGGATCGATGCGAAGCACGTCGGATCAGGTGGCACGCACAGCGACCCGAACGATCGGCTCTGGCTCGACGGTCAGGCGTCCCGGCCGAACGAATGACCGCCGCCTGCGGGTGACGTCAGAGGGTGTAGCTGATGCTGAAGAGCCACTTCCGCGCGGCGCCGCCGTAGAGGCACCCCTCGCCGCCGTAGATCTTGCCGCCCTTG
Source organism: Microbacterium sp. Z12_35 (assembly GCF_058310475.1). Classification (NCBI taxonomy): domain Bacteria; kingdom Bacillati; phylum Actinomycetota; class Actinomycetes; order Micrococcales; family Microbacteriaceae; genus Microbacterium; species Microbacterium sp. Z12_35. The sequence goes on along the minus strand of NZ_JBZEGJ010000001.1, from coordinate 2,277,498 downwards.
CGGATGATGTGCGCGCGCCACGTGTTCTGGACGTACTGGCAATCCGCCTTCGTTGCCATTCCGTCGATCGCGACCCGATGAGAGGTGGCGGCCACCGCGGGCGTCGCGGTGACGACCGTCCCTGCCGTGAGGGTGGCGGCGGCGACGACGCCGGCAGCGAAACGGGTCTTCCAACGCATGACAACTCCCTTGTCCGAAACACGTACATGCTGAGCTTGGCATGAAGGACATCGGGGCTTCAAATTCCGTTCTCCCGCCGGCATAGCCCCCGCGAGGTCAGTACTGCTCGTCGAGGTCGACGGCGCCTGCCGGCGCGCGCCCGGCGATCATGTCGGCGAGGTTCTCCAGGCCGCGGTCGAGCATGCGGTCCCGTGCGAAGAAGACATTCGAGGCCTGGTCCCCCGACACGATGACGTCCTCCCGGAGGTGGAGCCCGAGTCGCGATGGCGAGCCGAAGTGCTGGTCGGGCGGCATCGCGTCTTCGTAGTCCCACCACACGTCCGAGGCGAAGGTACTCACGCGGGCCTCCTCGAGCGCGTCGAGCATCGCATCCTCCACCACGATGTCGCCGCGCGCGATGTTCACCACGATCGCTCCCGGCCGGAGAGCCCGCAGCGCGGCATCGTCGATGAGACCACGCGTGCGGGAGGTGGAGGGCACGGCGATCACGACGACATCCGCCTGGGCGAGCGCCTCATGCAGTTCGTGCTCCCCGTACATGCGGTCGATGTCCGGATGTGGAACCGTGCCGTTGCGACGCACGCCGACGACCGTCGCGTCGAAGGCCTTCGCGACGCGGGCGACCCGGGCGCCGATGCTGCCCACGCCCAGGACGACGATCGTAGAGCCCGACAGAGTGCGGCCCACCCCCTCGGGGCGCCAATAGGGGACGTGTCGTCCGGCGACATGCTGGCCGTGCTTCCACACGACCTTCTTCACCGCCGCGAGAACGAGCGCCCACGCGTGCTCGGCGATGGCCGCCTGATGGGCTTCCGGCACGTTCGCCAGCGTGATCCCCCGCGCGCGGAAATCGTCGAAGGGGAGGCGGTCGCATCCGGAGTGCAGCCAGGACACGTGGGCGAGCTGCGGTGCGGCGCGCACGACCTCGTGCGGGAGCACCCAGGTGATCACGGCGTCCGCGTCGCGCATCGCGTCGATGTACGCGGCGCGGTCCGCCCCGTAGGGGAACGCGACCACATCGTGACCCGGGAGGGTGACGACCTCGGTTCCGATCGGGAGGGCCTGCCGTACCCGATCGACTTCTGCGGGGCTCGCGTGCCAGCCGGCAACGACCTTCATGGTGATCTCCTCAGACGTGTCCGAAATACGGGGCGCGGGCGGTGGTGGTCAGCAGGGTCTCTGCGAGGGTGGCGAAGTCGTACACCGACACGGCGGGAAATCGCTCCTGAACGGCCGCGGCGTAGGCCGGGAGGGCTGCGCACTCGAGGAGGATCGCGGTGATGCCCGGATGCTCCCGCAGGAGGTCCTCCGCTGCGGTCACGACTTCGTCGCGGATGGCGTCGGCGTCCAGTTCGTCGTCCAGGTCGAACATCGTGCGGGCGAACGCCGGCGCCGACTCGAGCCCGCGGATGGCCACGCGCGCGCCGAGGCCGGGGAACACCCCTTCGACGAAGGATGCGTCCAGCACGCGCCCGTCGGCGGTGATGATGCCGATCGTCGTCCCCGGCGGAGCGATCGCGGCGACCATCGGCAGCTGGAGGAGGCTCGACATGCCGACCGGCAGGGGAGCGACCGCCGCGGCCACCCCCCGCTGATAACGGACCATGAAGCCGCAGTTGCTCGTGATCGCCCGCACCCCTTGGGACGCGAGCTCGCGCGCGGCCTCGACCACGCGGTCTTCGAAGACGCCGTCGGCGTCGGCGAGGATCGCGGGGACGGTCAGTCCTGGCACTGCTCGGAAGGTCGCAGGGCGTGAGTAGGTGGCCGCATTGCCCATGTCACCGGGAACGAACGGTGAGTCGAAGTCGAGCATGACGACTCCGATCTCCGCACCGTAGGCGAGAGTTCCGCGACGGCGGCGATGAACGCCGGTGTCGCCGCGGAGCATCAGGCCGCCACGGCGCCGAAGACGGCGAAGTAGTAGCAGAGGTACGCCGCGAGGTTCGAGGTGAGGTCGTTGTGGTCGGTCATCGGGTTGACCTCGGTGACCGCGAAGGCGTCGCAGTGCGGCGCGAGCACCTTGACGAGCTCGATGGCGTCACGGGACGTGATCCCGCCCGGTTCGTGGGCCCCGGCGCCGGGTGCGTGCGCCGGGTCGATCGTGTCGATGTCGAAGCTGAAGAACACGTGGTCGGCCCCCTCGATCCGCTCGAGGATCCGCTCCGAGGCCCAGCGCCAGCCCTTCTCGATGGTCTCGAGGGAGGAGATCTGGGGGAGGCCGGACTCCTGGATGAAGCGCAAGGACGTCGGGTAGTTGAAGTGGCGCGGGCCGAGCTGGATGCTGTGCTGGATGCTGACGCGGTCGAGTTCGATCGCGCGACGCATGCCGCTGGAGTGGCTGAACCGGCCCTGGCGTGCGCTTTCGTCCATGAGGTCGAGGTGGGCATCGAAGTGCACGATGGCCACCGTCCCCTCGACGGCGTCGTGCAGGCCCCGGGCACCGGCCAGGAGGAGCGAATCGTCGCCACCGAGCAGGATGGGAACGTTGCCGCGACGGACGACGTCCGAGACACCCTCGGCCGCCGCGTCGAGCGTCGCGTGCAGATCGTGCGGCACGACCGCCACGTCGCCGGCATCCCGCAGGAGGTCGGCACCCGCGGGGAGAAGCCCGCCGGTGTCGAGGCTGAACACCTGTCCGCCTTCTGAGCGCATCGTCATCCACGCGAGGGATTCGCGGATTCGGGCGGGGGCATGCCGCGAACCCGGCCAGCCGAGAGTAGCGGCGCCGTCGAAGGGTGCGCCGACGAGCTCGAAGGTGCGGGTCGTGGGGGTCATCGGGTCTCCTCTGAAGCGGGGGTTTCGGCGGGTTCGTCGGGGTCGGTGTCTTCGATGCGGGTGCGAAGAGCGCCCAGGTACAGCTCGATGACGCGCTCGTCGTGCAGCAGGTCGTGTCCCGTGCCGGTGAGGGCGACGCTTCCCTGCTCCAGCACGTAGCCGCGGTGGCTGATCGCGAGGCAGTCCCGCGCGTTCTGCTCCACGATGAGGATCGCGACACCCGACTCGGCGGTGGCGGCGATCGTCTCGAAGGCGCTGGCCTGTGCCATCGGCGACAGTCCGGCGGATGGCTCGTCGAGGAGCAAGAGGCGCGGCGCCGGCATGAGTGCCCGAGCCATCGCGACGGCCTGCCTCTGCCCTCCGGAGAGCGAACCCGCCCGGGCATCGAGACGGTTGCGGAGGTCGGGGAAGAGCGAAAGGACGCGCTCGACTGCCTCCTTGTCGCGCACGCGGCCATACTCGCCCATCCGCAGGTTCTCCGCCACTGTCAGGGAGGGGAAGACGTTGCGGGACTGCGGCACGTAACCGACTCCCGATCGCACGCGGCGGTGCACGGTGTCGCGTGTCACGTCGGCGCCGTCGACGGCGACGGTTCCGCTGCTGACGGGGACGATCCCGGCGACGGCCTTGAGCAGCGTGGACTTGCCCGCGCCGTTGGCGCCGATGATGGCGGCGATCTCGCCCCTGCGGACGCGCGCGTCGATGTCGCTCACGATCGGGCGACCCGGCTGATAGCCGGCCGTGAGCCCCGAGACCTCGAGAACGACGTCGGGGGCGCCGCCATCGGCGGCCGGCGCGGCGGTCCGCGGTGCCGTGGATGCCGGCTTGCCGACGCCGAGATAGGCGTCGACGACGGCCGGGTCAGCGGCGACCTCGGCGGGGGTGCCCTCGGAGATCCGCCGTCCGGTGGCCAGGCACACCACGTGATCGCTGAGGCTCATCACCGCATCCATGTCGTGTTCCACGAACAGGAGGGTGAGGCCCTCGTCGCGCAGCGAGATGAGGTGTTCCATCACCTTCTCGCGCAGCGCGGGGTTCACCCCGGCGAGCGGCTCGTCCAGGAGCAGGGCCCGCGGCCGGGCCATCAGTGAGCGGGCGACCTCGAGAAGGCGGCGCTGGCCACCGCTGAGGCTCTCCGCATCCTCGTGTGCCTTGTCGACGAGGCGGAAACGCTCGAGCAGAGCCATGGCCCGCTCGATCTCGTCGCGTTCACGGCGGCGCCACCCGGGGTGCCACGCGGCGCGGAGGAGGCTCTCGCCCGGCTGCGCGGGGGCGGCCAGCAACATGTTCTGCAGGATGGTCTCGCCGGACACGATGCGGGTGGCCTGGAAGGTGCGAAGCACGCCGAGACGTGCGATGGCATGCGCGGGGCGGCCGGTGAGCGTCTCGCCCTCGAACGACCACTCACCCGCGTCTGCGGCTTCGAAGCCGGTGAGGATGTTGAACAGCGTCGACTTGCCGGCGCCGTTCGGGCCGATGAGGGCGGTGAGGCGGCCGCGGGGCACCCGGATCTCGTCGACATCCACCGCGGCGACACCCCCGAAGGCGCGCCGGACGCCGCGGATGTGCAGAGCGGTGTCCTCCAGCGCGATCGGGCTGGACGCCGTCGATGTCGGCAGGCTCATGCGGTCACCTCCGTCCGGCGTCGGCGGGGAAGCCGGGGGAGGAGGCCCTGGGGGCGGAAGACGATCACGAGCACCAGGCCCAATCCGACGAGGATGTACCGGGCCGCTCCCGCCTGGTCTTGGCCGAACCATCCACCGCTCGCGGTGGAGGCGTCGGCGATCCCGCGCAGCACGCCGTCGGTGACCGACAGGAGCACCCAGAACAGCACCGCACCGACGATGGGCGCGACGATGCGGCCGGCGCCGCCGAGGATCACGATCGCGTAGAGCATGAAGGTGATCGATGTGCCGAAGTTGTCGGGGTTGACGTTCTGCTGGTCCACGACCAGGACGCTTCCGGCCAGTGCGGCGCAGATGCCGCCGATCACCATGACCTGCACCTTGATGGTGAACGTGTTCTTGCCCAGCGCCCGCGCGAGGTCTTCGTCCTGGCGGACGGCGACGACCGCGCGCCCCCAGGGGCTGCGGACGATCGCCGCGATGACGATGGCGACGACCGCGACGACGATCCAGGCGACGAGGATCAGCCACAGGGTCCGTCCCGGCACGATGACCGGACCGATGGCGAAGCTCTGCGTCCCGAAGGGGCTCGCGGCATAGAAGTCGTTCGCGAAGCGCTGCAACCCGTTCACACCGCCGGTCGTGGGGCGAGCCCAGGATGACCGGAGGAGCAGGCGCAGGATCTCTGCCGAGGCCAGCGTCGTCATCGCGAGGTAGTCCGCGCGGAGTCGGACGGTAGGGAGAGCCACGAGAAGGGAGAAGACCGCCGCGGCGCCCGCGCCCACGAGCAGCCCCGCCCACAGGGGACCCCCACTGACCACGACGATCGCGAGGCCGTACGCGCCGGCGGCCATGGTGCCGGCGAACCCGAGATTGACCAGGCCGGCGTAGCCGAACTGGAGGTTGAGGCCGATCGCCCCGAGCGCGTACGCCGCAGCGGTCGGACTGATCGCCGCGCGCATGGCGTCGATGAAGAGAGTCGATGCATCCATGGGGTCAGCCGATCCGTTCGCGACGGCCGAAGAGGCCGGACGGCCGTATCAGGAGGATGAGAATGAGCAGAGCCAGAGCCGTCACGTATTTGAGCTCTGCGGGCAGGACGAGCACGCTCAGCTGGGTCACGACGCCGACGATGATTCCGCCGACGGCCGCGCCGGCGACACTGCCGAGGCCGCCGAGGGTCACCCCGGCGATGACGAGCAGCAGCACCTGGTTGCCCATCTGCCAGCTCACTTGCTCGAACATCCCCATGAGCGCGCCGCCGAGCGTGGCGAGGGCTCCGCCGATCATCCAGACGGCGGCGAGGATGCGGTCCACCGCCACTCCGCTGGCCGCGGCCAGGTCGCGATCATCTGCGACGGCGCGGATGGCCTGCCCCAGCGGCGCGAAGCGGAGGAACACCGCGAGGGCGGCGAGAACGAGCCCCACGGCGAGGACGGCGATGATCTGCTTGGGCGCGATCGAGATGCCCAGGATGGACAGCGGTGCCTGCACGGCGAATTCGCTATAGGTGCGCGAGCCCCCGCCCATGACGAACAGGTAGGTGCTGCGCAGGGCGAGCCCCAGCCCGATCCCGACCACCAGCATGCCGGTCAGCGACACCCGCCGACGGCGGAGGGGACGCCAGACGGTCTTCTCACTGACGTATCCGGCGGCGACGCCGGCGGGGATGGCGATCATGATCGCGAGGACGAGCGGGACTCCGGCGGCGTTGAGCGCCCAGGTGGTCAACGCGCCCAGGGTGGCCAGCTCGCCATGGGCGAAGTTGAACACCCCCGTGGTGGCGAAGACGAGGGACAGGCCGATCCCCACGAGCGCGAGGGTCAGCCCGAGCCGGAGCCCGTCGCTGGCAGCCTGGAGAATGGCGACCGGCCCGGCCGGAGCGACCGCGATGAGCACCGCAATCAGTGCCAACCCGACCGCGGCGAACAGCATCGTGCGGCGTCGCCGCGCGCTCTGCCCGGGGCGGGTGGGGGCGTCCTGGACTGCGGTGCTCACGCGGGAACCTACTTCTCGATCGTGCGGCGGACCGTGTCGAGCGTCACGGTGGTGCCGTCGGCCTGCATCTGCAGCACGTCGTACAAGCCGGTGGTGGGCTCGCCCTCGGAGTCGAAGTTCAGCGGACCGGCCGCGCCGACGTAGGCGATGGACTCACCGTCGGCGATGAGGTCCTTGCACTCCTCGAAGCTGCCGCACTCGGTGTCGCCGTTGGTGAGATCGACGAGCGCGTCCGCGATGTCCTGCGGTTCCGCGCTTCCGGACTGCTCGACGGCCAGGGCGATGAGAATCGCGCAGTCGTAGAAGTACGGGGTGAACGCGGTGGTTGCCAGGTCGGAGCTGTCCTCGAGGAGGCGCGCGGTGAAGTCCGAGCCTTCGCCGGAGGACGCCTGCGTGAGCGTCATCCCCTCGAGCGCTGCGGGGTTGGACGGATCGACCGTGGCGGCCAGAGACGCGATGGGCAAGGCATCCGTGCCGTACACGCCGGCCGCGCCGGGGCCGTAACCGGCCTGGATCAGACCCTGGAGGATGGTGGCGCCCTCGTCGAAGCTCAGGATGACCACCGAGTCGGGGTCGCTGGCCGTCACCTGGCGCACCTCGGCGTCGAGGTTCGTGGCCGAGGGGTCGTAATCCACCCGCGTCGCCAGCGTCAGGCCGTTGTCGGCGAGGGCTTCCACCAGCGAGTCGGCGAGGCCCGTGGCGTAGGAGTCGCTGCGCGCGATGACGGCGACGTTGGATCCACCGTCCTGTGCGATGCGTTCGGCCAGCACCCCGCCCTGCAGGATGTCGGAGGGCACGGTGCGGAAGTACAGTCCGTTGTCCGGGTAGCCCGTCAGCGCCGGGGTCGTGTTCATGCCCGAGCACTGCACGACTCCTGAGCCGGTGATCCGGTCGATGACGCTGAGCGAGATGGACGAGCTGCCGGCGCCGATGATCGCGCTCACGCCATCGGCGAGGATGCGGTCGACCGCCTGACCCGCGGCGGCGGTGTCGCCGGCCTCGTCTCCTCCGACGTACTCGATGTCCATGCCGGCCGCGCCACCACCGGCGGCGACGTCTGCCGCGGCGAGCTCGAGGGCGGCGATCTGGGGGGCTCCGAGGCTCGAGATGGGGCCCGTCTGGGGCAGGAGCCAGCCGATCTTCAGCGACCCTCCGGCCTCGGCGGGCGTGGCGGCGCCGTCGACGGCGCACCCGGTGAGCGCGACGGCGGCCGTCGCGATGGTCGCCGCCGCGAGCAGGATGCGGTTTCTCATGTGTTCTCCGTAGAAGTGGGGTGGAGCGGAGTGAGGCTGTCAGGCCAGTCTTTCGAGCCGAAATGCCCGACACCATCGACAGCCTGATGATCGTCACTACCGCAGATCACCATAATGGTGATCACGCAGCCTCCTGGCTTCGGGAGAAGGGTGGGGGAAACGTGGCGGTAACACTGCGACAGCTACTCCAGGAATCCCACCTGCCCCTCGAGTGCGTCGCGGCGGACGATCAGCTCGATCGGGAGATCCGCTGGGTCCACGTCAGCGAGGTGGCGGATCCGACGCCCTGGCTGCGCGGCGGCGAGTTCCTCATCACGACCGGCCTGCAGCTGTCCACGGCGGCGTCCATGACCGAGTACATCGACCGCCTCGCCGATCACGGGGTCGCCGGGCTCGGGTTCGGGACGGGCGGGACCGTGCACGCTCCCTATGCCACCGTTCCGATGGCCCTCATCGAAGCCGGCGCTCGACGGTCGATGCCCATCCTGGAGGTGCCGATCGACGTCCCGTTCGTGGCGGTGTCGGAGTTCGTGACGAGCCGCCTCGCCTCCGAGCAGCATGCCGTCCTCCAGCGCGCCTACGACATCCAACGGCAGCTGACCTCTGCGGCGCTCGATCCCCGCGGACGGGCGGAGGTGGTGCGGCTCCTCGCGGCGGCCACAGCGAGCCAGGTGGCGGTGACCAGCGCGACGGGTGTCGTGCTGGACGCCTCCGGGGGAGTCGATGCGGAGAGGATGTCTGCGCTGCGCCCCGACATCGAGCGGGCCCGCCAGCAGGGGGCGGTCGCGCAGATCACGGATGAAGCGGGAACGGTGATCTCGGTGCACCCGCTCGGTTCCCGCCGCCGGACCAGGCAGCTTCTGGTCGTCACCTCCTCGCACACCCCGACCACCCTCGACCGGATGATCGTGGCCGGTGCCGTCACCCTCCTGTCGATCGACGCCGAGCGACGCCTCGGATTCTCGCCGGAGCGGCAGATGGCGTCCGATCGCCTGGGCGCTCTCGCCCTGCGTGAGGGCGCGTCGACGCGCGATCGCCTCGACGCGCTCACGGCTCTCGGCTTCCCGCCGGACGCCACCATCGCCGTCGCCGGTCTCCGCCTTCCCGGCGCCGTCGGCGCGGTGCTGGCCGAGGGGGTGAACGACATCCTCTTCGACCGTGCGGCGCCGAGCGCGTTCGTCGTGGATGCTGCGGCGGAGGGCCGCTTCGTTCTCATCGCAGAACTGCCCCCGGTCGAGTTGGAAGCCGTGGTCGCGGAGATCCTCCACGACCTCGCCCGGCGGGGCGGGCAAGCGGGGGTCAGCGGTCCGCACCCGATCAGCGAACTGATGACCGCTGCCCAGGAGTCGGCGGCGGCGCTTCGCCACGCCGAGCACGCGCGTGTGCCGGTGCAGCGCTACGAGCAGATGCTGCTGCACAGCGTCGTCCTCGACGCCATCCCGGAAAAGAGGCGCGCGGCGATCGCCGACACCGTGCTCGCGCGGCTGGACGAAGACGCCGACCCCGGGCTGCGTGCCGCGCTCAGGTCATTCCTTCAGCACAACGGTCACGTGATGCGGGCCTCCGCCGAACTCGGAGTGCATCGGCAGACCCTCGTCAAGCGTCTGTCCGCCGTGGAGAACATCCTGGGAGTCAGTCTGGATTCGCCGGATGACCGCAGCGCGCTGTGGGTCGCCCTCACCGCGCGTGCGATGCCCGTCGCGGGGGCGTGACGGTCGCGGATCGAGGTGCACTCCCGCGATCATGCAGCGCACCGACCCCCCGGCCAGCTCGATCGTGGGAACCGGCACGGCGACAATGCGGGCGCTCTTCTCGATGACGCGGCGCTGCTCGGTCGTCAGCGCCTCGCGCGCGCGCTCGGACATCGCGAGGATCCGTCCGCCGCGCCCGCGCAGTTCCATGGCGTTCCCGGCGAACTCCGCGAGCTGAGCGGAGGTGAGAGGGATGACCTCGCGGCGACTGGACAGTCGCTCATGGACGTGCGCACGGCGGACGGGGTCGAGGATGCGGTCAAGGCCCACCAGTGCGAACTCGGTGGCGATGCACATCAGGACGTTGGTGTGGTAGATCGGCAGGCCCGCCTCATCCGCCGCGTCGAAGGCGATGGGCTCGTACCCGAAGTGCGTGCAGAACCGCTCCAGCGCGACGGGGTCGGCGCGCCGTGAGCGGGCCACGTAGGCGATCCGGGCGTCGTGATCGAGCACCATCGCGCCGGTGCCCTCGAGGAAGATGTCATCGAGTTCGAGGCCCGAGTAATCGATGACATCCTGCACGCGGTACTGGGTCTTGAGCAGCTCGACCACGTCCGGGCGGCGCTCTCCCCGTCGACTCGGTGCGTACATCGGGTAGACGGCGACGTGCCCGCCCGCGTGCGTGGACACCCAGTTGTTCGGGAACACGCTGTCGGGGTGATCGCCGCCCTCGTCGTCGAAGAGATGGACGGTGACACCCTCGTCAGACAGCGCCTGCGCGAGGAGCCCGACCTCGTCGAACGCGCGCCGCGCGACCACGTCCGGGGGGTCGGTCGGCGCCGACTGGAAGGCATTGTCCTGCGCGGTCTGCGCGTTGGGCGAGAAGCGGTGCGGGCGGATCAGGATGACCGCGGAGGGAGCCTGCACGCCTCAGCCGACCGGGGCCAGTGCGGCCACCATGCCAAAGAGGTCTTTCGGATCGTCGGGCTCGGCCACCAGGTCGAGGATGGAGGTGTAGGAAGATCCGCCCACCTCGTCGCGGAGGAAGCGCAGGGCGGAGAAGTCCTCGATCGCGAAGCCCACGGAGTCGAAGACGGTGATTTGCGTTGCCGACGTGCGCCCGGGCGCGCGGCCCTGGACGACCTCCCAGAGCTCGGTGACGGCGAAGTCCGGGCCGACCTGCTGGATCTCCCCCTCGATCCGCGTCTGCGGCGTGAACTCCACGAAGACATCGGCGCGATGGAGGATCGCGGCATCGAGCTCGGTCTTGCCGGGGCAGTCGCCGCCGATCGCATTGATGTGCACACCGGGACCGACCCACTCCGCGTGCAGGACGGTGGCCTGGGTCTTGTCCGCTGTGCACGTGGTGATGACATCCGCACCGTCGACGGCGTCTCGACCCGACCTCGCGCGCCGGATACGGAATCCGAGCGGCGCGAGGTTGCGCTCGAGCTTGGCGACCGCGGCGGGGTCGGTGTCCCACACCGCCAGATCCTCGATCCCCAGCTCTGCGCGGAAGGCGAGGGCCTGGAATTCGGCCTGGCTGCCCGCCCCGATCAGTGCCATGACGCGAGAGTCGCGTCGAGCGAGATGGCGTGCCGCCATCGCCGAAGTGGCGGCCGTGCGCAGTGCGGTGAGGAGCGTCATCTCGGCCATGAAGACCGGGTAGCCGTTGTGGACGTCGGCCAGGACACCGAAAGCGGTGACGGTCTGGAAGCCGCGCCCGGGGTTGGAGGGGTGGCCGTTGACGTACTTGAAGGCGTACGTCTCCGAGTCGCTCGTCGGCATCAGTTCGATGACTCCGAAGGGCGTGTGGCTGGCCACGCGTGCCGTCTTGTCGAAACTCTGCCAGCGACGGTAGTCGTCTTCGACGTACCGGGACATCCGGCCGATCAGCTGCTCCGTGCCGGAGGCGGTCATCCACCGCACCATCTGCGCGACGTCCACGAACTCAGTCATCCAAAGCCTTTCGAAACCTATTCCCCACTTCGTCTCAGGCTAGGAGAATCCAGTTCGTACACACCATGTACTGCCAGCGCATCATTTCTCCCGCCTCTGATCGATGTGCTGCGGTCCGTTGTACGTTATGTCCATGGCGGCATTGGATGACCTCGACCGCGGCATGATTTCGCTCCTCCGGGAGGACGGGAGGATGCCGGTCGCGACGATCGCCCGGCGTCTCGGCGTCGCCCGCGCCACTGCAAATGCCCGGCTCACGCGCCTCGTCTCCTCCGGTGCGATCGTGGGCTTCAGCGTCCGGGTGCGCGACGAAGCGGCGGTCGACCAGATCCGCGCGATGTCGCTCATCGAGGTGGAGGGCCGCACCACGGACGCCGTCATCCGCCGGCTCCGTGGCTTCCCGGAGATCACGGCGCTGCACACCACCAACGGGGGATGGGACCTCGTGGCCGAACTCCAGGTCGACAGCCTCGCCCGCTTCGACCAGGTGCTCGGCCGCATCCGCTCCACGGATGGCGTCGTCAACAGCGAGACGAGTCTGCTCCTCAGCTCGGTCCTCCGCTGACCGCGCCGCGAAGGACGCTGGAGCGCCCGACCAGGCGTCCGCGCCTGGGCACTATTGCGACTACAGTCCGGGGTACCGGAGAGGAGCTCACCATGAGTGGCAAGATCTCGGCGTGGACGCGAATCAAGAGAGTCTTCCGCCCGAAGACGGAGACTTACGACACTCGTCAGAGTCGGTCAGCGGAGGGGGATAGCCCCCTGGCGACTCAGAAGTACGAGGCCACCGACCAGCGGCGCCATGGGGGATCCGCAGCCATCGGTTCGTAGAGTCGCTGGCGGGGTGGCGACGACAGCGGCGGAACAGACGCCGACCGCGACCCTGGCTGCGTGGGACGCCCGGAGTGCGCCTCCGGTGCCGCGCGCGGTGCAGTCCGGCGCGTTCACCCGGCCTCGCTGACCACGTGCGGTGCTGCGGGAGCGGTTAGCGTGAAAGGCATGCCCCCCACACCCTTCGGCTCCCTCGACGAGTACATCTCCCTTCCCCGCATCGAGGCGCTGGCACTGTCGCCCGACGGGCGACGGGTCGTCCTCACCGTCGCGACGCTCACCAAAGACCGGACGGCCTACGAGCGCTCGCTGTGGGAGGTGCCCTCCGACGGCACGGGCGCTCCGAGGCGCCTCACCCGCTCCGCGAAGGGGGAGTCCGGCGCCGCGTTCACGGCCGCCGGGGAGGTGCTCTTCGTCAGCGCGCGGCCCGACTCCGAGGCGGAAGAGGACGAGGAGTCCGGCCAGCTGTGGCTGCTTCCGGCAAGTGGCGGCGAGGCGCGACCGATCACGCGGCTCGCCGGGGGTGTCGGCGCCATCGCGGCCGTGGCCGAGGCCTCCCCACGCCTCGTCCTGTCGGCCGACCTGCTGCCCTCGGCCGACACGATCGAACACGACGCGCGGCTCCGCGCCGAGCGGAAGAAACGCAAGGTCTCGGCGATCCTGCATTCGAGCTACCCCGTACGGTTCTGGGACCACGATCTCGGCCCCGCCGAACCGCACATCCTCGCCCTCGACCTCGACGCGCTCGCCGACACTGTGGGGGCGGTCGCAGACGAGTCGGAGGCGGTCGAGGGGGAGGAAGAGGATGCGGCGAAGCCGTACCCGCGCACACTTCCGCGTCCGCGTGACCTGACCCCGAAGCCCGGGCGCACCGCCGATATCGCCGGCGCCGCGCTCACGCCGGACGGTGCGACGCTGGTCGCATCCCTGCAGGTTCCCGAGGGGCGCGACGCCCGCCACATCCTCGTCGCGATCGACACCGCTACCGGGAAGCGCACGACACTGTTCGACGAGCGCAGCACCTACTTCGAGTCGCCCGCGGTGAGCCACGACGGCCGCACCCTGGCGTATGTGCGGTCCGGCTTCGGCTCGCCCGAGGGCCCGGCCGACCAGGAGCTCTGGGTGTCGGGGCTGGACGGTTCGAACCCCCGCCGGCTCGCCGAGGGGTGGGATCGCTGGCCGGGCTCGGTGACCTTCGACGCGGATGACCGCGCGCTCATCGTCACCGCCGACCAGGACGGGCGCGGGCCGATCTTCCGGGTGTCGCTCGATGGTGGCACGGCGGAACAGGTCACGCGCGACGACTTCACGTACACGCACGTCGGGGTCGACCGGGGAACCGGCGACCTCATCGCGCTGCGGTCATCCTGGATGGCGCCGCCCCATCCGGTCCGCGTGACCCGCGACGGAGCCGTGACCGCCCTGGCCTCGCCGGCTCCGCTGCCCGATGTACCCGCGACGATCACGGAGGTCGACGCGACAGCTGACGACGGTGCTCGCGTCCGCGGCTGGCTGCTCCTGCCCGACGGCGCATCAGCGGCGGCGCCCGCCCCGCTCCTGCTGTGGATCCACGGCGGTCCGCTCAACAGCTGGAACGCGTGGAGCTGGCGGTGGAACCCGCAGCTCGCCGTCGCCCTCGGATACGCGGTGCTGCTCCCCGACCCCGCCCTGTCCACCGGATACGGTCTCGACTTCATCGCTCGCGGCTGGAACGACTGGGGTGGCAAGCCCTACACAGACCTCATGTCGATCACCGACGCCGTCGTGGCGCGCGACGACATCGATGAGGCCAAGACCGCCGCTCTGGGCGGCTCGTTCGGCGGGTACATGGCGAACTGGGTCGCCGGGCACACCGACCGCTTCCGGGCGATCGTCACGCACGCGAGCCTGTGGGCATTGGACCAGTTCGCCGGCACCACCGACTCGTCCGCGTATTGGCAGCGGATCTTCACGCCCGAAGCGATGGTCGAGAACTCTCCGCACCGGTTCGTCCGCGACATCCGCACACCCCTTCTCGTGATCCACGGCGACCGCGACTACCGCGTGCCGGTCGGGGAGGGCCTCCGGCTGTGGTCGGAGCTCAACGAGCACTTCGCCGCGGACGACGGCTCCATCGCGCACCGGTTCCTGTACTTCCCCGACGAGAACCACTGGGTGCTCAAGCCCCAGCACGCCGTGGTCTGGTACGAGACGCTGTTCGCCTTCCTTGCCGAACACGTGCACGGCGAAACTCCGACGATGCCCGATGTCCTCGGCTGACGTCACCGCGGTGCCGACCGAGGAGCGACCCCGCGACATCCGCCTGGTCGCCGTCGACATGGATGGCACCCTGCTCGACGGGAACGGACACGTTCCGCCCGGGCTCGGGGACATGCTCGAGCGGCTGACGAAGCGCGGGATCGTGTTCGCCCCCGCCAGCGGTCGCCAGTACGCCACCCTCCGTCGCGAATTCGGACCCGCGGGCGACGACATGGCCTTCGTCGCGGAGAACGGGAGCTACGTGGTCCGCCACGAAGAAGAGATCTTCAGCGACGCTCTGGAGCCGGCGTTCGTCCGCGACGTGGTGGAGCGACTGCGGGACACAGCCACCCGTCACGACATCGGAGTGGTCGTCTGCGGCAAGCACTCGGCCCACATCGAGCGCCCCGACCCGGCGTTCCTGGCCGAGGCACGGCGGTACTACGCCGAGCTGGCACTCGTGGGCGACCTCACCGCGGTGGAGGACGAGGTGCTGAAGATCGCGGTGTACTCCTTCGCCGAGGCCGAGCACTCCCTCTTCCCCGAACTGGAGGACCTCGCCGCCACGCACCAGGTCGTCGTGTCCGGGCGCCACTGGGTCGACGTCATGAACCGCGGGGTCGACAAGGGCGCGGCGCTCCGGCGTCTGCAGGAGACCCTCGGGGTCACGCGCGAGCAGACCGTGGCGTTCGGCGACTACCTCAACGATCTCGAACTCCTGGATGCTGCCGCCTGGTCGTATGCGATGGCCAACGCGCATCCCGATGTCATCGCCCGCGCCAAGTTCCTCGCGCCCGCGAACACGGAATACGGCGTCTTGTCCGTTCTCGAGGATCTCCTGGGGGATTGACCCCGTCGGCCTGGGGGTACCGGTCGCGTGGGGGGATATCCTCGGGCATGACCTTCGCCGACCTCGTCCGCGTCCTCGACAAGACCCGCGTGGTCGCCGTCATCACCCGTCGCGCCGACGGCACCCGAGTCGCCACCCCCATCTTGGCGATGGTGGTCGACGGTGTTCCGTACGTGCGGTCGGAATACGGCAGGTCGTCCTGGTGGTATCGGCGCGCGGTTTCCGGGCGCGAGGTCGAGTTCGTCCTCGGCGACGGGATGATCGCCGCCCGGGACCGCGACGCGGCCCTCGCTCTGCCGACCGAACGCGTCGCGCTGGAGCGGGTGGCGGCGGATGACCCGGTGCAGCGCGCCATCGACCGCGTGATCGACACGAAGTACGCCGAGGCGCCCGCCGCCATGAAGAGCCCCCCAGCGAGGCAGTGCACGCTGCGGGTCGTCGCGCCCTGACACACACACACCGCGCGGCGGGTCATCGGCTGGACCGTGACGCCGCCGCGCCTCGCCGCGCCTGGATCGATCAGGCGCGGGCGAGCCGCTCGACGATCTGGGCCAGGTGACCGGTTCCGTCGGCCAGTGACTCGAGGATGTCGAAGTGGTTGTTGTCCTTCACGACGACCTCGACCGGATGCCCCGCCTCCGTCACGGTGGCGGCGAAGTCGATCGACTGACGCTCGAACTCCGGCGTTTCGTCGTTGCCGTAGGCGACGACCATCGGCGGGACCACCGGGGGAGCGGCGAGCACGCTGAGCCTCTCGGCGGATGCCTCATCCAGGTGCAGGTCGGCGTTGAGGAACGTGTGCACGAGCGGGCGCAGGTCGAACACGCTACTGATGGGAAGCGCGCCGGCGCACGGCAGCGACGGAAGCCCGTAGTCGCCGGCCCAGTCCGCCTGCAGCAGAGTGCCGATCGCATGTCCGCCCGCGGAGTGACCCGACAGCACGATGCGCTCGACGTCGACGCCGTAGTCGCCGGCGTGCGTGTAGAAGTGCGCGTAGGCGGCGCGGTGCTGGCGGACGATCTCCGCGATGGTCACCCGCGGGCACAGCGCGTAGTTCTCCACAGCGACGACGAACCCTCGTGCGGCAAGGCCCTGTGCGACGTAGCTCCAGACCTTGCTCGTGGTCGCCTTCCAGTAGCCGCCGTGGATGAAGAACAGCGCAGGACGAGGGCCGGTGAAATCCTCCGGAGGAAGGAAGACGTCGTACGTCTCGTCCAGCGTCGGTCCGTAGCGCACGTCCAGCAGGCATCGGGCCTCGTCGCGGTACGCCGCGCTGCGGGCCACGAAGTCGTTGGCGTACGCGCCGAAGTCGGGGACCGTCGCTTCGATGTCGTACGCGCGGTTCAGCTCGTCGACGCTGGTGAAGTCTCGGTACAGCGGAGTCGTATCGGTCATCTTTTCCTCCTGGGGAGTCACGGACGGGTCAGCGGAGGAGCGGGAGTGCTCCGTGCGGACGACGGGAGGCGTCGTTCTCGCGGAGATTCAGTTCGGCGATCGAGTTGCCGCTCGGGGACAGCCAAGAACTGTGCCGCAGCGCGATCTCGGGATCGTGACCGGGGATGATCCGGCTGGTCTCTCCCTGCAGCTCCTTCTGGAGCGTCTGGTACAGGCTGATGAGGTTGAAGGTGTTGCCCTGCACGTAGCCGGGCGCCCACATCCCCTCGATGTTCGAGTACCAGTACACGGTGTCCCCGGCGGCGACGAACGGTCCGTTGCGGGTCTGGATCTTGAACCACTGCGATCCGAAGGTGTGCGAGTCCCGTGCGAGGCGCGCGGTCACACCGGGGAGGAGTTCCTGGTCACCGTGGACGAAGCGGATGCGTCCGTCGGCGATGCCCTGTGCGGCCTTGGCGAGGTCGGTCGGGTCGAAGGAGGAGAAGATCCACGCCTTCTGCTGCTCGGTCGACATGTTGTTCGCCATGTCGACGGCTGAGGACCATCCCGTGAATTCCTCGTACTGGACGTACAGCTGGGCGTTCGGGAAAGCTTCGAAGTTGCCCATGTGATCGAAGTGCATGTGCGACACCAGGATGACGTCGACATCCTCGGGGGTGATCCCTACCTGCGCCAGCACCTCCGTCGGGCTCTCCCAGTTGGAGAAGGCGTAGCGGTCGAGCCAGTAATCGTTGCGGAAACCGCAGTCCACGAGCGCGACATGCTGCTTGCCGCCGACCTCCCCACCGATGATGAGCGTGTACAGCATGGGGATGCGGACGATGCCCGCGTTGCTGAAGATCCCCGAGCCGCCGAAGAAGTCGTGCGGCATGTCCGCATGACAGAACTCGAGCGACCAGATCGAGTAATCCGTGTCGGCGGTGACCGGGAACTTCGTTGAACCTGTGATGCTCATGACACTCCTTTGTCGTCGTTTGGTGCCGTCCATGACGGCGTCGCGCGGGCGCGCTCGGTGGCGTGACGCCGCGGACATGTGGGTCGCGGCGTCACGCCTGCAGGTTCGGCGTCGTCAGACGGCGGCGATCGCGTCGATCTCGATGGTCGCCCCGTTGTAGAGCGAGTACACCCCGATGACGGTGCTGGCCGACGGCTCGGGGGCCTGGACGATCCGGTCGCGCGTGCGGCGCCAGGTCACGAGCTTCTCCTGGTCGAGCTGGGTGATGTAGACGTTCACGCGAACCACGTCTTCGTACGTCGCACCCGCCGCCGTCAGCGCACGCTCCAGCTCACCGTAGGTGAGCTCGATGGCCCGCTCGAAGCTCTCCGGAACGGAGCCGTCCTCCTCGAAGCCGACCTGGCCCGAGATGAACACGAGGTCGCCGCTCTTCACGCGCGTGCTGTCGGAGATTCCCGGCACGGTGGGGGATGCGGTGCGGGTGATGCGGTCGTTGGACATGGTTCTCCTCCTGGAGGTTTCGGTGGGGATGCGATGTGCCGCGGCGGGCGGATGCCGTCAGTCGTCGCCCCGCCCATAGACGGCGTAGAAAGGTACGACGTTCTGGGGGAGGACGGCGCTGTCGTTCAGGATGAACCACTTGCGGTCGTGATAGACGAGCGGCTGGGGCTCGCCGGCTGAGCCTTCCGCGCGCGGCTTCGCCTGGATGGCCTCCACGACGATGAGTGTCGAGCCGTGCACGTCGACGCGCTGCACGACCCGCCCGCGCAGCCACGAGTTCGCGTTCGGGTAGTACGGCTCGCCGGTGGGGAGTCGTCCCCATTCGACGTCGTCGCCGAATCGCTCGACTCCCCTGCGGGCGCCGAGTTTCGCCAGGGCGACCTGGTCCGACGCCAGGAGGTGCACCACGACGGTTTCCGCGCGACGGATCGTGGGTGTGCTGGATGACATCGCCGAGGCGGAGAAGACGAGCGTCGGTGGATCGATCGTGACCGAGGCCACCGAGCTCACCGTCATCGCGACCGGACCGTCTCCGGCATCCGCCGTGATGATGGCGACACCTGCCGGGTGATGCCGGAACGCGTGCTTGAAGTCATCCGCCGAGATCCGCGGCTCGAAGAGCGTGGTCGTCATGTCCTGCTCCGTGTTCGTCGCGGGTGGGTGGGATGGGTTACACGATGGGGAGGACGAATCGGGCCTCGTCTTCGCGGCCGAAGATCGTCTTGCCGTAGGCCTCGAAGCCGCTGGCGGCGAGGGTGTGGCCGTGGCGGCTGGCGGTGGCCTGGTCGCGCCAGACCCGCTGCAGGGACGCGGACTCGGCGAACCCGGCGGAGCCGTGCGCGGTCATCAGGTCGTTGATCATCGTGGTGATGGTCTCCACGACCCAGCCGGCCTTGGCGCGCATCTCGATGCGTTCCGCGTACGGGGCGTAGTAGCCGTCCTGGGCGCCCTGGTAGATGGTGTCGGCGACGTCGCGGGCGACGAGTTCTGCGGCGTTGAGCTGCACGGATGCTTTCGCGATCGCGCTTTGGAACACCGCGGAGTCGGACTGCTTGGCGTACCCGGTGTACGCGATCGCCTTGCTGTCGGCTTTGGAGATGACGTAGTCCAACGCGGCGCGTCCCATTCCCAGGTGCGGGCCGATGAGCTTCATGAACAGCGACGGCACGAACACCGTCTGGTACGTGAGGTCGTCGTAGTTGCTGAGGTAACCACCCTCGACCGCGGCGGTGAGGGGGAAGATGCGGTGCTCGGGAACGAACACGTCCTCAGCGATCTGCATCACACTCGCGGTGGATTTCATCCCCGCGACATACCAATTGTCCTCGACGCCGAGTTCGGAGGTGGGGATGAGGGCGAGACCGGCATCCACGACCTCACCGGCATCGTTTTTCAACGGCACACCCAGCAGCGACCAGTCCGCGTTCATGCTGCCGGTGCCGTAGCCCCACTTGCCCGTGACCCGGTAGCCGCCATCGGCCCGCTGCGTGTCCGAGGTCGTGGCCAGCACGATCGAGATGAACGAGTTCACGCCCTTGTCGGTGCCCCACACGTCCTGCTGCGCCTGCTCGCTCATCAGAGACACCACCCACGCACCGGAATCCAGGATGCCGTGCACCCACGCGATGCTGCCATCCCCCCGACCGATCGCACGCGCGACCGCGTGGCACTCGGCCGTGTTCGCGCCCAGACCCCCGAAAGCCGGCGGCGCGGAAATACCGAACGCACCCGTCGCGGCGACCGCATCAAACACCTCCGGCGAGATACGACGCTCCGCATCCGCCTCCCGCCCACTCGCGATCAAAGTCGGACGCAACTCATCAAGCTGCTCCACGATCGAAACGATCTCAGGACGAAGAGGGGTGGCTGCCATGGGGACTCCTGTGTCGGTGGGTGCGAGAGACGGTCGGGTTTCCGCGCGCCGGTGTTAACCAAAGCGTGACAGTGAGCGTTCAATATGTCAACGGATATTGAACACCCGTATACGTGAGCCGCTGCCGCGGGTGTCAGTCCATGTGGTCGAACCGTCGCAGCACATCCAGCGCGTTGGCCGTCATCGGGCGCCCCCGGCGGACGGCTTCGGCACCGGGCTCAGCATCCATGCTGGCGCTGCGGCGCCCCATGACGAACCACACGCCGCGGGCGGGGGACGAGCCGCGGTTGGTGTAGAGGTGCGGACGGGCGGATTCGAACTGCAGCGAATCCCCCGGGCCCAGGACGTACTCGTCGAACTCGAGTTGGAGCGTCAGCTCGCCCTCGAGGATGTAGGCGTGCTCGAAGCCGGAGTGTCGCGTGAGCTTCCCGGCCGCGGAGCTCGACGCGCCCGCCTCATACGTGACGAGGAGCGCGTCCGCACGCCCGTCAGGGCTGCTGGCCAAACGCTCCCACCGAACGCCGTCCTCCATCTCGATCGACGGGTTGTCGGCGCCGCGCTGTACCTCCGGGGTCGCGGCCCGGTACGCGGGGAACGCCGGCTCGGCGGCTGCTCGGTCTTGACCGGCGATGCCCAGCAGCTCGTCGGCAGAGACGCCGAAGAAGCCCGCGAGCGAGTACAGCGTCGCTACCGATGGCCGGCTCTTCCCGGTCTCCACCTGGGAGATGAGACTCGGGGAGACGCCGAGTTCCGAGGCGACTTTCCGCAGGCTGACTCCGCGCGATTGGCGAATCCGGCGGATGCGCTCGCCGATGTTTTCTGCAGTAGACATGCGAAGCTCCCGACTGCCCGTTGACCACACACCCTAGCAACGCAAGGCACCGAATGTACATAAATACTTAACGCTTGGGCGCGGTGTTCAATGGGTCGGGTCAGCCGTGTCGGGTCAAGCGTGTCGGGTCGACCACGTCGCCTCATCCGATTCCTCGCCCTGGGGAAGCGCTTCTGTTTTAGTGGACGACATGGAGAGACCGCCGTTCGTTCCCGACCGGGTGGACGCGCTCGTCTTCGACGTGATCGGGACGCTCGTCGACGAGGATGCGACGTGGCGGAGCGTCGCCGAGCGAATGGCCGCCGAGGCCGGTCTCGGCGGGCCAGCGGACCTTCACCGACGTTGGGCGGAGCTCCTCGCTGCACGGATGACCGCCGTCATCGCCGGCGAGGCCGCGTGGCAGCCCCACCGCCGACTCGTCGCCGACTCCGCACGCGAAGCGATCGTGAGCATGGGCGGGCGCCCGTCATCCGCGACCGCGGCGCAGGCGTTGTCCGTAGATCGGGAGTACCGGGCGTGGCCCGATGTGGCTGACGCGACGGCGACCCTCCGGCGGGGTCGACTCGTCGCCGGCGTGAGCAACGCCGACCTCGACTCGCTCGCGCGGCTGTCCAACGCCAACGCGATCAGCTGGGACATCGCGTTGTCCGCGGGCGCCGTGCAGACCTTCAAGCCCGCGCCGGCCGCCTACCGATACGCGATCGACACGCTCGGCATCGATCCGGCGCGGACGCTCTTCGTCGCCGCACATCCGTGGGACCTGCGAGCCGCCGCGGGCCACGGATTCCGCACCGCCTACGTCGCGCGCCCCGGCGCCGAGCGACCGTCGGCGGACGACCACTTCGACCTCGACGTCGACGACCTGTCGGCCCTGGCGACGCTCCTTTCGTGACCACCGGGGGCGCCCCCCGGACCGCCATGGGTCGTTGGTCCCGAGTATCGAAAGGACGGTTGTAGACCGCAAGGCCGGGGGTTACTGTCGGGCCCTGGCGGCGCGTGAACCAACGCGCCGCTCAACCCGGTCCCGCGCGAGCGCATCAGCGCCTGGGTAGGCCGAGACGAACGGGGTGTGTCGTGGCTGATTTGATTGTGATCGCGTTCGACTCGGAGACCGATGCCGA
This sequence comes from Microbacterium sp. Z12_35, assembly GCF_058310475.1. NCBI lineage: Bacteria > Bacillati > Actinomycetota > Actinomycetes > Micrococcales > Microbacteriaceae > Microbacterium > Microbacterium sp. Z12_35. Next base: position 2,255,421 of record NZ_JBZEGJ010000001.1, on the reverse strand, counting down.
GGCCGCCTACAACAAGGTGCAGGAGCTCCAGAACGACCTCATCGTCGAGCTCGCGGGGTTGGCGTTGGTCAAGGTCGACGGGGAAGGTAAGACCCGTGTGGAGTACCCCGGGTCTGCGGGCAAGATCGGGGTCGGCGCGGCAGGGGGAGCGCTGTTCGGTGCACTGATCGGCATTCTCTTCTTCATCCCCTTCGCGGGACTCGTCTTCGGCGGGTTGCTCGGGGCCCTGTTCGCCGGCTTGGACAAGACAGGGCTGGATGCGGAGTTCCGCAACCGTGTGCAGTCCACCGTCACGGCCGGCAAATCGGCGATCGTGATGTACGCGGTGAAGCTCACGGCCGATAAGTTCGCCACCGCCCTGGCCCCGTACAACGGCCAGGTCGTGCAGACCTCGCTGTCCGACGCGGACGAGAAGGCCCTTATTGAGGACCTGGGCGCCGCAGCCAGGATCAGCTGAGGCCCTCCGGGCGGCCCCGCCGGCGTTCATCGCCGGGCGGCCGGCCAGCGATCAACGGTCACCCTGGGCCGGCTCGGCATCCGGCAACCAGTTCGGTTAACCTCGGGGCATGCCCCTCGCACTGGTCACCGGAGCCGCGCGAGCCAACAGCATCGCGGCCGCCATCGTCCCCCGCCTTGCCGCAGACGGGTGGGAAGTGGTCACCAGCGACCTCAGCACCGGGGATTACCCCTGCGACCTCGCGAGCGCCACGGAGCCCACGGCTCTCATCGAACGGATCAGTCGCGAACGCGGCATCCTGTCGGGCCTCGTCCTCAGCCATGCGCACGACGTCGAGTCCAGCATCCTGGACACGACAGCCGACAGCTTCGATCAGCACGTGGCGGTCAATGCGCGCGCATCCCTGCTGCTCATCGCCGCGTTCGCGCGGCAGGTGGATGCCACGGGCGGAGCCGTCGTGGCGTTCACGAGCGACCACACGACCGGCAACCTTCCCTACGGAGCCTCCAAGGGCGCGCTCGATCGGATCGTGATCTCCGCAGCGCGCGAGCTCGGGCCGCAGGGCATCTCCGCCAACGTCGTCAACCCTGGTCCGGTCGACACCGGCTGGATGAACGATGACACGCGCGAACGCCTCGCGGGGCACTTCCCGCTGGGCCGAGCGGGAACACCGAAGGACATCGCCGGGGTGACCTCGTTCCTGCTTTCGGCCGAGGGGCGGTGGATCAGCGGTCAACTCCTTCACGCCGACGGCGGGTTCTCCGCTCGGTTCTGATGCGGGCGCCATTGGTTCGCATGCCGGCGCGTCTGGCAAGCTGGTGCTCGTTCAGCGCTACGTGACAGTGGGCCCATCGCGCGCCCGCGGCGACAACTGAGGAAGGTGCATGGCCGTTCCTCGTGCCCTGGGGGTGCTTTCCCGCGTACAACCGGCCCAGGCGATCGCGATCGCCTTCGGCGGGGTCCTCGCCATCGGCACGGCATTCCTCATGCTCCCCGCGTCCGTCGAGTCACGTCCGGCGACGTTCATCGAGGCGCTCTTCACCGCGACGAGCGCTCTCTGTGTCACGGGCCACATCGTGGTCGACACGCCCGTTTTCTGGTCGCCGTTCGGTCACGTCGTCATCCTGGCTCTCATCCAGATCGGCGGCTTCGGCGTCATGTCGCTGGCGACGCTGCTCGGCCTCCTCGTCGCCCGTCGCCTCGGTCTGCGCACCCGACTCACAGCCGTGAGCGAAACGCACACAGTGGCGGTCGGCGATGTACGTCGCGTGCTCACGGGCGTCGCGCTCATCACGCTGAGCGTCGAGGCGGTCGTGGCCTTCCTCCTCATGCTGCGGTGGTGGATCGGCTACGGCGAGGACCTCGGCCGGGCGGTGTGGCTCGGGACGTTCCATGCCGTGTCGGCCTTCAACAACGCGGGCTTCGCGCTCTTCAGCGACAACCTCATGAGCTTCGTCGCGGACCCGTGGATCTGCCTCCCGATCTGCGCGGCGGTCATCATCGGCGGACTCGGGTTCCCCGTCATCATGGAGCTGCGCAAGCGGCTCGTCATCCCGCGGCGCTGGACCCTCAACACGATCACGGTGGTGGTCGGAACGCTCGTCCTGCTCCTCTTTGGTGCCGTCGTGCTGACCATTCTCGAGTGGTCGAACCCGGCGACGCTCGGCGCACTGGATCCCGCGGGGCGAATTCTCGCGGGTTTCACCGCATCGGTCATGCCGCGCACGGCCGGCTTCAACTCCATCGACGTCTCGCAGATGCACGAGGAGAGCTGGTTTGTCACCGACATCCTGATGTTCATCGGCGGTGGCCCAGCCGGCACGGCGGGCGGACTCAAGATCACGACGTTCGCGGTCTTGTTCTTCATCATCGTCGCCGAGGTGCGCGGGGACACGGCCGTGAACATGTTCGGGAAACGCCTCCCGCGCTCCACCCATCGCGAGGCCCTCACCGTTGCGCTCCTCTCGGTCGCCCTGGTCGTCGCCTCGACGCTCGCGATCATGCTGATGAGCCCCTTCAGCCTCGACCGTGTCGTCTTCGAGGTGATCTCCGCATTCGCTACTGTCGGACTCTCCACGGGCATCACCGCGAGCCTCCCGCCTGCCGCACAGGGGATCCTCATCCTCCTGATGTTCATCGGCCGGCTCGGCCCCGTGGCGCTCGGGTCCGCGCTCGCGTTGTCCACCCAGAAGCGTCAGTACGAACTGCCAAAGGAGCGTCCGATCATTGGATAACCCCACCCACTTCTGGGCCCGCCGCCGGCGCGACGGCTCCGCCAACTCGGTTGTCGTCATCGGCCTCGGGCGCTTCGGCGGGTCGCTCGCGACCGAGCTCGCCCGCTCGGGCACCGAGGTCCTCGGCGTTGACGCGGACGAAGACACCGTGCAGTCGCTCAACGGCATCCTCACCCACGTGGTCCGCGCGGACTCGACGCGGCAGGTCGCGCTCGATCAGCTCGGGGTCGCCGACTTCGACCGGGTCGTTGTCGGCATCGGCTCGGACATCCAGGCCAGCATCCTCACTGCGTCACTCCTCATGCGTATGGGCGTGCGCTCGATCTGGGCCAAGGCCATCAGTGAGCAACATGGCCTCATTCTCGAGCAGCTCGGCATCGAGCACGTGATCTACCCGGAAGCCGACATGGGTCGCCGGGTGGCCCACCTCGTGCGCGGCTCGATGCTCGACTATGTGGAATTCGACCGCGACCTCGTCGTCGCGAAGACGATCGCGCCCCGGGAGATGGTGGGCCGCTCACTCGAGGAATCTGCCGTCCGTCGCCGGCACGGCGTCACCGTCGTGAAGATCAAGGGAGGGGACGGCGAATGGCAGGCAGCGGGTGCCGCCTCTGTGGTTGCCGAGGGCGACACTCTCATCATCATCGGATCGGTGGAACGCACCGAGAGATTCGCTGCACTGATGTGAAGCCCCATCGCCACCCCCACACCGCTCCGCTTGGATGCGGGCGGTTGCGTGAGCGGCGAGAAGATCGCGTGAGGTTTTACCGGAGAAGCTACCGATTGAGTTCGTTGACTTCTGCGATGTGCTCCAGGCGCGCGATCAGGAGGTCGCCGGCGGACGCCATGCCGCCGATGGCCCAGGTGATGATCACCAGGGCGACAAGCGCGATCCCCACGTGCGCCGTCCACGTGTACCGGCGCCGGACGGTGAGGACAACGGCGGTGATCGCGCTCAGGATGGCGATGGTCTGTCCTGCCACGGTGGCGAATGCCATCCGGAGGGCGGTGTCCGTGGTAAGTGGCCCGTAGCTGTTCAGCGCGGCGTTGAGAGCGAAGGGGATCGCGACGACTCCGAGAAGCAGAACCGACCCGCGGCTGATGCGGCGGGGTCGCTTCACCACCGGATCTTGGTCAACTGCGGGGGACGTCGTCACGGCCGAGACACTACCAATCGTGCGGCCTCCACGCACCCGGAAGGCTCGAGGTTATCGCTCAGGCGCACGTCCAGCGCTATGGATCAGCTCGAGGATCGGGAAGTCGAATCCGGGGGCTCCACGCAATTCGCGCAGACGGAGGCCCCGCCAGTTCTTCGCGCCCACATCCCGGGGGTCGAAGCCGAAGATCGAACCGCGGCAAGAGGCGGGAGCTGACCTCTGTGCGCCGTCCGCTGCGACGAGTCTCTGCCTGGATTCCGGCGAAGATTTCGTCGACAGCACCCGACTCGCCCGCGAGGGCTTGCCTGCCGATCCCACCAGGGCAAGTGAAGAAACCCCCGCGCGTAGAAGCCGCACGAGGGTTTCAGTGGCTCCGACGGGCGTCGATCCCGTGACCTCACGATTTTCAGTCGTGCGCTCTACCAACTGAGCTACAGAGCCGCACGGCTCCGAAAAGCCGTGTCCGAGACGAAAGGCCCTCTGAAATCAAAGGGCCCGTCGCTGTGGAGCGACCCTGACGGGACTTGAACCCGCGACCTCCGCCGTGACAGGGCGGCACGCTAACCAACTGCGCTACAGGGCCATGCTTATTCAGTTGTATCGGCGAAACCGTGACCCCAACGGGATTCGAACCCGTGCTACCGCCGTGAAAGGGCGGCGTCCTAGGCCGCTAAACGATGGGGCCGAAATGAACCCCTTCGCCACGCGGGCTCAGCGCTCACTTGCCGACGCCCAAGCATACGCAATCCCCCACTGATCCGCCAATCGGGGGCGAGTCCAACCGGGGATTCGGTCCCGCCCGGGTAAGCATGGATGTCGCGACCCCTGCGACGCGGACCTGTTGCGATTGTTACTCATGTTGCTACTGTGGTCCGAGTTGCCATCGGAGAGGGAAGGTGCCGTCGTGACTCTCGACCGGCTCGATCGCCTCGACACCGAGGAGTGCGACTGCGCACCCAGCCCCCGCGAGCGACGGATGCTGTGGCCCAACGTCGATCGGCGGGGTGCCCTGACCCTCGGCGCTCTGGGTGCCGTCGGCCTCGGCCTCTTCGGCGCTACGGCCGGCCCCGGTCTCCCGGGCGCCTTCGGCATCGCCGGGTACCCATCGTGGGCAGACGTCGAGCGCGCTCGCGCCAATGAGGGTGCGAAAGCCGCCGAGGTCACCCGCATCCAGGGCCTGATCCAGGCTCTCAATGCGGAAGTGCAGCGCACGCAGGCGGAGGTCGTCGCGCGCTCGAACGAGTATTACGAGGCGCAGCAGGCCTACCTGGAAGCGGCGTACGAGGCGGATCAGCTGCAGGCACAGGCCGACGCGCAGGCCGCCAAGGCCGCAGATGCGGCGAACAAAGCCGGTCGCGTCGCCGCTCAGCTTTATCGGAGCGGCGGGGATGACGCCTCGCTCGACCTGTTCTTCGCCGGCTCCGCCGCATCCGCCGACGACCTCCTCTCGCGCCTGGGCACGATGGACAAGCTCATCGAGCGCAACCAGTCGGTCTACGCACAGGCGGTCACAGCCCGCGACAGCGCGCAGAGCCTCAGCGACCAGGCCGAGGTCATGCGTGTCGAGCGCGACCGGCTGCAGAAGATCGCCGAGGAGAAGATGGTCGCCGCTCAGCAAGCGGCTGCCGCCGCTGAGGCGGCGCTCGCCGAGCAGCAAGCGAACCAGGTGACGCTCGAGGCGCAGCTGGCCGCACTCAAAGACGCCACGGCGAAGACGGTCGCCGACTACCAGGCCGGCGTCGAAGCAGAACGTAAGGCCCGCGAGGAGCGGGAGCGGAAGGCTCGCGAAGAAGCGGAGCGCCGTGCGCGCGAGGAGCGGGAGCGCCGGGAACGCGAGCAAGCCGCGAACAACGGCGGCGGCGGCGGCGGCGGCGGTGGCGGTGGCGGTGGCGGCGGCGGTGGTGGCGGCGGTGGCGGTGGCGTGGTCTCCTCCGGTTGGACTCGTCCCTCCAGTGCCGGCGTGAGCTCGTGGTACGGGCCGCGATCGGTGCAGTGCACCCCGTCGTATTGCTCCACCGGGTACCACCTGGGGCTCGACTTCGGCGCGGGTTGCGGTGCCGGCAACTACGCCGCTGCGGCTGGGACCGTGACCTATGCGGGCTGGAACGGCGGCTACGGCAACTTCGTCCGGATCGACCATGGCGGCGGCATCTCCACCGGTTACGCCCACAACAGCAGCCTCCGCGTGTCCTACGGACAGCGGGTCGGCGCCGGTCAGCTGGTCGGCGTTGTGGGACTCACGGGTAACGTCTTCGGTTGCCACCTCCACTTCGAGGTGTACTCCGGAGGCGGCACGATCAACCCCGCCACGTTCCTGCGCGACCGCGGCGTGTGGGTCTGATCCTCACCTGACGCGAAGAAGCCCGGTCGCTTGCGACCGGGCTTCTTGCATGCCTGCTCCGTCAGAGCGAGTTCGGGGCCTCGCCGGCACCCTGCGTGCGGGTCTCGCCCTCGTGCTCCTCGAAGCGCGTGAACGCCTCGCCGACGAGCCGTTCGGCTTCCGCCGCATCCGCCCAGTCGTCGACCTTGACCCACTTGTTGGGCTCGAGGTCCTTGTAGTGCTCGAAGAAGTGCGCGATCTCCTTCTTCGTCCACTCGTCGATGTCGCCGACATCCTGGATGTGGTCCCACCGCGGGTCCTTGGACAGCACGGCGACCACCTTGTCGTCACCGCCTGCCTCGTCGCTCATCTTCAGCACGCCGACGGGGCGCACCTTCGCGAGGATGCCGGGGTACAGGTCGCGGTCCAGGAGCACCAGGACGTCGAGCGGGTCGCCGTCTTCGCCGAGCGTATTCTCGAAGAACCCGTAGTTCGCCGGGTAGCCGAAGACCGTGTAGAGGATGCGGTCGAGGAAGACCCGGCCGGTGCCGTGGTCGACCTCATACTTCACGCGGCTGCCGCGTGGGATCTCGATGACGGCGTCGTACGCGCCCATGCGTGTGCTCCTTCGATGGTGGGGAGACTTCGTTCGCCGACGCTCGGCCAGCAGAAGTGCCGCGCACCAGCCTAATGCGGGGCGGCTCCCAGCCATGCGCTCCGGCTGCCGCCTCGTCGGCGTCGTCTCGTCGAGCACAACTCCTCGCAACTGCGCCGGGAGGCCGCGGTTGCGGCCCGGAACGGCGGCCTTTGAGGAGTAGTGCGCACGCGCGGCGCCGGTAGCGTGGGGCCGTGGACCGCCGACCCGCCCTCGCCCCCGCCGTCGCTGAGGTGCGTCGCGCCGTCCGCGCAGCGCTCGAGCCGCTTCCCGCAGACGGCGCCCCGGTCGTGGTGGTTGCGTTGTCGGGAGGTGCGGACTCGCTCGCCCTTGCCGCGGCCACCGCGTTCGAGGCCCCCAAGATCGGCCTCCGACCTGTCGCGATCGTCATCGATCATCGGCTGCAGCCCGGGTCGGCCGAGGTGGCGGCGCGAGCGGCGGAGGCGGCGCGCGGCATCGGCCTCGAGGCGCATGTCGTCGACGTGACGGTGGACGGGGCGGGGGGACCCGAGGCCGCGGCCCGCGCGGCCCGCTACCGCGCCCTAGCCGACGCGGCCCGCGCACACCGCGCCACCGCCGTGCTCGTCGGTCACACCCTCGACGACCAGGCCGAGACCGTGCTGCTGGGCCTGGCCCGCGGCTCCGGCGCGGCAAGCCTCCAGGGGATGGCCGCGGTCGCAGACCTCGACGGCGTCGCGCTCCTCCGTCCGCTGCTGAGCGTGCGGCGCGAGACCACGCGTGCGGCGTGCGCCGCCGAGCGACTCGAGCCATGGGATGACCCGCACAACGCCGACCGTCGCTTCGCGCGGGTCCGCGTGCGGGAGCGGGTGCTTCCCGTCCTCGAGGAGGAGCTCGGCCCCGGCGTGGCTGAAGCGCTCGCCCGCACGGCCGAGCAGCTCCGCGAGGACGCCGACGCCTTCGCCGAGATGATCGACGAGGTGATCGAAGACATCGTCGAGCACGCCGAAGCCGGCATCTCCGTCTCCGCCCCCGCGCTCGCCGCCAATCCGGCCGCGCTCCGACACCGCATCATCCGCCACGTCGTGACGAGCGAGTTCGGTCAGAGTCTCACCCGCGCTCAGACGCGGGAAGTGGCCCGGTTGGCGACCGAGTGGAAGGGCCAGGGGCCCATCGACCTGCCGGGATGCCGCGCCCGCCGGGTGGGCGGGCGCATCCAGTTCACCGCCGGTGGGCTCCCAGGAGCATCCACCTAGGATCGAACCATGCGCGCGGCCGACATTCCCGATGACATCACCGACATCCTGCTCACCGAGGAGCAGATCCAAGAGAAGCTGACGGAGCTCGCGACGCAGGTTGCAGCCGATTACGAGGGCAAGAACCTTCTCCTCGTCGGCGTTCTCAAGGGCGCGGTCATGGTGATGGCCGACTTCGCCCGGCAGCTTCCCGGGCACATCGAGATGGACTGGATGGCGGTCTCTTCCTACGGCACGGGGACGCGCTCGAGCGGTGTCGTCCAGATCCGCAAAGACCTCGACACCGACCTGCACGGCCGGCACGTGCTGATCGTCGAGGACATCATCGACTCCGGGCTGACGCTGAGCTGGCTGCTGGAGAACTTCGCCTCGCGCGGCGCGGAATCGGTCGAGGTTCTGGCGCTGCTGCGGAAGCCCGACGCGATGAAGGTGCACGTCGACTGCCGGTACGTCGGGTTCGACATCCCGAATGAGTTCGTCATCGGCTATGGCCTGGACTACGCCGAGCGCTACCGCAACCTGCGGGATGTCGCGGTCCTGGCCCCCCACGTCTACAGCTGACGCTTCTGCCCGGGCGCTTCGTCTCGCTGCGCTCGCTCAGCGACCGGGTGCGGGTCAGGTGCGCTCGGCCCGCGTACGCCGTGGGCGAATGCACAGGCCCGGCATAGAGAGGCCGCGATACCCTGAAGCCACCGCCTCATCGGCGGATCCCCAGATGGAAGGGTCATGGGCGCCGCCCCAACCATGAACTTCAAGAAGCTGACGCGCAACCCGATCCTCTATGTGGTGCTGATCGGGATTTTCCTGATCGTCGGGTTCTCGCTGATCACCAACCTCAACGGTGCCCGGCAGATCACCACGCAGCAGGGCCTCGAGCTCCTCCGTGGCGACACCGTCACCGAGGTGACGAACACCGACGGCGACCAGCGCGTCGACATGGTCCTGTCCGAGCCGTTCGAAGACGCTACGGACGTGCAGTTCTACTACGTCACCGCCCGCGCCGACGAGGTCGTGCGCGCTATCGACGCCGCCGAGCCGACCGACGGGTTCAACGACCTGGTGCCGCGCGCCACCTGGTTCGACGGGTTCATCTCGCTCCTCCTGCCGCTCCTGCTACTCGGCCTGCTGTTCTGGTTCATGCTCTCCAGCGCCCAGGGCGGCGGAAGCCGCGTCATGCAGTTCGGCAAGTCCCGCGCGAAGCTCGTCAGCAAGGAGAGCCCCACCGTCACGTTCCAGGATGTGGCCGGTGCGGAAGAGGCGATCGAGGAACTCCAGGAGATCAAGGACTTCCTGAAAGACCCGGTCAAGTTCCAGAACGTCGGCGCCCGCATCCCGAAGGGCGTGCTGCTGTACGGCCCTCCCGGAACCGGTAAGACCCTCCTCGCGCGCGCCGTCGCCGGCGAGGCCGGTGTGCCGTTCTACGCCATCTCCGGTTCGGACTTCGTCGAGATGTTCGTCGGCGTCGGCGCCAGCCGCGTGCGTGACCTGTTCAACCAGGCCAAGGAGAATGCCCCGGCGATCATCTTCATCGACGAGATCGACGCTGTCGGCCGTCACCGCGGTGCCGGCATGGGGGGCGGGCACGATGAGCGCGAGCAGACGCTGAACCAGATGCTCGTGGAGATGGACGGGTTCGACCCGAAGGTCAACGTCATCGTCATCGCCGCGACCAACCGGCCCGACATCCTCGACCCGGCGCTGCTGCGCCCCGGCCGCTTCGACCGGCAGATCGGGGTGGATGCTCCGGACCTGCAGGGTCGCAAGAAGATCCTCGAAGTGCACGGCCGCGGCAAGCCGCTGGCCGACAGTGTCGACCTCGAGGTCGTCGCCCGCAAGACGCCGGGGTTCACCGGTGCCGATCTCGCGAACGTGCTGAACGAGGCGGCTCTGTTGACGGCGCGCTCGAACGCGCAGCTGATCGACAACCGCGCCCTGGATGAGGCGATCGACCGCGTGCTCGCCGGCCCGCAGCGGCGCACCCGCGTGATGAAGGACAAGGAAAAGCTCATCACCGCGTACCACGAGGGCGGCCACGCCCTCACCGCGGCGGCGATGAACCACACCGACCCGGTCACGAAGGTCACGATTCTTCCCCGCGGCAAGGCGCTCGGCTACACGATGGTGCTGCCCCTGGACGACAAGTACTCCGTCACCCGGAACGAGCTGCAGGACCAGCTCGCCTACGCGATGGGCGGCCGGGTCGCGGAGGAGATCGTCTTCCACGACCCGACCACCGGCGCATCCAACGACATCGAGAAGGCGACCGGCATCGCCCGCAAGATGGTGACCGAATACGGGATGACCACCGACGTCGGACCGGTCAAGCTCGGGTCGTCCTCGGGCGAGGTCTTCATGGGCCGCGACATGGGCCACGGCCGCGACTTCAGCGAGCGCGTCGCCGAGCGTATCGACGGCCAGGTGCGCGCGCTGATCGAGCAGGCGCACAACGAGGCGTACGAGGTGCTCAACGCCAACCGCGACATCCTCGACCGCCTCGCGCTCGAGCTCCTGGAGAAGGAGACGCTCGACCACATCGAGCTGGCCGAGATCTTCAGCGACATCAAGCGTCTGCCTCCGCGCCCGCAGTGGCTGTCCAGCAGCGACCGGCCCGTTTCGGCGCTCCCGCCGGTGGACGTGCCCCGTCGCGAGCAGCCTGCCGGGGTCGCCGCCTCGGTCGAGGCGGAGCCGAAGGCCGAGAAGGCTCCGCGCCGCCGCCCGAGCGGACAGGCGCGGCCGGCTACCGCCTAGCCCGTGGCCGTCGACCGCGACCGCGTCGCCGCGCTGATCCACGAGCTGCTGGAGGCGATCGGGGAGGATCCCGATCGCCCCGGCCTGCGGCAGACGCCACACCGTGTCGCCGACGCGTACGTGGAGTTCTTCTCCGGAGTGGGTGAGGATGCGGCGGGCCCGCTCGCGCACACCATCTCGGTGACGCACGGGCCGGCGCCGGAAACCGTGCCGTCGGGGGCTGTGCTCCTTCGGGATGTCGCGTTCCGCTCGATCTGCGAGCATCACCTGCTGCCCTTCCGCGGGCGTGCGCACCTGGCATACCTGCCGGGGGAGCAGGTCGTGGGGCTGAGTGCGCTGCCGAAGGTCGTCGACATCCTCTCCTCGCGTCCACAGGTCCAGGAGCGGCTGGGGGAGCAGATCGCCGACGTCATCGCGTCGTCGCTCGACGCGCGGGGAGTGCTCGTCGTCCTCGACGCCGTGCACGAGTGCGTCACGATGCGCGGGCCGCGCCAGTCGGAATCGTCGACGGTGACGATCGCCGCCCGCGGCGAGCTGGCCGAGCCGGCGGCGCGGGCGGAGCTCATCGCCTTGCTGGCCCTTCGTCTCGCGCCTGCGGCGCTCGCTCAGGGACCGGGCGGGGATGCGCCTGCGGCGCTCGCTCAGGGACCGGGCGGGGAGGCGCCTGCGGCGCTCGCTCAGGGACCGGGCGGGGAGGTGTCATGACGCTCGTGATGGGCATCGTCAACGTCACGCCGGACTCCTTCAGCGACGGCGGCCGTTACCTCGACCCTGACACGGCGGTCGCGCGCGGCATCCAGCTGCGCGACCAGGGGGCGGCGATCATCGACGTCGGCGGAGAGTCCACCCGGCCCGGCGCCGAACGCGTGGATCCTCGGGTCGAGCGGGAGCGCGCCGTGCCGGTCGTCGCGGCATTGGCGGCGGCCGGAGTGGCCGTGAGCATCGACACGATGAATGCCTCGACCGCCCTCGCCGCTGCAGAAGCGGGCGCCCGCATCGTGAACGATGTCTCGGGTGGCCTCGCCGACCCGGAGCTTCTCGACGCCATCGCGCCGACCGGCGTCGACGTCGTGCTCGGCCACTGGCGAGGACCCTCGGACGATATGTACGCCGGCGCGAGCTACCGCGACATCGCCCGCGAGGTGCGGGAGGAGCTGCTCGCCCGGGTCGAAGCGGCCGCCGCCGCGGGCATCGCCCCCGCGCGGATGATCGTCGACCCCGGCATCGGGTTCGGCAAGCGCGGTGAGCAGAACTGGGACACGCTGCGCGCTCTGCCGCAGCTGGTGGGCATCGGGCCCCGTGTCCTCGTCGGTACGAGCCGCAAGAGGTTTCTCGCCGACGCGCTCGGGCCCGACGCATCCGTGGATCGACGCGACCTCGCCACCGCCGTGACGAGCGTGCTCGCCGCCCAGGCCGGGGCGTGGGCCGTGCGCGTGCACGACGTACCCACCACCCGGGATGCGTTGCGCGTGGCGGAGAAGTGGGAAGGTGCAGCATGAACACGGGAGAACCGCTCGACGAGATCACCCTGACGGGGGTGCGTGCGTTCGGCTACCACGGGGTATATCCCGAGGAACGGCGCGAAGGTCAGGAGTTCGTCGTCGACCTGACGTTGCATATCCCGACGGCCCCCGCTGCGGCATCCGATGACGTCGCCGACACCGTGCACTACGGCGAGCTCGCCGAGCGGGTGGTCACCGCTGTCCAGGGCGAGCCGGTGAACCTCCTCGAGCGGTTGGCGCAGCGCATCGCCGACGTCGTCCTCGCCGATGACCGGGTGCAGATCGCGACCGTCACCGTGCACAAACCGTCCGCGCCCATCGCCGTGCCCTTCGGCGATGTCTCCGTCACCATCCGCCGCTCGCGTTCCGCCACCCGCCCGGCGGGATTCGCCACGGAGTCGCGATGAGTGCGTCCTCGGCCTCTGCGGGCGGCGGGACCGTCGCCGTCGTCGCACTGGGCTCCAACCTGGGCGATCGCGCCGAGACCCTCGGTGCCGCCCTGACGGAGCTGGCGGCACTGCCGCTCACCACCGAGGTGCGCGCGTCGGGAGCGATGGAGAGCGTGGCGGTGACCGAAACCGGCGAGGACGAGGATGCTCCGCGGTATCTCAACGCCATCGCCCTGGTGCGGACGCGCCTGGCGCCTTCCCTGCTCCTTCGTGCTCTTCACGAGATCGAGACCGCACACGGCCGCGAGCGCCGCGAGCGGTGGGGCGACCGGACGCTCGACCTCGACCTTGTCGCCTACGGGAACATCACCTCGGACGACCCCCGCCTGACGCTGCCGCATCCGCGCGCCGCCGAGCGCGACTTCGTCCTGATCCCGTGGCTCGACGTCGACCCGGACGCTTACCTTCCCGGCGCCGGCTCGGTGCGCGAGCTGCACGACCAGCTTCGGAGCCGATCGTGAGGCGCACGAGCCCCGGCATCCTCGCGCTGGCGGCGGTCATCGGCGCGGGAGTGGGGTTCCTCCTCGACAACATCCTCAGCGCCGCCGGCCGGCCCACCTTCACGCCCGCGGTGAGCCTGCCCATCCTGCTGCTTCTGCTCGGAGCGATCGTGATCGTCCTGGCGATTCCGGTGTTCCGGGCCACCCGCGGGCGTGCGGTCGTTCCGCTCAACCCGTTCCGCGCGCTGCGCATCGCGATGCTCGCGAAGGCGTCGAGCATCGTCGGTGCGGCCGTCGGCGGCTTCGGCCTAGGCCTCGTGGTCTTCCTTCTGACACGACCGGTCGTGCCGTCGGTAGGCTCGATGGGCACGATCATCGGGACGGCGGTGTGCGGAGCGGTCCTCGTGGTCGCCGGACTCGTCGCCGAACAGCTCTGCACCATCCGGAAGGACGACGATGACGATCAGCCCGGGAACACCCCCGGACTCGAATCCTCCGGCCGCTGAGGATGCCGGCGAGGGCGACCTCGACCGGGGGACCTTCCCGCACATCCAGGAGCCGCGGGGAGCAGCCCGCCTGCCGCTCGGCGACGGCGTATGGCATCAGCTCGCCCGCGCGTACGTGTGGGTGCGGATGATCTCCACGGGCGGATTCCTTCTCCTGGTGGTCGCGGTCGCCCTCGTCTTCCAGCTGTGGCTGAACCAGACGTGGGTGTGGATTCCCGTCGGGGTGATCGCCGTCATGTCCGTCTGGACCCTCGGGATCACCCCGCGGCAGGCACGCTCGTACGGTTATCAGCTGCGCCGCGACGATCTCGTCTTCCGCCGCGGCATCCTGTGGCAGCGGATGGTCGCCGTCCCCTACGGGCGGATGCAGCTGGTCGACATCACCCACGGGCCGCTGGATCGCGGTTTCGGGATCGCGCAGCTGAAGCTTGTGACTGCCGCCGCCTCGACGGGTGTCACCATCCCCGGACTCCCCCAGGATGCCGCGGAGCGCCTGCGTGACACCCTCGTGGATGTCGCGGAAACCCGTCGGACGGGCCTGTGAGCGAGGCCACCGCGCCCGCCCCTCCGGTCCGGGAGGTGCGCTCGCCGCTCAGTGACGGCGAGTGGCACCGCATGCACCCGCTCACCCCGCTTCTACGGGGAGGCCTGTTCCTCCTCGTGGTCGCCGGCATCGTGATCGCCAACCTGCGGGAGCGCCTGATCGAGGTGTTCCTTCCGGGGTTCCCCGTCGGCGACGACGCGCCCGCCGACCCCGTCGACTACCTGCTCCGCAACAACCTCCTGCTCCTGGCGGGCGGGCTCCTGCTGGCGACGCTCGTCGTGCTACTGGTCGTGTTCTGGCTGTCGTGGCGCTTCCACACGTTCCGGATCACCGGCGACGACGTCGAAGTGCGCACCGGCGTGCTCTTCCGCACGCACCGCCGCGCTCCCCTGGACCGTGTGCAGGGGGTGAACCTCACCCGCCCGCTCGTCGCCCGCCTGTTCGGCATGGCCAAGCTCGAAGTCGTCGGCGCGGGGCTGGACTCGAACGTCAAGCTCGAGTACCTCTCGACCTCGAACGCCGAGACCATCCGGACCGACATCCTCCGCCTCGCCTCGGGGCGGCAGCTCGCCGCAGCCGGCGCGACGGCGCGGGCGGATGCTGCGGCCCCGGGTTCACGCATCCACCAGGCTGCGACCCTGGTCGGCGCGGGGATCTCGGGCCTCATCGAGGGCGAAGACACCGACGCGACCGAGGTCGAGTCGGTCGTGCACATCCCGCCGGGCCGGCTCGCCGCATCCCGCGCCCTCAGCGCGTCGACGCTCGGCCTCCTTGCCGCCATCGCGGCCGTGATCGTCGGCGTGGTGGCCGGCATCCCCTGGATCCTCTTCGGTTTCGTCCCCGCGATGATCGGCTACGTCGCCTATTGGGTCCGGTCGTTCGTCCGCGCGTTGCGCTATTCGATCGCGCCGACACCCAGCGGCGTGCGGGTCACCTTCGGGCTGTTCACCACGGTGAGTGAGATCCTGCCGCCCGGGCGGATCCACGCGCTCGAGGTGCGGCAGTCGCTGCTGTGGCGCCCGTTCGGATGGTGGTCGATCACCGTGACCCGCATCTCCGGCCGCGCGATGACCGACGCCTCGACCGACCAGCTGACCAGCGTGTTGCCGGTGGGAACGCGTACCGACGTCGAGCGGGTCGTCCGGCTGCTGCTGCCGGCTCTGCCCGAGGAGCAGATGGCGCATGTCTTCGAACAGGGGATCCTCGGTCCCGGAGCCGACGACCCGTACGTCACGACTCCGCGGCGGGCGCGTCTGCTGAGGCCCCTCTCGTGGCGCCGCAACGGATTCCTCCTCACCCCTGACGCGCTGTTCTTCCGCCGCGGCTACATCTGGCGGGCGCTGGGCGTCTTCCCTCTCGCGCGGATGCAGAGCGTCGGCATCGGCCAGGGACCGCTCGATCGGGCGCTGAGCCTCGCCGAACTGACGGCGCACGTCGTGCCCGGTCAGGTCACCACCACCGTCGGGGTCCTCGACCGTGATGACGCGCTCCGCGTGTTCGGGCAGACCGCCGAGGGGATCGTCGCCGCCTCCGCCGGTGACCGCAGCCACAGGTGGGCACAGTGAGTCCGTCACGCGACGGGAGACTCGGCGTCGGCGTGCTCGGCGCCGGGCGCGTCGGCCCGGTGATCGGCGCCGCGCTGCGCAACGCCGGGCACGCCGTGGTGGGGATCACCGTCGGCTCGGATCCCGACCGCGTGGACGCGCTCCTTCCGGGAGTTCCTGTCCTGGACGCCGAGGAGGTGGTCCGCCGTGCGGAGCTGATCGTCGTCGCGGTGCCGCACGATCAGCTGCCCGGACTCGTCACGGGCTTGGCGGAGCTCGGTGCCTGGCAGATCGGGCAGCTCGTGCTGCACGTCGATCCGGGGTACGGCGTCGGGGTCCTGGCCCCGGCGCTCCGTGCGGGGGCGATCCCGCTCGCGATCCACCCGGCGATCTCCTTCACCGGGACATCCATCGACCTGCGCCAGCTCACGGAGAGCTACGCCGCGGTGACCGCCCCCGCTCCGGTGCTGCCGATCGCGCAGGCGCTCGCCGTCGAACTCGGCTGCGAGCCGGTCGTGATCGCCGAAGCCGACAGGCCGGCGTACGCCGAAGCGATCGCGACCGCGACCCAGTTCTCCCGCTCCATCGTCCGCCAGGCCTCGGGCCTGCTCTCGGGCGTAGGAATCGACAACCCGGGCGGGTACCTTTCCGCGCTCGTCCGCTCCACGGTCGATCAAGCACTCGCCGAGGGGGCACCGGCCGGTCCGGAGGGGCTCCCGCCGGCGGCTACGCTCGACGGATGATCAGCACCACCGACGGGCTGCGCACCCGACTGGCCGAGGCCAGAGCAGCAGCCCGCCCCGACGGGTCTTCGCCGACCGTCGCCCTCCTGTCCACCCTGGGCGCGCTTCACGACGGGCACATCGACCTCGTTCGACTCGCGCGAGAGCGCGCGGACATCGTGGTCGTGTCGACGTTCGTGAACCCTTTGCGTTTTCGCACGTCCGAAGACGCGGCCGCCTATCCGCGCAGCCCCCGGGAGGACGTGGCGCTTCTGGAATCGCTCGGCGTCGACGTGGTCTTCGCCCCGACCGCCGCGGAGTTGTTGCCCGCGGGCCTGGCGACCACCAGGATCAGCGCCGGCGACCTGGGGCTCCGCTACGAGGGCCGATCGCGCCCGTTCTACTTCGACGGACTGCTCACCGTCGAGGCGCTACTGTTCCACCTCGTCCGCCCCGACGTCGCGATGTACGGCGAACGGGACCTGCAGCGGGTCTTCCTCGTGCGGCGCATGATCCGCGACCTGCGGTTCGACATCGACGTGGCCACGGTACCGACCGTCCGCGCCGACGACGGCCTCCCCATCTCCAGTCGCGTCGGTCTGCTGGACGACGACGACCGCCGAGCAGCCGCACGGCTGACGGAGGCGCTGGATGCGGCGGCATCCAACGCCGATCGCGGAGTGGATGCCTGCATCGCCGCGGCCCAGGCCACGCTCATGGGTGATTCCCGCGTGCACCTGGACTACCTCAGCGTCGTCGACCCCGACTCCTTCCAGCCGGTGGACGAAGGCCATGCCGGACGTGCGACGGTACTGATCGCCGCCACGGTCGGAGGCCACCGGTTCGTCGACAACACCGACATCTACCTGCCCTGACGCTGCGCGCGGCCCGGGGGACACCCGCACGGCGGGAAGCCCGGAAACCCGCGCGCCTAGACTGGGAGCGAATCCCGAGGAGCCCCCGCCGATGACCGACGCGCCCGCATCCGCAGCCACCGACAGCCCGAACGACGACGCTCGGGACGCCGAATCGAACGACGCCTTCGAGCAGAAGGCCGTGCGTCTGGCCAAGCGGGAACGGCTGCTGGCCGAACGCGCGGATGCCGCCGGAGGGCCCTACCCGGTGACCGTTCCGGTGACCGACACCATCGCCGACGTGCGAGCGCGCTTCGCGGAGCTCGAGGCCGGTGACGAGACCGGCGTCACTGTCGGCGTCGCCGGACGCGTCGTGTTCAGCCGCAACACCGGGAAGTTGTGCTTCGCCTCCCTCCAGTCGGGCGATGGCAGCCGCATCCAGGCAATGGTCTCCCTCGCCGTCGTGGGCGAGGACTCCCTCCAGGCGTGGAAGGAGCTGGTCGACCTCGGCGATCACGTGTTCGTCTCGGGCCAGGTCATCTCCAGCCGCCGCGGCGAACTGTCGATCATGGTCAGCGAGTGGCAGATCGCCTCGAAGGCGGTGCTGCCTCTCCCCAACATGTACACCGAGCTCAGCGAAGAGAGCCGCGTGCGCAGCCGCTACCTCGACCTCATCGTGCGCGACCGCGCCCGGGAGACCGTCGTCGCCCGCGCCAAGGTCAACGCGAGCCTTCGTGCCACCTTCGCCGAGCGCGGCTTTCTCGAGGTGGAGACGCCGATGCTGCAGGTGCAGCACGGCGGGGCGAGCGCCCGTCCCTTCGTGACGCACTCGAACGCGTTCGACACCGACCTGTACCTGCGCATCGCCCCCGAGCTGTTCCTCAAGCGTGCCGTCGTCGGCGGGATCGACCGAGTCTTCGAGATCAACCGGAACTTCCGCAACGAAGGCGCCGACTCCACGCACAGCCCCGAGTTCGCGATGCTCGAGGCGTACCAGTCGTACACCGACTACTCCGGCATCGCCGACCTGACGCAGACGCTGGTGCAGAACGCCGCCGTCGCCGTTGCCGGATCGACCACCGTGACCTGGGCGGACGGCACCGTCTACGACCTCGGTGGGGAGTGGGACCGGATCTCGATGTACGGCTCGCTGTCCGAGGCTGCCGGCCGCGAAATCACCCCCGAAACCCCGCTCGAGGAGTTGCGCGCGCTCGCCGAAGAGGCGGGCGTCGACGAGCCGCCGCATCCCACGCACGGTAAGTGGGTCGAGGAGTTGTGGGAACACTTCGTCAAGGGCGGGCTGACCCGCCCCACGTTCGTCATGGACTTTCCCGTGGACACCAGTCCGCTCGTCCGCGAGCACCGCTCGATCCCGGGGGTCGTGGAGAAGTGGGACCTGTACGTGCGCGGGTTCGAACTGGCAACCGGATACTCCGAGCTCGTCGACCCGGTCATCCAGCGCGAGCGCTTCACAGAGCAGGCGCTGCTGGCCGCCCGCGGCGACGATGAGGCGATGCGCATCGATGAGGAATTCCTCCGGGCGCTGGAGCACGGCATGCCGCCCACCGGCGGGATGGGCATGGGGATCGACCGCCTGCTGATGGCCATCACGGGGCTGGGCATCCGCGAGACGATCCTCTTCCCGCTCGTGAAGTAGCCCCTGCGCCGACCCTGCTCACGACTCCACCCCGCCCGAATCGATGAGGCGGGTCACGGGGTCCGACGGAACCGAGCGCCGGTAGACCCACTCGGGAAGGTGGGCGTTCGCGGCGAAGGTCAGCACGATCCCGGCCATGACGTGATCCGGGTCGATCTCTCGCGCAAGCTCGGCATAGCGGCCGGCGTGCGTCGAGTGCCCGAGCGCCCACGACAGCCACGCCGCGGCCGCCAGGATGCCCGGCCGCGCGTCCCGCGGGGCGGCGGCGGCCAACCGCCGGGTCAGCGTGAGCGCCGCCTGCAGGCGGTCGGGGTCGGGCGAATCCCCCTCGCCCCAGATCGGAGCGGCCAGGTGCTCTGGGTACGCCTCGCCGTCCTCGAAACGCAGCTGCGCCTCGAACGCCTCGTCTCCGGCGGGGAGGTCGCGTACCCACTGCACGAGCGCGACGTCTCGAAGGCCCGGGCGCATGAGGCACCATGTCACCGCCGCGGCCTCGAAGGGGTCGAGCGCCGCGGCGTCGCGCATGATCGCCTCCTCGAACAGGAGCGGTACGTCGTCCATGCGGCACACCGTCGCCAGCGCCGCCGGCGCGATGCGTCGATCGTCCTTGCCTCCCCCGTCCCCGAACAGCGAGCCCATAGCGCTCTCGATCTCGGCCAGTGCGCGGGCCATCCGTTCCTTCTCGGCGAAATCGACCGGGGGGAGGTCGGCGCCGGATGCCTGGTCGTGCACCGGCATCGGCGCACCGGCGAACGCCTCGTGATCGTACGGGATCTCCGTCAGCGGGCGCCCGGAGTCGGGGCATCCCGGGTCGAGATACGAGCCCCATCCGTCTGCGGCGACGCACAGCGCCTCGCTCACGCGCAGCCCGCACATGTCTGCGTGCGAGAGCAACGCGCGCGCCACCTCGTCGTGCGGGAGTCCCGGCGCGTCGGCGAACGACGCGTCGGAGTAGGCGACCACGGCCACGGCATCCGCGTGGCTGACCTTGCAGACCATGCCCATGATCGTCGAGCCCGCGCGGTCGAGGTCGGGACGATCGAGGTCGGTGGGCAGATCCAGTCGGAGAGCACCGAGGGTGCGGTTGCCGTCGAAGGGGATGAGCACGAGACTCCGCGTCGGCCGGTAGCCGAGCAGGCGGGGCACGAGGGCCAGGAAGTCGGCGGCGCTGGCCGCCCGGAAGATGGTCGTCATGCCGACCACGATCGTCGGAGCGACGTCGGTGGGACCCAGGCGGCGGCCGGATGGTGGAGAGATGCTCCACGGGCCGGCCTGGGGACGAAGAGTGGCCGACCCGGCGGGGGCCGGCCGCGGGAAGCGACGGAGGAGGGCACGGCGTATCCTGGAGAGGTGGATGCCTACTGGATTGCCGTCGTCTGGTCGCTGCTGCCGACCGTGGTGGTGTCGGTGGTGTTCTTCTTCCTGATCCGCGGCATCGTCCGCATCGACCGCACGGAGCGGAAAGTGTACGCGCGGATGGAAGCTCAGGAACGCGCCCGGCGCGGGTTGCCGCCCGCCGCGACTTCCGAGCGCTGACGCGCCTCCGGGACGCGCCCCCGGCATTCGATACGCTGAGGGGATTTCCGGTAGGGGGTTCCGTGGTCGAGGTGAACTTCGATGCCACGTGGTGGGTGGTCGTCGCCTTGATCGTGGACGTGACGATTCGCATCGCCGCCATCATCATCGTCCCCCGTAACCGCCGCCCGACCGCTGCCATGGCGTGGTTGCTCGCCATCTACTTCATCCCGTTCATCGGGGTGCTGCTCTTCCTGCTGATCGGCAACCCGCGCCTCCCACGCAAGTTCCGCCGTAAGCAGTCGGCGCTCAACGACTACATCCGCGAGACCAGCGCGTCTCTGGATTTCGGAACCCTGCGCCCTCACGCCCCGGAATGGTTCCGCGCCCTCGTCCGGCTCAATCGCAATCTGGGCGCCATGCCGATCGCCGGCGACAACGGCGCGACCCTCATCTCCGACTATCAGGAGAGCCTGGATGCGATGGCCGACGCCATCCGGCAGGCCGAGAAGTACGTGCACGTCGAGTTCTACATCTTCCAATCGGATGCGGCGACCGACAACTTCTTCCGCGCGCTCGAGGAGGCCACCGCGCGCGGGGTGGTCGTTCGAGTCCTGCTCGACCACTGGGCCAACCGTGGCAAGCCGAACTACCGCCGCACCCTGCGCCGCCTGACGGCGATGGGTGCGCTATGGCACCTGCTGCTGCCCGTGCAGCCATTGCGAGGGCGCACTCAGCGCCCCGATCTGCGCAATCACCGCAAGCTTCTCGTCGTGGACGGCCGGGTCGCCTACATGGGATCGCAGAACGTGACCGACTCCAGCTACAACCTGCGCAAGAACATCCGTCGCGGCCTGCACTGGGTCGACCTCATGGTGCGGGTCGAAGGCCCGGTGGTCGCCAGCATCAACGCCGTGTTCCTCTCGGATTGGTACGGCGAGACGGATGAGGTCCTCACGGACGAGATCAACCTGTTCGAGGTGGCCCCGGGTCCGGGTGACCTCGACTGTCAGGTCGTCCCCTCCGGTCCGGGATTCGACTTCGAGAACAATCTCAAGCTCTTCCTCGGGCTCCTTTACGCCGCGAAGGAACGCATCGTCGTCGTCAGCCCCTACTTCGTCCCCGACGAGGCGCTTCTCCTCGCGATCACCACCGCGTGTCAGCGCGGAGTGATCGTCGAGTTGTTCGTATCGGAGGAGGGCGACCAGGCCCTGGTGTACCACGCGCAGCGCAGCTACTACGAGGGGCTGTTGCGGGCCGGTGTGAAGATCTGGATGTACCGGAAGCCCTACATCCTCCACGCCAAGGGCATCACCATCGACCACGAAGTCGCGGTGGTCGGCTCGAGCAACATGGATATGCGGTCCTTCGGCCTGAACCTCGAGATCACCCTCCTCGTGCGCGGGGAGGAGTTCGTCCGCGACCTGGAGGCCGTGGCCGAGACGTACCGCGACCTCAGCCGCGAGCTCACACTGGGGGAGTGGATGAACCAGCCGCTGCGCTCGACGCTGCTGGACAACCTCGCCCGCCTCACCTCCGCCCTGCAGTAGGCGGTCGATCGGCGGATCGTGATGCGGGTGTTACCGGATCCGGCGGGTTCGTCCAGCGAGGTTCGAAAGGATGGGGAAGTGCCTCCGCTGGTGGGGTGCTCCCCCCATCCGGAGGTCTCCATGTCCCGTCTCGCCCGCTCCCTCCTCGCCGCTCTCGGCGGCGCAGTGCTGGTCGTCGGCGGGTTGGCGGGATGCGCGACGGGCCCGACCGGCTCGACGCCGGCATCGTCGTCGCCCACCGGCACCGACCAGGCGACGGAGATCGCCGCGGCGTGGCTGGACGGCGGCGCCATGGTGGGCGTGCTGCTGGAAGGCAGCTCGTCCTGCCGGCCCTTCGCCGATGACGTGGCGTACGACGACGGCGTGCTGCGCATTTCGCTGATGGAGCCCGAGCAAGCCTGCACGCACGACCTCGTCTCGCAGGGGCTCGCCGTCGCCCTGCCCGCCGGCGTGGATCCCGCCCAGGACCTGAGCGTCGAGGTCGACGGGGCCGGCTTCCGCGGGGCGGTCGACGTTCCGGGGGTCGCCGGCCTCACACCGGGCACAGGCCTGGAGGGCGGCCTGCCCAGTGCCGGGTGGGCGGGTCCCGACGTCTTCGCGCTGCTGACGTGGGGATCATCGAGCTGCGTGCCGCAGGTGGACACGGCGGCGGTGTCGGCGCCCGGGCAGATCGCGGTCACCTTCGTCACTCCGCCCGCCGACCAGGTGTGCACCGCCGACATGGCACCGCGCGTGACAGCGGTCGAGGTGCCCGGTGTGCCTGCTGGTGTCGCCTACGAGGCCGTGCTCTCCGGTGCGACGTACGACGGCTCCCGCGTCCCCATCGCCGGTCAGCCCTGACCCCCTCTGCCCGCTGTGGCGTGGGGCCGCTCGACAATGAGCGCACCGCCGAGCACCGCGGATACGCCACGATGAAAGCATGGATGCTGCCATTCGCGCGCTGACCGAGATGCCGCCGGCGCAGTTCGTCATCACCGATGACGGCGTGCGCGTCGCGACGTACTCGTGGGGCGACCCTGATGCTCCGACGGTGTTCGCCGTGCATGGATTCGGATCGAGCACCCGCGACAACTGGGCGAACACCGGCTGGGTGCGCGAGCTCCTCAGTCGCGGATTGCACGTCCTCGCGGTGGACCAGCGCGGGCACGGCGCGAGCGACAAGCCGCACGATGCGGCGAGTTATGCGATGCCGGTCCTCGTCCGAGACCTCACAACGGTCCTCGACACCTACCTGCAGCTCGGCGTCCGCTACCTCGGATACTCCCTCGGCGGGCGCGTCGGCTGGCAGCTCGCCGTGGATGCCCCGGAGCACGTCGAGCGAGCGGTGCTCGGCGGCATCCCCGACGGGCGCCCGCTCTCCCGGTTGCGAGTGGATGAGGCGCGCGCGTATGCCGACCACGGGGAGCCCGTGACGGACGAGGTGACGCAGCGCTACGTCTGGCTGGCCGAGCGCGTTCCGGGCAACGACCTGCGCGCGTTGATCGCGGTGGCGGAGGGGATGCGGATCGGGCAGAACGATCCCGATCCGGCGACCCCGCCGCATCAGCGGGTGCTCTTCGCGACCGGGAGTGACGACGGCATCCTCGAGCAGTCGCGTCACCTGGCCGGTGTGACCCCGAACGGGACATTCTTCGAGATCCCCGGGCGTCACCACACGAACGCGCCCGGCGCGCGCACGTTCCGGCTGGCGGGCGCCGACTTCCTCGCGGCGCCCTGAGTCAGTCCCGAGCCAGCACGAGCAGGTCGCCGATCTCGCAGTCCAACGCGCGGCAGATCGCCGACAGCGTCGAGTAGCGGATGGCGCGGGCGCGGTCGTTCTTGAGCACCGAGAGGTTCACGATCGAGACGCCGACCAGTTCGGAGAGCCGGGTCAGGGTCATCCCGCGCTCCGCGAGCAGCTCGTCCAGCCGGCAGTGGACGCCGCTGGGCCCCTCGTCTTCTGCGGGGCTCACACCAGACCCTCCGAGTCGCGCTGCAGGCGGATGCCGCGACGGAATGCGAGCGAGAGCAGCCCGAGCACAGTCGCAGCGATCCAGACGGCGAAGAACGGCCACGCCAGAGCCCACGAGTCCGGATCGAAGTCGGCGAGGCCCGCGGCCGCGAGGACCCCGTTGCGTCCGAGCGTGTCGAGGAAGTACACCGCGACCGCGCCCCCGAACATGGTCCATCCCGCCGCGTCGAGCAGGCGCGGGTTCGTCGCGTCGAAGAAGCGACCCCGCAGGAACCGCAGCGCGAGGACGGCGAGCAGGGCGATCACGGTGAGGGCCGCCGCCGCGCCCACGACGATCGACGCAGCCAGCGACATCACCGAGAGCGTGTTGGTCCCCGGGGCGATCACGTCCGCCCACGTCACCTCGACCATGGTCGTGGGGAGCCCGTTCCCGGGCGCGAGCTGCGCGGGAACGTGCCCGAACGGCACCGGCACCGACGTGCCCTCGGGGGTGAACGTCTCGAGCCAGCGGATCACGGAGGCGACCATCACGGCGACCGCCAGGGTGCCGCTGACGCCGAGCGTCGACAGGATCTCGTTACGTTCCTTCTTGGTGGTCTGCTCCATCACACCCGTCCCTTCGTGTCGTGCTGCAGCTCTGCTGTCGGAGTACCGATGCCGCAGGCTTCGTTCGGAAACGCACTCCATAACGATATTCGTTGTTATCGAATATCGTTAATCCAGGCGCGTGCAAAGTCAATCGGCAGGGGGCGAGGCAGCGCCATCTCGCCCGCGCAATCGCGGAATCGGCGCCCGCGCAAGGGGCAGTGCCCGCGCTATGCCGACGGCGAACACGGCCGCCCGGTATCAAGGCGCTGGTTAGTCTCGATATACGGCGCGCGGAGCGTGCCGATCGACCCATTCTGGAGGGTTTGAGGATGTTCGAAAGATTCACCGACCGTGCCCGTCGAGTTGTGGTGCTCGCCCAAGAAGAGGCGAAGATGCTCAACCACAACTACATCGGCACCGAGCACATCCTGCTCGGCCTGATCCACGAGGGCGAGGGTGTGGCCGCCAAGGCCCTGGAGTCCCTCGGTATCTCGCTGGACGCTGTGCGTGAGCAGGTACAGGACATCATCGGGCAGGGGCAGCAGCAGCCGACCGGCCACATTCCGTTCACCCCCCGCGCGAAGAAGGTCCTGGAGCTGTCGCTGCGCGAAGCGCTGCAGCTCGGACACAACTACATCGGCACCGAGCACATCCTGCTCGGTCTCATCCGCGAGGGTGAGGGCGTCGCCGCGCAGGTGCTCGTCAAGCTCGGCGCCGACCTGAACAAGGTCCGCCAGCAGGTCATCCAGCTCCTGTCCGGTTATCAGGGCAAGGAGCCCGCGGGCGTCGCATCCGGCGCCGGCGAGCAGACATCGGCGACCGCCCAGGGCGGCTCGGCGGTGCTCGACCAGTTCGGCCGCAACCTCACGCAGGCCGCGCGCGACAACAAGCTCGACCCGGTCATCGGGCGCGAGAAGGAAATCGAGCGCGTGATGCAGATCCTGTCGCGCCGCTCGAAGAACAACCCCGTCCTCATCGGGGAGCCCGGCGTCGGCAAGACCGCCGTCGTGGAGGGCCTCGCGCAGGCGATCGTCAAGGGCGATGTGCCCGAGACGCTCAAGGACAAGCAGGTCTACTCGCTCGACCTCGGCTCGCTCATCGCCGGGTCCCGCTACCGCGGTGACTTCGAAGAGCGCCTCAAGAAGGTCACCAAGGAGATCCGCACGCGCGGCGACATCATCGTCTTCATCGACGAGATCCACACGCTCGTGGGTGCCGGTGCTGCCGAGGGCGCCATCGACGCCGCGTCGATCCTGAAGCCGCTGCTCGCCCGCGGCGAGCTGCAGACGATCGGTGCCACGACGCTCGACGAGTACCGCAAGCACTTCGAGAAGGATGCTGCGCTGGAGCGCCGCTTCCAGCCGATTCAGGTGGCTGAGCCGAGCCTGCCGCACGCGATCAACATTCTGAAGGGCCTGCGCGACCGCTACGAGGCGCACCACAAGGTGCAGATCACCGACGGTGCGATCGTCGCCGCCGCGAACCTCGCCGACCGTTACGTCAGCGACCGGTTCCTGCCCGACAAGGCCATCGACCTGATCGACGAGGCCGGCGCACGCCTGCGTCTGTCGATCCTGTCCAGCCCGCCGGAGCTGCGCGAGTTCGACGAGAAGATCGCCAAGGTCCGCGAGCAGAAGGAAGTCGCCTCCGAGGAGCAGGACTTCGAGAAGGCCGCGTCGCTGCGCGACGAGGAGAAGTCGCTCCTGGCTGAGCGTCTCCGTCTCGAGAAGCAGTGGCGCAGCGGCGACGTCGCGAGCCACGCGGTCGTTGACGAAGGTCTCATCGCCGAGGTGCTCGCTCAGGCCACCGGCATCCCCGTGTTCAAGCTCACGGAGGAGGAGTCCAGCCGCCTCGTCTTCATGGAGAAGGCGCTGCACCAGCGCGTCATCGGCCAGGAAGAGGCCATCTCGGCCCTTGCCAAGACCATCCGCCGCCAGCGTGCGGGTCTGAAAGACCCCAAGCGCCCGTCCGGATCGTTCATCTTCGCCGGCCCCACGGGCGTCGGAAAGACCGAACTGGCCAAGGCGCTCGCCGAGTTCCTCTTCGACGACGAGGGTGCGCTGATCTCCCTCGACATGTCGGAGTTCGGCGAGAAGCACACCGTCTCGCGGCTGTTCGGTGCCCCTCCCGGGTTCGTCGGCTTCGAAGAGGGCGGGCAGCTCACCGAGAAGGTGCGCCGCAAGCCGTTCTCGGTCGTGCTCTTCGACGAGATCGAGAAGGCGCACCCCGACATCTTCAACTCGCTGTTGCAGATCCTCGAGGAAGGCCGTCTCACCGACGGTCAGGGCCGCGTGATCGACTTCAAGAACACCGTCATCATCATGACGACCAACCTGGGCGCGCGCGACATCGCGGGCGGCCCGGTCGGGTTCCAGGTCGAGGGCGACACCGCCACCTCGTACGACCGCATGAGGGGGAAGGTGCAGGAGGAGCTGAAGCGGCACTTCAAGCCCGAGTTCCTCAACCGTGTCGACGACATCATCGTCTTCCCGCAGCTGTCCAAGCCCGAGCTGGTGCAGATCGTCGATCTGTTCACCAAGCGTCTGGCCGACCGGCTGCTCGACCGTGACATGACGATCGAGCTGTCGCAGGCGGCGAAGGAGCGTCTCATCGAGATCGGGTTCGACCCCGCCCTCGGTGCGCGTCCTCTCCGCCGGGCGATGCAGCGCGAGGTGGAAGACCGACTGAGCGAGAAGATCCTCCACGGCGAGCTCACATCGGGCGACCACGTGAAGGTCGACTCGGCGAACGGCGAGTTCGTGTTCGAGACGACCGCGCGGGGCGACAAGGTCGCCGTCGGTGTCACCACCGGTGGCGAGATCACCGCGACCCCCGACATCGTCGCCGGCGCCTGAGCTGACACACACGAACGGCGGATGCTCCGGCATCCGCCGTTCGTCGTATCCGGGCATCGCCCGCGGCGGCGCCGTCAGTGCGCCGCGAGATGCGCGTGGACGGCCGAGATCACGACCGAGCCCTCGCCCACCGCGGATGCCACCCGCTTGAGGGAACTCCGCCGAGTGTCACCCACCGCGAAGAGCCCGGGCACCGACGTCTCGAACTGGCCTGGCCGCTCGCCGCCGCGCCACGGATCCGGGAGGTCTTCGTCGGCCTCGGACGAACCCGTGACGACATACCCCCAGCGGTCGCGGAGCACCGCGTCAGGAAGCCATCCGGTGTGCGGGCGCGCCCCGATCGTGACGAAAAGTCCTTGGCAATCCACCCAGGCGCGGGTGGCGGTGCTCGCGTTCTCGACCTCGACCGCCGCCAGACGGCCCGACTCGTCGGCCCGCGCGTCCACGATGCGGGACTCGCGGATGATCGTCACCCCGAGCGCCTCGAGTTGCGCGATGAGGTAGCTCGACATGCTCGCGGCGAGGGAGGAGCCGCGGATGAGGAGCGTGACGGTGGCGGCGTACCGGGCCAGGTGCAGTGCCGCCTGGCCCGCGGAGTTCCCCCCGCCCACGACGCACACCGCGCGGCCCTGCTGCGCGCGCGCCTCCACGGACGAAGCGCCGTAGAAGACCGAAGTCCCGACGAACGGCTTCAGCCCGGGAACCGCCAGCCGCCGGTAGGAGATGCCGGTGGCCAGCACGACGCTGCGCGCCACGACCTGTTCGTCACCCGGGCCGACCGTGATCGTGAACGCACCATCCTTCTCCAGCGCCGTCGCCTCTCGCGCGTGGGCGAAGCGCGCCCCGAACGCCCACGCCTGCTGATACGCCCCACGGGCGAGTTCGGCTCCTGCCACTCCCCGGGGAAAGCCGAGGTAGTTCCGGATCAGCGAGCTCGACCCTGCCTGCCCGCCGATGGAACTCCGCTCGATCACCAGCGTGGACAGGCCCTCCGACGCCGCGTACACCGCCGCGGCCAACCCGCCCGGCCCGGCTCCGATGATGGCAAGGTCGACGGGCGCGGTCGGCACGGACGTGGTGAGCCCGGAGGCGCGCGCCACCGCCTGGTCATCGGGGTCGTCGAGGATGCTGCCGTCGGCGGCCAGGACGACGGGTGCACCGGTGTAGCGGCGCCCCGCCGCATCGAGGATGGTGGCGGCTTCCGCTGACTCGGGGGCGAGGTGCTTCACCGCGAGACCGCTCCGGGCGAGCAGCGCACCGAGCACGTGGGTGCGGGGGGCCGTGTCCGATCCGATCACCGTGAATCCGCTCCGGTCGCGGGTCGTCGACCGCCAGTCGCGGAGGAACTCCGTCACGGCGCGATGGAAGTCCTCATCGCCGGGCTCGAAGGGACGGATGAGATAGAAGTCGATCAGCAGCTCGGACATGAGGCTGAGAACACGCTCGGCCGTCTCGGATCGGACGCCGGCGCCCCACTCGATCAGCAGCGCGCGTCGGGCATCCGGGAACGCGAGCGCGGCACGCGAGAACAGGTCGCCGACGGAGATTCCCGACGGTGGGTCGGCGGCGAGCAGAAGCGCCAGCTGTCGCCCGTCCGCGGCGAGCGTATCGAGCGCGGCGCCGGCGTCCTCGCCGGCGGACACGATCTCGTAGTCGGCGGCGTATCGCCGCTGCAGCGCGCGGACGACCCGTTCCGAGGGGTCTGCGTCTGCGACGACGACGACCGGTGCGGGTGCAGTGCGATCAGGCATGGATGCTCCGAGGATTCGGCAGACGGCTGCGGCGGTGTGCCGACCGGGTTGAGGTCGCCGCCATGTTCGCATCCTAGGCTGGGACCATGAGCGACTTCACCGTCCGTCCGGCCCGCACCGCGGACATCCCCGGCATCCACGGTCTGTTGGAGCCGTACGTGCAGCGCCGCATCCTGCTCGGCAAGGATCTCGTCGTCCTCTACGAGTCCGTGCAGCAGTTCCAGGTCGCGGAGGCGGATGGTCGCCTCATCGGATGCGGCGCGTTGCACGTGATCTGGGAAGACCTCGGCGAAGTGCGCACCCTGATCGTCGTCGACGACTGGCTGCACCGCGGGGTGGGGCGCGCCGTGGTCGAGGGACTGGAGGACGCCGCTCGCCAACTGGGGCTGTCGCGATTGTTCTGCCTCACCTTCGAGGTCGACTTCTTCCAGAGCCGCGGGTTCGAACCGATCGGGGAGCAGGTCGTCGATCCCGACGTGTACTCGCAGCTGGTCCGCAGTCCCGACGAAGGTGTGGCCGAGTTCCTGGACCTCGCCCACGTCAAACCCAACACCCTCGGCAATACCCGGATGCTGAAGACGCTGTAGCCCGTCGCGACGGGCGTGCCGCCCGGGGCTTCGCGCTTCTCGCGCCTACCCTGGGGAGCATGAGCGGCACTCCTCCGCGTCGGCGGCACTCTCCGGCGGTCTACCGTCGCCGCCGACTCGTCCTGCTTCTCGTCGTCATCATCGTGGTCGGCGCACTCGTGTGGCTGTTCGTCGCGCAGCCGTGGCGGAGCGCCGCGGAATCGATCGCGGCTCCCACCCCCTCGGCGACGGCTCCCGTGTCCTCCACGCCCACGGCGATACCGACCGAGACGCCGCCCACGGATGCGGAGACCCAACCGGAGGGGGAGGCCGAAGCGGAGGGGGACGCCGAAGTGCCGAACCCCGAGCTCACCCCCATGGCGGACGCGTGTCTTCCCGGCGACCTCTCGATCGAGGCCGTGACGGATCAGCAGGCGTACGCCACCGGCCAGAACCCCCAGCTGTCGATCCGGCTCACCAACCAAAGTGAGACCGACTGCACGCTGAACGTCGGAACCAGCGCGCAGGCGTTCACGATTTCGAGCGGCTCCGATGTGTGGTGGCGCTCGACGGACTGCCAGACCGAGCCGAGCGACATGATCGTGCTCCTCGCCGCCGGACAGCAGACGACGAGTTCCGCCCCGCTGACGTGGGACCGGACGCGCTCGTCGGTGGACACGTGCGGGAGTGAGCGTCCCAGTGCACCCGGGGGCGGGGCCACGTACCATCTGAGTGTGGCGATCGGCGGGATCGCGTCGAACAATACCGCCGCTTTCCTGCTCCACTGAGGCCGTCGTTTTGTCCCCCAAATGGTGGACAGACGTGAACCGTTCGGTGAAGCTATGGTAGATACGTTCCTGCATCGAGGATCGTAAAGCTGTCCCCAGCAGCCGGCCGAGCGTTCCCCAAACGCACATAGCCCACGGTCCGCAGGAACCTCGAGGCCCTCTCGAATCCGCCAGCCCCCAACTGGAGGATCCGAGAGGGCCTCTCTCCTTGCCTCCGCGCCGGCGATGCCGTCACGCGCGGATGCCGCGGTCGGCAGTCGACCGCGGCATCGAAGTGCTGTTCTCAGGCGCGCGTCTCCGGATCCGAGGCGCCGAACACCTCGCGCTCCATGGCGTCGTATCCCTCCGCCTGCGGGTCGCGGTGCGTCCCGCCGGACAGGGCGTACTCCTCTTCGGGCGAGAGGATGAGGCGGTGCCGGAAGAACGCCCCGAATCCGACCAGCAGCACCACGTACACGACGGCGATCGCGATGATGGCCGGAAGGAACGTCGGGTTGAGAAGGAACCCGACGAAGATCAGCGCTGCCACGACGATCGCGATGACGGCGCCGGGGATACCCCACGGGCTGCGGTACGGGCGGTCGGCGTTCGGGTACTTCCGCCGCAGGATGATGAACGAGATCATCTGCAGCAGGTAGGCGACCACGGCGCCCCACACGGCGATGTTGAGGACGATCGCGCCGGCCACCGCCCCGGCATCCTCGTTGAGCTGCGTGAGGACGTCGAGAACGAGAAGCGCCACGAACCCGATGGCGGCACCCACGACGAGCGCGACCCAGGGGGTTTGACGCTTACCGGTGAGGGAGAGGAAGCGCGGGTAATAGCCGGCGCGCGAGAGCGAATACATGTTGCGCCCGTACGCGAACATGATCCCCTGCAGTGATGCCAGCAGCCCGACCAGCGCGAAGAGCGCCAGCACCGCCGCCGCACCGTCGCCCACGATCGCCCGGAACCCGTCGAGGAGGGGCTCGCCGGCGACCCCCGTCGCCTCTGCGCCGAGAACGCCGGTGTTGAGGAAGAGCACGAGCAGGCCCGTGACGATGAGGGTGCCGCGGGCCCAGAATCCGGCGCGCGGGATGTCGCGCACGGGGTTGTGCGATTCCTCGGCTGCAAGAGGCAGCTCTTCGATGCCGAGGAAGAACCACATCGCGAACGGCAGCGCGAACAGGATCGGCAGCACCCCGTGCGGGAGGAATGCCGTCTGGCCCGGGTCGGGCGCGATGTCCCACAGGGCATCCCATGAGAACGCACCGGAGAAGACCGCCATCGCCGAGTAAACGAGGATGATGCCGATCGAGATGATGGAAACGACGATCGCGAACCGGAACGAGATGGCGGCGCCGGCGGCGTTGAGCACGATGAAGACGGCGTACAGGATGATCCACCACACCCAGGCGGGGATGGACACTCCGAGCAGTTCCGCGGTGATGGCGTCGGCGTAGGACGCGGAGAAGAAGACGATCACGGCGGTGGTGGCCACGTACTCGATCGTCTCCGCGGCGCCGGTGACCAGACCGCCCCAGGGGCCCATGGCCGACCGGGCGAAGGAGTACGCGCCGCCGGTGTGCGGCATCGCCGCGGCCATCTCGCCGATCGAGAAGATCATGCCGTAGTACATGGCGACCAGGATGACGAAGGCGATCAGCATCCCGCCGAAGCCGGCGAAGTCGATGCCGAAGTTCCACCCGGAGAAGTCGCCGGAGATGACGGCGGCGACCGCAAGTCCCCAGAGGCCCCAGATCCCCGCCGACCGCTTCAGCGTGCGCTTTTCGAAGTAGCCGTCGCCGGCCCGGGTATAGGTGGCGCCGGCGACCTTTCGCGCGGCTCCGCTGGACTGAGACATACGACCTCCGCTGGAATCGGGTGGGCGCACGCCCGCGCCTTGCGGATGATTGTGACGGTCTATTGGTCTGGCTGTCTACCTTTGCATGTAAGTTCCTTCTTACAGTTGGAGCGGCGGAGCCACGACGGAAGGACCACCCATGGCGGGCAATCTCACGACGACGCAGCTGGATGCCGCGATCGAGGCGGGCGAGATCGACACGGTGATCGTGGCCTTCCCCGATGCGCAGGGTCGGTTGGTGGGCAAGCGCGTCGCCGGGCGGTTCTGGCGCGATGAAGTGCTGCCGCACGGGGCCGAGGCCTGCAACTACCTCCTCTCCGTCGATGTCGACCTCAATACCGTTGCCGGCTACGCCATGTCGGGCTGGGAACAGGGCTATGGCGACATGGTGCTGCGCCCGGACGTCGCCACCCTCCGCAGGCTCCCGTGGCAACCGGGCACGGCGCTCGTGATGGCCGACCTCGGGTGGGTGGGCGGCGGCGCCGATGTGGGGCCATCGCCCCGCGGCATCCTGAACGCGCAGCGCCAGCGGCTCGCTCGCGAGAACCTCGTCGCCTTCGCGGGCACCGAGCTCGAGTTCATCGTGTTCGACGACTCCTTCCGCGCCGCATGGGCGAAGGGATACGACGGGCTCACCCCGTCCACGGACTACAACGTCGACTACAACCTCCTCGCCACAACGCGGATGGAGCCTCTGCTGCGCGACATCCGCCGGGGGATGGAAGGCGCCGGCATGTACTGCGAAGGCGTCAAGGGAGAGTGCAATCTCGGGCAGCAGGAGATCGCGTTCCGCTTTGCCGAGGCCCTCGAGACCGCCGACAACCACACGATCTACAAGAACGGCGCCAAGGAGATCGCGGACGCGCACGGGAAGTCGCTGACCTTCATGGCGAAGTTCAATGAGCGCGAGGGCAACAGCTGCCACATCCACCTGTCGGTTCGTGGTGAGGACGGAGCATCCGTGATGGCCGGCGACGGCGACCACGGGTTCAGTCCGTTCATGGAGCACTGGATCGCAGGCATCCTCGCGACGCTCCGTGAGTTCACCCTCCTGTACGCCCCCACGATCAACTCGTACAAGCGCTACGCGAAGGGATCCTTCGCGCCCACGGGGGTCGCGTGGGGGGTCGACAACCGCACGTGCGCGCTGCGTATCGTGGGGCACGGGGCGTCACTGCGCGTGGAGAACCGCGTGCCCGGCGGAGACGTCAATCCCTACCTGGCGATCTCCGCGATCATCGCCGGCGGGCTGCACGGCGTGCAGAATTCCCTGCCGCTGCCCGCCCCGCTCACCGGCAATGCGTACGACTCCGACATCGATCACCTGCCGACGACGCTGCGCGAGGCGGCACGCCTCTTCTCCGAGTCGCAGGTGGCACGTGCGGCGTTCGGCGACGAGGTCGTCGAGCACTACCTGAATCAGGCGCGCATCGAGGTCGAGGCCTTCGATGCCGCCGTGACCGACTGGGAGCGGATCCGTGGCTTCGAGCGGCTCTGACGCGTCGCCCGTCGTCGGGCTGACCACCTATCTCGAGCAGGCCAAGCAGGGCGTCTGGGATGTGCGGGCGTCCTTCCTTCCGCAGCAGTACTTCGAGGCCGTGACCGCGTCCGGCGCCGCGGCCGTGCTGCTCCCGCCCCAGCCGAGGCCGGATGCCGCGGCCGACGCCGTGCTGGATGGCCTCGACGGGCTCATCCTCACCGGCGGGCGGGATGTGGACCCGGAGCTCTACGGGGCCGAGCGCCACCCGCTCACCGACATCGCGCGGCCCGACCGCGATGCGTGGGAACTGGCGCTTCTCCGCGGAGCCCGGGAACGGGGCATCCCGGTCTTCGGAATCTGCCGCGGCCTGCAGCTGATCAACGTGGCCTTCGGCGGAACGCTGCACCAGCACCTGCCCGAGGTACTCGGCACCGAGCGGTACCGCGTGGGTGGGGGAGTGTTCGCACCCAACACCGTGACCGTGAGAGACGGCACGCGCCTGGCCGGGATGGTCGGCGCCGACGAGCTCGACGTGCACAGCTACCACCACCAGGGAGTGGATGAACTGGGAGGCGGTCTTGTCGTCACCGCCCGCACCGATGACGGGCTCGTGCAGGCGGTGGAGCTTCCGGGCGACGACTACCTCGTGGCCGTGCAGTGGCATCCCGAGCAGGATTCCGCCGACCGGCGGCTTTTTCTCGGCCTCGTCGCGGCTGCCGCCGCGTACGCCGAACATCGAAAGGAAACAGTGGTTTCGTGAGCTTCACCGTGATCGACCCGTCCACCGGCGTGCCCTTCCGCGACGTGCCACGCGCCTCGCTGGCGGACGTGGAAGCGGCCGTGGCCCGCGCCGTCGCGGCGCAGCGGGTGTGGGCGGCGCTGGCTCCGGCGGCCCGCGCCGACGCGCTGCGCGCATTCGCTCGTGTCGTCGAGGCGCACGTCGAAGAACTCGCCACCCTCGAGGTGCGCAACTCCGGGCACCCGATCGGGTCGGCGCGGTGGGAAGCCGCGCACGTCGCCCAGGTGCTGAACTTCTCCGCGGGGGCGCCCGAGCGGCTCTCCGGGCGGCAGATTCCCGTCGCGGGCGGGCTCGACGTCACCTTCCACGAACCGTACGGGGTGGTGGGGGTCATCGTGCCGTGGAACTTCCCCATGACGATCGCCTCGTGGGGATTCGCGCCCGCGCTCGCCGCCGGCAACGCCGTCGTGCTGAAGCCGGCCGAGCTCACGCCGCTCACGGCGCTGCGGCTGGGCGAGCTCGCGCTCGAGGCCGGACTGCCGGAGGGGCTGTTCGAAGTCATCTCGGGTTCGGGCTCGGTCGTCGGGCAGCGGTTCGTCTCGCACCCCGACGTGCGGAAGGTGGTGTTCACCGGCTCCACCGAGGTCGGCATTGACGTCGCCGCCGGATGCGCGCGGATGCTGAAGCCCGTCACGCTCGAACTCGGCGGCAAGAGCGCCAACATCGTGTTCGCCGATGCCGACCTCGAAAAGGCCGCCGCGGCCGCGCCCGCGTCGGTGTTCGACAACGCCGGTCAGGACTGCTGCGCCCGAAGCCGCCTCCTGGTGCAGCGGAGCGTCTACGACCGGTTCCTCGAGCTGCTCGAGCCCTCAGTACGGGCATGGCGCGTCGGGAACCCCGCCGAGGAGTCGACCGACATGGGGCCGCTCATCTCCGCCGCTCACCGCGACAGGGTCGCGTCCTACCTCGACGGCGCCCGGATCGCCTTCCGCGGCTCCGCGCCGGAGGGGGACGGGTTCTGGTTCGCGCCGGCCGTCGTGCTGGCCGACCCGGGCGACCGGATCGCCCGCGAGGAGGTGTTCGGGCCGGTCGTCGCGGTCCTGCCGTTCGAGGACGAGGCCGATGCCATCCGCCTGGCGAACGACACGATCTACGGCCTGGCCGGATCCATCTGGACCGAGAACCTCGGCCGCGCGGTACGCGTTTCCCGCGCTGTCCGCAGCGGCGTCCTGTCGGTGAACTCGCACGCATCGGTGCGGTATTCCACTCCGTTCGGCGGGATGAAGGCCTCCGGCCTGGGCCGCGAGCTCGGACCCGACGCCGCCGAGCACTTCACCGAGACCAAGAACGTCTTCTATGCCACGGATGCTTCGTGACTCCCGCATCCCGCACTCCCCAGGAGGAAGCCCGCATGACCGTCGACCTCACGCAGCGCCTTCAGGACCGGGTCGCCATCATCACCGGCGGGGCCGGCGGAATCGGCCTAGCGACTGCCCGGCGCTTCGCCGCCGAAGGGGCGCGCGTGGTGATCGCCGACGTCGATCCCGGCGCCGGTGAGGCCGCAGCATCCGAAGTGGGCGGTGTCTTCCGACCGGTCGACGTGGCGGACGAGGCCCGGGTGAACGCGCTGTTCGACGGCGTCGCGGAGGAGTTCGGTCGCGTCGACATCGCGTTCAACAACGCGGGCATCTCCCCCGCCGATGACGACTCGATCGAGACCACCGAGATGCCGTCATGGGACCGCGTGCAGGATGTGAACCTCAAGAGTGTGTATCTGTGCTCTCGAGCGGCGCTGCGTCACATGGTCCCGGCGCGGTCAGGATCGATCATCAACACCGCCTCCTTCGTGGCGCTCCTCGGCTCGGCGACCTCGCAGATCAGTTACACCGCGTCGAAAGGCGGCGTGCTCGCGATGACCCGCGAACTCGGGGTGCAGTTCGCCCGGCAAGGCGTCCGGGTCAACGCCCTGTGCCCGGGACCGGTCAACACGCCGCTGCTGCAGGAGCTGTTCTCGAAAGACCCCGAGCGCGCGCAGCGCCGTCTCGTGCATGTGCCGATGGGGCGCTTCGCCGAGCCGGAGGAGCTCGCCGGCGCCGTGGCGTTTCTCGCCTCGGATGACGCGTCCTTCATCACCGCCACCGCCTTCGTCGTCGACGGAGGCATCACCAACGCCTACGTGACACCGCTGTAGACGATGATGGCCGCACGCTGATGACCGACGTTTCGCTCGACGATGTGCGCCGTGCCGTGTACCGGCCGGTGCGCCAGGGGAATGCGCTGGAAGACACCGTCGCCCGGCTCGTGCAGACGGTGCGGCTCGGGGTCCTCGGACCCGGGGAGTCGCTTCCTCCCGAGCGTGAACTCGCCGCCCTGTACGGCGTCAGCCGCGACACCGTGCGCGAAGCCATCCGCGAACTGGCCGACGCCGGCTTCCTCGAGTCGCGCCGCGGTCGCTACGGGGGGACGTTCATCGCCGACCCGCTGCCGCGGCCGACCGAGCCGCCCGCCGTGGAACCTGCCGAGCTCGACGAGGTGCTGGGGATGCGGCGCGTGCTGGAGGCGGGCGCGGTGCGAGCCGCGGCCACGCGTGCGCTGGAACCCGCCGACCGGGAGGCGTTGTGGGCCCGTCACGAGGAGGCCACCGCGGCCGGCCCGGACGGCTACCGTCGCGCCGACACCCTGCTTCACCTCACGATCGCCGAGCTGGCGGGGATTCCCGCACTCGTGCCCCTGGTGGTGGAGAACCGGGCGCGGATCAACGCGTGGCTCGACACCTTTCCCCTCCTGCTCCGCAACATCGAGCACTCCAACGCCCAGCACGAGAGCATGGTCACCGCGATCCTCGCGGGGCGTGCGGATGCCGCATCCGCCGCCGCGCTCGACCACCTCGCCGGTTCGGAGGCGCTGCTGCGCGGCTTCCTCGGCTGATCCGGCCGATGACGGACGATCTTCGTCGCTCTGGCGCGGTTCCCGGCGACGAAAACCGTCCGTGATCGGGCGGATAGGGTGGGGGGATGGCGGCGAAGAAGAAGGGGAAGGGGCGCGCTGAGCTCGAGTTCCGCAACACGGCGCTCACCGACGCCCTCCAGACGCAGGACATGGCCGCCGTCGCGTTCGCGCTGCGTAATGGACCCACCGTCGCTCCGCTCCTCCGCGCCGGTGATCGCGACAACCCGCTGGACGCGGGCGAGGTGTGGACCTACCGAGACCCCGACAACGGCGACATCGCGCTCCTGCTGTTCAGTGACGCCGCGCACAAGCCCGAGACGCTCCCGCCGCACATCGCTCTGCAGTCACCGGCCTGGCTGCGGGCCTTTCTGCAGGCCCATCGCGAGGACATCAAGACCGTGTTCCTCGACATCGCCGGGCCGCACCCGATGCAGGCGTCGCCCGACGACCTGCTCGCCGCGCTCGAGGTCTGAGCGGCGACACCCCGCCTCGAATCGCGTCGCCGCGGCTGCGGTGGCAGACTCGGTGCATGGAGTACCTGATCGCGGGCGCTGTGTGCGCCGCAGGCCTCGCCATCCCCGTCGTCCTCGGCTTCGCCCAGCAACGCCGTCGCCGCCCAGGCCCGCCCGGCCGCTGATCGACCGGGGGCGAGGTCAGAACTCGGGAAGGTCTTTCGGGTCGACAGGGTGTCGCACCGGGAGGTCGCGCAGCGCCCGATCGATCGACCGGGAGCCCGCGTAGAGCACCAGCTGGTAGCCGAGACGGGATGCTTCGTTCGCACGCTGAGCGGATTGGGTGACCGGCCGGATCTCGCCCGTCAGCGTCAGCTCGCCGATCGCGACGGTCCGGTGAGAGATGGTGCGGTCGCGGACCGCGTTGGCGACGGCGATCGCGATCGCCAAGTCGGCGGCGGGTTCGCTGAGCCGCACCCCGCCCACGGTCGACACGTAGACGTCCTTGTCTGACACCTTGATGCCGGCACGCCGCTCCAGCACGGCGAGCACCATCGCCACGCGGGCAGAGTCCACGCCGTTGACGATCCGGCGCGGGTTGGGCGCCGTCGAGTCGATCGTCAGCGCCTGCACCTCCACGGGAAGCGCCCGGCGGCCCTCGAGGGCGATGGTCACGCACGTGCCCGGGACAGGATCGCCGTGGCCGAGGAAGAGCGCGCTGGGGTCGGGAACCTCGGCGATCCCCGCGCCGGTCATGTCGAAGCATCCCACTTCGTCGGTCGGGCCGAACCGGTTCTTCAGCGCGCGCACGAACCGCAGCGACGTCTGACGATCGCCCTCGAAGTGGCAGACCACATCGACGAGGTGCTCGAGGATACGGGGGCCGGCGATGGAGCCGTCTTTGGTGACGTGACCGACGATGATGACCGGAAGCGACCGCTCCTTCGCGACACGGATGAGAGTCGAGGCCACTTCGCGCACCTGACTGGGCTGGCCCGCGGCCCCGTCGCTGAGCGCTGAGGACACCGTCTGGACCGAGTCGACGATCAGCAGCTCGGGCTGAACAGCGTCGATGTGCCCCAGGATGGTCGCGAGATCGGTCTCGGCCGCCAGATAGAGCTCATCGTGGAGCGCGCCGGTGCGCTCGGCCCGGAGGCGGACTTGCGCGGTGGACTCTTCCGCGCTCGCGTACAAGACGCGTCGCCCGGCCCGGGCGCTCTGCGCGGCGACTTCGAGCAGCAGGGTGGACTTGCCGACGCCGGGTTCGCCGCTGAGGAGGATCGCCGCCCCCGGCACCACACCGCCGCCGAGGACGCGGTCGAACTCGCCGACGCCGCTGGTGCGCCGCGGCGCATCCTGCGTGTCGATCGCGGTGATCGGGCGCGCCGCGCGAGCGGCGCCGGGCGCGATCGGGGTCAGGCTGCGGCTGATGCCGGTCTGCTCGGCGGCTTCGACCACGGTGCCCCACTGCTGGCATTCGCCGCAGCGGCCGGCCCACTTCAGGGTCGTCCACCCGCACTCCGTGCACCGGTAGGAGGCGGCGGTCACGGTCTTTCGGGCGGGCATGGGTTCAGGCTACGCGTGCCCGCCGACATCGCCGGTTCCGCGGCGTAGCGTGTCGCCATGCGCGCCGACCGGGCCACCCGCCACATCACCGCCGACCCCGACCGCGTGTTCCGTGCGTTCACCGATCCCGACCTCTTCGTCGCGTGGATCCCGCCGGAGGGCATGAGCGGCCGGCTCGAGGAATTCGATGCCGAGCGCGGGTACCGGATGGTGCTCACGTACGACCGTCCGCCCGAGGGAGGGGGCAAGTCGTCGCCCGACACCGACCTCGCCGTCGTCCGCCGGGTGGCGGTCGAGACGCCCCGGCGTCTGGTGGAGGAGGTGGATTTCCCCTCCGCTGATCAGGGCTTCGCCGGCACGATGCGGATGACCTGGATCTTCCAGCCGGAGGCGACCGGCACCCTGGTGTCCGTGGAGGCTACCGAGGTGCCGGACGGAATCGACCAGGACGTGCACGTGGGGGCGATGATCTCGTCGCTGGCGCAGCTGGCCCGGGCCGTGGAGCACCGGCCCGCCGGATAGGCGGCGGTCTCAGAGCCGCGCGAGGAGTTCGCTGTAGAAGGTCAGGCCTTCGGTGAAGGACGACAATCGCAGCCGCTCATCGACGGCGTGGATGCTGCGCCGTTCCGCCAACGTCATCGCGTACGGGTTGAATCGGTAGACGTGGTCGCTGATGGCGCTGTAGTTGCGGCTGTCCGTCCCGCCGTTGTTCACATAGGGCACCACGAGGACCTCGCCGTACACGGCCGTGATCGCCGCTTCCAGTCGTTCCCAGACCGGGCCGTCCGCTCGCGCGGGAGGGACCGGATCGAGGCACTGCACGACCTCGAAGAGCGCGCCGGTGTCGGCGACGGCGGCTCTCACCCTGTCCACCATGTCCGTTGCGCGGTGGCCGACGGCGACACGGACGTTCACCACGGCGCTCGCGCGCTCGGGCACCGCGTTGGGCGCTTCTCCTGCGCTGAGCATCGTCGCGAGGGATGCCGAGTGGACCATCGCATGGGCGTCGCGGCTGACGGAGGCGAACTCGGCGATGGCGGCATCTTCGTCCGTATCCAGCATCTCCGCGGCGCGGCGCACCGGGCCGGTCGCGACCGGGCCGATGGTGGCGATCATCCGTCGTGTGACGTCATTGAGCACCGGAACGCTGCCGGCGTCGTCGATCGCGGTGAGCGCATGCGCCAGTCGCGTGGTGGATGTCACCTCCGGTGGCACGGAGGCGTGGCCACCCGGCGCCGTGAAGGTCAGCCGGATCGTCGCGGTCCCCTTCTCGCTCACGCCGACGTAGACGACATCGTCCGGGACGCCCGGAAAGATGCTCTCGCCCACGATGCCGCCTTCGTCCAGGACGAATCCCGGCCGAATGCCCCGCGCCTGCAGCAGGGCGACGATCGCGGGCGTGGCGTCGCCGAGGATCTCTTCGTTGTGGCTGAGGGCGACGTAGATGTCGTTACTCGGGGTATGACCGCTGCGGAGCGCGGCTTCGACGGCTTCGAGGATCCCCACGAGTGACGCCTTGTCGTCGATGACGCCCCGGCCGACGACGGTCGCTTCGTCGCCGCTCCCGACCACGTCGGCCGCGAACGGCGGCGTGCTCCAGCCCTCGTCGCTCGCACCGACGACGTCGTAGTGCGCCATCAGAACCGAGGGCGCCCCCTCCTCGGTCCCCCGCCAGCGGAAGAGCAGGGAATGCCCCTTCACGACCTCCCGCTCGAGGGTGGCGTGCAGGGTGGGGTAGAGCTCGGGGAGGACACGCAGGAACTCGTCGAACGGAGCCCAGTCCACGTCGGCAGAGTCCAGACGAGACATCGTGGGGATCCGCACGAGCTTTCGGTAGTTCACGATGGCGCTCGCGGGCTCGGGAGAGGCATGATCCATGGCGCCAGTTTACGCATCGGCCGGATGTTATTGCGCAACGATTTGTCCGGTTCGGACGGGCCTGCTTCCGGCCCGGAAGAGCCGACGGCGCGGCGGAGCGGTCAGCGGTGGATGCGACGCATTTCGGCTGCCAGCGCCGGGTTCGCGTACGGTCCGGTTCCTTCGAGTCCGGAGAGGACTCCCTGAATGTCGTCGCTCGACTTGTTCTGACTGAGCTTGAGGCGGGCGTCGAAGCGCGTGATCGGAATGCGGACGCCGATGGTTCCCCGCGCCATCCCCTGAGCGAAGTCGAGATCCTGCGAGAGACCGCGGGGGTCGGCCACCGGCTCCTCGAAGTGATCCACGAGCCGGTTCAGAGATCGGAAGTTGTCTTCCGGCGACAGGATCTCGGGCCTGCCGTACAGGTGCGCCGTCACGTGATTCCACGTGGGGATGAATCCGCCGGACGGGTACCAGCTCGGAGAGATGTAGCCGTGGGGGCCCTGCACGATGATCAGCACCTCTTGGCGCCCGAGCTCGTGGAGCTCCTCGTCCGGCCTGCCCACATGACTGAGGAGGGTGATGGAGTCGTCCCCGCTCTCCTCGAGGAGGGCGGGGTAGTGGGAAGCGACGACCGAGCCGCCGACGGGCGAGACGATCGTCACCCACGGGTTCTCCTGGACGAGGCGCTTGACCTCCGCGACGTCCTCGAGCATGAAGTGCGGTGTGTGCTTCATCAGGTCCCCTTTTTCGCCGATCCACGGCGCTGCGATCATTCTCGCACGCAACAACATTAGGCGCATTGTGTAAAGTTGTGCGTTGTAATGCGTTCCACGAGGGCGGATCGGAGGGTCACGATTGCCAGCACTCGGCGTGGGCATCGTGGGATCCGGCTCGGTCGTCAGAGGAATTCACCTTCCGACGCTGGCAAGGATCCCGGAGCTGTTCGAGGTGCGCCACATCACGGATGTGGATTCTCGTGCTGTCCGCTCCGTGGCGGAATCCGCGGCGGCGCGCTGGTCGACCTCGATCGACGACCTCCTCTCTGACGACGACGTGGATGTCGTGGCCGTCTGCAGCCCGCACCGCTTCCACGCCGAGCACGTCATCGCGGCGTGCGAAGCGGGGAAGGCGGCGGTGCTCTGCGAGAAGCCGTTCGCCACGAGCGCCGACGAAGCCGAGCGCATCGCCGAGAGTTCGCGACGGACGGGCGTCCCCGTGGTGGTGGGAGCAATGCACACCTACGACCCGGCATGGACCTGGGCCAGAGCCGAGTGGGAGAACCTCCCCGACGATGTCCGGCTGGTGCGATCGAGCATCGTGCTGCCCACGAATGACAGGTTCGAGGGGTGGAGCACGGAAGTGCCCCACCCGACCGAGATCCCGAGCCGGGACGTCGGCTCGCCCGAGGCGCGGGCCGCCGCGATCTCGGCGCGACTGCTGGGGCTGGCGATCCACGACCTCCCGCTTGTACGCACATTCCTCCCGCAGTGGCGCGACCTGGAGGTCATCTCGGCGCAGCTGCTGCATCCAGTGGGATATGCGGTGCTGCTACGCGCAGGCGACCGCCTCGCGCAGATCGTGGGCTCGTTCCGCTCGCATTGGGCGCCCGAGTGGGAGTTCGAGGCGGTCGGTTCGGACGCCGCACTCGCCATCACCTTTCCGCCGTCGTACGTCCACGCCGGATCAGCCACGGCATGCCTCCGTCGGGCCGGCGAGCGGCGGGTGTCGGGCGATGACGAGGCGAACGGATATGAGCGCGAGTGGAGCCGTGTCCACGACCTGGCGACCGGTTCGATCTTCGACCCGGCCGAGCTGGACGTGCTTGTGGATGACTTGTGCTTCGCGGTGATGGTGGCCGACCGGGCCGGCGCGTACGTGGAGGCCGCCGCGTGAGTGGTGACGCCCCCGTCTTCGTGCGGATCGACGGGGCCGCCGAGATCCGCGAGCGCATCGCGGCGACCCTGGCGAGCCTGCCCCTGTCGTTTTGTGTGCGACCGGATGGCGACGTGGTGGCTCTGGACGGAGCGGCCGACTGGCCTCGCCGAGCGATCGCGGCGATCACGGCCGGCGCCGCCGCGGTGTTCGTCTCGGACCCGGCCCCGGCGTCGGACGTCGAAGGCCTATGCGTGGCGGCCGAGCGGGCAGGCACCGCGTTGCGTCTGGGGCGCGGATGGAGGGACGACCCCGCCGTCGACGGCTTCGCCACGACGGTGGCGGGCCTGACCGACGCGGTCGTTCTCGCCGATGCCCACGCCGTGGTGCCGCGCGCGTCATCGCTGCGCGACACGCTTGCCGCACAGCTCGATGTCGCGGCCCGAGCCCTCGGGCGCCACGTCCGAATCACCCGGATCAGTGCGACCGCGGACGCCTACAGCGCTTCGGGGTACATCGGTCGACCGGAGACGCCCGCGCCCCTGGTCCTGTCGGCGGTGCGCTCGCAGGTTTCCGACGCGAGCATCCGGATCCGCCGCTTGTCGCACCGCGGTCGCGCGGCGCTGCACCTGTACGGCGGACGGTCGGCGCGACCCGCGCTCGCCGTGATCGGTGACGAGGGCGCTGAGCGCCTCCTCCCCACCATCTACGAGACCGGCCACCGCGCCGCGTGGCGAGCGCTGCGCGCCGACCTCCGGCTCGGGCGCGTGGACACCGGCGCGGTCCGAGAATTCGGCGTCGCGTCGGAACACGCCGACGACCTGCTGAACCACACCGGGCGCACGCCCGAGACGAACGAGGGCGAGAACCCGAAATGACGGAGGACACGATGACAGAAGACGTACTGGGCTGGGGAATCATCGGACCGGGCACGATCGCGCGGAGCTTCGCGCGCGAGCTGCCCCTGAGCCGCCGCGGGAGGCTGG
The DNA here is from genome assembly GCF_058310475.1 of Microbacterium sp. Z12_35. Lineage (NCBI taxonomy): Bacteria > Bacillati > Actinomycetota > Actinomycetes > Micrococcales > Microbacteriaceae > Microbacterium > Microbacterium sp. Z12_35. Next base: position 2,211,107 of record NZ_JBZEGJ010000001.1, on the reverse strand, counting down.
TCGCCGTGGCCAGCCGTGACGGTGACCGCGCGAAGCAGTTCGCCGACGAATTCGGCGCGGACCGCAGCTACGCCGACTACGAGGAGTTGCTCCGCGACCCCGACGTGGATGCCGTCTACATCGCGACGGTCCACACGTCGCATCCCCAGTGGGCCATCAAGGCTGCGGAGGCGGGCAAGCACGTGCTGTGCGAGAAGCCCCTCTCCCCGAACGCGCCGTTCACGATGGCGATCATCGAAGCAGCCCGCCGCAACGGTGTGGCCCTGCTCGAGGGCTTCATGTACCGCTTCCACCCGCAGACCGCGCGCCTGCTCGACCTGGTGCGCGAGGGAGCGATCGGTCAGATCACGCACGTCGAGGCATCCTTCTCCTTCCACACTCCGGCCATGACCGGCCGCCTTCTCGACGCCGACCTCGCCGGCGGCGGCATTCTCGACGTGGGCGGGTACCCCTTGTCGCTGGCCCGTGCGATCGCGATTGCAGCGGGCGAGTCGCCCGAACCCACGGCGTTTGCCGCGGCGGGCACCGTCGGATCGACCGGAGTGGACGAGTGGGCCACCGCCACCGTCGGTTTCGGTGCCATCTCCGCACACCTGACGACCGGCGTGAAGCTGCGCGAGCCGCACCGTGTGCGGGTGGTCGGCAGCGGCGGCACGATCACTGTGCCCGCGCCGTGGGTCCCGAGCCCCGAAGAGGGCTCGGTGATCGTGGTGTCCCGGACGGGCGCACCGGTCGAGGAGGTCCACATCCCACCCGCGGCCGCATACGCGTGGGAGGCGGACGCGCTCGCAGAGGCGGCGTCGAACGGATCCGGTCAGGCTCCGGAGATGCCGTGGAGCGAATCGCAGGGCGTCGCCGATCTGCAGCAGCGCTGGCGGGATGCCCTCGGCCTGCAGTACCCCTTCGAGCGCAGCGATGCGCCCATGCCCCCGGTGAGCGGCCGGGTGCGGCCCGCCCGCCGGGGTGTGATGTCGTACGGCCGGGTGCCCGGGGTGGACAAAGACATCTCCCGCCTGGTCATGGGCGTGGACAACCAGCGGACCCTCGCGCAGGCCACCGTGATGTTCGACGACTATGTCGAGCAGGGCGGCAACACCTTCGACACCGCCTACGAGTATGGCCGGGGCATCATGGAGACCCTGCTGGGTCAGTGGATGCGCAATCGCGGCAACCGGGACGAGCTGGTGGTGATTGCGAAGGGTGCGCACACGCCGAACTGCAACCCCGCGGCGGTCACGACCGAGCTGATGACGAGCCTCGACCGGCTCCAGACTGATCACGCCGATCTCTACTTCCTGCACCGGGACAACCTCGAGGTGCCCGTGGGGGAGTTCGTCGACGTGCTGGATGAGCACTATCGGGCGGGGCGGATCCGGGCCTTCGGCGGATCGAACTGGAGCATCGAGCGCATCGATGAGGCCAACGCGTACGCCGCCGCGCACGGCAAGCAGGGGTTCACCCTGCTCAGCAATCACTTCGGACTCGCCGAGGCGTACGACCTGCCCTGGGCGGGGTGCCGTCACGCGACCGACCCCGCGTCGAAGCAGTGGCTGGAGCGGACGCAGACCGCGCTCTTCCCGTGGTCTTCGCAGGCACGTGGGTTCTTCAGCCGCGGGAACAAGGCCGACCTCTCGGATCCCCAGCTCGTGCGGTGCTACTACGGTGACGGCAACTTCGAGCGTCAGCGGCGTGCCCGCGAACTCGGCGACACCCGCGGAGTGCAGGCGACGGCGATCGCGCTGGCGTACGTGCTCCAGCAGCCGTTCCCCACGTTCCCGCTGTTCGGTCCGCGCACGCTCACCGAAACGCGCACCTCGATGGATGCGCTCGGTATCGAGCTGACGCCCGAAGAGGTGCGCTGGCTGGATCTGCGCGAGTGATGCGCGCCGCCCCCGCGCGCCGGACGGCGCGCGGGGGCGGGGGCGTCATACAGGCCAGGTCGCGCTCTCGCCCGCGCGGCTGATCCGCTGCGGGACCCCCCACGGGTTCGCGCTCTGAATCGGTGCGGGCAGGAGCTCTTCTGGAGCGTCCTGCCAGGTCGAGGGGCGCATGAAGCGACGTACCGCAAGCGGGCCGACCGAGGTCGACACGGAGGAGTCGTTGGTGGAGGCCGGCCAGGGGCCACCGTGCTGCTGCGCCCACGTGATGTGCACATCCATCGGCCAGGCGTCGAAGACCACGCGCCCCGCCCGTGACTGCATCGTGACGGCGAGCGCGCGCAATTGCTCGAGGTCGTCGGAGGTGGCGCGCATGATCGTCGAGGTGAGGTTGCCGGTGAAGACCTGCGCGAGGGCGCCGGCGATCTGCGCGAGTTCGTCGTACTCGACGACGAGACCGAGTGGACCGAATGCCTCTTCGCCGAGCGCGGGCTCCCGCACGAGCGTGTCGATGTCGGTGGCGATCACCGTCGGCTTCGCCCAGCCGTTGGCGTCTTCATCAGCCCGGTAGCCGCCCGGAGCGATGACACGGATGCCGTCGATCCCGGAGATATCGGCGCGTCGCTCCGCGAAGGCGGTCCCGATACCGGGGTGAAGGAGGCGGTGTTCGTCCGTGACCTCGGCCGCCGCCACGAATTCGGCGTCGAAGTCGAAGCCGCGCGGAACCAGGAGCACGCCGGGCTTCGTGCACACCTGTCCGGCCGACCAGCTGAACGCCTCCACGAAGCCGCGAGCGATGTCCGCTCCGCGCTCCGCGGCTGCGGCGGGGGTGACGACGACGGGGTTCACGCTTCCGAGCTCACCGAAGAACGGGATCGGACGCGGACGATCGGCCGCGATGCGCGCGAGATACGTCCCGGCCCGGACGGATCCCGTGAAGCTCGCCGCCTGAACGCTCTCATGCCGCAGGAGGAACAGCCCCGCCTCCTGACCGAAGACGACCTGCACCGAATGTTCCGGCAGCCCTGCTCCGGTGAGGGCCGCGGTGAGGAGCTGGAACGTGCGCAGCGACGTCTCCGGGTGGCCCGGGTGCGCCTTGACGATCACGGGGCATCCCGCGGCCAGCGCCGAGACGGTGTCGACGCCGGCGACGGAGAAGGCGAAGGGGAAGTTGCTCGCGGCGAAATTCAGCACCGGCCCCACCGGTGCCAGGTAGCGACGCAGGTCCGGCCGGGGGCCGAGGCCGTAATCCTCATCGGCCTCATCGATCCGGGCGTCGAAGAACTCGCCACCCTGAACGGCGGCGGCGTGGATCTTCAACTGGACGGCGGCCTGCGTGACCTCGCCGGAGAGCCGCTCCAGCCCGAGGCCGGTCTCCACCGCAGCGATCGCGGCGAGCTCGTCCCGGTGCGACTCGAGCGCGTGGGCGGCCGCGGTCAGCGCTGCGGCGCGGAGGGAGGGCGCGGTGAGGGCCAGCGGTGCGGCCGCCGCCTCGGCGCGCGCGACGATCCGCTCCAGCTCGGTCTGCTCGGTGTCCGTGATCATCGTTGCCTGCTTCCGGATGGGGTCGAGAAGGTCAAATGTCGATGAGATGCCAGGGGCTCGGGAACTCGCCCACAGCGACCTCGATGAGCTGCGGGCGCCCCGACCGCGTCGCTCCGGCGATCGCCTCGCCGAGGTCGGCTGCCCCGTGCACGCGCGTCGCCTCGATGCCGAAAGCACGGGCGAGCTCGACATAGTCCGGGTTCACCAGGTCGGTCGCGATGTGGTGTGCGTCGAAGTTCTCACGCTGCATGCGGTGCACGTTGAAGAAGTAGCCGTCGTTGAAGACGACGATGGTGAGGGGGATGCCGTACTTCTTCGCGGTGGACAGTTCCGAGAGCGTCCAGGAGAAGCCGCCGTCGCCGTTGATCGACACCACGGGCGACGAGCCGGCGGCGACCTGGGCGCCGAGCGCGGTGGCGAAGCCGTAGCCCAGCGTGCCCTGATACCCCGGGGAGATGAAACCCCGCTGGCGATGGGTCGGAAAGGCGATGCTCGCCACGTACCCCACCTGGGTGTACTCGCTGACGAGCACACCGTCGTCGGGCAGCGCGGCCCGGATGGCGGCGAGGTACTCCATCTGCGGTGCGATGCTCTGGAACTGCTGCCTCGTCCAGTCGGCGATCTGCGCGGGAATGTCGCCCCACTCGAAGTCGGGACGTACGTCGGAGGCGTCGAGCTCCGCGAGGAGGGATTCGGCGGCGAGCGCCGCGTCGGAATACAGGCCGACGTCCACGGGGCGAGGAAACCGGAACGTTCCTTGATCGACGTTGATCATGACCAGGGGTGCGTCCCCCATCTCGGATGCGCCGCCATCCCCGCTGCCCAGGCGCGTGCCGAACGCGATCACGAGATCGGCCTCCGCACTGAAGCGGCGGAGCGCGAGGGGATCGAAGACGAGCGGATGCCGCGAATCCAGGACGCCTCGCCCGTTGCGGGTGGTCACGATCGGGATGCCCAGGGCTTCGGCCAGAGCGAGGAGGGGGGTTCCGGCGTCGGATGCCAGGGCTCCGCCGCCGGCGTACAGGAAGGGGCGGCGGGACTGGGTGATCAGCTCCGCGATGTGGCGGATCGTGCCGGGGTCGGGGGAGATGCGGTGCGGAGTGCGAGGAGAGCCGGCCGACACCGTGGTCGTCGCGCGCATGACGTCCGGCGGCACCTCCAGGGCGACCGGGCGCGGATGCCCGGAACGCAGCTGGAAGAAGGCCTCGTGCACCAGCTCCGGCACCTCGTCCGGGTGGCGGGCGATTGCCGACCACTTGGTCAAGGAGGACAGCAGCTCGCTCTGCCCGGGGATCTCGTGCAGGGCGCCCAGCCCCCGGCCCCGCATCGAGGACTCGATGGACCCGGCGATCAGGAGCACCGGAGAGGAGCACGCGTACGCGGTCGCTAAACCTGCCCCGGCATTGAGCACGCCGGGACCGGGAACCACCATGGCCACGCCCGGCTTGCCGGAGACCCGCGCGTAGCCGTCGGCCATGTAGGTTGCCGACTGCTCGTGGCGGACGGCCAGGAAGCCGATGTCCTCGCGCTGTTGGTACATCGCCTCCATGACCGGGTCAAGCTGAATGCCCGGGAGGCCGAAGACGGTGGACACGCCCTCACTGCGGAGGGCGGAGACGAGCAGATCGCCGCCGGTGAAGGGGGGCATACGTGACCTTTCGCGACGCGGCGGCGCGAGGACGTGCCACTCTCGGACGGAACACAAGCCTAGCGCAACACATTGCTTAGCGTTGCGCTGCGGCTCCACAAAAGGTAGCGTGCTCGACGGCGGGTGGAAGTTCCGAATCTGTCGGGACTAACCGCGCGTTTATCGCCTCAGAGACGAAACGTGTCTGAAACTTGAATGCGATGGAATAGCGCAACGTAGCGCAACGGCGCTCGCGCCGAAGAACTTGGGAGAGTCAGTGGTAGGGATCATCCTCAGACGGATCGCGCTCGCGATTCCGGTCCTCTTCGTGATGACCGCGCTCACCTTCGTGCTGGCCTCTATGGTGCCCGGAGACGCGGCCACCACGATCCTCGGTGAGAACGCGACGCCGGAGCGTATCGAGGCGTTGAATGAGGAGTTGGGGCTCAATCGTCCCATCTGGGAGCAGTACTTCGACTGGCTGGCCGGCATCTTCCGCGGAGACCTCGGGGTCTCGCTGTACACGGGCGAGTCGATCGTGCGGACGCTCGACCAGCGCATCTGGCCGACCCTCGCACTGGCGGTACTCTCGACCTTCGTCGCCGCCGTTGTGGGCATCGCGTTCGGCGCCTACGCCGCGGTCCGCAAGGGGTGGGCCGCACGCGTGCTGGATTCCATCGGCATGCTGGGCATCTCACTGCCCAACTTCTGGGTCGCTCTCGTCCTCATCGTGTTCTTCGCGGGGACGCTGAAGATCCTCCCCTCGGTGGGGTATGTGGACCCGACGGTCTCGGTGAGCGAGTGGCTCCTGCACCTCGTGATGCCGGTGATGGCCCTCTCCTTCGCGGGCCTCGCGCTCATCGCCAAGCAGGCCCGCGAATCGATGGCGGAGGCGCTGAGCCGCGACTTCATGCGCTTCATGCAGGCCAACGGCATGCCGCCGCGCACGCTGATCCTCAAGTACGGGCTCCGCTATGCCGCGATCCCCATCCTGTCGGCCGTCTCGGCGACGTTCGTGACCCAGATCGGCGGCACCGTCGTCCTCGAGTCCGTATTCGCTATCCCCGGCATGGGGTCCCTGGTGGCCAGGGCCACGCTCAACCACGACCTCGCCGTGCTGCAGGGGGCCGTGCTCGCATTCACCGTGATCATCCTGATCGCCAACGTCCTCACCGACGTTCTGTACTCGTTGCTCAACCCCAAAGTGAGGGCACTCGCATGAGTCTTGCCAAGCCTTCCACCACGGTCGCCGTCGCCATCGCGACCCGTCGTCGACCGCGGACGCGCCGGCCGTCGGTCGGGCTCATCCTGGCGGTGGCCTGGCTGGTGCTCGTTGTCGCCGCAGCCGTGCTGGCGCCCGTCATCGCCCCCTACTCCCCGCTGGAGAACGACCTGGCCAACGGGTCGCAGGGTCCGACAGCGGCCCACTGGCTGGGAACGGACCAGCTCGGCCGGGACGTGCTGTCGCGCCTGATGTTCGGCGCGGGACCGACCCTGATCGCCGTGGCCGCGTCCGTCGTGGTCTACGTCGTGCTGGGCCTCATCTTCGGTCTCCTCGCCGGGTACTTCAGCAACTGGACCGATCGCGTGGTCATGGCAGTCGTCAGCATCGTCATCGCACTGCCGAACATCATCGTGCTCTTCGTGGTGCTCTCGGTGTACCGCGGCAACACGTTCCTGGCGATGATCGTGTTCGGGGCACTCGCCTCGCCCGTGCTGGTGCTCATGGTCCGGGCGAGCGCGATCGCGGTGCGCAATGAGCTGTTCGTCGACGCCGCACGGGTCTCGGGGCTGTCGCCGCTGTACATCATCTTCTCCCACGTCCTTCCGCGCTCGCGCGGCGTGATCATCGTCCAGGCCGGAGTCTTCGCCGCGCAGGCCCTGATCGTGGAGAGTGCGCTCAGCTTCCTCGGCTTCGGCGTGCAGATCCCCGACCCGAGCTGGGGAAACATGATCGCCCAGGCAGCCCAGGTGATCGCTTCCACCCCGTGGATGCTGTTCCCCTCCGGGCTGGTCATCGCGCTGACCGCTCTGGCGTTCGGGGTGATCGGCGACTCGGTGCGCGACGCCAGCTCCCTGGGCTGGGGGCAGTCGAAGCTGACAAAGGCGCCGTCCCGCGCCCGCAGCGTCCCCCAGCCGGAGGGTGCTTCGGCCCCCGCGGACGATGTGCTCCTCTCCGTGCGCGGGCTGGATGTGGGCTACCGCTCGGGAGACGAGATCCTGCCGATCGTGCGGGAAGCGTCCTTCGACATCCGCCGCGGCGAGACACTCGGCGTCGCCGGCGAGTCCGGCTCGGGCAAGACGACGGTGGCCTTCGGCATCCTCGGCGTCGTCGGTGAGGGCGCGGTCGTTACCGCCGGATCGGTGCGATTCGACGGCACCGAGCTCGTCGGGCAGACCGAGAGCGTGCTGTCGAAGTACCGCGGCAAGCGCATCGCCTACGTCGCGCAGGAGCCCATGGTCGCGCTCGGGCCGAACCACCGCGTCGGCGACCAGCTGCGCGAGGCCGTCCGGCTCAACGACGGGGTGGACAAGGCCCAGGCGGGCGAGCGAGTGATCGAGCTTCTCCGCCTCACCGAGCTTCCCGACCCGGAGTCGGTGGCGAGGAGGTATCTGCACGAACTCTCGGGTGGCATGGCGCAGCGCGTGTCGATCGCCTTCGCCCTCGCCGGCCGTCCCGAACTGCTCGTGGCGGACGAGCCGACGACGGCGCTGGATGTCACCGTGCAGGCGGGCATCCTCGGTCTCCTGCGTCGTCTGCAGCAGCAGACCGGCATGTCCCTTCTGCTGATCACCCATGACTGGGGCGTGATCGCCGACCTCTGCGATCGCGTGATGGTCATGTACAAGGGCGAGATCGTCGAGACGGGTGACACCGCCGACATCTTCGCCAGGCCTCAGCATCCGTACACCGAGGCTCTGCTCAAGTCGAACCCGCACGGGGCCGTGCCCGGTAAGGAACTGCCCGTCATCGAGGGGTCCTTCCTCACCCCGATCATGGAGCGCGAGCAAGCCAGGGCCGCCGAGCAGGAAAAGGTGACGACGTGACCACGCCACTGTTGACCGTTGAGAACCTGGATGTGACCTACGGATCGGGCCGGAAGGCATTCCGGGCGGTGGAAGACGTCAGCTTCTCCGTCGGGGTGGGCGAGACGCTCGGGATCGTCGGGGAATCAGGGTCGGGTAAATCCTCCGTGGGCCGAGCGATCCTCGGACTCGCGCGGCCATCGAGCGGACGCATCCTCTTCGAGGGCAAGGACATCACGCACATCGGCAGGCGCGAGCGTCGCGCGATCAGCACCGACTTGCAGGTGGTGTTCCAGGATCCCCGGAGCTCGCTCAACGAGGCCAAGAAAGTCGGTCAGATCCTCATCGAGCCGCTGGTGGCGAATCGCATCATGAAGCGCTCCGTCGCGATCGACCGAGCGGAGGAACTCCTCACCCGCGTCGGGCTGGCCGCCTCCGCCATGGACCGGATGCCGGGGAGCTTCTCCGGCGGGCAGAAGCAGCGGATCGCCATCGCTCGCGCGCTGATGGCAAGCCCAAAACTCGTGATCTGCGACGAGCCGGTCTCAGCGCTGGATCTGTCGGTGCAGGCGCAGATCACCAACCTGTTCCGCGCCATCCAGGCCGAGACCGGAATCTCCTACCTGTTCATCGCCCACGATCTGTCCATCGTGCGCCTCCTGTCCCAGCGGGTCGCCGTCATGAGTCGCGGTCGGGTCGTGGAGCAGGGAGTGACCGAGGACGTCTACACCCGCCCGAAAGAGCTGTACACGCAGCGGCTGCTCGCCGCTGAGCCGTACCCGGATCCCGAAGTACAGCGGGAACGGCGCCGCGTCTGGGAGACGCTGGCCCCTCCTGTCCCCGCGACCTGACAGCACCACGAGCACCGAAGGGAGGTTCGGTACCTCGTTCTCACACCCCCGTCGCCCGCCGGGCGCCGATCACAATCACATGGAGCAACCACCTATGTTCGCATCTCCGAAATTCCGCCAACCGAGCCGGCGCAGGCGCGGCCTCGCCGTCGTCGGCGCCGCCAGTGCCGTCGCTCTTCTTCTCACCGCGTGCGGGGGTGGGGGAGATGCGGGCAGCACCGAAGGTGAAGAAGACGACAGCCCGAAGGTCCTGACCGTCGCCTCCACCGTTCCGCCGGTGAGCCTCGACCCGTACCTGCAGAACGTCGACCCGCAGAACAACTGGTTCATCAACCTCGCCTACGACTCGCTGATCCGCATCTCACCCGAGGGTGAGCTCATCCCGGACCTCGCGACCGAGTGGGAGTTCCTGGACGAAAGCAACCAGGAGCTCGAGCTCACTCTCCGCGAGGGAGTGACCTTCTCCGACGGCGAAGAGATGACCCCCGAGGGTGTCATCGCATCGCTGGAGTACGCTCGCGCGAGCGGCGTCAACGCTCCCACGTACTGGGACTCGCTCGAGTCCATCACGGTCAGCGGAGAGAACACGATCCTCTTCGAGAGCTCGGCTCCCAACCCCGCGCTGCCCGCCATGCTGAGCAACCGCGTCCTGCTCGGCTCGGTCATCAGCCCGGCTGGACTGGAAGACCCCGAGGCACTCAAGAGCAACACCTTCGGTGCCGGTCCTTACGTTCTCGACAGCGAGCGCACGGTCGCCAACGACACGTACGTCTACACGCCGAATGAGGAGTACTGGGACCAGGAACGCATCGCCTGGGACGAGGTCGTCATCAAGGTCGTCGCCAACTCCGCCGCTGCCCTTCAGGCAGTGCAGAACGGTGAGGCCGACCTGACGCGCGGTGACGCTGCGACCTACGAAGCGGCCACAGCAGCGGGCCTGCACGTCGAGCTGGTCGGTCTCGGTCTTCTGGGTGTCAACTTCGTCGACCGCGCGGGTGAGGTCGTTCCTGAGCTCGCCGACGTGCGCGTCCGCCAGGCGCTGAACTATGCCATCGACCGCGAGAGCATCGCAAAGGCAGCGTTCGGTGACACGGCCACGGCGGGCTCCCAGCTCGCGCTCTCGGACACGCTCGGGTTCGACGAAGAGGTCAACGAGGCCTACCCGTATGACCCGGACCGTGCGCGAGACCTGCTCGCCGACGCGGGCGTCGATGGACTGAGCTTCACCGTCGGCGTGGACCAGACCAGCCCCACGGCTGACATCCTCATGCAGGCCGTGGTCCAGAACTGGGCCGACATCGGGGTCGACGCGACCCTCGAGGTGTACTCCGACAAGGGCCAGGCCGTCGGCGACATCCTCGCCAAGAAGTTCCCGGTGACGTACTACGGTTACGGCCAGCTCACCCCGTTCACGGTGATGAACAGCTTCTACGGTGGCGTGAACCAGTACAACCCGTTCGAGGTCCGCGACCCCGAACTGGACGCACTGCGTCAGGCGTCTCTGGCAGCGCCGGTGGACGAACAGCAGGAAGCCATCGCCGACGTGTACCGCTACGCGACGGAGGAGCTCGCCTGGACGGGCAACATCCTGCACAGCTCCTACCCGTACATCTCGGACGACACGAAGATCACGGGAACCGCGCACGTGCCCACCGCGGGAACCGCGGACCTCGCGTGGTTCGTCGTTCCGGCGAGCTGACGACGGAGTAACCGGCGGGGCCGGGCGAGGAACTCGCCCGGCCCCGCTTTCACGCTTGGAGCCCCGCATGTTTACTGTTCTCAGCGCCCGACGGCTGCTGTTCGACGCGACCTTCGACCGGCTCGTCGATCTCGCCGTCCGTTACGACTACGCGGGCGTCGACCCCTCCGTGCATCTGCTCTCGTCGCTGACCGAGGGTGAGCGCGGTGGTGCCACAGAGGCCGTTCGCGAGGCCGGGCTGGCATGGGGCGTGGGAACCCTGCCGATCCGCGTGGGCGAGGGGTCCGACGGCGATTTCGCCGACCGGCTCGCGGGCTTCCGCAGCCTCGCCCCCCTGCTGTCGGAGGTGGGAGTGACAACCCTCGGAACCTGGTTCGCGCCTGCCGGAGACGTCCTGCCCTACGGGGAGAATTTCCGGTTGCACGTGGACCGTCTCAACCAGCTCGGTCGCATCCTCGAGGAGCACAGGCTTCGCCTGGCCCTGGAGTACGTCGGCCCGTCCACCTGGCGTCGCGGGAAGCGTTACGAGTTCGTCCATGACATGGGCGGGATGCGGGAACTGATCGGCGCGACACAACGGCCTACCGCCTTCGGCCTTCTGGTGGACGCGTTCCACTGGTTCACCGCCGGGGACACCGTGGCGGACATCCTCGCTTTGGACTCCGGTGAGGTCCTGGGCGTCGACCTGGACGATGCGCCGACGGGGGTGCCGGTCGCGGAGCAGCAGGACCTCGAGCGTGCACAGCCGGCGTCGACCGGTGTGATCGACACCGCGGGACTGGTGGGAGCGCTGCGCCGGATCGGCTACGACGGTCCGGTCATGGCGGAACCGTTCAGCACCGCCCTGGCCGCTCAGCCGGAGGAAGATCGCGTACGCGATGCCCGCGCCGGCCTGCGGCGTGCACTGGCGGGATGAGGCCTGTCCGCGGGGCCCGCGTGCTCCGTTCCGCTCCACGTCGATGGGGTACTATTCGGCGCACGCGCCAACCGCGCGGGGCGCCTGCTCTTTCGTGGGCGTCGGACATCCGCACCTGAAACCGCACATGGAGGAACGGCCGCCGTTGCGCAACACTGCGCTACGATCGGTGTGCGCGGGCACGTCCCGCGTCCGAGTTGGAGGTAGAGGGGCCCTTGAGCGACAGTCGCGCCGTCGGTGAGCGTCAGCCGAGTTTGCACGATATCGCCGCATCCGCGTCCGTCTCGGTGTCCACGGTCTCGAGGTATCTCGCCGGCCAGCTGGCACTGAAGGCCCAGACCGAGGCGAGGGTGCTGCAGGCCATCCGCGAACTCGGCTACACGAGGACCCCCCGGACCAGTCGCAACGCCGAATCGCGCCGTGGCGTCATCGGTCTCGTCGTGCCCCAGATCGGCAACTCCTACTTCGGCCGCATCGCCGACGCCGTCGTGAAGGTGGCCGAGCGCCAAGGCGCGTCGGTGCTCATCTGTTCGACGCTGAACCACGCGCGAAAGCAGCTCGACTACGTCGACACGCTGGCCGCGATCAACGTCGCGGGCATCATCTACGCGGGGAATTTCTCCTCCAACCGGCGGCTCGCGGAACTCATCGACGAGGGGCGGCCGGTCGTGGTGATCGACGAGGCCCTCGACGACGCGCCGCCCGTCGATTCCGTGCTGGTCGACGATTATGCCGGGGCCTACCAAGCGGTGACCTACCTCACGAATCTCGGTCACCGACGAGTAGCACTGGTCACCGGCCCCCAGCACCTCCGCTCCGTCCAGGAGCGCACTCGGGCATTCCGGGATGCACTCTCCCGCGCGGGTCTCCCCGTCGAGACCCAGCTGGTGCTGCACGGGACCTTCAACACGGAGTGGGGCGTCACAGCCCTCTCCCACCTGCTGGCCGCCGAGGAGCCGCCCACTGCGGTGTTCGCCGCCAGCGACACGATCGCGTTGGGCGTGATGAGCGCCGCGCGTTCGCTGGGGGTCCGGATCCCGGAAGATCTCTCCGTGGTCGGGTTCGACGACATCCCCGACGCCGCCCTGGTGACCCCGGGGCTGACGACGGTACGGACACCCGTCGACAGCATGGCTGCCAACGCCGTGGAGCTGCTGATGAACCGTATCGACGACGTGCAGCGCCCCGTCACCAATGCCGTGATCGGCGTGGCTCTGGTGCAGCGTGAATCGTGCATCGCGTTCGAAGCGACATGACCCCGACCGGCCGAGCGAGGCTGTTGTGTGCGGACGAAAATCATTGCGCAATGTTTTGACAACACTTGGGTTCTCGGCGAGACTGAGAGCACCAGAACCGGCGTCCTGGTCGACCCGTTGAGGTCGACCGCCCGGTCGGTGCGATCCCGCGGAACAGGAGTGGTTATGGCGTCATGGGGTTTCGAACTCAAGGAGATCGCTCTTCCGGCATTCGAGGCAGCGCGCGACGTGCCCACCGTCCCCGCCGCGACGTACGAACGGCGACTGTCGCGCGTGTACGAGGCGATGGAGCGCCGCGGCCTGGATGCCGTGGTCCTCTACGCCGACCGTGAGCACTTCGCGAACATGGCGTTTCTGACCGGATTCGACCCCCGATACGAGGAAGCGCTGCTGGTCCTCATCCCGGGGCGCACGCCGCGGCTGATCGTCGGCAACGAAGACGTCGCGTACGCAGACATCGTCCCCTACGAGATCGATGTCGTGCGGTTGGCGAAGCTGAGTCTGGTCGGCCAGCCCGACCCCGGCGACGTCACGATGAGCTCGCTGCTGCGCGATGCGGGGCTCGCGGACTCCGCCGTGCGGAACGTCGGGCTCGTGGGGTGGAAGTACTGGACGGGCGCGGAGGCGACCGGCTGGATCGACGTGCCGCACTTCGTCGTGACCGAGGTCGCAGCCTTCGTGGAGTCCTACGTCAACGCGACCGACATCTTCGTGGGTCTGGAAGACGGCATCCGGTACGACAACGACGTTCATCAGATCGCCTACTTCGAGTTCGCGGCCAGCCACGCCTCCCAGGCCGTCTCCCGCGTCATCCACGGCGTGCGTCCGGGCATGACCGAGTTGGAGGCCTCTCAGCTTCTCAACCCGGTGATGCTTCCGTTCAACTACCACCCCACGATGCTGGGCGGTCCGAACACGCGGTACGGGGTGGCCAGCCCCGGCGGGCGCGAACTGCAGGTCGGCGATCCGGTCGCCACGGGGCTGGGACTGTGGGGGAGCAATACCGCTCGCGCCGGGTTCCTGGTCGAGAGTGCGGATCAGCTGCCCGAAGGCGCCACCGATTATCTGGAGAAACTCGTCGTACCCTATTACGCGACGGCAGCCGCGTGGTACGAGACGATTCGCATCGGTCTCACCGCGGGGGAACTCTACGACGTCACGTACTCGCGGATCGGGGACCCGTTCTACGGGGTATACCTCAACCCCGGCCATTTCATCGGGCTCGACGAATGGCCCGGCTCGCCGGTGCGCTCGGGCTCGCAGGTCGCCTTCGCGTCGGGCTCCGCGGTGCAGCTCGACATCATCCCGATGCCCGCGCCCCCCTATCACACGGCCCAGATCGAGGACGGGATCGTGCTGGCCGACGCCGAGCTCCGCGCCCAGCTGGAGAGCACCTATCCCGGCACCTGGGCGCGCATCCAGGGGCGCCGTTCCATGCTCGCAGAGACGTTCGGGATCTCCCTGCACGACGAGGTCCTTCCCCTGTCGAACACCGCGGGCTGGCTCACGCCGTTCTGGCTCGCACCCCACCTCGCCATGGCCCGCAGCTGACGGAGGACGTGTCGATGCGAATCGCAATCGCCGGTATCGGCACCGAGTCGGACACGTTCTCCCTGGACCGGGCTGCCGAGCAGTACTTCCTGCAGCAGCGGGGCGCCGAGCTTCTCGAGCAGTACGAGTGGCCGGCGCGGCTCGGCGAGACCGTCGAGGGGGTCACCTGGATCCCTCTGCTTCGAGCGATGGCCGCTGCGGCGGGCCCGGTCGTGCCGGCCGTGTACGACTCGTTCGAAGAGGAGATCCTCGACGGTCTGCGCCACAACGGTCCCTTCGACGGCGTCTACCTCGATCTGCACGGAGCCATGACGGTCGACGGCCGCGACCGCGCCGAGGAGAACTTCGTCCGGAAGGTGCGCGAGATCGTCGGCCCGGACGCGATCCTGTCAGCGTCGATGGACCCCCACGGCAACATGTCCGAAGAGCTCGCCGGCTTGCTCGACCTGGCTGCGGTGCACCGGCACGCCCCCCACATCGACACGTGGGCCACCCGTGAGCGGGCGGTGCGCGTCCTCATCGAGACGATCCGGCACGGCCGGCCCCCGATCAAGGCGTGGGTGCGCGTGCCTGTTCTGCTCCCGGGGGAGCGGACGAGCACCGTTTACGAGCCGGCTGCGTCGGTGTTCGGGTCCCTCGTCCCCGCTATCGCGCGTCACGGGGTGGTCGACGCCGGGATCTGGGTCGGTTTCGTATGGGCGGATGAGGCACGGTGCACGGCATCCGTGCTCGTGACGGGCTACGACGAGGCTGCCGTCCTGGCCTGTGCGCGGGAACTCGCCGGGGAGTACTGGGACGCGCGGCGCGACTTCGGGATCGTCAGCGAGCGCTATGGCTCCTACGACGAGGCGATCGACTATCTGGTCCAGGAGAGTCCGCCCGCCCCGCTGTATATCAGCGACTCGGGGGACAACATCACCGCGGGGGCGTCCGGCGACGTGAGTTACGCGCTCGCGCGGACCGTCGAGCGCGACGATCTCGCCGCATCCGGCAAGCTCGTCCTGATCGCGGGGCTGTGGGACCCTGCCGCCGTCGACGCAGCGGAAGCCGTCGGCGTGGGCGGGACGATCGACCATCCGCTGGGCTCGATGGTCGATGACCGTTTCTCCGGTCCGGTACCCGGCCAGTGGCGGGTCGAGCGGTACATCGAGGGCGCGTTCGACGACGGCGTCGTGGGGGTGCTCCTGTCCCGGGGCAACGTGCACATCACGGCGCAGCGCTTCCGCAGCCCCTTCCTTCGTGCGACCGAGCCCGCCTTCGTGAAACGGCCGATGCAGGGCCAGGCATTCATCGAGCCCGGCGGCTACGACGCGGTTGTGGTGAAGAACGGCTACCTCTTCCCGGGGCAGACCCAGGATGCGGGCAGTCAGTTCATGGCGATCACCCCCGGCGCCACGGATCTGGACTTCACGCGGCTCGAATACACCCGCCTCGAGCACCCGATCTTTCCGTTCGACGAGGACTTCGAGGCGGATCTGACGCCACGGGTCGTCGCGCGCAGCGGCGCATGAGCCCGCGGGCGCAGGGTCTGCGATCACGGGGGTCGGTATGACAACGAGGACGATCCGCTGGGGTGTCCTCGGGACGGGGCTCATCGCCCACAAGCAGACCGCCGACCTGGTGGGCAACGGCTTCTCGGTGGCGGCCGTGGGGTCTCGAAGCGCCGACACCGCCGAATCCTTCGCGCGTGCCTACGACATACCGCGGGCGCATGCGAGTTATGCGGCGCTCCTCCAGGACGACATGGTCGACGTCGTCTACATCGCCACACCACCCGTGCAGCACTTCGATATCGCGCGGGCGGCGCTGGAGAGCGGCAAGCACGTCCTCCTGGAGAAGCCGTTCACGGTCAATGCGCGACAAGCGCGGCTGCTCGCCGCCATCGCCCTCGAGAACCGCGTCGTGCTGATGGAGGCGATGTGGACCCGATTCCTGCCCCATATGGTCCGCATCCGCGAGATCGTCCGCGCCGGGACGCTCGGTGAGATCCGCCTCGTCACCGCCGACGACGGTCGGCGCCTGCCTCAGGACCCCGGCTTCCGTCTGAACCAGCGCGCGGCCGCCGGTGGCTCGATCCTCGATCTGGGTGTTTACCCCGTGAACTTCGCGCACAGCATCCTGGGCGTACCCGCACGGATTCAGGCCACGGGGATCATCTCCGAGGAGGGGGTGGATCGCCACACCGCGGTACTGCTGTCGTTCGACAACGGCGCGGCGGCTCTGGGGCACTCGGCGATCGATGCCACCGGCCCCAACCGCGCCGCCATCGTCGGTACCCACGGGCGGATCGAGATCGACCCCGTCTGGTATGCCTCGACGTCCTTCCGGGTATGGGATGCGGACGGGTCGGTCGTGGAGGAATTCGAGAAGACTCTGAAACCCCGAGGGATGCAGTACCAGGCCTGGGAGATGGAGCGCCTCATCCAGGAGGGGCGGCTGGAGAGCGACGTGATGCCGCTCGGCGAGACCGTGGAGGTGATGGAGACGCTCGACTCCGTGCGTCGCATCGTGGGCGTGAGGTTCGACGCCGACGAACAGGCAGACCCTTCCACGACGGACATATGACGTCGCCGCGCGGGGACGGCCCTTCGCGGCGCGCGCGTCGAGCGGCTCTCTGGGACCTGGACGGCACGATCCTCGACACCGAGCATCACTGGGCGGCGGCCAAGGCCGATGTGGCGAGCGCCTTGGGGATCCCGTGGTCGGACGAGGACGCGCGGTGGTCGGTCGGTCGTCCGACGAACGCCTACGCCGCGCGGATGGCGGGTCGCGCGGGTGGGGGGTCGGTGCCGGAGATCGGCGCCATGATCTCCGCGCAGGTGGCCGCCCGACTCCAGCGCGAACCGGCCCTGCGTCCTGGAGCCGCCCGCCTCCTGGCCGAGTTGCGTGCGAACGGGTGGGCCTCCGCCCTCGTGACCATGGCGGGCCGGGCCGTGGCCGAAGCCGCCGAGTCCGTCATCGGCCACCGGTTCGACGCCATCATCGCCGGGGAGGACGTGGTCGAGTCGAAACCCCACCCCGAACCGTATCTCCGCGCCATGGAAGCACTCGGCCTGGGAGCGGATGACTGCGTGGCGATCGAGGATTCCGAACGCGGCGCCGCCAGCGCCGAAGCGGCGGGACTCGTGGTGGCGTGCGTGCCCTCCTCCCCTGACGCGATCCGTCCGCGGGAGGGGCGGCGGTTCTTCGGCAGCTTGGACGAGCTCTCCGTAGACACCTTGACCGAGCTGCGCCGGCCGCGCTGAGCGCCGCGCCGTCCGAGCCGGGCGGCGGGCCGCCGTGGGGTCGTGCGCGAGTCAGTCGGGAAACCCGGACGGCTCCTCGAACAGGCTGTCGAACAGCCGGTCGCGCTCTTGGATGCGGCGACGCAGCTCTGTCTGCGCGTCGGCGATCAGCGCCTCGTCGAGCGGGATGCTGTCGACCCTGCTTCGTCCGTGCTGCCGCGCAACGTACGCATCGAGCTCAGGACCAGACTCCCACGACGTGATGAGGCTGTAGCGCGGACCCTCCCCGCGGTGCCACACCGCGTGCCAGAAGCGCTGCGTGTCGACGATGACCCGCGAGCCGGCAGGGAGCGGAAGGCGCACCTCGGACGCGGGATCGAACCTGTCCTCCCGCAGGAGGAGGAGGGAATCAGGGTCGTCGGTGAGGTTGAAGTACCCGCGCACCACCCATCCCGTGCCCTCGGGATTCATTCGGTTGTTGTCATCGTGGTGCAGGTTCCACACCGCATCCGCGTAGGTGTTGGGCTGCAGCTCGACCACGCGGCAGCGTCCGACGTTGGCGCCTGGTTCCTTCGCCCGGGCAGTCAGGACCGGCGCCTTGGCCACCTGAGACGCGATCCACACGCCGTTCTTGTCGGTTCGCGGGGGAGTGTGGTTCCAGAATCCGTTGCACTCGATCTCCCCGGCATAACTCGTCAGGGGAGCGAATCGCGTGATGCCCGACGAGCGCCAGTTCACGTACTCCAGGCCCAACCACTCGGGCGGGTCGGCGGCCTGGTCGTACGCATCGAGAACCGCGTAGCCGGTGTGTTCGAGGATCGGCAGGGTGACGTACGCGGACATCCGCGTTATCCCCTGAGCGACCGCGCCACGGTGGCCAGCGCATCCCCCGAACGACGGAGCAGGGTCAGTTCGTCTTCGGAGAACGACGTCTCCCGGATCGGGACAGCACCGGATGCGCTGACGATCGACGGCACCGACAGTGCGACACCGTCGAGTCCGTGGAAGTCATTCAGAACGGTGCTCACGGGCAGAACCGCGTGCTCGTCGCGCAGGATCGCCTCGATGATCCGGGCGCTCGAGAGGCCGATCGCGTAGTTCGTGGCGCCCTTGCCCTGGATGACCTTGTACGCCGCATCCCGCACGTCGACGGCGATGCTGTCGAGCTCCTCCACGCTCATCCTCGGGTGGCCAGGCGCCTCCCAGTCGAGGATCGGGACAGTGCCGATCGTCGCGCGCGACCACAGGGGGAACTCCGTGTCCCCGTGCTCACCCACGATGTAGGCGTGCACGTTCGACGTGGACACGCCGGCGCGTTGCGCGAGCTTCCAACGAAGCCGCGACGTGTCGAGCACGGTTCCCGAGGAGAAGATGCGCTCAGGCGGCAGGTTGGTGGCCTCCCGTGCGAGCACGGTGAGCACATCGCACGGGTTGGTCACGATGACGTAGATCGCGTCGGGAGCGACCTCGAGCAGCTGCGGCAGCATCGTCTGGATGATCCGGGCGTTCACCTCGGCGAGCTCGATACGGGTCTGCCCGGGGTTCTGCTTCGCGCCGGCGGTGATCACGACGACATGCGAGCCGGCGGCAACCGAGATGTCGCTTCCGCCGACGATGTCGCTCGATCCGGTGAACTGTGTGCCGTGGGCGAGGTCGAGCACCTCGGCCTCCACCTTCGCGGTCGCGATGTCGTAGAGGGCGACGTGGCGGGCTGATCCGCGGATGAGCGCGGCGTACGCCACGCTCGACCCGACGCTGCCCGCACCCACGACGGTCACCTTGGAGTTCTCAATCACGCTCATGGTGTTCAGTCTCGCAGGGGCGTCGTCGCCCGGCTATGGGGTCCCGGGCGGGCGGCATGGCGGTGGGCGGATGCCCGCCGTACGATGCACGCGAGTGCGCCACCATCGGCGCGCGCGAGACGCCGACGTACGGGAGCGATGATGTGTCGCTGGCTGGCCTACTCGGGGGAGCCGCTGGAGCCGTCGGCCCTCGTCCTGGATCCGCAGCATTCGGTGGTCGCGATGTCGCTGAACTCATCGATGGGCACCGAGACCGTCAACGGCGACGGCTTCGGGCTGGGGTGGTATCCCGCGGATGCTGCGCGCCCGCCGCATCCGTCGCTCTTCCGGGGTATCGAGCCGGCGTGGCACGACGAGAACCTCCGCGAGATCTGCCGCTCGGTCCGCAGCCCGCTGTTCTTCGCGCATGTGCGAGCGGCCGCCGGTCCGCCCATCCAACGGACCAATTGCCACCCCTTCCGGCACGACAACCTGCTGTTCATGCACAACGGCTCGATCGCCGGCTTCCCGCTGTTCAAACGCGAACTCGTCCTCGCCATCGATCCCGTGCTCTACCCGCTGATCCTCGGAACCACCGACACGGAGGTACTGTTCCACCTCGCCCTGACCTATGGATTGGCCCACGACCCGATCGGTGCGATGGCCGAGGCGATCCGCACGGTGGAAGAGGCGGGACGTGCCGCCGGGGTGCCGTTTCCCCTGCGCGGCACCGTCGCGATCGCCGATGGCGAGAAGGTGTGGGCGTTCCGGTATTCCTCGAAGGGGCGGTCACCCACCCTGTTCCACTCTGCGGACATGCCGACGCTCCGCCGCATGTTCCCGGATCTCGAACGCCTTTCCCGGTTCGGCGACGAAGCCCGGATCATCGTCTCGGAGCCGCTCAACGATCTCCCCGGCGCCTTCTTGGAGGTGCCGGAGTCGACCGTCATCGTCGTCGACCGTTCCGGATATCACCGCGAGGAGTTCCTCCCCGCGTGAGCAGGATCGGTCGCCGAACAGCGCGGCAGATGCCGATTGGCGGGGCGGCGGCGCGTGACATAAACTCGTCGGCGGTGACGTGTCCGAGCGGCCGAAGGTGCAACTCTCGAAAAGTTGTGTAGGGTAACCCCCTACCGTGGGTTCAAATCCCACCGTCACCGCCATCGTCGAAGCCCCGCGAACCCTTGGAAACACTGGGATCGCGGGGCTTTCGTCTTGCCTCTTTCCGCTTCGTGGGAAAGATTTGGGAAAAACCGCTTCGCGGAGCGCCCAAAGAGTATCCGGCTGACCGGCCTCACAGACCGCGTGCCGCGTCCCCGGGCGAGCCTGGGGAAGGCATCGGAGGCAGTATCGCCGACGGACGTGTTGGTGCGCCCCGCTCCTGCTGTTCCTGGACGACGACGACCGCAGCATGGCGGGCGCTCGTGAGGGCCTGAGCCACGTAGTCGAGGTCATCGTCGAAGAGGTCGGCGTAGGTGTCGAGGGTCATGGCGGCCGATGCGTGCCCGAGCATGCGCTGAACGGCTTTGACGTTCGCTCCGGCGCTGATCGCAAGGCTCGCTGCCGTGTGGCGCAGGTCGTGCGGGGTGATACGAGGGAAAGTTGGGTCGACGCGCATTGCGCGGCGCACGGCAGCGGCAAACCATCCGTCGCGGGAGTTCGGCAGTCGTTGCGGCTCGGAGCCGTTCCCGAAGAGAAGATGCTCAGGGCGCTTGAGGTGCAGTTGCAGTCGGATGAGGTCCTCGAGAAACTCCGGGTACGGCACGGAGCGTGTGGCATGGGTCTTCGGGGTACCCGTCACGACCGCGCCGTTCACCATGACGGCGTTCTCCTGAACATTCACTCGACGACGACTCAGGTTGACGTCGGCAACTCGGAGGCCTGTCGCCTCGCCCCATCGCAGTCCCGTGTACGCCAAGAAGTAGACGACCGTCGGGTGCAGCGCCTGGCTTGCGAGCAGGTCCACCTGGCCATGGCTTAGGTACACCCGCCGCTTGGGGGTTTTCCTGGGCAGCCTGATCCCGCGTGCAGGATTGTCGGTGAGCCGGCGGTCACGCACCGCCACATCGAGGACGGCGGCGAGTACTCCGTAGGCGCGGATCGTGGTCGTCGCTTTGCGTCGGCCAGCGATCTCCGTCACCCACGCACGGATATCGCTATATCTGACGGCGTCGAGGCGTACGTCGGCCCATCGAGGACCAACGTGGGTGCGCCATGCGGATTGCAGGGCATGCATCGACGACGGTTTGAGGACGGCTGCCTGATCCAGCAGCCACGACTCGGCGAGTTCGCCGATGGTCACCCGGGAGTCTGCGGGGTCAACGAAGGCCTTCTTTGAGATGGAGACACTGACTTCAGCAAGGAAGTGCTGCGCATCGACTTTCGTGTGGAAGCCGCGCTTGTTGCCCTGTGAGCCATCTGGCTTTCGGTAGCGCACCAGGTAGCGCATGCCCTGCGTCGTCTTGTACTTGTGGACGCTTCCCACGGCTCGCCTTTCTGCCCGCCACCAGGCCGGTCTGAGTGGTTCTTTCAAATATCCACTCTTGACTAAGTGGATACGTGAGTTACACACTCATGTCAATACCTCCCTCCCCTGGTGAACAGGAGCACCTGATGGTGATGACGAATGGGCATGGGCCGCAGTTGGAACCCGGCGAGTATCTGACCCCGGAACAGGTCGCGGCGATCCTGCCGGGTCTGACGCTCAACTCGCTCGCGGTGCGACGACATCGGCACCAGGAGCCGACCTTCTGCCGCTTGGGCCGGACGATCCTGTATCCCCGGGACGGCATCGAGAAGTGGGTCGAAGCGGCGACGGTGGAGGCGCGTCATCGTGGGCGGTGATACCCCGCGTGTCGTCGCTATCGCGAACCAGAAGGGTGGCGTGGGAAAGACCACCGTGGCGATGCAACTAGCCGCGTCGCTGGCGCGCCGCTTCGCGGTGCTGCTCGTCGACGTGGACCCGCAGCAATCCGCCTCGTGGTGGGCCGAGAACGCCGGCGCAGCGTTGCCGTTCGACTACGCCGCGATCCCCGCGTACGAGGACGTCGCTCGTCTCCGTGGACTCGGCGCTCGATACGACATCGTCATCGCCGACACCCCCGGCAGCTTGGAGGACACCCGCACTCTTGAGACCGTCCTCAGCTCGGCGGACTTCGTCATCGTTCCCCTACCGCCCGAGCCGCTCGCAGTCGGCCCGACGGTGCGCACCATCGATCGGTTGGTCAGGCCGCGTGGTGTGCCGTACGCGGTGTTGATGAATCGGATCGATCCGCGCGTGCCACACCAGTTGCTGGATCTCGAGCGCCTCATCGATACCCGTCTCGAGTCGCCCCGCTTCGCGGCGTATCTCCGTCAGTATCTGCTGCACGCGCACGCATCCCTGAGCGGGGAAGTGATCACGGCGGTCCCGGATACACGTCGTACCTCGAAGGCGATCTCGGACGTCACCGCCGTCGCCTACGAGCTGGTGGGCCGGCTTGCTTCTACACGGATGGCGGGGTGACGTGTGATGGCTCGCATCGATCTAGCCAGCCAGTTCACCGACGTGCGCTCACGGGTCGCGACGCAACCGACGACCCCGACGAACGCGGACACGACCGATGGCCCGAGGTACCGGCTTCTCACCCGCAAGGAGACTCTCCTTCGCGCCGATCAGCTCACGAGTCTGGCTGCCCTGGCCCGGCACAGGATGAGGCAGCGACGTGTGCGGACGGAGCGCATCACCGAGAACACCCTCGTGCGCATCGCAGTCGACCTGCTCCTCGATAACCAGGATCTCCTCGATGGCTCCACCGAGGAGGAACTAGCCGACTCAATCCTCGGGAACGTCGCCCGCCTCGGCGACCGACACAGCAGCTCCACGCCGCTCCCGACATCGGACAGCTCGGAGGAGACCCCGGCAGTCCCGGACTACGGGGGTGCCGGACTTTCGGAGCCCGATCCTTCGCAACTGGCGAAGGGTCGGCGATCATGACGATCTCTGTCACGGTCTACTCGACTGGGCCACAGTGCAAACAGTGCTGGGCGACCTGCGTCGCCCTGGACCGCCTCGGTGTGAAAACAACGGTGGTCGATCTTTCGGACTCCGGAAGTGACGCAGCCCGGGAGTTCGTGACTTCGGACCTCGGGTACTCCCAGGCCCCCGTCGTGGTGGTCGATGGCGAGCCGGGGAACCACTGGAGCGGATTCCGGCCGGACCTGATCGAGAGACTCGCGGAACGCGCCGGCGGCCCGATACGGACCTCGCTTGCGGTACCGCGTCGAGCCGCCGACGGGTCGAGGGGGCTGAGATGACCCAGGCGGACAACTCTGCGGCGGACCGAGCAGAGGCGCAGGAACGGGAAAGGGAGTCGGCGCGTCGCTGGCGGGCCGCGAACCGGGAGAAGATCGCCGAGCAGAGGCGCGCTTATAGGGCGGAACACGGCGAGGATATCCGCGAGAAGCGTCGCGAGTACTACCAGAAGGTCGTGAAGCCGCGTGAGCGCAATCGAAGGAAGCGCTACGCGGCGTGGCGACGTCGTGTGCAGGCGGACCCCGACCGGGCACGGCAGCTCGCACGCGAGAACCAGCTTCGCTACGTAGAGCGCCAGCTGGCTGCTGATCCTGAGGGTTACCGTCGGAGGCGGAGGGAGCAAGCGCGGGCGTACTGGACGAAGAACCGCGAGAAGCTCAACGCGCAGAAGCGAGAGCGGTACCTCCGCGACCCGGAGCGGATGCGTGCGGCTTCCCGTGCCTACCTTGAGAGGAACCGGGACGCTGTGCGGCAGCAACGGCGCGAGTACTACCAAGCAAACCGGGAGAAGATCCTCGCCGCGAACCGCCGGTGGAAACAGCGCGAACGGCACCGTCGAGCCAATGGCCTCCCGCCGAACCGGCTGCACGAAGTCTCCGGTCCGGAGAGGCTACGGAACCGCGCCGCCGCGGACGCTTTCTTCTCGCGCCGCAGGACGGCGGAGGAGATCGAAAACCTCAAGCTCGGAGGGCCGACCCCGGAGCACCTTATCCAGGCATGGAACCAGGAATCAGAGCGGGCTCGCGCTGTGCATCGCCATCACGAGGACAAGGCGATCCAGGAGCGTGTTGTGCAGGAACGACAAGCGCTACGCGAGAAACAGGCGGTGGAGGAGGCTCGGATGGACGCCATCGCCCGCGTCATCAACGACCGACTCCGCACGCAGCCGTGTACCCGACAGGCGCCGCAGACACACCAATCGCCCCCTCCTCCGTCCGCCCTTCCACGACCCCGCGGCCTCTGACCGGCGAGCGGCCCTACGCTCAAACCAACACGAAGGAACCCTCATGATTGACCGTGCAATCACCGAAGCCGTCACGTACCGCGTCGCCGTCGCCGCGCTCTCGTACTACGACGGCAAGGAAGACACGCAGCCCGGCTACAGCTTGCGCGATGATGTTCGCTGGTGCCTCGAACCCCTCAAGGGTGAGGTCTCATCCGCCGCTGAGACCACCTTCACGTGGCTCGTCAGCAGCACCATCACCGACCCCACCGCCAACCGCGAACGCCTCTCCAACGGCCTCGCCGCAGTGAGCACCTAACCCGCCGCAAGCAATGCACGGGGGCTGCGCCGGCATTAACCGCGTAGTTCGGCGCTGCTCCCGCTAGAGGGTAACGTCAGGACCGTTGAGGCGGGCCGTGCCGGGCGCGTCATGATCGCGGTCGAGCTCGAGGATCAGTCGCTTGAGGTGCGCTCGTTCTACCCGAATTCGATCGCGCTGCACCGTCGCTGCCGTGGAGTCGGGTCGGATCGGCAGTTCGGGGAGCACTCGCTCCTGGGCCACGGCGTACAGCTGCTCGACCAGGACGATATCGTCTCGACTGATCGACTGGCGGGCAGACCTCACGTACTCCCCAATGCGCCGCAGCTCGCTGAGCCAGGTGATTCCTTGCATGCCGGACAACGGTGCATGGCGGGCGTCTCGCACCGCCGCCCACGTCTTACTCGAGGGGGGCCCGTCGTACATTGGCGCCCCGTCTCCGTCGAGCACCGTCACCCGGTCCAGAGTCGCGGTGGGGATGCCCCGCAGCGTCTCCATGATCGGATCCCACTGCTCGGCGACGCTCTGAGTGAGAGTGCTGTGCGCACCGAGGGCGCCACTACGTAGCTGTCGTGCCGAAGCCGTCAGAGCGCTGGTGCTGTCGCGTTCCACCGCCAGAACGACCC
Source organism: Microbacterium sp. Z12_35 (assembly GCF_058310475.1). Taxonomy (NCBI): domain Bacteria; kingdom Bacillati; phylum Actinomycetota; class Actinomycetes; order Micrococcales; family Microbacteriaceae; genus Microbacterium; species Microbacterium sp. Z12_35. Next base: position 2,185,571 of record NZ_JBZEGJ010000001.1, on the reverse strand, counting down.
GCGTCGAGAAACCGGCAGCCTTGAACGCCTCCAGAGGCCCCTTGGGCGAACCGGCAACCTGTGGATCATCAACGATAAGGGGCAGCTTCTCGCGCTGCGCGTGAAGCAGCCCCGTCCGGAAGGTCTCGGCCGCTTCGGTCCGGCCGGCACCACCGAGAAGCGCTGCAAGGTCCTCCGTCTGGAGGATCGCCATCGGTTCTGACGACTCAGCAACGATCTGCGCCACTGCCCGTGCGGGTGCCGACCCAGGGCCGCCTATCAAGAGCACCGCATCCGGCGCTGGGGAGGGCGAGATGCTTTCGAACACGCCCGTGAGTGCAGTAGCGATCCGGGTCTCACCCGAGTCAGGTGGCAACGGGACGCTCATTCGAGCACCTCCCGTAGCAACTCCGCCAGCTCCCGGCTTCGCGCGTCCACCGCGGCACGGTCATATCCGTCCGTCGACATCGTCCGCCGACGCTCCGCCAACGCACGAGTCCGGTCCGAAAGGACGATGCGAGCGACGACGAGGTCGGAGAGTTGACGCATCTGCTCGTAGGCGACGACGTCACCAACCCGCCACTCCAACCCCGAATTCTCCGCCACGATCACCTCGTCGCCAGTCTAAGAGTGGCCACGTCGTTCCTTGGGTACGGGGTTGCCGCGATCTCTGCCTCTCGGGAGACGCACGAAGGCAGCGACAGCGACAAACGTGATCCGTTCGACCGCGAAACTGGTCAGGCTGGACGGGTTGCCACACCTCACGACCGAGACGAAACCCCCCGGCGCTGTTCTGACGGCCCACCACCACATCCGGGCGCCCCTCCCGGCGCGAAACGCCCTATGTCGAGGGCAAGCCCCACTCATCGATAGTCGGGTCATCGACAAGAGCAGCCTCGTCCGGCTCATCCTCTTCGCCATCTTCCAACGCGGACATGTCGAGCGGGGTCTGACCATTGTCGACCTCGTACGTCAGGAACTCGGTTATCCCCTCGCGCACGTTATCTGGGACATCGAGCACCAGCGGGATTGTGGTGACGAGCAGGTCGGCCATGCGGATCTTGCTCCGCGTTTGGCCGGTCCCCGAACGGCCCGGCAGATCGACGGTTACCCGACCGGTGCGTGAGCCTGCGATCGCTTGCGCGACCTCAGCGGAGCCGCCAAATGTCGCCCCAACTCCCCGCAGCCGTTCGGTGCTGATCGCGCCCTCGTCGTTCTTCACACTGACGTGATCGGGGCCGGAGTGAATGCTGACTTCCACTAGGTCTGTCCCCTCAGCGCGCTCAATGAAGGCATCTACGGACACCGCCGGGCCTTCCTCCTCCTCCACGTCGTCAAGGTCGGTCTTGGCACTGCCGATGATCGCGAAGACCGACGGCGCTTCGAATGAGACGTGACGGCCCCGCTTTGCCCAGCGATAGGTAGCACCGAGGAGCGAGCCGTCGATTCCGAGAGGGTCGGGTTTCACGATCGCCGCTCGCGCGGAGATCACATCGAGGTTGGCCTGGATCAGCCTCTCGATATTGGCCGGAGCCGACGCGAAGTCGAGGCGTTCAAGGTCCGCTAGTTTCAGGCCACGACCCACCCGACGCCAGAAGTCACGGTCATCGGTGCGCATGTACTTGACGAGGTAGTCGAGCGACTCGGAGTTGAGCCGACCGGACAAGTCCGCTCCCCCTGGGAACTGCGACAGCGACCCGTCGCTTCCCTCCCAGACTGCCTGCAGCACGCGGTTCATCCGCCACGCCTGCGGGCCGCCGAGGCGATCGCTGATTGCCGCGACAGCTTCCGCGGTGGGCCCGGGGCTCACTTGGGCTGCTGCGGTGAAGCCCTGTTGTACGACGCTTGCCAGCTCGACGGCATCGTCGCCGACGAAGGACCCGCGACCGCCCTGCGCGAGGGCGTTACTCAACATGTTGGCCGTGGAGTCGGACTTCTTCCGGTCTATGAGCCGCTCCAGCGCGGCGGGCTCGGTGAACATCGCTTCGCTGTTGCGGATCGCATCGTTGACCGCGGGACCGGCGCCCTCCGACTCGGCGCTCGTGAGTCCGAAGATCAGCGGGGCGGTCGAGTCGATGAGCGCAACGTCCTCCACGAGCGCCTCGAGGTCGTAGGTCAGACGGAGGTACACCCGCCTGCTGGTCTTATCCGGCCAGGTCATCACGAAGTCAGGGGCGAACGTGTGATTGAAGTAGTTGGTGGCCTTCACCAGGGCGGTGTCGTCCAGGGCTGCGAGTTCCTTCGCTACGGCGTCCTTGACGCGGAAGATCGACTCGCTGGGCGATGGATCGAAGAGTCCGTCGAGGATCTGAGCGGCGAACGCAGAGTGCGACACGTCAGTTCCCCTTCTCTGCTTCGTGGCGCTCGATGACGCCTCGATGCTCGCGCGTGATAACGAGCGTTTCCTGCTTCTCCGAGAGCACGATGAGCCACAGTCTGCTCGCAACCGCCGACACCACTTCGTCGTCCAGGAGAGCCTCGGCCTCCGCTTCGTCCTCCACGCCGAAGACACGCTCTCGATGCTTGACGACGTGCTTTCGAACGTACTCGGCGCTGGTCAGCTTGGGCCAGTCCGTGATCGAGTGTGGGCTCCACGCCAGCCACATGAAGTGGTCGCAGTAGCCTGGCTTGTCGAGGAACGCCACGTAGCACTGGGCGAGGAACTTCGAATAGTGCGTCGCGAGGTCGCTGGGGCCGTCATAGGCCTTCGACTCGGCGAAAAACATCTGCCCGTCGTATGTGTCGTAACGGAGGTAACCGGCGATGTCGAAGGAAAAGTTTTGGCCTCCGTGGGGCCACTTGAACGACAGCTTCGACACAGCTGGCGGGTCGGGGTTCACCCACTGGGCGTTGGCACGGGTGGTTGATTCCAGCCAGCGCTTCGCGCGCCGTGCGCCGTCAGCCCCCTTGGCCTGAGCCGACTCCCCCTCGATTCGGGTCATGGACCGTACACTAGCGAAGTCTCAAGACCACGCCGTGCAGCGGGGGGCGAACCAGCGCGGGGATTCCTCCGCACTGAAAACGGGAGCGAGACGTCCGCGTTACCCGCGCGTCGCCGTGTCACTACCCGCATCATTGGATCTCATTACTTGCCACTAGCGCGCCATCGAACCTGCCGCAGCGCCGCCCTACCCATGAGACCCGCGAAAGCCCCTGCGAGCGCGGTGCCGACAGCGACGATCACCGCAGCAACCGCGCTGTCCTCCGCCACCGCGAACAGGTAGGTCGTCATTCCGAGGATCACGATAAGAACCGTGATGCTCATAACAATCATCCACAGCACGTCAATCGGTGTTGGTCGCTTCGTGACGTTCCATACGGGGATATCGACCAACGGCGAGGTGACCGTGATCTCCGGCTCCCCGTTGGAGATGAAATCAAGGGAAAGCGCCGAACCTTTGCGAATCAGTTGGGGACCGATGTTGAACTCGGCCCAGTCGAAGCCATCTCCTGCTCCCCCGGTCAGCATGATCGCGCCTCGCGCGCCGCCTTCGCCGACAACGAAAGCGCCACCGGGCTCCACTCGGATATCAATTGCGCGGCCAGCGTCGAACGCGGTAGTCGCTATGTCGGCACGGCTTGCCGACGCCATGCGGAACTCGACGATGTGCGGGTCCGGAACGTCGATTCCGTTCACCTTGACTTCGAGCTTCGCTCTCGGGTCGGACTTCACAAGTCGGCGGCTGGTGACGGTGTACTCAAGGCGACGTTTTGGGTGGGCGCGGTAGTAGCCAACAACGCCGTAGGCAACGCCAATCAATCCGAGAACTCCCACGACCGCGGCAACGATCGCCCAGAACAGAACCCAGTCCCAGCCTCCAGCCGTCGCATCCACGGCCGCCGTCCAGATCACTCGCACACCCTACCGATGCGACTTGCCAGCCGAAACGCCTACGCCGCTCACGAATCGGCCGGTTCGTCGACTAGGCCCCGCGCCGAGCCCGGAGGGTTCCACGAACCGATCGACCAGCCGGTGACGTCTTCCATCGATCCGCGCCACAGCGGCAGCGAGAAGTACTCTTGCGCGCCTCCTACGGTGACCTGCACGTCACGCATGTGAATGTAGCCGCGCGGGCGAGTCGGAAGGTCGGCCTCATCGCGTTTCCGACGCTGTTCGAGGATCGTTTCGTTAATGAAGTTGAACACGCCGCCGACAGAACCCCCGAGATCCTCCCCCGCGGACTCGGTGAGTCCTTCAACCGTGGCCTCCACCCAGGCTTTGCGACTGATCGCGATACCGCTGACGATCGACCCGTTCAACTGGATTGTGAGCCCGATCGCGCCCGCGCCCTGGTCGTCTGAACCGACCATGAACGTCAGCAGGGTGTCGAGGTAGATGTCCTTGGATCGCACGTCATCGCGCGTGTACCCGTCGGGGTCGGTGGCCGGATCCCACCTTTCACGCGGTGCGTCCTCGTCGGCCTCGGTGCCGGTCCCGTCGGTGTGCTCAGTCATGGCTCCCCCCTCGTTTGTGATTTCACGGTAGCCGAGTGTGCCGACACGTCACCGCGACACACCCTGCTTGTCCTCCCCGGTCCGGTCGCAGTGGGCCGCGATCCCCCTTGGTTCACACGAGGTGGGTGTGTGGCCCGACGGCGTCGACCCGATCCCGAGCCACGCCCCGACATGGACCCGATGAGGAGCTATGGAATCACTTAGCCGCGGAGAGGCGGCGGATCCCCTGGCTTGGCGCGCTTTTCCTCGCGGATCTGCTTGAGAACCTTCTCCACGTCGGGCTTGGGCGCTGGCTTCGGGGCGGGCTTCCTGTCAGCGGATGCCATTACTCGCCCTTCGATTCCAGGTCATCGGAATGCGACAGATGCAGCATGACGTTGTCGACATTCGGGCGTGCCGCCGCGGGCTTCGGCTTGTCAGGTTTGGGTGGTTGCTGGGGCTTCGGGGTCATGCGATCGATCCTCGTCAGGGAGTGGAACTTGTGGTCGGCTCCGGAGTAGGTGCCGGGAGTGCGTCCGTCGTCGCCACGACGACCACGGATACGAGACTCGCGAGAAGCAGTACGAAGGCCGCGCGCGTCCATCTTGCACCTACTTTGTACTGCGCGTCACGGCTCGCAATCTCGCGGGCTTTGACTTCCAGAAGGTGGTCCTCTAACTCCTCGCCGGTGAGTTCGCTCACCCGCCACTCATCTACCATCTCCCGGCCTCCGGAAACCGTAAGGCGGCGCGGCCAGAGTGTGATCGTCGAGGCGAGCACGGTTAGGAACGTGAGGCTAAATGGGATGAGCCAGATGAGGCCCGAGTCGGCTCCGAGCACACCGACCGAGCTCGCGCTGCCGATGACACCAGCCGCGACGACGACGAATGACGCCTTGGTATTCAGTAGCCGACTTCGCTCGACGGCGGCTTCGCGAGTCCTGTCCAACTCCGCACTCAGGACCCGCACGCGCGTCGACAGATAATCCACGCTGACGTCCGGCTGCTTGCGTCTGAACACCCGCTCAGGATAGGGGCGTCCTCGGACACTACGCGCGCGGCGCTCCGTGGCATCTTCCTAGATATGAAGGGCCCCGGAGCCCTGAGGGTGGGTTCCGGGGTTCCAATTTGGTGCCGCCTTCGCATCAGGCGCGGTCAGTCCGCGTAGGCGGCCGTATGGTTCCGGCACGCCTGGCTCAGAAACTGTCGCTCACGCGGTGTCACGCACCTCTCCAACAGGTCGAGCGTCGTTTCGGTCGCGTCGAATCCGGTCGGACAGCGCGGAACGATGGTTCCGGGCGTACTGGTTCTGCGCTCCCTGCGCCTTCGCCATAGCCTCCGGGGTGCCGCTCGAACCGGTGCCGATCATGGCGAACTTAACGCCGGGGGCGTCGCGCACTATGCGGCTGTCTCGTTCGAACTAGCACCCGAACAAGATCAACGGGATGCAACAGACGCAATGCACGCAGGCACTTTCAGTGGGCGGGGGTCGTAGCCGGAGTTCGGTGGGTTGCGTAGGGTGCCCGCCATGCGCGGCGGACTCGAGCGGTGGAAGCGTGGGGTGGGCTCTCACGGGGTTCGACAGGCGATGGCGTACGCCTTCGAGGGAACGTGCGACTCGCACCTGAGTGGTGGCGCGTCCGCGGCGTCCGACTACGCCGAAGTGGATGGCCGGACGGTGACACGTTTCGCCCTTGACGAGGGTGGGCTCTTCGAAGACGAGCTCACCGCAGATGCTCTGTCAGCCTGGGTCGATGGGCGCGACCCAGCCACCGGCGAACAGCGCGGACGGGTGCTCGCCACCCCGGACGCGGACCTGGTGCTCGACGGCACGATCAATGCCCCGAAGTCGTTCAGCATCGCGGCGCTGCTGCATCCAGAGCTCGCAGCCGAATATGAGCGACTGCAGGACCGCCTCCGCGATCGTGTCATCCGCGCCTGGCACACGGAGCTGAACGCTCGACGCGGCGCTGGTGGGCGCATCCGAGAGCGTCTGGCGCGGATCGAGGTGGTTGAGCTGCGGCATCGGCGCTCACGTGCGCTCGATCCTCACCTCCACCGTCATCTCTGGTTGAGCGTGAAGGTGCGGGGCCTGGACGGACGGTGGTCCAACGTCGACTCCCGTGTTGCGATGCGGTTCCACACTGTCGTCAACGCGGAGGGCGAGATAGCAGCGCGCACGGACCCTGAGTGGGTGGCCGCCCTGGCCCGGCACGGGTACACCATAGGTGCAGACGGCGAGATCCTTCAGTTGCAGCACCTGGTGAAGCCGATGTCTCGCCGTTCGAATCAGATCGAAGCGAACCGGGCGATGCTTCTCGCTGAATGGCGTGCCGAACACGCCGGGGCCGAGCCCTCCCTCGACGTCCGCTGGTCCATCGACCGGCGCGCGTGGGCGTTGGGCAGACCCAACAAGCCGCGCCACTTGGAGGAGGACGACTGGGAGCGCCTGACGCGTGAGGAGATCGGCGAGATCGATCCGCGCGCCCTGTCACCCCACGGCCCGGTGCCCGCGCCCGCAACGCGGGTTGAGAAAGCGGATGTTGAGCTACTAGCGCTACGAGCAGTAGCGGACGCGGACGCCCGATCGCCCGCCAGCGGCGGACGGATCAGCGTCTTCGACCTTCGTGCCGGCGCCCTGCGCGCGGTGGCAGCATCGGGCGTCGTGGGTGATCGCAAGGCCTTGCAATCGCTGATCGATGAGGTGGAAGCGGCGGCCCACCTACACACGGAAGATCTGCTTCCCGAAGCAGGGGAACGTCCGGCACACGTGAAAGCGCTGATGGCGCAATCGACGGCTGACCTCAAGAGAGAGGTGGCGGAACGACTGGAAGCCTTGTCGACGGCCGGTCAGCGCCCGTCGACGTCGGTGATGGCGTTGGTCGCGAAGCGTGCGCTCGGTCCTGGACCGCAGCTTGGGAACCGGCAGCTGGATGCTGCGACCGCGATTGCGGGTACCGACCGGCTCGTGAGCGTCACTGGGCCGGCCGGGTCGGGGAAGACGTCCATGCTGCGGGTGGCGCAGTTCGCGCTCGCGGCGCAGAACCGACGGATGATCGTTGTTGCGCCGACGAAAAAGGCGGCAAGCGTGGCGTCCCGCGAGACGGGTGCCGCGGCATCGAGCCTGCATGCGCTGCTCTTTGACCACGGGTGGCGGTGGCGAAATGACGACGCGGGGCGGCAGGTATGGACCCGTCTCGCCGTGGGCGACGTGGATCCCGAGACCGGCTCCATCTACAGGGGTTCCCGGCTTCACCCGCTGCGCCTCGGTGACCGGGTCGTGGTGGACGAGGCAGGGATGGTCGACCTCGAGTGCGCCAACGCGCTTCTCGCGCTCGCAGCCGAGACCGGAGCCGGCATCGCTATGGTCGGCGACCACCTTCAGGCCGCCCCCGTCGGTCACGCCGGGGCGATGGCCGCGCTCACTCGACGCGCCACGAGCTTCGTCGAGCTCGACAGTGTGCACCGATTCCGCGATCCGGAGTATGGACAGCTCACCCTCCGCCTTCGCAACGCTTCAACGAAGGAGGACGCCTTCGCCGTTGCACGAGACCTCGATGACGGCCGACACCTGCGTCGTGCTGATGACAAGGATGCGGCTAGAGCGGCCATGCTCGACGGATACTTCGCTCGCACCGCGCTAGGCCAACGCGTCGCTCTGGTGGCAGGAACGAACGAAGAGGCGGACGCTCTCAACGAAAGCATCCAGCAACGACGCATCGCGAACGGGGAGCTCAATCCCGCCCGGTGGGTCCTGGGGGCACAGGACCAACGCATCCTGGTCGGTGAGATCGTGCAGACTCGGCGCAACGACCGCGCGGCCGGGGTGGAGAACCGTGCCCTCTGGAGGGTCGCAAATGCCAGCCGCAAGAGCGCTCAGCTTGTATCGCTGTTGGACCCGCGGGATTCGCGAACCATCACACTCGACTACGCCGGAGATCACCTGCAACTCGCGTACGCTTCCACGGTTCATGGCATCCAAGGGGAGACCACGGACGCGGCCATCGTCGGCCCCGACGTTGATGCCGCGGGGCTCTACGTCGGCATGACTCGCGGGCGACTGCACAACGAGGCAGTGGTGATCGCATCTACCCAGGCCGCGGCCCGCGCCCGTCTTGCGGAGGCGATGCGGCGCGGGTTGCCAGAAGTGGCCGTGGCCGATTCTGTCCGCGCGGCGCGCGACGATATGAAGCGAGCTGCTCAAGACCCCTCCGCCGACGGGCCTCTGACGCCGGGCGAACAGGAGCGGGGAGGTCGGGTCGAGCGTCTCCTCCTTCGACTCCAGGCTGACGCAGCTACGCAGCACGCTCGCGGGCACGCTTCGGGTGACGATGCGCGAGTCCATTCGCGAGTCCTAGACCGAATCCGCAGTGCGCTCGAGAACCGGCCACCTCGTCGTCCCCTCGGAAGCACACGTAGGGACGCGTCGAGAGTGCGTCTCGGCGGAGACGGTGGGGTTCCAGAGCAGACGTCTCGCAGGCCCGCCTTGTAACCTCGATCAACGGGGTCTGCATCGTCTAGGAAGACGGCCGGTTTGTCGCATCCCTCACAGCGGACGCCCACACCCATGTCTTGAACTGTTGGCCGGCGATGTTGAAGCGAATCGCTACCGCGTGATTTGTCCAGCTGCATGCCTCCGCGTCGACCAGCAGGGGTGAATCGCCGAACCGCACCCATGCACGCACCGGCTTGGGCCGAGGGTCACGGGTGAGGGGCTCCTGCTCGAGCTCCAACTCTTCGGAGCGCAGCGACTGTAAGGGGCCGGCGGTGGCGGCCACCCCCTGCGCGATCCGCTCATCCATGAGTCGGTCGAAGTGCTGCGAATAACGCTTGTTCGTCCCCACGACCGCCTCCCTCCGGCCACCAGTAACACTAGCCATGTTCGAATACTTGTTCTATTCTTCTATCTCATGACCGGAACGATGATCGAGCACGAAACCACGTTGTGGATGGTCAACGACGTTCCGGCACGGATGGTCTGCGCCGGCCGGCTGTGGCGCGTTACCGACACACCGACACCGCTGCGCGATTCCGTGTGGACCGCGTCCCTGGACGACCACCTCGGCCTCTACGGCTGGGGCTTCCAAGCAACGGACCTGGCGGGGGAATCGTTTGTGTTCGACGTGTACCGGGGCGAGCAGGGCTGGCACGTGCACCGCGCCTACGACTGACCTTGACGTGCAAGGTTGAGGCATGGAGTTCGACCACAGAACCCGCCTTTGAACCGCTCATGGGGCCGATCCCTGCCGACTCCTGAGTCCGTCCTGGAGGTGCTACTCGCTCAACAGTCGCTTCGTCGACCGTCGCTCGGCTGCGCGGAGGAATCGCGCGGCTGGCGGAAGAAGTGCCCCGGCATTGCGACGTCGCAGAGATCTATTCGCAGGCGACGCCGTCGCCGTCGCGGTCGAGCTTCCGGCTGTAGCCGGGATCACCCGCGCGTATGGGCGCCGCGCCGGCGGCTCGGACGGCGTCGCAGTTCTCGTAGTACGCGCTGACTGGGGCTGCCGGTGCCGGTGCGGGAGCGGCTGGGGCCGGTGCGGGCTGAACGGGTGCCGGTGCGGGTGCGACGGGTGCCGGTGCGGGTTGAACAGGTGCAGGAGCCGGAGCGGGTTCGATGGGAGCGGGCTCGGGAGAAGGCTCGGCTACCGGTGCCGGTGCCGCGAACGACGATGTCGGGACCGGCTCTTCACGACAGTCTTCAAGGACGCGCGCAATCGCGTCCTTCTCGGCCTGCGTGACCCAAAGCCCATAGGTCGCCTTCACCGCAACCTGACGTGCAACATACGAGCACCGGAAAGCGGTGTTGCTCGGAAGCCACGTGGCGGCGTCTCCGTCACCCTTCTGCGCGTTCGCCTTGCCGGCCACCGCCAGAAGATTGAGGGGATCGTTCGCCAGCGTCGCTCGCTGGTCGGGGGAGAGTTGTTGTGCGCCCTTCTGCCAGGCATCGCCCAGGGCGACAACATGGTCAATCTGGATCAGCTCGGACGTGCCTTCCCCGCGTACGAAGTTCAGCGACGCGCCCGTGAACGGGTCAGTCAGCGTGCCGCTGGTGACGCGACACCCGCCGGCTCGGACGACGTCGGCGAGGTCGCGGGCCAGGATGTCATTGCGGGTGTCGCACCCGTTGCGGTCGACGTCGAGCCACCTCGGTCCGAACTCATCGCGGTCGTATCCGGTCTTGGCGGCGCGGCCCTTCACCTCGAGGGTCGCAAGCACGGCCAGTGCCGTCTGTCCGGCGGTTGCGGATGCGTCTCTTACTGTCCCGGCTTCTCCGGCGAACGCGGCCAGTGCCGTCGCGTCGTCTTCGAACGCCGTGGGCGCAGGTGTTGCGGTGGGTGTCTGGGGCGAGGAAGAGCTAGCGACCGATACCGGTCGATCGTTGGCCGATTCCTGGTTCTGGGGGTACACCGCCGAGGAAATGCTGCCGGTGATGAAGAAGACCACCGCCGAGGCGATAGTGGCGACGATAGCGGTGTTCCTGGAACGGAAACGCAACCAGGTCGGCTTGTTCCTTACCAGCGCGACGATGCCGGTGATGAGGACAACCAGCGCAATGGCTGCGACCAAAGGCGAGAGGAAGATACCCGCAAGGGCGCCGACGATGGAGCCTACGATCCAGAGCCATGTGGGGATGCGCCGCCGGAGCCCAGGCTGCGCCGCAGGAGGGGGCGGCACGGTACCCACAGCCGGCGCAGGTGGCGCAGCGTGCTGCGTCCATTTCTGGCCGTCCCACCACCTTGTCCCGCCTGCGATCTGCGGGTCGTCGTACCAGCCCGGTCCCGGACCGGTCACGGGGTTACCTCCGCCAGCATCTCCGAGAGACCCGGGTACGATGCGTCCTCCGCGAGGACCCGTTCGTAGTCTTTTCGCGCCATCGCCTTCTTGCCCTCGGCGAGGTAAGTGTGTCCACGCGCTACCAGTGCGAGGTGCCGAAGCTCGGCTGCGCGGGACCGCACCCGCAGCGCCTCCTTCAGCGACTCCCGTGCAGCTTCGAAGTATCCCTGTTCTCTGAGCGCAGTACCCCGCTGGATGAGGAGGAAGGTCGCAGCAACGTCGTCGTTGGTCAGCCCATTCGTAAGATCGACGATGTCAGCCCACCGATTCATTTCGGCGTACAGCTCCGCGAGGGAGACTGCGGCGACCGTCGTCGGTTCCAGTTGCTCGACGAGCGCGATGGCTCGTTCGTGGTTCCCAGTCTCCTGCTCGAGTTCGGCCGCGAGAAGCCCGAGGGCCTGCCGGCCCCACGGCATTTCTGCTGTGACGCCTGTCGCGATCGGAACGCTGATGTTGGCGGGTTCGATGTACTTGCCGATGAACGCATCGGTGGTCGGGTCATAACCGGTATCGAACAGCCAACCGAGCAGGGTGCGCGTGCGCTCCGAATCATGCGCGGGGAGTGTCACGCGAAGGACCTCCACCATAGCCGCGGTAGATGCGGCCGGAGGGTGCTGCTGCCCGATGGCGTGGATGGCTGCTGCGTCCGGCTGGCCGGTGACGTGCTTGAACAGCTGCTTTTCCCAGGCTGGAGCTGTCAACCCCGGCTTCGCTCTCTTCGGCTTGGGGGGCTCCACCGGCTGAGCCTGCTGCCTTGGGCGGCTGGGGCGTTTACCGCCTCCCGAGGTGTACGACTTCGTGTGCGAGATTCCCGTGCCTGGTATGCCTATGGTTCGAGTTGCCCGGCCGCTGCTGTTGATGCTTACCCGCGCACCGCGCACTCCCGCCGACAGCCCGATGCTCTTGCTCGACACGTTCAGGCGCACGCCAGGCGCGATCTTGATGGACTTGCGGACTTTGAACCCCATAGTTCTGCCTCCCCCGAAGCAACGGAGGCAATCCTATTCATAGACAAGCGTTTTGTCGTTGCCCAAAGTAGGGGCACCGCAACGCCTTCCGTTCCGAACTTGCTGTGATGCGCGGCCTAACGGGTCGTCCCCGTGAGCTGCTCGACGTTTCGCGCGGCATCGCCCGTTCGTCCCCGCCGCCGCATCGGAGAACTGCTGAGCGGTCCGGCGGTCACTTCGTCGACCGGCAGCTCTTGACGGGCGCAAGAATCGCACCGCATGGCGGAAGGAGTGTCCGGTCATCGCGACATCGGCGGAGAAATCTACCACCATCGGGTCGACGAGAGTTAGATGGATCACGTCGCGACCGCTGCTGTTGAAGAGGTCGAGGGCTCCCGGCCCCAACCTCAGTCGGCAAGGGGCCGGCCCTTCGGGTGGGCTGAGTATCCGACCCAGCGCGCAGGAGGCCATAGCTCGGAGTGGCCGAGACCGGCCAACGATCCGCAGCTCACCGTCGATGGGGAGGCCGACCACCAGAGCCTCAGGACGTTGCCGCGGACCGATCACCGCGGCGCATACGACGTCGAGGGTGTCGCGGTGCTTCACCTTGACCCACTGCCGTTGACCGCCGCGGTATGCCTGGCCGGCTCCCTTAGCCACCAGGCCCTCGATCCCTGCCGCGGTCATGGACTCCAACAGCCGTCGCAGTTCGTGTCCAACCGCGCCCGTAAACGATCGGTTCAGCGACGGGTCGGTGGGCACATTCCAGCCCAAATGACGGCTAGTCCGCGCGCGGATCAGGCACGTCGGACTGACGATACTGTGAGGGATTCTCCTCGTTGCGCTCGGTGCGACGGCGACCGTTCATGGCGAGGAAGATGAGTGAGCTTGCTGGCACGGCGAGAAAGGCGATTCCGCTGACGAAAAGCGACCGGCGTGTCTGGCAAGCATCGTAAGGAGGATCCGACGTATCCGTTGAAATGATCCCATTGGCGACTCTCCTGTCGTCACCCGTGGGGAGGTCGCGTGGCCACCCCGCAGCCACCACCGATGAGCACACCGTCGTGTACCCGGGGTGGTTGTCGTCGTCGACAATCTGGTGCACCGTCGACGGGATGAGCGCCAGCACCGCCATCAGCACCACCGACGCAATGCCAACAGTCAGCCACGCGATTGATCGACGTCTACTCGCTCCCTCGTCCATTTGGCCAGTATCCCAAGCACTCGCCCGGAAACGATCGATTCCGGCACGCTCGCCGGTACGCCGGATCGGCCGTCCCAGAAACGTCGATCGTCTCGAAACCTCGTATCGGGACGATTGGTTTCGGTACGCAGTTTCGGTCCCCGCTGCTCTTGGCGGTGCAGGGCTGGCTGCACTCAGACGTCTTGTTCCTAACTCACTCGACGAAGGATGTCGTCGACCACAGCATCCAGGGGAGCCGTCGCGTCGATAGGGATACCGCCTGCGGGGATTTCCTCGCCGCTGAAATGCAACCGTTCGATCAGGTCTCGTTCGGCGTGGCGCCCGTGCGCGCCCCACTCGTCACCGGGACGGGCGTCCAGACGCCTGCGCAACGTCTCTATGTCGACCTGTAACACGAAGACGGCGTCGAAGAGATCCAAGAACTGTGCGATGTTCCTCGAGCCGCCACAAAAGAATGTCATGGGCTCCTTGTCATCCTCGACGAGAGATGTCACCTGCTCTACCCGCCACAGGTGATGGCTATGAGCGGCTACACCGGAAAGGCCTGCGATCGGCTCGCCCGTCTCGGGGTCGCCCTGATACGCCGGTCGCCGTTGATCGCTTGATACCCACGGTTCCGCAGTTCGTGGCACACGGATGTCTTGCCGGTACCTGAGCCGCCCTCGATGAGATAGTTCCGTCGTCCCACCCAGCGAGGCTAACTCCGAACCACCCCTCGAACCTCGACAAGTCGATGATGGGAACCGCGATCTTGTAGGTTCCCGCAATCGCTCGATACTGATCGATTCCGGCACGATGATCAGCCACCCTTCATCGGGCGTCCCAGAAAGGTGGGCCTATTCAAAACGTGGTTTCGGGAGGATCGGTTTCGGGCACATGTTCGGAACGGTGCGTCGCCCCCACTTAGAGCCGCTGCACCTCACCCTGTCCGCAGAAAACTGCCGTGAACTCGAGCGGCTAAATCGGACAATACTCAGTGTGACCACCCACGACGGCGAGATCATCCGCCGCTCTATCGAGCAGCCAGCGGCGTTCGCCGAACTGTACGACCGACACGAGCGCGTCATCTTTCGCTATGCAGCTCGCCGGCTGGGCGCGTCCGAGGCGGATGACATTGCCTCGGAGACGTTTCTTGTCGCGTTCACGCGCCGTCGAGATTTCACGGGGAGCGAGGACGCGCGACCGTGGTTGCTTGGAATCGCCACCACACTGATGCGGCAATACGCGCGGACAGAAGCGAAGGCGTGGCGAGGCATGCTCGTGTCGGACCTCGCCCGCACCGACATCGACCAGATTGACGCCGCCGACGCGCGCCTCGACGCGAAGCGCCTGATCCGCCGCCTCGGCAGAGCACTCGCCCGCCTCCCCACCGGCGACCGCGACACCCTCCTGCTGCACACGTTTGGGGAACTCGACTACGAGGGCATCAGCCAAGCGCTGAGCATCCCGGTCGGCACGGTCCGTTCACGACTGAACCGCGCGCGCCGCAAGCTGCGCGCCGCTATCGACCCGGCTTCCAGCCGAGAGAAGGAACAGAGCCATGGACGAAATCTCGCTCCTGCGCCGAGCGCGGACTGACATCCCCGAGCGCACTCCGGCCAGTGTTGCTCGCGGACGTGCGGCGCTGTTCGCCCAGATCGAAGCGGAAACTCCGTACGCGCCGTTCGCAGCCGTGGGGGACGACACATCCCTCACCCCTTTGCCGCTGCGCCGCCGTCGACGCCGCACCGTGGCGTGGACCGGGTTCTCCGCCCTGGCCGCGGGTGTCCTAACGGTCGCGCTCATCGGCAGCAACGTATTCGGAGTCGGAGGCTGGCACGGCGGCGCCGATCCGGCAGCTGCCGACGTGCTCAACGCCGCAGCTATCGCCACCCTTGAAGTGACCGACCCTCAGCTCGCTCCTGGCCAATACCTGCGCGTGCGCACCGACGCCGAATACATGACACAGGCATGGCTTGAGGAGGACGTGGATGCCGCCCGGGTGAACGGTGAGGTTCAGGACCTCAACACGGTCGAGGCTCAGTACTACATGCAGCGGGAGCAGTTGGAACTATTCCGTCCCGCAGATCCCAAGGACACCTGGTGGCAGATCCAATGCCGGAGAAGCGTGGCCGGAACTTTCGGCCCGAAATCCGAGCTGGCGGCGCAGCAGGACCCCTCGATGACGGAGGGGCCCGCCGGGCACCTCATAGAAATGCCCGGCGGGAGGGTCAAGTACGAATCGCCAGACGGAAAGGCCGAGTTCGGCAACCCGGTGGGTGGATTCACCGTTCCGGGCGGCGCAAGTGATGACTTCACGCAGCTTCCGTTGGAACCGGGCGAGCTGCTGGCGGAGATCTATCGTCTCAACGATGGATCGGGCCCCTCTCGCGACGGCCAGGCACTCGTGTGGATCGCGGACACGTTACGCGGGGGCGCGGTGCCCGCCGAATATCGCGCCGCCATGTATCAAGCGGCCGCGCTGATCCCTGGTGTGACCATCACCGACGGACAGGCAACCCTCAACGGAGCCACAGGCATCGCCATCGGGCGTGATGAAACGAGCAACGCCTTCCGGCAAGAGATCATCATCGACACCGCAACCGGACAATTCATCGGGGAGCGGCGGGTCGCCCTGGAAGGCTATGGCGGCGTTGCCGTGGCGGCTGGCACCACTGTTGGATGGACGGCTGTCACGACCGCGATCGTCGACGCCGCGCCAACTGATGTGTCCACCTGCGGCGCGTGATGGAGGGTGCGTCGGGTGGACATCGCCAAGAACGCGCACCCACCCGGTTTGTGGATTTCCGCAATCGCTCGAAACTGATCGGTTCCGGGACGGCGTAACCCGACCCCGGTCACAAGGTGCCGCAAACGTGGTTCGTATCGAAACCCGGTTACGGGACGTTTGATCTCGGCACAGGGTTTCGGGTCATTAGGTAGGCAGGAGCGCTTCCAACCACGTGTTGCGATGAGAGCGAACGTAGTTGTCCGCGGAAGACCAGTGATCGCCATGGCCGGCTGTGAACATCGATGCCCAAGGTTCCTTGCCGGAGTCGTGCGATGTGCGCAGCAGGTTGTACATCGCTGCCGTGCGCTCGGCCATTACGTCTGGAAGGAGGCGGCGCATACTGTCGTCCGCGCGATATCCATCAAGGAACGCCGCCAAGTCGTCAGCAGCAAGGCGCGCGTTGCGGGACGTGTCCGACAGGGTGAACGCCTGGGCGGAATATGCCAGGTCCCACACGCGAGTGCTGGGGGCGGCCGCGTCCCAATCGATGAACATCCAGCGCTCCCCGATGAGCAGGTTCCAAGGAGCGAGGTCGTTGTGACACACGAGCTCGCTGGCAGGCGCAGGTATTGCCGTCTCCCAAATTGCGTCTTCCGACGGTACGTAGGTCGCGCTCGCGTCGTGAATGGCTCGCACCATCCCGCCGACGCGGTGCAGTTCCGCTTGGGAAAGTGGATCAGCATTGACCGCGAGCGTCCCTGGCACGAACTCCTGCACGTGTCGCCCGTGCTCGTCCCTTCCCATCGGAGCCGGAGCATCCACGCCGGCCGACCGTAGCGCTTCTACGAAGGCGACAACGCTCGCCGTCGAAGCTGACCAGGGCTTGCGGACAGTCCCACCAATTCGGACGACCCCGCCGCTCGCGTTGCCGCCCTCTAAAGGCTCCTCGTGGTTCACGTGGCCCTCCCATCTGACGACACAGCTCAGTGTAGATTTCCGCAATCGCTCGAAACTCACGAGAAGATTCTGGCCTTCATGGACAGTTCAGGGCGCTGCGGCCATGTACAAGGTGAACGCTAGCGAAGGGGCGAAACCGATGTACGACGACCTGGACTCGAGAATCCGCGCGGCCGCACCGCACGTGTCTGGCGCTGTGGGCTTGGCTGAGCACCGTGCGCGCATACTTCGCGAGGCCCGCGCGGGTAGAGGACGCCGGCTCCGTATGGCGGTGGCGAGTGTGGTGGCCTCAGTTGTGCTGGTGGGTGGTGGCTCGGCGGCAATGGCGGGGTTCGGGGTGCAAACGCCATGGGGGTGGATAGCCGAGAACTCGTCGCAAGCGACTCAGATCGACGGAACGAGCTGTTTTCAGGGCATGCGGATTGAGCATGACGACACGGTGGTTGATGACTCTCCTATTGTTCGCGACGCCCGAGCCTTCCTGGCCTCGATCGATGTCTCGGCGCTCGACACCACCGCGAGGGAAGCCGAGCTGAAAGCGCGGGAGGCGAGCGGCGAGCTACCCGCCCGCAGCGATGCCGCACGGCAGCTCGATGCCGCGCTCGACACGATCAGTGTGCAGCTTTGGGCGCATCTTGACGCGCTCGGCTATCCGGACTCGGAGACCTACGGGAGCCCCATTTCTATCTACAGTCAAAGCGACGCATGCGGACGCTGAGGTCATCGCACGCGGTCGCGGAGTTTGAAGCGATCATCCGAGCGAATGAGGACGATCTGCTGCGCTACTTCCAACGCCGGGCACCTGACGGGGCTGATGCCGGCGAAGCGTTCGGAGAGCTGATGCTCGTGGCCTGGAAGTCTCGGCGCAGGTTACCCAGTGACCCGATGCTCGCGCGCATGTGGTTGTTCACCGCCGCTCGAAATGTCCTGCGTGACGCGCGCCGTTCCCTGGCGCGACGATCATTGGCGGTCCAGCGGCTCGCGGACGACATGCGTGTCTCAGCCCCCGAGTGGGACGAGTCGAGCCTGGATGTTCGCGATGCTATCGATCGGCTCTCGGAAGATGACGCCGAATTGGTACGACTCGTCTACTGGGACGGGCTCCGCTCCCACGAAGCTGCCGCCGTGCTGGGGATCAATCCTTCAACCGCGCGTTCGCGACTGTCGCGAGCAAAACAGGAACTCCGCATCGGTCTCTCGGCGGGGACGGTGACTACTCAGTCTTTGTAGGTCTCCACAAACGCTCGAAACTGATCGATTCTGGGACGTCTCCCGCGGAGCCTGCGGCGATGCACCAGAAAGGCGTGTCGTATCGAAACCTCCTATCCAGACGATCGGTTTCGTCCGCAGTTTCGGGACAGGGATCAGGTGCGACGGGCGATGATCAGGCCGTCCCAGCCTTTGATGCCGACGGTTTGTAGGGCCGTAGCCGTCAGATCGGCTCGTGCGGCGATGGCGCCGACGACGTCTCGCACACCGATCACGCGGGGATCGTCCGAGCCTGCATCAGCGACGGCACCGTCGCGCACGACGTTGTCGATGATGATGACCGCGCCGGGACCAGTGAGTTCGAGAGCAGCCTTCAAATAGAGAGGGTTGCTGGGCTTGTCAGCGTCGATGAACACCAGGTCGAATGGTTCGGTGCCGTCGGCGATGAGTCGTTCGGCGGAATCCGCGGCTGAGCCCTCGACAAGCTCGATCCGATCGGTGAGGCCCGCTCGTTGGAAGTTCTCTCGTGCAACCTCTGCGTTGGTTGGTTCGAGCTCGAAGGTCACGACCTTCCCTTCCGGACCAACAGCACGGGCGAACCAGATCGTCGAGTAGCCAGCGAGGGTGCCGAATTCGAGGACTCGTCGGGCGCCGGAGAGTTGGGCGATTAGCCCAAGGAGTGCACCCTGGTTAGCGGCAACCTCGGCGTTCGGCATCGTGGTGCGTTCGCCAGATTCGCGCGCAGATGCCAGCACGTCGTCCTCGCGCACAAGAGCGTCACTGAAGTAGTCGTCCACGGCCCGCCAGGCCGGGGCGGATGCGTAGCGGTTCGCGGGCGCTGTGGATTCGACATCGGTACTCGGCAGGTTGCTCATGCTCGTCATCCTTCCATCGGGGCCGGCCGGTCTTTGTAGGTTCCCGCAATCGCTCGAAATTGATGGTTTCTGGGACGGTGCTCCCAGATGTGCGCGCAAGGTCGACGTGCCGTGCCGAAACTCCGTGCCGAAACCCCTCACCGGCCGAAACGGCAGTGGAGCGTTTTCGGTCCTACACGAGCTTGCTGCCTGGTGGGCCAGCGTAGTTCGCTCTGGCCGTTCCGTGCCGGCCTTTCGCGGCATATCCTCCCTCGCTGCGCTCAGTCCGGTATTCCACGAGCCGTCACTGCACGACCGCCGTTCACTTCGAGGCTGGATATCAGGCAGCAGGGAGGTGTGACACGAACATCATCACGGGATTGTGAACTGCGGAACTGCGGAACTGCTGGAGTGGGGAACTTCGGGACACCGGAAGCGGGTGGGAGTAGCATCACTCCCACCCGCTTCTGACGTGATGGTTGGTTAGCGTGTGATTCCTGCGCCGGCGTACGAGGCCGGTGTGGCGGACGGCCCCGGGGCGTGTGCTGCGGGGCCGTCAGCTTTTGGGCTGCGCTCGATGGCGACGTCGGCGAACTTGAGCGACGCGCCCACGTTGTCCGCTACGACGTCGCGTGACTCTCGGGTCTGTCCTTCCTTGTCGACGTAGGTGCCGAAGCGGAGGTCGCCGGCGACGATCACGGAGTCTCCCTTGTGGAGGGATTCCGCGACGTGGGCGGCTTGTTTGTCGAAGACGACGACGCGGTGGAAGACGGTGCCGGCGTCTTCCCACAGCCCCGTGGATTGGTTGAGTCGTCGGTCGTTGACGGCGACGGTGAAGCGGGCGTACTCGTTGCCGCTGTCGCCTCGGCCGTGTTCGGGGTCCGCGGTGAGGTTGCCCTCGAGCGTGACCGGGATTCTGGTGGTCATGGTGTGGTTCTCTCTTTCTGGTGGGGAGCGCCCGGGTGGGTGCTCGGGTGAGCGTGGGCCTTTGTGGTCCACGCGGTCCATGCGGTCTCGTCGGTCGCGCCGTCCCAGGTGCGGGGTTTGGTGGGGCGGTGTTCGGTGGAGCAGCCGCCGCCGTAGGCGCGGGTGAGGCGGGGCGTGGCGACGGCGAGCCGTTCGTGCCAGCTGAGCGGGCCGAAGCCGGTATCGGAGGGGTCGAACGCGGCGACGTGGGCGGTGTGCAGGGCGGAGAGTTCTTCGACGAGTGCGTCGTGTTGCCACCAGCAGGGTGGGACGGTGGAGACGGGGATGTTGTAGCGGGTGGTCAACCACTCCACCCACGCCCGCAACGCCTCCCACGCCTCGGCCGCGTCCTCGTCCCGGAGCGTGCGCCAGTTGATCGTTCCGCCACCGATCAACCCCGAGTCACCGTCGCGGCGGGTCGGGTCGAGACCGAGCGATTTGAGCAGGAGCTGTTCGACCTCCGGGTCGTACTCGGGCGTGCTCACCGTGCGGCCTCCTCATGCCGGGTGAGGGCGGCCCGGACGCGACGGATAGCGACGAGGGAGGCGTCGCGGTGGGAACGGTTGTGCGCGAGGACGCGGTCGCGGTCGATGAGGCGGTGGACGAGTTCGTGGCAGAACGGGTGCAGCGCCGTCAGGTCGTCGTGGTGTTCTGCGGCGAGCCATCTGCCGTCGCGGACGTACACGCCGCGGTAAGAGAAATGGTGCAGCTCGAGGGTGCGGCGAGTACCAGGGCGGCCGCAGCCGGCGCAGGTCACGGGTGGTCCGTGGCGTTCTTCGGTGCGGAACCAGCGGTCGCGTCGGCGGAACCAGGCGGCGGACCGCAGGTATCCGGTTCGGTAGATGTTGCGGACAGTGCCGCGGCGGGCGTTGCTCACGACGCCTCCTCCGTGGGTGTGGCACGGGCGGCGAAGGTGGCGACCTGCTCACGTTCGGCGTCCTTCTTTCCGGCGCGGATCGCGGCGGCGTCGGAGCGGGCGTCCCACCCGTCGAGCTCGAGCAGCACGCCGCGTCGGTTGCGATAGGCGAGGAGCCCGGTGGTCGGCGGCATCCGTCGGATTTCGTCAACGCTCATCAGGGGCTGGCGCTCGATGTGTTCGCTGGTGTTGCGGCCGGCCTGCCGAGTGGACCAGGACTGTTGGGTGCGGCGTGTTTCGCGGTTGCCGAGGAGCGCCTCGATGTCACGGAGGTGGGCCACGTGGGACGCGCCGCCCAGGAGGACTTTTGCGGTTGCGGCGGCCCAGATGGTGTCGGCCTCGGCGCGGGACCAGGACGTTTCCGCTTGAGAGAGGGCCTGGAGGACGACGAAAGTGCAGATCCCGCGACCGCCACCATCCGCCATGGTGCGGGGGAGGTTCGCCCACCGGAACATGTTCGCGATCTCGTCCAAGATGAGCCCGAGCGGCAGGCGGAGGCGGGAGCCGGGCGAGGCGAGCGCCTTCGTGCGGGCGACGTCGACGACGTCGTCCAGGAGAGCGCCGAGGAACCCGCCCATCGCTGACGCACCGGATGCGGACCCGATCAGATACAGGGTGTTCTCACCGGTGAGGAACTCCGCTGGGTCGAAGGGACGGTCAGCGCGGGTGGGGCTGAGCGCGGCACGGATCTGGGGAACGGCGAGGGGGGCAACGGCGCCTTGCACGCCGAACCAGATGGAGGAGACGAGCTTCTCGTCGCCGGCGATGACGGCTTCCAGGCTGTCGCCCCAGCCGGGGGCGCCATCCGTACGGAGGATGTCCACCGCGGAGCGGGCGAGGGCTGGGCTGGATCCCCAGTCGTACAGGTCGGCGATGCTGCGCCCGCCGACGGCTGCGGCGTGCAGGAGCCGGCCGAGGACGACGGAGGATGCCTGCGCCCATTCGCCGTTGCTGGAGGAGGCGCCCAGCGCGGTGCCGGTGATGATGGCGTCGCCGCGTTGCATCGCGACCAGCGGGTCGGCGCACCCGGTGATGGGGGAGATGCGCAGCGGGTGGGCGATGCCGGTGAGGCCTTGCGGGTCGAACACGTGCACGTCGCCGCGTTGCGCGCGCATGCGCAAAGTGGCGGTGAGGTTGTCGTTCGTGGTGGAGGTGGTTACCAGGGGGCCTGACCAGTCGAGGATCGCGGAGATGAGGACCCGGTACCCCTTGCCCGAGCGGGGCGGGCCTTCCAGGGCGACGGAGTCTTCGATGGACACGTACACGGCGCGGCCGTGGGACCGCCCGATCCGCCACCCGACGTCGGTCGGGGCGGGGCGGGTGAGGTCGGGACGGAGGTGGGAGGCGCGGGCGAGGACGGCGCGCTTGGACAGGTGCGCTGCGATCTCGCTGCCGCTGGCGAACCCCGACCTGGTGCGGAGGTCGGCGATGAAATGCGCGTCGGACTGCAGATACCGGTTGTACGCAACCCAGGCGAACAGTGCCGCGCCGATGACCAGAAGGACGAGGATGGCGTCGATAAGGCGGATGCCAAGAGCCGGAACGGTACAGCCGGGAGTAACGGTGTAGGCGGCGGGGTCACCGGTGACGGCGAACCACAGTCCGCTGATCGGGCTGTTCGCGACCGGAGGCGCCCCGCACGCCGCGCCGATAAGCGTGTCGGCGACGACGGCGAACGCCATCGCCAACAGGATGACGCCCGTGAGGGCGGCAGGGAGCAGCGCGGAGCTGAGGCGGGCGGGCATCACCAGTCCTCCTCTTGCGGCTGATACCGGTGCGCCGACGCCCGAATCCGGAAGGCGAGCCCCGCCTCTCGTGCCGCATCCGTCCGCTCCGTCCAGCGTCGACGTGCTGCCACTACGCCGGCGGCCACGGGTGCGGTGATGAGGGAGATAAGGATGCTGTCGCCCACAAGCCCGGGAACGATCGCGGAGGCGGGAAGTCCCTGCTGCGCGGCGGCCAAGAGCAGCCACGGCCACAGCACCGCCGCACCCAGGACTCCGCCGGCGACGGCACCAACGACAACGTGAGCCCGGAGCGGCAGCCGTCGCCGTTTGACGGGGATGCCGAGCTCGAGGTCGCGCAGCACAGTGTCGCGCCGTCGCCGCAGGACATTGAGGAGCCAGTGGGTGGCGAGGGCAAGCGTGAGGCCGGCGAGCCCCGCCACGATCAGGGGCGCCCACTGGTCGAGCATGGTGAAGGTGTCGGCGAATGTGGTGTTCATGACGGCCCCGGTCACAGGTGGGTGGTGGTGGCTGCGGCGGCGGCGATCCACGCGTCGCGTGTCGCTGGGCGTAGCGCGTCAAAGCGCAGCGGCCCGCTCTTGAGGGCGGGGTCGAAGGGGACGTGGTGAACGGCGCGGACTCGGCCGGTGAACCCTTCGATGATGCGGTTCGCCTCTGCGGTCGCGTGCCGGTCGTCCTGGGTGACGATGACGGCGGCGTGTGTCGCGAGCGCGGCGGAGCGTTCGTCGCGGGCGGCGAGGGCTTCGAGGAGGAGGGCGGCGGACTCGGCGGATTCGGGGGAGGCGAGGGTGGGGATGACGAGTTGGTAGGAGGAGTCGATCATCCGTAGCCACCGGTCCGCGGATTCGTCGTTGCCGGAGTCGAAGATGACGAGCCGGTAGTAGCGGGCGGCGACCGTCATCAGTCGATCGAACTCGTCGGCTTCGATGCGCTGACGCACCGCGAGCAGTTCGGGGTTCGAGCGGAGGACGTCGTACCGGTCGGCGGTCTGGTGGTGCACGAACCCGGCGATGTCCGCGATCCCGGCCGCGGGCTCAAGGAGCCGACTGGTTTCGGGGAGCAGGTCTTGGACGGTGGCGTCGTGCGGGCCGGTGTCCGTGCGCCAGCCGAGGGTGCCGCGGGTGTCGTTGTTGTCCCAGGCCAGGACGGCGCCCCCGCCGTGACGGGCGAACACGGCGGCGAGCATGGCGGTGGTCATGGTCTTGCCGACGCCGCCTTTGCCGTTGACCACGGCGATCGTGCGGCATCCGGCCCAGTGCTGCGATACCGCCCGCACCGCCACCTCTCGCTTCACTTCACGTGCCGACGGCTTCACGGTGAAGCCGACCCGAGCGAGCGCCCCGCGCCATCCCATCTGTGCCTGCGGTGCTCGTTCAGGGCCGCTGATGAACGACGGGCGCCGCTCCGGCTCCGCGGCCGTGGCATCCGGCGCCTGGCTGGTCTCGTCGCCCATGCCTCCCGCAGTCTGTGACTCCGGGCGTTCCGGGATGTCGTGATTCCCGGGTTCGGTGGTTCGAGATTCGCGGCGGGTGGCGGGGTGGTCTGGGCGGGTGATGGTTCCGTTGGGGTTGACGAGGAGCCGGTGTTCGCCACGGTCGCCGGTGGTTTGCAGTTCGACGCTTTCGTGCAGTTCGGAGGCGATGGTGGCGGTGCGGGTGAGGACCCGGCCGCGGACGTCTTGCCCGGCGGTGGCGTCGATGAGTTCCCGGTCGCCGTGCGGGGTGATCAGGGTGGCGGTGGAGCCGTGAACGGTGGCGTGCACTTGTGGGTGGGGGCTGAGCAGGGTCATCCGATTTCCCTTTCTGCGGTGAGCCAGCCGGTCAGGCTCGACTCCGGTTCTTCCGTTGGGTTCGGCCACCACTCGTCGATCCGCAGCGGCTGCACCACGGCCGGGTCAAGGTCGATGTCGGTGTGGGGGAGGACGGCGTCGTCGGTTTTGAACAGGTCGTATTCGTAGTCGGTGGAGGTGGAGAAGCAGTCGACGAGGTAGGAGAACTGGCCGACGTAGGCGATGAACTCGCCCTTGCGGAGTTGCCGGGCCATGTCGACGTGCGCGGTAGGCAGGTTGAGGCGTTCGCGGAGGGCGGCTTGTTCTTGGTGGTTGACGCGGAAGATGAACTTGTTCTCGATGTCGCCGACCATCGAGTAGGCGAGGTGGCGTTCCTGGGAGCCGGCGGCACCGACGGCGTCGAGGTCGCCCATCTTGTGCAGGATGACGATGTT
Organism: Microbacterium sp. Z12_35; assembly: GCF_058310475.1. Lineage (NCBI taxonomy): Bacteria > Bacillati > Actinomycetota > Actinomycetes > Micrococcales > Microbacteriaceae > Microbacterium > Microbacterium sp. Z12_35. Next base: position 2,160,594 of record NZ_JBZEGJ010000001.1, on the reverse strand, counting down.
GCTGATTCCGTAGTGGCGGGACAGTTTCAGCCACTGCTGGTACATCTGCAGCGCCGCCAGCGAGGTCATGTCCCGCCAGCCTTCTTCGCGGATGACGTAGCGGGTGCGGTGCGCGTCCCGGTCCGAGATCACGGCCTGGATCCACGCGGTCGCGCACACCTGGGTCAGCTGGGCGACGAGTTCTCCGCGGGCGAAGAGCTCGGAGGTGTCGACGACGACGAGGGGGGAGTTCTCGTCGAACACGACGGTGGATTCGTCTTCGAAGAGCCCGGAGAGGTCGCCGTCCACGAAACGGCGCAGCACGTAGCGGGGTCCGGAGGAGGCGGGAATCAGGTCAGGGTCGTCGGTGTCGCCGCCGGCGATCCGGATCACCTCGGCGTACACGGCGCGGAGGGTGGGGTGGTCGCGAGTCGCGGTGATGGCGCGTTCGAGGGCGAGGTGGATGCACGCGTGTTCTGGTGCGGTGAGGGCTTTGCCGCCGAGCGCCATCTCGATCAGGGAGATGAGGGTGGCAATGCGGCGTTGACGGACCATCTGCTCGTGTTGTTCGTCGCTGGTGCCGGTTCGGCGGGGGCCGCGGGCGAGAGGGTTGAGGCGGGTGTGGGTGTCGTGGCCGAGCCGGATGACGGTGCCACCGACGGCGTCGGCAACCGCGACCCATTCGCCCTTGCTGTCGGAGGGAACGACGGCCTGGTGGCCGAACGCGAGGGAGCGGACGACGAGGGTCTTGATGGTGGCGGACTTGCCGGACCGGTAAGCGCCGAGCACGAGGATGTTGGTGGAGAACGCACCCCGCTCGGTGGCGTCGGCGTAGGTCTCCCAGGGGGAGAAGTGCCACAGCGCGTCCGCGTTCAGGTCGACCCCGACGATCGGGCCACGGTGTCCGAGCCCGGTGTCGGCCACGAACGGGTAGATCCCGGCGAGGTGCTGCGACGTCGCCTGATGCCCCGGCACCCGCATCGGTGCAAGGTTCCAGTAACCGCCGTTCCCGAGCCCGGGACCGAACGGTCCCGGCACCGCTGGCTCCGGCAGCCCCCGCTTGTCCCTGGTGTTCTGCTGAGTCGCGCCGTTGCGCAGGGCGGTGCGGATCTCTATCTCGCGGGCGCGACGGTCGGCGCGGGTCTGGTTCGCGGGGGCGATGTGGACGACTTTGCGGGTCATCACTTCATCCCCATCCCCAGCGGCAGGGCGTTCACGAGGAGGGCTTCGGCTTGCTGGCAGTACAAGATCTGCGCTTCCATGCCGACCTGGGACAGGGCGTTGCGGGCGCCGGCGATGGACTGCTCGAGCTGTTCCTCGTCGGGGGCGGTGATGGTGAGGTAGGCGCCATACCGAAACTCGCCGTGCCCGGCGACCAGCTCTTCTTCTTGGCGTTCCAGGGCGAGCCAGTCAGCTTCGTCGGCGGCGGAGCCGTCGGCGTTGCGGCGGGCGCGCATCTTCTGGTTTCCCCGCCACACCTTCTTCTCCTCCCGGATGCGCCGCAGCGCCTTCTCCACCGGGACCGGGGTGAGCACGATGGAAAAGATGTGGGTGACGGCTTCACCGGTGACCGGGTGGCGGGCGAACACGAGCGGGGAGATGAACCCGATAGGGGCGTCGGAGCGGGGCCATTCGTGGATCCACATGGTGGTGTGGACGCCGGAGTCGGTGATCACGATGCCGTTCTTCCCGCGCGGCTCTTCCAGATACATCGGCCCGATCGCCGACAGTGCCACCCCTTCGTGACCGGCGTCGCGGTTCTGCACGGTGGGAAGGAACTCGGGGTCGAACGCCGTGCGGGACAGCGCGGCGAGGTCCCGAGGGGTGAGCCAGCGGCGCACCGTGATCCGCGCGGTTCGCAGCGCGTCAGTGATGTTCTGGGCCTCGATCGCGGCGAGCCGCTGCACCGCTTCGGCGCCACCTCCCAGGGCCTTCAGCTGGGCGGAGAGGGCGGGAAGGTCGAGGGTGAGGGTGAGGAAGTTGCGGTGCGCGACCGCGAACCGCTCGGAGGTGTCCATCACTCGTCGGTAGTTATCGGCGACATCGGTGGCGGGGGCGCCGTTCAGGCGGGCGGTGATGTCGTCCAGGTGGGCGCGGGCGGCGCGGATGGTGGTGGGGGTGGTGCGCTCCTGCAGGGTGACGCGTTTGACGCCTGGGCGCTGCGTGAACGCTGCGAGCACGTTCGCCCACTGCTGCGCCAGGTCGCGGCGTTCGGGGATGTCCTTCATCAGGAAGCCCTGCACCTCGAGCTCGGCGGTGATGGACACGCTGCGTTCGTGCGGGCTGTAGGCGGAGGCCATGCCTTCGACATCCCAGATCTGCACGGACGCACGCGTCCCGGGGAGGTTGAGGGTGCCCTCCTTGACCGGGTGCTCTGGTCGATACTGCTGTGTCGTTGCGCCGGCCGCATGGCGGGCCTGCTTCGACAGCCACAGCGCGAATAGGCGGGGTGCGGACATTCCTTGCAGTTGCACCAGCGCGAGGATCCCGAAGGGCAGATAGACGGGGGCGGCGAACAGCAGCCCGGCGGGGCCGAACCGGTTGATGCCGATCAGCATGGTGGCAGCGGCAATCGTGACGCACGCGATCTGCCAGGCGTCCATGCCGAGGACGATGCCCTGACGTGACCGGCGGGGCAGGCGGACGGGGCGAGCCGGGTCGGTGGCGCTGGTGCTGGTCATGAGGACCTCCGGGTCGGAGTCGGGGCAGGCGAGGGCGCCGCAGCTGCGGGCGGTGATGCGGTACGAGGCGGTGAGCTCGCCGGCGCCGCGGGGGAGGGTTGCGCCGTCGGGCGGCCGGCGGGACTTTCGGTGCGACGTGAATTCGCTGCCGCAGCGGGTCGGGGGACCGTGCGCGCGGTCGCGGTGCGGGTGGTCGTTGCCGTGGTGGTGGTGGCGGCGCGGGTGGGGGTGGGGCGGTTTCCGGCGGGGGAGCTGCCCAGGCGGGAGGGGATGCGGGCGAGGGTGCGGCCGGCGTTCGTGGTGGAGCGGGCGGCGGTGCTGCCCATGCGGGACCCGATGGAGTCGACGGCCGCGCCGCCGACGAAGGAGAACAACCCGAACACGGCGAACGGGGCGAAGGCCACGAGCACGAGTCCGAGGATCAGCGGCCAGGACTGCGGGTCCCAGATGGTGGTGATCCCGGCGAGGCCGTTGACGATGAGAGCGAAGAACCCGATGGTCAGCGGTGTGGTGAGCAGTAGCGCGACGACGGCGGAAACGTATCGGATCACCCACTGGGGGCCGAGGGTGCGGACGGGAAAGAGCATCCAGGCGATGGGGGCGACGGCGATGAGCGCGGCGAGGGCGAGGTTGCGGAATGCGAACACGATCAGGAGCAGGAAGATCGCGACCATGAGGAGCCCGTGGATGACGAACGCGAAGAAGTAGTTGGCTTGACCGCCGGCCCACATCACCCCCTGCAGTGCGGAGAAAAGCCCCCCAGGTCCGTCGCGGTTGAGGATGTACCAGGACAGGTCGTCCACCGCGTTCAGGAGCAGGCCGGTCATCCAGAGCCCGAGCGGGACGGCGGGGATGGCGAGGAACGAGCGGATGATCGCGCCGAACAGCGCGTCGCGGTCGCGGGCGACGATGGCGGCGGTGATCGCCCAGATCATCGCGCCGAGCAGCACGATCAGGATCGCCCAGGCCCAGAACGACCATTCCCCGGTCGCCGCGGACCACAGGGCGGTGCTGGTGTCGAACTTCATCGCGGTGAGCACGGTGTGCATGGCCGTGGTGGACGCGATGGCGGCGCCGCGTCCGGCGTTCTCGAACGAGATGCAGACCACGTCGCCGACAGAGCACCCGTACTGCACAATGACCGGGTCGCCGCCAGCGGCGCGGAGGGCGTCGTGGTGGCCTTCGTAGGTGGTGCAGACGGTGGCGACGGTGCCGCCCATCGGGAGCCCGAGGAAGCAGGTGGCTGCGCGGACTTCTCGGGGGTCGGTAGGGGTGCAGGACACCTGGTTGCCTTCCGCGGTGCACTCCACCGGGTGGCTCGGGGCGGACCAGGACAGTCCGTCGACGGGGGCAGGGGATGCCGCTGCGAAGGCGTAGCCCGAGGTCGCGGCGGTCGCAGGGGGTGCCGCGCTGAGGAGGGCGGCGAGGCCGAGGGCTGCGGCGACCGTGAGGGTGCGCAGCGTGCGCATCAGAAGCCGAAGTCGAAGTTGATGAACCACTGGAAGATGCCGCTGACGGCGCCGAGGATGGCGGCGGCGAGGAAGATCCAGAGGATGTGTTCTCCGGCCCAGGAGCGGACGCGTTCGTTGCCGGCGCCGCGGAAGGCGAGCGAGCCGCCGGCGACGATGAGCATGGTGAGGACGACGAGCATTCCGGCGGCGAGGACATAGGACACGATCACTTGGAAGCCCCCGAAGAAGGGGGCGGAAAAGTCCGGAGTGATGTCCGGGACGTTCACCAGGTGCGAGAGGGGCATGTGATTCTCCTTCTATCCAGGGGGAGTGGTTAGGGCAGAGCCAGTCCGAGAGAGCTCATGAAGGGGGCGGGGTCGATCGAGGCGCCGTGGTCGATGACTTCGTAGTGCAGGTGGCAGCCGAAGGACTTTCCGGTATTGCCCTCCGCGCCAAGCGCCGTACCAGCGGTGACGGTGTCCCCCACCTGTACCCGGAGGGAGGTCCATTGCATGTGCCCGTAGAGGGTCACGAGGCGGTCGCCGTGGTCGATACGCACGGTGTTGCCGTATCCCTGGTAGCTCCCGGCGGTGATCACGGTGCCCGGCCCGGCGGCGTAGATGGTGCTGCCGCATCCTTGCGCCATGTCGTACCCCTGGTGGTTGACCGAGCAGTAGGCGCAACCGATGACGGGGTTGTGGCCGAAGCCCCGGCCCTTCCTGAACTCGCCGGAGAGCGGCATCCCCCATTCGCCGGACGCAGCGGGGGCCTCAGCGAGAGGCTGGTCGGGTGCGGGCGCCGGTACGCCGGCTCCGATGGCGGCGGCCAGCAAGACCACCGGAGTCAGGAGCATCCCGCTCGCACCGAGGACGACGACGGTGAGCGCGATGAGTACCCGCCGCCCGGTGCGGCTGCGAGCGACGGTGAACGCAGCGGTCGGGGCGGCGGGGCCGGGCATGTCAGTCGCTCAACGCCGCGTCGAAGTAGCGGATCAGTTTGCAGTCGCCGGCTGCTTGGGCCGATCCCTGTGTCGGAACGGACGCCTCGCCGCAGAGCACCTGGGCGCTGACGCGCACCTGCTCCTCGTAGCTCGACTCCGCACCGTCCTCCCCGGTCTGCGTGAACGTGAGGACGACATCGCTCGTACCGATGAACATATCGTCGCCGTCGTAGTCCGGAACAGGCGTGAAAGAGATCTCGCCCATAGTGCTTGCGATCACGCGGCCGTTCTGACGTGCCAGCGAGTCCCAGACCTGGTCCGGCAAGATCACGGCGTCTCGCATGGTGAGTTGGTAGCGAGCTGTTTGTGCCGCCTGTTCGTCGGGGTTTTGGAAGCGTGGGTCCGGGGTGAACCAGGTGTCGAGGTAGGTCACCCATTCATCGCGGCTAGCGCGGGTGGTGTCAACGGTGCCCGCAGCCTCAATAGCCGCCCTTAGATAAGACTCCGGGTCCGTCGTGATCGGCTCGGGCACCCACCCCGCCTCCGACGCGGCTGCATCCACCACCTCGCCGGTCGACGACGTGGATGATGTTGGACTGGCCGTCGGCGTGGGAGACGAGGAGGAGGTCGGCTGCGCGGTGCCGCCCTGCGACGTGACGGCAGCGAGCACACCCACAACAATCGCGGCCGCAAGAACCGCTCCGCCGATGACCGCCCACAGAAGGCCCCGACTTTGCGCGCGCTGCTTGGCCATCACACGTACCGCCCTTTCGCGTGCCGGGCCTCGCCAACGCTGGCGGGTCGGAGAAGCGCGGCTTCAACGTGACGGCATCGTAAACCCGCTGCCTCCCCTCGCGCAGACGCACCTGTGGACAGATCGCCCAAGCCAGCCCTCAATGGGAAGCCCCCAATCATGCAGCCATATTCGCGTGCTAGCCGCCTTATACATCTACGGCCCGGAATCCGTCTGTAGCCCGTTCGGGGGACGCGGGAGCCCGCCGTGACATCGCCGCCGCGGCCACCGTCGCGGGCTCTCTCGAAGACCATGAGTGAATAATACAAATACTCACTGTAAGAGGGAAGGGCGAATTAGCCTCCCGCGAACGACGAGGAAGTTGGGCATGATGTGTTGATGCCCAAGAAAGCGCGTCCGGCCTCTAGCGCAGAGCTCGAGGACCCGGTCGAGGCGCTCGGATCGATGCTTCGGGCGGGCATCATCGGCTACCTCCGCTCGAGCGGGCCGGCAGGCCGAGCGGAGATCGCACGCGCCCTCGAACTCCGACCGGTCACTGTCGCGAAAGCGCTGTCGTCATTGCACTCAGCGGGATTGTTGATCGCGGACCCACCGCTCGACCAAGTCCGCCAGGGGCAGCGCGTCACCTACAGCGTGAACAACCCCGCCGTCAGCGAGATGTATCTGCAGCTCGGGCAAGCCATCGGCGAGGTCTAGAGCATCCGGAACTACAAATGACACTCGTCCACCCGTTCACTCTCGTCTTGCGCTCCCAATCGCGAACAGCAGACGTCATCGGCTCGCGGTGGTGAAAGCCCAAGCTCGATCCTACGAAGCGCGCGAATTCTGCACTGACATAGCATCCATTATCGGCTGACAGCGTACAGGCGGGTGTGGAAGCGGCTGACTCATCGCCTCCGGCGTTCGGTCGTCCAAGCGACGCTGGCGATGAATGTAGCTGACAACACGGCAAACCCGATCAGAAGCGTGATCCTCAAAGCATCTGGTCCGGCTACCACCACGGTGGCTGCAGCCAGCAAAGCCATTAGTACCGAGCCAACGGCGAGGATCCACAGCGCACGTTTCGGAAGGGGGACGACCCACCATGGGCGGTCGCTCTTTGGTGATTTCGGCATTTTCTAAGAGCCTTCCCAAGACCTGAAAGCAGCTAACCAGGGATCATCCTGACCGCGGGCTAACAACTCCTACCTGTGCTCACCAGGCTAAGTGCTATCAGACCGGCTGACGTTGCAGCCCGGGGACCCCCGCTCCGGGTGAGCAGCGATTGACGCTCCTGCTGACAGAACGGCCATTATCGGATAAAGCCCAGGTCACGCGCTCTCTAGAAGGACCTCTAAGGCTCCCGCTTGGCGCGCTTCTTCGGTTCTACGTGGGGCCAGCCGCGTCGGATGCGGGCCTCGGTGTGAAGGGTGATCGGAGCAATTGTGAGCACGTGCTCGACCATCGTCTGCAGGAAGATCGCCGGGTCCAGGTCGTCGGGAACCTTGTCTCTCAGCACGCGCACTGACGGCAGCGTCGTGAGTTGCCCGTCGAGTTCGTCGACGGGCGTGTCGGGAACCGGTTCATCTCGGTCGGCGGCACCACTGACGGCGAGCGGATCAGTCGCTTCTTCGTCCTCGCTCGGCGGCTCGCCCCCGTACTCCAGCATGAGCATGCATACGCCGTCGTAGGCGTCGTCCTCACGGCCGAGCTTCTGCAGAAGGTCAGTGATCCAGCGAGCGGTGCTGGGTTCCGTCTCGAGCACGGTCGAACGGATTCCGAACACGAACCCGAGGGCGGCTAGTGGGTGGCGGCCGCGAAGGTTCTTCGCGTCCCCGTAAGATTCCTCGACGCGGTTGGCTGCGTTCTTTCCGAAGGAGCTGTCCATACGTTTGGAGGAGATCAGCACCTGCGGGCCTGTGTCCCATGCGGACATGACTACGTCGACCTGTTTGACGTAGTTCTTGCCCAGGATGTTAGCGTCGGCGCCCACGATGCCCGACGGAGGACTGCCGCCTTCAATCCGTTCACGAAGTGGCTTGCTGTCCCGCGCTGGGAGCGCGTTCAACAGATCCGTGATGGGGGTCGGCACAACCCGCGGGGCTCTTGCGCGAGGCCAGACGGAATCCGGGTCAAACCCTGCGCGGCGAAGTTCGTAAGCGATCCATACGTCGAGCGCGCGTGCCGCCACACCTGACTGGGTCTTTCCGTCCGGAACAATGGCGAGAGCGGCACCGAGAAGGTCCTCGAGCACATCGATGTCGGGTCTGTACTTCTCGTTCTGCCACGGGGAGCTGTATACCCCGTCGGGCGCGGCCCGCTCCACGATGCGGTCGTACAACGCCCACGCCTTGGCGGTGGCGCTTGGTTCAGCCACTCTTGCCTCGCACCATTCGGCGTTTCATCCAGTCCCCATGGTCCGCTCGAACAGCGTCGAGCTGGGTAGTCGTGAGCTTGCCATCCAGGAGAACACCGTCGACGAGCGTGACGGCCGCAAGAAGGTTCTTGTTCTGGAGGAGCCGCTGCACGGACGGTTTCAGCGCAACGAGTTCCGAACGATGCTGCTGGAGCAGCGCAGCGGATGGCATCCACCAGCGGTCAGCTTCCCGAGGCTCGATCTTGAGAATGCCGCCACCGTACGAGCGGCCGGCGAGCTCGGCTCCGAGCAAAGTTACGGAGTTCAGCGATGCAAGTGGCAGTACGTCGCCAGCGAGGTCGCGGACCCCGTCGCGCAAGTAGACACCGTGCACACTATTCAGGTGCCGGGCTCCCGCGGTGTTGGTGGTTAGGCGTGGGGTATCGGCGTTCATATAGGTCAGGAGCAGATCCGCGGGCTTGAGCAGGGGGACGCGCCACCAAGGTGACCTCACTCGGCATTTGTATGCTTGGTCGACGCCGGTGTCGACACCCTTCGAGATGTAATCGAGCGTGGCTGCGGCCGGGCGGTCCGACGGGTACAGCAGCCAGGTCGAGTGGCCATCTGATCCGAGTCGGGCCATCGCGGAGTTGGTGAGTGCGAGCCCGCGGAGGTGGCTGCTGCCGGGCGGGCTGATTCTGATCAGATCTCGTCGCGGTATGCCGAGGTCGCGGACTCGTCTGGGTGAGAGTGCGAAGAATCGGTTGCCTCCCGTGACAGCCCCGAGGCTCGTTTCGCCATGGTCATTCAGCGGAACGAAGGTGCCGTTGCCTACAACGTCGGCTATTGCGTCGATGCTCGCGGGGCGCAGCGGCTGAGGGTGCCAGCGGTCCCCGGTGTTCAGCGGCGTCCACGTGGTGCCCTCGTGAAGTTCGCTTAGGGTTTCCGCGTTCCGCGTCTGTCGAAGGGTTGCCTCGCCCGCTGGAGGACCGCCCCACCCCTCTGCTTTGACGAGTACGGTGTCTGCTTCTGCGTCTGGGAACACCTGTTCCTCAAAGGTGACGAGTTCGACAGTCGCGAATCGCTCCAGCAGGAATCGCCGTACTGGCGCTGCGTAGTTCACGCTCAGAAGTTCTGCCGGCAGCACCATTCCCAGTCGCCCACCCGGCTTCAGGTACGCCGCTGCGTGGATCACGAACGCCGCCCAGGACGATGCGAGACCGGTGAGAGCGACCCCTTGCTGCAGGGCTGCGAATCGCGCGCGGTCGCGCTGGCCGCCGGTCCAATCCTGGTAGCGGATGAAGGGAGGGTTACCGATGACCGCGTCATACCGGGGGCTCGCTTCAGTACGGAAGAAATCGCTGACCCGGATGCGAGCCGTGCCCCCGGACTGCTGGATCAGATCGCGCGCGATCTGGGCACTGGCGCTGTGAAGCTCGATGCCGTGAACCAGCGGCGCGGTGGCACCCAACGCGCGGAGCCGCTCGACAGCCGCGATCAGGAAAGCGGCCTCTCCCGCCGACGGCTCCAGCACCGAATCCGACGCCTCGCGAAGCGCCCATTCTGCGAGGTGTGCGGTGATGCCGTCGGGGGTGAAAAACGCCCCGCGGGCCTTCCTCGCCTCAGCAAGATCTGCCGTGTAAGGAGGTTTCGTGTACACAACATCAGACTATGCGGATGGGTGCCGACACACCGGGAACCACGCAGCCTCTCCGAGGCCATCTAGATGTGACCCGCCTGCTCGCCGATCAGCGCGAGTGTCTGTGGGTGCAGCGCTGGCGCACACGATACCGCCGTGTTCTCGTCGGTCTTGAGAAGCACCCCGACCGCCGACCCGACGGCCATCCCACAGTCTGACCTGAGCGCGGGGACCCTGGGCGATGCCGGTCTGGGCGCAGCCACCGGCGCGGCCCGAGCTACCAGTGGAGGAAGGCGCCGTCTGAACTGGAGCGTGGCTGGTCGTCCTCTCCCTGACAGAACGGCCATTATCGGAGAAAAGCCCAGATCGAGAGCACTATTTGTCGATGCGCCCGCTCGCCTCCTTGCGAGTGCTGCGGGTGGCACGGTCGGTCAGTTCTGCATGTGGACCTGTTGCTCCTTGATGAGGGGATAGTCGGCGAGGGTGCTGCCGTCGAGGTCTTCGTTGTGCATGTCGACGCCGGTCACCTGGCTGTTCTCGTACGTCGTGTAGTAGTAGATGCCTTTGTCGGTGTTGCAGCACGAGGAGTAGATGGTGATCTCGAACTTGCCGGGCGACACCTCGACGCATCCTCGCTGTTGAGCGACGGAGCCCAGGATCTGGAAGAACTGGCTGATCGATTCCGACTCGGAATCCCCCGAGACCGAATTCAGCTTCGTGAAGGCGGCCTTGACGAAACGCGACGACGACGACAGGTCGCCGGGCAGGCCGATCGCTCCCATTCCCCGGCTGTAGACATCGAACTCCAGTTCGTCGGAGAAGTGCGCCTCCGGCGGGTTCTTGGACAGGTGCATGAAGTTGTTCAGGTTGAACGACTGGATGTCGAACGTGGGGTTGTTGGTGAGGACACCGATGGGGTTGTCGTACACCTTCAGGCCCTCCTTCACGCTTTCCACCGTGAGGGAGCGATTGCGGTCGGAGATGATCCAGTGCAGGGGCGACAGTGGGAAGGTCTCGCTGAAATTGATCTCCACGAGGCTCAGCCCGGCTAGAGCCGTCTTCACCTCGTCGACGGTCTCGAACTGCCCGAGGACCCACGGGATGAACTCGAACGGGGTGATGTTGGTCTTGTCCTGCGCCTCGGGTTTGTAGTCGGCGTTGTCCGGGAAGTTCAGCCCGGCCATGCTCAGGCCCTTCTCGTTCGTCGCGTCGTAATACAGCGGGTACCCGTCCGCGATGGTGGCCATCCCGATGATCGCGTGGTGGGTCGGGAGCGCGGCCGCTTTACGGAATTCGAAGGGGAAGTTCCGCGGCGTCACGGTGACCGTCTCGTTGTAGGAGAACTCCAGATCGAGATTGCGCCCGAAGTAGTGATCCCGGGTGGTGTAGTTCGCTCCTGTGCACATGCGTGGGCCTCCAATGGCGTCGTTCGCTCAATGGCGCCACCGTACGTCCGTGGATGCTGCCGGGCCACGGCCAAACGACCCATAGATGAACCACGCTGCCTGGCGCGCCCCGGCCTCGGTTCCGCCCGTCTGCGCGGGACGCTCCGCTCCGCGGCGCCTCTCCGGCAGGGCTTCCCCACCGGAGGACGTACGTCCCTGGTACGGGCTTCCCGCGTTCTCACTGACAGAACGGCCATTATCGGTGTTGCTGCGCCGTGGCATTCGCGCTAGGCGCCACAGCGTATTAGGTGCCGCGGCGACGTTTGCCGGCCGTAGAAGAGCAGTTTCCGCCGACACCGACCCCAACGTCGCGCGGGCGATCAGATCGCAGATGCGAAAGAGACGACTACAAGAACCACAAGCGTCAGGACAGCGATTGCACCCCAAGCCCAGGGTGCATTCCGGCCTCGGGTTCGTGCTGGAACGTCAGGAACGTTGGCGCCCAGCGCAGAAAGCTGAGCCAGAATCTGGATCCTTTCGCTCTCAATTTCCTCCTCCTGCGTGTGCGTCGCATGACCGATAAACGAGGTGGAGGTCAACTCCGATCCGAATAGCCTCGCTTGTTTATCGTCGAGCTCGCTTAGGCGGGCCCGCAGTCGCTCTTCGTCGCTCGGCTCAGACGACGTTGATCCAGAACTAACCGGTTCATTCGTCACGTTCGGGGCTGCTATCTCTTGATCGGCGACGCGCTTGTGATTGCCCGCGCGCAATCCGTCCCGTTCGGGTCTTTAGCGCCTCCCGCGCATCACAGAAATGAGACGCCAGCGCCAGATAGCGAGCGAAACGGCTATGACCGTCCATGGTATGAGAAAAAGTAGAGGAAATAGGAGAGTCTCTGGCTTCGTAGTCACCATGACCACGAGCCCGGCTGCTAGGACGAGTGTCCACAGCATGCTGATTTGCGCGTTCCGTACTAGTAGGCGCGCTGCCTTGGCAGCGTCAGGATTGTTCTCAGTCATAGAAGCAATGATCGATCGCTTGGGCGACAGTCCAGGTTGTAAGGGCGACTTCGAGGGCAGCGACGGCCCCGAGCCACGCGGCGGCAACGTACGAAGCCCCTCCAGTCTCGGGGCCCGCCGCGACCGCCGCGAACGTTCCCACAATGGAATTGATGGTCAGAGAGATGCCGACCAACGACGCGATCGCCAGCCCGCCACATAGAGCGTCGAAGGCCAAGCCCGTTGGGTCTTTGCCGTTGATCGGATTGCATGCAGCGTAACCGTACGGGTTCTTCTCTTGGCCGCTTGGGTCCATCTGTGTGAAGCGGCCCAGGCTGGTGTCGTAGTAGCGGGCTCCGAGTTGGTAGATGCCGTTGCCTACGGCGTCCCCGGCAGGTGTTCGGGCGAAGTTATCAACGGTCGACCCGGTGGTGCGCTGCCTCATTCCCAACGCGCCGTTGTTGAATGTGACGCTGCCTTGGGAAAGGCGATCTGTGTTGCCGGTGCCGAAGTAGCTTCTGTTGTTGCCGCCGAGCGCGGTCAGTTGGCCGCGGTCTCCGAACGTGCCTGTTGTGCCGGTGAGGCCGTTGCGGGTCTGATTGCCTGCGGCGTCGTAGGTCCAGGTGGTGGTTTGCCCGGTCGCTGACGTGACTTGGTTGACCGCGTTGTATGCGTAGTCGATCGTTCCGGCGGTCGCCCCGGTGGTTCCAGCCCGAACCTGTCTGGTCCGGTTGCCGTTGTTGTCGTAGGTGTATGCCCAGGAAGCGGTATTGGTGGCGCCCGATTTTTCCTGCGCGAGGGTGAGGCGGTTACGGGAGTCGTAGGTGTAGCTGGTTGCCGCGCCCGCGGTGATTCCTTGCTCCTTGTGTGCTGTCCGGGCCTGTACGTTGACGCGGTCTCCGGTGGCGCCGGTGGGTGTGTAGGCGTAGCCGATGTCGACGGCGGTGCTCCTCCTGCGGCTTTCGCGGTGATGCGGGTGGGCCGGCCGGAGTTGTCACGGGCGGTGACGGTGGTCGCACCACCTGGGAGGATGCGTTTGGGTTTCGGCGCCGCTGGCGTCGTACTCGAAGGTGATGCACTCGGCAGGGCAGGTGTGACCCGAACCGGTTCATCCGCGTCGTTAGGGCTACTGACCGCGAGCGGGTCAGTCGTTTCTTCGTCCTCGCTCGGCGACTCACCCCCGTACTCCATCCTGCCTCCGGACATCCGGGGTGACTGGCTTCCGGAACCCTGGTTAGGGCGCTCTTCCCAAGGTCTGAGCAAGCCACGACGCGGTCGATTCGTGAGCAAGCTCCCGGGCAAGGGTGAGGAAAGCTCGGCTCCTGCGATGCGAGGGCTCGAAAGGTCAGCTGCCGCGTAACGACAACGAAGTCGCTGCCGCGCGGACCGTGGAAATCGGATCCCGCAAGAGTTCAAATCCCACCGTCACCGCCATTTTCCCCAGATCAGCGCCTGTTTTGAGGGCGCTGATCTGCGTTTGAGCAAGATCGAGCAGATATGGCTGCGTGGACCGCGCCCCGCCGCACACCTTGGGTGGTGCGGTGGAGGAGCTGCGCTGGCCAGGACTCGCAGAATCACAGGAAGTCGGCCGGGGCAGACGGGTCGTCGCGCGACTACTTACCGTGGGAATGGCACTTTGTTCAGCACATCATCGCTGTCGGCGGTCCATCAGCTGCGCCGCACGGTCGGCGCTGAAACGCCCGGCGTGGATCGCGTTTCCTGAGATGGCCATCGGCCTCGGCTCGCTCCATCGAGCCTCGGATCCGTATGTCTTCGCTGGGGGCCGGGGCGGGACATTCGACAGGGGGCACACCGTGAGCGGCACGCGCTCGGCGGCCAGTCGGGACAGGAGCGCAGGCTCCTCGACCGCGCGGATGCCTTGATGGATGCTTTCGACGCGGAGGAGATCGGGCGCCCGCGCGACGAGGCAGAGGCCGAGTTCTCTCCGGCACGTACGAACACGTCATTGAACGACGACGGCGGGTAGCCGACTTGGGCGGAATCGAGACCGACGCCGAGGAGATCGTGCGCGATGGGCGACGGTGTCGAGCGTCGCGCGCGCCGACTCGACGCTCTGGTCGCGGAGGGAGCAAATGTTAGCCCCAGATCATCCCCGCATAGTTCGGTCCGCCGAGCGTTCCGAGCAAGATCACGCGGGTCCGGGCCCCCGGTTCCTTCCCGCTGGCGTTTGCGGTCGGGCTGCTCTCCGCATCGGGGGATGCGCCCAAGAACGTGCACGCGCTCAGCGCCAGCGCCGCGGCTCCCGTCACGGCCGCCATTTGAAGCGCCCGCCGCGGCTGATGGGTTCCATCGTCTGCTCTCCTTCGAGCTCGGCGCCTTGAATCGTGGGTTGTGGCAGCGCGGGCAGCAGGCCGGCCCGCGCTCGTCTCTGCCGTTCGTCCCACCTCGATCGGGATCCATCCGCTTCGGTACGACTCGGACGCGGGGTGTGCGGTCGTAGCTCGATAAACCTTGCAATGTTAATTCCGGCGTCGACGCTGTTGGCCACCGCCCTAGTACCGATGAGTCGCGAAGAACACACCCGCGACCTGCGGGGGTTTCGCCTGTCACCCTTCCGAGACGAGGGTCGCCCAGGCCACGTCAAGTTGCCGCCGCCTTGTCCGTCTCGGTCGGCACCGTCTCAGGCCTCGAGGGCAAGGACCTCTCCTCGCAAGTCCAGCTCAACAAGGCCCTCGCGCTCTACGACGAGGCGCGCGTGGACTACACGAACAAGACCACAGCCTTCGCGCGAACGATGGGACGGGCCTTCCACGGGGCGCCCTGGATGGGGCGAAAGGTGCGCGACTTCAGCTTCGATCACACACGGATCCCGAACAAGCAGATCAGCAAGGCGTGTACCGAGGACGCTCGGCTCCTGCTGAAGTCGATCCTCGCCGCCGACCGGGTGTCGTGACGTCGCCGCGGCGAACGCTTCGCGTTGGCACCTTGCGGGGCAGTGTGTGGCTAGGAGACGGCGATCGCAAAAGCTGCGAGCGGTGCTAGCTACGAGTTCGACGCCGAAGGAGCCGCGATGACGCACCGCGGCGGCCGAAACTCTTGGGCAAGCGCGTGAGCAAGATTGAGACGGCTTCGAGCCGTGCGTCGTCGTGATACGAAATGTCGCTCACGAGGTGCTCCGCGACCGCCCCGGCCTAATGGGCCCCTGCCGCTCCAGGCGGCCGCGTGAAATCGGATCAGACGTGGCGCGCCTGTACCGTTCCCCGTCCGGCCGCCACCGCCCGCCGAATGACCTCCACGCATCTCTCGGGCCAGTCGCGAAGTCGCGCCTCGCCGCCGATGTAACTCGCGTAGTAGTACCCGAGCATCATGTTCAACAGCAGATCCACATCGGTGTCTGCGGGCAGCGATCCTGAGGAGATCGCCTGCTCGAACACCGTCCTGATTCGTCCGCGACGCAGTGCGACCACGTCCTCTCGATAGCGCGCGATCAGCTGCGGCTCCTGCTCCTCCAAGGCCAGCATGTTCCCGATGATGCTGATCCCATGGCCGCGCTCGAAGGCGGCGGCCACTAGCTCCATCTCGAAGACGAGCGCGCGCCACACGTCGGTCTCGGGGTTCGGCGGATCTTCCGACACCATCGTGGCAATACTTGAGGTGGCGAGATCCAGTTTGGTCGGCCAGCGGCGGTAGATGGTCGGCTTGCTGACGCCGGCGCGATCGGCCACCGCATCCATCGACATGCCCGCGTAGCCCGACACCGACATCTCGGTCAGCGCCGCGTGCAGGATGCGGGCATCGACCTGCTTGTCGCGGGGGCGTCCCCGTGACCGCTTGCCCCGAGTCGCAGAACCCTCTTCGTCGAATCCTGCGCTTGACGTCGTGTCGCGCATGGCCCTATCGTAGCGATAATCATTTCGATACCGTACTGTAAACAAATTGAGGTTCAGATGCTCAGAGTCGAGCACATCTCGCTCGCTTTTCGGGGCTTGAAAGCGCTTCGCGACGTCAGCATGGAGGCGCGCGGCGGCGAGGTGACGGCGCTGATCGGGCCCAACGGCGCGGGCAAGACAACGCTGTTCAACTGCATCAACCGCATCCTCGATCCCGACACCGGCTCGATCTGGCTGGGCGACGAGGATGTCACGAGACTGCGGCCCGCCGCGCTCGCCGCCCGTGGAGTGGCTCGGACATTCCAGCACGCAGCACTGTTCCCTTCCCTCTCCGTCCTAGACAACGTGCGGGTCGGATCCGACCTCGCGCACCAAGGGGGTCGCGCCGCGACCGCGAGCTCGGCCGAGGATGTGCTCGATCTGCTGGGCCTGGCCAGCATCGCCGCTTCTGATGTTGACAGTCTCCCGCTGGGGACGAAGAAGCGTGTCGAGATTGCACGGGCCATCGCATCCGCGCCCAGCGTCCTACTGCTTGATGAGCCGGCGGGCGGGCTGACGCACCAGGAGGTGGCGGAGATGCGCGACATGCTCCTCGAGGCCAAGCGCGAACTCGGACTGACCCTGCTTCTCGTGGAGCACCACGTGGACATGGTGATGTCCATGAGCGACGTCATCGTGGTCCTGTCGTCGGGCGAGGTCATCGCGAAGGGCGCACCTCGTGAGGTCCAGACGAACCCCGCCGTCATCGAGGCCTACCTCGGTGGTGCCGCATGACCCGGCGGGAGAGCGCCGCGTTGCTCGAAGTGGTCGGGCTCCGCGCGGGATACGGGCAGGCGCAGGTGCTGCACGACGTCGACTTAGAAGTGCGGGACGGTGAGACAGTCGTCCTCCTCGGCGCGAACGGCGCCGGCAAGAGCACGCTTCTGAAGGCCTTGAGCGGTATCACCGGGCGCACCGGCTTGATCGGTTTCGCCGGCGCTGACATCAGCCGACTCGCCTCGGCCGACATCGTGCGACGCGGACTCGGCCAGGTGCCCGAGGGGCGCGGCACGTTCTCCGATCTCACAGTGGAGGAGAATCTGCGACTCGGCGCCTACCCCACATCACTCGTGAAGGCGCAGGTGCATGCCGACATCGCCGAGATGGCGGCCCTGTTCCCGGTTCTCGGCGAGCGCTCGTTGCAGCGCGCCGGGCTGCTCAGCGGGGGCGAGCAGCAGATGCTCGCGATCGCTCGGGCCCTGATGGGCAGGCCACGCCTACTGCTCCTGGATGAACCGTCGCTCGGGTTGGCTCCAACGATCACCGCGCGGGTGTTCGACTCGTTGGCCGAACTCAACCGTTCTCGTGGGATCAGTCTTCTGATCGTCGAACAGAACGCTCAGATCAGCCTGGGCATCGCTGACTACGCCTATGTCCTCGAAGCCGGCTCGATCCGTGTACACGGACCCGCCGCCACCATCCGCGACGACGCCAGCCTGCGTCACGCCTATCTGGGCTATTGAGGTTTCGCATGCTCGTTCTGCAACTCATCGTCGACGGGCTCGGCAAAGGCGCGATCTATGCCGCCCTTGCCCTGGCCATCGTCATGTGCCATCGCAGCACCGGTCTCATTAACTTCGCGCAGGGCGAATTCGCCACGCTCTCGACCATGTTCACGGCGGTCCTCACCATGTCGGGCATCCCGGTGTGGGCGTCGCTGGGCATCGCGGTGGTCGTCTCCTTCATTGCGGCCGCCGGGGTGCAATGGCTCATCGTCCGCCCGACGATGGTGAAGGCTCACGTCCTGCAGGTGATGATCACGGTCGGCTTGTTCATCGTCGCCAACGCAGTCGGCCAGATCACGTTCGGCCCGACTCCCCGTCCACTCACGCCACTCTTCCCGACCGGTGGGCTGAACGTCGACGGCCTACGCATCTCGTGGGACCTCATTGGGGTCATCCTCCTCCAGGCGGTCGTGATCGTCGGCCTCACCCTGTTCTTCCGGGGGACGAAGGCGGGGCTCGGGTTCCGAGCCGTCGCGACGGCTCCCGCTCAGAGTCGCGTCGTGGGTATCCGCGTCGAGAGGATGCACATGGTCGGGTGGGGTATCGCGGGCGCCATCGGATGCGTCGCCGGCGTCAGCCTCACGAACCTCGGCGTCTACGTCGAACCGGCAATGATGACGCCGGTGCTCGTGTTCTCACTAGCCGCAGTCACCATCGGGGGCTTCGATTCGGCGGTCGGTGCCGTCGTCGGCGGAATGGTCATGGGTGTCGCCGAGACGCTGGTAACCAGCCTCATCCCGGGTCTGACGGGCGAGGTCGGCATGGTCGTGTCGCTCGTGGTCATCGTGGGGGTGCTGCTCGCGATGCCGGCAGGAATCTTTGGCAGGAGGCGAGCGATCCGTGTTTGAGCGCCGTGTGCGTCGAGGCCTCATTCGTTTGAGCCCCGCCACCTTCATCTGCAACGCGGTGGCAATTGTCGCGCTGCTCGCGATCCCCTTTGTCTTCGAGCCCTTCCGGGTGACGCAGATCACCCAGATCCTGGTGGTCACGATCGCGGTGATGGGCCTGAACCTGCTCACCGGCTTCACCGGCCAGATCTCGGTCGGCCACGCCGCATTCTTCGGCTTCGGCGCCTACACGACGGGCATCCTCCTGGCCCGCGCCGAACTTCCCCTGCCCGTCGCCGTCATGCTGGGGCCGGTCGTCGGCGCCCTCGTCGGAGCGGTGATCGGTCTGCCCTCGCTGCGGATCACCGGCACCGCGCTCGCCATCGTCACCCTTGTCTTCGGCGCAGCCTTCCCCGCGGTCGTCAACGTGCTCACCGATCTCACCGGCGGTACGCAGGGGCTGCGCGTGGAGAAGATCGTGGTGCCGCCGGAGTTCTTGCTGGCGCTCGACCAGGCCCGCTATCTAGTCGTCCTTATTGCGCTCCTGGTCACGGCTGCGGCCGTGCTGTGGCTCGATCGCAGCCGCACCGGCCGCCGGCTCCATGCCCTCGGCGACAACGAGATCGCCGCCGCAACGTTCGGGATCCGTGCTCCGCGCCTGCGTATCGGCGTCTTCACGGCCAGCGCAGCAATCACGGCTCTTGCCGGTTCGCTCTTTGCGGTGACTACCGGGTTCATCTCGTCGACGACGAGCTTCGTCACTGTGCCCGGCTCGATCATGCTGCTGACGGCGCTCGTGATTGGAGGACGCGCGATCCTCCTCGGCCCGCTCCTGGGCACCGGCCTCGCGGAGCTGCTGCCTTCGCAGATCGGCCAGTTCTCTCCGGAGTGGGCATACCTCGCCTACGGCGCCATCCTCATCGTGATCCTCCTGTTCGCCCCCGCCGGAATCACAGGCCTCCCATATCGACGGTGGGGGCGCACGCTCCTTCGCCGAAGCACCAGACCAGCAGTCACCAGAAAGGAACCGACATCATGACAACGAAAACCTCGCGCGCAGCCAAAGGCGGCCTCCGTGCCGGATCCGTCGTCCTCACCGTCGCAGCGCTCGTCCTCGCCGGTTGTTCCGCGCGCGGCGGAGGCGCGGAGGAATCCGGCGGCGATTCGGGCAGCGAACTCGCCGCGGAGTGCGCGGCCTACGAGCCCACCGTCGGAATCACCGAGGACACCATCAAGGTGGGTACCAGCCTCCCGGTCACGGGTGCGCTCGCGACAGGCGGCACGGTGCGCTACGGCGCGCAGGCCTACTTCGAGAAGCTGAACGCCGAGGGCGGTATCGACGGACGGGAGATCGAATACATCGTCCGGGACGACGTGTACGACCCGTCGAAGACCACGACGAACCTGAACGAGCTGCTGAATCAGGACGGCGTCTTCGGCACGCTCGGCCTGTTCGGAACCGCCAACATCATGGCCGTCGGGCCCGATCTACAGGAAGGCTGCGTGCCGAACTTCCTCCCCCTCTCCGGCGCACCGGCGATCGCGACGGCCGAGCAGACATGGACCGTGGGCTTCTTCCCGTCCTACACCTTGGAGGCGCGCTCACTAGCGCAGGCGGCCATCGCCTCAGGCGCGAACACGATCTCGGTCGTGTCGCAGAACGATGACTTCGGACGCGCCTACGTCGCGGGGCTGGAGGCGGGACTCGAGGGATCCGGCGTCGAGATCACCCGTGCGCTCACGTACGACGTTGGAGCGGCCACCGTCGACGCCCAGGTGACTCAGCTCGCCGCCGACGGCGCGGATGCCGTCTTCATCGCCGCGCTGGGAACCAAATGCCCGCAGATCTTGAACAGCATCAACAGTTCGGGCTGGACTCCGCAGCTCATCGTCGGTCCGCTGTGCACTAGCAAGGGCCTCATGTCGCTCCTGGAGCCAGGCGCCGGAGACGGGCTGATCACGACGGCTTGGTACAAGAGCCCGAGCGACCCCACGTGGGCTGATGACCCAGGCATGCAGGAGTATCGCGAAGCCGTCGAGCAGTACACTCCCGACGCCGACCCGAACGAAGACTTCGTGCTCAATGGCTGGCTGATGGCCCAGATATTCACCAACATGCTCGAGGCGTCTCCCGAGCTCACCCGGGCAGCCGTCATGGAGACGGCCCACAACAGCCGGATTGAGGTCGACTCCTTGATTCCCGGTATCGAGTTCGTCACCTCTGCGACGCAGACCGAGCCGATCTCACAGCTCCAGCTGCAGCGCTACGACGCCGCCGCGGCCGCGATGGTCTTCATTGACCCGGAGACCGTCGAAGCACTGCCGAAGGGCGAGGTCGCGCTCACCGAGGTGGCCGAATGACCGAGGCGCGCAAGCCGCTCGTGCTGAGCGGAGGACTGATCGTTGATCCCGGGATGCACGGTGAACCCGCGGTCGCGGACGTGGTCATCGGTGCGGATGGCGTCATCCTCGACATCGCTCTTGCTGCGCCCCGCCCGCCCGGGTGCGAGGTCATCGACGCAACGGGGTGCCTCGTGCTCCCCGGCTTCGTCGACGCGCATCGACATGCGTGGATGCCGGCAATCCGAGGGGTCAACGGCGACGACAGTCTCGCCGGCTATGTCCGCAAGACCCGCAACCTCGTCATGCCCCACTACACGCCCGACGACGTCTACGTCGGGACCCTCATCGGGTACTGGGACGCGCTGGATGCCGGGGTCACTAGCATCGTCGACTTCTCGCATTGCATGAACAGCGCGGAACACGTGACCGCCGGCCTCCAGGCTGTGTGCGACGCACCCGCGCGCGTACAGTTCGCCGCCGGGTTGAACGACGTCCCGACCAAGACCGGCGGGTTCTCGTCGTTGAAGGAGCGGATCTCCGACATCCGCGCTCGGATGCAAGGAACCGATCTTCCCGATCGAGCCAGGCTATGGGTGAGTCTGTCCGACACCACCCAGGCAGGCCCGCAACGGCTGATCGACGAGGTACGAGCGGTGCGCGAGCTAGGCCTGCCGATGACCCTGCACGGCCGCACCAAGATGTTGCAGCGACAGCGGTCCGAAGTGGCGGCGCTCGCCGACGAGGGCCTCCTCGGCGACGACCTGTTGTGGGCGCACCTGACCCAGGCCACCGCCGACGAGCTGCAGCAGATCGCCGACAGCGGCGGGCGGTTCGTGGCCGCGCCCGAGGACGAGTTGCAAATGGGGATGGGGTGGCCCAAGATCCGCGAGTGGGAGGCGCTCGGTGGCCATCCCGGTCTCGGGGTGTCGGTTGTCACGGCGTCGTCGGGAGACCTCTTCGGCGCGATGCGTCTGGCGTTGCAGTCGATGCGTGCGCTTGATCACGAGGAGGAGATGGCTCGCACGGGTTCGTGGCCGCAGTCGGTGCGCCTGCGGGCCGAGGATGCCGTGAGGTGGGCGACTGCCGACGGCGCTCACGCGGCACTTCTGGGGAACGTCGTCGGGTCACTTACACCGGGCAGGCGAGGCGACGTGGTCGTGTTGCAGCCGGGATTCTCGGCGCAGCCGGTGAACAACCCGTGGACCACCGTCGTCGTACAGAGTTCGCGCGGCGATGTGCGGGATGTGGTGGTGGACGGCGTCGTCGTCAAACGTGATGGCCGATTGCTCGCTGACACGGAGCAGATGCTGTCCCGTCTGCGCGAATCGCACGAGCGTATCCTCGCCGGAGTTGGGGCCGCCGGTGGATGGGATCGAGAAGTTGAGCTGCCGCGATGAGCCCTCCGATCGCCTACGGGTCCGTCCTCTGCCCCGACGGCGCGGCGTTGAGTGCGCTCGTTCCCGCATCTCCCGAAGTGGTGCTGGATCTGGGCGCGCTCGCGCGCGAACGGGCCGATGAACTCGTCGATCTGCTGGACAGACCTAACCTGGACGCGCTGCTTGCGGCTGGACCCGGGCGCTGGCGTCGTGTGCACGAGGTCGTCACCGGTTGGGCCGATGACCCCCGAACGCTGAGCCATTACGGGCGGCCCGCGGCGTCGGCGACCACGCAGATGCCGTTCACCGTCGCCGACTACGTCGACTTCTTCAGTTCGCGCGAACACGCGGAAAACCTCGGCCGCATTCTGCGCCCCGGCCAGCCGGCGCTTCAGCCGAACTGGCTGAGCCTTCCGGTGGGTTACCACGGGCGCGCGGGCACAGTCGTCGCCTCGGGCACCCCGGTAATTAGGCCTTCTGGGCAACTTCCCGCCGGCGACTCGTCGGTGTTCGGGCCGACTCGCAAGCTCGACGTCGAGGTGGAGGTGGGCTTCGTCGTGGGCGGCGAGCACGCTCCCGGCATCCCGTTGCCGACGTCTTCGTTCGAAGAGGCCGTGTTCGGAGTGGTTCTCATCAACGACTGGTCCGCCCGCGACATCCAGGCATTCGAGTACGTGCCGCTCGGGCCAATGTTAGCGAAGTCTTTCGCCACGTCGATTTCGGCGTGGGTGTACCCGCTGGCCGCTTTCGTCGCCGCGCGTGTCACGCCGCCGGCACGGGAGCGCCCCCTTCACGCGTATCTCGACTCGAGCGAGCCGTGGGGACTCGATATCGACCTGCAGCTCTCCCTTAACGGCACCGCCGTCTCGGAGCCGCGATTCCGCGACATGTACTGGACGCCGGACCAGCAACTCGCCCACATGACTGTGAATGGCGCGCGTGCCCGTGCCGGGGACCTCTTCGGCTCTGGCACGGTGTCGTCGTCCGACCCGGGCGGCTACGGATCTCTGATCGAGCTGACCCACAACGGCCAGGACCCCCTCGCCCTCGACGACGGATCGATTCGCACTTTCCTCGAGGACGGCGACGAGGTCGTCATCAGCGCTACCGCGCCCGCCGTGGGTGGCGGCCGCTTCACCCTGGGCGAAGTGCGCGGTGTCGTGCTGCCCGCTAGAGAGACCGTGGAGGAGCAGTCGTGAACGTCGAACCCGTCCGCGTGATCGTCACCGCAAATGATGACGGGGGGCGCTCGTTCGTCCTCCGCGATCAGGCGGCCGGTAGCCCGCACATCCAGCCCGGCCGGCCCACGGCGCTAACCGACATTTGGCACATGATCGATGTGCCAACCGATCCGACCGGTGAGGGCAAGAGGCCCGCGGACCGGCCCTTTACCCTCGCGCCTCCGGCCGGCGGCGTTTCCTTTCGCGTCGTCCAGTTCGATCCCATGACGAGCGAGCAGTATGCACAGCTCGACGGCGGCGAGGTGTTCGCCTCGATGAACGCAGGGACGGAACACGTGCGCAGCCAGGCGAGTCCGCTCATGCACCGCACGAGCACCGTCGACTTTGGCCTCGTATTGAGAGGCACCATCACCATGGTGCTGGACGACGGACCGGTCGACGTCTCGCAGGGGGACGTGATCGTGCAGCGCGCGACGAATCATGCTTGGGAGAACCGAGGCGACGGCCCGGCGATTGTTGCTTTCATCCTCGTCGACGCTCAGGACGGATCGAATGACTGAGCACCGCGACGACGGACTTACCTCCCTCATCACCGCGTGCGCGAATTGGGGGCGGTGGGGCCCGGATGACGAGGCCGGCGCCGTCAACCTCATCACCGCGGACGCCGTGCTCCGCGCCGCCGCCGAGGTGCGAAGCGGACGAATTGTCTCTCTCGCACTGCCTCTCGACGCGACGGGCCCACAATCGGGTGGCCGGCGTTACAACCCGCGGCTCACGATGACGGCGACCGGAACTGACCACCTCGCACAAGTGCAGCGCACGGGGAGGGGCGAACCGCTCACGTCATTCGGGTACGGCGACGACAACCTCGACATGCCGACCCAGGCTGGCACGCACATCGACGCACTCAGCCACGTGTTCTTCGACGGCCGGATGTACAACGGCTACTCGGCGCAGGAAGTCACCGCGTCCGGCGCCGCGCGCAACGGCATCACCTCCATCGCCTCGCGCCTGGTGACCCGCGGAATCCTGCTCGACGTTGCCCGACACCTAGGCGTCGCCGCGCTCGAGCCTGGCTTCGAGATCACCACCGCGCTCCTGGCTGAAGTCGGCGAGGCTCAGCAGAGCCCGATCGCGCCCGGCGACGCGCTACTGGTCCACACCGGGTTCCTCGCGCACAGGCGCGCGAACTGGGGCGATTACGCGGGAGGTGACGCGCCCGGCCTCGGCCTCGACGCAGCCCGATTCCTGCGCGCCCAGGAAGTTTCCCTGGTGGCATCCGACACGTGGGGCCTCGAGGTCCGACCGAACCGGGCGGATGCCTATCAGCCCCTGCACCTCGTCTCGTTGGTTCACTCCGGCATCCCCTTCGGCGAGAACTTCGTCCTCGACGAACTCGCCACCGTCTGCGCGCAGGAGAGCCGCTGGTCGTTCCTCCTCGTCGCCGCCTGCCTTCCAATCACGGGCGCGTCCGGCTCACCCGTGAACCCCCTCGCGATCCTCTAGGAGCACACATGTCCTCTGTCTTCCGCATGCCCCTCGGCTATGGCCCCGCACCCGGACCGCGTCAGACCGCCGACGGTGCTCCATATCGCTCTCCCGATGTGGAGACGTTGACCGCGGCGGTATGGGCCACCGTCCCCGAGCGTCGCCTGGCGGCGATCCTCCCCGACCCGTTCGTCCTCGCCGGCGACGAGATCATCGTCGAGGTGCACAGGCTGCGCAACATCGGATGGCTTGCGGGCCGCGGGTACAACATTGTCGACGTGAAAATCCCCGCCTGCATCCGCACGGCAGCCGACGGCGAGCTCGAAGGCGACTACATGTCGGTGCTGTGGGAGAACCTCGCCGACCCGATCATCACGGGGCGCGAGGAGCTCGGTTTCGCGAAAATCTTCGCCGACATCGACGCCCTCCCCGAGCCCGAAGACGGCAGCACGCGCGCCGCGGCCTCATGGGACGACTTCACCTTTTTTGATCTATCCGTGGCGAACCTGCAGGAGTCGACGGATTTGCGCGCCGGCCGACTGCGCTTCCACCACAAGTACGTCCCGGCAACCGGTGCTCGGGGGCAGTCAGATGCGTCGTACCCCGTGCTGACCCCGGCAGAGGACCCCTACCGCGCCCGCGTGTCTTCCTGGGTGGGGGAAGGGGAATTCGGGTTCCGCCAGGCGACCTTCGAGCAACTCCCGACCATGCAGCACATCGTCAACCGCCTGGCCGCGTTGGAACCCAGCTCGTTCGGTCACGCGCAGCTCGTTCTCACAAGCGGAGCGAAGAATCTCGACGACCAGACGCGGATCCACATATGACCCGCGTCGCGTCGCTGAACCCCGCGACAGAGGATGGCGTCAAATCGTTTCCGCTGCACGGGCCGGCCGAGATCGACGGGATCCTGGAAGCGGCAGCAGGCGCGCAACGCGTGTGGCGGCGGACCGAAATAGCGGAGCGCGCCGCTCTCTTGACGCGCATCGCGGTGGCGCTTCGAGCCGACGCGGAAACCTACGCGCGTCTGATCACGGCCGAGATGGGCAAGCCCATCACCGAGGCGCGTGCTGAGATCGAGAAATGCGCGGTGACACTCGACCACTACGCCGCAGATGGTGCACGGATCCTGGCCGACGAGATCGTCGGTTCGAATGCGACCGAGAGCAGGATCACCTACGAGCCGCTGGGGGTAGTGCTGGCGGTGATGCCTTGGAACTACCCGTTCTGGCAATTCTTCCGCTTCGCCGCCCCAGCGCTCGTCGCAGGCAACGGAACGATCTTGAAGCACGCCAACAACGTCCCGAGGTGCGCGCTTGCCGTCGCGGAAGTCATACGCCGTTCCGGAGCCCCGGAGGGACTCTGCGGCACCGTATTCGTAGAGACCCCCCAGGTGGCGGACCTGATCGGCGACGATCGAATCGCAGCAGTCACCTTCACAGGATCGACCGCCGTCGGCCGAGCCATCGCCGCCCAGGCCGGCGCGGCGCTCAAGAAGCACGTGCTCGAACTCGGAGGATCCGACCCCTTCATCGTGCTCGCCGACGCGGACGTCGCCGTAGCGGCGTCGACCGCCGTCCGAGCGCGTTTCATCAACGCGGGGCAGAGCTGCGTCAACGCCAAGAGGTTTATCGTCGAGGACGCCGTCGCCGAGGAGTTCGTAGAGGCCTTTCTCGAACACGTGCGGACCCTGCGCGTGGGCGACCCCGAGCTCGATGACACCGATCTCGGCCCCCTCGCCCGCGCCGACCTGCGCGACCACCTCCACTCCCAGGTCGTACGCACCTTGCGCGGCACCGGCGCCCAGCTGAGGCACGGGGGAGAGCCCTTGCCGGGCCGCGGCTTCTTCTATGCCCCCACGGTGATCGACCGCGTCAGCCCGGGCGACGCCGCGTTCGCGGAGGAGACCTTTGGCCCGCTCGCCGCGATCGCGCGCGCCCGCGACAGCGAGCACGCCATCACCCTCGCCAACAACACGCCTTTCGGACTCGGTGCCAGCGTGTGGACGGGAGATCCAGACCGTGCTGAGGAGATCGTGCGCCGACTCGACGCCGGCGCCGTATTCGTGAACGGAATGGTCGCCTCAGACGCACGCCTCCCCTTCGGTGGCATCAAGGCTTCGGGGTACGGCCGCGAGCTGGGAGATGTCGGCCTACGCGAGTTCGTGAACATCAAAACCGTTTGGATCGGGCCGGCCCTATGAGCCGCACGTGGAGAAACGACGATCGGGTGAGCGACGGCACCATCGCAGTGATCGCGGGTGACGGGATCGGCAAGGAGGTCATGCCTGCGGCCATCGCCTGCATCGATGCCGCTCTCGCGCCGTACGGCAGGGCCTTAATTTGGAATCATCTGCCGTGGGGATCAGACCACTACTTCGATACCGGTGCGATGATGCCTCCCGACGGGATGGCACAACTCGCCCTCTCCGACGCGATCTTCCTCGGCGCGGTGGGGCACCCCGACATCTCAGATGTCGAGACCCTGTGGGGACTGCTGATCCCGATTCGTCGTGAGTTCGAGCAATACGTGAACCTCCGGCCCATTCGCTCGCTGCCGGGCGTCGAGAGCCGGGTGCGCGGCGGCGACGACATCGACATCGTCATCGTCCGGGAGAACAGCGAGGGGGAGTACTCGGAGATCGGCGGTCGTATCTCGCGCGGTCTGCCCGAGGAGGCGGCCGTGCAGGAGAGCGTCTTCACACGCAAGGCGATCGCTCGCGTGGCGACGTACGCCGCGAACCTCGCCGCCGATCGAGCCGGCCTGCTGACCTCGGCGACGAAGTCGAACGGCATCATCCACACGATGCCGTTCTGGGACGAGATCGTGGACGAGGTACTCGTCGCGCATCCGCGAGTGCGCGGTGAGAAGGTGCTCATCGACGCTCTCGCCGCCAAGCTCGTTCTCGCCCCCGGCGCGTTCGATGTGATCGTCGCATCCAACCTGTTCGGCGATATCCTCTCAGACCTCGCCGGGGCCGTCGCGGGGTCGATCGGCGTGGCGCCGAGTGCCAACCTCAACCCCGAGCGCGAGCACCCCTCGCTCTTCGAACCGGTGCACGGGTCGGCCCCCGACATCGCGGGACTGAACATCGCGAACCCCATTGGTCAGATTTGGTCGGGCGCCTTGATGCTGGACCACCTCGGTCACGATCGGGCGGCGGCCGATCTCGTCAGCGCCTTCGAATCGGCCTTGCGCGACGGGGTAAAGACCCGCGACCTCGGCGGCACCGCGAGCACTCATGAGGTGCGCGACGCCGTCATCGAGCGCCTGAAGCGACCGAACGCCCGTGAACAGATCCGTGGGCAACACCAGTGAAGGATCGGAGGCGTTGAGGTGCGACGCCGAAAGCTCGCGGGCTGCGCAATGACAGCGGTTAGGCACAGAGGATATCCACGAAATTGAATCCGATAAGGGTTCAAGCCCGCCGTCACCGTCACCGTCACCGAATGTCCGAGTCGGCGAATCCCGCGGTCTCCGGGAGCGTGGTTCGAACGCCGCCTCTCCCTCCTCAGTCACTGGTGGTGAAGGTTGTGCACGAGCGTCCTGGAGACCCCGTGCCGACGGGCGACTTGCTCATAAGACAGCCTCTGAACGGTGACGGGCTTGGATGAAGCGCGAGCAACTACATCTGCACTTCTGGAAGATCCGGAAGTTTCTTGCGCTCGACGGACGCGCTTGGCGCTCTCGCGAGCGGCTCGTCTGAGCGTTTGAACGAGCTCGTGAGTGCCATTCAGTCCTTCGATTTCGGGCCGAGCAGCGCGCTCTCCGCGGAGCAGACCGAGGCGGTGCTAGCGGTTCTTCTCTCCGCGGACCCCCGACACCTTGCCTTTCGAATCTGACGGACTAGTTGCCTCGCATGTTGGCGGATTCAAGCCAGCCGACTGCCTCTACGAGGATGTCGTCGTCGCCCATGTTGCCGGGCACGATGACAACGGGCACCTCACGGCCGGCAGCTGCCGAGACACGCCACAGGCTCACCCCGGGGTGAAGCTGTCCAAGCACACGTGCGCGCTGCGCGCCCAGGCCGCGTGACATCACCTCGGCGGCAGTGATGCCCCCCTTCGTCACGACCGCATCGGTGTCACCAGCAAGCAGGCGCGTGGCCGTAGTGAGCGCGTTCATGACCGCGGCGCCATCGGAGAGGGTGGCGTGGGCATCGGAGCGGGTGCGCTCTGTCGCGACGAAGCGCACGCGCGACGGGCGCTGGCGTCGCACTTCTTCGGCCGCAACACGAGCTCCTTCGACCGCGGGATCAGCCAGGGCTGCGATCGTGGATACTTCAGTGGGCTCGCCCACGTCCTCCGCCAGTCGGGCAATCTGCGTGCGGGCGATGTCAGTGTGCGAGCCGCACACGACGAGCACCGAGTGGGCTCCGGCGAGGATACTAGGGTGCAGAAGACCCCCGCTCGGCACGCCCGCCAGCTCTGCCGCGAGGGGCGCGGCCGAACGCACGACGAGAGGGCGCCAGCCCCAGACCGACTGCGCGGCGCGGGCGATCGCAGCGATGTCGCTGGACTCGACGGCGTCGGGAAGTACGACGGCGCCGGCGGGTGCTTCTCGAAGTACGTCAGCGAGCCCGCCCGAGCGCACGGCGACGAGCGGAACGGTGATGGTCGGAGCATCCGTGCGTTCGGCCACGAAGTCCGCAAGAGCGCTCGAAGCGAACCCGAAGACAGGGTCGCGGGAGAACTCGGTTTCTCCAACGGGCAGCAACGAATTCCGTTGCCGCACGTAGTGGACACCATCGCGCGTCACGCGCCCACCCTCTGGGAACGCGGGGACGAAGATCATCACCGCGTCATCCTGGGCGAAGACGGCGGACTCGGCGAAGACGTGTCCGCGAAGAGTCGAGTCACCGCGGAGGACGAAACGGATATCGACGCCGAGCCGACGGCCTGCCTCCTCCGCCGACGCGCGGATGCTCCTCGCGAGACAGACCGCCTCGGACTCCACGAGCGCGCGGCTGTTCATCTGCACGTAGACGCTGCGGTCGGTCGAGAGCACATCCACCAGCGCCTGTACGTCGTGGTCGAGGAGCACGGTTACATCGGCCGCGGCCTGCGTGCCGGTTGGGTCGTC
Source organism: Microbacterium sp. Z12_35 (assembly GCF_058310475.1). Taxonomy (NCBI): domain Bacteria; kingdom Bacillati; phylum Actinomycetota; class Actinomycetes; order Micrococcales; family Microbacteriaceae; genus Microbacterium; species Microbacterium sp. Z12_35. The sequence goes on along the minus strand of NZ_JBZEGJ010000001.1, from coordinate 2,130,743 downwards.
GTCGAGAACGACGACGCGCGTGGGACCGAGCATCACTGGAGGTTCGTGACCAGGCGGCGCGCGAGCCGGTAGGCGTTGCGGGTGGAGTCGAGACTCGCCTTCGCCTTCCCGACGATGTCGAACGCCGTGCCGTGGGCGGGCGTGCAGATGGGGATGCCGAGGCCGGCCTCGAGTGTCACTCCGCCGTCGAATGCTCTCGTCTTCAGCGCGATCTGACCCTGGTCGTGGTACATCGTAATGATGCCGTCGAAGGTGCCGTCGAAGCCGCGGCGGAAGAGCGTGTCGCAGGGGAACGGGCCGGATGCGTCGACCCCGCGGTCTCGTGCCAGTTCGACGCCGGGCGCGATCGCGGTGATCTCCTCGTCGCCGAAGAGCCCGTTCTCTCCCGCGTGTGGGTTGAGGGCGCAGACCGCGATGCGCGGAGCATTCAGGCCGGATGCGACGAGAAGGTTGTGGAGAAGCGCGGTAGTGTCGCGCACAGACGCGGGCGTGACGAGGTCGGCCACCTCGCGCAGCGCGACGTGCGACGTCACCCGGGCGGTCCAGAACGTCGTGCTGACGTTCACCTCCGAGACGGTGCGGTCTCCTCCGACCTGTCCTTCGAACCAGCGCATCTCGTCGGGTTCCGTCATCCCGGCCTGGTGCAGGGACGTCTTGTTGAGCGGTCCGAACTGGATGCCGGCGACCTCGCCGCTGGCATACAGCTCGAGGCTGCGCTCCAATGCCGCGAGAGCCCAGCGCCCCGCTTCGGCGCTGACGTCACCCGCGCCTGACGGCAGGGTGGAGTCGAGGTCGGCGAGGGTGAAGTGCGGGGTCGCGAGTAGCTGGTCGAGTCCCACGTCGATCCCGCTTCGGTCCAGCCCCCGCCACAGTTCCTCCCGTGACGACACGATCACCACCGGCTCGTCCGGCAGCGCCCGCAACTCGGCGAGCAGGCGCACGAGGAGTTCCGGACCGACGCCGGCCGGATCGCCGGCTGTGACCGCGATCGGACGCGCCGTGGACGCTCCAGCGACCGTCATCGCGCGATCGCCGGGGGCAGCTTCACACCGACGATGGGCACCACCGTGGGAAGCTCAGCGAGCCGGATGCGTGCACACCCGTACGGCACCAGATCGAAGGAATTGATCCACCGCGCCGGTGCAGGCCCATCTGGAGGGTTGCTCGCGTTACCGCCTTCCCGCATCCACTCCGGAAGCGCGCGACTACCGGCCGCATGAATACGCACGGGAACATCGACACGCCCGAACGGCACATCGCTCACGGGCTCCCTCGAGACGCCCCACTCTTCGAGGGGCACGGGCGCATCGGCGTAGAGCGACATGTTCCAGCTGCGTTCCGGGAATACCTCCCACTCGCCCAGGCCGCGGGCATCCGGGATCGGACGCCACCGCTCACCGGGTGTAGCGACCATGACGAGCGCTCCGAGTCGCACTCCCACGGCCTGCCGCTCGCGCTTGATGCGGCGCGGCGACATCGGGAGGTGCAGCACTACCTCGTCCCCCTCCGCCCATCGGCGGGCGACCGACAGATAGCGGCTCGCGTCGGCGACCGCGTCCGTCGATTCTCCGTTGACCGTGAGAGACGTCTCGGTCGCCCACTCGGGCACGCGCAGCAGTAGCGCGACCTCACGGGATGCGGTGGCCGATGCCACGCGGAAAGTGATCGTCTCGGTGAACGGGTAGTCGGTAACCTCGTCGATCACCAACTCGCCACCGCCCACCTCGGCGCGCACCCGACTCGGGCCGTACGCGGTCACGGCCAGCGCATCGTTCCCGGTCATCCAGAGCGACGCCACGAGCTTCGGCCAGCCCTGGTGGTAGTTGGCGGTGCAGCAGCCGAAGTGCGGCTCGAGACCGAACACGTTTGCACTGTTGGTGCTGTAGGACCAGTTCCGGTCGGCCGTGGACGCCTCGATCTGGTTCGCCTGTTGGTGGTACTGGTGCGCTCGCATGAGCGGGTCGGATGAGGCGGGCAGGAGGTTGTACGCGGCGTTCTCCAGCAGATCCGAGTAGATCCCGTCGCCGGTCACGCGCGCGGCGATCTCCATCGTGAACATGTACTCCACGACCTGGCACGTCTCGACACCCCGGTTGGCCTCGCGGCCGGCGAGCCACTCGTCGCCGGAGAACATGCCGTGAACCTGTCCGTGCCAGCGGTCGAGGTGCGCGAGAGCCCGCTGCGTCGCGGCGTGCGCGTCGCCCTCACCGACCATGAGCGAGCGCACGGCAGGGTTCTTCAGCGCCATCGCGACGTTCGGGCCGTGGGTGCGGTGGTCGAACGACATCGCCTTGCCGGTGATGAGCCCCTCGCCGAGTGCCTCGTCCCAGTCGAGACCCTGTTCAAAGAGCAGGTGAGCGAGCTCCCGCCACTCGTCTCGCGGTTTACGCTCGTGCACCCAGGCGAGGGCGAGCACGTTCTCCGCCGCCCGCGCGGCCGCCCAGCCCTCCAATGGGCGGTCGCGCAGCTCGCGTAGCTGGAACGCGAAGTACCGCTCGAGGAAAGGAAGCACTCGGTCGTCGCCGGTGGCCTCGGCATGCTGCTGCAGCACCTTGGCGGCCACCATGCGGGGCCACCAATCGTCGTTGGTAGCGGGACCGAACTGCCCGCTCTCGTCCTGGCTCGACAGCATCCATTCGATCCACTTGCCGGCGCGAGCGATGAGCGCCTCGTCCTGCAGGGCGTGCGCGAGCGGGACGAGACCGTCGAGGTAGTAGGGGCCGCGTTCCCAGCTTTCCCCGGTACCACCCAGCCATCCGGAGTTCGATCCGAGGTCGTCCCACAACTCCTCGATAGAGCCAGAAAGACCGTTGGCCTGGATCTCGAGTTGCCGGCGCAGCCAGCCTGACGGGGTGATCGCTCCGAGAGGAAGGGAGGAGAAGGCGGAATGCACAGACATAGGGAGGTTCCTCACTGGGATGGGGTCAGCCGCGCAGCGCGCCCTCGGTGAGGCCACCGATGTAGAAGCGCTGAAGGACGAGGTAGAGGACAAGACAGGGAAGGATGGCGATCGTCGTTCCCGCTTGAAGCAGGCCCCAGTCGATGGAGCCGTACGCGCCAGTGCGGATATTGACGAGCATGAGCGACAGCGTGAAGTTGCCACCATCGTTGAGCATGAGTAGGGGTACGAGGAACTCGTTCCACGACACCAGGAACGCGAACAGTGCGACTGTCACGATGCCGGGAAGCACGAGCGGCAGCGAGATACGCAGGAAGACCCCGAAGGATGAAGCACCGTCGACCTTGCCTGCCTCCTCGAGTTCGACGGGGATCGCCTCGAAGCTGTTTCGCATCAAGAAGATGCTGAAGGGCAGCTGGAACACGGTGAGCACGAGGCCCACCGAGACGAGACTGTCCTGCAATCCCGCGCGGGCGAACATGAAGTACAGCGGCAGCACGAGCGTCGCGTGAGGCACCATCAGAACGGCGATAACGGCGAGGAAAACAAGGTTCTTGCCGCGGAACTGGAAGCGCGCGAACCCGTAGCCGCCGAGCGTGGCGATCACGATCGTGAGAACGACCGAGACCCCGGCCACGACGAGTGAGTTACCGACGTATCGGCCGAGCCCTTCGCCGTTGGCCGCGAGCTCGGAGTAGTTCTCGATGCTCCACGGTTGTGGCCACAGCGTCGGTGGCGAAGCGCTCGCACCGGCCGGCGTCTTGAAGGAGTTCAGCGTCGACCAGACGAGCGGGAAGAGAAAGAGCACGGCGAGAACGATGCCGGTCACGTGATACGGGATGCCCCGGGCAGTGCGTGCGAACGATGGCCGGCGACGCACGCGCTTCGCGGTCGTGAGCGCCTGCGTCTGGGTCGACGAGGTGGGCGTGCGCGTGAGGACACTCACTTGTCGGACCCCTTCACGAATCGGAGTTGCAGCGCGTTGATGATGACGAGCGCGAACAGAAGGATGATCGAGAGCGCGGCGGCGGTACCCAGGTCGAACGAGGTGAAGGCGGTGTTGTAGACCGACATGACCATCGTCACTGTCGTGTTGTCCGGACCGCCCTGCGTCATGACCATGAACTGATCGAAGGCCAGGAGTGAGCCGGTGACGGAGAGCACGAGCAGGAGGGCGAGCGTCGGGCGCAGGAACGGGAGGGTGATGTAGCGGAACCGCTGCCACGAGTTCGCCCCGTCGATCATCGACGCCTCGTTGACGCTGGATGGTATCGACTGAAGCGCGACGAGAAGGATGATGACCTGGAACCCGACGAATTTCCACACGATCATGACGGTCACCGCCAGCGTCGCACTCAGAGGGGTGTCGAAGAAGCCCACGGGGCCGTCGGCGATACCGAACCATCGCAGCGCCGCGGCGAAGATTCCGACCTGGTCGTTGTAGTTGACGACCCACATCAGGCTCGCTGTGGACAGGCCCACCACATACGGAGCGAAGATGGCGAGGCGGTAGAACTTGGTCCCGCGGCGCGGGCTGTTGAGGAACGCAGCAAGGAAGAGGGCGAGCAGGAAGATCGCGGCGGTCGCCAGCACGGTGTAGCCGAGGGTGAACAGGATGGCGCCCACATAGCTGGAGTCACTGAAGATCGCGACGTAGTTGCCGACGCCGATGAATGTCGGCGAACCCAGCAACGGCCAGTCGCTGAGCGACATGTACACGACGATCGCCAGCGGCAGGACGAACAGCACGGCGATGGTCACCGCCGTCGGTGCGATGAACGCCCATCCGACGAGAGCCTGCCGCCGGTGACGGGTGGTGCCCCCGCGAGGCCGGCGCTCAAGCACCGGCCCCGCGGAGAGGGTGGGGGCGACCACGATCAGTAGGCTCCGTCCAGCAGTGCCTGGATGGCCTTCTGCCCTATGGACAGCGCGCTGTCGTCACCATTGAAGACGACACCTCGCACTGCCGTCAGCCACGGGCCATTCGGGGAGTTGATCGCCTCGCCGTACGGGATGGTCGATGGGGTGTAGCCGTTCTCCATTCCCGCGGTGATGGCGGCAAGACGGGGATCCGCGGACGTGTACTCATTGTCGGCCAGGTCGACGCGCACCGGGAGGTTGCCGTCCTTGGCGACGATCTCGACCTGCGCATCCTCGCCGAGGGTCCACTCGATGAAGTCCCACGCGGCATCTGGATGCTCGGAGGAACTCGTGATGCCGACGACGTCGCCGCCGACGAAGGTTCCGGTGCCGGAGCCGTCTTCGGTCATCAGTGGCATGTATCCCCACTCGAAGTCGACGGTCTCATTCACAACCGGGATTGAATACGAGCCGTTCGGCCAGATGCCCACCTTGCCCTGCAGGAACGGCTCCTGCTGGGTGGAGGTATCGCCCGTCGACGCGCCGGCGGGCACGAGCCCGTCGGCGTAGAGACGCTCGTAGAGCCCGAACCAGTCGGCGAGCGCATCACTGTCGATGCTCGCCGTCTTCCCGTCCAGGCTGATCGGCAGCTGTTCGGCGGCGCGGCCGACGCCGAAGGACGTGTAGGCGTTGCATCCGGCGCAGTTGCCCGGAAAGTAGAACCCGTAGGTGTCATCCCCAAGGGCCGTGATCGCGGCGGCCGCGTCGTAGATCTCGTCGTAGGTGGTCGGAGGATTCTCCGGATCCAGCCCCGCAGCGGCGAAGAGGTCCTTGTTGTAGAAGATGAACGACGAGTCCACCTTGTGCGGCACCGCGTAGCTCTTCGCGTCGAAGGTCGAGGCATCGATGTGCGCGCTGACGAGGTCGTCTCCGTAGGGGAGCTCTGCGATCCGGTCGGTGATGTCGGCGTAGACCGACTGCATCGCGTAGTTGGGTGCGTACACCACATCGGAGGCGAGGATGTCGGGCAGCGATCCTGCTCCCGCGGCGGCGCCGACCTTCTGCTGGAAGCTGTCGCTTGCGACGATCGTGAGCTTGATCTGGGTGTCGTGCGAATCGTTGTAGGCGTCGACGAGCGCCTGCGTGTAGTCCTGGGTGGACGAGCGGGCCCACATCGTCAGTTCGGCGGGTTGGTCAGATCCGGCACTCTCGCCCGGCGTGCCGCCGCCGCACGCGGTCAGCGTCAGCGCGCCGATCGCCGTGGCCGCGATGATGCCGAGCACCCTCTTTGCTGCGTCCATTCGTTTCCTCCTCGTTGAGACGAGCGCATGTGCGACCAGTTTCTTGACGAATGTGCGCAAGCAGCAAACTTTCTCATGAGTTTTCTCTCTTGACACTGCACATCGCCGGACTACGCTCTGAGAAACTGCTTGAGAAACAGGAGCATCCGACCCATGAGTGCCCTTCCCACGATCTCCGACGTGGCCCGCGAAGCCGGGGTGTCGATCAGCACGGTGTCGAAGGCGCTCAACGGCAACGGGCGCATGCGTGAGGAGACGCGTGAGCGGATCGCGGAGGTCGCTCGGCGCGTTGGCTATGAGCCGCGGCCGCCTCGTCGGCCCGTTCGCGAATCGCGTTCCTACACGATCGGCCTGCTCACCACCGATAGCTTCTCGCGATTCGCCAGCCCGATCATGCTCGGCGTCGAAGACGCTCTCGGAGCTGGGCGCATTTCCGTGCTTCTCGCGGATGGTCGGGGCGACCCGATCCGGGAGAACCACCATCTGCAGACCTTCGTGGCGCGCCGGGTGGACGCCATTATCGTCACCGGAAGACGCTCCGAGCCGCGCCCGCCGATCGGCGTCTCGACCAAAGTGCCCGTCTGCTACGTGCTCTCCCGCTCACAGCGTCCAGAAGATCTGTCGATCGTCATCGACGACGAACAGGGCGCCCGCCTCGCCATCTCGCACCTGCTCGCCCTCGGGCGCAAGCGGATCGCGTACATCGGCGGACCCCAGAAACACCTTTCGGCGCGCCTGCGCCATGCCGGAATGCTGGACGAGCTGCGCAGCGCAGGGCAGGAGCAGGTCCCGCACTCCGCGGTGTGGGGGGAATGGAGCGAATCGTGGGGCCGTCAAGCCGCCAGCATCCTGGTCCACTCCGGGTCACCGATCGACGGCATCTTCTGTGCCAGCGATCAGATCGCGCGGGGTGTCGTCGAGCAGCTGCAGGCGCTCGGGCGACGAGTCCCCGACGACGTGTCCGTAGTCGGCTTCGACAACTGGGACGTCATCGCCCTCGCGGCCCGACCGCAGCTGACGACAATCGACCCCCAGCTGAGCGACCTCGGCCGCATGGCGGCCGAATCCATCCTCGCAGTGATGGGCGGCGAGCCGCGGCGTGGCGTCATCGCGCACGAGTGCGTGCTGGTTGCGCGCGAGTCGACAGCGGTGTTGCTCACCTGAGACGTTGCCTGCGTGATTCGCACGCGGCTCGCATGGCGTATCTAGGGGGACGACTAGTGAGCAAACCGTGGGCAAAAGCAGACGACAGTTCAGCATGGCGAAGTCGAGCCCCGAAAGGGTCCGCGCCCGTGTAAAGACAGGGAGGTTCCTCCGAGGTGCATCCCCAAATCGGATCCCCTATGAGTTCAAATCCCACCGTCACCGCCATTTTTCCCAGATCAGCGCGTCTTTCTGTGGGCGCTGATCTGCGTTTGGGCAAGACTGGCTTACTCAGCCGTTACTCGCGGCGCTCTGCTGATCGGTGGGCCACCAGTCGATTTCCGCGGAATCACGCTGATCTCGCCACAGGATGAAAGCGAAAAGCCCTCCCCTACGGTGGGAATCGCGCTCTCGTGAAGCGGTTCTCGCCGGCGGCGCAGCTTCGTCCGACAGTTGCCAGCTCGTGACTGGTGCAGATTGGCGCCGTTCGCATAGCGGGGCTCGGTCGCGTGTTGCCGGGTCAGGTGTAGCTCGCTGGAGGATCCATCGACATCAGCGGCACCCATCGGCGAACGCCGACGTGGATATAGAAGAAGATCGTTTGCCCGAAAGCGGGGAGTCGAGGACGGGGTTCGTTTCGCAAGTGACTCTCCCGGCCGGGGTCAGAATGCAAGTCGGCGAGGCAGCGCCGGCCTTCGGCAATACCGGTGGATGGCCGCAAGCACAGTTGCTGCAACGTATACGCCTTGTCGGCGTTCGGTCCCGGGGAGCGTCTACCATGAGCATCATGCCGGCGTATGCGCTCGTTGACGGCTGGATCGAGATCGTAGGGCCGGATTCGGCTCGTGTGCGCGTTCAGCCGGACGGCCTCGAAGTCCTCAACATCAGTTCATGGGGTTCCGACGGTGTCCTGGCGCTTCTGAGCTCACCGCCAACGGGTGCCAATCGGATTCAGAATCTCGTGTTCGTCGACGGCGACGGCGAAGTGAGATGGAGGGCGAAGCTGCCGTCGAACGTTGCCGTGGACAGTTACGTGGCGGTGACGTTGGATGGCTCTGCCCAGCTGCTCGCCTCAACATGGAGCGGCCACCAAGTGATTCTGGATGGCGACACGGGCGAGATCGTCGACTCTCGTTTCTCGAAATGAGTGAGGTTCGAGCCGCCGTGGCCGTGTCGCTGCCGGTCGGCCGAGCCTCAGTGATTCAGCGTCCCGTCGCCATGCCACCGGTACGCCGTCAAGGGGCCGCCTTTGGCCAACAACAGGCGGAAACCTTGGTATGGAACACGGCAAGAGACGTTCAGACATTCTCGCTGCTGAGTAACGACTTATCGAACCCGCGGCAGGCGACGCAGACGTCCGCGCCATCATCAAGACCGCTTAGTTTGAGTAGCTTCTTCCATGTAGCAAGGCGGCGGGTTCAGGTGACGGCTCGCTCTGAGCATCAACCGCTCTTGGCCTCCGTGGACCGTGGCGCGGGACACCAGGGCGAACTTCGTGAGCAAAATCGTGGGCAAGATCGCAGACAGTACGCGGTAGTCGCAGCCCGCTGCTGCAAAGTTGAGATCCGCTGGAGGGCAGGGAAATACCAGCGAAGTGCACCCTCGAAACCAGATCCGATAAGAGTTCAAATCCCACCGTCACCGCCATTTTTCCCAGATCAGCGCCCGTTTTCTCGGGCGCTGATCTGCGTTTGAGCCGTCGCGCGGGTTAGGCGTGAACGCGTCGACCTGAATGTCGCCGCGACCGGGACCGGTGCTCCTAGTGCCCCAGCTCGGAGCGCCGTGACGGTCGCGGGACGCTCTCGCATCGAGGTCATTACCCGAAGCATTCCGCGGCCGCGCCCTTACTGTGGGCGGCGCACGGCCCCCGGGGCAGATAGCGGCAGTAGTCTCGGTGCATGGGCTTCGCGCTTCAGTCGACTATCCCTCTGGAGAGCCGATTCGCCCGCGACATGGCCGAGATGGCGCTCCCTTGGCAGGCTGAGGAGTTTCCCGACCCGCAACTGCTGGTACTGAACGAGCCGCTGGCAACCGAACTCGGCCTGGACCCAGCTGCGCTGCTGGGGCTGGACGGCGTGAAGATGTTGAGCGGCAATCTTGTTCCCCGTGGAGCCGTTCCGGTGGCGCAGGTTTACGCCGGGCACCAGTTCGGCGCGTACTCCCCTCGTCTGGGCGACGGTCGCGCGCTTCTGCTTGGTGAGGTACTCGACGTCGACGGGCGCCTTCGCGACATCCATCTGAAAGGCTCAGGGCGAACACCGTTCGCCCGAGGCGGCGATGGCCTGGCGGCGGTGGGCCCGATGCTGCGCGAGTACATCATCAGTGAGGCGATGAATGCCCTAGGGGTCCCCACGACACGTTCGCTCGCGGTGATAGCGACGGGGCGCTGGGTGCGCCGCGAAACGCTGCTGCCGGGAGCCGTACTCACTCGAGTCGCAACTAGCCATCTGCGCGTGGGTAGCTTCCAGTACGCACAAGCGACGGGCGACGTACTCCTTCTGCGCCGCCTCGCTGATCACGCGATCAGCCGCCACTACCCCGCTCTGGCGGACGCCGACAATCCCTACCTCTCCCTATTGCAGAGAGTGATCGCGGCACAGGCGTCGCTCATCGCGCAGTGGATGCTCGTCGGTTTCGTGCACGGGGTGATGAACACCGACAACATGACGATCTCCGGGGAGACGATCGACTATGGTCCATGCGCGTTCATGGACGCCTTCGATCCCCGCGCCGTTTACAGCTCCATCGACGTGGGCGGACGCTACGCCTACAGCAGCCAGCCAGCCATCGCCGAATGGAATCTGGCACGGCTAGCAGAATCTCTTCTTCCCATCCTCCACGAGGACCCCGCGAAATCGGTCGCACTAGCGCAGGAGTCGCTCGGGGCGTTCCGCCAGCACTACAGCACCACATGGTCGGCTGGCCTTCTAGCCAAGCTGGGCTTGCGGGACGATTTGGAGGAGAAGGTCACCACCCCCCTGGTGAGCGACCTGCTTGCCCTGCTGCAAGCGACCCGCGTCGACTACACATCGTTTTTCCGAAACCTCACCGACGCCGCCCGAGGCGACTCCGATTCCGTGCGCGCACTGTTCCTCGACCAGTCGGCCTTCGACGCCTGGGCACAACGCTGGGTCGCTCTCCGACCGGACGCCGCGGCGATGGCCCAGGTGAATCCCGTCTACATTCCCCGCAACCACCTCGTTGAAGAAGCGCTTGCCGCCGCGACCGCAGGCGACCTGGCACCCTTTGAGCGGCTCCTGAGCGCGGTAACCACGCCATACACCAACGCCCCCGGCTTCGAACGCTACGCCGCCCCCGCACCAGATACTTTCGGCACTTACCGGACCTTCTGCGGCACCTGACCCTCGCGCCGGAAAAGACGTGGCGCGATTCGCCAACGGCGATGTCGACGTCGACGCGATCCTGGTCATCGGCTACCGGGAGGCGCTCGGCGACAGCAATGAGACCGACAGCCTCACACCGGTCGCCGACTCCCTTCTAAGCGTCACAAAGATCCAGGAAGTGCTCGATGCGCGCATCATCCCGCCTGTCGCCGGCCTGGTCGTCGAGACCTCCCGACCATGCCTGGTCAAAGCGTGCTCGCTATCAATATTGCCTCGTCAGCCTGCGGAGATGCAGCCCTACCTCGTCTACGGTGCGAGCAACATCGTGGGCAAGATCGCAGACAGTACGCGGTAGTCGCAGCCCGCTGCTGAAAAGTTGAGATCCGCTGGCGGGCAGGGAAGTACCAGCGAAGTGCACCCTCGAAACCAGATCCGATAAGAGTTTAAATCCCACCGTCACCGCCATTTATCCCAGATCAGCGCCCCTTTTTTCGGGCGCTTTTCTGCGTTGCGGGAAAGAATTGGGAAAGAACATGAGAGCACTTGGGGCGCTCGAGCCGCGTGATTTTGCGGTTTCTCAGGCGTTGGTGACTCGGGAGCGGCACCTACCCTCATAACGTCCCACGGTAAGTGCGGGCTGGCGAAGGCGACGGGCAGAACCACTATGCCGACGGGAGACTTCAATGCCACTCCAGGTTCTTTCCGCCGCAGCGCTCGCGGAGCACGAGTTACCGGCGAGGGAGGAACTCTGCGTGGTGGACGAGCCCGTCGAGCATGGCTGCGGCGATGATGTCGTCGCCGACGCACCCCAGCGCCCGAACGGCATGTTCGAGGTAAAGAGGATCGAGCCTTCCTCGTAGCGTGACGCCGTGAGCTGGAAGAACGGGCGTCGGCGTCCGCGTCGAGTTAGGTGGACGACCTCGTCCACGATGAGGAGCCGGTTGCGGCGGAGACCTTTCAGTTCGCGCTCAAGACGGGTACCCGGCGTGGGTGACCTTTCTGCCATGGCGATCCAACTAATTTTGGATCGATCGGAATAAAACTATCCCGGTGTGCAGTTCCCATCCACTGTGCCGATCTCAGTCGGCGATCACGGAAGTGCGGGGCCCCGGGGGTATGTGTCCGGTGACGGAGGGATGAGAGATGGCGAGAACAGATGCGTTCGGGAGACCTGTGGGTGGCGAGCGGTCGGAAGCGGGCGAGAGCCCCGCTATCGGTGTGGGCGTCGTTGGCTTGAGTGCGAGCGGAGGTTGGGGGGCAGGCGGACATCTGCCCGCTCTCACCGCAGCGGGGGGCTTCGAGCTGCGCGCCTTGGTAGCAGGGTCGGCTGACTCGTCCCGGGCAGCGAGCGAGCGGTACGGCGTGCCGGCATATGGGTCAGCCGGGGAGTTGGCACACGCGTCAGATGTGGACTTGATCGTGGTCGCAGTCAAGACACCCGCGCACCGGGACCTGCTGTTTCCGACGCTTTCGTCGGGCAAGGCGGTCTTCGTCGAGTGGCCATTCGCGACCAACTTCGCGCAAGCACAAGAGATGGAGTCCGCGGCACGCGGCGTCACGAGCTTCGTCGGTTTGCAGGGTCGCTCCGCTCCCGCTCTGCAGTTTGCCGCCGATCTCATCCGCGAGGGGTACGTCGGGGAGGTCCTGTCGGCGACCGTCTCTTCGTCGCTGGTGGAGTGGGGTTCTCCGGTCAGCGAGCGAATGTTGTACACGCTGGATGCTCGTCTCGGCGCGACCATGCTCGGCATCGGGTTCGGGCACATGATCGACGCCGTCGCAATGATCGTGGGCGAGTTGCGGGATCTTGTCGCGACAACCGCGGTCCGTCGCCCACGAGTTCCGCTGGGCCGCACCGGGCGGTTGGTCGATACGACCGCAGAAGACCAGATCGCCATTTCGGGCACGCTCGAAAGTGGCGCAGTGCTCTCCGTTCATCAGCGAAGCGGGACCGCCGCAGGCGCGTCCTTCTCTATGCGAATCGACGGATCAGCAGGAACGCTTGAGGTGACCGCTCCAAACCATCCCCACCTCTTTCCGGTGCGAATGCGCGGTTCAGAACGACCCGGCGGAGCCCTGTCCGAGCTGTCCGTGCCCGCGGACTATGACCGTGTTCCTCGACTAGCCGGTTCTCCCATCAATTCGCTGGCGAACGCTTACGTCGGAATGAGAGAAGGCATCCGCGGGCGCTCGACGTGGGTTCCTGCCTTCAGCGACGGCACGAAACGCCACGGGCTCCTCGACGCCATCTCGCGCTCTGCGAAGACGGGAACCCGCGTCACTCTTTGACCACTTGAAGACGGCCCCGATCGAGTCGTCCTCGTTCCGACCAAACCCACAAGATGAAAGAACACTGATGACAACTGTTAGTACCCCAACCCCCACGTTGCAGGGATCCAAGTCGAAAGCATGGGCGGGCGTGGTGTCGCTGAGCGCCGGCATTTTCGCCATCGTCATGGCGGAATTCTTGCCGGCGAGTCTCCTTCCACGCATCGCCGAGGGCATCGGCGTCTCGGAGGGCACGGCCGGTCAGACCGTCACAGTCACCGCGCTTGCTGCAGCGGTGGCGGCACTGCTGATCTCCGTCGCGCTCCCGCACGCGGACCGACGTCGGGTGATGATCGGTCTGACGGCTCTTGCCATCGCGTCCAACATCTTGGTCGCGGTCGCGCCGAACGTCTACGTCCTTCTCGGTGCCCGTCTGCTGCTCGGTATCGCGCTGGGCGGATTCTGGGCGATGGCGACTGCCATGGCTGCGCACCTTGTTCATGCCGATCACGTCGGGCGAGCCCTCACTGTGATCAACTCCGGTGTGGCGGTCGCGACGGTCGTCGCCGTTCCGCTCGGCTCGTGGCTGGGAGAGCTGTGGGGATGGCGGGGGGTCTTTGTCCTCGCTGCCGGCGTCGGGCTCGCGGCCCTGGGCATGCAGGCCGCGACTCTTCCGAAGGTGGCGCCAGGTGCAGGCAGTGGCCTGCGCGCCCTGGGCGCCGTGCTCGGCTCAGGAATCGTGCTGCTCGGCCTCCTGGCGATTCTGCTTCAGTTCGCCGGCCACTTCACCGGATTCACTTACATCCGACCGATCGTGGAGGGTATATCGGACATCGATGGTGGCGGTTTCTCCATCCTCCTGTTCGCCTTCGGGATCGCATCGGTCATCGGAACTGCCGTCAGTGGTCCCATGGCCGACCGTGCGACTCGCAGCGGCATCGCGCTGTTCCCCGGGCTTATCGCGCTCGGCACCCTCGTCATCCTTCTCGCCGGAACAACAACTCTCGGTCTGTTCGCCGGTGCCGTTCTCTGGGGATTCGGTTTTGGTGGGATGCCGACCACCGTGCTCAGCTGGGGAGCGCGCACCGAACCTGACCGTCTGGAGCAAATCGGTGGGGTTACGGTCACGGTGGTGAACCTCGCCATCGCGGCCGGTGCGGTGGTTGGCGGGTTCCTGATCGACTCTGTGTCTACCACCAGCGCCCTCACTGTCGCGATCGTCTCCGTTGCTGTCGGAGGACTGCTTCTGCTCCTCCTACGGCGTAGGAGCGGAGCACGCGCATCATGAACGAACCCGTTCAGATCGATACGTGGGGCGACATCGCCTGCCCCTGGTGCTATATCGCCACCCGCCGGATGGACGAGGCGATCGGTATCTTCGTCGGGGCAGGGAACGGTCGACGAACGCGGACACGTTTCCACAGCTTCGAGCTTGCCCCGCACCTTCCAGTGGGAACCACCCGATCGGTGATGGAGTACAACACGATCGAACTGGGCATGGCGGAAGCCGAAGCCGCGGCGGTGCTCGACAGGGTCACACGCCGAGCACGCGCGGTGGACCTTGAGTTGAACTTCGACACCACCCGTGTGACCAACACGATGCTCGCTCATCAGCTGATCCACCTCGCGCGCCGTCAGGGCGTAGAACGAGAAGCGAAGGACGCGTTGTTCGCCGCGTACTTCGAACATGGCCGTAACGTCGGTGATGCCGACGTTCTCGTCGACATCTCACGCGAGATCGGGCTGGCCGCCACCGAAACACGACGCGTCTTGCTCGCTAACGAATACGAGAGCGCCGTCCGGGCGGATGAACGCACCGCCCGCGAAAGGGGATTCACGAGCGTCCCCACGATTGTGATCGATCAGCAGATCTACCTCAGCGGTGCACAGCCCACCGGCACGATCGCTGCGGCGTTGGAATCGGCCTGGCAGCAAAGACAGAACGGGGCGCTCACAGCTTCCAGCTGAGCATCGCGACATCGACAATCTCGTCCAAGTCATCGCGGTCCAGGCCACTCGCCGCCTGGACCGCGATGCCGAACCCAAGCGTTATCACCAACCGAGCCAGCGCAACCGCGTCGGCATCGGCAGGAAGATCCCCCTCCGCAACGGCTCGCGCGAAGCGCACCTCGAGGTTCATCCGCGCCGCGGCCCGCCACTCCACAAGCACATCATGCACGGGGAGGGCGCTTTCACTCGTTGCAAGCGCGCCCTGCACCCCAAGACACCCACGCGGCCACTGAGGCAGAGTGGTCGCCCGTACTGCACCCCGCAAGAACGCCTCTGCCACCTCACGCGCAGTGGGCTTGAGAAGCGAGGCCGCACCGTACGACGCGGGACCCGCCGTGTACCGCTCGAGAACCCTCTCGAACAGCTCTTCCTTGCCCCCGAACGTCCCGTACAGACTTGACCGGCTGATGCCCATCGCGTTCGTCAGATCCCCGAGCGTCGTCCCCTCATAACCTCTCCGCCAGAAGACCTCCAGAGCTTTCTCGACCGCTTCGTCAGGGTCGAACTCACGTGGTCGGCCGACCGGAGCGATAGGCGAAGAGTCCACTCGAAAATCGTACGCCGCCAACGGCTTTCCTCGTCCCGCTTCGCGTGACAAAGGCGAGGTCCGTGAGCCCCGGGCCCCGATGAGCACACCTGACACGCACGTTGCAATCCGCGGCTTGGATCGACCCCACCGCCGGCGTACCCGGCGGCGGCGAACTCGGTGCGCACGCGGCCTCCAGGATTCGAGCACGCGTGGGGGGTGGGGGGGCATCGCGCGCCCGGGGCACGGATGAGGGACTCGTCACGGCAAGCCTCCGATCCTTTCGTCGTGGGGTTGACATGGGCTGCGATAAAGTAAATGATTACTTACCGGAGATGGTTGTGGACGATGCAGTGAGGCGGGCGATCGATCCGACGACCTGCGCTGGATGACCGCCGAACGCATCGAAGTCTCCGGCGGCGCCTTCATCTGACCATCTCCCCGCACCGCAACCCCTACATAGAAAGCAGAAACACCATGTCGCGATTCGCTGGCAAGACCGTCTTCATCACCGGTGCCGCGCGGGGCCAGGGCGCCTCCCACGCGCGCGCGTTCGCTGCCGAAGGAGCAAACGTCGTCCTCGCCGACTTCCGCACAGAGCAAGGCAACGCCATCGCCCAGCAGCTCGACAACGCGCTGTTTGTCGAGCTCGATGTCCGCGACCCCGATGCCTGGCAGGCCGCCGTCGACGCGGCGGAGGCGCGGTTCGGACCGATCTCGATCCTGATCAACAACGCAGGTATCGTCCACACCGCCCACACCATTGCCGACTCCGACCCCGACGAGTGGGACCGTGTCCTGGATACGAACTTGAAAGGCCTGTTCCTCGGCATCCGCGCCGTTGGGCCGTCGATCGTCCGCGCCGGTGGCGGCGCGATCGTGAACGTCGCCTCCAACCAAGGCCACGTCGGAACACCAATGTTCGCCCCCTACGTCAGCAGCAAGTGGGGTGTCCGTGGGCTGACCATGACAGCCGCGATGGAGCTCGCGCGCGACAACATCCGTGTGAACTCCATCAGCCCCGGAGTGGTGGACACCCCGTTGATCACCGAGCCCGTCGCGCCCGGCGAGCGGCCCGCCATCCAGAACGTGTCGCTGGACCAGTTCGCCACAACCCGCACCGCGCAGCCTGAGGAGATCAGCAAGCTCGTGCTGTTCCTGGCGTCCGACGACGCCGCATTCATCACCGGCGCGGACTACCTCGTCGACGGAGGCATGCTCCTCGGCCCGGTCCTTCAAGCCGACAACTGAACTGAGCGGTCTCTACACAGATAGAGCGCCCTGCCGAATCGGATCGGCCGGGCGCTCGTCGCTCATGCGACTAGCCCCAGCGCACTCTCTCGCGGTTGTGAGCCCCGCGAACTGCCGAGCTGCTGGTAGCGCAGGGCTTGTGTCTCAGATCGGAACCGCTCCTGAGCACGACCGTCACAGAAGCCGCAATCTAGCGGCGGCCGCGCCGCCCCCATGAAGTCTGCCCGGCGTCGCGCGAGCGTTGCCTCATCACCGCTCAGATCGGAGTGGCCGAAGCGGTCGCCCGGTTAGGACTCTCCCACTGAGGGTATGCGAGGAGGGCCCGCGCCTGCCGCAGCACCGGCTCGTCGACCATTGACCTCGGAACCGGAAGACTCCGGGGCCGCGTCGCGGCCGCGGCCAGCACCGCCTCCGCCCATGCCCTCTGCCCGGCGGTCGCCGAATGGCGTCGCGAATCGTCTCCACCTGGGAAGGGTGGATGCACGCAGTCGCCGCAAATCCCGAAGCGGCCGCATCCTCGGCCTCGTGCCGCGGCCCCTCCAGGGTCGACGATCTCGAGGTGTGCGGCGTCGATCGCGTTGATACCGTGCGCGCGTGCCGCGAGGATCTCCGATCGCGCCGCCGGGCGACATCCCGGTACGTGCGGTCGGCCAGACGGCTCGACCGTCCGCCCAGGCTCACCACGAGGTCCACAGCGCCCCAGACGAGGGCGAGCGTCGACGAATGAGCTGCGATCGCGCGGGCGTGGACGACTCCGCGCGCGGTCTCGCAGAGCGCGACGACGCGGTACTCCGCGATCGCATCGATCTGCTCCGCGGCCTCGGCCTTGGCCAGCATCACGGGGTCGTAACGCGTGCCGGCGAGCGCCTCCAGGTCGAGCGATATCTCCGGTGATCCGGACGGGTTGTCCGCACGATGGTGCGAGCAGGACCGAGCGGATGCGCTCGGACCGCGGAGCGCGCCGCAGCCTTGTCGGCCGGCGCGACCGCGTCCTCGAGTGCAGGCGGTGCGTGTAAGAGTTCAAATCCCACCGTCACCGCCATCTTTCCCAGATCAGCGCCTCTTTTCAGGGCGCTTTTCTGCGATCGTGAGCAAGAAGTGCGCCCTTCGGCGTTCGCGAGGCTCAGACGCGGGAAGCGATTCGGCGCATGCCGGCGGCCACGGTAAGCGACGCAACGTTTAGACAGAGCGCTGGACTGTGTGGTGGCCACACGGAGTCTCATTGCCATCAGCTTCCGGCATCGGGCTGGTTTGCGCAGGAAAGGGCAAGATCATGGGACGCATCACCGTCGGCTACGAGAACAGCACCCCCGTCGAGCTGTACTACGAGGACCAGGGGGCGGGGCAGCCGGTCGTCCTCATCCACGGCTACCCGCTGGACGGCCACAGCTGGGAGCGTCAGACGCGCGCGCTCCTTGCCGCCGGCTACCGGGTGATCACGTACGACCGACGCGGCTTCGGGCAGTCGTCGAAGGTCGGCGCCGGCTACGACTACGACACCTTCGCCGCCGACCTGAACACGGTGCTGGAGGCGCTGGGCCTGCGCAATGTCGTCCTGGTCGGCTTCTCGATGGGTACCGGAGAGCTCGCCCGGTACGTGGCACGGCATGGACACGAGCGGGTGGCGAAACTCGCCTTCCTCGCCTCGATCGAGCCGTTCCTCGTCGTCCGCGACGACAACCCGGACGGTGTGCCGCAGACGGTCTTCGACGGCATCGCCGCGGCTGCGGCGGGCGACCGGTACGCCTGGTTCACCCAGTTCTACAAAGACTTCTACAACCTGGACGAGAACCTCGGATCCCGGATCAGTCAGGAGGTCGTCACGGGCAGCTGGAACGTCGCGATCACCAGCGCCCCCGTCGCCGCCTACGCGGTGGTGCCGTCCTGGATCGAAGACTTCCGCGCTGACATCGAGGCTGTGCGCGCCAGCGGTACCCCGGCTCTGATCCTGCACGGAACCAAGGACAACATCCTCCCCATCGACGCCACCGGACGCCGCTTCCACGCGGCGTTCCCGGAGGCCGACTATGTCGAAATCGAGGGAGCACCGCACGGCCTGCTGTGGACGCACGCCGAGGAGGTCAACGCCGCGCTGCGCCACTTCCTCGAGAAATAGGACGGCCATCCGGGGCACGGTGCCGGCGCGGACACCGGCGCGCCCGGGTCGCACACCGGTGCGCGTCATCTGACGAGTTTTCCTTCGAGATCCCGAGGACGGACCGGATGCTCGCTGAGGATGGAGATCCGGTTGAACGCATTAATCGCGATCGCCACCCATTCGGTCGCCACGAATGTCGACTCGCCGAGAACAGCGATGGCACCCGACAGCTCGGCGGCCGACTGCTCGGACAGGGGAAGCTCCGTGGTTGCCTCGGCTACCGCGAGTACCGCTCTCTCCCGTTCGTCGAAGAGACCGCTGTCCCGCCAGGCCGGCAGTAGGTCCAGCTTCTGCTGAGATACCCCGGCCTGTCTCGCCTCACGCGAATGCAGGTCGAGGCAGAACGCACAGCCGTTGATCTGTGAGGCGCGCACCTTGATGAGCTCAGACTCCTGCGCGGAGACTCCTCGCCGCACCGCGTCCTCGCGGATCACCGACGAGAACGCGACAACCGCCTTCCAAGCGGCCGGCATCACCTTGTCCACGAACGGACGCATGTGACTCCTCCTATGCTCGTACTCCTCGATATCGGTTCCCGGTCGCTATCCCGTGTGGGAGAGAGAACCGACCCGTGGTCGCAAGCAGACACCGTGTTCTCAGAACGGAGTCAACCGATGACCGCACGGCGCATGCGTCCGCGTCAGGTCAGCTGCAGATCCTTGAGCTGCCTGCGGGACGTGATGTCGAGTTTCCGGAAGATGTTGCGCAGGTGGGATTCGATCGTGCGCGGGCTCAAATACAGCTGCGCGCCGACCTCCCGCGACGTCGCGCCGGTGGCCACCAACCGTGCGATCTGAAGTTCCTGAGCCGTGAGCCCGTCGGTCTGCCGGGCAGTCCGCTTTCGCGGATACTCGCCGGTGGCATGCAGCTCGCGCGCGGCTCGCGCGGCGAACGCCTCGATCCCCATATCTGACAGCAGATCATGGGCGGTGCGGAGTTGCTCGCGAGCCTCGTGGCGGCGCCCTTCGCGGCGCAACCATTCGCCGTAGACCAGGTAAGCACGGGCGGCCTCGCTGGCAATCCTCGACGCGCTGAGCTGGCTGATCGCTTCAAGATAGGACTCTTCGGCGGCGGCGCCGCTGATCGTCAGTGCGCGGGAACGTGCCTCCAGACCGGCAGCCCACGCCGTACCGCTGGCTCGGGTGCGGGCGCTGAGACGCTCGAGTGATTGCGCCGCGGTCTCCGTGTCGCCCGCCCTGACGGACGCCTCGATCAACTCGGGCAGGCCGACGGTGCTGAGGGAGAGTTCGGCAGACTCACACGTCGCGGCCGCCGCCTCCTGCGCGGTCGAGTACTCGCCGAGACCGTTGTGAAGCACCGCGCTCGCGTAGCTGGCGAACGCCGCCTGTGCGCTCCGGATGGGACTCTTGTCCGTCTGGAGAGTGAGGCTGTTCGAACGTTCGACAGCGGCCCGGTCGCCACGCCACGCCGACAGCATGGCCGCGGCATGGCGCAGTGGTGGCACGCCCATCGACTCGGTGATCGCCTCCGCTTCCATGGCGAGCTCTCCCGCTCGGGTGAGCTCGCCGCTGATGGCCAGGATGTTGGCGTGAAGGGTGAGCGCTCTGGGGAGCCCCGCCAGCGCCCCCGTGGAGCGAGACGAGGCGACATTCCGCTCGGCGATCTGGTGCGCGCGCTCATCATCGAGGATGCCGACGGCGACTCGGCCAGCCAGCCAGAGCCACGGCTCGCTCCCCGTCTCCCGTTCGGCGTCTGGGCGCGTCTCGACACTTAGCGCGTCGAGCGCCGAACGCACGACCGGGACGCCCGCCGAGTATCCGTCGACCATCGTCACCGCGAGTCCTTCGAGAAAGAGATCAACGGGCCGAGGGGTCTGGTCCGGTACCGCGGCCAGTGCGGTGCGGGCGATGCTCATCGCGTCGGGGGCGCCACTGACGATCGCCGCATCCAGCGCGTGCAGGTAGGTCTCACGAGACAGCGCAGGGTCGAACGGGGCAAGCGTCGCGGCAGCATGCACCAGCATCTGCGGCACTTCCACGCCGCGAGTGCGATGAAACGCGATCTGAGCGCGCAGCAGTGCGACGCGAGCGACGTGCAACGGGTCGGGCGACCCGTCCTCTGCGGTTGCGAGCAGGTCCAACGCCGCCTCGGATGCCCCGGCGTTGTGCATCGCGTGCGCCGCTTCCAGCGCGCGCCGTGTCCGGTCTGCGACGCCAGGGGTGAGTTCTGTCGACCGCCGCAGGAATGCGCCGGCCGCGGCGTGACCCCCGCGAGACCGCGCCCGCCCTGCCGAGCGTTCCAACTCTGCGGCGACCTCTTCGTCGACCCCCTGGACTGCGTGGGCCCGGTGCCACGCGCGTCGATCGGGATCGAGCGCTGCGTCGGTGGCGGCGGCCAACGCACCGTGGACGCGGCGGCGACTCGCTGCGTCTGCGGACCGGTACACCGCCGAGCGCACAAGAGGGTGGCGAAATCGCACCTTCGAATCGATCTCGATCAGCCCGGCTGCTTCGGCGGGTGCGGATGTATCCGCAGCCGCACCGAGTTCCGCGGACGCCCGGCCGAGCAAGGTGGGGTCGCCGGTGGGATCGGCCGCGGCAGCGAGCAGCAGCAGCTGCGTCGTTTCCGGCAGGTCGCGCGAGCGGCGCAGGAATCCGCGCTCGACACGCTCCGGGACATCCGACAGATCCGGTAGTTCGAAGCCGCCCGCAAGCCTCGCCGCCGGGACGTTCGCCGGCAGCTCCAGCAGGGCGAGGGGGTTTCCTCGCGCTTCCGCGATGATCCGTTCGCGCACCGTCTCGTCCACGGGCGCCCGGAATGCCGTGTCCAACAGCATCCGCGCCGCCGTTCGATCGAGTCCCGTCAACGGCAGCTCGAGCAGGCCGGAGAAGACGCTCATGCAGTCGATGTCGCCGTCGCGGACATCGCGCACGCCGAATGCCATCACCAGCCCCTCGGCATCGATGCGCCGGGCCACGAACGCGAGAACCTCGGCCGAAGCCTGGTCCAGCCACTGCGCGTCATCGATGACACACAGCAACGGCCCGTGCTCGGCGACTTCGGCGACGAGGTTGAGCGTCGCGAGTCCGATCAGGAACTTGTCCGGCGCGGGGCCGCTTCGAGTCCCCAGGGCGACGCCCAGGGCCAACTGCTGCGGCTCGGGCAGGGCGTCCAGGTGATCGAGGAACCGGGCACAGAACTGATGAAGTCCTGCGAAAGCAAACTGCGTCTCGGCCTCGACCCCCGTCGAGGACTCGACGCGGAATCGGGAGACGATCGCCGCATCGCGCAGATGCTCCAGCAGCGCCGTCTTGCCTATTCCCGCAACGCCGCGCACCACCAGCGCCCTGCTGTGCCCGGCTTGCGCCGCGACCAGCAGCTGCTCGACGGTGTGGCGCTCCCGGTCTCTACCCAGAAGCTGCGACACGGTCGCTCCCGATACGCGGCACTCGCCCCCTGCAACCGAAGCATGTGGTCACCACATCATTATGCGGAAGCAGACACACAGACGGCTACGAAGGGCAACGCCGCGTGCACGGGCGCGCTCGCGGGGCGATCATTTATCGGAGAGGGATGCCTCGCGGAAAAGCCCTGCCGGGGCTCGCTCGGCCCTGGGTGAACGGGCCCCTTCGAAGGTCTCGGGATTCCCCTGTCCCGTCCGCAACGCGTCGTGCGCCATCGCGCCCGCACGCGAGAAGACGTCGAGTTGGGCGGAGTTGTACAGCTCTGCCACCGCCTCGATGATCGTCCTCTGCGCGACGCGCTTATTCGTGCACAGGTGGCGGCCCGGGTCTCGCAGCCAGGGATAGGTGATGAGGTTCCTGGCGAGCGTCGGCGCGAGGCGTTCGGCCAGGGCCTGCCGGGTCTCCTCACCCGCATCCGGAGGGAGCGCGTTGATCAACTCCCCGACCGCGCCCTCGTCGGCGTCGACTTCCACCATGCGCCGCATATCCGCCATGGCATCCGCGTCGTAGAGCTGCGTGTAGATGTGGATGATCGACGTGTCCGATTCGGACATTCGCGACGCGACGGAGGCGAAGCCCGCCGGCGAATCGGCCGGCGCGTCCTCGCGAAGGATCGTGGCGATGTCCTCCCGCGCTCGCTGCAGGCGCTCGATCTTCGCCTCGAGCTCCGAGTCCACCTTCGATAGGTCGTCCGGAGTGCTTTCGTCCCCGGCGGTCAACCGCTTGATGTGAGACAGCGGCACGCTCAACTCCGCCAGACGTCGGATCCGCAAGAGCCGCACGAGGTCCTGCACCCCGTACTGCTTGTAACCGTTGTACCGGCGTCGGGGCTCGTCGAGCAGGCCGAGTCGATGGTAATGGCGAACGGTATTGACGGTCGTGCCCGCCAGTTCCGCCACTTCACGCGTACTCCAGGTCATCTCAACTTCTTCCGGACCGAGCTTTCTCGCGGCGCCATCAGACAGATCTCTGTGCGCAGTTCACGCCCAGGAGCGTGCCGCCCAGCACTGCAGCCAGGCTGACACCGGCAACGTACCGGGTGTCTTGCTCGCTTGACGTGGCCCGGGCGCGGGCCAGAGGCGACACACTCGGTGCGGGATGCGCCGGCGCTGTGCTGCCGGACTGGGCAGGGATTGATTGTCCGCTCATGGTGGTGTCCGTTCTTGTTGCTCTCCTGGTTGTTCAGTCAGCATCACGGCGGAGGCGAATCTCTCGCGTCGGTGGAAAGCACGTAAGTGTCCCTGGCGGACTAGGTTGCGCATACCGGGCGCCGAGGGGTGGGCGGATTGGTTGACCTGGTCCCCAGCACAGGGTCTGTGCTTGGCAGACCATCAACCACAAGAACGAGGTCCTACCGTGACACTGTCCCGTCAGCGTGTTGTCATCATTACCGGCGCCGGCAGCGAGCACGGCATCGGCTTCGCCGCGGCCCGTCTTCTCGGCGTCGCAGGGATGCGCGTGGTCCTGACGTCGACGACCGACCGCATCTTCAACCGAATCGACGAGCTGCGAGCCTCTGGCGTCGAGGCGCAGGGAGTGGTCGCCGATCTCCGGCAGCAGGGCGGCGTCGATGCCGTGGTCGCGTGCGCGGAGAGTGCCTACGGCAGCGTCGAGGTGCTCATCAACAACGCCGGCATGACGTCGGTGTCCGGCTCAGAGGCACCCGGAGGGATCGACCGACTGTCCGCGCTGCACTGGCACGCGTCGTTGGAGCGCAACCTGACCACCTCGTTCCTGATGATCCGGGCAGTCGTCAAGGGGATGCGGTCGGCCGGCTACGGCCGGATCGTCAACGTTTCGTCGGTGTCCGGACCGGTCGCGGCGTATCCGGGAGACATCGCGTACCACGCGGCGAAGGCGGGAATCGTCGGGCTGACTCGCGCGGTGGCGATCGAGACGGCCTCCATCGGCATCACGGTGAATGCCGTCGCACCGGGATGGATCGACACGGCGTTAGCGTCCGATCACGAGCGCGCCATGGGCGCGGCGACGCCCGTCGGCCGCTCCGGCACTCCGGAGGAAGTCGCGCACGTGATCGCCTTCCTCGCGGGGGATGGAGCGTCCTACGTCACCGGCCAGTTGATCACTGTCGACGGCGCCAATTCCATCAGTGAAGAGCACGGTCGTTGAGACCACGACACGAGTCGCCACCGGTCAAGAACCCGCCTGACCGAGCGGATGGTCGTTCGCGGCCTTGTCGCTCGGGACCCCACCGCGTGCCGCGGAGGCAGCCGTCGGGACGTTGAGCCCCTTCGTTGCGTCGAATTGAGCCATGACCAGCGCTGCCGTGCTCGCAAACCCGCACGCGAGAATGACGAGCAAGGACGGTGCGAACTCGGCGGGTTCCGGCATCCAGCCGCCGAGCGCCCAAGGCAGGATGATGGCGACGAGAACTGCTGCTGTGGTCATCCACTCATTGACGACGAGTGTCCGCGACCTCCCGGACCCGTCGCGGACCACGAGGCGACGTCCGGTGTCGATGGTCATGAGTGTCAGGACGGCGCTGAGAACAGCGAATGCCATCGCCCCCCAGAGCGGCTCCATCGCCACCAGTATCAGAGGGACCAGCAAGGGGATCGAGTACGCGGCGAAGACCCACCGCATAGCCGATCGTTGGTAGATGTCTGCTGCTTCCGAACCGGCCAGCCGTCGATGCATGTCGGAGTCGATGTAGAAGAACACTCCGACGATGAACGTCCCCAGGAGGGTGGCGGATACTCCGGCCAAGCCCAGGAGGAATCCCTCGCCCACTCTGTTCAGGTCAGTCATCGCCGCCTCCGTCGGTTTCATCGCCACACGACCGTGAGCTAACACGGTGTTGTCACCACACGGTCAAGAGTGGGCCGCGAAGGATCAGCTGCTGCCCCGAAGTTCGCCGTGAGCCGTGACGACCTTGACTCTGTGGCGACGACAGGGTCTTTACTCCGAGCGCGAGGTGCGCTTTCGGGCGGGTCCCCTCGTGCGCCTCACCTCGTGCCTCGTCCTACGACGAAAGGAATGTCCGATGACCGTCCGCCTCATTCACCCCGAAGGGTTGCTGCAGCAAGAGGATTACGCTCCTGTCGCTGTCGCGACCGGAACCCGCATCGTGCTTCTCGCCGGACAGGCATCGGTGACGGCGTCTGGGGAGGTCACCTTCGCAGACCTCGCCGGGCAGATCCACGTTGCCCTGCAGAACGTCGTCACCGGCGTGAAAGGTGCGGGAGGAGACGCCAGCGACATCGCGCGACTCACGATCTACGTCGTCGGCTGGTCGCAGGAGATGGCGACAGGCCTTCTAGAGGGCACCGCCCGAGCCCAGACCTCGGATGGGCTCAGCACTCCCCTGCCACCGATCACGGTGATCGGCGTGCAGGCGCTGTGGACTCCGGAGCTGCTGGTCGAGATCGAAGCCACGGCCGTCCTAGCCTGAGCCGACGCGGCCGTGCCGCTGGGCTCTCGCCGTTCGCCGTGGCTGCAGAGAGAAGCCGGCGAGCGCCGCGCGGTCGGGGGATCCGGATGGTGCGTCCACCGGCGCGGCGGGCACACATCCCGATGACAGAACCGCGGCGGCTGCGCCGGCTGCAACCATCGAGACGGCGCTCGCCCCACGTCCTGGCCGCCGCGGCTCCCTTACCGTCATCGTCTTGGCCCTCGGGTGGTCGTCGTCATCGTGCATGACGCTCCGTGCACACCGTGTGGCACCCACCGGGTCAAGGCCGCACTCACCGAAGCCGGCTCACTGAGACAGCGTCACTGAGACAGCGTCACTGAGACAGCGTCACTGAGACAGCGTCACTGAGACAGCCTCCAGTGCACAGCGCGCTCCCTCTTCCGGCAGCTCGAGGTCGATGAGGTAGCCGGCCACAACCCCGTCAACGCACTCGTTGCGCGAGGCGAACGATCCGTGCTGGTTTCCGTCGACCGTCAGTAACCGCGCGCCGAGGGTCTCGGCCAGGCTGATGCCGCCCTCGTGAGGCGTCACGGGATCGCCCGTCACCGAGGTCACGAGCACCTCAGGAAGCCCCTCGATGCCGGTGGCATAGGGGAAACCAAGTGTCGGCTCGGACGGCCAGAACTCGCACCCGTCCTGCGTAGGAGGCTCGGTGCCTGGATCGAGGAACGGCACCGCGTCGTTGAGATCATTGCCCAGAGCGGCCATCTCCTCCGCCGTGAGCCGTTCCTCGTCGATGCAATTGATGGCGAAGGTAGCTTCGTAATCGTTGGCGTACTCTCCGGTCTCGGACCGGCCGTAGTAGGCGTCACGAAGCGCAAGAATCGTGTCGGGTCGCCCCGCTTGCAGCTCCGACAGCCCGGCGATGATGGCGGGCCAGGTGGCTTCCGCGTACAGGCCGGAGATGATGCCTTCGCCCGCGGCGAGGAAGCCGACATTCCGGCCGTCAGCGGCCACCAGCGGCTCGTCCGCGAGCGGTTGGAGAAGCTCCTGCGCTGCGGAGGTCGCATGTGCGGGGTCGCTTCCCAGGGGGCACGACCCCTGCATCGCGCAGAAGTCGGCGAAGCGCTGGAACGAGGCCTGTAGTCCCTCACTGAGCTGGATCCGGCGATCCCGGGTGTTCTTGCGCGGGTCTACCGCGCCGTCGAGGACGAGGGCGCGAACGTTGTCGGGGAACATCTCGGCATACACCGATCCGAGCCGCGTGCCGTAGCTTGCACCCGCGTAGGTGAGCTTGTCGTCGCCGAGCGCTGAGCGGAGCACGTCCATATCGCGTGCGACATCACGGGTGCCAAGGTGCGCGAGCATCTCTTCTCCACCAGATCCCGCAGCACACTTCTCGACGATGGCGCGCGCCGACTGCTCGCTCCACGCACCGAGAGCCGCGAGAGGTTCGTCGGCGTCGCGTTCTTCGTCCGTATAACAGTCGACCGCGGGGTCGGTCAGCCCGACTCCGCGCGGGTCGAATCCGACGATGTCGAAACGTTCCGGGATGGGGCCACCCGTCCACAGGGCGGCGATAAGCGGTGCGAACGTCGTCGCCTGGACGCCCGGGCCGCCCGGATTCAGCACGACAGACCCGATACGGTCGTCGCCGGTGGCGGCGTTGCGGGTTACCGCGATGTCGATGGTTTCGCCGTCAGGCTTCTCATAATCGATCGGCACCTCAAGCGTGGCGCACTCGGTTTCCTCTGCCACCGCGATGATCTCGGGAACAGGCGGTTGCGAGCTCACGATGGTCGGGTCGCACGCCCCGAATTCGAGATCCTGATCCATGAATTGTTCCAGCCCGACGGTGCTCGCGCTCTCCCCGTCGTCTGGTGACGCACCACTGCAGCCCGCGACCAGCAGCAGGGACGCGGCGGCGACGGTCGCCACCCCCGCCCCTATCCATCGCGTTTTCCCGTGATCTTTCCATCGCGTAAGCATGTGGTTCTCCTCGCCGATCGTTCGCGCTCTGCTTCTGCGAGCGCATTGACCTCGATCACAACCCATGTGCCCGGAACAGGGTCAACCGGCGTCCGGCGGGACGTCGGCACGCTGTTGGAGTCGTTCGGTGTGGTCAGTCGGTACGAGAAGTCGATGATCTGCCGAGCCGCGACCAGGCCTGGACGCCCATCAGAACGATGCATCCGATGAGCGCGCCCAATACGACCGCCTGGGTGAGCCGGCTCGGTTCCAGAATTCGTGCGACCGTGAGAAGCGCGACAACGAACGCCCCGACGCTCAGCACGATGTAGAGGCGATTCTGCACCCGCACAGAGCGAGATGGATTCACCTTCGCGGTGCGCGAGTCTACGAACAAAGCGATCATGAGAACCGGAACGATCTGCACGGTTGCCTCGTATAAGCCCATGGTTCTTCTTCGTCCTGTCATCCCGAACGTCGACGGGGCTGAGGTCAGCCGGCCGACCCGAGCCCGAGGATCAGCACGAACAGGGGGAGGGCGAGGTTGTTCACAACGTGGACGACGACAGCCGGCCAGATCGATCCGGAACGTCGGGCGATCTCCGCCGCGATGATGCCGACCACCAGCGCGGTGGGGAGCGCCAGGTTGATCCCGTGGAACAGGGCGAAGATGACAGAGCTTCCCAGCACGGCCACCACCGCCCCATACCGCAGGAGACCTCGCATGACGACACCGCGGAACAGCAGTTCCTCTCCGAAGGGCACGAGGAACGCGAGGCACGCAAAGGTCACGATCAGTGCGAGGGTCCCTCCGTTGCCGGCCACCTGGAAGGGAGCCTGCGCGTCCTCATCGAAGCCGGTGAGCGCGATGATCGCCGCGTTGACGACACCTTTCAGGAGTAATGCCACGACTCCGGCGCCCAACCCGATGAGGAGCCATCGCCAGGTGGTGCGTCGTACTCCGAACGCAGACAGCGAACGGATGCGGATCGCGAGCGCTGCACCGAAGCCCACGAAGCCGACGCCCGCCGACCACGCAGCCAAGGTCAGCCCGTAGGCGACCGGTTCAGTGGGAAGGACCGGGGCCAATAGCACGAGCGCTGCTATCGCCGCGGCCGCGGCGCCGAGACCCGCGAGGATCTCCGGCCAGCCGGGCAGCCGGTCCACTTCGGCCTTCACGGTCGGTGGGGTCGGTGGCATCTGATGCGGAAGGTTCGTCACTATGGTCTCCTCGAATCTGAGTGCTGTCAGTGGAACCCTTGTGCCCGGGACAGGGTCAAATTGGCCCCGCGACCCGTTCAAGGCGTGGCAGGACCGTCGCCGCGATCACCGCGTTCATGACGACTGCGTTCATCGTGCGAGTCACCGCACTCGAGGCAGCGAAGGCCCCCCAGTCGCCGCGGGAGAGTGCCGAGCCATTGCGGTCGAATCCTCTCGTCGCTGCGCTGAATTCTCTGGGACTCGCCCATTCAAGACCGTGTCTTCGGAACAGGGTCAAGCGAGGAGGCGCTCGAATGCGATTCGCCGGCCCTCGCTTGACCCTGTCGCCGGAACACGGCCTTCACTGAGGTGATCACGCGGCGAATCCCTGCCGCACGCCGCCATCCAGATCAGAAGAGACGAGTTATGGACCATCCGTACCCCTGGCTGCAGGACTTCATCAACCAGGTTCCCGACGTCCTCCAGCCCCTGATGGTCGCGGCCGTTGCCGCCATCCCCTACATCGAGGGTGAGGGAGCGGCCGCGTTCGGAATCATCGCGGGCATCAACCCGATCGTCGCCGCCCTTGCTGCCATCGTGGGAAACGTCCTGTGCGTCGTCGCCGTGGTTCTCCTGGGTTCGCGCATCCGCGGCGGTGTCATTGCCCGTCGCTCCGTGAGAGCAGAGTCGCTTACGCCCGCCGCCGTAGGTGACGGATCGGGTCTAGCGACCTCCTCGACGGGGGGCGGGTCGAGCGGTGATGCGAACTCGGATCGCCCATCGAAAGGCCGAGCGAAGCTGGGGCGGTGGCTGGTCAGGTTCGGCGTACCGGGTGCCAGTCTTCTCGCACCTCTCGCGTTGCCGACCATGCTGACCGCCGCATTCTTCATCGCGTCAGGTGTCCGTAAGGAGTGGGTGATTCTCTGGCAGATCGTGGCGATCGTCCTATGGACGGGATCCGTCGCGGTCGTTGCCTCGGGGATCCTTGCCCTGCTCGGTTGGTGAGGGGCGGACAGGCATCGTGAGGTCGCCTGAAACCCGCATCCCCGTCCGGTCGCTTCCTGCAGCCACTCCTTGCGCCTCGACCGAGGAGGGCTTGCCCGGCGGGCGTGTCCCTGGCGCAGTTCTCGAATCCATGGGGGTGCCCGCTCGACAACCTCGGTCGTCACCGGGATGCCCCCAGCCGGAGGGCCTCGGCGTAGGTGCGGTCTTCCTGGGCGAACAGCTCGATGTCAACCCACGTGATGAATGCCGAAGAGCAGGCCACCGCCGTGGACCCACAGAGGGCTCGCGCCGCTGCGCTCGCCTTGCCTCGTTCGGCCGCGTGGGAAGCTGGGAAAAACCGCTCGAGCATATCCGCCTCGCCTTCCGAGAGATGCTCGGCGGAAGATCGCATCCGCCACGCCCGTCCTCGGTCGGGCTTCGAGCGGCCGGTAAGTTCCGCGCTTGAATCGGTGAGGGCTAGCGCTCCCGTGCCGGCGCATCACTCCTGGGAAGCGGGACCGAGAGCGGCGCGGATGAGGACCTCCGCGGCGGCTCGCGCCTCTCCTGCGGCGGCGGGATCGCCTGCAATGGCGGCCGTGGTCTGCGCCCCTTCGGCGAGGATCGCCAATTGCGCTCCGAGGGCAGGGGAGCCGCCGGCTTCCTTGACGAGTTCGGCGACGCGGCGCTGGAAGGAAGCCTTGTGTTCGCGGACGGCGGCGGCGACGTTCTCGTCCTGCCCGCCGAGTTCGCCGAACGCGTTGATGAAGCCACACCCGCGGAAGTCGCCGGTGTGAAACCACGTGAGGAGGTAGTCGTAGATCGCGAGAAGACGCGCGACGGCATCCGCCTCGCGCGCGAGGTGCTCATCGAGCTCTCGCTCCCAGCGCTCATGCTTGCGCGCGAGCACCGCGAGCACGATGTCACTCTTGGAGGGGAACAGGCTGTACAGCCGGCGCAGGGACACCCCCGCGTTCTGACGCAACTCGTCCATCCCGACCGCCGCGAAACCTTTGGCGTAATACAGGCGTTCGGCGGTGTCGATGATCTTCTCCGCGATGTCGTCCGTCATATCTGCCAGTGTACTTGACGCGAGAACGATCGTTCTCTACGGTGGATCCACGAGCTGAGAACGATCGTTCTCGCAGTCGAAGGAGAGAGAACACCATGGCAACCATCACTGTCGGCACCGAGAACAGTGCCCCCATCGAGATCGCCTACACCGACCGCGGTGCCGGCCAGCCCGTGGTCCTCATTCACGGCTACCCGCTGGACGGATCCAGCTGGGAGCGCCAGGAGCGCGAGATCCTCGCCGCGGGCTACCGGGTCATTACGTACGACCGTCGCGGTTTCGGTGACTCGAGCAAGGTCGGAAGCGGCTACGACTACGACACGTTCGCCAGTGACCTGAACGCCCTGCTGACCACTCTCGATCTTCACGACGTGATCCTGGTCGGATTCTCGATGGGTACCGGTGAGCTCGCGCGCTACGTCGGTCGGTACGGGCACGAGCGCGTGGCGAAGCTCGCGTTCCTCGCCTCGCTCGAGCCGTTCCTCGTGCAGACCGACGACAACCCCACGGGTGTGCCGCGGGAGGTGTTCGACGGCATCATTGCAACCGCCAAAGCTGACCGCTTCGCGTGGTACACGCAGTTCTACAGCGACTTCTACAACCTCGATGAGAACCTCGGCTCGCGGATCAGCTCTGAGGTCGTGACCGCCAGCTGGAACACTGCCACCCGCTCGGCCCCCGTCGCAGCCTATGCGGTCGTGCCCAGCTGGATCGAGGACTTCCGCGCCGACGTCGCCGCCGTGCGGGCCTCGGGAAAGCCGGTGCTGATCATGCACGGCACGGCAGATCGCACGCTTCCCATCGACGCCACCGCTCGCCCCTTCCACGAGCTTCTTCCCGACGCGGAGTATGTCGAGATCGACGGCGCGCCGCACGGGATGCTGTGGACCCACGCCGACGAGGTCAACGCCACGCTCCTGCCCTTCATTCGGACCTGAGGTCGCTGCGAGGCGGCAAATTCCCCCGTCGCCCGCCAGAGGAAACCCCCGTTGTTGCGGGGGTTTTCTGTATCTGTGGCGTCGCTCGGGTTCGTCATCGGGCAGGTGTGTGGGCGCCTTACTGCACAGGGACGAAATCTGCGATGGCACGGCCATGCGCTCCCCCGCCCGTTGCGGTCGTCGACGGCGAGTCGACGGAGCCGCCCGCGGTCGTCTGACACTCCTTCTGCTGCCGGAGACCGCGTCGCGTTCGTTGTGCAACCGAGCCCGTGACACGCGGACGAAACCTACGTATGGTGTAGTGGTGCGCAACGTAGCGCAATAAGAGCGCAATCCTCACCCTCACCCCAGGAGGTCGTATGCGCATCGCCATCGCGGGCTTCGGCACCGAGTCCAGCATGTTCTCCCAGCACGTGACGGATCTCGACTACTTCGAGATCCAGCGCGATGAGGAACTGCTAGCGCGCTACGACCTCGCCCGCATCCTGGGCGACGTAGATGACGAGATCGAGTGGATTCCGACGGTGCGCTCGCAAGGCGCCGCGGGCGGCCCCGTCGTCCCAGAAGCCTTCGACACGCTCGTCGAGGAGATCGTCGAGCGTCTGACAGAAGCCGGACCGATCGACGGCCTTTACATCGATCTGCATGGCGCCGCCTACGTGGACGGACGCCTGCGCGCCGAAGAGTATCTGCTGCGACGCATCCGTGCCGTCGTCGGCGACGACACCGTCATCTCGATGTCGATGGACCCCCACGGCAACTTCAGCGAAGAGCTCGCGTCCCTGGTCGATCTCGCGACGGCGCACCGTCACTCGCCGCACATCGACAACCAGATCACGCGGGAGCGCGCGATCATCAATCTCGTCCGTGTCCTCCAGGACGGCCGCAAGCCCCTCAAGGCGTGGGTGCGCGTGCCCCTGCTCCTTCCTGGTGAGCGCACGAGCACGACGGTGGAACCGGGGGCATCCGTTTACGGTGCGGCGCAGCCTGCTAGCGAACGCCCCGGAATCGTCGACACATCGATGTGGGTCGGTTTCGCGTGGGCGGATGAAGACCGCAACGCCGCCGCCGTCATGGTGACGGGATACGACGAAGATGCGGTTGTCGCCACGGCTCGCGAACTCGCCGATATCTACTGGGCCGCGCGCGACGATTTCCGCATCGTGATCGAGGACTCCGGCACGTGGGATCAGGCGCTGGACTTCGTACGCGGCGGCGCGCCGAGCCAGATCTGGATCTCGGATGCCGGCGACAACGTGACCGCTGGCGGTTCGGGCGACATCACCTACGCGCTGACGCAGACGCTCGCCGACGAGGACATTCTGGCGAGCGGCAAGAAGTTCCTCTTCGCCGGGATCGTCGACCCCGAGGCGGTCGCAGAGGCCGTCGAGGTCGGTGTCGGCGGCATCCTGAACCGCAGGATCGGCGCGCGCACCGACGACCGCTTCGCGCCTGCCGCGCCGGGTCCGTGGACCGTCGTCGAGCTCGTCGACGGCATCTTCGGCGAGGGCGTCGTCGCCGCGGTCGTCGACAACGGGAAGGTCCACGTCGCGCTGCACATCAGCCGCATCAAATTCACGTCGCTTGAGGACCCCACGAACATCCATCGCCGCGGACAGGTGTGGCACGACTTGAGCGCGTACGACGTGGTCGTCGTCAAGAACGGCTACATGTTCCCCGGCCAGGCGGCGCTCGCGGCGAGCACCTTCATGGCCTTCACCCCCGGCGGAACCGAGCTCGACTTCTCGCAGCTCGAGTTCACGCGGGTGTGGCGTCCGATCTATCCGCTCGACACGGGATTCCACCCCGACCTCGAGCCTGTGCTCGTGCCGGTCGTCGGCTCGATCGAGAACTGAGGAGCGCGCAGTGCGCATCGCCATCGCCGGATCGGGATACCTCTTCGCGGGGCAGATCGACGAGGCCGGTAGCGCCTTCATGGGGATGACACCGGGCGACACCGACGTCAACTTCGCACGCCTCGACGACACCAGGAGATGGCGTCCGATCTTCCGACTCGACGACGGTCTCACCCCACTCCCGTTGCCCCACCGCGACACCATGGCCATGGCCTGGTGATCCTTCGCGGCACGGGACGCGCGGCAGTTGTCCTCGGTGCGGGTACGACGATCGCGGGCGGACTCCCCGTCTTCCTCATCGGCGCGCTGTTCGTGCAGTTGCAGTCCGACATCCACGCGCCTGCATGGGCGTTGGGCGTCGCGGTCGCAGCGTTCTGGGCGGTCGCGGCTGCCGTCTCGATGGCGTCGGGTCGCATCATCTCGGCGATCGGAACGCGCGCAGCGACACTCGTGACACTCGGTGGCGCCACCGCGAGCCTCCTCGGCAGCGCGCTGCTCGTGGCCGACTGGCACTGGCTCGTCGCCTGGGCGATGCTCGGCGGCGCGGCGAACGGCTTGGGGCACCCCGCGAGCAACGCGCTCATCGGGTCGTACGTCGCGCCGGGCCGCATGGCCACAGCGCTCGGCGTCAAACAGGCCGCCGTGCCGTTCGCGGCGTTCCTCGCTGGCCTCACGGTTCCACTCATCGCGCTCGCCGCCGGCTGGCCCTGGGCGTACGTGGCGGCGGCGCTCGTCGTCGTCCTGCTCATAGTGGTCTTCCTCGCGTGGGCGCCGTCGCGACAGGCGCCCGGAATGCGTCGCCGCGCGCACGAGCGGCTCCCTGCATCCCTCCTGCGCACCCTCCTTTTCTTGGCGTCCGCGACGACTCTGGGCGCCGCGGCCGCCGGCGCCGTCTCTGCGTACTCGGTCACGGCCGCGATCGATCGCGGGATCACGGATGCCGCGGCTGGCGTCCTGCTGAGTGTCGGGTCGCTCCTCGGAGCGGCCTGCCGCATCGTCGTGGGAATCCTCGCGGATCGGGTCGGGGGGCGCATCGCTCTGCCGGTCGCGTCGGCGCTGCTCGGCGCCGGTGCTGTCGGCGCGATCCTGCTCGTCTTCCCGAACCCCGTCGTCTTCGCGATCGGCATCGTCCTCGCGCTGGGGCCCGGATGGGGCTGGACGGGACTCACACATTATGTCGTCGCCCGCATCGCGGGGCCGGCGACGCCGAGCGCGACCGGAATCGTCCAGACGGGATCGTATCTCGGCAGCGGCGGGGGTCCGCTCGTCTTCGGCATCGTCTACGCCAGTCTCGACGGCGCTCCTCTCGCGTGGCTCGCCATCGCGGTCATCGCGGTCATCGCGGCAGCGATCGCCTGGACACTCTCGCGTCGCCTTGCCGACGTGTGATCCCCGTCAGAGCGGTCGAGGAGTCCGCGCCCGAGTACCGTTCACGGGGGTCGTCGGGCTACCGGTGTCGGGACGACCCTCGTCATGTACTGGCGCGTGCCCGGGGAGACGACCGCGCGCAGGCCGGGGCCGCGGTACTTCTTCTTATATGCGGGGTCGACGGCATTCAGCGTGGCCTTGCCATCGATGAACACGGCCCGGTGAGTGCGCTGGGCACGCCGGTACAATTTCGACGCTTCGCCTAGTCCGTTGCGGGTGTATCCGATCCCGTCGACGACGACCGCCCACGACGGACGAGCATGGGTGGCCCGCTGAGTCCTATGCAGTCCGTCCGGCGAGGGGCCGGGTGGCTCACCTGGTCCGCGGCGTCCTCGGTTGGCGCGTGCTAGGTCGAACTGGGCTCGTTATGGCCCGTGCCGGCGCCCTTCCGGCTGTTGGACTTGCGCCGTGAGTTCAACACAACCGGAAGGATGAGCGATGGTTACTCAAATGCAGTCTGTGGTGGTCGCCGAGGTCGATGCGCCCTGGGAGCTACAGGATAGGGACCGGCCGGAGGCAGGTCCGAACCAGGTGCTCGTGCGCGTTCACGCCTGTGCGATCTGTGGCACCGACGTGTGGATGGCGAACGGCACTCTGTCGTTCCGTGAGTTCCCCCTGGTGCTCGGACACGAAGGCGTCGGTGAAGTCGTTGCCGTCGGTGCGGGCGTCACGCAGCGCAAGATCGGCGATCGTGTCGGCATGCCGATGATCCAGAAGCGGTGTGGCAAGTGCGAGTTCTGCAAGGAGCAGCACCCGAACAGCTTCGTCACGGCAGCGAACTGCGCCAACCCCATCCTCACGGGTGTCAACGTGGACGGCGCCCACGCCGAGTACATCGCGGCCGATGTCGACGGAACGGTCCTCCTTCCCGACGGCGTGTCCTACGAACTCGCCGCGCCGACGCTCTGCGCCGGATTCACGGTCTGGGCGGCTATCCGCCGCGCCGAAACGAAGCCTTCCGGCCGGATTGCGGTTGTCGGCATCGGTGGTCTCGGCCACCTCGCGATCCAGTACGCCAAGGCCGCGGGCTATCACGTGACGGCCGTGACGCACAGCCCGGACAAGGCCGATCTCGCCCGCGAGCTCGGTGCCGACGAGGTCGTCTCCGACGGCGCTGGGCTGAAGGCGGCCGGTGGCGCCGACCTGATCATGCACACCAGCAGCAACCACGCCTCCGTCGCGAGCGCGATCGAGGGACTGCGCCCCTGGGGCAAGGTCGTCATGATGGGGATCGCCACCGACGAGTTCAGCCTCCCGGCATTGCCGCTGGTCTCCAACAGCTACCAGATCATCGGCTCAGCCCACAACGGCTACGAGTACCTCGTCGAGGCGCTCGACTTCGTCGCCCGCGGCGAAGTGACCCCGATGATCGAGCTGTTCCCCAAGGAGCGCGTCGCGGAAGCGTACGACAAGGTCGTCAGCGGCGACATCCGGTTCAAGGCCGTGGTCACCTACTAGATCGCCATTCGTCAGGATGGATGGCCCGCCCTTCCTGGCCCCGCACTCCGCCATTTCAAAGGCTCGAACGGCTGCATCCCTGGAATCGGCGATCGGAGCGTTGCCGCCGCAGCTCGGCCTCGACCTCGCTCTCGCCACGGGCGCTCGGTCCATCAATCTGGACGGCGGACTGCCCATCATCGTCCGGGAAACCTCATCGGCGCCGTCGGTGTGAGCTCCGGTACTCCCGATCAGGACGTCGTGGTCGCCGATGCTGCCCGCGATGTCCTGCTCGACGTATTGCACTAGCCCGGGATGCACCCTGCGTCTCGGCACCCGAGAAAGGAAACCCCATCATGTCAAAGCTCCAGGTCGGTCGTCAGAACTCCACTGACATCGAGATCCACTACGAAGACCAAGGCGACGGTCAGCCGGTCGTCCTCATCCACGGGTACCCGCTGGACGGCACGAGCTGGGAGAAGCAGACTGCCGTCCTCCTCGACCGCGGCTACCGCGTGATCACGTACGATCGCCGCGGCTTCGGCGACTCCTCCAAGCCTGCCGGCGGCTACAACTACGACACGTTCGCGGCGGACTTGGATGTGCTGCTCACCCACCTCGACCTGCAGGACGTCATCCTGGTGGGGTTCTCCATGGGTACCGGCGAGCTCGCACGATACGTCTCGAAATACGGGGCCGGGCGCGTGTCCAAGCTGGCGTTCCTCGCATCACTGCAACCGTTCCTGGTTCAGGCCGACGGCAACCCGACTGGCGTTCCCCAGGAGGTGTTCGACGGCATCATTGCGACGGCGCGTGCAGATCGCTACGCATGGTTCACCCAGTTCTTGGCCAACTTCTACAACCTCGATGAGACGCCCCCGATCTCCGAGGAAGTCGTGCGCGCCAACTGGAACACCGCCACCCGGAGCGCGCCCGTCGCGGCCCACGCGGTCGTTCCCGCCTGGATCGAGGACTTCCGTGGCGACATCCGGGCAGTTCGGGAGACCGGCAAGCCCATCCTCATCCTCCACGGAACCGGGGACCGGATTCTGCCGATCGACGCGACCGGGCGTCCGTTCGCGGCTCTGGTCCCCGAGGCGCGATACGTGGAGCTGGATGGTGCTCCGCACGGCCTGCTCTGGACGCACGCCGACCAGGTGAACGCCGCCCTGCTGGAGTTCGTGTCCGCATGACCACCGGTGGCGCTCCGCGGACCGCGGGGCGCCACCGGTTCTGCTTTCCCGCGCTCGATGGAGGCGGATGGCTCCCGCCCCGCAAGAAGTGCGCGACGACCTCGGAGATCAACTCCCGTACGTGTGGCCGCCACGCCCACTCACCCAGTACCGACCCGACGCGATGACGATGCCAGAGGCCGGGACTGGCTCCGCGGCGCCTCTCGTACGACCAATCGACACCAATGCCGGGCAACGGATGCTTTGACAACCTCCGTTCTGGCGCTACCATGTAGCCAATCCGGACCATGTAAATTATTGGGTGCAATTGGTGTAGTGGAGGATTCCTCGGCGTGTGGGGACGGCGCAGATGTCGGAGCTGAACACAGAACTCGCGGATTTCCTGCGGCGCGCGCGGAACAGTGCGGATCGCGGACGTGCCGGCCTCCCCACGGACGGCCGGATCAGGCGCGTACCGGGGTTGCGCCGCGAGGAAGTCGCCATGCTGGCCGGCCTGTCGACGGACTACTACACCCGGCTGGAACAGGGACGCCGCATTAGTCCGTCCGGGGCTGTGCTCGATGCGATTGCTCGTGCTCTGGACTTCAGCGAAGCCCAGAGAGCCCATCTCGGGCATCTCGTGAGTGCGTCAACACGGGTCCGTCCTTCCGCCCCTCCCACCCGTGCGCAGCGGGTCAGGCCGGGGCTTCATCAGTTGCTCGAGGCGCTGACGGGCGAGCCGGCGCTCATCCTCGGCCGCCACACCGACATCCTGGCGACCAACCGCCTCGCGCGACTGCTGTTCGCCGACTTCGACCGGCTGCGGCCGCGAGACAGGAACTTCGCCCGGTGGGTCTTCCTCGCCGACCAAGCGCGAGACCTTTTCCTCGACTGGGAGGTGCAGGCCCGAGTCACTGCGGAGACGCTGCGGCTCGACTTCGGCCGGTACCCCGACGACCCCAGGGCGCACGAGCTGATACGAGAACTGAAAGACCACAGCGTGGACTTCCCCCGATGGTGGACCGAGCATCGAGTGACCCGGCCGACCTTCGGGTCGCTGCGCCTCCAGCATCCGATGGTCGGTGAACTCTCCATCAACTACGAAACGCTCTTGCCACCGGGCGATGCCGAGCAGATGCTCTTCATCTTCACCGCCGAGGCCGGTACGCCGTCGCGCGACGCCCTATCCGCTCTCGCGAGATCGGCCTACTACCCGGCCTCCGAGCGGTCGGCAGCGTCCGTGCATCGCGAGTAACCCTCTGCCGAGGCCCCGGCCCACGGAGAGGAAGCCTCCACCTCCGGGAAACCGCCCCGTGGCCTCGACACGCACGAGCGTGCGGCGGTGTCGGGCGTGCGGCCTGTCGGTCAG
The DNA here is from genome assembly GCF_058310475.1 of Microbacterium sp. Z12_35. NCBI lineage: Bacteria > Bacillati > Actinomycetota > Actinomycetes > Micrococcales > Microbacteriaceae > Microbacterium > Microbacterium sp. Z12_35. Next base: position 2,091,767 of record NZ_JBZEGJ010000001.1, on the reverse strand, counting down.
AGGTCCGAGGGTGACGTGATGGCCTTGTCAGCCGTCAGCGACCAGCTGTCGAGCATCCTCAATGCGCGCTCGGACGGCGAATTCGGTTCGGGGGAGTACATGTACAGCGTGGTGCGCGGGTCGCCCGGGAGAGTCAGGGTCTCGTAGTCGACGGTGAGGTCGCCGACGACCGGGTGACGCAGGCGCTTGCTGCCGTACGTGCGCTGGTAGACGCGATGCTCGTCCCACCATCGAAGGAACTCCGGGCTGTGTTCGCGTAGCTCAGCGATCAGCTCGGCCGTGGCGCGGTCGTCGGGATCGGTGCCGGCCTCGAAGCGAAGGCTCTCCACGGCCGGACGCGCCTGCTCCTCCCAGTCCACGAACAAGCGTCGCGCTTCCTCATCGAGGAGCATCCATCGCGCGTAGTTGCGTTGGCGCGCGGGAAAGCGCTCGAAGTCGGCGAAAAGGGCCTTCCCCATTCGGTTCTGAGCGAGAACGTCGGCGCGGCGTCCGAGCACGAGGATCGGAACATCCTCGACCGTTTCGATCAGCTGATGAACACCCGGGCGAACGCGTTGTACAGGGTGCGCACGTGGCTGCGGGGGTACCACTCCCAGGTCGACGAGATCGGCGAGATGCGCCCGTCCTGCCGCGTCGAGTTCCAATGCCCTGCCGATGGCGTCCAGGACGGATTCCGACGGGACGATGGGCCTGCCTTGCTCGAGCCGTGCGTAATAATCCGTCGACACCCCCGCAAGGAAGGCGACTTCTTCCCGGCGTAGCCCCGGCACCCGGCGCACTCGACCGTCTGCCGGTAGTCCCGCTCGCGAGGCATCACAAACGCTCCGGGCACGGCGAAGGAAGTCGGCCAGCTCGGTGTTCTTCTCGGACATCCTTCATTCTCACTCTCCGCCCGCCCTAGAGGCGGCCGAAGGGTGGACCTCCGAGTCCTAGGCGGCCGCCGGCCAGGATCATCCGGACGTCTTATGGACCGTTTCGGCGTGGGCCGAGTAGCCAAGCTGGACACGTCGGCGATCGAGCCGACACGTCGACTTCGAAGGAGACAACGTCATGGCTTACCCCACCGATCGTCCGGCCACGTGGTTCGTCACCGGCACGTCCCGAGGCCTGGGCCTCGAGCTCGTCAAGCAGCTTCTGCAGCGCGGCGACAACGTGGCGGCCGCCAGTCGCTCGGCCGGCGACGTGCTCAAGGCTCTCGACGGAACGGACACGTCCCGCCTGCTCGCCCTCACTGTGAACCTGGCCGACCAGGCGCAGGTCCAGCACGCCGTGGACCGGACCAAGGAGCGTTTCGGCGGTCTGGACGTCGTCGTGAACAACGCCGGCTACGGCTACCTCGCGGCCGTCGAAGAGGTCACCGACGCCGACGCGCGCACCATGTTCGACGTGCAGATCTTCGGTGTCTGGAACGTGCTGCGCTCCGTGCTGCCCGACTTCCGCGCTAACCGCAGCGGACACGTCATCAATGTGTCCTCCATCCTCGGCCTGCTGTCGTTCCCGGGCTGGAGCCTTTACACCGCGGGCAAGTTCGCGCTGACCGCGATCACGGAGTCGCTGGCAGCCGAGGTCGCCGATTTCGACATCAAGGTCAACCTGGTCGAGCCCGGCTACATGCGCACCGACTTCCTGAACCCGGTGTCCCTGGCCCAGCCGCTGGACACGACCGACGCCTACCCCGCCATTCGGAGCATGGTGGACCAGCACCTCAACGAGGTCGCCGGCTCGCAGCCCGGTGACCCCGCGAAGGTCGCTGCCGCCATCATCGCCGTGGCGACCGCCGGCACGGCGCCGCTGCACCAGATGCTCGGCAGCGACTCTATCGGTCTCGCCGAGGGACGCCTGGAGGCTTTGACGGCGGACCTCGAAGCATCGCGCGAGCTCGGAGTCACCACCGACTTCGCCCCCTGATCAACGCGGCGGATTCAGGAGGTTGGTCCTCACCGACTCCAGATGTGTGAGCATCGCCTGCCGCGCAGCCGCCGGGTCCCGATCCACGAGAGCCGTGAGCAGCTCGTCGTGCTGGGCTTCATAGGCTTTGCGTCGATCGGCAGTCGCGGCGCGGCGCTTGCTGGTCCCCCACAGCGGAAGGTCGCGTGCGGTGTTCATGGCATCGAAGCTGTGCAGGAGCAGCCCGTTATGCACGGAGGCGGCGATCGCGCGGTGGAAGGCCGAGTCCCAGTTCTCGAACTCGTCGTAGGACTCAGCGGCGTTCCCACGTTTCATGAACGTCTCGATCCGTTCCAGATCACCCGGGGTCGCATTCTGGGCGGCGTGGAAGGCGATCTCCGGCTCCAGGATGATCCGGGTATCCATGATCTCGGCGGGGCTGGTCATGAGCGGCTGACCCGAGGACGGCAGTGAGTGGCCCGCGAGGAAGGTGCCGCGCCCGACGTGGCGGATGACGCGACCTTCCCGCTCGAGCTCGCCGAGTGAGCGTCGCACGGCGCTGCGCGGTAGGACGAGCGACTCCGCCAGTGCCCGCTCGGTGGGGAGTCGGTCGCCGGGGGAGAGCTGCCCGCCCGCTACCGCTCGCTCGATGTAGGCGATCACCGCGTCACTCATAGTTGCGCCCTCGCTTGACGACCAATTCGAACCAATCGTAGCAAATGGTCGACGCGCTCGTCCTTGGAGACGCGACGCGATGGTCGGCACCCGAGGCCGCGCGTCTCCGGTCGCGGAATTTCATAGTGCTTCGCGGAGAGACACGCCAGCCCTCGAGGCAGTGTTGTCGGATTCGAATAGCGTTGAGGGATGGCGCCCGACGAACACCGGCCGGAGGATCTCTACACCGGCCCCATCGACCTGCCCGGAACAGGCACGGTCGACGACGAAACCGATCCCGAGACGATCGAGATCACCTACGACGAGCAACGCTATCCGGCGCGGCCGCGGAGGCTGCGCCCGCGCGACCAGTTCCGCGGCGGAAGCGTACGTCGCATCAAGACCGACCCGCGCACGGCGAACGGTACGAACCCGTCGTACGTGGAATGGCTCGTGCGACAGTCGATGCTCAAGGATGCGGATGTCCTCGCCCGCCAACTCGCGGGACAGCCGGCGATGTGGCGCAATCCGTATGCGCGCCCCGACGCGCGGCGCGCCATCGCCACGAGCGACGTATGGTTCACGGCGTACCCGATCTCGTTCATCACCCGTCCGGGGCAGTCCTTCCTGGCGGCGCTCGGCGATGACGAGCTGTGGTCGACGTTCGAGCGTGTCGGGATCACCGCCATCCACACCGGCCCGGTGAAACGTGCGGGCGGCATCGCCGGATGGCGCGAGACCCCCAGCGTCGATGGGCACTTCGACCGCATCAGCACCGAGATCGACCCCGCGTTCGGCATGGAGGAGGAGTTCCGTGCCCTGTGCGACGTGGCGGAAAGCCACGGCGGCAGTGTCATCGACGACATCGTTCCGGGGCACACCGGCAAGGGCGCCGACTTCCGGCTCGCCGAGATGGGGTTCAAGGACTATCCGGGCATCTACCACATGGTCGAGATCCTGCCGGAGGATTGGGGCCTGCTCCCTGAGGTGCCCGATGGAGTCGACAGCGTCAATCTCGACCTCGCGACCGAGCAGGAGCTCCAAGGGCGCGGGTACATCATCGGCGCCCTCCAGCGCGTCATCTTCTACACCCCCGGCGTGAAAGAGACCAACTGGAGCGCGACGGCGCCCGTGATCGGCCCCGACGGCATCACGCGCCGATGGGTGTACCTCCACTATTTCAAGCAGGGTCAGCCCTCGATCAACTGGCTCGACCCGACCTTCGCGGGTATGCGTCTCGTCATCGGGGATGCTCTGCACTCACTCGGCGAGCTGGGCACGAGCGCTCTGCGCCTGGATGCCAACGGCTTCCTCGGCGTGGAGAAGAGCGCCGAGGGCCTTCCTGGGTGGTCGGAGGGACACCCGCTCTCCCACGCGGCGAACCACATCATCGCCGGAATGGTGCGGAAGGTCGGCGGCTTCACCTTCCAGGAGCTCAATCTCACGATCGAGGACATCCGCGACACGGGGGCCGTCGGAGCCGACCTCTCCTATGACTTCATCGGCCGTCCGGGCTACCACCACGCCCTCGCAACGGGTCAGACGGAGTTCCTCCGGCTCGCGCTGACGACGTCGCTCGAGCTCGGCGTCCAGCCGGTCCAGCTCGTGCACGGGATGCAGAACCACGACGAGCTCACCTACGAGCTCGTGCACTGGGCGACGCGGCGCGAGGATGAGCGTTTCCGCTTCCGAGGGGGCGAGATCTCCGGCAGTCAGCTCGCCGAGGTGGTGCGCGCCGAGCTCACCGAGAGCCTGACCGGCACAGCGGACTACAACCGCGTCTTCACCCAGAACGGCATCGCCTGCACGACGACCTCGCTCATCGCGGCGACGCGGGGGATCGCCCGGCTGGACGAGATCACCGATGCCGACGTCCCCGCCATCCGCGATGCGCACCTCCTCCTCTGTGCGTACAACGCCTGGCAGCCCGGCGTCTTCGCGCTTTCCGGTTGGGACCTGGTCGGCATGCTCACCGTGCCGTCCGACGAGGTCGCCGACCTGGTCGCGGCGGGCGACACCCGGTGGATCGAGCGCGGGGCGCACGACCTGCTCGACGTCGACCCGCAGGCGACGCGCTCCGCGGCAGGCATGCCCCGTGGGCGCGCGCTCTACGGCCCGTTGCCCGCACAGCTCGACGACCCGGACTCCTTCGCCTCACGTCTCGCCGGGATCCTCGACCTCCGGCGGGAGCACGGCATCGCAACGGCGACGCAGGTCGACATTCCCGAGGTCGCGCACCCCGGGATGCTCGTGCTCGTGCACCGCCTCGACAACGGAAACGCGGAGTCGAACGCCCCCATGCAGGTGACCGTGCTCAACTTCTCCGCCGAGGCGACCGAGGGCACCGTTCGGTCGGAGCAGCTCATTCCGCAGAGCGAAGTGGTGGACGCAGCCTCAGGCGACACGGTCGGACGCGTCGACGATCTCCAGAGCTTCCCCATCTCGTTGCCGGCGTACGGAGCGCTCTTCCTCGTGCTGAAGCCGGTGGAGCCCACCGCCGAGTGACTCAGCGGTGGGGCTCGGGGGTGAGAGCAGCGTCGATGCCGGCGAGCGGCACGGGCAGCCAGTCCGGGCGGTTGCGCGCCTCGTAGATCGACTCGTAGACCGCCTTGTCGAGCACGAGCGCCCGGAGCAGCATCGGGTCGAGAGCGACCGATCCGGCAGCACCGGCGTAGGCGTCGACGAACGCCGCGCGGCAGTCGGCGGCCCAGTCGCCCGCATCGGGACCGCCGGCCACCGCGCTGGCGTAGTCGAAGGATCGGAGCATCCCGGCGACGTCGCGGGGAGGAAGGTCGGGGATCGCGCGCTCCTCCATCGGGCGGAGGGGCTCTCCCTCGAAGTCGACGATCCGCCATCCGCCACCCGGCACCGCGAGCACCTGGCCGAGATGCAGGTCGCCGTGGATGCGCTGCAGCGGCGGCCACGGGCGGTCGAGCGCGGCCTGGTAGACGGCTTCGATTGCAGCCCGCCGGTCGGCGACGGCGGGCACCTCGGTCGCAGCGTCCGCGAGCCGCCGCCCCCACGCGGCCGCGGTGGCCGTCACGTCGTCCGGTTGGGCATCCACCGTCTCCAGCGCCGCGCCGAGAGCTCCGTGCACCCCGGCGACGGCGATACCCAGATCGCGCGCGGCCTCGGTGAAGTCCCGCCCCTCCCGCGCGGCCTCGAGCGCGACCGCCCAGCCGTCACGCACGTCACGGATGAAATCCTGCGCGAAACCCAGGGTGCCGCGCGCGATGCCGGACTCGCGCCCGACATCTGGCCACTCGGCCTCGAGGCTCCCCAGGAAGCGCGGCACGAACGGCGACCCCGCGTCGCTCAGCACGCGCTGGACGGTGACGTCAGGATTCTCGCCGTGGTGAAGGGTGCGGAAGAGCTTGAGGATGATCGTCGGCTGCCCGTCCTCTTCGAACACGATCGACGTGTTGGACTGCTCGCCCGTGAGCACCCGCGAGCCCGTCACTCGGGTGACATCGACCCCCATCTCTGCGAGCATCCCGGTGGCGAAGGCCGGATGCCGGGTCGCATCGACGAGATAGCCGTCGGCGTCGTGCCCGATGACGTCATCCGCTGCCGTGGGAGATGCCACGGCCGACAGGGGGACGTGGTAGAGCGCTGGCAGTGACCCGGCGTCATCCATGATCAGGTAGCGCGTGGCCGCAGGGGCAGGCTGGGCGTCGAGGATCCGGAACCGGGGTTCGTGGCTCTTGCCTGAGTACCATCGCTGCCGCGCCACCCAGGCGCCGAGGTCATCCGTGTATTGCACACTCCAGCATGATCCAGGACGCACCCAGGAGAAAGGGGTGGACGGGCGCGGCAGGCGCGTAGTACGTCGGCCTACGCCCGGGTCCCCACGTAGATCGTGTTCGACGACGTTCCGCCGGTGAGACGGTTGTCGAAGGCCACGACGTGGGCCTCGCAGTCATGGAGAACCGACGAGAGCGTCGCCATGAAGTCGGCGTCTGGGGGGTCGTCCGACCACAGGGCGAAGACGCCCCGGTCGGTGAGGTGCCGCGCGAGGGATTCGAGTCCTCCCGCGGTGTAGAGGTCGGCGTGACTCGGATCGAGGGTGTGCCGCGGAGAGTGATCGATATCGAGCAGGATGACGTCGTACCGGGCGTCTTCGGGCCCAGGCGTGCCGCGCACCACGGCGAAGAAATCGTCGTGGATCAGGGTCGCCCGGGGGTCTCTGACAAGCTGCGCAGACATCGGGAGCAGTTCGCGCTCGTGCCACCCGATCACCGCGGGGAGGGCCTCGATCACATCCAGCTTTCGTACGCGGCTGTCGTGCAGCGCGGTCACGGCCGTGTATCCGAGCCCCAGACCCCCCACGAGCACGTCGAGGTCAGTGCCTTCTGCGGCGGCGAGGCCCAGGGTCGCCAGCTCTTCCTCGGCGCGAGTGAACAGGCTCGACATGAGGTATTCGTCCTTCAACTTCACCTCGTAGATCAGTTCCCCGGTGGCCGGGTCTGCGCGGCGGCGGAGGCTGAGCTCGCCCATCCGCGTCTCCTGCCAGTCGAGTTCCTCAAATCGAGCGATCATGTGGGGCTCTCGTTCTGTAGCTGCGGGGCGAGGGGGGCGGACGAATGTCGTGTCGCCGCTTCATCCTCCCCGATCGGGCCGAATCTGCGAAGTGCGTCCCGGCACGAGCGGTCGTGTGGGCCGTTATCGGGTCGTCGCCCGGCAAGATGAGGGGATGATCGATACAGCGGGCGCCGAACCCGAGGGACGCATCGTGCTCGTGCGGCATGGCGAAACCGAGTGGAGCCGAAACGGGCGCCACACCGGGCTGACGGACATCCCCCTCACGGACACCGGCGCGTACAAGGCAGAGCTGGCGGGGACGCTTCTCGCTACGCGGCGCTTCGATCTGGTGCTCTCCAGCCCACTGCACAGAGCGGTCGAGACCGCCCGCCGCGCGGGGTACCCCGACGCGCACCAGGACGCGCGGCTCGTGGAGTGGGACTACGGGGCATACGAGGGCCTGACCACGCCCGAGATCGTGGAACAGCTCGGACGCCCCTGGACGGTCTGGGAGGCGGGGACACCGGCGGGCGACAGCCCGGGTGAGAACGTCGCACAGGTCACTGCTCGCGCCGAGTCGCTGCTGGAGTCCATCCGCCCTCGCCTTCTCCGTGGCGAGCAGGTGCTGCTGTTCTCGCATTCGCACTTCCTGCGCGCCCTGGCGGGCGTGTGGCTCGGCTTGACCGCGGCGGGTGGCCGCTACTTCGTCCTCGGCACGTCGGCGATCAGCGAGATCGGGTACGAACACGGCTCGGAGGTCATCGTGCAGTGGAACCACGTGCGCGGGCGGTGAGGGGCGCCTCCCATCGGGTCACCGCCGATGTGGGGCTGGCGCGACCGAGCCGTCGCGCCTTGTCGCGCAACACACGCACGACGCACAAACCGTTGCGTTACCCTGGGCCCACCTAGGGGGAGAGTGATGTTCAGGCACGTGGTGATGTGGCGGCTCGATTCGGACGACGTGGCGGAGCGAACGCGGATGCAGCAGCAGATCATCGACGCGATGGCGCCGCTGCCCGACGCCATCGCGGCCATCCGGAGCATGCGGCTGGACGCGAACGCGGTGCTGCACGACGAGAACGCCGATCTGGTGCTGACGATGGATTTCGACAGCCTCGAGGACTTCGAGGAGTACCGTCACCATGAGGCGCACGTGGCCGTCTCGCCCGTGATCGCCCGTCTGTACCGCACCCGGCTCGCGGTCGACTTCGAGGTCTAGCGGAATCCCCTTCCGCCCCCACGCTGATGCACGTCAGCCGACCCTGAACAGGCCGGCGAGGACCGCATGGTGGAGGTCCTCATCGTGGAGCAGATGCCGCACGTCGGTGGACTGCGAGCGGTCGGCTGCGGTGCGGACGGCGCGGCGCACCGCGGCGCTGCGACCGACACCCACCGCGGCGGGGTGTACGTACGAGGCGCGGGCGACGGCGGGGGTGTTGCCCAGCAGATAGGCCGCGCCGTGGAAGGGGCGCAGGTCGTCGCGGATGCGGAGGACGTCCAACGGGGGGAGCGCGGCTCCGGCCGTGAGCGCCGTCGCGGCCACGGTGGCCCCCCACGTGCGGAATGTCTTGGCCGAGGATCCGACCCCGGCATGCGTATGGATGTATGCGTTCACGGTCGCGCTGTCGACCCGGTGCACATGGGGCGGGTCGAATGTGGAGAAGATCCATTTCTGGGGGTCCGCATGGTCATCGAGGCGAGCCCGCAGCACCCTGGCCACCTGCGGATCACGGATGACCACGTGATGGCCGATGTGTTCCTTTCCGACGAAGTCGAACACCACCTCATCCCCCGTCACAGTCACGTGCGCGGTCGTCAGGGTGGTCAATCCGAAGGTGTGATTGTCCCGCGCGTACCGATCGTTCCCGACGCGGAACAGCCCGCGGTCCAGGAGGCGGACCGCAGCGGCGGTCACTGCCGTGACGCGGGGTGTGTCCGCGTCACGCAGGTCGGCGTCGACCCGCTGCCGCAGCGTCGGCAGAGCGCGAGCGAACTGCTGGAGGTGCGCGTACTTGTCCTCGCTCGCGCGGGCGATCGCGTCGGGGGAGTAGCGATACTGCGTTCTCCCGCGGGCGTCGATCCCCGTGGCCTGCAGCGGTGCCGACGCATCCGTTGTCACCCAGACGTGCGTCCAGGCGGGCGGGAGGTGCAGCCCCGTCAGTCGGGCGAGCGATTCGGGATCGGTGACCGGAACACCGTCATCGTCGACCCACCGCGACTCGCGGCCGCCGAGTCTGTGCAGGCCGGGCGGCCGAGGCACATGGCGCAGCGGAACCGTGTCGCTCATGCTCACACTCTGCCGCGTTCTTCCCGCGTTCACCCGACTGATTCGCGCGGACGGGATGACGCCTGCGCGGCGGCCCTGCGGGTACGCTCCGACGGGGTCGGCGCCGCACACGTCGCCGGCCGTCGCCCACCACCCCTGTGATCCAGCGGCCAAAGCGAGCACACTGTGGTCGGGGGGTGGCTGTGTCCCGATTCATGCTGACCGCCGTACCGTTCACCGGTCATGTCGCGCCGCTGTGCGCGGTGGCGACCGCGCTCGTCGCGCGCGGGCACGAGGTCCGCTTCTACAGCGGGTCGGCCTTTCGCGGACGGATCCAGGAGACCGGAGCGACATTCGTCCCGTGGAATACCCCGCCGGACTTCGACGAGAACGATCTGGCGTCGACCTTTCCTCGTCTCGTCGGCAAGAAGGGGGCGCGGCAGCTTCTCATCAACGTCGTCGATGTCTTCATCCGGACCGCCCCCGCCCAGGTCTCCGACTTGATGGCCGAGTGGGAACGTGCGCCCTGGGACGCGATCGTCGGCGACGAGGTGTCCGTCGGTGCCGTGTTCTTCGCGGAGAAGACGGGGTGCCCGTGGGGGACCTTCGCGGTGCTTCCCCTGAACATGGTGGGCCCGGGTGGCCCTCCCAGCGGTCTGGGCATCGCACCGGGCCGCAATGCCCTCACGAAGGCGCGGGATGCGGCGCTCCGTGCCGCTGTCCCTCTCCTCTCGCGACCCCTACGCAGGCCGCTCGCCGAGGCGCGGGCGGCGAGCGGACTTCCCCCGTCGCCCCTGACCTTCGACAGGGCGGTCTTCTCGCCGCGGCTCGTCGTCGCCAGCGGTTCGCCCCTGCTCGACTACGCGCGAGACGACCGGCCGGGCTCCGTCCACTTCGTGGGCGCCGCCCAGCAGCCGCCGGCCAGGCCGCCGTCGCTTCCCGACTGGTGGGGCGAGCTCGATGATCGCACGGTGGTGCATGTCACGCAGGGAACGCAGAACATCAACCCCGACGACCTCATCCGCCCCGCCCTCGAGGCGCTGAGCGGCAGGGACGTGCTCGTCGTGGTCGCTACGGGCATCCCCGACCGCGACGCGCTGCCGTTCACGGTCCCCTCGAACGCCCGCATCGCGGGGTTTCTCCCCTATGCCGAGCTTCTTCCCCACGTTGACGTCGTCGTGACCAACGGCGGGTGGGGAGGCGTGCTCGCGGCGCTGAGCCGCGGCATTCCTCTCGTGATCGGGGGTGGTGACCTGGACAAGCCCGAGATCGCAGCGCGCGTGGCGTGGTCGGGCGCCGGCGTCAACCTGCGGACCGGCACGCCCTCTGCAGCAGCCATCGGCCACGCCTTCGACCTGGTCATGGAGGACCCCACGTACCGGTACGCGGCGTCCCAGGTCGGTGCCGACCTGCGCAGCCGCGGCGGTGCGCCCCGCGCCGCCGAGCTGTTCGAGACGCTGCTCCCCGGCTGACGCGCTCGGAGGGAGCCGCTCGTCGAGGCCGCTCGCCGGCTCCTGGGTCAGCCCACGTCGTCGAACAGAGGACATTTCTCCTTCAGTCGCCTGTGCCGTCCGAGAGAATCTGCGTCCGAAAGCTGGCAGCCAGTTCGGCAGCTCGACGCCGGCCCTCGGAGATTTCGGCGTCAGACAGGTGCGGAGGTTGAGCGTCCGGACCGTCCAGCGCCACCCCGACTCGACGGAAGTACTCGTCTTGTCCAGCTGGCGCGCACACGCACAGCATCACGGCACCGGCGTCGGAGGTGTTCCGAAAGAAATGCGGGGCGTTCGCCGGGATGTTGACGCTCTGCCCGGCGCGTGCGGAGACCTCTTCGCCACGGAAGGTGAACGTGATCGTGCCTTCGAGGATCGTGAACAGCTCCTCGAAGTCGTGCCGGTGCGGCGGCGGGCCGCCCCCAGGGGGAACGCGCATTTCGATCAGGCAATACCCTCCGGCGGTCTGTTCACCCGTGATGATCAGACCGTAGACGTCGCCAGCGAGGAAGATCCAGTCCGTCTGCTCTTCGTTGGAGATGGTGAGCGCGCGACCTGGATCGTCGGGCGGGAGGGTCGGCGACGGCGGGTTCGGCATGGGACTCCTCGTCAGGCGGCGGCCTCGGAGCTGACTGCTCCCGCCGCGGTCTCGATGAGCTCTACGACTTCCGTCGGGTGGGTCAGCATCGCGAGATGCGGAGCCTCGACCTCGACGACCTGCGTCCCCGCGCGCTCGTACCCGAAACGCTCGACATCCGGGTTGATGGTCTTGTCGGCTGTCGCCAGGAGGCCCCAGCTCGGCTTCGTCTTCCACGCGGCGGCCGTGGCTTTCCCGGTGAGGGCGGCGTCGGCGAACGAGCGCTGGGATACGGCGAGCACCTCCGCCGTACGGGGGTCGAGTCCGGCGGCGAAAACCGGCAGGAACCATTCGGGATCGACGGAGAGGTCGACCCCGTCCTCTCGCCCGGGAACCGGGTTGGGGAGGGTGACGATGTGCTCCAGAAGCTCGGAATCGGGGTAGCGGGCACCCATGTCGGCGGCGCTCTCGCCCTCGTCCGGAGCGTAGCCGGCGATGTAGACGAGGCCGACGACGTTCTCGGCGGCTCCCGCAACCGTGATCACTGCGCCACCGTAGGAATGACCCACGAGGAGGACGGGGCCGTCAACGGCCTCCACGACCAGGCGGACGCTCGCGGCATCGCCGGCGAGCGTCCGCAGGTGGTTCGGGGGAACGACCACTCGGTAGCCGCGATCGAGGAGTTCCCGAGTGACGGGGGTCCAGCTCCCCGCGTCGGCGAAGGCTCCGTGGACCAGGACGATGGTGGGTCTGCTCATACGTTGTCTCCATATCGGTTGCGCGTTGCGGAGGATCGTCCGCGAATCCTCCGACTGTAGGAGTAGGTCTGCCGCGCACAAAGAGGCGGGTTCGCACAGCCGCTGTGCAGATCCGCACGGGGAATCGGGGGGTTCGCTGTGTTGCACAAGGTCGACGTCACGAGCGTTCGCGCGGATGATCTGCGCTACCTCGCGGCGGTGGCGCGCACCGGCCGGCTCGTTGCTGCAGGTCGGAGCCTCGCGGAGGAATGAAGAGGCGGTCGAGAGAGCCGCGCAATCTGTGGCCGGGGTCGCGGAGCGAGCCGTTACGGGCACTATTCGCATCACGGCTGCCGACGGCTTGGGGACGCGTTTCGTCACACCGGCTCTGACGAAGCTCCGGGCGAGGCATCCCGGTCTGAATGTCGAACTGGTCACAGGCGCTCAGCATCTGAATGTGCGTCAGGCGTACTTCGACCTCGCGGTCATCATCGGTGAACGGCCCAAGAGTCGGCTCTACGTAGAGACCTGTGCGCTTACGACTCGGCCTTCTATGCAACGGCCTCCTACCTGGAGGAGCAGGGCGACCCCGTCTCCGCCGAGGAGTTGAAGTGTCACCCGCTCATCTACTTGGTCGATTCCCTCGAGCGCGTGGGGCAGATCTAGCCCCAGGGCGACGGGAGCAATATTCCGACGGAATCCCCGCAAGAGCCGGGCGGTGTCGTGCGCGTCGTCTTTCGTATCGTTCCCCCATGAGCACACTTTCGGGCAAGACCGTCATCATCACCGGGGGCGCCAACAATCTGGGTGGCGCGATAGCCCGCCGGATCGGAGAGGAGGGAGCGAACGTCGTCGTCCACTACAACAGTGAGGCGACAGCCGGGGCCGCGGAAGAGACCGTGGCAGCCGTCGAAGCCTCGGGTGGTGCGGGGGTGGTCGCGCAAGCCGATCTAACGGATTCTGCGCAAGTCGATCGCGTCTTCGCCACCGCCCTTGATGCGTATGGAAGCCTCTACGGGGTGGTCAACACCGCCGGCCGTGCGGTGGGCACGAACATGACGTCGTTCGAGGAGAAGGACGCCGACGAGATGATCGCGGTCAACACCAAGGCCGCGTTTCTCGTGCTCCGAGCCGCGGCGCGGCAGGTCGAAGACGGCGGCAGGATCCTGAACACCGTGACTTCTCTCGTCGCCGGCTTCACGCCGCTCTACTCGGTGTACGCCGGAACCAAGGCATCCAACGAGCACTACGTCCGAGCGCTCGCGAAGGAATTGGCCGGCCGGAGGATCTCGGTCAACAACGTCGCGCCGGGGCCGATGGACACCTCCTTCTTCTGGAACGCCGCGCACGAGGGCGAAGCGGAACTGGTCAGCAGCATGGTGATGGAGGGCCGGCTCACACGCATCGAGGACATCGTTCCGTGGTTCTATTTCCTGTTGACCGATGGCCGGTGGGCCAGCGGCCAGACGTTCTTCGTGAACGGTGGTTTCACAACGCGGTGAGGGGCCCCACCGTCATCCTCGCCTCCTACCCGAGCGCGACGGGAAGCGGTGCGTCCGGATCGGCCGCAGGGGTTCTCCGGAACTCCCGTCGGAACGCGCTCGGCGTCACACCGTAGCGCCGGCGGAACGCGGCCGTGAAATGCGAGGGCGTGGCGAATCCTGCATCCACCGCGACGGCGGCGATGCTCTCGTCCGTCTGGTGCAACGCCGTGCGGGCAGCGGACAGGCGGCTGTCCAGCACGTACTGCCATGGCGTCTGCCCGACGGCACGACGGAACGCGCGGGAGAAGTGATAGACGCTGAGCCCGGCGATCTTCGCGAGGTCGCTGAGCGAGATCGGGGCGCCCGGTTCGGTCCTGATGTACTCGATCACAGCGCCGAAGTCGGAGGCGAGTGGTCCGGGCTCTTGCAGGCGCCGCGTGCTGTGGCGAGCGAGAATGTGGACAGCCATGAACCGGGCGGCCGACTCGGCGTACAAAGCGTCGGCCCCCTCTCGAGCGGCGCGTTCCAGTGCGCGGACACACGCCTCCAGGAGTGGGTCGTTCGTCGCGAGAAGATCGGGCAGCTCGTCAGCGGAGAACGCCGTGTCGCCTCCCAGCGGGTCCGCGAAAACGTCTTCCGGAAATTCGACGTGGATCGTACGGAGTCCGACGGGAACCGCCGACGTCCACCGCAGGTGGGGGGATCGGCCCGCGGGGGTCATGCCCAATCGTCCCGGGACGTAGAACGCGCGGCGAGGAAGTGGGGTCAGCGACTGGATGGACGCCTCTCCCTGGGTGACGAGGACGACCTTGAAGCGATCGGAAGCTTCGAGGTGCGCCTCCTCCACGTTCGGGGGATGAGCGAACTCCGCGACACGCACGTCGGGCCAAGAGGCGTGGCCGTCGCTCGTGAACAGCCGCGTCTCCCAATCGGCAGGGGTCTCGGGAGAGCGCAATGGGTGCCCTTCGCGTCGTCGCTGGGAGTGGACCTCGCGGACGTGTCGATGTCCGCATCTGATTCGTGACGTAACGCCGGTAGGATGGGGTAACGCCGATAACGATAAAGCGATACCGCCGGTACTGCAATCGTCGATAACAGTGAATCGTTAGCATTGGGTCATGCCGAAAGCCTCCGAGCACCGTCAGAACGTCATTGCGGCCGCTGCTCGCCTCCTCGCGGAGGGCGGTCTGGACGCGGTCACGACTCGGTCGGTGAGCGCGGCGGCGAACGTCCAGCCCCCGACCATCTATCGCCTCTTCGGCGACATGCGAGGCCTGCTGGATGACGTGGTCCGGGACGGGTTCGAGCGCTACTTCACTCAGAAGCGGGGCCTCGAGCGTACGGACGACCCCCTCGCCGACCTCGCCCACGGGTGGCAACTCCACGTCGGCTTCGGGCTCACGTACCCGGCTCACTACCGGCTGATGTACGGCATGGCGCCCTCCGCCAGGCTGGGCGATGTGCGAGCGGAGGCGGATGAGATCCTCCGAGGCCTCGTCGGTGCGGCGGCCAGGGCGGGACTGCTGATGATGGAGCCGGAGGAGGCAGCGCGGATGATCCACGCAGCGGGGGTCGGGGTGACCCTTCAGCTGATCGAGGATGGGGTGATCGACCCGTTGGCGCCGTTGTCCGTCCGCACCCGTGACGCGGCGTTCTCGGCGATCACAGCGCCGGAGCCGATCGCCGACTGCGACACCGCCCAGCTGGCGATCACCCTCCGTGCAACCCTGGGCGGCGACGGATCCGGGCTGTCGGCGGGGGAGGCGCTGCTACTCGACGAACTCCTCCTCCGGCTCTCGGGCGCCTGACGCCGCGGTCGCCGGTGCGTGCCGTCGCCCAGGTCTGGCGATGGCTTGCCTCAACCCCTTGGCAGCAGCTCCGGTCAGCTCGTGGCGGAGAACGCCCACGCCGGAGCTGTGAGCGACGACCCCGCCGTGTCGTCCTGACATTCGGCAATGACCCCTGACGACGAGGTGACATGCGATGTCCTGGATGCGCGCCGGCGCGCTGACGTGCGAGCGACCTTTGGCGCTCTTGTGCGGAGCGCGACTGTAACAAATTCGTATACACGCCACATCACTTGCGACGTGGATTGTTCCGCTGCGCTGGACACGAGCCTATTTCCGCCTGTGCGGCCAACCCGCTTCACCGGTCTCACAGGCAGGCCTACGGTGTCGTATACGATCGGGTCATCGCCAAGTGGAGGAAACATCGTGTCGGACACCCAGAAGTCAGAGTTGCGGGGTAGCGCGCTCGTCGATGCCATCCGCGATCAGATCATCACCGGTCGCCTGACGCCCGGGTCCCGGGTCACGGAGCCCGCCCTCGCTACGCAGTTCGGCGTTTCCCGCGTGCCAGTCCGTGAGGCGATACGTGCGCTTGCGGCGGAGGGCCTCATTGACCTGCGTCCCTACGGGTCCCCTACTGTGAAGGCGCTCACGGACCAGGTGGCGCGCGAGGTGCGTACCGCGCGCGCGATCCTCGAACCGCACACGGCCCGCTTCGCGGCGCTCCACCGCACCGATGCAGACTTGGCTCTCATCGAGGCCATCCTCGTTGCTGGAGAGGAAGCCATCGCGCGCGGCCAGATGGACAAGCTCCACCGCCTGAATACGCGCTTTCACGATGGTGTGGCCAGCGCTTGCGGCAATGAAGTCCTCGGCGGGTTTGTACATCAGCTCTCCTACCGCTCGGAATGGATCAATACCGCCACCATCCCCGCTGCCAACCGGTACTTCTGGCGAGATCACCGTGAGATCCACGACGCGATCGCTGCTGGGGACGCCGATCTGGCGGAGACGCTCATGGCGGCGCACGTTCACCGCGCCGCGGCGCAGCCGACGGCGATGGATGCCGTGGCCCGTGCGCGGAGCGAGGGGGGCTACGTTTCCCCGGTGCCTCCCAGCAACCTCTCGGCATGAGACGAGGCCGTACGTCAGCACGATCACGCTTCTCCCTGAGCGTGATTCGCAACCACTCCGTGAGAGGGTCCGCATCGTGATTCAGGACAGGTCAGCGCCCACGCCCGGCGCACCATCGACCCGCGCGCTCGTCGGGGGCCGTGTTCTCTCGTTCGACGACCGGTCTTCGGAGGCGACGGCGGTGGCGTGGCGGGGGGACACCATCATCGCGGTGGGCAGCGATCGAGCGGTCCTCGCGGAGGCCGGCCTCGATCAGGCAAGTGCCACGGAACTCGGCGGACGGGTAGTGATGCCTGGCCTCACCGATGGGCACGCACACCTCGATCGGTACAGCCTCGGTTCCGACCTGCCTGGCTTCGAAGACTGCAGGTCACGCGCCGACGTGCTTGCGGTTATTGCCGAAGCGGCTGCGTCCCGAGCCCCCGGTGAATGGATCGTTACCCGGCCGGTGGGAAGTCCGCCGTACTATGACGAGGCAACCCCCGGTGGTGACCGGCTCGTCCCTACCCGTACCGAACTCGATGCGGTAGCGCCGGACAACCCTGTGTATATCCGGCCGATCTGGGGCTACTGGAATCCCGACGCCCCGCTCGTCTCTGTTGCGAACACTGCCGCTCTCCGGGCAGCCGACCTCGATCCGGAGCGCATCGTGTCGCCTAGTTCGGCTGTGCAGCTCATGCGGGATGAGTCCGGCCGGTTCTCCGGGGTTTTCGTCGAGCACACGCGGAACCCGATCGTGGAGCACACCCTGCTCTCGCGAGCGCCCACATTCACCATCGAGCAGCGCGCCGCCGCAATTAGAGCAGGATGGTCGGCATACGCGTCATTCGGAACGACGGCCTATTTCGAGGGTCATGGACTGGCCGACGAGGTGCTGGATGCGTACGGGGAAAACGGGTCGGGCGAGCTGAGAGCAAGCCTGATCTGGAGCCCAGATTGGAACTGCCACGACCTGCGCGGTGTGGGGCGGCTCGTGGCGGAACGCCGAACGAAGCTCGGTGCTCTGCAGACAAGGCTCGAGCTGCAGGGCGTCTTCATCGAACTGGATGATGGCACTGGTGACGCCGCGCTGCGCGCCGGCCATCGGCCACATACGGGGTGGGCAGGCTTCAGCGCGGGAGCGGCGCTCTCACCCGACGCGGCGCGGAATCTGCTTCGATCCGCGGCGGAAGCAGGGATCCGCGTGGCGGGCATTGACGCTCGCCTCCTACCGCTCATCGACGAGATCGACCGCGACATCCCCGTGGCGCCACTCCGCTGGGTTCTCGGGCACGTCCCGATTCTGTCCGCCCCTCAGATCGAATTGATCGCGAAACTGGGACTGGTCGTCACCACCATCGCGCCCTACTTCCTTCACCGCACCGGCGACGCCCTCGCTCGGACCGCCGGAGCTCCGGGACAGATCCTGCCGCTGCCGCAACTCCGCGCGGCCGGTGTCACCGTTGCTTTCGGCAGCGACAACGTGCCGATTTCCCTGTGGGAGTCCGTATGGGCGGTCACAGAGCGTATGACCGCCGGCGGTGCAGCCATCGACCCTGACAACGCGCTCAGTCGGGAAGAGGCACTCCATGCCGCAGTGCGCGGTGGGGCCTTTCTGACTCGCGAGGAATCATGGCGGGGGGTGCTGCGGGCGGGGATGGCTGCCGATTTAGTGGTGCTCGGCGCCAATCCCCTCACATGCAGTGTGTCGGCTCTGCGATCCATGCAAGCCGAGGCCACCGTCGTTGCGGGCAAGGTCCTACACGGCCGCATCTAGCGGCCGATCCTTCTGTTGGTTGAGGAATCTCGCAACAACTGTATATAGTGGCCATAATCCCGGTTCGTATACGAACCACATCGCGAGACTTTCGGGTCGCCGTGGGTCCAGGGGAGGTGCAATGCCGAGAAGTCTGTTCGCCCTCGTTCGCCAGCGCTGGTCTGCGCACCTTCGACCAGCCGACCTATTGGAGGCCCCGTGCCCATCGATCGCCGACTCCGCCTCACCGCTCTCGCTGCCGTGGCTGCGGGCGCACTCGTTCTAACCGCGTGCGCTGGTCAGCCAGCATCCTCTGAGGGTGGGGACGCGGTGACTGCCCGGATCATCACCGTCGGGACGCCCGGGTCGAACGTTGGTTTCCTCTTCGATGACATTCCAACAGCGGTGGAGGCCGTCGGCGGAACCGCCGACGACGCCGGGTACTTCCCCTCGACAGAGCCTGCGCTGGAAGCCCTGAATAGCGGAGCAGCCGACTTCGCTACCGTTGTCACCTCTGGCGCTCTCACCGGACTGACGGGATCAGGCGACTACCTCTTCCTCGGTGTGAGCAAGCGTTCCGCGGGCTCGAGCTCATCGATCGTGGTCCCCGCCGACAGTGACATCGAGTCCATCGAGGACCTCGTGGGCCGCTCAGTCGCTGTCACTAAGGGCGCTGCGGGCGAGTACATCGTTGACCAAGCGATGCTCAATCGGGGCTTGCCGAGTGATTCGATTGAAAAGATCTACCTCGGTCCGGGCGACGCCGCTGGAGCATTCACTCAAGGATCCATCGACGCCTGGGCGGCCTTCGCGACCTTCATCCCGGCTGCGGTCAACAATATGAATGGCCGGATCCTGGTGATGGGCGACGACGAACTCACGGGCAAGCTCGACTACCCGGTGCTGGTCGTTCGCCGCGACTTCGCCGAGGCAAACCCTGAGGTGACGGCAGCGGTGCTGGAGGGGTACGCCGCAGGTGGCGCCCATGTTCTGGAGGATCCGGACGAGTATCTCGCGATCCAGAAGGCCGCGAACGACTTCAGCCCGGAACAGCTCGATTACCTGCTTGAAACGCTCTTCGTATACGAGGCGTACGACGAGGACACGCGCGCGGAGCTCCAGGAGAGCATCGACTCCTGGCACGAGACGGGTACTCTCACAAAGACATTCGAGGTCGAGGACATCATCTTCGACGGGTCGGCTGCGACGGACTAGTCGGTCGTCATGTCCTCTCCCAAACTGATTCCCGGAGCTGGCGCGGCTCCGACCGTCACTGCAACGCTCTCGGTACCGCGGCGCGCGACGTGGTGGTCGCGCATGCGGCCTCTCCGAACCGTCGGGCCGCTTGCGCTGCTCGTCATCTGGCAGATCGCGGCCATGACCGGGTTCATCCCCGTCACAGTCCTGCCCCCGCCCCTGGAGGTGGTGAGGACCGGATGGGAGTTGTGGTCCACCGGCGAGCTTCAAGTGCACTTGCTCGTCTCATTGCAGCGCATCGGTCTCGCGCTCATCCTTGGCGTCGGGGTAGGTCTTGTACTCGCGGTGCTGGCT
This sequence comes from Microbacterium sp. Z12_35, assembly GCF_058310475.1. Taxonomy (NCBI): domain Bacteria; kingdom Bacillati; phylum Actinomycetota; class Actinomycetes; order Micrococcales; family Microbacteriaceae; genus Microbacterium; species Microbacterium sp. Z12_35. The sequence continues at coordinate 2,071,944 of NZ_JBZEGJ010000001.1, read as the reverse complement.
GGCCTGTGGAAGGTCGGTGACGCGCTCATCGATCCGATCATGCAGATGATGCGTACGGTACCGGTGCTGGCTCTCGTGCCGTTGTTCATCCTCTGGTTCGGTATAGGCGAACCCTCGAAGGTGCTGATGATCGCCCTCGCGGTGGTATTCCCGGTCTATCTGAATACGTATGCCGGCATTCGCGGTGTCGACCGGAAACTGTTCGAAGTCGGGGTCATCGTTCGCTTGTCGCCCATGGCGCGCATCCGCCACATCGTCCTCCCCGGTGCGCTCCCTGGTTTCCTCACGGGACTCCGCATGTCGCTTGGTGTGGCGTGGCTCGTGCTGGTCATCAGCGAGCAGGTCAATGCCTCTGAGGGCGTCGGCTATCTCATGAACAACGCGCGCCTCTATCTGCGCACAGACGTGATCGTCTTGGGAATCCTCATCTATGCACTTGCGGGCTATCTGTCCGACCTGCTCGTCCGCGTAATCGAGAAGCGCGCCCTCGCCTGGCGCCAGGGATTGGAGTCGTCGTGACCATGCACGATGATCTGGCCACACCGTCGGCAAAGGGGTCCCGTGTCGTGTCCTTGCGCTCGGTGTCGCGCTCTTTCGGGGAGACCCAGGTGCTTTCCGACATCGACCTGGACATCGAGCGTGGCGAATTCGTTGCTCTCCTCGGGCGGTCCGGGACGGGTAAGAGCACCCTGCTGCGCATCGTCACCGGGCTCGATCAGGGCGCGACGGGCCAGGTCACCGTCACGGACCGCCTCGCCGTGGGGTTCCAAGAGCCGCGTCTACTGCCTTGGAAGAAGGTCTGGCGGAACGTCGCCCTCGGTCTGAAAGGGTCTCGTCTGCGCGATAGGGCAGAAGCGACGCTGCGCGAGGTGGGGCTCGACCACCGCAGCGATGCGTGGCCGCTGACTCTTTCCGGCGGTGAGGCCCAGCGCGCGTCTCTGGCGCGCGCACTTATCCGGGAGCCGCAACTGATGGTGCTCGACGAGCCCTTCGGGGCTCTCGATGCTCTGACGAAAATCCGAATGCACGCGCTGCTGCTGGAGCTTTATCGCGCCCATCGACCGGGCGTCCTGCTCGTCACCCACGACGTGGAAGAGGCGATCCTCCTCGCCGACCGCGTCCTCGTCATGGACGCGGGGCAGTTCATATCCGATACCGCGATCGATCTGCCGCATCCGCGCCAGAAGGCGGGGGATGAGTTCTTGCGTCTGCGGGCAGCGCTCCTCGCCGACCTTGGGGTTTGGGAAGTCGCTTGACTCGCGCCGGCGGGCCGCCGTTCGGCGCTCCGCCGGTCGGCCGCTCCATCTCGCCGTCAGCGGGCACACGCGCTGTGCACCTCTGAAGGCTCACCGCCGTCTAGGCGCCGGCCGCACATCCTCCCGTGAAAGGACACTCACCCATGCGTTTCACCACTCGTCCGGAACTTGCGGGAACCTTCGGCATGGTCGCCTCAACCCACTGGCTCGCATCGGCCGCAGGTATGGCCGTGCTGGAAGAAGGTGGCAACGCGTTCGACGCTGCCGCAGCCGCGGGTCTCGTGATGCACGTCGTGGAGCCGCACCTCAACGGCCTCGGAGGTGACGCCCCCATTCTGGGCTTCGATGTGGCGAGCGGAGAGCCGTGGGTCTTGTGCGGCCAAGGATCAGCGCCAGCCGCAGCTACCAGCTCGGCGTTCGAAGAACTCGGACTCGACGTCATCCCGGGCACCGGACACCTGGCCGCGGTCGTTCCAGGCGCCTTTGGCGCGTGGCTCAGCATGCTGGAGCGGCACGGCACTCTCCCGCTCGAACGAATCGCACGCTTCGCCATTGGTTACGCCCGGGACGGGTATCCGCTCCTGCCCGACGCGTCTATGGCGATCGGTTCTGTTGCCCAACTCTTCGCGTCGCACTGGGTGTCCTCCGCGGAGATATACGTGCCAGGCGGCAAGGTTCCCGCGGGTCGATCGCGCTTCAGCAACCCCGCACTAGCCGACACTCTCGAGCGAATCGTGCAGGCGGCACACGCGGGCGGCGGTACACGCGAGACGGTCATGGCCCGTGCACGGGACATCTTCTATCGGGGCTTCGTCGCGGATGCGGTCGACTCGTGGATGAGGCAGCCCGTCCGCGACACCACGGGTCAAGATCATGCCGGTCTGCTGACCGGCGCCGATCTGGCGGAATGGGAGCCCTCTTGGGAACGGCCCGCAACGGTCGAGTTCGCCGGCGTCACGGTCGCCAAGACCGACACTTGGGGACAGGGCCCCGTCCTCCTGCAACAACTCGCCATGCTGGCCCATCAGGACACCGGAGCGCCCGCCTCGGCGCAGATGGTGCACGCCGTTGCAGAGACTGCCAAGCTCGCTTTTGCAGACCGCGAGGCGTACTACGGCGATCCACGGTTCAGTGATGTGCCCCTCGAAATTCTCCTATCCGATGCCTACGCGCGCGAACGGGCCGCGCTCGTCGGGCCCGAGGCCTCGATGCAGCTGCGCCCGGGGGCACCGGGCGGGCGTACTCCCCGACTCTCTGAGGCGATCTTCACCCAGCGCGTCATCGACGGAGCGGCAGGAACAGGGGAGCCGACGCTCAGCGGTATGGGCGTGGTGCGCGGCGATACATGTCACCTCGATGTCGTTGACCGGTGGGGGAACATGGTCGCCGTCACCCCGAGTGGAGGGTGGCTACAGAGTTCTCCGGCGATCCCGGGCCTCGGGTTCTCGCTCCCGACGCGGGCACAGATGTTCTGGCTTGAGCAGGGTCTACCCAATTCGATCGCGCCTCGGAAGCGACCGCGGACGACACTGAGCCCCGGCATGCTGCTGCGCGACGGCGCGCCTTACCTTGCTTTCGGTACGCCGGGTGGAGACCAGCAGGATCAATGGACCGTGCCGTTCCTTCTTAACCTGCTCGTGCACGGAATGAACCTTCAGGAAGCCATCGATGCGGCGTCCTGGCACTCCACGCATCTGCCGTCTTCCTTCTTCCCACGAACCTTCGTCCCCGGAGGTCTGATTGTTGAAGATCGGGTGGGTGATGGGGTGATCGCCGAACTTCGCGCTCGTGGCCATGACGTTCAGGTCGCCGGGCCCTGGAGCCTCGGCCGGGTCAGCGCGGCCGGATTCAGGGACGACGGAATGCTTGTCGCTGCGGCCAACCCGCGTGGCATGCAGGGGTACGCGGCCGGTCGATGATCACCGCAACGAACCCGAGCGGTGAGGCCCGCCACCCCACGTCAGTCGACAGCGGGTCGTGACCAGATCCGTCGTGGCGGACCCGCCATCCATCATCCATTCACAAAACACCCATCATCCACATCAAGGAGTCCCCATGGCAGCCACCCCTCTTCGTCCTGAGATCGTTTCGATCGTGGAGCAGCTCGATGAGTTGCGTCCGACTTTGATCGCGAGTGGGCGGGAGGCGGATGCGGAGCGTCGTATCTCGCCGGAGGTGTTCGACGCGGTCGCCGCGACGGGTGCGTTCGGTATTTCCGCGCCGCCGGCTTTCGGGGGTCTGGGCGCGAACACGGCCGAGTGCCACGCGGTCGCGCGTGCGATCGGTCGGGGGGATGGCAGCATCGCGTGGGTGCACGGCATCCTGGATTCCGGTGCGTGGGTTGTCTCTCTGATGAGCGAGCAGGCGCAGCAGGACGTGTGGGGCACTGACAAGGGCGTGAACTCGTTCATCTCGATCGTGCTGGCCACGACCTCGGACACGCAGCGGGCCGACGGCGGCTACCGGGTCACGGGCAAGTGGGGCTACGGCACCGGCAGCATGAACGCGGACTGGTCGCTGCTGGGTGTGCCGTTGAAAAACGATGCCGGTGAGGTCGTGGATGCCGGTCTCGCCCTGATCCCCACCTCCGAACTCGGCGTCGAGGACAACTGGTATGTCGCGGGGATGAAATCCACCGCGAGTGTGATGCAGATCGCTGAGGACGTGTTCGTTCCCGAGCACCGCATCTTCCCCCTCACCGCCGCGGTCGAGGGTGGTTACCTCAGCAACTACGACGACCTCACGTACCAGACGGTGTTCGTGCCGTCGCTGTTCATGAAGCTCATCGGCCCGCACCTGGGAATGGGACGCGCCGCACTGGACTACGTCATCTCCAAAGCCGACAGCAAGGCGATCGCGTACACCGGGTACGCCAAGCAGTCCGACTCCGCGGTGTTCCAAAGCGCGATCGCGAAAGCATCCGTGCAGCTCAACGCCGCAGAACTCGTCGCCCGCGACGTCGCCGACACCATCTACCAGGGCGCCCAGGACGGCTACTACGCCCCGTACGCGGAACGCATCGAGATGCGCGCCAAAGCCGGCTGGGTCGTGGAGACCATCACCACGATGATCAACGACCTGATGACCGCGCACGGCTCCGCCGGGTTCGCCGAGTCCGCGTCCCTGCAGCGGGTCTGGCGCGACCAGGCCACCGCCAGCCGCCACGGCCACACCCTCGCCGCCAGCGGCTTCGAGGCCTACGGCAAGACGATCTTCGGCCGCGAAGACGAGGCCCGATTCGTCCTCCCCATCGTGTAACCCACCCAGCCGCGAGGGCCCGGGCGAAACCTGACGGCTGGGGCCGAATCTGCGGCTCGGCACCGGCGCTCACGCGGCGGGACCGCGGGATCCCGTGGAGCGCGGCACGCGGTCAGGACGACAGGAGGGCGATCAGCTCAGCCTTGGTGAAGCGGGAGAAGCCACTGTGGCCCGCGGCCCGGGCGCGGTCGCGCAGCTCCACGACCGTGAGTGACGCCAGGTCGGTCGTCGGCAGGGTGGCGCTCAGAGCTTCGTTCAGAAGGGCGGCAGGGGCCGCGGATTCGGTGGGAGCGGCTTCCGCGGCGCCCTTGGCTTCAGCCTTGTCCGCGGCCTTCTGGACGCGGGCAGTGGCCTCGGCCGCCTTCTTCTCGACCTTCCGGGGATGGCGCGCGATCTTCTTCTTCGATGCCTGCGAGGCCTTCTTCGCTTCGTCCGCCAGCGACCGCAGCTTCTTCGCGATTTTCTTCGGGAGGGTCTTGCTCAGGCGCTTGGCGTCCTTGGCGGCTGCGGCTGCGGCATCCAGCGCTGCGCCGGCCGCCTTCTCCGCTTTGCTGTTCTTGGCCATGGGGAACCTCTCTCAGTCCTCGGGATCGGGCCGCTCGCGAACGGCATGTCCTGGAGGGGTAACGCTACAGGCGGATCCGGCACTTCCGGCGGCGACGCTCGCTGCTGATCGACATCTCGAAGACCGCGAGGCTACGATCGCGGAATGAGACGCCTGACGACCTCACTGGTGGTGGTGGGGAGCCTGTTCCTCATCGGTGGGTGCAGTGCTCCTGGCGAGCTTCCGGAGTTCCAGCGGGATCGAACGACCGCGGATGAGATTCCTTTCGACGTCTCCGAAGCGCGCATGGACGCCGACAGCTCGCGGCTTGCCGGCGAAGATTCTGCCGGCACGATCTACTACCTCGTTCGGGCGAAGGACAGCAATGCTCCGTGCGTCGTCGTCGTCCCGGCCGATGAGCCCTCGTGGTCAGGCTGCGGCGGCGTCGGAATGAAGGCCAGGGGGCCGGACGGCAGCAGGGTGGAAATCGTCGACCCCGGTATGACCGCGAGCAACGACCCGGAAGCAGAGAAGATCAGCCAATCGCTCCTGGCATATCCGGCCGGCTGATCACACGGGGGCGTCCGCTGCTAGGCGAGGACTGCCCACCCGTGAGGCGGAAGGATGACCTGGCCGCCTCGGATCTCGCCTTGTCCCAGTTCCACGGTCATCGCGCCGGCGGCGCTGAAGCGGGCAGGTTCGTCGCCCAGGTTGAGTGCGGTGACGATCGCTTCGTCACCTGCGGCGGAACGTAGAACCAGGGTGGTGTTGGCGCGCTCGACGACGTCGGTGTGCGCGCGGTGGAGCCACGGGCGTCGGCGCCGTAGCGCGATGAGGGCTTCGGTCGTCTCCAGCACAGAGCGTTCCTGCGGCTCGAGATCCTCGCGTCGCGGAGGGTGGGCCGGGAACTGCGGGCGGATGGCGTCGTCCCCACCCGCGCGCTCCTCCTTGGTGCCGTGGTATCCGTATTCGTCCCCGGCGTACACCGACGGGGTCCCGGCAACGGTGAACAGCACGGCCAGCGCATGCGGGAGGTGCCGGTCGCCGACGGCCGTGGCGATCCTGGTGACGTCATGGTTGCCGACGAAGGTGCTCGGATGAAGGTCTTCAGGAGATCGTCGTGCCGTCCGATGGCGTGGGCGAGCTCGAACAGGTTGAGGTCGGCGATGCCGTGCCAGATGCCCTGCCACAGCTCGTACTGGGTCAGGGAGTCGATCGTTGACTCGGTGACGATCGCCACCTGGTCGCCGTGGATCACCTCGCCGGTGAACCACGCGTGCGGGAACCGTTCGCGCACGCGCGGGAGCACGCGACCCCAGAAGCGGGGTGCGACGGCGTACGCCGCATCCAGGCGCCACCCGTCGATGCCTCGTTCCAGCCAGTACTGCATCACCTCGACGACCAGATCCTCGACGGCCGGCGAGTTGTGGTCGAGCGCGACGAGATGCTCGTGACCTTCGAAAACATCCGCGTCCACCGGATCGCCGGGCGCCCAGCCGTCCCAGCGGACCGAGAACAGATTCGCGGTAGGGGCGTCCGGGCCATCCTGCTCGAGGAGGGCGAAGGCGGGATGCTCGCGGCCGACGTGATTGAACACACCGTCCAGCAGCACCCGAACGCCTTTCGCGTGCGCGGCGTCGATCAGCGCGACCAGGTCGGCTTCGTCGCCGAGCCGGGGATCCACCCGGAAGTAGTCGGTCGTGTCGTATCCGTGGGTGGTGGAGGCGAAGACCGGGCCGAGCTGCAGCCCGTTCAGACCCAGACCGATCAGATGATCCAGCCACGCCTCTATCCGGCTCAGGCGGTGTGAGAGCTCTCGATCGTCGTCGCCGCGGGGGTGTATGGATGCTCCGACGAATCCGAGTGGGTAGACGTGCCACCACATCACGTGCTCGACCCATTCCGCACGCGAAGACTGCATGACAGCAGGCTAGGCGACTGCGCTGCTTTCGCCGCTCACGTGCCTGGTTGATCCTGACGCAGCACCAGCAGCTTCGGGCGTCGCACGTCGGGGGATCGTCACAGCCGTCGAGGACACCGACAATCGAGACTCATCGCAGATGTAGGTCGGAGGGTACTCGGCACCCGGCGGAAAGGCGAGAGGGTCTCGGTTATGTGTCGATGCGACGAGGCTGAGAGGACCAACCGCTTCGGAGGCCTCATGTACTTTCACGTTCAGCAACTGATCAACGAAATCGAGCAGGACGAGCCGGATCCCGCGGCCGCAAACGCACTCCAGGAGGGCCTTGGCGGGCAGTTCGGTGAGATGCGCACGATGATGCAGTACCTCTTCCAGAGCATCAACTTCCGCGGCCCGTCCGCAAAGCCGTACAAGGACCTGATCCAGGGCATCGGCACCGAAGAGATCAGCCACGTCGAGCTCATCGGCACGACCATCTCGCGTCTGCTGGACGGGTCGCCGCGCTACAACGGCAAGCTCACCGACCCGCTCGACAAGCCGGGCGCGGGCGGCTCGATCCCGCTGGAGATCGCCAAGCACGAGAGCAACATCCACCACTACCTCGTGGGTGCTCAGGGTGCGCTGCCGGTGGATGCCGCCGGCAACCCATGGGTAGGCACCTATGTCTACAACTCGGGCAACCTGGTACTCGACCTGCTCTACAACCTGATGCTGGAGTCCACCGGGCGCCTGCAGAAGTGCCGCCTGTACGAGATGACCGACAACAAGACGGCCCGCAGCACGATCTCGTACCTCATCGTTCGCGATCAGGCGCACGAGAACGCGTACGCGAAGGCGCTGGAGACCCTCGGCGTCAACTGGCGTACGTCGCTTCCCATCCCCAAGACCAACGCGGAGAAGTTCCCCGAGGTGGCTCGCCTGCTGGAGATGGGACTGCAGAGCAAGCAGTTCTCCTTCGACCTGACGAACCTTTCCGAGGCGGGGAAGATCTTCCAGGGAATGTCGCCCTCGAACGACGGCACCAAGCTCGATGCGAGCGAGCAGGCGCCTGTCGGGGTGCCGATGACCATCGCCCCGGAGCGGTTCGAGGAGTTCTCTCCGGGAGCCGACACCGAGCTGCAGGAGCTCATCGAAGCCACCGCAGCCATGGAGATGGCGGACATCGACCGCACCTTCGGCGAAATGAGCTGAGCGCGTTCGGCAAGCGCCCGCCGCGCGAGCGGCGGGCGCTTCTGCTCAGCGGTGCAGGCCCGCCAGCAGCATGCGGGTGTACCGATCCGCGGCATCGAGCGGATCGCCGGGAGCGCCGGCGCGCACGGCGTGCGCGAGCCCACAGGCCAGGGGCACCACATCGCCGTAGGCGAGGTCATCCCGGATGTCCCCGGCGCGTTTGGCGCGGTCCAAAAGCTCAGCCCCCACCTCGCGCAGCCGTGCCTTGAGCTGCGTCGTCTCTTCGAGTTCGTCGTGCACAGCCGCATTCACGGGGGGCAACGACGCGTCGATGATCTGCGCGCGCACGATGGTGGACAAGAAACTCGAGAACGCCGACCCCGGCTCATCATCGTGAAGAGCTCGCTCGCCCGCTGCGATGAGTTCGGCGAGCCGGGGCTGCGCGACTGCTTCGAGCAGCGACGTGGGCGTGGGGAAGTTGCGGTAGGTCGTCCCGACTCCTACACCTGCCCGCTTGGCGACATCATTCAAGACCAGGGGTTGTCCGCCGTCGACCATCGCCCGCGCGGCGCGCAGGATCTGGTCGCGGTTGTGCGCCGCGTCGCGCCGAAGAGCCGTCACCATACCGAAAGCGTAACTGGACAAGTTATCCACTCGACCCATAAGTTCTATGTGGATAAAGATTCCACATACGGATCGGAGTACGACGTGACGTTCACGGTTGACCATGTGGGCAATCTGCCCGCCGGATTCGAGGAGACCTTCACCAGTCACACGCTGGACGTGGACGGCGTGAGCATCCACGCCGTTGTCGGCGGGCAGGGGCCCGCCCTGCTCCTTCTGCCGGCCTGGCCCCAGTTCTGGTACGGCTGGCGACTGATTATGCCCGCTCTCGCCGAGCACTACACCGTCGTGGCGGCAGACCTCCGCGGCGTCGGGGCCAGTGCCAAGCCGCGCGACGGTTACGACGGCGCCACGCTGGCGGAGGACATGGCGGGCCTCATGACGGCGCTCGGGCACGACACGTTCGCCGTCGCGGGCTACGACCTCGGCATGATCGTCGCGTATGTGCTGGCCGCTGCCCATCCGCATCGGGTGACGAAGCTGGTGCTGGCGGAGGCGATTCTGCCCGGGCTGAGTCCGTCGCCGCCGCTGTTCATGGACAAGCCCACCAACGAGTTCCTCTGGCACTTCGCCTTCAACCGCCTCGGCGACATCAACGAGCAGATGGTGCGGGGGCGGGAGGAGGTGTACTTCGGCCACCAGTTCGCGTCGAAGGCCGCCTCGCCCGATGCCATCGCCCCGCACGCGGTGGAGTTGTACGTGAACGCGCTGCGCGACCCGGCCGCTCTTCGGGCGAGCTTCGAGTTCTACCGATCGGACGCCACCTCGGAACAGATCATCGCGTGGCAGCAGCGCGGGCGACTCTCGATGCCGGTGCTCGCTGTGGGTGGGCAGTACGCGAGCGGAGCCTCGGTGGCGGAAGTGGCGAGCATCGTGGCGGCCGACGTCACGGAACTGGTCATCCCCGGGTCGGGTCACTTCGTGCCGGAGGAGGCGCCGGAGGCGTTCACCGCAGCGCTGCTCGGCTTCCTCGCGGCCTGATCGCGCTCGGCGCCGGGCGCTTCTGCTCCGGATCGATCACCGCACTCGACGACCCGACGATCACTCCAGCCGTCCCGGCGGTCCGAAGCGAGATCGCAGCATCAGTCGCGGCGGATGCGCAGCTGCAGCATCGCGGAGAACCGCACATCCGGATCGCTCAGGTCGATCTCGCCGACCTCCGCGACGCGGCGGAGCCGGTAGCGGAACGTGTTCGGGTGGATGAAGCTCGCCGCCGCCGCATCCGGAACATCCCCGAAGCTGTCGAGCCAGGCCGCCAGGGTGCTGACGAGCTGTGCACTGTTGCGCCGGTCGTACTCCGCGAGGCGCGCCAGGAATCCCGTTGTGGTGTCACCGCGTGCAGCCAGCAGGTCGCGTAGTTCGAGGACGAGCGACTCCGTCTCCACGTCCGCCATCCGAGCGACCCGCCCACCCCCGGGTCGCTCCGTCAGCACCCGGAGGACCCGGCGAGCCTGCGCCCGCGAGCGCGCGATCCCGGCGATGTCGTCGGCGGCGTGGCCGATCGCGATGACCGCCGGGATGCGGGTTCCCACGCGCTGCAGGAAGTCTTCCGCGAGTGCTGCCGACCGCTCCTCGGCGGCCGCATCGGTGACGGGAATGATGCCGTAGGCCGTGTCCGCGACGAAGGCCACCGCGGCACCCGGTTGCACCGCCGAGAGGTGCATGGCCAGAGCGTCGATGAGCCGCTCGCGGGACGCGATGAGCTCGCGGTCCGCCCGCACCGACCCGGTCTCGTTCTTGCCCGGCAGCGCGGCGGCTGCGATAACGCTCACCCGTTTTCCGGCGAGACCGAGTCGGCTGAGCGCGTCCCGCGCTGCGGGGCCGCCCTCGATCGCCCGGCTGACCAGTTCCGCTCGCAGCCGCCGTTCCGCATCCGCTCCCGCACGCACCCGCAGAAGGTGCAGGGCGACGAGCTTCTCCGCCTCACGGAGGGTCGCGGCGCGTTCGGGCGTCACCGGTCCGTCCATGGCTGCCCACACCGAGCCGAGCACCTCGTCACCGGCGCGGACGGCGATCGCGACGCGCTGCGTGGTGACCCCCTCGCCCAGACGCACGGGGTCGACCACGACGGGTTCGTGGCTGCGGTACAGGTCGCGGAACACCCCGAGATCGGCCAGTGCGTTGGCATAGCGATCGGGGACCTGTCGCCCGATGATCGTCTCGATGCGGGAGGCGTCTGCCTCGTCCTGCCGTCCCGAGAACGCCAGAACACGGGATGACCGGTCTTCGATCGTGATCGGCGCATCCAACAGCGCGGCTATCGCGTTGGCGACGGCGAAGAGGTCGCCGGCCGGTATCCCCTCGAGCGACTCCGACTGCGTGTGGCCGATGTCCTCCTCGGCGAGCACCGAGCGAAGCAGCGCGGCGAGCTGCGTCCAGGTGGCCCCGCGGGCGAGTCCGAGGATGGCGACCCCCGCCGTATCCGCCGCCGCGCGCACGTCGTCGTTCACCTCGACCGGCGACCGCACGATGAGCGCGATACCTCCCCGGAGTCCGACCGTCGTCAGCAACGGGGGCAGGTCCTCGGCGGTGTGCACGCCGATGCCCAGCACGATCGAGTTCTCCGGATAGACCGGCTCATCGACGGGGTCGTGGATGACGACGCCGCCCACGGGCCGGTCGGCCTCGATGCGCCCGTAGGCGACCTCCAAGAGCGTCACGCCCAGGTCGGTGAGGACGCGTCCCCAGGTGGATCGGGCTCCCGGACTCATATCCGGGAGCGTAGACCTCACACCGGCACCCATTCGACGGCGGTGGTCAGCTCGTCGAGGATTTCGGGGATCGGCGTGACGCCGAGCCCTGGTCCCTGCGGCACGGCGAGGTGCCCGTCGACCATGACGAAAGGCTCCGTGATGTCGGTGCGGTAGAACCGGTCGCTCGCCGATACGTCGCCGGGAAGGGCGAAGCCGGGGAGGGCGGCCAGCGCCACGTTCGCGGCGCGTCCGATGCCGGACTCGACCATGCCGCCGCACCAGACCGGCACGCCGTGCGCCGCGGCCAGGTCGTGGATGCGGCGTGCCTCCAGATAACCGCCGACGCGGCCCGGCTTGATGTTGATGATGCTCGTCGCCCCGAGTCGGATGGCGGCGGCCGCGGTCTGCGCCGAGGTGATCGACTCGTCCAGGCAAATGGGTGTCTTCACGACCCGGGCCAGCTCGGCATGGCCGAGCACGTCGTCCTCCTCGAGCGGCTGCTCGATGAGGAGAAGCCCGAACTCGTCCAGACGCGCCAGATGCTGCGCGTCGCGGAGGGTGTACGCCGTGTTGGCGTCGACCTGGAGCGGCACATCGTCTCCGAAGCGCTCGCGGACGGCGCGGACGACGTCGATGTCCCACCCCGGCTCGATCTTGAGCTTGATACGCACGTACCCCTCGTGGAGGTACTCGCCGACCGCATCCAGGAGCTGGGGGATCTCGTCCATGATCCCGACCGACACCCCGGACGGCACCCGATCGTGCACCGCGCCGAGCTCCCGCGCGAAGGAGCGTCCCTCGGCACGGAGCTCCGCATCCAGAACGGCCATCTCCAGTGCGGCCTTGGCCATCCGGTGTCCCTTGAAGGGGGCGAGGACCTCGTTCACCATGTGCGCGCCGGACAGCTCCGCCGCGCCCAGTGCCGGCAGGAAGAAGCGCTTCAGAACGTCGACGGCGGCTTCGGTGTACTCGGGGGAGTACACCGGCGTGGGGAGGGTGACGCACTCACCCCAGCCCTCCGCGGCATCCGTCACCGCCTTGATCAGCAGGATGTCGCGGGAGGTCTGAGTGCCGAACGACGTCCGGAACGGTGAAACGAGCGGCATGGCCACCCGCCGAAGCTCGAAGCCCTCGATCTTCACGATGTCTCTTTCTTTTCCTGGTCTCCGGCGTTCTTTTCCTGCAGGACGTACCCGAGGTTACGGTCGAACCCCGTCACCCGGGCGCCCGCATCCAGCAGCGCCGTCATCCGATCGCGCACGGTGGTCCGCCACCAGTGGGCGAGGGCGCGGTCCTCCCGCCGGATCTCCACGATGTCCGGTGGTACCGCCACCGACACGACCCCGGGCGCGGTGGGGTCGGGGCGACGCGGTGTGCCTGCCGCGGCGGCCGCCGTCTGCGCGCTGCGCAGCTGCCACCGCACGAGGAGCCGATCGGTCTCGTCGTCGGTATTCACCCCGTCGAGGATCTCGCCGTAGAAGTTGGGAAGGTACTCCACGGGGAGGGCGCCGAGCTTGACGATGTTGAAGTACGCGTTGCGGGCCACGAGCGGGTCGAATGTCCACTCGATGACCTCGATGCCGCGCTGCAGCGCCCACGCCCGTTGATGCAGCTTCAACGCGTAACCGACGGAACGCCCGGCGTGCGCCGGCGAGACTCCCGCGATGTGGCTGTGGAGCGCGTGCCGCTCCGGGGTTCCGTGGAACGCGATCGCGACCCCCACCAGCTCATCGTCGGCGTAGGCGCCGGCGATGTAGTTGCCGGCCTTACCCAAAGCGCGCAGCAGCTCGGTGGGGACCGGGGGGTTCTCCGCGCCGCGCCGCCAGATCTCCGACAGCAGCCGCACCGATGCGGCCTGGTCGGGGATGGAGGTGAGCTCCCGGACGGTGACGCCGGCTTCGTGCGCGGCGCGCTCGGCGTCGTGCACAGCGGAGGCGGCCAGGGCGTCGGCCTGGATCACCTGTTCCATGGTTCTTCCTTCCGTGAGATCCGCGCGATCAGCTCTCCGAGGAGCTGTGTGCGCGGAACGAGTTCGGCGACGAGGACATGCTCGTTCTCGGCGTGCGCGCCGCCGCCGACGGCGCCCAGACCGTCGAGGGTCGGCACGCCGATGCCGGCGGTGAAGTTGCCGTCGCTGGCGCCCCCGACCGCGATGCTTTCCCGCGGCGCGAAGCCGAGGCCGGCGGCGATCTCCGCGGCGGCGTCGAACAGTGCCGCCGACATCGCCGCTTCCAGCGGGGGGCGGTTGATCCCGCCGAGAATCCGGATGCTGGTGCCTGGGGTCACCGCGACGTATTCGCGGAGCGCCGTGTCGACTCGTTCCAGCTCGGCGGCTGTCCGAGCCCGGACGTCGATCGACAAGCGTGCGGCGGCGGGAACGGTGTTGCTCGTCGTGCCGGAGGCGGCCACGGTGGGGGTGACGGTCGTCCCTTTCGCGTCGTCCGCGAGGGCCGCCGCGGCGAGGGTCACGTGGGCGAGTTCGAGCGTCGCGTTCGCGCCGTTCTCGGGCTCCAGGCCGGCGTGCGCGGCGCGGCCGGCCAGAACCACGTCATACAGGGCGACGCCTTTGCGCTCGGTTTTCAATGCGCCGTCGGCGGAAGCCTCGAGCACGAGCGCGGCGCGCGCCCCGCGTGCTTCGGCCTCGATGAGCCCGCGAGAACTCGGTGAGCCGAGCTCCTCATCGCCGGTCACCAGGATCGCCACGCCATCCCGGTCTGTCAGGCCGGCCACCGCGTGCAGCGCCATCGCCAGGCCCGCCTTCATGTCGAAGGACCCGGGCCCGGTGAGCACGCCGTCGTGCACCGCGAACGGGAGCCGCTCCAGCGTCCCGATGGGCCACACGGTGTCGTGGTGGGCGAGGACGAGCACCGTCGTCTCACCTCCGAATCGCCAGAGGAGGTGCGATCGACCGTCTCGCAGAATCCGCTCCGGATGCGCGCCGAGGAGGTCGGAGCCGAGCCGCGCCACGAGGTCCGCGGACGCGGCGACGGCAGGAAGGTCGTTCGACGGCGACTCGCACTCCACGAGCTCACGGATGGTGGCGATGATCCCGTCCTCGGTGAGGACCGGAATGAGAGCCTCCGCGAGGGGCGACGAAGCGTCCATCAGGCGGGGCTCGGAACCTTCGGCGTCGCGCGGGCGCCGAAGTGCAGGTACTGTTCGCCGCTTTCCAGCGAGTAGAACGTCGCGGTCATCCAGGTCTGCGCGCCGGGCTCGCGGAGCGCGAAGACGCCTTCGCGAAGCGGGGTGAGCGGGTAGACGTCCACCGGGTCGGGCACCAGCTCCGCCAGCGGGCCGAGAACCGTGGTGCGAAGGATCGGGCCGTCGTCGCCGACGAACACCTCTTCACGCACGGATTCCCGCTCGTACACGCCGAGATAGGGGGTGATGTCGACATCCACCGGCTCGGCGGGCGGTTGGACGGGATGCTGCATCTCGATCCCGGCCAGTTCGGCGAAGATCTCTCGGTACAGGTCCTGGTAGAGGTCGCGCCCGTGCCCGCCGTTGGTCAGGAGCGTCACGGCGACGCCCGAATCCTGGTGGATGCGCAGGAAGGCCGCCTGCCCGATCGTGTTCCCGTCGTGGCCGTAGAGGCGTTCGCCGTTCCAATCGAACCGGATCCAGCCGAGACCCCACGAGTCCCCGAGCACCTGCTTGTCGGGAACTTCGACATGGAAGGCCCGCATGTCGGCGACGTCGTCCTCGCTCAGGAGGCGCTCGCCGTTCTCCGCGATCCCGCGGGCAAGGTGCAGACGCGCGAACGCCAGCACGTCGGCCGCGCGCGCCGTGATGAGCCCCGCAGGGCCGAGAGAGCGGGGGAGCGCCCAGGCGGGCGCCACCAGTTGAACACCGTCGTCATCGACGTGGCCGACGGCTGCGGCGTGGAGGATCGCCTCCTCAGGAAGGGTCACCGTGTGCGTGAGGCCCAGCGGAGCGAACAGGTGCTCCCGCATCGCGGCATCCCAGACGCTTCCCGTCACGACCTCGATGACGCGCCCCAGCAGAACGAATCCCGAGTTGCTGTACGACCACGTGGCACCGAGCGGGTGGTTCTGGGCCGCATCCGACAGCAGGGCGACGTACTTCTCCAGGCAGTCGTCCCCCCGACCGGTGTCGGTGAAGACGTCGCCGTCGATGCCACTCGTGTGCGTGAGCAGGTGGCGGATGGTGACGCCCTGGGTGAGCTCGTCGTTGACCAGCTGCAGGTCGGGGAGGATCTGCTTCACCGGTGTGTCCAGCGTGAAGTGACCCTGCTCGATGAGTCGCAGCGCGACGGTGGCGGTCCACACTTTCGAGATGGACCCGATTTGGAAGACCGAGTCCGCCGTCACACGGCCGGAACCCTCGGGAAGGTTCCGGTTGAGCGTGCCCGTGCCGAGGACCACGAGGTCATCCGCGCTATCGGGGCTGTGTCGCAGAATGCCCAGCTGGGCGCCGGGCACCCCGTGGCGCTCCGCGAGCACGTCCAGGCGCCGCTGCCAATGGCCGGCGTCGATGGCCGCGGGCCGCGGTCCGGAGGTCGAGCCGGCGTACCGCTCCACCCAGTCGACGACGCGGCGGGCATAGTCCACTCGGTGACTGGGCGTTCCCAGCAGCGGGAAGATGTGGCTGCCCCCGGGGTAGATCACGAGCTGTGTGGGCACCCCGCGCTCGCGCAGAGCGTAGTGCCATTGCTGCGCCTGCCCGACGGGGCAGCGGAGGTCCTTCTCGCCGTGGAGGACGAGGGTCGGCGTCGACACCTGATCGACCGCCGTGTACGGCGACATCTCGGCGAGCTGGTCGCGGTTGACGGAGTCCCAGGGCATCACGCCGATCTCGTGGAGATTGAGCAGGTGGGCGTCATCGCTCGAGCCGCCCATGCTCACCAGGTCGGAGACGATGCCGCCGGCGACGGCCGCCTTGAATCGCCCGTCGTGCCCCGTGAGGTACGCGGTCATGAAACCGCCGTAGCTGTATCCGGTGACCGCCAGCCGGTCGGCGTCGACGAGGCCCTCGGCGACGAGTTCGTCCACCGGTTCCAGGAAGTCCGTCGCGTCCGCGACGCCCCACCCGCGGTAGACGGCCTTCCAGAAGTCGGCCCCGTAGCCGTCGCTTCCGCGCGGGTTGATCATCAGGATCGTCCATCCGCGAGTCGCGAGCTCCTGATGGAACACGTGCATCTCGTCGACGGCGGCGTTCCACGCGTTGTGGGGGCCGCCGTGGATGTCCACGAGGAGGGGGGTGGGCCCGTCCACCGTGGGGTCGCGGACGATCCAGCCCTGGACGACGGTGCCGTCGCTGATGGTGAACTCCCGTGACTCGCGGACGAACAGCTCGGCCCCCTCGGGTGCGGAGCCGTGCGCGGTGAGGACCGTGGCATCCCCCGTCGTGAGGTCGAGGCGGACGATCTCGCCGAACGAGGTCGGTGTGCCGAGCGCGATCGCGGCGGTGTCGCCCGCCACGGACAGTCCGCTGACGACCTCACCCTCCGCGCCGTAGAGGTGGCGCGGCGACCCGCCCGACAGGGGAACGGCATAGAGGTGGGTGCATCCGCGGTCGCGGATCGCGAACAGCACGTCGCCGCCGGCGGTCACCTGGGGAACCGCACCGGGGTAGGCGGGGGCGCCGGGCATGACGTTGCGATCGAGGGATGCCGACAGCTCGGTCAGCTCGCCCGATGCCAGGTCGACGGCGAAGAGGCCGGCGAGGCCCTCCGGGTCGCCCGGCCAACCCACGACGAGCAGGCCTGTGCCGTCGGGCGTGAAGGACACCGTGCCGGCGTATCCGTCCGTGAACGCCAGGAGGCGCGGGGGAGCGGCAGGATCGGACGGGGTCAGCACATGCACGGCAGAGTGGTAGGTGAGGTCATCCAGCCCCTGCGGTCGCGTGGCATAGGCGACCGTGTCGCCGTCGGGCGACCAGGCCGGGCTCCCCGCATCCGCGTTCCCATCGGTGAGCTGGCTGACCTCGCCGGTGACGAGGTCGAGCAGGTGCAGCTGGGCACGGACACCGCGGACGAACCAGGCGCCGTCCACGAGGTAGTCGATGCCATCGGTGACGAGAGGGGAGCCGTTGCGCGCCGCACGGTCCTCGTCGCTTTCGTCCGTGCTCGCCGCCGGGTCGACAGGGGCCGTGAAGACGATCTGCGACCCGTCGGGGCGCCAGACCGCGGGTCCCGCCCCCAGGGGCAGGGAGGTGCGCTGCTGCGGTTCACCGCCGCTCAGCGGGAGGGTCCACAGTTGGCCGTCGCGGAGAAACGCCAGCGTCGAACCGTCCGGCGAGAAGGCCGGTGCCGCGTCGCTGCTGCCGCGCGTGAGGGGGCGAGTCGTTCCGCCCTCGGCGACCCACAGGGCGCTGGTCGCGTGATCCGCCGCAGCGTCGACGCCCCCGAGGACGTAGACCACGCGCTTCCCGTCGGGTGACAGGGCAGGCTGGCTCGGGATGGTGAGCGCGAGCGTGTCGTCGATGCGCATTCTGCGGGTCACAGGAGGCTCCTTTGGTCTCGATGAATTCGTGGGGCTCGATGAATCAGGGCGTAAACCGAATGGGACTGGGGATGGCCGCCAGAAGCTCGCGCGTGTACTCGTCGCGCGGATCGCCCAGCACCTCGGCCGTGGGGCCTTCCTCGACCAGGTGCCCGTCGTGCATGACGGCGACCCGGGATGCGACGTAGCGCACGACCGCCAGGTTGTGCGAGATGAACAGCATCGACAGGCCGAGTTCGGCCTGAAGCTCACGGATGAGGTTGAGGATCGCACCCTGGATGAGCACGTCCAGCGACGACGTGATCTCATCCGCGATGAGAACCCGGGGGCGTCCGGCCAGCGCTCGGGCGATCGCGACGCGCTGGCGCTGCCCGCCCGAGAGACGTGCGGGATAGGTGTCGGCGCGTTCGGGTTCGAGGTGCACGAGTCTCAGCAGACGCGCCGTCTCCGCCGCGCGCTCCTTGCGGCTCATCCCCGCCGGCATGATCTCGGCGATGCTGGCCCCGAGCGTCATGCGGGGGTCCAGCGAGGAGTACGGGTCCTGGAAGACCATCTGCAAGGGGCGCGGTCCGCGGGTGGGGACGGGCTGGCCGCCGACGGTGATGCTGCCCGCCTGCACCGGGACGAGGCCGACGGCGGCGCGGGCCAGGGTGGATTTCCCCGAGCCGGATTCGCCGACGACGCCCACGACGGAGCCTTCCGGCACGGTGAGGGAGACGTCCTCGACGGCGGTCGCGGCAGACCGTCCGATCCCGTAGCGCACGGTGACGTTGTCGAAACGGAGTTCGCTCATGTCGTGGTCACTCCCGCGTTCTCCCGAGTCGGGTCGTCGACCGCCGGGCGGGCGGGGGTCTCGATGGTGTCAGTGGTCGCCGCCTTGTCCGGGGTCGTGGCGAGGGGGCGATCCAGCGGAGTGCCCATGTGCGGCACCGCCGCGAGGAGCGCGCGCGTGTACGGGTGCGTCGCGCTCTCCAGGTCGGCGGCGGGAAGTTCCTCCACGATCTCGCCGTGGTACATCACGAGCACCCGGTCGCACAGTTCGGCGACGACCGAGATGTCATGGCTGATGAAGAGGATGGACGCGCCGTTCTCGTCGCGGATCAACCGCAGCAGATCCAGCACCTGGCGCTGCACGGTCACATCCAGCGCCGTGGTCGGCTCGTCTGCGACGATCAGTCGCGGAGTGACCATCAGGCCCATCCCGATCATGGCGCGCTGTCGCATGCCGCCGGAGAACTCGTACGGATACTGCCGGACGCGTCGTTCGGGGTCGGTGATGCGCACCGCGGCCATGCGATCGGCCGCGAGCCGGCGGGCGGCGCGCTTGCTCATTCCGGCGTGCTCCCGAGCGACCTCGGCGAGCTGATCGCCCATGCGCATCGTCGGGTTGAACGACGACATCGGGTCTTGGAAGACCATCGCGAGAGAGGTGCCCAGCAACCGTCGGAGTCGTCCCTTGGGTGTGGTGAGCAGGTCGGTGCCGAGGAAACGCAGGGTGGATGCCTCGACCCGGCACGGTTCGGGAACCAGCTGGGCGACCGCCAGGGCGGTCATCGTCTTGCCCGATCCCGACTCGCCGACGATGCCGACGATCTCGCCGGTGCCGATGGAGAAGGTCACGCCCCGCACAGCTTGCACCGGTTCGTTCGCGCCGGGCAGCGTCACCCGGAGGTCCTCCACCTCGAGCACCGCACCTTCGTGCTCGTCCGTGTGCCCGGTCGTCGGCGTCGTGGGGGAAGGGCGGAACTTCCGGCGCCGCCACGCATTCGGGCCGAGGAAGAGCTCGTCACCGACGCCGAGCGTGCGCGCGGCGGACTCGCCCGTGAGGTTGAACGCGAGCCCGGCGATCACGACCGCGGCCCCGGGCACGAGGGCGGCGAGCGGGTTGATGTAGATGCTGCGGACGCCGTCCATCATGAGCCGGCCCCAGTCGTACTCGGGAGGCTGGACGCCCAGGCCAAGGAACGACAGGCCCGCGAAGGCGAGGAGCGCGCCACCGGCGCCGATGGTCGCGTTGACGATGAGCGGTTCACCGATGTTGGGCAGGACGTGGCGGGTGAGCACCCGGAACCGGCCGATGCCGCCGACGCGGGCCGCAGCGACGAAGTCCCGCGCCTCGATGCCGGAGATGAGGTTCTGACAGAGCCGGGCGAAGGAGGGTGCGCCGGCCAGTCCGATCGCGAAGACGGCAGCGACGGAGTTGCTGCCGAAGATGGCGGCGAAGAAGAGCGCGAGCAGCAGGCCGGGGAAGGCAACGGCGATGCCGGTGAACCACGTGACCGGTCGACCGAGGACGCGACCGAGGAGCAGGGGAGCGACCCCGAGCACGAGCCCGGCGGTCACCGCGACGACGGTGGCGAGCAGGGCGAGAACGACCGAGAGCCGGGTGGCGACCAGCGTTCGCAACAGCAGATCGCGTCCGAGGTTGTCGGTTCCGACCCAGTGCTCGCCCGAAGGACCCGCCAGCAGATCGCCCGTGTCGGTGGTGTCGGCCTGGGCGCCCCAGACGAGGGGCGCGAAGACGGCGACGGCCAGCACGAGCGCGAGGAGCGCGAGCGCGGTCGCCCCGAGCGGGGTCCGCATCATCTTCCGGAGCGTGCGCATCAGCTCTCCGCCACTGTCGATTGCGGGTTCAGTACGGCCAGTGCCACATCGACCGCCGTGTTGACCAGCAGCACCCCGATGCCGTAAACGAGCACCGTGCCCTGCACGAGCGGGTAGTCCTTGGTCTGGATGGAACTGACGATCGTGGTGCCCAGCCCGGGCCACGCGAAGACGGTCTCCACCAGCACCGTCCCGGCCACGAGACCGCTCAGCAGCAGTCCGCCCAGCGTCAGTGTGGCGGTCACGGCGTTCGGGAGCACGTGCCGGAGGTTGACCCGCCAGGCGGGGAGACGTTTGGCGTGCGCGGTGCGGACGAAGTCCGTATCGAGCACGGCGAGGACTTCGACCCGCACGATCCGAGCCAGCACGGCGGCGGGCCCCAGCGCGAGGGCGAGCACCGGGAGGATGTAGGACGCCGGCCCCTCACGCCCCGCGACCGGCAGCCAGCCCAGTTGCACACCGAACACCGCCACGAGCGCCACGGCGAGAAGGAACTCCGGGATGCTGCCGAGGAAGACGCTCGTCGACGTGAAGCCCAGCTCCAGGCCACGCCCCCGGCCGCGCCGCGTCGCGATCGCGACGGCCACGCCGATCGGGATCGCGATCAGCATGGCAAGGACGAAGGCCAGGACAGCAAGCACAGCGGTGGCCGGCAACCGCTGCGCGATCGTCTGCGCGACCGGCAGCTGCGACCCGATCGACACCCCCAGATCGCCCCGGAACAACCCGCCGAGATAGTCGAGGTACTGCTGCCAGAGCGGGTTGTTCAGCCCGAGCGACTCCCGCCGTGCGGCCACGACCTCAGCGGAGGCGTTCGGGCCCATGGCCGCACGGATGGGGTCGCCGGGGACGAGGTGGATCATCAGGAACGCCGCGGTGATGAGGACCCACAGCGAGACCAGCAGGCGGCCCGTGCGCCGCACCGCGAACCGGACCCACCGGTGATCGGCGGTGTTGCGCGCAGATTCCGCCAGCCGGATCGTCGCCGTGGTCATCGCATCAGTCCTTCAGATCGCGGGCGCGCCCGGGTCAGCCGAGGAGTCGGATGGTCGTGGGCTGCGGCTCGCCGAACCACGTGAACTCGGCGCCGTTCCCGAACATCCGGATGGGGTTGTTGGCGAAGGGGACGACGTCGGCGGCCTGGAACAGCGCCGTCTCGGCCTCCTGCCACTTCGGGCAGCTGTCCGAACCCTGCAACTGGAGCGCCTCCGCGATCGCCGCCTGGTACTCGGCGTTGTCGATGCTCGCGAAGTTCGTTCCCTCGGGGGCGGGTGCTCCGGAGAGGAAGCCCATCAGCTGGTCGGGGTTGTTGACGTTGACCGAGACCCACGCCACGTCCCAGTCGCCGGTGCTGAAGAGGGCGTCGATCAGGACCGTGTCGTCCTGCTGCTTACCCTCGACCTCGACGCCGATCTCCTGCCAGGCGCTCATCACGAGCTCCGCCGCTGCCGCCGCCGAGGCGCCGAACGCGTTGTCGTAGAGGAACAGCAGACTCAGCCGCGTGCCGTCCTTGACGCGCACGCCGTCGGCCCCCGGCACCCAGCCCGCGGCGTCGAGTGCCGCTGCAGCGGCGTCCGCGTCGAAGGCCGGAAGAGATCCGCTCACGGAGTCGTAGGAGCATCCGCCCGGTTGCACCACGGCGAGGCTGGTGGCGGGGCTGCCGTTTCCGGCGGTCATGACCGAGGCCAGCTCCTCCAGGTCGATCGACTGGGTAAGAGCCATGCGCACCGCGGGGTCGCTCGTGGGGTGGCCTTCGGCCTGGTTGTACCACTGCTCGCCCGACAGCTCCACGGCGTCCTGTGAGAACAGGTCCTGAGCCAGGACGCGGTCGACGTCGGGTCCGACGATCTGGGCGGCGTTGACCTCGCCCGACAGCAGCAGGTTCGCGGCGGTGGTCTCGTCGGTGACGACGCGGACGTTCACCGTCGCGGGGATGCCCGGCTCATCGACGGTGGCGCCATCCGGGCCCCACGCGTACTCGTCGCGCACCTCGAAGGTGTAGTGGTCGTTGGGGACGGCCTCGGTCAGCTCGTAGGGGCCGGTGCCGAGGGTGGAATCGGCCAGCACGGTGCGGTCGGCGAGGCCCGCGTCGCACACCATCGGCAGACTCGCCAGACCCTGCAGGAGGAACGGGGCGGGATCGGTCAGGGTCATCGTGACGGTGTCACCGTCGGCGACCGAGGTGACGCCGAACGGGAGGAAGGCCCCGAGCAGGGCGCTCTGATTCTCCGGGTTGCCGATGAAGTTGAGGTTGTCGGCCGCGGTCTGTGCGGTGAAGTCGCTGCCGTCACTGCAGACGATCCCATCTTGGATCGTGAGGGTCGCGGTGAGCCCCTCGACGTTCCAGTCCGTGGCGAGCTGGCTGAGGATCTCGCCATCCGCGTCCACGCTCACGAGGGAGTCGTAGGCGAACTTGCTGAGCGCGAACAACGCGCTGCCGGCGGACATCTGCGGGTCGAGAGCGCCCGGGTCAGCCGGCAGGATCTGGGTGAACGTGCCGCCTTCCACGGGCGCGCCGTCGCCGGAGCCGCCACCTCCGCCGGTACATCCGGCGAGGGTGAGGCTGAGTATGCCCGCAGCGGCGACCGCTGCGATGGCAGTGCGAGTGGATGTCATTGCAATTCCTCCTGGGCGGCGATCGGGCGGGTGGTGCGCGGAACGTCGTTGTCGGTCGAGCGCGCAATGGCTCGGCCGTAATGCATGTACCTCGGGCGACCCTCGTCGTCGGGGTTGAGGAACGCGAACACCGGATGCATGCCGCTCATCTGCTCGCGCAGGATGAGGGAGTTCTCGCCGAAGGGCACCAGCTCGCTGCGGGATGCGGACTGCAGGGCGGCGAGCTCCCCCTTCGGGCGCTGCTCGAGCCACACGCGTCCGGCGTCGTCCTGCGAAACGACCATGTCGACGATGGTGTTGGAGTACACGCCGGCGAAGGGGCTCGCATCCACGTCCGCGCGGTCGGCCGGGGGCGTGGGGGAGTGCGGGAGTTCGACGCCGGCGAGGTCGCGCAGGAGCGGCTCGGCGAGGTCGTGGAACAGTCCCATGCCGTCTCCGCCGTTCGTCAACAGCGCGATCGCGACCCCGGCCTCCGGAACCAACCGCAGGAAGGACGCCTGTCCGATGGTGTTGCCGTCATGGCCGACCACTCGGGGGGCGCCCTCGGCGTAGATCTCCCAGCCGAGTCCCCACGCGACGCCCATTCCGGCGAGTGTGGGCAGCGTGACCTCGGTGCGCTGCATCGCCTGGACGGACTCGGGGGAGAGGACGGCGGCTCCGTCGCCCCCGACGGAGCCGCCGGTCAGGTGCATGAGCGCGAAACCGGCGAGGTCGCGCGCGGTCATGGCAAGCATTGATCCGGCCGGTCCGTTGGACCGGGCGAGCGCCCACATCGGCGCCGGGGTCTCCACGCCGTCCGCGTCGGGTCCCACGTGACCGACCGCGGCGCGGTGGAGGATCGCCTCATACGGACTGGGTGAGACGCGCTCGAGTCCGAGCGGCCCCGCGATGCGATCGAGGACCGCCTGTTCCCAGGTCGTCCCGCGCAGGTGCTCGACCAGGCGGCCCAACACGATGTAGCCCGCGTTGTTGTACGAGAAGAAGGCACCGGGAGGAAAGACCTGCGCCACGTCGACGAGCGTGGCGACATATGTCTGGATGGCGTCGTCTCCGCGGCCGGTGTCGGTGAGGATGTCGCCCTCGAACCCGGCACGGTGGCTCAGGAGCTGACGTACCGTGATGCCCGATGCGGCGGCGTCGTCGGAGAGGACGAACTCAGGCAGGTAGGTGCGCACGGGCTCGTCCAACTCGACAAGTCCCTCGTCGACGAGCTGCATCACCAGAGTGGCCGTCCACACCTTGGTGATCGACCCGATCTGGAAGACGGACTCGGGAGTCGCCTCCACCTGCGTCGCGGTGCTGAGCACCCCGGCGGCGGCATCGATGATCTGCCCATCGGCGACGACGGCGATCGCCGCGCCGGGGACCCCACGGTCCCGGGCGCGCGCGACAAGCTCGGTCTGCAGAAAGTCAGCGAGGCCTCCGAGGGTGGGCATGGCCTCACTCTAGGAAGGCTGCGACCCGGGCGTTCCGTCCAGCCCGACATAAATGGCGCACCCCGTTCGTCAGCCCGGACGAACGCAGTGCGATCCCCCGACGGCGGGGCTTGCACAGCGTCCGCGGGTGGCTCGCTGGGCTCGACGATCGCGGCGAAGTGGTCCCGAGGTGCCTTGCCGCCCCACGCCATTCGGGTTTGGGGCGAGATGCGTGCTTTGGGGCGCGCGGGGGCGCGCCCCAAAGCATGAAAAGCGCCCCAAACCCCGTCCTGCGCGCGCGCCGTGGTCGGCGCCGGCAGCTTCGGTACGGAGATCGGATTCCCCGAGCTCGACGCTGTCGAGGTGCTCATCGACGCCTGAGCGTCTGCGTCGCCGCGGGGCGGCAGTGAGGAGCGGGATGCTGTCGTCAGGCGCTGACCAGCGTTTCGAGTGTCTCCGGCGAGAGGACGTGCTCGATGGCCAGCATGCTCGCACCGAGGACGGCGGCGTTCTGCGCAGCCACCGACTGCACGATCGCCAGGTGCTCGGTGGCCAGCGGCGTCGAGCGGGTGTAGACGATCTCGCGGACACCGGCGATGAGGTGCTCTCCGACGCGCGCCATCGAGCCGCCGATCGCGATGACCGACGGGTTCATGAGGCTGACGCACGTGGTGAGGACCTCGCCGATGTCGCGTCCGGCCTGCCGCACGGCTTGGATGGCGTCGATATTGCCGCGCTTGACGAGAGCGATCACGTCGTTGCCGTTGTCGGCAGGAACCCCTTGCGCGGTCAGTGCGCGGGCGATGGCCGGTCCGGACGCCAGCGCTTCGAGGCATCCGCGGTTGCCGCAATGGCACGGCACGTCCGCGCCGCGCGCGACCTGTACGTGGCCGATGTCGCCCGCGATGCCCTGGGCGCCGCGCTGCAGGGTGCCGCCGGAGATCACGCCCGCGCCGATGCCGGTGGCGACCTTCACGAAGAGGAGGTGCTCGATCCCCGGCCAGGCCGCGGCGCACTCACCCAGGGCGGAGATGTTGACGTCGTTGTCCACGAGCACCGGCACGTCGAGATGCTGCCGCACCCAGCCGGGAACATCGAACCGATCCCATCCCGGCATGATCGGAGGATTGACCGGCTGCCCGGTGGAGTGCTCGACCGGGCCGGGGATGCCGACGCCGATGGCGGCGAGATCCTTCGTCGACCGCCCCAGCTGATCCAGGAGGGCCATGGCGTTCTCGACCAGCCAGGTGAGCACCGGGACCGGTCCCAGCGTCACGTCCAGGGGAGCGCTGTGCGCGGCGAGGGTGGAGCCGGCCAGGTCGGTGACTGCGACGGTCGCGTGCGAGGCTCCGATGTCGGCGGCAAGCACCAGGCGTGCGCTCGGGTTGAGCGCGAAGAGGGACGGAGGTCGACCACCCGTGGAGACGGTCTCCGCGATCGGCGTGACCAGGCCCATGCGCATCAGTTCGTCCACGCGGGCAGCGATGGTCGACCGGGCGAGTCCGGTGGACTTCGCCAGTTCCGCACGCGTGCGGGGCACGCCATCCCGCAGAAGTTGGAACAGTTGCGTGACGCCGGAGATCCCGCTGGAGGAATCGATGCTCATGCTCACCCTGCTTCGTTGGACTTCGGCGCTCGCCGGTACCGAAGTCACCGGCCTTTCAACGGGATGCCACGGCCCGGTGCCACTGATCGATCATAAGTCGGTGGCACCGAGCCGCCGGCTCACCCCCTCCCGGTGGGCCGGGCGAAGCGCTGCTGCAGCAGCACCGCGACGACGATGATGACGCCCTTGACGACGTTCTGCACCGACGATGACAGGTTGTTCTGGACGAAAACGTTGGTGAGAGTCTGGAAGATGAGGACACCGAAGACCGTACCGGTGATCGTGCCGCGCCCACCCGCGAGCAGCGTGCCGCCGACGACGACCGCCGCGATGACGTCGAGCTCGAGGAGCATGCCGTGCGTGGATGTGCCCGCGGTGGTGCGCCCCAGGATCATCACTCCGCCGATACCGGCGCACAGGCCGGAGATCGCGTACAGCCACATCGTGTGGCGCTTGACGGGGATGCCCGCGAGGCGCGCCGCCTCGCGGTTTCCGCCGATCGCGACCGTGCGACGGCCGAAGGTGGTGCGGTTGAGCACCACCCAGCCGAGCGCGGCGACGATCGCGAAGATCCAGATCAGCATGTCGACGCCGAGGATGTCGAGGTTCATGAAGGTGATGAAGTCGCGGTCTCCCACCTGCAGCGTGCGACGGTTGGCCAGGATCTCGGCCAAACCGCGTGCCGCGACGAGCATCGCGAGCGTCGCCATGAAGGCCACGACCTTGCCGTACGCGATGACGACCCCGTTGATCAGACCCGCCCCGAGGCCCACCGCCAGGGCGAGGAGCACCATGACGATCCAGTGGAGGCTTTCGGAGAGGTCCTGAATGACGGCGAGGGATGCCACGACCGAAGCCAGCCCGAGCACCGAGCCGACGGACAGATCGATGCCCCCCGCGATGATGACGAGGGTCATGCCGATCGCAACGACGCCGATGATCGAGGCTGCGCGCAGGATCGTGAGGATATTACTCACGCTCAGGAACGTGTCGGGCGCGGTGACGGCGCCGACGATCACGAGGACGAGCAGCGCCACGACGAGCCCGAGGTTGCGTCCGACCGAGCCGGAGAGGATGCGCCGCCAGGCGGGAACCGGCTCGGTCGCGGTGGTGCTCGTGGTGGGGGGCGGTTCGGTCGCCGTCTGCCCGGCTCCGGTCCCCGACGGGGTCTGCTCGCTCACGCGGCCGTTCCTTTCATGACGAGATCGAGCACACCGTGCTCATCGATCTGGGAGGCGGGAAGAGTGGTGAGGACGCGTCCATCCGCGATGACCAGGACGGTGTCGGCCAGCCCCAGCACCTCTTCGATCTCGCTGGAGACGATCACGAGCGCGTTGCCCTCCGCGGCGAGGCGGCGGATGAGCTGATAGATCTCCGAGCGCGCGCCGACGTCGACGCCCCGGGTGGGCTCGTCCAGCAGCAGCACGCGCGTTCCGTGCACGAGCCATCGGGCGAGGAGGATCTTCTGCTGATTGCCGCCCGACAGCGTGGAGGCGGGCCGGTCGGGGTCGGCGGGTCGCAGTTCGAGCGCCTCGATCTGCTCGCGCGCGACCTGACGCTCGGCGCGCTCGTCGAGGAAGCCGGCCTTCGCGAACCGGGACACCGACGACAGCGTCACGTTGACGAAGATGGGCTCATCGAGGACGAGGCCCTGACTCTTGCGCTCCTCGGGCGAGAGCCCGATGCCGGCGTTGACGGCCGCGACGACCGAGCCGCGCCGGAGCACTTCGCCGCCCACGCGGACGGAGCCGGCGGTGGACTTCCGGGCGCCGTAGACGGTCTCGAGGATCTCGGAGCGGCCCGAGCCGACCAGTCCGGCCAGCCCCACGATCTCGCCCCCGCGCACGGTGAAGGACACATCCGCGAAAACGCCCGCCAGGCCGAGGTCCGCGACGTCGAGGACGACAGGCGCATCGGCGGCGATGGGCGTCGCAGGCGGGAAGACGTTGGCCACCTCGCGGCCGGTCATGAGACGGATGAGTTCGGTTGTCGGGGTGTCCGCGACCGGGAGGCCCGTTGCTGTCGTCCGGCCGTCCTTGAGGACGGTGATCCGGTCGCCGATCTGGCGGATCTCCTCGAGGCGGTGGGTGATGTACACCACTGCGATGCCGGCCGCCGTCAGTTCCCGCACCACTCCGAACAGGTTCTTGACCTCTTCGGAGTCGAGCACGGCCGACGGCTCGTCCATGATCATGAGTTTGATGTCGTGCGACAGTGCCCGAGCCATGCTCACGATCTGCTTGTTGGCCGCACTGAGCGAGCCGACCTCGGTGTTCGGCGCGAGGTTGCTGTGACCGAGGCGCCCCAGCAGAGCGCGGCTCTGCTTCGCCGCCTCCGCCCGCCTTGTGAACCCGCCGCTGGCCACCTCGTGGCCGAGGAAGATGTTCTCCGCGATGGTCAGGCCGTCCACGACGTCCAGCTCCTGGTACATCGTGGCGATGCCCATTTCGATCGCCGACTCGGGAGTGGGGATGTCCACCGGCTCCCCGCGCCAGCGGATCTCTCCCTCATCCGGGCGGTGGACACCGGCGAGAGTCTTGATGAGCGTCGACTTCCCCGCGCCGTTCTGGCCCAGCACGCAGTGCACCTCGCCCGCGGCGACCTCGAGGTCTACCCCCCGGAGCGCGCGTACCCCGGCGAACGACTTCGTCACACCCCGAACGGAGAGTAATGCCGATGAATGGTCATCTTTGATCACGCAGTGAACATAACACGCCGGGGAGCGGGATGACGAGGGTCCGATCCGGCGCACTCAGCGGCGTGCACGGGACGTCTCTGCACCGGCACGCGTCGGTGCTCGCCCCGATACCGCGGTCATCGGCACTTCTGACGGCGGAAAAACAAAAGATGCCTCTTCGTGATCTCCTTCTGTTACGGTGAGTCGCGTCAGCGTGGACTCCATGAGTGCGGGCAGCTCCCCTCAGGTTCCGTTCCACCTGTCGCAAGAAGCTGCATCACATTCAAGGAGGAACAACATGCGCTCATATCTGAAGGCGCGCACGCGACTGGTGCTCACCGGCACCGCGATCGTCGCTGCCGCCGGACTTCTCGCAGGCTGTACCGGTGGAGGTGCGGACGAGGAATCCGTCGTCGACCAGGGCACCTCGTCCGAAGAGAACGCGGAGGCGGGCGACACCGTCGTCATCGGGTTCTCCGGACCCGCGGCCGACCATGGCTGGCTGGGCGCGATCAACTCCGGTGCCATCGCGGCGGGCGACAGCTTCGACGACGTCGATCTGCGGGTCGCCGAAGGCACCAACGACCCGATCGCCCAGATCGCGGCCGTCGAGACCTTCATCAACGAGGGTGTCGACGCCATCGTGCTGCTTCCGACCGACGGCGCCGCGCTGACCGAGATCGCCATCGAGGCGATGGAGGCCGGCATCCCGGTCATCAACGTCGACCGGGAGTTCTCGAGTCCGTTCGCCGCGCGCACGACGGTGCTCGGCGACAACTACGGCATGGGCGTCAGCGCCGGCACCTATGTCTGCGAGGAGCTGGGCGAGAATGCCGACGCCGTCGTCGCGGAGATCGCCGGCATCGACTCGCTGCCGCTGACACAGGATCGCTCCCAAGGGTTCGCAGATGCCCTGGAGGACTGCGGCCTCGAGGTGTCGGCCCGCGTGGCCGCCGACTTCACCGTCGCCGGCGGCGAGACCGCCGCCTCGCAGCTGCTCTCGGCCAACCCGCAGATCGACGCCATCTGGAACCACGATGACGACCAGGGGGTCGGCGTTCTCGCGGCCATCGACGCTGCCGGGCGTGACGAGTTCTTCATGATGGGCGGCGCCGGTAGCCGCAGTGCCATGGAGGCCATCGAAGCCGACGACTCCGTGCTGAAGGCGACGGTCATCTACCCGTCGACCCAGGCCGCCGACGGCGTGGCGCTGGCGCGTCTCATCGCCCAGGGCAAGACGATGGGTGACATCGTGACACCCAGCGTCGCGAACCGCATCGTGCTCGACGCCCCCGTCGTCACGAAGGAGAACGTCGCCGACTTCATCGACCTGTCGTTCGAGTAGACCGCACCTCGCGTGGGGCGTCCGTCGATCACTCGGCGGGCGCCCCATATCCACCTCCGGAAGGACTCTGCGTTGACCAACACGCTTCGCGTCGCCATGATCGGCCACGGCTTCATGGGTGCCGCGCACTCACAAGGGTGGCGCGTCGCTCCCCGGTTCTTCGACCTTCCGCTGGACCCCGAGATGTCGGTGGTCGTCGGCCGCAACACGTCAGCTGTCGAAGCATCCGCCCGGAAGTGGGGCTGGGCGGAAGCGGCGACCGACTGGCGGGAGGTCATCACGCGCGATGACATCGACCTCGTCGACATCGTCACGCCCGGCGACACGCACGCCGAGATCGCGATCGCCGCACTCGAGGCCGGCAAGCACGTGCTGTGCGAGAAGCCGCTCGCCAACTCGGTCGCCGAGGCCGAGCGCATGGCAGCCGCCGCCGAGCGCGCGGCCGCCACCGGGGTGCGCTCCATGGTCGGCTTCACCTACCGGCGGGTGCCGGCGACCACTTTCGCCCGCGACCTCGTGGCGGCGGGGCGGATCGGCGAGATCCGTCAGGTGCGCGCGGAGTATCTGCAGGACTGGCTGTTCGACGCCGAGGCGCCCCTCACCTGGCGGCTGGACAAGGATCTGGCCGGCTCCGGAGCGCTCGGCGACATCGGCGCGCACGCGATCGATCTGACCGAGTTCATCACCGGCCAGAAGGTGACGACCGTGTCGGGCATCCTCGAGACGCTCGTGACCGAGCGTCCGCTTCTGGGTGAAGGTGTGGGGCTGTCGGGCACCGCCTCCACCGAGCGCGGCGCCGTCACCGTGGACGACCTCGCCCTCTTCACCGGGCGGCTGGATTCAGGTGCGCTCGCCTCGTTCGAGGCGACCCGCTTTCGGACGGGCCGGAAGAACGCCCTGCGACTGGAGATCTCCGGCTCGCTCGGTGCGATCGCCTTCGACCTCGAACGCCTCAACGAGCTGGAGTTCTACGACGCGACGCTCCCCGCCACGGAGCAGGGGTTCCGGCGCATCCTCGTCACCGAGCCCGGCCACCCGTACGCCGCAGCCTGGTGGCCGACCGGTCACATGCTCGGCTACGAGCACGGCTTCACCCATCAGGTGTACGACCTCGTCACGTCGATCCACGACGGGGTGCAGCCGCATCCCTCGTTCGAGGACGGTCTGCATGTGCAGCGCGTCCTCGATGCCGTCGAACGGAGCTCCGACGCCGGCAGCGCCTGGACTCCCGTCGACCACTGACGCCCCATCCCTCGCTTCCCTGGAAGGAAAATCGCCATGACGCGACCCATCACTCTCTTCACCGGCCAGTGGGCCGACCTGCCGTTCGAGGAGGTCGCCCGCCTCGCATCCGAATGGGGCTACGACGGCCTTGAGATCGCCTGCTGGGGAGACCACCTCGATCCCTGGCGCTGGGATGACGCGGAGTATGTCCAGGGCAAGCTCGACCTTTTGCAGCGGTACGGACTGAAGGTGTGGGCGATCTCGAACCACCTGAAGGGCCAGGCGGTGTGCGACGACCCGATCGACCAGCGCCACCGCGACATCCTGAGCGACCGGGTCTGGGGCGACGGGAACCCGGAGGGTGTTCGCCAGCGGGCTGCCGAGGAGATGAAGAACACCGCGCGTCTCGCGGCCAAGCTCGGCGTGAAAACCGTCGTCGGCTTCACCGGGTCGTCGATCTGGAAGTACGTCGCCATGTTCCCGCCGGTCTCGCAGGAGGCCGTCGACGCCGGTTACCAGGACTTCGCCGACCGCTGGAACCCGATCCTCGACGTCTTCGACGAGGTGGGGGTGCGGTTTGCCCACGAGGTGCACCCCAGCGAGATCGCCTATGACTACTGGACCACGGTCCGCACACTGGAGGCCATCGGCCACCGTGAAGCGTTCGGCCTGAACTGGGATCCCTCCCACTTCGTCTGGCAGCAGCTGAATCCCGTCGATTTCATCCTCGAGTTCCGCGACCGGATCTATCACGTGGACTGCAAGGACGTGAAGATGAACATCGGCAACGGACGCAATGGTCGGCTCGGGTCGCACCTGGCGTGGGCGGACCTCCGGCGCGGGTGGGATTTCGTCTCGACCGGCCGCGGTGATGTGCCGTGGGAGGCCGCCTTCCGCGCACTGAACAGCATCGGGTACGACGGTCCGATCTCGGTCGAGTGGGAGGACGCCGGCATGGACCGGCTCGTCGGTGCCCCCGAGGCGCTGGCTTTCGTGAAGAGCAACGCGTTCGAGGCGCCCACCGCGGCGTTCGACGCGGCCTTCAGCACGCGCTGATCCCGCGGTCCTCCGCGACTGCACGGCTTCGTGCCGAGTGCACGGCCTGATGGCGCTGCAAGGCCGTGCGCTCGGCAGGAGGTCGTGCACTCGCGCGAGCACATTGCGCAGGGGTGGGAAGCGAGGACGTGCAATGCGCGACGATTCGGGCTCATGGGAGCGCTCCTATGCGGAACCTGCGGTCACGTTGCGCTTGCGTTGAGGTTGGCCCGTTTCGGCCGGGAAGGGCTTGCGGTAACGCTGTGCAGGCCCTGGTCCTTCGTGGGCCGGTACGTTGCGGCGGGGGGCGGAGACTGATGTTTGTCGCCAGGGAAACGGTCCGAACCGGATCGGGAAAGCCCACGACACTCACCCCGACCAGCGGCCGCTGCCGCGAAAGGACACTCTCATGAAGAACTTCCTCAAGGCCTCGATCGCCACCGCCGCCGGTGTGACCCTCCTCCTCGGTGGAGCCGGAACATTCGCCAGCTGGAACGCCTCCGCCACGACGCAGGGCGCGACCATCGCCGCCGGCAACATGGTCGTCGCAGACTCCGGTGTCGCCGGCACCTGGACCGCGAACGGCTCGACCATCGCCCTCGACGGCTACTCCATCGCCCCGGGCGACACCCTCACCTACACCAAGACGATGGATGTCAGCGCCGAGGGCGACAGCATCCAGGCCACGCTCGGTCTCACCGGCGGCTCGATCGTCGCCGCCGACGTCACGGACGCCGCCGACCAGGCGCTCGCCGGTTACCTGCTCTCCAACGCGACCCTCACCGCCAGCGGCACCGGCATCACCGGCACCGGCCCGACCTTCACCGTGGCCCCCGGAACCGGCGTCGTCGACGAGACCGTCACCGTGTCGGTCACGATCTCCTTCCCCGCCGGTGACACCGCCGGTGGAAACAACGACGCCATGAACGGCGCCGTCAACCTCAGCGACCTCACCGTCACGCTGACCCAGGCCACCGCGTAATCCACGACAGCCACCACCGCCGTCGGGTGGGCGACACGCCCACCCCGCCGAACGAGGATCACAATGAACTCCCACCCCACCCGCGCCTCGCGTCGCGCAGAGCAGAAGCGCCGGGCCTTCGCGCCCACGCGGATGCTGCTGGCAGCGCTCGGTACGGCAGGGGCGATCGTGATCGGCGTCCTGGCCGGCGGCGGCACCTTCGCGGTGTGGGCCACCAGCGCCTCTGCCGCTTCGACCTCCACGGTCACCGCCGGGTCGGCTGCGTTGTCGCTCACGCCGCTCTCCCTCACCGCCACCGATCTGTATCCGGGAAAGACGGTGTGGGGCACGACCACGGTGCGCAACGACGGAACGACGCCGCTCACGCTCTCGCTGCAGGGCATCAGCGGCTCCACCGTGGCCACCGCCTTCACCTCGGCCCTCGTCGTGTCGGCCGGCACCGGGTCGCCGGCGAACTGCACGGCGGGTAAAGTGGCGCCGACGGCGGCCGCCCCCCTCGGAGCCGCCGCGAACCTCGGCACGACGCTCGCTCCGGGAGCAACGGTCACCCTCTGCATCGGCGTGGGCCTGCCCGCCCAAGCTCCCGCAGGAGCGGCCGGCGCCGCATCCACCGCCCTCTCCCTTACCGTCACCGGAACCCAGGTCCACCCATGAGCCGCCGTCGCCTCCTGGCCCCCATCGCCGCCATCGCGACCTTCGTCGCGCTGGCCAGCGGCGGGGCTGCGGCCGCTGTGTGGATCGCCAACGCGTCGGTCTCGGCCAGCGCCTCCTCCGCCACCGTGGCCACGACGGTCACTCAGGCCGG
Source organism: Microbacterium sp. Z12_35 (assembly GCF_058310475.1). Taxonomy (NCBI): domain Bacteria; kingdom Bacillati; phylum Actinomycetota; class Actinomycetes; order Micrococcales; family Microbacteriaceae; genus Microbacterium; species Microbacterium sp. Z12_35. The sequence continues at coordinate 2,037,705 of NZ_JBZEGJ010000001.1, read as the reverse complement.
GGCGCTCGCCACGAACTACCGGTATGCAGGAAACACCTCATCCACCGTGGGCGGCACCCTCACCATCGCGAACACGGGTCGCGTGCCCCTGACCTATGCGTTGGCCACCTCGGTGACCGGCAATGCCACCCTCGCGCAGAAGACGGCGCTCATGCTGTGGACCGGCACCTGTTCGGCAACGCCGCCGGCGACCGGCGTCATCACGACCACCCTCGCCGACCCTGCGCCGGCTCTTCCCGCCGCCGCGCGGACGATCGCGCCCGGAACCACCGTCGCCGTCTGCGTCGCCACCCGCATCACGGGCGACGCCACCGCGTCCAATGCCGCACTCCAAGGCCAGAGCGTGACGGCGGCCTTCACCGTCACGGGTCGGGTCGGAACGAACTGGACGGCGACGGCGACGGCCCCTCCGATCACTCAGAGCGTCTGGCGCGTCGCCGCACCGGGCGCCGTGAGCTGCAGCAGCAACTGGTGGAACCGCAGCGTCACCCTGAGCTGGCCGGCTCCCGCGAACCGGGTCGCCGGCTCTGCCGTGGCCTACCGCGTGTACGACTCCGCCACCGGCCTGGAGGTCGCCGCCGTGAGCGTCGACGGCACCTCGGCCTCGGTGAGCTTCGACGGCTACAAGTTCTCGCAGAACGGCACGTACGCGCTGCTGGTCGAGGCGAAGGACAAGTTCACCGGGACCTCCTCGGTCACGGCCGCGCCCATCTCCATCACCCGCACCACGCCCTGGAACCTCGGCGTGCTCTTCCCCACCCTGCAATGCCCATGACCGACGCAACCCCGACCTCCCGTCGTGCGCGACGCGCGGCCGAACGCACGGATGCGCGACAGCACAGTCTCGTGCACTATCTGGCCGTGTCGCTGAGCGCATCGGTTCTCGTGCTGCTGCTGGCGGTGGCGGCAGCCGTCATCGGCGTGCCCGCCCTCGTCGGCGGAACAGCCATGACCGTGCTCACCCAGTCCATGGAGCCCGGTCTGCCCCCCGGCACGCTCGTGGTGATCCGCCCGACGCCGGTCGACGACATCCGTGTCGGCGACGTCATCACGTACCAGATCCGCTCCGGAGACGCGGCCGTCGTCAGCCACCGCGTCGTGTCGAAGACCTACGTGGACGGCGAACTGACGTTCATCACGAAGGGCGACAACAACGACGCGAACGACCCGGAGCCGGTACGGACCGTGCAGATCCGCGGAGCCCTCTGGTACAGCATCCCGATGCTCGGCTGGGTCAACAACGTGTTGCACGGGCCGAACCGCGTGGTGGTGGTCGCCGTCGTGGCGGGCGGGCTGTTCGTCTATGCGATCGCCACGACCGTCGCGGCCGCCCGGGCGAAGCGTCGCCGCGCACGCACCTCAGCCTCTGTGGTCGCGCCGACCGCGTGACGGTGCCGCTCCGCGACCGGCCGGCCGGCCGGGTACCATCGGCCGGGTGACCAGCAAGACTCCGCAGCGCACGCGATGGGCCATCCTCGGACCGGGGGCGATCAGCCGCGACTTCTTGGCCGGGCTCCGAGCGTCCCGGCACGGGATGCTGGCAGCCGTGGGCAGCTCGGATCCCCAGCGCGCCGCGCGCTTCGCCGCCGAGGCGGGGGCTGAGTTCTCGGGAACATACGACGACGTGCTCGCCCGCCCCGACATCGACGCGGTGTACGTGGGCACGGTGCACACCACGCATGCCGACCTCGCGGTCCGGGCTCTGGAAGCCGGGAAAGCGGTGCTGTGCGAGAAGCCGGCGGCACCGACCGCCGCGGAGGTCGCGCGCATGCTCGCGGCCGCGGAACGGGCTGATCGCCCGTTCGTCGAGGCCTTCAAGAACCGGTTCGGGCCGTGGGCCGATGCCCTCCGCGGCGTCCTCGCCGACGGTGCGGTCGGCCGCCCCGTGGGCGTGGAGGCGGCGTTCGGCTTCGCTGCCGGAACGCGATCGGGGCGCCTGTTCGACCCTGCCCTCGCGGGCGGGGCGATCCTCGACGTCGGTTGCTATCCCGTGTCGCTGGCCGTCGAGGTGGCCTTCGCCACGGGCGCCGTCGCCGACGACGACATCGCGGTTCGCCAGGTCGAGGGGCGGATCGAGGCGGGCGTGGATGCGGACAGCGTCGCGCAGATCCGGTTCGGTCGCTGCGAGGGAACACTCGCGACCTCGATCGTCCGCGACCTGCCCTCCGGTGCGGTCATCCACTGCTCCGGGGGCGCCATCGAGCTCCCGGACGCGTGGGGAGGTCGGGCCGAGAGTGCGACCACGATCATCGTCCGCCCGGCCGAGGGGGAGCCCACGGTGATCGAGGTGCCCTCGATCCAGCCGATGGCCGCCGAGGCGGATGCTGTCAGCCTCGCCCTTGCCGAAGGCCGCCGGGAAGCGCCGGAGATGCCGTGGGCGCACACGCGTGCCGTTGCCACCGCGGTGACGGCCTGGCGGGCTGCCGTGATGGCGGGCTGAGCGGACGCTCCCTCCCGTCCGCGGTCACGCGCGAGATCGCGACCGACCCACGGCAGGAACGCCACGACGATCCCCTCCGGCGGCGCGGCTACGCTGAGAAAGCCGCTCCCCCGGGCGGCAGGGGCCGATCGAAGGAGACCGCGCATGTCCGACCTGCGATCGCGGACGGCCGACGCCCGGCTCCGGCTGACCGACGAGCGCGGTGCGCCCCTTTCCCGAGTGCCCGTCACGGTCGAGCAGACACGGCACGCCTTCGGATTCGGCAACATCGGGTTCGACCTCATCGAGTGGCTCGGCGGGCCGCCGCCGGGCGACGAGGTGGGGTCCGCGCAGGTGTTCGGCGGCGCATCCACGGTCGGTCCCGAACTCCTCGCGGAGGCCTATCTCGGCCTCTTCAACGCGGTGACGCTGCCGTTCTACTGGCGCGGATACGAGCCAAAGCGGGGGCATACCGACGTCGAGCGGCTGCGGCGCACCGCGCAGTGGTTCGCCGACCGCGGGGTGACCGTCAAGGGGCATCCGCTCGTGTGGCACACCCTCGCCCCGGCATGGCTGCTCGATCTCGACGATCGCCAGGTGGAGGACGCCATCCGCGAGCGGATCCGCACGGTCGTGACCGGGTTCGCGGGGACCATCGACCTGTGGGACGCGATCAACGAAGCGGTCATCCTCCCCGTCTTCACGGCAGAGGAGAACGCCGTCACCCGGCTCGCGCAGCGCAAAGGCCGCCTCGGCATGGTGCAGATGGCGTTCGATGAGGCGCGCGCGGCGAACCCGGATGCGCGACTCGTTCTGAACGACTTCGACTGGTCCGCCGATTACGAGCGCCTCATCTCGGAAAGCCTCGAAGCCGGTGTTTCCCTCGACGCGATCGGCGTGCAGACGCACATGCACCAGGGCTACCGCGGCGACGAGAAGATCAGCGAAGTGCTGCGGCGCTTCTCGCGGTTCGGACTTCCGGTGCAGGTGACCGAGACGACGCTCCTCTCCGGCGCGCTGATGCCGAAAGACATCGAGGACCTCAATGACTACGCCGTGGAGGACTGGCCGTCAACGCCCGAGGGCGAGGCGCGCCAGGCCGAGGAGATCGTCCGCCACTACCGCAACGTCCTTGCCCATCCCGCGGTCGAATCCCTCACCTACTGGGGTGTGACCGACGCCGGCGCGTGGCTCGGGGCGCCGGCGGGCCTCCTGCGGGCCGATGGCTCACGCAAGCCGTCGTATGACGCCTTGCACGCCCTCATCCGCGGAGAATGGTGGACCCCGCCCACGCCGACGCAATCCGACGACAATGGGATGGTCGCGGTGTCAGGGTTCGCCGGCTCGTATCGGGTGACGACGGATGCGGCGGAGGCCGAGGTCGAGCTGCCGGCCGGCGACTCGGTGGCCGACGTGGTTCTTCTGGGTGCAGGGAGGTAGACGATGGGCACCAACTGGGCAGGCAATCTGACCTATTCAGCCGCTGAGACGGCATCGCCGACCTCGATCGCCGGTGTTGTCTCCGCTGTGCGGGGGGCGGCGAAGCTCAAGCCGCTGGGAAGCCGGCACAGCTTCAACACGATCGCCGACACCGACGGGCTGGCGATCTCGGTGGCATCGCTTCCCCGCGAGGTGTCGATCGACAGCGATCGCCGAGTGGTGCGGGCGGCGGCGGGCCTGCGGTACGGCGACCTCGCCGGCGAGCTCGAACGGGCCGGCTGGGCGCTGGGCAATCTCGCGTCGCTGCCGCATATCTCCCTCGCCGGCGCGGTGGCGACCGGAACCCATGGGTCGGGCGACCAGGTCGGCTCGCTTGCGTCCGCGGTCGCGGCGGTGGACCTCGTCCTCGCCGACGGCGAGACGCGCACCTTCCGGCGCGGCGAGGCGGACTTCGCCGGCACCGTCGTCTCCCTCGGAGCCCTGGGCGTCGCCACCGCGGTGGAGCTGGACATCGTTCCGAGCTATGACATCGCGCAGACCGTGTACGAGCGCCTGCCGCTGGAGGCGGCGCTGGAACACTATGACGCGATCACGGCGCTCGGCTACAGCGTGTCCCTGTTCACGACCTGGCGCGACCCCGACACCGTCGACCAGATATGGCTGAAGCGGCGGGCGGATGCGGCGGCCCCGGCCCCCGACGAGATCTTCGGTGCCCGCCCCGCCCCGGGCAAACGGCATCCGCTCCCGGGCGTCGACCCCGAGCACTGCACGGAACAGCTCGGGGTCCCCGGTCCGTGGCTGGCGCGCCTGCCGCACTTCAAGCTCGAGTTCACGCCGTCCAACGGCGACGAGTTGCAGAGCGAGTATCTGGTGCCGCGGGCACACGCCGCTGGTGCGCTGCGCGCCATCCGGTCGCTCGCAGGAGCGATCGCGCCGCTCCTGCTGGTGTGCGAGGTGCGCACGGTCGCCGGGGATGACCTGTGGCTCTCACCCGCGGAGGGCGGCGACGTCGTCGGCCTGCACTTCACCTGGCTGTCGCGGCAGCCCGAGGTGGAAGCGCTGTTGCCGCGGATCGAGACGGCTCTCGAGCCCTTCGCCGCTCGCCCGCACTGGGGCAAGGTCTTCGACGTGGACGCCGCGCGCGAGCGCCTTCCGCGGCTGTATCCGCGCTGGGAGGACTTCCGGCAGCTGCGTGCCTCCCTCGATCCCGAGCGCCGCTTCGTCAATTCCTTCCTCGAACGCCTCGGGGCGTAGCCGGCCGTGCCGGGGGCCCGGTCGCATGCCGAGCCCCGGTGCGTTCGTCAACCCCCGCGGTCCCATCCGGGCGTGCCGCCTAGCATCGAACGCATGTCCGAATCGAACGACTCCGTCCCGAACGACTCCGTCCCGAACGACTCCGTCCCGAACGATGACCGGGAGATGCTCGGCGCCACCGGAAGCGCCGACACCTCAGCGGAGAAGGACCCCTCCGACTGGGTCACCGGCGATGAGCCGATGACCGCCCCGCAGCGCAGCTACCTCGACACTCTCGCGCGGGAGGCCGGCGAGGAGATCCCCGCCGACATCACCAAGGCCGAGGCGTCCGAGCACATCGACCGCCTCCAGCAGAAGACCGGTCGCGGCGCCGAGTGAGCCCCGGTTCGCGCGGCGTCGACGCCCGTCGTATCGACTCCGCTCTCGTCCGGGAGCTGCTCGTCGAGCAGTTCCCGGACTGGGCGGACCTCCCGGTGCGTCCGGTGGCGGTGGGCGGCAACGACCACCGCATGTTCCACCTGGGCGATGACCACAGCGTGCGCCTGCCCAGCGCTGCGGGCTATGTCCCGCAGGTGGAGAAGGAGCAGAAGTGGCTGCCCGTGCTGGCGGATGCGGCTCCGCTGCCCATCCCGGCGGTCCACGGGCGCGGGAAGCCCTCGGATCGCTTCCCCGCGCCGTGGTCGGTCTACGGGTGGCTGCCGGGTACCCCCGCATCCCAGGCGCAGGTCGATGATGAGGTTCGTTTCGCGCACGACCTCGCCGCGTTTCTCGTCGCGGTCCGATCTGCGGACACGACCGAGGCTCCGGGGCCGGGCGCGCACAGCGCGTATCGCGGCGGACCCGTGAGCCGCTGGGACGACGAGATGCACGACCTGGTTCTCCGCGTCGCCGGCCGCGAGCGCGACCTTGCTGCCGGGCTGTGGCGTGACGCGCTGGGCGCGGAGATGACCGGCGCCGCCGTCTGGGTGCATGGTGACGTCGCGGGCGGGAATCTCCTCGTCCGGGATGGCCGCCTCGCCGCCGTGCTGGATTTCGGATGCAGCGCCGTGGGCGACCCGGCCTGCGACGTCGTGCCGCTGTGGACGATGTTCGGTGATGACGCGCGCAGCGAGTTCCGCCGCACCCTCGACCTCGACGACGCCACCGAGGCGCGCGGCCGGGGCTGGGCGCTGTGGAAGGGGCTCCTCATGATCGCGAACGAGCCCCCGGGGCAAGCCGCGTTGGGCCGCCGCGTGCTGGATGTGCTCTTCTCGGGCGTGTGAAGCGCCCGCACCACGCACGGATTGTTGCACCGTATGACGACCCGAATCGGGGGATGAGGGCAAGCGTTCTAGCGTGGCGGAGCGGCAGTGGCGCGCGAACCCGACGCGCCGCGCAGCGGTCGCACCCCTTGCACGGCGAAAGAGGACTCCCATGCGCATTCCCCGCACCCTGTTGGCCGGAACTGCGGCTCTCGCTCTTGCGCTGACCGGATGCGCGGGCGCATCGGCGCCGGCCTCCGATGGTTCCGAGGCCGCCGACAAGACCACGATCAAGGTCGGGTTCAACCCCGGGCCGTACCTGGAGATGTTCCAGGACGGCATCGTGCCGATCCTCGAGGAGGACGGCTACGACGTCGAGACGGTCGACTTCACCGACGGCATCGTCGTGAACGTGGCGGTCGACTCCGGCGAGATCGACGCCAACATCATGCAGCACCCGGTGTTCCTGGAGTTCGTCAACGCCCAGGAGGGCATCGACAACGCCGCCCTGGTACAGATCCCCACCCCGCGGATGGGCCTGTTCGGCGGCAAGCAGACGTCGCTCGAGGACGTCCCCGACGGCGCGACCGTCACCGTGCCCAATGCGCCCTCGAACCTGTACCGCGGGCTGCTGATCCTCCGCGATGTGGGATGGATCGACTTCGAGGACGTCGAGGACCCGAACACCGCCGACCTGTCGATCATCACCGACAACCCGCACAACCTGAACATCACTCCGATCGAGAACGCCCAGCAGGTCCCCGCCCTGCAGGATGTGGACTACGCGGCCATCCAGGGCAACTTCATCATCTCCGGTGGTCTCGACTACGACGACGCCCTCGCCGTGGAAGACCAGCCGCTCGAGTTCTCCAACGTCGTGGCCGTGCGAGGAGCAGATGTGGACTCCGAGTGGGCCCAGGCGCTCAAGGCCGCCTACGAGTCCCCGGAGTTCATCGAGTACATCACCTCGTCTTCGCAGTACGACGGTTACAACCTCCCCGCATGGTTCGAATGAGCTCTGCGGGCTCGGGGACGATCGTCTTCGACGACGTCTCCAAGACGTTCCCGCGAAGGGCCGCCGACACGGCGGCCCTTCGCGGCGTCTCCCTCGAGGTGACCGAGGGAACCATCTTCGGCGTCATCGGTTACAGCGGCGCCGGCAAGTCCACCCTCATCCGCATGGTGAACGGGCTGGAGCGGCCCACCTCCGGCCGCGTCGCCGTGGACGGGGTGGACATGGGGGCGCTGCGCGGCCGCGACCTCCGGGACGCCCAGAAACACACGGGCATGATCTTCCAGCAGTTCAACCTGCTGGAAACCGTCCGGGTCCGTGACAACGTCGCCCTGCCGCTCCGCCTGGACGGGGCAGGCAAGGCCGACGCCCGCGCCCGCGCCGAGGAGGTGCTCGACTTCGTCGGCCTGAGCGGAAAGGCCGACAGCTTCGCAGGGGAACTCTCCGGCGGGCAGAAGCAGCGGGTCGGCATCGCTCGCGCGCTCGTGCGCAATCCGCGCATCCTGCTCTCGGATGAGGCCACCAGCGCGCTGGATCCGACCACCACGGTGCAGATCATCGACCTGCTGCGCGACATCAACCGGGAGTACGGCACCACCATCCTCGTCGTGACGCACGAGATGGACGTCATCAAGGATCTCGCGCACGAAGTCGCGGTGATGGCGGATGGCCGCGTCGTGGAGCAGGGGAGCGTGTTGGACACATTCCTCCGCCCGCGCGAAGAGATCACGCGGGACTTCGTCTCCACCGTCGTGCCGCAGGGGCTGCCCCGCCGGGTCGTGGACCACCTCGGGAACGCCGGACTGTGGCGCCTGCTGCTGCTGGACGAGGAGGTCACCCAGCCACTCGTGTCGGACCTCATTCGCAACCTGGACGTGTCGGTGAACATGCTGCATGCCGACATGACCGAGATCCAAGACCACACGGTCGGGCAGATGATCGTGCAGGTCACCGGCGCACCGGACCGCGTACGGGCGGCACGGGCCTACCTGGCCGAGCGCGTCGTCGACCTGAAGGACGTGATCGCGTGACCGGCGACCGCTGGACCCTCATCACTCCCGACATCTATCTGAAGGCGCTCGGCGAGACGCTGCAGATGCTCGGGGTGGCCCTCGCGCTGGGCTCGATCCTCGGAATCACCATCGGCACCGTGCTGGCGATCACCCGACCCGGCGGTGTGCTGCCCCACCGGCCGCTGAACCTCCTGCTGGGGATCGTGGTCAACATCGTCCGCTCGTTGCCGTTCATCATCCTGCTGGTCGCCATCCTCCCGTTCACCCGCTTCATCGTCGGCACGAGCATCGGGGTGTGGGCGGCCATCGTCCCGCTGACGGTGATGATCGCCCCCTACATCGGGCGGCTCGTGGAGAACTCGCTGCTGGAGGTTCCGAGCGGGGTGATCGAGGCCGCCCGGGCGATGGGTGCGTCACCGCTGCAGATCTTCTGGCGTTTCCTTCTCCCCGAAGCGCGCGGCTCGCTCATCCTCGCGGTGACCATCGCGACGGTCGGGCTGATCGATGCCACCGCGATGGCGGGCACGGTCGGCGCGGGCGGCATCGGTGATCTGGCGCTTTCGTACGGATACCAGCGTTATGACGGCTTCGCGATGGTGATCACCGTCATCACGCTGATCGTCCTGGTCCAGGGCATCCAGATGGTCGGCTCCTCGATCGCCCGGCGATTCCGGCGGAGGTGAGCGTGGTCTCCTTCCAGCCCGCGGCGCGGGTGAGGGCGCTTGCGCCGAACTTCTGGGGCGGCATGGACCGCGAGATCGCCCGGCTTTCCGCCCAGCCGGGGCCGGTGATGATCGACGTGTCCAAGGGCAACCCGGATGTCCCCACGCCCGAGCACATCGTCGCGGCGATGCAGCGGGAAGTGGCCGATCCGGTCAACCACCGTTATCCGTCGTACGCCGGCCGGCCGTCGCTGCGTCACGCGATCGCCCGCCGGTACCGGGAGGATCACGGTGTGGAGGTCGACCCCGACGCCGAGGTGGCGGTCTCCCACGGCTCGCACGAGGCGCTCCTGGCCGCCGTCATGGCGCTCGCCGATCCCGGGACGAACGTCGTCCTGCCCGACCCGGGTTACCCCCTCTACACGTCGGCGACCAGCCTGGCCGGTGCGCGGCTCGTGCCGCTCCCTCTCCCCGCGCCGGCCTACCAGCCCGACTTCGCCGCCTTGGCGGACCTCAGCGACGCGTCGCTGCTGCTGCTGAACTATCCGAACAATCCCACGGGCGCGCTGGCGGTTCCGCAGACCTTCGAGGGAGCCGTCGCCTTCGCCCACCGGACGGGCGCGGCCTTCGTGCACGATTTCGCGTACTCCTCCCTCGGGTTCGACGGTCACCAGCCGTTGTCGGCGCTGGCCATCGATCGTGCACACGAGGTGACGCTCGAGGTGCAGACCCTGTCGAAGAGCTACAGCATGGCCGGATGGCGCGTGGGGTACGCGGCGGGCAACGCGTCGATCATCGCGGCCATATCGCGCTACCAGGCGCACGCGTTCAGCACCCTCTTCGGCGCCGCACAGGAGGCTGCCGCCGCGGCGCTGGTCGGGGACCAATCGGCGGTCGCCGACCTGGTGGCGATGTACGAGCGTCGCCGGAACGTCGTCGTGGCGGGCCTGCGCCGCATCGGGTGGGAAGTCACCGCGCCTGACGGGAGCTTCTTCGTCTGGGTCCGCGTGCCCGGCGGCGGGGATGCGGTGGCCTTCGCCGGCCGCCTCCGCGAGGAGCAGCGGGTCGCCGTCGCCCCCGGAGACGGGTTCGGGCCGGGCGGACGCGGCTACATCCGCATCGGCCTCGTGCGAGACGAAGAAACGCTCGCCGAACTGATCGAGCGGCTTCATTCCTTCACCGCGCCCGACGGGACGACCATCCCGTGACAGCGACCCGTGTCACGCCAGCGCGTCGCGCAGCGCCCGGGCGTCGCGGACGGCGTTGCCGCCCAGATCGTTGTTGAAGTAGGCGTACACGTCGAGGCCCTGCGCCAGCCACTCGCGGATGCGGTCGGTCCACCACGCGATCGCGTCCGGGCTGTACGACCCGTTGTAGAGCGTGTCGTCGGGGCCGTGAAGGCGCAGGTAGACGAAGGATGCGGTGGCCCGCAGGACGCACGGCAGACCGGCACCGCTCATCACGCAGTACGCGGCCCCATGCCGTTCGAGCAGCTGGAAGACCTCTTCATCCACCCAGGACGGATGCCGGAGCTCGACCACCGGCCGGGAGTCCGCGGGGAGCCCCTCGAGGAAGGCTGCGAGGCGCGCGTCATCGCGCTCAGCCTTCGGGGGGAGCTGGGCCAGGAACGGACCGCGCCGATCGCCCACCGCCGCCAGGCCGACCGCGATCCTCTCCTGCCATTCCGGTGTCAGCGTGAGGCTGCGCGCGTGCGTGACCCCGCGGGGAGCCTTGACGGCCAACTGGAACCCCGCCGGAAGCCGGTCACGCCAGGCGGCCAGGCGCTCGGGGCGCGGCCAGCGGTAGAAGCTGGTGTTGAGCTCGACGGTGTCGAACTCTTGGACGTACCGGGCGAGCTGGTCGCGGGTGCCGGGCTCGTAGAGAACCCCCCGCCAGTGCGGGTAGCTCCACCCCGACGTCCCGATCCACGCGCGCGGTGTGTGCATGCAGGTCCTCCCGCATCGACCATTCCCGATCGACGCCGCGGATGCAGCGGGTTGACCCGGGGGCGTTTCCCGCGCTACCGCGTTCCGCTACTGCGTCACGCTACTGCGAGGGCTGCGCATCCGATCCGACGGTCGCGTTCACCGCGTCGAGGTAATGCTCCTCCGCGCGATGCAGGTCGTCGAGGAACTCCACGACCGTGCGCCGCTCCTGAGCGGCCAGCCGTGCGGCGGCGACGGACACGGCCACACGGCGGACGGCGAGCAGCCGGCGTGCGGGGGATCCGGCCGGGACGGTGGCCCGGACGATGATGCTTCGCCGATCCTGCGGGTGAGGTTCCCGCTCGACCCACTCGGCCTGAACGAGGCGATCGATCAGCGCCGTGGTCGCGGCGGAAGAGATGCCGAGCATCGCGGACAGGCTGCGCGGGGTCGCCTCCTCGCCGCTGGCCTCCAGCTCGATGAGGTGGCGGAGCACGCGAGCGTCGTTCGGGCCGATACCCAGTGCGGAAAGGGTCGCGCGATCGACGGACTTCTCCACGCTGGACAGGTCGTCCAGAGCTTTTACGACGTCATCCGCCGACGCGGTATGCCTCACAACACCTCCTCGGGGCACCACCTAGCAGAACGAGATACTTAAGAGCTAAGCAAGTAGCTTGATGATGCAAAACATCGTACTCGCTGGTCCGCGGCCTGCGCACCGCTGTCAGCAAAGTCGCCCGGACTGGACGGGCCCCACCGGCGCTGGCATAGGATGCCGCACGTGGAAGAAACGCCGGCCGAGCCGTCGCGCTATTGGTACGGCGCGACCGATGAGGACCGCAAGCGCCGAGCGGTCGAGGTGCTGCAAGCCTTCCGCGTGTACCGCGCAGCCGAGCTCGCCATGCGGCGTCGCACCCGCGAATCCATGTCGATGGGGGAGAACGAGCTGCTGGTTCTCCGCTACCTCTTGCGGGCGTCGGGGGAGGGTCGCTCGGTGTCGCCGAGCGAGCTCACGCGTTACCTGGGCGTGTCCACCGCCTCCACGACCGCCATCATCGACCGCCTCGAGAAGTCGGGGCACGTGACGCGCGTTCCACACCCCTCCGATCGCCGCAGCATCCTGGTCGTGGCCACGCAGAAGTCCGACGCCGAGGTGCGTGCGACTCTGGGGAAGATGCACGAGCGGATGATGTCGGCCGTGGTGGACATGACGCCGGAGGAGAGCGCCATCGTGGTGGCCACCCTTGCCCGTCTGCAGGATGCCGTCGACCAGGTCGACGCGCACGAGGATGACTCGCAGCATCCCGATGCAGAAGTCGCGAGCTGACGAGCACGCTGCACCGCCCGCCAGGCCGATAGTCCCGCGGGCAGCGGAGTATTCGCGTTTGCCTGACCGGCGTGGAACGATGTGGACATGGACGATAAGGGGAGGGACGGCAGTGCGGCCGGGAGCCCCGCGGACGGAGCCGTACTGGAGATCGAAGGGGTCGAAGTGACCTCGTTCAGCGCGGTCGTGAAACGCCTGTGCGTGGCCTATCCGGCTGTCCCCTCCACCCGCGTCGAGACGATCCTGCTCCGCGAGTGGGAGGCCTTCACGGCGGGTCGACCGCTCGTGGTCCCCACGGCCGTCGAGGAGGGCGTGCGCGAGATCCTCGATCAGCTCTGAATCAGGACGGGCGCCCCTCGGGCGGTTCGGCGATGAGCATCAGCCCGCCCGAAGAATTGGCCGAACCGGCCAGCGCCTCGATCCATGTCCGGCTGAGCATGGCCGGCTCCGGGTCGTCGAACACGAAGCGCATCGGAATGGACGGATGCAGCCACACGGTGCTGCGACCGGGTTCCTCGTCGTCCGAATGCGCCCACGAGAGGGTGAAACTCTCCCCCCGCCGCAGTTTCGTCGCGATGACCACTTTCAGGTGAGCCAGTGCCCGGTCCTCGATCTCGATCGGGGTGGCGGAGTCGCCGTAGAAGATCGTTCCCACGCCCCTACGGTACGTGTCGCCCCTGATGTCCTCGAAGGGCTTGCGCTCCGACCCGGCCGCCCGTATCCGGGCCCCATCCTTACGGGTGTGTTCGCTGCGGAGCGCTAGGCTCGGCGCATGGGCAGATTCATCTACGACACGATGCCGAACTCGGTCGACATCGACGATCGCACGCTGGCGCATCTTCGCATCGTCGTGATGAACAAGCTCCGACGCTCCGAGTCGTTCATGTTCGACGTCGAGGTCGGCGACGGCAGCGGTCGGCGGAGCTATTGGATGCACCCCGCCGTGCCGATCCAGTTCCACTTCTTCGGAAGCCGCACCCCTCGCATCAACCGCGCATGGGTGGAAGAGCTCATGCTCGTCGCGAGCGGCCCGAACGGTCTCACGATCGTGCCCGAGCCCTCCGAGGACTCGTTCGTCGAAGAGGGCTGACGCCCCTCAGGACTGTCCGCTGTGCTGGGCGGGAACGTCGAAATGCTCCGCCACGAGCATGATGCCACCTGACGAGTTCGCCGAGTCCGCCAGCTCCTCGATCCACTGACGACTCAACGTCGCCGGCTCCGGGTCGTCGAAGACGAATCGGAGCGGAATCGAGGGGTGGAGCCACAGCGTGCTGCGGCCGTGCGGTTGGTCTTCGGGATGGCGCCACGACACCGTGAAGCTCTCGCCACGACGCAGCTTCGTGGCGATGACGACCTTCAGGTGTGCGAGGGCGCGATCCTCGATGTGGACCGGCGTGCCCGACCCGCCGTAATAGATGGTGCCCATGGTGCCCACCCTAGCCCGCGCGCCGCATCGGGCGGATACGCCTCGCGGCGCGGGCCTGTCAAGGGGATGCGCGGGATGAGCGCCCTTGCGACGCTGGATGTGTCGGAAGGACGAGGACCGTGACCTCACGCCAGATTCCGGGGGCCCCCGGAGACGAAGAACCCGTCGAGGGCACCGCCACGGCCGACGACGCCTTCGCGGGTCTGACAGCGATCGACGTGGTCGAAGGGGAGCTCATTCCCCGCGGCCGCCGCCTCGGCTGAGCCGCACGTCGCCGGGCCTCAGAGCCGTGTCCAGGCCTCTGACAGCACACCCCGGAGGATCTGCTCGATCTCATCGAACTCGGCCGGACCGGTCGTGAGGGGCGGGGCCAGCTGGATGACCGGGTCGCCGCGGTCATCCGCCCGGCAGTACAGCCCCGCATCCAGCAGAGCGCCGGAGAGGAACCCGCGCAGGAGCCGCTCGGACTCGTCGGAGGTGAAGGTCTCACGCGTCTGCTTGTCCTTGACCAGCTCGATCCCGAAGAAGTACCCGTCCCCGCGCACATCGCCCACGATCGGCAGGTCGTTCAGCTTCTCCAGGGTCGCGCGGAAGAGGGGCGAGAACTCACGGACGCGTCCGTTGAGGTCTTCCTCCTCGAAGATGTCGAGGTTCTCCAGCGCGACGGCGGCCGAGACCGGGTGGCCGGCGAATGTGTAGCCGTGCGGAAAGCTCACCGTTCCGGTCGCGAACGGCTCGTGGATGCGGTCGCTGATGATCGTGGCTCCGATGGGCGAGTAGCCGCTCGTCATCGCCTTGGCGCACGTGATCATGTCGGGGACGTACCCGTACGCGTCGCACGCGAACCACTCGCCGATCCGCCCGAACGCGCAGATCACCTCGTCGCTGACGAGGAGTACGTCATGCCGGTCGCAGATCTCGCGTACCCGGGCGAAGTAACCGGGCGGAGGCGGGAAGCATCCGCCGGAATTCTGCACGGGTTCCAGGAACACCGCCGCGACCGTCTCGGGCCCCTCGAAGAGGATCATCTCCTCGATGCGGTCGGCCGCCCAGACGCCGAACTCCTCGAGCGATCCCGGGAAGCCCATGTCGCGGGCGCGGTAGTAGTTCGTGTTCGGCACCCGGAACCCGCCCGGGGTCACCGGCTCGAACATCTCCTTCATCGCCGGGAGGCCGGTGATGGCCAGCGCACCGTGGGGCGTGCCGTGGTAGGCGACGGCGCGCGAGATGACCTTGTGCTTGGTGGGGCGCCCGCGCAGCTTCCAGTACTGCTTGGCCAGCTTGAACGCCGTCTCCACGGCCTCGCCGCCGCCGGTGGAGAAGAAGACGCGATTGAGGTCGCCCGGGGCATAGTGCGCGAGACGCTCGGCGAGTTCGATCGCCGCGGGATGCGCGTACGACCAGATCGGGAAGAACGCCAGCTCCTCGGCCTGCCGGGCGGCGGCCTCGGCCAAACGGCGCCGCCCATGCCCGGCGTTCACGACGAACAGCCCCGACAGTCCGTCGATGAAGCGCCGGCCGGACACATCCCAGATGTGGTGGCCCTCGCCGCGGGCGATGATCGGGACGCCCGGGCCTTCGGTCATCACCGATTGCCGGGCGAAATGCATCCAGAGGTGGTCTCGGGCGGCTGCCTGGAGGTCGTGCTCCGTGCGCGGCTGGTTTCCGGTCGTCGTGGACATGCCTCCCCCTTCGGCGTTGTCGGCGACGTTACCGCGCCGCGGCTACGCGGCGATACGGTTCGGGCCGTCCGGGAGCGGGAGGGTGGGTTCCGCGGGCGAGGGAGCCAGGGGCTCGTCGGGGTAGGGGGCCAGGGGCTCGTCAGGGTACGGGGCGAGCGGCTCGGCCGGACCGTCGGGGGCGGGGATGCCTGGCGAGGCCGGAACGTCGGGCGGCAAGGAGGGAAGGCTCGGATCGCTCATTCCTCCAGCCTGGCGCGGGGCATGCCGCGGGCGAAGGGCTTGCCGGGCTCAGCCGCGGGGTGTAGCGGCGGCGACGCGCCACGCTGCGGCCGCGGGATCTTCCAGGAGCGGTTCGAACGCCGCCTCGGCCGCTCCGATGAGAAGGCGATCGGCCGCGAGGGAGGCGACGCGGATGTCGAGGCCCTCGGCGTTGGCGGGCATGGCCAGTGCCGCAGCCGCCCGGGTGAGGGCGGGGAAGTCCAGCTCGGCGATCGTTGCCAGGAACCCGCCCAGCACGATCACCGACGGGTTGAGGACATTGACGGCATTGGCGAGCGCAGTGGCGAGGATGCGGCGCTGGCGCGAGACCTCGTCCGCGACGGCCGGCACCGTGGATGCGGCGAGCACAGCGCCGAGCGTGGGCTCATCCGCGGCGGCCAGCCCCACCGCATCCAGGAGGCGGGCGCGACTCACCTCGTCCTCCAGCACGCCCGCAGGCGCCCGGCGGTCGGCGTCGGAGACGATGCCGGGGCGATTCTGCCCGAATTCGCCCGCGTATCCGCCTGCGCCGGACACGGCGATCCCCTGCACGATCAGACCGCCGCCGATGCCGCTGGCACCACCGTTGAGGTAGACGACGTCGGCGATCCCGTACGCCGCCCCGAACCGGTGCTCGGCGAGAACCCCCAGACTCGCGTCGTTGCCCACCACCGCGGGGAGACCGGTCGCCTCGGAGACCATGGAGCGCAGCGGCGCATCCGTCCACCCCAGGTGGGGGGCGGTGCGCACGACGCCGTCCGCCTCACGGACGAGCCCCGGTACGGCGACTCCCACCGCGCTCACCGTGGCGCCGGCCAGCGGACCGGACAGCCATCGCTCGATGTGCGCGCGCACCAGGCTCGCGGTCTCCTCGGGGGAGAGGAGGTGGTCCATCTCCACGCGCTCGCGCACCGGGATGGAGCGATCCAGCCGCACGGCGGCGATTTCCAGCGCGTCCACTTCCGGGTTCACCGCGACCGCGACGACATCGGGATGCGTCTCGACGACGGGGGACGGGCGTCCGACGCGGCGTTCGGGTGAGGGAGCGCCCTCGCGGACGAGGCCGAGTTCGACCAGTTCGCCCACGAGGTCGGCGATGGTCGAGCGGTTGAGGCCCAGTTCCGCGGTGAGGGTGGCCCGCGAAGCGGGGCCGCTCACGTGCACGCGCCGCAGGAGGCGACCGAGATTGCCGGCACGAACCTGCTCGATCCCGGTCCGCGGCGTGGTCATCGCACCAGAGTAGTTTGTTGCCGCGCCGGTAAAAGGGGGCGCGCGAGGTGTGTTGACGGGTCGAGGATGCGGCGATAGGTTGTGTACGGCAACATTTTTCGACGACGAAAGCGACACCATGGCCAGCCCCACCCCCGCGGACAAGTTCTCCTTCGGTCTCTGGACCGTCGGCTACAACGGCACCGATCCCTTCGGCGGCCCCACGCGCCCTCCCCTCGACGTCGTCCACGCCGTGGAGAAGCTCGCTGAGCTGGGCGCCTACGGATTGACCTTCCACGATGACGACCTCTTCGCTTTCGGCTCCACGGATGCGGAGCGTCAGACCGAGATCGATCGCCTCAAGGGTGCGCTGTCCGACACCGGACTGATCGTGCCGATGGTTACCACGAACCTCTTCAGTGCTCCGGTCTTCAAGGACGGCGGCTTCACCGCCAACGACCGGCAGGTCCGCCGGTTCGCCCTCCGCAAGGTGTTCCGCCAGCTCGATCTCGCTGCCGAGCTGGGTGCGAAGACGTTCGTCATGTGGGGCGGACGCGAGGGCGCTGAGTACGACTCGTCCAAGGACATCCGTCAGGCCCTCGAGCGCTACCGCGAAGCGGTCAACCTCCTCGGCGACTACGTCACCGACAAGGGCTACGACATCCGCTTCGCTATCGAGCCGAAGCCGAACGAGCCGCGCGGCGACATCCTGCTGCCGACGCTGGGCCACGCGATCGCCTTCATCGACTCGCTCGAGCGCCCGGAGCTGGTGGGCGTGAACCCCGAGGTCGGTCACGAGCAGATGGCAGGCCTGAACTTCGCCGCCGGCATCGCCCAGGCGCTGTACCACGGCAAGCTCTTCCACATCGACCTGAACGGGCAGCGCGGCATCAAGTACGACCAGGACCTGGTGTTCGGCCACGGCGATCTGCACAACGCGTTCGCGCTCGTGGACCTCCTCGAAAACGGCGGTCCCGGCGGCGTGCCCGCGTACGACGGACCCCGTCACTTCGACTACAAGCCCTCCCGCACCGAGGACGAGAAGGGCGTGTGGGAGTCGGCCTCGGCCAACATGCGCACCTACCTCCTCCTCAAGGAGCGTGCCGCCGCTTTCCGTGCCGATCCCGAGGTGCAGGAGGCGCTCGCCGCCGCCAAGGTCGACGAGCTGTCGACGCCGACCCTCAACGAGGGCGAGAGCTACGACGACTTCCTCGCCGACCGCTCCGCCTATGAGGACTTCGACGCGTCGGTGTACTTCGGTGGCAAGGGCGGCGGGTTCGTGCGCCTGCAGCAGCTCGCGACCGAGCACCTCCTCGGCGCTCGGGGCTGATGCCCCTCGTCGCGGGCGTCGACTCCTCGACGCAGTCGTGCAAGGTCGTCATCCTCGATGCCGACACGGGGGTGCTCGTCCGTGAAGGGCGAGCAGCACACCCCGACGGCACCGAAGTCGATCCGGAAGCGTGGTGGACCGCCCTCCAGACCGCGATCGCGGACGCGGGCGGATTCGACGACGTCGCGGCGGTGTCGGTCGCCGGGCAGCAGCACGGGATGGTGGCGCTCGACGCGGCGGGGCGCGTCATCCGGCCCGCTCTGCTGTGGAATGACACGCGCTCCGCGCAGGCCGCCGCCGACCTCGTGGCCGAGGTGGGTCCGGATGCCTATGCGGCGCGCACGGGCATCGTGCCCGTGGCATCCTTCACGGCGACGAAGCTCCGGTGGCTGCGGGATGCGGAGCCGGACAACGCCGCGCGTGTGGCCGCGGTCGCGTTGCCTCATGACTGGCTCACGTGGCGCCTGCGCGGGTTCGGGCCGGAGAATCCGCGGCTCGACGCCCTGACGACCGACCGCTCCGACGCCTCGGGCACGGCGTATTGGGGCGCGGACGGGTACGACCGTGAGCTGCTCGCCATCGCCCTCGGACACGATGCCGTCCTGCCGACGGTGCTCGAGCCCGGCGAGAACGCCGGAACGACGCCGGGCGGGGTGCTCGTCGGCCCCGGTGCCGGTGACAACGCCGGAGCGGCGCTCGGGCTGGATGCGGCGCCCGGCGACGTGGGCGTCTCGATCGGCACCTCCGGCACGGTCTTCGCCGTCACCGATCGCGCGGTGGCCGATCCGACCGGCACGGTCGCCGGCTTCGCGGACGCCGCCGGCGGATACCTGCCCCTGGTTGCGACGCTGAACGCCGCGCGCGTGCTCGACGTCACCGCTCGCCTCCTCGGTGTGTCGCACGAGGAGCTCGCCGCCCTCGCCCTGCAGGCCGAACCCGGTGCCGGCGGCGTCGTGCTCGTCCCCTGGTTCGAGGGGGAACGAACCCCGAACCTGCCGAATGCGCGCGCATCGCTGTCGGGTCTGTCGCTCGGCAACACCACACGCGAGAACCTGGCCCGTGCCGCTGTCGAGGGGATGCTGGCCGGCCTCGCGACCGGGCTGGACGCGATTCGCGGGCTCGGCGTCACCGCCGAGCGTGTGCTCCTCGTGGGGGGCGCGGCCCGCAGCGAAGCGGTCGCCCGTATCGCTGCGCAGGTCTTCGATGTTCCCGTCGCCGTACCGGCTCCCGGGGAGTATGTCGCCCTGGGAGCGGCGCGTCAGGCGGCGTGGACGTTGACGGGCACCCGGCCCTCGTGGCCGGTCGTCCTCGAGCGCGACGCCGCATCCGATCCTCGTCCCGAAGTCCGCGCGGCCTACGATGCGGTCGCCGCGGCACGCGCGGCCGACGCGCGCTGAAGGCGGCCGCACCGGGGACGGCCCCGCGGAGGAGGAATGACATGAGAAACGCCCTGGTCGTCCGAGGTGGATGGGACGGGCACCATCCCCGCGAGGCCACCGACCTCTTCCTCCCCTTCCTCGAGGAGTCGGGCTTCCAGGTGCGCGTGGAGGAGGGCAACGAGGTCTACGCCGATGCGGAGGCGATGGCCGACACCGATCTCGTCGTGCAGTGCGTGACGATGTCATCCATCTCCGATGAGGCCTTCCGGGGGCTCCGCGCCGCGGTCGAGAACGGGACAGGCCTCGCCGGCTGGCACGGCGGAATCGCCGACTCCTACCGGGCCACCACCGACTACCTCCACCTGATCGGCGGCCAGTTCGCCACCCATCCGGGGCGACGGCCGGACGAACGGCCGGGGGACGAGCGCGACAATTTCCTGCCGCACCGGGTGGAGATCACCCCGGCGGGTCGCGCGCACGAGATCACCGCAGGGCTCGACGATTTCGCGCTCGACACCGAGCAGTACTGGGTGCTGCACGATGATCTGATCGACGTGCTCGCGACCACGACGCATCCGGTGCGCCCCTATCACCCGTGGCATCGTCCCGTCGTGAGTCCCGCGGTCTGGACGCGCGAGTGGGGCGCCGGCCGCATCTTCGTCGCCACACCCGGTCACAGCCTCGATGTGCTCCGCGACCCGAACGTGCGCACCATCATCGAACGGGGGATGCTGTGGGCAGCCCGCACCGCGTAGGCATCGTCGGGCTCGGAGTGATCTCGCGGCAGTACCTCGAGACCCTCACCGGAAGCGGCGCCGTGCGGATCGCTGCCGTGGCGGACCTGGACCCCGCCCGCGCGCAGGAGGTCGCCGCGGCCGTCGCCGGCGCCGAGGCCCTCTCGGTCGGGGACCTCATGGCCGACGAGTCGGTGCAGACCGTGCTCAACCTCACGATCCCCGCCGCGCACGCCGACATCGCCCTCCAGGCGATCGCTGCCGGCAAGGACGTGTACGGGGAGAAGCCGCTCGCGGTGGATGTCGCGCAGGCCCGCACCATGGTGGATGCCGCCGCACGCGCGGGACGCCGGCTCGGCAGCGCCCCCGACACCGTTCTCGGCACGGGCGTGCAGACGGCCCGGGAGGCCGTCGACTCCGGGACGATCGGCCGCCCTGTGGCGGCCTCGGCCACCTGGGTGGCGCCCGGGCACGAGCACTGGCATCCGGCGCCCGACTTCTACTACGCGCCCGGCGGTGGCCCGCTCCTGGACATGGGTCCGTACTACCTCACGAGCCTGGTGCACCTGCTCGGGCCGGTGAGCACGGTCACGGGCGCCGCGAGCCGCACGCGCGCCGAGCGGACGATCCGCACCGGTTCCCGTGCCGGTGAGACCATCCCCGTCGCGGTGGACACACACGTGACCGGCATCCTCCAGCACACCGGCGGAGCGGTCTCCACGGTCGTGATGAGCTTCGACGGCGGCGGCACCGCGGCCCCGCCGATCGAGGTGCACGGCGAGCAGGGATCGATCCAGGTTCCCGACCCCAATCTGTTCGACGGCGTGGTCCGTCTGCGTCGCGTCGGCGACGCGGACTGGAGTGACGTGGCACCATCCGCCGGGTACGCCGAGGCCGGGCGTGGGGTCGGCCTCATCGACTTCGTCACGACGGAGACCCCCCGGGCAGACGGCGCCATGGCGATGCACGTCCTCGAGGTGATGGAGGGCCTTCTCCGCTCGGCGGCATCCGGCGAACGGATCGCCATCGCCTCCACCGTCCGTCGGCCGGCTCTCGTTCCGCTCACCCCGCGGGACCGATGGCGGGGCGTGTCGGCGGTTCCCGCCTAGGAGCGGCGCCGTTCAGGCGTCGACGCTCGGAAAGCCCGTCGACTCGCGCGCCACGACGGTGTACTCCGGCTGCACGGTGCGTGGCGATTGCCGCGGTCCCTTCTCGGCGATGCGTTCGAGCAGCAGATCCACGGCGATCTCCGCGATGCGTTCCTTCCCCGCATCCACGCTCGAGAGGGACGGCACCGAGAAGCGGGCTTCATCGATGTTGTCGAATCCCAAGACCGCCACGTCATCGGGGACGGACAGATTCTCGCCCGCGAGCGCGCGCAATGCACCGAGTCCGAGGGTGTCGTTGAGGGCGAAGACGGCGTCGAACGCCACGCCGTCGGCGATCATCTGGTGCACGGCTTCGGCACCGGCGGCCCGGGTCCAGTGCAGGACGGGCCGGATCAGTGCGGGATCCTCCGCGACTCCCGCGGAGCTGAGAGCCTCGCGGTATCCGCGGAGACGCAGGCTCGCCGAGCTGGGCTCCCCGTCCGCGTCCTCGCTGCCGCCCAGGAGGGCGATGCGACGCCGGCCGATCGACAGCAGGTGTTCCACGCCCGCCCGCGCGGCCTCCGTGTTGTGAATGGCGACGTGGTCGGTCGGACCTCCGAAGATGCGATCGCCGAGGAGCACGAGCGGGTAGCCGACGTCCAGCACGGCTGCATCGCCCTGGCCCAGGCGCACCGGGCTGAGCAGCAGGCCGTCGGTGAACCGGCGCCGCCCCCCGGACACCGCCAGCAGCTCCGCCTCGCGGTCGCCGTTCGTCTGCTCCACCACGACGCCGAGGCCTCGCGCTTCGGCGGCGCGGATGATGAAATCGGATAGCTCCGCGAAATAGTTCTCGCGGAGCGCTGGCACGGCGAGGCCGATGATCCCCGTCCGTCCGGAGCGCAGGCCCTGGGCGGAGGCGTTCGGCCGGTATGCCAACTGCTCGATGGCTGCCTCCACGCGGCTGCGGGTGGCGGGCCGGACGTGCGGGTAGTCGTTGATGACGTTCGACACCGTCTTGATGGACACCCCCGCGAGGCGGGCGACGTCATGCATCGTCGACCCCATCGATCCCCCTCACGCCCTGTAGATCCCCACTCTATGGGTTGCGGTGACGGCCCCCGATCACCGTCCGGCCGCCGGTGCGCGGCCGATGCGAGCGGGCTCTTGACACTGGCGAGCGGCGCGCCATAGTGTTCCTACAACGTTGCTTACAACGTTGTATATGTCCGGTATTCCGGACGCCGTTCGCGCACGAGCGTTCCTGCTTGACAAAGAGGTCTTAGCATCCGAAAGGAAATCCCGTGAAGACAAAGCCGGTCTTTGCTGCCAGCTTCACCGTCCTGCTCGCGGCCGCCCTCGTCTCCTGCACCGGTGGCGGAGACGGCGACACCGCCGGCGGCAACGACGCCACCAACTGCACCAACACGATCCCGAAAGAGGATCTGCCCGTCGTCACGATGTGGGCCTGGTACCCGAACATGGAGCTCGTCGTCGACAACTTCAACGAGCAGAACGACGAGGTGCAGGTCTGCTGGACCAACGTCGGTCAGGGCGGCGACGAGTACGACAAGTTCCAGACCGCGATCACGGCCGAGACGGGGGCCCCGGACGTCATCATGATCGAGGCGGATCGCATCCCGACCTTCCAGATCCAGGAAGCGATCGTCGACATCAGCGACTACGGCTACGAGGACGTCAAGGACGACTACAGCGAGGGGGCCTGGAAGGACGTCTCCGTCGGTGACGGGGTCTACGGCGTTCCCGTCGACGGCGGTCCGATGGGCATGATCTACCGCGCCGACGTCTTCGATCAGTACGGGATCACCCCGCCCACCACGTGGGCCGAGTACGAAGCCGCCGCGCAGACCCTCAAGGATGCCGGAGGACCGTTGTTCGGCGACCTGGGTGCCAACGTCCCGGCTTCGTTCATGGCGCTGCAGTACCAGGCCGGAGCCCAGCCCTTCACCTACGACTCGGATTCGCCCGAGACCATCGGCATCACCCTCAACGACGACGCGTCGAAGAAGGTGCTCGACTACTGGGCCGGGCTGGTGGAGAAGGGCCTCGTCGGCACGCAGGACCAGTTCACCCCCGAGTACATCTCCGGTGTCATCGGCGGCGACTACGCCACCTACATCTCGGCGGCCTGGGCGCCGGGATACCTCACCGGCGCGGGTGTCGGCGAGGGGCAGGACGCGGGGGTCTGGAAGACCGCCCCGCTGCCGCAGTGGGACACCAGCAATCCCGTGTCGGTCAACTGGGGTGGATCGGCCTTCTCGGTCACCAGCCAGGCCAGCAACCCCGAGCTGGCGGCGAAGGCCGCCTTCGGCCTCTACGCCGACGAGGCGTCCCTCACCGACGGATGGCAGAACCAGGTCATCTTCCCGCTGAACCTCAACGCGCTCAACTCCCCCGAGTTCGTGGACTACGAGGTGCCGTTCTTCGGGGGCCAGCAGGCGAACAGGGAGGTGTATGTGCCGGCGGCGAACGCCTACGAGGGCATGACCTACACGCCGTTCGGTCAGTACTACTTCGACGCCTTCACCGAGCAGTTGGCGGCCATCAACGAGGGCTCGGTGTCGGGTTCGGAGGCCGCCGACCAACTGCAGGAGGATGTCGTCGCCTACGCCGAGGAACAGGGCTTCACCGTCGAGTGAGTCGCTCCGCGTGGGCTGGTCCGCACACCGGGCCCGCCCACGCGGCGTCGCGTCCATCCGCTTCCCCGGAGGAACCCCATGACCGTTGATCTGGCGCAGAGCGCCACCAGTGCCGATCCCGCGCCCGCCCGGCGTCCCCGACGCCGAGGCCGGCAGTCGCTCGTCGGCTGGAGCTTCGTCGGACCGTTCGCGATCGTCTTCCTCGCGTTCCTCGTCGCGCCCCTGCTTTTCGCGCTGTACCTGAGCCTGTTCCAGAACCAGCTCATCGGGGGCACCCGGTTCGTGCTGTTCGGCAACTACGTCAAGGCGTTCACGGACGCCAGCTTCCTGGGCGGGATCTGGTTCGTCCTGCGCTTCTCGCTCGTGCTGATCCCCCTGCAGATGGCCATCTCGCTGGCCGTCGCGCTCATCCTCGACATCGTGACCGGACGGTTCGCGCGGTTCTCCCGGCTCATGGTGTTTCTCCCCTACGCGATCCCCGCCGTGATCGGTGCGCTGATGTGGGGCTTCCTCTATAGCAAGAGCTTCGGTCCCCTGGCGGAGCTGTTCGGGATGTTCGGGCTCCCTGGTCCCGATTTCCTCAGCCGCGACCTGATCTTCTTCGGGCTGCTGAACATCGTCATCTGGCAGTGGGCCGGTTATTACATGATCATCCTCTACGCCGCGCTCCAAGGGATCGACCCCACTCTGTACGAGGCGGCGCGCATCGACGGGGCCAGCCAGTGGCAGATCGTGCTGCGCATCAAGATCCCCCTCATCGCGCCGGCGCTGGTGCTCATCCTGGTGTTCGCGCTCATCGGAACGTTGCAGTTCTTCAATGAACCACAGATCCTCCGCTACCTGGCGGCGGGAGCCATCTCCGCCGACTTCACCCCCAACATGTACGCGTATCAGCAGGCTTTCGCCCTGGCGAACTACAACTACGGTTCGGCGATCTCGTTCGCGCTGGGCGCCGTGGTGTTCGTATGCGTGTACCTCTTCATGTTCATCACGCGTAAGCGGGGGAGCTTTCTCTCATGACCACGGCAGTCGACCGATCACGCCGCTCGGCCACGCGCCGGCAATTCCTTCCGCTGCAGATCCTGCTCGGCTTCCTCGTGGTCTACTTCCTCATCCCGTTCTGGTGGGTGATCGTCAACAGCTCCAAGACTGCGGCCGGCCTGTTCGGCGGGGGGAGCGCGCTGTGGTTCGACGACGTCATCGACTACGCCGGGAACATCTCCCAGCTGTTCACGTTCCAGGACGGCATCTACCTGCGGTGGCTCGCGAACTCGGCCCTCTACGCCTTCGCCGGCGGTCTCGGCGCCACCGTGCTGGCCGTGGCCGCCGGATACGGATTCGCGAAGTACCGCTTCGCCGGCCGGCGGGTGAGCTTCGCGATTCTCCTCGGGTCGGTGATGGTGCCCACGACCGCGCTGGTCATCCCGACCTTCATCATGTTCTCCGAGCTCGGGCTCACCAACACCATCTGGGCCGTCATCCTGCCCACCCTGCTGAACCCGTTCGGGGTATACCTCATGAACGTGTACGCCCGCGATGCCGTGCCGGATGAGCTGTTGGACGCCGGCCGGGTCGATGGGGCGAGCGAGTTCCGGATCTTCGTCCAGGTCGCTCTGCCGATGCTGCGCCCGGCGATGGTCACGGTGCTGCTGCTGTCGATCGTGGCCTCGTGGAACAACTACTTCCTGCCCCTGGCGATGCTCTCAGACAATCGGCTCTTCCCCGTCACGGTCGGAATCGGTCTGTGGCAGGGGATAGCTTCGGCCAACAACTCCGGGGGAACCTCGCTGTGGAGCATCATCATCCTCGGCTCGCTGGTCTCCGTCATCCCGCTGGTCATCGCCTTCCTCACCCTGCAGCGCTACTGGCAGGGAGGGTTGTCGATCGGCAGCCTCAAGTGACCCACACCGCGTCACCCGCCACCCCTCTTCCGGAAAGAAAAGCATGACCTCTGCACGCGTGACCATCGACCCGCACTTCGTCGTGGGAGCCGTCGACCGGCGGCTGTTCGGATCGTTCGTCGAGCATCTGGGCCGTTGTGTCTACGACGGGATCTTCGAACCCTCCCACCCCTCGGCGGACGCGGAGGGCTTCCGTTCGGATGTTCTCGCCCTGGTTCGCGAGCTCGGGGTGTCGACGGTCCGCTACCCCGGTGGGAACTTCGTGTCGGGATACCGGTGGGAGGACGGGGTGGGTCCTCGCGAGGAGCGACCGCGACGTCTGGACCTCGCGTGGCACTCGACCGAGACGAACGAGATCGGATTGGACGAATTCGCGCGGTGGTCAGCCAAAGCGGGCAGTGACGTCATGTACGCCGTGAACCTCGGCACCCGTGGCGTGCTGGAGGCCCTCGACGTGCTCGAGTACGCCAATCTCCGATCCGGGACGTTCTGGTCGGACAAGCGGGTCGAGAACGGAAATCCCGAGCCGCACGACATCCGCATGTGGTGCCTCGGCAACGAGATGGACGGTCCGTGGCAGCTCGGCCACAGCACCGCCGAGGAATACGCGAGCCTCGCCGCGAAGACCGCGAGTGCCATGCGCCAGGTGGATCCGAACCTGCAGCTGGTGGTCTGCGGCAGCTCTGGCGCGCAGATGCCCACGTTCGGTGAGTGGGAGCGCGTCGTGCTGGAGCGGACCTACGACGACGTCGACTTCATTTCCTGCCACGCGTACTACGAGCCGAAGAACGGCGACTATGCGAGCTTCCTCGCCTCGGCCATCGACATGGATCGTTTCATCGACACCGTCGTGGCCACGGCCGATCACGTCAAGGCGGTGCGCGGCAGCGAGAAGACGATCGATATCTCTTTCGACGAGTGGAACGTCTGGTATCAGTCCCGGTACAACGACGTGGAGAAGATCACCGACGTCGAACAGTGGCCGGTGGCCCCTCGGCTGCTCGAAGACGCCTATTCGGTGGCCGACGCCGTCGTGGTCGGCAGTCTCCTGATCTCCCTTCTCCGCCACGCCGACCGCGTGAAGTCCGCGAGCCTCGCCCAGCTCGTCAACGTCATCGCCCCGATCATGACCGAGCCCGGCGGCCCGGCCTGGCGCCAGACGACCTTCTTCCCCTTTGCGCACACAGCGAGGCTCGCGCGGGGGAACGCGTTGGAAGTGCGCCTGGAGGCGCCCGAGTACGACACGGCCCTGTACGGCACGGTCCCCGTCATCGACGCGGTGGCCACCCATGACCCCGACAGCGGAGAGACGACGCTCTTCGCGGTCAATCGCAGCCTCGAGGAGGAGATCACGCTGGATGTCGACGTGACGATGCTCGGCGCGGTCGAGGTGCGCAGCGCCGTCGGCATGCACGACACCGATATGCACGCGGCGAACACCCTCGAGGACCGTGAGCGCGTCGGCCTCCAGGACATCGCCACCCGGCGGGTCGACGACCGCACGGTGGCGCTCACGCTTCCGCCCGTGTCCTGGGTCGCCGTGACCCTGCGCTGACGGCGGGGGCGACACGATGGCGGATTCGCAGACCGACGACCGAACGACGGCGGTGCCTCGGTGGCGGGATGCCGCGGCCGACCCCGACGCCCGGGTGGAGGCCCTCTTGGCGTCGATGACCCGGGCGGAGAAGGTCGCACAACTCGGGAGCCACTGGGAGGACACGCGCGACGCCTCCCAGATCATCGCTCCGATGCAGGACGTCCTGGCCCGGGGCCGACAGCCGTTCGAGGTCGCCGCCGCCTCCGGAATCGGCCACCTGACGCGCGTCTTCGGCACGACCCCCGTGCCGCCGCGCGAAGGCATGCAGAAGGTCCGCGCGGCGCAGGACTTCCTCCGCAACCGGACGCGGCTGGGCATTCCCGCCATCGTTCACGAGGAGTGTCTCACCGGCTTCACGACCCTCGGGGCGACGGTGTATCCCACCCCCCTGGCGTGGGCGGCCACCTTCGACCGAGAGCTGGTGGCCGAGATGGCACGAGCGATCGGCGATGACCTCCACGCGGTCGGGGTGCATCAGGGGCTCTCTCCCGTGCTCGACGTCGTGACGGACTATCGCTGGGGCCGTGTGGAGGAGACACTGGGCGAAGACCCCTTCGTCGTGGCGACCCTCGCGACCGCCTACGTGCAGGGCCTCCAGGGAAGTGGGGTGGTCGCGACGCTCAAGCACTTCGCCGGTCACGCGTCTTCTCGCGGCGGGCGCAACCACGCGCCGGTCTCCATGGGCGAGCGCGAACTGCGCGACCTCGTGCTCCCGCCCTTCGAGATGGCGGTACGGACCGGCGCCGTCGGCAGTGTCATGAACTCCTACACCGAGACCGACCGCGTCCCTGCGGCGGCTGACCGCTGGCTCCTCACGGATGTCCTCCGGGGCGAGTGGGGATTCCGGGGAACCGTCGTGTCGGACTACTGGGCGATCGCCTTTCTCACGTCCAAGCATCGGGTGGCGGCATCGATGGCTGATGCCGGCCGGCTGGCCCTCCACGCCGGCATGGATGTCGAGCTGCCCGACACGTCGGCGTATACCCAGCTCGGCACCGACGACCCGGATCCCGGCCGGACCGAGACGGAGATAGACATCGCCGTACGGAGGGTCCTTCGGCAGAAGCTGGATCTGGGGCTCCTCGACGAGGGATGGGTGCCGGCTGAACCGCAGCCGCACGACCTCGACAGCCCCCGGAACCGGAGCGTGGCGCGACGCCTCGCGGAGGAATCGGTCATCCTTCTGGACAATCCCGAACGTGTCCTGCCACTGTCCCCGTCCACGGGCCGCGTGGCGGTCGTCGGACCCGGCGCGCGCGACCCCCGCGTTCTCCTCGGCGCGTACTCGTACCCGATCCATGTGCTGCCGCGCCATCCCGAGTTCGGGCTCGGCATCGCCGCGCAGACCATCGCGGAAGCGGTGGCCGACGCCCTCCCCGACGCGGAGGTGGTCGCCGAGGGCGGGACGCCGCTCGTCGACGCGCCGGGCGACGGAGACCTCGCACGGGCCGTGTCGGTCGCTCGCAATGCCGATGTCGCGCTGGTGGTGGTGGGAGACCGGGCCGGGATGTTCGGCCGGGGCACGTCGGGCGAGGGATCGGACGCGCCGGATCTTGAGCTTCCCGGTCACCAGACGCGCCTGGTCGAGGAGGTGCTCGCCACCGGTACGCCGGTCGTTCTCGTCGTGGTGTCCGGCCGGCCCTACGCCCTCGGGCGGTTCGTCGGACGCGCCGCAGCGATCGTGCAGGCGTTCTTCCCCGGGGTGGAGGGGGCGGGGGCCATCGCGCGCGTGCTCGCGGGACAGGTCAACCCGTCCGGGCACCTCCCGGTTCAGGTTCCGCACACCGCCGGGGCCATCCCGCACACCTACCTGGCCCCGCCGCTGGGACAGGACGGCGACCGCATCAGCAATCTGTCGATCGCCCCGGCCTTCCCGTTCGGTCATGGCCTCTCCTATACCGAGTTCAGCCTGGGCGACCTCGCGGTCGACGCCGCGGAGGTGGATGTGGCAGGCGCCGTGCACGCGATCGTCGATCTGGTCAACACCGGCGATCGCGACGGCGCCGTCGTGGTGCAGCTGTACGCGGGCGACCCCGTCGCCCAGGTCACGCGGCCGGTGGCGCAGCTGGTCGGCTACGCGCGTGTGGCGCTGGCCGCCGGCGAGCCCGCGAGGGTGACCTTCACCCTCTCCGCTGATCGCTTCTCGTTCACGGGGCTCGACCGGCGCCGCATCGTCGAGCACGGCGCGATCGACCTCTTCGCCGGGCTCTCGCTCGCGCGGACGACGGAGCCGGTGCGGATCACGCTGACCGGCGGCGTCCGCGTCGTCGGGGATCCGATCCTGGACACCCCTGTTCGCATCGAGAGGAAGACCGACGGATGACCGCATGGACGGCTGAGACGTGGCCTATCGCCGCAGCTGCGCTTCCTTTTCCTGGGACGCTGCGCGACGGCACGGCCGTGACGGATGCCGATGCCGAGGTCTGGGCGGCAGATCTGACCGAGATCGCCGATGCCGGGTTCGACATGCTCGATGTCACGGACTCGTGGGTGAGGCTGGCCGACCTCTCGCCGGGCCGGCTTTCGGAGTTCGTCGCCACCGCGACCGCGTGCGGCGTCGAACCCGTCTCGCTCTCCGCGATCCGGCGGAGCGTGATCGACCCGGCCCATGGCGTGGAGAACCTGGCGTACAGCCATCGGGTGATCGAGGCCGCCGCATCCGCGGGCATCCGCACGGTGTCCTTCGGGTTGCATCGCCCGCTGACGCCGGCGCAGTCGGCACAGCTGTGGTTCTGGACGGTGGAGGGACCGCACGACGACCCCGCGGATTGGAACCTCGCGGTGGCGCGACTGCGGGAGCTCGGCGCCCACGCCGAGGAAGCCGGCATCCTGATGTCCCTCGAAATGTACGAAGACACCTTCCTCGGCTCGGGAGATCTGGCCGTGCGCCTGGTCGAGGAGATCGGCCTGGACAACGTCGGGCTCAACCCCGACATCGGCAACCTCATTCGCCTCCATCGCCCGGTCGAGCGATGGGAGGAGCTGGTGGAGAAGACCCTGCCGTATGCGAACTTCTGGCACGTGAAGAACTACGTCCGCGACGAGGACGTCGCCGGCGACTTCTACTTCGCGGCCCCGTCCCCGCTGTCGTCGGGGGTCATCGACTATCGGTGGGCCTTCCGATATGCCCTCGAGCAGGGGTTCCAGGGCGTCATCTGCCTGGAGAACTACGGCGGTGACGGCCTCAGTGTCTGCGCCGAGAACCGCGATTACCTGCGCAGGTACGTGCTGCCCCGCCGCGAGGGCCATGCGCGCGGCACCAGTCGCGTCCGCCAACTGCAGTGACACCCAGGCGAGAGACAGGGCCAATGCGAGGGAGACACCCATGACGCGTATCGCCAACCACCCCGACGACTTCGTCTCGGAGGCGCTCGAAGGATTCGTGGCCGCGAACGCCGGCGTCGTCCGCGCCGTCGACGGCGGAGTCGTCCGCGCGGTGCCCCCCGAGGAGGGGTCGGTGGCCGTGGTCGTCGGCGGCGGCTCCGGGCACTACCCGGCGTTCGCCGGTGTCGTCGGGCCGGGGATGGCAGCGGGCGCGGTGTGCGGGAACATCTTCACGTCGCCCTCCGCCGGTCAGGCGTATCGCGTCGGCCGGGCAGCAGACGCCGGCGGGGGAGTGCTGTTCTCCTTCGGCAACTACGCCGGCGACGTCCTGAACTTCGGCGAGGCGCAGGATCGTCTGCGCAGCGAAGGGATCGACACCCGCACGGTGCTCGTCACCGACGACATCGCGAGCGCCCCGATCGAGGAATGGACGGCGCGTCGCGGTATCGCGGGCGACTTCGTGGTCTTCAAGGTCGCGGGAGCCGCGGCCGAACGCGGCGACGACCTCGACGAGGTCGAACGGCTCGCACAGCTCGCGAACTACCGCACGCGGTCGCTGGGTGTCGCATTCGGCGGCTGCACGTTCCCCGGCGCCGAGGCGCCGCTGTTCACCGTGCCCGACGGCATGATGTCGATCGGTCTGGGCATCCACGGCGAACCCGGCATCCGGGACGTCCCGCGGACAGGGTCGCGCGATCTCGCCCGGCAGTTGGTCGAGCAACTTCTCCCAGATGCTCCGGACAACCGCGGCGACCGTGTCGCGGTGCTCGTCAACGGGCTCGGCACGGTCAAGTACGAGGAACTCTTCGTCCTGTTCCGCGACGTCGCCGCGGTCCTCGAGGGCGCCGGCCTCACGATCGTTCAACCCGAAGTGGGCGAACTCGTCACGAGCCTGGACATGGCCGGCGCGTCGGTGACTCTGGTCTGGCTGGACCACGAGCTCGAGCCGCTGTGGGCGGCGCCGGCGGAATCCGCGGCCTACCGGAAAGGCGCGGTGGCCTCCGGGCGCGTGGTCGCCGGCGCCCCCGCCCGGGCAACCGCGGAGGATCCGGCCGAGGTCGTGGCCGAGGCATCCCCCGCTTCGCAGGCCGCGGCCGCGGTGGCGGCGCGTCTGCTGGGCGTCGCCCGCGACGTGGTCGCGGCTCACGCCGAGGAACTGGGTCGTCTGGATGCTTTCGCCGGCGACGGCGACCACGGCGTCGGGATGCGGACGGGGACCGAGGCTGCCTTCACGGCCGCCGACCCCCGTCGCGGTATCTCGCGGATGCTGTCGGACGCCGGCGACGCGTGGAGCGAGAAGGCCGGGGGTACCTCGGGGGCGCTGTGGGGCGCGATGCTCCGCGCGGTGGGAGCGGCCTTCGCGGCCGATGACGTCGACGCTCGCGACACGATCGCCACGGCGGCCACCGCAGCCCTGCGGGTGGTGCGAGCTCGGGGAGGCGCGCAGGTGGGAGACAAGACGATGGTCGACGCGATCGACCCGTACGTCCGGGTGCTCGGCGAGCGGCTCCGAGACGGCGCGGCGATCACCGATGCCCTGGCGGCCGCCGCCGAGGCGGCCACCTCCGCCGCGGAGGGGACGGCCCCGATGCGGCCGGCCCTCGGCCGGGCCAGACCCCTGGCGGAGAGGAGCGTCGGTCACCCGGACCCGGGTGCGACATCGTTCGCGCTGATCGTCACGGCGATCGCACATGACGGAAAGGACGGATCGCGATGAACGAACCTCTGCGCATCGTCGTCGGAAGCGACGATGCCGGATACGAGTACAAGACAGCGCTCAAGGCGCTCCTGGAACAGGACGACCGGGTGTCGGAGGTGATCGACGTCGGCGTCGGCAGCGACCAGGACACCGCGTACCCGCATGTCGCGGTGGCCGCGGCCCGGCGCGTCGCGGCGGGCGAGGCCGACCGGGCGGTCCTCGTCTGCGGCACGGGTCTCGGGGTCGCCATCTCGGCGAACAAGGTCCCCGGCATCCGGGCGGTCACGGCGCACGACTCGTACTCGGTGGAGCGCAGCGTGCTCAGCAACGATGCCCAGGTGCTCACGATGGGACAGCGGGTGATCGGCCTGGAGCTTGCCAAGCGCCTCGTCTCGGAATGGCTCGGATACCGCTTCGACCCGACGTCCGCGTCCGCGGCGAAGGTGGCCGCGATCGAGGAGTACGACTCCTCCGGCGGCGACGCGACCGGAGAAACCGCATGAGCCGCGTGGCGATCATCGGAAGCGGGTACATGGGCGGCGGCATCGCGCAGGTGTGCGCGATCGCCGGCCACACCGTCACGATCACGGACGCGACCGCCGAGATCGCCGAGGCGAACCTCGCCCGTCTCGTCGCCGAGGCCACCGACTTCGAGGGGCAGGGGCTCTTTCCCGCCGGCGCATCCGCCCTCGTGGCCGCGAACGTCACAGCTGCGCCCGACATCGAGTCCGCCGTGGCGGAGGCCGACTTCGTGGAGGAGGCGGTCCCCGAGCGCCTGGAACTCAAGCACGAGACCCTGGCGCGCATCTCCCGCGCGACGGCCACGGCCGTGATCGGCAGCAACACGTCGACGATCTCGATCAACCGTCTGGCGACGGCGGTGGAGCGGCCCGAACGCTTCGTCGGGGTGCATTTCTCGAACCCCGCGCCCTTCATCCCGGGGGTGGAGATCATTCCGCACGACACCACCGGCGACGAGGCGATCCGCCTTGCGATGGAGATCGTCCGCAGCACCGGCAAGACGCCGGCACGCGTGCGCGATGCCACGGGGTTCGTCCTCAATCGCCTGCAGTACGCCCTGTTCCACGAGGCGACGCAGCTGGTGGAGGAAGGAGTGGCCTCGGTGGAGGACATCGACGCGATCGTGCGGTCGACCTTCGGCTTCCGGATGCCGTTCTTCGGTCCTTTCGCGATCGCCGACATGGCGGGTCTCGATGTGTACGCGTTCTGCTACCGGTCGCTGCAGGAGGATTTCCCCGAGCGTTTCGCCACCCCGCAGATCCTCCAGGACAACGTCGATCACGGCCGCTTGGGTACGAAGAGCGGCGGCGGATTCCGCGAGCTCGACGCCGACCGCATCGCGGAGCTGATCGCCTATCGCAACCGTGCCTACGTGCGGATGTCGGAGCTCCTCGCCGAGCTCGGCCCCTCCCCGTTCGACCGGGACTGAGCCGCGCTCCGCCGCGTGTCCCGACCGGTTTGCGGGGATCCCCGCCCGGTCGGGTGTGCGGCGCAAAGAGCTTTGGGGCGCGCAAAGTGCTTTGGGGCGCGCCGCGACGCGCCCCAAAGCACGAAATCTGCCCCGAAACCGACGCGCCCTGCGCCCCATCCTGCGAAGGGCGGCCGGGTGCGCCCCCGCTGTCTTCACAACGTTGCAGATTGCCTCTTGACCGCGCCCGGCGGCCCTGCGAGAGTGTCGGCGTACGGCATTTACGACGTTGTAAATCCTCCCGTAGGACGCCGGCGTCGTCGATTCCGTTCCCCCCAACCGGCTCGCGCGAGCTCTCTTCGTGGTGCCCGCACCGGGCCGGGCACGTCACAGAGATGAGGAATCGATGGAGATCACATCCGAGAGCCGGGATTCGCGCCGGACCCCGAGAGCGCGGCGGGCGGTGGCGCTGCTCACGGCGGCGGTCGTCGCCCTGGCGGGCCTTGCCGCGTCGGCCCCCGCAGCCGCGGCCGAGCCGTGGATCGCCGTGCAGGATGACGGCTACCTTCGCATCGCCGTGCCCAATGCCGCGGTGGAGGAGGCCGTCGGCCCGGTGTCGCAGGTGGTCGTGGAGGGCAACTTCGGCCCCTCGCACAACTGGGCGCAGATCGGTCTGCAGCGCAGCGGCGCGAACTGGACGGCGACCTACGGCCCGTTCGAACCGGGCCTGTACTACTACCAGGTCACCGGCGACGACAGCAAAGTCCTGAAGGACACCAGCAACCCCACGTCCGTCGCATCCGAGCCGGAATGGAGCACGTTCTTCATTCCGGGCGAGTCAGCTGCGCTCCTCGCCGATGCGCCGGAGGAGGCCGGTACCATCCAGACCCTGAACTACGACAGCTCGGTGGCCGATGAGGAGCGCGAGGCTCTCGTCTGGGTGCCGCCGACGTACCAGCCCAAGGGGAAGAAGTTCCCGGTGCTCTACCTCCAGCACGGCGGCGGTCAGAGCTACCGCGATTGGGTGGAAGTCGGGCGTGCCGAGCAGATCCTCGACAACCTGTGGCTCTCCGGCCGGCTGGCGGACATGCTCGTCGTGATGGGGAACGGCAACGTTCCCGACTTCTCGGCGGAGCTCCTCGACAACATCGTTCCCGCGGTGGAGGACACGTACAACGTGGCCCCCGGAAAGAAGAAGCGGGCCCTCGCCGGCCTGTCGATGGGCGGCGGGCAGACCTTCGAGGTCTTCAGCGAGCACCCGGGTGAATTCGGCGCGATCGGCACCTTCGGCGCCGGCCGCTTCGGCGATCTGGACGACATCCCCGTCAAGAAGATGAACAACCGCACCGACCTGTTCCGCGTCTATGTGGGGAACAAGACCGACGTCGCCTACAACGACGTCTTCGACTCGTTCCAGAAGTTCGACGCGCTCGGTCTCGAGTACCAGTTCGACGGGGTGAACCCGGATGCCGGGCACAACTGGAACGCGTGGCAGGAGAACCTCATCGACTTCGCCCCGCGCCTGTTCACCGCGACCCCCGGCGATCCCGGCATGAGCGAGGGACACCTTCCGCTCACCGAGCGCTTCGAGCCCCCGGCCCCTGGCACCACGCCGACGCCGTGGGTCACCGATGACGGCTACGTCACGTTCGAGACGACGACCGAGTTCGCCGACGCCGAGTACGTCTCGGTCTGGGCGAACTGGGCACCGGGTGGGAGCTGGCTGCGCGTGGAGATGACCAAGGTCGGTGACCGCTGGCGCGCCACGGTCGGTCCGCTGGAGCAGAAGTTCTACCACTACCGTTTCATCGTCGACCGCCAGGCCGTCAAGGACACCTCGAACCCGACCTCCGTGACGTCGGAGCCCGCGTGGAGCACCTTCCTCGTCCCGGGTGAAGGGTCACGCCTCCTTTCGGACGTGCCGGCCGGTTCCGGCGGCGATCTCGACGTCATGTCGTACCAGAGCAGCGTCGCCGGCCAGGAGCGCAGCGCCTACGTCTGGACGCCTCCGGGCTACGACGCCGACCGCGCCGAGCCCTATCCGCTGTTCGTGCTCAACCACGGCGGCGGACAGAGCTGGACGGACTGGGTGGAGGTCGGGCGCGCGCGCCAGATCCTCGACAACCTGTCCCTCGACGGCAGCATCCAGCCCATGGTCGTCGTCATGCCCAATGGCAACGTCAACGACTATCCGAGGGAGTTGCTCGAGAACGTCCTACCGGTGACCGAGGAGCGCTACAACGTCAGCCAGAACCCCGTCAAGCGCGCCCTCGCCGGACTGTCAGCCGGTGGGGCGCGGACGGTGTCGGTGCTGAAGGCGCACCCGGGTGAGTTCGCCTACATCGGAACCTTCGCGGCCGGTTTCGGCGGCACCGCCGGTGTCGACGCAGAGGCGATCAACGCCGGCACCGAGCTCTACCGCCTGTACACCGGAGACATCACCGATTTCACCTACGGCTCGGTGATGAGCTCGCTGCCGGTTCTCGACCAGCTCGGGATCGACTACGAGTTCGCCGGTGTCACCGTCGGCCCGCACGGATGGGATGTGTGGCAGAAGAACCTCATCGACTTCGCGCCGCGTCTGTTCCAGAACGCACCGGCTGACACCGTCCGACCCGAGGCGACGCTCACCGCGCCCACGACGGCTGGGCCGTTCGGTGCCGTGGATCTGCGCGTGGAGGCGTCGGATCTCGGTGGTCTGGAGCGCATCGTGGCGAACGTCTATCAGGGCAGCACGCTCGTCAAGAGCACGCAGTCCGCGATGAACGGCGCCGAGAGTGGGACGCATTCGGCGACGGTGACGCTGGCGTCGGGTGCGTACACGGTGCGGTACAACGCGCAGGACCGGGCAGGCAACATCTCCCGGACCGGCACCTTCGCGTTCACCGTCGACGTGGACGCGCCCGCCGCGACCGTGAAGGATGGCGCGGAATTCACCGTTCCCACCGGAGCGACCTACGACGTCCTCAGCTACAAGCTGCACGACGCCGGCGGTGTGGACAAGGTCGTCATCAACGGGCAGACCAAGGACCTCACGAACAATGCGTGGTCGGATGTCAACTTCCTGCGTCCCGGCACCTTCGGTGCGGTGCAGGGGGAGAACACGATGGTCGTCTTCGACGTGGTGGGCAACACCACGACGTACACGTTCGTCCTGAATTGACCCACACGCCGATGCCCTCCCCCGCAGCCGGCGGGGGAGGGCATCGGCGTGTCAGGCCTCAGACGGTCCCTGCGGCGATCGGCACGTCGTTCGACTGGCCGATGCTCGCCGCGACCGGCCGGAGAGTCGCCGTGGCGAGCCGCGCGTCAGCGGCGGTCACGGGGTACACGCTTCCGGTGATCTCCAGGGATGCTTCGACATCGCGCTCTGCGCAGGACGGTCCCACCCACAGCTCGACGCGGCCGGGCTCGACGATGCGGCGCCCCGTGCGGTCTGTGAAGGCCAGTCGCGCCGTCGGCACCCGGAAGGTCACCCGGGTGGAGGCGCCCGGTTCCAGCGTGACCCGTTCATAGGCGAGCAGCTGCGCGACGGGCCGCGTCATGCTGCCGATCACGTCATGACCGTAGAGCTGCACGACGTCGGCCCCGGCCACCGAGCCGCTGTTGCGCACCGTCACCGCGACGGTGACGTCGTCCCCGGCAGCCACCTCGGCATCGGCGGCGAGGTCGGAGCGTTCGAAGGTCGTGTAGCTCAGCCCATGGCCGAAGGGCAGGACCGGTGTGGGATCGGCACTGGTCACGCCGCTGCGGCCACCGAGCGGCGGATGCAGGTAGGTGTAGGGCTGTGCGCCGGCCGACCGGGGGAGCGAGACGGGAAGCCGGCCCGAGGGGTTCACCCGGCCCGACAGCACCGCCGCGACCGCGTCGGCCCCCGCTTCACCGGGGAAGAACGTCTGGAGCACCGCGGCGGCGGCGTGCGGGCCCGACAGTGCCCATCCGATGGCGTACGGGCGCCCGGAGAGGACCACGAGCACGACGGGCGTGCCGGTCTCCACGACCGCCTCCACGAGTTCCCGTTGGAGCCCGGGCAGCTCGAGATCGTCGACGTCGTTCCCTTCGCCGACCGTGCCACGGCCGAACAGCCCGGCGCGGTCCCCGACCACGACGACGGCGACGTCGGCCTCGCGCGCGGCGTCCACCGCCGCGGTGATTCCCGAACGATCCGACCCCTCCACCTCGCACCCCGGAGCCGAGTCCACAGCGGCACCCGGGAACTCGCGGCGTACGGCCTCGAGAATCGTCGGGATCTCGATGCCGAGCGGAACCCCGGGGTGGTGCGCGAGCACGTGGTTCGCGAACGAATAGCAGCCCATCAGCGCTTCGGACGAGTCGGCGTTGGGCCCCAGGACGGCGATGCGGGGCGCCGCCGCGGTCAGCGGAAGGGTCTCGTCGTTGGCGAGGAGGATGACCGACTCCGCCGCGAGGCGGCCCGCGATGTCGCGATGCCGCGGAGAGTCGAGGTCGACCGAAGCCGGCGGCTCGGCGAAGGATTCGTCGAGGAGTCCGAGCCGCTCCTTCTGCTCCAGGACCCGGAGGACCGCGCGGTCGAGGAGGTCCTCGTCCATACGGCCGTCGCGGATGCGCGCGAGCATCGGCTCGGCGAACGCATCGGCGGTGGGCAGCTCCACGTCGATACCCGCCTTCAGGGCGAGCTCTGCTGCTTCCCCCAGATCACCGGCGACGGCATGGGTGGAGTGCAGGAACGCCACGGAGAAGTAGTCCGAGACCACCACTCCCTCGAATCCGAGGTCGTCGCGCAGGAGCTCGTCCAGGTAGGCGGGGCTCGCGGCCACGGGCTCGCCGTCGATCTCGGCGTACGAGTTCATGACCGACCGGGCGCCTCCGTCGCGCAGAGCCATCTCGAACGGCGGCAGCAGCACGTCGGCGATCTCGCGGGGTCCGGCGTGCACCGGCGCGTGATTGCGCGCCGCCTGAGAGGCGGAGTAACCCAGGAAGTGCTTGAGCGTGGCATCCACGCCGGCCTCCTGCAGCCCGCGGACGTAGGCGGTCCCGATCGTCCCGACGACGTACGGGTCCTCGGCGATGC
Organism: Microbacterium sp. Z12_35; assembly: GCF_058310475.1. Lineage (NCBI taxonomy): Bacteria > Bacillati > Actinomycetota > Actinomycetes > Micrococcales > Microbacteriaceae > Microbacterium > Microbacterium sp. Z12_35. The sequence goes on along the minus strand of NZ_JBZEGJ010000001.1, from coordinate 1,998,649 downwards.
ACTCGTCGACACGGCCCCATCGCGGGTCGCGGATCACGTCGAGCACGGGGGCCAGACCCTGGTGGATGCCGAGCTCCCGCATGGATCCGCCGATCACCTCGGCCATCTCCGTCACGAGCGCCGGGTGGAAGGAGGCCCCCCACGCGAGGGGAGTCGGGAAGGTCGCGGCCTTCCACGCGGCGAGCCCGGTGAGGCACTCCTCGTGGACGATCGCGGGAATTCCCAGACGGGTTTCCGCGACCAGCCGGCGCTGCTCCTTCCACAGCCAGCCCGCTCGCTCGACGGGGTCGACCGGCCGGGTCCCGTATACGCGGGTGAGGTGCCCGAGGCCGTGCGTGGTGGCATCGGCGTACTTGGTCGAGGTGACCATCTCGTCCGCCAGCGGCGCCACGACCTCGCCGCCCTGGTCGACCCAGTAGCCGACCAGCTGAGCCGCCTTCTCCTCGACGGTCATCCGCGCCAGCAGCGCGCGCACGCGCGCCGAGGACTCCGTACCTGACGGTGACATGTCAGCCTTTCACTGCGCCGGTGAGTCCGCCCACGATGCGCCGCTCGAACAGGCTGAAGAACAGCAGAGCGGGAAGCATGGACAGCGACGTGAACGCCAAGACGCGAGCGGTGTCCACGGAGTATTGCGAGGAGAACGCCTGCACACCCAGGGGCAGGGTGAACGCGGCCTCGTCGTTGAGGATGAACAACGGGAGCAGGTAGGCGTTCCAGCTGTTGACGAAGGCGAGGATGCCGACCGTGATGACGCCGGGCACGGCCAGGGGCAGCACCATGCGCCAGAAGAACCCGAGGCGACCGCATCCGTCGATGTAGGCGGCCTCCTGGATCTCGTCCGGGATGGCCCGCAGGAACGGCACCAGGACGATCACGGTCACCGGCAGGGCGAACGCGATCTGCGGCAGGATGATGCCGGGCAGGGTGTTCATGAGCCCGAGGCTGCGCACCACGATGTACAGCGGCGTGATCGCGACGGTGATGGGGAACATGAGACCCGACGCGAAGAGGGCGTACAAGCCGCCCCGGCCCCGGAACCTGTACCGGGCGATGACGTAGCTGGCCATGAGGCCGAGCCCGACCGCGCCGACGGTCGTGGCCAGTGCCACGATCGTCGAGTTGCCCACCTGCGTCCAGAACTGGCCGCTGGTGATGACGGTGACGTAGTTCTCCAGGTTCCACGGGCTGGGGAACCCGGCGGGGTCGACGGTGATCTGCGAGTTGGTGCGGAAACCGCCGATGATGATGTAGATCACCGGCCCGAGCATCACGGCGATGACGACCAGGGCGACGAAGTAAACGACCGGGTTTCCCCACGGCAGGCTCTGCCGGGTGCGGGACGACGGCTTCGCGCGGCCCGTGGTGATGGCCATGGTGGTCATTGGGGGGCGCCCTTTTCTGTGATCGCTCCGTCGGTATCGCGGCGGAGCACGAAGCGCTGGTAGAACAGCGCCACGACGAGGGAGATGACGAAGATCACGACGGCCACGGCGTTGCCGTACCCGAAGTTGCCGGAGTTGCGGCCCGTGGCCACCATGTAGATCGCCATCGTGTTCGTCCCCGCGACGGAGGACACGTACTGCCCCCAGATGATGTAGACGAGGTCGAACAACTGCAGGGCGCCGATGATGGACAGGAACGCCCAGATGCGGAGCGTAGGCGCCAGCAGGGGGAGCGTGATGCGGCGCTGGATCTGCCAGTAAGAGGCGCCGTCGATCGCAGCCGCTTCGTTCAGCTCGTCCGGGATTCCCTGGAGACCGGCGAGGAAGAGGATGACGGCGAAGCCGATGTACTTCCACGTCAGGATCGCCATCAGCGTCCAGATCGCAATCGACGGATCAGCGAGCCAGTCGGCCCGGAGGAATCCGAGCCCGAGGTTCTCGAGCGCGCCATTGGCGGCACCGTTCGTGGCCAGCAGCAGGCTGAAGCCGGTGCCGACGACGACCTCGGCGATGACATACGGGACGAAGATCAGCACGCGGATGATCGACTGGCCCTTCATGCGCCGGTTCAGCAGCAGCGCCAGCAGGATCGCGAGCGGACCCTGCAGCACCAGCGACATGACGACGATGAAACCGTTGTGCAGGAGGGCCTGCTGGAAGTTGGGGTCACTGAAGATGACGATGTAGTTCTGCAGGCCGACGAAGTCGGTGGCGGGGCCGAAACCCGCCCAGCGGAAGAAGCCGTAATAGGCGGCCATGATCACCGGGAGGATGACGAAGCCGACGAAGAAGATCACGGCGGGGCCGGCCATGAGGAGCACCTCGAGGCGCCCTGACCAGCCCAGCCCACGTGGGCGCCGGCGGTCTCGCGGCACGGACGGGGGCGGCGTGCCGCCGCCCCCGTCGTGCTGCGCGAGATCGGAATCGTCCGTTGAGGACATCTCGCGGATGGACATACTCAGCCCTGCGCACCCGCCGTGTTGACCGTCTGGATGAACTCGTCCGGCGAGCTGTTGCCCGCGAGCATGTCGACGACCGCCACGTTGAGTGCGTTGCCGACGTTCTGGCCCAGGACCGTGTCGAGCCACTGCGAGACGAACGGGGCCTCGTTGTAGGCCGCGAGGATCCCCTGCAGGTAGGGCTCGGTGACGGCCTCCTGTGCGACCGAGTTCACGGGCGGCGACTGGAATGCCTGGTAGTACTTCGTCTGCTGGTCGGCGCTGGCGACGAAGTTGAGGAAGTCGGCGCATTCCTCAGGCGCCTGCGCGGAGCACGAGTATCCGTCGAGGCCGCCCATCAGCGAACCGGGCGCACCCTCGCCACCGTCAACCTCGGGGAACGGGAACCAAGCCAGGTCGGGGAGCGGCTTCTCATCCGGGGTCAGCGAGGCGATCACGCCCGGGTCCCAGGCGCCCATGAGCTCCATCGCGGCCTGACGGTTCGCGATGAGGCCGGCCGAGCTGCCCGCGCCCTGCTGGGGCTCGGTGGTGAGGAATCCCTCGTTGAAGGGGTCGATCGCAGCGAAGTCTTCCAGGTCTTCGGCGGCGCGCATCCAGCACTCATCGCTGAAGTCCTTCGTATCGCCGGTCTCTTCGATGACCTCCTGGCTGCACTCGCGCAGCGCGAAGAAGTAGTACCAGTGCGCGGCGGGCCATGCGGCCTTCGCGCCGAGGGCGATCGGGGAGATGCCGGTCGTCTTGAGTTCCTCCACGGCCGTCTTCAGCTCGTCGACCGTGGTCGGGTTCTCGGCGATCCCCGCCGCGTCGAACGCATCCTGGCTGTAGAAGAACCCGCCGGGCAGCACCGACAGCGGCATCGCCCAGACCTTGTCCTCGTAGGTCTCGGCGTCGAAGGCCACCTCGGAGATCTCGTCGTGCAGGTTCTCGTCGATGAGATCGGTCAGGTCCATCAGCTGGCCGGCGTCGACCATGGCCTCCATTTTGCCGCCACCACGCTGGAGGAAGATGTCGGGCGGGTCGCCCGCGTTCAGGGCCGTCTGCAGCTTGCCGTCCAGGTCCTCGTTCTGGACCGACTGCATCTTGATCGTGACGCCCGGGTTGTCCTCCTGGAACGCTTCGATCGCGTCCGCCCAGAACTGCTTACCCGGTCCGGTCGTCGAGTTCTGCCAGAGCGTCATCTCGACGTCGCCGTCGCCGCCTCCGCTCGACGATCCGCCCCCTGAACACGCGCTCAGAAGGAGCGCTCCCGCTGCCAGAGCCGCGGCCCCCGCAACTAGCTTTGTGGACCTCATGTGATCACCTGTCTCTTCATTGAGTGGCGCCCCCGATCGTCGAGGTACGGCCATTTCTCCGCGCGTGTGGATCGCCCGGTGCGATGCCAGTGTCCGATTCCCACGCCGTTTCGTCAAACGTTTTCGAAAATGGTTTCCGTGGCCCTACGATGACGGTCATGCGGCGAAGGGTGACGATTCACGATGTGGCGGCCGCCGCCGGTGTTTCCGTCGCCACCGTGTCCAAGGCGGTCAACGGCCGCTACGGCGTCGCGGATGACACCGTGCAGCGGGTTCTCGCCGCGGTGAGCGAGCTGGGGTACGAGTCGAGCCTCGTCGCCAGCAGCATGCGCGCCCGGCGGACGGGGGTCATCGGGGTCTTCGTCGCCGGGTTCGAGCCGTTCTCTGCGGAGGTGCTCAAGGGCGTCGGTGCGGCCCTGCGGGACTCGCGGCTGGATCTGCTCGCGTACAGCGGCTCGTCCCAGTCTTCGTCAGAGGGATGGGAGCGCCGATCGCTGAGCCGCTTGAGCGGGACACTCGTCGACGGGGTGATCATGGTGACCCCGTCCGTCGTCAACGCCGCCGCCGAGGTACCCGTGGTGGCCATCGATCCCCACACCGGCCCGGCCGACATGCCCACGGTCGAATCGGACAGCTTCACCGGCGCACGCCAGGCCGTCGACTACTTGATCTCGCTGGGGCACCGCCGCATCGGCTTCGTCGCCGGCCGCCCCGACCTCCGGTCGTCGATGTTCCGCGAGGGTGGCTACCGGCGCGCCCTCGACGACGCGCGCATCCCGTTCGACCGGAGCCTGGTGGGAGTCGGACGGTACGCGGAGGATTCGGCGCGCGAGGCGGCGACCCAGCTCCTGTCGCGGAGTGACCGGCCCACGGCGATCTTCGCCGCCAACGACATCTCCGCCATCACGGTCCTCCGGGTGGCCGGCGCGATGGGGCTCTCGGTCCCGCGAGACCTGTCCGTCGTCGGATTCGACGACATCCCCGACGCCTCTCAGGTGTCGCCGGCCCTCACCACGGTGCGCCAGCCGATGCAGCGTCTCGGGTCTGAGGCAGTGACCATGCTCCTCGGACTGATGGGCGGAACACCTCCACCCGAGACGCATGTGCGGCTGCCCACGATGCTCATCCCCCGGGCGACGACCGCCCCGCCCACCCCCTGACCTCGGCGGCCCACGTCGCATCCGCGAGCGCACGGGTTGCTGCCGAGCGCACGGCATAATCGCGCGGGAAGGCCGTGCGCTGGGCACGATGTCGTGCACTCGCCGGACGCGGGAGGCGCGGGAGGCGCGGGGGTCAGCGGCCGAGGACCGCGTCGAGGAGGCGCTCGGCGTCGCCCTTCCCGATCGGCTCACGGCTGAGGGCACGCAGGATGACCGCGCCGATCAGGGCCTCCGCGATCTCCTCCACGGGCGCCCCGGGTGCGAGGTTGGGCGTCGTGCCGATCGCGGCCCGGAGGCGCCCGACGAGCGACTCCGAGCCGGTGAGGCTGTCGCGGAGCCGGCGCCCGGCATCCGCGTTCTCGGCTGCGGCCGCTACGAGCGAGCGCAGCAGCGTCTCGCCGTGCGGTTCGGCGAGCACCGTGAACACCGCCTGCAGCCAGTCTCCGAGGTCGCGGCGGATGTCGCCGGTGTCGGGGAACAGCAGCCGTCCGGGGAGGATCTTCCCCTCGAGGAGGCACTCGGCGATCACTGCACCCTTGGAGGGCCACCACCGGTAGATCGTCTGCTTGCCCACGCGGGCGCGTGTGGCGATGCCTTCGATCGACAGGGCGTCGTAGCCGCGTTCGACCAGAAGATCGGCCGCGGCCTGCAGGATCGCCTGGCGTGCGGCCTCACTGCGGACAGGGCCGCTCCGAGGATGGGGCATCGGGCTCGCAATCGGGAAGACGAGACGGTCCGTGTTATCTTAGCTGCTGCTTGTCGGAGTCGAGGGCGCCCTCGACAGGCGGCCTCGCGAGTCGGAGGAACCGCATGGCCGAGCTGCTGCACCGCCTGGGAACGTTCGCCGCGCGCCGCGCCTGGACGGTGGTTCTCGCGTGGGTCGCGCTGCTCGCCATCGCCGGCGGTGGCTTCGCGCTGGGCTTCAAGGGGCTCAGTTCGAGCTTCGACATCCCCGGCACCGCCTCGGGCGCCGTCATCGAAGAGCTCGAGGAGTCGTTGCCCGACTTCAGCGGAGCATCCGGCACCGTCGTCTTCGCCACGGAGGACGGCAGCGCGCTCACCGACGATCAGCGTGCCGCGATCGCCGCCCTCGTCGAATCCGCGGGCGATCTTCCCGACGTCGCCGACGTGGTGGACCCGTTCGCCACCGAGCAGGAACTCGCCGCCTCCCGCCAGCAGATCGAGGACGGGCGGGCGCAGCTCGACGCCGGCCGTGCGCAGGCCGAGGCGGGACAGCAGCAGATCGATGCGGGTCGCGTGCAGCTGGACGCGGCGCAGGCGCAGTTGGACGCCGGCCGTGCGCAGCTCGACGCCGCCCGTGCGCGCGCCGAGGCCGCCGACCTGCCGACGACGCAGCTGGACCAGCAGCAGGCGCAGCTGGACGGGCAGCAGGCGCAGTTGGACGCCGGCCGTGCCGAGTTGGATGCGCAGCAGCAGCAGCTGACCGACAGCCTCGCGGCCCTCCCCGAGCAGGAGGCGCAGCTCGAGCGCGGCGCGGAGCTGTTGTCGTTCGCCGACGAGATCCGTCTCGTCTCCGAGGATGGCGCGACCGCCCTCGTCAATGTCTCGTTCACGGAGCCGCGCTTGGAGCTCCCGGAAAGCTCCAAGCAGGCGGTGATGGCCCACTTCACCTCCGAGCCGATCGACGGCGTGGAGGTGGCATTCTCGACCGACATCTCGCAGGGCGTTCCGCAGATCCTCGGTGTCGGCGAGGCGGTGGGTGTCGTCATCGCCGGCATCGTGCTCGTCGTCGTGCTCGGCTCGCTGCTGGCCGCCGCGTTCCCCATCCTCACCGCGCTCACCGGCGTCGGCATCGGTGCGATGGCGACGCTGTCGTTCTCCGGCGTCGTGCAGATGGCGTCGGTCACCCCCATCCTCGGGGTGATGCTGGGGCTGGCCGTCGGCATCGACTACTCGCTGTTCATCCTGTACCGCCACCGCCGGCAGCTCCTGCAGGGGGCCGAGGTGGTCGAATCCATCGGCCTGGCCAACGGCACCGCCGGCAACGCCGTCGTGTTCGCCGGGACCACGGTCATCGTGGCGCTCCTCGCGCTCAACGTCACGGGAATTCCGTTCCTCGGCCTCATGGGCACGGCGGGCGCCGCGAGCGTCGCGATCGCGGTGCTCATCGCCATCTCGCTCACCCCCGCCCTCCTGGGTCTTGCCGGGATGCGGGTACTCGGCCGCCGGGCTCGCGCCCGGCTGGCGGCGACGTCGACCGCATCGGCGGAGGGGGGCGAGACCCGCCGTCGCGTGCGGGGCCGCGCCGTGGAGCCCATGTCGACCGTCCGCGCCGTGGTGACGGGACTCCTGGCCGTGGTGCTCCTCCTGGTGGTGGCGATCCCGGCGCTCTCGATGCGCCTCGGGCTGCCGGACGGCGGCTCGGAGGCGGCGGATTCTCCGGCCTACCGCGCCTACACCGCCACCGAGGAGGCGTTCGGCGAGGGGGTCAACGGACCGCTCCTGGTCACCGCATCCCTCCCCGAGGGCCTCGACGACACCGCCGTGCAGGACGCGCAGCTCGCCGTGGCGCGCGAACTCGCCGGCCAGGAAGATGTGGTCGCCGTGGCACCGGTCGCGATCGCGGAGGACAACTCCCTCGCGGCCTTCCAGGTCGTGCCGGCCGAAGGACCCAACAGCGCCTCCACCGAGCGGCTCGTCCGCGACCTGCGGGCGCTCCCTCCCGTGGACGGCGACATCGAGCTCGGCGTGGCCGGGCAGGCCGCGATCAACATCGACATCTCCGAAGGCCTCGCCGACGTGCTGCCGCTGTACCTCGCGGTGGTGGTGGGGCTGTCGTTCCTCATCATGGTGATGGTCTTCCGCTCGATCCTCGTGCCGCTCCTGGCCACCGGCGGGTTCGTCCTGTCGCTGTTCGCGACGTTCGGCGCGGTGACGGCGGTCTTCCAGTGGGGTTGGCTCGGCGACCTGTTCGGCGTCCACAACCCGGGCCCGATCCTCAGCTTCCTCCCGGTGATCCTCGTCGGCATCCTGTTCGGCCTCGCGATGGACTACCAGCTGTTCCTGGCGACGGGGATGCGGGAGGCCTACGTGCACGGAGCACCCGCGCGGCTGGCGGTGGCGCAGGGCTTCCGCGCCGGGCGCACGGTCGTCATCGCCGCCGCGCTCATCATGATCTCCGTGTTCGGTGGGTTCGTCACGAGTGAGTCGGTGATCATCAAGTCGATGGGCTTCGGCCTCGCCCTCGGCGTGCTCCTCGACGCGATCGTCGTCCGGATGCTGCTGGTGCCCGCGGTCATGCACCTCCTCGGGCGCTCGGCGTGGTGGCTCCCACGGTGGCTGGACCGCGTCATCCCGAACGTCGACGTGGAGGGCGCGGCCCTCGAGCGGCGTCACCCCCCGCACGCCCCCGCGGCCGCCTGACCGCGGAGTCTCCGGCTTCACAGGACCCTCGTAGCTCTCGCCCGTAGCGTGCGGGACATGGCCGGTTCGCTCGACGAGCAGCAGATCACCGTTTCCGGCGCCGCCCTTCGGGCGATGCGCGACGAGTTCCAGCGGTTCCTCATGGAGTACCGCTTCGGACTGGCGGAGGTCGAGACGAAGATCTCGATCCTGCGCGAGGAATTCCAGGAGGTGCACGCCTACAACCCGATCGAGCACGTCTCGAGCCGGGTGAAATCGCCGGACAGCCTCGTCGAGAAGGTCCAGCGCAAAGGGATCGACCCCGGCTTCCCCTCGGTGCGGGCCGCGGTCACCGACATCGCCGGCATCCGCATCACCTGCAGTTTCGTGGGCGACGCCTACCGGCTGTTCGACCTGCTCACCCAGCAGGACGACATCACGCTGCTGAGCGTGAAGGACTACATCGCCGAGCCGAAGCCGAACGGCTACAAGAGCCTGCACGCGATTGTCGAGGTGCCGGTCTTCCTCTCCACCGGCCGGGTCGCCGTGCCGGTGGAAGTGCAGTTCCGCACCATCGCGATGGACTTCTGGGCGAGCCTGGAGCACAAGATCTACTACAAGTACGACCGGCAGGTGCCCGACGAGCTGCTCGCGAGCCTGAAAGAGGCCGCCGACACCGCAGCCGAACTCGATGGCCGGATGGAGGGGCTGCACCGGGAGGTCCACGGTGCCGCGGCAGCTGCGGGCGCGGTCTCGCTCTGACCCCTCCGGCGCGACGGGCACCCACCTCGCCCCCGGCACAACCGCGGATCGCAGGCGCGACACGCCGGCGGCGGACGCTCGGTCGCGGCGTGTCGGCCACGATCTCCGCGGTTGTGCGGGCGGAACGGCGAGCCTGGCGGCGGCCGCGAGCCAGAATGGGGCCATGGCGGATGCAGCGGCCGAGGAGCTCGACGAGGTAGCCGCCGCCCTCTATGCCCTTCCGCCGGCCGAGTTCACGGTCGCCCGGAATCAGCGGGCGGCCGCTGCGACCGGCATCCTCGCCAAGAACATCAAGGCTCTTCGCAAGCCCTCGGTCGCGGCCTGGGCGGTGAACCTGCTGGTCCGAGACGGACAGCTCGCCGAGGCCGTCGAACTGTCGCAGGCGCTGCACGACGCGCAGGACGATCTCGACGCGCCCGAGCTGGCGAAGCTCGGACGACAGCGCCGCGCCCTCGTCGGCGGGCTCGCGCGCCGCGCCGCCGCCCTCGCCGAGGAGGCGGGGACCACTCTCAGCCGCGCCGTGCTCGAGGAGGTCGAAGTCACCGTCAACGCCGCGATCGTGGATGCGGCGGCCGGGGCGGCGATCCTCACCGGGCGGCTCGTCCGAACCGTGCACGCCGACGGCACCGATGCGGCCGACCTCGCCGACGCGGTGGCGGGGTCGGTCCCCGGAGTGCCCGACCGCCCAGCGCCGGCGCGGGACGACCTCGCCGCACGCCGTGCGCGGAAGGCCGCCGAAGCGGCCGCGCGTGACGCCGACCGGGCCGCATCCGAAGCCGAACGCGAAGCGACGCGCATCGAGGGGAAGCTCACCAAGGCGCGGGAGCGCGCTGACCTGCTGCACGAGCGGGTCGACGATCTGCGGGCGGAGCTGGCACGCATCGAACGCGACGCGGATGCCGCGGACGAGAAGGTCGCGGGGATGGAGGAGGAGCGCGCAGGGGCGCGCGAGCGGGCCCAGGCCGCCGAACGTGCTGCCGAGCGGGCTCGGGCGGCCCTCGAACCGGACGAGTGAGGGCGGCACCGGGACCATCGTGGACCGTCCCCGTAGCATCGGGGCATGGACTTCTCATCTCCAGCTCCCTGGCGCCGGGCGGGGCGCGGGTAGGCATGCCATGACGGATGCTGCCGCCGAGGTGGAGACGCTGCTCGCCCGCGCTCGCAGCCGCCTCAGAGACGCTCCCCGTGAGGCGCTCGGCGAGCTGCGGACGCCCCGCCGCATCCTCGGCATCGCCCGCTCCCCGCGCATCGAGCGGGTGGGGGAGGCGTGGCACCTCGGCGTGCTTCTTCTCACCGACGACGCCGTGCTGGCCACAGGCGAGATCGTCCGTGCGCGCGCCGAGGCCGTCCGCGGCTTCACGGCGGAATCGCAGCGGGCGCGGGCGGCCCTCGCGGCTGCGGCGAGCCGAGGCGGGTTCGCTGAGGGGGAGTCGGTCCACGTGGGATGGGTGCGCCTGGACCTCCCGCTGGTCTCGGAGGCCACCTCGCCGCTGGCCGTACGCGACGGGGTGGCCGCCGTCCGGTGGAGCGCCGCCGCCGGGCTCGTACCCCTCGCCTCCTATCTGGACGAACGCGTCGAGCTCCTGCGTCATCCGCCCGCCCGCGCATAGTCGGCGGGGCGCCTCCGGTCAACGGTCGGGACGCGTATTTCTGCTGCCGTATCGTTGGGCCGTGCAGGTATGGCCAGGATCCAGTTATCCCCTCGGTGCGACGTTCGACGGCAACGGAACGAACTTCGCCATCTTCAGCGAAGGAGCAGAGCGCATCGAGCTCTGCCTCTTCGGCGAGCGCGGGAAGGAGACGCGCGTCGACCTCGTCGACGTTGACGCGTACGTGTGGCACGCCTACCTCCCGAACGTCCAGCCCGGGCAGCGCTACGGGTACCGGGTGCACGGACCGGATGATCCCGAGAACGGGCGGCGGTTCAACCCGAACAAGCTCCTCCTCGACCCGTACGCGAAGGCCGTCGACGGCCAGGTGACGTGGGGGCAGTCGGTCTTCGGCTACAACTTCGGCGACCCCGACTCCCGCAACGACGAGGACTCCGCCGCCGCGATGATGAAGGGCGTCGTCGTCAGCCCCTTCTTCGACTGGAGTGGCGACCGTCAGCCCAAGACGCCGTACGCCGAATCGTTCATCTACGAGGCGCACGTGAAGGGGCTCACCGAGCTGCACCCCGCCGTGCCCGAAGAACTGCGCGGCACCTACAGCGGCGTCGCCCACCCCGCGGTCATCGAGCACCTTCAGAAGCTCGGCGTCACCGCGATCGAACTCATGCCGGTGCACCAGTTCGTCAACGACTCCACGCTGCAGGACAAGGGGCTGTCGAACTACTGGGGCTACAACACCATCGCGTTCTTCGCCCCGCAGAACACCTACACCTCCAGCGGCGGCCACGGCCAGCAGGTGCAGGAGTTCAAGGCGATGGTCAAGGCGCTGCACGCCGCGGGTATCGAGGTCATCCTCGACGTGGTCTACAACCACACCGCCGAGGGCAACCACCTGGGCCCCACCCTGTCGATGCGCGGCATCGACAACGAGGCGTACTACCGCCTCGAGCAGGACGACAAACGCTATTACACGGACTACACCGGCACCGGCAACAGCATGAACGTCGGCAACCCGCACACGCTGCAGCTCATCATGGATTCGCTGCGGTACTGGGTGCTCGAGATGCACGTCGACGGCTTCCGGTTCGATCTGGCCTCGACCCTCGCGCGGGAGTTCTACGAGGTCGACCGCCTCGCGACCTTCTTCGAGCTCGTGCAACAGGATCCGGTGGTCTCGCAGGTCAAGCTCATCGCCGAGCCGTGGGACGTCGGTCCCGGCGGTTACCAGGTCGGAAACTTCCCGCCGCAGTGGACGGAGTGGAACGGCAAGTACCGCGACACCGTCCGCGACTTCTGGCGCGGCGAGCCGCAGGCCCTCGGCGAGTTCGCCTCCCGGCTGACGGGCTCGGCCGACCTGTACGAGCACTCCGGGCGTCGCCCCGTGGCATCCATCAACTTCGTCACCGCCCACGACGGGTTCACTCTGCGCGACCTCGTGTCGTACAACGAGAAGCACAACCAGGCCAACGGTGAAGACAACAACGACGGCGAATCGCACAACCGCTCCGACAACATGGGGGTGGAAGGTCCCACCGACGACCCGGCGATCCTCGGCGCGCGCGCCCGTCAGCAGCGGAACTTCATCGCGACGCTGCTCCTGAGCCAGGGCGTGCCGATGCTCCTGCACGGCGACGAGATGGGTCGCACGCAAGGCGGCAACAACAACGGCTATGCGCAGGACAACGAGATCACGTGGGTCGACTGGGAGAGCGCCGATCAGCCGCTCATCGAGTTCACCGCCGCGCTGTCGCGCCTGCGGAAGGACCACCCGACGTTCCGCCGGGGGCGCTTCTTCAACGGCCGCCCGGTCAAGATGGAGGAGGGCGCGCCGATGCCCGACGTCGTCTGGCTGCGGCCGGATGGGTCGGTGATGCAGCCGGAGGACTGGGACTCGGGATTCGGGCGCGCGATCGGTGTCTTCCTCAACGGGCAGGGCATCCGCGAGCGCGACCGCCGCGGCGAGGAGATCCTCGACCGGCACTTCATCGTGCTCTTCAACGCCGGCGACGAGGCGGTGGAGTTCCACGTTCCGGATGTGAAGTTCAGCCCCAAGTGGGACGTGCTCGTCGACACGGCGGGTGAGCTCGCCAACACCGAGCCGGTCAAGCCGGGTGCCGCCGTGATGCTCGAGGGGAAGTCACTCGTGGTGCTGTGCGAACACGATCTCCCCGAGCCCGAGGTCGACCACTCCGTCGCCGCGTCGCTGACTGCGCAGGTGGCGGCGTCGACCGGAGACGACTTCCCCGGGCACGCCCCCAAGCCGGAACTGTGATGACGCGCAGCCCGCTCTCCACCTACCGCCTGCAGATCCGCCGTTCTTTCGACCTGGATGCGGCCGCCGCCGTCACCCGGTACCTTCGCGATCTCGGTGTGTCCTGGGCGTACCTCTCGCCGCTGCTGCGCGCCACGCCCGGCTCGGATCACGGCTATGACGTGGTCGACGTCACCGTGGTCGACCCGGAACGCGGCGGGGCGGACGGGCTCGCGCGGTTCGCCGCATCCGCCCGCGAGCAGGGCCTGGGCATCCTCGTCGACATCGTTCCCAACCACATGGGGATCTCCGCCCCCCGGGAGAATGCGTGGTGGTGGGATGTGCTGCGGCTCGGACGCGAATCCGTCCACGCCGGCGCGTTCGACATCGACTGGGAATACGGCGGCGGGCGGGTCCTCGTGCCGGTTCTCGGTGGATCCGTCGATGAGATCATCGCCGCCGGCGACTTCGTGATCGATCCCACGCCGGCCGACGATGCCCCCTCGGGTCTCCTGCGGTACTTCGACCACGCCTTCCCGCTCGCCCCGGGTTCGATCGACGACGCCGGCCCTGCCACGGCGACCGGGGCATCGTGGACCGATCCCGATCTTGTCCGAGCTGTGCTGGACCGTCAGAACTACGAGCTGCGTTTCTGGCGCGACGAGGCCGCGGAGCTGAACTACCGCCGCTTCTTCGCCGTGACGACCCTCGCGGGGGTGCGGGTCGAGCTGCCGGAGGTGTTCGACGCCACCCACGGCGAGATCCTCCGCTGGGTGCGCGAAGGTCTGGCCGACGGCCTGCGGGTCGATCACCCCGACGGCCTCCTCGACCCGGGCGGCTACCTCGAGCAGCTCGCCGCCGCGAGCGGCGACGTGTACGTCCTGGTCGAGAAGATCCTCGAGCACGGTGAGGCCCTGCCCGGCTGGTGGCACACCGACGGGACCACCGGGTACGACGCGCTCGCCGAAGTCGGCCGCGTCCTGATCGACCCCGTCGGCGAGCAGGGCCTGGATGCTCTGGATGCGCGGCTGCGCACGCAGACCGGGCTCCCCGCCGCATCCAGCTGGCACGATCTCATCCATGACACGAAGCGGATGATCGCCGACACCATCCAGGTCGCCGAGATCCGCCGCCTCATCCGAGGGCTTCCCGCGGCGGTGCGCGATCGCGAGGCCGCCGTCCTGCAGGATGCGCTCGCCGAGCTCCTCGCGTGCTTCCCCGTGTACCGCTCCTACCTGCCGGCGGGCCGCGAACACCTGGATGCCGCCGCCGCCGAGGCATCCGGACGCCGCCCCGACCTCACCGAGGTCATCGCAGAGCTTGTTCCCGTGCTCGCCGATCCGTCGCTGGAGGTGGCTCGCCGCTTCCAGCAGACGACCGGACCCGTCATGGCCAAGGGCGTGGAAGACACCGCCTTCTACCGGTACACCCGGCTCGGCCCGCTGACCGAGGTCGGGGGCGACCCGTCGGAGTTCTCCCTGTCGATCGCCGACTTCCACGCAGCTCAGGCCGCGCGGCAGGCATCGTGGCCGCAGGCGATGACGACGCTGTCGACGCACGACACCAAACGCGGCGAGGATGTCCGCGCGCGCCTCGCGGTGCTGTCGGAGATGCCCGAGCGCTGGGCGCGCGTGCTGGAGGAGTTCCGCGAGGTCGCCACCACCGGACACGGACCCTTCGACGCGCTGCTGTGGCAGGCGATCGTCGGAGCGTGGCCCGCATCCCGAGGACCGGAGTTCGCCGAGCGGCTGCACGCGTACGCCGAGAAGGCGGCGCGCGAAGCGGCCGAGGCGACCGGCTGGTGGGACCCGGTGGAGTCCTTCGAGTCGGCGATGCACGCGGTCGTGGATGCGGCGACCGGGCACGCGGCGGAACTGGTCGAGGGGTTCGTCGACGAGATCGCCGCGGCGGGGTGGGCGAACGGGCTCTCCCAGAAACTCCTGCAGCTCGCCGGTCCCGGCGTGCCCGACGTGTATCAAGGGTCGGAACTGTGGGAGATGTCGCTCGTCGACCCCGACAACCGTCGTCCCGTCGATTTCGCCGAGCGCTCGGCCCTGCTCGCCGGGCTCGACGAGGGTTTCGGGCGGGGCGAGCTGCCGGCCGTCGACGCGGGTGGGGCGGCCAAGCTCCTCGTCACCTCGCGCACGCTGCGCCTTCGCCGTGACCGGCCCGAGCTGTTCACCCGGTACACCTCCATGACGGTCGTGGGCGAAGCATCCACTCACGCGGTCGCGTTCGACCGCGGCGGGGCGCTCGCCGTGGCCACCCGGTTGCCGGTCGGGCTGTCCCGGCGTGGAGGCTGGGGCGACACGCAGCTGCTGCGGCATGCCGGACCGGCCGTCGACGCTTTCACCGGCCGGCGTTACGAGGGATCGACGGTGCCTCTGGCCGAGCTGCTGTCTGTCTACCCCGTGGCTTTGCTGGTCCCGGATGCCTGACATGGCATCGAGCGCACGACATCGTGTCGAGCGCACGATCTGACAGCGTTGATACGACGTGCACTGGGTAGCAACCCGTGCACTCGCGGAAGGAGGAGCGATGAGCATCGAGGTGTGGGCACCGCGGGCGGAGCGGGTCCGGATGCGGCGGCTGGACGCCGATGGCACGACCGTCGTCGATGAGGTCGCGCTCCGGCGCGGAACGTCCGGACCGCTTCCCGGCCCGGGCTGGTGGTTCGCCGACGTCGACCTCCGCGACGGCGAGCGGTACGGCTTCGTCATCGACGACAGCGACGACCTCCGTCCTGACCCGCGTTCACGGCGGCAGCCCGACGGCGTGCACGCCGCGTCGGCGTGGTTCGACCCCACGGGGTACGCCTGGACCGACGCGTCCTGGACCGGCCGGCAGCTCGCCGGTGGCCTGATCTACGAACTCCACCTCGGCACCTTCACCCCCGAGGGGACGCTGGACGCGGCGATCGGCAAGCTCGGTTACCTCGTCGACCTCGGCGTGACGCACGTCGAGCTGCTGCCCGTCAACGGGTTCAACGGCGTCTGGAACTGGGGCTACGACGGCGTGCTCTGGTACACGGTGCACGAGGCCTACGGCGGCCCCGAGGCCTACCAGCGCTTCGTGGATGCCGCGCACGCGGCGGGGCTCGCCGTCATCCAGGACGTCGTCTACAACCACCTCGGACCCAGCGGCAACTACCTGCCCGAGTTCGGTCCGTACCTGCGCAGCGGCAGCCGCAACACCTGGGGCGACTCCGTGAACCTCGACGAAGACGCGGTGCGCTCGTACATCGTCGACAACACCCTGATGTGGATGCGGGATTACCACGTGGACGGCCTGCGGCTGGACGCCGTGCACGCGCTGCACGACGAGCGGTCCAGGCACATCCTGCGTGAGATCGCCGAGGGTGCCGACGCGCTCTCCGCGCACCTCGGGCGGCCGCTGACCACGATCGCCGAATCGGACATGAACGACCCGAAGCTCATCCTCCCGCGCGAGGCGGGTGGGTACGGCCTGACGGCGCAGTGGAGCGACGACTGGCACCACACGGTGCACGTCGCCGTCTCCGGCGAGACGGTCGGGTATTACGAGGACTTCGCCGATCCGGAGGCCTTCCCCAAGGTCACCGCCGGCGGTTTCTTCCACGACGGCACGTACTCCTCGTTCCGCGGGCGCAACCACGGCTTCCCGGTTCCTGCCGAGGTACCCGCGTGGCGCCTGGTGACCTTCGCGCAGGACCATGACCAGATCGGCAACCGGGCCACCGGCGATCGGTTGTCGCAGAACCTGCCCTACGGGCGCCTGGCCGTGGCGGCCGTGCTGACGCTCACCACCCCGGGCACGCCCATGCTGTTCATGGGCGAGGAATGGGGCGCGTCCACGCCGTGGCAGTTCTTCACGTCGCACCCCGAGCCCGAGCTCGGCGAAGCGACGGCCCAGGGTCGCATCGCGGAGTTCGCGGAGATGGGCTGGGACGAGTCGGTCGTCCCCGATCCGCAGGACCCGGAAACGTTCACCCGGTCCAAGCTCGACTGGGACGAGGCATCCCATGGCGATCATCGGCGGCTGCTGGAGCTGTACCGCGACCTCGCCCGCCTGCGGCGCGAGCGGCCCGAACTGACCGACCCGGCGTGGGGTGCGCGTTCGGCCATCGTCGGTGACGCGCAGAACGGGCGCACCTACACGCTCACGAGCGGCCGCCTCACCGTGTTCGCCAACCTCACCGACACCCCGGCGGACTGCGCGGTGCTCCCGGATGCCGTCGTGCTGCTCGCGACGGACGGCGCCACCCTCACCGGGGTCGGCGGTTCGGACGGGCGGACCGTGACGATCCCTCCGGATTCGGCCGTGGTGGTGGGCCCGGCGCTCTAGAACTCGTCCTCGTCGTCGTCCTCGGCATCGAGGCGCACCCGGCGGTCGTCATCCAGCGGCGACTCGTCGGCGAGGTCGGAAGGGTCGAGGGGGCGCTCGTCGTCGGGCACGGGGCCGAGGTCGGTCTCGTCGGGATCGGCGGGCCGGTCCTCATCGACCGGCTCGTGGTCCGGCGAAGAGTCGGGGGCGGAAAAGCCGTTCGACATGACTGCTCCTTGCTCGAGGGACGGGGGATGCCCCGACCCTAACGCGGGGCCGACGTGGTGCATAGCTCCGTGCGCCAGGGCGGTGTCAACCCGGCGCCGACGCGTCGCGCGGCCCGTACCGTCGGGGTATGGCCATCGATTCTCAGCCTCCCGGCTCGGCGCGCGTGGACCCGCCACGCACCGACGCGACATCTCGCGATGTGGTCCGGCAGGTCGTGGTGCCGTCGGCGACGTCGTTCATGCTCATCGCCGCGATGCTCGGAACGGGGCTCCTCGGCGGAACGCCCGTTCAAGACGTGCAGAACGGTGCCCTCGACTCGGATGCGTCGTATCTGGCTCCTGCGGGGTCGGCCTTCTCGATCTGGTCGGTCATCTATCTCGGCCTCGTCGCCTACGCGGTGTGGCAGGCGCTCCCTGCGCAGCGGGCAGATCCGCGTCAGCGGACCCTCGGCTGGTTCGTCGCGGTCACCGCCGTCCTCAATGGTCTGTGGCTCCTGGCTGCGCAGTACGGCACCCTCCCGCTGACAGTGGTCGTGATCGTGCTGCTGCTGGTGGCGTTGGGGATCACCTTCCGCCAGGCGGTCCTGACCCGCACCCCGAGTGACGGGGCATGGGATGCGGTTCTCCTGGACGGGGTCACGGGCCTCCACCTCGGCTGGGTGAGCCTTGCGACGGTGGCCAACGCGTCGGCGTGGCTCACGCAGATCGTCCCCGCCCAGTGGGGCGAGTACGCGCCCGCGTTCGGCATCCCTGTGCTCGTCGTCGTGGGCATCATCGGCCTCGCCATGGCGTGGGCCAGCGGATGGCGCGTGACCCCCGGTCTCGCCGTCGCGTGGGGCGCGACGTGGATCGCGGTGGGCCGCCTGACGGGCGAGCCGCACAGCACGCCCATCGGAGTCACCGCGATCGTGGTCGGCGCGGTGGTGGGACTCGTCCCGGTCGCCGTGGCGGGGCTGCGCTTCCTCCGCCCGCAGGGAGACTGACGCCGGGTTCAGCCGCCCGCGATCTGCGCGAACCGCGCGAGCAGTCGCGCCGGTTCTGTGACGGATGCCGCGAGCACCCGCGCGGAGAGCCTGTCGAAATCCTCGGCGGGGAAGTAGCCGTCGCGACGATAGATCGCCATCCGCTCGGTGAACGCCTTCGGCGTCGGCTCCGGGTGGAACTGTGTGGCGTACAGCCGGTCGCCGACGCGATACGCCTGCACGGGGCAGGCGTCGTTCTCGGCCAGCAGCACCGCGCCCGGCGGCGCCGCCGCGGTGCCCTCCTTGTGCGCGGTGAGCGCCGTGAACGGCGCTGCCAGGTTCCCGAACAGCGCGTCGGCGCGCCCCTCGCTCGTCAGGCGGATGGCGGCCGGTCCGGTGTCTTCGGGGAAGTCCCTCGACACCACGCCTCCCAGCATCCGGGTCACCACCCCGATGCCGTAGCAGGTGAACAGCGCTGTGGTGCGGGATGCTGCGGCCTCCGCCGCGATGCGCTCGAGCCCTGACTCGACGCGGCGTTGTTCGTCCGACTTGCGCGACGCCGGATCGGTGAGGTTGAACGGGCTGCCGCCGACGACGAACCCCCCGAAACGCTCGAAGACGTCGGAGGGGAGGTCGTCGCGGACGAGGTCGTGCGCTCCGAGCGCGTCCGCGTCGAGCTGCATCCCCTCGCGGAACGACGCGTATTCTGCGTCGGCGGCGGCCCGTTGCGGACGCGCGGAGACGTAGAGCAGCGGGAGAGTCACCACGCGAGTCTAGGTGCCTCCGCGCCAGGCGGATGTCGGGGTGTCTTCCCGGTGGCGAAGCGGCGAGAATGGCGGCATGGCGGCGGGGAGGGATCGATACGTGCGTGACTGGGTGCTGGCGGCGGATGCCGGCGCCGCCGCCGCCGTGGGCGCCGTCGCCGACCGCCTCGGCTGGGAAACCCGGACCGAAGCGTTGACCGGCGGACCGCCACCTGTTCGGCCCGCACCGCCGGAGGGTCTGCGCCTCGCCGATCCGCTCCGGGTGCGCCTCACCGCGCGCGAGGGCGCTCGTCCGCCCGATGCCGCCGACATCGTGCGGGCGCTGGCCGGCCGCGCCGACGTCTGGCTGGATGACGGCCGCACGCTCGACGACTGAGTCAGCGGGACGAGTTCGCGGTGCGGCCGCGCACGATCCCGATGAAGGTCTGAACGTCGTCGGTGTCCGCATCCCGCGGCCACGCCAGCGCAACGGTCGATGGGGGGCCGTCCCGCAGCGGCCGGTGAGTGACATCGCGGCGCGCGTGCAGGCGCGCGAGCGACAGGGGCACGATCACGGCGCCGACGCCCGCGGCAACCATCGCGATCGCGTCCTCCGTCGTTGCGGGACGGCCGAAGGACGGCGGGACGGCACCGGGCACGACGGTGCCGAGCACATCGTCCCGCGGCACCAGGATGACCTCGCCGGCGAGGTCGGCCAGTTCGAGCTCGTCGACCGCGGTGAGGTGCGAATCTTCGGCGACCACCACGACGGGCACTTCGGTGTACAGCGGGATCACGGAAAGGTGGTCGTCGTCGAGGGGAAGACGCACCAGCGCGGCGTCGACGGCGGCGCCGGTGACGGCTGCGTGCTGATCGGACACCGACACCGGCACCAGCTCGAGCGGAACCTCCGGCATCCGCTCCGCCCACAGGGAGATCCACTTGCCGGGTGTCGCGCCGGGGATGGCGCCCAGTCGGAATGTCCGCGGCTCCTGCGGCTCCTGCGGAGCCGGGGCCTGCCTCTGTGCGGTGTCGCGTGATCGTTGACGCCCCGTCGGCGCGGCGCGGCGCGGAACAGGTCTCCCCCCGCGCGGACTCCGGGGCGCGCGCGAACCGCCGCTTTTGGCCATCACGTCAGCGTAGTCGCCGCGCTAGTGTTCGCTCATGGTGGCGATCCTCGCAACGGTGCTCGGTGCGTTGGCGGCTCTGCTGCACGTGTACATCTTCGTGCTGGAAAGCGTCCGATGGCGGAAACCCCGCGTGTGGCGGCGCTTCGGGGTGCCGGATCAGGAAGCGGCCGAGACGACGCGCCCCCTGGCGTACAACCAGGGTTTCTACAACCTGTTCCTCGCCGTCGGCGCGACCCTCGGGCTCGTGCTGTTCTGGGCCGGCGGTCCCGACTCGGCCGCCGACGTCGCCGGGCGCGCCCTTGCGCTCTTCAGTCTCGGCAGCATGGCGGGCGCCGCCCTCGTGCTGGTCACGACCGGCCGACGCTATCTCGCCGCGGCCGCCCTGCAGGGGCTCGTGCCCCTGCTCGCGTTCGTCCTCTTCGTGTTCGCCTGAGTCAGGCCGCCAGGCGTAGCCCGCGCTGGTCGGTCGCGACGGTCTCGCCGTCGGGGACGCTCTCATCGTCACGGATGAGGGACCCCACGGCCACGCGTGCCTGCGTGCCGATGTGGGCACGGACAC
This sequence comes from Microbacterium sp. Z12_35, assembly GCF_058310475.1. Classification (NCBI taxonomy): domain Bacteria; kingdom Bacillati; phylum Actinomycetota; class Actinomycetes; order Micrococcales; family Microbacteriaceae; genus Microbacterium; species Microbacterium sp. Z12_35. The sequence goes on along the minus strand of NZ_JBZEGJ010000001.1, from coordinate 1,977,884 downwards.
CGATCGTCGCACCCGCGCCGACCGCCGCGCCCGAGCCGATGTGCGCGTGGGGCGCGATGCGCGCTTGAGGTCCGATGACCGCGTCGGCCTCGACCCATGCGCCGCGGCCTATCTGCGCTCCCTCGGCGACTTGGGCGCCAGGCTCGATATAGGCCCCTGCTTCGACGAGCGCGCTCGGATGGACCTTCGCGCCGTGCGCGATCAGGCCCCGACCGTTGACGTGCTTGCGATAACGCAGCGTCTCGCCCCGGTCGTTCTCGATGTCGATGTAGTTCTTACCCACGTTCTCCTCCGGCAGCGCCACTCGGCGCTAACACAAAAAGCCAACGAGTCGCTGCCGTGTTTCATTCCCACGCGTGATGCTCGGATGCAACGATCCACCGGCACCTGACATGCGACGATCTCTCCTGCGCCGGGGTTCCGTTACCGTCTTGACATCCGCCGCCCCGCGTGTGTCGGGCGGGATCAGTCCGCCTGGCAGACGGGACACCAGAAGACGTTGCGTTCACTCGTCGCGGTCGCTCCGAGCGATCCGGCGCGGATCGGGGTGCCGCACCGCCGACATGGCTTGCCGTCCCGCCGATACACCCACGTGCGCCGTCCCGGGCGACTGTCGCCCGTGAATGTGCGCTGCGGGCGGGGCAGATTCGCGCGGATCATCCGCACGCCCACGTCCAGGAGGCCGGCCGCGTCGATGTCGGTCGCCGGTCGGTCGGGCGGGATACCGCGGACGAAGAGCATCTCGTTGACGTACTCGTTGCCGAATCCGGCGACGTTGCGCTGGTCCAGGAGCGCTACATGGGCCGCACGGGGGTCGCTTCCCAGCCGACGGGCCGCTTCCGCGGCATCCCAGTCCTCGGCGAGCGGATCGGGTCCGAGATGCCCGACGATGCGTTCCTCCTCGGACGTGGGCAGCACTTCCACCAGCGCGAGGTCGAATCCGACGGTCTCCGCTCGTGCCGTTCCGATGATCGCGCGGGCCGAATGCGCCGGGCGCCGCCACCGTTCGCCGGGACGGTAGACATCCCACCGGCCCTCCATCTTCAGATGCGAGTGCAACGTCCACGCCCCGATGCGTTCGAGCAGGTGCTTGCCGCGCGGGACGATCGACTCCACCCGTTCCCCGCGGAGGTCGGCCGTCGCGCTGCGCGGCACCCGCACGTCGAAACGTGTCACCTCCGAACCCACGAGCGCCTCGGCCAGGCGCTCGGCCGTGCGGTGGACGGTGTCGCCCTCAGGCACGCGACGCCTCGCGCAGCGCATCGCCGGCGGTGAGCCGGCGGAGGGTCAGTCCGCGCGGCGACTCGACGAAACCGGCCTCGCGCAGCGCCCGGCCGACGGCGGTGCCGTACACGAACGCGCCGTTGACCTGCTCGATCGTGAGGGTGTCGAGCCGGCGCGATCGAGCGGTGCCCGCGAGGTCGCGCGCGGCCGCGGCCAGCCGGTCCTCGTCATCGGTGAAGGCGAGTGCCGTGCGGCCGCCGCGCTCCAGGTACAACGTCAGCGCGCCATCCACCAGCACGACGAGACCGCCCGCCTTCCGCCCAGGACGGTGGTTCACGCCCTCGATCCCCGGCCACGCCAGCGCGGCACCGTAGGGATTCGCGGGATCGGTGGCGGCGAGGGTCACCGCGCGCAGCGGCGCGGGATCGGGCAGCCCGGCGAACTCGCGCAGCCGGTCGACGGTCGTGGATGCGGCGAATTGTGCCGCTCCCAGCTTTTCGATGACGTACCCCCGCCGGCAGTGCCCGGCCTCTTCGAAGCCGGAGAGGATCCGGTACACCTGAGCGAACCCGCCGGGGACACCCTCGGATTGCACGGCGCCGCGGGTGACCACCCCGTAGCGATCCAGCAGCAGGCTCGCTGTCGCCGTGGCGCGCAGCGCCGGATCGGGCTCGGGGAGAGGAAGCACCGACCAGCGCCCGCCGATCGCCGGTGGCCGAGGCGGGGTGGAGGTGCGGGGGAGCGTGGCCGAGCGGTACATCCGCGCGCGCGGGGCCTTACGCGCGACCCGGTGCGACTGGCCGCCGCCGCTCACGAGCGTGCGGACGGGCGCGAACGTGTCGTTGGTCACCCGCCCCGACCACGTCAGAGACCACAGTGCCTCGATCACCGACTGCTCGTTGTCGGCGTTCGTGAGCGCGCGAAGTTGAGCCGCGAAGTAGGCGCCGCCGGCAGCGAGCGCCTCCAGCAGCCGAGCCTCCAGGCTGTCTGCGGCGATCTCGTCCTCGGGCTCCGCGAGGGTGAGCGGGGCAGCATCCGCCGGATGCAGTGCGATCCAGCCGTCCCGACCGGGAAGGGTGCCATGCCCGGACCAGACGACCTCGCCGGTCGCGGTGAGCTCGTCCAGCATCGCCGGGGCGTACCCGGACACTCGCGCGGGCAGGATGAGCGACTCCCACGCGCTCGCCGGAATGGGCACGCCGGCCAGCTGCTCGATGGCCGCGGCGACACCGTCGATGCCCTCGAGCGGACGGGTCAGGTGCTGCCACACGGGGAGGAACCGGGCGTAGGCCTCGGGTGCAACGGGCTCGACGCTTCCGCGGATCGCCGCCAGCGACCGCATCCGCAAGCGGCGCAGGACCTCCGCGTCGCACCACTCGGTGTCGTCGCCGGCAACGGATCCGGCTGCACCTGTCGCGGAGCCCGTCGCAGGGACCGGAAGGAAGAAGCCGCTCGCCATGCGCCCCTGGGACTCCAGGCGCTGCAGCGTCAGTCGCGCGACGGCCACACCGACCCCCAGCCGCTCGGCCACCGCCGCCGCGGGGAAGGGGCCGTGCGTGCGGGCGTAGCGGGCGACCAGGTCTCCGAGCGGGTCGGCGACCGGCTCGAGGAAGGCGTTGGGGAGCCCGACGGGGAGGGCCACCCCGAGCGCGTCGCGCAGGCGTGCGGCATCCTCGATCGCCGCCACGCGCGCCCGCCCCGCAATGGTCACCGGGATCGCGCGACGGTCGGCGATGAGCTGCTCGAGGTGCGCCGCCGCCTCGCGTGCGGCATCGCCCTCGGTGTCGAGCCGCGCCGCGACCTCGGGAGCGTCCAGCGGGCCGAGCACGCGCACGAGGTCGGCGACGCCCTCGACACCGCGCGCTCGTCGTTCGGGATCGAGCCGCTGGACCTCGCGTTCGAACTGCGCGAGCACGTCAGGGTCGAGGAGTTCCCGCATCTCGACCTTGCCGAGAAGCTCCCCGAGCAGCCCGGGATCGACCGACAGGGCTGCGGCCCGGCGCTCGGCCAGCGGCGAGTCGCCCTCGTACATGAAGGCGCCGACGTACCCGAACAGCAGGTCACGGGCATAGGGCGACGGCTGTGAGGTGGTGATCTCGACCAGGCGGATGCGCCGCTCGCCGATCCCGCGGACGATCTGCAGCAGGCCCGGGAGGTCGTAGACGTCCTGCAGCACCTCGCGGAGCGTCTCGAGGATGATCGGGAACGTCGGGTGGCGGCGTGCCACCTCGAGAAGCTGGGCCGAGCGCTGGCGTTGCTGCCAGAGGGGGGCACGGCGGTTCGGATTCAGCCGCGGCAGCAGGAGCGCCCGGGCCGCGCACTCGCGGAAGCGGGACGCGAACAGCGCCGACCCGCCCACTTCGTCGGTGACGATCTGCTCGAGCTCCTCAGGTTCGAAGACGAAGAGATCGGCGCCGGGTGGTTCGGCGGCGGCATCCGGGACACGGGCGATGATGCCGTCGTCGCTGGCCACCGCGGCACCCTCGACACCGAGGCGCTCGCGGATGCGGGCGTTGACGGCGAGCGCCCAGGGGGAATGCACCTGCATGCCGTACGGGGAATGCAAGATCACGCGCCAGTCGCCGACTTCGTCGCGGCTGCGCTCGACCGTGAGGGTGCGGTCGGTCGGCAGAGTTCCGGTGGCCTCGCGCTGCTCGGCCAGATACGACAGGAGATTGGTGATCGCGTTGTCGTCCAAGCCCGATGCGCGGAGACGCTCCTCCGCCTTCTCACGTCCGGCGGTGGACACGTCGCGGGAGAACTTGCCCAGCGCCTCGCCGAGTTCGGCAGGCCGGCCGATTCCGTCTCCGTGCCAGAACGGCACCTTGCCCGGCTGCCCGAAGGCGGGCACCACGTTGACGCGGTCATGGGTGATCTCCACGATCCGCCAGCTCGTCGTGCCCAGGGTGAAGACGTCGTTGACGCGGGACTCGTAGACCATCTCCTCGTCGAGCTCCCCGACCCGCGCGTTCTGCGTCTCGCCGGCGACGAAGACCCCGAAGAGTCCGCGGTCGGGGATGGTGCCTCCACTGGTCACCGCGACGCGCTGCGCGCCCGGTCGGCCGGTGAGCGTTCCGGCGTCGCGGTCCCAGACCACCCGCGGACGGAGCTCGGCGAACTCGTCCGAAGGGTAACGGCCGGCGAGCAGGTCGAGGGTGGCCTCGAACGCCGATCGGGGGAGCGCGCGGAACGGAGCACTGCGCTTGACCGTTTCGAACCAGTCCTCGACGTCGATCGCGCCGAGAGCCGCGGCAGCCACGGTCTGCTGCGCGAGGATGTCGAGCGGATTGGAGGGGACGGCGATGGACTCGATCCGGCCCGCGAGCATCCGTTCGGTCACCACGGCCGTATGCAGCACGTCGCTGCGGTGCTTCGGGAACAGCGCCGCGCGGCTGACCTCGCCCACCTGGTGACCGGCACGGCCCACACGCTGCAGGCCGGACGCGGCGCTCGGCGGCGCCTCCACCTGGATCACGAGGTCGACCGCCCCCATGTCGATCCCGAGCTCGAGGCTGCTGGTCGCTACGACACAGCGCAGCGTTCCCGACTTCAGTTCGTCCTCGACCTGGGCGCGCTGCTCTTTGGACACGGAGCCGTGGTGCGCCTTCGCCAGGACCGGCGGTGCCCCGATGATGGCCCCGGCCTGCGCCATCATCGCCGCCGGGACGGTCGGCTCGGGCAGGTCGACGCCGAGCCGCTCGGCATAGATCTCGTTGAGGCGTCCGGTGAGCCGCTCCGCCAGCCGCCGCGAATTGGAGAAGACGATCGTGGACCGGTGCTGCAGGATGCGGTCGACGATGGCCTCTTCGACGTGCGGCCACACCGAGCCGGTGACCTCGGTGTTCTCGGCGAACCAGTCCTCGCCGGCATCCGCGGGGGGAGCTTCGGTGCCCGGCGGCGGGGGAGGGTTGAGCATGTCGACGACCGGGACGATGACGCGCAGGTCGTAGGCCTTCGTGGCGCGGGGGGCGACGATATCGACCGGCTGCGCCCCGCCGAGGAACCGGGCGACCTCGTCGATGGGGCGGACGGTGGCCGACAGTCCGATGCGCTGCGCGGGCCGATACTTCTGGCCGGCCGCCTCGGCGCGCGCCTGACGCAGGGCGTCCAGACGCTCCAGGCTCACCGCGAGGTGGGCTCCTCGCTTGGTGGCGGCCACCGCATGCACCTCGTCGACGATCACCGTGTGCACGTCGCGCAGGGTCTCGCCGGCCTGACTGGTGAGCATCAGGTACAGCGACTCGGGGGTGGTGATGAGGATGTCAGGCGGTGTGGTGACGAGCTTGCGCCGGTCGGAGGAGGTCGTGTCTCCCGATCGGACGCCCACCGTCATGGATGGTGCTTCGAGACCGAGCCGCCGTGCCGACTGGCCGATTCCGACCAGGGGCGAGCGGAGGTTCCGCTCGACGTCCACCCCCAGGGCCTTCAGCGGCGAGATGTAGAGGACGCGTGTGCCGCGCGGCACAGGCGCCGGGCCGCGACGTCTTCCGCGTGCGGCGGGCGCTGCGGGCTCGGTCGGCGGAGTCTCACGGAAGACGCGATCGATCGCCCACAGGAAGGCCGACAGGGTCTTGCCCGACCCGGTGGGCGCGACCACGAGCGCATGGCGGCCGGCGGAGATGGCATCCCAGGCGCCGATCTGCGCGTCGGTGGGTGCCGCGAACGCGCCACGGAACCAGTCCTGCGTGGCAGGACTGAAGCGTTCGAGCACATCGCTCACCTTTCCATCCTCTCCTGCACCACCGACATCGGGGCGCGGTCGACCCCCGCGCGGCGGGGCGGGGGCTTTCCGGCAAGGTACCGCGGCCTCACGTGTCGAGGGACGGCTGGCGACGACGCGGATCCCGTCGTGGAGGGTGCGTGCTTCCGGATCACCCTTCCACGGTTGTAGCCCGGATTCAGACCTCGCTGATCCCTTCCGCTCCCAGGGCGAGGACGAGGTCGGGCGCGATCCGGGCGAGGAACGCATCGTCGTGGCTCACGACGAGCACCGCTCCGCGGTAGGCCGCGAGGGCGTCGACGAATCGGTCGACCGTATCGAGATCGAGATTGTTCGTCGGCTCGTCCAGAATCAGCAGCTGCGGGGCCGGATCGGCCAGCAGCAGCCGGGCCAGCGCCACCCGGAAGCGCTCGCCTCCCGACAGCGTCGCCACGGGCCGGTCGACCGCGTCCCCGCGCAGGAGGAATCGCGCGAGCCGGTTGCGGAGCTCGGCCGGCGGCACGTCGGGCGCTCCGGCCCGCACGTTCTCGAGGACCGATGCCCCCTCCTCGAGCCCGTCCACCCGCTGCGGCAGGTACGCGACCCGGTCGGTGTGCAGCTGGGCCGTCACCGAACTCGCGCCGAAGCCGCCGCCGACGTTCCCGATGATCTGCTCGAGCAGTGTCGTCTTGCCGATGCCGTTGGGACCGACGATCGCCACCCGCTCGGGGCCTTGCACGATCCAGGTGCGCTCGCCGTCGCCGAGGCTGAGGATGCGGCGCGCACCGGCTACCCCGGGATCGGGGAGGTCGATGCGGATCACGTCGTCGTCCCGCACGCGTCGGTCGGCCGCATCCCACGCAGCGCGAGCCCCCGCCTCCTTCTGACGCACCTCGGTGCGAAGGCGACCGGCCGACACCTGCGCCGCGTGCTTGCGGCCGCCGGCCACGATCCCGGGGACGCGCTTCTCGACCTGTGCCTTGTGCCCCATCTGCGCCCGCCGGGCGAGCTTGTGCTCCGCTTCGATGCGGTCGCGCTTCTCGCGTCGCACCGCCTGCGCGGCGGTCCGCTCGGCCTGGCGCGCAGTATCCTGCTCCGCATTCAGCCATTCCCGCCACGCGGAGTACGGGCCGCCGAACACGGAGAGGGTGTTCTCGTAGAGTTCTGCGGTGTCATCCATCAGGTCGAGGAGGGTCACATCGTGACTCACCACGACGAGCGTGCCGCGCCACGAACGCACCATCTCGGCGAGCCTTCCGCGCGCGTCGCGGTCGAGGTTGTTCGTCGGTTCGTCCAGCAGCGTCAGAGGGGCGTCGCCGAGGCGGATGCCGGCGATCGCGGCGAGGATCGCCTCCCCACCCGAGAGCGAGCCGATCGTCCGGCCGAGGGCATCCGGCGGCAGCCCGGCCTCGGCCAGCGCGGCGATCGCGCGCGCCTCCACGTCCCAGTCGTCGCCGACCGCCTCGAAGTGGCGCGGGTCGGGGTCGCCGGATTCGATGGCCCGCAGGCCCGTCAGCGCGGCGCTCACCCCGAGCAGGTCCGCGACGGGGCGGTCGACATCGAGGGTGAGCCGCTGGGGCAGGTACGCGACCTCACCGGAGCGGAACACGTGGCCGGAGGTCGGCTGCAGGTCGCCCGCGGCGATCCGCAGCAGGGTCGACTTGCCCGATCCGTTGCGACCGACGAGCCCCGTGCGGCCGATGCCGAAGGCGCCGGACACGTCGCGGAGGGCCGCGGTGCCGTCATCCCACACGAGGGACACGGAATCGAAGACGAGAGAGGAGGAAGAGAGGGCGGACATCATGCTCCGGTGGTGCAGGCACTGACACCGGACCGCCGCGGCCTTTCAGGCCGGCAGAGGCTGCCGAGTTACGGCGGGTCGACGGTTCAGCGCGCGGACAGGGGCGCGGAAGCGAGGTCGATCTTCACCGGAGGGGGTCCTCACACTCGGAACAGGGCTCGGCCACGATAATCGAGCAGTTGCAGCGACGCAACCACTTCGCGGGCTGCGTGCGCGCATCACGGCCTGGCGCCGTCGTCCAGGCGCTTCGTGAGGAACGCGTGCACGTCGGCGAGCTCCTGCGCCGACACGCTGTGCGCGAGCCCCGGATAGACGCGTCCGGTGAGCTCGGCATGGGCGGGCAGCCAGTCCACGGTGTGCGCCACGAGGGGCTCGGGGATGACGTCGTCGCGGGTTCCGCGTCCCCAGAAGACCGGCGGCTTTCGCTCGGCAAGGGCCGGGTCTCCCGGGAGCGCGCCCGGTGTGGCGTATCCCGACAGGTTCACCGCGAAAGCGAACCGCTCGGGATCCAGCCGCATCGCCTGCAGTGCCACCGCGGCGCCCTGCGAGAAGCCGAGCAGTCCCACGCGTGCGGCCCCGGCGACAGCATCCACCCACTCCACCACTCCCGCCGCGGCCGCGGTCACCGCCGACGCGTCGCGACCGGCCAGACCCTCGATCGGATACCAGGAGTACCCCGGCGACGGCCACGGCGGGGCCAACGGCGCCCGCACGGCCGCGAAGACGAACGCGTCGGGGAGGTGCTCGGCCAACGCGAACAGGTCGCGTTCATCCGCGCCGTATCCGTGGAGCAGGACCAGCACGGGGCGGTCGGCGCGTTCTGCGGGTGGGGCGCTCCAGACGACGAGGTCGGCGTCGATGCGGGGCGTTTGGCTCATGCGGCCCATCCTTCCAGCCGGCGCCGAAGCCGGGACATCCGTCCGGGATCAGCGCGATTTCGCGGTGGGTTGGTATACAGGGAGCATGCCTGTGCGCACCCCGGATCCCGACCCCGCCGACGGCAACGACGACGACGCCCGCAGCGAGCCGCTCGGTTCGCCCTTCGACTCCGGCTCGGCGGGGGGAACCTCCGGCAATCCCGGGTGGCTCAGCGACGTCGAGCTCGCCGAGATCCGACGGCGGATGCCGATCCTCTACGTCGAGGCGGTGCCGGTGCGCACCGACGGCATGGGAGCCGTGGTGCAGGTGGGGATCCTCCTGCGCGCGACACCCATCGGCGAAATGAGCCGCACCATCGTGTCGGGGCGCGTGCGGTACGGCGAGACGGTGCGCGACGCGCTCTTCCGCCACCTCGAGAACGACCTCGGGCCCATGGCGTTCCCGACGCTGCCGCCGCAGCCGACCCCGTTCACGGTCGCGGAGTACTTCCCGCTGCCGGGGATGACCGCGTTCCACGACGACCGGCAGCACGCCGTGTCGCTCGCCTTCGTGGTGCCGGTGTCGGGAACCTGCGAGCCCCGGCAGGATGCGCTCGAGGTGACGTGGCTCTCACCCGAGGAGGCGTCCTCCGACGCGCTCGCCGACGAGATGGAGGGCGGCCGCGGCACCCTCATCCGCCTGGCGCTCGCGAGCGTCGGCGCCCTGCGCTGACGGCCGGCCCCGCCTGAGCCTTCGCCCCGCGCGCCTTCGCCGAGAAACGAAATCTTCGGCGAGACGTACCGCAGCGCGTCGTGTCTCGCCGAAAATGCCCTGTCTCGCGGGGCGCCCCGGGCGCGGGTGCGGGGGCGCGGGTGCGGGGCGGGGGCGCGGGCGGTCAGGCCCCGGCGGCGGTCGTCTCCCGCGCGATGACCTCGAGGAACGCGTCGATGTCGGCCTCGGTCGTGTCGAAGCTGCACATCCACCGCACCTCGCGGCGCGTGGCATCCCAGTCGTAGAAGCGGAAGCTTTCCCGCAGCCGATCCGCCACGCCCTCGGGCACCGTCGCGAACACGCCGTTCGCCTGCGTCGGCTGGGTGAACGCGATCCCTCGGATCGTGCCCTCCGCGAGGCCCGCCTCGATGCCGGCACGCAGGCGCTGCGCCATTGCGTTGGCGTGCGAGGCGTTGCGCAGCCAGAGGTCGCCGTCGAGCAGCGCGATCAGCTGCGCCGAGACGAACCGCATCTTGCTCGACAGCTGCATGTCGAGCTTGCGCAGGTAGGTGAGGCCGGTGGATGCCTCGGGGTCGAGGACGACGATCGCCTCGCCGATCATCGCGCCGTTCTTGGTGCCGCCGAAGCTCATCACGTCCACACCCACGTCGCGCGTGAAGGCGCGCAGCGGCAGACCGAGGGATGCGGCGGCGTTGGCGATCCGCGCCCCGTCCATGTGCAGCCGCATCCCGCGCTCGTGCACGTGCTCGGAGATGGCGCGGAGTTCGTCGACGCTGTAGAGCGTGCCGAGCTCGGTGGACTGGGCGAGGGACACCACGAGCGGCTGCGCCCGGTGCTCGTCGCCCCATCCCCACGCCTCCCGGTCGATGAGCTCGGGGGTGAGCTTGCCGTCGTCCGTGGGGACGTTGAGGATCTTGATCCCGCCGACGCGCTCCGGCGCCCCGCCCTCGTCGACGTTGATGTGGGCGGTGGATGCGGCGATCACCGCGCCCCAGCGGGGGAGCATGGACTGGAGCCCCACGACGTTGGCGCCGGTGCCGTTGAAGACGGGATAGGCCTCGACGCCCTCGCCCAGGTGCTCGACGAAGACGTCCTTCAGCCGCGCGGTGTAGACGTCCTCGCCGTAGGAGATCTGATGCCCCTCGTTGGCGGCGGCGATCGCGGCCAGAACCTCGGGGTGGACGCCGGAGTAGTTGTCGGAGGCGAAGCCGCGCACGGCGGCGTCATGCAGTGCAGTCACGACATCCCAGCCTAGGTGCGCCCGGAGCCGCCGCGCCGACGCCGAGAAACTACATCCCGGTCGAAACACAGCGCGCCGCGTCGTTTCTCGTCCGGATCGTCGTTTCTCGGCGAGGGAGCGCGAGGGAGCGCGAGGAGCGGGGGGCGGGGGTCAGTCGGGGGTGCTCAGCTCGAGGACCGTGTCGTTCCACACGGAGGCGTCGTCGTCCCACAGGGCGACGAAAGCGTCGGCGAGGGCCGCTTCGAGCCCGGCGAGGCTCCGCACGCGGAAGATCACCGACGCAGCCGTCTGCGGGCCGCCGGCGTCGCGCGCAGCCTTCGCGAACCCCTGTCCCACGGCGCGCGTCCACGCTTCGCTCGCGGCCTTGACCGCGGCATAGTTCGCGCCTCCGGCCAGGGGTCGCGCCGCCGCGGTGGACGACACGATCGCCAGCCTCCCGGCGGTGGAGGCATTCAGATCGGCGTCGAACGCCCGCGAGACGTGCCGCAGGGCGGTGAGCGACACCTCGAGCGCCCGGAAGTCCGCGTCGCTCTGGCCGGCGAGCCCGCCGCCGCCTCGCCATCCCCCCACCAGGTGCAGGATGCCGTCGATGCGGCCGTGACGGGAGCGCACCCGTTCGGCCATCGCCACGACGCCCGACTCATCGGTCAGGTCGCAGGCTTCGACCGCGACGGCGGGCATTTCGGCGCGTAACGCGTCGAGTTTGGCCGCGTCGCGACCGGCCACGATCACCCGAGCGCCCGCGGCCGACAGCGTCGCGGCGGCCGCGCGTCCCGCGGCGCTCGTACCACCGGCGAGGAGGATGAGTCGGCCGGCGACGAGTTCGTCCGGCACGACGTCGATGTCGGGCTGATGTGCCGTCATGCGCCCAGTCTAGGAACGCGGGGGCACGCGCGACACGAGTTCGAGCCGATTCCACTGACCGGGCTCGTCGAGCTCGCCGTAGGCGAGGTCCACGCCGTCCGGGCCGACGGATGCGGCGCAGACGAGCAGCGACAGCGTCGGAACCCCGTACGGCCGGTTGTCGCGGACGATGGCGCGGTCGTCGGTGGGTGGCAGTCCGGCGCTGCGGTCGAGAACCGCCATCCAGTCCCGCCACCACGGCGTGGATGCAGCGGATCCGGCCACACCCGATGTCCCCGCCGCGGCAGCCGCGAACTCCGGGAGCCACCGGGCGATGCGCGGTGTCCCCTCATCGTCCACGTCGTCATGCGCGATCATGTGCACGCCCGGAGCCAGCCGCGTCTCCCGTAGCGCGTCCCCGTCCCACGACGTCACCCGGGTGCCCTCCTCGTCCACCACGACGAGGTTGAAGCCGTTCGTGCGCGGCGCCGACGCCGGCGGTCGCCCGTCGACCGCGTCGAGCACGATGGCGCCGCGGGATTCGGTCGCGCCGGCCACCTCGCGCCGGTTGAGGATGACCGCGAGCCGCGCTCGCGCCGGATCCGCCGCCATCCATGCCCCCCCGGCCCGCGCATCGCGGACGCCGACCACGCCCGGATGCGACTGCGGCCACCACGGCCCCGGCGCATCCCAGGGCCGCCCGGGGTCTTCGTCGCGCACGGCGAGGACGCGCGTGGGCGCTGTCGGGTCCTCCGGAACAGAGAGGATGACGGTGCACATGGCATTTCTCCCGCCTGCGCCTGCCCCGTGGAAGGATGGGCGCGTGTTCATCGTCGTGGGCGTCACCGGTGGGATCGCCGCGTACAAGACCGTGCATCTCGTCCGGCTCCTCGTGACCAACGGCCATGAGGTGCACGTGATTCCCACCGAGGACGCACTGCGTTTCGTCGGGCTGACCACGTGGGAAGCGATCAGCCGCAACCCCGTGTCCACCAGTGTGCACGACGACGTGGCAGAGGTGCGGCACGTCGCCCTCGGCCGTCGCGCGGAACTCGTGATCATCGCACCGGCGACCGCGAACACCCTCGCCTCGATGGCGGCGGGTCTCGCGTCCGATCTGCTGGGAACGACGCTGCTCGCCACCTCCGCGCCGGTGGTGGTGGCCCCGGCGATGCACACCGAGATGTGGCAGCATCCCGCCACCCGGGCGAATGTCGCGACCCTCGCCGCACGCGGCGTCACGATGGTGGGCCCGGCCGACGGACCGCTCACCGGCGGTGACTCCGGTCCTGGGCGGATGAGCGAACCGGAGACGATCGTTGCGGTCGCTCTTGCGCTCGTACCCGAGCGCGTCGACCTGGCGGGGCTCACCGTCGTCGTGTCCGCCGGTGGCACGCGCGAGCCGATCGACCCCGTGCGGTTCCTCGGAAACCGCTCCAGCGGCAGGCAGGGCGTCGCCCTGGCGCTGGCCGCCGCCGACCGCGCGGCAGAGGTCGTCCTCGTGGTGGGGCACGTGGATGACGGCGTGCTCGATGTGGCCGCGGCGCACCCGCGCATCCGCGTCGAGCGGACCAGCACGGTCGCCGAGCTGGAAGCGACCATGGGCCGCGCCGCGCCCGTCGCCGATGTCGTCGTCATGGCCGCGGCGGTGTCGGACTACCGCGTCGCCGAAGTCAGCGAGCACAAGCTCAGCAAGGAAGACGCCGGCGGAACGGGACTCACGCTCGAGCTGGTCCGCACCCCCGACATCGTCGCGGGGCTCGCCGAGCGCCGCCTCCCCGGGCAGACCGTGGTCGCGTTCGCCGCCGAGACGGAGGACGACGACGAGGCGCTGCTCAACCGCGCGCGCCGCAAGGTCGCGCGCAAGGGCGTCGACCTGCTCGTGGCCAACCGGGTCGGGTGGGAGGCCGGTTTCGGCGGAACCCACAACGTCGTGACGGTGGTCGGGCGCGACGGTGCCGCGCTCGCGCGGGCCGAGGGCACGAAGCGCGAGGTCGCCGACGCCGTCTGGGACGCGATCCTCGCCGTGCGCTGATCCCGCCGCGTACCCGCGCGCCGCTCGCCCCAACCCGGGTTTGGGGCGCGAGGCGTGCTTCGGGGCGAGAAATACCCGCCCCGAAGCACGCGATCCGCCCCGAACCCGGGGAAGGTGCCGGGCAGGGGGGATGCGGGGGTCAGTCGGTGCCGCGGATCCCCGCGGTCGACGCGATGACCGCGCGCATCTTCTTCTCGAGCGCCTCGTAGAACATCGACAGCGGGAATTCGTCGTCCAGCACCGCATCCGTGTAGCCCTTCGGGGTGCCCGAGAGCACCTCGTCGGGAAGGCCCCGCGCCCACGGCGATGCCGGATGCGGCGTCAGCACGCCGCGCACGAGCTCATATGCCGCGAGCCAGTGCGCTGTCTTCGGCCGGTCGATCGAGCGCCAGTACAGCTCGTCGATCGCATCCCCGAGCGCCACGACCGCTGCCGGGACCTCGTCCCAGTCGAACGCGAGCGACGTGTCGGTCCAGTGCAGCACTCCGCGCTGGTGCAGCCAGGCGAACAGCAGCTGGCCGCCGACCCCGTCGTAGTTGCGCACCCGCGAACCGGTGATCGCGAACCGGAAGATGCGGTCGAAGATCACCGCGTACTGCACGAGCGTGGCGTGCTCGAGCATCGCGGCCTCCGCCGCATCCAGCGGTTCGACCGGCTCACCGGCGGCGGCGTCCTCCACGCGCGCCCGCAGCCGCTTCTCGATCGCGACGCACTCGCGGAACGCCGTCAGGTCGCACCGCAACTCCTCCAGCGAGTACAGGAAGAACGGCATGCGCTGCTTGATCATGAACGGATCGAACGGCAGGTCGCCGCGCATGTGCGTCCGGTCGTGGATGATGTCCCACATCACGAACGCGCGTTCGGCGAGTGCCTGGTCCTCCAGCATCCGGGCAGCGTCGGCGGGCAGCTCGAGCTTCGTGATCGCCGCCGCGGCGTCCACGACGCGTCGGTACCGGGCGGCCTCGCGGTCCTGGAAGATGGCGCCCCACGTGAAGGTCGGGATCTCGCGCATCGCGACCGTCTCGGGAAACAGCACGGCGGAGTTCGTGTCGTACCCGGGTGTGAAGTCCACCAGGCGCAGCGACACGAACAGCCGGTTGGTGTACTCCTGCTCCAGCCGCGCGATGAACTCGGGCCAGATGACCTCGGCCAGCACGGCCTCGACGTGCCGGTCGCGGGAGCCGTTCTGCGTGTACATCGGGAACACCACGAGGTGCCGGATGCCGTCGATGCGATGCTGCTGCGGCTGGAACGCGACGAGGGAGTCCAGGAAGTCCGGGACGCCGAACCCCTCGGCCTGCCACCGCGCGAAGTCGGCGACGGAGGCCTCGAGGTACTCCGCGTCGTGCGGGAAGCGCGGCGCCAGCTCCTCGATCGCGGCGGTGATCTCTTCCACGAGGGACGCGGCGGCGGGATGATCCGCGGCATCCGGAACCGACCCGTCCTGCGCCTGCAGGGACTGCAGGGCCGTGGCGGCGTCCTTCAGCGACAGCCATGCCGGGGAGCGCTCCACACCGGAGGCCCGGCCGTCCTCGACGACCTCGGGCTCGCCGATGATCGCCTTGTGCGCACGGGACGTGGCGGCGGAAACAGACATGGGAACCTCCGATCTCCGGGGTATGACCGGCGCGTCGCACCGGGGCTGGTCAGGATGCGGCCAGCCTACCGCCGGCGTGTCAAGCGCTCTTGGCGGGGCGGGCGGACCAGTAGCGTCGGAGCATGCCCGACGAAAACGAACCGGCGTCTGCGGACGGCTTGGGTCTGCTGGTGCTCGCGAACAGCGGCGCGGGCGAGGCGGTGCTGCGTGCCGATCCGATGCCGGAGATCCGCAGGCGGCTGCCGCGCGCCGTCGTCCGCGAGCTGGACGCGGACGAGAGCCTGGACGACGTCGTGGCGGAGGCCATGGCCGCCCGTGACCGCCCCGCGGTGCTCGGCGTGCTCGGGGGTGACGGATCGGTGTCGCGCATGGCGCACCTGGCGCGTCGCTACGAGGTTCCGCTGCTGGTGCTCCCCGGCGGTACGTTCAACCACTTCGCGCGCGCCGCCGGTCTCGAGGACGTGGATGCGGCCCTGGATGCCTTCACCGCCGGACGCCTCCGCGAGGTCGCGGTGGCCGAGGTCGTGGTGGACGGCGGGCATCCGATCACGGTTCTCAACGCTGTCTCGCTGGGCGCGTACCCGCAGTTCCTCGCCGAACGCACCCGCGAGGGCCATCTGGGGAAGTGGGCCGGTGGCGTCGTGGCGATCTGGCGCGAACTGCATGGTTCCCAGCCGATCGTTATCGTCCGCGATGGCCGCCGCGCGGCGGTGTGGTCGGTGTTCGTCAGCGTCGGACGCAACGACCCGGAGCGGCACGCGACGATGCAGCGCGTGCACCTGGACGACCCCACCCTCGACGTGCGGGTTCACCACGCGCGAGGGTCGCGGGTGCGGGCCATGGCCTCCCTCGCGTTCGGGCGGCGGACGGTCGCCGCGATGCGCGCCCTGCGGCTCATGCCGCCCGCTTCCGACTTCGAGCGGTTCATCGAACCGGCGTGGGACATCCAGGTCCGCCCCGGGAAGGCGGAGCCCGTGTACGTCCACGACGGTGAGCTGGAGGAGGCCGACCCCGCCGGGTTCTCGCTCAGCATCCGCGCCATACCTGCCGCCCTGCGGGTCTACGCGCGGTAGCGGCAGCCCCCGCAGATACATCTGCAGGCGGATGCTGCGTCTTCCCGCTCCGCGTAGCCTCGGACACGATGTTCCGTACGCTGCGCCGCTCCCAGATCGTCATCGACGTCGTCGCGGCGCTGGTGTTCGGTTTCGTGGCGCTGGTGGTGGACGTGTCGCTGCTGAGCATGAGCAGCAACGCGCAGCTGCTCGCGGGCGTCGGCGCGGCGGCACTGCTCGCGGTGGCGCTCGCGTTCCGCCGCCTCGCCCCGGGGCTGGCGCTCGCCATCGCGTGGCTCAGCGCGATCGTGCAGATGGTGGCCCTGCTCGACCCGTCGCCCAGCAACGTGGCGATCTTCGCGGTGCTGTACGCCACCGCCGCGTACGGCAGCCGCCTGGTGTACTGGCTGGGCTTCGCGTCGGCGTTCGCGGGCGCGCTCGTGATCGCGGTGTACCTCTACGTGGTCCAGCCCGGCGTCGTGGAGTCTCGGCTGATCACGGTGGGGCTCGCCGTGCTCGTCGCCGCGACGTTCGCGCTGCTGCTGGCGTGGGTCACGGGAGCCCTGGTCCGCACGGCGCTGTCCGCGCGTGAGGCGCGACGTGCGCGCGAAGAAGCCGAGGCGGATGCGGTTGCCGAGCAGGAGCGGGTGCGCATCGCTCGCGACATGCACGATGTCGTCGCGCACTCGCTCGCGGTGGTCATCGCGCAGGCTGACGGTGCACGGTATGCCGCCGCATCCGATCCTGCCGCCGCGACGACGGCGCTCAGCACGATCTCCACGACGGCCCGCGCCGCGCTGTCGGACGTCCGCCTGCTCCTCACCCAGCTGCGGCACAGCCAGGGCGAGGGACCGCAGCCCACGTTGGCCGATGTCGACGCGCTGTACGCCCAGGTGCGTGCGGCCGGTGTCGACCTCGAGGTGGATGTGGATCCGGCGCCGGCCGCCGATCCCTCGGCCTCCGTGCAGCTCGCGGTCTACCGCATCCTGCAGGAAGCCCTCACCAACGCGCTGCGCCACGGGGCGAGCGGCCCGGTCACGGTCCGGCTGGCGTGGCATCCCCGCGGGGTGGAGATCGCGGTCGGCAACCCGCTCGCGTCCCCCGCGCCCCCCTCCACGGGCGGGCACGGACTCATCGGCATGCGCGAACGCGCGCAGCTGGCCGGGGGCGCACTCGAGGCGGGGCCCGACGGCGGTCGCTTCGTCGTCACCGCGCGGATCCCGATCGCGGAGGCGCCATGACCACGCCCATCCGCGTCGTGCTCGTCGACGATCAGGCGCTGTTCCGCGCCGGCATCCGCATGGTCATCGACTCCCAGCCCGACCTCGACGTCGTGGGGGAGGCGGCGGACGGCCGCGAGGCACTCGCCGTGGTCGCCGCCACCCGCCCCGACGTCGTGCTCATGGACATCCGCATGCCGGTGATGGACGGCCTGGCCGCGACGGCCGATCTGCTGTCCCGACCCGACCCGCCCCGCGTGGTCATGCTGACGACCTTCGATCTCGACCAGGCGGCGGCCCGCGCCATCCGCCAGGGTGCGAGCGGGTTCCTGCTGAAGGACGCCGAACCGGAGTTCCTCCTCGCCTCGATACGCACCGTCCACGCCGGCTCCGCCGTGATCGCCGCGTCGGCGACCCGGGAACTCTTCGCCGCGGGGGCGCGGGAGACCCGGCCGGTTCCGCCATCGTTCGCGGCCCTCACCGGGCGTGAGCGGGAAGTGTTCGCGCTCGCCGCCCGGGGCCTCAGCAACGCCGAGATCGCCGCGGGGGAGTTCCTCTCCGAAGCCACGGTCAAGACGCACATCAGCCGCATCCTCGCCAAGCTCGGTCTTCGCGATCGCGTGCAGCTCGTCGTCTTCGCCTACGACCACGGCCTCGCCTGACCCCCGCGTCCCTCCGTCCGCCCGCGTCCGCGCCCGCGAGAAACGACGTTCCGGATGAGAAACGCCGCGCCGCGTGCCGTCTCGTCCGGATCGTCGTTTCTCGGGGTGGTCGTTGTCGGGCTCAGTCGCCGGCGACGGGCTCCGGATCGTGCGCCCACGATGGGGCGAGGGCGCGGATGCGGGCGGCACGCCACTGCCACGTGGACCACAGCACCGGCCACAGGAGCGGCGCGGTGCGCCCGCCGATCACGAGCCGATCGCGCCAGAGGGTGCGGGTCGGGTCGCCCGGCGCCGGGGATACGGCCATCTGGTGGTCCCAGACATCCAGACTCGACAGCGGCCCGGTGAGGGGAATGCCGCTGTCGCGGAAGATCCGCACCGGGCCGTTGGCGTCGGATGCCTCGCGCTCACTGACGGAGATGAGCTGGTTCCCCATGGGGAGCGCGCCGGCGACGGACAGCTGCACGGGCATGTCCATCCCCGCCTCCCACGAGGTCGGCGCATCGGACAGCGGCTCCATCGTCAGGAGCGGGCCGTACAACTCCGCCACCGCGCGTGGGGAGTGAAGGGCACGCCAGGCCGCGTCGGCGTCGCAGTCGATGACCAGCTTGAGCAGGATGCGCATCGCCCCATCCTCGCCCATCGGGCCGGCCGCGGCGCGCGTCCTAGGCTCGACGGGTGCCTGCAACCGCATCCTCGTTCGACCAGTCCGTCTACCAGGTGCGCTTCGAGTGGGGAACCGAGGGCCTCGCCCGGCTCACCCCTGCCGACATCGTGGTGGTCGTGGACGTGCTGCGCTTCTCCTCGACCGTGACCGACCTGCTGGCCGCGGGCGGGTCGTACCGGCTGGATGCCGCGGCCCACACCGTCTCGCTCAACGGCGCGGCCGTGGCATCCGCCGCCGCGAGGGGCGAAGGCGAGGTCGTGCTCGGGTGCATCCGCAACGCTTTGGCGGTGGCCCGGTGGGTCCTCGCGCGACAGGGCGAGCGCGGCGTTCGCACGAGCGTGGCGGTGGTCGCGGCCGGGGAGCGGGTCGAGGCGGATGCGCCGGAGCTGCGTTTCGCCGTCGAAGACTCCCTCGGCGCCGGGGCGGTCATCGCGGCGCTCGGCGACCTCGGCATCGACGCCTGCTCGCCCGACGCCGCCGTCGCCGGTGAGGCGTTCCGCGCGCTCCGCGGCGCCACACGGCACCTCTTGACGGCGAGCGGGTCGGGCCGACAGCTCGCGGCACAGGGCCGGCGCGACGAGGTGCTCTCCGCAGCGGTGGTGGATGCCGCATCCGTCGTACCGGTCCTCCGCAACGGAGCCTTCGTGCCGGGGTGACGCCGCGGCGCATCCGCCCACCCCAGCGCAACCCGCCAGAGCCCGGGTCAGCGGGGCGTCTGCGCGGCCAGCCGCGTGGCGGGGGTGATCTCGCGCCGCGTCCAGGTGAAGACGTTCCGCGGATCGAACCGCGGGGCGCATTTCGCGCAGGAGGTCGGCCGGGTCGCCTTTCGGTGGCGGTAAGCCACATGCCCGGCGGGGCATACGCCCACCCACGGCGCGAGCTCGTTCGCCGTCTCGCCCGCGTGGGTGGTGCCGCCGATGTAGCCGAGGTCGCGCGCGACGCGCTTCCACTGCGCTCCGTGGCCGGCCGCCGGCCCGGCGAGGGCGTGCGCCACCTCGTGCAGCAGCGTCTGGTGGTTGGTGTCGTCGTCGTAGCGGGCCGTGAGGTAGCGCGACACGCTGATGCGGCGGCGCGTGTAGTCGCACAGGCCCGCGCGACGTTTGGCGTTGTCGAACCCGAACGACCACGTCGCATCCAGGTGGAGGGAGATCAACGCCTCCGCCCACGTGCGCACCCGCTGCAGCTCCGACATGACAATCGAGCGTAAAGGCAGGTGCCGACAGTCAGCTGGCGACCGACGCGCGGGATCGACGCCGGTCGGCGGCATCGATCGCCAGCAGCGTCGATTCGAGCTGCTCGTCGGCGGCGCCGGCGTCCTGGCGGAGGAAGAGGGCGCGCTTGAAGTCGGTGCGGGCGTCGTCGTAATCGCCGGCGTCGTAGTAGACCTTGCCGCGATGCTGGTAGGCGAAGGCGGCGATCCCCGACCATCCCGCGCCGTCGGCCTCCGCAGCACACGTGCTGAGCTCTTGGGCCGCGGCGGGCAGCGCGTCGCGGGCCTGCAGGATCGTGGCATGCAGGATGCGTGCGCGCAGGAGGTCTTTGCGGGTTCCGGCCATCCGTGCCACGCGCACCGACTGGTCCGACACCGACAGGGCGTCATCCAGCCGACCGAGCACCTTCAGGAGCCAGACGCGTTCGAGCAGAGCCGGCAGGCTCCGCTGCGTACCGATCTCGTCGAGCCGATGCTGGCACTCGTTCAGGTCGACGATCTCGCGCAGCGTCTCGGGGTCGTATCCGCGGATGTAGCTCATCGTCGTCTCCCTTCGCCGTGCGGTGTCGCTCGCCTGTCACGGGCCGCTTCTAGTGTGTGGCAGCCGCGCCGGGTCGCCGGGAGGGCACGCCGGTCTCAGCGGTCGAACAGCGAAGAAATCGGCTTGGGGGAGGGCGTCGCATCCGCATCTGTGGCAGGAAGCGCGCCGCGGGCGAACTCGTCGAGCTCGGCGCCGTGCGCCACCTTCGCCGGGTGGGGTCCCGCCGCCATGAGCCGCGGGAGCCACTCCACCGGCAGGGGTGCGGGGGATGCGGCGATCACGAGATTGCCGAAACGCCTGCCCTTGAGCACCTGCACTTCGGCGAGCACGGCCACATGCGGCAGCACGGAGCGCACGGTCGCGACCTGCCGGCGCGCGAACGCGAGCCCCGCGCCGTCGGCGACATTGACCAGCAGCACGCCGTCGGGGGCGAGCAGCCGGAGGGCGTCGCGGTAGAACTCCACCGTGGTCAGGTGGGCCGGTGTCTGCGCTCCGGCGAACACGTCGCTGACGAGCAGATCGACCTGCCCGACAAGGCCTGCCGGAAGGCGTCCCAGTCCCTCCCGGGCATCCCCGATCCGCACCCGGATCGATCCTCCGCGGGGTAGCGGCAGGGTGGCGCGCACCAGATCGACGAGCGGTTGCTCCAGCTCGATCACCTGCTGACGCGAACCCGGCCGCGTCGCCTCGACGTACCGCGGCAGGGTGAAGGCGCCCGCTCCCAGGTGCACCGCGGTGAGCGGTTGCCCCGGCATCCGCAGCCGGTCGATCACCGCGGCCATCCGCGCGATGTATTCGAAGTGCAGGTGCGTGGGATCGTCGGGGTCGACGTGCGACTGCGGTGTTCCGTCCACCTCGAGCTCGTATCCGCCCGCATACGGCGACGGCACGACACGGGCGATCGTCCCGTCGGAGAGGCGCGTGGAGGCGATCTCGGCGGGTTCGACGCGGGCGCGGGCCATCCCTCCACGCTAGCCCGCGGCGGGGGTGGGCCGGCGGAACGGTCGAAACACGATCGATACACACGGGCAACCAGCACCCGGATCGCTTGCAGGTACGGTCGGTACATCGGTTGAACCGGATGCGGCACGACCGCGTGGACGCGCGTCGGCCCCGTCTTCACCCCCACATGGAAGGTGCACAGCACATGGCACACACGATGAGACGGCGCCTGCTCAGCGGCGCCGCCGCGGTCGCGATCGGGGCGATCGCCCTCTCCGCCTGCTCCAGTCAGCGCGGCGGAGGGGAAGAGGAGACGACGTCCGGCGATGTCGACTCCACCTTCGTCTTCGGAGCGTCGGGCGACCCCTCGAGCCTCGACCCGGCCTTCGCCAGCGACGGCGAGTCGTTCCGTATCTCGCGGCAGATCTTCGAGGGTCTCGTCGGAGTCGAGGCCGGCACGGCCGACCCGGCGCCGCTCCTGGCGGAGAGCTGGGAGCAGTCCGAAGACGGGCTGTCCTATACCTTCCAGCTGAAGGAGGGCGTGACCTTCCACGACGGCACCGAGTTCAACGCGGATGCTGTCTGCTTCAACTTCGACCGGCAGAACAACTTCACCGGGATCGCGCAGAGCGAGAGCCTGTCCTACTACTGGGGCAAGATCATGCGCGGCTACGCCGACACCGGCACCTCGATCTACGAGAGCTGCGAGGTCGGCAGCGACACCGAGGTCACCGTGACCCTCAACGAGCCGTTCGCCGGATTCATCCCGGCGTTGTCGCTGCCCGCGTTCGCCATGCAGAGCCCGGCCGCGCTCGAGGAGTACAACGCCGACGACGTGGGCGGCACCTCGGAGGCGCCCACGCTGAGCGAGTACGCCACCGAGCACCCCACCGGCACCGGACCGTTCATGTTCGACTCGTGGGAGCCGGGCGCCGAGGCGACCGTCACCGCGTACGAGGACTACTGGGGCGAGCAGGGCCAGGTGCAGGAAGTCATCTTCCGCGTGATCGGTGACACCACCGCCCGCCGCCAGGCGCTCGAATCCGGCTCGATCGACGGCTACGACCTCGTCGCCCCCGCCGACCTCGGCGCACTCGAGGACGCGGGCTACACGCTCGTCAACCGCGAGCCGTTCAACATCCTGTACCTCGCCATGAACCAGGCCGACCCCGCGCTCGCCGACATCCGCGTGCGCCAGGCCCTCGCCCACGCCATCGACAAGGAGCAGCTGGTCAGCCAGGTGCTGCCCGAAGGCACCGTGATCGCCGACCAGTTCATGCCGGAAAGCGTCATCGGCTTCAACGAGGACGTCACGACATACGAGTACGACGTCGAGGAGGCTCAGTCGCTGCTGGCCGCAGCCGGCTTCACCGAGGCGAACCCGCTGACGCTGACCTTCAACTACCCGGTCAACATCTCGCGGCCGTACATGCCGAACCCGGAGCAGATCTTCACGAACCTGCAGTCGCAGCTGGAGGCCGTGGGCGTGGTGCTCAACCCCGTCTCGAACGAATGGGCCGAGTACCTCGACCTCATGCAGGGCGGTAGCGATCACGGCATCCACCTCCTCGGCTGGACCGGTGACTACAACGACCCCGACAACTTCGTGGGCACCTTCTTCGGTGCTCCCTCGAACGAGTGGGGCTTCGACAACGCCGAGCTGTTCTCGGCGCTGACCACCGCGCGCGGCCTCGCCACCGAAGAAGAGCAGGACCCGGCTTACCAGGACATCAACGAGCAGATCGCGCAGTTCCTGCCCGGCATCCCGCTGGCAAGCCCCGTCCCGACCCTGGCGTTCGCCGAGCGAGTCACCTCGTACCCGGCCAGCCCGGTGCAGGACGAGGTTTACAACCTGATCGAACTGTCGGAGTGACACCCCGGATGCTGCGACCCGGACCGCCACGCGGCGCCCGGGTCGCAGCATCCTCGCACTCCCGTCGTCCGACTTGCGTGAATCGGCTGCCCTAACGCGTCGCGAGGCAGCCGATTCAGGCAAGGCGGAGGACCCTACCTCGGAGTCCTCGTGCTACGCACCATCGGCAGGCGTCTGCTCCTGCTCATCCCGACCCTGTTCGGCCTGTCCGTCCTGCTGTTCTTCTGGGTTCGGGCGCTTCCGGGCGGACCGGCCGTCGCGCTCCTCGGTGAGCGCGCCACCCCCGAAGCCGTCGAGCGCATCAACGAGCTCTATGGATTCAATGAGCCGCTGTACGTGCAGTACTTCACGTGGCTCGGGCGCCTGGCCACCGGCGACTTCGGCGCCTCGATCCAGACCGGGCGACCCGTGCTCGAGGAGTTCGTCCGGCGGTTCCCCGCGACCCTGGAGTTGTCGATCGCGGCGCTGATCATCGCCGTCGGCGTCGGCATTCCGCTCGGCTACTGGGCCGCGCGCAAGCACGGCAAGGCGTGGGACCACATCGCGGTCGTGCTGAGCCTCGTCGGCATCACGATCCCGGTCTTCTTCCTCGCGTTCATCCTCAAATACATCTTCGCGGTGCAGCTGGGATGGCTGCCCTCCGACGGGCGGCAGAACCCGCGGATCGACGCGACCCACTACACGAATCTGTACGTGCTCGACGGCCTCATCACGGGCGAGTTCGATGCGGCGTGGGACGCGTTCCTGCACCTCATCCTGCCGGCGCTCGCCCTCGGCACGATCCCGCTCGCGATCATCGTGCGCATCACGCGCGCATCCGTCCTCGACGTCCAGAACGCCGACTACGTCCGCACCGGCCGGGCCAAGGGCATCGGCCGAGGAACGCTCCGCAACCGCTTCATCCTCCGCAACGCGATGCTCCCGGTGGTCACGACCGTCGGCCTGCAGGCGGGTCTGCTGATCTCCGGGGCGGTGCTCACCGAGACGGTGTTCGCCTTCCCGGGGATCGGGCAGTTCCTCGCGAGGGCCATCTTCACGCGCGACTTCCCCGTGCTGCAGGGGTTCATCATCTTCATCGCGATCCTGTATGCGCTGATCAACCTGCTCGTGGACGTGTCGTACAGCGTGATCGACCCGAGAGTGAGAGTGCAGTGAGCTCCAGCATCCTGCCCCCCGCCCCCAGCGGCGGACCCGTCGACGACAACGCGATCGTCGACGCCGGGCTCCTCCGCGCCCAGACGCGCGGCGGGTTCTGGCGTGACGTCTTCCGGCGACTGCGGGGCAACCCCACCGCCTGGGTGGGCGCCGTCATCGTCGCGTTGTTCCTCCTCGTCGCGCTGCTGGCCCCGATCCTCGCCCCGTACCCGGCCGAGTCGCTCCCCGGCCAGCGGTTTATCACGCCTACCGACATTCCGGGCCCGGGTGAGATGGCCGAGTTCCCTCTCGGCCTCGACCGCTTCGGCGGCGACGTGCTGTCGAAGCTGATCTGGGGCGCGCAGGCCTCGCTGACGATCGGCATCGTCTCGACCAGTTTCGGCCTCGTCGGCGGGATGCTGCTCGGCCTTCTGGCCGGGATGTTCGGCGGGTGGGTCGACAACGTCGTCATGCGATTCGTCGACATCCTCCTCTCGGTTCCGAACCTGCTGCTGGCCGTGTCGATCGCGGCGATCCTCGGGCAGAGCCAGCTGGCGATCATGATCGCGATCGGAGCATCCCAGATACCGGTCTTCGCCCGGCTCCTGCGCGCGTCGCTGCTGCAGCAGCGCGGCGCGGACTACGTGCTGTCCGCGCAGACGCTCGGGTTGTCCCGCCGGTCGATCACCATGACCCATGTGCTGCCCAACAGCGTCGGTCCGGTCATCGTCCAGGGGACGCTGACCCTCGCCACCGCCGTGATCGATGCGGCGGCGCTGTCGTTCCTGGGTCTCGGCGGCGGGCTGCCGCAGACGGCCGAGTGGGGCCGCATGCTCACCTACGCGCAGTCCGAACTGGCGATCGCGCCGTGGCTGGCCTTCCTCCCCGGCATCTGTATCGCGGTCACCGCGCTCGGCTTCACGCTCCTCGGCGAGTCCCTGCGCGAGGCGATGGACCCCCGCACCCGCGCCCGCTGACCCCGCGGTCCCCGTGCGCGGGGCGGGAGGACCGCGAGACTCCATCTGCGCCACGAGACCGCATCCGTCGCCGGCTGTCTCGTGGCGGGGATGCAGTCTCGCGGTTCGGGGCGGGCGGGACGGCCGGGCGGCGGGGCGGGTCAGCCGGTCAGGCCGAGCTCGTTGCCGGGGATCGAGGCGAGGAGGCGCCGCGTGTAGGGGTCACGCGCGTTCGTGAAGATCTCCTCGCTGGATGCTGCCTCCACGAGGCGCCCGTCCTTCATGACGCACACGTAGTCGCTGATGAGGCGGACCACCGCCAGGTCGTGAGAGATGAAGAGGTAGCTCAGGCCGTACTCGGTCTGGAGGTCGCGGAGCAGGGTGAGCACCTGGTCCTGGACGAGCACGTCCAGTGCCGAGACGGGTTCGTCGCACACGATGAGGTCGGGGGAGAGGGCGAGGGCGCGCGCGATCGCCACGCGCTGACGCTGCCCGCCGGACAGCTCCGACGGATAGCGGCGCAGCATCGACTGCGGCAGGGCCACGTCATCCATCAGCTGCCGCACACGCGCCGAGCGCTCCTTGGCCGAACCGCGTTTGTAGAACGACAGCGGCTCCTCGATGATCCGCTCGATCGTGAACATGGGGTTGAGGCTCGAGTACGGATCTTGGAAGATCGGCTGCACCTTCTGGCGGAAATCCCGCAGCGCCGCACCCTTCAGGGCGGCGACGTCCTGCCCCTCGAACCGGATCGACCCGCTGGTCGGCTCGACCACTTTCAGCAGCATCCGCGCTGTCGTCGTCTTGCCCGATCCCGACTCCCCGACGATCGCGACCGTCTGACCGCGCGGGATGGCGAGCGAGACGTCGTCGACGGCGCGGAAGTCGTCGCCGCGCCCGCGGGTGGGGTACACCTTGCTGAGGTGCTCGATCTCCACGATGTGATCGGCGGCGGCCGCCTCGACCGTCTCCAGCTTGCGGCCGCGGAACTCCTCCGGCCGGAGCCGCACGGCCGCCACCGACGGGGCGGCGGCGACGAGCGACTGGGTGTACGGATGCTGCGGAGCCTCGAGGATCTGCCGCGCCGGGCCCTGCTCGACCACGCGGCCGCGGTGCATCACGATCACCCGCGACGCCCGCTCGGCGGCGAGCCCCAGGTCGTGCGTGATGAGCAGCACGGAGGTGCCGAGCTCGGCGGTCATCCGCTCGATCTGGTCGAGGATCGTGCGCTGCACCGTGACGTCGAGCGCGCTCGTCGGTTCGTCCGCGATGAGCAGCCGCGGGCTGCAGGCCAGCCCGATCGCGATGAGCGCCCGCTGGCGCATCCCGCCGGAGAACTCGTGCGGATACTGCTTGGCGCGGGTCGCCGCATCCGGAAGCCCCGCCGCCTCGAGAGTCTCGACGACCTTCCGCTGCACGTCGGAGCGGGTGGCGAGCCCGTGCGCGAGGAGGGTTTCGGCCACCTGCGTGCCGATCTTCGCGACCGGGTTGAGATTCGACATGGGGTCCTGCGGCACGAGGCCGATCTGACGCCCCCGCACTTCGCGCATGCGGCCCTCGGAGAAGCGCGTGAGGTCTTCGCCGTCGAGCAGGATGCTGCCGCGGGCGACGGATCCGCCGGAGGCGAGGAGGCCGATGATCGCCATCGCCGTGGTCGACTTTCCCGACCCGGACTCGCCGACGATCGCGATCGTCTCCCCGGCGGCGATGTCGAAGTCGACGCCATCGACGGCGCGCACGGGCCCGTCGAGCGTGGCGAAGTCGACGGCCAGGTCACGAACGGACAGCAGCGGTGCTCCGGGAGCGGGGGTCATCCGTCCATCCTGCCTCCCGCGGCGGGTCGCCGCATCCCGCCCCGCACATCGTTCCGCAGCCGTAACCCGCGCCGCCTCTGCCCGTAACCCGAACCCCGCGCCGGCCGAGTCGGTCCGCGCCGGGCGCGGCCCGTCCGGGCCGGTCCGCGCCGGTAGCGTGGGCCCATGCGCGTGATCGACCTGAACGCCGACCTCGGCGAGACGATCGCGGGCGTGCCGACCGCCGACGACGAGGCGATGTTCGCGGTGATCTCCAGCGCAAGCATCGCGTGCGGAGGGCACGCGGGGGACGCCGCATCCATGCGCGCGGCCGTGGAGCGCGCCGGTCGGCACGGCGTGGCCGTCGGTGCCCATCCCTCGTACGTCGACGCGGAGAACTTCGGCCGAGTCCGCCGCGACACATCCCCGGCCCAGCTGCGCGCCGAGGTCGCCGTGCAGCTGTCGGCGCTCGTGGCAGCCGGCGCCGACGTGCGCTACGTCAAGCCGCACGGCGCGCTGTACCACGCGGTCACGGTCGACGCCGGGCAGGCGGATGCGGTCGCCGCCGCCGTCGCGGAGCTCTCCGCCCGCCTGGGACAGGCCCTTCCGATCCTGGGCCTGGCCGGAGAGATCGAACGAGCAGCACGGGAGGTGGGCCTCCCGTTCGTCCGCGAGGCGTTCCTCGACCGCGGCTACACGGCGGCAGGCGGGCTGGTGTCCCGCGGCGAGACCGGTGATGTCCTGCATGACCCCGTCGTCGTCGCCGAGCGCGCTGTCCGGCTCGCCCGCCACGGGGTCGTGGACGCGGTGGACGGGACTCCGCTGACGGCGGATGCGGCATCCCTCTGCCTGCACGGCGACACGCCCGCGTCCCTCGCGATGGCCCGAGCCGTCCGGGCCGCGCTCGATGCCGCGGGCGTCGAGGTGCGTGCCCCGTGGTGACGATCGAGCTCCGGTCGATGGGGGAGCGGGCCGTGCTTGCCCAAACGGGATCGCTCGCCGAGGTGCTGGCACTGTCGGCGGTGCTCGCGTCGTCGCGCCCGGCGGGGATCGTCGATGTCGTGCCCGCCGCCCGGACGGTGCTCGTGCCGTTTGACCCGTCCGTCATCTCCCCTTCGGCGGTGCGCTCCTGGATCCGCGACGAAGCCGAGCGCGCCGCCGGGGATCGTTCCCTCGACCCCGCGCCGCTCGTGGAGGTGCCGATCCGCTACGACGGCCCCGACGTGGCGGCGACGGCCGAGATGCTCGGAGTTCCCGCATCCGAACTCGTCGCCCGGCACCAGGGCGCGGAGTGGTCGGTCGCGTTCACGGGCTTCGCGCCGGGGTTCGCGTACCTCGTCAGCGACGCCTGGCCGTTCGACGTCCCGCGGCTCGCGTCGCCGCGGACCCGCGTGCCCGCCGGCGCGGTGGGCCTGGCCGGCGCCTTCACGGGTGCGTACCCGCGCGAAACCCCGGGCGGCTGGCGGCTGATCGGCACGACGGATGCTCCGCTGTTCGACCCGTCCGCCGCATCCCCGGTGCTCTTGCCCCCCGCCACCCGCGTGCGCTTCGTCGAGACGCCACATTCCGGGCGAGAAACAACGCCGCGCGTCGTTTCTCATCCGGAACGTCGTTTCTCGGCGGGGGATGCGGCGGGGGTGCGCGTGCGGGAGCCGGGGCTCCTCGCCACGGTGCAGGACCTCGGCCGCGGAGGCCGGGCCTCGCTGGGGATCGCGCGCTCGGGCGCGCTGGATCGGGCGGCTCTGCGCCGGGCGAACCGGCTCGTGGGCAACCCGGAGGACGTCGCCGGAATCGAGATCACGGTGGGCGGGTTCCGCGCCGTCGCCGAACGCGACGTCTGGGTCGCGTTGGCCGGGGCGACGGGTCCGATGACGCTCGACGGGCACGCGGTCGACCCGCACACGGCCGTGCACTGGGGCGCGGGCGCCGAGTTGCACGTGGACTGGTTCGCCTCCGGAGCGCGGGGATACCTCGCTCTCCGCGGTGGCGTCGACGTTCCTGCCGTTGCCGGTTCTCGCGCGACCGACGTGCTCGCCGGGCTCGGACCCGCCCCGCTCCGCGCCGGCGACACGATCGCGATCGGCGCCGAGCCGCGCACGCCCGTGCCCGTCGCCGACCTCGCGCCGTGGGGTCCGCCGCACGACAGCGAGATCGAGGTCGAACTGGCCCCCGGCCCGCGGGCCGACTGGTTCGCCGCATCCGCACACCGGGCGCTGTTCGAGCACCTGTGGACCGTCTCCGGCGCGGCCGACCGTGTCGGGATGCGGCTGGACGGCCCCGAGCTGGAGCGCATCAGAGACGGCGAGCTGCCAAGCGAGGGAATGGTCCCGGGGGCCGTGCAGGTGCCGCCGTCGGGTCGCCCGACGATCCTGCTCGCCGACGGGCCGGTGACCGGGGGTTATCCGGTGATCGCCGTGGCGACGGAGGCGGCCCTCGACGCTCTCGCCCAGGCCCGGCCGGGCACCCGTCTACGGTTCCGTCACGCCCGTCCGCTGCCCTGATCCCGCCCCGCCCCGCCCCGCGCCGCCGTCCCGCCGCGGCTCCGCCCCGCCCCCGCAGGCCTCACCAGCGCTGGAGGACGTCGGCCACCGCGCCGTAGTCGGCCTCGGGAAGGGCCAGCGCGACCACCTCCGGGACGCTGAGCCCCGCCCCGCGGGCTTCACCGCGGGCCACCGCGTCCGCGTCCTTCTCACGCGCCGCGGCCAGCTGCGGCGCGTACACCGTGAACGGCTCCACGTCGAACACCCCGATGCGGTGGCGGATCGCCGCCGCGGCCGCGCTCAGCATCCCCGCCCGCTCGGCGTCGCCCCGGGCCGCGGCGACCGCGCACAGGCCCTCGAGGCCGTAGGCGACGCCTTCCTCGTAGTGCAGCCGGATCGACACCCCCAGGGTCCGGATGCAGCGACCCTCAGCGGCATCGATCTCCCCGCGCACGAGCTGCATGCGCGCGAGGTGGTCGCCGGCGACGGAGACGGTGAAGAGGTCCGATCCGGCCTCGGCGACCGCCGTCGCGCGGTCGAAGTGCGTGAGCGCCGCGTCGGGCGATCCGCGCAGCCACGCCAGGCGTCCGACCGCGACCTCGGTGATCGCCTCCGCCCAGCCGTTGCCGAGGTCGCGCAGCCGTGCGATCGCGTCGGTCAGCTCGGTGTCGGCGGTGTCGAGGTCGGGAGTCGGCAGCTGCAGGCGCGCGGTCGCGCGCGCCGCGATGGCCATGGCGGCGGCATCCTCATCGCCCGACTCGGTGAACAGGCGCAGGCACTCCCCGAGGCCCGCCACCACCTCCTCCGAGGGGTGCTGCCACATCTCGCCCCACAGTGCGAAGAACCACGCGACGGCACGCGTGTGCGGGGAAATGGGCCGGTCCTTGCCCAGGAGCTCCAGCATCCACACCCGCACCTCGGCGAAGAACCCGGCGATCCACCAATAGATGAGGAGGCCCCAGGCGAAGGCGCCGGCGTCGTCGAGCCGGTCGATGTGGACGAGGTGGCGGACGGCCGCACGCAGGTTCGGCAGCTCCAGCCCCAGCAGCGCGACCACCTCGGCCTGCCGTTCCCCGCGGAGCCCGGGTGCGAGGTCGCCGACCAGGCGCAGGTAATAATCGGCGTGAGCCGCCCGCATCTGGGACGCGGCCCCCCGGCGCTTCAACCGGGCGACCGCATACTCGCGCACCACGGCCAGGAGGGAGTACACCGACCGTCCGTCCACATCGGTCTGCGCGACGAGGGAGGCATCCACGAGCGCGCCAAGGGCCTCGATCTCCTGCCCTCCCCACATCCGGTCTTTTCCGAGCGCTTCCACGGCCTCCAAGGTGAAGCGCTTCGCGAAGACCCCCAGATCCTCGAGGAGTGCGCGCTGCTCCTCCGTCAGCAGTTCGACGCTCCAGTCGATCGCCGCCGTCATGGTGCGGTGTCGGTCGGGAACGTCGCGCGCCGTGGCGGTGAGGAGCGGAAGGCTCCGCTCCAGTCGACGCGCGATGGCACCGGGAGTGAGCGTCCGCACCTTCGCCGCGGCCAGCTCCAGGGCCAGAGGCAGGCCGTTGAGGCGGGCGCAGACGGCGCAGATGTCGGCGGCGTTGTGTTCGGTCAGCTCGAAGTCGGGCCGCGCCGCGCGGGCTCGGTCGACGAAGAGCGCGACGGCGGCCGAGCGCATCGCCCGCTCGAGCGTCGCGGGCGCCGTCGGGTCGGGGGCCTCCAGGGCGCGTACTTCGAAGACGCGCTCCCCCCGGATGCGGAGGACGACCCGGCTGGTGACGAGGAAACGCGCACGCGGCGCGAGTTCGTACAGACGCACCAGCGCCGGGGCGGAGTCGATCAGCTGCTCGAAGTTGTCCAGGACCAGCAGCGCCGTGCGGTCGGCCAGAGCCAGGCCGATGCGTTCCTCGAGTGCGGCCTCGCCGTTGTCGCGCACGCCCAGCGCGTACGCGATGGTCGGGATGAGCAGGGCCGGCTCCAGCACCCCCTCGAGCGGGACGAAGTGCACGCCGTCGGGAAAGAGGTCGCCGCAGGAGTGCGCGATCTCGATCGCCAGGCGGCTCTTGCCGATGCCCCCCGTGCCGACGAGACTCACCAGACGCCCGTCCGGAGCGGCGAGCAGCTTCCGCACCTCCGCGATCGCGTCGTCGCGGCCGACCGTGCGGGTGTACGGCACGGGCAGCCGCGTGGCCACCGCGGCCGCCGCCGTCGGGTCAGCCGCGCCCGCCGCCGTCGGGTCGGCCGCGCGGGAACTGTCGAAACGCTCGGCGAGCAGCATCGCGAGGTCGGTGGCCACCTGTTCCTCGAGCTCCTCCGCACCCCGGAAGGGGAGGTATGCGGCGGTGTCATCCGAGCGGATGCGGTGGATGAGCTCCTCCAGGCGGGGCTCCCGCGTGGTGGTCTGCTTGATGTAGATGAGCTTCGGCATCTCTCGCGGGGCGAGCCGGTACTCATCCTCGAGGCCGGAGATCTGCTCGCCGGGCGCGACCCAGCCGTAGCTGTCGCCGTAGATGCCCACGAACACATCGCTCTGGTCCAGGTAGGCGCGGTACAGATCGCGCGGCGGATGGGGACGCGCCCCGAGCTCGAACATCACCGGCGCGAGGCGCAGGCGTTCGACGGCCGCCCGCACCGCCCGGCGCTCGTCGGCGAGTTCGCGCAGCGTCGAGGAGACGAACACACGCAGGCGCGCATCCGGAGTGCGGATGTGCGCGGCGACGCGGTCCCCCATCGGCACATTGTGCACCCGCAGGCCGGTCGCCGGGAGGGGGGTTCTCCCCATTCCGCGGGCCGTAGAGCGCGGTTATACCGCACGTCGGGGAACCCGTCAAGATTCCGGCTGGACACGGCGCGTCATCCGACGTATAGTCGTCTTTTGCGCTCCCCTTTCCCCTGCCCTCATATGGTGGTCGGCTGTTCCTGCACGTCCCCGCTCTCGCGGTGTGCGTCGTGTCAGGTTTCGGGGCCGGGAGCACTCCACCCTGACGACAAGGAAATCACGAGTCCTGCCCGGGCTCTGCGGAGGTTATTCCCTTGGCTGCTGCGCGCAACGCATCCAACCCCACCACCCCTAAGAACGGCCGCGGAGCATCCCGGCTTTCGTTCGCAAAAATCTCCGACACGCTGACGGTCCCAGACCTTCTCGCGTTGCAGACCGAGTCCTTTGACTGGCTCGTCGGCAACGAAGCGTGGAAGGCACGCGTCGCCGAGGCTCTGGCCGCCGGTCGCACCGACGTGCCCGAGATCAGCGGCCTCGAGGAGATCTTCGAGGAGATCTCGCCGATCGAGGACCTGAGCGAGACGATGCAGCTCTCGTTCACGAACCCGTACCTGGAGCCGGAGAAGTACTCGATCGAGGAGTGCAAGGAGCGCGGCAAGACGTACGCCGCGCCGCTGTACGTCGAGGCCGAGTTCATGAACCACCAGACCGGTGAGATCAAGACCCAGACGGTCTTCATGGGCGACTTCCCGCTGCAGACCGGCAAGGGAACGTTCATCATCAACGGCACCGAGCGTGTCGTGGTGTCGCAGCTCGTCCGCTCGCCGGGCGTCTACTTCGACAGGACCCCCGACAAGACGTCCGACAAGGACATCGTGTCGGCTCGCATCATCCCCAGCCGTGGTGCATGGCTGGAGTTCGAGATCGACAAGCGCGATCAGGTCGGCGTCCGCATCGACCGCAAGCGCAAGCAGTCGGTCACCGTGTTCCTCAAGGCCCTGGGCCTCACGAGCGAAGACATCCTCGCCGAGTTCGCCGGCTTCGACTCGATCGAAGACACGCTGTCCAAGGACACGATCCTCACCAAGGAAGACGCGCTCCGCGACATCTACCGCAAGCTCCGTCCGGGCGAGCAGGTCGCCGCTGAGGCTGCCCGCGCGCTGCTGGACAACTTCTACTTCAACTCCAAGCGCTACGACCTGGCCAAGGTGGGTCGCTACAAGATCAACCAGAAGCTGGGCCTCGAGCTCCCGCTGAGCGACTCGGTGCTGACCGTCGACGACATCGTCGCGACGATCAAGTACCTCGTCCGCCTGCACCGCGGCGACGCCACCTTCTCCGGCACCCGCGCCGGAAAGCCGGCCGAGATCCGTCTGGACATCGACGACATCGACAACTTCGGCAACCGCCGCATCCGCGCGGTCGGCGAGCTGATCCAGAACCAGGTCCGCACCGGACTGTCCCGCATGGAGCGCGTCGTCCGCGAGCGCATGACCACGCAGGACATCGAGGCGATCACCCCGCAGACCCTGATCAACGTGCGCCCCGTCGTCGCCGCGATCAAGGAGTTCTTCGGCACCTCGCAGCTGTCGCAGTTCATGGACCAGAACAACCCGCTCGCGGGTCTGACCCACAAGCGCCGCCTGTCGGCGCTGGGCCCCGGTGGTCTGTCCCGTGAGCGCGCCGGCGTCGAGGTACGTGACGTCCACCCCTCGCACTACGGCCGCATGTGCCCGATCGAGACGCCGGAAGGCCCGAACATCGGCCTGATCGGCTCGCTCGCATCGTTCGCTCGCATCAACGCGTTCGGTTTCATCGAGACCCCGTACCGCCGCGTCGTGAAGGGCCGGGTCACCGACCAGATCGACTACCTGACCGCCAGCGAAGAGGCCGACTTCATCGTCGCCCAGGCCAACGCGCCGCTGAAGGCCGACGGTCACTTCCAGGAGGACCGCGTCCTCGCCCGCAAGATCGGCGGCGAGGTCGACCTCATCCCCGCTGACGAGATCGGGTACATGGATGTCTCGCCGCGCCAGATGGTGTCGGTGGCGACGTCGCTCATCCCGTTCCTCGAGCACGACGATGCGAACCGCGCCCTGATGGGTGCGAACATGCAGCGTCAGGCCGTGCCGCTGGTGCGCAGCGACTCGCCGCTGGTCGGTACCGGTATGGAGGGCTACGCCGCCGTCGACGCGGGGGATGTCATCACCGCCGAGAAGGCCGGTGTCGTGATGGAGGTCTCGGCCGACGTCGTGACCGTGCAGCTGGACGAGGGTGGCACGCAGGACTACTTCCTGCGGAAGTTCGACCGCTCCAACCAGGGCACCTCCTACAACCAGCGTGTCGTGGTCTCCGCGGGTGAGCGCATCGAGGTCGGCGAGGTCATCGCGGATGGCCCGGCGACCCAGGAGGGCGAGCTCGCGCTCGGTAAGAACCTCCTGGTGGCGTTCATGACGTGGGAGGGTCACAACTTCGAGGACGCGATCATCCTCAGCCAGGAGCTCGTCAAGAACGACACCCTCTCCTCGATCCACATCGAGGAGTACGAGGTGGATGCTCGGGACACCAAGCTGGGCAAGGAGGAGATCACCCGTGATCTCCCCAACGTCAGCCCCGACCTGCTGAAGGACCTCGACGAGCGCGGCATCGTCCGCATCGGCGCCGAGGTTCGTCCCGGTGACATCCTCGTCGGCAAGGTCACGCCCAAGGGCGAGACCGAGCTGAGCGCCGAGGAGCGCCTGCTGCGCGCGATCTTCAACGAGAAGAGCCGCGAAGTCCGCGACACGTCGCTGAAGGTTCCTCACGGTGAGCAGGGCACGATCATCGCGGTCAAGGAGTTCAACGCCGAGGACGGCGACGACGAGCTCGGCTCGGGCGTCAACCGCCGCGTCGTGGTCTACATCGCCCAGAAACGCAAGATCACCGAGGGTGACAAGCTCGCTGGACGCCACGGCAACAAGGGTGTCATCGCGAAGATCCTCCCCGTCGAGGACATGCCCTTCCTCTCCGACGGCACCCCGGTCGACGTGGTGCTGAACCCGCTCGGTATCCCGGGCCGGATGAACTTCGGCCAGGTGCTGGAGCTTCACCTCGGATGGATCGCCCAGCAGGGCTGGAAGGTCGAGGGAACCCCGGAGTGGGCCGTCCGTCTGCCGGAGGAGGCCTTCGAGGCCGCCCCCGGTACGAAGGTCGCCACCCCCGTGTTCGACGGTGCGAGCGAGGAGGAGATCGCCGGTCTGCTGGACTCGACGCTCCCCACGCGCGACGGCGACCGGCTCATCGGCTCCTCGGGCAAGACGCTGCTGTTCGACGGTCGCTCCGGCGATCCGTTCCCGGCTCCCGTCTCGGTCGGCTACATGTACATCCTGAAGCTGCACCACCTCGTGGACGACAAGATCCACGCCCGCTCGACCGGTCCGTACTCGATGATCACCCAGCAGCCGCTCGGTGGTAAGGCGCAGTTCGGCGGTCAGCGTTTCGGTGAGATGGAGGTGTGGGCCCTCGAGGCCTACGGCGCCGCATACGCGCTCCAGGAGCTCCTCACGATCAAGTCCGACGACATCCTCGGCCGCGTCAAGGTGTACGAGGCGATCGTCAAGGGCGAGAACATCCAAGAGCCCGGCATCCCCGAGTCGTTCAAGGTGCTCATGAAGGAGATGCAGTCGCTCTGCCTGAACGTCGAGGTCCTCTCGGCCGACGGCACTGCGGTCAACCTCCGCGACACCGACGATGACGCCTTCCGTGCTGCCGAAGAACTCGGCATCAACATCTCCAGCCGCTTCGAGTCCTCGTCCATCGACGAGATCTGATCCGGCCAGGCAACGAACAGAATTCCGACACAGGAGACGTAGTGCTCGAATCAACCACTTTCGATCAGCTTCGAATCGGCCTGGCTACCGCTGACGACATCCGTCGTTGGTCGTTCGGCGAGGTCAAGAAGCCTGAGACCATCAACTACCGCACGCTCAAGCCGGAGAAGGACGGCCTCTTCGGAGAGCAGATCTTCGGACCCTCCCGTGACTGGGAGTGTGCGTGCGGAAAGTACAAGCGCGTCCGCTTCAAGGGCATCGTGTGCGAGCGCTGCGGCGTGGAGGTCACCAAGTCCTCCGTCCGCCGCGAGCGCATGGGCCACATCGAGCTCGCCGCGCCCGTCACGCACATCTGGTACTTCAAGGGCGTCCCCTCGCGCTTGGGCTACCTGCTCGACATGGCGCCGAAGGACCTCGAGAAGGTCATCTACTTCGCCGCGTACATGGTCATCTCCGTCGACGAGGAGGCGCGTCACCGCGACCTCCCCACGCAGGAGAACAACATCCGCCTCGAGCTGAAGACGCTGGGTGACCGCCGCGATGCCCGCATCGCTGCTCGCATGGCCAAGCTGGAGGAGGAGCTCGCCGCTCTCGAGGCGGAAGGTGCCAAGGCCGACCAGAAGAAGAAGGTCAAGGACGCCGCCGAGAAGGACATGTCGCAGGCCCGCAAGGCCGCCGACGAGCAGATCGCCAAGCTCGAGCGCGTGTGGGAGGACTTCCGCTCGCTCGAGGTCGGCACGCTCAAGCCCGAGGACGACGTGTTCCACGAGCTCCAGGACCGCTTCGGTCAGTACTTCGAGGCCTACATGGGTGCCGAGTCGATCAAGCGTCGCCTGGAGGCTTTCGACCTGGCCGCCGAGTCGGAGAGCCTGCACCTGCAGATCTCCGAGGGCAAGGGACAGCGCAAGATCCGCGCGATCAAGCGTCTGAAGGTCGTCAACTCGTTCCTGCAGACGGGCATGAGCCCGGCCGCGATGGTGCTCGACGTCGTTCCGGTGATCCCGCCGGAGCTGCGCCCGATGGTCCAGCTGGACGGTGGCCGCTTCGCGACCTCCGACCTCAACGACCTCTACCGTCGCGTGATCAACCGCAACAACCGCCTTCGTCGCCTGATCGACCTCGGTGCTCCCGAGATCATCGTCAACAACGAGAAGCGGATGCTGCAGGAGGCCGTCGACGCACTGTTCGACAACGGCCGCCGTGGTCGCCCCGTCACCGGTACGGGAAACCGTGCGCTGAAGTCGCTGTCCGACATGCTCAAGGGCAAGCAGGGCCGGTTCCGCCAGAACCTGCTCGGCAAGCGCGTGGACTACTCGGGCCGTTCGGTCATCGTCGTGGGTCCCCAGCTGAAGCTGCACCAGTGCGGTCTGCCCAAGCAGATGGCGCTGGAGCTGTTCAAGCCGTTCGTGATCAAGCGCCTGATCGACCTCGGTCACTCGCAGAACATCAAGGCCGCCAAGCGTGCCGTCGAGCGCACCCGTCCCGAGGTCTGGGACGTGCTCGAGGAGATCATCCGCGAGCGTCCGGTTCTGCTGAACCGTGCGCCCACGCTGCACCGCCTCGGCATCCAGGCCTTCGAGCCTCAGCTCGTGGAAGGCAAGGCCATCCAGCTGCACCCGCTCGTGTGCGCCGCGTTCAACGCGGACTTCGACGGTGACCAGATGGCTGTGCACCTGCCGCTGTCGGTCGAGGCGCAGGCCGAGGCCCGCATCCTCATGCTGGCGTCGAACAACATCCTGAAGCCGTCGGACGGCCGCCCGGTGACCCTGCCCTCGCAGGACATGATCATCGGTCTGCACCACCTGACGACCCTCAAGGAGGGCGCAGCCGGTGAGGGCCGCGTGTTCGGCTCCGTCGGCGAGGCGATCCTGGCCAAGGACGAGGGCACCCTCGACCTGCAGGCCAAGGTCCGCATCCGCATCCCGGGTCTTTCGTTCCTCGAGGGCCAGGCGCCCGAGGGTTACGAGCGTCACGGCATCGTGGACGCCTCGCTCGGTCAGGCGATCTTCAACGACACCCTCCCCAAGGGCTACCCGTTCGTTCGTGAGCAGGCAGACAAGGGCAAGCTGTCGCAGATCGTCAACAAGCTGGCCGAGGAGTACCCGAAGGTGGAGGTCGCCGCGACCCTCGACCGCATCAAGGACGCCGGCTTCTACTGGGCGACGCGTTCGGGTGTGACCGTGGCGCTGAGCGACGTTCTCACCCCGCCGAACAAGAAGGAGATCGTCGCCGGCTACGAGAAGCAGGCCGCGAAGGTCCAGGCGCAGTACGAGAAGGGTCTGACGACCGACTCGGAGCGTCGCCAGGAGCTCATCAAGATCTGGACCGAGGCAACCGACGAGGTCCAGAAGGCGATGCGCGACAACTTCCCGGAGGACAACACCATCAACCGCATGGTGTCGTCGGGTGCGCGTGGTAACTGGCTGCAGATCCGGAACATCGCCGGTATGCGAGGCCTGGTGAACAACCCCAAGGGTGAGATCATCCCCCGTCCGATCATCTCCTCGTACCGCGAGGGGCTGTCGGTGGCGGAGTACTTCATCGCGACGCACGGTGCCCGTAAGGGTCTGGCCGACACGGCCCTCCGTACGGCCGACTCGGGGTACCTGACCCGTCGTCTCGTGGACGTCTCGCAGGATGTCATCATCCGCGAGGAGGACTGCGGTACGTCGAAGGGTCTCGAGCTCCCGATCGCTGCGATGGGCGCCGACGGCACCCTCGTCAAGGACGCGAACGTCGAGAACTCGGTGTTCGCCCGTACCCTCGCCGCCGACGTGGTCGACGCGCAGGGCACGGTTGTGGCCGAGGCGGGCGACGACGTGGGCGACGTGCTCATCAACAAGCTGGTCGAGGCCGGCGTCGAGAACATCAAGGTCCGCTCGGTCCTGACGTGTGACTCGGCGGTCGGTGTCTGCGCGAAGTGCTACGGCCGTTCGCTGGCCACCGGCAAGATCGTCGACATCGGCGAGGCCGTGGGCATCATCGCGGCCCAGTCGATCGGTGAGCCCGGCACCCAGCTGACGATGCGTACCTTCCACACCGGTGGGTCGGCGTCGGCGGAAGACATCACGCAGGGTCTTCCCCGTGTGCAGGAGCTGTTCGAGGCGCGCACCCCGAAGGGTGCGTCGCCGATCGCCGAGGCCGATGGCCGCATCACGATCGACGAGACCGACAAGGCCAAGAAGGTCATCCTCACGCCCGACAACGGCGACGAGGCGGTCGTGTACCCCGTCCTGAAGCGCGCGACGCTTCTGGTGGAGGACGGCCAGCACGTCACCGTCGGTCAGCCGCTCCTGGTCGGAACGCTCGACCCCAAGGAGGTCATGCGCGTGCAGGGCGCCCGCGAGGTGCAGAAGTACCTCGTCAACGGCGTCCAGGGCGTGTACCGCTCCCAGGGTGTGCCGATCCACGACAAGCACATCGAGGTCATCGTGCGCCAGATGCTGCGGAAGGTCACCGTGGTCGACCACGCTGACACGACGCTGCTTCCGGGTGAGCTGGTCGACTTCAAGAAGTACCAGAACATCAACCGCGAGACCGTGGCCGAGGGCAAGCGCCCCGCGTCGGGTCGACCGGAGCTGATGGGTATCACGAAGGCGTCGCTCGCGACGGAGTCGTGGCTGTCGGCGGCATCGTTCCAGGAGACCACCCGCGTCCTGACGCAGGCGGCCATGGAGGGCAAGAGCGACCCGCTCGTCGGCCTCAAGGAGAACGTCATCATCGGAAAGCTCATCCCCGCCGGAACCGGACTTGCGAAGTACCGCAACGTCACGGTCGAGGCGACGGAAGAGGCCAAGAGCGAGCGGTACCCCAACCGCATCTTCGCCTCGGACGGCGCGTACAGCGACGCCGACCTGAGCTACGTCGACTTCGACAGCTTCTCGACGGACGACTTCACGCCCGGAACGTACAACTGATCACGATCTGATCCTTCGAAGGCCCTCGGCATCGCGCCGGGGGCCTTCGTCGTTCCCGCGGGCGTGGCATCCGGGGGAGGATGGGCCGCCCGATTACCGTGAGTGGGGAGGGGTGCCATGGCTCGGGTGAGCGGACGCAGTCTGTGGATCGCGTGGCCGGTGGGGATGATCTGCGCCGGCGTGATCGGCGCGCTCGTGTGGCTGGCTGCCCCCGGGCTGCCGGTGGTGGTCGAGGTCGTCGGCAGCACCCTCCGCGGCGCGACCTCCGCTCCGGTCGCCGACAGTGACGGCGCCGGCGCAAGCCCCGAGGCGCCCGCGACCGACTGCCGCGGGCTGTACCCCGACCGCTTGTGGTCCGAGCTGACATGGACGCCCGAGGCGCTCCTGTCGCAGAACACCGCTCCGCCGGCGACCACCACGACGCTCGGAACGGCGCTGACTCCCCAGGTGCGCCTGACGTGCGCCTGGCGCGTGAACGAGGGGAGATCGGCATCCACCACGGTGGCCACGGTCGCTCAGGGTGCCGCCGCGATCGCGCACGCGGCCCTTACCGCGGAAGGTTTCGCGTGCACCGCCGACGGCGAGGCGGTGCACTGCGA
Organism: Microbacterium sp. Z12_35; assembly: GCF_058310475.1. Classification (NCBI taxonomy): domain Bacteria; kingdom Bacillati; phylum Actinomycetota; class Actinomycetes; order Micrococcales; family Microbacteriaceae; genus Microbacterium; species Microbacterium sp. Z12_35. Next base: position 1,937,290 of record NZ_JBZEGJ010000001.1, on the reverse strand, counting down.
GCGGACGAGCGGCACCGTGGTGGAGGTCCACGACCTCCGCGGCGACGTGTGGCTGTCCAGCGTCCTCACCGACTGGATGCCGGAGGACTACGCCGCGCAGGTGGCCTCCCGCGTCTTCTAGGCGGCTCGCCCTGCGCCGAGAAACGAGATTTCCGGCGAGACATAGCGCAGCGCGCCCTTTCTCGCCGGAAATGTCGTTTCTCGCGGAGCGGGAGGGACGGGCGGGAGGGACGGGCGGGAGGGACGGGGGAGGTCAGGAAGGGAAGAGGGACGCGATGATGCTGTCGGTGTAGCCCGACGGGGCGAGGTTCGAGAACTGCGTGTCGATGAGGATGCCGTCGCGCCAGAAGAGCGTCCGGCCGTCGGTGACGGGGTACTGCTCGTTGATCCACGTCTTCTCGCAGCGCGTACCGCCCTCGGGGGAATAGCACGTGAAGTGCTCCTGGTCGGCGAGACCGTTGAGCAGGTCCAGGGCGGGACCCCGGTTCATCGCGGAGATCGTCGTCGTCAGCATCGTCGTGTCGGCGCGCGGGTCGCGCCACACGCACACGAGCGATCCGTCCGGCTGCACGCCGGTGCTCATGCCCAGTGCCGGGTCGTTCAGCGGCGTCTCGCCGAGTTCGGCCAGCACGGACTCGGACAGGATGGCGCGGCAGTCGTCCGGGACGGCCGCCGGAGGAGTCGCGGACGGCGACGGGGTCGGGGATGCGGTGGCATCGGCGCTCGCGCTTTCCCCCGGCGATGGGCGCGACGAGGAGCCGGCAGAGCCGCCCTCCGGGGCGCAGGCGGCCAGCGCGAGCATCCCGGCCGCGATCGCCCCGACCAGCGCAGCACGAAACCACGAGCGTCGATCGGCGACCATCATGGCCACACCCTAGCGGCTGGCCGCGGATGGACATCGACACACGACGGCACGCCTCCCCGAGCGGATGGCAAGCGCGCGTTACCCTTCGAACGCGGGGATGCACCCCGCGTGAGGAGTGCTGGGCGATGAGTGATCCCAAGTCGTCGTACGGCGACCCGGTCGACGAACCGACGGATGCGGAGCGCGACGCCGACGTCGTCAGCCGCGCACGCGAAGGCCTCGCCGAGGCTGAGGCCGCGCGCGCCGACGTGCCCGCCGAGTCGTCCGAGTCGTCCGAATCCCCTGAGCGTCCCGTCGACGACCGGCCGCAGAGGGTCGTCGTCGAGGAGACCGTGGTCGTGGAAGAGCGAGACGACGACCCCGATGATGCCCGGTGGGCCATGTACGCCGCATCCGCCGAGGCTGAGGCTGAAGCCGACGCGCGTGCCGCCGAGGCCCGCGCCGACGAAGCCCGCGCCGACGCCCGCGCTGCCGAAGCACGCGCCGACGACACCCCCACCGTCGCCGCAGTACCCGTGGGGACGCCGAGCGAGCCGGTTCCCGACTCCGCCCGAACCTCGTCGGCGCCCTACGGCGGGGCGCAGCCGATCTTCGTCCAGGCCCCCGAGGCGCCGCGACCCCGCGGCAACCGTGGAGCCGCCGGCGCGATCGGGCTGCTCGCCGCCCTCGTCTTCGCCGTCCTGTACCTCGCCGCGACCCTCGGTCTGCAGCTGCTCAACCGCGAGATCGAGGTGTCCGGGCTGGCCGATGCCACGCTCGCCGCCCTCACGACGTGGGCGTTGTGGGTGCCGGTCGTCGTCTTCTTCATCGCGTTCTGGCTGCTCGGAGCGGTCATCAACCGCGGCCGCTGGGGTCACTGGGTCGTGTGGGGCATCCTCGTCGGACTCGCCGCGTACGCCGGCCACCTCCTCGGCGAGCTGTTCGAGGCACCCTTCTGGATGCTGACCGCCCGTGAGGGTGCGGAACTCATGGAGGGTGCGGTCCTCGCACCGCTGGCCATCGTCGCCTTCGTGCTGGGTCGCGAACTCACCATCTGGTTCGGTGCGTGGGTGGCAGCCCGCGGCCGCCGCATGACCGAGCTGAACGAGGAAGCTCAGCGCGAGTACGAGCGCACGCTCGAGGCCGGCCCGCAGCTGCACCGCGCCTGACGATGACCCGCGACGCCGGTGCGGAGGGCGGACCGGTACCGCCCGCGGTCGCCCTGGCGTTCGCCGTCGTCGGCTTCGTCGCCCTGGCCATCGCGGGGCTCGGTCTCACGAGCCTCGCACTGGACGCCGACGTCATCGCCACGCCCGGCCTCGGCCAGATTCCCGGGGTCGTGGGGATGCTGCTGGCCACGGGCGGATTCGCTGCGGCCCTGTGGTTCTTCGGCCTGCGGGCGGAGCATCCCGCGTACGGAACCGGCATCGTCACCGGCCTCGCCGCCTACCTCGGTGAAGTCATCGGCGTCGCCGTGGGCGCGTTGATCAGCGGCAACGGCCCGGCGGCATCGTTCGCGGCCGCCGGGGGAGTCGCGATCGGGTGGCCGGGAGTGGTCATCGCCGTCACGGGTCTCCTCGCCGGATGGGGCGGTATCGCGCTCGTGCGTACACACGGGCGGCGGCCGCGCTGGCCGTGGGAGCGCGACGAGGACCCGTCGTGAGCCTCCGGCGGGGACTAGCGTAGATCTCCGTGGAGCGCTCGCTCGAAACCCAGGTCAGCCAGGCGGTGGACGCCTGGCTGCGGTGGTTGCCCCGGTGGGAGCCGTCCACGCACCGCGGCCGGATCGCACCGTGTCGCCGCTGCTTCGGCTCGCCGGTCCTTTCGGCGGCGGGGCTCGGCGCCGATGTGCCCCACGGGGTGCAGCACGGGCTGTCCACCCGGGTGAAGACGATCGTCGACACGGCGGTCGCGGAGTACACGGCCAGGAACCTGCCGATGCTGCAGGCCGAACTCGACCAGCAGTCCGCCCGCAATCGCGCGCGCAGCTACCGGCCCGCCGAAGGCCTGGAGCCGGAGTTCGAGGGGCTGCCGCTGGACCCGGAGCCCTCTCCCGGTGCGCCGTTCCTCTTCACGGTCTCGGGGATGGCCGCCGAGGAGGAGGAAGCGATCCCTGCCCTTCCGCCGCTGAGCGAGGAGGCGAAGGCAGCGCTCCGCCAGGAGGTCGGGCTCGCCGACGACTACGCCAACATGATCGGACGGGAGGTGTGTGCGATCCTGCTCCACCATCGGCTGCGCATCCAGGCCGCGGTGACGGAGCACGTCGAACCCCAGATCACCGCCATGCTGGAAGAGCTGACGCGATCGCTCGACTCGCCGTTCGACCCGAACGACCCCGGGCTGCCCACCCTCTGAGCCCCCGCCGAGGGGGGATGCCGCGTCCCGCGACCAGGTGCACCCCGCGGATTTGTTACCATGACCGGGCTTGCACTGTTACGCGCCACCGACGGCGTGATGGGGATACCGACCGGGGGAGGCGGGGTTGCCGACACGCCTGCCCGCCGCGCCTCCGATTCTTCCGGGGCTGGCGTACATCCGGCCGCTGGGCTCCGGCGGCTTCGCCGACGTGTTCCTGTACGAGCAGGACATGCCCCGTCGGAGCGTCGCGGTGAAGGTGCTGCCCAGCGACGTGCGCGACCCTGATCTGCTGCGGATGTTCAACGCCGAAGCCGACGTTCTCGCGCACCTGTCGGCGCATCCGTCGATCGTCACCGTGTATCAGGCGGGGATCTCCGCCGACGGACGGCCGTACATCGTGATGGAGTACTGCCCCGGTTCTCTGGCCCAGCGGTATCGGGTGGAACGCATCCCCGTCCCCGAGGTGCTCGCGATCGGCGTGAGGATGGCCAGCGCGCTGGAGACCGCGCACCGCGCCGGCCTGGTGCACCGCGACGTCAAGCCCAGCAACATCCTCACCACCACTTTTGGCACGCCCGTGCTGGCCGACTTCGGGATCGCGTCGGCCTTGGCCCGCCAGAGCGCCGATGAGGTGCTCGCCATGAGCGTGCCGTGGAGCGCCCCGGAGGTGGTCGCCGAGCAGACGGCGGGCACCATCTCGAGCGAGGTGTGGAGCCTCGGCGCGACCGTGTACTCCCTGCTGGCCGGGCACAGTCCCTTCGAGCGGCTCGAGCGCGGGCAGAACACGCGGGAGCAGTTGCGTCGGCGGATCGCCCGGGCGAGCTACACGGAGATCCCCCGCGCCGACGTCCCGGGTTCTCTGCAGACGGTCCTGGCGCGCACGATGAACCGTGACGCGCGCGAACGGTACGCCAGTGCTCTCGAGGTCGGTGAGGCCCTGCGAGGCGTGCAGGCCGAACTGGGGCTGGCGGTCACGCCGCTCGAGGTGGCGGCGGACGGGTGGTCACCCGGAGGACGTTCGGTGGATTTCTCCGACACGTCGCTGCGCGGCACGGTCCGCAGCACCGTCGAGCACAGCGGGCGCCGCAAGGTGCGCTCGGCCACCGGCGTCGCAGGCCTCGCGCGCGACGAGGACACCGACATCGCGGGCCAGGACCGACGCGTCCGCGCCGTCGTGCCCTGGGTTCTCGGGGGTGCGGCTCTGATCGCCGCAGCCGCCGTCGCAGTGGCGGCGCTGTTCGCCACGGGGATCCTCTGATGCGTCGGCGATCCATCGCCGCCCTGGCAGCGGGAGGTGCGGCCCTCGCTCTCGTGGTGGGCGTGAGCATCGTGTGGCCGGGACTCGACGCGCAGGAGACCCCCGAGGTGGACACCTCGGTGTGGGCGCTCCAGACCGGCGAGGGACGGCGCTACGCGCGGGTGAACACGTCCATCGGCGAACTGGACACCGTGCGCAGCGTCAGCAACCCCAGCTCCGTGGCCCAGTCGGCCGATGGGGCCTTTCTCTTCTCCGACAGCTTCAGCAAGCTCACCCGCATCGACGAGGCTCTACCGCGCGACCTGGATGACGAGGCACTGCGCTCCTCGGAATCCACCCCGGCCGGAACCACCGACGTCGTCACCGCGGGCGATTTCGTCGCGTACCGCACCGACGCGGGCACCGTGCACGCGGGTCGCCTGTCCGCCGGCGACGCCGCGCAGCTCGACCCGTTCGCAAGCGACGGCGACGATGAGGACACCCCGCCGTACACCGCCGATGCGCTCACCGTGAACAGCGAAGGGATGCTGTTCGCGTACTCGTCGGCGGATGAGTCGGTGTTGCGTTACGACCTGCGCGCCGGCGAGGTGCGGGGGCGCGACCCGCTGGCTGCCGAGGTCGCCAGTCCTGCGGTCACCGCGGCGGGAGAGGTGTGGGCCGTGGTCGACCGGGAGAGCGGGGAGGTGCTGCTGCGCGGACGGAACGAGCCCGTCGACGTCGGCCTCGCCGGCGACGTCCGGGTCGGAGCGGCCGATCCGAACGGCGACGCGGTCTATCTCGCGGACGAGACCGGGCTGGTCACCGTTTCGACCGAGGGCGCGGTCACCGCAGAGGTGGAGCGGGGCGCGACGGTCCTCGGGACGCCTGCCGACCCGATCGTGCACGACGGAGAGGTGCTCGCCGCGTGGCTCGGCCCCGCAGACGGCGGCGGGACGCTGTGGAGTTCCCGCTCCGGCGAGACCGCGCTCGACTACGGCGGCGAGACCATCCCCGACGAGCGGCGGCCCGTCTTCGTCGCCACCGGGGAAGCGGTGATCCTCAACGAGACCCGCACCGGCTGGGTGTGGACGGCACCGGACGGCGCGCTCGTCGCTTCCAGCCAGGACTGGTCGCTGGATGACCGTCTCGATCCAGCCGCGGTGCCCAGCGAAGAGCAGCTCAGCGTCGTGCTCGACCCCAAGCCGCCGATCGCCGAGGCCGACGCCTTCGGCGTGCGCGCCGGGCGCCTGGCGACCCTGCCGGTGCTCCTCAACGACCACGACCCCAACGAAGACGTGCTGAGCGTCGATCCGGCATCCGTCGCAGGCCTCGACCCGGGCTTCGGCGTCGTCACGGTGACCGACGACGGCCAGCGACTCGCGGTGCGCCTGGAGCCCGGCGCATCCGGTTCCGCGAGTTTCCAGTACGTCGTCACCGACGGCACGGCGGCCGACGGTCTGCGGTCGGAGCCCGCGAGCGTGACCCTCACGGTGTCCGAAGGCGACGGCGCCCCGCAGTGGTGCGGCGTCGAGGGGTGCCTGGTGCCCTGGCCGACCCCCGAGGTCGCGCGCGGCGGAACCGTCACCGTCCCCGTGCTCCCGGGATGGGTCGACCCCGACGGTGATCCGCTGCTGCTGCTCTCGGTCGACAACCCGGCAGGCATCGGCACCGTGGCATCCACCCCCGCCGGCGACATCGTCTACCAGCACGCCGATGACGGGTCGGGCGGTGAGCAGCTGATCGAACTGAACGCCACGGTCGCCGATACCTCCGGACAGATGTCCACGAAGCCCCTCCTGGTACGGGTCAGCCCCGACCCCGCCCTGGCCGTGCAGTCCTTCGCCGTTATCGACACCGTGGGCGCCGGCCTCATCGTCGATGTCGCCCCGCACGTCACCGGCACGGCCGGCACCCTCGCGGTGACCTCGGTGCGCGTGCTCGACGATGCGGCCGCCACCGCCACCGTCCTCGGCGGAACGACGACGTTCGACTTCACCGCCGCCGACCCGGGCACCTACCGTGTGGGGTTCACCGTCACCGACGGGCGGACCGACGCCACCGGCACGGCGCGCATCACGGTGCTGCCCGCCGACGCGCCCGCCCAGCTGGCGACCTCCCCGGTCGTGGCGTTCGTCCACCCGCAGCAGGATGCGACGCTCGACGTGTTCGCCGCCGTGTCGAACCCGACCCGTCGCGTGCTGCTCCTCAGCGAAGTGGTCGCCACGGCTGACGACGGCGCCACGCTGTCGGTGGATGCGGTGGGCCAGAACAACCTGCGGGTCTCGGGCACCACCGCCTCCGGCGCCCCGGGCCGCCTCGGCACCGTGACCTATACCGTCAGCGACGGCACCGAGGACGCCGGCGCTCGCGTCGGCGGCGAGGCGACGGTGTACCTGCTTCCGCCCGCGCCGGAGATCGCACCGATCGCGGTGGACGACGCTGTCACCGTGCGTGCCGGTGCACAGATCGACATCCCCGTGCTCGACAACGACATCTCCCCGGCGGGAGGCCGGCCGAGCCTTGACCCCTCGACGGTGACCTCCACCGATGCCGACGCGCTCGCGTTCTCCTCCGGCGGCGTGCTGCGCTACCTCGCGCCGCTCGAACCCGGCGACTACGGCGTCGATTACTCCGTATACACCACAGGATCGCCCGCGCTCCGCGACACCGCCAGCGTCCGCATCCGGGTGCTCCCCGAGGACGAGAACCGCGCCCCATCGCCGCGGACGCTCGAAGGCCGGGTGCTCAGCGGCGGCACGACCAGCGTCGAGTTCGACGGGTTCGGGATGGATCCGGACGGCGATGTGGTGACCCTCGACCGCATCCTGGAACAGCCCGAACGCGGATCGGCGAACATCTCCGCCGACGGCGCCTCGATCGTGTACAACGCGCTGCCGGGCGACCGAGGACAGGTCTCGTTCCGCTACCGCGTCGAGGACGCGGCGGGGGCGACGGGCGAGGGCACCGTCCGCATCGGCGTCCTCGACATCGAGGCGAACCCGAGCCCCGTGACGTTCACCGACTACGTCGAGGTGCAGGCGGGGGAGGACAACACCATCCGGGTGAGTCCGCTGGCCAACGACATCGACCCCACACAGGGCACGCTGAGCCTCACCGACGTCCGTCCCGATCTGCCCGAGGTGCTCACCGACGGCAGCGCGAACCCCGAGCACGCCCGCATCGAGGAGCACATCCTCTCCGTGAGCGACACGGAGGTGGTGCTCGCCGCCGGCGAGGAGCCCGCGACGATGTCGTTCCTCTACGACGTCGAGTCCGACTCGGGCAACACCGGTCGTGGACTGGTCGTCGTGCGGGTCGTGCGCGAGAGCGTGCCCGACTATCCGATCGTCTCCGACACCGTGCTCTCGGTGGAGAATCGCGAAGAGTTCGAGTCGGGCGTCGATGTCCTCACCGGCAAGGCCGCGTGGTCGCGCGGCGATGTCGCCGACCTCGACGTGAGCCTGTGGGGCGAGCCGGAAGGCGTCGAGGTGGAAGGACGTCGCCTCAGCGGTGCGCTTCCCGCCCGCACGCGCGTCATCCCGTTCGCGGTGACCGGCACTGTCGGCGAGGAGGAGGTCACGACCTACGCGTTCCTGCGCGTGCCCGGCGACGACGACCTCGACCTCGCCCTGCGCACCGGTACCCCGCCGCAGGAGGTGCCCGAGCTCGAATCGGTCTCGTTCGACATGGCCGACCTCGTCGCGCTGCCGCGCGGGGCGACCCTCGAGGTCGGCGACGACGTGCGCGCCTCCGGGGCACGCGCCGAGGCCGGCTGCGCCCGCGAGTCGGGCACGGGTGTGCGGTACGACGCCGGCGCGGGGGCGCCGTGGACCGACTCCTGCCAGGTGCCCGTGCGCCTCGAGGGCACGGAGGAGTGGACATCGGTGTCGGTGCCGCTCACCGTCGTCGCCCGTGATCCGCAGCCGGAGCTTCGCCCGGGGTCGCTCACCGTCGGTCCGGGCGAGACGGCGACCTTCGACCTGCGCAACATGACCACGTGGCAGCTGGCACGGGAGGACTGGGACGCGATCCAGTACAGCCTCGAGCCGGCCGGTGCCGCGTTCGAGGTGTCACTGTCGGGATCGATCGTCACGGTGGTCGGCGCCGACCGGGCGGTGCCGGGCACCGAGACGGCGGCGCTCGTCGGGGTCACCAGTCACCCGTCGGTGGCCCCCGCCCGTCTCGTCCTGAGGGTCGGTGCCGCCCCGTCGGCCCTCCCGCAGGGCGGCGCGGTGACCCAACAGTGCTCCCAGGCCGCGGGGTCGTCCTGCACGATCGCCGTGATCGGCGCCGGCGGCGAAGTGAACCCGCTGCCGCGGACCCCCCTCGAAGTCGTCGACGTGCGGCCCACCGGGGTGTGCGTGGGCGTCAGCTTCCGGGTCGCCTCGGCCACCGCGGTCGCCGCATCCTGGACCGGGGATGCGCCGGGCGCCACGTGCACGGCATCCTTCTCGGTACGTGACGCCCAGGGGCGGACGACCGCCTCCGAGCGGGACGGACGCATCCTGCTCGACCTGCAGGGGTTCCCGAAGGCGCCCGCGAGCGTGCGGCAGACCGCCTATGGCGACGGAACGGTGACGCTGCGCGTCGATGCGGGCGAGTCGCGGCTGGCCTATCCGGCGCTGACGGGCTTCGTGGTGCGGAGCGCCGGCGTGGAGGTGGCCCGATGCTCCGCCGACGGCACGTGCCCGGTCATCCCGGCGCCCAACGGCGAGCAGCGCGTGTACGAGGCGTGGGCCGTCAACGGCGTGGGCGAGTCGCGCGCGAGCGTCCGGACGACAGCGTGGGCGTACGACACCCCCGGTCGTCCCGCCAACGTGTCGTGGGCGCCTGTGCCCAACGGCAACGACGGCGGCCTCATCGAGCTGACGATCACCGGCATCGACGCCGCCGAGACCGGCTCGCTCCAGATCGCCAGCGCCACCGGTGAGACGCAGAACGTTCCCATCGGGCGCAACCAGGACAGCGTCGACCTGCCGCGGTACCGCGTCGGCACGAACGTGGCCACCGCGGTCACGATCACACCGGTCTCGCGGTATTCGCTGCCGCCGGGCCTCGGGGGCCGCCCCAACGGCGACGCCTACACCGTGGAGGCCAACGGCGTCGGCGCGCCTCTGGATCTCAGCCTCGCGCTGAGCTCCCGATCCGACGGCGACGGCACGTCCACCGTCACCGCGCAGGCGGCAGCGCGGGTGAACGGCTCAGGGTCGCAGCTGCGCTACGGGATCGTCCTGTACAACGAGCGGTTCCGGTGCGATCCGCGATCGGGCGGCGAGCAGGCGAGCTTCTCCGGGCTGCCAGACGGGGATGAGTACCGGTTCTTCGTGTGCGCCGAGTCGGTGTACGGCGACCGGGCGTTCGGCACCGCGCAGGCTGAGGCGTCCGTGCGTGCTGTCCAGAGCGACCGGGCCCCACAGGGATGGACGTTCCGGGTCGACCCGCAGCCGACGATCAGCGGGCAGGAGGCCCGGTGGAGCATCACCGAGCAACCGACCTCGACAGAGACGCCGCCGAGGCGCAACAGCCCCGAGTTCAACACCGGCTTCCCCCCTTCCCCTTACGGCACCGACCCGGGCATCCAGGTGCGCTATGTCCATGAGTGGTGGGGGCCGACGACGGCATGGGCACCCGTGCGACCGGCCAGCGGGAGCGCCCCGTTCCAGGTGAACGCCCGATGGTCCGCCACCTGCATCGGCGGGTCGGACCTGCAGCGCTCCGGGCAGTCGTCGAATGCGCCGTCGGGGCAGTCCGCGGCCATCACCTTCACCAACGCGAACCTTCGCTACTACGACGCCAGCAACCAGGTGCTCCCGCACACCGCCGACACGTGGCTCGTCCCCGTCGGGGCGACCCGCGTGGACGGCATCCGGGTCAGCGTCGACTGGAGCGCCCTCGGGTGGAGCCTCAACGGGGTGCAGAACCAGCAGTTCTCCGTGAGCTGCGACCCGAACAATCCCGTCCCCCCGCCCGCCGAGCCGCCCGTGGTGCCCACACCATGACCCACCCCGTCCCAGGAGGACCGCACCGATGACCCTCACCCAGGAGCAGGCGACCTGGTTCGCCATGACGTTCGGGCAGATCGCCGACAACGTCGAGCGTGCCGTGCTCGGCAAGCGTCACGTCGTCGAGCTCGTGCTCACGGCGATGCTGAGCGACGGCCACGTGCTCCTGGAGGACGTACCCGGAACAGGAAAGACCTCGCTCGCCCGGGCGATCGGGCAGTCGGTGCAGGGGACGAACACCCGCATCCAGTTCACCCCCGATCTCCTCCCCGGCGACATCACGGGCATCACGGTGTACGACCAGAAGACCGGTCAGTTCGAGTTCCACTCGGGCCCGATCTTCGCCAACATCGTCCTGGCAGACGAGATCAACCGCGCGAGCCCGAAGACGCAGTCCGCGCTCCTGGAGGTGATGGAGGAGGGCCGCGTCACCGTCGACGGCGTGACCCGCCCGGTCGGTGTGCCGTTCCTCGTCCTCGCCACCCAGAACCCGGTGGAGCAGGCCGGCACCTATCGGCTGCCCGAGGCGCAGCTGGACCGGTTCATGATGCGCACGTCGGTCGGCTACCCCGACCACGCCGCCACGGTGCGCATCCTCGATGGGGCGCCGATGGCGATCGCCGAGCTGTCACCGGTGATCACGCCGCAGGCGCTCGTGGGAATGGCCGACCTGGCCGCCGAGACGTACGTCGATGCGCTCGTGCTGGACTACATCGCCCGGCTCGTGGATGCCACGCGCTCCGCCGACGAGGTGCGTCTGGGTGTCAGCATCCGCGGTGCCCTCGCCCTCACGCGCGCGTCCCGCGCCCGCGCCGCCTCTCAGGGGCGCACCTATGTCACCCCCGACGATGTGAAGGCGCTCGCCGTCGCGGTGCTGTCCCACCGGCTCATCCTGCACCCCGAGGCGGAGTTCGACGGCGTCACTCAGGAGGCCGTGATCGGGCAGGTGCTGCTGGATGTGGCACCGCCCACGCAACGCGAGGCCGTATGAGTCCGACCGAGTCGCGCGTCACCCGCACCTCCGTCTCGTCCACCGGCACCACGACCCGCTCGTCGGTGACGTCGGCCACGACGACGGCGCGACGGCGGCGCGCACTCGTGCGCGCGGCGGTGTGGGGGACCGCGGCCTGGCGGGCGATTCTCGCCGGAACCGCCGCCGCGGTGCGCTGGAGCGCCCATACGGTGCGGCCGGCCGGCGCGCTCGTGGTCGTCGCGGCAACGGCGGGTCTCGTGCTCGGGATCGTCTTCGGCTGGGTCGAGTGGATGGTCGCGGGGGCGGTCGCGCTCCTTCTCCTGCTCATGAGCGTGCCGTTCCTCTTCGGTGCGCGCGCGTACGACGTCGACCTCACCCTCGCGCACGAGCGGATCGTCGCGGGGCAGGGGGTGGAGGGGGAGATCGTCGTCCGCAATCACGGGCGGCGCATCGCGCTCCCGGGGCGCCTCGACATCCCCGTGGGCCGGGGCCTGGTGGAATTCGGGGTGCCGCTGCTGCGTCCCGGGCACACCGTCGCTCAGCCGCTGGAGATCCCCGCCCTTCCGCGGGGGATCATCCGCGTCGGGCCGGTCACGACCGTCCGCAGCGACCCGATCGGACTGGTCCGCCGGGAGCACGCCTTCCGCGACGTCCATGAGGTGTTCGTTCATCCGCGCACCGTGGCCCTTCCGTCCACCAGCGCGGGCCTCATCCGCGACCTCGAGGGAAACCCGACGCGGCGCCTCGTGAACGCCGACATGTCGTTCCACGCCATCCGCGAGTACGCGCCCGGTGACGCCCGCCGGCAGATCCACTGGAAATCCACCGCGAAGACCGGCCAGCTCATGGTGCGGCAGTTCGAGGAGTCGCGGCGCTCGCGCATGGCCGTGGTGCTCGCCACCGCGCAGCAGGAGTACGCCGACGCCGACGAGTTCGAGGTGGCCGTCGGCGCAGCGGCCTCTCTCGGCCTCCGCGCCGTCCGCGACGCGCGCGACCTCGACATCGTCACGGGGTCGGAGATCCCGCGGGTGGTGCGGGGGCGGCTGCGCGCGATCTCCCACATCCCGACGGTCTCCCCGCGGACGATGCTCGACGGGTTCAGCGCCGTCCAGCAGTTCGAGAACACGATGGGCGTCGAGGACATCTGCCGTCTCGCCTCGGAGGCGAACGAGCGGCTGTCGATCGCGTTCGTCGTCGTGGGCTCACTGGTGGCTCTGGGCCGCCTCCGCTCGGCGGCGCTCGCGTTCCCCGTGGACACCACCGTCGTCGCCGTCGTCTGCGATGAGCGCGCGCATCCGCGGATGCAAGCGCTCTCGGGCATCTCGATCCTCACGATCGGCACGCTCGACGACCTCTCCGGACTGCTCCTGCGCGGGGCGACCTCGTGAACGCCCGGCGGGTGATCGGCGGGTCGATCTACGTCGCCATCACGGTGCTCGCCGCCGCGGTCGCCGCCTGGCCGGTGTACGCCTCCGCGCCGTTCGTGCTTCTCGTGGCGGTGGCGTCCGTCGTCGGTGCCGGCATCGCCGCGATCGTGCGGGTGCGCGGCTGGGGGCCGTGGACGGCAGCTGGCCTCCTCGCCGCGGCATTCGCGCTGCTGTGCGTCCCCGTCGCCGTGCCCTCCCGCCTCGGCGGCCCCTTCGACTTCCTCCGCGGGCTGGGGGATGCCGCGGCCGGCGTCGTCCTCGGCTGGAAAGACCTCGTCACCGTCGACCTTCCCGTCGGCGCCTACCGCAACCTTCTCGTGCCCGCCCTCGTCGTGTTCCTCGTCGGCACGTGCGCGGCGCTCCTCCTGGCGTGGCGCGCCGACCGCTGGGCGCTCGCCGCGGTCCCCGTCGGCTTCGGGATGCTGGCCTTCGGGCTCTTCTTCGGACGCACCGTCGTGAGCGACCCGTGGCGGGTCGGGCCGATCGCCCTGTCCGCGCCGGTCGAGACGATCCTCGGAGCATCCGGCCTCATCTCCGCTCTCCTCTGGCTCGCTTGGCGGACGCACGATGAACGGGTCCGCGCGCTTCACCGCGCCGCTTCCGCGAGCGGCGTGCGGGTGTCGCGGCGTCCCTCCCGCACCGATCGGCGCCGCACGGCGCTCGGAGCGGGCATGGTCGCCGTCGCGCTGATCGCCGCCGTCGCCGTCGTGCCGTGGGCGGCACGGGGCGCCGATCGCGATGTGCTGCGGTCGGTCGCCGGCCCCGAACGCGATATCGCCGCGGCCGTGAGCCCGCTCGCGGAGTATCGCGCCCACTTCTCCGCCGACGGCTCGGACGACGTTCTCTTCCGAGTGTCGGGTGAGGGCGAACTGCCCGAGCGTGTGCGCCTGGCGACGCTCGACGTCTACGACGGGGAGACGTATCGCGCGGGCGGCGAGGCGGATGCTGCCGCCCCGTTCGTCCGCGTCCCTTCGACGCTGGACCCCGGACCCGGGGCCGCCGTGGACGTCGAGGTCGTCGTCGAGGGCCTCCAGGGGATCTGGGTGCCCACGGCGGGTCGCCTGGCCTCCGTCGAGTTCGCGGGCGAACGCGCCGCCGCCCTGGCCGACCGTTTCTATTACAGCGGCGCAGCCCAAGCCGGCGTCGAGACGGCCGGCGGTGGTCTCCGTCCCGGCGACTCCTACCGGCTGCGTGCGGTCGAACCGGCGCCACGGGATCTCGCGGGCATCAATGCCCCCGGAGGGGAGCGTTCGGGCCCGGAGGCGCCGGAGAACCTGAGGCAGTGGGTCGAACAGCACGCGACCGGTTCTGACGGCGCCGCGCTCTCGGGGCTCGTGGAACTCCTCCGTGATCGCGGATTCCTCAGCCACGCGCTGTCCGTCCCGGACGACGCGCCTCCGCCGTGGATGTCGGCGCTCGCCGACTACCGGTTCCAGCCCAGCGCCGCGGGGCACTCCCTCGCCCGCATCGACACCATGTTCTCCCGGCTCCTCGACCGCGAGAGCGATCCTCGGGCGGTCGCATCCGGAAACTACGTCGCCGCCGTCGGCGACGACGAGCAGTTCGCCGTGGCGACCGCGCTCATCGCCGGTGAGCTCGGCTTCCCTGCCCGCGTCGTCGTCGGCGCGCGTCTCAGCGCGGCGGACCCGGGTGTCATCACGTGCGAAGACGGCGCATGCGAAAGTCAGGATCTCTCCGCGTGGACCGAGGTGCTCTCCGACGAGGGGGCCTGGATCCCGATCGACGTCACCCCCCAGTGGAGCCAGGCCCCGAGCCTCGAGGTGACCGAGCAGCGCGACCCCGAGAACGTCACCGAGGTGCGCCCCGACAGTGTCGAGGAAGTCGTCCCGCCCGAGCCGGTGCAGGACGACAGCGCACGCGATGAGAACGAGGACGAGACGGCGGGCTGGGACCTGGCCTGGCTGTGGCCGATCCTGCGCGTCGCAGGGATCGTCGCTCTTGTCCTGCTCCTGGTGCTGGGCCCCTTCCTGCTCGTTCTCGCCGCCAAGGCGGTCCGCCGCCGGGGGCGCCGCCGCGCGGCCGACCCCGCGCAGAGCATCGCCGGCGGCTGGGACGAGTATGTCGACGCCGGAGTGGATGCGGGGCGCGCGACGCCGCCCGCGGGCACCCGACCCGAGCTCGCCGCAGCCCTGGGCACCGCCTCCGGGGCTCAGCTCGCGGCCGTCGCCGACCGTGCGGTCTTCTCGCAGGAGACCACGACGGCGGACGACGCGGAGGAGTTCTGGCGGATCGTCGAGACCGAGCGTCGCTCGCTGACCCGCGGCGGGGGTTTTCGGCGCAGCATCCTCGCGGCCGTATCTTTGAAATCGTTCGTCCGTCTTGTGGCGCCGCAGGCGTCGAAGCGGGTGTCGCGCATCGTTGAGAGGGGGAGGCGCCGGACCATCGGTCGCGGGCGCATCACATCATGAACACCGAAACCATCACGATCGCGCTGGTACTGACTTCGGTCGTACTCACCGTCATCCTGTACGTGTGGATGGCTCTCGCCCTGTCCGCGCTGTTCCGCAAGGCCGGCGAGGAGGGATGGAAGGGCTGGGTGCCCTTCCTGAACCAGGCGATCCTCCTTCAGCTGGGCGGATTCTCGCCGTGGCTGATCCTGCTGATCCTGATCCCCGTGCTCGGCCAGCTGGCCGTCTACGTGCTCATCGTGATGGCCGCGCACCGCATCAATCGTTCGTTCGGGTACGGCGCGGGGATGACCGTGCTCGCGGCGCTGCTGTTCCTCATCTGGGCGAGCGTGCTCGGCTTCGGCTCGGCGCGGTGGATCGGCGGCCCGGTCGCCGGGCCGTCCCGCACCCCGGAGCCCGCGGCTCCTGCGGCTCCGCCGCTCGTGGGCGGATGGACGCCGTCCGCGCCGGCGCCGCCGGCGCCCTCGCTCGGTCCCGCACCCGCACCCGCACCGGCAGCGCGGCCCGCAGCCGCCGCAGCACCGGCGTCGTGGGCACCCGTGCCGCCCCCGCCCGCCCCTCCCGCCCGGCCTGCCCTCGCCCGGGAGGTGGAGGACAGCGCCGTCGATCCCGAAGACCGCATCGCGCCGCCGGCCCCTCGCCCCTCCGGGTCGTTCACGCCGCCCCCGGTGTCACCGCCGCCCGCAGCGCCCGCGGCCCCGGTCGTGCCCATCTCTTCGGTACCCGGCACCCGATCCGCACCGCCCCGCCCGCCGGCTCCCGCTCCGGTCGAGAGCGTCCCCGCGGCGCCGCCGGTGGCCGACGAATCCGAGCCCTGGGCTCGGGAGCGCTCGTACCACCGGGCGGATGACAGCTTCCCGGAGCTGTCCGAAGCCATCTCGGCTGTCGTCGGCTCGCCGGACGCGGGCGCGCCGCGCTCGGCGCGCTCGTCAGTCTCGGCGCTGTACGCGCAGTCGGAGATCCCCGACGACGACCTCGGTGCGGGGGAGCCTGCGGACGAGGACGAGGACGACCCCATCGATCAGACGATGATCGCCAAGCGCCGGCGGACGCCGTGGAAGCTCGTGCCGCCGTCGGGCGCACCGATCGACATCGCGTCGGATGTCGTCATCCTCGGCCGCCGGCCGGCCCCCGACCCGTCGTACCCCGACGCGCAGCTGGTGTCGATCCCCGACGAGACCCGTACCGTGTCCAAGACGCACGCGCGACTCGAACTGCGGGGCGAGACCTGGTACGTGACCGACCTCGGTTCGACCAACGGGGTCCTGTTCGCGACGTTGATGGGGACCGAGGTCGAGGCGCAGCCGGGGCAGGAGCTCGAGGCGGGGGAGAGGTTCTTCCTGGGCGACGCCGAAGTGCGCCTTCGCCGCATCGACTCTTGAGCCGGACATGACCGAACCGGCCGACGAGGACGACGTCACCATCTGGGCGGGGCGCCTGCGGGCGTGGCCGGGCTCGTCGCCCGACCCGGAACCCGACGCCGGCTTCGACGACGCGACGGCGCTGGTCGCGCGCGCCCCCGCCCCAGCAGGCCGGCGCCGGACCGCTCTGCCGGCGGAGCAACCCGTGCATCCGGAGCCGGAGCCCGAGCCGGAGCCGGAGCCGGACGCCACAGCGCTCCGGCCCCGCCCCGCGGATGCGGAACCGGGGAAGGCGACGCCCGGAACCGCGACGCCCGGAGCCACCGGCCCCGAGGGGCGGCGCACCGCGCGGATCCCCGAGCCGGAGTCTCGCGAGATCTACCGTCCCCGCCTCTCCCAGCCGGAGATCGTCGAACGTCGCGCTCCGGCCCCCCGCGCGCCGCAGCATCCCGTCGGCAGGGACGCCACCGCGGTGGGGGCGGCCCAACGGATGCGGCGGCGCCGTCGCCGCTGGGTGACGATCGTCGTGTGCGTGGCGGCGCTCGCGGCTCTCGCGGCCGCGGGAGGAATGCTTCTGCTCGCTCTCGGCTGAATCCCGCGTTTGCCACCCCTCCCGGACGCGCGTATCATTAGTCGGGTGTGCGCACATGCGCGCTCTGCGTCGTGCCCCGGCTCGCTGCAGGCGGGTACGCGCGGCATCTCAGGGAACGGCCTGCGAACAGGCCACCCCCACGGCATACCCACCAAAGATCGCGCCGGTTTTCCGGGCGCGCGGGCGGGTCTGTGGTGAAACCACATGGCTGTCACCGTGCAGCATTATCAAGGAGAGAACGTGCCAACCATTCAGCAGTTGGTTCGCAAGGGGCGTGCGCCGAAGGTCTCGAAGACCAAGGCTCCCGCACTGAAGTCGAACCCGCAGCAGGCAGGCGTCTGCACCCGCGTGTACACGACCACGCCCAAGAAGCCGAACTCGGCGATGCGCAAGGTCGCCCGTGTCAAGCTCCGCAACGGCGCCGAGGTCACCGCCTACATTCCCGGCGAGGGCCACAACCTGCAGGAGCACTCGCTCGTGCTCGTGCGTGGCGGCCGTGTGAAGGACCTTCCCGGTGTGCGCTACAAGATCGTCCGCGGCGCCCTGGACACCCAGGCCGTGAAGAACCGCAAGCAGGCCCGTAGCCGCTACGGCGCGAAGAAGGGTTGAGTTAGATGCCTCGTAAGGGTCCCGCCCCCAAGCGTCCCGTCGTCAACGATCCGGTGTACGGCGCTCCCGTCGTCACCCAGCTCGTGAACAAGATCCTCGTCGACGGCAAGAAGTCCATCGCCGAATCGATCGTGTACACCGCGCTGCGCGGCGTCGAGACCAAGAACGGCCAGGATGCGGTCGCCACCCTCAAGAAGGCGCTCGACAACGTGCGCCCCACCCTTGAGGTCAAGAGCCGCCGCGTCGGTGGTTCCACCTACCAGGTGCCGGTCGAGGTCAAGCCTCACCGCGCCAACACGCTCGCCCTGCGCTGGCTCGTCAGCTACGCCAAGGGCCGTCGTGAGAAGACCATGACCGAGCGCCTCCAGAACGAGATCCTGGATGCCTCGAACGGCCTGGGTGCCGCGGTCAAGCGCCGCGAAGACACTCACAAGATGGCCGAGTCGAACCGCGCCTTCGCGCACTACCGCTGGTAAACAGCTTTTCTGCATCCGGCCGGGGACACTGTCCCCGGCCGGATGCACCCCACAAGATGTAAAGGAAAACCCCCGTGGCACAAGAAGTGCTCACCGACCTCACCAAGGTCCGCAACATCGGCATCATGGCGCACATCGATGCCGGCAAGACGACGACGACCGAGCGCATCCTGTACTACACCGGAACCAACCACAAGATCGGCGAGACGCACGATGGCGCGTCCACGACCGACTGGATGGAGCAGGAGCAGGAGCGCGGGATCACGATCACGTCCGCCGCCGTGACGTGCTTCTGGGACAAGAACCAGATCAACATCATCGACACCCCCGGTCACGTCGACTTCACCGTCGAGGTCGAGCGCTCGCTCCGCGTGCTCGACGGCGCCGTCGCGGTGTTCGACGGCAAGGAGGGCGTCGAGCCCCAGTCCGAGACGGTGTGGCGCCAGGCCGACAAGTACGACGTGCCCCGTATCTGCTTCGTCAACAAGATGGACAAGCTCGGTGCCGACTTCTACTTCACCGTCGACACGATCGTCAACAAGCTCAAGGCGAAGCCGCTCGTCATCCAGCTCCCCATCGGCGCCGAGAACGACTTCGTCGGCGTGGTCGACCTCGTCGAGATGCGCGCCCTGGTGTGGGCCGGTGACGCCAAGGGTGATGTGACCATGGGCGCCAAGTACGACGTGCAGGAGATCCCGGCCGACATGGCCGACGTCGTCGCGAAGTATCGCGAGATGCTGCTCGAGACGGTCGCCGAGTCCGACGAGGCCCTGCTCGAGAAGCACTTCAGTGGCGAGGGTCTCACCGTCGCCGAGATCAAGGCCGCCATCCGGAAGATGACCGTCAACTCGGAGCTCTACCCCGTGCTCTGCGGATCGGCGTTCAAGAACCGCGGCGTGCAGCCGATGCTCGACGCCGTCATCGACTACCTCCCCTCTCCCCTCGACGTGCCCGCGATCGAGGCGCACGACCCGAAGAACGAAGAGACCATCATCGAGCGTCACGCCGACCGCGATGAGCCGTTCACGGCGCTCGCGTTCAAGATCGTGACGCACCCGTTCTTCGGTCGCCTGACCTACATCCGCGTCTACTCGGGTCACCTCGACTCGGGGAGCCAGGTGGTCAACTCGACCAAGAGCAAGAAAGAGCGCATCGGGAAGATCTTCCAGATGTACGCGAACAAGGAGAACCCGGTCGACGCCGTCACCGCCGGGCACATCTATGCCGTCATCGGGCTCAAGGACACCACCACCGGTGACACGCTCTCCGATGCGCAGCACCAGGTTGTGCTCGAGTCGATGACGTTCCCCGAGCCGGTCATCGAGGTCGCCATCGAGCCGAAGACGAAGGCCGATCAGGAGAAGCTGGGTCTCGCGATCCAGAAACTCGCGGAGGAGGACCCGACGTTCCGCGTCGAGCAGAACTCCGACACCGGTCAGACGGTCATCCGCGGCATGGGCGAGTTGCACCTCGACATCCTCGTGGACCGCATGAAGCGGGAATTCAAGGTCGAGGCCAACGTCGGCAAGCCGCAGGTGGCGTACCGCGAGACGATCAAGAAGGCCGTCGAGCGTCACGACTACACGCACAAGAAGCAGACCGGTGGGTCGGGTCAGTTCGCGAAGATCCAGTTCGCGCTGGCACCTCTCGAGGTCACGGCCGACAAGACGTACGAGTTCGAGAACAAGGTCAGTGGTGGCCGGATCCCGCGCGAGTACATCGAGCCGACCAACCAGGGCTTCCAGGATGCGATGGCTGTGGGCGTGCTCGCGGGCTACCCCATGGTCGGCGTCAAGGCGACGCTGACCGATGGCGCCGCGCACGACGTCGACTCCTCGGAGATGGCGTTCAAGATCGCCGGTTCCATGGGCTTCAAGGAGGCCGTGCGCAAGGCGAACCCGGTCATCCTCGAGCCGATCATGGCCGTCGAGGTGCGCACGCCCGAGGAGTACATGGGCGACGTCATCGGCGACCTGAACTCCCGTCGTGGCCAGATCCAGTCGATGGAAGACGCCGCAGGCGTCAAGGTCGTCCGGGCCAACGTCCCGCTTTCCGAGATGTTCGGCTACATCGGCGATCTCCGCTCGAAGACCTCGGGCCGCGCCGTCTACTCGATGGAGTTCGACAGCTACGCCGAGGTTCCTCGCGCGGTCGCTGACGAGATCATCCAGAAGACCAAGGGCGAGTAACACTCGCCCGGATGTCGGGGGTTCCCGAGCCTGGCGACGGGCCCCCGGCATCCAGCAAACTCAATACCGACTCTCTAGTAATCTGAGAACCATCCCCGTAGCTGTCCGGTCGCAACCCAGTGCCCGGAAGTCCTACACGAACGTCCTGAGGAGGACCCAGTGGCTAAGGCCAAGTTCGAGCGCACCAAGCCGCACGTCAACATCGGAACCATCGGTCACGTTGACCACGGCAAGACCACGCTCACCGCCGCGATCTCGAAGGTGCTCGCCGACAAGTACCCGTCGTCGACCAACGTTCAGCGCGACTTCGCGTCGATCGACTCGGCGCCCGAAGAGCGCCAGCGCGGCATCACCATCAACATCTCGCACGTCGAGTACGAGACCCCGAAGCGTCACTACGCCCACGTCGACGCCCCGGGCCACGCTGACTACATCAAGAACATGATCACCGGTGCCGCACAGATGGACGGCGCGATCCTCGTGGTCGCCGCGACCGACGGCCCGATGGCTCAGACCCGTGAGCACGTTCTGCTCGCCAAGCAGGTCGGCGTGCCGTACCTGCTCGTCGCGCTGAACAAGGCCGACATGGTCGACGACGAGGAGATCCTGGAGCTCGTCGAGCTCGAGGTCCGCGAGCTGCTCTCCAGCCAGGACTTCGACGGCGACAACGCTCCCGTCGTCCGCGTCTCGGGCCTCAAGGCTCTCGAGGGTGACGAGCAGTGGGTCAACTCGATCGTCGAGCTCATGGAAGCCGTCGACGAGTCCATCCCCGACCCGGTGCGTGACAAGGACAAGCCGTTCCTCATGCCGATCGAGGACGTCTTCACCATCACCGGCCGTGGCACGGTCGTCACCGGTCGCGCCGAGCGTGGCACGCTGGCGATCAACTCCGAGGTCGAGATCGTCGGCATCCGCCCGACGCAGAAGACGACGGTCACCGGTATCGAGATGTTCCACAAGCAGCTCGACGAGGCGTGGGCCGGCGAGAACTGTGGTCTGCTTCTTCGTGGCACCAAGCGTGACGACGTCGAGCGCGGCCAGGTCGTCGTGAAGCCGGGTTCGGTTACGCCGCACACCAACTTCGAGGGAACCGCGTACATCCTCTCGAAGGACGAGGGTGGCCGTCACAACCCGTTCTTCACGAACTACCGCCCGCAGTTCTACTTCCGCACCACGGACGTCACCGGCGTCATCACGCTGCCCGAGGGCACCGAGATGGTCATGCCCGGTGACACCACCGAGATGTCGGTCGAGCTCATCCAGCCGATCGCCATGGAAGAGGGCCTCGGCTTTGCGATCCGTGAGGGTGGCCGCACCGTCGGCGCCGGCACGGTGACGAAGATCCTCAAGTAAGTCTTTCGACTTCACCGACAGGGGTCGGGCCTTCGGGCCCGGCCCCTGTCGTCGTATCCGGAGGCTGCCGTTTGTTTCGTTCAGATGAACAAACTGGGACTCAGTTAGCGGTCAGTTGTGGTTTTCCTGAGAATCTCGATAGATTGACGGAGAAGTAGCGGGGAAAGGTGCCACCTCCCCCATCCAGTTCGATCGCGGATGGATCTACGTATCCCTGCTTCGTGTCCTCTGCACGAAATCCAGCATCGGAGTATCGAATGAAGAACCTTCACACAAAGTTTGCCGCTGTCGTCATCGCGGCCGCCGCCTTCACCGCCGTTCCCGCCGCCGCCATGGCCGCTGGATCCGCCGCCTACCCCGACACCCAGGTCGTCTCGGGTGCGGCCGCTCTGGCGCCCGGCGCCAGCGCCACCTACGTCTTCGGCGGGTTCACTCCCGGTGAGGACGTCACCTTCACCCTGACGGGTGAGAGTGTCGCCGACCAGCACCTCGCCATCGTCCGCACCGCGGTCACCTCCACCACCGAGGTGAAGACGGCCGCTGCCGACGGCACCGCATCCGTCGTGGTCACCCTGCCCTCGAACGCGACCGGCACGTACACGCTGACCGCTGACAGCGCGTCGGTCGACCCGGCCAGCGTCACGATCTCCGTCGCTGCTGCCGGCGGGCTGCCGGCGACCGGTATCGACGCCGCTTCCATGACCAGCGTCTGGATCGGTGGTGGCGCCCTGCTCGCCGCCGGTATCGCCGTCACGAGCGTCGCGATGATCCGTCGTCGCCAGGCTCAGGAGAGCTGAGACCCGCATTTCGCACGAAGGCCCCTCGTCCGCGGACGAGGGGCCTTCGCCGTTCCGTGTCCAGCCCTCCCGGAGATCTCGGCCGACCGGGCACAATGGCGAGAATGGATCGGAAGGAGCACCCATGGGTGTGGATGACATCGTCAACAAGGGCAAGCAGTTGTTCGAGCAGAACCGCGACAAGATCGAGGAAGCGCTGAAGTCCGAGCGTGCCGAGGATGTCAGCGACCGCGTTCTCGATGGTGCGGCCGACGCCATCAAGAAGGTCGTTCCGCAGGAGCACCGGGCCAAGGTCGACGAGACGCGCGCGAACGTCGACAAGCACGTCGGCAACCAGTAGCCGACACCACAACACCGCAGGCTCCCCGCATGAGTGCGGGGAGCCTGCGGTGTCGGAGCTTCGGTCAGCGGCCGTCGGCCTGCAAGCGGCTGATCTCCCGGGCGACCTGATCCTGCCGTACGCGGAAGGGCGTCCGGCCGTAGATCAGCAGTCCCGCGATGACGGCGGCGACGGTCATCCCGAGGAGGGACCAGACGGGCCAGAAGTAGCCGCCCGGTGTGGTGAGCCCCCAGACCAGCAGCTGTGCAGCCGCGGCCAGGACCCAGAGGCCGATGATCGCCTTGTAGACGTTCTTCGCGACGACGATCCGGCGGGCGCGACGTTCCAGGGTGTATTCGTTCGTAGACATGATTTCTCTTTCTGGCTGCAGATCGCAGCCGGGTGTGGTGCGGTGGAAGGGCCGGCGGTCAGGATGACGCGACGGTGGAAGGGCGGGGGCTACGGCTGAATGCCGGAACCTTGCCGTAGAGGGTGGTGACGAGCAGCCCGAGCGCGATGCCGATCGCGCCCCCGATCCCGACGCTCACCCACGCGTCGGCGAGTCCTGCCGCGGGGTTCCCGTCGAAGTAGAACAGCGAGCGGATGCCGTCGACGATGGGGCGGAACGGTGCGAAGCTCGAGGTCCACTGGAAGAACGGGGGAGTGGCCTCCAGAGGAACGGTTCCGCCGGACGAGGCCATTGCCAAAGCGATGAAGAACACCGTGTTGACGAGGGCGCCGATGCCGGGGCCGAAGATTGCGAAGACGGTCAGGGCGCTGGCGCCGACCGCGGCGATGACGGCGCTGGAGAACAGCCAGAGGGCCCAGGGGTCCCCGATCGGGATGCCGATCACCTGTGTCGCCATCGTCTGCAGCACGAGCGCGGCCACCGGTGAAGCGATCAGCAGGATGGAGAGCTTTCCGAGGTACGTCCGCAGACGTGATGTCGGTACGAACGGTCGTCGCTGGACGACGGGGCCCACCTCGCTCGGCGCGAATCCCAGGGCGGAGTCGACGAGCGGCCCGATCAGGGATGCGCCGATGAACGCGATGAGAACAAGGATGAGTGCGTAGTAGAAGGCGCTGGTGCCGAGGCCCGCATGTGCGGGCAGCGGGTCGAAGGCGGTCGAGGTGATGTCGAACGGTTCCGCCAGCAGTGCGGCATTGGCCGCAGGCAGCGGAGCAGCACCGGCCGTGAGACGGGCGCCGAGCTCCTGTGCGACGCCATGAAGCAGCGGGACCACGTTGCCGCTGAGCAGCCCGTTGCTGAGGCCGCCGTCACCGGCGTTGGCGAAAATCGTCACGGTCGGTACGGATACGGGCCCACCGGTGGGCAGCAGCGTGGCTATGGAAGCGTCGAAGTCCGCGGGGAGCACGACCGCACCGGCGATCCGGTCCTCCTCCATGGCGAGCGACATCTCCCCGTCGGTCATCCGGGTGAAGGCGATCTTTCCCCCGCCGCCGTCCTCGATGGCATCGGCGACCGAAGAGGCCAGAGCCGGCGCGCTCCCGGACTGTTCCTCGACGACGAGCCCCACGGGGAGGTTCTCGAGGTTCGCCTGCGGGTCGGTCGTGCTCGACAGATAGATCGCGGGGAAGAGGGCGGAGATTCCGAGGATGAGCATCAGCGGGATGAGCCACGTTCGGAAGTTGGTCAGAACTCGTGCAGCGGACATTTCGAGCCGCTCCTTTTCTAGATAGTCAACTATCTATGAGTAAGATAGTACAGATATCCAAAGGAGTCAACATGAGGATTTCTGAACTGGTCAGCCGGGCCGACGTGCCCCTGGCAACCGTGAAGTTCTACATTCGAGAAGGCATGCTTCCGCCCGGCCGGGTGACGAGCGCCCGCCGCGCGGATTACGACGAGTCGCACCTGCAGCGGCTCCGGCTGATCCGTTCACTCACTGTCGTCGCGGGATTGCCGCTGAACCGTGCGAAGCGGATCCTCGAGATCATCGACCATCCCGAGGGCTCGCTGTACCACATGCTCGGGCAGGCCATCGAGGCGCTGGCGGGCAGTGCGGCGTCCGATGCGGCGACCCCCGGGGAGGGCGAGTCCGCGTCCCCGCGCGCTCGGGCCGCGCTGACCGATCTCGGGCCTGCGTACGCGAGGTCGGAGGATCGCATGGCGGCCTTTGCTCAGCTGGACGCTGCGCTGGCCGCAGCGGAGGAGTCGGGGGTCACCATCGACCGGGCGCAACTTCGGCTCTACGGAGAGCACATGGCAGCCATCGCTCGTGCCGAAGTCGACGCGTTGCCGCGCGAGAACCCGCGGGCCTCGATCCAGTACGCGGTGCTCGGTACGGCGCTGGGGGAGCCGGTATTGGCGGCGCTCCGCAGACTCGCCCACCAGAATCTCGCCGCGGGTCTCGAGGACAGCACGCGCTGATACGGGGCATCCACGCCGTCGTCGTACTTCCTCCGCTCCCACCACCTCATCCCTTCTTTCGGCGATAGGACTTAAGGCCCCATCCCAGGGTCCCGGGCCGAAGGGCCCTTCCGTGTTGCCAGAGCGCCGGTTTACGTTCGGTGCGCCAAAGGGTGCTGGTCACCCCGTCGACATGCGTCAACGAGGTGGTCATGATCAGAGGCACACACAGGGGGGCGGCTCCCGCCCCGCGCCGACTCGGACTGGGGCGCCCGTGGTACAGCGGCGGTGTCGTGGCACTGCTGACCGCGGTGCTCGTGTTCACCGGCGCCGGTGCGCCGGCCATGGCCGCTGTCACCCCTCCTGCCGGCCCGGCGGAGTCCGCCGCATCCGTCCCGCCCGAGCAGGACGCGCCGCCCGCGCCGGAGGCGCCCGCTCCTTCCCCGGCGCCCTCGCCGGAGCCCGCGCCGCCTGAGCCCGCGCCGCCTGCGCCCGCGGCGCCGGTCCCCGCGCCGCCCGAAGAGCCCGCCGCTCCCACCGCCGAGCCGGTGCCGCCCACGGAGGGAACCACCCCGGCACCGACCCCCACTCAGCCGCAGCCCGCCCCGCAGGCCACGGACGAGCCCGCGGATGTGGGCGTCCTCGCCGTGCCCGAACCGGGCTCCACCACGGCCGTGATCACCGTGAAGGTCGGCTCCGACCGCACCGGGATCACCGGGGTGACGAACCTCGCCGGCGTGGTGCTCCTGCTGAACGAGGGCGGCGCGTCCGGGCCGAACGGCACGCGCCCCGACGGGGTGGCCGGCACCGCCGACGGATGGGCCAAGTGCACGTCGGACGCCGCCGGGGACTGCTCGTTCATCGTGCCCAACACCGGCGTGGGGGCGTTCGGCTTCCCCCAGGCCAATCGCGACGACCGGTACTGGGTGGTTCAGGCCAGCGTGCCGGAGGGGTACTACGCCAACCCGTCGCTGCGCACCGGGCCCGGCACCGGAGGCGGCACGGCCACCGCGTACCAGTTCCGCACGGGCACCCAGTTGCGGGCCGGCAACGTCTACAGCTCGCAGAACGCCAGCAACTTCATGCTGTCGTCGGGCTCGCAGGCGACGGCATCCGGCGGCATCTGGCAGCAGTCGCGCAACAATCCGACCCTGAGCGCCTCCTGCGGCCTCGACGTCGCGCTGATCCTCGACCTATCGGGGTCGGTCGGATCCAGTACGGGGCAGCTGAAGGCCGCCGCCGACACATTCGTCGACTCGCTCGCGGGGACTCCGTCGCGCATGTCACTGTTCTCCTTCTCCACCGTCACGCCGGCGGAGGGGGCCAGCGCGAACTACCCGAGCCTGACCTCCGTGGCCACGGCCACCCAGGCCGATGCCTTCAAGAACCGGTACGCGAACTGGACGGCGGTGGGCGGCACGAACTGGGACCGGGGACTCGGTGTGGCGGCTGCGGCGAACACGGCGGCGAACAACTTCGACCTCGCCGTGATCATCACCGACGGCGATCCCACCCTCTACAACCAGCCCTACCAGGGGCCGGGCAACTTCAATCGCTTCCGCGAGACCGAGAACGGCATCTTCTCCGCCAACGCCCTGAAGGCCGGGCCGGCAGGCGGGTCCCCCACACGGCTCATCGCATTCGGCGTCGGTGACGGAGCGAGCGGCGCCGCGACGGCGCTGAACCTCCGCGCCATCTCCGGCCCCACCGCCTACGACGGTTCCAACGGCACGTCGGCCGACTACTACCAGACCGCCAATTACGCCGCTGTGGGGACGGCGCTGCGCACGCTCGCCCTCGGCAACTGCGAGGGAGACCTGACCGTCACCAAGCAGATCGTTCCCGCGTCCGCTCCGGCCGACTCGATCGAGGGGGCGACGCCCGCCGGCGCCGGCTGGCAATTCACCAGCGACATCGGCACGCCCGGCGTCACGACGCCCGAGCCGGTGCTCACGACGACCGCGACCGGCACGGGCACGGTGAGCTACCGACTGGAGTACCCCGGCGGCACGGATGCGGCAACGGTGACCGTCACCGAGGCGCAGCAGCCCGGGTTCACGCTGCAGCCGGTGGACGCGCAGAACGCGGTGTGCACGAATCTGAACACCGGTGACCCGGTCGTGCCCACTGCCTCGCCGACGAACGGCTTCACGGTCACCGTGCCCAGCACGCAGGCGGTCAACTGCACCGTCTACAACCGCGCCCCCTCGCCAGAGGCCGACATCACCGTGAGCAAGAGTTGGATCGTCAACGGCGTGACGTACGAGGAGGGCGCGCAGCCGAGCGATCTCTCCGCGCAGCTGCAGCTCACCGGGCCGGACGGCGCGGGCGCGACCGGTCAGGGGTGGGGCGTCACGCGGACCGGATACGCCCAGGGCGACACCGTCACCCTCTCCGAGCAGCTCACCCTCATCGACCCCACCCTGTGCACCGGCACCTCCGCGGTGACCAGCGTCAACGGACAGACCGTCCAGACGCCGCTCGGCGACGGGTACGACCTGGCGCTGACGCAGGCGCAGAACACCGCGACGATCACCAACACCGTCACGTGCGAGAGCCGCCTCACCCTCGCCAAGGAGGTGGACGGCGGCGACGCCGATCCGACCAGCTGGACGCTCAACGCGTCCTTCCTGCCCGACGCACCGGTTGCCGATGGACTCCCCGGGTTCTCCGGTGCATCCGGTGCCGACGAGGCGACGTCGCAGGAGGTCACCCCGGACGCCCGCTACCAGCTCTTCGAGAGCGGCGGCGACGCCCGCTACGTGCAGGTCGACGAGCGTACCGACCTGCAGGCCAACCCCCTGTCCACGGGGTCGGCGACGTGCATCCGCGTCGACGAGAACGGCGACAGGTATCCCGGCAGCGGCTACTCGGACGGGATCAACGGCGGCGTGAACGTGCCCCTGGGCTACCGCGTGCAGTGCACCTTCGTGAACCAGGACGCCCAGGTGACGCTCCTCAAGAACGTCGTCAACGACGACGGCGGTTCGGCCACGGCCGACGAATGGGAGCTCACGGCCACCCCGGCGACCCTCGAAGGTCTCACGCCCACCACCGTCACCGGATCCGAGGAGGTCTCGGCGGCGAGCATCATCCAGGTGCGCCCCGACCACGTGTACACCCTCACCGAGGAGTCGGCCGTCGAGGGGTACGAGTTCTCGCGTCTGCAGCAGCGCGTGGGCGAGGAGTGGGTGGATGTCGAGGCCAACCCCGATCCGGCCGGCTACCCGCGGCAGAACGCGGCGGGAGACTGGGAGGTCACGGTCCCGGCTCTCGGCAGCCCGGTGTACCGCTTCGTCAACGACGACGTCGCCCCCACCCTCACCCTGGTGAAGCGGGTCGTCACCGACACCGGCGGCACCGCGGTCGCAACGGACTGGACCCTCACGGCGACGACCCCCGATGGCCCGAACCTGAGCGGCGCGAGCGGCACCCCCGCGGTCACCTCGCAGGCTGTGACAGCAGGGGTCCCCTACACGATCGGCGAGACGGGGCCGGACGGATACGACTGGACGACCCTGAGCTGCACCGGATATCCCGACACGACGAGGGCGGCTCCGGAGCTGACCCTCCAGCCCGGTGACGCCGTCACCTGCACGCTGACCAACGACGATGTCGTCGTCCCGGTGACGATCGAGAAGTCCGACGGCGCCGCGGCGCAGTCCGCCGACGGGATATGGACCATCCGCTACCCCGTCGTCGTCACCAACACCAGCAGCACCCTGCCCACGACCTACTCGCTCACCGACGTGCCCGGCTTCGACGCCAGCTTCACCGTCCTCACACAGGGGTGGGAGGGCGCGCCCGATGTGACCGACGTGCCTCTGGAGGCCGGCGGCACCGACGAGTACACGTACGTGATCACGGCCGAGGTGAACCGCACCCCGGTCGACGCGTCGGCGCTGGAGTGCTCGACGACCGGAGGCGGATTCTTCAACACCGCCGAGGCGACCTACCCCGGCGGCGAGGCGAGCGACACCGGATGCGCCGTCCCGGCCGCTCCGACCGTCGAGAAGATCGCGCAGCCCTCGGTGCAGAACCTCACCACGGGCGAGTGGACGCTCAGCTACCGGGTCGCCGTGGCCAACCCCAGCCAGATCGAGCTGGCCTACGATCTCACCGATATTGCCGGGGAACTGCCCGCCGGCGTCACCGGGGGTACGTGGACGGCCTCGGATCCCGTTGCCGTCGGCGGTGGCACGTTCGTGCGCAGCCCCGATCCCGTGGGAGACGGGCCGCTCGCGACCGGCACGCTTCCCGCCGGTGCGACGCACACGTATACGCTCTCGCGCACCGTGACGGTGGCCGCATCCGTCGGCGACGAGGCGCTCACCTGCGGCCCGGTCATCGGCGAGGGCGGCGGCGTGTGGAACACCGCGACGGTCACGAACGGCATCGCCGAGCCCTCCTCCTCCGACTGCGCTCAGATCGAGCGCCCCGACGCCGACGTCACCAAGACGGTGACCTCGACGCGGCAGCTGGCGGACGGCACGTGGCAGATCACGTACGACATCGCGGTGGCGAACGCCTCGGATTCGCTCGCGGCGGTCTACAGCCTCGACGACACCCTGCAGTTCGGCGGCGACATCACGGTCGAGGGTGCCACGTGGACGGGCCCCACCGGCACGGGTGACTTCGCCGCCGACGGCACGGCCACCCTCGCGACGGACCGCGCACTCGCGCCGGGCACCACGGAGACCTACACCGTCGTCGCCCTCGCCGGCATCGACGCGGCGGCGTGGGAGGGCGGCGAGCTCGCGTGCGACGGCACGACGGCCGGCGGGTTCCTGAACACCACCACGCTCACCGTCGCCGGCGAGGAGGTTTCGGCCTCCGACTGCTCGGAACCCGCCCTGCCGACGATCGAGAAGGTCGGCGTCGCGGTGACCCAGGATCCCGACGCACCCACGCGATGGACCGTCACCTACGACCTCACCGTCACCTCGGGCGGCTACGACACCTTCTACTCGCTCGCCGACAGCCCGTCCTTCCCGGAAGGCGTCACCCTCGACGCCGGGACGGCCCAGCGCACCGACACGGAGGTCCAGCCGCTCCTGCCCGTGACTCGCGGCGTGGACTTCGTCACCGGCGTCCCACTGGCCGCCGGTGCGACCCACGTGTACCGCGTGACGTGGCAGGTCGAGCTCACCGATGCCTACAGCGAGGATGACGCCGCCTGCACCGGCGAGGCCGGCAGCGGGTTCTTCAACGCCGCCCTGCTGCAGGTCGGCGACATCCCGATCGACGCCACCGACTGCATCCCGGTCGACGAGCGGGTGTACCCGTCCGTGGCGAAGACGGTGACGACCACCGAGCAGGACCCGCAGACGGGCCTCTGGACCATCGAGTACGACCTCCAGGCGACCCTGCCCCCGCTCGGCGAAGACAACCCGAAGGGGCTGTCGGCGGCGTACGACCTCACCGACGCGCTCGATTTCGGCGACGGCATCGAGATCCGCAGCGCCTCGTGGTCGGGACAGTCCTCCGGCGACTTCACGTTCTCGCCCGAACCGGCGATGCTCGCCTCCGGCACGGCGATCGCGGCCGGGGCGACCCACACGTACACCGTGCGCGTGGTGGCCGCCGTCACCGCCGCCGCGGTGGAGGGCGGCACCACCGCGTGCCTGCCCGACGGGGCGGGCGGGTTCCTCAACACCGCGCAACTGACCTCGGCGACCGTGGAGACCGACGTGCGCGCGTGCTCGGAGCCGGTGTTCCCGGAGGTGGAGAAGACCGCCGTGGGCGAGGCGGTGCTCGACCCCGACACCGGGCTGTGGTCGGTCGTCTACGACATCGCCGTGCGTTATCCCGACGGCGCCGCCGACCCCCTTCCGCCGCTCGGGTACGTCCTCACCGACGTTCCCGACCTTCCGGAGGGCGTCGAGCTGGCCGGCGAATGGACCGCGGAGGCGGGCACGACCGACACCCCGGCACCGGACCAGCCCTCGTGGGACGGCACCGGCACGTGGACGATCGTGAGCGGCACCTTCGACCCCGCCGCCGACGGCGTCCGGGAGCACCTGTTCACCATCACCGCGCAGGTGCGCATCACCGCGACGCCGACCGGCGAGCCGGTGCAGTGCGACGACATCGAGGCACCGGGCATCCCCATCACCAACACCGCGACCGTCGTGTCGGGCGGGTACCGCGCCGACGACGACGCGTGCGAGCTCGTGCCCTTCGACGACGTCGGGATCGTCAAGACCACCGACGGCGTGGAAGGACCGCTGGAAGCCGGCGCCACGTTCGACTACGTGCTCACGGTGACGAACAACGGCACCCTGGATGCGACGGACGTGAGGGTCGCCGACCCCGTTCCGAGCCGCCTGATCGTCACCGCGATCGATCTCTCTGCGGCCCCAGGCTGGTCGAACGACAACGCGCCGGCGCTCGTGGACGAGGACAACGGCGTGGCGCTGAGCGCGGCGCGGCTCGCGCCGGGTGCGAGCGCACAGATCCGGCTCTCGGTGACGGTGGATGCGCTGCCTGCCCCCGACGTGGTCGCGCTCGGCCCCGACGACCCTGCGCCGACGCCGGAGCTGCCCGCGAGCGCCCTCGTCAACGAGGCGTGCGTCACGGCGGTGGGCGACAGCGACCCGAGCAACGACTGCGACGACGTCACGGTCCAGACCCGCGACATCGCCGCGGCGGTGTTCACGCGCTGCGTGACGGATGTCCCCACCCTCGGCTTCACCCTGGTCAAGACGCCCGATCTCGTGGCCGAGCCGGTCGAGCTTTCGTGGACGCCGGATGGTGCGAGCACGGCGACCGATCCGGCCTCGGTCGAGCGGTCCTACCCCGGAGGGTCGACGATCCACACGGACGAGTTCCCGTGGGTGGGCGTGACCTCCACGCCCGCCGGCATCGGGATCGACAACGCCGGCCTGCGGCCGCTGCGCGCGTCGGACTACGCCCCTGGTGGCGGGTATTACCTCCCCGGCACCACGACCGTCATGACGCCGGAGCAGCAGGCGCAACTCGTCGTCAACGGACTCATCGTCGATCCCAGCGAGGCCGACTTCGCCTGGCGCGGCGCCACCACCCTGACGCTCACCGTCAACCCGAGCCAGACGTTCCGGATAGCCGCGATGCCCGCCGGCGGAGACTGCGCGGCCGCGCGCCACTCGGAGGTGCGGATCGAGAAGACCACCGCCGTCGAACGCGTGGCGCCCGGGGGGGAGTTCTCCTACCAGCTGGAGACCGCCAACGTCAGCGACGACTCCGCGGCAGAGGGGGTCGTCGTCACCGACGAGATCCCGGCGGAGATCCGCATCACCGGCGTGTCCTGGCCGGGGGAGGGCGACCCCGACGTGTTCCCGAACTGGCGCACGTGCGCCGTGTCGGGCCAGAACAGCACCGGATACGGCGGAACGCTGCGCTGCGAGCTGTACGGGCCGCTTCATCCGGCCGGATCGGGGCTCGGCGCCTCCAGCGCCCCGACCATCACGCTCGACGCCATCGCGAGCCCGACCGCGGGCCAGCGCACCATCCGCAACATCGCCGTCGTGGAACACCACACCTTCGGCGACCCGGACGATCGCGGCACCGACAGCGACGACGCGCTCGTGCGGGTGTCGACGCTGCCGGCCACCGGCGGCGGGCCCGAGCTCGCGCTCCTCCTGTTCGCTCTGCTCGCCCTGGGTGGGGGAGCGGCGGGACTGCTCCTGCGGGATCGACGCCGGGAGGCGGATGCGCCGACGTCCTGAGGCCTGCGGTCCCGGATGCGACACGCCCGGGTTTGCGACACGCCCGGGCTGCACGTAGACTAGGGCAGTTCCACATTCCGGGAGCCGCCACGTGCGTGCTCCGGATCACTGCCAGGGCAGTGCATAGGCAGCGCGCAAGCGTGACGACCTAGGCCGCGGGCAGCAGAACAACACACCGACCCCCTGTGCTCCCTCCGGAGCCGTGCGTCCGCGCGCGGGGCGGGTCGGGCCGGATGCGAAAGCGTGCGGTTTGACAGCAGAACAGCGGTGCAGCATCGCCCGAAAGGGTGCCGAAGTGCCAGGCGCGCAAGCGCCACCGTGCGTCCAATGCCCGTGGTCCTAATGAACACAGTGGTAAGACGCGAGAAAGAGAGTGAGCAGACAATGGCGGGACAGAAGATCCGCATTCGCCTGAAGTCGTACGATCACGCCGGACTGGACTCGTCCGCGCGCAAGATCGTCGACACCGTGACCCGCGCCGGCGCCACGGTCGTCGGCCCTGTGCCGTTGCCGACCGAGAAGAACGTCGTCGTCGTCATCCGGTCGCCGCACAAGTACAAGGACAGCCGCGAGCACTTCGAGATGCGCACCCACAAGCGCCTCATCGACATCATCGACCCGACGCCCAAGGCCGTCGACTCGCTGATGCGTCTCGACCTCCCGGCCGACGTCAACATCGAGATCAAGCTCTGAGGTCCGACATGGCTGATATCAACTCCAAAGTTTCGAAGGGACTGCTGGGCACCAAGCTCGGCATGACCCAGGTTTGGGACGCGAACGGCAAGCTCGTTCCCGTCACCGTCATCGAGGTCGCTCCGAACGTCGTCACCCAGGTGCGCACGCCGGAGAAGGACGGCTACAACGCCGTTCAGATCGCCTACGGCCAGATCGACCCCCGCAAGGTGAACAAGCCGCTCACCGCCCACTTCGAGGCGGCCGGCGTCACCCCTCGCCGCCACCTCACCGAGGTGCGCACGGCGGATGCTGCTGACTACTCACTCGGTCAGGAGCTCACCGTGGAAGGCCTCTTCGAGGCCGGCCAGCTGGTCGACGTCGTCGGCACCAGCAAGGGCAAGGGCACCGCGGGTGTCATGAAGCGCCACAACTTCAAGGGCGTCTCCGCTTCGCACGGTTCGCACCGCAACCACCGCAAGCCCGGCTCGATCGGCGCCTCGTCGACCCCGAGCCGTGTCTTCAAGGGCATGCGCATGGCCGGCCGTATGGGTGGCGAGCGCGTGACCGTCCTCAACCTCACGGTGCACGCCGTCGACGCCGAGAAGGGTCTGCTGCTCGTCAAGGGCGCGGTTCCCGGCGCACGCGGCCGCATCGTCTACGTCCGCAACGCAGTGAAGGGTGCCTGATTCCATGGCTGACTCGACTCTCGCGCTCGACGTCGTGAAGGCAGACGGCGGAAAGGCCGGCTCCGTGGAGCTGCCCGCCGCCCTGTTCGACGTCAAGACGAACATCCCCCTCATCCACCAGGTCGTCGTCGCGCAGCGCGCGGCGGCTCGCCAGGGCACGCACTCGACCAAGCGTCGTGGCGAGGTCTCCGGTGCCGGCCGCAAGCCCTTCAAGCAGAAGGGCACGGGTAACGCCCGTCAGGGCTCGATCCGCGCGCCGCACATGACCGGTGGTGGCATCGTCCACGGGCCCAAGCCTCGCGACTACGGCCAGCGCACCCCCAAGAAGATGATCGCCGCCGCGCTCCTGGGCGCACTGAGCGACCGCGCTCGCGGTGACCGTCTCCACGTCGTCGACTCGTTCGGCATCGAGGGCGCCCCGTCCACCAAGGCGGCTGTGGCCGTCGTTTCCGCTCTCGCTCCGGCGAAGAGGAACGTCCTCGTCGTGATCGAGCGCGGTGACGAACTCGCCATCAAGAGCGTCCGCAACCTCGCGTACGTCCACGTGCTGAGCTTCGACCAGCTCAACGCCTACGACGTGCTCGTCTCCGACGACATCATTTTCACCAAGGCCGCCTACGACGCGTTCGTCGCGTCGAAGGCCGGCTCCACCGAGGAGGTCTCGGCATGACCGTCAACAAGGACCCGCGCGACGTCATCCTGAAGCCGGTCGTCTCCGAGAAGAGCTACGGGCTCATCGACGAGGGCAAGTACACGTTCTACGTGGACACCCGCGCCACCAAGACCGAGATCAAGCTCGCCATCGAGAAGATCTTCGGCGTGAAGGTCGCTGCGGTGAACACGCTGAACCGCACCGGCAAGGCACGCCGCACCCGCTTCGGGACGGGAAAGCGCAAGGACACCAAGCGCGCCATCGTCACGCTCAAGTCGGGCACCATCGACATCTTCACGGCTGTCGGCTGACGGTCGGGACAGAAGGACTCCAACTATGGCTATTCGCAAGTACAAGCCCACGACCCCCGGTCGCCGCGGCTCGTCGGTGGCGGACTTCGCTGAGATCACCCGATCGACGCCCGAGAAGTCTCTCCTCCGCCCGCTGTCCAAGACCGGTGGTCGCAACAACCAGGGCCGCATCACGACGCGTCACATCGGTGGCGGCCACAAGCGCCAGTACCGTCTGATCGACTTCCGTCGTAACGACAAGGACGGCGTGGACGCCAAGGTCGCTCACATCGAGTACGACCCCAACCGCACCGCGCGCATCGCACTGCTGCACTACGTGGACGGCGAGAAGCGCTACATCCTCGCGCCGAACAAGCTGAAGCAGGGCGACGTCGTCGAGTCGGGTGCCGGCGCCGACATCAAGCCCGGCAACAACCTGCCGCTGCGCAACATCCCCACCGGTACCGTCATCCACGCCATCGAGCTTCGGCCCGGCGGCGGCGCGAAGATGGCCCGTTCGGCCGGCGCCTCCGTGCGCCTGGTCGCCAAGGACGGCCCCTACGCGCAGCTGCGCCTGCCCTCCGGTGAGATCCGCAACGTGGATGCACGCTGCCGCGCGACCATCGGCGAGGTCGGCAACGCCGAGCAGTCGAACATCAACTGGGGCAAGGCCGGCCGCAACCGCTGGAAGGGCATCCGCCCGACCGTCCGCGGTGTCGCGATGAACCCGGTCGACCACCCGCACGGTGGTGGCGAGGGCAAGACGTCCGGTGGACGTCACCCGGTGTCGCCGTGGGGCCAGAAGGAAGGCCGCACGCGTCACGCCAACAAGGAAAGCGACAAGCTGATCGTCCGCCGTCGCACCGCCAGCAAGAAGCGCAAGTAGGTAGGAACAGAAGATGCCACGCAGTCTTAAGAAGGGCCCCTTCGTCGACGAGCACCTGCTTCGCAAGGTCGTGTCGCAGAACGAAGCGGGAACCAAGAACGTCATCAAGACCTGGTCACGTCGCTCGATGATCATCCCGGCCATGCTGGGTCACACCATCGCAGTGCACGACGGTCGCAAGCACATCCCTGTGTTCGTGACCGAGACCATGGTCGGTCACAAACTGGGCGAGTTCGCCCCCACCCGCACCTTCCGCGGCCACGTGAAGGACGACAAGAAGGGCCGCCGCCGCTGACGCGGTGGCGCTGAGAGGAGAGAGAAATGGTGGAGTCCATCGCACGTGTGCGACACATCCGCGTGACCCCTCAGAAGGCTCGTCGTGTCGTCGCGCTCATCAAGGGGAAGCAGGCCGAAGAGGCTCTGGCGATCCTGAAGTTCGCGCCGCAGAGCGCGAGCGAGCCGATCTACAAGCTCGTCGCCTCGGCGATGGCGAACGCTCGCGTCACGGCCGACAAGACCAACGAGTACCTGGATGACGCCGACCTGTACGTGGCCAACGCGTACGTCGACGAGGGCACGACGCTCAAGCGTTTCCAGCCCCGCGCCCAGGGTCGCGCATTCCAGATCAAGAAGCGCACGAGCCACATCACGGTCGTGCTCTCCACGCCGGCGGTCGCAGACGCTGCGACCGGCGCCGACGCCGGCACCACAAAG
Source organism: Microbacterium sp. Z12_35 (assembly GCF_058310475.1). Classification (NCBI taxonomy): domain Bacteria; kingdom Bacillati; phylum Actinomycetota; class Actinomycetes; order Micrococcales; family Microbacteriaceae; genus Microbacterium; species Microbacterium sp. Z12_35. The sequence goes on along the minus strand of NZ_JBZEGJ010000001.1, from coordinate 1,900,344 downwards.
AAGGCGAGCAAGTAATGGGACAGAAAGTCAACCCGTACGGCTTCCGCCTCGGTATCACCACGGACCACGTGTCGCGGTGGTTCTCCGATTCGACGAAGCCGGGCCAGCGTTACGCCGACTACGTGGCCGAGGACATCAAGATCCGTCAGCTCCTGAAGACGCAGCTCGACCGCGCCGGTGTGAGCAACATCGAGATCGAGCGCACCCGTGACCGGGTCCGCGTCGACATCCACACCGCCCGCCCGGGCATCGTGATCGGCCGCCGTGGAGCCGAGGCCGAGCGCATCCGTGCCGACCTCGAGAAGCTCACCGGCAAGCAGATCCAGCTGAACATCCTCGAGGTGAAGAACCCCGAGGCCGACGCTCAGCTGGTCGCGCAGGGCATCGCCGAGCAGCTCTCCGCACGTGTGGCGTTCCGCCGCGCGATGCGCAAGGGGCTGCAGGGCGCGCAGCGCGCCGGCGCCAAGGGCGTCCGCATCCAGGTCTCCGGCCGCCTCGGCGGCGCCGAGATGAGCCGGTCGGAGTTCTACCGTGAGGGCCGTGTGCCGCTGCACACGCTTCGCGCGAACATCGACTACGGCTTCTACGAGGCGAAGACCACCTTCGGCCGCATCGGCGTGAAGGTCTGGATCTACAAGGGCGATCTCACCAACAAGGAGCTCGCACGCGAGCAGGCCAGCGCGCCGAAGTCCCGCGGTCGTGACGACCGTGGCGACCGTGGCGACCGCCGTCCGCCGCGGGCACCCCGCAACGAGGCCCCCGTGGCAGAAGGAGCGCCGGCGTAATGCTCATCCCCCGCAAGGTCAAGTTCCGTAAGCAGCACCACCCGGGACGCTCGGGTCAGGCCACCGGTGGCACGAAGGTCTCGTTCGGCGAGTTCGGCATCCAGGCCCTCACCCCCGCGTACGTGACCAACCGTCAGATCGAGTCCGCTCGTATCGCGATGACCCGTCACATCAAGCGCGGCGGCAAGGTGTGGATCAACATCTACCCCGACCGACCCCTCACCAAGAAGCCCGCCGAAACCCGCATGGGTTCCGGTAAGGGTTCGCCGGAGTGGTGGGTCGCCAATGTCAAGCCGGGCCGCGTCCTGTTCGAGGTCGCGGGCGTCAACGAGGAACTCGCTCGTGAGGCGCTGACCCGTGCCATCCACAAGCTGCCCCTGAAGGCACGCATCATCAAGCGCGAGGAGGGCGACGCGTAATGGCGATCGGCACCAAGACGCTCGCACCCAGCGAGCTCGACACGTTCGAAGACTCCCGTCTCGTGGAGGAGCTGCGCAAGGCCAAGGAAGAGCTGTTCAACCTGCGCTTCCAGTCGGCCACCGGGCAGCTCGAGAGCCACGGCCGCATCCGTGCGGTCAAGCGCGACATCGCGCGTCTGTACACCGTGATCCGCGAGCGTGAGCTCGGGATCCGTGCAACGCCCGCGCCTGTCGAGACCACGAAGGCGAAGAAGAGCAAGGCCAAGAAGGCGGACGCCGCTGACGAGGCCGTGAAGGAAGAGGCTGAGTGATGGCCACCACCAAGAAGACCGCTGAGGTCGCCCCCGAGCAGGCCGGTCACGAGAGCTCCGAGCGCGACGTCCGTGACGTCAACGCCCGTGGTTACCGCAAGGCCCGTCGTGGCTACGTCGTGAGCGACAAGATGGACAAGACCGTCGTCGTCGAGGTCGAAGACCGCGTGAAGCACCCGCTTTACGGCAAGGTCATCCGCCGCACCTCCAAGGTGAAGGCGCACGACGAGGCGAACGCGGCCGGCATCGGCGACCTCGTTCTCATCAACGAGACCCGTCCGCTCAGCGCCACCAAGCGCTGGCGCCTGGTCGAGATTCTCGAAAAGGCCAAGTGATCGCATGATTCAGAACGAATCCCGAATCAAGGTCGCCGACAACACCGGCGCCAAGGAGCTGCTCACCATCCGTGTGCTCGGCGGCTCCAACCGCCGGTACGCGGGCCTGGGCGACGTCATTGTCGCCACGGTCAAGGACGCCATCCCCGGCGGCAACGTCAAGAAGGGCGACGTCGTGAAGGCTGTCGTCGTTCGTGTCGTCAAGCAGACCCGCCGTCCCGACGGCTCTTACATCAAGTTCGACGAGAACGCCGCCGTGATCCTGAAGAGCGACGGGGAGCCCCGCGGCACCCGCATCTTCGGGCCGGTCGGTCGTGAACTTCGTGACAAGAAGTTCATGAAGATCGTCTCGCTCGCACCGGAGGTCATCTGATCATGGCGAAGATCAAGAAGGGCGACCTGGTTCAGGTCATCTCGGGCTCCAAGCCCGAGCGCGGCGGAGATCGCGGTAAGCAGGGCAAGGTCCTCGAGGTCCTCGTCGAGCAGAACCGCGTGATCGTCGAAGGCGTGAACTACGTCACCAAGCACACGCGCGTGGGTCAGACCCAGCGCGGCACCAAGACCGGTGGCATCGAAACCTTCGAGGCCCCCATCCACATTTCCAACGTCGCCCTCGTCGACCCCTCGACCAAGAAGCCGACCCGCGTCGGCCATCGTGTCGAGGAGCAGGTCAAGGATGGCGTCAAGCGCACGGTTCGCGTGCGCTTCGCGAAGAAGTCAGGCAAGGACCTCTGAATATGAGCACCGCGACTGCCGCGGCGGCTGGCAAGATCCAGCCCCGCCTGAAGCAGAAATACCGGAACGAGATTCAGCCGAAGCTGCAGGAAGAGTTCGGGTACACCAACGTCATGCAGATCCCCGGCCTGGTCAAGGTCGTGGTGAACACCGGCGTCGGTGAAGCCGCTCGCGACAGCAAGGTGATCGATGGTGCGGTCGACGACCTCACCAAGATCACCGGCCAGAAGCCGATCGTCACGAAGGCACGCAAGTCGATCGCGCAGTTCAAGCTGCGTGAGGGCCAGCCCATCGGCGCGCACGTCACCCTCCGCGGTGACCGCGCGTGGGAGTTCATCGACCGGCTCGTGAACCTGGCGCTGCCCCGCATCCGTGACTTCCGCGGCCTGTCGGACCGCCAGTTCGACGGCACCGGCAACTACACGTTCGGCCTCCAGGAGCAGGCAGTGTTCCACGAGATCGACCAGGACCGGATCGATCGGGTCCGCGGCTTCGACATCACGATCGTCACCACCGCGAAGACCGACGAAGAAGGCCGCTCGCTGCTGCGTCAGCTCGGCTTCCCGTTCCGCTCGGCCGACACCCAGGCCTAAGACCCCCACCCATTCATAGAAGGTCGTCTGTCGCGTAACGGCAGCCGAAACCTCATGATCGAAAGAAGCATCACATGACGATGACAGACCCGGTCGCAGATATGCTGACCCGTCTGCGCAACGCGAACTCGGCACACCACGACTCCGTGTCGCTGCCGAGCTCCAAGCTCAAGACTCACATTGCCGACATCCTCCAGCAGGAGGGGTACATCGCGGGATGGTCCGTTGAGGACGCCCGCGTCGGCCAGACGCTGACGCTCACGCTGAAGTACGGCCCGAACCGCGAGCGGTCGATCGCCGGCATCAAGCGCGTGTCGAAGCCCGGCCTGCGCGTGTACGCACGCTCGACCGAGATCCCCACGGTTCTCGGTGGCCTCGGCGTCGCCATCCTGTCCACCTCCTCCGGTCTGCTCACAGACCGCCAGGCCGAGCAGAAGGGCGTGGGCGGAGAAGTCCTCGCCTACGTGTGGTGATCTGACATGTCGCGTATTGGACGTCTTCCCATCGACATCCCCTCCGATGTCACCGTCACGGTGACCGGTTCGGATGTCGCCGTTCAGGGCCCCAAGGGTGAGCTGTCGCTCACCGTGGCGCGCCCCATCGAGGTCAAGGTCGAGGACAACCAGGTCTTCGTCTCCCGCCCCGACGACGAGCGCGAGTCCCGGTCGCTTCACGGCCTGACCCGCACGCTCATCAACAACAACATCATCGGTGTCACCCAGGGCTACACCAAGGGCCTCGAGGTCGTCGGCACGGGTTACCGCGTCGCCCAGCGCGGCGGCTCGGTCGAGTTCGCCCTCGGCTTCTCGCACCCCGTGCTCGTGGAACCCCCCGCCGGGATCACGTTCACGGTCGAGGGCAACAACCGCGTCACCGTGAGCGGCATCGACAAGCAGGCCGTCGGCGAAGCCGCGGCCAACATCCGCAAGATCCGCAAGCCGGAGCCGTACAAGGGCAAGGGTGTGCGGTACGCGGGCGAGGTCGTGCGTCGCAAGGCCGGAAAGAGTGGTAAGTAGCCATGGCTCTCAAGTCAAAGTCTGACGCCCGCAGCCGTCGTCACGGGCGCCTTCGCAAGAAGGTCGTCGGCACCGAGGTTCGTCCTCGTCTCGTCGTGACCCGCTCGGCGCGCCACGTCTTCGTCCAGCTGGTCGACGACAGCAAGGGCCACACCGTGGCCTCTGCATCCACCCTCGAGACGGACCTGCGTGCCCTCGACGGTGACAAGACCGCCAAGGCCCGCAAGGTCGGCGAACTCGTCGCCGAGCGCGCGAAGGCCGCCGGTGTCACCGACGTGGTCTTCGACCGCGGTGGCAACCGGTACGCAGGTCGCGTCGCCGCGATCGCCGATGGCGCCCGCGAAGGAGGGCTGAACCTGTGAGTGACAACAAGGAGACCGAAGTGACCGACGCGTCCCAGGCCGCACCGGCCACGGCCGAGACGGCCACGGCCGGCACGGCCGACGCCAGCCGCGAGCCTCGTGAGGCCCGCCGCGGCGGCCGCGAGCGCAACCCCAACCGTGGTGACCGTGGATCGCGCGACCGCAACGAGAGCCAGTTCCTCGAGCGCGTCGTGACGATCAACCGCGTGTCGAAGGTCGTCAAGGGCGGTCGTCGGTTCAGCTTCACGGCCCTCGTGGTCGTCGGAGACGGAAACGGTGTCGTCGGCGTCGGATACGGCAAGGCCCGCGAGGTGCCCCTGGCGATTTCGAAGGGCGTCGAAGAGGCCAAGCGCAACTTCTTCCGTGTCCCGCGCGTCGGCTCGACCATCCCGCACCCGGTGCAGGGTGAGGCCGCAGCCGGTGTCGTCCTGCTTCGTCCCGCGGCTGCCGGTACCGGTGTTATCGCCGGTGGCCCGGTGCGCGCCGTACTCGAGTGCGCCGGCATCCACGACATCCTGTCGAAGTCGCTCGGCTCGTCGAACACGATCAACATCGTGCACGCGACGGTCGCCGCACTGAAGCAGCTCGAGGAGCCCCGTGCCGTGGCCGCTCGCCGCGGCCTGGAGTACGACGCCGTCGTGCCCGGCATCATCATCCGCAACGAGGCCAAGGCCGCCGCTGCGGCGAAGGCAGGTGTCTGATGGCGAGCCGACTCAAGGTGACCCAGATCAAGTCCAAGGTGAGCGAGAAGCAGAACCAGCGTGACACGCTGCGCAGCCTCGGTCTCAAGCGGATCGGCGACGCTGTCGTCCGTCCCGACGACGCGCAGACGCGCGGCTACGTCAAGACCGTCGCCCACCTCGTCAAGGTTGAGGAGATCGACTGATGGCTGAAAACGAAACGGCGGCCGACAAGCCCGCCAAGAAGGCGCCGGCGCGCAAGCCCGCCGCCGCCAAGGCGACCAAGCCCGCCGCTGCGAAGACCGCTGCTCCCGCGACGCGCCCCGGCGTGCTCAAGGTGCACCACCTCCGGCCGGTCCCGGGTGCCCACACCGCGAAGACCCGTGTCGGTCGCGGTGAAGGCTCCAAGGGTAAGACCGCGGGCCGTGGCACCAAGGGCACCAAGGCCCGTTACTCGGTGCGGATCGGGTTCGAGGGTGGCCAGATGCCGCTGCACATGCGTACTCCGAAGCTGCGCGGGTTCAAGAACCCGTTCCGCGTCGAGTACCAGGTCGTGAATCTGGAGAAGCTCGCGGAGCTGTACCCCGCCGGTGGCGAGGTGACCGTCGGCGACCTCGTCGCCAAGGGTGCTGTGCGCAAGAACGAGAAGGTCAAGGTGCTCGGCACCGGCGACATCTCGGTGAAGCTGAACGTGACGGTCGACAAGGTCTCGGGTTCTGCCGAGCAGAAGATCGTCGCGGCGGGCGGCTCGGTCAACTGACCTCGCCTGCACCTCAGAGGGCCGGAGAGCGCTAGCCTCCGGCCCTCTGGGTTACCCTGGTTGTCTGTGCGCCTCTGCGCGCCGGAACCACTCTGGAGGAATCCACTTGTTCAGCGCCATCGCGCGGGTCTTCCGCACGCCTGACCTGCGTCGCAAGATCGCCTTCACCTTGGGCATCATTGCGATCTACCGGTTCGGCGCACACATCCCTACGCCGTTCGTGGATTTCCCCAACGTGCAGTCGTGCCTCGACCAGCAGGGCACCACTGAGGGCCTCCTGTCCCTGGTGAACCTGTTCTCCGGTGGCGCCCTCCTGCAGCTGTCGATCTTCGCGCTGGGCGTCATGCCCTACATCACCGCGACGATCATCGTGCAGCTGCTCCGCGTGGTCATCCCGCACTTCGAGACCCTTTACAAAGAGGGCCAGGCGGGCCAGTCCCGTCTGACGCAGTACACCCGCTACCTCACGATCGCCCTGGCGCTGCTGCAGTCGACCACGCTCGTCACGGTGGCACGCAGCGGGCAGCTGCTGGGCGTCGGTATCCCCGAGTGCGAGAACCTGCTCACCAACGACGTGTGGTGGGCGCAGCTGCTCATGATCATCACGATGACCGCCGGTACCGGCCTCATCATGTGGTTCGCCGAACTCGTCACCGAGCGCGGCGTGGGCAACGGCATGTCGATCCTCATCTTCACCTCGATCGCCGCGACCTTCCCGGCCGCCATGTGGTCGATCTGGCAGGCGCGCGGCTTCGAGGTCTTCCTCCTCGTGCTGGGCGTCGGAATCCTGGTCGTCGCTCTCGTGGTGTTCGTCGAACAGTCGCAGCGCCGCATCCCGGTGCAGTACGCGCGCCGGATGGTGGGGCGACGCACCTACGGCGGCACCAACACGTACATCCCGATCAAGGTGAACATGGCCGGTGTCGTGCCCGTCATCTTCGCCTCGTCGCTGCTGTACATCCCCGCGCTGATCGCCCAGTTCAACCAGCCGCAGGCGGGGCAGGAAGCCCCCGGCTGGGTGGTGTGGATCTCGCAGTACTTCACCACGGGCGACAACCCGCTGTACATGCTGGTGTACTTCCTGTTGATCATCGGGTTCACCTACTTCTACGTCGCGATCACGTTCAACCCGGTCGACGTCGCCGACAACATGAAGCGCTACGGCGGCTTCATCCCCGGCATCCGGGCGGGGCGCCCGACCGCGGAGTACCTCGACTACGTCCTCACCCGCATCACGCTGCCCGGGTCGATCTACCTCGGCCTCATCGCTCTGCTGCCGCTCATCGCCCTGGCCACGGTCGGTGCCAACCAGAACTTCCCGTTCGGTGGCGCGTCGATCCTGATCATCGTCGGTGTCGGTCTCGAGACGGTGAAGCAGATCGACGCGCAGCTTCAGCAGCGTCACTATGAAGGGCTCCTCCGCTGATGACCTCAGCCGCACGTCTGCTCATCGTCGGTCCGCAAGGATCGGGCAAGGGCACCCAGGGTGTCCGCATCGCCGAAGCGTTCGGCATCCCCGTGGTCTCGACCGGCGATGTGTTCCGCGCCAACGTCGCGGACGGCACGGAGCTGGGGACGCAGGTGAAGGAGATCATCGACTCGGGTCGCCTGGTTCCCGATGAGCTCACCAGCGCCGTGGTGCGCGACCGGTTGTCGAAGGAGGATGCCGCGAGCGGGTTCCTCCTCGACGGCTACCCCCGCAACCTCGCTCAGGTGCTGCAGCTCGACGACTTCCTCGAGGGGCGCGCGGAGACACTCGACGCGGTGATCGCTCTCGTCGTGCCGCGCGAAGTGTCGATCGAGCGGCTGACCAAGCGCGCCGAGGAGCAGGGTCGCGCGGACGACAGCGACCAGGCCATCGCTCACCGCCTGGCGATCTACGAGTCCGAGACGGCGCCGATCCTCGGCGTCTACGGCACCCGGAACATCGTCGACGAGATCGACGGGGTGGGGACGCTGGATGAGGTGACCGAGCGCATCTTCGCAGCGCTCGAGTCACGCGGCCTCGGTCGTTCGACCGCGGCCTGACGTGATCTTCCGCTCCTCCCTCTACAAGACCCCCGCGCAGCTGCGGGCCATGATCGAACCCGGCCTGATCACCGCGGCCGCGCTGGACGCGGTGCGCACGATGATCGCGCCGGGTGTGACGACGCTCGAGCTCGATGCCGAGGCATCCCGCGTCATCCGCTCGCGGGGCGCTCGCTCGAACTTCCAGCTCGTGCGCGGGTACCGGCATACTCTCTGCACCTCGGTGAACGAGCAGGTCGTGCACGGGATCCCCGGCGACCGCGTCCTGCAGGCGGGCGACCTCGTCTCGGTCGACGCGGGGGCGGAGCTGCAGGGGTGGAACGGCGATTCGGCCATCAGCGTCGTCGTGCCCGGGGATGCCCCGGCGGAGGTGGTGGCCGCGCGGCGGCGGCTGTCGGAGGTGACCGAAGGGTCGCTGTGGGCCGGGATCGCCGCGCTGGCGTCGGCGTCGCACCTGGGTGAGGTCGGTGCGGCCATCCAGGATCACATCGAGGCGCACAGTCCTTCGACGGGCGCGTACGGCATTCTGCGCGATTACGTGGGGCACGGCATCGGCCGCAAGATGCACGAGTCGCCGAGCCTGTTCAATTACCGCACGCCCGAGCCCGGCGCCGAGGTTCGTCCCGGACTGGCCGTCGCGATCGAGCCGATGGTGGTCGCGGGCGACCAGGAGACGTTCGTCGAGGACGACGGGTGGACCGTCTCGACCCTCGACGGGTCGGACGGCTCACACTGGGAACACAGCGTCGCGGTGCACGCTGGTGGCATCTGGGTGCTCACTGCGCCCGACGGCGGCGCGGAGCAGCTTGCCCCGTTCGGCGTGATTCCCAAGGAGATCGAGTAATCATGGCTGCGGAGCGCAAGGTCAACTGGTTCGCCATCGGCGTCACCGCCGCCGTGGTGGTCGTGCTCATCGGAGTCGCCGTCGCCGTGTGGTGGGGGAACGCCGTGGCGAACTCCGCCGGCGAGGCGCCGGACAGCCCCGTCGTGGATGCCTCCACCGGAGCGATCGCCGTCGGTGACGGCCCGGACACGGTGGACACCTACATCGACTTCATGTGCCCGATCTGCAACCAGTTCGAGCAGGCGTACGGTCCGACGCTCGAGGAGCTCGTCGCCGACGGCAGCATCACCCTCAACATCCACCCCATCTCGATCCTGGACCGCGCCTCGGACGGCACGGAGTTCTCGACGCGCTCGGCCGCTGCTGCGTACTGCGTCGCCGAGGACGCTCCCGATGCCGTGCTGCCGTTCGTGCAGGGGATGTTCGCGAACCAGCCGGAGGAGGGGTCGTCGGGCCTGACCGACGAGGAGATCATCGCGATCGCCCAGCAGGCCGGAGCTTCCGGCGATGTGGCCTCGTGCATCACCGACGGCACGTACACGCGCTTCGCCACGGCGATGACCCGCGAAACCCCCGAGCAGGAGGGCTCGCCCGGCATCTCGACGCCGACGATCGTGGTGAACGGCCAGGTGCTGGCGAACGCCACCGACCTGACCGGCGACCCCCAGGCCGACATCGTGGCCCGCCTGAATTAGCCCCCTCGTCCCTCCCGTCCCTCGTCCCTCCCGTCTCGTCCCTCGCACCCCCGGCGAGAAACGACATCCCGGACGAGAAACGGCGCGACGCGTCATGTCTCGTCCGGAACGTCGTTTCTCGCTCAGCGGGAGCGCGGATGGGGGCGGAGGGTCGCCAGCATCGGGTGCTGGGGAGCGAAGAGCTGCGGCACCCCGGCGTGCGTGAGGGCGGTGCAGAGGGGGGTGACGCGCGTCGCTCCGGCCAGATCCCAGCGGGCGAAACCGCGCTCGTAGCGTCGGAGGCGGTCTTCGCGCTGCTTCTCTTTGCGGATCCGTTGCGCCGCCTCCCCGGGGTCGGTCGTGTACTTGTCGTAGCCGTCGGATTCGCCGATCGCGCGGTACGTCGGCCAGTAGAAATCGGAGCGGTCCTCGAATCCCTCGTAGTGGAACACGTGCTGGAGCTGCGGGGGAGGGAAGCCGCTCCACTCCATCACGGCCCGGCTGACCGATTCGCCGACCGACTCCGCGCGACCATCCAGCCGGGGGAGTGCCCACCGCAGGCGCCTGCTCCCTCGGCCGTTCACCTGGGTGCCGGCGATCTGAGTCAGGAACTCCGGGCTCAGGATGGTCGGGAACGCACGCAGTGCGGCGTCACCGACGGCGAGTCCGAAGGCCGGTGGGAGGGCGCGGATGAGATCGACCGTGGTGTCGGCCGGGGACGTGAGGGAGATGCTCCCCGCACTGATCACGCGCGGGTCGGCGCTCGTGTGGACGGCCACGTCGCCGAACCGCTGCGATCGAGCCCGGCCGGGGTCGTACACGTGGATGTCGCGGGGCTCGCCGAACAACGGGAGGCCGAGGAGAGAAGCGGCGGATTCCAGGCAGAAGACCGCTCCCGGCGAGACCGACGCGAAGGCGTGCACTCGCGCCAGGTAGCGTTCCCAGGGTTTGAGTCCCTCCCACAGGTGGCGCGGCGCGTACACCCCGGGTCGTACTCTCACGCGGCGATCGTCGTTGCGGAGGCGCAACCCCGCGTCTTCGGCGTCCCGCGTGCGGAGGAGGGGAACGGGAGACGGTGCGAGCGTGTGACCGGAAAGAAGCAGCATCCCGCCATGGTGGGCCCGCGGATGCGCAGCATCCCCGCGCTCGCGCTTCCCCGTGGAGAACCCGCGCCATCCGCCCGCCGGGGAGGAGGAGTGCGTGCGCCCTCCACGCCCGCGAGAAACCACAATCCGGACGAGACAGGATGCGTCGCGCCGTTTCTCGTCCGGATCGTCGTTTCTCGCGGGACGAGGGCGGGCGAGGGCGGGGCGAGGGCGAGGGCGGACGGGCGAGGGCGGCTCTGGTTGCTGGACGGCGCAATACCACGTATGCTTGATCTTTGGTGCGTTGCGCCTCTATTGGCGTGTCACAGCACCGAACCCCATCCACCGCAGACCGACCGGTCTGCAACAAGCGATAGCGAGTATATGGCGAAGAAAGACGGTGTCATCGAGATCGAGGGTGTCATCTCCGAGGCCCTGCCCAACGCGATGTTCCGTGTTGAGTTGACCAACGGACACAAGGTGCTCGCCACGATTTCCGGCAAGATGCGGCAGAACTACATCCGCATCATCCCCGAAGACCGTGTCGTCGTGGAGCTCAGCCCCTACGACCTCACGCGGGGCCGAATCGTCTACCGCTACCGCTAAGACCGGTCGAGAAGTAACGGCCGCGCTCCGGCGCGGTACGAAGACAGCGAACAGGAAATCATGAAGGTCAATCCCTCCGTCAAGCCCATCTGCGATCACTGCAAGGTCATCCGCCGCCACGGCCGGGTGATGGTGATCTGCAAGAGCAACCCGCGTCACAAGCAGCGCCAGGGTTGACGTTCCGGCTGGGCGCGGCGGCTTAGCCGACGAGCCGCAGCCCTCACGACCACAACTGAACACATAACGGCAGGATCAGAACCCGCATCGGGGCAACCGGATGCGGGGGACACCTCGGGGCGGAGGCCCGGGCACCGATCCTGCTCCACACCTCCACGACACTCCTTTGGAGATCCGCATGGCACGTCTCGCCGGCGTCGACATCCCGCGCGACAAGCGCGTGGTCATCGCCTTGACCTACATCTACGGCGTTGGCCGTACCCGTTCGAACGAGATCCTCGCGGCAACCGGCATCGGCCCGGATGTTCGCGTCAAGGACCTTACCGACGACCAGCTCGTCGAGCTCCGCGACCACATCGAGGGCACCTACAAGGTGGAGGGTGACCTTCGCCGTGAGGTGGCCGCCGACATTCGCCGCAAGGTGGAGATCGGCTCCTACGAGGGCATCCGCCACCGTCGCGGCCTCCCTGTGCGCGGGCAGCGCACGAAGACCAACGCGCGTACCCGCAAGGGTCCGAAGCGCACGGTCGCCGGCAAGAAGAAGGCGCGCTAGGCTCCGCCGGCGCCCCAGGATTTAGGGAGAACCGCACACCATGGCACAGGCCAAGTCCGCTGCGCGCAAGCCGCGTCGCAAGGAGAAGAAGAACATCGCGTTGGGCCACGCCCACATCAAGTCGACGTTCAACAACACGATCGTCTCGATCACCGACCCGTCCGGCGCTGTCATCAGCTGGGCGTCTTCCGGTGGCGTGGGCTTCAAGGGCTCGCGCAAGTCCACCCCGTACGCCGCGGGCATGGCGGCCGAGTCCGCCGCCCGTCAGGCGCAGGAGCACGGCGTGAAGAAGGTCGACGTCTTCGTCAAGGGTCCGGGTTCGGGTCGCGAGACCGCGATCCGCTCGCTGACGGCCGCCGGCCTCGAGGTGGGGTCCATCCAGGACGTCACCCCGCAGGCGCACAACGGCTGCCGCCCGCCCAAGCGCCGCCGCGTCTGACCCAGTCCCCCTCTCTTCCACGCGGATGCCGCGGGGTTCCGCTCCTGCGGAGCCCCCGGCATCCCCGAGTACAACTCAACATCTCACCCACCGCACGTGTCATATAGCGGGCACGTGATCGAAAGGAACCCATAGTGCTCATCGCACAGCGTCCCACTCTGACCGAGGAGAAGATCGGGGAGTTCCGCAGCCGCTTCGTCATCGAGCCGCTCGAACCCGGCTTCGGTTACACCATCGGCAACGCGCTGCGTCGCAGCCTCCTGTCCTCCATCCCCGGTGCCGCCGTCACCAGCATCCGCATCGACGGCGTACTGCACGAATTCAGCACCATCCCGGGTGTGAAAGAGGATGTCACCGAGATCATCCTCAACATCAAGCAGCTGGTCGTTTCCAGCGAGCGCGACGAGCCCATCACCGCCTACCTGCGCAAGACCGGCGCCGGCGAGGTCACCGCGGCTGACATCTCCGCCCCCGCGGGCGTCGAGGTGCACAACCCGGATCTGGTGATCGCGACCCTCAACGACACCGCCAAGTTCGAGCTCGAGCTCACCATCGAGCGTGGCCGTGGCTACGTCTCGGCGACCCAGAACCGCAACGAGTACGCCGAGGCCGGTCAGATCCCGATCGACTCGATCTACTCGCCGGTCCTCAAGGTCAGCTACCGCGTGGATGCCACGCGCGCCGGGGAGCGTACGGACTTCGACAAGCTCGTGCTGGACGTCGAGAGCAAGTCCTCGATGGCCCCGCGCGACGCCGTCGCTTCCGCCGGCCGCACCCTGACCGAGCTGTTCGGCCTCGCCCGCGAGCTGAACGTCGAGGCCGAGGGTATCGAGATCGGCCCCGCGCCGGTGGAGACCGTTCTCTCCAACGAGCTGGCCATGCCGATCGAAGACCTCGACCTGTCGGTGCGTTCGTACAACTGCCTCAAGCGCGAGGGCATCAACAGCGTGTCGGAGCTCGTCGCCCTGTCGGAGACGCAGCTCATGAACATTCGCAACTTCGGTCAGAAGTCGGTCGACGAGGTGCGCGACAAGCTCACCTCGCTCGGTCTGTCGCTCAAGGACTCGGTGCCCGGATTCGACGGCGCCCAGTTCTACGGCGGCTACGACGAAGAGACCGTCTGACCGCGGCTTCCCGACACGAGACCTTCCAGGAGTAACTGAGACATGCCCAAGCCCACGAAGGGTCCCCGCCTCGGCGGCGGTCCCGCCCACGAGCGTCTGCTGCTTGCGAACCTCGCCGCGGCCCTGTTCACGCACAAGTCGATTCAGACGACCGAGACCAAGGCCAAGCGCCTGCGTCCGCTCGCCGAGCGCCTCATCACCTTCGGCAAGCGCGGCGACCTGCACGCGCGCCGCCGGGTGCTGAGCGTGATCGGTGACAAGGAGGTCGTGCACGTCCTCTTCACCGAGATCGCGCCGCTGGTCGCCGACCGCCCGGGTGGCTACACCCGCATCACCAAGATCGGCAACCGGAAGGGCGACAACGCCCCGATGGCTGTCATCGAGCTCGTCCTGGAGCCCGTGACCCCGAAGGTGAAGTCCACCAAGACGTCTCGCGCGACGGCACCCGCCGCCGCACCGGTCGCCGAGGACGCACCCGCCGAGGACGCACCCGTCGCCGAGGATGCTGCCGAGACCGAGGTGACCGACGAGGTCACCGAGGCGGATGCTGCGGACGACGCGTCGGCCGAGGCCGGTGCCGAGTCGCCCGAAGAGGGCGAAGCCGCCGAGGCTGCTGCCGAGGACGCGAAGAAGTAGCATCCTTCCCGGATCGACCGAGACCCCCGTCCATTTCGGACGGGGGTCTCGTCGTAGGCTGAATCGGTGACGGATGAACGAGTGATGGATCTCCCTTTGGCCGCGCGAGTACCCGCGCCCGTGCAGATCGCGGCGCCCCAGCACCCCGAGGTGGCGCGCTGGCGCGGCGCGACACCGGATGACATCGACGCGATGCACGCGCTGCTCGCTGCAGCCGGCCGGGTCGACCACCCGACGTACACCACCCCGCGGGAGGAGGTCGCCGACACGTTCGCGGTGGCGCACATCGACCATGCGCGCGACACCGTCCTCGCGTTCGCCGCGGATGGCACCCTCGTGGCGGTCTCGAGCGCGATCTTCCACCCCTCCCGCGACATCGCCCCCAAGGTGTATTTCGACGGCGCGGTGCACCCCGAGTACCGCCGGCGCGGCATCGGCGCGGTCGCTCTGCGTTGGGCGTACGACCGCGCCCTGCAGCACCTGGCCTCGATCGACGCTCCTCTCCCGGGCCAGGTGGCCTTCTACACCGAGGAGCGGAACACGGATGCGGCGGCCCTCGCCGAGCGGCTGGGGATGGCCACGGAGCGGTGGTTCACCACGATGGTCCGCGACCTCGGCGACCCGATCCCGCAGCGACCCGCGCCGGACGGCGCGTCGCTGGAGGCCTACACGCCCGACCGGGCGCTGGATGCTCTCGCTGCGCGCAACGACGCGTTCCGCGACCACTGGTCGAGCCTGCCCTCGGCCGAGGACGCGTGGCGGACATTCGTCGACGGCCCCTTCCTGCGCCCTGACCTGTCCACCCTCCTCGTCGAGGACGGCCGCATCGTCGCGTTCTGCCTCGCCTCGGTGAACGAGGACGACTGGGAGGCGCTGGGAGCGCCGAACACGTACATCGACCTCATCGGTGTCGTCCGCGATCGTCGTGGACGCGGCTACGCTCCCACCGTCGTCGCCCGCACTCTGGAGGCTGCCCGTGCGGCCGGGCTGCAGAAGGCGGTGCTGGACGTGGACACGGCCAGTCCGACCGGTGCCCACAGCCTCTACGAGCGCCTGGGATTCTCAGCCACCGATCGCGAGCGCGTGCTCACCCGCCACTTCTGACGAGACCAGCGGAGCCCTCCATCAACCCCGATTAGGCTGAGCGGGTGCGCATCCGTCTCGATATCGCCTATGACGGGACGCACTTCCGCGGCTGGGCGACTCAGCCGGGCCTGCGCACCGTGCAGGGCACGCTCGAAGCGGCGCTGACCCGCATCCTGGGCACGCGACCCCGGCTCGTGGTGGCCGGCCGCACCGACGCGGGTGTACATGCGTTGGGCCAGGTGGCCCACATCGACCTCGACGAGGCGCAGCAGTTGCGCCTGCCGCAGGGGCGCCGTGGGGGAGACCCCGTCGCCGCGCTCGCGGGCCGCGTGCGGGGGATCCTCGGTGCGTACCCGGACGTGACGGTGACGCGCTCGAGCCTCGCTCCCGACGGATTCGATGCGCGCTTCTCCGCGGTGTGGCGCCGGTACCGCTATCGGCTGGCCGATGCCGCGGCCGGATACGATCCGCTCGAGCGGCACCGCACCACCACGGTGCGTGCTGTTCTCGACGAGGCGGCGATGGATGCTGCCGCTCGGTCGCTGATCGGTCTCCACGACTTCGCCGCGTACTGCAAGCCGCGGGATGAGGCCACCACGATCCGGACCCTGCTCGATTTCCGGTGGGAGCGGGATGCATCCGGCGTGCTCGTCGCCGAGGTGAAGGCGGATGCGTTCTGTCACAGCATGGTGCGCGCGCTCGTGGGTGCGTGCGCCGCCGTGGGAGAGGGGCGCCTGGACATCGGCGAGGTCGCGCAGATCCGGGACGGGGGCATCCGCACCCCAGCGACGAAGGTGCTCGCCGCCCGAGGGCTCGCGCTCCTCGAGGTGGGATATCCGGCAGACGACCTGCTCGCCCAACGGGCCGACCAGACCCGCAATCGCCGCGATGCGGAGTGACGGCTATGAGCCCACTTGGGGAACGCTGAGGGTCCGTGTCAATCCTCTCCGTCCGCCGGCACGGTATGCCAGGGTGGGAACGAAATGAGAGTCATCTCGTACAACTTGCGCAAGCACCGCGCCGCCGGCGAGCTGGTCACGCTGGTCCAGCGCCACGGTGCCGATGTCCTCTGTCTGCAGGAATGCGACACCCGGGAGATGCCCGACGAGATCGGGGGCCTGCGGCTGGCCGAGGCCACGCAGCGCAACCGCTTGGGGCTCGCCGTCTACTACCGGGCCAACACCTTCCGTCCGGTGGAGGTGCGCGCCATCGCGCTGAAGAAGTCGTTGCACGACTACGTGCTCCGGCCCGCCGAAGAGCGGATGCTGGGGGTGCGTCTGCACGACATCGACCACGGTCGCGACATCATCGTCGCGTCGTTCCACGCTGCCCCCCTGACCGCGTTGAACTCTCTCCGACGGCATCAGATCCGGACGGCGCTCGCGGAGCTGCAGAACCTCGGGGCGGGGCTGCCGGCCCTCATGGTGGGCGACTACAACTACCCGGTGTTCAAGGAGAACCTCGGGCAGCAGGTGCGAGCGCAAGGGTACGAGCTGACGCTCAGCGACGCGCGCACGTACACGAGGTACCGGTTCTTCCGTGGCCACTACGACTTCGCCACGTCCTACCTGTTCGACATCGAGAACATCAGCACGCTGCCACAGGGGTCGAGCGACCATCTGCCGATCCTCGTCACCGCCCAGGTGTCCGCGGCGCGAGCGGCCGACGTGGCCTGAGCCGCACGGTGCCTTAGGCGGCGTCCCGCCGGCGCCGGACGACGGCGGTCGCCACCGCGACGGCCCCGCCCGCGACGGCCAGCGCGCCACCGCCGACCCAGATGCCCAGGTACGGACCGAAGTCCGCCCCGGTGGCGCTCAGGCCGTTGACGGTGACGGTGACGGTGTCACCCGGCGACGACGAGGTGAAGACGGCGATCGTATAGGCGCCTCGCGCGTCGGAGGGGAAGGTGAGGCGCACGGGGTCCAGTCCGCCCTCGGCGTTGGTCGTGGCGTCGCGGAAGGTCGCTGTGGAGACGGCAGCACGCACCATGCCGAACGTCACGTCGGCACCGTTCTCCCCGGTGACGGTGATGGTCGCCGGCTCGTTCGGGGCGAACGTGCCGTCAGCGACGGTGAGGCTCACGGTGCCGCCGGGTTCGATCGCGGCATCCGACACGCGCGCCGCGTCATCGTCGGGGTATGCCGTGGCTGCCATTGGCACGGCGAACACGGCGCCGGCTGCGAGCGCCACGGTGGCGACGACGCGGGGGAAGAGCTTATTCATCGAACCGCTTCCGGGGGAGGGAAGGAACTGCGCACAGCGCGACGCCAGTCTATCCTTCCGAGGGTCGGCAACCGTCGGGGAGGGCGGCTGCCTCGACCGGGTGAGCGGTGGGGGTGGTGACGACATCAAGGCTCGGGGTATGCGGCGTCCGGACCCGTATCGACGCCGTCGCCTCTTCTCCTGGGCGGAGGTACGTCGCCCAAGACAGAACGCGCCGACCGTCGTGCACTCCTCCGCCGAAGCCGACCGTCTCACCGGGTACCGGGCTCGCACCCTCCGCGGTGACGATCTCCGATCCGGCCGGCAGATAAAGGTAGGCCACGCTCTCCGTCGTGCCTGGGGGAGTACCGAAGGCGCCCCCGCCCGTGATGTAGTCCGGCAGGGACGCCGCATCCGCCGGCGCATCGCTGCGCAGCCGCACCGTCAGCACCGCATCCGGCGACCCCTCGGTGTCGGTGCACCATCCCACCGCCGTGGCGACGTTCATGTAGTAGTCCATCTTCGAGCCCGTGCCGTCGTTGAGGTACACGCCGAATTCGGTGCTCTTCGCATCCGTGTGCGGCAGGCGCCCCTGCAGGCTCGTGCCGTCCAGAATCGCCTGCTCGGCCGGGTCGGCGTTCCACAGGTACAGGCGCCGGTCCTGCCCGGCCTTGCCCAGTGCCGCGATGAGTTTGGCGGGATCCACGGCGCCGGATGACAGCGTGCCGAACACGGCCGCGGTGGCGGCGGCGAAGAACGCGTCTTGATCGACCGGCCGCTCGTAGCGCTGGTACACCTCGTTGAGCAGGAGGGGCACCGCCGTCTCCGCCGACAGCACGTCGCCGGTGGGGAGCGTCACAGGTCCCGTCGCTTCGAGAAGGTAGGACAGGGCCACCGGGTCCACCGCGACGACTCCGCTGACCTCGGTGCCGAACTCGCGCTTCCACATCTCCCGCGCGAGGGGCGCGCCGACGGTGAAATCAGGAACCTGCGTGACGTTCTGCACGTAGAGCGCGGGCCGCTCGTGGTAGATCTGCTCGACGTCGGCGGGAAGCTGCAGCACCGAATCGGTGTATCGCCGGAAGTCGCTCGTCGAGCCCTGAGCGCTGAGCGCGATCGTGCCACCCTCGGCGTGCACAACGGCCATGGCGCCGGCGATACCGCCCAGCGAGCGCCACTCGGCGTTGTTCTGGAAGAGCACGAGATAGTCGCGCGGCCCGTTGGCACCCAGCATCGCGGGCATGAGAGCCGTGGCCCGCTGCAGGGCGTCGGCGCCGGATGCGACATCACGGAAAAGGGTCTGCACTTCTGTGATCGGCTGACGCAGCGGCGCGACGAGCGCATCGGTGGGGATGCTGGCCACCTCGGCCGACGCGTCGGCGAGGCGCGCGGCGCTCCGGGTGGCCGGCTCGTTGAGGGCCGCGAGGGCAGCGATGTCGAAGCGGCCGTTCTGAGGCCGGAGCGAGTCGACCGAGAAGGAGGTCGCGACCTGGGCGAGGGGGGCGATGGCGTGGGTGGCGACGTCGTCAGCGGCCTGAGTGATCGTCGAGATCGCGCTCAACTGCGGGCCGATCCACGGCACGCCCTCGGCCAGCGCCCAGACCGGGTCGCCGGTGAGCGAACGGGCGGCGGACGTGTCGCGGGCGATCCTCTCCACGACGTCGGCCGCCTTCGACGGGTCGGCGAGAGCGGCCTCGGCGTCAGCGGCGGAGGCGCGGGCGTCGGTGAGGTGCCCGTAGGCGAGCACACCCCGCACGCCGATCCACACCGCGCCGAGAACGACGACGGCCAGCACGGCGGCGAGAATCCACGCGACGACGCGGCCCGCGACCTCTCGAGAGCGGCTCACGGGGTATTCGGTCACCCGATTCACCCTAGGCGAGCCCGGGGGGATGTCCTACGCGAGGGGGTGGGTCCGCTCCCCCTAGACTGGCGGCGAACGACGAAGGGTGCCTCATGGTTCGATCCGCCGGTCGCCGCGCACGAGTCGGCGCCGCGGCCGCTCTGACGGCGGTGTTCGCCCTCACCGGTTGTGGACCCGCCCCGTGGGATGTCGCCGACGCCGGAGGCGCGACGCCGACGCCGACGCGCTCCGCACCCCCCGTCCCCCAGCCGGTACCCAACGACCTCTCCAGCGGATCGACCGAGCGTGCGCTGCAGGCAGGCGCCGTCGCGGCCGCTGTCGACTACTGGTCGACGCTCTCCATGGACGAGTGGACACCCGGCGCTCTGAAGCCGATCAGCATGTCGATGACGACGACGGTCACACCGAACGACGGCCAGCAGGTGGGTTTGCAGCGCGTGTCGATGATCGCCGTCCCTGCCAACGCGACCGAGACCTTCCCGCCGCTCGAGGCCCAGGTCGACCAGTCGAACCAGACCGCCGGGTATCCCGTCCTTCCGCCGTACAGCTACTCGCAGACCTTTCGCATCGGCGCCGTCCCCGACGCCGCGACGCATGTGACGCTGCAGTTCACGTACGAGTTCCTCGTGCAGACCACACCGACCTCGAACGAGTACGCCAAGCAGACCGCCACCGACGGCGTCCGGATCGCCATCGCCGGTGGGGGTGCCAGCCCCAGCGCCACCGACGACTGAGGCTATGCGCCGATCCGCTGCCAGCGGTCTCCGCCGCGCTCCGATGCCTCGTCGCAGGCGTGCTGCGCGGCGGCGAGCAGGGCGGCGAAGTCGTATCCGACGACGTCGGCCGGCGCCCACCCGACGCTCGCCGATAGTTGCACGGAGATCGGCTGCGCCGCATCCATCTCGGTGATCTCCCGGAGCAGCGTGCGGACATGTTCGCGCAGCACGGCGCCGGGGCGGTCGATGAGCACGACCATCCGTCCGCGGCCGTCACGACCGATGTCCGCCTCGGCGGGGAAAGAGGTCCGGACGGTTCGCTCGAACCGCTCGACGATGCGGGCGAAGGGGGCATCGCCCGCGGCCGCGCGGATCTCCTCGGGGTCGTCGATGCGCACGGCCAGCAGCGCCCACGACGTCTCGGCGCCGGCGCGCGCGCGGGCGAGGCGGTCGGTGGCGGTGACGGTGAACTGCGGCCAGGACGCTGCGGTGTGGACGCCCACCGGCGAGACGGAGGTGAAGAACAGCAGGCTCACCGTCGCGCAGACGAGGTAGATGAGCATGCCCAGTGCGTTGAGCGTCCGGACGAAGGCGAGATCACTGCCGATGCCGGTCGGGAAGACGAGCCCGACGAGCAGCGTGAAGGCGCCGACGATGAGGAAGGCCGCCGAAACCAGACCGAGCGGGATCACCAGGCGGTCGTAGCGGTCGGCTGAGCGGCGGATCTCCAGCAACGTCAGGCCCGCGAAGACGGATGCGCCGAAGAACAGCACGCGGAAGATGAGTCCATACACGTCGGTGCCGCCGGCGAGGACGAGGGCGGCGGCGGAGACCAGCGACTGAACCAGCCCGATCCAGGGGAGGGCGCGCACACCACGTCGCGCTCGGAAGCCCGACCAGATGAGGGCGGGCGCGCCGAGCATGAGCCCCAGCCCGAGCAGTCGCACCGGTTCGTTGCCGAGCGCTTCGCCGGCGAGGCTCACCCATGTGCTCACCATGGCCAGGATGAAGGCGAGCGACCACAGCAGCGATGGGCGGGAAGGGCGCTGGAGGAAGCCCAGCCCGATGATCATGACCGTGCCAAGCGCGGCAACGACGGCCTGAGCGATCCCGAGATTTTCAACGGCGAGCGAACCCATGGACTGCGTCATGCCTCCGCGCCGGTCGGCAGGCTGATCGTTACCGTGGTGCCGGTGCCCTGCTCGCTTTCGACGCCAAGCGTACCCCGATGCTCTTCCACAATTGTGCGCACGATCCCCATTCCGAGCCCCGTGCCGGGGGTCGAGCTTTCCTGAGCCGTCCGCGCTCGGAAGTAGGGGTCGAAGATGCGCGGGATGTCTTCCGCGGCCATGCCGATCCCGGTGTCGGCGAAGTCCAGGACGACTCGCCCGTCGCGCTGCCTGCCCGAGATGCGGACCGACCCGCCCCCGGGGGTGTACTTGATGGCGTTGCTGAGGATGTTGTCGATCGCCTGACGCAGCCGGAAGGCGTCGCCGCGCACGGGAAGAGCCTCCGGGGCGTCGATCGTCACCTGCACACGGCGTCCGTCTGCCGCCGGCCGGAAGGACTCCAGCGACGCGTCGAGGATGCGGCGGCAGTCGGCGGAGGAGTCCACCTTGTGATCGCGCGCCTCGGCGCGCGATCCGGCGAGGATCTCGGAGATCAGGGTCTGCATCCGCTCGGCGGCGTTCTCGATGACCTGGAACTGCTCGCGGGTCTTCGGTGCCAGAGCGTCTCCGTCGAGGGCCAGTTCGGCATGACCCATGATCGCCGTCAGCGGGTTGCGCAACTCGTGGGAGACGACCGCCGCGAGTCGCTCGCGCGCCCGCTCGGCCTCGATGAGGGCGGTGATGTCGTGGACGATGAGCAGCGTGGTGTCGGGCTCGTCGGTGGAGGGGGTGAGCCGTCGCGTGGATGCGGACAGCGCGTGCCATTCGCCGTGCGTGTCGAACAGCCACACCCGCTCATCCTCGAACAGCTCGCCGCGTGCGGCACGGGCGAACGGGCGGTCGCTTTCGGGCAGAGGCTCCCCCCGTAGCGCGGCGTACTCCACCGAGCCGCCGGGGCGCTTGGGATCGTCGCGGTCGATGGCGTACAGCGACACATATGTCTCGTTGAGGGCGAGCACCTCGCCACCGCGGGAGAGGCGCGCGATGCCGGTGTCGAGGCCGTTGAGCATCTGCGAGACGCGCCGCTCTTGGCCGCTCACGCGGGAGAGCGTGCCTTGGAGCCGGCTGGCCTGCCGTCGCAGGAGGTGTTTGAACGCACGGCTCTGACGGGCGGAGAGGTACGTCGTGAGACCGATGAAGGTCAGTGCGAGGAGGACGACCATGAGCCGCACGGCGGTATCGGGGCCCAGGCCCGTCAGCGTGGCGTCCAGGATGATGACGGCCCCCACCACGGCCAGGGCCGTGATGAGCGCGGGCAGGGCGAAGTGCGTCGCGATCCAGATGATGGGGAAGACCCAGAAGAACCCGAACCGCAGCTCACTGTTGAACGCGAGGAAACTGACGCCGACGAGGTCGACGAAGGGCACCAGCAGGACCGCGTCCCGCGGCACGCGACGCCACGGCACGATGAGGGTCACCGCCGTCAGAGCGATGATGATCGCGATGCCCGTGGAGAAGGTCCAGAGGCCGAAGAGCGTCGGCTCCAGCGCCTGCACCACGAGTACGGTGACCACGACGCTCGCCGCCAGCACGAGCTGCAGCAACCAGATCGATCGGGTCCGGCTCTCGGGTGAATCGCCCTCTTCCTCGGGAAGAAGGCCATCGGCAGGCGACGTCGCCGGGAGGCTGTTCGCGACTGCCATACGGTGCAGTCTACTGACCCGGGTGTCCCCGGCCGCGCCATCCAGGCGGGCCTGTTTCTGATGACGGTGACCGCGCTCGCCGCAGCTTTCTTGCGCGAACCTTGCGGTGGTGCTGGCGAGACATGGGGCGTTCCTCGCGGCGGGTGTCGGAGTGTTGTTCCTGCCGGCAGCGCCGACGACCTCCGCAGATCAGGAAGAGAAACCGTGAACAAACCGCGCACCTCCCTCGCCCGCCCGGCGAATGCGCCTTTGTTCGCGCACCAGGACGTTCCGACTGCATCGGATGCAGGATTCCCGGACGAGTTCTCTTCCGTGCTGGAGAACACCACGGTCCACCGGTCGACCATCGGCTGCATCATCCCCGCGTACAACGAGGAAGAGTCGATCGCCGAGGTCATCGAGGCCCTGCTGAACCAGACGCGGGTGCCCGACGTCATCCACGTGGTGGTCAACAACACCTCTGACAACACGGTCAAGATCGCCTCGCAGTACAGCGGCCCGCACGAGATCTCCACCGACCTGGGCGAGCAGTTCACCGAGGTCTTCGTCCACGACATCGGCAAGAACCCCGACAAGAAGGTCGGCGCGCTCAACTACGGCTACTCCCTGGTCGAGGGTTACGACTACCTGCTCGGGGTCGACGGCGACACCATCGCCGACCCGAAGGCAGTCGAGTACCTCGAGTCGGAGGCCGTCGCCGACTCGCGTATCGGCGGCATCTCGGCGATCTACTCGATCGACGACCGCCGCATCAAGGGCCTCCTGGCGAGGTTCCTCATCGCCGGCCAGCGCACACAGTTCGCGGCATTCAACCTGCAGAATCTGCTGCGCGGCCGCAACATGGCGGTGCTCGGCGGACAGTTCTCGATCTTCGCCACGAACGCCCTGCGCGACGCGATGCAGCAGAACCACCAGAGCACGCCATGGGTGCGCGACTCCGAGGTCGAGGACTCTCTGCTGTCGTTGCAGATCAAGAGCGCCGGCTACCTCACCAAGATCAGCCCCTACGCTCGCGCGAACGTCGGCGGGATGACCACGCTCTCCGGCTACGACGCACAGCAGGTCAAGTGGACCTACGGTGCCATCGAGCTCATGTGGCCGGGTCAGCGTGGCGACACCAAGGGCCAGCCCTTCCACCCGAATCTGCGGGTGCGCTGGTTGGAGAACTTCGGCATGCTGACGAACCTCTTCGTGCGCGTGGCGTTCTTCACGCTGCTGGCCGGTTCGCTGTCGATCAATGCGTTCGTGTTCTCGCCGTGGTGGCTCATCCCGGTGGGGATGGCGATCGCGCTCAACATACGCATCGCCCGCACGATGAAGGAATGCAACGCTCGCGACATCCTCTTCGCCGCCATCTTCCTCCCCGCCGAAGCGTTCATGTGGGTGCGTCTCAGCCACTTCGTCCGCTCCTGGAGCCGGTTCTTCTCCCGCAAGAAGGTCGACAACTGGGCCATGCAGGCGCAGGCGGAGAAGGGCGGGGGGCTCGGCCACTGGGCCCCGCTGATCGTCCTCCTCGCGGTGGCGGTGGCGATGGCCGTCGTCTGGAACCTCGTGGGTCCGGTCGTGCAGTCCTCGATCCTCTGGATCGGCTGGCCGATCGTCGGTGTCGTCACCGTGCTGCAGACCGTGCTCATGGTGGGAAAGCTGTTCCGTCGCCAACACGGATACAAGGTCTGATGCGACCTGAACGCATCAGAAATGCGGGTGCGCTGGCCCTGGGGAGGGCCGGAGCACCCGGAAACCCCTCTGCTGTTTGGGGCTGCAGAGGCTGGTAGATCCCTGGGGTGATCTACCGGGCGGTCGGGGAGGAGAAGTGCAATCGGAAGGGCGGGCTGCCCGGGCCCTGCCTCCGGAGTGCACTTCTCCTCCCGACCTGCGTCCGGCCCTCGATCGAGTGGCCGCCCCCGGATGCTGCGCGAGCGACCGAGACGAAGCGTCGCCCCGTGCCGCGTCGGAACGGGTCGGCCCTGCCCCCCGGACGCTGAGCGAGCGTAGCGAGACGAAGCGTCGCTCCGGCGTGGGACCCTTCGTCTCGGTCGCTGCGCTCCCTCGCTCAGGGTCCGGGACCGGTCCGTCTCGGCTCCCGGACGCTGAGCGAGCGCAGCGAGACGAAGCGTCGCCCCGTACCCCGTCGGGACCGGTCCGTCTTGGCCCCCGGACGCTGAGCGAGCGCAGCGAGACGAAGCGTCGCCCCGTGCCGCGTCGCCCCGTGCTCGGTGTGACCCTTCGTCTCGGTCGCTGCGCTCCCTCGCTCAGGGTCCGGGACCGGTCCGTCTTGGCCCCCGGACGCTGAGCGAGCGCAGCGAGACGAAGCGTCGCCCCGTACGCGGCCCGGAAACTCTCTGGTGTGCGCTCCCGCCGGACAGGAGCGAGTGACGGGGAGACCACGCGTCAGCGCCGTCGTGTGCGGCGGCTCCATCCGGGAAGCTCGTCGTAACGGCCGGCGATGAGCAGCTCTTTCTTCGCCCGGCTCCATCCCTGAATACGCTTCTCCCAGCCGAACGCCTCATCGATACGATCGAACTCGCTGAACCACACCAGCTCCACGGGCAGACGCGTTCGCGTGTACTGCGCGCCTTCCCCGAACTGGTGCTGCGCCAGGCGCAGGTCGAGATCGGTTGTGCTTCCCGTATAGAGGGAGCCGTCGTGACACCTCAACATGTAGACGAAGCCCATGCCCGCACGGTAGCTCGCGTCACGTCGGGGTGCGGGGCCGGGGCGGACGGATGCGGATAACCGGCGTTCGCCGGCCCTTGGGGAGAGCGCTCTGTTGTCGACCGAGGGGGACCCTTCGTCTCGTCGCTTCGCTCCTCGCTCAGGGTCCGGGGCGGGCGCCCCTCGCTCGGGGTCCGGGGCGGGCGCCCCTCGATTCGGTCCGGGACCGGGACCGGGACGGGGCTGGGGAGGGCGGCGGACCCTTCGTCTCGTCGCTTCGCTCCTCGCTCGGGGTCCGGGGCGGGGGCTCCTCGCTCAGGGTCCGGGACGGGGGCTCCTCGCTCAGGGTCCGGGGCGGGCGCCCTCGACTCGGTGCGGGACCGGGAGGGGACGGGCTGGGAGCGGGGGCTACGGGGCGAGGTGCTCGGAGGTCAGGCGATAGCCGACACCCCGCACGGTCTCGATGTACCGCGGTGTGGTGGGGTTGTCGCCCAGCTTGCGGCGCAGGTTCGTCATATGGGCTTCGATCGCCCGCTTGTCGGCGTCGCCGACGAAATAGCTCGTGACGTACGACTCACCACGCAGCACCAGCGTGAGATCGGCCTTGCTCCGCACCCGGCGCTTGGACTCCAGCAGGGTCGCGAGCAGATCGAACTCGGTGCGGGTCAGTTCCAGCTCGTCACCACCCAGCAGCACGATGCGGCTGTCGGGGTCGAGCTGCAGGTCGCGGTGCACCAGCCAGGTCGCGTCGATGACGGCCACTTCGCCGGTGATGCGCTCGGCGACCTCGGTGCCCGGAGCAGTCTGCGATTCGGGGCCCTGCGTGGAAGGCACCAGGACCGGACCCGTTGAAGGGCGCTCGTCATATGCCACCGGCAGTTGCGTGGGGACGGACGCGTGCTCGCCCGGACGCATGCCGGGGATCGTCTGCGTGACCGGACGTGCTCCGGGGAAAGTGGGCCCGACCGGCCCCTGCTGCGCAGTGCCGGAGATCGCTTGCGTTCCCCCCGCGCGCGGGCGACGAAGGAGCGCCTCGATGCGGGCACGCAGTTCACGGGGGCGGAACGGCTTCACCACGTACTCGTCCGCGCCGGCACCGAGGCCGAGCACGACATCGGCCTCGTCCTCGAGTCCGGTCAGCATGATGATGTAGGTGTCGGACTGGGCGCGAATGCGGCGTGCCGCCTCAAATCCGTCGATGCCCGGCATGTTGACATCCAGCGTTGTGACCAGCGGCTGATACGCGATCACCGCGCGAACGCCGTCGATGCCGTTGCCGACCGAAACGGTCGAGAACCCAGCCGATTCGAGGACCTCTACGAGAAGGTGCCTGATATCCGGATCATCCTCGACGATCACGGCGGTCTTCTGCGCGTCCGCAGAGTCGCTCATGCTTTCATCGCCTCACTCGATCCGGTCGCTGTGTGTCGAGCGCAATCTTCGCATACTTCGGGGCCACCCATATGCCTGCGCCCCCATGCGTGGCGGATCCGCGCTTCAGCGCGCCTTCCGCGTCAGTTCAACGGCCGCCTCGGGCCACCACTCTCCAGCGGCGGGGCCGCCGGAGCAGGTGCCATCACTCTCGCCGGGGGGCTTGATCCACAGGTTGGTGTCGACCACACCATCGCCGTACGTGCCGCCCGGATCGCCGACCAGTCGCCCGGGCGGATTGCACCAGTCATCCCCGTCCGGGCCCGCCCCGTTGCGGGATGTATCGATGATCGCGTGGGCGCCGTCGAGCAACTCCGACAGCTGATGCGCGTACTCGAACTCCGCCGACGTGGTCTGGTAGTTGGACACGTTGGTCGCGAAGCCCCGCACCTGGTCGAGCACTCCGACGTCACGGATGAGGCGGGCCATCTCCTCGGCGGGGAGCCAGCTGGAATGGCCCCCATCGAGGTAGATCCACCTGTTCACGCCCGCCATCCGGTCCACCGCGCCGGAGAGCTGCTCGATGCGCTCGTTCAGGTTGCCGCACTCGGGAGCGAGGGCCAGGCTGTCGGGTTCGAGGATGACGATCTGGGGAACGTCTTGCGCGTTGCGCAGCGCCTGCCCGATGCGCTCGGTCCACGCCACGTACGCGTCCGGCTCGAGCCCCCCGGCGGAGTGCTGCCCGCAGTCACGCCCGGGCAGCCCGTAAACGACCACGGCGACGGACGCCTCCTGCTCCCTGGCCTGCCAGGCCAGGTGGGCGATGCGGTCCGCGACCGTTTCCAGCGGGTCGGCCTCCGGCGTCAGCCAGTAGGCCGTGGGCTGAGCCGCCAGGTACTCGGCGGCCGCGATCTCGTCGGGGGTGACTGCATCCCCGTCAGCCAGGGCGCGCGCCGCCTTCGAGTCGTCGGGAGCGACAACGGTGGTTCCTACGGCGGGTGGGCGGGCGGAGATCATCTGGAAGAAGGTCTGGGCGTGGATGCCGACGAGAGCGATGGCTGCGATGAGTCCGACGACCGCGAGAGAGACGCCGCCGATCAGCAGGATCTTTCGGATGCGACGACGATTCGCCGGTGGCGAGGTCGGTCTCATCATTTCCCTGGACTCTATCTGAGAACGCCCCGCGGACGGCGAAGAAAAGCCCCCGGCGGCGGATCGGAGTGAACGCCGTCAGGGGCTCGGCGACCGGTGCCGGGCCGCCAGGCACAGTATACGTGACGTGTCCCCCTTTTGGGGGACAAGAAGCACCCGCGGTGGAGGTGCGCAGATGGTTAGGCACGGGGGCTCGTGATGGTTAGCCGAATCCGCGTAGTACGCTCCGGACGTGGGAAAACTGGTTTACGCAACCTCCGGTGGATCGTTCGACATCGAGGATCGGACGTTGTCCCACCTTCGCGTGATCTTCATGAACAAGCTGCGCCGCGGCGAGCCCTTCATGTTCCATCACAGCGTCGGCGACGGCAGCGGGTCGCGGAGCTTGTGGATTCACCCCTCCGTCCCGCTGGTGTTCCACTTCTACGGCAGCCGGGCGCCGTCGCTCAACCGGCGTTGGGTGGATGACCTCATGCACGAGGCGAACGGACCCAACGGGCTGTTCCTCGTTCCCGAGCCCGACGCCGAGTCGGTGGGCGTACTGCAGGAGCGCGCCTAAGCGCACTCGTCGTCGACGGCCGCGCGCACGCGGTCGAGGAATGTTGCGACGTGCTGCGCCTCGGTCGGTGTGAGCGCCGAGGCGAACTCGCGGATCCGCGCGGTGAGCGGGTCGATGTCGGTGAGGTCGATGCTGCGGTCGAACGGGACGACGAACTTGCTGCGGCGATCTCGCGGGTTCGACTCGAAGGCGATGAGTCCTCCCGCGTGCAGGCGATCGAGCATGCCGGTGACGGATGCGGTGGACACCGCGAGGTGGTGCGCGATCTCGGTGGGGGTGACTGATTCGCCGTCGTCCGCGCGTTCGAGGATGTAGCGCATCGCGGCGCGCGCATTCTCGGTCGGACCGCAGGCGTTCTGGCGCCGGCGGGACAGCCGCGACTCGGAGAGGCGGAGACGCTCGACCGCCCGCACGGCATCGTCGAGCCTGTCCTGAGTGGCCGTTGGAGTCATGGGCATCCTCGCGTGGAAGCGGTCCTCGTATCGGGTAGGCCCAGTGTAGTTAGCCGAGGTGACTACTCAGGAGGTGAGGTTTCTTTGTTCACGCGGTGGCCACCTTCCCTCGCTTGCTGAGTAGCTAGTTTGCCTAGTAACGTGCGGATAACAGATCAACCGATCGTCGGCAGAGAGGACCGCATCATGGGGTACCTGTTTTACGGGAACACGGACCAGCCCATCGAGGTCTCCGACCGACTGCTGGCGCACATCAAGGTCGTCACGGCGACGAAGCTCCGTCGCGGGGAGAGCTTCACGCTCTCCTGGCGACACCCGGAAGACATCCCAGGCGGTCGCTCCACGATCTGGATGCACCCGGCCATCCCGCTGCGTTTCGTCTTCACCACGGCGGAGCCGGAGATGCTCAACCCCGTGTACCTGAAAGAACTCGCCAACTCGGCCAACTCTTCGGGTGGCCTGACGGTCGACCTGGCCACGCCGGTGCCCGCCCACAGCGACGCGCCGCAGGCCAAGACTGCTCGCGTAGCCGTCCCCGCACACGCCGCGTAGTTCCTCCGATACCTCCGCTAGGGGCTCGGCGACGGTGTCGCCGCGGCTCCGAAGACTCTCAGGAAGGTGCGGCGGCTTCGCGCCTTGTCGACCTCGTCGCCGGGCGGGGTATCGCTCATCTGCGCCTCTCGGACTGCGCGACCGAATGCGTCTCAGCGTAGGGGCGCGCCCGGATGCGAGACGAGACACCGGCTCCGCCGTCCGGTCGCCCGGTACTCGCGCGATCCGCGGCCGGCGACGGCCGCCGAGCGGCGGGGGAACCGTTCGGCGACCGTACGCCGGTCCCATCGGAGCGTGACACCTGTGCTCGACGACGGGAGCCCGGGGGACCCATCGTTACCGGGGGAGGCGACGACCACCCCATTGTGCGGCGGTCCAGGCGTGCACGGCGCGGGGTTGACGGAGCGGGGATTCGCACTTTTCGCTCCGCTGTACACCCGCCATCCAGACCGTGTCGATAGCGTCGGGGAATGACGAAGCCGCACGCGCCCGAGACGCGGGCGCGGCTCTGGGCCGCCGTCGGTGCGACCACCGCCGTCGTCGCTCTCGCGGTCGTGCTCATCCTGGCGCTCGCGCAGGGCGGTGCGCGCTCAGCAGGGTCGAATCCGTCCGCCGCCTCGGGGGACAGCTCCTCGCCCGAACCGTCGCCCACGGTGACGGCGACGGTGACGGCGACGCCCGGGTCAACGCCCCGCACCGCGCCACCGCTGCGGATGGCGGTCGTCGGTGACTCGATCAGCCACGGCGGTGACAGCCCCGATTTTCCCCGCGGCGCACTCGGGGAGCTCTCCTGGGTGCGGTGGGCTGTAGGTGACCGGCTGACGTTCGCCGGCGGCTGGGCGGTGCCCGGGGCGCAGACCGAGGCGATGGCCGACAACGCCCAGCCCTACGACGCCGACGTCCTCGTCATCCTCGCCGGGACGAACGACCTGGCCTTCGGGGTGCCGCCGGAGCAGACGGCGGCCAACCTCGCCCGGATCGCGGACACGACCGGCGTCGCGCGGGTCGTGCTCGCCAGCATCCCGCCCAACGATTTCGGCGCCGACGCGGTGACGCGTTACAACGCCGCCCTGCAGCAGCTCGCCGCCGACCGCGGCTGGGAGTTCGCGGATGCCGCGGCGGGGCTGCGGACCGAACAGAACACCTACCGCGAAGGATTGACGTGGGATGGCGTGCATCCCACCGTCGAGGGCGCACGACTGCTCGGCGAGGCTCTTCGCGGGCACATTCTCAACTGACGACAAGGAGACGACGTGCGCACATTCGCCCGATGGATGCTGGGGGCCGCGGTGCTGCTCGCGGGGCTCAGCCACGTGTTCTGGGCGCGCCGCGACTTCCAGGCGCAGGTGCCCGACTGGGCGGTGGCCGCCGGGCCGCTGGACAAGGATGCGGTCGTGGTGGCGTCCGGCGTCGTGGAGATGGCGTTCGGGGCGGCCCTGATCGCGCTCCCGCGTGAGCGGCGCCGGATCGGGGCGGCGCTCGCCGCGTTCTTCGTGGCGGTCTTCCCCGGCAACGTCGACCAGTGGCTCAAGAAGCGATCGGCCTTCGGGCTCGACACCGACCGCAAGCGTCTCGTGCGCCTCTTCTTCCAGCCCGGTCTCGTCGCCTGGGCGTGGTGGTCGACCCGCTAACAGCGCTCGAAGACGTACTCGGGGTCGGAGGGCGTTGACAGCTCCCGGTCCCGGAGCACGACCGACTCCGGCACCGCCGCGTCCGCGCACATCTCGGCGAACGGCCGGGGGAGAGCGTCGGTGTACTCGATGTCGAGCACACGCTCGCCGTAGACGGTGGCATAGGAGCCGCACTCGTCGTAGGCCGCGCATTCCTCGGTGACGGCGAAGTCGAAGCCTGCTTCGGCGGAGAGGAGCGCCGCGTACTCGGCCGCGTTCTTCTGCGCGGTGGCAAGGCCGGAGCGATGGGCGATCGCGACAAGCTCGGTTGCCAGGGCGACGTTGTCGTCGACGTCGAGGGCCCCGTCGGAGCGCGTGAAGGTGTCGAGGTTGTCGAACTCCACCGCATCGAACCCGGCGGCGGCGCATCCCTCGATCCACGGACCGGCAATGGCGGCGATGGCGGCCCGGCTCTCGGGTGAGGACGTGTCGAGGAGCACCTCATCCGGCCAGTCCGGGTCGATCACCGGTTCACCGTCGCGCAGCAGCAGCGTGCCGTCCGGCCAGTTGTCCTGTTCGCCGGGCTGGGTCTGAAAGCCGTTGACGTAGCAGATGGAGTACGCGTCGGCGAGCGGCTCCGCGGACCGGTCGCGCACGACGATCTCCACTCCGGCGGGCGGCGGGTACGCGCCACCGAGCTGGTAGTCCAGCGGTGCGCCGGCCGGGGGGAGGATGATCCGCGGCGAGATTTCGGGCGCGCTGCATCCCGAAACGAAAGCCGCGGCGCACACGAGGAGGGCCAGGAAGCGGTGGCGCCCCCTCGCCCTCCTCGACCTCGGGGTCATCGTGTCGGAGAGTCCGCGGAGTCCGGGGAGCCCTTCACCGCGCGGGTGCGCAACAGGCTCGCCACCGTCGCCACGGTGATCGTCACCGCGATGAACGTGAGGGAGAACCAGATCGGGATCTCGGGCGCCCACGCCACGGCCTCGCCCCCGTTGATGAACGGGAGTTCGTTCTCGTGCAGAGCGTGGAAGACGAGCCTCACGCCGATGAAGGCGAGGATCACTGCGAGGCCCTGAGCGAGGTAGACGAGCCGCTGGAGCAGCCCGCCGATGAGGAAGAAGAGCTGGCGGAGCCCCATGAGCGCGAACGCGTTGGCGACGAAGACGATGTACGACTGCTCGGTGAGGCCGTACACGGCAGGGATGGAGTCGACCGCGAAGATGAGGTCGACGAAGCCGATCGCGATGATGGTCAGCAGCAGCGGAGTGGCGTACCGGCGGCCGTCCCTCTTCAGCGTCAGGCGGTCGCCGTCGTACTCCTCGGTGACCGGAAGATGGCGGCGTACGAACCGCATGCCGCGGCCATCGGTGGGATTGCTCTCATGGTGCACGAACGCCTGACGGTAGGCCAGAACCAGCAGCAGCGCCCCGAAGAGGTAGAAGATCCAGGAGAAGTTCTCGATGAGGGTGGCCCCGACCGCGATGAAGGCGCCGCGCAGGATGAGCGCGATCACGATGCCGATCATCAGCACTTTCTGCTGGTAGATCCTCGGCACCGCGAACCCGGTCATCACGATGAGGAACACGAAGAGGTTGTCGATCGACAGCGCCTTCTCGGTGAGGTAACCGGCGTAGTACTCCCCGCCGTACTGCCAGCCCCACACCAGGCCGACCACGATGCCGAACAGCAGCGCGAGTCCGATGTAGAACGCCGACCACCGCGCGGATTCCCCGATGCTGGGCGCATGGGCCTTGCGCACGTGTGCGAAGAACTCGTAGATGAAGAACGCGATCGTGACGGCGATCGTGATCGCCCAGACGAGGAAGGGAACGTGCATCGGGACTCCTAGGAGGGTCGGCGTATCTGACGCCAAGGTCTCCTCCACCCGGAAACCGGGCCGACGGGCCGGGACGCTACGTAGAGTCCGTATTGACGGGTCCGCCGCGATGGGAGTACTCCCCTTGCTGCAACGACACTAACGGATCGTGCCGGCGAGAGGGCCGCGCACTGTTCTGGCGCGACGATGGGTGCGCCGGCGCGACGGGTGTGTGCGCTTTCGCTCGCAAACTCGTAACCACCGCGACACAGCCGTGGAGTACGGTCTGACTCATGGCTAGCCGC
Source organism: Microbacterium sp. Z12_35 (assembly GCF_058310475.1). Taxonomy (NCBI): domain Bacteria; kingdom Bacillati; phylum Actinomycetota; class Actinomycetes; order Micrococcales; family Microbacteriaceae; genus Microbacterium; species Microbacterium sp. Z12_35. The sequence goes on along the minus strand of NZ_JBZEGJ010000001.1, from coordinate 1,867,027 downwards.
AAGGGAAAGTCGCGCTCGCGAGCGCCCATCCGTTCGCCGTACCGTCAGCCGATCTGGCTGGTCGTGGGGGTGTCGATCATCGCGCTCGGGACGATCGTGCTCGTCGTGGCTGCGTTCCTCACGTTCGGCCGCTGAGCCGGCGGCGCTGCTCTCCCGTCACAGGGCGCGGAGCCTCACAGGGCGCGGAGCCTCACAGGGCGCGCAGCTTCTCCAGCAGCGGCTCGGCGACCTCCGACACGAAGCGGTCCTGCTGCTCGTCGCCGACCTGCAGGATCGCGATGTCGGTGAATCCCGCGTCGACGTAAGGGCGCACGCTCTCGGCGAGCTCGTCGAGGTCGGGTCCGGTCGCGATCGACTGGGCGACGTCTTCCGGACGCACGAATTGGGATGCGGCGGCGAAGCCCGCGGGCGTCGGGAGGTCGGCATTGACCGCCCACCCGCCGCCGAACCAGCGGAACTGCTCGTGCGCGCGTTCGAGGGCCTTCTCGCGGTCGGGGTCCCAGCTGATCGGGATCTGGCCGATCTTGCGTGACTCGCCCGACTCGGATCCGCCGAGCGGGTGCACGGAACTCCACTTCTGCACGAGCTCGGCGTCGGGCTCGACGGCGATCATGTGCTCGGCCAGGTCGGCGAAGCTGTCGATCGACGCGTCGCCCGAGACGGCGACGCCGATCGGGACCCCATCGTCGGGGCAGTCCCAGATGCGCGCCGAGTCGACGCGGAAGTAGTGGCCCTCATAGGTGACGAGGTCGCCGGAGTGCAGTTCGCGGATGACCTCGAGTGCTTCGACGAGCATGTCCTGCCGTACGGAGACGGCCGGCCACCCCTCGCCCACGACGTGCTCGTTGAGGTTCTCGCCCGATCCGACGCCGAGGGTGAACCGGCCTTCCGAGAGAAGCTGCAGGGTGGCGGCCTTCTGCGCGACCACGGCGGGGTGGTAACGCATGGTGGGGCAGGTGACATAGGTCATGAGCCCGATGTTGGAGGTCGCGTAGGCGACGGCGCCGAGCACGGTCCACGCGTAGGGCGCGTGGCCCTGCGACATCAGCCAGGGCGAGTAGTGATCGCTGGAGACCAGGAAGTCGAACCCGGCGGTTTCCGCCTTCACGGCGTAGTCGACGAGCTGGCGGGGTCCGCTCTGCTCGGTCATGAGGGTGTATCCGAAACGCGTCATGGCGTCCTCCTTCGCAGGCTGCTCCTCGGCACGATACGGAACGCGACCTCGGCAACAGCGGGGGTTGCGGCCGGCGGATGGATGCGGCAGGGGCCGAGCCGCGAGTCATCATCAGATCCCGCTTCCGGTGTCAACCCTGAAACACTCTGCGGCGTGCGGGCCGCACCATGGGGCATGTGATTGACTTCCTCGGCGCCCGGCGTCGCACCGTGTGGCTTGCGATATGCGCTGGACTTGCGATCGGGGGAGCGTGCATCGCGCTGGCGGCTGGAGCGATCTCGGTGAGCGCCGTCGTTGACGCCGCCCTGGCGTCGCAGGGCGCGGGCGCGGCGGATGCCGCCGCGTTCCCCGGCATCCTCGGGGGTGTGGGTCTCCTGGCCATGATTCTGGGCGCGGCAGGCTTCGTCTGGCTCGTCTTCGCCGACCGCGCGCCCGGCTGGATGGCTGCCATGGCTCAGCGCGCGACCCCGGTATCGGCCGGACCGCGAGTCGAGCCGGCGCTCCAGGCGTCACTGGCCGGTCCCGGCGCATCCGAGTCCTGACCGAGCTGAGCCGTACCGGGCCGCCCGCCCGTATGGGCGCGCCGTTCGGGAGGTAGATGCACGTGGGGGAGGCCGGATGCTTGGGGCTCCGGACCTCCCGTTGCGGCATCTCCTCCCCGGGCGCCCGTTTGTCAGCGGCGTCGGGCGTTCGTCGCCGCATCCCCGTTCGTCGCATCGCCATTCGTCGCAGCGTCGGCCCGCGAGCGGCTTTTTCGGGGAGCGGTGTGCCGTTCGGGGAGCGGCGTGGCGTTTGGGAGGGGATGTGCACAGGGGAGGGCGGGTGTTGGGGATTCGGACCTCCCGGGGTGACATCTCCTCCTGAGGTGCACGCCTGTTGGCGGCGCGGGCGTCCGGTGGAATGCGCGTGGGGATGTCGGGTGTGCCGTTGGGGAGGGGATGTGCACAGGGGAGGGCGGGTGTTGGGGATTCGCCCCTCCCGAGGTGACATCTCCTCCTGAGGTGCACGCCTGTTGGCGGCGCGGGCGTCCGGTGGAATGCGCCTGGGGATGTCGGGTGTGCCGTTCGGGAGGGGATGTGCACAAGGGAGGGCGGATGTTGGGGATTCGGACCTCCCGCGGTGACATCTCCTCCTGAGGTGCACGCTCGCCGGCAGCGCGGGCGTCTGGCGGAATGGGTGCTTTGATCCGGGTGTGCCGTTGGGGAGGGGATGTGCACAGGGGAGGGCGGATGCTGGGGATTCGACCTCCCGAGGTGACATCTCCTCCTGTGGCGCACGTTCGCTGCACCCATCGATTGGGAGTGGCGTCTTGGTCCCACCCCGAACCACCCAACACGCCCCGGTGGCGCCTCCTGTCGAAGGGGCGGGTCTGGGAGGGGGAGACTTGTCAGGTGCCCATCATCGACAACGCCGTGTACGTCGGCGGCCGCCGCATCCAGAATCCCGAGAGCCTCGAGCAGACCTTCGAGTACATGCGGGCCAAGCAGGGAATGGCGTGGATCGGTCTCTTCCGGCCCACTCGTGAGGAGCTCGACCAGGTCGCCGCGGAGTTCTCGCTGCATCCCCTCTCCGTCGAAGACGCCCTGTCGGGGCATCAGCGGGCCAAGCTCGAGCGCTACGGCGACATCCTCTTCGCCGTCCTGCGTCCGGCGCGGTACATCGACTCCGCCGAGACGGTGGAGTTCGGCGAGCTCCATGTGTTCGTCGGCCCCGACTTCGTCGTCACCGTCCGTCACGCCGAGGTGCCCGACCTGGCACATGTGCGCCAGCGGATGGAGGCGCAACCCGAGCTCCTCGCGCGGGGCCCGGAGGCGGTGCTGTACGCGATTCTCGACGAGGTGGTCGACGAGTATGCGCCGGTGACCGCCGGCCTGCAGAACGACGTCGACGAGATTGAGGACCAGCTCTTCTCCAACGACGGCGGCGAGCTGTCGCGGCGCATCTACGACCTGTCCCGCGAAGTCATCATCTTCCAGCGGGCGGCCGAGCCGCTGAAGGGGATGCTGGAGTCGCTGCTCGACGGAGCCGGAAAGTACGGCGTCGACCTCGAACTGCAGCGGTCGCTGCGCGACGTGCTCGATCATTCGCTCCGGATCACCGACAAGCTCGGGTCGATGCGCGCGATCCTCGAGAACGCGCTCACCGTCAACGCGACCCTGGTGACGCGGCGACAGACGGAGACCGCGCTGACGCAGAACGAGCAGGTGAAGAAGATCTCGGGGTGGGCGGCGATCCTCTTCGGTCCGACGCTCGTGGGCACGATCTACGGAATGAACTTCACCTACATGCCCGAACTGGACTGGGTGTGGGGGTATCCGATGGCGCTCGCGCTGATGGCTGCGACCTCGGTGACGCTGTGGGGCGTCTTCCGCAAACGCCACTGGCTTTGACGCCCACCTGCTTCTGACGCGCACCTGGCGCCGACGCGCCCACGGCGGCGCGCGCGGGTGGCCCGCGGAATCCGCCCGCTCGCCTCCGGAGCATCCGCCGCCCGTCCTCGCCCGAGGCGAGGAGATCTGCCTGGGCGAGGATGGATGCGGCGGATAACGCCCTCGGTCGGGCAGATGCCCTCGCCCAGGGCGAGGACGCTCCCCTTCTTACCCTTACGGCACGCGGTAGCCGGCGGCCCGGGTCAGGGCGTACCACTCGGCGCGGGTGAGGGGCAGGTCCGATCCGAGGGCGGCGCCCGTGACGCGTTCGGGCGTGGTCGTGCCGAGGACGACCTGCATGCCCGCGGGATGCCGCGTGATCCAGGCCGTGGCGACCGCAATGGGCGGCACGTCGTAGGCGGTGGCGAGGTCGTCGATCACCGCGTTCAGCTCCGGGTAGTCGGGCGAACCGAGGAACACGCCACCGAAGAACCCCGACTGGAACGGCGACCATGCCTGCACCGTGATGCGGTTGAGGCGGCAGTAGTCGAGGATGCCGCCGGCGTCGCGGGTGACGGACTGGTCGATGTCCATGTTCCCGGCGAGACCCTGGGTAATGATCGGGGCGTGCGCGATCGACAGCTGCAGCTGGTTCGCGACGATCGGCTGGCGGACGGCGGAGCGCAGCAGGTCGATCTGCCGGGGCGTGTGGTTCGAGACGCCGAAGGCGCGCACCTTGCCGGCCGCCTCGAGCTCGTCGAATGCGCGGGCGACTTCCTCCGGCTCGACCAGCGCGTCGGGGCGATGCAGGAGCAGGATGTCGATGTAGTCGGTCTCGAGCGCACGCAGCGAGCCCTCGACCGCCTCCATGAGGTGCTCGTAGGAGAAGTCGAAGTACGGCCCGTCCTTGACGATGCCCGCCTTGGTCTGGATCGTGATCTCGGCCCGCTCCGACGACGAGAGCCGCAGTGCTTCGGCGAATCGCCGCTCGCACTGGTGCGTGTCGGAGCCGTAGATGTCGGCGTGGTCGAAGAAGTCGATGCCGGCGTCGCGCGCGGCGGAGACGAGCGTGCGGATCTCCTCGTCGCTCTTGTCGGTGATGCGCATCATGCCGGCGACGACGTTGGGGGCGCGGAGGCCGGTGGGGCCGAGGGGAACGGTTCTCATCGCCCCACGCTAACGCGCGCACGGCCGGGGATGGGTAGGTTCGGGGTATGACCGACCTCACGCGCCCGCAGACCCCCGACCCGTATCCGCTGCTTCCCGCGGTCGCTTCGTTCGAGGTCACGAGCGACGACATCACCGACGGGCAGCCGCTGAAGCCCGAGCAGGTCGCCGCCGCTGCGACAGGCGCCGCGACCGGCGATGTCTCCCCGCACCTGCGTTGGTCGGGCGCGCCGGAGGGCACGAAGTCCTTCGTCGTGACGTGCTTCGACCCGGATGCTCCGACTCCGAGCGGGTACTGGCATTGGGTGCTCGTCGACCTCCCCGCATCCGTCACCGAGTTGCCCGCCGGTGCCGCCGCCGCCCCGCTTCCCGGAAACGCGTTCCACGTGCGCAACGACGGCGGTGAGCCCGGATTCGCCGGCGCCGCGCCGCCGCAGGGCGACCAGGTGCACCGGTACTTCTTCGTCGTCCACGCCGTCGGCGACGACACCCTGGGGGTGACGCCCGAGGTGACGCCGGCGGTGGTGTCGTTCCAGCTCGCGTTCAAGACCCTCGGGCGCGCGATCATCCACGGCACGTTCCAGCACTGAAGGGCACCGAGATGACCTGGACGGATCGCTTGGGATTCTTCGGCGTGTGGATGCGGGGCAGCGACATCCAGCCCGCGCTGGCGCGCGAGATCGAGGCGCTGGGCTACGGGACGGTGTGGCTGGGCGGGTCGCCGCCCGCCGACCTCGAGCACGCCGAGCACCTTCTGGATGCGACGGAGTCGGTGGTCGTGGCGACGGGCATCGTGAACATCTGGAAGTCGGATGCGGCGGAGCTGGCCGACTCGTATCACCGCATCGTGGCGAAGCATCCCGGTCGGTTGATCCTCGGGATCGGCACGGGTCACCCCGAGGCCACGGCCCATCGCGCGCGGCCGTTACGGGCGATGTCGGAGTATCTCGACGTGCTCGACGAGCGCGACATCCCGGTCGATGATCGGATCATCTCGGCACTGGGTCCGCGGATGCTGGCGATCGCTGCCGAGCGGAGCGGTGGCACGCATCCGTATCTGACGGTTCCGAGCCAGACGCGCGAGGGCCGGGAGGCGCTCGGACCGGGCAAGCTCGTCGCCCCGGAGCAGACGGTCGTGCTCGATCCCGACGTCGTGTCGGCGCGGGAGTCGGCCCGGGCATTCCTCCGCAACTACCTGCGGCTGTCGAACTACACCGGCAACATGCTGCGCGCGGGCTTCACGGACGACGACATCGCCGGCGACGGAAGCGACGAGCTGGTCGACCGGATCGTGGTGCACGGCGATGTCCCCGACCTGGTGGCGGCACTCCGGGCCCACCTGGATGCCGGCGCCGACCACGTATGCGTGCAGGTGCAGCCGACGTCGGATGCTCCGCGTGCGCTGCGTGACCTGGCCGCGGCCCTTCCTCAGTAGCGCACGGGGTCGGCGGGAGCGCACCCGTCAGCGGGAGGGCGCCGGCTCGGCCTCCGGCGACAGAGGCGCCGCATCCGCGCGCTCGGAGACGGACGCCCGGGGCAGCGGACGCGGGTGGTCGTGGTGGTCGGCGGCCGTGATCGCGCGGCCCACCAGGATGCCGACACCGAGTGCGGCGAGGACCCACGCGGCGGCGATCGCCAGCCACGTCCACAGGGGGAGGGTGAGCATCTGACTCTCTCTGGGGGCGCAGGAGCGGGTCCGGGTGACCGCGACTGTGCACCTCGTGGGTGCGGCGAGCGTGTGCAGCGCCTGAAGGTGATCCGGGGAGGGGTATGCCGGGGCCCGAACTCTTTCCGGAAGAGAGTCCAGGCCCCGCCATCGGCGTTCCGTCACTTGCGTGACCCCCAGGGTGGAACGTCGGCGTCCTGGCTCCTGTCCCCAGCAGGAGCCCGGGTGACCCGGCCCCTCTCCCCAGAAGGGCGCGCGGTATCCCCGTTGATGAGACGACGTGGCGGACGATCTATTACGCAAATTGAAGAAGTTTTTCGGATTCCCTGGTTCGACCTCGATCCGACGGCGCGCCCCGGGTTGCGGTACGCCGGGAGGCTCTCTCCCGGAGGCTGATTTTCCTCGTGCGAGAGCGCCGACGCTGAGGCAGAATGGGAGGTCGAGTCGCGGGGGCTGACTCCGGTCGCCCGCGCTACGGACCTCGGATGGATCCCGGGGGCCGCGTCGGGGGGACGAACAATGACGCACGACCACGAGCTCGTGGGCGCCGACGGCGAGATGCCGGCCGACGCTGACCTGGTACATCGTTCGAGGTCGGGCGATGCCGACGCGTTCGGAGAACTGTGGCGCCGGCACTACGGCTCCGGGGTGGCTGTTGCCCGTTCCATCACCTCGACGCTCGACGCCGACGACCTGGTGCAGGAGGCGTTCGCGCGCATCTTCCAGTCGTTGCAGCGTGGGGGCGGGCCGGAGGGGTCGTTCCGCGCCTACCTGTTCACCAGCATCCGCAACACCGCCGCCGCGTGGGGTCGTGCCCGCAGCGAGACGACGATCGACGACCTCGAGGCGGTCGTCGACCCGGATGCGGCGGCGCACGTCACCGACGAGGCGCTTGACCGGTCGCTCACCCATGACGCGTTCCGGAGCCTTCCCGCCCGCTGGCAGGAGGTGCTCTGGTACACCGAGGTCGAGGGGATGAAGCCCGCCGAGGTGGCGCCGCTCCTCGGGATCAAGGCGACCGCCGTCGCTCAGCTCGGCTTCCGGGCTCGCGAGGGCCTGCGTGTGGCTTGGATCCAGGCGCACCTGCAGACGGTGGACGCCGACTCCGAGTGCCGGTGGGTCATCGAGCGCATGGGCAGTTACGCGCGCGGCAACCTCAGCGCCCGCGACCTGCGCCGCATGGAGCAGCACCTGTCCGAGCACGCGCCCTGCGCCGCCATCGCGGCCGAGGCCAAAGAGGTGTCCGGACGCCTTGCTCTCGTCCTGCTGCCGATCGTCGTGGGGACCGGCGCGACGGTCGCCGCGCTCGCCGCCCTGCGGGAGGGTGCGGGAGCGGCGGTCGCGATGGCCGCGATGCCGTCGTCGGTGGCCGCCGGCGGCTCGGCCTCGGGAGTGGCCGGCGGCACGGCGCTCGCCGCATCCCCGGCCGCTGTCGGGGCGGGCACCTCGGCTGCCGGCGTTGCCGCCGGAGCGACGGCCGCTGCCGGCTCTGCCGGAGGACTGGGCGGGACGATCGCGCTGGTCGCCGCCGGCATCGCCGTCGTGGGCGGCGTCTCGCTGGGCGCCGTGCACGGCGGCTTCGCGGGCGGGCGGGCGGATGCTGTTGCCGCGGTCGAGACGTCTGACCGGCCGCAGGATGCTGCGGTCGTGCCGTCCACGAGGGACGCGGCGTCGCCCGCGCCCAGCGATGCCTTAACGCTCCCGGGAATTCCGACCGATACGCCGACTCCGGAGACGTCGCCGCGCCCGCAGCCCACCGCATCCGCCGAGCCGGCACCGAAGGACGTGCCAGCCCCGATTCCCGCGCGGGAAGACGACCCCGCTCCGACGCCGGTGCCACCGTCCGAGCCGGCCCCCGCGCCCGACGCGACTCCGATCCCCACGCCGGAGCCCACTCCTACCCCGACGCCCACGCCGACACCCGAAGCGACTCCGGTCCCCACGCCGGAGCCCACCCCGACCCCGACGCCTGAGCCGGAGCCGACGCTGCCGGCCGGTTCACCGACGATCGCGGGTGCGGAGATCGTTCTCGTCGACGACCTGGTCACGGAGGTGCGCATCAGCCTGTCCGGCGCCCCTGGCGCGAACGTTCAGGCGCTGACGAACGGCGACGTGCGAGCGACCGCGACTCTCGACGACAGCGGTTTCGGCTCGCTGGTGGTCCGCCCCACGCTGGCGCAGATTCTCGCCGACGTGACCGTCGACCTCCGGTACACCCTCGGCGATCAGGCCGGCGAGGTCACGAGCAGGCGGCTCAGCGACCTCTGGTGATCGCGGCGAGACTTGCGGACAGTGTCCGGAGTCTCCGTTCCGGACCCTGAGCGAGGAGCGTAGCGACGAGACGAAGGGTCGAGGTCGGCGCTGGAAGTTCCTGGGAGGCGTTACCGATCCCCCCTGCCCGTGGCGTGGGACGGGAACCGACTGATCCTCGAGCGGGACGAGGATCTGCTCGGGCTGATCGAGCCCCCGAGCGTTCCGCGCGACACGGGAACTGCGCCAGGGCGACGCGCTACCCCGCGGGGGCGCGTTGACGGTAGGAATGGGAGCGTGTCGGACGCCGCAGCAATCGATCGGAAGATCATCGCACTGCTCGCGGCCGAGCCGCGGATCACGGTGAAGGACCTCGCCGCCCGCGCCGACATCGCGCCCGCGACGGCGCGGACACGTCTGAGGCGCATCATCCGCGAGGGCATCGCGGTCCCCACGGTCGTGCTGCATCCCGCCGTGCAGCGCGAGCACATCGTGTTCCACCTGCGGCTCGGCATCCGCGGCGAGGATCACGAGGCGCTCTTCGCCACCGAGGAACTCGCCTCGGCTCCCTGGGTCGCATATGTGGGTGAGGGTGACACGATCCTTGCTCAGTTCACCGCGCGAGATCTCGCGGGCATCCTCGACACTGTAGACACCGTCCGCGCGCGTCTTGAGGTGGAGAGCGTGGAGTTGGTTGTGTTCACGCGCATCTACCTCGGGGACGAGCTCGGCCAGCACCCGCCCACCGAGCGACTCGCGGCGGAACCGCACCGCATGCCCGACGACGTCGACCTGCGCCTCGTGGCGCTCCTGACCGCCGATGGCCGCGAGAACTTCACGGATCTCGCCGCGGAGGTGGGGCTGACCGTCGCCGCTACGCGACGCCGCGTCCTCCGTCTCGTCGACGATGGGATCGTTCGCTTCCACACGCGGATTCCGGGTCCCGACGCGCAGGAGAGGGCCGCGCTCGTCGACCTGACGGTCAAGGCGCGGAGCGTCCCCGCGATGCTCTCCTCTCTGACCGCTTCGGACCACGTCCGATACGTGAACGAGCAGACCGGCCCCTACAACGTCGCCTGCTACGTCGTCGCGCGTGACGAGCAGCCGTTCGAGGCCTATCTCGACGGCCTCCGGCACGACCCCCGCGTGTCGGCCCTTCGGGTCTCGCGCGTTCGCGCGGTTCGTCACCGCGCCAGCTGGACCGACTGACCGCTGCACGCCCCTCTCTCCGGCGTTTTAACCGGAACGAAACCTAGCCGGGTCCCTCGCCGACATATTGATGCCCTTATCTGTACCGAAAGAGGCCTCAACGCCAAATTCGGTCACAGTGTGCTGGATGCTGGCGCGCCACCATGCAACGCGAAGGGATCACCCACATGCATGTTTCTTCCCGACGGGGTCTAGGGGGCGGGCTTGTGCTGGTGGCCACGCTCGCCACGGCCGGGTGCGCGACGAGCGCGACCGCGCCGATCGACTCGGCGACCGCCGAGCTCGAGGTGGGCGCGCTGGACCTCTCGGGCTCCTGCCCGGCAACGGTCGTGATCCAGGCCGACTGGAACCCGGAATCGGAGCACGGCACTCTGTACGAGCTCGTCGGCCCGGACCCGGTCATCGACAGCGCGAACAAGACGGTGACGGGTCCGCTGATGACGGACGGGGAGTACACCGGCGTGAACGTGCAGGTGCGCGCGGGCGGCCCGGCGATCGGCTATCAGAGCGTGCAGTCCATGCTCTACACCGACCCGGACATCCTGATGGGGTACGTCGAAACCGTCGACGCGATCATGACGTCGGCCGACCTTCCCGTGGTGAGCGTTTTCGCGCAGTTCGAGGGCGATCCGACGATGGTGATGTGGGACCCCGAAACGTACCCGGATGCCGAGAGTATCCACGACCTCGGAGAAGCCGGTGTGACGCTGCTCACTTACGACGGCGAGGTGAAGACGGACTGGCTGATCAACGAGGGCATCTACCCCGCGGAGCTCATCGACCGCAGCTACGACGGCACCCCTGCGAGTTTCGTTGCGCAGGGCGGCACCATCGCGCAGACCGGCTACATCACGGCGGAACCCTACGTCTACGAACATGACGTCGAGGCCTGGATGCGGCCGGTCGCCACCGCGACATTCGGTGACGAAGGGTGGCCGAGCTACACGAACACGCTCGCGGTGAGGACCGATGATGTCGCGGCCGAGGCGGACTGCCTGAAGGGTCTCGTGCCGGTTCTGCAGCGGGCAGCCGTGACCTACCTCGACGATCCTGCCGAGACCAACGAACTGATCGTGGCGCTCGTCGCGGAGTACGACACCGGGTGGGTCTACGAAGCCGGCGTCGCCGAATTCGCCGCCGAGCGGGCTCGAGACCTGGGCCTCGTGAGCAACGGAGACGACGAGACCGTCGGGGATATGTCGGAGCAGCGCGTAACCGACAGCATCGAGCTGATGGGGCCGATCATGACGGCGACCGGCGCGGAGATGGCCGAGGGGCTCGCCCCGGAAGATCTCTTCACGAACGAGTTCATCGACCCCTCCATCGGCCTCGAGTGAGCATCCCGGGTGGAGAGACAAGGAGCCAAGCGACCATGACGAAAGAACTTGCATTCGGGATCTTCCAGTTCATCGGGCCGAGCGGGGTCACGGTCGGAAGCTGGGCGCACCCCGACAACGAGGCGCCGCTGAACTTCCTCGACATCGACCATTGGACGCGATTGGCCGCCCGCTTCGAGGAGGCGAAGATCGACTTCATCTTCTTCGCCGACGCGTACAGCTACGCGACGCTCGACGGCGCGGTCATCCCCAACTCCCTGGAGGATGCGGTCAACTCGCCGAACGGTGACCCGATGACGATCGTCTCGGCCCTCGCGGCCGCCACTGAGAACCTCGGATTCGTGGTCACCTCGTCGACGACGGTAGAGAAGCCGCAGCAGGTCGCCAGGCGCTACGGCACGCTCGATCACTTCACCAAGGGGCGGATCGGCTGGAACATCGTGACGGGCTCGGGGCAAGCCGCCTCGGCCAAGCTCTTCGGCGAGGAGATGATCGCGCACGACCGTCGGTACGAGATGGCGGAGGACCACGTGCAGCTCTCTCTGAAGTTGTGGGAGGGGTCGTGGGAGGAAGACGCGCTGCGCATCGACAAGGAGGCCCGCGTCTACGCCGACCCGGCGAAGGTGCACGAGATCGATCACGACGGTCCGTTCTTCAAGGCGCATGGGATGCTCGCCGTGCCGCCCTCGCCCCAGCGGACCCCGATGCTCCTTCAGGCGGGCACGTCACGCCAGGGCAAGGCGCTCGCCGCGAAGTATGCCGAGATGGTGTTCCTCGCCGGCGGCGATCCGGCTCACGTCGCCGCGAACATCCGCGATATTCGGCGGCTCGCCGTCGAACAGGGGCGGTCAGCGGATGACATCAAGTTCGTCATCGGCGCTCTGTTCGTGGTCGCGCCGACGCACGAGGAGGCCGTCGCGAAGCGAGAAGAGATGCTTTCCCTCACGACCATCGAGGGCGCCGCTACCGCCTACGCGTATTACACGGGCATCGACCTCCTGAAATACGACCTGGATTCCCCGCTGCCGAAGGACATGACCACCGAGCAGGGCCGGAGTAGCGTCGAGCGCTTCCTCGGTGAGAACGCCCCGACGGTGCGGGAGATCCTGGACGACTACCGGCGCAACGGGGTCAACGGCACGGCGTTCGTGGGCGATCCCGTCGAGGTGGCCGATCAGGTGCAGGCCTTCGTCGAGCAGACCGACGCCGACGGCTTCCTGGTTCAGCCTTACCTGACCCCGGGCACCTACGACGACTTCATCGATCTGCTGCTGCCTCAGCTGCGCGCCCGCGGTCTCGCGAAGATCGACTACCAGGGGCGCACCCTCCGGGAGCACGTGTTCGGGGAGGGCCGTGCTCGGCTCGAGGCGCCCCACCCCGCGGCTGCCTACCGTGCACCGGCGCGGGCTACCGCGATCGCCTGAGGATCCGGGATGACGAGCACGGAGGCCCCGCCGCAGGTCACGAGCGACACCGCGCTGCTCGAGTTCGCCGGCGTCGACATGGAATTCGCCGACGGGACGGTCGCTTTGTCGGGTGTCGACCTCACCGTCCGTCGCGGCGAATTCGTTTCGGTGGTCGGCCCGTCCGGATGTGGGAAGAGCACGCTCCTGCGGATCGCTTCGCAGCTGGAGGCAGCATCCGCGGGAGACGCGACGGTCAGAACCGCTCGCATCGGCTACGTGTTTCAGGACGCGACCCTCCTGCCGTGGCGGGATGTCGAGGCGAACGTCGAGCTGTTGACGGAGCTGAACGGTGTGGCGAAGGACGAGCGGCGTCGACGCGCTCGCGAGGCGATCGATCTCGTCGGGCTGGGCGGGTTCGAGCGCCACCTGCCGAGGCAGCTTTCGGGTGGGATGCGGATGCGCACGTCGCTCGCCCGTTCTCTCACCCTCGAGCCGGAGCTCTTCCTCTTCGACGAGCCCTTCGGCGCGCTTGATGAGATCACCCGAGAGCGACTGAATGACGAGCTACTCCGGATCTTCACCGAGCGCGACTTCGCGTCGCTGTTCATCACTCACTCCGTCGCGGAAGCGGTGTACCTCTCTACTCGTGTGGTGGTGATGTCGGGCAGGCCCGGTCGCATCGTGGATGAGTTCGAGGTGCCGTTCGCGCACCCTCGCGACCCGGATGTGCGGTTCGATCCGGCTTTTGCCGAGCTCTGCGGCAGGATTTCCCACGCCTTACGAGAAGGACACAACTGATGGCAACCGTCGAACTGCAGCGAACGGAGACGGCGTCATCTCTCGCGGGGCGCGGGACGTCATCCCGCGGCAGGGCGTCTGCGCGTTTGGGCGCGGTCTGGCCACCACTTGCCGTTGCGGCGGCGGTGATCGTCGTCTGGTACGTCGTCACCTACGCGGTGCTGGACGACAGGTCCCGCTTCCTGCTGCCCCCTCCGCACGCCATCTTCACGGACGCGTTCTTCGACCCGCGTGTGCTGTCTGAGCTGATGATGTCGCTGTGGCGGACGGGCAGTGTCACCGTGGTCGGCCTCGCGCTTGCCATCGTCATCGGCATCTCGTGGGCGGTCGCCATGGCGCAGGCGCGCTGGGTGGAGCGATCACTCTTCCCCTACGCGGTGATCCTGCAGTGCATTCCGATCCTCGCGCTCGTGCCGCTGATCGGATTCTGGTTCGGGTTTGACTTCCCCGCGCGCGTGATCGTGTGCGTCATGATCGCACTCTTCCCCATGGTCTCGAACACGCTCTTCGGTCTGCAGTCCGTCGATAAGAGTCAGCGCGACCTGTTCACGCTGCAGAAGGCGAGCAGGTGGACCGTACTCCGAAAGCTGGAGTTTCCCACGGCGCTGCCCGCCATCTTCGCGGGCATCCGCATCGCCGCAGGCGCGTCGGTGATCGGCGCGATCGTGGGCGATTTCTTCTTCCGCAAGGGGGAGCCGGGGCTCGGCGCCCTGATCTCCAATTACCAATCACGCGTCCAATCCGCGGAGCTGTTCGCGGCGATCCTCACCGCGGCGCTCTTCGGGGTTGTCATCTTCCTCCTCTTCGGATGGCTGCGGACGCTGGTCGTCGGGCGGTGGGACCCGAGCAGGTCCTGAATCCGGTGAGGTAACCGGTCTGCTGCGCGCCTCGGATGGCGGGGCCGCGGTGGCCGCCGACGCGAAGCGAGATGTGTATCCGGCCGTGCCCGCCGCGATCGAATACCGAGCCGCGGCCGGGGCAGAGCAAGCCGGTGCGCGCTCGCGAACTCGGTTACCCAGTACAAGGGGGAGATTCCGCTCGTCGCGACAGCTTCAACACCGCTGGCGACAAGGAGGTCCTGTGACCAGCGGTCAGAAGGGTGGTGGGTCGGCGTCGGGGATGAACGCGACCCGCGGCGGGACCTTGTCGACGTAGTCCCGCTTCAGGGGAGACGTCCATCGGATCGACCCGTCGGGTAGCTGCGCCGCGACCCAATCCGTCTCGGTTTTCAAGGTGTGATGTCGTTTGCAGAGGCAGGCGAGGTTGCAGATGGCGGTCTTTCCGCCGAGAGCCCAGTCGAGATTGTGGTCGTGGTCGCACAGGCGCGCGGGCATGCGGCATCCGGGGAATCGGCAGTGGACGTCGCGGGCGTTGACGAACCGTTGCATCTGGCTGGCTGCCCGATACGCGTCCACGGCGAGCACGATTCCCGTGATCGGGTGGGTGAGGATGCGCTCCCATCCAGGGGCGCCGGCCATGAGGCACCGGGCGGTCTCGGCGTCGATGGGGCTCTTGCCCTCGATGCTCGCGCCCCGGTCGTCTTCCCCGGCGGCGGTGAGAGCGGGTACGACGACCTGGATCTGTGCGCGGATGGCACCGAGGCCGCCGGACATCTTGTCTTGCGTCGGATCGATGGCGGGTTGGCCGGTCAGGAGCATGTCGCAGACCAAGTCAGCTCTGATCTGGTCGAGCGAGCGAGTATCGACCACCTCCACCTGCCCACCTGTGCTCGCGTCGGTGTCGTTGGCCGTGTGGGTGTCGGTGTCGGCGTGCATGCCCGCGTCGGTTTCCGTCCCCGCCTGCCCCCGTTCGCGTTGCTCGGCGGCATCGGCCGTGACCTGGCGGATGGCTTTGCCCTGTTGGGTGAGGCGGTCGTAAATCCCGTGACCGACCGCGGCGGCGACGATGAGTTCGAGCTTCACCATCCCGTCCCCCAGTTCGGCGAGAGTGACGGCGCGGCCTTGCTCGGCGCGCTCGAACCGGGTCGTGATCGATTCGGGATGCAGTTGTTCGGCGAGCCCGCGGGCGTAGTCACGGGTGCGGGCGACGGTCTCCGCCTCGGCCCATTCCAGGACCACCTGTTCGAACGCGGCGCGCTGCTCGGCGTCAGGGAGGACGCACCCGGCGTCTTGGATGACCGTGGCGTGCCGAGCGCTGATCCGTCCGGCGGCGAGTGCGTCGACCGTCGCCGGGAAGTGCTCTACGAGGTCGAGGGCGTCGGACATGCGACTCTGCACCACGCGGTCGCTCCAGTGCACCGCGGCGCCGATCTCGGCGGCGATCGAGCGCAGCTCCATCTCCCGGGTGCGCTGCGTGATGTGTTTGCCCTCCATCCGCCGCAGCGCGATCCGCATGGCAGCGGCCAGGTGTGCGACCTTCGTCGCCTCGAGCGCAGCGATCTCCTGCTCGGTGTCGCGGAGCCCGTCGACGACGGCAGCGAGCTGCGCGCTTTCGCCGATAGGTCCGACACTGTCCGAGCTGTTCATACTCAGAGTCTCGCACCTACCACCGACATTGGAGCTGGGCTAAATCACCCCTGTGGAGAAGTTGCGAACCGGGGATGCTGGGGAGGAGTTCGAGACGTTACGGACGTCTCGGCCACCCCCGCCCGCGAGCCGCTCCCACGAGGTCAGCGTCCGCGTCGCCCGACGCCCCCATGGCCGACGCTCCTCCATACGCACCCGCCGCCGGCCGCATCCCACGAGGTCAGCGCCGGCGTCGCCCGCCGCGCCCAGGCCTCGCCCGCCGCCGCCCGCTGCCCATCGGCCGCACCTACCAAGTCAGCGCTCGCCCGCCGCGCCTCCGCGGGATGCTGCTCCACAAGCCCGCGGCCCACCGCCCCCGCGGGATTCTGCTCCACAAGCCCGCGGCCCACCGCCCCCGCGGGATTCTGCTCCACAAGCCCACCACCCACCGCCCCGCCCACGCCCCGCCGGGCCCGCCCCCCGAAACGCCCCCCGCTACCTCCGCTCATCACCCCCTGCAACCCCGATGCGCCGCCACCACCCGGCCACAAGGCTCGGGGCTACTAGACCCCCGCCACGCCCAAAGCCACCCCCGGAAGGCCTCACCCGTGAGCAATCACCTCCTCTCTTCCCCAAGCGCATCCCCGCGCCACGTCGACGCCCCCGTCGTGCCGAGCACAGGAGCACTCACCCCGCTCGGCCTCTCGTCGTCCCACATCACCGGAGGCTTCTGGGCGCAGCTGCAGAACCTCAACGCGTCGACGATGATCCTGCACTGCTACGAGTGGATGGAGCGGCTCGGCTGGATCGGCAACTTCGACGCCGCCGTCGAGGGGCGTGTGCCGGAGGATCGCACCGGGCGCGAGTTCAGCGACTCCGACGTGTACAAGCTCGTCGAGGCGATGGCGTGGGAGATCGGCCGCACAGCGGATGCGGCGCTGGAGGAGCGCTACGCGGATGTCGTCGCGCGCATCGTCCGTGCGCAAGAACCCGACGGCTACCTCAACACGATGTTCGGCCGTCCCGGGCAGGCGCCCCGGTACTCGGATCTCGAATGGGGACACGAGCTGTACTGCTACGGCCACCTGTTCCAGGCGGCGGTCGCCCGCAGCCGCACACGGGGCGAAGACGACCTCGTCCGCGCGGCGCGACGGGCGGCCGACCACGTGTGCGACGTGTTCGGGCCTGGCGGCCGCGAGGCGGTGTGCGGCCACCCCGAGGTCGAGACCGCCCTCGTCGAGCTCGCTCGCGAGACGGGGGAGGAGCGCTACCTCGAACAGGCGCGCCTGTTCGTCGAGCGCCGGGGACGTGGCATCCTCGCCGACATCGACTTCGGCCGCGAGTACTACCAAGATGACGTGCCCGTGCGCGACGCCGAGGTGCTGCGCGGCCACGCCGTGCGCGCGACCTACCTGGCCGCGGGAGCGATCGACGCCGCAGTCGAGACCGGCGACGCCGACCTCCTCCACGCCGTCGAGCGGCAGCTGGCCCGTACGGAGGCCCGCCGCACGTACGTGACCGGCGGCATGGGCGCCCACCACGAGGGCGAGTCGTTCGGCGCCGACTGGGAGCTTCCGTCCGAGCGCGCGTACAGCGAGACGTGCGCCGGCGTCGGCTCACTGATGGCGCATCACCGGATGCTGCTGGCCACGGGCGACGCGTCGTACGCCGACGCCGTCGAGCGTGTGCTCTACAACGTCATCGCCACATCCCCCGGAGCCGACGGCCGTTCGTTCTTCTACACGAACACGCTGCAGCGTCGCACCCCCGGTACCGTGCCCGCTCCGGATGAGGTGAGCCCGCGAGCGGCGGCGAGCATGCGCGCCCCCTGGTTCGCGGTGTCGTGCTGCCCGCCGAACGTGGCGCGCACGCTGGCATCCCTCGACGGATACGTGGCGGCCAGCGACGCCGACAGCCTCTACGTGCTGCAGTACGCGCCCGCCTCCATCGAGGCCCAGCTGGCCGGTGGTCGCCTCGTCGCCGAAGTGACCACCGAGTACCCGCACGCGGGCACGATCACCGTGTCGGTGCAGGATGCTCCGCCCACGGGAGCCGAGCTGGCACTGCGCGTGCCGGCTTGGGCCGGGGATCAGTCCGTGCTCACCGTCGGCGGCGAGACTCGACAGGTGAACCCGGGCTGGGCGCGTACGTCGGTGCAGGCGGGCGACACCCTGGTGCTCGAACTCCCGGTGCGGGCTCGACTGATCTACCCCGACCCGCGCGTCGACGCACTCCGCGGTCAGGTGGCGGTGCAGCGCGGCCCGGTCGTGATGTGTCTCGAGCGGGCCGCCGAGGAGCACCTGTCAACGGAGGAGCTTCGGGTCGCGGGCGAGCCCCGCGAAGAAGACGGGCGCGTTCTCCTGCCGATGACCGGGGTGTCGTTCGCCGACGAGGAGTGGCCGTTCGCCGAGCGGCCCTTCGAGCCCGCGGTAGCCGACTCGTTCGAGGTCGAGCTCATCCCGTACTACGACTGGGGCAACCATGGACCGTCGACGATGCGCGTGTGGATGCCGGTGAGTTGAGGGGAGCCCGGGACCCCGCGGCGGCCTTTGATACCCACAGCAGAACGTGCGCGCAAGGTAGCCGCGAGGGTTCCTCAGGGAACCGTAAAGATGGTTATTCCGGGGATAGCTTTACAAGTGCGGTCGTGCCACTGGGGGGTGGCGCGAACGTCTGGAAGGGTCTGCCGAAGACACGGAGATTCGCTTTCACGCGACTGGGGTTGCGGGTGAAGCGGATCAGCGTGGGGGAGACCGAGCTGTTCCGCTGGCTTGCCTCGGAACAACGAAAAGCCCCCGGCTCGCATCGGAAGGTGCCAGCCGGGGGCTTCATATTTGGATCCGTCGGAGATCGCGAGGACGGCCGTCGTTCGGGCCGCCCCATGCCGAAGTACTGCCAGCCGGCAGCTCGCCACGCGCCCGCGTCGAGGCAGTTGCGCCGGTCGACCAGCACTTACGCGTCTGCCCCGATAGAGCGGTGGCATCTCCCTTAGGGTGAAGGCCACCCATGCGCGCCAGCCCGTCGCGGACGAGCCCCACTCCGATGGGTGCGTCGCCTGCGGCAGGCGGGCACGTCGCCCGGGCCCGCCTGCCGCCTGATGGTAGCGTTCCCTGGCGGTCGCGGTGCGGGCGCGAACGTTGGTGGAGGTGGTCGAGTGGTCAGTGTCGGACGGCCACCCACCGTCAAGGAGGTCGCCGCCCGTGCGGGCGTGAGCCCGATGACGGTGTCGCGCACACTCGCCGGGGGGACCAACGTCCGGCCGGATGTGCAGGCGCGCGTGATGGCCGCGGTCGCGGAGCTCGGGTACCGCCGCAACGAGAACGCCCGCAGCATTCGGCCGGGTCAGAGCAGCGGGCTCATCGGCGTCGCGATCACCAATATCGCCAATCCCTATTACGGCACTTTCACTCTCGGGGTGGAGGAGGCGGTGTTGGCGTCGGGGCGGCGGATCATCCTCGGCAACACCGCGGAAGACCCCGACCGCGAGCGTCAGCTGGTGCACGACTTCCTCGGACGGCGCGTCGATGGTCTCATCGTCGTTCCCACCGACAGCGATGGTGCGCATCTGCGCCGGTCCATCGCCGAGGGTGTTCCCGTGGTGCTGGCCTCGCGACGGCTCCCCGGCGTGTCGGCCGACAGTGTCGTTCTGGACGACGAGGGCGGCGCCCGGGCCGCTACCGAACAGCTGCTGGGCCAGGGGCACCGACGGATCGCATTCCTCGGTAACGCCTCGGCGATCTTCACCGGTCGACGTCGCCTCGCCGGTTTCGAGGCAGCGCACGGGGCGCGGGGCCTCATCGTCGATCCCGACCTGGTGCGCGTCGGCCAGCAGGACGTGCCGGCGGCGCAGGCTGCGACCGCAGCCCTTCTCGCCCTTCCCGAACCGCCGACCGCCATCTTCTGCGCCAACAACCGGAATGCAATCGGTGCTGTTGCGGAAATCGGGACCCGCGTGAAGGCGGGATCCATCGCGCCGATCGAGATCATCAGCTTCGACGACTTCGAGCTCTCCCAGCTGATGCCCGTGCCAGTCGGCGTCGTGGAGCACGATCCGCGCGAGCTCGGCCGTGAGGCCGCTCGCCTCCTCGTGGCGCGCCTGGATGGGGCTGATGAGGCGAATGATCCCCGCGAGGTCGTGCTTCCCGTCCGGCTGGCGGGCCGCGCATAACCGCGGGGGAGTGCTGATTGGCAACCGACCGATAGCGCTGGTAACGTTACCAATTACCGGGCGAAGGGGGCGGGATGCAACTGGGCATCGACTTCGGCGGCACCGACATCAAAGTCGGCGTCGTCGACCGTAGCTTCGCCGTCGTGGCCTCCGGGGCTGTTCCCGTTTCCGGTACCCCCAGCGACTTCGAGCGCGCAAGCGACCTGGTTGACGAGGTCCTCGCGGGCCGGGTACCGGATGCGGTGGGCGTCGCATTACCGGGCGTCGTCGACACGAAGGGGCGGATGCTGCACGCCAATGACAAGTACGAGTGGATGCGTGATCGTGACATCCGCGAAGATTTCGCGCATCGCTTCGGCGTGCCGACCATCGTTGAGAATGACGCGCGTGCGGCGCTCGTCGGGGAGTGGCGTCACGGCGTTGCGTCCGACGTGGACAACGTCGTTCTCCTGACCCTGGGTACCGGAATCGGCACGGCCGCCGTGATGGAGGGTCGCCTCGTGCGCGGCGCTCGCGGCCACGCCGGCATTCTCGGCGGACACCTCACTACGGACGTCCATGCGGCGGCGTGCCCATGCGGCAACGTCGGATGCGGCGAGTCGCTGGCGAGCGCGTGGGCGCTGGGGCATCGCGCTCCGGGAGTTGCACCTGACCTGAAGACGCTGTTCGCGGCCGCCGCTGGCTCGGAGGCTGCGTTGCTCGCGCAGGCATATCTCCGGGTGTGGGGTGCCACGGCCGTGACCCTCTGCCACATGTACGACCCCGACGTCGTCGTTCTGTCAGGCGGCGTGCTTGCGGCGGGGGAGGGCGTGCGCGGTCCTATCGAAGCGTACGTCCACCGGCACCTCTGGCCCTCTGCACACCGCCCGCAGGTTCGCATCGCGGCCCAACCGCAATTCTCGGTGGTTCGTGGGCTGGCTGCGCTGGCGCGGGATGCCCGTGATTCGGATGACCCCGTGACGCGGTGACCCGCCTCGTCACCGAAGGAAGGAAAGATCGATGACGGACGCGACACGCGCCCCTTCGACCCCGGCAACAGCCACCTACGACACGCAGCCGACAATCCCGCTGCCCGAGGGCGCACGCATCCTGCGCGGTCCCGAACTGTGGCGACGACTCGCGGAGACGGCCGCCGAGAGGGCTGGACAGCGAACGCCGCTCGTCCTGGCGGATGCGTACCCGGGAGCTGACGTGGATGCGGTGATCGCCGAGGTCACCGCCGCGCTTCCGCAGTGGCGCGTCATAGACGTTGAGGAAGCAGCTCGCCCCGTCACCGAGATCGACGCGATGATCGCAGCCAATCTGACGGACGACCGTGTCTTCGGGGTGATGAGTCACGCCCGGCTTGCGGACTTCTACGACGCCGATCAGCTTGCCGCGCTGGCCGCCGAGATCGACACGTCCGACGTCCCGGTCCTGGTGACCGGCTGGGGCGCGGCCCTGCTGGAGGGGCTGGTCCAAGGTTCCGGGCGCACCGTGCTCGCCCTCATCGACATGGCTCGGTGGGAACTTCAGCTGCGGCAGCGAGCGGGTGCACCCAACTGGCGATCGAGCAACGGCTCCGAGGACAACCTTCGCAAGTACAAGCGCGGATTCTTCGTGGAATGGCGTGCGGCCGACCGGCACAAGATGGAGTTGTTAGATCGGCTGGATTTTGTGATCGATGGGAACGCCATCGCACCGTCCGCCGAATCCGGAGATAGGGCCGCAGCCGGGGGCATCGACGGCGATGCTTTCCGCGCCGCCCTCCGGGGCGCCACGCAGCGTCCGTTCCGGGTCGTGCCCTTCTTCGATCCGGGCGTCTGGGGCGGGCAGTGGATGAAGCGCGTGATCGGTCTGGATGAGGCCAAACAGAATTACGCGTGGTGCTTCGATTGCGTGCCCGAGGAGAACTCACTGCTTCTCGAGGGTGAGGGCGGTGTCATCGAGATCCCCGCGATGGACCTGGTCCTCTCGGAGCCGGTCGGGCTGCTCGGCGCTCGAACGTTCGCGCGCTTCGGCGCGGAATTTCCCATCCGGTTCGACTTCCTCGACACAGTGGAAGGTCAGAACCTCAGCCTGCAGGTGCACCCCCTCACCGATTACATTCAGCGCACCTTCGGTATGCACTACACCCAGGACGAGAGCTACTACCTCCTGGATGCGGCCGACGATGCCGTGGTCTATCTCGGTCTGCGCGAGGGGATCGATCCAGAGGCGATGATGCGAGATCTGCGGACCGCGGAGGCCGGCGGGGAGGGATTCGACGCCGAGAAGTACGTCAACGTCTTCCCCGCTCGTGCGCACGATCACTTCGCGATTCCCGCCGGTACGGTGCACTGCTCGGGCGCTGACTCGATGGTGCTCGAGATATCGGCCACTCCCTTTATCTTCACGTTCAAGCTTTGGGACTGGGGGCGCGTGGGTCTGGACGGCGTTCCCCGCCCTGTGCATCTCGACCACGGAGAGCGGAACATCCAGTGGGACCGCGACACCGCGTGGGTGAGGGAGAACCTCCTCGACCAGGTGGAAGTGCTGTCCGAAGCCGACGGCGTCCGCGAGGAGCGCACCGGGCTGCACGCCCTGGAGTTCCTGGAGACGCGGCGCCACTGGTTCGTCGACCGAGCCGCACACGACACGGAGGGCACCGTCAACGTGCTCAACCTGGTGGAAGGTGACGAGGTCCGCGTCGTCAGTCCCGACGGAGCCTTCGACCCGTTCGTCGTGCATTACGCAGAGACGTTCATCGTCCCGGCCGGCGTCGGCCGATATGCGATCGAACGCACCGAGAACTCGCGGAGCGAACGCTTCGCGACCGTCAAGGCCTACGTGCGGGGAACCCGCAACGAGGCCGAATGACTGGACATCAGGGTGCCACTCGGCCATTCTGATATCGTTACCAAGCCGATGCGCGCGGGATAGCGTGCCATCTGTGGACATCAAGGAGGATTCCGCACACATGAACCGCACACACAGCACACGACGCCGGTGGGCAGCAGCCGCGGTGGGAGTGGCCCTTGCCGCATCTTTGGTCGCCTGTAGCCAGGGCTCTTCCAGCGGCAGCGGCGACACCGACGTGGTCACCCTGAACGGTGACCGCGCAGACTTCGCTGACGGCTACGCCCTCGCCGGTGACGCGCTCAAGGAGATCACGGGCTTCCAGCTCGAGGCCCGTGACGTTCCGTCGACCGAGAACTACCAGCAGATCGTGCGCTCGTCGCTTCAGACGTCGAGCACGACTGACCTGGTGAAGTGGTGGAACGGCTACCGCCTTCAGGAGTTGGTCCGCTCCGGCGGGCTCGCCGATCTGACGGAGGAGTGGGACACCGCAGTCGACGAGGGATGGGTCAACCCCGACACGCGCGACAGCTTCTCGTATGACGGCAAGGTCTACGGCCTGCCGCTCTACAAGAGCTACTGGGTGGTCTTCTACAACAAAGACGTCTTCGAGCAGGTGGGCATCGAGGCGCCCACCACATGGGAGGAGTTTGAGTCGAACAACGCCAAGATCAAGGACGCGGGCGTCACGCCGCTGTTCGCGACGCAGCAGGCCGGATGGACGTCGTTCATCTGGTTCGCCGAGATCCTGTCGAAGCTCGACCCGCAGTTCTACTCCGACCTCATGGACGGCAAGGCAAAGTACACGGACGAGACCGCGCAGCAGGCCATGAAGATCTGGTCGGACATGTACCAGGCTGGATGGTTCACCGCGGCCGACACTGCGTGGGACAACGAGCCGTCGCTGTTTGCGGCGGGAACCGTGGCCCAGGTGCCGATGGGAACTTGGCGCAACGGCACGTTCGCTGAGGGGATGGATGAGGACAGCTACGGTGCCTACCTTCTTCCCGCCATGGACGGCGTCGACCCGTCGGTGATCGTGGAATCCGGTGTGGTGACCCTCGCCGCCAAGGCGCCCAATGCCGAAGGCGCGAAGGAGATCATGGCCAACTGGCTGAACCCCGACGTTCAGGAGCCGTGGATCACCGAGCTGAAGGACACCTCCGCCAACCCGATGGTGACGACGGACGATGCCGTGCTCGGATCGGTGCTCGACCAGGTTCAGGAGAAGCAGCCCGTCGAACTGGTCCGCTACTGGGAGGCCGGCCCGCCGGCGCTCATCGAGGGCGGCGTGCAGTTCTTCGGTGCCTTCATGGCCGACCCGAGTGAAGCGAACATCATGCCCACCCTCGAGAAGCTGCAGGCGCTGGCGGATTCCGAATGGGCGAACTGGAAGGCCGCGAAGTAGTGGAGTCTTCCACCCTGGAGGCCCCGGCCCGGGAGCGATCGCTCCCGGGCCGGGGCCCCCGGCGTCCCGGCACGTCTCGTCCCGGAGCGCAATTGACGCGCGACCGGTGGACCGCGATCCCGTTCCTGCTGCCCGCGGCCGGGCTCGTGGCGGTCATGCTGCTTCTGCCGTTCGTGCTCACGTTCGCGCAGAGCTTCACGCAGGACAACGGCTTCACCTCACGGCCGAACGGCATCGACAACTACATTCGGCTGTTTCAAGACCCGACCTTCGGTCAGTCTCTGATCAACACGCTGCTGTGGATCGTGGGAACCCTGATCCTGCCGGTCGGGTTCGGCCTGCTCGTCGCGGTCTTCACGAACCAGATGCGCGGCGGGCGCTGGATCCGCTACGCCTTCATCCTGCCGTACGCCCTGTCCGGCACCGCGACCGCCGTCATCTGGGGCTTCATCCTCCGCTCCGACGGTGCGCTCAACCAGGCCATCACCTTCTTCGGCGGAGCGGCTCCGGCCTCCGGCTGGCTCCTGACCTGGCCGACGAACACCATCGTCATGATCTTCGCCAGCACGTGGCAGGCGACCGGGGTCGCGGTCATCCTCTTCCTCGTCGGGCTGCAGGCGATCCCGACCGAGACGATCGAAGCCGGCACCCTCGACGGCGCGTCGGGCTTCCGGCTTTTCTGGCACGTCATCGTGCCGCAGCTGCGCCCGGTCACCGTCGTCGTCATCGGCATGTCCATCGCGAACAGCCTGCGTGTGTTCGACATCATCTGGCTGCTCACCAAGGGCGGTCCGGGAGCGGCGTCGGAGACCCTCGCGGTGACGATGTACCGCCAGACGTTCATCGTGAGCGACTACGGCTACGGCGCGGCGGTCGCCGTCATCCTGTCCATCATCGTGGTCGGCGCCTCCTGGACGTACCTGCGCCAGCAGCTGAAGGCGGTGTGACATGACCCGCGTCATCCGCAATATCTTCCTGGCCGTGTTCGCGATCGTGTGGACGCTGCCGATCTATCTGCTCATCGTGAACGCGATCACGCCCGTCGCGAACTACCGCGGCCAACCGCAGTGGCTGCCGAACGGGTTCGCGCTCTTCGAGAACATCGCGGCCGCGTGGAGTCAATCGGGGCTGGGCCTGGGCATGGTCAACAGCCTGATCTACTCCACCGTCTCGGCCGGGATCGCGGTGCTCGCTGCGGCTCTCGCCGGCTTCGCCGTCGTCGTGATGCCCGCGCGGTGGCCGACCTTATGGTTCTGGCTGATCTACCTCGGCACGCTGCTGCCGCTGCAGATCTTCCTCGCGCCACTGTTCCGCGGGTATGTGGGTGCCGGGCTGTATGACACGACCCTGGGGATGATCCTCATCTACTCGGCCATCTGCGTCCCCTTCGCATTCTTCATCGTGCGGAACTACCTGACGACTCTGCCGCCCGAGGTGACGGAGGCGGCGAAGCTCGACGGCGCAGGATGGGGACGGCTGTTCGCTCAGATCCACCTGCCGCTCATCCGGTCATCGCTGTTCGCCGCATTCATCTTCCAGTTCACCTGGGTGTGGAACGACCTGCTGTTCGGCATCACGCTGACGACCAGCCCGGATCGCCGGCCGGTCATGGCGGCGATGGCCGAGATCAACGGCGGGTTCGTCAGCCTCGGCCCGCCCGTGGTGCTCGCAGCCGCGCTGCTCGTGTCGATTCCGACGGTGGTCTTGTTCCTCACCTGTCAGAGGTTCTTCGTCAGCAGCCTCCGGGGAGTCGGATGACGCGGCTCGCCTCGCCGCGCCACAGCGATGAGCTGGCGGCGGAGTTCGAGCGGTTGACGCGGTTCTTCGCCGAGCCACGGGGACTCGATCGTCTGAGATGGCGCCGCACCGACGGAACGGTGGACGCCAGCCGCCCAATCGCGCTCTATGGCACGGCCAGGCTCGCCCACTGCTTCCTCCTCGCTGCGGCTCTCGGCGTTCCCGGCGCCAAGGAGGGCGCGGACGACGCGCTGGCCGCGCTCCTCGACCGGCACCTCGATCCGGAGACCGGCGCGTTCGTCGATTCGCTGGACGCCGATGGCACGCGGGCGGCGGGGCCGTACGGCGCCTACGCGCACGCCTTCGTGTTGCTGGCCGGAGCGAGCGCCCTCAGTGCCGGTCACCCCAGCGGCGACCGCCTGTTCACGCAGGCCGCCGGCGTGATCGACGATCTCTTCTGGGATGACGCCGTCGGCGCCGCCGACGAACTGGTCCAGGCGGGGAAGCCGGTCGGTTCCTACCGGGGCCAGAACGCCAACATGCATCTCGCCGAGGCGTCGATCGCCGCCTACGAGGCAACCGCGGATGCCCCGTGGCTGGAGCGCGCCATCCGGCTCGCGCAGCGATTCGTGCTCGACGTGGCGCCGCACCACGACTGGCGCGTGCCCGAGCACTATACGACGCAGTGGACCGTCGACCCGGGGTTCGGCGCGGACGCCCCGGATGATCCGTTCCGTCCGTTCGGAACCCTTCCCGGTCACTCGTTCGAGTGGGCCCGGCTGCTGACCTATCTGGCGGTGCACGATGCGGGCGGAGCGGCGCAGTGGACCTCGGCGGCACGCGCCCTGTTCGACCGCGCCCTCCAGGACGGGTGGGATGAGGAGCACGGCGGCATCGTCTACTCGGTGGGATTCGACGGGATGCCCGTCAATCGGCATCGCATGCACTGGGCGGTCGCAGAGGCACTCGGCGCCGCTGCATCGCTTTTCTCCCTGACCGGCGACGAGGGCTATCGCGCCTCGTACGAGCGCTTCTGGGACTTCACGACCACCCACCTGGTCGACCGTGCCGGGGGTTCGTGGTGGCACGAACTCGATCCGATGAACCGGCCGGACCTCACCACCTGGGATGGCAAGCCCGATCTGTACCACGCGGCACAAGCCACGCTCTATGCCCGCATCGACCGGCCGCGCGGGGTCATGGAGGCGGCGCTGAACGGCGAGCTGCACCCCGAGCATCGCCGGGCCCACTGACGAGAGAGGACTGCCGCATGACGCAGATCACGCGCATACTGATCGCGAATCACACGCACCACGACATCGGGTTCAACGACTACCAGGATGTCGCTTTCCGTCAGCACGGCGAGTTCGTCCGCGACGCACTCGACCTGATCGAGAAGACGGCCGATCGCGAGGAGCCGGATCGCTACCGCTGGGTGTGCGAGGTCACGACACCCGTGGTCCGCTACCTGCGCGACGCCGGTCAGGCCGAGCAGGAGCGCTTTCGGTACTGGCAGCAGCAGGGCGCGATCGATGTGGCGGCGATGCAGTACAACCTGACGCCGCTGCTGAACCCCGAGCAGATGCGGCGAAGCCTGTACCCGGTGCGCGTGCTCCGCGAGGAGATGGGCATCACCGTGGAGACCGCGATGCAGGACGACGTCAACGGCATCAGCTGGCTCTTCGCCGACCTGCTTCCGGTGATCGGCGTGGACTTCCTGACGCTGGCGATCAATCAGTCGCGTGGGCGTGCGCCGCGGCCCTTCCCGGGCGGGTTCTGGTGGGAGGGGCCGGCCGGCGGACGGCTCCTGACGTGGAACGGCTTCCATTACCTCTTCGGCCGCAGCCAGGCCAAGCTCGGCGACTGGCGGCTCGTGGACCAGTCGCTGCCGTTCTATCTCGACGCGCTTGAGCAGGACGAGTCGTTCCCGTACGACACGCTGTACGTCGAGTCCACGCATCCCATGCGGGTGGACAACGGCCCGCCCGACGCGCGCATGGCCGACTTCGTCCAACGGTGGAATGCGGAGGGGCGCACGCCCGCCCTTGAGTTCTCGACCCCCCGGGTCTTCCGCGACTACCTTCGCGACAACTGGAGCGATCAGCTGCCCACCTGGCGCGGCGACTGGACGGACTGGTGGGCCGACGGTGCGGCCTCGAGCGCCTACGAGACGGCCCTGAACCGCTCGACCCACGAGATCGTGGGGGCGGCCGAGACACTCGGGGCCTGGCTGCTCGCGGATGGCCGCTCACCCGATCTCGCGGGCCAGTTCGTGGAGAACGTGTACGAGTCGATGACCCTCTACGACGAGCACACGTGGGGCGGGTTCTCCAGCATCGACGCCCCCGACTCGCTGTTCACGAAGGCGCAGTGGAACAAGAAGGCGAACTACGCGTACGACGCCGCGATGCACAGCCACGACATGCTCGCACGGAACGCGCGACAGCTCGCGGACTCCCTGGCCGACCGCGTGCCGGAGGGACGCTTCAACTTGGGAGACGTCGACACCGATGTCGCCTACCCGACCGACCCGGCCGCGGAACTTCTGGTCTTCAACACCCTTGCGTTCGAACGGACCGTCACCGTCGAGGTGCCCGAGTTCCGGTCAGGCGGTGCGCCGGCCGGGATGCTGGAGAGCTTCTTCCCGCGTGATGTGCCGTGGGGCGGCCCGCCGCACACGGATCTCGCGCGGGTGCGGGTGACGGTTCCCGGTTCCGGCTATGCGTTCGCGCCGCTGGACGGAGCGATCGACGAGGTCGACTTGAGAACCTCGGAAGGGGATCACGTCGCCACCATCGAGAACGCGTTCTACCGGGTCACCGTCGACAAGGCCACGGGCCGTGTAACCGAGTGGGTGGAGAAGGAGACGGGGCACGACTTCGCCGGCGCTTTCGACGATGGAGTCTTCGGCGAGGCCGTGCACGAGGTGGTGGACTCGCCTGCCGGACGGGACGCGCTCTATCTCCAGGACTTCGGAAGCTGGGACTTCGGATACTGGCAGACCGACCCGCCGTTCGACCGGCAGCGCCCGACTTCTGTTCTCGCCACTCGGGTCGTCCGCGAGCCGGGTCTCGTGGCCATCGAGGCGGACGTCGCGTTGCGCGGCGCCCGTTCGGCCACCCTGCGGGTCGCACTACCGGCGGGGGAGCGGGTGCTGCACCTGGACTGGCGCCTCGACAAGGCTCCGCAGGTGGAGCCGGAGTCCGTGTACGTGGTCTTCCCGCTCGCGTTGGATGGCCAGCACTACACCGCGGACGTCAACGGCGTCGCCCTCCAGCCCGGGGTCGAGCAGCTGCCCGGCGCCGTGCGTGACTTCTTCCCGATCCGCTGGTGGGTGGATGTCAGTGATGCGGACCGCGGGGTCACCGTCGTGCCGCTCGATGCCCCGCTCGTGCAGTTGGGTGGAATCACCACCAACCAGATCGCGGATGACTTCGAACCGGAGCATCCCGCGATCGTCTCGTGGGCGATGAACAACCACTGGATGGTGAACTTCAAGGCGAGCCAAGAGGGCCCGGTTCAGCTCCGGTACCGCCTGACCACGCACGCGGGCGGGTGCGACGTCGCCTCCGCGCAGCGATTCGCCCAGGAACAGGCCGTGCCTCCGATCGTGCTGCGCGACTACATCCCACGGCGTGCCCGGAGCGGACACTTCCTTGCGGTGCCGGATGGGTCGGGGCTCGAGGTGACTCTCAAGCCCGCTACGTTCGGTGACGGCCTGATCCTCCGCGTGCGCAATGTCACGGAGTCTGCGTTACCCGTCGACGTCTCCCGCATCCTCGAGGGGGTTGGCAGCGCGGTCGAGACGACGGTGCTCGAGGAGGATGACGCACCGCCGTTCTCAGGCACCCTGGCACCCCGCACCGAGCACGCGTGGCGAGTGGTCCCGGAGAGTCGCTCTCGGTAGAACCGTAGGGACGGACAGCGAGTCGTTCAGGGCCGCCCATGCCGTAGTACTCCCACCCGCCACTCGCCACGCACCCGCGTCGAGGCAGTTGCGCCCGCCGACGAGCGCCTTCCCGCTCACGAGCGACCCGGCATGTTCGGGAGACAGCTCCCGTCGGTACTCATCCCACTCGGTGACGACGTGACGGCATCTGGTTTACGGCCTCAAGCAGCCCCACTCAACGAGACACTCGCTCTGGGGCTTGAGCGGCCATCCAGAGCGGCGACGTACGTTCGCGCCTCCGTAAATGCGACGCCGATCCTGAGCGACGTCCAGCGGGCCAGCTCAGGCGTCGATGCGTGGTACGACTGGGTCGTCGCCCCGGCTTCGGGCCCTTGTCAAAGCGTCACCCCAGAGCGGAGAACCATTCAGTTAACGCCGAGGAACTGGTCTCTCGGTTCTACTTCCACATGGGCCGTCCGTAGTGTCCTAAGCCAACCTCGTGACGACGGGGTTACGTATCGGAAACGCGCGTCCGATACGCTCGCGAGCGTGACTCGGGGCAAGCCGCAGACGACCAAGAGCGCGTTCCGTGGTGATATCCAGGGTTTGCGCGCAATCGCCGTGGGGGCCGTAGTTCTGTACCACGCGGGGGTTCCCTTCCTCCCAGGTGGTTATGTCGGCGTTGACATCTTTTTCGTTATCTCCGGATTCCTGATCACGTCACACCTTCTAACAGGGCTGGAGCGCGAGGGGCGAATTCGCTTCGCGAGCTTCTACGCGCGTCGCGCGCGACGCATCCTCCCTGCGTCGTTCCTGATCCTGATCTTGTCCGTTGTCGCGGCGTTGATCTGGTATCCGCCACTGCTCCTTAACGAGGTGTGGCGGGGGGCCGCCGCGACCGCGCTCTACGTTCCGAACATGCTGTTCGCGATCGACGGGACGAACTACCTTGCCGAGTCGGTCCCGTCTCTCTTCCAGCACTACTGGTCGCTCGGCGTCGAGGAGCAGTTCTATCTCGTGTGGCCGGTGCTGCTCGCCGCGGGTTGGCGGTTCATTCGATCACGTCGCGCTCTGTTCGCCGCACTTCTCGTTGTCGTAACTCTCTCGTTCGCCGCATGCGTCCTTCTCACGTTCCGATCGCAGCCATGGGCGTTCTTCTCGCTCCCGACTCGAGCGTGGGAACTGGGGGCGGGCGGGGTCGTCGCCGTCCTTCTCTCTCGTCGCCCTCGACTCTTGCCGGCGGGCGTGTCCGCGGTCGTCGGGTGGTCCGGTGTGGCGGGCATTCTGGCTTCGGTGGTGTTGTTCACGTCGCTCACGCCGTTCCCGGGTTACTGGGCGGCGGTTCCTGTGGCCGCGACCGCTGCCGTCATCCTCGCGGGAGCGACACCATCTCCTTACGGCCCTGGGTCGGTACTGTCCACCCGAGGGATGCTCTTCGTCGGCGCGATCTCCTACTCGCTCTACCTTGTCCACTGGCCCGCGCTGCTCGTCCCCCAGGCTGCCATCGGATTCGGGACCACCCTCCCGCTGTGGCTGACGCTCCTCATCGCAGCCGCGTGTGTACCCGCAGCATGGTTAATGTACAAGTTCGTCGAGAACCCTGTACGCGACGCCCCCTTCCTCGCGAAGGCACGCCCTCGCCGCTCGCTCCTAATGGCACTGGCAGCGTCGGCAGCGTCGGTGGCTATCGCCGCGACCGCTCTCGTCGCATACAACGCTGCCCCGATGGATGCCGGACGCAGTGCCACTCCTTCAGCTCTCACTTCCCCGCCAGCGGTGACCACCTTCGTCCCCGCCAACCTGACCCCCAGCCTGACCAAGGTGTCAGAAGACGCCCCGAGCATCTACGGCGATGGGTGCCACGTCGGGGTAGAGGCCCGCGCCGCTCAGGACTGTCTGATAGGGGATCCTGCCTCGCCGAGGATCGCGCTGTTCGGAGACTCCCACGCGGCGCAGTGGTTCCCGGCGCTCGCACGGTTCGCCGTCGACGAGGGATATTCCGTGCAGGTCTTCACGAAGTCGGCGTGCCCGCCGGCAGACGTAACCATCATCCGAGACAGCGTGCCGTATGAGGCCTGCGACGCGTGGCGGCAGGATGTCATCGCGAGGCTCAATTCGGACCCACCCCAGTTCGTGGCGTTGTCTGGCTTCGCCAATGTCGACTACGAGATGGGAACGGGCACGGTCCCCGGGACCTGGGGTCGTGGCCTCGCGAAGACACTTGCAGCCATCGATGTCCCTGCCGTCGTGCTCGCTGATACTCCGGCCATGGGGACTACCCCCGCGATCTGCCTGTCAGCGAACCTCATGGACACTGAGGCCTGCGCGAAGCCCACAGCAGAGGCGATCAACGCCCCTATCCGCGACGCCGAGGAGCAAGCCGCCTCAGAGCAAGGCTCATCGTACGTCGATCTCCTGGCCTACTTCTGCACCGCCGAGTGCTCCCCAGTTATCGGTGACATCCTGGTGTACCGCGACGACAATCACATCACCTCGGTCTTCAGCGCAGCTCTTTCAAAGGTTCTCGGCCAAGCCCTTTCCGCTGGCTCGCCGTAGAACGAAAAATGGCCCTCCCCCACCGCGGTGGGGCGGGCCATTCGCCATTCCTCAGATCGATGCGCGCCAGTTCGTCACGCGTTGTTGTCGGGGGCGCTTCCACCGCCGCTTGAGACAAGGTCGAGCCGGTGGGTTCCGCGTTTCCGTAAGGGGTTGGTCACAAACACCCAGCCCAGTACCGCCCGATGGCGCTCGGCGGCGACCCAGTTGACGGTGCCACCTTCGACCATGGACATATTCGGCGATGTGTACGCCGGCCCGCTGCCCGGCTTCGGAGCCGCGACTGCGTCAACCGTGGTGGTTGGTAGATCTTTGCGCGCTACGGACGCCCCATGCCGAAGTACTGCCAGCCGGCAGCTCGCCACGCACCCGCGTCGAGGCAGTTGCGCCCGTCGACGAGCACCTTCCCGCTCACGAGTGACCCGGCATGTTCGGGCGACAGCTCCCGTCGGTACTCATCCCACTCGGTGACGACGATGACGGCATCTGCACCGCGCAGTGCCTCGTCGCGGTCTTCAACGTAGTTGAGTTGCGGGTGGATGCGGCGGGCATTCTCGATCGCCGCAGGATCGGTGATCGTCACCCACGCCCCGAGCCCGTGGAGGCGCACGGCGACGTCGAGGGCGGGGGAGTCGCGGATGTCGTCGCTGTGCGGCTTGAACGCCGCACCGAGGACGGTGATGTTCTTCTTGAAGACCGCTCCGCCGAGCGCGTTGACCACGAGGTCGACGGCCCGGTCACGGCGGCGGAGGTTGATGGCGTCGACCTCCCGGAGGAAGGCTACGGACTCGCCACGGCCAAGTTCTTCGGCTCGTGCCGAGAAGGCCCGGATGTCCTTCGGCAGACACCCACCGCCGAACCCGATGCCAGCCCCGAGGAACCGTCGACCGATGCGGGCGTCGTGCCCGATCGCGTCAGCCAGCGTGGTCACATCAGCGCCGGTGACCTCAGCGATCTCCGCCATCGCGTTGATGAATGAGATCTTGGTCGCGAGGAACGCGTTGGCCGCGACCTTCACGAGCTCCGCCGTGGCGTAGTCGGTGACGATGAACGGCGTGTCCTTCGCGATGGAGGGGTGGTACACCTCACGCAGTACGTCAGCTGCCCGCTCCCCGTCCTCTCCGGCAGGGACGCCGGCCACGAGCCGGTCGGGGTCGATCGTGTCTTGCACAGCCCACCCCTCGCGCAGGAACTCCGGGTTCCAGACGAGCGTCGCACCAGTGGGCGTGACGCGCTCAGCCAGGTCCGCTGCGGTGCCTACCGGAACAGTCGACTTACCGGCCACGACGTCGCCGGCAGAGAGGTATGGCAGCAGCCCATCGACGGCGGCGTTCACGTACGTCATGTCGGCCGCGTAGCCGTCCTTGACTTGCGGGGTGCCGACGCCGACGAAGTGGACCTTGGCGCCCTGCGCCTCCGACATGTCGGTCGTGAAGCGTAGGCGGCCGGACTGAATTCCCTCGGACAGGATTTCCGATAGCCCCGGTTCGAAGAACGGCGCCTCGCCCTTCGACAGCGACGCAATTTTCCGCTCGTCGACGTCGATTCCGACCACGTCGTGGCCGATCGACGCCATCGATGCCGCGTGTACGGCGCCGAGATACCCGCAACCGATCACAGACAGCCTCATATGACTCCTCACAGGTTCCAATTACGCGTCCTATAGGAACGCGTCCGTTAATACCAGATGCCGGTTTCGATCGATGACGGGCCGCGCGTACGTCCGTGGGTGGGTGGGTCTACCTGACGCGTAGATAGCTCTCGGTTGGTCGGCGGTCAGAGACGGGCACGATCGTCTCTTCCGGGTGGTCTCCGACCGCGATGAACATGATGATCTCTTCCGAGGGGTCGATCGAAAGTAGCCGTTGAACGGCGTCGCGGTCACGCGCGTAGAGACATGCGTTCAGCGGGACCGCCGCGAGGCCTTCTGCTTCCAGCCCGTATAGCACCGACATCGCGTAAAGCCCGCCGTCGATAAAACCTTGGTTTCTCTCCACCGGACTGACGAACACACTGTTGGAGACGGTGACACAGAGCAGCACTTCAGGCATTTGCCGATAGCTGAAGCCGCGCTGATGCTTGAGAACCTCGCGGGCGAGCTCCTTGTCTTCGGTCCAATAGACCCGCCACCCCTGGCGGTTACACACGGAGGGAGTCTTCTCGGCGCTCTGCACGGCGTTCATCACGCGATCCGTATCGATTCCAGCGCCCGAGAAGTCTCGGACGCTGGATCGCCCCCGGCTCAGTTCGAAGAAGCCCTTTGTGGCGTTGGTGGCTTTGTCGGCCCGCTTCACGGCCTTAACGCCTGCGCGGCTATAGATCTCGGGGGAATCGGGAGTGAGGAACCGCGGGTCAATAATCTCCGTCAAGAACCGGATTTCGTCCTGATGTTCCGCGTGCCGCTCACGGTAACGCTGGAGTATCGACAGGCCTTCGACGAATGCATACGAAGACTTCTCGAATCCACGCTGTGTGTATACGGCGAGGGCATCGTTAAGGTTGCGGAGAGCCTTTCGCCCCCGACCGGGGCGCCAGTCCGCCCGCTGCGCGAGCCCCTTTTCGAGTGCGTGAACGTTGTACATGATGCGGCCGACCAACTGCTCGTACTGGCTGTCGAATGTGGACAGCGACGAGTAACGCCAGAATCGCACGTTGTCGCGGAATGCGTGGACGGTCAGCCGTCCCGCCTGCGCAACTCGCTTTACGGACTGCTTTGGTCTACTCGCATTGATCTTCATACGCTCACGCTCTCTATACCGTGCTGAGGACGCTGGACAGATACGTGGTGGTCCGCTCTCTCTCCCGGTCGCGGATAGCGCGAACCCCGGAAAAATCGATTGGCCTGGTTAGCAGTGCGGCAAGGTCGTCGCGAGGGCGGATTGCTCGGTCACTCAACCCAAGCACCTCGAGCAGGTAGCCCAGCTTTTCCTCGTTCCCGTATCCGTGCCCCGAACTTGTGCGAATGATGGTCGCGAAAGGGACCTCGTTGATGATCGAGAAGATGGTCCCATGGAACGTGTCTGTGACCACTGCCGCTGCGTCCCGGAAGTATGACAAGAGCGTGAACGGATCACAGTCGACGAACTCATCGGCCGACGATTGAAGCCCCCCGAGGGCGAGGACGCGTGCGCCGATACTGTCGGCAAAGCGGCGCACGTCCGCGTTTTCGTCAGGAGCGAGACGGCCGGAATACCCGTACACGATTACATACTTGCCGCGCCGGGCGGATTCGCCGGCGGCGGGGGGCAACGTGGAAAAGTCGTGGACCAGGGTTGGATCCAGATGGATCTCTGGGGTCTGGCCCGTGAGGGCTTCGACCACTCGCTGCGAGTTACGATCACGGACGGAAATCGCGTGGAAGCGCGAAAGATCTTCCGCGAGCTCCCCTCGGATACCTGCAGCCTCGATCTTGGCAAGGGTCGTGTTGCCGAAAGAGGCGGCGTAGGACACGACACGCCGTGCGCGGGACGCGTGCCCGAAAAGGTCCCGAGCGTACCCCACATTGACGTTGCTCTGGACGCAGTTGAACACTTCATCGCTACCGATGACCTGCAGATCGAGATCCAGGTCGCGGCTTCGGTTAGTGGGCACTCCAATCAGCGGGAAGTACTTGGAAGCGTATGTGCGCTTGTGGTTGAAGAACCGAAGTTTGTCTCGCAACGTTGCGTCGACATCGCTGTAATCGCGAAGCTTCGCCAGCGCCCGGCCGACGCGCCCGCGTGGCTCACGCGGTTGATTTTCCGCCGCAACGAGCGTCGGCCCGGGTTCGTAATCGACGAATGACACACGCGACTCCGGCTGCGTCTCTTCGATAAGCCTTCGCAGCGCGTACGCCTGCAGCGACGATCCGTAGTTGAAGATCCGCTGCATCGACATAATGCCCACTGACGCCACGCCCGTCACCTGTCCTTGACTTGTTTCGCGGCATCGACGGGCGCGTTGTTCGTGCCGTCGAGGCTGCCGGCGGCTCGCACGGCATCAGCCTACTGCGACTTCTTGCGCCCGACGCATCGCGTTAACACATCGCTCCTACACTGGACGGGTGAGTGAAAGCAGGGCGAAGTCAATACCCCCCGCTCGGTCGCGCGTTCCTCTTCTTGGTGTCGATGTCACCCCGCTGTCGGTCGGCGAGACGGTGGAGCTTGTACTGGACCGTGCCCGATCGCGGAATGGCGTAGTGATCGGAAACCTCAACTTGCACGGCGCGTACGTCTTCCACACGGATCCTAAGTTCCACGCATATTGTGAATCGTGTGACGTGATCCTCGTCGATGGTGCTCCCATCGCGTGGTTTGGACGGATCCCGACCCGGTTGCGAGTCGGAAGCACCGACTGGCTCGACGCTTTCATGCCCGTTGCGGACGGGCTGTCTGTCCTTGCTGTCGGCGGAACGAAGCACGCTGCCCGCGCTACGGAGCATCACATGAACGAACATTTCCCAGGCGTGCGCTGGAGCGGGATTGATGGCTACAGCAGCTGGGTAGTGGAGGCTGAGCTTCGCAGGCAGATCGACGATGCGGATGTTGTCTTGGTCGGGATGGGAATGCCGCTCCAAGAACACTGGATCCTGCGGAATAAGAATCTGCTTGAAGGAAAGGTTGTTGCCAACGTCGGCGGCTGCTTTGACTACTACGCCGGAGTTCAGCACCTTGCTCCACGTTGGATGGGCCGCATGGGACTTGAATGGCTGTATCGCCTCGCGCGCGACCCCCGTCGGCTGGCGTACCGCTACTTGGTCGAGCCGTTCAAGTTGACCGGGCTCTTGATCGCTCAGCGATTCCGCTTACGCAAGCAAGTGCAAGGACGCGACCACGATGCCACGTCCGGAGAGATCCGGCCGTCACAGGTTCGACTCTGATGAGTGCCCCATAGACGACATGGAACGTAACCTTTGATCGACACTCTGGGGTCAACACCCCCAACAAAAGCACCGCGAATCGGCGCAGATGGCGCGGCGCGAGACGTCGAGCACGCGATGCGCTTTGGCCGTGTGGTAGTCCT
The DNA here is from genome assembly GCF_058310475.1 of Microbacterium sp. Z12_35. Classification (NCBI taxonomy): domain Bacteria; kingdom Bacillati; phylum Actinomycetota; class Actinomycetes; order Micrococcales; family Microbacteriaceae; genus Microbacterium; species Microbacterium sp. Z12_35. The sequence continues at coordinate 1,829,610 of NZ_JBZEGJ010000001.1, read as the reverse complement.
GGCGATGGGGCTATACCCCCTGGTCTGGGCTACTGGGTTCGCGGGCGCCCTGATGGCAGCACTCGCTGTGGCTTCGGGGTTCTACATCATCCGGACAAGGATCGTCGGGCTCGCGTTCCTACCACTGTGTATAGCTGTACTCAACGTGATGTCGATTCCAATCGGTCTGCTCGCCTTCAATGTCGATGCCAGCCGAGCAATCTCCGCTCTGTATAACGCGGGTGTCTGGATAGTCATTGCGGCCATCTTGGATGCTGCTGCGAAGCACGACTTTCGCCGGGATCTGAGCCTGCGCCTTCTCCTTGTCCTTGTGGTTCAGGTGCTGCTGGTGATCCTCGCCCTTCAGGTCTTTCCTCAGCGCCTGCCAGTCCCTATCTTTAGCGAGATCGCTAGTCGGCTGCCCGGAAACTTCGGCGACCTAGGGCGGCCAGACATGGTCACAGCGTCCTGGATAGGCCGGGTCGAAATGCGGACATCCGGGATGATGAGCCAAGCGGTTTCGGCGGGGGGCTTCGCCGCCGCGGCGGGGCTAATCGTGGCGTCCATTAAGACCATTCCGTGGTGGGCGCGTGCGCTGGGCTTGGCCGCCGCTCTCCCTGTTGCTTACTACTCGCTCAGCCGAACGACATACGCTCTGATCCCACTCGTGATATTGGCGGCGGCGTGCGTCGCGGTGGCCAAGCGGAATCAGCTTGTGGCGGCTGGAATAGTGGCGGTTTCTCTCATCCTGGGCCTAGCCGCCGCGATAAATTGGCGAACCGCAATACTCGCAACCCTTGATGAAGTCGATGATCTCCGGGGGGGTTCTTCGGCGTCGCGGGGCGAGGTGTACGGTGCAACGCTGTCCTACATTGGGGCTCATCCTTTCCCGGTGCTCGGTTATGGCGTCAAGCCTCGCGAGGAGGGCCTCGTTGCGTCGGTGGGAACGCATTCAACCGTGCTCGGGTTGGCGTTTCGCGCTGGCCTCCTCGCTGCCGTTCTCTTCGTCGTGCTTATCGTCGCGCTTGTTGCGCGGGCGGTTCGCGAGGGAGATGTCACAGCCGCGATTGCGGGCCTGTTCGTAGGGATCTGGGCCGTTCAAGCTGATCTAGACGCTGGGCACATCATTCCCCTGCTGCTCGCGTTTGCTATTGCGCCGTCCTCGGGGATGGGTGAGACGACGCTGCGAGCAGGGGAGAGAGCCCGCCTCCGCAGATGAGAGGACGGCCCCTCGCGCTTGAGCGGCGGGTGACTGCTGCGTGACAGGATCGCGGCCGCATTCCGGGAGAGCCCTCGGCGGTCCGATGACCTGCGAAGTAACCACAGGCGTGTGAGCCGAACCTACTCCGAGGTCCCCTCGGCAGACTGCTTGTCGACTGTGCTGGGAGGCCACCGAAGCGTTTAGGCGTCTGCTCCTCAGTTGGGTTCACAGTCAGAACGATGAAAGTACATAGGCCATAACGAGGCCCTGGCGGTGGTGCACTTCCTAGGTGGGTGACTTCTAACGTCGCCGACAATCATGTCGCTCGAGCACGGTGCGCTGAGCAGCATCTGGGGGCGTATGCGTGACCTGCAGGGTCACGATGACACTCCGAGAGCTTTGCGTGCAAACGTGAGCAGTGGCTTTGCTACCGGCGTTGCGGCGGCGCGTAAGGCGGCGACCACGAGCCGTCGCTTGGCAGCAGGGTGGAGATGGGACGCGATCTCAACCGCATCATCCGTCGCGCCCCAGATGGCGGAACGAATCGCTGAGTGCATGTAGCGCCGCTGAAGGATGGGGTGGTCATCTGGCACCAACGCGCCCGGCCCCTCCGCCTCAATTCGCTGTAGCCAGTAGTCGGCCTCCGCCGCCGGCATGTCGACAAGTTGGCGGGCGGCGATGGAGTAGCGCGCCTGTTTGGCGAGCTTGCGGGGGTGGTAGGAGACGCCGTCAAATTGGACATAACGCTCGTACAGCGGCTCCTTTACGGTCGCCAGCCGCGCCACTTGGACAAGTCGTAGCCACAGGTCGACGTCCTGCGAATTGCTGAATGCCACGCGATACCCGCCCACCGCGTCATAGGCAGATCGGCGGATCATGACCTCCCCATGGGAAAAAACATTGCGCTCCATCAACGAACTTAAGTCTGCCGCGTCAGCATCCGGCTTGCGTAGCCGGCGTATCCCTTCATGCTCAACGATGTTGTAATACCAACAACCCACAGCGCCCACTTCGCGGCGGGCATCGAAAAGCTCTACTTGGCGTTCCAGGCGTGAAGCGTGGGACACGTCTCCCGATCCCTGGATGGCGATGAACTCGCTATCTGTGTCCGCGATCGCCTCAGCGAGGCCTCTCACGAACCCCAGGTTGGACTTATGCGCTCGCACCCTCAGGCGGGAGTCCTCTGCCGTGTCAGCGAATCGCTCTATTGCAGCCGCGGTGCCGTCGCTCGAAGCATCATCAAACACCACTAACTCCAAGTCGGCGTACGTCTGAGAGAGGATGGAGGATAGCGTCCGATCGACGACGTCGCTCCGGTTGTAATATCCCGTGATCACCGATACTCGAGGCATTTGGTCCGTCCTTCGCTCTTGTCGCCGAGGGGCGCGTGGTGGCTATCTCTTGAACCAGTGGAAGACACGTCTAATCCTTTGCGCAGACGCGTCCTTGATCGCCCGGACATCGGCGCCACGGGGGAGCAGAAGGTCGCGGATCGGCACTTGATACCGCCGATTACAAGCGAGAACGTAAACGGCCCACAAGGTGAACTGTCCGGACACCAGGGCGGCTGCTCCCCCAATCAGCCCCCACGCAGGAACAGCCAATAGCGCCACAACAAGGTTGACAGCAAGGCTGGCAACGATCGCTGGTGTTCCGAAATAGGGCCGGCCACTCCCAGCGAGGGTGGGGTAAATGATCTTGCATGCCGCTGCAGGCGCAAGACCGAGCGCCATCACTTGCAGCGCTCCTCCAGCGCTCGCGTACGCGGAGCCAGCAAGCGTGTGCAATAGCAACGGTGCGAGCGGTGCGACGGCTATCGCGAGCAGCCCGAACGACCAGAACATCCAGGAACTCATGCGGGCGCTGCGCGCCACGCTCGACGTTGGCTTATCGGTGCGTGCTGCGCTCGAAAATAGCACCATGCCCAGGGCCGCTGCCACCTCAAGGAGGATCTCGTTGACTCGCACAGCTGCGAAGAACCGCCCTGCTTCGGCAGCACCATGCGTTGCCTCCAAGATGAACATTGAGAGGCGTGCGCCCAGCATGAGGAGGAAGAGATTGATGGCGAATATGCCACCATATCCGACCATCGCGGGGATCGGACGGAACTGTACTCCGAGGCGGCCCGCGCCGCGTAACGCAAACCAGAGCACAACTGGCACGGTGATTGCGAACCCAGCGGCCTGCGCCCAGAGCGCCGACTCGATCGTTACGTGGCCAGCAACGAGCAGTGCTATCACGACGACCATGAGCGCCGTTCGGGGGAGGTTCTCCCCCACGGTAAACGCTCCGATCTGACCCCTCCCGAGGCTAGTACCTTGCAGGAGGCTGATCAGCAGCGCGCTCGCGACCGTGATTGCGATCGTCCACGAGAGCACGTCGTTGGCGATCGGGGCGCTCGCCCCGTACAGGGTCAAGATGGTGGCAGTCGAGGCTGCCGCAAGGACTGGCCATACAACGAGCGCCGTGCCGATGGCGGAGCCTGCTGACAGGCGCTTCTGGCCGATCCAATACGCGAAGGACTGGCGTAGGCCCAGGGTGCCGATAGAGGCGGCGAGCGCTACCGCCGTCGTGACGAGCCCGTACCACCCGAACTCGGATGGGGCCAGGAACCTCGCAAGGATAACGAAGGTGGCGAACTGAGCGATCCTTGTTACCCCGCGACCAAAGACCACGGTTGCCGCTTGCCCAGCGATTCCGCTCACGATCGCCGAAACGACGGAACGGCTTTGTGCGCGGGCATCACGTCGCCCGTCGGCGACACATAGCGCACTTCACAGTCCATCATGAATCCGGTGTCCTCAAAGACCCTCTGTCGAGCATGTTGGATGACGTTGAGCACGTCATCCGACGTCGCGCCGCCCGTGTTGACCACAAAGTTTGCGTGCTGCGTTGAGATTTGTGCCCCGCCGTAGCTGTACCCCTTGAGCCCGGCGGACTCGATAGCTCTGCCAGGCGGGCCCACAGTGTCGTACATCCCGGGGTCCGACAGAAATGTCGAGCCGCAGCTTGGTAGCTCCTCCGGAAACCGCGATCGCCGTGTCTCCATGACTGCATCCATCGAAGCATGTACCTGGCTTGCGGACGCTTTCTCCAGACGTAGATCGACCTCAACGATGACCGCGTCCATGCGTTGGATGGCCGAGCTGCGGTAACCGAACGCGCACTCCTCCTGAGAGAGCGTGATGCGGCCCCCTGATCGGTCAAGACAAACCACACGGTCGACGTTGAGGCCGATCCCCTTGCGCTGGCTACCACCGTTCATCGCCACAAGGCCGCCCAGCGTCCCGGGGATGCCCACGGTATGTTCGAGGCCCGACAACCCTGCATCGGCCGTGGCCCGGGCGAGGGCAGGGACCGACACCCCCGCTAGCGATCTCACGCGCGCGCCACGGATTTCTACCCCTGCCATTGCGCTGGAGATTCGTAGGATCACGCCGTCGAAGCCTGCGCTGTCGAAAAGCAGATTGGACATGTCCCCAACCGCCAGAAACGGTATGTCCGTGGAGGCAAGGTGTTGCAGGAATTGAGCGGTTTCTTCTGCCGACTCCGGCTCCACTACCGCTGCCGCGCGCCCTCCGATCCTCCAGCGTGAAAGCTCGCTGAGAGGCACCTCCAACCGACTCCTCGACGGGAGCGTAGCGTTTATAAATCCGCGGAGCTCCGACCTAACGTGCATCCGCGCCCAACAGTTCCTTAACGTTGGCGGGCGCGTGAGCGTCCTCGAAGACCGAGATCTGAGATCCAAGTCGCCGTAGCTTTGTCTCCAGGTCGTTGTATCCACGAAGCGCCATCTGGACGTTCTGTATAACCGACCGCCCAGGCGAGCACAGCGCGGCAATCACAACTGCCATCGATCCGCGGAGGTCGGTCGAGTTCGCTACCCCTGGGACGAAGCGCGCGGGACCGTGCGTCGTGATCTTCCCGCGCTCCGCCTGGAGGTGCTCGCCTTGCACCAGTTTCGCGAGTTCGCCCACGAATGCGATCCGTTCGGGGTACCTGTAGTCGTAGATGCGCGATGTGCCGGGCGCCGCCAACCCAAGGAGAACGTAGAACGCCTGCATGTCGGAGATCACGCCTGGATGTGCGCCGCAGGCCAACTCGAAGGGCTGCACGCTTCCCGACGTCAGGCAATCAGGCGTTACGTGGACGGAGGAGGAGTTCCTGAAGAGGTCCACTCCTGCTTGCTCGATGTGAATCAGTGGTACCTCCATCGACGAGAACGGCACGCGGTCGATGGTGAGGTGGCCGCCGGAAAGGATCGCGAACACAATCCAGGTGAGCGCTTCAATCCGGTCCGGCATTACCTCCATGCGGGCACCGCTGAGTGCCGCGTTGCGACCTTCGACGACGATGTGACTCGTTCCGAACACGGCGATGTCTGCGCCCATGCGGCGCAAGAGGGAGATTAGGTCGTTGACTTCCGGCGTAATATACGCGTTGAAAATCTGAGTCTGGCCCGAAGCGACGCTCGCACACAGCAGCGCATTTTCGGTCCCACCAACCGTGGTGATGGGGAAGTTGATCGTCCCCCCAATGAGGCCGCGCTTGGTCGAGACCTCGATGTGGTCCTCCAGCTCTCTCACCGTGGCGCCGAGCTGTTCCCACACCATGATGTGGAGATCATAGCCACGCGACCCGGCGGTGCCTCCGCCAATCGGGCAGCCGCCAGGGTACGGAATGCGGGCGATCCCCGTTCTCAGCAACTGCGAAGCTGCAAGCAGGTAGGTCGTGCGGATCGGGATGTCGTATTGATCGCGGGTAAGTAGATTCGAATTCAGTTCGCGGGCCGTGACAGCGACCGTTTCCGACTCGTCGTCCACCGAGATAGTGGCGCCGGTGTTACGGCCGAAGGCGATTTTATGCCCCACGTCGACCAGCTTCGTGGGGAAGTTGGTCAGTTCGACGCGGTCATCGCTAAGAAGAGCGGCGGATAGGAGCCTAGTAGCCGAGTTCTTGGCCCCGCTCACACGAACGTGTCCTACGGGAGGGACGGAGCCATCAATCACGGCATACATGTGGTCTTCTTTCAGTTCAAAGGCGAAAGGGCGAAAAGGCGGAGGGTCTAGTGGGCGGAATCGCCTGGAGCCATGGCGGCGCGCGCGGTCTTCGACATGATCACGATGTCGCCAAGGAGCGTCCAATTCTCGACGTACGAGAGGTCCAAACGCACCGTTTCCTCCCATGTGAGAGTGGAACGACCGCTCACCTGCCAGAGACCGGTGATGCCGGGTTTCGCCAGGAATCGACGGTGGACGTGGTCTGCGTACATAGCAACTTCGTTGGGCAACGGAGGGCGAGGCCCAACGAGCGACATCGAGCCGCCGAGCACGTTGAAGAGCTGCGGGAGTTCGTCGAGACTGAACTTGCGCATCAGACGGCCCACACGGGTCACCCTCGGATCGTTCTTCATCTTGAACATCACTTCGTTACCGGAGTCGCGCTCCTGTTTGGCAAGTTCTCCCAGTCGCTCCTCCGCGTCGACGACCATCGAGCGGAACTTGAGCATCGTGAACTCTGCCCCGCGAAGCCCGATGCGCGTCTGGCGGAAGAGCACCGGACCGTGGCTGGTGAGGCGGACGGTGATGGCAAGGAGCAGGAACAGCGGGCTGAGAACGATCAGCCCGAGCACACTTGCTACGAGATCGACGCCACGTTTGAGGAGCGCCTGGCCCTTGCTGAAGCGAGGGGTCTCGACGTGGATCAACGGGAGGCCGGCGACGGGACGGGTGTGGAGCCGAGGGCCAGCAATATCGACGATGCTTGGCGCGAGCACAAGGTGCTGCTTGCCCGCCTCCAGACTCCAGGAAATCTCCTTGACCTTATCCGGCGGTAGCTCGTCAGTGCTGGTCACGGCGACGGTGTCCGCCCCCGTGGCTGCGATTGCGCGGCTCACGGCGTCAACGTTCCCCATGACAGGGATCGTCGTTCCGGGGATTCGATCGGCGATCTTGCCTGAGGGTACACATGCGCCGACTACCCGGTAGCCGACGCTGCTCGAACGCTGAAGCTCCCGCGCAATCTGGGTGACGGAATTGAGGGAACCGACCAGGAGCACCTTCGCGGAGAACTCGCCTCGCTGGCGCTTCATGATCAGCCACTGGCGCCAGACCCAGCGGCCCAACACGAGCGTCACGATGCCCAGCGGCAGGCTGATCAGGAGGTAGCCGCGCGCAAGGTCGATCTGCGCCAGGAAGGCGATGATCGCGATGAGGCCGAAGAGCCGAAAGCTCGTATCCGCAACGCGGACATACTCCTGGGAGCCGGTGCCGATGACCCGCTCACTGCGGGAATCGATCAGCGAGAGAGCCCACATCCACGCCAGGATGAGCAACGCCGAGAAGGCCCAGTACGACAGATCTGTTATGCGCGCGTCGTGAGCCATCGCGACAGTGGCGTTGCCTGTCCCGAACCAGGCGATCTGTGCTCCATACACGACCCACACCAGCACGAGAAAATCCGTGATCATGAGACGACGCGCATAGGTGCGGCGCCATCGGGAGGCAGGGCCAGCGGTCTTCCCGGGGCGATCCGACGGCGCGGGGGCGCTGCGGTCGGGTGCGGCAGCCTGCTCCCGGTTGCTTTCGGTGCTCTGCGACGCCGATGTCGCGTCGACCCTTAGGTCTGACGTCACAGTTCTGTTCCCTTCCGTCGTATGGCACCCCAACGGACATGTTCTCAGGTGGGGTAACGCTAACACCGCCGTGTAACGCGCGCGTGACTTAATGGGGGACACATGGGGGACAAGGACGCTGAGCGGAAGGGCCGTTGGTCCCGCTTTGCTCGCTCGGCGACTGGGCGCGTCCGGGGTGGCGCTTCGTCTCGCTTCGCTCGCTCAGCGGCCGGCGTGCGCGCTCGCTCAGCGGCCGGTGCGTGCCCTCGCTGGGCGGCGGGCGAGGGACAGGGTGCTCACGGGAGGCGGAGGAGCGCGTCGCCGGACCAGATGAGAGCGCCACGGTCGGTCGTGGCCACGGCCAAAGGGGCATCGGGGTCGACGGCGGCGCACCCGAGAGGGGCTGACTGCGTGAAACCAGCGCCGGTCAGGGACGTCAGCTCGAGGCCTTCACAAGCAGCCGACCGCGCGGCCACCACGATGCGGTTGCCAGCAACACCGAGGGCAACAGTATCCGTCGTCGGCAGCGGGAACCATTGGCCGTTGCCGCCGAGGGTGTGGGGGGTGCCCTCGCAGACGAGGGCTACCGTCGACCCGGCGCTTCGGAAGCTCCGCGGATCGGCGCATGGCGCGGCAACCGGGCCTTGACGAGTGATCAGAGTCGCGGGGGCGGCGGGGTCGAGGTATCGCGACGAAGCGAGCAGCTCAGGGTACGGCTCCCAGAACTCGCCCTGCGTGAAGGTGCGGAGCACTTGCGTCTCACAACCGTCGCCCATCCGCGCGAGCGCTTCCGCCTCCGTGCCCGCGAAGGCATCGAGGGAGAGAAGCTGCCCGATGCCGCGGTACAGCGGCGTGACGTCCTCCCACGTCTCTCCGCCGTCGGCGGAGCGCTCGAGTAGTGGCGCCGTCTCCCCGCATTCACCGGCGACGCCGCGCCACATCCCGCCGGAACCCACAGAGAGGAAGCGCTCTTCGACACGGGGGTACGAGGAACCGGGTGCGGGCGTCGGCGACGGCGTGCTCTCCGCAGTCGGAGTGGCCGATGCCTCGAAAGAGAAGGAGGGCGCCGGCGCGCTTCCGCTCGGCGCCCGCTCGGGCCGAACGCGATCCACGGCGAGGACCGCCAAGACGACCGTGCCGACCGCGAGCGCGGCGATGAGCACCCCGGCGAGCCATCGCGCGGAGGTGCTGACGCCGGGCGGCCGTCGGGCCATCACGCTCCTGGGTCAGGGCAGAAGATTGGGTTCGGTGGTTGGTCTCGTTGTCGTGGGGTCCGCGGAGCGGCGGTTGCGGCGGGCTTTGTCGGCCTTGGCGTTCGGCTTCTCGGCAGGCTGCGCGGCGTAAGTGCCGTATCCGCCGTACCCGTACCCGTACCCATATCCGTAGGCGTCGGGGCCGCGGGTCGGCACCATTGAGAGCACGACGCCGGCGACCTTCGCGCCGACGGTCTCGAGCGCGTCGAACGCTCCACCGAGCTGGCTCGTCGTCGTGCGGCCGGCCGCCACGATAACGATGGCACCCGCTGTCGCTCGCGAGAGGATAGCCGCATCCGTCACCGGCAGCAGCGGCGGAGCGTCGCACAGGACGACGTCGAACTCCTTCGACAGCGCCTCGAGAAGCTGGCCCATCTGCTTCGACCCGAGCAACTCGCTCGGGTTCGGCGGAATCTTGCCGGCCGGCAGCACGTACAGCGGGCGCTTGCCCCAGGGGAACATGACATCGGCGACCCGAGCGCGGCCGATGAGCACGTCGGTGAGACCGGCGCCGCCTTCGATACCCAGATAGTCGGCAATCTTGGGCTTCCGCAGGTCGCAGTCCAGGAGCGCGACACGCTTGCCCGCGTCCGCGAGAGCGAGCGCGAGATTGAGCGTGGTGGTCGACTTTCCCTCGCTCGGCAGGCTCGAGGTGATGACGAAGCTGTGTCCGCCGTCCATCTCGAGGAACTGCAGGTTCGTGCGCAATGCGCGGAAAGCCTCGGAGCGGGTGTTGTGCGGATCGGCGTCGAGGATGAGAGGCCGCTCCCGCGCCTTCGGGTCGAAGGGGATGGCACCGATGAGCGGCCGGGCGGTGAGGGCCTCGATGTCGCGGGCGTTGCGCACGCGGTTGTCGAGCACCCCCCGGAGGACGGCGATGCCGAGCCCTGCGGCAAGTCCGACGAGCCCGCCCAGTACGAGGTTCAACGGCACGTTCGGGCTGACGGGCCTGAGCGGAGGCAGGGCGTCCTTCACCCGGCTGAGCTGGACCGGGCTCGTGGACTGGCCTTCGCGCGTCTCGATCGTCTCAACCGCGGCGGTAAGGCTGGCGGCGATCGCGTTGGCGAGATCGGCGGCCATCACCGGGTCGGCGTCTTCGACCGAGATGTCGATGAGGAAGGAGTTCAGGGGCGTCGACGAGGTCACCTGAGCGGCGAGGGCGTCGGCGGTGCCTTCCAGGCCCAGCTCCGCGATCACCGGGTTCAGGACGAGCGGGCTCTCCACCAGTTGCACGTAGGTGCCGACGCGCTGGAGGGCGAAGCTGCCGCCCTGCTGCAGCTCCGCAACGCTGCCGCCCGCCTCGGCCGACACGAAGACCCGGCTGGACGCCTCATACATAGGAGTACGAGTGAGGGAGTACCCGGCGGCGACCGCAATACCGAGGAGTGTCGTGGCGACGATCACAAGCCAGTTCTTGCGGAGGATGCGGATGTAGTCGCTGAGCTCCATGAGGCCTCTCGGGGGGTGGGGCTGTACGCGATCATCCTGCCATACAACATGTTTCCGACCTGTGTCGGATGGGTCGCGTGCTTGACTCACGAAAGGGCGGCGCGCACGACGCGAACCACCTCGAGAACTCCCGGAAGGAGCTGCGCGGTTGAGCGCTGGTACGTCTCCCACGAACGCCGGTACGGGTCGATGACGTCGTCATCCGCCGGGTCGGCGAGCGGCTCGAGATCGCCGCGGCGCGCGTTCAGCATTTCGACTGCGGCACGGACACGAGCGTGGGGGTCGGTGCCCGCCGCATCCGCTGCCTCGCGGATGTCGGCGTCGGGTATTCCGTGTGCGAGGCGTTCGAACTCGCGCACAGTGAACGTGGAGCGCACGCGAGCGGGCGAGAGCTCGGCGATGTCGCGGCGGTGCTCGCGCGACATCGCGAGCACCAGGTCGGGCGTCTTCAGCTCCCGCTCGCTGAGCCAGCGGGCGCGGTGCGCTGCGCTGTCATCGTCGGCGACCCCGAGGGATGCGGCCATCTGCGCCGCCTCGGGCGTCATGGGATGGTCGACGAGACCCTTCGTCCCGGCGCTGGAGACGCCGACGTCGAGGGGGGACAGCCGCGAGCGGAGGAGCTGCTCGGCGAGCGGCGAGCGGCAGATGTTGCCGGTGCAGACGGTGAGGATCTCGATCGTCGGTGACGCGGACTCGTCTTCCCGGGGAGCGAACATACCGCTCAGGTCGAGGTCGAGCATCGTGCCCTTCGGATCGGTTGGTGTCGGATCGGGTGGTGTCGGTGGGGCGGGGGGCGCTTCGTCTCGCTTCGCTCACTCAGCGGCCGGGGACGCCGGGTGTGAGTGTATCGAGGCCGGCTGGCGCGCTATCTGCCCGACACGGCGGTGGGTGCGGCCCTCGCGGCAACGAGCGGCCACCTGGCGATCGTGCTGCGCGGTGCGGGTGTGGATGCGGCGCCCGCCTTCCCCGAGGGGATCGTCGAGCTTCCGGTGTCCGACAGTGATGCCGATCTCCTGCGCGGGCGCACCGGGCTGCACGACGGGGGAGTGGTCGTGGTTCGACCGGATCGGTACGTCGGCTTCATCGGGAGCGGCGTCGTGGAAGGGCTCAGCACCTACGAGCGACTCCTCGAGAGGTGACGTGTCGCGACGACCGCGGGCTGGGGCGGATGCGCCGCTCCCGGCTCGGCGCGGGAGCCCGGTAACGTGGGCGTCGATGACCGAGCCGACCGACGCCGCGCGCCGCGACCTCCTCTTGCCCGAGGCTGAGTTCGAGTCGGCGCCGGCTGGCGGCGAGCAGTCGCCGCGGTCGGGACGCCGCCGTTCACCACGACGGCGCCGCACGTGGATCGAAGGCGGCACCTCGGTGCAGCGCTGGGGCTGGGAAATGCTCGGGTGGGCCGTGCTCGCCCTCGGCGCGGGGATGGTTGCCGCCGCAGCGCTCAACGAGTTCGTCCCCCAGCCGCTCGGATCGACCCTGTCGCTGCTCGTCCTGTGGGTCGCCTTCGCGGTGCCGGTGATCGTCGCGTTCACCCGGTCTCGCCCTCGGGCCCTGTTGCGCTTCCGCCCGCTGGACCTCCTCTATGGCATCGGCCTCGGCATCCTGCTGCGCCTCGCGCAGGGATGGATCGAGCTCGCCGCTGGGGGGAGCGGCGAATGGCCGTCGTATCCGTCGGCCGGTGGGGCGCTGCCTTCGGGGTGGTTCTTCGAGGAAGTGCTCGGAGCGACGCTGATCGCGCCGGTGCTGGAGGAGTTCTTCTTCCGCGGGCTCGTCCTGGTCGCGGTCTACACCGCCGTCCGTCGCATCGCGGGACGCGGGACGGCCGCGTTCGCCGCCGTGCTCGTGTCGACCGGACTCTTCGTCCTGGCGCACGCGCTGCTGGTGCCCATCCCGTGGGACGACGCCGTCGCGCTGGCCCTCGTCGGAGTAGTCAACAGCCTTCTGGTGCTCTTCACCGCCCGGATCTGGGCGGCCGTGCTCGCGCACGTCGTTTACAACGGCCTCTGGGTCGCGCTCGCCACAATCGGCACGGCGCTCGGCGGATCGTCCGGCGCCACCCTCGGCTGAAACGGAGAACCCCTCCTCCGCGGCAGAGCGGAGGAGGGGTAGAAACCGACCGGTACAGGTGCCGTGCACCGGGTTGCATCGGGTTATCGGGCGCCACACTATTCCTGCAAGCGCTCCTTCCGCCACATTTTGCCCGCCGATTAGGGGATTAATTAGGGGATTCGGCGTTGTCGGTGAGGTGCGGAGGTTCAGCTGGCCTCGGGGTGGGGCGGGATGGTCCGGGTCGCGCGACCGATTCCGAGGGCCAGCACCACGCCGACGGCCGTGCCGAGGGAGTTCGCGAGCAGATCCAAAGCGCTTGCCGTGCGCCCCGGGAGGACCACCTCTTGCACGAGTTCGATCGCCAACGACGCCCCGACGCCGCACGCGAGGGCGATCGGCCACGAGCGGAGGAGCGGGGTCAGCAGAACCCCGAAGGGGACGAACAGGGCGACGTTCGCCGTGAACTCGATTCGCCGGTACGTCGCCCACGGGAAGACCCGCTCGATGGCCGACAGCAGCGGACCGGCATCGCGGTCGACATGCGTCGGCCAGAACGCGATGAGCGCCAGCGCGACGGCGTAGAAGAGCAGCGCCGCGACGAGCGCGCGACGCGTGCGCGGATCGGCGGGGGGACGGAGCATCCCGCCACGATAGGTGCTCGGGGTTACTGCGGCATTTCGTCCCGGAGGTTTATCGGGCGGGCGCTTCGTCTCGCTGCGCTCGCTCAGCGTCCGGGGGTGCGCTGCGCTCGCTCAGCGTCCGGGGGAAGCGCTGCGCTCGCTCAGCGTCCGGGGGAAGCGCAGCGCTCGCTCAGTGACGGAGAGGGGTCAGGCGGAGGGGAGGTGGACGGAGACCGTAGTGCCGGCGCCGACCGTGGACGCCAGCTCCACCCGGCCGCCGAGGCGCTCCACGATCTCGCGCACGCTGGCCAGGCCGACGCCCGAGCCGCCATCGGCGGGATCGGACAACCGGCCGCGCTGGAACGGCTCGAAGATCGTCGGCAGGTCCTCGGGGGCGATTCCGCGACCGGAGTCGGAGATGCGGACGACGACCTGGGTGCCCAGGTTCTCGATGACGATCCGGATGATGTCGTCGCTGTACTTCGCGGCGTTGTCGAGCAGGTTGGCGATCGCGCGCCGCAGCATCGAGGCGTTCGTGAGCGCTCGCAGACGCCGATCGCTGACGATCTCCAGCCGCTGATACGCGTTTCCGGGGAGCACCAGCTCGCCGGCTTCGCGAGCCAGAGACCCGAGCACGACACTGTCGAGCCGGTCTGCGACCCCACCGCCGATGTGGGAAGTGAGTTGCCCCATCATCTCCACGAGGTGGTCGGTCACCGTCGAGACACGGTCGATGAGGGCGTGATGTTCGGGCGCGGCCTCCTCGAGCAGGTCGACGTATCCACGGAGGGCGGTGATGGGGGAGAGGTAGTCGTGCGCGAAAGAGCGCAGGAAAGCCTCGCGCTTCTCCTCCTCGCGCTTGTCGGCCGTGAGGTCGCGCGTCATCTTCACGAAACCGGTCAGGGTCGAATCCTCCGCGTGGATGGCTGTCAGCACGACCTTGGCCCAGAACAGCGACCCGTCCGCCCGCACTCGCCAGCCGGAGTCGTCGGCGGAGCCGCTGCGGATGGCGCTCTCCAGCAGCCGCGCGGGAAGGTGGCGCTCTCGATCCTGCGGCCGGTAGAACCGCTCGATCGATGAACCGACGATCTCCGACGCCTTGTAGCCCTTGATGCGCTCGGCGCCCGGGTTCCACGTGCGCACGCGCCCCGCGGTATCGAGCCGGATGATCGAGATCGACGTGACCTCAGACGCCCAATCGCCCGACTGGCCCACCGCCAACAACGGAGCATGAGGGGCACGCGGTTCGGGGGCTCGCTCGTCGACAGTCCGCTCCGCGGCGGCCACGCGGCGGAACGCAGGGTCGATCGGATGTGCACGGTGAGGTGCGCTACGGCTCATTTCGGTGCCCCCAGAAATGACGCAACCCAAACCCGGACGGATCGCGATCTTGACCTCACACTCTAGCCAACTGTCCCCCATTTGGGGGACAATCCCACAAATTCTCCCGGGTCATCGCCTCTCAGGCAGTTTGTCCGCTGCATCCGGATGCCGTAAGCTGGTCGTTTGGTACACGCCGTCTGCTGGCGTGCCACCGCGAACGTGAGCCCTCCACTGGTGTCTTCGCTCCTCGGCCTTCGGCTCGAGGGAGAAAAGCCCCCGGAGCGGGATTCACGAACACCTCCGTTCGAATCAGAAAGCAGCACTATTGTGACGCGCACTTATACCCCCAAGGCTGGCGAAGCTCAGCGCGACTGGCTCGTGATCGACGCGACCGACGTCGTTCTCGGCCGTCTCGCCTCGCACGCCGCCGTTCTCCTCCGCGGCAAGCACAAGGCCACCTTCGCCAACCACATGGACGCCGGTGACTTCGTCATCATCATCAACGCCGACAAGGTCGCGCTGACGGGCCAGAAGCTCCAGAAGAAGAAGGCCTACCGCCACTCGGGTTACCCGGGCGGCCTCAAGTCGGTCACCTACGAAGAGCTTCTCGCGAAGAACCCTGAGCGCGCCGTAGAGAAGGCCGTCCGCGGCATGCTGCCGAAGAACAGCCTCGGCGCGCAGCAGCTCACCAAGCTCAAGGTCTACCGCGGCGCAGAGCACCCTCACGGTGCGCAGCAGCCCAAGACGTACACCTTCGACCAGGTCGCCCAGTAAAGCGCCGATTAAGGATCACTCGTGTCGAACATCGAGAACTACTCCACTGAGACGCCGACCGACTCGGTCGCCGTCGCCGCCGAGCGTCCCGTCCTGAGCGTGCCCGGTGCCGCCGTCGGTCGCCGCAAGCAGGCCATCGCCCGCGTCCGCATCGTTCCCGGCACTGGCGTCATCACCGTCAACGGCCGCACCTTCGAGGACTACTTCCCGAACAAGCTGCACCAGCAGCTCGTGAAGGACCCCTTCACCGTGCTCAACCTGACCGACGCGTACGACGTCATCGCGCGCATCTCCGGCGGTGGCCCCTCGGGCCAGGCCGGCGCGCTGCGCCTCGGCATCGCGCGTTCGCTCAACGGCATCGACGTCGAGAACAACCGCGCCACCCTGAAGAAGGCCGGCTTCCTCTCCCGCGACGCCCGCGTCAAAGAGCGCAAGAAGGCCGGTCTCAAGAAGGCCCGCAAGGCGCCTCAGTACTCCAAGCGCTGAGTTCGGCTCGTTCCATGCCGCTTTTCGGCACGGACGGGGTGCGGGGGCTGGCCAACGGCCCCCTCACCGCCGACCTCGCGCTTCACCTGGCCCAGGCGACCGCCGTCGTCCTGGGCCAGGGCCGTACCGCCGAGGCGCGTCGCGCGGAAGGCCGACGGCTCACCGCGGTCGTTGCCCGCGATCCTCGCGTCTCGGGTGAGTTCCTCGCTGCCGCCGTGTCGGCCGGGCTCGCCTCATCCGGTGTCGACGTGCTCGACGCGGGTGTCATCCCGACCCCGGCCGCCGCGTTCCTCATCGGCGACATCGATGCCGACTTCGGCGTCATGGTCTCGGCGTCGCACAACCCCGCGCCCGACAACGGCATCAAGATCTTCGCCCGCGGCGGCGTCAAGCTGCCCGACGAGGTCGAACGGCGCATCGAAGCCGCCCTCGGAACCGACAAGCTCCAGCCGACGGGCGCCGGGGTGGGCCGCATCCGCCGCTTCGCCGACGCGGAAGACCGCTACGTCGTGCACCTGCTCGGCTCCCTCCCGCACAGCCTCGACGGCATCCACGTCGTGCTCGACTGCGCCCACGGCGCGGCGGCCGGCGTCTCGCCCGAGACGTTCCGGGATGCGGGTGCCCGCGTCACGGTCATCGGCGCCGACCCCGACGGCCTGAACATCAACGACGGCGTCGGATCCACGCACCTCGACCAGCTCGCGAAGAAGGTGCTCGAGGTGGGCGCTGATGTCGGGATCGCCCACGACGGCGACGCCGACCGCTGCCTGGCCGTGGATGCGGAGGGCCGCATCGTCGACGGAGACCAGATCATGGCGATCATCGCCGTGGCGATGAAAGACCGCGGTCACCTCGTCGACGACACGCTCGTGGCGACCGTGATGAGCAACCTCGGACTCCACCGCGCGATGGCGGACAACGGCATCCGCGTCGTCCAGACCGCCGTCGGCGACCGTTACGTGCTCGAGGCCATGAGCGAGGGCGGCTACGCGCTCGGCGGTGAGCAGTCGGGTCACGTCATCATGAGCGAATTCGCCACGACCGGTGACGGCCTGCTCACGGGCCTGCACCTCGTGGCCGAGATGGCCCGGCAGGGGAAGTCGCTGGCCGAGCTGGCTTCGGTCATGACCGTTTTCCCGCAGGTCCTGGTGAACGTGCGCGACGTCGACCGCGACCGCGTGGCAACCGACGAGGTGCTGCAGGCCGAGGTCGAAGCCGTGACGGCCGAGCTCGGCGACACCGGACGCGTGCTGCTGCGCGCATCCGGAACCGAAGCCCTCGTACGGGTCATGGTCGAGGCGGCGGACGCCGAATCGGCCCAGGAGTACGCCGACCGCATCGCGTCGGTCGTGCGCGACCGCCTGGCGGCGTAGCGCGCTGCTCCGCACGCGCTTCATCCGATGACGCGGGGGTTACCTCCGCGAAACATCTGCTGCGTATCCTGGCGGTGCAACGTAAGCCGTTGCGGGCCACCGGGACAAAAAAACTCGGTGGAACAGTGAGAGACGTCGGCGTCGCTCGAACCCGCCTCGCGGCTATGTTCGGCGACCGCGTCTCACCCTCCTGCCAATCGGTGAAAGTGTGAGAACGAATATGACTGTGAAAGTTTCCATCGTCGTCGGCAATCCCAAGCCGCAATCGCGAACGCTGAAGGTGGCCACCACCCTCGCCGAGCGCCTGTTCGCCCCCGGCTCGTACGAGCTGACGGTGATCGACCTGGCCGAATACGAGGCCGACATCTTCGCGTGGCCGTCGGAGACGATGGCCGCCTTGAACGCCGGCGTCGCCGACAGCGACCTGGCCGTCTTCGCGTCGCCCACGTACAAGGCGACCTACACCGGACTCCTGAAGGCATTCCTCGACCGGTACCCCGCCAACGGACTGTCGGGGGTCGTCGCGATCCCCGTGCTGACGGGGGCGGATGCGACGCACTCCATGGGTCCGACGCACAACCTCGCCCCGCTGCTCGCGGAGCTGGGCGCGATCGTCCCGGGCCGCGGGTTCTACTTCGTCTCGAGCCAGATGGACCGCCTCGACGACCTCGTGGATGCGGCGGCCGCCGAGTACCGCGGCAACCTGGCGCGGCTCGCCTCCGTCGCCGGTGCCACCCTCGTGGATGCTCCCGCCGCGGCAGCGGAGGTCGTCCGGTGAGCGGCGTCGACCCCCGGGCGTTCCGCGACACGCTCGGGCACTTCGCATCCGGCGTCACGATCGTCAGCGGCATCGACGACGACGGACCGATCGGGTTCACCTGCCAGTCGTTCTACAGCGTGTCGATGGATCCCCCCCTGATCTCGTTCAGCGTCATGACGACGTCGACGACGTACCCCCGCATCCGCGACACCGGCCGGTTCGCCGTCAACGTGCTGTCGCACCATCAGCACGACGTGTCGTCGCAGTTCGCCCGCAAGGGTTCGGACAAGTGGGCCGGCGTCTCCTGGACGCCCACGGAGGCCGGGAATCCGGTGATCAACGACACCCTCATGTGGCTGGATTGCGAGATCTGGGCCGAGCACGAGGCCGGCGATCACCTGATCGTGATCGGCCGAGTGCTCGAACTGAGCCCGCCGGAATGGCACCGGCATGAGCCGCTGCTGTTCTTCAAGGGCGTGTACCGCCACCTCCGCGAGCTCGCGAGCTGACGGTCCCCGACCTACCCCGGAGCCTGAGCGAGCGCGGCCTGACGCTTCGTCTCGCTGCGCTCGCTCAGCGTCCGGGGGCCCTGTTTCGCCGTACCGGGCCCTGAGCGAGGAGCGTAGCGACGAGACGAAGGGTCGGCGCCGGGCGGCTACATCGCGAGCGACTCGATGTAGCGCAGCAGCACGCCCTCGCGAAGCGCCCATGGCGACACCTCGAGCTCCTCGACATCCATCGACTTCATCGCCTGGTGCAGCACCACCGCACCCGCGACGATCTGGACGGCGCGATCCGCGGTGATCCCCGGCAGCTCCTGCCGCGTCTCAGCCGGGATGCGGGCAAGACGCGGAATCCACGCCTTCAGGTCGCGCCGGGGGAGCACCATCCGCTCGATGCCCGACCACCCGGGTACGGGATACCCGGCGAGTTTCGCCAGTGAGCGGATCGCCTTCGACGACCCCACGACATGGTCGGGCCGCGGGAGCGCCGCGAAGCGCTTGGCCACCGGTGCGAGAACGGATGCGGCGTGCCGACGCAATGCCTCGAGCTGGAAGTCGGTCGGCGGATCGTCGGGCAGGAACTCCAGCGTCATCCGCCCTGCTCCCAGCGGCACGGAGTCGGCGAGGTCGGGCAGCTCGTCGGCACCGCCGGCGAGCTCGAGCGATCCGCCACCGATGTCGAACAGGAGGATCTGCCCCGCCGACCACCCGAACCAGCGACGGACCGCGAGGAACGTGAGCCGGGCCTCGGTGTCGCCACCGAGCACCTGGAGCGGCTGCCCGAGCGTCTCCTCGATGCGCGCGATGACGGCCGGGCCGTTCGTCGCCTCCCGCACCGCCGATGTCGCCGTGGCCAGCAGCTCGTCCACCCGCTCCGCAGCGGCTATCGCGCGGGCCTCGGCGACAGCATCCACCAGCGCTGCCACACCGGCGGGGTCGATGGAGCCGTCGGGAGTGAGGTGCTGCATGAGCCGCAGCGCTGTGCGACGGCTCGTGGATGCGGTGGGCCGCCCGCCGGGGCGGGCGTCGGCGATGAGCAGATGAACGGTGTTCGAGCCGATGTCGAGGACCCCAAGGCGCACGGATCGAGCGTAGCGGGGCGGCGCGCCGCTTCGTGACCGCGCGGGGCGACGCTTCGTCTCGCTGCGCTCGCTCAGCGTCCGGGGGAGGGGCTGCGCTCGCTCAGCGTCCGGAGGCGGGGAGGGGAGGGCGGGAGCGACGGCGGCGCTCGCACCAGATGGTGAAGGAGCCGTAGGCCAGGACAGCGCCGGCCACGAGCACGATGAAGGCCGCGGTCATCGGGCGCTCCCATCGCAGGTCGGCGGAACGGAGCACGAGCGACAGGCAGATCGCGGCCAGGCTCACCAGCTGCGCCTCGAACAGGATGCGGAACGAGCTCCACCGCCGATCCCACAGCAACGCGACGTTCACGACGCCCGTGAGGCTCAGGACGGCGCCGGTCACGCGACCGGTCAGCGGGGTCAGGTCCCACGCCCAGAAGGATGCGGCGAACGCGGGCGCGAGGAAGACGACCGCGCCGAAGAGGAAAGCGGCCGCGCCGATCGCCACGAGCCCCAGCGCCGCGAACGACGGGATGATGACATCCGCCGGGTCGGGCTCGACCTGAGCATGCCGGCGTTGCACGATCGCCAGCACGACGACGATGAACGGCGTCGTGGCGTAGAGCGTGATCCACACCCAGAACGACACGTTCATGGAGAACCGGTCGAGGTGCAGGAGCGTGGCGACCAGCAGAGCGCCCGCGAACACCGCGACCGCCGGGAAGCCATGCTGCACCCGATGCCACCGCCGCTCCCTCGCGACGCGCACGAAGTACCAGATGCCGCCCACGTAGGCCGATGCCAGAAGGTACGCCGACAGCGGCGGGGTGATCGGCCACGCGAACAGTTCGCCGGTCCGGTCGGGGAACACATACAAGAGGAATGCCGCGGCGATCAGGAACGGCAGAATCGCCAACGCCACCCCTCGCGTGGTGCGCAGGACGACGTCGTCCCGACCGTCCGATCGCGCGGAGGAGTCGCGCGCGTCAGCGGGCGACCGCATCCAGCACCTCCTGCGGCGACATCGCCATGCCCCGCACGACCGCCGCATCCAACTCGGCGCGGGCGCCATCGTCGGCCAGCGCCTCGAAGGCGGGTGCGTACAGGGCGGCCTGGCCCCTGTCGTTCGCGCCCATCCGCCGGCGTAGTGCGGCTGCGGAACCCAGCAGGAGCCCCGCCTCTTCGACGTCGCCCCGGAGCGCCGCGACCCCGGCGCGGCCCTCGAGTCCATAGGCGATGCCCTCGTCGTGCCCCAGTTCCAGCGAGGTCTCCAGGCCTTCATGGAAGTCGGATGCGGCGGCCTCGATGTCGCCCCGCGCCAGACGCGCCCACCCCCGGTGATGCTCGGCGATGACGATGCCGAGGCGCTCCCGGTTGGCGGTGGCCAGGCTCAGACTGCGCTCGAACAGCTCGAGGGCACCGTCCGTATCGCCGATCATGAGGTCGACGCGCCCCATGGTCACGAGTGCCATCGCCTCGCCCCACCGATCGCCGATCGACGCGAACCCGTCGATCGAACGGGTGAGGATCTCGTGCGCGCCGGCGACGTCGGGTCCCTCCCTCCGTCCGAGAAGCGCGAGACCCAGGGAGACGCGTGCCAGCGCGGCACCGCCCGCGTCGCCCGCCTGCTCGAACAGCTCGGCGCTGCGGGTCAGGCCGGGGATGACGTCCAGGCCCGGATGTTGCCAGAACTCGATGGCATGGGTGTAATACTGCGCGACCGCCTCGGTCCACGGGCTGAGAGGGATGCCCTCCCGCGCGCTGCGTTCGAGCACGTCGGCCATCCGTGCCTGCTGGGCTCCCAGCATCCCCGAGAGCCACGCGTACAGGTAGAGCGCCCAGGCCATGCGCGCCAGGTCGTCGAACCTCCCGTCGTCGCTGAGAAAGCGGAGGACGGCGACGAGGTTCTCGGACTCGGCGTCGAGGCGGTGCAGCCACGCGAGCTGGCTCGGACCGCTCATGTCGTGCGAGGCGGTGTCGGCGAGCGTGCGGTAGTACTCCGACCAGCGTTCCCGCACGGCGTCGTCGCTGCCCAGCTCGTGGGCGTACGCATGGACGAGGGACAGGAGCGTGAAGACGCGGACCCCCCGGCGGTCGCGCTGCTGCAGGAGGCTCGCATCCACGAGCACGTCCAGCGCGGTGGCCGCATCCACATCGGGTATGCCGGCGAGCGTCGCCTCGGCGGCGGCGCGGGTGAAGGGTCCGGCGAAGACCGCCAGTGCAGCCAAGGCCGAGCGCGTCGGAGCGTCGAGCAGGCGCACGCTCCATTCGATCGTGGCGCGGATCGTCTGCTGACGTGCCGGCAGGTCGCGGGCGCCGTCGACGAGGAGCGACAGGGCGGAGTCGAGGCGCTCGAGGATCTCCTGCGGCGTATGCGACCGCATCCGCGCGGCGGCCAGCTCGATGGCCAGCGGGATGCCGTCCAGCGCTCGACAGATCGCTGCGATGGTCGCCGTATCGGCTGCCGTGAGCCGGAAGCCGGGAAGCACCGCCGCCGCGCGCTGCACGAAGAGAGCGACGGATGCAGTGGCCTCCAGCGCCTCGACGCTCTCGTCGTCGCCCGGCGAGGCGAGCGGCGCGACGGCGTAGACGTGCTCGGCGCGCAGGCGCAGCGGCGAGCGGCTCGTGACGAGGATCGTGAGGTCGGGGACCGCGGTGACCAGGCGCACGAGGACATCCGCTCCGTCGAGCACCTGCTCCATATTGTCGAGCACGAGGACCATGTCGCGACCCTCGAGGGCGGCCAGCAGCGATGCTTCTACCGGGCGTTCGCCGTCGTCGCGCAGGCCCACCGCGCGCGCGATCGCGGGCACCACGCGGTCGGGGGACGTGATCGACTCCAGCAACGCGAAGGCGACCTCACTGCCGGACGCGGCGAGGGTGGTCGCCACCTCGATCGCCAGGCGGGACTTGCCGATGCCGCCCGGTCCGACGAGGGTGACGATGCGCGTGGCCGGGTCGCGGAGCATCCGCACGATTTCGTCGCGTTCACCGTCGCGCCCGATGATCGGCGTGTAGGCCGAGGGGATGGCGGTGCCCGCCGAGGTGGTCGGCGGTTGCGCGAGAGAGCGCCGGGAGGCGCGGGCGGCCGCGTCGAAGCGATCGGCGAGCAGGGTCGAGAGGTCATTGATGACGAGGTCGCGGAGTTCGTCAGCATTCCGGAACGATTTGTACGACACGCGATCGTCGGTGCGGATGCGGGCGAGCATCGCCTTGAGGGGCTCCTCGCGCTCAGGTGCGGGGGCCTTGATATAGATGAGCGAGGGGAGGTCGCCGGAGAGGCGGTACTCGTCTTCGAGGCCGGAGAACTCCTCGCCCGGGGCGACCCAGCCGTAGCTCTGCCAGTAGATGCCGAGGAAGATGTCGCTCTGCTCGAGGTAGGAGCGGTACAGCGAACGAGGCGGATGCGGACGGGCGCCGAGCTCGAACATCACCGGCGCGAGGCGCAGGCTCTCCACCGCTTCGCGTACCGCCGCTCTCTCGGGCTGGAGCTCCCCGAGGGTGGAGCTGACGAATACGCGGAGCCGCTGGTCGGGCGTCCTGATCGGGTTGGGCTCCATGGCGGTGGCCCCTCCGGGCTTGAACTCTCGCCACCAAGGGTATCGCGGCGCGCGGCGCAGCGGTGGGGGACGCAGCATCCCGGGCCGAGGAGATCTGCCCGGGCGAGGACGGATGCGGGCCGGAGTGTCCTCGCGTCGGGAGATGTCCTCGCTCCGGGCGGCTCGAGCCGCAGCGCGCGCGGATTAGTGGGGTGTCACGCGACGGACGAGCGGGTACAGCCCCGCGGCGAGGGCGAGGACACCGGCGATGACGAAGTCGATCCGCAGTCCGGCGATGTCCACGAGCACACCGCCCAGGAGGGATCCGAGCGCGATGGACCCCTGCATCGTGGAGACCAGCACAGCGGATGCTGCTTCCGGCGCGCCCGGTTGGGAGGCCATCATCCAGGTCTGCAGGGAGAGCGGGACGATGCCCCACAGGAGCCCCCACACGGTGAACAGTGCGCCGACGACGATGCCCCACCCGGCGATGAGCGGCAGCAGCACCAGGATTGCTCCAAGAACGAGCGACACACCTGCAAGCGTCGCCAACCGGTTCTTCGCAATGAGGTAGCCGCCGAGCAGCGTGCCGAACACGCCCGCGACACCGTACGCGACGAACAGGGCCGTGACGACCCCGGCTTCCAGGTGTGCTTCGTCCACCAGGAAGGGGGTGATGAACGTCGACGCTGCGAACTGACCGGTGACCACCAGAACAGAGGCGATCAGCGCGACTCGGGCGGGTGGCGACTGGAACACCCGGCTCAGTTCACGCCACTTCATGCCGACGGTGGGGCCGATCCGGGGCAGCAGCACAAGCTGCGCGAGAAGCACGATCGCCGACAGTGCCGCAGCGCTCAGAAACACCGCGCGCCAGCCCGCGAGCTGGCCGATGAACTGTCCCGCGGGCAGACCGATCACGGTCCCCGCGGAGATGCCGGCCAAGATGATCGACGTCGCTTTCGTACCCTTCCTCTCGCCCGCAAGCCGGAACCCCAGCGAGGGCACGACAGCCCAGAAACCGCCCAACGCGACCCCGACCAGCACGCGACCCAGAAGCAGGATCGCGAAGGTGGGCGCGAACGCTCCGATGATGTTCGCCAGGAGCAGCAGGAGGCCGAGAAGAAGCACGAGCCGGTTTCGAGGGATACGTGCCAGGCCCACCACGACCAGCGGTGCGGAAATCGCCGCGACCAGCCCGGGAACCAGAATCATCAACCCCGCGGTTCCGGTCGAGACCTCCAACTCCCCGGCGATCTGCGGCAGCACGCCGATGGGGAGGAACTCTGTGGCGACGAGGATGAACGCGCCGAGGGCCAGGGAGGCGACCGCCAACCACATCCGCATCCCCGGGAGGGGCGGGGTGTGTGCTCGCGTGGAACCGGTGTTGCGTGTGGTGGTGCCGTCCATTACGTCTCCGATGGCAGTAGTGCGTGAGAAAGTTCGGCCCACTCGTGGCGCGGAAAGCCGCGGGTGTCCGTCAGGACCTGGATGGCGACGTGGTCGGCGCCCGCAGCGTGCTGCTCCTGGACCCGCCGGACGATGGCGTCCATGTCTCCCCAGGCGACGGTGGCGTCGATGAGCCGGTCGCTACCGCCCCCGAGGAAGTCGTCATCGCCGAAGCCGGCTCGGCGCAGGTTCGCCTGATAACTGGGGAAGCCGAAATACATGCCGATCCCGGCGCGCGCGGTGGCTCGTGCTCGGGCGGGGTCGGTCTCCAGAACGACCGCTTGGTGGGGCGCGATGAGGGCTTCAGGTCCCAGCAGCGAACGGTAGTTCGACGTCAGGCCGGGGGTGACCAGGAAGGGGTGGATGCCTGCGGTGCGGTCGCCGGCGAGGGACACCATCTGCGGTCCGAGCGCCCCGAGGAGCCGCTCTTGCGGTGGTGGTTCGCCGGCATCCGCGTCCAGCTCGTCGAGGAAACGCCGCATCTCGGAAAGAGGGCTCGCGAACGTGTGTCCGCTGGCGGCTGCCGCTTGCGGGTTGCTCACCCCGAATCCGGTGAGGAGACGCGAGCCGTACTGCTCTCGCAGCCTGGCGTGCTCCGAGGATGTGCGGCGTGCGTCCTCAGACCAGATACTCACAACTCCGAGGGCGACACTCGTGCGTGAACCGGCCGCGAGGAGTCGTTCGGCGCTGGCCCAGATCCCGGGGCCGCCGGCGCCGGCAATCCACATCGCACCCCACCCCTGATCGTTGAGTTCCGCGGCGACCTGGTCGACCTCCGGGTTGCGGCTACGGAGCTCCATGCTCCAGATGCCGACCGGCCCGATCGGTACGGAACTTTTCATGGCTGCTGCCTCTCTGAGACCACCGCTTGGCGAACTGTTTCGCGACGCCGGCACCGACTCCCCGCGAACCGCGCGTCACCAGTGCGGACTTACCGATCGGGCTTGAAGTTGCATCTGTCATCGCAGTCCTATTAATTCTATTCTCCGCAGTACACAAACGCGTGGGTGCCGATGCTATTCCGAGAAGGCGGAATATTTGTTCCTGACAGTGCGGACGCGGTCGGCGGCATGCCGCGAGGACGGCCGCGGGAGTTCATTACAGGCGACGCGCTCGATGAGGCACTCGAGGTCTCTGGCGCAGGGGATACGCAGGCACGACTCCCACCTTCGCGGGGAACGTGACTGAGCGTGCCGGGCCGAGGAGATCTGCCCGGGCGAGGATGGATTCGGGCCGGAGCGTCCTCGCGTCGGGAGATGTCCTCGCTTCGGGCGGGGGTGGGGCCGGGTGCGCGGGTGTGCGGGGTGGGGTGGGAGGTGACGCAGCATCCCGGGTCGAGGAGATCTGCCCGGACGAGGATGGATGCGGGCCGGAGCATCCTCGCGTCGGGAGATGTCCTCGCCTCGGGCAGGGTGGGGCCGGGTGCGCGGGTGTGTGGGGCGGGCGTTCGGGCAGGCACCCGCGCGCCGCCCGGGCGCGGATCGCGCGGGAGTAGCATGGGCGCGTGCCCGCCGCCGGAACCGCCGTGCCCGCTCCGTCATTGAGCCCGTACCGCGAGATCGATCGAGCCGAGTGGTCGCGTCTGGCCGCCGGGATGCCGCAGCCCCTCAGCGAGACCGAGGTCGTGCAGTTGCGGGGCCTCGGGGATCGGCTCGACGTCCGCGAGGTGCACGAGGTCTACCTGCCCCTCAGCCGGCTGCTGAGCCTCTATGCGAAGGCGACCAAGCAGCTCGGAGCGGACACCGCATCCTTCCTCGGCGAGCAGGACGTCACGACGCCGTTCGTCATCGGTGTCGCCGGGTCGGTCGCCGTGGGGAAGTCGACGATCGCGCGTCTGCTGCGCGAACTCATGAGCCGCTGGGCCGACACGCCACGGGTCGAGCTCGTGACCACGGACGGGTTCCTCTACCCCAACGCCGAGCTGGAGCGGCGGGGCCTCATGGACCGCAAGGGTTTCCCCGAGTCGTATGACCGGCGCGCGCTGCTGAACTTCCTCAGTGAAGTGAAGAGCGGGGCCGAAGAGGTGCGTGCGCCGTTCTACTCGCACATGCGATACGACATCATGCCTGACGCGCACGTCTCCGTCCGCCGGCCCGACGTCGTGATCGTGGAGGGGCTGAACGTCCTTCAGCCCCCGCCCGCGCCGAATGACGTGGCGGTGAGCGACCTGTTCGACTTCTCGATCTACGTCGATGCTGACCCCGCGAACATCGAGCAGTGGTACGTCGACCGCTTCCTCGCGCTGCGGAAGGCCTCGTTCAGCAACCCGAATTCGTACTTCCGCGTGTTCGCCGACATCAGCGACGACGAGGCCGTGGAGCGCGCCCTCGGGTATTGGCGCGACATCAACCTGCCGAATCTGCTCGAGAATGTGCTGCCTACGCGGCACCGGGCGAGCCTGATCCTCGAGAAGGCCGCCGATCACACGGTCGAGCGGGTGCAGCTCCGCAAGCTCTAGCGAGGCCCCTTCGTCTCGGTCGCTGCGCTCCCTCGCTCAGGGCCCGGCCGGGCGGCCCGTCCGCCCCCGCCGGTCGAGCGCGGGCGTCCCGTCCCGGGCCTGTCCGCCCCGCCGGTCGAGCGCGGGCGTCCCGGGCCCGTCGAGTCGCCATGAAACGCGCATTCTCGCGCGAAA
Source organism: Microbacterium sp. Z12_35 (assembly GCF_058310475.1). Taxonomy (NCBI): domain Bacteria; kingdom Bacillati; phylum Actinomycetota; class Actinomycetes; order Micrococcales; family Microbacteriaceae; genus Microbacterium; species Microbacterium sp. Z12_35. Next base: position 1,802,546 of record NZ_JBZEGJ010000001.1, on the reverse strand, counting down.
ACCCGACGTTTCCTGGCGAGTCGACCGGGGGTTAGCGGGTGCGGCGTTTGGCGGGCTGGAGCGCGGGGACCGAGGCGAAGTACTGCGCGACGAAGAGGGCCATGCCGAGCGCGCCGAGGGCGAAGGGAAGGCGCGCGGACAGGGCGGTGCTCCGGCGGTGCAGGAGCCCGGCGACGCCGAGGTTCATCGCGCCCCACACGATGTTCGCGGTGGGGGAGGACAGCCCACGCCCCGGCGGGTCAGCGAACGGCGTCGGGAAGGGCTGCCCGCGCAGGCCGCTCACCGTGTGCGGGATGGCGTTGACCGTCAGTGCGCCGGAGGCGGCCTGACGGAGGAATCGGCGGACGGACATGTGCCTCCTGGGTCAGGGATCCGCCCGAGCGTAGCCGCGGCCGCCCTGTCCCCCCGCGGGGCTTGCCTTCTCCCGGTCGAGTCGCCAATATCCGTCCCTTTTTCCGCCGAAACACCACATTTTCTGGCGAGTCGACGGGGGTGGAGCGGGGTCAGGGCGCCAGGGGATGCAGCGTGCCGGCGGACTCGCGGTAGCGCTCGCCGGTTTCGGGGCAGACCCAATCGTCGCCATCGGCCGTGAGCGGACGGCCCGCCCGGCCGACCCAGCCGATCCGCCGCGCGGGTACCCCCACGACGAGCGCATAGTCGTGCACGTCCTTCGTGACCACGGCGCCAGCCGCCACAAGCGCCCACGCGCCGATGCGGACGGGCGCGATGCACACGGCCCGCGCGCCGATCGAGGCACCGTCGCCGATCTCGACGCCGACGGCGTGCCAGTCATCCGCCGACTTGAGCTGGCCGTCCGGCGTCACCGCGCGCGGGAACTCGTCGTTCGTGAGCACCGCGGCCGGCCCGATGAAGACGCCGTGCCCGAGCCGGGCCGGTTCGTAGACGAGCGCGTAGTTCTGCAGCTTGCATCCGTCGCCCATCTCCACGCCTGGACCGACGTACGCCCCGCGTCCCACGATGCAGTCGGCGCCCACGACCGCGTTCTCACGCACCTGCGCGAGGTGCCATACCTTCGTGCGGTCACCCACGCGGGCGGCCTCCGCGACGTCGGCGGTGGCGGCGATGAACGGCTGATCTGTCGGCGAAACCATGGATGCTCCCTCTCCGTGCCCGCGGATTCTTGAAATTGCTCGTGCACGCGTCTCCACAAACGCTATACTCACGGCGGGGAGACGCACGATTCCAGCACCGGTCACCGGGCAGGGGTCGTCGTCATCGTTATCCGCCTTCGGGCGGACTGGGGTCCGCCGGGGGGCGGAAAACCCGCACGCGCTCTCACGTGCGGCGGGTGGTCTGGGGAAAAATGGGGAACTCGACGCTCGTCGTCCACAACCGACGTTCGCCGCGCGCACGCTTCGCCGCGCTCACGGCGCTTGCTGCGCTCGTCCTGTCGCTGCTCGTGGCGCTTCCGCCCGCAGCCCGCGCCGAAGCATCCAGCCCCTGCGGCCCCGACGTCAATGCGATCGAGTGCGAAAACCGCGAACCGGGCACCGACCCCGAGGTATGGGACATCGACGGTGCCGGCGACGCCAGCATCCAAGGATTCGCCACCGACATCAGCGTGAATGCGGGCTCCCGCATCGACTTCAAGATCGATACGGATGCCGCGGACTACGACATCGACATCTACCGCACCGGCTGGTACCAGGGCCTGGGCGCGCGCCTGATCGACAGTGTTGAGCCCTCGGCTCCGCTGCCGCAGGTGCAGGAGGAATGCCTCTCCGACATCTCCACGGAGCTGTACGACTGCGGCACGTGGGACGTGTCGGCAGCATGGAACGTGCCGGCTGACGCCGTCTCCGGCGTCTATGTCGCTCGCCTCGAGCGCGGCGACACCGGCGGTGCGAGCCACATCACCTTCATCGTCCGCCGCGACGGCAACACCTCCGACGTGCTGTTCCAGACGTCCGACCCGACCTGGCACGCGTACAACAAATACGGCGGATCGAACTTCTACCAGGGGGCGGCCAACCGCCGCGCCTACAAGATCAGCTACAACCGCCCGTTCGCCACCCGCGGTGGCATCGAGGCGCGTGACTTCTACTTCGCGTCCGAATACGCCACCGTCCGCTTTCTGGAGCGCAACGGCTACGACATGAGCTATATCGCCGGCGTCGACACCGATCGACGCGGCGGAGAGCTGCTGAATCACAAGGTCTTCCTGTCCGTCGGTCACGACGAGTACTGGTCGGGTGCGCAGCGGGCGAATATCGAGGCCGCCCGCGATGCCGGGGTCAACCTGCAGTTCCTCAGCGGAAACGAGGGCTACTGGCGCACGCGCTACGAACCCTCCACCGTCGGTCAGGCCACCGATCATCGGACACTCGTGTCCTACAAGGAAACGTGGGGCGACTACCACGACCACGTCGGCGGGGGCAAGATCGACCCGAGCCCCGAGTGGACCGGTACATGGCGCGACCCGCGGTACGCCGGTCCCGAGATGGGCGGTCAGCTGCCGGAGAACGCCTTGATCGGCACGATGTACATGGTCAACGACGACTACCTGCCGGTCACCGTGAACGCCGATGAGGGCAAGACGCGCTTGTGGCGCAACACCAACCTGTCGAACCTCGCCGCCGGCGCCTCCGTGGCGCTGGCCCCCAACACCGTCGGGTACGAGTCGAACGAGGACGTCGACAATGGTCACCGTCCCGACGGCCTGATCCGTCTATCGACGACGACCGGGCGGGTTCCGCAGTACCTCGTGGACTACGGAAACACGGTCGTGGAGGGTGCGACCACCCATCACGTGACGCTCTACCGCGCGGAGAGCAATGCGCTGGTGTTCTCAGCGGGGAGCATCCAGTGGGGATGGGGTCTGGACAGCGAGCACGACGGCGACAACGCCCCGGCAGCAGACCCCCGAATGCAGCAGGCGCAGGTCAATCTCCTCGCCGACATGGGAGCCCAGCCCGGATCGCTGATGAACGGGCTCGTGGCGACTCCCGCCAGCGGTGACCGTACTCCGCCCGCCACGACGATCACCTCGCCGGCTGCGGGCCAGCAAGTCACTCACGGTGCCATGGTGACGGTGACCGGGACCGCCTCCGACACCGGAGGGCGTGTCGCCGGCGTGGAGGTCTCCACCGACGGGGGAGACACCTGGCACGCCGCCAACGGCACGACTCAGTGGTCGTACTCGTACGTGCAGCAGGGCTTCGCCGAAACCCCGATCCTTGCGCGGGCCATCGACGACAGCGCCAATTTCTCCCGCGCGGGGGTCGGCGTCAACGTGGATGTCACCGGGCCCTACACCGTCTTCGCAGGGGAGACGCCGTCCCTCGCCTCATCGCCCGACGACGAGGCCGTCGAGCTCGGCCTCCGCTTCAGTGCGGGGGAGGATGGGTTCGTCACCGGAGTGCGCTTCTACAAGGGCCCCTCGAACGGTGGAACCCACACGGGCTCCCTGTGGGACGCGGGCGGGCGGCGCCTGGCGCACGTGTCCTTCGTCGGCGAAACGTCGACGGGATGGCAGACGGCGCTGTTCGATCAGCCGATCGCTGTGACAGCGGGAGCATCGTACGTGGTGTCGTACACGGCGCCCAACGGTGGGTACGCGTACTACGAGGACTACTGGCCGTATGAGTCGACGCCGAGCTACCCGCTGGTGGTTGCACCGAACGTCGGGGCCTCTGCGGCCGGGGTCTTCGGTGAGCCGGGGGGCTTCCCCAACCGGGCCTTCAACGCAGGTAACTACTTTGTCGACGCAGTCTTCGAGGCATCCGCCTCGTCACCGGTCCGACTCGCAACCCAGAGCCCGGCATCCGGAGCGGGGAGCGTACCGACCGACTCGCCGGTCACCGCGATCTTCACACGCGATGTCACGCCATCGTCCGTTGCGATTCAGGTGACGCCAGAGGGCGGCGCGCCCGTCGCGGGAACGGTGTCCTACGACGCGGCCACCCGGACGGCTCGCTTCGCGCAGGCGGAGCCCCTCGCACCGCTGACGCGCTACTCGGTCACGATCTCCGCGACACCGGTCGACGGGTCCGTTTTCGATCCGGGCGGCGAGTGGACCTTCCGGACCGCGGCCCAGGCGCCGCCGGCCGGCGAATGCCCGTGCACGCTGTATACCGATGACGACCGCCCCACCATCCAGTCCGACCCGGACGCCGACAGCGTCACCCTTGGCGTGCGGTTCACGCCTTCCAAGGCAGGGCACATCAGCGCTCTCCGCTTCTTCAAGGGCGCCGGCAACACGGGCCAGCACGTGGGCGTCCTCTGGCGTGCCGACGGTTCAGAGGTCGGACGAGTGACCTTCTCCGGCGAGACGGCGACCGGTTGGCAGACGGCGTACTTCGACCGTCCGCTCGAGGTCGAGGCGGGCGTGGAGTACGTCGCGTCCTACACCGCACCGAACGGCCGATACGCAGTGACGGCAGGGGCGTTCACGCAGCCCTTCACCCGCGGACCGCTGACGGTACCGGCTCGCGGCGGCTCCTTCACCTACGACGGAGCCTTTCCCGCTCAGCGCTCGACGACGAGCTACTTCGTCGATGTGGTGTTCGACGACACCGCAGACGGCCCGACGCTCATGGCTCGGACCCCGCAGGCAGGGGCCATCGATGTGGCGAGGTCGACGGACATCTCGGCCACGTTCGATGTGCCGCTGACGACGGCGCCCACATTCACCGTGGCGGCCGACGGGACGGCAGTCGCGGGTGTGGTCCGACTTTCGACTGACCGGCGGACAGCCACCTTCGACCCGTCGTCGGCGCTACCGGCCGCGAGTGAGGTCTCCGTCAGTGTCTCGGGCATCGTCTCCGCGGATGGCGCCGGCCGCGACATCCAGTGGGAATTCCACGTCGTCGCCGGCACGGTGACGTTCTTCGGGTCCGACACCCCGGTCGCCACCGCGGCGAACGACGGCAGCTCCCTGGAACTCGGCATGTCGTTCCGTTCCGCCGCGAGCGGGGCAGTGACGGCACTTCGGTTCTTCAAGGCCGCGGGCGACACCGGCACCCACACAGGCACCTTGTGGTCAGCTGCCGGGCGTGCGCTGGCCACCGTGACCTTCCGGGACGAGAGCGCGTCCGGATGGCAGCGGGCCGTCCTCTCGCAGCCGGTGAGCATCGAGGCGGGCGTCGTCTACACCGTGTCCTACCTTTCTCCGCAGGGCAGATACGTCAACGCGGTGGACTACTTCACCAGCGAGATCTCGCGGGGCCCCCTCACTGCAATGGCCGTCGACAACGGCAGCTTCCGATATGGAGCGGGCGGTGTGAAGCCGGATTCGTCCTGGCGGGCGGCGAACTACTTCGTCGATGTCGAGTTCGTGGCCGGCGCAGACGGCTCGCCGGCCGTGTCTGTGACGTCCAAGACGCCGCAGGGAACGGATGTGGCGACCAACGCCGCCATCCGCGCGACGTTGTCGGCCCCCGCCGATTCCCCGTCTCTGTCGCTCAGCACCGGCGGCAACCCGGTAACCGGCGGCTCCGTCTACGCGAGCGACAGTCGGACGATCAGCTTCAACCCGTCTACGGCGCTCGAGCCTGCGACGACGTACACCGCGGTCGTGCGAGTGGGCGGACAGGTCCTCGACCAATGGACGTTCACGACGGCGACTCCCGAGCTCGGCGGCGTGACCCAAACGCTCTTCGGCGATCGCCTTCCGGCAGTGGCCGCGACCACCGATTCGGACCCGGTCGAGGTGGGCACGGCATTCACCGTCGCCCGCGTCGGACAGGTGACCGCTCTCCGGTTCTACAAGGGCCAGGGAAACAGCGGATCGCATCTCGGCACGCTGTGGAACGAAAGCGGCGTCGCGATCGCGTCGGTGCGTTTCGAGAACGAGACCGCATCCGGGTGGCAGCGCGCCGTGCTGACGACGCCGGTGACGGTGACGCCAGGTCAGACCTACGTGGTCTCCTACTTCGCGCCCAACGGGCGATACGCCGTGGAGACGGGATACTTCGCCTCCGCCAAGACCAGCGGATCGATCACCGGTCCCGCGCAGAACAACGGCCGCTTCCGTTATGGCGCGCAAGGGGGCTATCCGACTCAGTCCTGGGGCGCGGCGTCCTACTTCGTCGATGCGGAGATCGTCTTCGGCTCGACCACCCCCTCGCCGACGCCGACTCCGACGCCAACCGCGACTCCGACGCCGACCGCGACTCCGACGCCGACCGCGACTCCGACGCCGACCGCGACTCCGACGCCGACCGCGACTCCGACGCCCACCGCGACTCCGACGCCCACCGCGACTCCGACGCCGACCGCGACTCCGACGCCGACTCCGACGCCGACGCCGACTCCGACTCCGACGCCCACGCCCACGACGCAGACGCTGTTCGGCTCCGTCACGCCGACGATCGCCTCATCCAATGAGTCGGATCCGGTGGAAGTCGGCACTGCATTCCGCGTGACGGCGCCCGGCAAGGCCACGGCTATCCGCTTCTACAAGGGCCCCGGCAACTCCGGCACCCACCGGGGCACTCTCTGGGGCGCAAATGGTGCACAGCTGGCCCGCGTGACCTTCTCGGGCGAGACGGCTGCCGGTTGGCAGCGTATGGCGCTCTCGACACCGGTGGACTTGGTGCCTGGCGTGACGTACGTCGTGTCCTATCTGGCGCCGAACGGCAACTACTCCTACACCACCCGCTACTTCGCGACCGAGCGCGTGGCAGGGGCGATCGTCGGACCGGCCGGGAACAACGGCCGCTTCCGATACGGCACCGCGGGAGGCTACCCAGAGGAGTCCTGGCAATCCGCGTCGTACTTCGTCGACGCAGAGGTGACCTTCGGGGGTTCTGGCACGACGCCGACACCGACGCCGACACCGACACCGACACCGACGCCGACCGCAACGCCGGCACCGACACCGACGCCGACCGGCACGCCGACACCGACGCCGACCGCAACGCCGACGCCGACCGCCACGCCGACACCGACGCCGACCGCAACGCCGACGCCGACGCCGACGCCGACACCGACGCCGAGCGCCACGCCGACGCCGACGCCAACCGCGATCCGTGTGAGTGCGCAGAACCCCGCCGGCGGAAGCACCGACGTCGCGCCGACCACGACGGTGTCGGCGACGCTCCAGCCCGCCCCCGCAGCTGCGACGCTCCGCGTGTCCGGGCCTTCCGGCACTGTTTCGGGAACCAGCGAGTACAACGCATCCAGCGGCGTCGTGAACTTCGTCCCGGCGAAGCCGTTGGAGTGGTCGACTGGCTACACCGCCACGGTGACCTCGTCCGCCGGCACGGTGAGCGGCGGATCGTGGAGCTTCGCCACCGCCGCCGCACCGCCCGTCGTCGACGCTCAGACGATCTTCGGCGACGCCACCCCGCAGCATCCATGGTGGGATGACCACGACAGCGTGCAGGTGGCCACTCGTTTCACAGTCAACTCGCCTGGAGAAGCAACGGGCGTTCGCTTCTACAAGGGTCAGACCAACACCGGTCAACACACGGGTTACCTCTGGAACGCCGCGGGCCAGCGCATCGCCGAGGTGGAGTTCGTCAACGAGACCGCCTCGGGGTGGCAGACGGCGAAATTCACTGCACCGGTCGCGCTCGTCGCTGGTACGGAGTACCGCGTGGGGTTGTACAGCACGACCGGGCGGTACGCCGTCGACGTCGGAACGTTGGCAACCGAGACACGCATCGGACCGTTCACGATCCCGGCCAAGGGGAGTGCCTTCGTCTACGGTCGGGAGTATCCGGCAAGTCTTTCGACCCACAACTACTGGGTCGACATCATCTTCGACGGCGCCGGCTGACGGCACGTCGATCATCTGGGGAATCACGAAGTGGATTGGGGAATCCGTGACTGACCGTAAGAACATCGCCGTCATCGGCGCTGGCTATTGGGGACCGAACCTGGCGCGGAATTTCCGCAACAGCAACGACTGGAACCTGGCCGCGATCTGCGACCTCGACGTCGACCGCGCACGCCGCGTGGCGGAGAGCGTCGGTGGCGTGCCTGTCACGACGAGCCTGAGCGAAGTGCTGGCCGACCCGCTGATCGACGCCGTCGCGATTGCGACGCCGGCGGGCACGCACCACAGGATCGTCATGGCGGCGCTGGATGCCGGAAAGCATGTCATCGTCGAGAAGCCGCTTGCCGACAGCAAAACGTCGGGGCAGGAGATGGTGAGCCGCGCCGCGGAGCGGGGTCTCGTTCTGATGGCCGACCACACCTACTGCTACACGCCCGCGGTGCTGAAGATCCGCGAGCTGATCGCCGAAGGGTTCCTCGGCGACATCCTGTTCGTCGACAGCGTCCGCATCAATCTGGGTCTCATCCAGCCCGACGTCGACGTGTTCTGGGATCTGGCGCCGCACGACCTGTCCATCATGGACTTCGTGCTGCCCGGCGGTCTCGACGTCACGAGCGTCTCGGCACACGGTGCGGACCCCCTGCAGACCGGCAAGGCGTGCGTGGGCTACCTCGCCATGCCGCTGGCCGGCGGTGCGATGGCGCATGTGCACGTCAACTGGCTCAGCCCGACGAAGATCCGTCAGATGGTCATCGGCGGAACCAAGCGGACGCTCGTGTGGGACGACCTCAATCCGCAGCAGCGGGTGAGCGTCTACGACCGGGGAGTTGACATCGCGGAGGTCTCGAAGGCCACCACCACCGATGCGCGCTCCGCGCACATCTCGTACCGTCTCGGCGACACTTGGGCTCCGGCTCTGCCCGAGGGCGAAGCGCTCGCGGGCGTGGCGACGGAGTTCGCCGCCGCCATCCGCGAGGGGCGGACCGCACGCACGGACGGAGCGGCCGGACTCCGGGTGCTTTCCGTTCTCGAGGCGGCGGCGGCGAGCCTCACCGGCTTCGGCGCACCGCAGCCCATGACGGCGTCTGTCGCCGCGTAGTTCACGAATTCACAGGGGAGAGATTCGAATGGTGAACATTCACAATGCCGACGTGCTGGTCACGGGTGGCGCAGGAACGATCGGGTCCACACTGGTCGACCAACTCGTCGCTGCAGGGGCGGGTCGGGTGCAGGTGATCGACAACCTCGTGCGCGGTCGCCGTGCCAACCTCGACGATGCTCTCGCTACCGGGCGGGTCGAGCTGATCGACGGAGATATCCGGGACGCGGCGCTGGTGGACGAGCTCACGGCCGGCAAGGACCTGGTGTTTCATCAGGCCGCCATCCGCATCACCCAGTGCGCGGAAGAACCGCGCCTTGCGCTCGAGGTGCTGGTGGATGGCACGTTCAACGTCGTCGAGGCTGCCGCTCGTCACAAGGTCGGCAAGCTGATTGCCGCCTCGAGCGCGTCGGTGTACGGCATGGCGGAGGAGTTCCCGACGACCGAACGCCACCACCACCACAACAACGACACGCTGTATGGCGCGGCCAAATCCTTCAACGAGGGTCTGGTGCGGAGCTTCCGCGCGATGCAGGGCCTCGACTACGTCGTGTTGCGCTACTTCAACGTCTACGGCCCCCGCATGGACGTGCACGGCCTGTATACCGAGGTGCTCGTGCGCTGGATGGAGCGCATTGCCGACGGACGTCCGCCGCTGATCTTCGGCGACGGCACGCAGACGATGGACTTCGTCTGCGTCCCCGACATCGCGCGCGCCAACGTCCTGGCCGCGGAGAGCGACATCGTCGAGGGTGTGTACAACATCGCCAGCGGCTCCGAAACGAGCCTGTTGGGCCTCGCCGAGGCGCTGCTGCGAGCGATGGACTCCGACCTGGACGTCGAGCACGGGCCCGAGCGGGCCGTCAACGGCGTGGTCCGCCGGCTCGCCGACACCGAGGCGGCGCGCCGCGACCTGGGCTTCGAGTCGTCGATCGAACTCGAAGAGGGCCTTCGGATGCTCGTGGAATGGTGGCGCCCGCTGCGCGACGAGATCTCCGTGGGCCGGACGGTGGTGGCGGCATGAGCGTCGTCCAGGAGTCGCGCATCAATGTGATGACGCCGTGGCTCGGCGCCGAAGAGGTAGCCGCGGTGACCGCGGTGATCGAGTCGGGCTGGGTAGCGCAGGGCCCCAAGGTCGCCGAGTTCGAGAGGGCCTTCGCCGCCGCGATGCAGGCCGGTGCGGCGGTGGCCGTATCGAACTGCACCACCGCGCTCCACCTCGCGCTCGTCGTGGCCGGCGTGGGAGCCGGGGACGACGTCGTCGTTCCTTCCTTCTCGTTCATCGCGACTTCCAACGCCCCGACCTACGTCGGCGCGCGGCCGGTGTTCGCCGAGGTCGACGCGCTCACGGGCAACGTCACCGCCGATACGGTCGAGTCGGCGCTGACGCCGGCGACCCGCGCCGTCATCGTCGTCGACCAGGGCGGGATCCCGGTGGATCTCGACGCCATCCGCGCCGTCTGCGACCCGCGCGGAATCGTCGTGATCGAGGATGCTGCGTGCGGCGCCGGGTCCACCTACAAGGGGCGGCCGGTCGGCGCGGGGGCTGAGCTTGCTGCGTGGTCGTTCCACCCGCGGAAGATCCTCACGACGGGCGAGGGGGGAATGCTGACCACGAGCAACCCGGAGTGGGCAGCCCGGGCACGCATGCTGCGCGAGCACGCGATGAGCGTCTCCGCCGCCGACCGGCACGCGAGCCTCGTCTCCCCGCCGGAGGTGTACGCCGAGATCGGCTATAACTTTCGGATGACCGACCTCCAGGCTGCCGTCGGCATCGCGCAGCTCGCGAAGCTGCCCGAAGTGGTGGGACGCCGTCGGGTGAACGCCGCGCGCTATCGTCGAGAAATCGACGCAATCGCCGGGCTCCGTCTGGTGGCCGATCCCGACTGGGGCACGAGCAACTTCCAGTCGCTGTGGGTCGAAGTCGAAGACACGTATCCGGTGGATCGCGAGCAGCTCCTCGCCACGCTGGCCGACGCCGGGATTTCCGCGCGCCGGGGGATCATGGCCGCGCACCGCCAGCCCCCCTACCGTCACCTCGCCGCGGAGGGCTCATTGCCCGTCACGGAGCGGCTCACCGACCGGACACTCATCCTGCCGCTGTTCCACACTCTGACGACAGCGGATCAGGATCGCGTGATCGCGGTGCTGCGCAATCCAGAGGGGTGACGGTCATGGGGGACGGGGTTCTGCTCGTGGGGGCGAGCGGCCTCGCGCGCGAGGTGCTGGCCGCCGGGATCACCGGCGTCACCGGCATCCTCGACGACGACGTGGAATTGCACGGCCAGGAGGTCGGCGGTGTGCCCGTTCTCGGGCCGATCGCCGATGCGGCAACCCGCAGCGAACAGCTGCTCGTCTGCATCGGACCGAGCGCAGGCCGCCGCGAAGTGGTGCGCCGGCTCGGCCGGCTGGGCGTGGACTCCGACCGGTATGCGACCTACGTCGCACGGTCGGTGCGGATCGGCTCCACGAGTGACGTCGCGGCGGGCAGTATCCTGCTCGATGGGGTCGTCGTCACGGCCGATGCGCGCGTCGGCTCCCACGTCGTGGTGATGCCGAACTGCACCATCACTCACGATGACATCTTGGAAGACTTCGTCACGCTGACCTCCGGGGTAGCGCTGGCGGGGGATGTGCGGGTGGGGGAAGCCGCGTACATCGGAATGAATGCGGCGGTGCGACAGGGGTTGTCGATAGGCGCCGACGCAACGGTGGGGATGGGGGCAGTCGTGGTCTCCGATGTCCCCGCCGGTGAAATCTGGGCCGGAGTACCGGCCCGCCAACTGGGGGAGAAGAAATGACCGAGAACGTTCCATTCCTGGATCTGTCCGCACAGCAGGCGGAGATCATCGACGAGGTGCTGCCGCGCTGGCGTGAGCAGTTCCGCTCGGCCGCCTTCATGGGCGGACCCGAAGTGGCCGCCTTCGAAGAGGAATACGCCGCCTACCTCGGCGTGGAGTCGGTCATCGGGGTCTCCAACGGTACCGACGCGCTCGAACTCGCCTACCGTGCCGTGGGCGTCGGCCCCGGCGACGAGGTCATCATGCCCGCCAACACGTTCATCGCGACGGCGGAAGCTGCCTCCCGCATCGGGGCGGTTCCCGTCTTCGTCGACGTCGAGGACGAGCACCTCCTCATCGACCCGGACGCGGTCGCCGCAGCCGTCACCGAGCGCACCCGGGCCATCGTGCCCGTGCACCTGTTCGGTCAGACCGCCCCCGTGGAACTTCTGACTCCGATCGCCGAGCGCCACGGCATCCCCATCATCGAGGACGCCGCCCAGTCGCAGGGGTCATACTCGGCGGCGGGCCGCTCGGGAGCGATGGGCCGCGTGGCGGCCACGAGCTTCTACCCCGGCAAGAACCTCGGTGCGGCCGGCGATGGCGGCGCCGTGATGACCAACGACCCCGAGGTCGCTCAGGCCGTGCGCGAGATGGCCGCGCACGGCAGCGCGGTGAAGTATGTGCATCACCGCGTCGGGTTCAACGCACGCCTGGATGCGGTGCAGGCCACCGTCCTGCGGGCGAAGCTTCGGCGCCTCGACGCATGGAACTCCGCACGCCAGGAAGCAGCGGCTTGGTACGGGCAGATCCTCAGCGGCATCGAGGGTGTCCGGCTCCCGTCCGTGCGGCCGGGCAACTCCGATGTGTGGCACCTGTACGTCATCCGGCTCGAAGAGCGCGACCGCGTGCTCGCCCAGCTGACAGCCGACGGCATCGGTGCCGGCATCCACTATCCGACGCCCGTGCACCTGACCGAGGCCTACGCCTCTCTCGGGTACCGGCGCGGGCAGTTCCCCGTCGCCGAGGCGGCGGCCGACCGCATCCTGTCGCTCCCGATGTTCCCCCACCTGCTCGAGGAGCAGCAGGAACGAGTAGCGGCGAGCCTGGCTCGCGCCGTCGTGCGCGAGCCCGCGCTGGTTCGATGAAGGGGATGACCCGCACCCGTGAAGGTGGTCGGGTGCTCGTGCAGATGAACGGGCTGGGTCTGGGGGGCACGGAGATCAACGCCGTCCAGTTCGCGGCCGCGGTTCGCGAGCACGGGTATGACTCGATCCTGGTCGGACCTGCCGACACGCTCCCGGCAGGCCCGTCGATTCGGGACGTCGCCTCCGAGTACGGCATCGAGGTGACGCCCTTCGAACGACCCACATCGGCCGTGCGAGCCGCGCGTCTGCTCGACGGGCTCGCGACAGAGGCGGGAGCGGATCTGGTGCACGTGTATGGGCAGGGCACGATCCGCGGCGCTTATCTCGGTCCCTGCCGGCTGGCACGGCGTCCGCTCGTTCAGACGGCGTACGAGATGGCCATCGACCCCTACACGCTCGACGCACCCGAACTGATCGTCGGCACACGCTACCTCCTCGAGGAGTGTGAGGCCCGCGTGGGGGAAACGACGCTCATCAGTCCGCCCGTCGATCTCGACCGCGACACCGCCGACGCCGCGGACGCGCAGCGCTTCCGCGCCGACTGGCGGATCGCCGCGGATGAGACCGCCGTCGTCTGGGTCGGCCGGCTCGATCCGGAGATGAAGGCGCCCGCCGTCCGCACTCTCATCGATGCCGTCGCCCGCATGCGCGACGAGCGCGTGCGGCTCGTCATCGTCGGGGGCGGCAGGTCGGAAGCGGAGCTACGGCACCGCGGCGAGCAGGCGAACTCCCGGCTCGGTCGAGACGCGATCGTCTTCACCGGGGCGCTCGGCGACCCACGCCCCGCGTACGCTGCCGCGGACATCAGCGTGGGCATGGGCAGCTCGGCAGCCCGGGGTCTGGCGTTCGGGGTTCCCCTCGTCGTCATCGGGGAGAACGGGTGGTCTCAAACCTTCACGCCGGGAACCGCCGCCGGCCTGTTCCGCAACAGCTTCTGGAGCGCAGAGGCACCGCCGGATGCGGCGGCCGATCTCGCCCGTCACCTCACAGCTCTGGTCGCCGACCCGGCTCACGCAGGGGCGCTCGGAACGTTCGGCCGCGAATTCGCTGAACGCGAGTTCGGTCTCACGGCAATGGGCGCTCGCCTCGCCGCGGTCTACGAGCGTGCACGCACCAGCTACACCGGGCGCATGTGGCTTCACGACCTCCACCGTGAGCGCCGCGCAGCGACGCACCTCGTCCGTCGTCGCCTGGGGTTCCCCACGCGAGGACGCGAAGACGGAGAGTATCGGTACCCGATATGACGACACACGCCGGCGAGGAAGCGCCCGAGCAGGCGGGCCCTGCGACGTCCGCGTCGAGTGCGGCCGCTGAGCCATCGCTCGCCGCACGATCCAAAGCGGGGGTCGGGTGGCTCGCAGCCCAGACATGGGTGGCGAAGGCGGGCGGCTTCCTGACCCTGGTCATCCTGACGCGTCTGCTCACGCCCACGGATTTCGGGCTCGTCGCGATCGCGATGACGGTTCTGCCACTGGTGTACCTCATCGCCGACCTGGGTTTCGGTACCTATGTGATGCAGCTTGCTGAGCTGGACCGGGTGACGACGAGCACAGCGTTCTGGTACTCGGCCTCGTCCGGTGTCGTGCTCGCGGGCGGGCTCGCCCTCTGCGCCCCGCTTCTCGAGGGACTGTTCGGTGTGCCCGGGGTCTCCATGGTCGTCCTGGGTATGACTCCGGCGATCCTTCTTGTGGCGATATCAGCGGTGCCCGTCGCCCTGCTGCGTCGAGGCATGCGGTTCCGCGCTCTGGCGCTGCAGTCGGCCGCTGCGGCGCTCATCGCTCAGGCGGTCGCCATCGGGCTGGCGTTGGCCGGTGCGGGTGTGTGGGCGCTGATCGCGCAGACGTGTGTGGCGCAAGCGGTCATCCTCGTCGGCGCCTGGATCGCGGCTCGCTGGAGACCCGACTTCACGTTCGGGCGGCAGACATTTGCGACCATGGTCCGTTTCGGTGGCAAAGTCGTCGGCGTGAACGTCGTGGCGGTGGTACGCATGTGGGCGGAGAATGCGATCATCGCGAACGTGCTCGGGGCGGCGGCCCTGGGGCGGCTGAGCGTCGCCCAGCGCCTGGTGCAGACCACGCAGGAGATCGCCTCTTCCGCCGTCTCTCCGATCTCCACGGTCGTTTTCGCGCAGGTGCGGGATGATCCGGAGCGTCTCCGCCGGGGATACGCGCGCGCATTGGGGCTCGCTTATCTCACCATCACGCCGGCACCGACGGCGATCGTCGTGCTTTCGCCGATTCTGGTCCCGTTGCTCTTCGGCCCGCAGTGGGGCGAGAGCGCGATCGCGTCGCAGGCCCTTGCCCTGGCGGCCATCTTCACACTGGGAGCGGTGCTGGATCACGGACTGTTCTACGGGCTCGGCAGGCCGGGGACGTGGCTGGCGTACGCCACGGTGATCGACACGATCACGGTGGGGGCCACCGTGATCGCCGTCTGGTCAGGCATCGTCGCGGTTGCGATCGGCTTCGCCATCGTCGCCGCGACCGCCACGATCGCGCGCTGGGTGCTCGTCGCCCGCGCGATCGGCTCTTCGGTGTGGACCGTTGCGCGACCGCTGACCTCCGCCCTGGTGCTGGCCGTGGTCTCGGGGGCGGCGGGGTGGGGAGTACTCGTCCTCGCATCCGGACTTCCGGCGCCGCTCGTCGTCCTGGCGGCGGGCCTCGTCATCCTGTCGGTGCACGTGCTGCTGGCGTTCGTCCTACTCCCGGCGTCGGCGCGAGAAGTGTTCACGTTGGTCCGCGGCCGGGTCGGCCGGGCAGCGCGGAAGGCGTCCGATGCGTGACAGGACAGAGGTCGCGCGCCCCCGAACGCAGGCGGCCATAGAACGCATCGCGTTCCTCTACCCCGACCGTGGCCCTCTCACACCCGCCCACTGGTCGGGAACGCCGGCTGCTCTCCTGTCGGCGTTCCGTGGGCGGGGACTTGACGTGCAAGAGGTGGGTTACGACGTTCCTCGCGCCATCTCCGCGCCCGTGCACATCCTCGCTTCGCTGCGGTCGCGCGGCACAGCAGAAAGCGACCACAGCCCGGTGAAAATGGGCGCCAGGGAACGCGCCATGAACGCATCGTTGCGCAGGATCGGCGGCATCGACGCGGTGGTGGCGGTCGGCACCGACTCCTATCGCCTCGGCCGACTGAGCCTCGCCGGTACCCGGATAGCCACGTACGACGACGCCACGCTGCAGACCATGTGGGCGCACCCGCACTCCGACACCCGGGCGGCGATGTTCCGCGAGGCGGCGGTGCAGCGATGGATCCACGTCCAGCGCGGCTCTTCCCGTGCCGCGACCGTGAACTGCGTCAGCACCGGGTGGGCCGCCAGATCGTTCGCGGAGGACTATGGGCTTCCCGCAGGCAAGGTACGCGTGGTCGGGATGGGACACCGCCCCCGCGCTGCTCAGCCCGGCATCGACCGGTCTCCGCATCCGTCCTTCTTGTTCGTCGGGGTGGACTGGAAGCGCAAGAACGGCGCCGCGGTCCTGCGCGCCTTCACGCGCGTGCGCGAGCGGTTCCCGGACGCCGAGCTGCACCTGGTGGGCGAACATCCCCCCGTACGCGCGGCCGGAATCATCGATCACGGACTGCTGCGGCGGGACGACGACGACGCACAGCGGCTCTTGGACCGGCTCTACCTGTCGTGCACCGCGTTCGTGCTTCCCAGCATGTTCGACCCCTCGCCCATCGCCTACCTGGAGGCCGCGTCCGCAGGTCTCCCGGTTGTTGCGACGATCGAGGGCGGCGCCGGAGAGCTTCTGCGGGAGGGCGCGATCACGGTCAACCCCTCCTCAGACGAAGCGATCTTCCAAGCGATGGTGACCCTGGCAGATCCCGGAGAGGCGGCCCGCCGCGGCGCGCTGGCCGCCCAGGCTGCGCAGTCCGCCACGTGGCACCACGTGGCCGGGCGGATACTCGACGCGCTCGAGCAGGCCGGCTAACCCCTCTCGGAGTCGCCCGCGACCGGGACGGGGGCATCCACTTCCTCGGCGATGATCGCGGCCAGGCGGCGGCCGGTCTCATCCCAGCCCGGCGTTGTGACACTCGCCGAGACGGCGCGGTGGTACTCGTCGCCACTGCCGGCGGACACGGCGGCGCTCAGCGCTTCCGCGATCCCCGCGGGGGTGGGGACCGCCCACGCGACGTGCGGATTCGGGAGGTCCGCGCGTGCGAGCGGGGAGTCGTTCACGACCGGGACCACTCCGGCGGCCAGCATCTCTTCGGCGACGAGAGAGATGTTGGTGAAGGACAGGGCGATGCCGGTGATCACGGTGTTGTACAGCTCGTTGAGTTGCTCCGGCGGCACGCTTCCGTGGTTGACGACCGGGAACGGCAGCTCCCGGGGCGGATCGCCGTAGGTGTGGATGGGCTCTTCGGGATGCCGGCGGTGAAACTCCGCAAGCGCCATCACCGCCAGCCGGTGCCCGCGCCGATCGTTGCCGCGCTTGGAGTAGAAGAGCACACCTGAACGGCGGGTTGCCGGCTCCAGCAGCCGATAGACCTCGGTGTCGCATCCGAACGGTACGTGGTCGGCGGCGATGCCCATCTCAGAAGCGAGCACATCGCGGACCATTGCCCCCAATGCGACGTTGCGGTGCCCGAGCCGGTAACTGTCCTCGGCGATCGCGTATTCACTGCCGCGGGGATAGAAATACGGCTCGAAGTCCTGGATGAAATACACCACCGGTTGGCCCGGGAGCCCGCGGCGCGCGGCCACGTGTGCGGTCGGCCACGAGGACGCGACGATGGCATCGAACCCCGCCAGCGTGTCCCCGACCGTCTCGATGTCGCAGGTCAGCCACGGCCAGGCGGAACGGACCACCTGTACGTTGCGGGCGTGGTCGCTGTGGTACCGGTCATAGAAGAGAAGCGTGTTCTGGAAACCGGCGGCGCGGGCCGCCTCCATCATCCGGAAGAGCGTCGTGTGTCCGCCGGACCCCGCCCCCGGGGGGACCACCATCCAGCCGACCCGGCGGCGGCCCGGCAGGCGCGTGGCCGGCCCGGCGGCGCCGGCGACAGCCTGGGAGTCGGCGATGTCACCGGGGAGGAGCGGGAAATCGAGCTCCGCGGCATGGAGGCGATCACTCCAACGTCGCACCGCATGCTGTGCGATCTCGCGAGGGCTCTTACGTGCAAGACTCCGGAACAACTGCCGGACTGATGCGGCCATTTTCTCCCCAGAACGTCGGCTGTGTGCGGGCAACCGAAGGCGCGTCACGATTCCCTCGACGAATGTACGCCCTGCTCCGGCAGGCCGCGACGACGAACGGTAACGTTACGCGCGTGCCGACCATGGAGATCATCACACCCAGCTACGCGCCCGACCGTGAACTGGCCGGTGACCTCGTCCGGAGCGTCCGCCGCTTCGCGCCCCAAGGGACGCGCCACACAGTGATCGTTCCCCCCCGCGATCTGGCGATGTTCCGGCCTCTCGAGGCGGACGGAGCCACTGTGAGGAGCACCCGCGAGGTCATGCCCCGGGGGTTCTTTCGCATGCCCTTGGCGAACGCGTGGCTCAGTGCGCGGTCGCCCTGGCCACCTGTGCGGGGATGGATCGCTCAGCAGATCGTGAAGCTTCAGGCGGCAGCGAACAGCACCGCGGACACGGTTCTCGTCGCCGACTCGGACATCGAGTTCGTCCGGCCGTTTTCGCTCACCGATTTCCTCATCGATGGGCGCGTCCCGTTGTACCGCCTCGAGGATGCCGTCACCAGCGCGCTGCCGCGACACATGATCTGGGATGGCGTTGCCCGTCGTCTCCTCGGATTGCCCGCCAGTACGGATCCGGCCAGATCCGATTACATCTGCTGGCCGTGCGTATGGGACCCCGCTGTGGTGCGGGGTGCGCTGCGCACCGTGGAACGGACGACCGGCAAGCCGTGGGCGGTTGCGGTCGGCCGGGAACTCCACTTCTCCGAGATGGTCCTTTACGGTGTCTACGCGGAACACGCCGCCACCCTGCACTCCCCGACGCCATTCACCACAGACATGCACTGCCCGAGCTTCTCCGATGAACGTGCGCTCGACGAGCCCGCATTGATGGGTTTCCTCGGCACGCTGGACCGAGGGGACGTCGCCGTCATGATCTCCGCCAAGTCAGGCACGGATCTCGAATTGCGACGCCGCTCGATCGCCGCGATCGCACACTCCGGACGCTGACGGCACCGGCCTACTGGCCGCGCACTTCGCTCTGCACGATGACCGTCGCATCCATCGGCTTGTAATGCACGCGGCGGCCCCGACGCGGGGGCTTTCCCGAGGGCGTGTCGGACTCGGTCTCGTCGGTCGAGTTGCGCTCGCGGGCGGCGCGCATGGCACGCTTCGCGCGCACGTTGGAGGTCCACGTGCCCAGCGAGATGGCGCCGAAGATCAGTACCAGGCCGGCGATGCCGACCACCACGACGGTGCGCAGACGGCTCGACAGCTTCTCGGTGGGCGTGCTCGGTGCGGAGACGGTGATGGCGGTGAACAAGAAGCGCTCATCCGCCCCGTTGACCGTTTGGACTTCATGCAGGTATGTCGTCAAGAGGGCGCCGAGTTCGTTGACAGCCTGCAACGACTCCTTCGGAGTGTCGCCCGCGGCCGAGATCGAAACCACGAGACCGCCCCCGAGCGCACCCGAGTTGACGATGTAGTCCGTGCTCATGCCCATGTCCTCGAGCTGGTCTGCTGTCTCCTGCGAATTCAGTCGCGTGATGACGACGTTGGCCACCAGGTTCGGATCGGATGAGCGGAGGTACGGGTTATCCGAGTTCAACTCGAGCAGCGACGGGTCTGCTTCGATCTCCTTCTCGGAAGGCAGTTTCGGGTTGGCCAACGCGAACGACTGCGTGGAGTCGTATGTGCGTGGGCCCTCGACATAGACGAAGACCGCCGCCGCGATGGCGATGACGATGGCGGGCAGGGCGAACCACTTCTGCCGCCATACCGTGCGAAGTACTGCTAAAGGATCCATGTCTCATTCCCCCAAGTTGTGAGACGTGAACAGCGCCCGGCGGCCGAGAAAGCTCGTCTCGCCTTGCACCATTCTCCAAACCGCGCCCGACAAGCCGACGAGCAGCGGATATACCAGAGCAAAAACCGGAAATGACAATGAGTCGAAGGTCACTGAGCAGACGGCCCCGACAGCCAGGCCGCCTGCGACCGCGCCTGCCAGAGCGCGTAGGGCCGGGGCCTTTGCCGCGCGTGCGGCGAGCACAGTCGTGAAGGCCGGCAACCAGAGGTAGACGATCAGGAAAGTCAAGCCGATCAGACCGAGGCTGACGGCCCCGTTCAGATACTGGTTATCCAGAATCTGCAGCGCGTTCTGCGCCTGATAGTTGCCGGGGCCGAGACCGAACCACGGATTCTCATCCACCAGCCGGACCACGCGCGGATAGTTGTTCGTCCTCGTCGAGATCGACGGGTCGGAGTTGTCGGCGGTGAGAGCGCTCGTGAGCGTCCCGATGAATCCAGGAACCGCGATGAAAAGGAACGTTATGGCGAAGGGAAGGGCGATCAGAACGACGCGCCTCGCGGCACGTGGCATGAACGGCACGAAAACCGTCAGAGCGACCGCCGCCCCGAGGGTGCCTGACCGCGAGACGGTCGATGCGATCGCGAAGACCAGGAGGGCTGTCTGCAGCCAGTGGAACCACCGCTTGCCCTTCGGGTCGTACAGCGCCCGCCAGATCGAGAGGGGGAGCAGCATCGCGCTCACCACCGCGAACTCGATCGAATGGAAGGTGCTTCCCGCCACACGCATCAGGTTTCCGCGCTGCTGGAACGCGGTGTCACCGCCGTTGTAGGTGAAGCCGGCCATCGCGGTCTGGATCCACTCCATCGGGTTGATGTGGGTGGTGAACTGCACCAGGCCCACGAGGCTGCAGAAGAACGCCCCAGCCAGGATCCAGCGGGTGAACTGCAGGACGTCGCCCATGGTGCGCACCGTCTCGCCGGCCGTGAGGATGAGGCCGATCGACGCGGCCACCAGGATCATCCACCGGTCCGCGGACGCCAACGCCGTTTCGTTGGTCCGGCCGATCCACCCGCCATGAAGCGCGATGTATGACCCGCCCACGGCGAAGAAGAACATCACTCCTGCGAGCCGGCCGGGGAAGCGCATTTCCAGGGGGCGATGCAGGTTCCACAGCCAGGACGCGAACCAGAAAGCCAGCAGAACGCAGCACAGCATGAGCGGCACGGTCCCCGCTGCACCGATCACGTCAATGACCATGCTCGAGGGGAAGAAGAAAATCGAGAAGGCTGCCAGGCGCAGCAGCAGCGGCACGCTCCCGCGCTGCCCGGCGAGCGGATTCTGCGCAAAGCGGGATTGCACGTGTCGCGCGCGAGCGAGCGAATGCTCGCGATCGCGCGCGGCGCGATCGTCGTATGTCGTCGTCACTGTGCCCCCCCGGACGCTTGGCTTGTTATCGAGGTCACGGCCGCAGAGGCCGATCCACCGAATCTCGTGCGCGGTCGATCGACTCGACAAGCGCCTGTGCGCTCGACTCGCTGGTGAAGTGCGCGCGCACGCGACCACGCCGTCGTGCTCCGAGTGCGCGCGCTTCGTGCGGCGCATCCCGCAGGCGGCGGATGGTGGAGAGGAAGTCGATCCTCTCGCCGGCAGCTTCCGGAGCCTCGATCTCGCGCCAGAAGAACGCATGTGTCTGCCCAGGGACCTCGGGCACCAGGTAGCCCGATCCGTTGCGAGGCGTTCGGCGACGGGTCATTCGATCGCCACCCGGTAGATATGGACCGTGTTCTCGGCCGCGAACCGGTCGGTGAACGTCCCGCCAGCCGCATCGAGGGTGCGGTTCTCGCCGACGACCTCGACTGCTCCGCTCAGCCCCGCCGGGAGAGCGAAGGACCTCTCGCCCGTGCCACCATCGGTCATCGCGAGAATGTAGGCCGCACCGTCGTACGCCTTGAGGGACGTTTCGAGGCCCTCACCGAAGCGCCACGTATACGTGGGCGAGTTGATGACGGGGGCCAATTCGGCGACCCCTGCATTGATCGCCGCAACGCCATCGCGGAGGCCCTCTCCGCAGTCGATCAGCGAGTAGTTCCCGCAGCCGTCGTTGTTGTGCTGGAAGTAGGCGATTCCGGCGGCACCGTGGATGATGCCGTTCCAGACGGCACCACGGATCTGATCGACCGTGATCGTGCGCGCGCCGGCTTCCGTGAGGTACGGCTGCGCTGTTTCGACGAACACCCAGTTCGGCTTGGATGCCGTCGGCGCCATAAAGGTCTCCATCCGGTCCTGCTGCCACCCGTACGCGCCCGCGGACGACGGATTCTTGCCGGCGGGCCAGAAGGGCGATCCTCGGAACAGATCCTGGACGTGGGGGCTCGTATACGCATACTTGTCGACGCTCGAGACGTCGACGAGCGCGAGGTGGTCGTCCATCGTGTTCGGTGACCAGTAACTACCGAGCACGCCGTTGCCGAAGTTGGCCTGCAGGAAGCGTCCGTCAGCCTTCGCGCGCATCTCGGCGACGAAACCCTTCTGGATCTCCAGGCTGCCCTCTTCGCCGGCGGTGCTGTCGCAGCCACCCAGGCCCATGTCGCACTCATCACTGACGTGCCAGCCCACCACGAGCGGATCATCGCCGACCTCGGCGTCGGTCCACTCGGACTGCGCCAGGACCGAGATGCCCTGACCGGTGATCGCGCTCACTCGTGAGCCGTCGTGCTCGGCGCCCATGAACGTGTTGATCCCGATATCGGCGAGCGCGCCGGCGTGGGACGGTTTGCCGAAGAAGACCGAGATGGGGAAGAAGGACGCATCGGTCCAGCCGGCCTGTGTGGCCTTATCCCACTGCCCGTAGTACGCCGGGCCACCCCACCAGGCCTCGGTCGGTAGATCGAGCACCGATGTCTCCCCCGGAGCAGTCGGTGACTCGGAAGGCGACGGGGATGCCGTCGGCTCCGAGCTGGGCGTCGCGGTGCTGGTCGGCGTGGGAGACGAGGTCTCGGCCGGGGCGAAGCGCACATCCACGTAGTAGTTGGAGTTGCGGTAGTTCTCTGTGGGGAACGCGCCGGACCCGTAGGCGTACACACCCGCGCCCGCAGGGACCGAGAAGTACTCGTTATCGATGCCGACGTCGAAGTAGTGCTCGTCGGCCGAGTACAGGCCTTCCCGCGCGAGATAGGACACGGTGTACCGCTCGCCCGCGACGACCTGCACCTGCTCCGACAATTCGGCTGTCTGCCACCCTTCGCCACCACTGGCGGGGAAGTCCACGCGTGCGAGAGCAGTGCCCTCCGCGTTCCACAGGGTGCCCACGTGCGGGCCGATGTTGACGGCAGACCGGTAGAACCGCAGCGCGGTCATGGCGCCGGCGACCTTGGGGATGAACACCATTCCGAGTTCCACCGACTCGCGGTCGGGGTCGACGGCCTGATCGGGCTCGGTGGCCTCGGGGAAGACCCCCTCTTCGGCGGCGCTCGGCACGGGCTCAGGAGTGACGGTGGGTTCGGGCGTCGGCCCGCCCGTGGGTTCGGGCGCGCTGGTCGGCGCCGGTGAACCCGTCGGTTCCGGCTCGACCGAGGGTTCGGGCGTGGGCTCGACCACTCCCGGTCGGAACGTCACGTCGACGTAATAGTTCGAATCGCGGTAGTTCTCCGTCGGGAAGGCACCAGGACCGTACGCGTACACCCCAGCGCCCGCGGGAACCGACAGAGACGCGGTCTCGAGGCCCTGCTCGAAGTCGTGCTCGTCAGAGGCATAGCGCCCCGTGGGTGCGAAGTAGGACGCGACGTAGGTCACCCCTGCCGCCACGGATACCGCGGGCGAGATCTCGGCGTTCTGCCATCCCACGGACGTGCTGTCGGCGAAGTTGATCCGCGCCAGCACCTCTCCCGCCGGACCCCACAGTGTCCCGACGTGCGGTCCGAGGTTCGCCGCGGTCTTATAGAAGCGAAGCGCGGAGATGGTCCCGTCGACCTTGGGTGAGAACCTCATTCCCAGCTCCACCGATCGCGTGTCGGGATCGACGGGCGTTTGAGGAGTTGCCGAGTCGGGGAAGACACCGCCCGGTGCGGTCGACTCGGGGACCGTCTGGGTTTTCACCATCGCGAGGTTCAGCGTCCCCTGCTGCAGCGTGACTGGCGCCGACGTCTCGGTGTCAGCGCTGCGGGGGACCGCATCGGATCGCGGGGTCGCCGCATCGGCGAACACGCTCACCGTCGCGGGCCTCGCCCCGGGAGAAGCATCGACGCCGGCGCGATGCACGATCAGCGATGCAACCATCAGCAGGGCCGTCGCCAGGGCGAGGCAGGTGAAAGCGAGGCTCGTGTGTAGCAGCCGCGCGTGTGACGGGGAAGGTGTGATTTCCATTAGGGGGCGCTCCACGGCTCGATGGCGTGCGTCGGACGCCCCTCCGGAGACCGTACCAGCGTTGACCCCGCTTGTCCCGGGATACTGATCCTTTTCTCGCGTCGACGACGCGCGGCCCGCACGGCCACGACGAGGACGGAACCCACCGCAGCGCCGAGCACGTTCGCCAGAACGTCGCGTGCGCTCGCCATGCGACCCGGTAGCAGGATCTGTGCAAGTTCCGCGCCCGCGGACAACATGACCGCCGCCGCGACCCCCGCCCACGCGGAACGGAACCCGAGCGCCACGAGGATGCCGAGGGGTGCGAACAGGACGACATTGGCGCCGAACTCCACCCATCCCTGCCGTACCGCGGCGATTCCCACGTCATCTCGTAGCCAGGCAGTTGTCGCCGTGACGAGTCCCTCCGGGGAAACGGGGGAGAGGAGGATCACGATCGCGCCCATGAGATAGATCGCCAACGCCGCCAGGACCCAGGTCGATCGCCCTCTCCGGCGAGACGGGCCGACGGTCACCGCCGGCAGCCCGACGTCGCGGCTCATGAGTCGCTCCGAACGACCGAGGGCGACCAGGCGTGCTCGATGAAGATGGTCGGGTCACTCGAGCCGTCGGCGGCGAGCTGCCACACGTCAGTGTCGCCGACGGCGCCCTCACGCGGCATCCCGTACAGGATGGTGTCGGCGTCGAGCCACTCGATCTGGTCGTCGATGCTGCGGGACTCCGGGAGGACGGTCACCTCGCCGGTGGCGAGGTCGTAGATCGACGGCGTCCACCGCACGCCCGCGCCCGACCCCGAGGTGACCCGTTTGAAGGCGACCCGGGTGCCGTCCGGTGAGACGGACGGGCACTCCACGTTCTCCGCCAGCGTCGTGAGCGTGCGCGCGGAGATGTCGCCGCGCACCAGGTAGGTGGCCCCCGAAGCCGTCAGACCCACCGTGGCGTAGAAGGTGGTGTCGTCGACGAAGGTGACGCCCCAGAAGTTGCGATCCTGCGGCGCGGATGCGGCCCCGTCGACGAGGAGACTCCACTCCTCGAGGTTGCCCATGCTCTCGCCGCCGGATGTGCGGATGACGGTCTCGGTGGAGAAGCCCACCGCCGCGTAGGAGTGCCCGGTCACGAACGACGTCGTCGCCACGAGTGACCCGTCCGCCGAGATCCGGGTGCGGCTCGGGATGCCCGGGAGCGGCCACTGCTCCAGCTGGTCGCCGTCGCGTGAATACAGCGTCGCCGAGTACGAGGGGACGATGCCGCGTTCGATCCGCAGGCACGAGAGCTCGACGTCCGTCGCGTCGACGCGGTCGCAGGCCACGCTGTCGACGACCCGCGTTCCATCCGGATCCGACAACGGGACGCGCGCGATGTGCCCGTACCCCGAGCCGGAGGCGGTGTTGCGGAAGACGACGTGATCTCCGTCGATCTCGTCCCCGGCGCCCGCGACGTCGACCGCACTGGGAGCCTCCGCGCGGGCCTGGTACTCGCGCCACGCGAAGATCCCCACGACCGAGGTCGCCGCCAGCGCCGCGCACGAAACGATCGCCACGATCATCCACTTGCGCCGATCGTTCACGCCCTCACCGCTTTCGGAGAGGTGAGGAGGGGCCGCAGCAGGATGGCCACGCAGGGGATCGCGATCACGAGGACCCCCGCGACCACGAGCATCGAAGCCTCGCGTCCGATGGCGAACCACAGCAGGCCGAATCCGGCCGCGGAGATGAAGCGGGCGATCGCCACGACCGTCTGCGCGGCCGCGATGCCCGTGCCGCGGGTCTCCGGCGTCGTCAGTTGCGCGGCCAGCGCCGCGAGCACTCCATCGGTCGCGGCGTAGAAGGCGCCGAGGAACACGAGGCAGAGGATGGTGGCGGCGATGTCGGCTACCGGCAGGGCGGCCATGACGTATGTCGCGAGGAGTGCGAGGTGGCCCAGCACGAAGACGCGAGCGCGGCCGATCCGGTCCGCCAGCTTGCCCAGCGGGAGGGCGAAGGCCAGGAATGCCACGTTGGTTCCGACATAGAGCAGCGGGAACCACTGGGCGGCGAAGTCGCTCCGCGCCTGCAGCACGAGGTAGATGAACCCGTCGCCGATCGTCATGAGGCCGAGGATGCCTGCCGCGGCCAGGACGCGACGAATCGGACCGCGCGTGATCACCGACCATGCGAAACGCTCGCGCTTCGGACGCGGCTCGCCCGCGGGACGCGCCTCGCGGCGGCGGGTGCGGACATTCGGGACGACGAGGGCGAGGATGACGACCCCGACGGTGGCGAAGGCCAGCGACGCCACGAACACGGTCAGGTAGCCGTCGGGGATCACCAGCAAGATCACGAACGCGATGAGCGGTCCGAGCGCGGCGCCGATGTTGTCCAGCATCCGGTGGACACCGAACGCCGTACCCAGCTTCTCCGGATCACTCGTGGCGGTGATGAGCGAGTCGCGCGGGGCGGTGCGGATGCCCTTGCCGATGCGGTCGGCGGTGATGACGGCGGTGAGCGCGGCGAACCCCGAACCGAAGAGGAGCCCGACGCGGGCGACGGCCGCGAGGGCGTAACCGACGAAGGCCACCCACTTGGGCTGGTCGATGCGATCGGAGGTGTAGCCGCCCGCGATGCGCACGAGCGCGCTGACGCCCTGATACAGGCCGTCCAGCACGCCGAACGCGATCGTCGAGAGCCCCAGGACCCCGGTGATGTAGAGCGGGAGGATCGCCGAGACGGATTCGGACGAGATGTCGGTGAGCAGCGAGACGATACCGAGCGTGACGACCGTCGATGACACGGTGCGGATGCCCGCGGGCTTGCGCTTCTTTCCCGTCGGGGCGTCTGCGCCTTCGGGCGACGCCGGTGTGCCTTCGTCTTCGGACGCGGGCTTGTTCGTGAGCGAGATGTACATTGCCGTCAGCCCGCTCTCAGCACGCCGAAGATCGTGTACACGGTGCCGGTGCCGGAGGCGTCCGCAGACACCGTCACCGAGGAGAATGCGTCGGTGTAGGACGCAGCTCCGGCCTCCGCGACCGACGTGGGTGTGAGTCCGAGCCCGGCCCACAGCGCGCCATAGTGGGCCAGGATGTCCTCACCCGAGGCGTCGGACCTGGCGACGAGGGTGAACTGCAGAACCTCGTTCTCCGTGGCCAGAGACGTATCGAGCACGTCCGATCCGTCCACCGGGGGCGCCAGGTCAGCGGGATACCCCTCCACGACTGCGCCCTGCGCAGACGCGGGGGTGGGAAGCGGGAGAGAGACGCGTGGAGCGGCGCCCTCGCGTGGCGGGAGGCGATCGTTCGGCGCCGTCGACTCCGTCGGCGTCTGGACTTCGCTGCCCGTCGTCGGCGTCGCCCCAGGGACAGGCCCGCTGGTCTGTGCTGCCACGGGCTTTTCTCCCGGCGCAACGGGCGCCACGAGGAGCCAGGCGCCGGCACCGAGGCCGAGGACCACGACGACTGCCGTGACGACCAGTGTGCCGCGCATACGCGGCGTCAAGATGCGCGAACGCGCAGATATCCCCATCGAGCAGTCCCCAGTCCCCACACGAAAACGCAGCTCGAGCGCCGTCGTGATTTGCCCCAAAGTGATCGATTCCCCCCGGAACCTGATCACCACTTAGGGGAGAGTGTACCGTCTCGTGTGGGCCAGCGGAAGCCGTCGGCCGGATTGCCGGCTCTCGGTTCGACGGCGGTGAGCCGAGCGAGGTCAGCCCGCGTCCACCAGAGAGCCAGGGGTCGATGACCTGCGGGATGTGTCGTCGCGCTCCCATCCGAGGGAGCCCCGGCGCGCGGCTTCCCGCGCGCTGCGTCGCGCATCCACGGCGAACGCGGCGTAGATCGCCGCGTCGGTCGCCGAGAGCGGCCCGCGAACGCTTCGGGCCAATTCCCGTGCGCTGGACGACCCCGTATCCACGCCCTGCTCTGCCGGCCCCCGCCGCATGCGCCTCAGGACGCGACGGAGCGCCCCCGCGTGACGGGGAACGGACACGATCACCGGTTCGGTCGAGGGGAAGACCTTCTCCGCCGGCGTGAAAAGAAGGTCGACGTAGAGGTCGTCGGCGGTGAGCGCGGGGAAGCGGCCGAGCCGCTCGTGTCCGGCGCGGCTGACCGCGTACACCCCCGCGCCCCACAGGGCCGACGAGGTCGACGACATCCGTTCGCGTGCTCGGTAGTACGCCCGCACGAGCGGCGAGGCACCATCCAGATCCAGACGGAACGAGGGACGACCGGCGAGGGCGGTGCCCTCATTCAGCGCGGTGGCCACGACGGCAAGGGCGTCCGCTGTCACGACGATGTCGGCGTCGAGGTAGAACCTCGGCCATAGCGTCGCGTGTGCATCGCCCAGGTTCAGAGCGGATGCCTTGGAAGCCTCGTCCGTCTCCACCACGCGCACACCGGCGAAGGCGCGGGCGCGCTGCGCAGTGTCGTCGGTGCAGCCGTTGCAGACGACGATCACCTCGACCCGGCCCGCGGCAGCCAGCGGGGCGAGCGGCGTGAGCGTGCGCTCGATGATCCCCGCCTCGTTATGGGCGGGAATGACGATCGACGCCGGGGGAAAGGCATCCGGCGGCAGGGGATCCTTGCGGCCGTGCGGCAGCGCGTGCCACCGCGTCCTCGTCCACAGCGCCCAGCGTGAGCGTGCATTCGCGGGGCTACGGCGGAGCTGCTCGCCGACGATGACGGCCGCGCGGAACGCCGCGGCGGACAGCGGGCGATGCTTCTCCATATACCGGACGCGATTGACGGTCAGAAGCGCGTTGAGGTCGGGCGAGGCCCCCGAGCCGCCTCGACGATGCGTCGCCGCAGCGGCGGGCTCGAACAGAACGAGCCATCCCGCATCGCGGAGGCGGCGCTGGAAGTCGGTCTCCTCCGAGTAGAGGAAGAAGCGCTCATCCCAGTCGCCGATGACCGCGGCGGCCGGGGCGGAGATCAGCAGTGCGGCGCCCGTGGCCCAGTCGACCGGGTGCGCCCAGCCGTACTCGGCGGGGTCACGAACGTATTCCGACAGCGGAGCCGGCCGAGCCTGCCAATAGCGGCCGATCACCGCGTCGGCGGCGGCGCGCAGCACAGTGGGTTCGCGGCGCAGCGAGAAGTACACCGACCCGTCCTCGTCGCGCAGCAAGGGAACGACGGCGCCGATCCGCGGGTCGCTGCGCAACCGCCGCAGCATGCGCGGGATGGCGCCGGCGTCGAGGCGCAGGTCGGGGTTGAGGATCAGGATGGAATCGGCCTCGCCCACGTGCTCCATCGCCACGTTGATCGCGCCCGAGTACCCGATATTGCCGCCGGTGCGAACCGCGACGACATCCGTGTGCTCGGACAACATCGCAAGGGTGCCGTCCTCCGACGAATTGTCGGCGACGATCACACGCAGACGCGTGGACCGTGTCTCGCGCCTCAGGTCGGGAAGCAGCTGGCGGATGTCATCCGCGCTGTTGTACGACACGACGACGACGGCCACGTCGACCCGTTCATCCCTATAGAAGGAGTCGTCAGCAGCGATGTGGGTGTTGTTGCTCAATTGTTCCTCGTTCACGATCGCTGTCCTTTTTTCGATGACCCTGTCGTTGCGTCACGCAACGAGCCCGCGCAGACGTCGCCTGCATGCGCTCCCCTTGGGTCATCCCC
This sequence comes from Microbacterium sp. Z12_35, assembly GCF_058310475.1. Taxonomy (NCBI): domain Bacteria; kingdom Bacillati; phylum Actinomycetota; class Actinomycetes; order Micrococcales; family Microbacteriaceae; genus Microbacterium; species Microbacterium sp. Z12_35. The sequence continues at coordinate 1,772,859 of NZ_JBZEGJ010000001.1, read as the reverse complement.
GTTCTCTTCTTCACATGCCCCTGTGGTGAGTCCGGGCGGGTGAGGGGCACACCCGCCCGGACCTTTAGTGCACTCGGGTGGGTGAGGGGCGCACCCACCCGAGGCAGCTGAGGAGGCCGTGCGGGATCGGCCCGCACGGCCATGTCAAGTGGCGACTCATGCCCTCTTGGGGAAACGCGACCGCCGCACGGCCAGATAAGCCGGCGGTCCTTCGATGAGATACCGGCGGGCAAGTCGCCGTGGCTCGAGCATGAGCCGCCACATCCATTCGAAACCGGCCTTCGCCACCCAGCGCGGTGCGCGTGAGACGCGCCCGGCCAGGAAGTCGACGACCGCTCCGAAGGCCAGCAGCGTCCCTGCGCCGGTGGCCGAGCCATACCTGTCGATCCACTCCTCCTGCCTCGGCTTACCGAGGCAGACGATCAGGATGTCGGTGCCCGCGGCGCGGATCTCCGTGGCGATCGCCCGCGAGGCCTCCGGGTCGTCCAGCACTTCGCGCGGCGGGGTCCAGTGCCCCGCGAAGCGCGCGTTCGGCCAGTCCCGCGACATGCGTTCCTGCAGCGGCGTCGTGACGTCTTCCGATCCGCCGAGCACGGCGACCGAGAGGCCGCGACGGTCGGCGTTGTCGAGGATGCCGGAGATGAGATCGCTGCCGGCGAGGCGCGGGACGTCCTCGTGCACCAGGCGCTCGGCCTGGGAGGCGATCGGTGCGCCATCGACGAGGTGCAGCCACTCCACCCCTGAGTCGCCGAGCTTTCGCCGGCCGTGACCGAAGTGGTGTACGTGGTCGAGGTTGATCGACGAGACCGCCAGGGGCGCGGGATGCGGCGGCACGGCCGACTGCGTGATGATCTTCAGTGCGCCGACCTCATTCGTGACGTGCACGGGGCAGGTGGCGATGTCGATGCGCGGCAGTCCGTCCAGCCGATGCGAGCGCTCGGGCGGTGCTGTGTGCATGCCGCCGACGATCACCCGGGTGCGTTCTGTCGCCAGTGATCGCCTCGTCGCGACCGGTGTGGGCTTGTGCAGAGTCATTCCTAGTACGCTCCCGTTCCGCGGAACATGACCTTCGCCGTACGGGCGATGATCATGAGGTCGGTCATGACCGACCAGTTCTCGACGTAGTGGAGGTCGAGCCGGACGCTCTCCTCCCAGGACAGGTCGCTGCGTCCGCTGACCTGCCAGAGCCCTGTGATGCCGGGCTTGATGTAGAGCCGGCGGAACACCGGCCCGTCGTAGTCGCCGACTTCGCTCGGCAGCGGCGGCCGAGGCCCGACGACGCTCATCTCGCCCCGTAGGACGTTCCAGAACTGCGGCAGCTCGTCCAGCGAGTACTTGCGCAGGATTGCTCCGACGCGTGTCACTCGCGGGTCTTTGCGGATCTTGAAGAGCGGCCCGGCACCCTCGCTGCTCTCGATGAGCGCCTTCAGTTCCTGTTCCGCCGTCGTCCGCATCGTGCGGAACTTGACGATGTCGAACTCGCGTCCGTCCTGGCCGACGCGGCGCTGGCGGAAGAACACGCCTCCGGGCGAGTCGAGCTTGATGAGCAGCGCCACGAAAGGCGTCAGGACCGCGATCGGAATCAGCGCCATAACGGCGATACCGAGGTCGAGTGCCCGCTTGTATGCGTGACGTGCACCCTCGAAGGTCGGGATGCGCACGGAGATCAGCGGCAGGCCGACAACCTGGCGGAGTGAGATCCGGGGGCCCGCCACGTCCGTGAGCTGGCTCGAGAGCACCAGATCGGCGGCGGTTCCCTCCAGCTGCCACCCGAGACGGCGGACGAAGTCCGGGTTCTCCAGGTGGCTGGCGACGATGATGGTGTCGGCGCCGAGGTCCCGCGCCACCTGGGCAGCCGTCTCCGGCGTGCCGTAGGTGCGGTAGGTCCGTGCGCTGACGACCAGCTCGGCGGCGGAATCCCCATCCAACGCCGTCCCTACGACGTGGAAGCCGAGCTGGCCGTCGCGTTCGAGAGTTCCGATGACGTGCGCGACGTCGGCGCGACGTCCCACGACGATGGCGCGCGACACGTACCGGCCCGTGCGCCGTTGCGCGACCAGCCAGCGGCGCCAGCGCCACCGAGCCGCGAGCAGCGCGAGCAGGCCGAGCGGCAGCGCGATGACGAGCTGGCTGCGCAGCCCCTGCCACTGGAACACGATGAAGGCGATCGCCATGATGCCGAAGGCGAGGCCTGTGGCGTGGGCGACCCGCTTGTACTCGGTGCTGCCTGCACCGGTGATGCGGGGTTCGCGAGTCTGAAAGGCGGAGAGCATCAGCAGCCAGACAGCGGCGCTGGCCAGCGGGATGCGGGCGAGGACCCACGGATCTTCGACGAGCACCCCCGGCGCGGAGGCCATCAGCTGCACGACCGAGGCGATGCACGCGACGGCCGCCACCACGACGGTGTCGGTGACCCGCAGGCGCAGGCGGTAAGCCCGCTCCCACGTCAGCCGACGCTCGAGCGCAGGCGTCGCCCGCGGTCCGACGGCGAGTCCCCACGTCGGCGGGCGGCGGACTGTGAGGTCGGCGATAGCCGGAACGGATGCGGGCAGCGCGCTGCCGCGCGCCCCGATCTCGATGGCGGTCACGATCGCGCCTCAGAACAGCGCGGCGGTCCCTCTACGCGTTCCCGCGCACCGTCGACGGCGCACGGTCGCGCACCTCCGACGGTGCGCGGGTACGCCAAATAACGTCTCCCCATGGACGTTGTCCCCAATTTTCCCCAGTGAGCGGGCCCAATCCCGCTTGTGCACCTGAGGTGACCATGTTCCCGACCCCAGATCGGGAGGTCTCGCACCCCCGACCCCTCGGAGATACGACCTCGGCATCTTGCGATACCTGGTGCGGGATGAATACAACCACAGGTTTGGTCGCGGCGAAAGTCCATGTCGCGCCACCGGCGTGTCGCGGCGAGATTGCTCTCGCGACGAGTTTCACGGTACAGTCTCGATTCTGCAGGCACTCCGCTGGGGAGTTGAGCGCCTGCGCAGCCTATTGGGGAGGGGCAATCCGCATGCGAACAATCGCAGCGGCCATGCTCGTCGGCGTGCTTATGGGAGCACCGCTGGCGGCTGGCGTCGCATCAGATTCCAGATACACACCGACCGATCCGTCGGCCGCCACATTGGCCGGCTCGGCAGTCGTCATGGAATGCCGGTCAGGCGATCCATGGATCGACTATCGGGTTCAGGTCACCGATCCGGATGGGGCCATCGTCGGCGGCAACGCCGAGCTGGTCCTCGAACGGGGCAGCCGGTCGACCACCGTGGCGCTGGGCGCGCTGTCGGACGGCACCGTCGCCGGGCAGGTTCGCTGGCCCGCGGATGCGGTCGCCGATGCCGCGTCCGATTCGTCGATCACCGCTGTGCTCCGTGTGGAGCCGTCCGTGGCACCGGACCTCCGCGTGCCGCTGACGCTCAGCGAATGCGACTCGGTCGCATCGTCGGCGACACTGCCGCTCACAGGCCTCGCGGCTTGGGTGCCGATGCTCGGCGTGGTCGGCGCTGCCCTGGTGGCAGCCGGCGTCACGCTGGGCGTTGTTCGCCGGCGACGCGCAGGCTGACGGTCGTGGCATCCGTCGCATCGCGGCGGAGGCGACGGACGGTGATACTCGCGTGCGGCGGCGCGGTGGCCCTGGCCACCGGCGCCGCCGCATGGGTGGGCGCGCAGGCCTGGCAGGCGAAGGACGAGCTTTCGGCCGTCGTTCCGCTGGCTGACGAGCTCGTCACCGCCGTCTCCCTCCGCGACTTCGACACCGCCCGTGAGGTCGCCGTCCGCTTCCGTGAGCACGCCGACCGTGCCGAGGAACTCACTGCCGGTCCACTGTGGTCGGTCGCGGGTCTCACTCCAGGTGTCGGAGCGAACCTCGCCGCCGTCCGCACCGTGTCGGTGCAGCTGTCGGTGGTGGGGGAGTCGGTGCTCGAGCCCGTCCTGGATGTGGCCGGGTCGCTCGGTGGTTCGGCAGACCCGAGCGCCTTGTCCGGCGCGAGCGAACCGCTCGCGCGGGCCTCGGCCGCGCTCACCTCTGCACGCGACGCCATGCAGGCGATCGACGGCGACGCCGTGCTGCCGCCCGTGGCCGCCGGTGTCTCCCAACTGCAGGGTGCTCTGGACTCCGCCGCGCCCGTGCTCGACGGACTGGCGCGCGCGGGCGCTGTGCTGCCGGGTCTCATGGGCGCGGACGGGCCCCGCGAAATCCTGGTCATGCTCCAGAACAGCGCCGAGGTACGCACCGGCGGGGGCATCACGGGCAGCTTCGTGCACCTGCACGCCGAGGCGGGGACGCTGTCGCTGGTGCAGCAGTCCGACTCCGCCCGCTTCCCGATGCGTGACACCTCGATCGCGCCGGTGTCTGCGGCCGCGACGGCGCTGTACGGCGACGTCGTCGGGCGTTTCGTGCAGAACGCCACGATGACGCCCGACTTCACGACCTCCGCCGCCCTCGCGTCGGCGTGGTGGCAGTCGCAATACGGCGTCGTTCCGGACGCGGTGGTCGCGATCGACCCGCTCGTGCTGCGCGCTCTGCTCACCGCACACGGACCTATTCCGCTGGCGGACGGGACGCAGGTGAGCGACGCCGATCTCGTCCAGCGCCTGCTCATCGACCCGTACCTCCACCTCGATCCGGACGCGCAGACCGCGTACCTGCAGCAGGTGACGTCATCGGTGCTGACCACGCTGATGACCGACATGGATCTGGTCGCCTGGGCCGAAGCACTCGTGCCCGTCGTCGCGGAAGGCAGAGTCTCGGTGTGGAGCGCCGTACCGGAGGAGCAGGCCGTGCTGGCGGATTCCGCCGTGGGTGGCCCGCGGGCTCGGCTGGACGCGGCCGGCGAGGCCGCGCATGCGGTCTATCTCAACGATGCGACGGGCGGGAAGATGGACAACTATCTCGACGTGGCCATCGAATCGGGCGTGGAACGGTGCAGCGAGGACGGTGCGGCGGAGAGCGTCGTCCGCGTCACGCTCTCCAACACGGCACGCCCCGAAGGCATCGCGGAACTGCCGATGAGTATGACCGGCGGCGGCCTGTTCGGCACCGCGATCGGCGATATCGGCACGAGCGTCACCGTAGCCGCGCCGGCGAATGCCGGATTCGGGGGAGTGACGGACGCCGAGGGCGCGGTGGCGTCGGCGAACGAGGTCGACGGTGGGCGCCCCTTCACGGCGGTGCGGGTCAACGTCTCGCCGGGTGAGACCGAGACGGTCGAGTTCCGATTCGTCCTGGCGGCGGGTTCCGAAGACCCGCCCGCCGTCCTGCACACGCCCCTCCTCCGCGAGGTCCCGGTGTCGTCAGCCGTGGCGGCGTGCACCGATCGCTGAACCGCGTTCTCGAGCGTCCGGCGTCGCCCCTTCCCTCGTCAGGGAGCGGGCGGCGCCGGCGCCGTTCCGACAAGCGACCAGCCGTTCTCATCCACGCCGCCGTAGGCTGCCGCATCCGCATCCGCGTCGGCTGATCGGCGGTCGGGATACACCAGCCGCACGAGGCCGCGGCGATCCCACATCTGCTGCGGGACGTAGGCGTCTTCATACATGGCGAACCATCCGCCGTTGGTGCGGCGCCGGAGCTCGGCGAGCCACGCCACGTACTCCCGGTCGGCTCGGAACGCGCCCGGATAGGCCTGGGCCGCCGCGGCCAGTCGGCCGGCGATGGCGTCCACATCCCACTCCGTTCTGCCGTCGCGGAACAGGTCCCAACCGAGGGAATTCGAGTACGCGAGCAGCACGTTGCGCTCGGCCGCCGGCCCGCTGGCGTCACCGGGGTCGGGGACGAGCACGCGGCACCGCCAGTGCCCGGTCGCGTAGAAGTTCGCGGTGATGCGGATGCCCTCGAAGCCGCGCGCGTGGAGGGTGGCGACGGCGGCCACGATCGCCGCCTCCGGGCGGTCCGAGTCATCCGCAGACATGCGATGAGCCTAGGGTCTGGTTCCGCAGGGCCGGCCCGACGACGCCACCCCGCGGGTCATATCGAACCCTGTGCGCAGCGTGTGTGTCGCGCGCCACACACAGGGTTCAATATCGCGGAGCGAACTCCCCAGTCACTCCTGCGCGGGTCAAGAGGTGGCATGATCCTCGTCCCCTCGAGGTCCCCCTCGTGGCCACCCTTGGCCGGTGTCCACGATACCGCCGGGCTGCTGTGTCCGCCATATGGGGGACACGTTTGGGCCTTTAGTCCCTGGAAATCATCCGCGAATTTGCGGACACGCCGCAGGAATAGCGCCGATCTCGCGATAGGTCAGTGCAGTACACTGGCCTTGCCTCCGGCGCGGCATCCGGGCTGTCCCCAGCAGTCTTTTCCGGGTCGTTTCCCCAAGCGATTCCGCGGGTCCGTGCCGGAGTAGTGGGCCCTCTCGTGTCATCCAGTCCCTAATGGGAAACTCGAGAGGGCCCGCGCCCTGTCCGGGTGTCGACGCGCACGTGGAATACGTCGGCAGGGGCGCCGGTTGGCCGTCCAAGTACGTGAAACTCATGCTTGGGATGGAAATGACCGATCTCCTCGTTCCGGTGCCGGGCGCCGCACCGGCGAACCTCGCGACGGTTCGCACCGCCGTCCGGGTGCCGCTGCGGTTCCCCGAGGGATTCGCCGCCGTTGCCGACGTCTCCACGTTCGACGGGCTGGTCGACGGCAAGGAGCACCTCCTCCTGGGGCTCGGCGACTGGCGAGGCGCCCTCGAACGCATGCGCGCCGGCGGCGAAGCGCCCCTGGCTCGGCTGCACAGCGAGTGCCTCACCGGCGACGTCTTCGGCTCGGAGCGGTGCGACTGCGGCCCTCAGCTGCACGAGGCGCTGGAGCGCATCGCCGACGAGGGCGGCTTCCTCCTCTACCTCCGTCAGGAAGGGCGCGGCATCGGACTGTACGCCAAGCTCGACGCCTATGCGCTGCAGGATGCCGGCCTCGACACATACGAGGCGAACGTCGCCCTCGGACATGGCGAAGACGAGCGCGATTACACCGTGGCCGCCCAGATGTTGCGGGCGGTCGGGGTCGACCGCGTCCGGCTGCTGAGCAACAACCCCGACAAGGCCGCGCAGCTCGAGAGCCTCGGGATCCGCGTGGCGGAGAAGGTGCCCACCGCCGTCCACATCTCGGCCGCGAATGCACGCTACCTCGCCGCCAAGCGCGACCACACGGCGCACACGATTGCGCTTCCGGCGGCCTGACGCGGGGCGTCGCAGCGGCCGCGCGCCACGCGGCAGGCCCTCAGCATCCCCCGTTTAGGATGAGGAACTATGTGCGGAATCATCGGTTACGTCGGTCCGAGGCAGAGCCAGGACATCCTGCTGGCGGGCCTCGCGCGGCTCGAATATCGCGGCTATGACTCGGCAGGAATCGCGGTTCTCGACAGCGACGGCCACCTGGGTATGCGCAAGCGCGCGGGCAAGCTCGCCGTGCTGCGGGATGACCTCGTCGAGTCACCGCTCGCGGACGGCACGACAGGCATCGGCCACACTCGCTGGGCCACGCACGGCGGACCCACCGACGGCAACGCGCACCCGCACCTCGCCGACGACGACAAGCTCGCGGTCATCCACAACGGCATCATCGAGAACTTCGGCGAGCTGAAGGCGGAACTCCTCAGCGAAGGCTTCACGTTCCGCAGCGACACCGACACCGAGGTCGCGGCGGTGATGCTCGGACGGGAATATGCCGCCTCCGGCGACCTCGCACAGGCTTTCCGCGCCGTCGTCGCGCGGCTGGAAGGGGCGTTCACGCTGCTCGCCATGCACCAGGATCAGCCGGGGGTCGTCGTGGGCGCCCGCCGCAACTCGCCCCTGGTCATCGGCCTCGGCGAGGGTGAGAACTTCCTCGGCTCCGACGTCGCCGCCTTCGTCGAGCACACCCGCAACGCCCTGGCCATCGGCCAGGACCAGATCGTCGTCATCACGCCCTCCGGCGTGGAAGTGACGGACTTCCACGGAACGCCGGTGGAGGTCGAGCCGTTCGAAGTGACGTGGGATGCCGCGGCCGCCGAGAAGGGCGGATGGTCCTCGTTCATGGCCAAAGAGGTCTCCGAAGAGCCGGAGGCCGTGGCGAACACGATCCGCGGGCGTATCCACGACGGCCTGGTCGAGATCCCCGAGCTGGACGGCCTGGATGACCTGCTCCGCGGCATCGACCGCATCCTCGTCATCGCCTGCGGCACCGCCGCCTACGCCGGCATGGTCGGCAAGTACGCGATGGAGAACTGGACCCGCGTGCCGGTCGACGTCGAACTCGCTCACGAGTTCCGCTACCGCGACCCGGTGCTGTCGCCCTCGACGCTGGTGGTGTCCATCAGCCAGTCCGGCGAGACCATGGACACGCTCATGGCGGTGAAGTACGCCCGTGAGCAGGGTGCGAAGACGCTGTCGATCTGCAACACGCAGGGTGCCACGATCCCGCGGGAGTCCGACGCGATCGTCTACACGCACGCCGGCCCCGAGGTCGCGGTTGCCTCGACGAAGGCCTTCGTTGCGCAGATCACCGCGCTGTACCTCCTCGCCCTGCACGTCGCGCGCCTGCGCGGCTCACTGTCGTCCGAGCAGATCGCCGACAACGCCGCCGAGCTGGAAGCCATCCCGGCCAAGATCGCGCGGGTTCTCGAGACCGAGCAGGAGCGCATCGAGCAGCTCGCCCACTGGATGGGCGACACCCGGTCGGTGCTGTTCCTCGGCCGTCACGTCGGGTACCCCATCGCGCTCGAGGGGGCACTCAAGCTCAAGGAGCTCGCCTACATCCACGCCGAAGGATTCGCCGCCGGCGAGCTCAAGCACGGACCGATCGCACTCATCGAGCCCGGGCAGCCGGTGTTCGTCATCGTCCCCTCGCCGCGGGGCAGCGGTGACATGCACCGCAAGGTGGTCTCGAGCATCGAGGAGATCCGCGCCCGCGGCGCTCGGGTGATCGCGATCGCCGAAGAGGGTGACGTCGCCGTGCTCCCCAAGGCGGATGAGGTGCTCCGCATCCCGCTGGCCGCTCCGATGTTCGAGCCGCTCCTCGCCGTCGTGCCCCTCCACATCTTCGCGATGGGGCTTGCCACGGCCAAGGGCCTCGACGTCGATCAGCCGCGCAACCTCGCCAAGTCCGTCACGGTCGAGTAGCCGCGGCGCGCACGGGGCTGCTCGCCTGCGGCGAGCCTGGCGCAGGGAGCCTGCCGCGCGCGGCGGATCACCCCGGCGTCCGGGGCCCGTATGGTGCACCCGGACTAGGCTGAATCCGGCCCATTCGGGGGCGGGAGGAGAGCGGATGATCGAGGGAATCGGGATCGACCTCGTCGACGTCCCGAGGTTCGAGCGATCGATCGCACGCACCCCGCGCCTGCTCGCACGCCTCTTCTCGCCGAGCGAGCGGATGCTGAAACCCCGGTCGCTCGCCGCCCGGTACGCCGCGAAGGAAGCGCTCATCAAGGCGCTCGGCGGGTCGGACGGCGTGCACTGGACCGAGATCGAGGTCGTGTCGGAGTCGTCGGGGCGTCCGCGGTTCGCGCTGTCGGGGTCGACCGCCGCCGCGGTTGCCGCACGCGGCATCACCCGCGTGCACCTCTCCCTCAGCCACGATGCGGGCCTCGCCACCGCGTACGTCATCGTCGAGTCCGTCGAGTCGCCGCAAAACGTCGGGTTCCGGACCGAAAAGCCCACGGAAGATGGCGAGTCGACGGGGATGTGGGCGGAATGAATCGGCTTCCGGACGGAGTCATGCGGGAGGCGCGGGTCGACGTCGACGCGATCGCCGACAACGTGCGGCACCTGCGCCGGCTGACCGGCGCGGAAGTCATCGCCGTGGTCAAGGCCGACGGGTACGGGCACGGCGCGTTCCGCTCCGCCGTCGCAGCACTGCAGGGCGGAGCATCCCGCCTCGGCGTCGCCGACGTCGCCGAGGCCTTGCAGCTGCGCCGCGCCGGCATCACCGCACCGATCCTGGCGTGGCTGCAGGCGCCGGGGACGTCGTTCGTCGAAGCCGTCGCTTCCGACATCGAGCTGGGGATCTCCGGCATGGATCAGCTCCTCGCGGCCGCGGCCGCAGCATCCGGAGACCATCCCGCGACGGTGCACCTCAAGATCGACACGGGGTTGTCGCGCAACGGTATCCCGCTGGCGGAAAGCCGCGTCGTGTTCGCCGAAGCCGCCCGGCTCGAGCGCATCGGGAAACTCCGCGTCACGGGACTTTTCTCGCACCTGTCCAACGCATCGCCGGAGGACGACCGGGCCGCGCTGCGCGTGTTCGAAGAGGCCGTGGTCGTCGCCGCATCCCTCGGACTGAACCCGCCGCTTCGCCACATCGCCGCCACGCACGCGGCGATCGCGCTGCCCGAGGCGCGTCTGGGATGCGTCCGCATCGGCATCGGGCTGTATGGCCTGTCGCCCTTCGCCGACCGCACGTCGGCCGAACTCGGGCTCCGGCCCGCGATGACGCTGCGGGCCGCCGTCGCCGCGGTGCGGCGGGTTCCGGCAGGGCAGGGCGTGTCGTACGGATACGACTTCCGTGCCGGACGGGAGACGACCCTCGCGCTCGTACCGCTCGGGTACGCCGACGGTGTTCCGAGACAAGCCTCGGGAGCCGGCCAGGTCTCGATCGCCGGACGGAGCTTCGCCGTGGCCGGCCGTATCGCCATGGACCAGTTCGTCGTGGACGTCGGCGACACCCCCGTGGCGGTAGGCGACGAAGTTGTGCTCTTCGGAGACCCGACGCTCGGAGCGCCATCGGCGAACGACTGGGCGGATGCGGCGGGCACCAACAACTACGACATCGTCACGCGCATCGGCCCGCGGGTTCCCCGACGGCAGGTGGCCGGATGAGCGTTCCCGACGGCCTGCTCGGAACGCGCGAGATCGACACACCCGAGGCGATGCGCGACCTCGGCGTGACGCTCGGCCGGGCGCTGCAGCCGGGCGATGTGGTCGTGCTCACCGGCGGCCTCGGCGCAGGCAAGACGACGCTCACCCGCGGCATCGGCGAGGGACTCGGCATCCGAGGACCGGTGCAGAGCCCCACCTTCGTGCTCGCGCGCACGCATCCGTCGCTGGTGGGGGGCGCCCCGCTCGTGCACGTGGATGCGTACCGCCTCGGCTCGGCGGTCGAACTGGACGACCTCGACATCGACGTGGCGCATTCGGTGGTGATCGTCGAGTGGGGGCGGGGGATGGCCGAGCACCTCGCCGACACGTGGTGGGAGATCGAGATCACACCGCAGACCGGCGGCCGCGGCCTCGACTCCGCATGCGGCACCATCGCCCGCCACACCGCCGAACTCGACGACGACGCGCCCCGCACGGTCACCATCACGCGCCGCCCCTAGGCCGTCCTCGTCGCACTCCGGCCCTGTGCCGCCGCTGGCCGCTCTCCGGCCCGAAGCCGCCCCTCGCACTCGGCGCGGTGCCGCCGCCCGCCGCACTCCGGCCCGGTGCCGCCCCTCGCCCCTCGCCGCCCCGCGCCGGCCCTCGCCACTCTCCGAGGTTTGGGGCGCGAAAAGTGCCTTGGGGCGCGACCGGATACGCCCCAAGACACGAAATGCGCCCCAAACCCGTGAGGTTCCCGCGGGCGGGGACCGTGGGACCGGGGCGGATTACGCTGGAAGGGTGTTCCTCGGCATCGACACCTCCCTCGGCACGGCTGTCGCCGTCGTCGAGGTCGACGGGTACGTCCAGGACGAAGCATCCAGCGACAACCCGCTCGGCCATGCCGAGGTGATCGGGGAGCTGCTCGCGCGCGTGGATGCGGCGGGCCTCACCCATGTCGCGGCCGGGATGGGTCCAGGGCCCTTCACCGGCCTCCGGGTGGGGATCGCCGCCGCTCGCGCCTTCGCGCTCGGCCGCGCCTTGCCCGTGGTCCCCGTCGTCAGCCACGACGCCGTCGCGCTCGGCGTCCTGATGGATGCCGCCCTCGCCGGCGCTCCCGAGCCGGGCCGCTTCGCCGTCGTGACCGATGCGCGTCGCCGGGAATTCGCCTTCACCGTGTACGCCGGACTCGACGACGACGGACTGCCCGTGCGCGTCACCGAGCCGGCGCTGATCCCGCGCACCGAGATCGACGCGCGTCTGGCCGAACTCGGCGCGGACCGCCGGGACGCCGCATCCGTGCCCGCCGCGATGGTCGCGCTCGCCGCTGCCCGCGCGACGGCGGCCGGGCGCACCATCGGCCCGTCCGAGCCGCTCTACCTCCGCTCGCCCGATGTGACGCTCGGGCACACGCCGAAGAAGGTCCGCACGTGAATCTCCGCGCCGCCGACCCGTCCGATCTCGACGCCATCATGACGCTCGAGCGGGCCTCGTTCCCCACGGATGCGTGGAGCGAGGCGATGATGCGCGAGGAGCTCTCCTCCCGCCACGGGTGGTACGTCGTCGCGGAGGAGGCGGGCCGTCTCGCCGGCTACGCGGGGCTCCGCGCGCCCCGCGGGGCGAAGGACGCCGACATCCAGACGATCGCGATCGCCGAAGGCTTCCGCGGACGGGGGCGGGGGCGGATGCTGCTGACCGCGCTGCTCGAAGAGGCGTTGCGGCGCGACGTGCGGGAGGTTTTCCTCGAAGTGCGGGCCGACAACCCCGTCGCGCAGGCCCTGTACGCGTCGGAGGGGTTCGCCGAGGTCGGCCGTCGGCCCCGGTATTACCAGCCGGACGACGTGGATGCGATCGTGATGGCTCTCGACCTGGCCGGATGGGCGCACGCCCGCGCGGCCGCACCGTCGGAGGATCGCACGGAGGTCGGAGGATCCGCGAGGAATGCTCCGACATCGAGCACATCCTCCGACCTCGGTGCGGCGGGGCAGGGACTCCAGCCGCTCGGCGCCGCGGGGGCGACCTGCGACCTCGAGACCGGGTGGTGCACATGAACCGCGAGCCCCTGGTGCTCGGCATCGAGACCAGCTGCGACGAGACCGGCATCGGCGTCGTCCGCGGCCGCACGCTGCTGAGCAACACCATCGCCTCGAGCATGGAAGAGCACGCGCGATACGGCGGCGTCGTCCCCGAGGTCGCCGCGCGCGCACACCTCGAGGCGCTGCAGCCCTCGATCGAGGCGGCGCTTGCCGAGGCATCCGTGCGCATACATGACCTGGATGCGGTGGCCGTCACCAGCGGCCCGGGGCTCGCCGGCGCACTCATGGTCGGAATCGGCGCGGCCAAGGCCCTCGCCGTTTCGCTGAACAAGCCGCTGTACGCGGTGAACCACCTCGTCGGACACATCGCCGCCGACATCCTCGACACCGAGGCCGGACCGCTGGAGTACCCCACGGTCGCGCTCCTGGTGAGCGGCGGCCACACCTCGCTCCTCCTCGTTCGCGACCTCACGAGCGACGTGGAACTCCTCGGCGAGACCGTCGATGATGCCGCCGGCGAGGCGTTCGACAAGGTCGCCCGCCTTCTCGGGCTCCCCTACCCCGGGGGCCCGGAGATCGACCGCGCCGCCGCATCCGGCGATCCCCGGGCGATCGCCTTCCCGCGCGGGCTCTCCCGCGCCTCCGACCGGGAGCGGCACCGCTACGACTTCTCCTTCTCCGGACTGAAGACGTCCGTCGCGCGCTGGATCGAACAGCGCGAGGCGGCGGGCGAGCCGGTGCCGGTGGCGGATGTCGCGGCATCCTTCCGCGAGGCCGTTGTCGACGTGCTCGTCACCAAGGCGCTCGATGCGTGCGAGCAGTTCGATGTGCCGCGCCTTCTCCTGGGCGGCGGCGTCATCGCCAACCGTCGGCTGCGCGATGTCGCGCTGGAGCGCGCGGGCGCGGCCGGGGTGAGCGTGCGGATTCCGCCGCTCCGCCTCTGCACCGACAACGGCGCGATGATCGCCGCGCTCGCCTCCGAGCTCATTCGCTCGGGGAGCCGGCCCTCCACTCTGGCGTTCGGTGCCGACTCGACGCTGCCGGTGACGCAGATCCAGGTCGCGGAAAACCGCGAAGAGGATGCAGCATGAGCGACGGCTCGCCGCGCCGCCCTCGCCGTCTGGACGGCCCCGCGGAACCGCGACCGGCGCCCACGACGGCGGAGACCGCGGTCCGGCAGGCGGCTGCTGCCCCCGATCTCCGTGGGGTGGATGTCGCGCTCGCGGCTGCGTCGGCGGGGCCTGCGCAGGAGGCCGCGTCGGACGCCCGGCCCACCGACCCGGCGAGGACCCGCCCTGCGCCGGACGCCCCGGACGCCCCGCGCGCGGCCTCCACCGCCCCCGCGCGCACTGCCCCGGCCATGTCCCGCCCACCGCTCGTGGAGCCGCCCTCACCCGACGTCGTCGTCGCCGCGACCTCCCGCATCCCGGGTTCCGCGCGCACCGGGTACACCCAGCTCCCGACCGCGCCCGTGATCGTCTCGGCGGAGGGCCCTGTCGAAGGTCAGCACTTCGAGTGGGCTCCGCCGCCACCCGCCAAGCGCGCCGCCGTCGCTCCCTGGGCGCTCGCACTCGCGATCGTCGCGTTGGCGGCGTCGATCTTCGTGGGCTGGATGCTGCCCATCGGGCTGGCGGGCGCCATCACGGCGATCGTGGCCCTCCGTCGCGCCGGCGAGTCGCGCGCGGTCGCGGTGTGGGCGCTCATGCTGAGCCTCCTCGCCATCGCTTACAGCACGGGATGGCTGCTGTGGGCCATCCCGCGGCTTCCGCTCGGCTGAACCGCATCCGCCGTCTCCATATGTCCTGGGCGAGACCGCACGTTGTGGTCACCCAGAGCGTGTGGTTTCGGCGAAACCATAGGGGCTCGCCGCTGAGGGGCCCCGCGCCCCAGCGACGCCCCGCCCGCAGAAGGTCGAGTTGGCGGGTCAGGGGATGCGGTCGGCCAGCACCGCGAGGCGGCGCTTGCCGACGCGCGTGAGGATCAGCGTCGCCGAGTCGTCACCGCGGAGGCCGAGCTTGGTGCGCAGGGCCGCAGGGTCGACATCGACGCCGCGCTTCTTGATCTCCAGAGTGCCGATTCCGCGCTCGCGGAGGGCACGGCCCAGCGCGCGGGTCTCGAACGGCACCTCTTCGCGCACGCGGAACGAGGAGACGAAGGGACTCGTGAGCGCCGCGTCCGACGTGAGGTACGCCATGCCGGGGGCGAGCATCCCCGCCTGGAGCGCGCGAGCGACCTCGCCGATCAGCCGCGCACGGATGACCGCGCCGTCGGGTTCATGCACGAACGCCCCGAGTTCCCGCACCGGTTCGTCCTCGGCATCCCCGCCCGCGGTGAGTTCCCACGCGTCGTCGCCGCGCGTGACGAGGGCCGCCCGACGTACGCCGTCGCGGGCGAGCGCACGCGTCCATACGACGAGTTCGACGGTCGAGCCGTCGGCGCTGACCCACTGGGCCTCGGCATCGGCGGGGATCGCGTCGCGATCGAACGCCGGGCCGAGCTTCATCCCGCCGGGCCTCCGGTCCAGCAGGTCGAAGGCCCACTCCAGAGGCGGCGAGTAGTCCGCGGCGCGAACGCGCACGGTCTCGGTGTGCCCGGCCGTCCGGCGCGCCGGGTCGAGCCACACGCCGTCGACGTCGGACAGGTCGGATGCTTCGGCCGTACCGTGGCGGACCTCGACGGCATCGCCGAAGGGGGCCAGGTTGTAGGCGGCGACTGCTGCGGTGACCTCGTCGGCGTCGACGGCGAGCACCCCGAGGCCGAGCGCGGCGAAGCCCAGGGCGTCGCCCCCGATGCCGCAGCCGAGGTCCGCGACGCGGGAGATCCCGGCCGCCCGGAACCGCCCGGCGTGGCGCGCGGCGACCGAGAGGCGGGTGGCCTGTTCGAGTCCGGCACGAGTGAACAGCATGCGTTCGGCGAACGGTCCGAACTTCGTCCGGGCGCGCGCACGAAGGCGCGCCTGGCCGACGACGGCTGAGACCAGGTCGGGGGAGTGCCCGGCGGAGCGCAGTTGCGAGACCGCCCGCGTGACGTCGGTTGTCGACGAGATCTCGCCCGCCTCATCCAGAAGCCGGAGGCCTTCGGGAGTGAGCAGCGCCGTCAACTCCGCCATATCCACCCCTCCACCCTAGGCGCGGCCCCGTACGCGTCCGAGTCGGTACCCCCTGCCGATAGGGGGTTGGGGGGAGTGGACCCCCTCCCAACGACCCCGAATCCCCGGAGGCATCCCCGATGTGGCCGAGTGCCGTGCGTTCGTACTGTGAGGCCACGAACTCACGCGGGGTGCAGAGCCCCGGGAATGGACAGGGATCATGGCCTTCGACGACTACACCCTCAACGCCGCGCTCAGCACGACGGTTGCGGACTCGTTCAACGACGACGAGACGAACACGCTGGATGTCGACGTTGCCGTCACAGACGCGGGCAACACCGACGAGTCGGTGAACGACAGCAACAACGCCACCGCCACGGCGACGGACTCGTTCCACTGGGGGTCGCACAACACCGACACCGACACCGACAACTCGGGCAACACCGACTCGTACAACGACTCGTGGAGCTTCACCGACAGCTCGACCACCGACAACTCCGACAACTCCACGAACGACAACTCGATCAACGCCGGTCTCCGCAGCTACAACACGGGCTTCGGCGACGTGGGCGGTGCCGCGGCAGCCGCCGGAGGCGGCGGCGACATGATGATCGACAGCCGCTCGACCATCGTCGACCAGTCGGTCAACGGCAACGTCGCCGCGGACGGCCCGGTCTTCTCCTCGGTATCCAGTGACGCGGTCGTCAACTCCGGCGACGGGGCGTTCGTGGCCGGCGACGACGTGAGCGTCACCTACAACATCGACGAGTCCACCTCCATCAGTGCCGACGGCGACATCCTGATGGACAGCACGAAGACGGTCAACACCTCGATCAATTCGGGAAACGACTACTCGTTCACCTCGAACTGGACCGACACCTCGCAGGACTGGGACATCGACGACTCGAACAACGCCTACGACTGGTCGAGCACCGTCAGCGGCTCGTACAACGACTCGGGGGTCTTCGACTCCACCACGAACGTCGACGTGGACGTCAACGCGATCGTCGACAGCGTCGGCTCCGGCATCGCGGACGGCACCGACCTCGGCATGTGAGACCCGCTGCCGGCCGCCGCCAACCGGCGGCCGGCATACCAGCATCCCGGCGCTCGCGCCTTTCGAGAAAGAGAGCAAGGACATGGCATTCGACGACTACACCGCCGACATCGACGTCACCGCGGAAACGCGCGGGTCGTTCAACACGACGACCGCCAACACAGCGAACCTCGCCGCCGATGTGAGCAACGTCGGCAATGTCGACGCCTCGACGAACGGCTCGGGCAACACCGACGCGACGGCGACCGACTCGTTCCACGCGGACTCGCACAACACCGAGACCGACACCGACCACTCCGGTAACGAGGGGTCCTACAACGACACCGTGACGGTAACCGACGACTCGGACACGGACAACTCCGACAACTCCACGAACGACAACTCGGTCAATGCCGGCCTGCGCTCGTACGACACGGGCTTCGGCAACGTGCTGGGGGCCGCCGGCGGCGGTGGCGACATGATGATCGACAACCGGTCGACGATCGTCGACCAGTCGATCAACGCCAACGTCGCCGCCGGCGGGGGGCTCGACCAGTGGGTCGCTCCGGATGCGGTGGTCAACAGCGGTGACGGCGCCTACGTGGCGGGTGACGACGTGAACGTCACCTACAACGTCAACGACGCCACGACCATCGATGCCGGAGGCGACATCCTCATGGACGGCAGCTCGAAGGACGTGAACTTCGCCTACAACTCGGGCAACACCACCACGGTCAACACCACGGTGACCGACAACTCGCAGGACTGGGACCTCGACAACGTGGACAACACCTACTCCGCCACGCTGGACGTCGAGAACTCGTTCAACGACGAGTTCACGACCACGTCGACGAACACCTGGGACGTCGACGCGAACGTCATCTGGGACAGCGGCATGTCCGGAATCGCGGACGACGATCCCGACGTGGACGTCGATCTGTGACGACTGCCTGATGTGGCGATGACCCCGGGTCATGACCCGACCCGGGGTCATCGCCCTCTGCTGTCCCCGCCCGTCCACCTGAGGAGAACACCGTGACCGCACCCGAATCGGCAGGCGCCGTCGCCACGGCCGCGGGCCCTCGAGCTCCGGAGCCGACACCGGTGCCTGTGCCGCCAGGAGAGCTCGTCCGGCTGGTGGAGCAGACGCGCTCGTTCTCCGGCGCGGTCGGGCGAACGGATCTGGCCAAACGACTCGACGACACCCGCACGCGCCTCCTCGATCCGCATGTGCGGGTGATCGTCGTCGGACAGTTCAAACAGGGCAAGAGCAAGCTCGTCAACGCGCTCATCAACGCGCCCGCATGCGCCGTCGACGACGACGTCGCCACCGCGGTGCCGACGTCGGTCGGGTACGCCGAAGAGCCCTCCGCTGCCGTCTTCCTGCGGCCCGAAGGGGGCGGCGACGAAACGGTCGAGCGGCTGCAGATCTCCTTCGACGATCTGGCTTCGTATGTGTCTGACCGTGCGCAGATGCCTCCGGGGCGGGCGATCGTGGGCGCCGAAGTGCTCCTGCCCCGGGAAATCCTCAAGGGTGGCCTTCGCCTCGTCGACTCACCAGGTGTTGGGGGCCTGGAGTCCACGCGGGCGTTGGCCACTCTTGCGGCACTGTCGACGGCGCACGCGGTCATCCTCGTTTCCGACGCCTCACAGGAGTACACCGAGCCGGAGATGACGTTCCTCCAGCACGCGATGCGCATCTCCCCCAATGTCGCCGCGGTCCTGAGCAAGACAGACATCTACCCGCAGTGGCGTGACATCCACTCGATCGATCGCACCCGTCTGGATGACCTCGGCGACGTGCCGATCTTCGCCGTCTCCAGTGACCTGCGCCTTCTGGCCGCAGAGCACCAGGATCGCGAACTCAACGACGAGTCCGGGTTCCCCGCACTCGTCGCGCATCTGCGCCGCGACGTGCTGGGACGCGCCGAGCTGCTGCACCGGCGCGCCGCCGTGCACGACCTCACGACCGTTGTCGACCAGCTGGGGATGTCGGTCCGCTCGGAGCTCAACGCCCTGGTGCATCCCGAAGACACGCCGCGCATGATCGCCGAGCTCGAGGACGCGAAGGCGCGTGCCGACGAATTCCGCGGCCGCTCGGCCCGCTGGCAAGTCACGCTCAGTGACGGCATCGCCGACCTGATCGCCGACACCGAGCACGATCTGCGCGACCGCCTGCGCAAGGTGCAGCGCGACGGAGAGACGGCCATCGACGAGGGCGACCCCGGGCCGATCTGGGATCAGATCGCGGAGTGGCTGGACCAGCGCGTCTCCGCCGCCGTGTCGGAGACGTTCGTCTGGACCAACGAGCGCTCGCAGTGGTTGTCGGAGCGGGTCGCCGAGGAGTTCATCGCAGGGGAGTCGGGCATCCCCCTCATCGACGTCGGCGATGTCACGGGCGTGCTCGACCCGGTTGAGCAGCTGCAAGTGCTCGACGAGGGGCGCATGAGTGCCACGGAGAAGATCTACATCGGGGTGCGCGGCTCGTACGGGGGTGTGCTGATGGTGGGGCTCGCGACGAGCCTTGTCGGCCTCTCGCTGATCAATCCCCTGTCTCTGCTGGCGGGCGTGCTCGTCGGCCGCCGGGCCTTCCGTGAAGACATGACCGGCCGGCTGACGCGACGGCAGATGGAGGCGAAGAACCTCTTGCGCCGGCATATCGAAGACGTCGTGTTCCAGGTGGGCAAGCAGCTGAAAGATCGTCTGCGCCTCGTTCAACGTGCCTCCCGCGATCATTTCGGAACGATCGCCGACGAGCTCCACCGGTCGCTGTCGGAGTCCGTGCTCGCCGCCAAGCAGGCCGCTGCGACCTACACCGCCGATCGCGACGGGCGGGTGAAAGAGCTCGAGACGCGGCTGCGTCAGATCGAGAACCTCCGCCAGCAGATCCCCGCGATCGAGGCTGCGGCCGCGCGGCGGGCGAACTGATGCGGACCTCGCTGAGCGACGTCGCCGACGTCATCGATGCCACCCGCATCCTGTACGAGGATGAGCCCGAGACGGTGGAGCTTCTCGACGGTTACGCCCGCCGGCTGCGCGAACCGCTGCGCGTCGCGGTCGCGGGTATCGTCAAGGCCGGGAAGTCCACGCTCCTGAACGCCCTGATCGGCGAGCGGATCGCCCCCACCGATGCCGGTGAATGTACGCGGGCGATCACGTGGTACCGCTATGCGCCGACGGCGGCGATCACGATGCACCTCGTCGACGGAACGGCGGTGCGCCTGCCTGTCCGCCGTGTGGAGGGGCGGCTCGATCTCGACTTGCAAGGCCATCCCGTCGAGGACGTCGCGTGGATCGACGTGGGCTGGCCGTCGGAGAGCCTGCGGTCGACGATCCTCATCGATACGCCCGGAATCGCGTCGGTGACGCGGACGAACTCGGCGCGGTCGATGAAGTTCCTCGTGCCGGAGAACTCCCCCTCCGCCGCCGACGCGATCGTGTATCTCCTGCGGCACGTGCACTCCTCCGACGTCTCGTTCCTGCGCGCCTTCCACGACACCGTCGCCGGGCCGTCCTCCACCGTCAACGCCGTGGCGGTGCTGTCCCGCGCAGACGAGATCGGCTCGGGTCGCATCGACTCCCTGCTCTCCGCCGCGGCGATCGCCGACCGCTATCGCCGCGACGGCGAGCTGAGAGCGCTCGCCCTCGGGGTCATCCCGATCGCCGGCCTGCTCGCGGAGGGCGCGCGCACCCTTCGCGAGAGCGAGTTCATCGCGTTGCGGGAGCTCGCGCGACTGGACCGCGACGTGCGGGAGCGCCTGCTGCTGTCGGCCGACCGGTTCGTGCGTCCGACGACGGCGACCTCGCTCAGCATCCCCGTGCGGGAGAACCTGCTGCAACGCTTCGGCATCTTCGGCGTCCGATTGGCGGCTGCCCTCATTCGCGGCGGGGCGACGTCCTCGTCCGCCCTCGCCGAGCGGCTCGTGCAGCAAAGCGGCATGGTGACGCTGCAGCAGTTCGTTGTCGACCACTTCCGTGCCCGGGCTGTCGCGCTGAAGGCGCGCGGGGTCTTGCAGGGTGTGGAACAGGTCGTCCGGGAACGGCCGCGCCCGGGAGCGGACGCCGTGCTCGGTGGCATCGAGCGGATCGTGTCGCGCAGCCACGAGCTGCGCGAGCTCACCCTTCTCGCTGACCTGCGCACCTCTTCCGTTGCTCTCTCGCCGGCCGACGTCGCCGAGGGGGAGCGGGTCCTCGGCGGCCTGGGCATCTCGGCATCCGCGCGGCTGGGTCTGCCCGAGACGGCGAGACCCGAGGAGCGCACGGCCCGCATCGGAGCACTGCTCAGCCGCTGGCGCGCGCTGGGAGAGTCGCCGATCAACGACCGCTACACCGCGCACCTCTGCCGCATGGTCGTGCGCAGCATCGAGGGAATCGCGTCAGAGGTCGCCGCCCGCAGCGCCGGCGCCGCGGACGACGTCGTGTTTGCGCGCGGTCCAGCGTAGGGCGCGCGGGAAGGTCGCGAAGAGCAACCCCACCACGGCCAAGGCCAGAGCCAGCAACAGCACGCGCTCGAGCGGGATGCCGCGTTCTCCCACCGCCACGAGTTCGCGGCAGACCAGGAAGACGCCGCCCTGGAGGAGCGTCGTGCCCAAAAGCCCCCAGCGGATGTGGGGTCGGCGGTTCGAAAAGGAGACCAGCAGGGTGACCTGGACGAGCCAGAGGGCGACGAGCACCCCGAACACCGACCAGAACACGATGTCGGCTGCGGTGTCGTAGGTCGCGTCAGCGCGGCTCTCGTCGACGCCTTTGATGACACCGACGATCTCCGGCAGCTGCGGCTCTCGAATGATGAAGAGGTAGACCACGGCAACCGCGCTCACCGCGAGCGAGAGCACCCATGACAGCTGGCTGAGACGCACCGACGCCGGTGCGGGCAGTTTCACCAGCACCGGCGCGGCCTCTTTGTCTGAGAGGGAAGGACGCGCAGGGGCTGCACGTCCTTCCCCGGTCGTGTTCGAGGGGAGGCCGCGACCCGCGACGCCATTGTCGGGGTCGCGCCTCCGCTCGAGATCAGAAGTTGTCATCGGACGGGATCTCCTCGATCACGGCCGAGTCGGAAGAGTCGAACACCGCGGACGTGTCGCTGTCGACGGTGGTCTCGGTATAGGTGGACGCACTGTCGTTGAAGGAGTCGTCGGCCGTGGCGGTGCCCGTGGTCTCGTTCATCGAGTCCGTCACGGT
Organism: Microbacterium sp. Z12_35; assembly: GCF_058310475.1. NCBI lineage: Bacteria > Bacillati > Actinomycetota > Actinomycetes > Micrococcales > Microbacteriaceae > Microbacterium > Microbacterium sp. Z12_35. Next base: position 1,750,763 of record NZ_JBZEGJ010000001.1, on the reverse strand, counting down.
CGTCGTCGTCGACGCATCCGTCGTCGTCGTGGTGTCGGTCGTGGTGTTGCCCGAGTCGGTAGCGGTGTTCTCTGTGATGTCGCTTCCGTCGATCGCCACGTCGTCCCCGGCGTCGATGTCCGTGGAATTGTCGATGTCGGTCTCGACCGTGGCGTCGTCGCCGGCGGCCATGGCGTCATCGCCCGAGGCCACGACGGCGTCCTGGTCGAACACCTGGGTGACGTCGCCGTCCGCCCAGATGTTCTGATTCACCGACTGGTCGAGAACGGTGTCGCGGTCATCGACGTACGAGAAGCTGTTCGTGATCGCGTTGATCTCCCGCACGGTGGGACTGACCTCTGGCGGCGCCGGCCGTGGGTCGGGGGCCACGGCGGCCGGGACGATCTGTGCCCTTTCCGCGATCACCGGCGCGACGGCGCACACATCCGCGGCTGTGGCATTGCTCAGCCCCCGCGAGGACAATGCCGCCTGCGGGTCCTGGTCGAACTCCGCGGCCGCTTCGGGATCACGGAGGAGGCTGAGGATGAACTCGATCAGCGCGTCGGCGATCGTGGCCAGTGTGACGCTCATTTCGGCTCCTTAGGGTGATGATGACTCGACGCTATTGCTTCCGCTCCCGCCCCGCGTCGGGGGCTACCCCCATGCCGGAGGGGGTGCACTAGGGGGTGGGTGGGGGCACGCGGGGGGTCCCCTGGTGCTCAGGCGAACTCCGCCGTGCGGGCGGATCGGCGGAGGTCGCCGGGCTCGGCGGCGTCTTCGAGAACGAGACGTAGTTTCGCGATGAGATCGGATCGCGACGTCGCGCCCAGGCGCCGGCGAATGCGGGCGATGTGGTGCTCAGCCGTGCGAGGTGAGATGAAGATCGACTCGCCGATCTCTGCGTAGGTCTTCCCCTGAACGACCAATACCGCCACGTCGCGTTCGCGCGCGCTGAGAACCTCGATCGCCCGGGTGAGGGACCCCGTCGTCCCGCTCGCTTCGTCGTCGGGCGTCCGGTCGAGTTCTTCCCGCGGGTGAAGCTGCCGTGCGCATGCCAGCAGGCGTGCGATGACGCGGCGGTCTTCGGTCCGTCCGGCCCCGTGACCGGCAAGCCGGGCGCCGTCCCACGCGAGGCCGACGGCTGCAAGCCCCAGGGCGGCGTGTTCGATGTCGTCCACGTCGACCTGACCGGTCAGCACTTCGGTCCACACCTTGCCCGCCCGGGCCATCATCTTCGCCAGCCGATTGTGCGGTGCCGCGGCGAGGAGCGCCCGCGCGTGCGGCGCCAGATCACCGGGCTGGTTCAGAATGATGCTGCAGTGCAGCCCCGCCCAGTTCAGGTGACTCGACCACATGGGCGGCGACCCCAGGCGCTCGACGGCGGCATACGCCTCATCGAGGTTGGGGCGGATCCGATCCATGTCGCCCAACCGCGCCGCGCTGACGGCGAACTCGGTGAGCGGGAGGAGGGAATAGAGGTCGAAACGCGCGCGGAGGATGCTCTCGCGCGCGAGCCGCCAGGCCGGCGCCAGCGCCGAGGAGTCCGCGTATCGTCGGGTCAGAGCCATGGTGATCGCGTCGGCCAGGATCTGCTCGCGCGGTGCGAGTTTCCGCCCGATCTGAGCGTGCTGAAGAGCGATCTCGGCCTCGTGCGGCCGCTCGCGCTGGACGGCGATCCACGCCTGCCAGAGCAGAAGGCGGGAGCGCGCCCAGGTGCCGCCGTGGCGGGTCTGCACGGCCGCGTCGATCACGGTGTGGGCCACGTTGAGCTCTCCGAGGCTGAGCGCGGCGATGGCAGCGATCACGGCCGGCAGCTCGGGGGTGGGGGCATCGCACGCCGAGGCCGTGTACATCTCGGTGGCCCGCACAAGGTCGCTCAAACACGTGCGCGCCTGTGTACCGAGGCTCGCGCGGAGACCTCGCGCGAGGAGGTCCTGGGAGACGATCAGGGTCGACGGGACCGCCCGCGCGGGGCGTACGTCCGCGAGGCGGTCGAGTTCCTCGACGTCGCCCGCGCCGATCGCCGCGATCGTGGCATGGGCCACCGCATCGGGAGAGCCCAGCGCGGTGTGCGTGAGGACGGTGGACGCCATCCGCATGTCGCCTCGCGCCGCCCAGACGGCCGCCGCGATCGAGCCCGCCTCGGCGAAGGCCGCGTGCGGGGGTTCTATCGCCGCGGCGTCCAGCACCGTCCCGGCGGTGTCGATCGCCCCGGCGTTCCACGCCGCCCGTGCTCGCCGCACGGCGACGGTCCGCGGATCGGCGCCGGCCTCGCCGGCGGCCCGGAACAGCTCGTCGGCACGACGGGGGTCACGCGGAAGGGCCGCGTCGCCGTCGATCAGGAGCGCCGTGGCGACGCGCGGATGGTGCAGGCCGCCGAGAAGCTCACGCAGCGTGGGATCCGTCTCCGTCATGCCCGATTCCGCGTACAACCCGACCAACCGGTCGATGCAGATCGTGGCGCGCACGGTGTCACGGACCACCGGTGCCGGCTGTCCGTTGCGCAGCAGCAGCCCTTTCGCGTGACCGGCGTGCGACCACTGCGCTGCCTCCTCCGAGGGGAGACTCTGCGGCGTGAGGCACAGTGTCTCGATCGCCCGCCGGAGGTCATCCTCCAATCCGGCGATGCGGTGCGCGATGAGGTCGCGCAGTTCTTCCCGCACGCTGTGGTGCGCCGCATCCTCGTCGCAGTTGTCGCTGTGCACCGCGAGCGCCTCCGAGACGAGCCACGTGAGATGGCCGGTGAGGTCGAGGATGCTGTCGATACAGCGCGGTGTGATCCGGCATCCCTTCTCCGCGCATTCGTCCAGCACGTCGGCACGCGTCACATGGCCCAGCACGATCGCCGGATGCACCTTCTCCAGCTCCTCGGCGACCGCACGCAGCTCGTCGCCGGCGGGCCACGGGCGCATGGCGATGACGATGCCCGCGCCGGGGATGCGGAGCCGCTCGGCCACCGCGGCGAGGTCGTCCGGGTGAAGGAGATGAGCATCGTCGACGACGACGACCTCGGTGGCAGACGCGGACGCGATGGCGCTCGCCGATTGCGCCGGCACGACGGTACGCCCGTCCTGCGCGAACTGCGCGAGAAGCCGCCGGATCAGGCGCGTCTTCCCCGAACCCGCCGTCCCGACGAGCAGCACGCGCGGGGCGCGCTCATCGTGGACGAGCGCCTCCACGTGCATGCGCGCCGGGCGCGTCAGGATCATCGGAACGCCGTCGAACTCCTCGTGGAGCAGGGGAGAGATGGGCATGGTCGCCGTGGTCGCCATCGTCCGGACCCGTGCGGCTCAGGCAGCCGAGATCGGCGAGGGAGCGGGTGCGGGCTCCTCGGCGGGCGGGGTCGACTCGCCGCCACCGTTTCCGCCGCCGTCGTGATCGCCGCCGCCGCCGTGGCCGCCGCCACCACCGCCACCGTGGCCGCCGCCGTCGTGGCCGCCACCACCACCGCCGTGGCCGCCACCGCCTCCGGTGTCACCGCCACCGGTGCCTGCGTCGCCACCGGTGCCTGTGTCGCCCCCGGTGCCGGAGTCGCCTCCGCCGGTGTCGCCTCCACCGCCGGTGCCTGTGTCGCCTCCGGTGCCCGTGTCGCCTCCGGTGTCACCGCCGCCGGTGCCTGCGTCGCCTCCGGTGTCGTCGCCCGTGCCGCTCCCGGTGGTTGCCGGGTCCGCGGCGGGGGAGCCGGTGGACGGTCCCGCCGGCGTCCCGGTCGATGCGGGATTACCGGAGCCCGACGGTGTCGACGGCGATGCGGCCGTCGACTTCGGTGCGGTCGCCGTGCGTGGAGCCTCCGGCGCCGCAGTCCGCTTCGTGCCGGGGGTCGGGCCCGCCGGCTTCTTCGCGGGCGGGCGCTGGGAGGACTGGACGGACGGTGCGGACGGGGTCTGCACCTCGGCCACCGGCTCGACGATCGCCTCCGCGACGGGCGCTTCGACCGAGGCTGAGTCGTCGACGTCGTCCAGGGCGACGGGCGCTGTCGTCATCCCTGCCCGCTCGGACGCGGTGACGACGCCGGTGCCGAGCGCCGGTGCAGCCGCGACCCCCATGCCGGTGACGAGGATCGCCGCGCCCACGGTGATGTACGCGGAACTCGGCAGCCGCCGGAACCAGGCTCGACGCGGAGCGGCAGACGCCGGAGCCGGCGTCTCGAAGATCGCGAGCGCCGCATCCGCGTCATCCGCGTCGTCGCCGGCGTCCGCCGCGACGGCAGCTCGGGCGGCGTCAGCGGCGGCCCTCGCCGCGCCGAGCGCGATGATCGCCTTCGGGTCGGCGTCCAGGGCGATCGGACGGTCGAACCGCTCCGACAGCACCTGCGCGACGCGCGGGATGCGTGAGGTTCCGCCAGTGAGGAGGATCGCGTCGACATCCGCGAGGTCGACGTCCGCGGCATCCAGAGCATCCTGGAACGCCTCGACCGTGCGCTCGAGGTCGTCGGCGATCATGAGCTCGAACTCGTCGCGGCTCAGGCGCACGCTGCGCTGGTCGCCGCCGACGAGCACGGGCACCACGGCCTCCGAATCGAACGACAGCGACTCCTTCGCGTCGACGCACTCGCGGCGGAGCGCCGACAGGGCCATCCGCCCCGCGGCGGTTCCCGAGAGAGTCGTCGCGTCGACCTGTGCGGTCCGCACGACGTGGCGCACGACCGCGTCATCGAAGTCGGCACCCCCGAGGTCGGGGATCCCGGACGGTGCACCGACGATGCGAACCTCGCCGTGCGCGTCCTTCTTCAGCGCGACCGCGTCGAACGTCCCCCCGCCGAAGTCGTACACGGCGAGCACCCGTCCTGCGTCCAGCGGATTGGTCGACTCGTAGTGCCGTGCGGCAGCTTCGGGTTCGGAGATCACGACGACATCGCGCCATCCCTGGGCCGCCAGGGCCGCCCGGACGAGACCGCTGCGATAGTCGCCCCAGGCCGCCGGCACGGTGATCGCCAGCTGGGCCGGCGTATCTCCCTCGCGCTCCACGACGACCCGCGCGGCCCAGTCCACCGTGAGGGCGTACAGCTCCTCCGGCGCGAACGCGCGGTCGCCCGCGAGGATCGGCACGTCGTCGCCGATCCTGCGCTTGTACTCGCGGATCAGGCGGTCGGGCTGCGTATGACCGCGCCGTTCGGCGGCGTCGCCGAACAGCAGTTCGCCGTCGGCGGCGAAGGCCACGGTCGGTGCATTGTCACCGCTGCGCCCCAGAGGCACCGGTGTCGCCAGCAGACTGCCGTCTGGAGCAGACCTCGCGATAGCCGCCGAAGTGCGGCTCGTTCCGATGTCGATCGCCAGAAAGTACGCAGCATTCATATTGTTTTCCCCCGGACGAAGGTGCGCCGAAACACACCCGCTCGTCTCCACACCATCGGTATGGAATGCCTTGCGACATCCCCACTGATGTCCCAATTCGTCGGCCCGTGCCCCCTACGTGCCGACCTGTGATCGGGATTCTTACACACGCATCAACCGATAGGAAGAGAGGTCGGAACACGCCCGCCGTGCTCGTGCGCCCACGTCCGGAGTGCAGGGATTGGCACTCGCGTTGCATGAGTGCCAACTCTTTCCGTAGACTGGCGTTAGCACTCTCCATGGGTGGGTGCTAACGAGTCTTCCGTACCGAAGCGTCAAGAAAGAAGAGGTAGACCGTGTCGGTTTCCATCAAGCCGCTCGAGGACCGCATCGTCATCCAGCAGGTCGAGGCAGAGCAGACCACCTCCAGTGGTCTCGTCATCCCTGACACTGCCAAGGAGAAGCCCCAGGAGGGCGAGGTCGTGGCCGTCGGGCCGGGCCGCATCGACGACAACGGCAACCGCGTCCCGCTGGACGTCGCCGTCGGCGACCGCGTCATCTACAGCAAGTACGGCGGCACCGAGGTGAAGTTCGGGGCCGACGAGTACCTCGTGCTCTCGGCGCGCGACGTGCTCGCAGTCGTCGTCCGCTGACGCACACGTTCTGACGAAGGCCCCGGATGCTGCGGCATCCGGGGCCTTCTGCATCCCCGCGCGGTTCCCTCCGGCGCCTAGGGCGGCGCGCCTAGGGCGGGGCGCCCGTAGGCTTGATCGAGTGACCCGGACGACCGACCACCTCCCGTCCGCACCTCGCCGGTCCGAGGGCCGCGAAACGTTGCTCGGCGGGGGGTACGCCTTCGTGGCGTACCTCATGTGGGGGGTCCTGCCGTTGTACTTCGTCTCGCTGGCGCCGACCGGGCCGTGGGAACTCGTCGCATGGCGGATCGTGCTGTCGCTGGTGTTCTGCGTCGCCCTGCTCGCCGTCACGCGGGCGTGGCGCCCGCTCCTGGCAATCCTCCGCCAGCCGCGTCTGCTCGGCTGGACCGCCTTGGCGGGGGCGCTCATCTACGTCAACTGGCAGATCTACGTGCTCGCCACCCTCACCGGCCACGTCATCGAGACGAGCCTCGGGTACTTCATCAATCCGCTCGTGACCGTGATGCTCGGCGTTTTCCTCCTCCGCGAGCGCCTTCGCATCACGCAGTGGGTCGCGCTGGGGATCGCTGCCGTCGCGGTGATCGTGATCGTCGTCGGGTATGGCGCCTTCCCGTGGATCGCGCTCGGGCTCGCGTTCTCCTTCGGCCTGTACGGACTGGTGAAGAAGCGCATCGGCAGGGCCGTCGACGCCGTCAGCGGACTGACGCTCGAATCGGCCTGGCTCACTCCTGTCGCTCTCGTCCAGCTCGCCATCGTCGGCGCCACCTCGGGCCTCACGCTCTTCACGGCCGGCGCCGGACACGCCATCCTTCTGCTCCTCGCGGGCGTCGTGACGGCCACTCCGCTGCTGTTCTTCGCCGCCGGTGCCCGCCGCACGCCGCTGACGGTCATGGGGATGCTGCAGTTCGTGGCGCCCATCCTGCAGTTCTCGATCGGGGTGTGGGTGCTGGGCGAGCCGATGCCCCTGGAACGCTGGATCGGATTCGGGCTCGTCTGGGTGGCCCTGATCCTGCTCACCGCGGACTCGGTCCGAGGTGCACGGCGCGGGCGCGGGGCCACCGCGGATGTGGCGGAACTGGCCTGACGCGCGGCCCGAGGGCCGCAGCATCCGCGCCAGGTAACGATTGGGTCCCGTTACACATCGTTAACGAACGGCAATACTCGCGAGATGCCCCGCGCATTAGGTTTAGCTCACTGGTGGCGCCCGAGTTGGCCCGCCTTCATACACAGCAGCAAGGAGCAACATGAGCGTCTTCACACGTTCGCGCGCCGGTAAGGTCATCGGCGGCATCGCCGTGGTCGGTGCCAGCGCGCTCATTCTCGCCGGGTGCGCCGGCGGCGGCGGCGAAGCCGCCGAGAGCGGCGACTCGTCGTCCGAGGTCGGCGGCGAGCTCGACCTCAAGATCGGCACCGCGCTTCCTCAGACCGGAAACCTGGCCTTCCTCGGCCCGCCGGAAGAGGCCGGCGTCGGCTACGCCGCCTCACAGATCAACGAGATCTCCGATGAGACCGGCCTGTCCATCGAGGTGGCGTTCGGTGACTCCGGCGACACCGACAACAAAGCATACGAGACCGAGATCCCCCGCCTGCTGGGCGAGGACGTCTCCGCGATCATCGGTGCTGCCTCGTCCGGCACATCGCTTCAGTTCATCGACCAGGTCGTCGGCGCGGGCGTCATCCAGTTCTCGCCGGCCAACACGTCGGACGCCTTCACCACCTACGAGGACAACGGGCTGTACTTCCGCACCGCACCCTCCGACGTGCTGCAGGGCGAGGTGCTCGGTAACCTCATCGCCGAGGACGGCAACCAGACCCTCGGCCTGATCGTGCTGAACGACTCGTACGGTACCGGCCTGGCCAAGTACGTCTCGGAGGCCTTCGAGGCCGCCGGTGGTGAGGTCGTCGCGGAGACCACCTACAACACCGGTGACACCACGTTCGACACGCAGATCAGCGAGGTCCTCGCGGCCGACCCCGACGCGATCGCCCTGATCACGTTCGACGAGGTTGCCACGATCCTGCCGAGCCTGTTCGGTCAGTACCCCGCCGAAGACCTGTACTTCGTCGACGGTAACCTGAAGAACTTCGGTGACACGTTCCCGGCCGGCTCCCTCACGGACGCCAAGGGCACGCTGCCCGGTCTGTCGATCGACTCGATCGCCGACTTCACCTCCGAGCTCGACGCCTTCGTCGAGGCCGAGGGTGACCCGGCTCTGGAGGACTACAGCTACGCGGCCGAGTCCTACGACGCCACGGTCCTGCTCGCGCTCGCCTCGCTGGCAGCCGGTTCGACCGACCCCGCCGACATCGCCGAGAAGCTCGTCGAGGTCTCCGGTGGTTCCGGCGACGGTGAGACCTGCTCGACGTACGCGGACTGCGCCCAGATCATCCTGGACGGTGGCACCGCGGACTACGACGGCATCTCGGGTCCGATCACGTTCGACGAGGTCGGCGACCCGACCGAGGCGTCGATCGGCATCTACCAGTTCGGCGAAGACAACAACTACGCCGCATACGAGGGCTGATCACCGCATTCACGCGGAAGGCCCCGGTCGCAAGACCGGGGCCTTTCCCGTTCCCGGGGCGCGCCGCTCGGGGGGAGCGGTTCGCGAGTGCACGAGTTCTTCGCGAGTGCACGGGTTGTTTGCGTGATGAGGTCGTGCGCTCGGCAGCATCCCGTGCACTCGGGGCACCAGCACCCCGCCGCGCGGGCGCGGGGACGGCAGAGGGGGGATGCCGCGGGGCATCCCCCCTCGAAGAACCCGGGTTACCGGCCTCGAAGAGCCCGGGTTACTGGCCTCGAAGAGCCCGGGTTACTGGCCTCGAAGAATCCGGGTTACTGGCCCAGCGTGCCGAGGTACAACTCGGTGACCTTGGGGTCGTTCAGCAGCTCGCGCCCGGTGCCGGTGTAGGCGTCGCGACCCTGGTCGAGGACGTAGCCGCGGTCGCAGATCTGCAAGCACCGGCGAGCGTTCTGCTCGACCATGATGCACGTCACGCCGGCCTTGTTGATCTCCGAGACGCGGATGAACGCCTCATCCTGACGCACCGGCGACAAACCCGCTGACGGCTCGTCCAGCAGCAGCACCTTGGGGTCCATCATGAGCGCTCGGCTCATGGCGACCATCTGGCGCTCACCGCCGGAGAGCGACCCGGCGCGCTGCTTGAGGCGTTTGCCCAGTTCGGCGAAGATCCCGGTGACGAACTCGAGGCGCTCCTTGTAGATCTTGGGGTTCTGGTAGAGCCCCATCTGCAGGTTCTCTTCGATCGTGAGACTCGGGAAGACGTTGTTGGTCTGCGGGATGAAACCGACCCCGCGCCCGACCAGCTTGTTGGCCCTGAGTCCCGTGATCTCTTCACCTTCCAGGAGCACGCGGCCGCTGCGCACGTTCACCTGCCCGAAGATCGCCTTCAGCAGCGTCGACTTGCCGGCGCCGTTGGGCCCGATGATGCCGATGAGCTCACCCTGGTGGGCGGTGAGGGAGCAGCCGTTGAGGATGTTCACACCGGGCAGGTACCCGGCGTGGACGTCGTCGACGAAGACGACCGCGGTGTCGGTGGCAACGGCGCTCATGAGCGGTTCTCCTCGTCTTCGGCGACGCCCTGGTCTACGAGGAGGGCGGCGCTGGCGCTCTGGGATGCTGCGGCATCCGTCGTGGGATCGGCTGCGACCACGGGGATGCGCCCGGTGACGACGCCGAGGTCGAGCTCTTGGTGCGCGCCGAGGTACGCGTCGATGACGGCCGGGTTCTTCATGACCGAGGTCGGATCGCCCTCGGCGACGATACGGCCCTCGGCCATGACGATGACCCAGTCGGCGATGTGGCGGACCATGTGCATGTCGTGCTCGACGAACAGCACCGTCATCCCGAGATCCTTGAGGTCGAGGATGTGGTCCAGCAGTGACTGGGTCAGGGCCGGGTTCACGCCCGCCATCGGCTCGTCCAGCATCACGAGCGTGGGCTGGGTCATGAGCGACCGCGCCATCTCCAGGAGCTTTCGCTGACCGCCGGAGAGGGACGCGGCGAAGTCGTCGGCCTTCGTGTCCAGCTTGAACTTCTCCAGCAGGACCTCGGCGCGTTCTTCGATCTCCGCGTCCTGCCCGCGCCAGGCAGCGGGGATGAGGCTCGAGAAGAAGCGCTCGCCGCGCTGCCCCGTGGCGCCGAGCTTCATGTTCTCCATGACCGTGAGCAGGCCGAGGGCCTTCGTCAGCTGGAACGTGCGCACCAGCCCCAAGCGCGCGACTTTGTAGGCCGGAACGCCGGAGAGCGACTTGCCGTCGAACGTCCACGACCCCGTGTTGGGCTTGTCGAACCCGGTGAGGAGGTTGAACAGTGTCGTCTTGCCGGCGCCGTTCGGTCCGATCAAGGCGGTGATCGCGCCGCGGGGGACCTCGAGGTGCTCGACGTCGACGGCGTTCACGCCGCCGAACGAGCGGGTGATGTTGTCGGCCACGATGATCGGGTCGACCTTCTTCACACCCGGGGCCGCCTCACCCACGTGCAGGCCCGTGGCTTTCGGGCGGGGCGTGGGGGAGGTCGTCGCGGGGACGACCGACGCGTCCACACCCTCGGAATCGGCACCGCTCGGAATGCTGTTACCGGACAAAGGTCAGCTCCTTCTTGTTGCCGAGGATGCCCTGCGGCATGAAGATCACCAGCAGCATCAGCGCGATGCCGACCAGGATGAAGCGAAGCGTACCCGCCTGAATCTGTGACATGAAGGGGAGGACGCCGGCCTCCACGAGCGCGGGCAGCACGTTCGAGAGGAAGGTCTGCAGCGCCCAGAAGATGAGGGAACCCAGGAGCGGTCCGAACACCGTCGCGGCGCCGCCGAGGAGCAGAGCGGTCCACACGAAGAACGTCAGGGACGTGACGTACACGCCGGGGCTGACCGCGGAGGGCAGGGCGTACACGATCCCACCGGCCGCGGCGAGCATGCCGCCGAGCACGAGCGACTGCAGCTTGTACGAGAAGACGTTCTTCCCGAGCGAGCGCACAGCGTCCTCGTCTTCGCGGATGCCCTTCAGGACGCGCCCCCACGGGCTGCGCATCAGCATCCACACCACCAGCACCGCGATGCCGAGGGTGACCAGGCCCATGATGCGCACCCACCAGCCGTTCTCGTTATACGTCCACGGGCCGAGGCCGTAGGTGCCGTCGGGGAGTGGATTCGAGGCGCGGAAGCTCGCGTGGTAGCCGCTGAGCCCGTCGGCCGAACCCGTGAACTCGTCGAATGCGGTGGTGAGGAAGAGGAGGCGCACCACTTCGGCTGCGGCGATGGTCACGATGGCGAGGTAGTCGCCGCGCAGCCGCAGGGTCGGGATGCCCAGGATGAGGGCGAACACGGCGGCGGCGGCCAGTCCGACCAACGCCCCGGCCCACCAGGGGAGGCCGAAGGAGAGGATCGAGATCGCGTAGCCGTACGCGCCGATGGCCATGAAGCCGGCGATGCCCATGTTGATCAGGCCCGCGTAGCCGAAGTGCACGGCCAGTCCGAGGGCCGCCAGCGCGTAGCCGATCGTGGCCGGGCTCAGGATCGACGAAGCCGTGTTGGAGAGGATGGGAAGCCATTCCATTTGCGCGCCTAACCTATTCTCTCGCGGCGGCCGAGGATGCCCTGCGGTCGGAACAGCAGGATCACGATGAGGATGAACAGAGCAACGGCGTACTTGAGGTCGGACGGGATCCCGAAGAGGGTGGATACCTCGACGAGGAGCCCGACGATGATCGACCCGATGAGGGCGCCATAGGCGGTGCCGAGACCGCCGAGGGTGACCGCGGCGAACATGAGCAGGAGCACCTGCGCGCCCATGTCCCACTTGATGCCCGGGCGGTAGTAGGCGTAGAGGATGCCCGCGAGGGCGGCCATCGCGCCGGAGACGACCCAGATGATCCGGACCACGAAGTCGACATCGATACCGGATGCCGCCGCCAGCGACGGGTTGTCGGAGATCGCCCGGGTCGCCTTGCCCAGGCGCGACCGGGTCAGCCACAGCGCGAAGACCACGATCACGATGACGGAGATGCCGATCGAGACCAGGTCGATGACGCTGAGCTGAACGGAGCCGAACAGCGGGATCTTCGGTGCGGAGGAGAACGGAAGCTGGCTCGTGCCGCCGCCGATGAAGAACTGGTAGACGTACCGGAGCGTCAGCGACAGGCCGATGCTCACGATCATGAGTTGCACGACGCCGACCCGGCGCCGCCGGAGCGGGCGCCACAGCACCATGTCCATCACGAGCCCCAATGCCGCCCCCAGCAGCACGGCAAGGGGGAAGCCGAGCCACCAGGGCAACGCGAGGGTGGCGGGGCCGACGAGGAACAGCGCCGCCACCGCTCCGAAAGTGACCATCTCGCCGTGGGCGAAGTTGGAGATACCCGTCGTGCCGAAGACCAGGGAGAGTCCCACGGCCGCCAGCGCCAGCATCAGACCGAAGCTGAGGCCCTGCACGACCCGCTGGACCAGCTGATCGACGAAGCTGGTGACGTTGCGCTCACCTTCGCCGATGAAGAAGTTCACGGTGACGCGGCCGCCCGCACCCACCTCGACCTCTTTGACGTTGGGGGTGTCGTCCTCGGCCTCCACGACCGCGATGCCCTCCGGCAGGGTGTCCTCGTCGAGTTCGACGGTGTATTCCTCGCCGCGCTCGGGAACCCCGACGCGCCACTGACCCTCGGCATCCGTCTCGGCTTCCTGCTCACCGCCGGGGCCGTCGATCACGAGGACGACTCCCTCCAGCGGCTCGCCGTCGAGTTGGACGTTTCCGCTGATGCGGTACGGGTCGTCCTCGGCCGCGACGGCGGGTGCCGCCCCGGCGAAGACGCCCAGCAGCGTGAGCAGGAGCGTGAAGACAGCGGGAAGGGTTCTCGCGCGGCTTCGACGCGGCCCATTGGTCGTGGGACTCACAAATCCTCCAGTCGGCGGTGGCCGAGGTCGGGTGTCTCGCATCGGCGGTGACGCACGACGCTACGAGCGTAATGTGTCGGCAGTGTTTCACCCACTCGACGGGAGTGGTGCGTGATCGGATCGGAATACTTCGGACACCTGAGCCGTTCCTGTCCTTTGTCGGGTATTTCCCCGCCGCCCCGACCTAGAATCGAAAGAGCGCGGGCTTCCGCGCACCGGCCGTCGTCGTCCCTCGAGCAACGCGCCGCGCGCGCAGGAGAACCATGGAGAACCACGACCCCTTCGGCTTTGTCGGCCTGACGTACGACGATGTCCTGCTGCTGCCCGGACACACCGATGTCATCCCGAGCGAAGCCGACACGTCTTCGCGCGTGACGCGACGGATCACCGTGGCAACGCCGCTGTTGTCGGCGGCCATGGACACCGTCACGGAGGCGCGTCTGGCGATCGCCATCGCCCGCGAAGGGGGCCTGGGCATCCTGCACCGCAACGCCTCCATCCAGGAGCAGGCCGCGATGGTCGACCGCGTGAAGCGGAGCGAGTCCGGCATGATCACCGATCCGATCACCACCACCCCCGACGCCTCGATCGAAGAGGTCGACGGGCTGTGCGCGAAGTACCGCATCTCGGGTCTGCCGGTCATCGATGACGACGGTCGCCTGGTGGGCATCATCACCAACCGCGACATGCGGTTCGTCTCCGGATTCGAGCGCCAGACCACCAAGGTGCGCGACGTCATGACGAGCGACGGGCTCATCACGGGTCGAGTCGGCATCGGAGCGAACGAGGTCATCGCGCTGTTCGCGCAGCACCGCGTGGAGAAGCTGCCGCTTCTGGACGACGACGGCAAGCTCGCCGGCCTCATCACGATCAAAGACTTCGACAAGAGCGAGAAGTATCCGCTTGCCACGAAGGACGAGCACGGCCGGCTGCGGGTCGGTGCCGCGATCGGCTTCTTCGGGGATGCCTGGGAGAGGGCTGAAGCCCTCCGCGATGCGGGCGTGGACGTGCTCGTCGTCGACACGGCGAACGGACAGTCCGCGGGCGTCATCGACATGGTTCGCCGGCTGAAGACCGACCCGACCTTCGCGCACATCGACGTCATCGGGGGCAATGTGGCCACCCGCGAGGGCGCCCAGGCGCTCGTGGATGCCGGGGCGGATGCGGTCAAGGTCGGCGTCGGGCCGGGCTCGATCTGCACGACGCGCATCGTCGCGGGCGTGGGCGTCCCCCAGGTCACCGCGATCTGGGAGGCCTTCCAGGCGACGCGGGAGGCCGGCATCCCGGTCATCGCCGACGGCGGTCTGCAGTACTCCGGTGACATCGCCAAGGCGCTGGTCGCGGGAGCCGACACCGTCATGCTCGGGTCGCTCCTCGCCGGCACCGACGAATCGCCCGGCGAGATCGTCTTCCAGGGTGGCAAGCAGTTCAAGCAGTACCGCGGCATGGGATCGCTCGGTGCCCTGCAGACGCGTGGCAAGAAGACGTCCTACTCCAAGGACCGCTACTTCCAGGCCGACGTCCCCAGCGACGACAAGCTCATCCCGGAGGGTATCGAGGGTCAGGTCGCCTACCGCGGTCCGCTCTCCGCTGTCGCGTACCAGCTGGTCGGCGGTCTCCGGCAGTCGATGTTCTACGTCGGTGCCCGCACGATCGAGGAGCTGAAGGCCAAGGGCCGCTTCGTTCGGATCACCTCCGCGGGCCTGAAGGAGTCGCACCCGCACGACGTGCAGATCGTCGTCGAGGCCCCCAACTACAAGCGGTAACCGGTCGACGCGCCATCACGCGTCCGACCAGCCCCGACCGCCGGCGGAAGCCCCGGGTAGGCTGGACCGGTGACCATGGAGATCGACCTCGGCCGTGCCAAGCGTGCGCGCCGCGCCTATACGTTCGACGACATCGCAGTCGTGCCGTCCCGGCGCACCCGCAACCCCGAAGACGTCTCGACGGCGTGGACGATCGACGCCTTCCCGTTCCAGATCCCGGTCCTCGGCGCCCCGATGGACTCCGTCGTCAGCCCGCGTACGGCCATCATGCTCGGTCAGCTGGGCGGCCTGGGCGTGCTGGACCTCGAAGGGCTGTGGACGCGCTACGACGACCCCGAGCCGCTCCTGGATGAGATCGCGAGGCTGGATGATGCGGATGCCACGCGCCGCATGCAGGAGATGTACTCCCAGCCCATCCGGCCCGAACTCGTGCGCGATCGGCTCGCCGAGATCCGCGCCGCCGGGGTGACTGTGGCCGGTGCTCTGACGCCGCAGCGGACGCAGGAGCTGTACGAGACCGTGGTCGCCGCCGGTGTCGACCTGTTCGTCATCCGCGGCACCACGGTGTCGGCCGAGCACGTGTCGAGCGTCGCCGCGCCCCTGAACCTGAAGAAGTTCATCTACGACCTCGACGTGCCCGTCATCGTCGGTGGCGCCGGAACGTACACCGCCGCACTCCACCTCATGCGGACAGGCGCCGCCGGAGTGCTCGTCGGATTCGGCGGGGGCGCAGCATCCACGACCCGTGCCACCCTCGGCATCCATGCCCCCATGGCCACCGCCGTCGCCGACGTCGCCGGCGCCCGCCGCGATTACCTCGACGAGTCGGGCGGCCGTTACGTGCACGTCATCGCGGACGGCGGCGTGGGAACCTCCGGCGACATCGTCAAGGCGCTCGCGATGGGCGCGGATGCGGTGATGCTCGGCGTCGCGCTGGCCCGGGCCACCGACGCCCCCGGCCGGGGATTCCACTGGGGTCCGGAGGCCCACCACCCGCAGCTGCCGCGCGGACGCCGCGTGCGCGTCGATCAGACCGGCCCCCTCGAAGAAGTGCTGTACGGACCCGCACCGGTGTCCAACGGCACGGCGAACCTCATCGGAGCGCTCCGGAAGTCCCTGGCAACCACGGGGTACTCCGATCTCAAGGAGTTCCAGCGCGTCGAGGTCGTCGTTGCCCCCTACGGCAGCTGATGCAGCCCTCCCTCCCTCGCCGGGGCGGGCGATGAGCGACGCCCCCGACACACTGCCCGAGGTCTTCCCGCCTACCCTGCGGGAGGTGCTCCTCCGACCGCAGTGGCTCGCGATGCTGGCGCTCTGCCTGGTCGTGGCCGGGGTCTTCGCGTGGCTCGGCCAGTGGCAGCTCGGCCGCGCGATCGATACGTCGCCGCCCCCTCCGGGCATGACGGAAGAGCTCCGGCCGCTCGCCGACGTCGCGCAGCCGGGGGAGTACCTGCCCGAGCCGCTCGTCGGCCAGCAGGTCGAGACCGTCGGACGCTGGATCCCGGATGACTTCCTGGTGGTCTCGGCGCGGGTGAACGACGGCGTGGAGGGATTCTGGGTCACCGGACAGTTGCGCCTCGCCGACACGGACGTCCCCACCTCCCTGGCCGTGGCCGTGGGGTGGGCACCGGACCGCGCGTCGGCCGAATCCGCCGCATCCGCCCTGTCGGAGGAGGCGAGGGAGAATCCGGATGCGCTGGTGGAAGTGACCGGCCGTCTCATCTCGGACGAGGGGCCGGCGCTTCCTCCCGCCTCAGATCCGCAGGAGATCACCCGCATGTCGCCGCCCGCGCTGCTCTCGCGGTGGCACGACATCGAAGGCATCGACGTGTATCGCCCGTACCTGGTCTCCTTCGAGGCGCTCGGCGGGCTCGAGGAGATCTCGTCACCGGCCCCCGAAGAGGGGAGCAACGTCAACTGGCTGAACATCTTCTACGCCGTGGAGTGGGCCGTGTTCGCCGGCTTCGCCTTCTACCTCTGGTACCGGCTCGCGCGCGACGCGTGGGAGAGAGAACTCGAAGACCTCGAGGACGCTGCAGCGGAGGCCGCGAGCACTCCGGGGGACGGCGGCTCAGGGGCGCGCGGGTAGACTGGAGACATGCCTGCTGCCCCGAAGCTCGCCTCTTTTCCGGCGATCCGTGGAGCGCTGAAGTTCTACCAGGTCGCCTCGATCATCACCGGTGTCGGCCTGCTCCTTCTGCTGACGGAGATGATCTTCAAGTACACGCCCCTGCACCTCGAGCTGTTCGCGGGCGGGAGCGGTGGGGCGCTGTGGTTCGCGACGGTGATCGCCGGCCCCGGATGCGAGTGGTGGTCGCTGCTCCTCCCCGGGACCAACAGCTGCGAGATGATCTCCACCGGCGACGGCTTCAACATTTCGCTCTTCATCCTCGTCGCCCACGGCTGGTTCTACGTCGTGTACTTGTTCGCCTGCTTCCGCCTGTGGAGTCTCATGCGCTGGCGTCTGCCGCGCTTCCTGCTCCTCGCCCTCGGCGGCGTGGTGCCGCTGTCGTCCTTCTTCCTCGAGGCGGCCACCGCCCGGCAGGTGCGCACGTACCTCGCCGAGCGCGAAGCCGCTGAGGCACCCGCATTGGTCCCCGCTCCGGAAGGCATCCGTTGACCGAACAGCCCGACAGCGCAGCATCCGTTGCCGACGCCAGCGCCACCGACAGCGCCACCGGCACCGAGCAGCGCCCCGTCCTCGTCGTCGACTTCGGCGCGCAGTACGCCCAGCTGATCGCCCGCCGCGTCCGTGAGGCGGGGGTCTACAGCGAGATCGTGCCGCACACCGCGACGGCTGCGGAGATCGCCGCGAAGAGCCCCGTGGGCATCATCCTCTCCGGCGGCCCGTCGTCGGTGTACGAGGAGGGCGCCCCGTCGGTGGACGCGGGCGTCTTCGACCTCGGCGTGCCCACCCTCGGCATCTGCTACGGGTTCCAGGTCATGGCGCAGGCGCTCGGAGGTGAGGTCGCCCACACGGGGCTCCGCGAATACGGTGCGACCGACGCGACGATCGTGACCGAGGGGACGCTCCTGCAGGGCCAGCCCCCGGCGCAGAACGTCTGGATGAGCCACGGCGACCAGGTGTCGCGGGCTCCCGACGGATTCGAGGTGCTCGCTCGTACGGCGGCGACGCCCGTTGCCGCGTTCGGCAACGACGCACGGCGCATGTATGGGGTCCAGTGGCACCCCGAGGTCAAGCACACCGACCACGGCCAGGCCGTGCTGGAGAACTTCCTGCACCGCGCGGCAGGTCTTGCCGCCGACTGGAACAGCGGCAACGTCATCGCCGAGCAGGTGGAGAAGATCCGCGCGCAGGTGGGCGATGCCCGGGTGATCTGCGGCCTGTCGGGTGGGGTCGATTCCGCCGTCGCGGCCGCTCTCGTGCACAAGGCCGTCGGCGACCAGCTCGTCTGCGTGTTCGTGGACCATGGCCTCCTCCGCAAGGGCGAACGCGAGCAGGTCGAGAACGACTACGTCGCGTCCACGGGCGTGCGCCTGGTCACCGTCGACGCGCGGCAGCAGTTCCTCGACGCGCTCGCCGGGGTGAGCGACCCCGAGCAGAAGCGCAAGATCATCGGCCGCGAGTTCATCCGCGTCTTCGAAGCCGCCGAGGCCGAGCTCGTTGCCGAAGCCGCCGCCGACGGTGAGCCGATCCGGTTCCTCGTGCAGGGGACGCTGTACCCCGATGTGGTCGAGTCCGGCGGCGGCAGCGGAACGGCCAACATCAAGAGCCACCACAACGTCGGCGGCCTCCCGGAAGACCTCCAGTTCGAGCTCGTCGAGCCGCTGCGCACCCTCTTCAAAGACGAGGTGCGGGCGATCGGCCGCGAGCTGGGCCTGCCCGAGGTGATCGTCGGACGCCAGCCGTTTCCGGGCCCCGGCCTCGGCATCCGGATCGTCGGTGAGGTCACCGCTGACCGTCTCGAGATTCTGCGTGACGCCGACGCGATCGTCCGCGCCGAGCTGACCAAGGCGGGTCTGGACGCGGAGATCTGGCAGTGCCCCGTGGTGCTCCTCGCCGACGTGCGCTCCGTGGGGGTGCAGGGTGACGGACGCACATACGGTCACCCGATCGTGCTGCGCCCGGTCTCCAGTGAAGATGCGATGACCGCGGACTGGACGCGCCTGCCGTACGACGTTCTCTCCCGCATCTCGAACCGCATCACCAACGAGGTGCGCGAGGTCAACCGGGTCGTGCTCGATGTGACGTCGAAGCCGCCGGGGACCATCGAATGGGAGTGAGCTCCCATGTCCTCCCTCGGCTGTCTTGTGGGCGGCTCCGCGCTCCGTGACGTCCTGTCCCGACCAGGAGCGGGGGCCCCTACCCCGATTGGCCGGGACAGGACATCACTGCGCACTCCGTCGCTCGGTAGCCGGACCGAAACTGAACCCGGTGGGCAGTGGGGGACGGGATGACGGAGTTTCCGGACGCGTGGTACCTCGTGCTGTCGAGCCGGCTCATCCCTGATCTCGACGGCGGATACACGATCGCGACGCTCGCACGCGCTCGGCAGATGGCCGAAGCCGGCGTCGAGGGCGGCCGAGGTCCGCTGCTGCTCACGGTGGATCCGGGCGCCGTCGCCGACCACGCCGCGCACCGGGCGGAGTTCGCGCGGCGGGGCGCCGTCATCGCGGCCGACCGGATGCGGAACCTCTTCGACGAGGCGGCCGATCCGCGCGGCGGCGCGGCGGCGTGGCTCCAGGGCGCCGCGCATCCCGGAGAGGCCGATCCGGCGCTCGCCTACCGATCGATCGCGGATGCGGCGGGCCGGCCTGTCGTGGACCTGCCGGTGATCGCGGGTGACCCCGACTGGCACATCAGCACCGCTCCGGTCGTCGTGCGCGACCGCCACGGCGGAGCGGTAGGGATGATCGACGGGTTCGGTGCGCTCTATCGCGCGTGGCTGGCGTTCGTCGTGGCAGAGCTGCGGTCGATCGCGGACAAGCCGGTGGTCGTCGTGTGCGAGTCCCGGCAGCTCGGCGAGCTGCTCGCCGGATGGGACGACCCGGGCGTGCGCCTCGTCCACGCCATCCACACGATCCACCTCGAGCCGCCGTACACGCCGGACGCGGAGCTGAACCCCCTGTGGACCCGATGGTTCACGCTCGCTGAGCGTTTCGACGCCGTGTTGTGGCCCACCGCGACGCAGCGCATCGACGTGCAGGACCGGTTCGGAGTATCCGACGTGCACGTTCTCGCGCCGCACGGCGTCCCGGCGGCCGAAGCGGTCGTGCCGGTTGCCGACCGGGTGCCCGGGCGGGTGGTGATGCTCGGGCGGCTGGCGCCCGGCAAGCGCATCGATGCAGCGATTCGCACGTTCGCACGGGTCGTCGCGGCGGTGCCGCACGCGCGGCTCGACATCTACGGCGAGGGCTCGGAGCAGGCGCGACTGCAGGGTCTCATCGATGAGCGGGGGCTTTCCGCAATCGTCGCGCTACGCGGAGCCACCGGCGATCCCGGCCGGGTGCTGGACGAGGCGGCGGTGTATCTGCAGACTTCCGCGTTCGAGGGACAGGGTCTCGCGCTGGCCGAGGCGCTCGTCCACGGGTGCCCGGCCGTTGTCTTCGACGTCCGCTACGGCCCGCGTGATCAGCTCTCCTCCGGCGGCGGGATTCTGGTGCCCGACGGCGACGAGGAGAGCCTCGCAGCGGCGGTGGTGGACGTGCTCACCGACACCGCCCTGCGGGAGCGTCTCGCGGTCGAAGCGGTCGCCGCATCCCGGGCGCTGGACCCCGATCGCGCCATGTCGGCGCTCGCATCCGCGGTGACGGACGTGCTTGCCCGGCCCTCCCGGCGCGTCTGACCCGCGACGGCGTCTCCGGCCGGCCGGCCACCACGGCGCGGCGCGCGCGGCGACGTCTCCGGCTGGCGCCAGGCGCGCGTGATGACGTCGCCGCCCGGCGCCCGGCGCGCGTGACTCCGCGTATCGCGGGTCGTGCGGCCACCGCGGTACGGGGCCAACTCCCCGCCGGCCGCTCTCGCGCTCCGGCATCCCGCCCGCTCTCGCGCTCCGGCATCCCGCCCGCGTTCCCGGGGCCGGGGCGGTGGGCATCCTCCGCGCCTAACTCAGGCTGAGTGTGAACGCGTCTGGCCGCGCGCCGCGGAAATCCGCGGGTGTGCGGAACCGACCGCCGCATCCATCCTGAGTTGGGGCGGAGCGGGGCCGCCGCCGCACTCCGCGCCTGGGGTCTCAGGCCGCCACCGCCCGCACGGCCGCCGCCGCCTCCGCCGGCGATCCGCGGAACGGGGCGCCGTGCCCGGGGAGGACCCAGGATGCCTCGAGCGGGGCCAGGCGGTCGAGCGACGCCAGGGCCTCGGCCGGCTCGTCGGTGAAGGGTGCCGGCTGCATCCCGAGCCGGCCCGTGAGCACGTTGCGTGAGGTGAGCGCATCGCCGACGAACACCGCATCCGCGACGGGGGAGTACACCGCGATGCTGCCCGGGGAGTGACCGGGCATGCCGATGATCTGCGGGGCGCCCGGGAGATCCAGCACGTCACCGTCGTGCACCTCGACGACCTCGGTCAGATAGTGCGTCCGCATCCCGCCCTTGCGCAGGCTGTACGCGAAGAAGCCGAGGGTCGGCGCCAGCCGCAGCGCACCCATGGGCGTCTTCGGCTTCTTCCCGGTGCGTGCGCGGACGGCATCGGCCGTGTGGACGAACACCGGCACGCCGTGGTCGCGTCGCAGGCGCTCGGCGAAACCGATGTGGTCGCTGTCGCCGTGCGTGAGGATGACGCCCTTGATGTCGTCGATCGAGCGGCCGAGGGAGCGCAGTTCGGCTTGCAGATCGCGCCAGTGGCCGGGGAGTGCCGTGTCGACCACGGTGATGCCGTCGGGGGTGTCAATGAGATGGGCCGCCACGATGTCGTTCCCGAGGCGGGAGAGGTGGGGTGCGAGTCGCATGAGAGGACAATCCTGTCTGTGGTTAGTATGGCTATGGTACATAGCTATGATAGCTTATGTCAATAGCCATGAGGAGGGCGCATGCCGACACCCGAGCGCACGTCGTTGGACCAGATCGTCGCGGCTGCCCGTGAGCTGCTCGAGGCAGGCGGCCCGGCACGCGTGACAATGCAGGCGGTGGCCGAGAGAGTCGGCGTGCGCGCGCCGTCGCTGTACAAACGCGTGCGCGACCGTGAAGGTCTCCTCGCCCTCGTCGCCACCGCGATCGCGGAGGATCTGCGAGCCGACCTCGAGGCGACGGACTCGATCGAGGGCCTCGCGCGCGCGTTCCGCGCGTTCGCGCGCCAGCAGCCCGAGGGATTCCGGTTTCTGGTGGGCGGTCATGCCGATCCGGAGGTCCTCGCCCGCGTGAGCGAACCCGTCCTGAGGGCAGCTCGCGCCGCGGTCGGGGAGGAGCATGCGCTGGATGCCGCGCGACTCATCACGGCCTGGGCGCTGGGGTTCATCACGATGGAGCTCGCCGGCGCCTTCCGGCTCGGCGGCGACGTCGATGCCGCATTCGAGTACGGGCTCGCCCGCTTGTCCGCGTCCCTCCGTGTCCGGGATTCAGGCCCAGGGGTCGTATGACGCGAGCAGCTCGCCCTGCGGCGGGCGTTCCGGCTCGGGTACGTGCTGGAGGTTCACGCGCACGCGGTACCAGAGCGAGCTCGACCCGCGCATGCCGTCCACGAGGACATCGGCAGGATGCAGCATCCCCGCGACCTTCGGATGCTGCGTCTTCCACGATTCGAGAAGCTCGAGCGCCTCGGGCTTCGTCTTGGTGCGGGCGATCTCGATGAGCGGCATCGTGGATGCCCGTCGTCCGGAGCCGTCGGAGTCGCGCGGCGGCTTCTCGGCGGGTCCGAGATCTTCGGCGAGCTGGAGCAGGCCTTCGAGCGATCCGACCGCGTCGTCGATGCCGCGGTGCGGGTCACCGATGTCGGCGTAACGGTCGCGCACGCTGCGGATGGTGAACTCCTCGGGACGCCTGGTGCGGACCTCCTCCCAGGTCAGCGGCGTCGAGACGCGCGCGTCGGGGAGGGGACGGATGGAGTAGGCCGACGCGACCGTGCGGTCCTTGGCGTTCTGATTGAAGTCGACGAAGACGCTCTCGCCGCGCTCCTCCTTCCACCAGCGCGCCGTCGCCAGCCCCGGCGCCCGGTTCTCCACCTCCCGCGCGAGCGTCTCGGCGGCGAGGCGTACCTGACGAAAGTCCCAGTCCGGGGCGATGCGGACGAGGATGTGAAGGCCCCGCGAGCCGCTCGTCTTGGGCCATCCGACCAGGCCGTAATCCGTCAGAACGTCCCGTGCGATGAACGCGACATCGACGATCTGCGACCAGTCGACACCGGGCATCGGATCCAGGTCCACGCGCAGCTCGTCGGGATGGTCGAGGTCTTCGGCGCGCACGGGGTGCGGGTTCAGGTCGAGGCAGCCGAGGTTCGCGATCCACGCGAGCCCCGCAGCATCCCGCACCACCGTCTCCTCAGCCGACGTGCCGCGCGCGTAATGCAGCGTCGCGGTGTCGATGAAGTCGGGGTGGTTCTCCGGCACGCGCTTCTGGAAGAACGCCTCCTGATCGATGCCCTTCACGAACCGTTTGAGCACCATCGGCCGGCCGCCCGCACCGCGCAGCGCACCGTCGGCTACGGCGAGGTAGTACCGGACGATGTCGAGCTTCGTGATCCCCGGCTCGGGGAACACCACACGGTCGGGGCTCGTCACGCGGACCTCATGCCCGTCCACCTCGAGGATCTCGGCGGGGGTCTTTGACGGACTCATGCCGCCGAGGGTATCCGTGCAGTGGATGCGGCGGCCAGGCCTTGCGCGGTGATGCGGCCACGCCACGGTGCCGGTGGCGTGCGCTGATGCGCTTCGCTTCGTTCCGGGGGAGCGTGGTGCCGCGCCGTGGGGGGTGCGTGTGGGGAGGGGCCTGCTGCGACGCCGGGGTGCGGACGTGTGGGGAGGGGATGTGCGCTGGGGAGGGCGTTCTTGCCCGGATGGTTCCTCCGTTGTGCACTTCTCCTCCCGGGGCGGTCGCCGCTCGGCGGACGCCGCCGACGGGGTGGGTGGCTCATGGGGCTGGGGTGTGCCTCTTCGGAGGAGATGTCCGTTCGGGAGGGCGTTTTTGCCTGGATGGTTCCTCCCTTGTGCACTTCTCCTCCCGGGGCGCTCGCTCGGCGGGCTGAGTGGGGCTGGGTGGGGCTGGGGTGGGTGCGTGTGGGGAGGAGATGTCCGCTGGGGAGGGCCCTTTCGCCTGGAGGGGTCCTCCCTTGTGCACTTCTCCTCCCGCCGCGACCCCTACCGCACCGGCGCGACGACACCGAAGCGCCGCGACCGCTACCGAAGCGGCGCGACTAGGCCGAAGCGCCGCGGGGACGACGAAGGGGGCCGCCCGGATGGGCGACCCCCTTCGGGAAGCGGTGGATCAGTTGTTGCCGCGCAAGAGGGCGAGGATGCGGAGGATCTCGACGTACAGCCACACGACGGTGACCATGATGCCGAAGGCCCCGACCCACGCGAACTTGCGGGGGGCGCCGGCGCGGACGCCGCGCTGGATCTGATCGAAGTCGAGCACCAGCGAGTAGGCGGCCATCACGACCACCAGGAGGCCGATGATGACACCCAGCGGGATGCCGAAGACCTCGATCGAGCGGAGACCGAAAGCGCCTCCGGCGACCGGGACGTTGAAGAGCATCAGGCCGACGTTGACAAGGCTGAACACGAGGTAGCCGACCATCGCGATGAGGAAGATCTTCGTCGCCTTGGCGGACGCGCGGATCTTGCCGCTCGCGAACAGCGCGAGCGTCACTCCCACGACCGAAAGGGTCGCGAGGGTCGCCTGGAAGACGATGCCCGGGTAGATGAACTCGAAGTAGGCCGAGATGCCACCGACGAACAGCCCCTCGAAAGCGGCGTAGGCCACGATCAGCGGCACCGACGGCTGCTTCTTGAAGATGTTGACCAGCGCCAGCACGAAACCGCCGAGCGCACCGATCAGCCACGGAGCAACCGAGGGGTTCGGGTTCGCGGCGGTGACGCCCGACATCGTCCAGACCCAGCCGACGACCGCGGTCACCAGCAGCACGCCGAAGAGGGCGAGGGTCTTGTGGACGGTGTCTTCGACCGTCATGCGGCCGGTCTCGCGCGCGCCCGCCGGGGGCGAGGCGTACATGCCGTCCAGCTGTGCGGCTTCGGCGGCCGGCGGCGGCGCGTACTGCGTCCCGGCGGGACCGCCCCGGTACGTCGAAGAGGCACGGGAGTCCTGGAACGCCGGGTTGTTGAAGGCCGGGTTGTTGAGGGCCACTTGCTCTCACACTCCAAAGAATGTTCGGGATCACAGCACTGTGCTGTGCAATAACGATAGCGGACCGCGTGTGGACGCCGGCTGAACGGCGCTGAGGGTTCGCTATGAGCGATGCAACCCCCGGTGGCGCCCCGATGTCGCCCGGGTAGCGTGGGGCCGTGAGTCGCCCCCGCCCGCTCGTGATCGGACACCGTGGCGCCCCGGGGTACCGTCCCGAGCACAGCCGCTCGTCCTATGATCTGGCGCTGGCTATGGGGGTGGATGCGGTCGAGCCCGACATCGTCGTCTCGCGCGACGGCGTGCTCGTGGTCCGTCACGAGAACGAGATCGGCTCCACGACGGATGTGGCGCAGCATCCCGAGTTCGCCGACCGCCGCACGACGAAGACGATCGATGAGGCCCAGGTGACCGGCTGGTTCACGGAGGACTTCACCTGGGACGAGCTGGCAACGCTCCACGCCCGCGAACGGCTGCCGAAGATCCGCCCGTCCAGCGCAACGTTCGACGGGACGCAGCCTCTGCTGCGCCTCCGCGACGTGCTCGACCTCGTGCGCGAAGCCTCTTTCGAGCAGGGGCGCGAGATCGGCGTCGTCTTGGAGATCAAGCACGCCACGTACTTCGGGGGGCTCGGCTTCGACATCGCCGCGCTCATCGCGGCCGAGCTGGAGGCTGCCGGCTGGGCGCGCGGAGAACTGCCGCTCGTGCTCGAATCGTTCGAGTCGACCGTGCTCGCCCGGCTCCGGGAACGCGACATCCCCGCCACGTACATCTACCTGCTGGAGGCGGCCGGTCGTCCGTACGACCTCATGGCAGAGCACGGCGCATCCGCGCCGACCTACGCCGCGACCGCCGCACCCGCGGGGCTGGATCGGCTGGTCGGCTCCGTCGACGGCATCAGCGTCGACAAGCGCATGATCCTCGCTCCCGACCGGCGCGGCCGCACCGCAGGCGCGAGCCCGGTCGTACGGGATGCGCACGACCGCGGGCTGCAGGTCTTCACCTGGACCTGCCGGCCCGAGAATGCCTTCCTTCTTCCGCAATTCCGCGGGCGCGGGGGTGCCGGTGCCTTCGGCGACTACGCCGGTGAGTGGTCGGTGATCCGCGATTCCGGCGTGGATGGCGTGTTCGTCGACCATCCGGACCTCGGCCTGAGCTTTTTCCACAGTTGACCGCGCTGTGCTCCGCCCACGTCGGCACCCCCTAGGCTGACCGCATGCCCGCGCCCGGAATCGCCGTCGACGGCGTCCGGCGGTCGTTCGGTTCGGTGGAGGCGGTGCGCGACGTCACCCTCCGGGCGGAGACCGGACGCGTCACCGGTCTCGTCGGCCCGAACGGCTCCGGGAAGACCACCCTGCTGCTCATGCTCGCGTCGCTGCTGCAACCGGATGCGGGGGAGATCCGCCTGAACGGCGTCGATCCGGTGTCCGATCCCGCCGCGGCACGTGCGCAGCTCGGCTGGATGCCCGACACCCTGGGCGGCTGGCCGACGCTGACCGCCCGGGAGACGCTCGTGGTCACCGGCCGCCTGTACGACCTGTCCCGGGCGGACGCCGCGTACCGAGCCGACCTGCTGCTGGAAGAGGTCGGGCTGACCGAGCTGGCCGGGTCCGCCACCCGGGTGCTGTCGCGGGGGCAGAAGCAGCGACTCGCCCTGGCGCGGGCGCTCGTCCACGACCCCCGCATCCTGCTGCTGGACGAGCCCGCGTCGGGGCTCGACCCGCAGGCGCGGATCGACCTGCGCGTGCTGCTGCGCCGGCTCGCGGCCGATGGGCGCACCATCCTCCTCTCCAGCCACGTGCTGAGCGAACTCGAAGAGGTCATCGACGACGCGGTCTTCCTCGTCGCCGGAGCGACTGTTTCGGCCGACCGGGTCGCGCAGGCGGCTGGACGGACGCGGGCGTGGCGCATCCGGCTGCTCCTCGCCGCCGCGCCCGGGGATGCGCCCGGGGATGCGGCGCAGGCGGCGCCGTCCGATGCCCTCGAGCGGGTCGCCGCCGCCCTCGGCCGTCGGCCCGACGAACTCGCCGTCGACCGCCGGGATGTGCTTGCCCCGTTCGGCTCCGAGGTCGAAGCCGCCCGGGCCCTCAGCGCCCTCGTGGCCGCCGGCGTGGCGGTCACGGAGTTCGCGCCCGCCACCGGCGACCTCGAGCACACGTTCCTCGACCTTCGCGGCGGAAACGCATGAACCCCGCACGGCTCGGCACCGTCATCCGTCTCGAACTGACGCAGCGCCTGCGCTCGGTCGCCTGGTACGTGCTCTTGGGCATCTTCGCCCTGGTGCTGCTGGTCGTCACGGTGCTGGCGCTCGCCGCCTCGGCGATGACCGCCGACAGCGGCGCGTGGCTGTTCTCGCTGCTCATCTTCCTCGTGCTCCTGCTGGCGCTGCTGGTTTCGCCGACACTGAGCGGGAACAGCATCAACGGCGATCGGGATGCGGCGACCCTCGCTCCGATGCAGGTGACCCTCACGACGACCGGGGAGATCCTGATCGGGAAGTTCCTCGCGGCGTGGATCGCCGGGCTCGCGTTCCTCGTCGTCGCCCTGCCGTTCCTCGTGGTCGCGACGCTGGCCGGCCGTCTCGCGCCCGCCACGATCGTGACGTCGCTCCTCATCCTCGTCGTCGAAGTCGGGGTCGTCGCGGGGATCGGCGTGGGCCTCAGCGCGATCATCGCCCGCCCCCTCTTCTCGGTCGCGGCGACGTACCTGGTCGTCGCCGCGCTCACGGTCGGGACGGTGATCGCCTTCGGCCTCGGCGCCGCCACGGCACGCGTGGAGGTGACCAGCGTCGAGCGGAGCTACATCGACGAGGGCGAATGCAGCGAGTGGCAGGAGTACACCTACGAGGTGCCGCGGACCGACCACGTGTGGTGGGTCCTCGCCGCGAATCCGTTCGTCATCCTGGCCGATGCCACTCCGACGACGTACTCGCCGCAGGGGTATCCCGAGGATCTGTTCGGTCAGATCGCCTGGGGCGTGCGTGCAGCGCAGATCGCGCCGGAAACCGAGGTGCGCAACGACTACTGCGACACCGGGCCATGGCAGAACGGCGGCCCTGTTCCGCAGGAGCAGATCGGGGGCACGGCGCCGAGCTGGTTCGTCGGACTGGCCGTGCAGCTGATTCTCACCGCAGGGCTTCTCGTCTGGGGATGGCAGCGCACGCGCACCCCGGCGCGCCGGCTCCCACCGGGCACGCGCATCGCCTGACGCCGGAGCCCGAGGCCGGAGCCTGGGGCGGGAGCCGGCGGCCGGAGCCTGGGGCGGGAGCCGGCTCCTCCAGGTCCCGCTCAATGGAAACGCCGCATCCGGATTTCGGATGCGGCGCGGGTGGATGCTGTGCGGCCAGACGTCCCGTCAGAGTGGGCTATCCGGCGACCGCTCGCGCAGCCGCATCCAGAGCGTCCGAGAGCCGTGCGAAGTGCGCCGGCAGTCCTCGACCGCGCAGCCAGAGCACGTCGACGTGGTCGAGGCCGCGCTCGCGGACACACGCCACCACGCGGCGGGCGTCGTTGTCGGGGAAGCGGGTGTCGTGGATGAGCCAGTCCTCGGTGCCGATGGGGAGCAGGACGAGTCGGCCACCCCCGGCGAATGACACGTCGCGGTCGCCAGGGGCCATGCAGTTGTCAGCGATCGCCATACTTGGATCCTTTCGGTGGGAGCTTGTCACCGTAAGTCGAACTTCCGACAGTCCGATCGGGGCTTGACTTCCGAAGTCACCCCTTGAGACCGGAGGTGGCGATCCCCTGAATGATCTGCTTCTGGGCGAGGAAGAACACGATGATCATCGGGACGGTCGCGATGACACTCGCCGTCACGATGAGCTCCCAGTGCCACTCGCCCCCGAACCCGAACGCGTCGACGAGCGACTTGAGTCCCCGCGGGATGGTGAAGGTCGACGAGTCGCGGAGATAGATCAACGCGCGCATGAGGTCGGTCCACACCGCCTGCACCTCGAAGACGAGCGTCACCGCCAGGGCGGGCTTCAGCAGCGGCAGCGCGATCCGCCAGAACACCCCCCACTGCGTGGCGCCATCCACGCGCGCGGCGTCGAACAACTCGCGGGGCAGGCCCATCATGAACTGACGCAGCAGGAAGACGTAGAACGCGCTCGCGAACAGATTGCCCGCCCACAGCGGGACGAGCGTTCCCACGAAGCCCAGCGAGTTCCAGATGAGGAACGTGGGGATCATCGTGACGGCGCCGGGAAGCATCATCGAGGCGAGCACCAGCCCGAACAGCGCGGTCCGACCGCGGAAGCGGAAGTACGCGAAGCCCCACGCGACCATGGCGCTGGAGATCGTCACCGTTCCGGCGGCGAGGACGGTGACGATCAGCGTGTTGAGCAGCCACAGCGCCAGCGGCGCCTCCTGCCAGACCTGCACGTAATTATCGAAGGTGAAGGTCTGCGGGATGAGGCGGTTGTCGAACACCTCGCCGCGCGGCTTGAACGAGGCCGACACGAGCCACACGAAGGGGTAGGCGAACGCGACGGTCACCACCACCAGGAGCGCGATGACCACCACGCGGCCGGGAGTGAAGCGACGCTTACGATTCCGCGGGGGGTCGGCCGGGACAGGCGGCGCGACGGGGCCGTTCGGACGAACGGCGTCGTTTCCCGCCTGCTCCGCGGCACCGGGGGAGAGCAGGCCGGTCATTGCGGTGCGTCCCCTTCGTAGTAGACGACGCGGCGGGAGACGAGGAGCTGAACGGCGGTGACGGCCATGATGAGGAAGAACAGGATCCACGCCATCGCGGAGGCGTACCCCATGTGCAGGAACTGGAAGGCCTGCTGGAAGAGGTAGATGACGTAGAACAGGGCGGCGTCGTTGCTGTACGTCGTGTTCCCGGCTCCGAAGAAGGCGGTGTACGCCTCGTCGAAGGTCTGTAGACCCGCGATCGTGTTCACGACGATGATGAAGAACAGCGCCGGACTGATCAGCGGCAGCGTGACGCTGATCAGTTGCCGCCAGCGCCCGGCGCCGTCGATACGAGCCGATTCGTACAGTTCCTCGGGCACCCCCTGGAGGGCTGCGAGCAGGATGATCACCGACGACCCGATCGTCCAGAGGCTCATGATGACCAGTCCGGGCTTCACCCACGCCGGGTCGGTGGTCCAGGCCGGCCCCGTGATGCCGAGCAGCCCGAGTCCTTCGTTGATGACGCCGTTCTGGCCGTTGAACAGCAGCAGGAACAGGATGCCGATGGCCACCGGGGGCGTCATCTTGGGGAGGAACACCATGGTGCGGAAGAATCCCGACGCCCGCCCGGCCCGGGCGAGCAGCACCGCCAGGGCAAGCGCCACGACGACATAGACCGGCACCTGCACGAGCGTGTAGAAGAAGGTGTTGCCCAGGGCGAGCGCGATCTTCGGATCCTCGAACAGTCGGATGTAGTTCTCCCACCCGACGAACGAGGGGTCGTTGATCACGTCATAGTCGGTGAACGACAGGTAGGCGCTGTACAGGAGCGGCCATGCCGTGAACACCGTGAAGCCGATGAGCCACGGGGAGAGAAAGAGCAGTGCCGAGGCGGTGTTGCGCCGCCGCGCCCGCCGACGCGACCGTTGCCGGTCGACATCGGCGGGCGCTGCGGAGAGGGCGGTCATGTCAGTCGTCGCTGTCGAGCTTGGCCCACGCCTCATCCAGAGCGTCCTGCGCCGTCTCCTGAGCGGCGGCCATCGCCTCGGCCGGTTCGGCCTGTCCGTTGAGCACGCTGTTCACGGCATCCTGCATCGCCGTCGTGAACTCCGCATCGGCGGGGTTGGCCGGAAGCGTGAACGACGCGTCGTTGGCCTCGTACATCGCCGTCACGGCAGAGTCCCATGGCTCTCCGCCGGCGGTGACCATCCCGCGGAGCAGCTCATCGGCTTCGGTGTTGGCGGTGAGCAGGCCGGTGAACGGCTTTCCCTCCTCCGAACGGGCTTCCAGGCGGGCGATTCCGGCCGCCTCCCAGGCGTCGACGGAGGTCATCGCGCGCGCCCAGCGGCAGGCGGCCTCGGGATTGGGGCTTCCCGAAGGGATCGCCCACGCCGAGCCGGAGGCATACGCCAGCGGCGCACCGTCGCGCCCGCGCACCGTGTCGAAGGCCATGGGCGCATCGGGTGACACATCGCTGAGGACGTTGACGTACCACTGCTCCATCGGCATCGCGCCGAGCGCGCCGGTGGCGAACTGGTTGTCTTCGCCGAAGAAGTCCGCCGAATCGCGGAACGCCTTCACCGCGCTGAACCCGCCCTGCTGGTCGTAGATCGACACGGCCCATTCGAGCGCTTCGATGACCGCGGGGTCGTCGAGTTGCGCGGTACGGCCGTCTTCGGAGATCAGGTCGGCACCGTTGGCCTGGGCCCACAGGGGAAGGAACTCGGGCAGCTTGCTGTCGTACCCGATGACGGTGAGCTTCCCGCCCTCGGTCTTCGTGAGGGCGGCGTTGGCGGCGCTCACGGCCTCCCAGCTCGAGCCGTTGACGTCGTCGATGGTCAGGCCTGCACCGGCGAGGAGATCGGCGTTGGCCATGGTCATCTGGATCGAGTTGAACTCGGGGATCCCGTAGACGGAATCGTCGAAGGTCACCTGCTCCAGCGCCTCCGGCACGTACATGTCGGTGTCGATGTCTTCGCCCTCGATGCAGCGATCGAGGGGAAGGATCGCGCCACGTGCGGCAAGCGACCCGATCTGATTGCGGTTGGCGTAGACGACCGCGGGGGGTTCGCCCGAGGCTACGGCGGACAGGAACTGCTGAAGGTCCAGTTCGCCTTCGATGAGACTCACCTCGACATCGCCGAGCTCCTGCTCGGCCAGATCGATGCGCGCTGTCGCGATCTCGTCCACGCCGGAGAATCCCATGACCGACATCGAGCCGCTGAGATCGGTGTCGGAGTCGTAGTCCACCTCGGAGTCATCCGCGCCGCCCGTGCCCACGGCGCACCCTGCCAGAGCCACACTCGCTATTCCCAGAGCGGCGATCCCCGCCGCAACATGACGCAGTCCACGCATCTCCAACCTCCATGTCGCACCCGGTCGAGAAGTGGGCGGTGGGGAGAACGTAAGAACCGCTTCCCCCGTTCACCCAGGGGCTTGACGGAAACCGGTTCGGGATCTAGCCCGACAGGCACCTAGCGGGTGCAGTGCGACAGCGCCTAGCGAGGCGACAGATCGGGCATCGCGCGCGTGCCGAACTCGTGCCGGAGGGCGCTGAGCGCGGCGCGCCAGCCGGCCAGGCCGTGCACCCCCGGCCCCGGGCTGGTTGACGCGGAGCAGAGGTACACCCCTGCCGCCGGCGTGCGCCACGGGTCGGGCGACAGCGTGGGGCGCCGGACGAGCTGAAGCATCGTGGCGGCCCCCGCCGCGATATCGCCGCCGGGGTAGTTCGGGTTCTCCTCGGCGACGTCCACCGCGGTGCGAGAACGGGACGCGAGGATCGTGTCACGGAATCCGGGGGCGAACCGCTCGATCTGCGCGGTGATGGCCTCTTCACGGTCGGCGGCGCTGCCGGCCGGCACGTGGGTGTAGGTCCACAGCGTGTGCTGCCCGGCGGGGGCGCGGCTGGCATCGAACCGCGACGGTTGCGAGACCAGCACATACGGCCGGTCGCTCATCCTCCCGCGCCGGACGAGATTTTCGGATGCGGCGATCTCCGCCCGCGTTCCGCCGACGTGGACCGTGCCGGCCTCGCGGACCGCGGGATCCGACCACGGCACCGGCGCGGACAGCGCGAAGTCCACCTTCGCGACCGCCGCTCCGTACCGGAACGCGGCGAGGGCCGCGCGGTAGTGCGCGGGAAGCGCGTCGCCGGCGATGCGGAGCAGGGCGTCGGGGGTGACATCCAGCAGCACCGCACGCGCCCGCGGCAGTTCCGCAAGC
Organism: Microbacterium sp. Z12_35; assembly: GCF_058310475.1. NCBI lineage: Bacteria > Bacillati > Actinomycetota > Actinomycetes > Micrococcales > Microbacteriaceae > Microbacterium > Microbacterium sp. Z12_35. Next base: position 1,718,070 of record NZ_JBZEGJ010000001.1, on the reverse strand, counting down.
GACCGGACATCGGTGTCGAGGATGATCTCGCCGCCGAAGGCGCGCAGATCGGCGGCCATCGCATCCACGATCGCCTGGCTGCCCCCGATCGGGATCGGCCACCCGCGCGCGTGCGCGTAGGTGCCCAGCGCCAGACCCGCGCCGGCCGCAGCAAGGCTCGGCTGAGGCAGGATCGTGTGCGCGGCGACGCCGGTGATCAGAGCGGGGGCGGCTTCTTCGGAGAACCGCGCATTCCACACGGGCGTCCCCTGCTCGAGGGCTCGCAGACCGAACGCGATCGCCGTCGCCGGATGCCGCGGCATCCGCAGCAGAGTGTCGCCGGTGAACTCGGCCACTTCGCTCGCATGCTCCACGAGCGGCCGCATCAAGCGCTGGTAGGTTGCGCCGTCGCGACCGAGGGTCTCGGCCGTCCGGTCGAGGTCCCGATAGGCCACGGCGGCGGGACGACCGTCCAGCGGGTGGGCGTACGAGGCGTCGGGCACAGCGAAATCCACGCGCCGCGAAAGCCCGAACTCGCGGAAGAAACGCGACTCGAACGCCAGCGGGTGCACGGCTGAGCAGACGTCGTGCACGAACCCCGGCAGGGTCAGCTCCGCACTGCTCGCGCCCCCGCCGATTCGCGACGACCGTTCGTACACCCGCACCGACAGGCCGGCGCGGGCGAGGGTCACCGCGGCGGCCAGGCCGTTCGGGCCCGAGCCGACGACGATCGCATCCCGTTCGGTCATCGCGTGTCGTCGGTGCCGCGGGTGGACGGGTCCTCGTCCTGTGCGGTGGTGCGCGCGGCGGTATCCGCCATACCTTCGGCCAGATACGCCAGCCGATGAAGCGTCTCGGCGTTGCGCAGCAGCAGCGGGATGTCGAGGATCGGCCCGGGAATCAGCGTGGCCGGGCCGTCGACCGCTTCCTCCTGGATGCGGACGATCGAGCCGTCGGCGTGCGGCTTGACGTGAATGGTCACCCGGGCGGCCCCGATCGGCCATCCTCGTGCCTTCAGTACGAGCCGGCGCGGGGGCTCGTAGTCGAGCACTTCTGTCGAGTCGTCGATCAGCAACGGCCAGGTGCCGAACGAGTGGTGCAGCTGAGTGCCGGTGTGCGGCCAATCCTCGGCGACGCTCCGCATCCGTGAGGCTCCGACGACCCACGAAGGGAAGAGCCAGCCGTTCTCCAGCACCCGGAACACGTCCTCGGGTGTGCAGCGCAGGACACGTGTGTTTCGCGACATCCGTCAGCCTCCTCGTGCCCACGCTAACCGGAGGAGCCGGTCACGTTCCACGGGGTTGCGCGACGGAGGTGTGCGGTGTCAGCGCCGAAGGGACGCGGGGGCGGGGGAGTCGGTCGACGTGCTGGTCAGATCGAGTGTCATTCCGGCGGCGGTCGCCGCCTCGTTCGCGAGCTGCTGCAGGAGCGCGGGGTCGAGGGTCTCGGACTCAGCGGAGGAGAACACGAATCTGAGTTCGATCGCGGGCTGCAGCCAGATGGTCGAGCGGTTCTCGTCGCGCCACGACATCGTGAAGCTCTCGCCCCGGCGCAGCTTGGTGGCGATGACGACCTTTACGTGCGCGAGAAGCCGATCGGGGACCTCGATGGGGTTCGTTGTGGCGCCGTAATAAAGATGACCCATGGCGAGCTCCTTCGTTTGTCCCCAAGAAGGGAGCCTACCAGGTATCTAGAATAGTTAAATAAATTTCTGTAGTAACGCGTCCTTGGGTAACCTGCGGGAATGGCCGAAAGCGCGGGGGACCAGCCGACGAGTTTCACGCTTCCGCACAGCTCCGTGCTCTCGATGGCGCTGCGACATTACCTGGATTCCCGTCAGGCATCGATTCTCGAGGCTCGCCGCAGCCTCGAGATCAACGAGCTCGATGCCCGTGCGCTGCTGTTGATCGCCGCCGAGCCCGGATCGCGGCCCACCTCCCTTCGTGACTTCCTCGGGATCACCTCGGCCGGCGTCACCGCCCTGGTCGACCGGCTCGAGCAGCGCGGCGCCGTACGGCGCGTCGTCGACGACCACGACCGTCGGGTGACGCGGCTGGAAGCGACCGTTGATCTCTCTGCCGACCCCTGGTCGGCGCTCACTCGATTCGATGTGGCTTTCGAGAAGGCGCTGGCGTCGGTGGATGCTGACGATCTGGCGCGCTTCGCCGCCCTCCTGCACACACTCACCGACGCCGCCACCGACCAGTCGAGCTGACGCGGCGGAGGATCCGCGCGACCGCGCATGTTGTGCATCGGAACGCCGCAGGTCAACCCCCTCCATGGATCGGCGCCGACCGGGTGAGGTGGGAGGCCGAGGACGCCGCATCCGCCGGCGCGCGACACGAGGAGTTCGAGATGAGCGATTCCCTTCCCGACAAGCCCAGCCAGGCCGAGGGCGACGTAGGCGACGACGAGGTCACGGAGGGGCAGGAGTCGGGCACGCTCGACGCGCACGACGACTCCGACGAGGGCACCCTCGACAAAGACGCCTGAGCCGACGACGCACACGGAGGAGAACCCATGAAGGCGATGGTCTACCGGGGCCCGTACAAGATGCGCGTCGAGGAGAAGCCCGATCCGAAGATCGTGCATCCCAACGATGCGATCGTGCGGGTGGAGCTGGCAGCGATCTGCGGCTCCGATCTGCACCTGTACCACGGCTTGATGCCCGACACCCGGATCGGCCACACGTTCGGCCACGAGTTCATCGGACGCGTCGAGGAGGTCGGGCCGTCGGTGCAGAACCTGAAGCGCGGTGACCGCGTCATGGTGCCGTTCAACATCTTCTGCGGCACCTGTTTCTTCTGCGCGCGCGGGCTCTACTCCAACTGCCACAACGTCAACCCGAACGCGACGGCCGTCGGCGGGATCTACGGCTACTCGCACACCACCGGCGGGTACGACGGCGGACAGGCCGAGTTGGTGCGGGTGCCGTTCGCCGACGTCGGGCCGACCATCATCCCGGAGTGGATGGATGACGACGATGCGCTCATGCTCACCGACGCGTTCACGACCGGGTACTTCGGCGCGCAACTCGGTGACATCGCCGAGGGCGACACCGTGGTTGTCTTCGGGGCAGGACCCGTCGGGCTCGCCGCGGCGCGCTCGTCATGGCTCATGGGTGCCGGCCGCGTGATCGTCATCGACCACCTCGACTACCGGTTGGAGAAGGCCCGCGAATTCGCGTTCGCCGAGACCCACAACTTCACGCACCATCGTGACGTGGTCGTGCTCCTGAAGAAGCTCACCGGCTACCTCGGCGCGGATGTCGTGATCGACGCCGTGGGTGCCGAGGCCGATGGGAACCTCACGCAACACATCACCTCCGTCAAGTTCAAGCTCCAGGGCGGCTCGCCCATCGCGCTGAACTGGGCGATCGATGCGGTGCGCAAGGGCGGCAACGTTTCCGTGGTGGGCGCCTACGGGCCGCTGTTCAGCGCGGTGAAGTTCGGCGACGCGCTCAACAAGGGTCTGACCCTCCGGATGAACCAGGCACCGGTCAAGCGCCAGTGGCCGCGGCTGTTCGAACACATCCAGGCCGGCCACATCAAGCCGGGCGACATGATCAGCCATCGCGTGCCGCTCGAGCACATCGCGGAGGCGTACCACATGTTCTCGTCCAAGCTCGATGACTGCATCAAGCCGGTCATCGTCCCCTCGGCCGCGTAATCGCAACGGAGGAGCCATGCCTTACACCCCAGACAAGCCCGTGACCCCGCCGACCGCCGAGGAGCTGCGCGCGCGCATCCCCGGGTGGGGAGTCGACCTCGACCCGGCCGACCGCCCGTCGTTTCCGAAGGAGCGCTTCGACCTCGGCGCGACCGGCGCCCACTGGGTCGAGCCCGAACGCCAGCGCGACGATCCGCGCCGGGAACGCTCGATCGAGCACGCGCACCTCACCGCGGCGTACGGGACGGCGCAGCCGTTGCACGGGGTGTCCGGCGCCATCCGTCGCTTCGCGTATGCCCGCTTCAGCGAAGGCCGAGCCGCGCACTGGTTGCTGCTGATCCTGGGTGACCGCGTCGACGCGACGGGGGCGCACGTGCGTTCCTTGTTCACCCTGCGGCCGGACAACCCGATCACCGAGACCGGCATTCTGGCCGAGCCGCGCCTGCGGCCGATCTCGTCGCGTCGCGGGCGCGTCGATCTCCGCCACATGTGGATGGACCCTCTCATCGTGGCCGGGCCGTGGCTGCTCGGCGGATGGGCCGTGCTGCGTGTCGGGCGCCGTCTGCTCCGGCGGCGCAGCTAGCGCCCAGGCCGTCCACGATCGCGCGCTCGAAACCGTCGGGGTCGTGGTGCGAAAGCTTCGACTTTGAGGTGTCAGCGGAGAGCCCTGCCGCATGAGAAAATAGGTGATCGGACTTGCCTAACGGGGTGGGCGAGCCGTCGAGAAAGGCGCATCTCATGCCCTACCGCACACAGGCCGTGCTGCAGGACTGGCTGGACGAGTTCCGCAGCGAAGGGCACGAGGTCCGCGGGCATGTGGCCCTTCAGGATGGCAGCGACGGCCGGGACACCGGGTTGGTGATCCTGCGGCTCGTCAATGCGACGACAGAGATGTTCATGCAGCCTGTCGCGCCGGGCGAACAGCACTGGGAGATCACCCTGCAGGCGCGTCCCAACGATCTGGTGATGAGCCCCGAGCAGCTCGACGACCTCAGCGGCGAGCTTCAGCGGGCCGCGGCTCTGTGCCGGTTCATGGAGGAGAAGTCGGTCCAGCACGACAGGGAAGCCCAAGAGGCTTCGGCCTGACCCACGCCCCGAGCGGCCTGCCGCTTCAGCCGGATACCCGGTGTGCGGCCGATTGGATCGCGGCCAGTAGCGCGCGGTCCTCGGGCGGGGCAGAGCGGAGCGGAGCGCGGGCTCCGTACGCGGCGAGCCCCCGATACGCCGCAGCGCGCAGCGGGTCGGCGCCGCGCGCGTCCCAGAGGATCGCCAGCAGCATGCACGGCAACGGTTGCGCGCGGAGGCTCAGCGGCGACACCGTCCGGAACAGTTCCCGCACCTCGCCGGCGTTGCGGAACAGGTCATCCCAGTGCACACGGACGACGTCGGTGACGAGATCCCAGTCGCGAGAGCGCACGGCCGACTGAAGAGCGGGAAACGCGTGTGCGCGGCTGAGGTTCCATCGCGCTATCCGCGCGTCCAACTCCCGTGTCACGCGACCGGGCAATCGCCGACGAAGGGATGCGCCGAGGATGCGGCGGAAAACGGGGGAGGGAATGAACAGCGTGCCCTGGCGATCGTCAGGCGGGGGAGATCTCCAGTACCCGAGCCCTTCCGCCTCCGCCCGCTCCAGCAGTGCGCCGGGGGCGGGGTCTCCGGTCAGCTGCCGGGCCAGCTCCGCGTCGACGGCCTCGGAAAGCGCGATGCGCTCCAGGAACGAGCGGAAGCGCTCGTCCCGCGACGAGGAGCGCAGCCGGAACAGCGACGCGACCGCCGTCTCCACCGCATCCCCGGCCGCCTCCGGCGGCGTGCGACCGGTGAGTCCGACGATGCGGGCGAGGGCGGGGCTCCCGCCGTGCTCGAGCACGTGCGTCACGGTGCCGGCAGAACCGGCACGGCCGAGCACCTCGACCGCTTCGGTCTCCGTCAGAGCCAGCTCGTCGGGGCCGACGCGCTCGAGAGCCACGCCGAGGTCGAGCCCGTGTTCGGTCAATCGGTGGGGGCCGCGGGTCGCGACACGCAAGGACAGGCCGGGGTGCTCCTCGACGGTGCGCAGAATGCCGGCGATCGTGGCGTCGTCGAGGTGCTCGGCCTCATCGAGGACGAGCGTGAACGCGCCGCGGATGCGCTGCAGACGGCCGCGCAGCAGGCTCCACGGGTCGCCCAACGGGGCGAGGCTCTCCGCAGCTGTGCGGTGCGGGTCGGCCTCATCCAGGACGCCGGCTTCGGCGAGCTCCGCCGACAGGTCATGGACGAAGGCGGCCGGTTCGCTCATCCCGTCGCGGACGCGGAACCACAGGCCCGACCGGGTGGTGCTGGTCGCCCACTGGGTCAGGGCGGTGGTCTTTCCGTAGCCTGCCGGTGCGTGCAGAACCACGACGGGCGCGTCGCTGTCGAGCCGGGCCGTGACACGAGGGCGCGCGGCGAGCCCTGGTGGGAGGCGGGGCACGGCGTGGATGCTCATCGGTGAGGGGCGGGGCGGCAGATTCGGATTCTGATCTCCCCAGCGACTTACATTAGGGCGTCGGAGGCGCAGAGCGCGGAACGCTCACGCCGACGGGCCGTCGGAGGACATCCGCTCGACCTCGGCGAGCACGCGGGGGTGGGCCAGGATCCGGAAGTGGCCGCCCGTGTCCAGCAGCACGTTGCGTGCGCCGGGCAGGGTGCTCCCCTCGGGGATGTGCGGGTCGAACAGGCCGTACACGGATGTGATCCGCGCGTTCACATCCTGCTGCTCGGCGAGGGCGAGGATGGTGCTATCGCGCGGCGAGAAGCTCCGCAGCCAGGGCGTGAGCATCATCCGGGCGTACCGCGAGCCGCCGAACGGCGTCGCGACCGCGACCATCCCCCGCACCCTGGATGCAGCCGGTCCGATCATCACCTGTTTGCCGATGAGGCCGCCCTTGCTGTGAGCGACCAGGATCACATCTCCCAAGTCCCGAGCCTCGAGGTAGCGGCTGACGACAGCGGCCATCTCGACGACCGGACGCAGATTGCGGTGCAGCAGGTCGATGACGTGGATCGGGTGACCGCGCGCGTGCAGGTGCTCGACGAGGGGCTGCAGGAATTTCCAGGTCTCGTACACGCCCGGGAGGATGATCACCGGCACTCCCGGCCCGGACCGGAACGACTCCGGCCGCGTGCGGTTCGCGAACGCACGGACTTGCCACGTGGTGGCGTAGGCGTAGTCCGCCAGCCACCACGCCGCGACCCGAAGCGCGTTCCTCATGGACGGGCGTGGACGGCCGCCGCGGTCGTGGTGTGGAAAACGATGGCGTCCGCCACCGCGCGCGGTGACGAGAACTGCGCGACGTGGTACCGACCGGGAATCGTCACGAGCGCCGCCGACGGGGCTCGGCCGCGGAGCCGCCGGCACCACTCCACGCCCGCGACGGGATCATTCTCGCCGCGGATCAGGAGCAGCGGCATCCTGAGCTCGGCGACGCGATCTTCGATCGGGTAGACGATCATGTGGCGCACCTGGGTGAGGTACCACGGGATGCCGCAGCGGATGTAGTCGGTGAAGACGATGGCGTTGATCCGCGGGGTTTCGCCGAGGGTGTCCTTCCCCAGTGCGATGGCTTGTGCGAGGACGCTGCGGTGCTCGTCGTCGGTGACCGGTCCGACGGCGACCAGGTGAGTGACGAGGTCCGGACGTTGCGCGGCGAGCTCCACCACCCACTGGGCGCCCATCGAGTGCCCGACGAGGATGACGGGGCCGACGTCGAGGGATTCGATCACCTCGCCGAGGGCCTCAGCCATGGCGGCGACGTCCACATCGAAACCGGGCTTCGGGAGCCCCGCGAATCCCGGAAGGTCGATCGAGAACACGGTGTGGTCTTCGCTGAGGACATCCTGCAGGCGCGACAGGTAGCGGTGCGACATGCCGATGCCGTGCACGAGCACGACCGGGGTGCGACCGGAGTCCTGCTGCGCCGTCGTCGCGAACACCTGGAACGCGAGCGGGCCACGGTCGAATCGGCGCACAGTGCGGTTCGGGGGCGGCGTCATGCGGCGTCGGGGAAGAAGTCGATCATGGCGCAACGCTAACCCGCGCGGCGTGCGGTACCCCAGCCCTGGACGGAAGCAGTCCTTCCCGCTAGCTCTCACCCGCCGGCGGAAAATGGTGCGCTCTTGACAACCGCAACGAACCAGTGAGAACGTTTACAGGAGGGAGCTGGAATCGTTTACACCGCTCGAAGGGGAGCCATGGCACGCGTCACGATCACGCAGGTCGCCGCCCGCGCGGGTGTCTCCGTCGCGAGCGCGTCGCGGGCCTTGAACGGGCTGATTGCCAGCGCCGAGACGGTGTCGAAGGTGCGGGGCGCCGCGCGTGAGCTCGGCTATGTCGCCGACGCGACCGCGCAGTCGCTCAAGCGGGGACGCACCCTGCAGCTGGGGTACGCCGTCGCCGACATCGGCAACCCGGTGTACGTCGAGATGATGGCCGCGATCGAGCAGGTCGTCTCGGCCTCCGGATATCGGCTCCTGCTGTCGTCGACCGGCACCGCCTCGTCGTCCGTCGACGTCGTCCGCGATCTCGGCCGCGGCTACGTCGACGGCATGATCCTCTCGCCCCTCCGCGTCACCGACGAACTGCTCGCCGCGCTCGCGGCGGCTCCTATTCCGCTCGTGGTGCTCGGGCGCATCCCCGACTCCGCCGGTTTCGACACCGTGCGGGCCGACTCCCGCACGGCGATGCGCCTTGTCGTCGACCACCTCGTCGCGCAAGGACGGCGCACGATCGCGTTCATCAACGGCCCGGCCGACACGACGCCCGGTGGCATGCGCCGGGAGGGTTTCATCGCGGCGGCGGCGAACCACCGCGACCTGCGCACCCAGCACATCGACGCATCCGACTTCACCATCGCGGCGGGGTACGACGCGGCGGTTCCGCTCCTGGACCGCTACGACCGGCCCGCGGCGGTGGTCGCTGCGAACGACCTCATCGGCGTCGGCGTCCTCCGCGCCGCCGAAGACCTCGGCCTGACCGTTCCCACCGATCTCGCCGTCACCGGGGTGGACGACACCGAACTCGCCGAGGTCGTGCGGCCGGGACTCACGAGCGTTGATCTGGGCGCGAAAGAGCGCGGGCGCGTGGCCGCCGAGATGCTGCTCGCGCGCATCGCCGAACCGGCTCGGCCGGCGCACACGGTCACCGTGCCCCCATCGCTGGTCGTCCGCGGTTCGTCGTCGGCGTCCGCACCCTCCGCGTTACGCCGACCTGAGCTCATCGATGAAGAGAAGGCCCACGGATGACCACGCTTGAGAAGACGAAGAAGTCCTCGCCGCCGCCACGCGTCCGGCAGATCGGGCCGCGCGCCCGCGCCCAGCGCAAAGAGGCCATCGCCCTGGTGGCGCCCGCACTCCTGCCGATCATCATCTTCTCCGTGATCCCGCTCGTCAGCGGTGTCGCCCTCGGATTCACGGATGCGACGCTCGCGCGCAACGCCGAGATCAACTTCATCGGCCTGGGCAACTTCATCGACCTCGCGGGCAACCGGCGCTTCTGGGAGTCCTTCGGCATCGGCATCGTGTGGGCAGGGTCCGTGGCGCTCCTCACCCTGGCCAGCGCAATGGGGCTTGCCCTGCTGCTCAACACCAACCTGCGACTGAAGGGTCTCACCCGGGTGCTCGCGCTCATCCCGTGGGCGATGCCGCCGGTGGTCATCGCGATCGTCTGGCGCATGATCTACAACCCCAATTCCGGACCCCTCAACGGCGTGCTCAGCTGGCTCGGCATCCCCGGTATCAACTGGCTCGGCGACTTCTCGACGGCGCTGCCGGCGGTCATCGTCGTGGGCGTGTGGGCCGGCATCCCGCAGACCACCGTGCTGCTCCTGGCCGGAATGCAGTCCATCGCGCCTGAGCAGCACGAGGCGGCCGCCGTCGACGGCGCCGGTGCCGTGCGCCGCTTCTGGCACGTCACGCTGCCGGCCCTGCGGCCCGTCATCATCGCGGTCACGGCGCTCGATTTCATCTGGCAGTTCAACTCGTTCGGCCTCATCTACGTGCTCACCGAGGGCGGTCCGGGCGGTCGCACGATGATCCCGCCGCTGTTCACTTACCTCGAGGCGTTCCGCAACCGCGAGATCGGGTACGCCTCCGCGATGGGCAACGTCTTGGTCGTGGCGATCCTGGTGATCCTCTCGCTCTATCTGATCAATCAGTTCCGGCAGAACAAGGCGGTCAGCAAATGACCACGAAACGCCCCCTCTACGCCACCGTGCTGATGTACCTCGCGCTGGCGGGGTACCTGATCTTCCTCGGCTTCCCGCTGCTGTGGCTGCTGTCGGCATCGTTCAAGTCGACGCAGGAGCTCAACTCCCTCGCGGTGAACCTCATCCCGCAGCAGTGGGACTTCAGCAACTACGCCTCGGCGCTGGAGCGGCAGAACCTCCTCACCGCCGCGGGCAACTCCATCATCGTCGCGGTCGTGACGATGATCATCTCGGTGCTGCTCTCGATGCCGATGGCATATGCCCTCGCGCGGCTGAAGGGAAAGCTGCGCGCCGCCGGCACGGTGTGGATCCTCGTCAGCCAGGTGTTCCCGACGATCCTCATCATCATTCCGCTCTTCCTGGTGCTCCGGAGCCTGCAGCTGAACGACACCCTGTTCGGCCTCATCCTCGTCTACGTCACCTTCACGATGCCGTTCACGCTGTGGATGCTGCAGGGCTATGTCGCCGCGATCCCGCCCGACCTCGAGGAAGCCGCCGAGATGGATGGCGCGGGGCGTTTCACGATCCTCCGCACCGTCATCCTGCCGCTGCTTGCCCCGGGCCTCGTTGCCACCGCGATGTTCACGTTCGTCTCGGCCTGGAACGAGTTCTTCCTCGCGCTCGTCCTCATCCAGAGCCCGGAGCTGTACACCCTGCCGATCGCGCTGCGCTCGTTCCTCGGCGCCGAGGGGCAGACGCAACTGGGACCCCTGGCGGCCGGCGCGATCCTCGCGACGATCCCGTCGCTCATCATCTTCGGGATCCTGCAGAAGAAACTCACCGGCGGCATGCTCGCCGGTGCCGTCAAGGGCTGACCCTCCCGAGACGAAGAACCAAGAGAAAGAGAAAGGCGATCATCATGAGAAGAATCCGGGGCATCGGCGCCGTCGCATTCGCGGGCGTCGCAGCCATCGCGCTGGCGGGCTGCCAGCAGGGCAGCGCCAACAACGACGGCGGGGGAGACGGCGACGCCGTCACGCTGCAGTTCCAGTCGCTGTCGGACCAGCCGGCGACCCAGGCGGCGATCAAGGAGATCGTCGACGCCTGGAACGCCGAGAACGACGACGTTCAGGTCAAGATCGTCCAGGCCGGGTGGGACGGCATCTACGACAAGCTCATCACCCAGTTCACCGGCGGCACGGCCCCCGACATCATCCACTTCGACGCGAGCTCGATCGTCTCGTTCGCGGCGGACGGGTACCTGGCGGACCTCAGCGACCTCATCGACCCGGAGTTGAAGTCCGATGTCTCCGAGAGCATCTGGGATTCCGTGACCCACGACGACCAGATCGTCGCGTACCCCTCGACGCTGCAGTCGTACATGGCGTTCGCGAACACCGACCTGCTCACGGCGGCGGGCGTGGAGGTCCCGACCGGCGACACGATGACGTGGGATGAGCTGCAGGAGATCGCCCAGGCGACCACCACCGGTGACCAGTACGGTCTCGGCTGGGGCCTCGGTTCCCCGACCGCCACGATCATGAGCCTGTCGCTCGGTTTCGACGGCGGGTACTTCCAGGGCGAAGGCGACGAGGCCACGATCGAGGTGGGCGACGATGAGCTCGCGGTGGCCGAACGCATCCATGAGATGGCATACACCGACAAGTCGATAGAGCCGACCTCGCTGACCCAGTCCGGCTCGGACGTGCTGCCGTCTTTCTACGGCGGCAAGGTCGCCATGACTGTGCAGGGTTCCTTCCAGGCGACGAACATCGCCAACGACGCCCCCGAGGGCTTCAACTGGGTCGCCCTGCCGCCGCTCGAGGGCTCGGCCGGTGCGCTCCAGGCCGGACCCCCGCAGACGTATTCGGTGAACGTCGACTCGGAGTACGTGGAGGAGTCGGCAGACTTCCTCAACTACTTCATGAGCGGTGAGAACCTGGGGAAGATCGCCTTCGCCGACGCGCTGATCCCGTCGTCGGGTGCGGCGCGCGCCGAGGTCGAGACGCTCGCCGGTGACGACCAGGCGTGGAAGCAGGTGCTCGCCTCCGGTGAGGGTCTGGTCGGTCCGCCGTTTCTGAAGGTGTCGAAGTACGCCGAATGGAAGGACACGATCGCGACGCCCGCCTTCCAGCAGTACCTGGCCGACCAGATCAGCAGCGAGGAGCTCGCACAGCAGCTCACCGACGGCTGGGCTGACGTCGCCGGTTGATGACCTCACGGGGGTGGATCGATCGATCCACCCCCGTGACACCGACGCTTGAACGAAATGAGGGAATGCATGGACGTGTTGCACGATCGGGTGTCGGCGGTGCTGGCGGGTGCCGCCGTGGGCGATGCGCTCGGCGGGGCGACCGAGGGCTGGACGCCCGAACAGATCGAGGAGCGGCACGGCGGACGTGTCGAGGGGATCGTCGGTCCGTTCCTGCCCGACTGGCGCACGGCGAGGCCCATCGCGCCGTACCACAAGGGCGATGGGCACGTGACGGATGACACCCTCATGACGCACGCGCTCATCGAGGTGTACGCGAAGCAGCGGCGCCACCTCGACGCCTACGACGTCGCGAGCGACCTCGTCCCCCTCATGATCGGCGAACGCCGCTGGATCCCCGAGCTGGAGGACGAGGCGCTCATCCTCCAGCGCGTCTTCCTGGCCGAGAAGTGGCTCGTCATGAAGCTGCACTACGGCCACGCCGACCCGCGCGAAGCGGGCGTCGGCAACGTCGTGAACTGCGGCGCCACGATGTACATGGCACCCGTCGGGCTCGTCCACATCGGCGACCCGCGTGGCGCTTACGCCGAGGCGATCGACATCACCGGCGCGCACCAGTGGTCGTACGGTCGCGAGGCGGCAGGCGTGTTCGCCGCCGCGGTCGCCGCGTCCGCCGCCCCCGGCGCCACCGTCGCCGACGTGCGCCGCGCGGTGCTCGATGTCGCCCACGACGGCACTGCCGCCGCCATCCGCGCCGTCTTCGACGCCGTCGACGCTTTCCTCGCAGCCGGCGGGTCGGACGACCCGCGCGAGCTCGGCCGCATCATCCGGCGGGCGGTCGCACCCTTCGACACGGTGGGGGAGCAGTACCGGTCGCCGGCGATGGACGCTCGGCTTCCGTCACGTACGAAGGCGATCGAGGAGCTTCCCGTCGCCCTCGGCTTCGTGGTGGCGCACGACGGCGACTTCCGCGCCGCGGTGCTGGATGCGGTCAACTACGGCCGCGACGCCGACTCGATCGCGACGATGGCCGGCGCCATCTGCGGTGGCCTGCGCGGCAGCGCCGCCGTCCCGAGCGAGTGGGTGAGCGGGGTCACCACCGCGAGCCGCCTCGACCTCGACGGCGTCGTCACGGCGATGGTCGACGTGGTCCGTGACGTCGCGCGCGCCGACGCGGAGCGCGCGGCCGCGCGCTCCGCGGCGCTGTCGACCCTGCTGGCGCCGGAGGCCGTGGCGTGAGGCTGACGTGGGCACAGCCGGAAGACCTCGTTCCCGCCGAGTTCGCGGCGTTGCGGGAACAGGGTGTGAGCGAGGACGAGCTCCTGCCGATCGAACGCCGGTGGGCCGCGGCCGGTGGCGCCACCCGGCTAGCCCCGTCGGGCGCAAGCGCAACGCCGGCGCCCGCGGCGCAGCGCGAACTGGCGCGGAACATCCTCGACGAACTGGAGGGGCTGCAGCGCCCGAGCGCGGATGAACCCGACGGGTGGGACGCGATCGAAGCGCTCCTGCCGCCCGCGCCGGGCGCGGCCGCCGGCGGAGCCACGTTCGAGCGCGTCCACGGGGCGTGGCTCGGGCGGGCGGCGGGGTGCCTGCTCGGCAAACCCGTCGAGAAGATCCCGCGCGAGGGGATCGAGGAGATCGCCCGCGCGACCGGTAACTGGCCGATCCACGGCTACTTCACCGCCCGGGGTCTGCCCGCCGAGGTCGCCGAGCGGTGGCCCTGGAACCGGCGCTCCGCGCCGACCTCCCTCGTCGAGAACATCGCCGGGATGCCGGAGGACGACGACCTGAACTTCCCGATCCTGGCCCTCGAACTGCTCGAGCAGCACGGCGCGGGCCTGCAGACCGACCACGTCGCCGAGGCGTGGCTCGCCGCCCTGCCCGCGGGCCGGGTCTTCACGGCCGAGCGCGCCGCGTACCGCAACATCCTCGACGCGCGCCCCGTGCCCGAGACCGCGACCCACCACAACCCCTTCCGGGAGTGGATCGGCGCGGTCATCCGCGCCGACGTGCACGGGTGGGCCCACCCCGGCGACGTGCGGGGCGCTGCCCGCTCGGCGTGGATCGACGCACGGCTGAGTCACACGCGAAACGGCCTCTACGGCGAGATGTGGGCCGCCGCCCTGTGCGCGGCATCCCTCGTCGCAGACACCCCCGACGCCGTCCTGGATGCCGCGGACGCGGTCGTCCCGCCCGCCTCGCGCCTTGCGCACGCCGTGCGGTTCGGGCGCGAGACCGGTCGTGCGCTCGCCGACGGCCGTCTGAGCACGGCGGATGCGCTCGACGCCCTGCACGCCGAATACGCCGGCATGCACTGGGTGCACACCCTCAACAACGCCGCCCTCATCGCGTGCGCGCTGCAGGCCCACGGCCGCGACTTCGGCGCCGCCGTCGCGCTCGCCGTTTCCGGGGGCTGGGACACCGACTCGGGCGGCGCGACCGTCGGCTCGGTCGTCGGCGGCCTGGTCGGCGCGAACGGCATCGGCGCCGCGTGGACGTCGCCCCTGCAGGACCGGATCGCCACCTCCCTGCCCGGCGGTGCACACCGCTCCATTCGTGAGCTCGCCGAGCGCACGCGCGGGCTGTGGGAGGTGTCGTCGTGAGCGTCGTCGTCGTCGGCAGCATCAACCAGGACGTCGTCGCCCGCGTCGCCCGCATCCCGGCGCCGGGCGAGACGCTGCTGGCCTCGTCGCTCGTGCGCACCGGCGGTGGCAAGGGGGCCAACCAGGCCGTCGGCGCCCGTCGCGCCGGTGGCGCCGCGGTCGCGTTCGTCGGAGCGGTGGGCACCGACGCCGAGGGGGAGACGCTGCGGGCTGCGCTCGTGGCCGACGGCATCGACGTCTCCGGCCTGGTCCGGGTCGAGGACGTGACCGGCACCGCGCTCATCTCCGTCGACGCCTCCGGCGAGAACGCCATCGTCGTCGCCGCCGGTGCCAACGCGGCCCGAGAGACGCTGACCGACGTGCAGCGCGAGGTCGTCGCGGGGGCCACGGTCCTCCTGACCCAGCTGGAGATCCCGGTGCCGCTCGTCCAGGATGCGGCGGCGTCCCGTGCCGCCGGTGCGTGGCACGTCCTGAACGCGGCTCCTTCGGCGCCCTTCGCGTCGGCGCGCGACGCACTGCTGGCCGCGACCGACGTGCTCGTGGTGAACGAGCACGAAGCCCTCGAGGTGGCAGGAACCCACGAACTGGACGCGGCCATCGCCGCACTCGCACCGGCCGTGCGCGCGCTCGTGATCACCCTCGGCCGCCGCGGGTGCCTCGTCGTCTGCGGCGACGAGCAGGCGGAGGTTCCCGCGCACGTGGTGACGGCCGTGGACACCACCGGCGCCGGCGACACCTTCTGCGGAGTCTTGGCCGCGGCCCTCGCCGCGTCCGGACGGCGCCCCGACACCGTCGACGTCGCTCTACTCGTCGACGCCGCGCGGGCCGGGGCCGCCGCATCCGCCCTCGCCGTCACGCGCCCCGGTGCGCAGGACGCGGTGCCGACCACCGGCGAGGTCGCCGCCTTCCTGAAGGAGAACCTGACGTGAGCGGTGGATTCGACCCCCTCGTCCCCCGCGAGATCGACCGGCCGACGCCGGTTCCGCTCGACGTCGACGTCACCGCGGGCGATGCGGCGACCCACCTCGACGACGCGAAGATCTTCATCGCCCCGACCGATCCCGCCGACCTCGACGCGTGGCGCGCGCAGCTGACCGCGTGGCGCGAGGGCGCCCGTGCCCGCCACGGCGCGCCGACCCGGTACGACGACCCCGCATCCGCATGGGCGAGCCGCTGCTTCACGGTGGCGCAGGTGTGGCTGTGGGACGAGCTCTTCTTCGACTTCGAGGCGCAGCGGTTCACACCCGAACGCTTCCTCGACGACGCGCAGCGCCGGTTCGGTGGCCTGGACGGCATCGTGCTGTGGCACGCCTATCCCGTCATCGGCATCGACGACCGCAACCAGTGGGACTTCTACGCCGTCCCGGGGCTGGCCGAAGCCGCCGACGCGCTGCACGGCGCGGGAGTCGCGGTGTTCGTGGACTACAACCCGTGGGACGTCGGCACGCGCCGGGACGGCGACGACGCCACCGAGCTCGCCGCGACCGTCCGGCGGCTCGGCGCGGACGGCGTCTTCCTCGACACGCTGAGGAAAGCCGACCCCGACCTCGTCGCCGCGCTCGACGTCGCGCGCCCGGGCATCGGGCTCGAGGGGGAATCGAAGCTCGCCACCGAGCGGATCGCCGACCACACGCTGTCGTGGGCGCAGTGGTTCGCCGATTCCGAGGTGCCGGGCGTCCTCCGGGCCCGCTGGTTCGAGCGCCGCCACATGCAGCACCACATCCGCCGCTGGCACCGCGACCACGCCGAGGAGCTGCGCTCGGCGTGGCTGAACGGCGTCGGCATCATGGTGTGGGAGGTCGTCTTCGGCGCGTGGGTCGGGTGGAACGACCGCGACGCGGCGACGCTCCGCCGCATGCTGCCCGTGCAACGGGGCATGCACCGCTGGCTCGTCGAGGGGGAGTGGACGCCTCTCGCGGTGCACGACGCGCCCGTCTTCGGGTCGGCCTTCGAGCTCGACGGTGTGACCCTGCTGTGCCTGGTCAACACCTCTGACGCCGACGTCGTGCACGAGCTTCCCGGCGACGGGCGGTACATCCCGCTGCACGAAACCGGCGACGGGGTCTCGTCGGTGACGGTGCCGGCCGGCGGCATCGGGGCCGTCATGAGGCTTCCGGCGGATGCCGCGGTCCCGGCGCTCGTCGACGAGGTGAGCGCCGCGCTCCTCGCCGAGCCTCCCGTGGCGGACGCGTCTTTCCCGCACCGCCGGGCGCGACGACTGCCCGCGCCCGCGTGGACGGCACCTGTCGGGGGCGAGGCCGAGGCGGCCCCCACCGTGACCGTCGCCGCCGGCACGCATGTGCTGACGGTGCGGTTCCGCGCCCGCGAGACCGGCATGTACGAGGGTGCGCCGTACGTCGACGAGTGGAAGCCGTTGCCCCCGCGCCTGCACGACCAGCGCACGCTTGAGCGCGTCGCCGAGCTGCCGCATCCCGTCCGGGTCGCCGCCGCCGAAGTGAGCGAGGCGGAGTACGCCCGCTTCCTCGACTCGCTCGGCGAACACACCGACGCGCGCGATCCTCAGCTCCCCGCAACCGGCATGACCTTCGCCCGCGCCCGCGAGTACGCGGCATGGGTCGGCGGTCGGCTTCCGATGGAGGACGAGTGGCAGCTCGCCGCGTCCGACCCCTCCTTCCGGCGCCGGGAACCGGAGGTGTGGAACTGGACCGAGTCGGAGCACTCCGACGGTCGCACCCGGTTCGTCATGCTCAAGGGCGGCAGCGCGCACCGCAGCGACGGATCCGACTGGTACTTCGACGGCGGCGTGCAGACGCCGGAGTTCGCCGCCAAGCTGCTGCTGCCGGGGCTGGGACAGGACGCGTCGCCCTCGATCGGATTGCGGGTCTGCTGGGAGGACCGCACATGACCCCCCTCGACGGGCTCCGCGTGATCGACGCATCCACTCTGTTCGCCGGCCCCATGGCGGCCATGCACCTCGGCGACATGGGTGCCGAGGTCATCAAGGTGGAGCATCCGACCCGCCCCGACCCGGCCCGCGGGCACGGCCCGAGCAAGAACGGTCAGAACCTCTGGTGGAAGACGCTCGGGCGCAACAAACGCACCGTCGCGATCGACCTGCACACCGACGACGGGCGTGACGCGTTCCTCCGCCTCGCCCGCACCGCCGACGTCGTCATCGAGAACTTCCGCCCCGGGACGCTCGAGCGGTGGGGCCTCGGGTACGAGGAGCTGTCGGCCGAGAACCCCGGTCTGGTGCTGGCCCGCGTGACCGGCTTCGGGCAGATCGGGCCGTACCGCAGCCGGCCGGGCTTCGGCACGCTCGCCGAGGCGATGAGCGGGTTCGCCGCCGCCACGGGCGAGCCCGACGGACCGCCGACCCTCCCGCCCTTCGGACTCGCTGACGGCATCGCGTCGCTCGCGACCGCCTACGCGATCATGACCGCGCTGCACGCCCGTGGACGCGACGGCCGCGGGCAGGTGGTCGACGTGGCGATCATCGAGCCGATCCTCGCGATGCTCGGCCCGCAGATCACGCGGTGGGATCAGCTCGGCTCTGTTCAGCCGCGCACCGGCAACCGCTCCACCAACAACGCGCCCCGCAACACCTACCGCACGGCCGACGGCTCCTGGGTCGCCGTCTCCACCAGTGCGCAGTCGATCGCCGAGCGCGTGATGGCCCTCGTAGGCCGCCCCGACCTCGCGGCCGAGCCGTGGTTCGCCAGCGGGGCGAGCCGGGCCGAGCACGCCGACGAGCTCGACGACGCGGTCGGCGGCTGGATCGCGCAGCACACGCGCGACGAGGTGGTGTCCGCGTTCGAACAGGCGCAGGCCGCCGTCGCGCCCGTGTACGACCCGTCCGACATCGTCGCCGACCCGCAGTTCCAGGCACTCGGGACGATCCACCGCATCCACGACCCCGACCTCGGCGACATGGCCATGCAGGGACCGCTGTTCCGCCTGTCGCGCGATGAGGCGACGATCGCATTCTCCGGACGCGCGCACGCCGCCGACACCGACGAGGTGCTGGAGTCGCTCGGCTACACCGCGGACGACATCACGCGCATGCGTGCGGAAGGATCGATCGCATGACCCGCCGCATCCTCGTCGCCCTCTATGCGCCCGCCGACCGTCCGGAGCGCTTCGGCAAGGCCCTCGAGGCGGGGGCGGATGCGGTCATCGTCGACCTCGAGGACGCGGTGACGCTCTCGCGCAAGGCGCAGGCGCGAGCCGCGCTCGCCGACTTCGCCGCCGCCTGGACCGAACGCGGGGAGCACGCCCCCGCCGTGCAGGTGCGCATCAACGCACGAGGCGCTGCCGCCCACGAGGAGGATCTCGCCGCCGTCACGGACCTGCCCGCATCCTTCGGCATCCGGCTCCCGAAGACCGAGTCGGCCGACGACGTCGCCGCGATCCGCTCCGCCCTGCCGGGCCGTGAGGTGCACGCGCTGCTCGAATCCGCGCTATCCATCGAGCGGGCGTTCGACATCGCGGGAGCCGGGGTGTCTTCCATCGCGGCGGGAGAGGCCGACCTGCGCGCCGAGCTCGGCGTTCCCGCGGGGCCGGCCGGCGAACCGGGCCTCGCCTGGTCGCGGGGGCGCATCGTCAACGCCGCCGCGGCAGCGGGCCTGCCGCTGCCCCTCATGGCCGTGTGGGCAGACGTCGCCGACCTCGACGGCCTCGAGCAGAGCTGTCGCGCCGGACGCGCGCTCGGGTACGCCGGGCGCACCGCCGTCCACCCCCGTCAGATCGAGGTCATCCGCCGGGTCTTCACGCCGGATGCCGACGAGGTCGCTCGCGCCCAGCGCATCGTCGACCGCGTGGCGGCGGCCGCCGCCGACGGCACCGGCGCGTTCGTGCTCGAGGACGGCACGTTCATCGATGTGGCGATGGTGAAAGCGGCCGAACGCGTGCTCGCCGCATCCGATCACCCTCGCGTCTGAGCCCTTCGCAGGATCGGGTGACGGCACCCCTGGGGCGCCGCTTGCTCGCAGCCATGGCGGGTCCACCGAGCAACGTCGAGTTCGTTCGGCGCGGGGATCCGCGGGATCCGCGGGGATCCCCCACAACGGGGCCGCCCTGAGCCGCGGTGCCGCGACCGCGCGGGGAGCCCCTGTCCGGCGTCCCCCGCAGTCGGCACACTAAGAGCGTGACCATGACGACGTCGCACGTGATCAAGCCGCTCACGCCGGAAACCTTCCCGGCGTGGCTCGCGCTCGCCGAGAAGCACAACGGGGTGTGGGGCGGGTGCTACTGCTCGTATTTCCACGGCGACACGGAGGAGACCATCAAGAGCGAGTACGACGGGCCGACGTTCAAGCAGCGACTCGTCGCGGAGGGCGTCGCGCACGCCGCGCTGGTCTTCGACGGCGACGCCGCGATCGCGTGGTGCCAATACGGCAGTCCGGCCGAGCTGCCGGGAATCTACCACCGCAAGCAATATGACGCCGGCGAGACGAATCCGGCACCGTGGCGCATCACCTGCTTCTTCGTCGACCGCGACCACAGGCGGTCGGGAGTGGCACGGGAGGCGCTGGATGGTGCGCTCGAGCTGATCGCGCGAGCCGGCGGCGGGGAGGTGGTCTCGTTCCCCAACGAGCTGGCCCCGGGAAAGAGGACGTCATCGTCGTTCCTGCACAACGGCACGAGGGCGATGTTCGAGAAGGCCGGCTTCACCTTCGAGCGTCACATCGGCAAGAGCAAGACCGTGATGCGCAAGACGGTGCATCCCGCCACCGGCTGACACGCCTCCATCCGATTCGCCCCCGGCGACGACGAGCCGGTACCCCGGCGGCACGCGTAGGTCGTCATCGTCCCAGCGGCGTTGAGCATGTGGAGCTTCCCGTGGGCGATGCGCCGGAGATCCGTCCCGAAGCGCAGTACGCGCTCGTGCACCGCCAGGCGCGGAACAGTCAGCGCCGGACGACGTCGGCTGCTCGATCGCTCGGTCGGGCGGTCAGGGGCGGGAGGTCCCATTCCTCGTCTGGCGTGCGGAGAACGCGAAGCGCGAGGAACGCCATCCCCGCGGCCGTCAGCGACCACGCCACCAGATCCAGCCAGTTGTTCGCGAGCATGACCGCGGTCAGGTGCAGCGGTTGCGACACCGCCAGGAGCAGGGCCATGGTCCTCGGCATCAGCCGAGAGCGGAAGCAGAGAACGCCCAGGAGGACGGTGCCCAGGATGTGCCCGACGAGGAACGCGACGAAGAAGACGGTGGGGGGCGTGAGCGCGCCGACGCCATCGTAGATCGCCGAGACCGTGGCGGGGTCGATAGCGAGGCGGGCTCCGGCGATCGCGATGGCGTCGAGGGCGGCCAGCCCCGCGAGGCCCAGATAGCCCGGGATCAGGAGGGCCCCGACCCAGGTGGCGAGCACCGGCTGATAACGCCGCACGAGATGCACCGCGGCATACGCCCCGGGGACCAGGGTGAAGGTCGCGACAGCGCCGAGCGCGAGGATCACATCGAACCGGACGGGATCTGCGGCCGCCGCGGCTGCTGCCGGGTCGAACGGGATGATGAATCGAAGCAGCGCGACCGCGAGCGGTCCGACCGGCATCAATACGGCGGCTGCAATCCGGCCGAACCGTCGCGTGTCCCGTGGCGCACGCCTGGCGCCTACCGTGGCGCTCACGAGCGCTGCCCCCTCAGGAGGAGCAGGACGATCGCGGCCACCGTGACGATGACGGTGGCCGCTGCCGCGAGAACAGCCGCCGTCGGAACATCCGGCACGAAGAAGGCGGGGACTGCCGTCAGCGCCGACAGCGCCCGTAGCGCAGCGATCACCCAGATCGACCACCGTGAACCGCGCCAGGCGAACGGGACGAGCACCGCGGTGCCGACTCCGAGCACGAGCACACTGACGGCGACCTCGGGCGGAAGGAAGGAGCCCGGAGCGAGTTGGACCACACCGCCGACGATGTCGACGAGGGCCAACGCGGCCGAGATCGCGACGCCCACACGCGTCACGGCGGGGGCGGTCTTTCGAGCGGTGTGTGACGCCGGTGCGTCGAGGTTCCTGGTCATGGTCGTGCTTCCTTACCGTCGTGGCCGATACCGGCGGCGGTGTGCGCCGGTCGCGATCGACTCTCCTCTGCGCCGTGCCGGGCCGGATGGGGCGGCACCCGTCATTCGCTCGGTGGCGACCGGGAAAATGTCCCGGTCAGGTTGGGGGTCTGCCCCTAACGCCGCCGCCGCGCCGCCGCGATACTCGACTCATGGCGGCTGGGGAGACGGACGGCACAACGATCGGGGTACTGATCGCCGATGATCACCCGATGGTGCGTCGCGGGCTCCAGTCGTTGCTCGCCACGCTCCCCGGGATCGATGTCGTCGGCGAGGCGGGCAACGGACACGAGGTGATGCGGCAGGCAGCGCTGTCCAGACCCGATGTCGTCGTGATGGATCTGCGGATGCCGGATCTGGACGGCGTCGAGACGACGCGACGGCTCATCCGCGATCATCCGTCTGTCGCCGTCCTGGTCCTCACGATGTTCGACGAGGACGCGCTCATCTCGGAGGCTCTGAACGCCGGCGCGCGCGGGTACCTGTTGAAAGGCGCCGAACAGAACGAGATCGAGCGGGCCATCCGGGCCGTCGCGGCAGGCGACGCGATCTTCAGCTCAACCGTCGCCGACCGCGTTCTAGGGAGGATCGCGGCGCCGCCGGTGTCCGCGCTTCCCCCGCTGACTCCGCGGGAAGGCCAGGTTCTGGAGCTGATCGCCGCGGGCTTGGCGAACGACGTGATCGCCGATCGCCTCCACCTCGCGCCCAAGACCGTCGGCAACCACATCTCGGCGATCTTCTTGAAGCTCGGAGTGGCCACCCGGAGTGAGGCGATCGTCCTCGCGCGAGATGCCGGTTTGGGCCGGCAGTGACGGCGCCCGCGGCTCCGGGCAGGGCGGCGTCTGGCGGCCGGATGCTCCACAGGCCGATCCTGATCGCAATATTGGCGCTGTGGGCGTGTCTCACCGTCGCCGTCGTCGTCCTTGCCGTCATGGTGCGGGCGACATGGGCCGACGTCGTCTCCAGCTACATGCTCACCAACCTCAGCTTCAGTGTCGGTTTCGTCTTGTCGGGAGCGGCGATCGCGTGGTTTCGACCAGGGAACGCGGTGGGCTGGATCTTCCTCGTGTGCGGCTTGGGTCACCTACTGACGCCGGCATGCGGTCTCGGCGCCATCTTCGGCGCGGACGCGGGCTGGTCGGTGTGGTTCACCAGGTCGCTGGGCACCTGCTCCACTGCTGGCTGGTTGGTCGGGATAGTGGGGCTCTTCCCACTCGCCCTGCTGCTGTTTCCCGACGGTCGGTTGCCCTCGCCTCGGTGGGCGCCGCTGGCGTGGCTGATCGTGGTCTACACGGTCTTCCAGGTCGTCACGTGGGTGCTCGGCGACGAGGGCCCGTCGCCGGCGCGCGCCACGACATCCATCCTCTCGATCGGTCTCGTTCAGCCTGAGCCGCTCATCATCACCGCCAGTATCGTGGGCCTGGGTGTCCTCGTCGCGGCGGTTGCGTCACTGATCGTGCGCTACGTCCGCGGCGATGAGACCATCCGCCGGCAACTGCTCTGGGTCATCCTCGCGGTCGTGATCATGGTGGTCATCAACTCGCAGCGCTGGCTCACCGGCGACGGGCCGGTACTGCTGTTGCTGACGTTCGGCCTCGTTCCCGTTTCCATCGCAATCGCGATCGTGCGATACGGGCTGCTCGACATCCGTCTGGTGGTGTCGCGCACGCTCCTCTACGTCGTTGCCGTCGGTGCCCTGATCGCCGTATACGCAGGTATCGTCGCGGCGCTTTCCGCGGTGGTACCCACAGACGCGGACCGCACGGTCTCCGTCGTCGCCGCCATCGTGGTGGCGCTCGGGTTCAACCCGCTCCGCCTTGCGCTTCGCCGGATCATCGACCGCGCCTTCTACGGCACGCGCTCGGATCCTGCGAGCACCGCGGGGCGTGTCGGGGAGGGGCTGGGTAACGCGGAGAATCTCGGCGACGTGATCGAGCGTGCGCGGATCGCCCTGCGCCTTCCTTACCTCGCGTTGACAACGGTCGACGGTGAGCGTCGAGCCGCGTCGGGCGAGCTGGACGGGGGAGAGCAGGCGGAGGTCGCGTTGCGCTATCGCGGATCCGAGGTCGGCCACCTCGTTGCCGGACTGCGTCGGGGTGAACGCGTGCTGCACGACGATGATCGCCTCTCGCTGGAGCTCATCGCCTCCCCGCTCGCGGTGGCCGTACACGCCTCGACGTTGGCGGAGCAGGTGCAGGCATCCAGAACCGCGGTCATCGAGGCGCGCGAGGAGGAGCGGGTGCGTCTTCAGCGGGAGCTGCACGACGGCCTCGGCCCGATTCTGACGAGCGCCGCTCTGCAGGCGGACGCGACATCGAACGTGCTGCTCTCGGATCCTCCCGCCGCCGAGCAGCTACTGGCGGACGTCCGCTCCGATATCCGTCAGGCGCTGAACGACGTCCGCCGCGTGGTGTACGGCCTGCGTCCGATCGAGCTGGACGAACTCGGACTGATCGGAGCTCTCGAGCAGCGCACGCGACAGCCCATCGCGGTCGGCGATCGCACCGTGCGGTTCTCCGTCGAGGGTGGGGAGCTCCCGCCCCTCAGCCCCGCCGTGGAGCTCGCCGCCTTCCGTATCGCGATGGAAGGGGTATCGAACGTGCTTCGGCACTCGGATGCCACGCGCTGCATCATCTCCGTCGGCACGGTCGGCGACACCCTCGAGCTCGCCGTCGCGGACAATGGCTCACAGAGCGCCGGCTGGATAGCGGGGGTGGGCCTGCGGTCGATCGTCGATCGCGCAGAGGAGCTGGGTGGATCAGCAACCGGCGGCCCCACGCCCGAAGGCTGGCGGATCCGCACGACGGTGCCGCTGGCGGTGCCTCCGTCGGATCGATGAACTGAAGCCAGTTTCGCGATCCCGTCTCCACCGAGGACCACCCGCCTTCGGCGTGCTAAGCGGCGGAGATCTGCGGGGCGAGGGTGTCGATGCGTCGGCGCAGATCGGCGTACGCCACCTCGAACGCCGCGAGGTCGCCAGCCGCGGCGGGGTCGGGGACGGACCAGTGCAGGTCGCTGGTGCCGAGGTGTTCGTGGGCGTTGTCGCAGACCGTGATTCGAAGATCCCCCTCCGCCTCGATCTCAGACAGCAGACGTGGGCGCGCATCGGAGAGGTCGAGGCCATGCTTCGCGGCGACCTTCACCGCGCCGCGTGCGACCGAGGGAGCGGGAACGGTTCCGCCCGATGCTGCGGGAATGGAGCTCCTTTCCCGCCACATGTGTTCGGCGAGCTGCGAGCGCGCGGAGTTGGCGGTGCAGACGAAAACCACTCGGGATGCCGCCAGGTGCGCGTGCGTCCCGAGGTCGGTCAGCTCGCCGGCGTTCAGCTGCACGTAGCTGCGCCGTCGGTCACCCTCAGATCGCGATCGCGTGATCAGCGTCACTGACTCGAGAACCTTGAGGTGATGCGCGAGCAGGTTGGACTCCACCTCGAGCCGGAGCCGCAACTCCCGCGGTGACAGATCGCCGTGCGTGAGCAGGTCGACGATCCGAAGACGCGTGGGGTCGGCGAGCGCCGCGTGGCGCGCGGCGCGGGCCTCGAGGAATGTTCGCTCACTGTTCATTGACTCAATGCTGATTGAGCTAGGGTGTCGCTGTCAAGCTCTGGAGGACCATGAATCACTCGCACCTGATCCGACGCGTCGTCGCTGAGGCGCTCGGCGCGGGTTTCCTCGTCGCGGTCGTCGTCGGCTCCGGCATCGCTGCCTCCCACCTGTCGACGGATCCGGGTATCCAGCTGCTGGCGAACAGCGTGGCGACGGCGATGGGCCTCACGGTGCTGATCCTCGTCCTCGGTCCGCTGTCGGGCGCTCACGTGAATCCGTTGGTCTCGTTCGTTGACGCCGCGCTTGGTCGCCGTGCACGCACCGGGCTGACGACCGCCGAGGCGATCCTGTACGCCGCGGCGCAGCTGACCGGCGCCATCGGGGGAGCGGTGCTCGCGAACCTCATGTTCGAGGTGCCGACTGCGTGGTCGACAACGGAACGCGCCGGTGCGGGTGTCCTGCTCGGTGAGGTCGTCGCCACCGGCGGGCTGATCCTGTTGGTGGTCGGCCTGGCCCGCGGCGGCGCCGGGCTGATTGCCGCGCCGGCGGTCGGCGCGTACATCGGGGCGGCGTACTGGTTCACCAGCTCGACCTCGTTCGCCAACCCGGCCGTCACCGTCGGGCGCATGTTCACCGACACCTTCGCGGGCATCGCCCCGGGTTCCGTTCTCCCGTTCCTCGCCGCCCAGCTGCTCGGCGCCGCCGTTGGTGCGCTGCTCGCCGCCTTCCTGTTTCCCCGCACCCTCGCGGGCCTGCCCGTCGCCGACGACGTCGTCGTTGCGCAGACCCTCTCCTGACCCGAAGGACACCTCATGCACATCGTCGCCATCGGCGGCAGCGACGCCGGAATCTCTGCCGCGCTGCGAGCACGCGAGCTCGACCCGACCGTGGATGTCACGGTGGTCGTCGCCGACGCGTACCCGAACTACTCCATCTGCGGCATCCCGTACTTCTTCTCCGGCGAGGTGCAGCCGTGGCAGTCGCTCGCCCATCGCACCCACGCCGACCTCGAAGCGACCGGCATGCGCCTGCGGCTCAACACCCTCGCCACGGGGATCGACGTCACCGGTCGGCAGCTCACCGTTCGCGACGAACAGGGGGTCGAGTCGACCATCGGCTATGACGCACTCGTCGTCGGCACCGGCGCGCTGCCTACTCACGCCGGGATCGCCGGTCTCGACGAGCTCGGCCCCGACGACGGCGTGCACGTCATCCACTCAATGGGCGACACCTTCGCGCTGAACGCGCACCTCACCGAGCGGACGCCGCGCTCGGCGATCATCATCGGTGCCGGCTACGTGGGCCTCGAAATGGCCGAGGCGTTCACCGCCCGCGGCATCGCCGTCACGCAGCTGCAGCGCGGTGCCGAAGTGCTTTCCACCCTGGATGACGAGCTGGGCGCGCTCGTGCACGCGGAACTCGCCAGCCACGGTGTCGTCGTGCATACCGGCACCACCGTCCGCAGCGTCGAGAAGACCGACCGCGGCCTGGTCGTGTACGCCAACCGCGCCGGCGGAGACGTCACCCACACCGCGGATCTTGTCCTCGCCGTGGTCGGAGTCCGCCCGAACACACAGCTGCTCGAGCACGCCGGCGCGGCCCTCGGTGCGGGGAACGCTGTCATGGTGGACGAGCAGATGCGCACGGGCCTGCCAGGTGTGTTCGCCGCCGGCGACGGGGTCACCACTCACCACCGCCTCCTCGGCGTCACCTACCTCCCCCTCGGAACCACCGCACACAAGCAGGGCCGCATCGCCGGTGAGAACGCCTTGGGCGGAGCTGCCCGTTTCGCCGGTTCGGTCGGTACCCAGGTCGTCAAGGTCTTCGACCTCGTCGCCGCACGCACCGGACTCCGCCAGCACGAAGCGCTCGCCGCAGGATTCCCCGCGGCCACCACGCAGGCCGTCGCCGACGACCACAAGCGGTACTACCCGGGCGCTCAGCCCATCAGCATCCGCATCACCGGCGACACCGGCACCGGTCGCCTCCTCGGCGCACAACTCGTCGGGCGACTCGGCACCGAGACCGCCAAACGCGTCGACACCTACGCCACCGCCCTGTTCGCCGGACTCACCGTCGAGCAGGTCAGCGACCTCGACCTCTCGTACACCCCGCCGCTCGGGTCGCCATGGGACGCCGTGCAGGTCGCGACCCAGTCCTGGTCGCGCGACACTCGACTGACGGGATCCCGCGCATGACCACCCCGCCGACCGTGTTGTTCCTCTGCACACACAACGCCGGGCGCTCCCAGCTCGGCGCGCACCTTCTCACCCATGTCGCCGGCGATCGTGTCTCATCGACCAGCGGGGGGATCGCCCCCGCCGACGTCATCAACCCCGCCATCGCACGCACCCTCGCCGAGCTGGGCATCGACACCTCCGCCGCCACGCCGCGCGCGGTCACCGCCGAGGACCTCGCCACCGCAGACATCGTCGTCACCATGAAGCCCGGCCTGGCGCTTCCCGGCCCGATCGCGGGAGAGCACGTCGAATGGGAGTTCCCCGACCCCGCTACGTGGGAGGCCGACGGCGCGCGCGACCTCCGCGATGCCGTCCGCACCGCGGTCACCGCGCTCGCGGAACGGTTCGCCTAGACCTCGCGGCCGTCGCGCCGAGAGGCGAGAACTTCCCTGCCCTCCGGAGTGAGCGCGTACGTGTCGCCATCGCGCGCCACCCAGCCGAGGTTGAGAAGCCGCCAGACCGTCTCGTCCAGCATCCGGGGGAGCCGCTCCCGGTGCGCCGTGGTCAACTCCGGGCGACGAGCCTCCCACGCGGCCACCATCTCGGCCTTCGAGAGGCGCCCGCCGACCGCCAGGATGTCGAGGACCAGTGCGCGCACCGCGGTGAGGTGGCGCCGCGCGATCGGATCGGTCATCGGGCGCCGCTCCCCGGGCGCCGATGCTCGATCATGACGTCTCCCGCCACGGGCCCGCCACCGGGTGATCGCCCAGGCGGTGGTCCGCGTCCGGACGCCCGGTCACGTCGATCACGGTCACGGCATCCTCCGCAGATATCGATGTGCGTCGATAACCCAGTATCGAATCATCCATCGATCGTCGCCGCCTCCGGGGGATGGCCACGTTGCTCGCCCCCGCGTGAGCGACGTTCGGGTGGACCGTCGCTCGGCGATCGCTCGTGGGCGAGTTTGCTGACTCAGCTGAGGAACTCCGGTCGTACCTCTGCGACGCCGCCCAGCTCGCCTTGGAGTCGGCGGACCAAGAGCCGACCTTGCTCCACCCAGCCGGCAGGGAGTGGATCGTCCACCTGTCGCGTCAGCCAGGCCTCGTTCCAGTCGTACAGGTCGGCGCTGAGCTCCGACGTGAGTCCGAGCTGCGGACCGGTGAGGCGGTAGTCGTCGGTGAAGTCCTCCCACAGCGGCCACCCGCTGATCCATTCCGGAAACACCCGAACAACCCGCAACCCATTCGGCAACACGGTCGGCCGCGCGTGCCGGCTCCTGGCCATCAGGTAGCGATCCTGCATCTGCCGACGGCGCTGCCACTCCCGCGCCGAGCCCGGCGGGTCGTTGTAATCCATCCCCGAGAGCCAGATCAGACCGCGCATGCCGCGTGAGTCGTTTTCCACGAGAGCAAGGGACCAGAGGCGCTCATCTCCGTTGGACATCGCCAGCGCAGTCTCCAGAGCTTCCTCGACCGTCGCCTCGACGATGTCGAGGGTGGTGACCGCGTTGGCGGGGCCCTCGAAGACGTAGACGCGATAGCGTGCGTCGTCTCTCTCCCAGGTCGAATCCCGTTCATCCACGTAGAAGCCGTGCATCACATCAACCTACGGTCGCGGTTGTCGTGATGGCGACCGAGGTCCCGTGGTCGGCTGATCTCACCGAGGAGAGACGTGGACGCGGCGGCGGGAGTCGAACCCGCAACGCACTCGGGTATGAACCGATGCCCGGGACCGCCCGGACCGCCGCGATGATGCCTCGACGCTACCCATGCCGGGCCGTTTCGGTCGACTGTGTGACGCCGCATGTCCAGGCCGAGAATCCCGCGCTCCGGGGCGGATGCGGCACGCCGCGGGTCAGGGGCGCGGAGGAGGAGGCGGAGCATCGAGGGCCTGCAGCATCCGGGTCAGGGCTTCGCGCATCTCGGCGCGGTGCGGCTCGGCGAGGTCGGTGCGGTACGCCACCCCCTCCGGCACCCACGACATGCCGTACATGGTCTCGCGCCAGTCGCTGCCGCCGACGGGCCAGCGCGTGCGGGTCTCGTTCTCCGCGGTCGCGCCCTGGCCCCATTGCCCGAACACATCCCGCATGACGTCCCAGGGGAGATCCATGACGACATCGGTCTCCACCGGCTGACGCACCCAGGAACGCGCGACGAGGATGAACTCGTCGATCTCCTCCTCGGTGAGCGGGCGGGGGCCGAACAGCACGCGCGCGTGCTCGACGTCCGACAGGCGATCGACCCGGAACGTGCGCCAGTCGTCGCGGTCGAGGTCCCAGCAGAGCACATACCAATGCCGGTCGGCGGGCGCGAGATAGTGCGGTTCGACCCGTCGCCTCGTCACATCGCCGGCCGCTGACGTGTAGGTGAAGCGCACACGCTCGCCGTCCCGGCACGCCAGCGCGAGTTCGCCCAGCACCTCGGTGGATGCTGCTTCCCCGACCGCGACGCCCACCGGATGCACAGCGTCGGCGAGCGCCGTCACGCGCCTGCGGAGGGCCGCCGGCAGCACCTGCTCGAGCTTCGCCAGTGCCGTCAGCGCCGTCTCGGCGCCGCCGACCAGGCGCTGGGATGCGGCGATCCGCAACCCGATCGCCATCGCCACAGCCTCCTCGTCGTTGAGGAGAAGGGGAGGAACGGCGCTCCCGGCCTCGAGGCGGTACCCCCCGGCCGCCCCGGGCGTCGACTCGATGCGGTACCCCAGCTCGCGGAGCCGCTCGACATCGCGGCGCACGGTGCGCTCGGTGACACCGAGGCGCCCGGCGAGCTCGGACCCGGGCCAATGCCGATGCGTCTGCAGCAGATTGAGGAGCGACAGGGCGCGCGTGGTGGTATCCGACATGACGGAAGTCTGCCCTACTATGCGGACCGAATCTGTCCGCATTGCTTCCTACGCTCGCGGCATGGCGAATGAACCGATCCTCGAAGCGCAGGGTCTCACGAAGCGCTTCACCGTCAAGAAGAAGGTCGTCGAGGCGGTCACCGACCTCACCTTCCAGGTCGCCGCGGGCGAGCTTGTCGCATTCCTCGGTCCCAATGGGGCCGGCAAATCCACGAGCCTGCGGATGCTCACCACGCTGCTGCCGCCGACTGCCGGCACCGCTCGCGTCGTGGGTCACGACATCCTCCGCGACCCCGCCGGGGTGCGCGCCCGCATCGGATACGTGGGGCAGCTCACCAGCGGCAGCTTCTCGCAGCGCGTGCGGGACGAGCTGCTCAGCCAGGGCGCGTTCTACGGCATGTCCCGCGCTGCGTCGGCGGTACGTGCGGACGAACTCGTCGAATCTCTCGACCTCGCCCCGTTCGCGACGCGGTCGGTGCAGCAGCTCTCCGGCGGGCAGAAGCGGCGGCTCGACATCGCGCTCGGTCTCATGCACGCGCCGCCCCTGCTCTTCCTGGACGAGCCGTCGACGGGGCTCGACCCGCAGAGCCGCGCGAACCTGTGGCAGCACATCCTCGAGCTGCGTGCCTCCCATGGGACCACGGTGTTCCTGACGACGCATTACCTCGAGGAGGCCGACCGCTACGCCGAACGGGTGATGGTGATGGACCGGGGCCGGGTGATCGCCGACGACACCGCCGTGCGGCTGAAAGCCGAGCTCGCCGGCGACGTCCTCACTCTCGGCTTCGCCCGCCCTGCGGATGTCGAGGCCGCACTTCCCGTCGTGGCGCGGCTGACCGACCGCACCGTGCGGCGGCATGATGCCGCATCCCTCACCCTCACGGCACCCGACGGCGACAGGCTGCTGCCCGCAGCGATCCGGGCGCTGGATGCCGCGGGACTGGCCGTCACGGAGGCGACCGGTGTGCCGCCGACTCTCGACGACGTCTTCCTCGCCCTCACCGGTCGGACGCTGCGGGAGGCCGGAGAGGGCGAGGGTCAGCCCGCCGGCGAGCCGGAACTCTCCGACGCGGCGCCGGCCGCATCCGCCTCGACGACAGGAGCATCCCGATGACCACCGCATCCGACGCCCGCCCGCAGACCGCGGTGGGTGGCAACGCCGCTCGTGACACATGGCACGTTCTGACCCGCGAACTGAAGCCGGTTGTCCGCGACCCGTTCACTCTCATCTTCAGCCTCGTGCAGCCGCTGGTCTTCCTCGGCTTGTTCGCTCCGCTCCTCATCGGCTCGTCCGGTGTGCCGGCGGCGGAGACGCTGCAATGGTTCGTACCCGGCGTCCTCGTCATGATCGTGCTGTTCGGTACCGGAGCAACCGGGTCGAATCTGCAGTACGAGATGATGACCGGGTCGCACGAACGCACCCTCGTCGCTCCGCTGGTTCGCTCGTCGCTCCTGGTGGGCCGGGCGCTGAAGGAGGTCGCGCCGATCCTCGTGCAGTCGCTGATCATCGTGCTGATCGCGTGGCCGTTCGGATTCTCTGTCAACCCCGTCGGACTCCTTGTCGGACTCCCCCTGCTCGCGGTGTTCGGGGTGGGCCTCGGATCGCTCTCGTATGCCCTCGCCCTGGCCACACGAGACCGCGAGTGGCTGTTCTGGGGTGTGCAGCAGACACTGATCTTCCCCCTCCTGATCCTGTCGGGGATGCTGCTGCCGCTGGATGCCGCGCCGGCCTGGATGCGCGCGGTCGCGACGGTGAACCCCATCAACTGGGTCGTACAGGCAGAGCGTGCCGTCTTCGCCGGAGACCTCGGCGCCGCCGCGGTGCTGTGGGGCTGGGTCGCTGCGGTCGCCCTCGCCGCCGTCGGCCTGCTCGTCGGCATCCGCGCCATGCGCCGGGCGCACTGACCCGTCCGTGCGGGATCCGGGCGATCGTGACCGACGGGCGGGCGGGCGGAGGAGCAATCGGTTCTCGCCGAGGGCAGTACCGTTAGAGGATGGCGAGGACGGCGAGGAACGGGCTGCTGGCCCTGGTCGCCGTCGTCGTGCTCTTGCTCGTGGGCGTGCTCGCGGCGGTCCTCGCGGGCATGTGGCTCGATGCCCCGCGCGGGGACGCCGCGCGCCCCGAGGAACCCGGCGAGACGGCGCTGACCTGGGTGGCCCGGGCGCTGCTGCTGCTCTCGGTCGCGTGGCTGGTCATCGGCATGCTCGCTGCCCGGACGCGTCTGGTTCGCCGCCCGGGCGCGGCAGGTGCTCGCGCGGCGTGGCTGGCCTCCACCCGGCCGTGGCGGGCAGAGGAATCCACGCTGGGGATGCTGCCGCTGGACCGCTGGCTCATGATCCTCGTGCCGGGTGGCCTGCTGGTCGCCACCCGCGGCGTGCAGACCGCGCTGCTGGGATGGATCGAGCTCGCCGCCGTCCTGGGCGGATGGTTCGTCTTCGCCGTCGTGGTGCGCATCCTGGTCGGACGGCGATCGCCGTGGCCGGTGATCGCCGCCGTGGGCGGGGTGATCGTCCTGCGCTGCGCGCTCGCGCTCGTGGCCGTCTCGATCGCCGGCCCGACAGCGTTCTGGGAAGCGTTCTGGTCGCATCCCCTCGTCCGGTTCTTCTATATCGTTCCCGCAGTCGCCCTGGCGCTGTGGGCATTCGTCGCCGCCGGCGGGGCGCTGGCCGCCCAGTTCGGCAGCCGGCGCGGCTGGGGGATCGTGCTCGCCGGCATGGGTGCCGGGCTCGCCCTCCCGGCCGCGGTGATCGCCCTGGCCGGCTTCGGCCTCGTGACGGAGGCGTGGACCGGCCAGTTGCCGGGCACGCGTCCCGGACTCGATGCGCTCATCGGGATGGAAGGTGCGACGGGCACATGGGGCGCGGTCGTCGCGGGTGTGGTGCTCACGGCCATTGGTCTGGTCCTGCGGTTCTTGCCCTCGCGAAACGCCGAGCGAGCAATACACTGACCTCGGGTGGGGGACCCCGACCGATGGGAGCATCATGACCGATGTCACGAACGCGGTGCCCGAGCGCCGCCTGCTGTCCAGCTTCACGGAGTATCTCGACGCGCAGTCCGCTGTGGACAGACTCTCCGACGGCGGGTTCCCCGTCGAGAACGTCGCGATCGTCGGGCACAACGTCCGAATCGTCGAGCAGGTCACCGGTCGCATGACCAACGGCCGTGCCGCCGGGTACGGTGCGGCAAGCGGTGCGTGGTTCGGTCTTCTCATCGGACTGCTGTTCGGCCTCCTCGCGCCCGGGGTCGTCTGGCTGTGGCTGCTCCTGTGGGGGCTCGTGCTCGGCGCCCTGTGGGGGGCAGTGTTCGGTTTCGTCGGTCACTGGGTCACCCGTGGTCGCCGCGATTTCAACTCGGTGCAGAAGCTGGAAGCCGAGCGATGGGACGTGATGGTGAACGCCGACCAGCTGCTGCGCGCACAGTCCGTGCTCGGCACGACCGCGCCTGCGACGCCCGCGGCTGCTCCGGCCGCGCCCGCTCCGGCCGCCTCAGCTCCGCCCGCTCCGCCGGCCGCCCCTCCGGCACCCCCTGCGCCGGGCGGCCCCGCGGGCTCCTGACCCGGTCCGGCGCTTCCGGTCTGGGGTCGGCGCGCATCGCCGAAACGGCGATGGCGCGCGGCACGGACGACCTCTCCGGCAGTCGGTGGCCGGGGGCGGTGTCGGTGCGCGCGCCTAGACTGGTAGGGACATGACCGACGCATCCACGCCCTCGCCCACGCGCTCGGAGGCTCCACGCAGCGCGTCAGCGATGCGTGGGGGAAGCGGGGGGATCATCGTCGGCGGCGACCGCGGTCCGCAGTCCGGTACGGGCGCTCCCCGCCCCGACGATGACCTGCTCGAGGGCTTGAACCCGCCGCAGCGCGAAGCCGTCACCTATCGCGGTCCGGCGCTGCTCATCGTCGCGGGCGCCGGTTCGGGGAAGACGCGCGTGCTCACGCACCGCATCGCGTCGCTGCTGCGGACCGGCGAGGCGTGGCCGAGCCAGATCCTCGCGATCACCTTCACGAACAAGGCCGCCGGTGAGATGCGCGAGCGCGTGCGGCAGCTGATCGGCGATCGCGCCGAAGGCATGTGGATCTCCACCTTCCACTCCGCGTGCGTGCGGATCCTCCGTCGCGAAGCGCAGCAGTTCGGCTTCACCAAGGCCTTCACCATCTATGACTCCGGCGACTCCCGTGCGCTCATCAAGCGCCTCGTCAAGGAGCACGAGGGGGATGCGTTCGGCCTCACCCCGGCCGGCACGCAGAGTCGCATCTCCAAACTCAAGAACGAGCTCGCCGACGCAGAGTCGTACGCGCGGCAGGCGAACATGAGCGATCCCGCCGAGCGCGTGTTCGTGGAGATCTTCGGCGCATACCAGAGTGCGCTCCAGCGGGCGAACGCCTTCGACTTCGACGATCTCATCGCCCAGACGGTCTACCTGTTCCGTGCGTTCCCGCACGTGGCCGACGTCTATCGACGCCGGTTCCGCCACATCCTCGTCGACGAGTACCAGGACACGAACCACGCGCAGTACGCGCTCATCCACGAACTCACCCGGCCGATCGGCTCCGACGCCGGACCGATCGCGTCCTCCGGCGGCATGATGATCTTCGACGCGGATCCGGCCGACGACCCCGACAAGGCACCCGCGTCGCTCACCGTCGTCGGTGACTCCGACCAGTCGATCTACGCGTTCCGCGGCGCCGACATCCGCAACATCAGCGAGTTCGAGCGCGACTATCCCGGCGCGAAGGTCGTCCTGCTGGAACAGAACTACCGCTCGACCCAGAACATCCTGTCGGCTGCGAACGCGGTCATCAGCAACAACTTCGATCGCAAAGACAAGCGGTTGTGGACGGACGTGGGCGCGGGCGAACCGATCGTCGGCTTCACCGGCTACTCCCAGCACGACGAGGCGCAGTTCGTGGCCGACGAGATCGAGGCACTGCGCAAGGGCGGCATCGGCTACAACCAGATGGCGGTGTTCTACCGCACGAACTCGCAGTCGCGTGCGCTGGAGGAGATCTTCATCCGCTCCGCCATCCCGTACAAGATCATGGGCGGCACCAAGTTCTACGAGCGGGCCGAGATCAAAGACGCCATCGCCTACCTCGTGGCGGTCGCCAATCCGGCCGATGAGATGGCGATCCGCCGCATCCTGAACAAACCGCGCCGCGGCATCGGCGATGTCACCGAGACGGCGATCGCGCGGTACGCCGCCGACCAGCAGATCACCTTCCGCGACGCGCTCGCGAATGCGTCGGCGCTCGGGGTCGGGCCCAAGCTCCAGCAGGCCATCGCGCACCTGGATGCGGTGCTCGCCGAGGCGACCGAGATCATGCTGCCCGCGTCGGGAGAACTCGCGCCGCCCACCGCGGTCACCGAGGGCCTCACGCTGCTGTTGAACAAGAGCGGCTACTTCGATGCGCTGCGGGCCAGCCGCGACCCGCAGGACGAGGCGCGCCTGGAAAACCTCGACGAGCTCGTGGCCGTGACCCGGGAGTTCGCCCGCAACAACCCCGAGGGCACCCTGATCGACTTCCTCACCGAGGTCGCGCTCGTCTCCGACGCCGATGACCTGGTGGATGCCTCGGGCTCGGTGTCGCTCATGACCCTGCACACGGCGAAAGGCCTCGAGTACGACGCCGTCTTCCTCACGGGGGTCGAGGAAGACCTCATCCCGCACCGCATCTCCGCGGGGGAGCCCGGCGGCCCGCAGGAGGAGCGCCGGCTGTTCTACGTCGGCATCACGCGCGCCCGGAAGCGCCTGCACCTCTCCCTCGCGATGACCCGTGCGCAGTTCGGTGAAGTGTCCGTGGCGATGCCCAGCCGCTTCCTGCAGGAGATCCCCGCCGACCTCATCGACTGGCGCCAGTCTCCCGGCGATGTCAACTCGCGCGGGGGTGCGCAGTCGCGTGCGCTCAACGCCCGCCCGCGACGGCCCGGCGCGGGAGGCCGCTACGGCGACGACCTCGTCCCGAAGTCTTCGGCGATCGACAAGTTCCCGAACCGGATCCCGGCGAAGGTGCGCGACAACGGCGACATGGAACTCGCCGCGGGCGACCGCATCCGCCACGACGATTTCGGCGAGGGTCGCGTGGATGCGATCACCGGCGAGGGCGCCAAGCGCGTCGCGCACGTGCGTTTCGATTCGGTGGGCGCCAAGAAGCTCCTCGTGAAGATCGCGCCGATCGTCAAGCTGTGACCCGCGCGCGCTCCGGTCGTTAGGCTGGCCCGGATGGCTCTGTTCTCGCGCCGCAAGTCCGCCCCGCCCGCCGGCCCTCCGCCCGAGGGGGTCGAACCGGGCGAGCAGCCCGTCGACCCCGCGAGCGAGGGGAGTGCCGCCCCTGCGACGCCACCGGAGTCCCCGGAGCCTGCGCCCGAGGTGACGATCTCCGTCTCCGCGTTCCGCGGCGTGGGCGCTGCGACGTCACCGCCCGCGGCGGGCGCACCACCGGAGGATGCCGCATCTGCGGGCCCGCCCGGAAGCCCCGCATCCGCGGCCCCGCAGGAGGGCGCTGCGCCGCTGCCGACGCGACGCGCCGCACCCGCCGAGGCCCCGCCTCCGACGTCGACGCTGCCCGGCCTCCGCGACAACGTGCTGCTGACCCAGGCCCTTGCGGCGTTACCGGAGAAACCCGGCGGCATCGACCTGATGAACGTCGCGCGCCAGCTCCTGCAAGGACACCTGTTCCTCCGCGTGCAGGGCGATGCCCGCGCGCTGTTGTCGCAGGGCAAGCCGCTTCCGCTGTCGATCGCGACCCTCGGCGACAAACGCTTCGTGCTGGCCTACAGCGGCGGCGCCGCCATTCAGGCGAGTGTCCGGGCCGACGGCAACACCAAGACGTCGGCGATGGGCCAGCCCGTGCTGGCCGTGTTGCGCCACGCCGTTGCCGGTGGCTACGACGGCCTGATCCTCGACAACAACTCCGCGCCGGGGCGCGCCGTGCTGCCGAGGGAGATCCTCCAGCGCGCCGTCGACGACGCGGACGAGGGTCTGCGGATCAAGACCCTACTCGCCGAGCAGCGGACCGACGCCACGGCGACGGAGGTTGCCCTCGCGCTGATCGAGGCGCCCCTGTGGATCGCCGTCAAGCGCGCGGAGGCCGGCGGCCCGGTGGGCGTGGCCGAGACCCGCACCGCCGAGGGGGAGCGTTTCCTCGAGGTGTTCTCGCACCCGCTGGAGTCGGTGGCTCTGGCCCGCGGCGACGCCGCCGCGCCGATCACGGCGGCGCAGCTGGCGACGGCGCTGGCTCGCGACGAAGCACTGACGGGGGTGCTGGTGAACCCCGCCGGTCCCTGGATCCGGCTGACGCGCAGCGACCTGGCACCGCTCCTCGCCCTCGCCGGGTAGCGCGGGGGGCAGCATCCCGGGGATGACGGGAGCGTGGCCCCCCGATACGGTCGGTGCATGGCCTCCCCTCGCATCACGCTGTCCGTGCCGGGCCCGTCGGGTGATCGGGAGGTGGGTATCTCCAACCCCGATCGCGTGCTGTGGCCGGAGGCGGGCATCACCAAGCGCGAGCTCGCCGAGTACTTCATCGCCGTCGCCGACCCGTTCCTCGCTGCCAACGGCAACCGGCCGGTGTCGCTCGAGCGGTTCCCCGACGGCGTGGACGGCGAGAGCTTCTTCTCGAAGAACCCGCCCAAGGGTGCGCCCGACTACGTCGAGGCCGTCACCGTGACGTACAACAGTGGGCGGAAGCATCCGCAGCTCGTGCTCACCGAGATCGCGTCGGCGGTGTGGGCGGCGCAGATGAACACGGTCGTCTTCCACCCGTGGGCATCCCTCGCCTCGAACCCCGACAACCCCGTGGAGCTGCGGATCGACCTCGACCCGCAGCCGGGCACGGGATTCGCCGAGGCCGTCGTCGCAGCCCACGGGCTCCGCGAGGTGCTGCGCGAGGCCGAGCTGGAGCCGTGGATCAAGACGAGTGGCAACCGCGGGCTCCACGTGTTCTGTCCCATCGAGCCGACGCACGAGTTCCTCGATGTCCGCCACGCCGTGATCGCCGCGGCCCGCGAACTGGAGCGCCGCATGCCCGATCGGGTCACCACGGCGTGGTGGAAGGAGGAGCGCGGCGAGCGGATCTTCGTCGACTTCAACCAGGCCAACCGCGACCGCACGATGGCCGGTGCATACTCGCCGCGCCAGCTGGCAGCGGCGACGGTGTCCACGCCGGTGTCGTGGGACGAGCTGGACGGGGTGGATCCGCTTGCCTTCACGGTGCGCAGCATCCCTCATCGACTGGCCGACGTCGGCGACCCCTGGGCGGGGCTCCTGGATCGCCCGGGGCGGATCGACACGCTGCTCGGCTGGTGGGAGCGCGACCTGGAGAACGGACTCGGCGAGCTGCCGTTCCCCCCGGACTTCCCGAAGATGCCGGGCGAGCCCCCGCGCGTGCAGCCCAGCCGCCTCAACCCGAAGAACTGGTCCTAACCCCGTCGAGTCGCCACAAACTGTCGTGTTTCGCGCGGAAACCGGACGTTTTGTGGCGAGTCGACGGGGGTGTGAGGGGTCTCAGTCCAGGACGGCGGCGAGGTCGTACGCCGTGACGGACTCGAGCTGCTCGAACGTGCAGGAGCGGGCGTCGCGGTCGGGTCGCCACCGTTCGAACTGCACGGTGTGCCGGAAGCGCCACCCCTCGAGCTGGTCATAACGCACTTCCAGCACGCGCTCGGGGCGCAGCCGCACGAACGAGACGTCCTTCGACGCCGAGAAGCGGGAGCGGTCGGTCTCACCCGTGACGGCATCGCCGCCGGCATCCCGCTCGACGAGAGGCTCGAGTTCGTCGACGAGTTCCAGCCGGCGCTTGTCGCTCCACGCCGCGACGCCGCCGACGTTCAGCAGCCGCCCTTCGTCGTTGTACAGGCCGACCAGGAGCGACCCGACCCCGCGACCGGACTTGTGGATGCGGTAGCCCAGCGCGACGACATCCGCGGTGCGCGCGTGCTTGATCTTGAACATCGTCCGCTTGTTCGGGGCATAGGGCTGCGCCAGCGGCTTCGCGACGACGCCGTCCAGCCCCGCCCCTTCGAACTCCGCCAGCCACCGCCGGGCCACTGCGGGGTCGTCGGAGGTACGAGTCACGTGCACCGGATGCGGCACGCCCGACAGCAGATCGGTCAGCTGCGCGCGGCGTTCGGCGAACGGCTCGGCCTGCAGGTCGCGATCGCCCCGGGCGAGCAGGTCGAACGCGATGAACATGGCCGGAGTCTGCTCCGCCAGCATGTTGACGCGGGATGCGGCGGGGTGGATGCGCTGCGACAGCGCCTCCCAGTCCAACCGCTGGGCGCCGGGTTCCCCCGTGGCGACGACGACCTCGCCGTCCAGGAGACACGGTTCGGGGAGGAGGCGAGCAAACGCCTCGACGAGCTCGGGGAAGTAGCGGGTCAGCGGCTTCGCACCACGGCTGCCGATCTCCACCTCCGTGCCGTCCCAGGACACGAGCGCCCGGAATCCGTCCCACTTCGGCTCGTAGCTCAGCCCGCCGGCAACGCGGTCGGGCGCGGGGATCTCCGGGACGGACTTCGCGAGCATGGGCGCGGGGATCTCGTACGGCATGCATTCATCCTGCCCGGCGGGCCCGACGCGCGGTAGCGCGCGAGCGTGGTCGGCGGGGAGGAGGGTCAGGCCTCGAGAGTCTTCGGGCGCGCCCAGCGAGCCGGAAGATTGGGACCGTCCCATACCTGGACGACGCCCCATGCCGCGGCCGCGACCGGGACCGCGAGCACGGCGCCCACGATGCCGCCGACGACGGTGCCGACGACCAAGGCGACCAGGATGACGAACGCGTGCAGCTTCATCGACCGGCCCATGAGCACGGGCTGCAGGAAGTTGCCCTCGAGCTGGTTGACCAGCACGACCACACCCACCACGATGAGGGCGACGATCGGTCCGTTCGCGACCAGGGCCACCAGCGCGGCGAGGATGCCCGCGACCGTCGCCCCGACGATCGGGATGAAGGCGAGCAGGAACACCAGTACCCCCAGCGGGATCGCCAACGGCACCTGGAGGATGAGCAGACCGATGAGGATGCCGGCGGCATCCACCGCTGCCACCGTCGCGGTGCCCCGCACATACGACCCCAGGACGGTGACCGTCTTGTCGCCGATGCGGCGGGCGCGCGCGTAGTTCTCACCGCGGAAGGGACGGAGCAGGAACTCCCACATCTGCGGCCCGTCCTTGAGGAAGAAGAACAGGATCGTGACGAGGAGGACGAAGCCGGTGACGAAGTTGGCCACCGCTCCGACTCCTGCCAGCGCACCCGATCCGAACTGGGCGCTCGTGACGAAGTCGGTGACGGTGTTGACCAGCTCGTCGAGCTGGTCGGGCTGCACGAAGTCGAACGGGAGCGTCTGGACCCACGAGATGAGTGCCCGGAGCCCGTCCTCGGCCTGGGCGTAGAGCTCGTTCCACTGATCCCGCACCGCCCAGACGATCAGCCAGCCCAGCGCCGACAGGATGATCACGATCGTGAGGAGGGTGATGATCGTCGCCAGCAGCGAAGGCACGCCGTGCCGCCGCATCCAGCTCATCACCGGGTGGAACGCGCACGCGATGATCAGCGCGATGACCAGCGGGATGGTCACGAGGGTCAGCGACTGGATCGCGAAGATGATCGCGGCGGCCACGATCACCACGACGATGATCTGGATCGCCCGGACGCCGAGCCTGCCGAACGCATCGGCCCACAAACTCCACGGGGCACCGGCCGCTCTCAGTTCGACGTCCTTCGACTCCAGCTGCACCCGTTGCGGGTCGTTGCGGAACAATGCCATGGGGTGAGGCTAAACCCGACGGGGGGAGGCGACAGGAGGTTGCAGGCACCCACTCATCCGGGTATGCGCTCCGCAGGGACGCCGCCGTCCCGGTCAGGCGAAGGCGCTCATGCCGGTGATGTCGCGGCCGAGCAGCAGCGCCTGGACGCTCTCGGTGCCCTCGTACGTGTGGATGGCCTCGATGTCGGCCATGTGCTGCATGACGCCGTTCTCCAGCAGGATGCCGTTGCCGCCGAGGAGGTCGCGCGCCGTCGCGGCGACCCGCCGCGCGGCGCGGGTGTTGTGGTACTTCGCCAGCGAGGCCTGCGTGGGGCGCAGCCCGCCGGATTCCTCGAGGTCGGCCAGGCGGCGGCAGTACAGCTGCATCGCGGTGAGCTCGTCCAGCATCTGCGCGAGCCGTTCCTGCACCATCTGGAACTTCGCGAGTGGCTTGCCGAACTGCACCCGCTCGGTCGCGTATGCCAGCGCGGCTTCGTAGCAGGCCGTCGCGTGGCCCAGCGCCGACCAGGCGACGCCCGACCGCGTCGAGTACAGCACGGTCGAGGCATCCTTGAAGCTCTTGGTTCCCGGCAGGACCGCGTCCGCGGGCACGCGCACGTCGTCCAGGGCGATGTGGGCCTGGTGGATGCCGCGCAGCGACGCCTTGCCGGTGATCACCGTGCCGGTGTACCCCGGGGTTTCCTGCTCGACGAGGAAGCAGCGCACGGAGCCGTGCTCCGGGGCGCCCGGGTCATCGACCCGTGCCCACACGAACGTGACGCCGCCGGACGCGCCGTTGCCGATCCACTTCTTCGTGCCGCGGAGCACCCATTCCCCGGTCCCGTCGCCCGCGGAAGGGTCGTGTCGGGCGACGGTTTCCAGCGACACCGAGTCGGAGCCGTGATCGGGCTCGGTGAGCGCGAACGAGCCGAGCACCTCCCCCCGGGCGAGCGGCTGCAGCCAGCGACCCTGCTGCTCGGCACTGCCGAAGAGCGCGAGCGTGCGCAGCGCGAGTCCGCCCTGCACCGCGATCACGGTGCCGAGCGACCCATCGCCCCGCGAGATCTCCATGTTCACCAAGCCCGCGGCAAGGGGCGAGGACGCCGGCAACTCGGGGTGGTCGATGCCGTCGGTGTAGAGCCCGAGTTCGCCCATGCGCCGGACGAGGTCGAGCGGGTAGGTCGCGGCATCCCACTCCGACTGCATGCGCGGACCGACCTCGTCGACGAACGACTTCGCGCGGTCCCATGCCGCCCGGTCGGTGTCGGGGATGTCGGCGAACACGGCGTAGTAGTCGGTTCCGCGGCGCGCAGTGACGTCGTACCGCGCGACGCGCTCGCCCGGCAGGCCGTCGGGGGTGGGGGCTGCAGTCATGTACTCAGTATCACCCAGACCGAAACCCAGTCTCAACGGCCGCGAGCGGGGCTCAGGCGGAGCCGCTGAGCACGGGAAGATGCGAGCCGCCGGCCTCCGCCGCGCCGAGGTCGGCGGCGGCGAGCGTCATCGCACGCAGGCCGCCTCCCGCCGAGGCGGTGCGGCGCTGCCACGCGGCACCGTTCCCCTCCGCGAGGATCCGCTCGACCCCGTCCCACACCTCCGCCATGTCCCCATGCGCAGCCAGGCCGGGCTCGGCGAATTCCACCATCGCGCGGATGACCTCGGCGGCGGGCGCCGCGCGATGGGTCCGCGGATCCAGGAGCGTCGCGCGGAGCCCGCGCAGCGACGCA
Source organism: Microbacterium sp. Z12_35 (assembly GCF_058310475.1). Classification (NCBI taxonomy): domain Bacteria; kingdom Bacillati; phylum Actinomycetota; class Actinomycetes; order Micrococcales; family Microbacteriaceae; genus Microbacterium; species Microbacterium sp. Z12_35. The sequence continues at coordinate 1,675,392 of NZ_JBZEGJ010000001.1, read as the reverse complement.
TCCCAGCCCGCCAGCCGGAGGGCGTTCGCCGAGATGCGCGGCGGAGCCTCGCCACTGTGCGCGGCCTCGGCGGATGTCGCCACCAGGCCTCGCACGAGCCCGGCGAGTGTCGCGGTCACGTCTGCGGTGAGCGGAACGTCGCACACCCGCACCTCGACGGTGGGGAATCGGCTCGACAGGCGCACGTCGGAGTACAGCATCCCCTCATCCAGCAGCGCGCCGGTGGAGAGCATGTCAGCGATGTCCTGGTGGTAGGCCGCGATGTCGCCGAAGACCTCGGCGGGTCCGCTGGAGGGCCAGAGGCTCCACAGTTCGAAGCGGTAGCTGTCGTACCCGGAGTCCGCACCGCCCGTGAAGGGCGAGTTCGCGGCGAGCGCCCGCAGAGCCGGCAGCCACACTCGGATGCGGTCGAGAACGGCCACACCTTCTGCCGGAGACGTGATCGAGACGTGCACGTGCAGACCGCAGGTCATGCACTGGGTCGGCGTGATGCCGTACCGGGCGGAGATCTGCCCGTGCCGACCCCCCGGTGACGGGTGCGGGATCGCCGGCAGCGGCGACGTCGCGAGCGGAACCGCGCGGGCACCGACCCTGCGGGCGAGGCGGTCGGCGACAGCGCGTGCGTGCGCCGATTGTGCCTGCAGCTCCGCCATCGACTGATGCGGCGGCCCGACGATCTCGATCATCTCCTGGTGCATCTCCGGCACGATCGCGGAGCGAAGACCTTCGAAAGGAACCCGGGAGATGACCGCCGACGCGGCCGGCACGGGTACGGCCGTGGCCGCGTCGACGAGCAGCAGCTCTTCTTCCACGCCGAACGTGCGGCGGCCCAGGTTCGACCGGTGACGCATGGACAGCCCCCTCCACTCTGAGGACAGATTCGCCGGGCGGGCCGGCGAGCCCCAGGGGCTTGACATCAGCGCGGCAGCGAGGCTCGCAGCCGCCGTGCGACCTCGGCGGCCGGCATCCGCCGCGGGAAGATCGCGACCGCGACGTCGTCGTCGGCGGGGTCGTCGCCGTCCGGGTGCACGCCGAACCGCCGCAGCACGTCGTCCAGCGCTCGCCGGAGCGTCGCCTGCGGCACGCGCTCGCCGCGGAGGAGCCGCCGGAGGACGTGGTTGTGCACGGCGGTGACGAGCGCGGCGAACCCGACGGCGTCCAACGGGTCGAGCCCCGGCAGCGCGGATCGCAGGTACTCGTCGAAGAGACGCTCGTACCGGAAGACGGTGAGGATCTCGCGTTCGCGCAGCACGGGCACCTCGCGCACGATCGTGTACCGGCGGCGCGCGAGCTCGGGGTCGGCGGCGAAGTGGCGGAAGACCTGGAGGGAGGCGTCGCAGACGGCGGTCCACGGGTTCTCGTGCGGCCGGGCGAGGTAGGCCTCGAGCGAGCGGAGCACCTCTTCGTGATCGGCGAAAACCACATCTTCCTTGCCTCCGAACTGGCGGAAGAAGGTCGAGCGCGACACGCCGGCGGCCTGCGCGATCTGCTCGACCGAGGTCGAGTCGAACCCGTGCTCGGCGAACAGCTCGATCGCGGCGGCGACCACGGTCGTGGTCGTGCTCGGCGGGAGCGCGTCGGTCATGGCCGGAAGCCTACCGGCCGCGTGTGCACCGGTCGGGCGGCGATGTCAAGCGCTGGGCCGACAGCGCCGGCGGGGGATTGACTGCCGGAATGACTCCCCTCTGGAAGCAGGACTCCACACCGGTTCCCGGGTCGCCGTTCGAATCGGGACGATCGCATGACGTCGTCGTCGTCGGTGCCGGGATCACCGGTCTCGCCACGGCCTACGCGCTGGCGCAGGCTGGTGTCGACGTCGCGATCATCGAGGCCGGCGAGGTCGGGCAACTCGCCACCGGCGGGAACACCGGGAAGGTGTCGCTCCTGCAGGGAACCGTGCTGTCCACGCTCCGGGGCGGGCATCCTGCGGGGCTCGTGCGCGCGTACGTGGAAGCGAACCGCGCGGGTCAGGAATGGCTGGCGCGCACCGCCGACGAACTGGGCGTGCCGTATCGCCGGCGAACCGCTTTCACCTATGCCCAGGCCGATGAGGGCCTGTCGTCCGTGGAAGCGGAGAAGGATGCTGCGCGCGAAGCCGGACTCGCGGTGCGCCGCGCCACCAAGGACGAGCTGGCCGCGGTGCCCTTCCCGGTGGCTTCCGCGATCGCTCTCGACGACCAGATCGCGATCGATCCGCAGACCTTCGCGACGGCCCTGGCCCGGGCGGCGGTCGAGGCCGGCGCGGTGCTCCACACCGGTGTGACGGTCCGCGGGGCGAAGGTGCTCCCACGCGCGCACGTGCGCACCGATGACGGCCCGCTGTACGCCGACAGCATCGTCCTCGCCACCGGCGCGCCCATCCTCGACCGGGGCGGGTACTTCGCGAAGACGCACGGCACGCGGTCGTACTGCGTCGCGTTCCGGACCGATGGGCCGGTGCCCGACGGGATGTATCTCTCGGCGGACTCGCCGTCGCGCTCGGTGCGCGCCGTCTCGGACGGCGACGGCCCCTCGGGATACGCGGGCATCATCGTGGGCGGAGCGGGCCATCCCGTCGGCCGCGGCGGGTCCGAGCGCGAACGGGTGGAGGAACTGGTCGCGTGGGCGCGGCGTCACCTCCCGGTGACGGAGGAGACGCACCGCTGGAGCGCGCAGGACTACCAGTCGCACAACCTCATCCCCTTCATCGGCGCGATGCCGCGGTCACTGGGCCGCATCCGCTTCGCCACCGGATACGGCAAGTGGGGCCTCACGAACGGACCCGCGGCCGCCCAGCGCATCGTGGCCGAGATCCTGGGTGCGGACGACAAGCCGCGGTGGATGACCGCGCTCGGAACGCGCATGACCATGCCCGCTGACCTCTCTCGCGGCCTCACCGAGAACGCGAAGGTCGGCCGGGCCGCGGTGCAGGGATGGATCGAGGCTGAACGCACGCCGGTGCCCGTGCCGCAACCTGCCGAGGGCGCCGGCGTCGTCGCGCAGCGGGGCGGTCGCCCGGTCGGGATCTCGACCGTCGACGGGGTCACCCGGGCGGTGGATGCCGTGTGCCCGCACCTGGGCGGAGTGCTGGCCTGGAACGACGAAGCGTGCACGTGGGATTGCCCGCTGCACGCCAGCCGATTCGAGGCGAACGGCGCCCGCATCGAAGGCCCGGCGCTCACGGACCTCGAGCGGCTCTCCTGACCGGTTACGGACGGTTTTCGTCGCTTCGGCTCCGGTCAGAGGGACAAAAGCCGTCCGTAACGATCCGATAGGGTGGGGTGACTGGATATCTTGACGTCAAGATTTCTCCGGCCCCACCCACTGACCGTCCAGCGGAGGATTCCCTGTGGATCTGTACGAGTACCAGGCACGCGATCTATTCGAGAAGTACGAGGTGCCGGTGCTCGCCGGCATCATCGCCGACACCCCCGACGAGGCGCGGGCCGCAGCTGAAAAGCTCGGCGGCGTGGTCGTCGTGAAGGCCCAGGTGAAGACCGGTGGCCGCGGTAAGGCGGGCGGCGTCAAGGTCGCCAAGAACCCGGACGAGGCATTCGAGGCGGCCCAGGCCATCCTCGGCCTCGACATCAAGGGCCACGTCGTCCAGCGCGTCATGGTCGCCGCCGGTGCCCGCATCGCCAAGGAGTACTACTTCTCGGTGCTCCTGGACCGCGCCAACCGCTCGTACCTGAGCCTCGCGAGCGTCGAGGGCGGGATGGAGATCGAGGAGCTCGCCGTCGAGCGTCCCGAAGCGCTGGCGCGCGTCGAGGTGAACCCGCTCGAGGGGATCACGCCGGAGAAGGCGCTCGAGATCGCTCAGGCAGGTGGCTTCGACGACGAGCTCGCCCCCAAGGTGGCCGACGTGTTCGTCAAGCTCTTCAACGTCTACAAGGGCGAGGACGCGACGCTCGTCGAGGTGAACCCGCTGATCCTGTCCGAGGACGGCGACATCATCGCCCTGGACGGCAAGGTATCGCTCGATGAGAACGCCGCGTTCCGTCACCCCGAGCACGAAGCACTCGAAGACACCGAGGCCGCTGACCCGCTCGAGGCTCAGGCCAAGGCGCACGACCTGAACTACGTCAAGCTCGACGGCCAGGTCGGCATCATCGGCAACGGCGCCGGGCTCGTCATGTCCACGCTGGATGTCGTCGCGTACGCCGGCGAGAACCACGGCGGCGTGAAGCCCGCCAACTTCCTCGACATCGGCGGCGGCGCATCCGCCACCGTCATGGCCGCGGGTCTGGACGTCATCCTCGGTGACGAGCAGGTGAAGAGCGTGTTCGTCAACGTGTTCGGCGGCATCACGTCGTGCGTCGCGGTCGCGGAGGGCATCGTGAAAGCCCTCGAGATCCTCGGTGACACGGCCTCGAAGCCGCTGGTCGTCCGCCTCGACGGCAACCAGGTCGAGGAGGGTCGCGCCATCCTCGCCGGCGCCAACCACCCGCTCGTGACCCTCGCCGCCAGCATGGACGAGGGCGCCGACAAGGCAGCCGAACTGGCCAACGCCTGATCTTCGGGACGAAAAGGACTCAGCAATGTCGATCTATCTCAACAAGGACTCCAAGGTCATCGTCCAGGGCATCACGGGCGGCGAAGGAACGAAGCACACCGCACTGATGCTGAAGGCGGGCACGCAGGTGGTCGGGGGCGTCAACGCCCGTAAGGCCGGGACGACCGTGTCGCATGAGGATGCCGACGGCAACACCGTCGAGCTTCCCGTGTACGCATCGGTGGCCGAGGCCATCGAGAAGACCGGCGCCGACGTATCGATCGCGTTCGTGCCGCCGGCGTTCACGAAGGACGCGATGGTCGAGGCCATCGACGCCGAGATCCCGCTCCTCGTCGTGATCACCGAGGGTGTTCCCGTCGGTGACACCGCCGAGGCATGGGCCTACGCGCAGTCCAAGGGCAACACGACCCGCATCATCGGACCGAACTGCCCCGGCATCATCACCCCCGGCGAGTCGCTCGTGGGCATCACCCCCGCGAACATCACCGGCAAGGGTCCGATCGGTCTCGTGTCGAAGTCGGGCACCCTGACGTACCAGATGATGTTCGAACTGCGGGACCTGGGCTTCTCCACGGCCATCGGCATCGGCGGCGACCCCGTCATCGGCACGACGCACATCGATGCGCTCGCCGCGTTCGAAGCAGACCCCGAGACGAAGGCGATCGTCATGATCGGTGAGATCGGCGGCGACGCCGAGGAGCGCGCGGCCGACTTCATCCGCGCCAACGTCACGAAGCCCGTTGTCGGCTACGTCGCGGGCTTCACCGCCCCCGAGGGCAAGACCATGGGCCACGCCGGGGCGATCGTGTCCGGCTCGGCCGGCACCGCCCAGGCGAAGAAGGAAGCCCTCGAGGCCGCAGGCGTCAAGGTCGGCAAGACCCCGTCCGAGGCCGCCGCCCTGATGCGCGAGATCATCGAGTCCCTGTAACCCGGGTTCTCACGAGGGGCCCGGATGCACCGCATCCGGGCCCCTCGTCTGTCCCGCCCGCTCCCGCCCCCCGAGTCCGCGAGACTCCATCTCCGCCACGAGACGCCGGGCGACGGCTGCGGTCTCGTGGCGGAGATGGAGTCTCGGCGGGGGCCCGGGGTCAGGTCAGGAGAAGCTCGAGGGGGCCGCGGGCGAAGAACACCACGAAGCCGGCGGCCACCACCCACAGGAGCGGGCTGATCTCCCGTGCGCGGCCGGAGAGCGAGCGGATGACCACCCAGCTGATGAAGCCCGCGCCGATGCCGTTGGCGATCGAGTAGGTCAGCGGCATCACGGTGATCGTGAGGAACACCGGGATGAGGGCGGACAGGTCGCTGAGGTCCACATGGCGGATCTGCGACATCATCAGCGCGCCCACGATGACCAGTGCCGCACCGGCGATCTCCGTCGGGACGATCGTCGTCAGCGGCGTGAAGAACATCGCCAGCACGAACAGGGCCCCGGTCACGACGTTGGCGAGGCCGGTGCGGGCGCCCTCCCCGATCCCGGATCCCGACTCGATGAACACGGTGTTCGAGGACGACGAGGTCGCGCCGCCGGCGACCGCGCCGATGCCTTCCACGATCAGCGCCGAGCGCAGGCGCGGGAAGTTGCCCTTGTCGTCGGCCAGGCCCGCCTCCCGGGAGAGCCCGGTCATGGTTCCCATCGCGTCGAAGAAGTTCGTGAACACGAGAGTGAACACCAGCATGGTCGCCGCGAGGATGCCGATGCGCTCAAAGGAGCCGATCAGGTCGACCTGGCCGACCAGCGACAGATCCGGCAGGCTCACCAGCTGGGCGGGAAGTTCCGGCACCGACAGGCTCCATCCGCCGGGGTTGTCTTCGGAGCGTGGTCCGAGATTCCAGATCGCTTCGACGATCAGCGCGACGACGGTGCCGCTGAGAAGACCGATGAGCAGGCCGGCCTTGATCTTCCGAGCCATCAGGATGCCGGTGATCACGAGCGTGAAGACGAACAGCAGCGTCGGAACCGTCGCGATCGACCCGCCGACGCCCAGACCCACCGGGGGCGATCCGACACCGGTCGCCGTGACGAAGCCGCTGTCGACGAACCCGATGAAGGCGATGAACAGCCCGATGCCGACCGTGATCGCCGTCTTCAGCGCCATCGGCACCGCATCGAAGATCAGGCGGCGGAGCCCTGTGGCGGCCAGCAGCACGATGATCAGGCCGTTGATGACGACCAGGCCCATGGCTTCGGGCCACGTCACCTGTCCCACCACGCTCACCGCGAGGAACGAGTTGATGCCGAGCCCCGCAGCGAAGGCGAACGGCAGGCGTGTGACGAGGCCGAACAGGATCGTCATCACGCCGGCCGTGAGCGCGGTGACGGCGGCGACGGGGGCGAAACCGAGGTTGTCGCCGGCGACATCGGTGCCGCCGGACAGGATGATGGGGTTCAGGATGACGATGTAGGCCATGGTGACGAAGGTGACGACGCCGCCGCGCACCTCGGTGCCGACGGTGGACCCGCGGGCGGTGATCTCGAAGAATCGGTCGAAGCCGTTCTTGGCGGTGGGCATGGCGGAAGACGTTTCGGTCGCGTTGGTGCTCATGGGACCTCAGAGGAAGGGGCGGGTGGGGGGCTCGGCTGCGATCTAGGCTGGATAGATGCCGCTCACAGGAGAATATCTGCCCGGAACAGACGAATGGGCCCGCACTCAAGCCGAGACCTTCGAAGCCTCGGGCGGCGCTGAGGCCAGCGAGATGCGCGGCAAGCCGATCATCGTTCTGACCACGGTCGGCGCGAAGACGGGCGGATTGCGCAAGACGGCGCTGATGCGCGTGGAGCACGAAGGGCGATACGCGGTCGTCGCGTCCGATGGCGGTGCGCCCCGTCCGCCTGCCTGGTACTGGAACCTCGTCAAGAACCCCCACGTGCAGCTGCAGGATGGCGACAGCCTCCGGGACTACACCGCCCACCGCGCCGAAGGCGCCGAGCACGACGAATGGTGGGCACGGGCCGTTGAGGCGTGGCCCGACTACGCCGAGTACCAGAAGAAAACCGACCGGCGGATCGCCCTCTTCGTGCTGGATCCCGTCGAGGGCTGAGCACACGCTGCCCGCCTGGGCTGCACGTGCCCGCGGTGCGGGGTGCCGTCCCGCGGGGGGTCGCGGCCCCGGGTAGGGTCGTTCGCGCATGAATCGCCTTCTCGTCGCCCTTCTCGCGGCCTTCGACGCCCTCGTGGCGGCCGCGGGCGGTGTGGCGATCGCGCTCGCGCCCCTGACCCTCTTGTGGGTGCTGGCCCTGGGCGGCGGGGCGGATTGGTCCGCGCTGTGGCCCGCCAGCGCCGCGGTGTGGCAGTTCGGCCACCTCGTGCCCCTCAGCATCCACCTGCCCGGTACGTACATCGCCGCGGCAGGGATCGATCCCGCCGCGGCGGACTTCGCCCTCTCTCTGGCACCGCTCGGATTCGCCGCCTTCACGGCGCTGTTCGCCGCCCGCTCCGGCGGCCGGGCAGCGCGCGCCGGCGAGCCGCTCACCGGCACCGTCGCCGGCACGCTCGTTTTCGCGGTGGCAACTGCGGCGGTGGCGCTCACCGGCGCCACACCGTTCGCGACGGTGACGTTGTGGCAGGCGCTTCTCTTTCCCGTGCTGGTGTTCTCGGTGCCGTGCGCTCTCGGCGCCGCCATCGGTGCGTGGGTGTCCCGGATCGGAGCGGCCGGGCGCCTGCGTGAGCGCGTGGAGGCGGTCGGTGGCGGATGGGGCACCGTGCCGGGCCTTCTCGTGCGCGGTACCGCGATCGCCGTCACCGGCCTTGTCGGCGTCGGCGCCCTCGTGGTCGGTGTGGCGGTGTTCGCCCGCGGCGGCCAGGTGGTCGCGCTTTTCGAGGCGGGAAACGTCGACGTGGTGGGCGCGACCGTGATCGCCCTCGCGCAGCTGGCCTATCTCCCCACCCTGGTGATCTGGGGTGCCTCGTTCGTCGCCGGTCCCGGGTTCGCCCTCGGAATCGGCAGCGCCGTGTCGCCCTCCGGCACGCAACTCGGAGTGATCCCCGGCATCCCGGTCCTCGGCGCCGTCCCCGACTCGACCTCACCGTGGCTGTTGCTGCTGGCCCTGCTTCCGGTGGGCCTGGGAGCGCTCGCGGGGTGGATGCTGCGCTCGCGGCTGGTCGCGGAGCATCCCGGAGCCGAACCGTACGGCCCACGGATCGTCCTCGCCGCGGGGGTCAGCCTGCTCACCGGAGCCGTCTTCGCCCTGCTCGCCGTCTGCGCACGGGGCTCGATCGGACCGGGGCAGCTCGCCGAGACCGGCCCCGAGCCCGGGCCCGTGGCGCTCGCCGTCGCGTTGGAGGTCGGGGTGGGGGCAGCGATCCTGCTGCTGTCGCCGCGTCGCGCGCCGGATGCGACGGACTCGGCGTCCGCGCCCACCGGCACGGCCTACGACACGGCGCCGATGGGCGGCGCACCCTTCGGCGCGATCGATCCGGTCGCCCGTCGCGAGCCCGTCCCCTTCCCGACGCTTCCGGTGGGCGCGTTCTCGTCCGACCCCCTCCCACGGCCGCGGGACGACGATGGGGATGAGCCGTCCGAGCCGCGCCCCGGTGCTGGCTAGACTGACCGGGTGCTCACGGTCGCCGTTCTCATCTCCGGCACGGGCTCCAACCTCCGCGCACTGCTGGATGCCGCCGCGGCACCCGACTTTCCCGCCCGGGTCATCGTGGTGGGGGCCGACCGGGAAGCCGACGGCTTCGCGCACGCCGAGGCCTACGGCATCCCGACCTTCCTCGTTCCCTGGAGCGGGTTCGACTCTCGGGAAGCGTGGGGCGCCGAACTCGATGCCCAGCTCGACGCCTGGAAGCCCGACCTCGTGGTGCTGAGCGGTTTCATGCGTCTCCTGCCGGGGGCCGTGGTGGAGAAGTGGATGCCCCGCATCATCAACACCCACCCGGCGTATCTTCCCGAGTTCCCCGGCGCCCATGCCGTGCGCGACGCGCTCGCCGCGGGCGCTACGGAAACCGGAGCGAGCGTCATCATCGTCGACGCCGGGATCGACACCGGACCGATCCTCGCCCGCGAACGGGTTTCGGTGGTCGCCGGCGACGATGAGCGCTCCCTGCACGAGCGGATCAAGCCGGTCGAGCGTCGTCTGCTCATCGACGTCATCCGCCGCGTCGCCACCGGCGAGCTCGACCTCGCCGCGGCATCCGATTCCGCCCCCCAACCCTAGGAGCACACGTATGGCCGGCCCTCGCCACGATCCGACGCTCTACCGCGAACGCGACGTCGTTCCCATCCGACGTGCGCTCGTCTCGGTCAGCGACAAGACCGACCTTCTGCGCCTGGCCGAAGCGCTCATCGCCGCCGACGTGGAGATCGTCTCCACCGGTTCGACGGCGTCGAAGATCCGCGAGGCAGGGCACCCGGTCACGGACGTGTCCACCGTCACCGGCTTTCCCGAGTCCCTCGACGGTCGTGTGAAGACGCTGCATCCCGGAGTGCACGCGGGGTTGCTCGCCGATCTCCGTCTCGCCGACCACGAGCGTCAGCTCGACCAGCTCGGCATCGCCCCGTTCGAACTCGTCGTGGTGAATCTGTACCCGTTCGTGGAGACCGTGGCATCCGGTGCCACCGGCGACGACGTGGTCGAGCAGATCGACATCGGCGGCCCCGCGATGGTGCGCGCTGCGGCGAAGAACTACGCCAATGTGGCGATCGTCGTCTCGCCCGAGTCGTACCCCGCGCTCATCGAGGCGATCGGGGAGGGCGGCACGACGCTCACCCAGCGGAAAGAGCTCGCCGCGCGCGCGTTCTCCCACACCGCCGCGTACGACACCGCGGTCGCGGCCTGGTTCACCGAGGGCACGCTCGTCGAAGACGGCCTGCCCGCGCACCTCACGATCAAGGCGGAGCGCCTCACCACCCTGCGCTACGGCGAGAACTCCCACCAGCGCGCCGCGATCTACACGCGCGCGGGCGGACACGGCATCGCCCAGGCGACGCAGCTGCAGGGCAAGGAGATGTCGTACAACAACTACGTCGACGCGGATGCTGCCCTCCGCGCCGCGTTCGACATGGTCAAGCCGGCCGTCGCGATCATCAAACACGCCAACCCGTGCGGCATCGCGGTGGCGGCGCCCAACGCGCTCGACGAGATCGCCAGCGCGCACCTCCGGGCGCACGAGTGCGACCCGGTGTCGGCGTTCGGCGGCGTGATCGCGGCGAACCGCACGGTCACCCTCAAGATGGCGGAGAATCTCCGCGACATCTTCACCGAGGTCATCGTGGCGCCCGATTTCGAGCCTGCGGCGCTGGAGGTCTTCCGGCTCAAGCAGAACCTGCGCGTGCTGTGCCTTCCCACGGACTGGCAGCAGGAGCGGATGGACGTGCGGCTGGTATCCGGCGGGCTGCTGCTGCAGGACGCCGACCGGTTCCCCGCCGACATCGAATCGGTCGCGCGGAACTGGGAACTCGTGTCGGGGGAGCGTCCTGCCGAGGAAGAGATGACGAACCTCATCTTCGCGTGGAAGGCATGCCGAGCCGTGAAGTCGAACGCGATCGTGCTGGCGAAGGGTTCGGCCACGGTCGGCATCGGCATGGGCCAGGTCAATCGGGTGGACTCGTGCCGGCTCGCGGTCGAGCGCGCCGGGGACCGGGCGGCCGGGTCGGTCGCCGCATCCGACGCGTTCTTCCCGTTCGCCGACGGCCCCCAGGTGCTCATCGATGCCGGTGTGTCGGCGATCATCCAGCCGGGCGGCTCGGTGCGCGATCAGGAGGTCATCGACGCGGCCCGCGCGGCGGGTGTCACGATGTTCTTCACGCGCGAGCGTCACTTCTTCCACTGATCCACACGAAAGAAAGGGACACGGATGTCCGAAATCCTCGCGGAGCGCTGCGCCGCTCTCGCTCAGCCCGTGGTCGACCTCATGGCGGCCTCGATCGAGTGTCAGACCAAGAGCCCGGAGTCGTTCGCCAAGGTGATCGCCCTGGCCGGGCAGGTGCGCGCGATCGCCGAGCAGGGGTCTGCGGGCGTTTCGCAGCCCGACTACGCCGCGTGGTCGGCCGGGGCACCGGCGGTGCTCACCGCCATGGAGCAGGCGGCCGAGCGGCGCGACCCCGAGGGCGTGTGGGCGGCGTTCGCCGACCCCCAGGTCGGGCTGCACCGTGTGGGCACCGCCTGCCAGGGCCAGCCCCGCTGGTGACCTGACGCCCCGCCCCGCCCCGTCCGCATCCCCGCACCTCACCCGGGGGTTTGGGGCGACATATGTGCCTTGGGGCGTGCCCGAGCGCGCCCCAAGGCACGAAAAGCGCCCCAAACCCGGGAGTGTGCGTGCGGGCGGGGTCCAGTGGGCGCGCGGGAGTGGGACCGGGAGCGGGCGCGCGGGAGGGGTTCAGCAGGGGATCGGTGCGGTGACGTCGGCCTCGGAGCCCCAGGCGGTGAACGCCACATCCACCGCGCCGGTCTCGTCGGCGCGCACGAGGCGTGTGGGGAGAGGCGCCCCGGAGGTCGCGACCGTCAGCACGCCGGTGGCTCCCTCCTCGCCGAGGAGGAGGTCGATGGTGCCGTCGCCGGGCGCGCTCAGCCCCGACGCGTCGGCGGTGAGCTGCGCGACGAGGTCGACGGGCTGCACGAGCGGCATCCAGCGCTGCACGGCGGGATCCTCCGGTGAGACGCACGCCCACTGCCCTGCCGGAACCGCGAGAAGTGTGGCGACGGCGGGGGAGGGGTTCACCCACGCCGTGCCCGCATCCACCACGATCGACGTCGCCGCACCGTCGAGGGTGATCTCGGCGGTCCAGGCCTGCTCGCTGCCGGTGCGTCGCACCTGCATCTCGCGCCCGGTCGCTCCGTCGCGGTAACTGCCGACGAGCTCCGCGCCGCCCGCCGCGCGCATCGCGGCCAGCACGCTGTCGCGGACGGCGGCCGGCGGCAGAAGCCCCACGCCGTTGCCGTGATCGGCCGGGTCGTACGTCGACAGGTCGGCGGCGGTGGGGGTGGGGATCGGCTCCGTCGCCGTCGCGGAGCATCCTGCCAAGAGCACTGCCGACACCGCGACGACGGTCAGGGCGCGGATGCGGCGGTCAGCCATCCGCCACGCACGCCGAAGCGCCGCCCTGGCCGGAGACGGTGGCGGCGTCCAGCTCCACCGGAGCCGTCTCGTTTCCGGCGGCGGGCCGGACGAGAACGCACGAGCGGTCGTCGATGAATCCCATGCCCGACGGAATCCAGGCCTCGGTTCCGGTGACCAGCTGCGACACGTCCAGCTCGTTCCCGGCGGGTCCGCCGACGACGATCACCTGGTACGCGACATCCGGACCCGACCACGACACGCGGATGTTGTCGTCGCCGGGGGTGAGGGTCAGCCCGCTCGCTGCCGGCCGCGGGTTGAGCAGGCCGAGCACCACGAAAACGGCCAGGACGACGAGGGCCACGAACGTCATGCCGGCGGAGAGGAGGAACGCGGGATGCCGCCACATCGGGCGGGGCGCGACCTGAGCCTCCTCGAGCTCGGGGAGCACATCGGCCGCGGTCTCCAGGCGGCGGATGTCCCCGGTCGTCGCCGTCAGGCTCGCGCGGGCGGTGTCCCACCCGATGCGTGCGGCTTCCACGCCGGCGGGTGGCCGCTCGATGCGGGTCGGGGCGAACACCGGCGTGCCGGTGATCGGTGCGCCGGAGCGGCGCGGTGCGGCCGCCACGGTCGCGGCGGGAATGCCCTCGGCGGGACGCCACTCGGTGTGGCCGAACTCACGCTCGGGCTCCGCCACTGTCGTGGACAATCCCGTCGGGCCGTATCCGTCGACCGCCTCGCGCTGCGCACGGCGGGTCGGGATGCTGTCGTTCATTCCACGCTCCCGGGCTCCGGTCCGGCGCCGGGCACCCGCCTATCATAGACGGGATCGTCCCCCCGCCCTGGAGGCGCCCATGCCCCGCTCGTCCGTGCGCGTCGTCAGCGCCCTCGCGGCGTTCTTCGTGTGCGCGACGTTCGGGGCGATTCCGGCGGCCGCGTCCGCCGCGGGCGACTCACCCGCCGACAGCGGGATCGTCGAGATCCCTTACGGCGAGCCCGTCGACGTGCGCCCGAGCGCGGGGTGGACCATCGACTGCGCCGGTGTCGGCACGCTCGAGGGAGCCGAGCTCGTGTGCACCGAGGAGGGGATCACCCTCACCGCCCCGTTCGATGCGGAGGCGGGGGAGCGGATTCTTCCCGTCCCCTTGCGGGCGGGTGCGGCAAGCGCCGAGGTGCGTTACCGCGTGCGGCTCGAGCCTCCTGCCCCGCCGGAGATCGCGGCATCCTCGATCGACATCCCCCTGCCGGTAGGCCGTCAAAGCCTCGTGCCGCTGTCGCTGCTCGAGCTCACCTGCGTCCTCTGCACCGATGCTCGGATCGAGGTCCGGGAGGTCGTACCCGCGTCGACGGTCGTGGGGATCGGTTCCGCGCACCTCGCCGTGCGGCCCACCGCACCTGGCCCCATCTCGGTCAAGCTCACCGTCACCGACGACGCCGGGCAATCCGTCGACGCCGAACTCGCGCTGTTCGCGACCGCGGCTGCCCCCGGGGCGCCCCTCGCGCTGCATGTGCGCGGTCCCGAGCCGGTGGCCCTGTCCGAGCTGACCGCGGGGGACGACGTCACGATCTCGTGCCTGGCGGTGGATGTCGCGCTCACCTGCGGCACAGACGGCCAGATCACCCGCACCGCCGAGTCGGCGATCCCCGTCCAGGTCGCCTTCCGCGTGGTGGATGCCACCGGTCGGCAGTCGCTGGGCAGCCTGACCGTCGATCCCGCATCGGCGCCCCCGCTTCCGGTCGCGCCGTCCTGGGCCCAGACCGCCGTTCTCGGCATCGCCGTTCCCGTCCCGTCCGAAGACGAAGCGGAAGCGCCGTCGCTTCTCGCTCCCCTCGCCCGCATGCTCCAGGAGGTACCCGCGTCATGACGCTCCGGCTCACGATCGACCGCACCCACGACGCCGCGCCCGCCGAGTCATGGGTGGTGAAGGTGGATGCTGCCACCACCGTCTCCGAACTCGCGGAGTCGCTGAGGGTCGACCCCGAGGTCCTGGCGCCCGGTGCTGACACCGCGGAGAACTTCGCCGAGTCCGGGGTGCGCAGCGGCGTGCGCGTTCCCGCCGCATCCCCGGTCGTGATCTCCCCGGGCCGTCTTCGGCTCGAGTTCGTCGCGGGGCCGTTCGCGGGGGAGGTCGTGCCGCTCGAGCCCGGTCGCGAGGTCACGATCGGCCGGTCGAACGACGCCGGGATCTGCGTCGCCGACCCGCACCTGGCCGGTCGCCACGCCACGCTCACCGCCGTGGGCGGGCCGTCGCCCGACGGCACCTACGCGCCGCTGACGGCGACCGTGGCGCTCGCCGACCCGGACGGGAGCCTCGTCGTCAACGGTTCCGAGACCGCGGCGCCCGTGCAGATCGTCCCCGCCGACCTGGTTCAGCTGGGAAGCAGCATCGTGCGGCTGGGCATGTCGCCGGCCCCCGACGCCGATCTGACGGTCGACGAGGTCGGCACGCGCGCCTTCAACCGCCCCTCGCGGATCCGGCCGGCCCGCCAGATGCCCGTGGTCGCGCTCCCCGGCGACAAGCCCGACGAAGCCGACGCATCGCCCCTGCCGTGGCTGTCGGCGATCATCCCCATCGTCCTCGGTGTGACCCTGGCCGTGGTGTTCCAGCGGCCCATCATGCTGCTCATGGCGGCGGCGTCGCCGGTGATGGTGGTCGGCTCGTTCATGATGAACAAGCGGCTGGCCGAGCGGAAGGGCCAGCGCACCGAGGCCGAGTGGGTGCAGGACATCGCCGACGCGCGCGTCCGGATCGCGGAACTGACCCGCGAGCAGCGCCTGGACGCGTGGTACCGCCACCTCGATCCCGTGGTGATCCGCGACATCGCCACCCGCCCGCTCGCCCGCCTCTGGGAGCGGCGCCGGTCGGACCAGGATGCGCTGCGCGTGCGCGTCGGCGTGGCGGAGATTCCCCTGGACGTGCGCTTCGAGGGCGGGCCGCAGAAGGAGCGCACACTCGAACGCCGCGTCGGGGTCTCGCCCGCGCCCGTGTCGGTGGACCTCGCGTCCGGCCCGGTCGGCATCTCCGGTCCGGAGGATGTGACCGCGGGCCTGGCCAGGGCGATGATCACCGACCTTGCGACGCTGCGCTCGCCGCGCGACCTGCAATTCGTCGTGCTCTGCGACCGGGAGCAGGAGGCGGCCTGGTCGTGGGTGCAGTGGCTCCCCCACCTGAACGCCGGAGCCGGCCCGGTCGCCCTGATCGGTAACACCGACCACACCCGGCGCGAGCGCCTCCGCGAGATCGGGGCCCTGCTGGACGCCCGGATGCGGGTGGCCGGTGAACGCCGCGGCGGTTCGTCGGACGCGCATCTCGTGCTGGTCATCGACGGGGCACGGCGCTACCGCATGCTGCCCGGCATGGTCACGATTCTCGAGAAGGGCGCCCAGTTCGGCATCCACGTCATCGCGATCGACAGCGACCGGTCACGGCTGCCCGAAGAGGCAGCATCCGTCGTGGCCGTCGACGGCGTCGACCCGCTCCTGGGTCGCGTGGAATCGGCCGAGGAGTACTACGCGCCCGTGCTCTTGGACCAGGTGAGCCTCGCTTACGCCGAAGACATCGCCCGCGCGCTGTGCCCGATCGAGCACGTCCGCGGCGTGGGGGACGACGCGACCCTGCCCTCCAGCGTCCGGTACAGCGAGCTGATGGGCATCGACCTCGACGACGCCCGCCCGATCGCCGAGCAGTGGCAACTGGTGCCGCGGCAGTCCTACGTCGTCGTCGGCGCGGGCACGGAGGGCGAGTTCGCGATCGACATCGCCTCCGACGGTCCGCACGCCCTGGTGGCCGGCACGACCGGCTCGGGGAAATCGGAGTTCCTGCAGACCCTTGTCATCTCGCTCGCCCTGGCCAACCGGCCGGATGCGCTGAACTTCGTGCTGATCGATTACAAGGGCGGCTCGGCCTTCGCCGACTGCAGCCGCCTGCCGCACACCGTCGGCATGGTCACCAACCTCGACGCACGCGAAACGGAGCGCGCCCTGGCGTCGCTGGACGCCGAGCTGAAGCGTCGCGAACGGGTGCTCCGCGACGACATCGGTGCGAAGGACGTCGATGCGGCGTGGGAGAAGGACCCGGATGCCGCCGCCCGGCTGGGCCTGGCGCGGCTCATGATCGTCGTCGACGAGTTCGCCGAGCTGAAGACCGAGCTGCCCGACTTCATCAACGGCCTCGTCCGCATCGCCCGTGTCGGCCGGTCGCTCGGGGTGAACCTCGTCCTCGCGACGCAGCGTCCGTCGGGTGTCATCACGCCGGAGATGCAGTCCAACATCAACCTGCGGGTAGCCCTCCGCGTCACGGACCGTGGGGACTCGGGCGATGTGATCGGAACCCCCGACGCCGCACTCATCCCGGCGGGCTCACCCGGTCGTGGGTACGTGCGGGCGGGGCTGGATGCGGCGCCCACTCCCTTCCAGACGGCGCGGGTCGCGGCGCTCCGGCTGGGGCACCAGCGAGCCGCGCGCGTGCTCCCGCCGGCGGCCCGCGTGGAGTGGCAGACCCTGGGGCTTCCGCCGCGCTATCCCGTCGCCACCGAGCAGACGACGCACCGGCCCGACCAGGACGACACCGACCTGCGGGCACTCGTGCAGCTGGCCGGCCAGGCCGCGCAGCTGCTCGGGGTCCCGAAGAGCCCGTCGCCGTGGCTGATGCCGCTGCCCGACGTGCTGCCGCTCGACCGCTTCGATGATGACGCCGTCCCCGAGGGCGCCGCCATCCTCGGCCTCGAGGACGTCCCCAGCGAGCAGACCCAGCGACCGTTGGTGTGGAGCATCCTCGACGACTCGCACCTGCTGCTGTTCGGGGGAAGCCGGTCGGGCCGCACCACGGCACTGCGGACGATCCTGTCGCAGGTGGTGCTCCGCTTCACCCCGGCCGACTTGCACCTGTACGTCGTGGACTGGGGCAACGGCGCGCTTCTGCCGCTGGCCGGCGCGCCGCACACGGGAGCCGTCGTCACCCCGCAGGACGCCGAACGCCTCCCTCGCCTGCTCGGGAGTCTCGCTGCAGAGTTGTCGCGGCGCCAGGGCGTCCTCGCCCAGGCCGCCGTCGGCAGCATCGCCGAGCAGCGACGCACCGCCGACCCGCGGGAGGCGCTTGCCTACGCGATCGTCGTCATCGACGGATGGGAGCGGCTGTCGGCATCCCTCAGCCCCGACGAGATGGTCGCGCTGCGGGACCAGATGCTGCGGCTGCTGCGTGAGGGCCCCGCGGTGGGTCTCCGGGTCGTCGTGACGGCCGACCGCACCGTGCCGTCCGACCGCATCGCCAGCTTCATCGACACGCAGTACGCGCTGCCCATGCGCGACGTCAACGACTACCGGGGTGCGGGGATCATGGTGCGGGAGATCCCGTCCGACATGCCCGCCGGTCGCGTGCTGTTCGGTACCGACGGTACGGAAGGTCAGATCGCCGTCGTCACGGCCGACACCTCGGGGGAGGCGCAGGGAGCAACGCTTCGGGGCACGGTCGAGCACGCCGCCGCGCACTTCGCTCGGTTCCCCCAGCTGGCCGAGCTGCCCGCGGCGCTGCGCGTCGACCCGCTCCCCTCGCACATCGGCCTGTCCGACGCCGCCCTCCTGCCGCTCGCCGAGCCGGACGCGCCCGAGACGCCTGTGGTGGGTGTCGGCGGTGACACGCTGTCGCGGTTCACCATCGACTGGCCCGAGCTCGGCGGATTCGTGGTGGTCGGCGATCGGCGCAGCGGCAAGACCGACGCGCTCGCCCTCATCGCGCACCAGCTCGGCTGGGCGGGCACCCGCATGGTCGTCGCCGCGGCGAACGGTTCCGTCCTCGCCGAGGTCGCTGCCGCGCACAACGCTCCGCTGCTGGGAACGTCCTCCACCGCCGAGCAGATCGAGGCGGCGATTGCGGCGGATGATCTGCTGACCGTGATCGTCGACGATGCCGAGGCCATCCGGGACTCGGTCCTGGAACGCACGCTCGCCGCGGCGCGGGGCCGCCTGCGCTTCATCGTCTCGCTCGGTGCGGACTCTGCAGGGACGGCCGTCAGCGGGGTCGTCACCGACGCCAAACGCGGGCGCACCGGCCTGGTGCTGTCGCCGACATCGACGATCCTGGGAACGCAGCTGTTCAGCACGCAGATCCCTCGCCCGTTCGTCGGGCGCGGCGCCCCCGGCTCGGGAGTGCTCTTCGCCGCCGGAGGGTACACGGCGGTGCAGGTGCCCGATCTTCGTGCCTGAATGCCGGAACGCACGCCCCTCTCGCCCGCGTAAGCTGAGAGCGTTGTGTGCGGTCCGGGGGCCGCACGTCCCTGTCGCGAGGATCCGCCCATGACTACGCAGTGCCGCTTCTGCGGTGCGGCCGTCCGGCCGAACACGATGTTTTGCCCGTCCTGCGGGCAGATCGTCGTCGCCGATGCGCCCGCCGCCGGCGGGAGCGCGCTCCCTCCGCCCTTCCGCACCACGGGCGGCGGCAGCCGCGAGCCGAAGGCCGAGGCGGCGCCGGTCGCCCCACCCGAGCCGGTGGCACCCGTACCCCTGCCCGACGTGAACCCCCGCTCGCTGGGCCGATCGACATCGGTGGCTCCTCCTGCCCCCGTCGCTCCGGCCGCGCTCGCGTTGCGCCTGCCGCAGGGCGCCGAGGTCGCCCTCGACCGGGTGCTCGTTCTGGGGCGGAACCCCGCCGGTCGGGCCGCCGACCATGGCGGCGAGCCCGTCGAGGTGGCCGACCCGACGCGATCGGTTTCGCGCGTGCACTTGATCATCCGGCCGGGCGCTCCCGGTGAGGCGACCGCGGAGGATGCCGGCTCGGGCAACGGCAGCTCCGTGGAGCGGGCGGGTGTGCGCCAGCCGCTGCGTCCCCGCGACCCGTACGCCATTCAGGCCGGCGACCGGCTGCTGCTGGGTGACGTGATCGTCGAGGTCGGAACAGCCCGATGAGGTCGATGCGGTGACCGACGTGACGCCCACCGACGGCCGCCCGATCCCTGCCGTTGCGCTCGACGCCGATCGGGAGCGGCTGGGTGCCGCCCTTCGGCGCAACACGGGCTACGTCGCGGCGTATGCGAGCTTCACGGCGGTGGTGGTCGCGGGGATCGTCGCGCTCGCCGTCACCGACGTCGGTCGGCTCGCCACCTACTTCCTTCTCGGTCTCCTCCTGGTCATCCTGCTGGCGAGCCTCGTGCTGGGGCTGCGCCTGCGCGGCCGGATCCGCGGTTTCCTGCGTGCTGCCGACCCGCTTCTGCTGCTGACGCCCGAGGCGATCGTCTTCTCAGGGGTTCCGCCCATCCCGTGGGCGGACGTGCTGGGCGTGGTCTATTGCGATGAGCGCGCCAACCTGGCTCTCGGGGGCGGGTTCGCGCGGTGGATGAAGCGACTCGTCTACGGATCAGGCGGCTCCCAGGTCACGTTGCACGTCGGCGTCAATCGCCCCAAGCGATTCCGCGACGCGTCGACCGGAGGACTGGCGCGTTACCTCAGTGCGGCATTCGACCTCGGCGCGCTGACGCTGCCGATCGACACCGCCCTCAGCGACGCGCAGCTGTCGCACCTGACCGGAGCGCTGCGCGTCCTGGCCCGAAATGGTTCGGTCCGGTATCTGGAGACCGACGATCCCCGTAGAGTCGGGCGGGCGGCCGCAAGCATGGCAACGGGGCGGCCGATGCGGCGCGACGCGTAGGTGCGTGCGATTTATTCCATACTTCGCCCGGTCAGCACAATCCCTCGATTCCACATCGCGTATATGTGCTACAAACAGAGCGGAACCTAGACCCGGGCGGATTCCACGCCCTGAATCACGGAGGATCACATGGCGGACATCAAGGTCACCTCGGAGTCGCTGTCGGGCGTCGCGAACCAGCTCTCATCGGGCGCTGCATCCATCGAGTCCCAGCTGAGCAACCTCAAGTCGCTCGTGCAGGGGCTCATCGCCGGCGACTGGGGCGGCGCCGCCTCGCAGTCCTTCAACGAGCTGTACGAGCAGTGGGATGCTGCCGGGCTCCAGCTCAAGGAATCCCTCACGGGCATCAGCGACCAGCTCTCCAAGGCGGCTCTGGCCTACGAGGAGTCCGAGAACAACATCAGCAACAGCTTCCGCGCCTGAGCGTGAGCATCGGGGGCGCCGTGTGACGGTGCCCCCGATGCGCCGCGGGTGGACGGCAAGATCGAGCAAGGGAGCAGCAGATGGGGCAATTCTCGGTATCGACCCCGGCACTGGGTTATTCGGCGGCAGCCATGAGCGCGGCCGTCGCCCAGTTCGACGGGCACGTGTCGCAGATCTCGGGCGTCGTGTCCTCCGTGGTCGGCGCGTCCTGGAGCGGTGACGCCGCGGAGGCGTTCGGCGAGAGCTGGACCGAATGGCAGAAGAATTCCGGCCTCGTGCGTGACGCACTCACCGACATCGTCGCGCGCCTGCAGGGCGCCGAGACCGGTTACGTCTCGACCGAGATGCAGGTGACCGCCGCATCCCGCTCGTCCACCGTCGGCACGCGCCGGCAGGGCGGGGGAGTCGCGTGAGTCTGCACACCTTCGACCTCGCGCAGCTCCGCGAACTCGAAACCGCGCTGAACCAGCTCATCGGCTACTGCACCGATCTGGAGACCCACGCCGCCGGCGCCACCGCCGCCGCGAGCTCCCAGTGGGCCGGCGTGGCAAGCGTCGAGTTCCTCGGCCTCGTGGGCACCTGGCAGGTCGGCGCGACCGCCCTTCGCACGCACGCGGAAGACCTGAAGAAGTGGGTCGGTGAGGCCGCTACGGTCTACGAAGCCGCCCAGAACGACAACAACACGATGTGGGCCAGCGCATGACGATGAGGCGGATCGACCCCACCCTCTACACCCAGGCGGCCGACGCGTTCGACGCTGTCGCCTCCTCAGCCGACTCCGTCGGCAGCTCCGCTCGAGGCTCCGCCGGCGGCTATGGCAGCATGGCCGGCTCTGACCCCGGCGGCGAGCAGTTCGCCAGCGCGTACGACGAAGTCGCCGGGTACGCACTGCAGAACATCTTCGACATCGGCATCCGTGCCAACAGCCTCGACCGCCTGTTCATGGCCAGCGGTGCGAACGCCGCCTCGGCGGAGGCCACCGCGTCGGGGCAACCGTTCGACTCCGGCACATTCACCCTGCGCCCGGCGCGGCAGTCGCAGAGCGTCGCATCGCCGCCCTCGGCCTTCGGCGGCAACGCCGGGGAGCCGAAGGGCTGGGAGATCGTCACCGACGTCGTCGGGATGATGTGGCCCAACGCGGACACCGACCAGCTCGATGAGGCCGCCCAGACGTGGAAGGACATCGCCCGCGACGTCCGCCGCCTCGCGACCGAAGTGCGTCAAGCCGACAACGCCGTGGCTTCCCTGGACAGCATCGAGCTCGCCAAGGCGCGCACCGAGGTGAACGACTTCGCCAGCGACATCGGCGAAGTGGCCCAGCTCATCGAAGACATGGGTACGCAGTGTGCCGAGTACGCCGATGACGTGCGCGAGGCGCACAAGGAAGTCATCGAGATGCTCGTGCAGCTCGCCGTGGAGATCGCCGCGACCGTCGCCATCAGCGCCGCGCTCAGCGCCTTCACGTTCGGAGCGAGCGCCGCCGCGGGCGCCGCCGCCATGACCGCGCGGATCGCCGTGATCGGCGGCCGCATCATCACGATCCTGACCCGCGTCGGCGGCACCGCTGCGCGCGTGGCCGTGCGCATCCGCGCCATCCGGGCCAGCCTCATCCCGTTCGCCCTGCGTCACCAGCGGTCCGTTCGCGCCGTGATCAACATCGCGTCCGGCACGGCGGCAGCCGTCACGGCAGAGGTCATCGTCAAGCGCGGCGATGCCAACCTCCTCGTCGCGTTCGGTTCCGGTCTCGTTGGCGGTGGCGTCACCGAAGCGATCGTCGCCCCGTTCGGCCGGTACGGCCAGCGCGTCCTCGTCCAGACCCTGGCCGGGGGCGGCGGCGGGGCAGCCGGCGGCGTGACCGACGGACTGATCAGCGACGGCAGCGTCGACATCCGCCAGGTCGTCATCTCCGGTATCGGCGGCGCAGGCTTCAGTGGCTGGGGGGCACGTGGCGGCTCGGGCCGGGGCGGTTCGGCGTCTGCCGCTGACCCCGGTGCAGGCGACGTCCGCGTCGACGAGCCGGTTCCCGTCATCACCGGTGGCAACAACGCCGAGGCCGGCGGTCCCGACGGCGGCCGCACCGGCAACAACGATTACGAAGGCCCCGTCGTCAGCGGCGGCAACGACGTCAGCAGCGGCGGCGGCGACGGCGGACCGGCCGGCAGCACCGATTACGACGGCCCCAACGTCACGGGCGGCAACGACGTCAGCGGCAGCGGCGGCGACAGCGGACCCGCACCGCAGGTTCCGCAGGGCGAGGCGCCCAACGCGACCGGCGGCAACGACGCCGGTGGGGGTTCGGGTTCGGGTTCGGGGAATGGCTCCGGCCCGCGCACGCCCGACCCGGTGGACATCCCCACCCCTCCCGTGCACACGGGTGGGGGCGACGGCACCACGCCGACGCACGGTGGCGACGACACGCCGATCTTCCACGACACCGAGGGCGACCTCGGGGTGGACGCCGACGGCGACGGCCACGCGGGCTTGCCTCCCGCGCCCCACGGCGCGGGCACGACACCGCAGGGTGCTGACACGACGCCGCAGGGTCCTGACACGACCCCGCAGGGCCCGGAAAGCACGCCGCCCCCCGGTGATGACGCCGTGCCGCCCGTCGGCGCGGACGGAGACGGTGCCGATGCCGATGCGCCTGTCGGCGCGGACGGAGACGGCGCCGATGCGCCTGTCGGGCAGCCCGAAGCGGGCGACTCGGGAACGTCACCTGCCGACCCGGCAGAAGCCGATCCCGCCACGGATCCGGCCTCACCGGCTGCACCGCACCAGCCCCAGCCCGACCACACCGGTCCGATGTACTCGAACGAGGCGTCCGGTGATGGATGGAACCGTTATGGAGACACCGGTCAGAATGACCCGCACTACGGCGAGCCTCGCCCGGACCACGGTACGGTGCCGGCGCACTACCAGGCTCCGGAGTCGCCCAACCCCGACATTGCTCCGATGATCGGCGACCCCGACGCCCCGTTCGGACGCGACGCAGACGGCACACCGCTTCCCGACCAGGACGCGTGGAACGAGCGATACGCCCTGCCGGACAACGCCGATGGCTCTCCCGGCGGGCCCCGCTGGCCCACCAACGACGGAGCGGTGCCGGGAAGTCGCGTGCACTACCACGGCGTCGACGCCCTCCTGCGGGATTACCCGCAGTTCGCGAACCTCGACCGCATCGGTCGTACGTCCGGCGACTACCTCACCGTGGCGAACACGCCCTTCGAACAGCGCGGGCTCACGCCCGGACATCAGGGCATGGATCTGCTGCATCGGCAGCTCGCTCCTGACCTGCCGCCGGGCATCCGCATCGAGGTGTCGGTGATCGACGACGCTCTCGGCTACCCTGGCGGTGGCTGGCAGATCCGCTTCTTCCGCGCCGGCCCCGACGGCCGACCGCGGGTCGGCGAGAACGGCCGGGACGAGTTCCTGTCCGTGAACGAACTGGACCTGTTGGGGGTGTTCCTGTGAGTGTTGCCACGCCGGATGACCTCGCGCGCTGGCTGGCCGGCGAAGGTCTGGAGCTTCTTCCGTCCACAGACGCGCTGTTGCTCGTCGACGACGGGGAGGCGCGGTTCCGTATCGATCGGTCGGGCGATGGATGGACCGTGAGCAAGAGTCTGCGGTCCGGCCCGTTCGGCGCCCGGATGTCCTCATCCCGCTGGGAGGACATCGAACGCTACGTGGTGATGCTCTACCTCGGATCGGTTCGAGAGGCAAAGGGACTGAGCCGGTTGAGGCCCCTCGTGGAACTCGACGCCGACGGCGGCGCCATCGCCGCGGAGGGCTGGAGCCTGCAGAACGGTGCCGAGGGCGGGTCGATTCTCGGAGCTCCGGACGGGAGGGCCCTCTGGTTCGCCAGTGACATAGACGCCGCCGCCTTCTCGCGGTACGCCGCGTATTCCCCTGCCGAGTTGCGCGCCCAGGCCGCCGCTGCGGACGCGCCGCTGGCGCGCTGAGGGCGGAGATGCCTGGGCTTCCCTGAGGAGGCGCGATGAAGGGGCGCTCTGCGGCGGCTCTTTCGGAACTCGAGTCGGTACTGGCCGACGAAGCGCTGGAGCGATACTTCCACTACGGGCCGCCGACGGGAACGACGGCCAACCGCGTGTGCCTGTATCAGCGGGATGGCTTCTGGGAACTCATCATCACCGACGAGCGCGCGGTGCCCCAGGAAGGCTCCCGGCGGACGATATCCGGAGAGGCAGCGGCCTTGGCGGTTGCGCTGCGCACGGTGCGTCTGTTCGCGGAGGCTGACCTCCATCCGTTCGGCGGCGGGGGAGCGGGAGACACCCCCCGCGGAGCGCGAGGCGCGGATGATTGACGATGCCCTCAGTTCCGCGGTCGTGGCCTTCGTCGGCTACGACGGCGGTGGTGCGGTACCCGGGCGGTGGCCGGCGCGTATCGCCGACCCCCTTTCCCGCCGGACTGTGCGGGAGCTCATGGCGGAAGTGGACGGTTACGCGGACCCGAGGGGTGCGGACAACATCTCCGGGTGGGGGGATGCTCTCGTGGCGCGGGTGCGTGCGCGGCACCCCGAGTTGTCCGGTGAGGCCTTGGCCGCGATCAAAGCGCTGCTGACCTTCGAGTACCGCTGAGAAAGCGGGCGTGCTGCGGCGGGTCTCCTCCACGCCGGCCGGGGCGCGCGGCGTGACCGTCTGGTCGCGGACGCTCTCGACTCCCGCGCGCCGGGTCAGTGCGACGCGCTGGAGCGCCCGTAGGTTTCGAGAAAGCGGAGCCAGACTTCGCTGACCGTCGGGTACGACGGCACGGCGTGCCAGAGGCGGTGCAGCGGGACCTCTCCGACGACGGCGATCGTCGCGGCGTGGAGCATCTCTCCCACACCGGGTCCGACGAACGTCACCCCGACCAGGACGCCGCGGTCCTCGTCCACGATGGCGCGCGCTTGGCCGCGATAGTCGTCCGAGAGTTCGCTGGCGCCCGCCACCCACGAGAGGTCGTAATCGACCACGCGCGTGCGCAGACCCGCCTTCTCGGCCGCAGCGGCGGTCAGCCCGACCGACGCGACCTCGGGGTCGGTGAAGGTGACCTGCGGAACCGCGGAGTGGTCGGCGGTCGCGACGTGGGCACCCCACGGAGCATCCTGCACGGGCTCGCCCTTCGCCCGCGCTGCGATGACGTCGCCCGCCGCGCGGGCCTGGTACTTCCCTTGGTGGGTCAGGAGCGCGCGGTGGTTCACGTCGCCGACCGCGTACAGCCAATCGGTCCCCTTCACGAGCATGGTGTCGTCGACCTCGAGCCACGCACCGGGCTCCAGTCCGACAGCATCCACGCCCAGGTCGCCGGTGCGGGGCACCCGGCCGGTGGCGACGAGCACCTCCTCGGCCTCGAGCGTCGTGCCGTCGGAGAGCTCGAGCACGGCGGGGCCCTCACCGTCGCGCGAAGCCGACACCAGTTCGACGCCCGTCCGTACGTCCGCGCCGAGATCGCGGAGAGAAGCCGCCACGAGGTCGCCGGCGAAGGGTTCCTCGTTCGTCAGGAGCCCCGACCGGGCCAGGAGAGTGACGCGGGTGCCGAAGCTCGCGTATGCGGTGGCCATCTCGGCCGCCACCACGCCGCCCCCGAGAATGGCCAGCGACTGCGGTGCCGACTGGGCCGCGGAGGCCTCGCGGCTCGTCCACGGGGTGATGTCGCGCAGACCCGGGATGTCCGGGAGGAGAGCAGCGGTTCCTGTGCAGACGGCGACGGCATGGCGGGCGACGAGGTCTATGGTCGACCCGTCATCGGCCGTCACCCGCACCCGCTTTGCGCCGGTCAGTGCCCCGTGGCCGCGTACCAGGTCTATTCCGGCACCGTCCAGCCACTTCACCTGCGAGCTGTCGTCCCAGTCATGCACGATGCCGTTTCGGCGGCGCAGCACGGCGCCCACGTCGAGGCCTCCGGTGACCGCCTGCTTCGCCCCATCCACGGCCAGGGCCGCGCGAAGTGCCGCCCCGCTGCGCAGAAGTGCCTTCGACGGCATGCATGCCCAGTAGGAGCATTCGCCTCCGACGAGCTCAGCCTCCACGATGACGGCGGACAGGCCGCCCTGCACGGCCCGGTCGGCGACGTTCTCGCCCACCGGCCCTGCCCCGATCACGATCACGTCGTACTCGCGCGCGCTCATGTCGCCACGCTACCGGGGCTGGGGGGAGGGACGGGCGAACTGACGTGTATCGACGAGGGCGAGGGATTCAAGTGACCGGGCGGCCGCCGGCCCCCCGCGCGCCATGCTCTTGCGCCGCGGTCAAACGGCCGTGTCCGATTTCCGCCAGCCGGCGAGGAGGGGCCGTGGCAGGCTAGGGGCATGACCAGCCCGGGGATGACGTTCGACGAGAGGTACCGCGTCATCCATTCTCGGGACCGCCGCTTCGACGGGCAGTTCGTCACCGCCGTGCGCACGACGGGGATCTACTGCCGTCCGAGCTGCCCGGCGCGGACGCCGAAGCCGGCGAACGTGACGTTCTACGCCACGTCGGCGGCGGCGCACGAGGCCGGGTATCGCGCCTGCCGGCGTTGTCTGCCCGAGGCGGCGCCCGGCTCGCCGGAATGGAACGTCCGCGGCGACGTCACCGCCCGCGCCATGCGCCTGATCGCCGAGGGCGTCGTCGATCGTGAGGGTGTTTCCGGCCTCGCCCGCCGCCTCGGGTACTCGCCACGCCACCTCACGCGGCTCCTGACGGCCGAGCTCGGCGCCGGCCCGCTCGCCCTCAGTCGTGCGCACCGCGCGCACACGGCGCGGATGCTGCTGGTGGGCACGGACCTGCCGGCCGCCGACGTGGCATTCTCGGCCGGCTTCTCCAGCGTCCGCCAGTTCAACGACACCGTCGGTGAGGTGTTCGGGATGCCGCCGCTGCAGCTGCGCGCGCGCCGTCGTGCCACCGAATCCACGGGCGGTGCCATCGACCTCGTCCTTCCGCACCGCGGCCCCCTCGATTCCGCGGGTCTCTTCGCGTGGATGGCAGCGCGCGCCCTCCCCGGCGTTGAGACGGCGGATGCCACGCGCTTCGCCCGCGCGATCCGGCTCCCCGGCGGCCCGGGATGGTTCGAGTTACGCGTCGACGAAGCGGGCCGCGTGCGCCTGCGGGCACGCCTCGCGCGGCTCTCCGACCTATCGACGCTCGTCACGCGTGCGCGGCGCCTGTTCGACCTCGACGCCGACCCGGTCGCCATCGACGAGGCTCTAGCGCAGCATCCGGAGCTGGCTCCGCTGGTGGCTGCCACGCCGGGCATCCGCGTCCCCGGCGCCGCCGATCCGCACGAGATGCTCATCCGCGCGATGGTGGGGCAGCAGATCACCGTCGCCGCCGCGCGCACCGCGCTCACCGGGCTCGCGGACGCGCTGGGGGAGCGGGTGGCGGCGGTCGAGGGGACCGCCGTGCTGTTCCCGACGATGAGCGCGATCGCCGAGCGCGGCTCGGAGGTGCTCCGCGGTCCCGCGGCGCGCATCCGGGCGATCACCGGCGCCGCGGCGGCACTCGCATCGGGCGATCTCGTCCTCACCAGCGGTGACGACCGGCTCGAGCAACGCGCTGCGCTCCTCGCCCTCCCCGGGGTCGGACCGTGGACGGCGGATTACGTGCGCATGCGGGTGCTCGCCGACCCCGACGTGCTGCTCCCCGGCGACGTGGCCGCCCGCGCCGGGGCCGCCGCCGCCGGCATCCCCGCCGATCCCGCCGCACTCACGGCATGGTCTACGCGCCTCGCTCCGTGGCGCAGCTACCTGACCGCACACCTGTGGCGGGCGGCGCCGGTCCGTGCCCCGCGCGCGCCGAACTCAGGAAGAAACGCCGTGCAGGGGGCCATTCCGGCCCGAAAGGCAGCGATTGGCCTGAGTTACGGCCGGTCATCCGTCCGCGACCCGTCTGCTGCCGGCCGCACCGAGGAGGTTCCCGCATGACCGCGACCGCCACCATCCAGACCCTCGAGACCCCGGATGGCCCCTTCACGATCCTCAGCGACACCGACGGCCGTGTCCTCGCCTCCGGGTGGACCGCGGATGCGGCCACCATCGTCGCCCGCCTGCCCGAGCAGCGCCGTCCGGTCGCCGTCACCGCGGGCGAGACGGATGCTGCCGCCGCGGTCCAGGCGTACTACGCCGGCGATGTCTCCGCCATCGACGCCGTTGAGGTGCGCCAATTCGGTACCGACCTCCAGCACGCGGGCTGGGGTGCGCTCCGCCGCATCCCACCGGGACAGGCGCTGACCTACACCGGATTCGCCGCGGCGCTCGGGCAGCCGAGCGCCGTGCGCGCCGCCGCATCCATCTGTGCCCGCAATGCGCCCGCGTTGTTCGTCCCGTGCCATCGGGTGCTCCGCACCGACGGCACCCTGGGCGGATTCGCGTGGGGGCTCGACGTGAAGCGAAGCCTCCTGGCGCGGGAGGCTGCCGCGGCCTGACGCGCCCGCGGTCCGGTTGCGCTCAGGAAACGCCCAGGATAGGCTGGAGGGCTGTCGCGCCGAGGGGTGTGGCGGTTCGCCCCACCTGAGGAGGATGTCATGGACACGACCGTTTCCGCTGTTCAGCCGGTCGTCGTGCGCATCCACGCCGCTCGCGGGCGAGTGGGTCGTCCGGCCGGTTCGGCGCTTTCCGCGGCAATCGCGGCATAACGCCACCCGCCCCTTCGTTTCCCCTTTCGAGCGGCTGACGGCTGAGCCGTCGCTCGCCACGCTCGGCAATCCATTCCGCGCCCGATCCCGGCGCAGAGCTCCGACCCTCTGAGGATCATGACCCGCGATACTGCTCCCTCCCCGTCCACGCTCCGCTCGCTGGCGAGGCTTCTCCCGTTCGCCAAGCCCGTCGCAGGGCGGCTCACCCTGGGTGCCGTCAGCGCGCTCGTGGCGAGCCTGCTCGCGCTCGGAATCCCGCTCATCCTCGAGGTCATCGTCGGCGAGGGGGGCCCGATCGACTCCGGCAGCCCCGGACTCGTGGCCGTGGGCGCCGGCGCCATCCTCGTCCTCGGCCTTCTCGAGGCGCTCATGGTCTGGGCGCGCCGATGGTTCGTGCTGGGCCCCGCTACGTCGGTGGAATACGATCTGCGCACGCAGTTCTACTCCCGGCTGCAGCGGCTCCCCGTCGCGTTCCACGACCGCTGGCAGTCGGGCCAGCTGCTCAGCCGGATGATGCAGGACATCAGCCTCATCCGCCGCTGGCTCGCCTTCGGCCTCATCCTGCTGGTGGTGAATCTGCTCACCATCGTCGCGGGTTCGGCGATCCTGTTCACGTGGCATTGGGCGCTCGGTCTCATCTTCGTCGTCTGCGCCCTCCCGCTGTGGATCTCGGGATTCGTCTTCGAAAAGCGCTACGGGATGCTGTCGCGCCAGAGTCAGGACCAGGCCGGCGACCTCGCCACCTCCGTTGAAGAGAGCGTGCACGGCATCCGCGTGCTGAAGGCGTTCGGCCGCGGGAAGCACGCGCTGCAGAAGTTCGCCCGTCAAGCGGAGACGCTGCGCGAAACGGAGCTCGCCAAGGCGCGCGCCGTGGGCTGGATCTGGTTCTGGCTCGTGCTGCTCCCCGACATCGCGTTCGCGCTGTGCCTGGGCGCCGGCATCGTGCTGGTGCAGATGGGGCAGCTCGAGGTGGCCCAGCTCATCGCCTTCTTCGCGATGGCGACGATTCTGCGGTGGCCCGTGGAGTCGATCGGCTTCCTCTTCTCCTTCCTCGTGGACGCCCGCACCGCGACCGACCGCATCTTCGAGGTCTTCGACGAGCAGAACACGATCACCGATCCCGCGGAGCCGCGCACCATTCCCGATGTCCGCGGGCAGCTGGCGTTCGAGAACACGCACTTCCGGTATCAGGATGCGCCGTCCTCGACGCGCGACCTCCTCGATGGCATCGACCTCGTGCTCCGGCCGGGCGAGACCATGGCGCTGGTCGGGCTCACCGGCTCCGGCAAGACGACGCTCACGGCCCTTCCCGGCCGGCTCTACGACGTCACCGGTGGTCGGGTGACCCTGGACGGCGTGGATGTGCGCGACCTCGAGCTGCGCGAGCTGCGCCGCCACGTCGGCATGGCCTTCGAAGACGCCACCCTGTTCTCCGCATCCGTGCGCGACAACGTGCTCCTCGGACGG
Organism: Microbacterium sp. Z12_35; assembly: GCF_058310475.1. Taxonomy (NCBI): domain Bacteria; kingdom Bacillati; phylum Actinomycetota; class Actinomycetes; order Micrococcales; family Microbacteriaceae; genus Microbacterium; species Microbacterium sp. Z12_35. The sequence continues at coordinate 1,644,766 of NZ_JBZEGJ010000001.1, read as the reverse complement.
GAAGAACTCGAGCCCGGCTCCGCGGAGGCGGAGGAGGTGCTGCGCGAGGCGCTCCAGGTCGCCCAGGCCGGCTTCGTCTACGAGCTGCCGAAGGGTCTCGACACCGTCATCGGCGAGGAGGGGCTGAGCCTCTCTGGCGGTCAGCGACAGCGTCTGGCGCTTGCTCGCGCCGTGGCTGCCCGCCCCGCCGTGCTCGTGCTCGACGACCCCTTGTCGGCGCTCGACGTCGACACGGAGGCGCTCGTGGAGGAGGCGCTTCGCCGGGTGTTGGCCGAGACGACGGCCCTGATCGTCGCGCACCGTCCGTCGACGGTGACGCTGGCCGATCGGGTGGCGCTGCTCGAGGCCGGCCGCGTGACCGCGGTGGGGACGCACTCCGAGCTGCTGCGCGACAACGAGCACTACCGGTATGTGATCTCCAGCCTCGAGGCTGAAGAGATCCGCCGGCAGGAACGCTCCGCGAACGAGAGATCCGACCGCTCGGAGACAGAGAAGGAGGTGGCCCGATGAGTACCGCTACTGTCACGGGAACCACCGGCGAAGACCGCTCCGACTACACGCGCGACGAGAGCCGCGTCATCCGTCGACGTTCGCTGCGACTGCTCGGCTCGCTCGTCTCGCCGCTGCGGTGGCAGCTCGTCCTCGCCGCTGTCGTCCTGATCGTGTCGACCGCCCTCCGCGTCGCCGGCCCCGCCCTCGTCGGCTACGGCATCACCACGGCCCTGCCGGCAGTGGTGGACGACATGGACTGGATGCCCGCCATCCTCATCGTGATCGTCTACCTCATCACCGGCATCGCCGGTGCCGCCCTGATCGGCTGGTACGCGGTCGTGGCTGCGCGCCTCACGCAGGCGATCATGTTCGATCTGCGCAAGCGCATCTTCCTGCACACGCAGCGTCTGAGCCTGGAGTTCCACGAGTCCTACACGTCGGGACGGATCATCTCGCGTCAGACGAGCGACCTCGACACGATCCGCGAGCTGCTGGACGGTGGCCTGAACGAGCTCGTCTCCGGCCTCCTCTACGGTGGGTTCACGCTCATCGCGCTGCTGCTCCTGGACTGGCAGTCCGGCCTCATCCTGTTCGTGATGGGCCTGCCGCTGTTCTTCCTCATGCGTTGGTTCTACCTGCGCTCGCAGGTGGTGTACCGGGAATCCCGCGTCATCAGCGCGCAGGTCATCGTGAAGTTCGTCGAGACGATGACCGGCATCAGGGCGGTCAAGGCGTTCCGCAAGGAGCCGCGGAACGACGAGGAGTTCGGCCGGCTCGCGAGCGACTACCGCGACATCAACATGCGCAGCATCCGCCTATTCGGCACCTTCGAACCGGGCCTCATGGCGGTCGCCTCCGTGACGCTGGGCGTCGTGGTGCTGTGGGGCGGGCTGCGTGTGCTCGACGGCACCTTCCAGCTCGGATTGCTGCTGGCCGCGGTGCTGTACGTGCGGAACTTCTTCGCGCCCATGCAGGAGGTGGCGTTCTTCCTGAACTCCTACCAGTCGGCCACGGCAGCGCTGGAGAAGGTGTCGGGGGTGCTGGAAGAACAGCCGACCGTCCCCGACCCCACGTCGCCGATCGACCTGTGGAAGGCCCGCGGACACGTCCGGTTCGAGGACGTCGTCTTCGGCTATTCCGGAGACCGCGTCATCCTGCCCGACTTCTCGCTCGACATCCCGGCGGGCCAGACGATCGCGCTGGTCGGAACCACCGGCGCCGGGAAGTCCACACTCGCGAAGCTCGTCGCCCGGTTCTACGACCCCACCTCGGGCCGCGTGAACCTGGATGGCGTCGACCTGCGGTCGCTGCATCCGAAGGATCTGCGCCGGGCCATCGTGATGGTGACGCAGGAGGCGTACCTCTTCAGCGGCACCGTTGCGGACAACATCGCGCTCGGAAAGCCGGACGCGACACTGGATGAGATCAAGGCGGCGGCGCGCGCCGTCGGCGCGCACGAGTTCATCGAGGCCCTGCCGGATGGCTACGGCACCGACGTCAACAAGCGCGGTGGGCGGGTATCGGCCGGGCAGCGACAGCTGATCTCGTTCGCTCGGGCGTTCCTCGCCGACCCGGCGGTGCTCATTCTTGATGAGGCGACGGCGTCGCTCGACATCCCCAGCGAGCGGCTCATCCAGGAGGCGCTGCAGACGCTGCTGGCCGACCGCACCGCGATCATCATCGCGCACCGCCTCTCCACCGTGGCGATCGCCGATCGGGTGCTCGTCATGGAGCACGGCCGCATCATCGAGGACGACGAGCCCGACACCCTCATCGCCGGCACCGGCCGCTTCGCTCAGCTGCACGCCGCCTGGCGGGAGTCCCTCGTCTGACACGTGCCGTTACGTCGGAGGATTGCGCCTTCGTCGGGCGATCTCCCCATGATCGTCCGACGTTGGTGTGATCTTCCGACGTTGGTGCGGCCGTCCGACGGTCAGCGCGCAATGTGAGCGCCGGAGGCGATGGCGCGCGCGACGGTGCGTGCCACCGCCGGCCAATCATGGAGGACCTGCGCGTAGGTGAAGCGCAGCACGGTGTAGCCGCGGAGGCGGAGTTCGGCGTCGTGTGCGACATCCCGCGTCCGGTCTGCCGAGCTCGAGTGGTAGGCGTAGCCGTCGACCTGGATGACGAGACGGTCGCCGATGAGGACATCCACCGGCCGACCGGCGAGGACCACCTGCTGGCGGAGCAGCACGCCCCACCCGCTCAGCCGGTACCGGAAGATCGTCTCCAGCCCCGAGTCCGAGAGACCCGTAGCGTTCTGAGCGCACCATGTGGCGTCAGTGGTGGTCCACTCCACCTGACGCAGGGCGAGGGCGTTGAGCCCTTCCTTCCGCATCGCCGACTCCCACACGACGAGGGCCTGTTCGCGCGGAAGACACACGGCGACGTGAGCGAGGGCATCCTCCACCGACTCCTCGAGCGCCCACGGCGAGACGGGCGCGAGAGCCTCCGTCCAGTGCACGACGCCCGGGAAACCCGAGACCCCGTCGGAGCGGCCGCGGGCTCGGAGAGCGAGATGCACGCGTCCATCTCCTTCGTCTGGCATCCACCACCCACGGCGTTGCGCGATCGACACGCACGCGATCCTTCCGCCCGCGCGAGCGGCGATGACCTCGTGCTCGGGCGCGTCCGGCAGCGCGAGCCACGCTCGGCGGATGCGGCGCACGCCGCCGGCCCGACGAAGCGCGGCGGGCGAGAACCCGGCATCCAGCGCGGCCTGCCGATGCGCGATGCCGCCTTGCCCGCGCAGCCACTTCTCCAGATCCCGCATGCCGTCATCCTGCGCGAGGCCGTCTGCCCGCAGCATCCGCTTGCCGCGCCCGGTGGAGAACCGCTCGACCGCCGTGCCTGGGGAGGAGGGGCCGCCGCCCTGGCCGGGGCCACGCCTACGTCGGAGAATCGCGCCTACGTCGGAGGGTTTGGCCCGAAATGCTCCGACTTTGCCGCAATCATCCGACGCTCGTGCACTGCGCCGACTGCGGGCGGGCGCCGGGGCGCGCGGGCGCCGGGCGCCGCGGGCGCCGGGCGGACCAGGGGCTAGAGGCGGATCTCGGCGATGACCTCGCCGTACTCGGTCTCGCCCGTGGGCGTGAAGCCCACAGCCTGGAAGAAGGCCTCGGGCCCTTCCTCGCCGGGCTCGTAGATGACGTCGACGTGGTCCATGCCGCGCTCCCGCGCTTCGGCGAGGAGGCTCTCCAGGGCGAAGCGACCGATGCCGCGGCCCTGATCGTCCGCGTCGACGTTGATGCGCCACAGCACCGAGCGGAAGTGTTCCTGCGGTGCGTCGGGATCGAAGTTGGCGCTGACGTACCCGACGACCTCGTCGTCGTCGAGGATGACGCGTTGCCACGACGTCTGCGGGTTCACGACGGTCGCGGCGATGCCGTAGCTGAGCGGGGCGAGGAATTGCTCCTGGCCCGGTTTCAGGGACAGCGTGTTCACGGCGACGATGGTCGCGGCGGACAGTGCTTCGAGGCGGAGGGCAGCCATGTGCACAGGCTAGCCGGGATGCGGCGGGTTCGGAACGCGCGTTACCTGTTGTTCCACAGATATCTCGACGTCAAGATATCTACCGCTGTGCGATAGGCTGAATCGACCCCGCGAACGGCCATTTTGGAGAGACGACACGTGCCCGACTCCACCATCATCTACACCCACACCGACGAGGCTCCGGCCCTGGCGACCGCCTCCTTCCTGCCCATCGTGCAGGCCGTCACCCGGCAGGCCGGGGTGGACGTGGAAACCCGCGACATCTCCCTCGCCGGCCGCGTCCTCGCGGCCTTCCCGCAGCGCCTCACCCCCGAGCAGCAGGTGGGCGACGCCCTCGCGGAGCTCGGTGGTCTCGCGACGCTGCCCGAGGCGAACATCATCAAGCTGCCGAACATCTCCGCCTCGATCCCGCAGTTGAAGGCGGCCATCGCCGAGCTGCAGGGACAGGGCTACGACATCCCCGACTACCCGGATGAGCCGGTCTCCCTCGAGGAGAAGGACATCCGCGCCCGCTACGACCGCATCAAGGGCTCCGCCGTGAACCCCGTGCTGCGCGAGGGCAACAGCGACCGCCGCGCGCCGCTGTCGGTGAAGAACTACGCCCGCAAGCACCCCCACCGCAACAAGGCGTTCCCCGAGGGCTCGAAGACCCGCGTGGCCACCCTCGGTCATGACGACTTCCGCTCGAACGAGAAGTCGGTCGTCATCGCTGACGACGACGTGCTCCGCATCCAGCATGTCGCCGCCGACGGCACGGTGACCTCGCTCAAGGAGGGCATCAAGGTACTCCCGGGCGAGATCGTGGATGCCACGTTCCTCTCCGCGAAGGCGCTGGACGCGTTCCTGGCCGACACGCTCGAGGCGGCTCAGGCGGAGGATGTCCTGTACTCGGTGCACCTCAAGGCGACGATGATGAAGGTCAGCGACCCGATCATCTTCGGGCACGTCGTCCGGGCCTACTTCGCCGACGTGTTCGAGCGGTACGGCGATGCGATCGCCGCCGCCGGCCTGACCCCTAACGACGGACTCGGCGCGATTCTCGACGGGCTGTCCTCCGTCGAAGGCGGCGAGGAGATCGCCGCAGCGATCGCAGCCGACATCGAACGCGGACCGCGGCTGTCGTACACGAACTCCGACAAGGGCATCACCAACCTCCACGTGCCCTCCGACGTCATCGTGGACGCCTCCATGCCGGCCCTCATCCGCAACGGCGGCAAGCTGTGGGGTGCCGACGGCAGCGAGGATGACACCCTCGCGGTCATCCCCGACTCGTCCTACGCCGGCGTCTATCAGGCGGTTCTCGACGACGTCAACGCGCACGGACCGCTCGACCCTGCGACCATCGGCACCGTCCCCAACGTCGGCCTGATGGCCCAGGCGGCGGAAGAGTACGGCAGCCACGACAAGACGTTCGAGATCTCGGCGCCGGGTGTCGTGCAGGTCCTGAACTCCGCCGGCGACGTGCTCCTGGAGCACGACGTCGAGCCGGGTGACATCTGGCGCGCGACGCAGACCAAGGATGTGCCGGTGCGCGACTGGGTCAAGCTCGCCGTCTCGCGCGCACGTGCCACCGGGTCGCCCGCGGTCTTCTGGCTCGATGCCTCGCGCGCCCACGATGCGCGGCTGATCCAGAAGGTGCAGACCTACCTGGCCGATCACGACACCGAAGACCTCACGATCGAGGTCTTGCCGCCGGTGGAGGCGACGAGGTATTCCCTCGAGCGCATCCGTCGCGGCGAGGACACGATCTCGGTCACCGGCAACGTGCTGCGCGACTACCTCACCGACCTCTTCCCGATCCTCGAGGTCGGCACGAGCGCCAAGATGCTCTCCATCGTTCCGCTCCTCGCCGGCGGAGGACTCTTCGAGACGGGCGCGGGTGGCTCGGCGCCCAAGCACGTGCAGCAGTTGCTGACCGAGAACTACCTGCGGTGGGACTCGCTGGGGGAGTTCTTCGCTCTCGCCGCCTCGCTCGAGCACCTCGCGCAGACCACCGGGAACGCGCGAGCGCAGGTTCTGGCCGACACGCTGGATGCGGCGACCGGCACATTCCTCGAGAACGACAAGTCGCCCGGCCGCGCGCTCGGCATGATCGACAACCGCGGCAGCCACTTCTACCTCGCGCTGTACTGGACGCAGGAGCTGGCCAGGCAGACCGCGGATGCGGACCTCGCCGCTGTGTTCGCGCCGATCGCCGAGGCCCTTGCCGCCAACGAGCAGCAGATCGTCGACGAGCTGCTCGCCGTGCAGGGCTCGCCCGTTGACATCGGAGGGTATTACCACCCCGACGAGGAGAAGGTGCGCGAGGTCATGCGCTCTTCGCCGACGCTCAACGGAATCGTCGACGCGATCGGCTGAATCGCCTCACGAAAGCGGATGCCCCGGCGCGTGCCGGGGCATCCGCTTTTCGCGTCTCAGGAAAGGCGCTCGGCCAGCCAGGCGACTTGACGTGTGAGCTGGTAGGACTGGCCGCCCTCGTGGTCGTTGTGCGGGAAGACGTCGATCTCGCGCGGACCGGCATAGGCGTTGTAGGCGGCGAAAACCGTCGACGGCGGGCAGGTGAGGTCCATGAGCGCCGTGGAGAAGAGCGCCGCCGCCTCCGCGCGTTTGGCGAAGTTCACGCCGTCGAAGTAGGACAGCGTGTGGAAGACCCGCTCCTCCGCGCCGCGGTGGACGGAGAGGTACCGCACGATCTCGTGGTACGGGTCGCGGTCGGTGAGGCCCACGGCGCGCTCGAAATGGCAGAGGAACGGCACGTCCGGCATCACACCGACCAACCCCGAACACAGGCCCGCTGCAGCCAGCGCGATGCCGCCGCCCTGGCTGCCTCCGGCGACCGCGATCCGGTCGGGGTCGGCGCCGGGGAGCAGGCGCGCAGCATCCACCGCCCGCACGGCATCGGTGAAGACCCGCCGGTAGTAATGGTCGACGGGGTCGTCGATGCCGCGGGTCATGAACCCGGCGGAGGCGGGACCCGCCCCGTGCGGGTCGGCCGTGTCACCGCCCGAACCCCAGCCCGAACCCTGGCCGCGGGTGTCCATGATGAGGTGCCCGTAGCCGGCGGCCGACCACGCCAGGCGGTCGACGGGGAGTCCGCGTCCGCCGCCGTACCCGACGAATTCGACGACCACGGGGAGTGGCTCGTCGCGCCCTACCGGCCTGAGATACCAGGCCTTGATCGGGTCGCCGGCGAAACCGGGGAAGGTGACATCCCACACGTCCACCGTGCGCAGCATGGTCGCGGCGCGCGCGACGACGAGGTCAGCACCGGCCGCTCGTGACTGGGCGAGGGTGCGACCCCAGAATGCGTCGAAGTCGTCGGGCTCGGCCACGTCGGGCCGGTACTGCTCGAGCTCGGTCAGGGGCAGATCGAAACGCGGCACCCCGTCACGATATCGCGACGGCGTCGCTCAGTAGTGCACCGAGACCTGCGTGCCCTTCGGAGCCCAGTCGTAGAGGAACTTCGCAGCGCTCACGGGCAGGTTCACGCACCCGTGGCTCATGGGGTTGCCGAAGTTGTTGTGCCAGTACGCGCCGTGGAAGGCCTGGTCGCCGTTGAAGTACGACACCCACGGCACGTTCTCGGTGCAGTAGGGCGCGCCGGGGAAGCACCCCATGTCCTGCATGGGCGTCTTCCACCCGATGCGGAAGTTGCCCGGCTGAGTCGCCGAGCCCGGGAGCCCCGACGAGGCGGCCCAGGACTGGACGAGCTGGTCGTTCTCGTACAGGTAGACCCGCTGGGTGCTCAGGTTCGCCTCGATGCGGCGGACGAGGGCTGTTGTTGTGAACGGGGTCTCGGCGACGGTGAGAGGGAAGGCGGACTGTCCGTCGCCGAGCAGGCCGGCGAACTGGTTGGCGATGCCGTCGGTGTTCTCCAGCACGCGGCCGGTGACGCCCGCGGTCTGCTCGCGCAGAACGGATCCGGCGGAGTCGGTGATGACCGTGGCGTTGATGGGATCACGGTTCACCGCGGCGGGGAGCCCGTCGACGACGGGCTGGATGGCAGCGGGATCGGCGGTGACGTGGAAGGCTCCCGCTTCGACGCCGACCGTCAGCCAGGATGCTGCGACCGTGCGATCGACGGGGACGACGCGCTCTTCGCCCACGTAGAAGCCGACGGAGTCGAGCATGCCGTTGAGGCCGGCCGCCGTCGTCGCTGCCTCTTCGGTGGTGGCGGCCGCCTCGACCGAGACGACGGCGACGTCGAGCGGCATGGTCGTCGCCCCGGAGTCGAACGCGTCCTGCAGGGCGGCGCGCACCGTTTCCAGGTCGACGCCCTCGCCGGGGATGGCGTCGGTCACGATGTAGGTCGCCGAAGCCGGGTCGAACGACACGGCGGCGTCGACGGGGTCGACGAACAGCTCACCGGCGACGGAGCGCAGCGTCTCGGTCGCGCGTGTCTCGTCGAGGGACACGGGCGCGTCGATTCCGCTGGGGAACCAACCGGCCGGGCTCCACATGGGATGCTCGGCGAATGCCGCCTCGGCTGCGGCGGTCGCATCGACGGAGGCGCCGAGGTCGGCGCCGGTGACGGTGAACTCGCCGTCGGGACCCTCGAGGACGAGCGTCGTCTCGGCCAGGCGCGACGCGACGGCGTCCGCTGCTGCACCGGGGGTGAGTCCACCGACAGACACTCCTGCGACGGCGGTCCCGGGGGCGATCAGCACGATCGACGCGGCCACGAGCGCGATGACCGTCGCTCCGGCCGGGATGCCGATCCAGAGGAGCGCGTGCTTCCTCTTGGCGGGTGCGGGCTCCCCAGGCGCCCAGGCGTACGCAGGACCGTCACCGTCGAGGCCCGAGACCGCGTCGTGCGCGTTCTCTTCGCCGGCTTCGGGTCTCGTAACGAGATCCGTCATGTCGTGGCACCCCTTCTTCTGGTTCTATGCTAAGCGCGGGACTGGATGTCCGGGGCAACGTTCCGATCACGGTCAGCCGATTGCGCACAATTCCTGATAAGCGCTCGCGGCCTCCTGGAACGCCCCGCTGAGGCGCGAGACGTCGGCCACGCGCGTGAGGTCCCCGTCTGCGACAGCCTTCATGGCCTCGGATGCTTCGCCGAACATGTCGCGGAGGGGCGGGAGCAGCGCCGCCACGTCGTCGTTGGTGACGCGCTCGGAGACGGTGACCAGTTCCCTGGATGCGGCCTGCAGGGCAGAGATCACGGCTGCGGGGTCGTCGGGGGAGGCGGAGGCGAACGCCGCTATGGCGCTGTCCACCGACTCGGCGACGATGGCGCAGGCGTCAGCGGTGGACTGCCCGCCGTCCCCCGTTTCATCCGCGGGGGCGGCGGTCGCGGGCGACGTCGTGATGGCCGGCGCGGGGGAGGCGGTGCAGCCCGTAACAACGAGCGCTGCGAGGAGGGCGAGCGTACCCAGGGCGTGGCGGGCGTTCATATGACGTGCTCCTTCGAGGGGGTCTCCACCCTAGACGCGGAGGGTTATCGCCCCCGTCTCTGCGCGGATAACGAGTGGGTAAAGACCCGAGTAGTCACAGATTCGGTCTTGCGGCGAGTTAGTTCGTAAGGTCTACTAACAAATGTGAGCACCCCAGGATCGATGACCTCCGCCCGAGCCTTCGGCGGAGGCCGGGCGCTGCGCCCGCACGGGAAGGTCCTCCCCGAGCAGGCGCGGACCCACAATCGGTCCCTCGTCCTGCAGACCTTGTACTCCGGGGGGGCGATGAGCCGGGCCGACCTGGCGCGCGAGACGGGGCTCACCCGCGTGACCATCTCCGACCTCGTGGCGGCGCTGATCACCGAGGGTTACGTGACCGAGAAGGGGATGCGGGAGAGCTCCGGTCCGGGCAAGCCCGCCATGCTCGTCGACCTCGATCGTTCCGGACACCGCATCGTCGGGATCGACCTGTCGGGGAGCGACGTCATTCTCGGCGCCGTGCTGACGATGGACGGCGAGATCGTCGCGCGTCGGCAGGTGCCTGTTCCCCCGGCGGATGCCGACGTGGTGCGCATCGTGGCCGACCTGGCCGCGGCGCTCGTCGCGGATTCGCACGCCCCGGTGCTCGGTGTCGGGGTCGGGTCACCGGGTGTGGTCGATGACGCCGGCGTGGTGCTGACCGCGCCGAACTTCGGATGGGAACGGCTGGACCTGCAATCGCTGTTGTCCGAGGCGCTCGACCTGCCGGTGCTGGTCGCGAACGACGCCAACGCCGCCGTTCTGGCGGAGTACACCTTCGGCGGATCGCGGGACGACGTCCTGCTCGTGAAGGTCGGCCGGGGCGTGGGCTCGGGGCTTCTCGCCGACGGGCGCCCGATGCGCGGGGGGCGATTCGCCGCGGGCGAGATCGGTCACGTGACCGTCGGCACCGACGGGGGGCCGCGGTGCGTCTGCGGAAAGGTCGGATGCCTGGAGGCCTGGCTGTCCGTTCCGGCATTGTCCGCACGACTCGACGCCGCGCCTGCTGCCGACCGCGACGGGATCCTCCGCGACGCCGGGGAGCGGCTGGGTATCGCGCTGGCGCCCGTGGTCGGCGCTCTGGACCTGTCGGAGATCGTGCTCTCCGGCCCTCCCGAACTCCTCGGCGGCCCCCTCGCGGACTCCACCGCCGAGACCCTTCGTGCCCGCACGCTCGCTGAGTTCCACGACGGCGTGCGCGTACGGATGACGGAGCACGGCCAGGACATCGTCCTGCGCGGGGCGGCCGTCATGGTCCTGTCCGGACGCCTCGGAGTGTCGTAGGCATCCGAGACCCCGCGAGCCTCGGCTCATCCCGCACCAGAGAAACCATGAAGGAAGGCACCATGAACAGAAAGCTCGCTTCCCTCGCGCTCGTCGGCGCGTCGGCTGTGGCACTCGCCGGTTGCGCCGGGAGTGGCAGTGCCGGCGGAGACGGCGACGGCGCCGAGATCCGCGTGTGGCTCGCCGGAACCGACACGCCACAGGATGCCCGGGACTACCTCGTCGAGACCTTCGAGGAGGAGAACCCCGGGTCGACGCTCGTGATCGAGGAACAGACCTGGGACGGTCTCGTGGACAAGCTCACCACGAGCCTGTCCAGCTCCGACAGCCCCGACATCGTCGAGTTCGGCAACACGCAGGCGCCCGCGTTCACTTCGGTCGGGGCACTGCTGGACATCACCGACATCTACGAAGACCTCGGGGGCGATGACCTGCTCCCGGGCTTCGTCGAGGCGGGTTCCTACGACGGGGCGTTCTACGCCGCGCCGTTGTACTCGGGCGCCCGTGTCGTCTTCGCCGACCCGGCCTTCGTATCGGCGGCGCCCGCGACCCTCGACGAGTACGTCGCCCAGGCGACCGAGCTCGCCGCAGCCAACCCCGATAAGTCCGGCATCTACTTCGCCGGCCAGGACTGGTACAACGCCCTCCCCTTCATGTGGGAGAACGGCGGGGAGATCGCGGTGCAGGACGGCGAGGAGTGGGATGCCCAGTTCTCCTCGCCGGAGTCGCTCGCCGGTCTCGCGCAGGTGCAGGACCTGATGACGAACGCCTCGCTGGCGCCCAAGGACGGCGACAACGCCGAACCGTGGACGCCGTACTGCGAAGGCGCCGCCATCCAGTTCTCTGCGCCGAACTGGGCGCTGGGCCTGGCCAGCGAGTGCGAGACGGACGCTCCACCGACCGCGCCCTTCGTCTATGCGCTTCCCGGGATCGACGGCGGAGTCGCACAGGCGTTCGCGGGTGGATCGAACATCGGCATCTCGGCCCGCTCGGCCAACCCCGAGCTCGCCAAGAGCGCGCTGGAGATCATCCTGAGCGACGGGTTCCAGACGATCTACGGCGAGAACGGCCTCATCCCCGCCAAGCAGTCGCTCGCCTCGACCCTCGGCGACACGCCGGATGCGGAGGCGTTCACGGCTGCGGCCGCGAACGCGAAGCTGACCCCGGCGGCTCCGAACTGGGCCGAGGTCGAAGCATCCCGCGTTCTGGAGGACTTCTTCGTGCAGGTCGCCCAGGGTGGTGACCTCCCGACACTTGCTGCGGAGGTCGACACCAAGATCGAAGACATCCTGAACGGCTGACCCCCTCCTCCTCCTGCTCGAGAACGGCCCGAGCGTCGGACCCGACGTTCGCTCCGTCTCGCGCAGGAGGGGGATGAACCGCTGGAGATCACATGACACCTCTCCCGAGCGATGTCGCGCCGGCTGTGAGCGGCGTGGACGGAGAGCGGCTCGTCGCGCCCGCCCCGCCGGCCGCATCGGGTCGCCGGCGAAGGCGGCGTGGCGGCTTCATGCCGTATGCGCTTCTGCTGCCGGCTCTGGTCGTGCTGGCGCTGCTGTCGGCCTGGCCGCTGATCCAGCTGCTGGTGATGTCGTTCCAGGAGTTCGGTCGCGCGCAGGTGTTCGGGCGGCCGCCGGAGTTCATCGCCTTCGGTAACTACATCGCCGTTCTGACGGACCCCGAGTTCTGGCAGGTGCTCTCACGCTCGGTCGTGTTCGCGGCAGTGTGCGTCGTGCTCACGATGCTCCTCGGCATCCTCATCGCCCTGCTCATGCGGCGACTGGGGATGGCGCTGCGCACCCTGGTGTCGACCGGGCTGCTGCTCCCGTGGGCGATGCCTCCGCTGTCGGCGACGATCGTCTGGGGATGGATCTTCGACACGCAGTACGGCGTTCTCAATCACATCCTCAGTCGCGGGTTCGGACTGCCCTTCGAGGGGCACTCGTGGCTTCTCGCGCCGGAGAGCTTCTTCCTCGTCGCGACCGTGATCATCGTGTGGGGAGCAGTGCCGTTCGTCGCCTTCACGGTCTACGCGGGCCTCACCCAGGTGCCGGATGAGGTGATGGAGGCGGCGCAGCTGGATGGTGCGGGAGGTGCGAAGCGGTTCTTCCTCGTCGTGATGCCCTACCTCCGCCCCATCCTCACGGTCGTCACGATCTTGCAGGTCATCTGGGATCTCCGGGTGTTCACGCAGATCTACTCGCTGCAGTCCATCGGCGGTATCGCCGAACAGACCAACACGCTCGGCGTCTACATCTACCGGGTCTCGCTCGGCTCGGGTGACTTCGGGGCGGGCGGGGCGATCTCGGTGCTGGTGGTGCTGCTGCTCGTGGCGTTGTCGGCCTTCTATGTACGCCGCACGGTGAAGGAGGACACGCTGTGAACGGCCGCACCCGGCGCCGCACCGGATCGGTGCTGGCCGGCATCGCCGCGGTCGTGGTGTTCGTCTTCTCGGCGTTCCCGGTGTACTGGATGGTGAACACCTCGCTGCAGCCGAATTCGCAGGTGCGCGGCAGCGACCTGCACTTCTGGCCCGAGAACGCCACGATCGAGAACTACCTCGGCGTCATCTTCCGCTCCGATCGCGCCCCCTTCCTCCCCGCCCTCGGCAACTCCCTTGCCGTGACCTTGCTGACCGTGGTCGTCGCACTCGTGTTCGCGTTCCTCGCCGCGCTGGCGGTAGCGCGCTTCCGGTTCCGCTCTCGCGGAGCGTTTCTCGTGACGATCCTGATCATCCAGATGATCCCGGCGGAGGCGATGATCATCTCGATCTTCCGGCTCATGGACGGGTGGCAGCTGCTGAACACCATCGCCGGGTTGACGGCGGTCTACGTCGCCACGGTGCTGCCGTTCACGATCTGGACTCTCCGTGGCTTCGTGCAGGGCATCCCCGTGGAACTCGAGGAGGCCGCGATGATCGACGGGCTGAGCCGCGCGCAGGCGTTCTGGCGCGTCACCTTCCCTCTGCTCGCCCCGGGCCTCGTCGCCACGGGCGTGTTCGGTTTCATCCAGGCCTGGAACGAGTTCATTTTCGCCCTCGTTCTCAACCCCCGCCCCGAGGCGATGACTCTGCCCGTGTGGCTGCGGACCTTCCTCGACCCCAACGGGGGAATCAACTGGGCCGAGCTCATGGCCGGCTCCACCCTCGTGGCCATCCCGGTCGTGGGATTCTTCCTCATCGTGCAGCACCGAATGACAAGCGGCCTGGTCTCCGGGGCGGTCAAAGGCTGATGGCATCCAGTTCTCCCGCGGATGCGGCGCCGGCCCGCATCCGTGTCGGCCTCGACGTGGGCGGGACGAAGACCGACGCGGTCGCGCTCGGCGCAGACGACTCGGTGCTCGCCCGGGTGCGCCGGGCCACGGGGTGGGGACCGGATGCCGTGGTCCGGAGCATCCTCGCCGCTGTGGAAGATCTCGCCGCCCAACCGGGCGTCGACGGCCGCGGACTGGCTTCGGTCGGTGTGGGGATGCCCGGTCAGGTCGAGCCCGGTGGATCGCGGGTGGTGCACGCGGTCAACCTCGGCATCGAGCGGCTTGACGTCGCCGACGCACTCGAACCCCTCCTCGGCGTGCCGGTGCGGGCGGAGAACGACGTGAAAGCCGCCGCCGCCGGCGCGTACGCCCTCCGCGGCGGGTCGGGCTCGATGGCGTACCTGAACCTGGGCACCGGCATAGCGGCGGGCCTGGTGACCGACGGTTCCCTGTGGCGGGGATCGCGCGGGACCGCCGGGGAGGTGGGGCACATCTCCGTCGACCCCGCGGGTCCGCCGTGCCGGTGCGGGCAGCGCGGATGCATCGAGGCGCTCGTCGGCGGCGCCTCGCTGGCCGAGCGGTGGGGAAGACCCGGCCGGCTGCCGGTACAGGACATCTTCGACGCCGCCGACGCCGGAGATCCGCACGCCGGGATGCTGCGAGCCGGCCTCGCCCGCGGCGTCGCCGCGGCGGTCCGAATCCTGGTCCTCACGACCGACGCGGATACCGTCGTCCTGGGCGGTGGGCTCACCGCCCTCGCGCCGCGCCTGACGGCTGACGTGGATGCTGCGCTCGCTGACAGCGCCGCGGCATCCCCGTTCCTTCGCTCGCTGCGCGTGGCGGAACGCGTGGAACTGCTCCCGGCCGGCTCCCCGGCGGCGGCGCTGGGTGCTGCGCTGATCGGCGCGACGCCGGAGGAGACGCTGAGCCGTCGGTGAAGGGGCGGTTTTCGTCCTCCGTAGTGCACTTCTCCTCCCGCGGTGAACGGGTGGGCGGGTCTGACGGTGGCGGCTGGGCGGGCGGGTGGGCGTCGGCGTGCCGCGGGGGAGGAGAAGTGCGTTGGGGAGGGTGGATGTGGGGGTTTTGGCCCTCCGTAGTGCACTTCTCCTCCCGAGGTGCCCGGGTGGAGTGGACCGGCGTGGCGGCTCTAGGCCCGGAGTGTGCCGTTGGGGAGGAGATGTGCGTTGGGGAGGGTGGATGTGGGTGTTTTGGCCCTCCGTAGTGCACTTCTCCTCCCGGGCTGCACGGGTGGGTGGAGGCGTGGCGCCTCTAGGCCCGGAGTGTGCCGTTGGGGAGGAGATGTGCGTTGGGGAGGGCGGGTGTGGGGGTTTTGGTCCTCCGTGGTGCACTTCTCCTCCCGAGGTGTACGGGTGGAGGGGGGTCGCGGTGGCGGCTGGGCGGGTGGGGCGTCGGTGTGCCGTTGGGGAGGAGATGTGCGTTGGGGAGGGTGGATGTAAGGGTTTTGGCCCTCCGGAGTGCACTTCTCCTCCTGAGGTGCA
Source organism: Microbacterium sp. Z12_35 (assembly GCF_058310475.1). Classification (NCBI taxonomy): domain Bacteria; kingdom Bacillati; phylum Actinomycetota; class Actinomycetes; order Micrococcales; family Microbacteriaceae; genus Microbacterium; species Microbacterium sp. Z12_35. The sequence goes on along the minus strand of NZ_JBZEGJ010000001.1, from coordinate 1,629,333 downwards.
CGCCTCCCGTGCTGCAACGGCTTCCGCGACCCGCTCCCGCTAGGGGCCACCCGCTACAGCGACCAGCCACAGCGACCCGCTACAGCGACCCATCACGGCGACCGGGCTAAGAGCGACGGGCTACAGGGCGGGAGCGAAGACCTTGCCGGGATTGAGGATGCCGGCGGGGTCGAACACCCGGGCGATCTGCCGCTGCAGCTGCCACTGGTCGTCCCCCAGCTCGTCGGCGAGCCAGCGACGCTTGAGGATGCCCACTCCGTGCTCGCCGGTCAGCGTCCCACCGAGGGCGAGGGCGGCTTGGAAGAGTTCGCCCGCCGCTACCCAGATCTCGTCCGGCACGTCGGGTCCGGGGAAGACGAAGTTCGGATGCAGGTTGCCGTCGCCCGCGTGGGCGACCGTCGGGATCGCGAGGCCGAAGCGCTGCTCGATGTCGGCGATGGCGTCGAACATGGCGGGCAGCGCGCTCCGGGGAACCGACACGTCCTCGATGAGCGTCGTGCCGGCCGCTTCCCAGGCGGGATGCATCGACCGGCGCACGGACAGCAGGTGCTCGGCTTCGGCGGTGTCCGCCGCGATCACGACGGTCCCGCCGACGGAGGCGAGGACGGCCGCGATGGCGTCGGCCTCCGCTGCCGCCGCAGGACCGTCGGTCTGGATCAGCAACTGTGCGGCACCGACGGCCGGTGCGGGGAGACCGAGGTAGGCGTGCGTGCGGGCGAGGCTCGCCGCATCCATCAGTTCCATGATCGCCGGCTGTACTCCGGACGCGGTCACGGCGGCGGATGCGACGGCAGCGGCCCGCACGTCGGGGAAGGTCGCCGACAGCGTCTGCACCTCCCCGGGGACGAGCCGGCGGAGCTTGAGGGTGGCGGCCACGACGACGCCGAGGACGCCCTCCGACCCGATCACCAGCGAGGTGAGGTCAAGGCCCGTGACGCCCTTGACGCTGCGATGCCCGAGGTGCAGGAGACGTCCGTCGGCGAGCACGAGGTCGAGGCCGAGAACCGCATCGCGCACCACACCGTACTTGGCACACAGCAGGCCGCCGGCGCCGGTGGCGATGTTGCCGCCCACGGTCGAGATCGCCCGGCTGGCGGGGTCGGGCGCCCACCAGAGCCCCTCTTCGGCCAGCACCGCGTTGAGGTCGCCGTTGAGGATGCCGGGTTCCACGACGGCGAGCAGATCGTCACGGCGCACCTCGAGGATGCGGTCCATGCGCCGCAGCGACAGCGAGATCTCGCCCGCCCCGGTGTTGGCGGCTCCGGCCAGGCCCGTTCCGGCGCCGCGGGGTACGACCGGTGTGCCGGTCTCGGACGCGATGCGCATGACAGCCTGCACGTCGGCGACGGACTGGGCGTGCACGACGGCGAGCGGCATTCCTTCGGCGGTGTGACCGGACTTGTCCGCGCGCGCGGCGTTGCGGGCTTCGGAAGAGACGTCCACGCGCTCACCGAGGGCGTCGACGAGCCGCGCGACGACGTCGGCGGTCATCCGAGGCGCCGCCGACCGACCACGAGGCCGAAGGCGACAGCGACGACGGCGTAGCCGAGGCCGATCCACGGCTGGCCCATGCTCCACCACGCGATGGTCGCCGACAGGTACACGAGCAGCTCGACGACGGCGCGGACGAACGGGTGCACGGCGAGAACGGCGCGGGGGGAGACGAACAGAGCCCACACCAACACCGCCACGACCGGCGCGCCGATGCCGAAGACGATGTTCCAGGGGAACGCCCACGCCGTGAAACCCCACAGGGCGAGAGTTCCGAAAGCGAGCACGCCGCACAGCACGGAAACGACATCGACGACCGACAGGGCGGGGCGGGTCCCGGGTGCCGGCGGTGCTTCCGCGCGCACGCGAGGGGTATCGGTCATGATTTCCAGTCTACGACCGGCCGCCGGGCAGCTCCTGCCCCGGCGAACGCACCGCCCGACCCGCCGACGCAGCCCCTCAACGCACGGGTGCCCCGCCGGCCCACACCGCCCGGACGCGGAGATCGGCGTCGAGCAGCACGGCATCGGCGCGGCTGCCCTCGCGGAGGTGGCCGACCTCTCCGGCGAGCCCGATCGCCCGCGCCGGTGTGGCGGTAACGGCGCGGAGCGCCTCCCGCACGTCGACGCCCGCCGCCACGGCGATCCGGACGGCCTCATCCTGGGTGAGCGTCGACCCCGCGATCGAGCCGCCGTCGGCCAAGCGCGCCACGCCGTCCGCGACGATGACGTCGAGACCGCCCAGCGAATACCGCCCGTCGCCGGCGTCGGTGGCCGACATCGCGTCGGTGACGAGCGCGATGCGACCCGGGGCGGCCGCGAACGCGATCCGCACGATGTCGGGGTGCAGGTGCACGCCGTCGGCGATCAGCTCGAGAACGACCCGTTCGTCGGCGAGCGCCGCCCCGACCGGCCCGGGCGCTCGGTGGTGAAGCCCCGGCATCCCGTTGAAGGCGTGGGTGAGGATGCGGGCGCCGGCGTCGAAAGCGGCTGCCGCCAAGGCCGCATCCGCCCCGGTGTGACCGACCGCCGCGGTCGAGCCCGCCGCCGTGAGCGCCCGGATGCCCTCGAAGGCGCCCGGCAGTTCGGGGGCGAGCGTCACCTGGCGGATGGTTCCGGCGCCGGCCTCGAGCAGCGATTCCACGGCGACCGGCCAGACCAGCGCGGTGGGGTCGTGTGCACCCCGATGTCCCGGGTCGAGGAAGGGTCCCTCGAGGTGCGAGCCGAGGATGTCGGAGTCGGTGCGGGTCAACTCCGCGACGACCGCCGCCCTCCGGGCGAGTGCGTCCAGAGGGGCGGTGACGAGGGAGATCACGGCGCTGGTGGTGCCGTGCCGCCGGTGGACGGCGCGGGCAGCGCGGATCGCATCGGCTCCATCGTCGAAGGCGTATCCGCCGCCGCCGTGGCCGTGGATGTCGACGAACCCGGGGGAGAGCACCGCGGCGTGGCCCGCGAGCGCACGAGCGTCGACGACGTCGTCGCCGACGGCGAGGTCGCGCCAGGTGTCGCCGACCCCGGATGCGACGACCCGGCCGTCCGCAAAACGCACCCACGCCGCATCCGTCGCCACGCCGTCGTCGATGAGGCGTGCGGAGTGCACAACGAGGCTCACGACGCGCGCCAGGGGATTTCGGGCGAGCGGGTGAAGCCCACACCGAGCGCCGTCCACAGGGCGCCGAGCCCGCCGACGCGCTCGCGGAAGGAGCCCCAGGTGCGTTCGGCGCTCGCGCCGGCGGCGGGCGACCATGCGATCTCTGCGGCCGCGGCCAGGCGGGGGAAGGCGAGCGCGTCGATGTCGGCGAGCGTGCGCACCGTCTCGGTCCACAGCGGTGCCTCCACGCCCAGGATGTGCTCGGCATCCACGCCCGGAAGGAGGCCGTCCGGCTCCCAGGAATAGGCACGCTCGACGCTCGTGGGGCCGTTCGCCCACGTGAGGCCCAGGGGGAACCCCGCCTCGGGCTTCATATCGAGGTACACCGCGTCGGCGGGGGAGAGGATGACCGAGTCGGCTGAACCGGTCGTGACGGGTCGGTCGGGCGCCACGTATCCCCAGTACTGTGCGACCACATCGGCCGGCAGGTCGGGGACGGTGCTGGCCTCATGCCAGGCGATCGGCCGCTTGCCGGCGGCCGCGACGATGCCCACCGCGCGGGTGATGATCGTGGCGTAGTCCTCGGCGCTCGTCCCCAGGGCCTCGTCACCGCCGAGGTGGAGGTACGGGCCGGGCGTCATCCCGGCGAGCTCGCCCAGCACGTCGGCGAGGAACTCGTACGTGCGCTCGTCGTCGATGCGCAGCGATGAGAAACCCACAGCGATCCCGGTGTACGGGCGGCCGGTCTCGGGGAGTCCGCCACCGAACTCCGCTGCGGTGGTGCGAACCTGGTCGGTGATGACCGGATCCGCGGCGAGCTCGGGATAGGCCAGGCCCACGGCGTGCGTGTGACCGGGAATGTCGACCTCCGGCACCACCGTCATGTGCCGGGATGCCGCGTACGAGACGATCTCCGCGTAATCCTCCCGCGTGTAGAAGCCGCCGGCATCCCCACCCACCGCGGTGCCGGACGCGCGGGCCGTGAGCTCGGGGCGTGAGCGCAGCTGCAGACGCCAGCCCTGATCGTCCGTGAGGTGCAGGTGCAGGTGGTTGCACTTGAGCGCCGACGCGCGGTCGATGAGCGCCTTCACGTCGTCCACGCCGAAGAAGTGCCGCGCCACGTCGAGCATCATCCCGCGATAGGCGAATCGCGGCGCATCCTCGATCTGCATCGCCGGCACGATCCAGGAATCCCCGCGCTGCTGGATGAGCTGCGCCAGTGTCTGCACGCCGTAGAAGAGTCCCGCAGCATCCGCGCCGGTGAGCACGATGGATGCCCCGTCGACGGTGAGCGTGTACGACTCTGCGGCCCCGCCCGCAGCGATGCGGAGCCGGATCGACCCATCGGGCGCCGGGGCGGGTTCGGCGCCTGTGCGCGCACGGAGGAGCGCTGCGAGTTCGGCGGACGCGTCGGTGTCGCCCGCGATGCCGGCACCCGCGAGGACGAACGGCTCGGCATCGGGACGCTCGCGGACGGACAGGGGGAACGGCACCAGTGGGGGTGTGGGCACGGATGCTCCTTCCTGGCGGCCTGGGTGGCCCGAGGAGGGACGAGCCGCAGCCGGACGCTCTGTCAGGACGCCTTGCAAACAGCGACGTTGCCTCACCTTATCGCCGACCCGCTAGGGTGGACACGTCGCGACTGGCGTTGAGGTGGGCCACCACCGGGGAGCGACCGTACGACGGCATTCGACCGCACGCCTGGGCCGATGTAGGTGTTCCGTCAGCCCGCCACGCGTGCTGCCCAACAACCGCAGATATTCTGCCGACGTCCGAGGAGATCGCCGTGTCCGACCAGTATTTCAACGCCCCGCTCGCCGAGGTCGACCCTGAGATCGCCCAGGTGCTGGAGCGCGAGCTCGAGCGTCAGCGCGGATATCTCGAGATGATCGCATCCGAGAACTTCGTTCCGGTGTCGGTGCTGCAGTCGCAGGGCTCCGTGCTGACCAACAAGTACGCCGAGGGCTACCCTGGACGCCGCTATTACGGCGGGTGCGAAGAGGTCGACGTCGCCGAGGAGCTCGCGATCGCGCGCGCCAAGTCGCTGTTCGGTGCCGAGTTCGCCAACGTCCAGCCGCACTCGGGTGCCACCGCCAACGCCGCCGTGCTCCACGCGATCGCGCGCCCGGGCGACACGCTCCTCGGGCTCTCGCTCGACCAGGGTGGTCACCTCACGCACGGCATGAAGATCAACTTCTCCGGCCGGCTGTACAACATCGTGGCGTACGGCGTCGATCCGCAGACATCCATCATCGACATGGACGAGGTGCATCGCCTCGCCGTGGAGCACCAGCCCAAGGTGATCATCGCGGGCTGGTCGGCCTACCCCCGCCAGCTCGACTTCGCCCGGTTCCGCGAGATCGCCGACGAGGTCGGAGCCCTGCTGTGGGTCGATATGGCGCACTTCGCCGGGCTCGTCGCGGCAGGGCTGCATCCGAACCCGGTGCCGTACGCGCACGTGGTGTCGTCCACCGTGCACAAGACGATCGGCGGGCCGCGCTCCGGCTTCATCCTCACCAACGACGCCGACATCGCGAAGAAGATCAACTCCGCTGTCTTCCCGGGGCAGCAGGGCGGGCCGCTCATGCACGTGATCGCCGCGAAGGCGACCGCGTTCAAGCTCGCCGCGACGAAGGAGTTCCGTGAGCGCCAGGAGCGCACCCTCCGCGGCGCCGCGATGATCGCGGAGCGCCTGACGCAGCCGGATGTGGCCGCCGCCGGTATCGCGGTGCGCTCGGGCGGCACCGACGTGCACCTCGTTCTCGTCGACCTGAGGGACGCAGCCATCGACGGAAAGCAGGCCGAGGATCTGCTGCACGAGATCCACATCACCGTCAACCGCAACGCGGTGCCCAACGACCCGCGCCCGCCCATGGTGACCTCGGGCCTGCGCATCGGCACGCCGGCGCTCGCGACCCGGGGATTCGGCGACGCCGAGTTCACCGAGGTGGCCGATGTGATCGCGCTGGCGCTGCAGCCCGGCGCCGACCTCGAGGCGCTGCGCCTACGGGTCTCGGCCCTGACCGCCGCGTTCCCCCTGTACCCCGGCTTGCAGCAGTAACCCGACCAGCGAGACAGCATCTCCGCCACGACACTGCATCCATCGGCGGGAGTCTCGTGGCGGAGATGCAGTTTCGCGGGATGGACGGAAGGAGAGACGGATGACGGCGATCAGGCTCGATGGGAAGGCCGCGGCGGCAGAGATCAAGGCGGAGCTCGCCGAGCGCGTCGCGGCGCTCAAGGAGCGCGGGATCACCCCGGGCATTGCGACGGTGCTCGTCGGCGCCGACCCGGCGTCGCAGCTGTACGTGGGGATGAAGCACCGCGACTCCGAGGCGATCGGCATGAACTCCATCCAGGTGGAGCTCCCCGCCGAGTCGACGCAGGCCGACGTGGAGGCCGCGATCGACGCCCTCAACGCCGATCCCGCGTGCCACGGCTACATCGTGCAACTGCCGTTGCCCAAGCACCTCGACACCGACGCGATCCTCGAGCGGATCGACCCGGCGAAGGATGCCGACGGCCTGCACCCCACCAACCTCGGCCGACTCGTGCTCAACGTCAGCGCCCCGATCACCACGCCCCTTCCGTGCACGCCGCGGGGGGTCATCGAGCTGCTGCAGCGGAACGGCTACGACCTCGCCGGTAAGGACGTCGTCGTCGTCGGGCGCGGCGTCACGATCGGCCGCTCGATCGGGCTTCTCCTCACTCGGCGCGAGATCAACGCGACGGTGACCCTCACCCACACGGGGACGACCGACCTCTCTCACCACCTGCGCCAGGCCGACGTCATCGTCGCCGCCGCGGGTGTCAAGCACATCGTCCGGGCCGAAGACGTCAAGCCCGGCGCGGCCGTGCTCGACGTCGGGGTCACGCGCGAGACCGACCCCGAGACCGGCAAGAGTCGTGTGTACGGGGACGTCGCGCCGGACGTCGCCGAGGTCGCCGGATGGCTCTCGCCGAACCCCGGCGGGGTGGGGCCGATGACCGTGGCGCTGCTGCTGACGAACGTCGTCGAGGCCGCCGAGCGCGCCGCATCCTGACAGCCGTGCGGCGGGACACTTCGTCTCGCTGCGCTCGCTCAGTGTCCGGGACAGGTGGCGGCTCGCTCAGTGGCCGGGACAGGTGCCGCTCGCTTAGTGTCCGGACAGGTGTCGCTCGCTGCGTGTCCGCGGGCCGGGGCCTGAACGGCCAGCGCGCCCCCGGACTCTGAGCGAGCGAGCGAGACGAAGGGTCGGGGCGCAAGACCCGCCGCGGTCACAGGCCGTCGAGCATCCGGCGCTGTTCGTCGGTCAGGCCGTCGTCGCCGTGCGGCCGAGGCGTCGCCGCCGAGGGGCGACCGGGAGCGGATGCGGCGGAGCCGCCGAGGGTCGACGGAAGAGACGACGCGGAACCGCCGGCGCCCCCACCCGTCGCCCGGCGCCCGGCGGTCGCGCGGTCGTACAGCGCCCCGGTGCGGGCCTCGATGCGGTCGTCGATGAGGTCGTAGATGGCCCACGCGATCAGCAGCATCAGGGGTGGGACGAACCATCCGAACACGAAGCCTCGCACGTTCACGCCCGTGAAGATCACGAGGAGAACCCAGATGATCGCGGCGACGGCGAGAACGACCAGGTACTGCACGCCCTTCTCCGCCAGCCACGAGCGCTGCGCGGCGGAGCGAGCCGCCATGGAGCGGAACCACCGGTGGATCACCGGCTTCAACCAGATCGTGGCGGCGGCGAGCACCACGCCCGCCCACAGCGCCGACCAGCCGACGCGCACGCCCGGGACGAGCGCGCCGATCAGGAGCAGAACGACGACGTCGAAGACGTACAGCGAAGCGAAGCGGATGATCCAGGCCCTCATGCGTCCAGCCTGACACAGGATGCGGCCAGCCGACCCGTCACGTCAGCTGCACGAGCTGCGTCACGTCGTCGTCCGGCAGGGAATCGACCACCGCGGTCACGGTCAGGCGTTCGAACGTCGCGCGGCCGCCGAGGACCGTCAGGAACGCCGTGTCCGACGCATCGCGTCCGGTGGCGATGCGCACCAGCGAGGCGCGCGGCGCCAGGGTCGTCGCATCCACCACCCGCCACGCGTCGTCGACCCACGCCTCGGCGACCGCGTGGAAGTCCATCGGCGCGAGCCCCGGGGCGTACACCGACACGACGCGCGCCGGCACGTTGCGTGCGCGCAGCAGAGCGACGCACAGGTGGGCGAAGTCCCGGCACACGCCCCGCCGGTTCAGCAGCGTCTGCACCGCGCCGTCGGTCGGCATGCTCGCCCCGGAGACGTACGCGAGCTCGGTACCGACCCAGGACGACACGGCCGCGAGGAGGTCGCCGGTGTCGGAGATCCCGGAGAACTCCGCCCAGGCCGTCGGGCCCAGGGCGTCGGACTCGGCGTACCGGCTCGGGCGCGTGTACACGAGCAGATCGGTCGGCGAAGTCGGGAGGTCGTCGGCGGAATCGTCAACGGTGGCGGTGTAGGACACCTCGAGACGTCCGGTGCCGCAGCGGACGCGGTGCAATCGGGTTCCGTGCGCGTCGGGGAGCTCTTCCGCCTCCACTGCTGCACCGTCCAGCGACACCAGGAGCTCTTCGGTGACGGAGGGGTAGGCCGCCGACACCGCGATGGCGAACACGAGGTCGGCCGGTTCGGTCACGTCCAGGAGGATGGTGCTCGCCACATTCCGCTGCATGCAGCCAGCGTCGCACATCCGGCGACCCGCCCGGGCCGCGCGCGGGTCAGTACGACGCGCGACGCCCCGTCTCGGATGCCGGCACCCAGCGCGCGGCGAGCGCTTCCGACCCGCGGGCGAGCAGCGCGACGTCGGCGCCGACGAGCACGAACGCGGCGCCGGCATCCAGGTACGCCTGGGCGGCAGCCGGGTCGAACGCGTTGACGCCCACCGGCTTGCCCGCCGCGCGCACCGCGTCGAACGCCCGCTGCACCGCCGCGACGACCGCGGGGTGGGTCTGCTGCCCGAGGAGCCCCAGGGATGCGGCGAGGTCGCTGGGTCCGACGAACACGCCGTCGATGCCGTCCACCGCGGCGATGTCGCCCGCCGCATCCACGCCCTCGACGTTCTCGACCTGGACGAACAGCGAGACGTGGGAATCGCCGTCGGCGAGGTAATCGTCGATCCGGTTCCAGCGGCCCGATCGGGCCAGTGCCGATCCCACCCCGCGCACGCCCCGCGGGGGATAACGCACCGCCGAGACGAGCTCGCGGGCCTGCTCGCCCGAGGACACCATCGGAACGAGGATGTTCTGCGCGCCGACGTCGAGCACCTGCTTGAGCGTCACGACGTCGCCGATCGGCACCCGCACGACGGGCGTGGACGGGTAAGCCGCCACCGCCTGCAGCTGCGCGAGCACGCTCTCCAGGCCATTGGGGGAGTGCTCCATGTCGATGAGCAGCCAGTCGAGCCCGGCCCCGGCGCAGATCTCGGCGACCAGCGGGCTGCCCGAGCACACCCACATCCCCGCAAGGGGACGGGATGCTGCGCCCAGGCGGTCGCGGAAGGTCGGGGTCAGATGAAGCGGCATGCGATCGTCCCCATGGGTCCGTAGTCGGCCAGGACGGTGTCGCCCGGGTGCACCCACATCGGACGCGTGAACGAGCCGGCGAGGATGATCTCCCCGGCTTCGAGCCGGTCGCCGTGCTGGGCGAGCTTGTTCGCGAGCCACGCGACCCCGGCGGCCGGGTGGTTCAGCACCGCCGCGGCGACCCCGGACTCCTCGATCGTCTCGTTGCGGTACAGGAGCGCCGAGACCCACCGCAGGTCGATGGCATCCGGCGCCGTGGGGTTGCCCCCGAGAACCATCCCGCCGTATGCGGCGTTGTCGGAGATGGTGTCCACGATCGTGCGCCCTTCGAGCTCGATGTGCGAGTTGAGCACCTCGAGGGCGGGGACGACATACTCGGTGGCGCGCAGCACGTCAAAGAGTGTGCAGTTCGGACCCTCGAGCGGCTCGGCGAGCACGAAGGCCAGCTCCACCTCGATGCGGACGTTCGAGAAGTCCGCGTGCGGGATCACGGCGCCGTTGTCCCACACGGTGTCGTCGAACATGACGCCGTAGTCGGGCTCGGTGATGCCGGTCGCGGCCTGCATCACCTTCGACGTCAGCCCGATCTTGCGGCCGACCAGACGCCGTCCGTCGGCGATGCGCGCGTCGCGCCAGAGGCGCTGAATCGCGTACGCGTCCTCGACGGCAGCATCCGGGTACCGCGCGGTGATGCGCGGAATCACCCCGTGCGTGCGGTCGGCCTCGGCCAGCTCCGCGGCGATGGCGGCGAGTGTCTCGTCATCCAGCATGGGTGTCTCCTTCGTTGTCAGACTAGCCAGTCGCCGATACCCGAACTCCTCAAGACCGGGCCCGGAACGCGGGGCCGCTCGCCCCGAACGGCCGGATCTTGAGGAGTTAGGGCGCCGGGCGGCCCGTTACAGCTGGTGGCCGAGCTTGTACTCGCCCTGCTTGTACTCGGGCATCGACTCTTCGCCCTCGTCGCGGCGCGTGTACGAGAACCCGTCGGCGCCGATGGTCACGGCCATCTCAGACGTGTCGGTGCGTGCCACGACCTCCTTGGGGTTGCCGTCGAGGTCGAGCACGAGCGAGGCCTCGGTGTACCAGGACGGCACGACGGGGTTGCCCCACCAGTCGCGACGCTGGTTGTCATGCACGTCCCACGTGATGACGGGGTTGTCGGGATCGCCGGTGTAGTAGTCCTGCGTGTAGATCTCCACGCGGTGCCCGTCGGGGTCGCGCAGGTAGAGGTAGAACGCGTTGGACACGCCGTGACGGCCGGGGCCGCGCTCGATCGCGTCGGACCGGCGGAGCGCGCCGAGCTTGTCGCAGATGGCGAGGATGTTGTGCTTCTCGTGCGTGGCGAACGCGACGTGGTGCATCCGCGGGCCGTCGCCGCCGGTCATGGCGGTGTCGTGCACCGTGGGCTTCCGGCGCATCCACGCGGCGTAGACGGTGCCGGATTCGTCCTGGATGTCTTCGGTGACGCGGAATCCGAGGTCCTGCATGAACTTCACGCCGCGCGGCACGTCGGGGGTGACCTGATTGAAGTGGTCCAGACGGACCAGTTCGCCCGGCGTGTGCAGGTCGTACCGCCACGCGAGCCGCTCGACGTGGTCGGTCTGGTAGAAGAACTCGTAGGGGAAGCCCAGCGGATCTTCCACGCGCACCGAGTCGCCGATGCCGCGGGTGAAGCCGCCGTGACGACGCTCGACGCGGCAGCCCAGCTCCGAGTAGAACGCGACCGCCTTGTCGAGGTCTTCGGGCGTGCGCACGCGGTAGGAGAAGGCAGCGACGGCGGCCACCGGTCCCTGGCGCAGCACAAGGTTGTGGTGGATGAACTCCTCGGTCGACCGCAGGTAGATCGCCTGCTCGTCCTCTTCCGTCACGTAGAGCCCGAGCACGTCGACGTAGAAGGTACGGGATGCGGCGAGGTGGGTGACCACGAGCTCCATGTACGCGCAGCGCAGGATGTCGGGGGCCGGCGCCGTGGGTGTCGGGACCGGGTTGCCCGTGACGATGGGCGCCTCCTGCGAGACGTAGAAGCCGGAGGAGGTGAGGGTCATGTCGTCGCGGTTGCTCATGTCAGCGTCCTTGCGTCAGTGGCGGGTCAGTGGGATGCGGCGGGGTCGGACTTGCCGAAGGTGGGGTTGTGGACCTTGCCCAGGGTGATGTGCACCGCCTGCTGGTCGGTGTAGAAATCGATCGAGCGGTAGCCGCCCTCGTGCCCGAGGCCGGACGCCTTCACGCCGCCGAACGGGGTGCGGAGGTCGCGGACGTTGTTGGAGTTGAGCCACACCATGCCGGCTTCGATGGCCTGCGCGAAGTTGTGCGATCGCTTCAGATCGTTCGTCCAGACGTAGGCGGCCAGGCCGTACCGCACGCCGTTGGCCAGGGCGAGCGCCTCTTCGTCGGTGTCGAAGGGCGTGATCGCCACGACCGGTCCGAAGATCTCCTCCTGGAAGATCCGTGCGTCGGGGGCGACATCGGCGAACACCGTCGGCGCGACGTAGTTGCCGGTGTCGAAGCCGTCGGGGCGTCCGCCGCCGGCCACGAGGCGGGCCTCAGCCTTGCCGATCTCGATGTAGCTCATGACCTTGTCGTAGTGCTCCGGGTGCACGAGCGCGCCCACCTCGGTCTTCGGGTCTTGCGGGTCGCCGACGATCACGCGCTTCGCCTGCGCGGCGTAACGCTCGACGAACTCGTCGTAGACCGGCCGCTCGACGAGGATGCGGCTGCCGGCGGTGCAGCGCTCGCCGTTGAGGGAGAAGACACCGAAGATGGTCGCGTCGATCGCGGCCTCCAGGTCGGCGTCGGCGAAGACGATCGCGGGCGACTTGCCGCCCAGTTCCATAGACAGGCCCTTGAGGAAGGGCGCCGCGTTGCCGAAGATGATCTGCCCCGTGCGGCTCTCGCCGGTGAAGGAGATCAGCGGCACGTCGGGGTGCTTCACCAGCGTGTCGCCGGCGTCTTCGCCGAGGCCGTTCACGAGGTTGAACACGCCCTGGGGAAGCCCCGCCTCCTCGAAGATGCCCGCCCACAGCGATGCCGACAGCGGGGTGAACTCCGCCGGCTTCAGCACAACCGTGTTGCCGGTCGCCAGGGCCGGGCCGAGCTTCCACGACTCCAGCATGAACGGGGTGTTCCATGGCGTGATGAGCCCGGCTACGCCGATGGGCTTGCGGTTGACGTAGTTCATCTGGCGCCCGGGCACCTTGAACGCGTCGTCGGTCTGCGCCACGATCAGGTCGGCGAAGAACCGGAAGTTCTCCGCGGCACGGCGGGCCTGACCGAGGGCCTGCGTGATCGGCAGCCCCGAGTCGAAGCTCTCCAGCTCCGCCAGGCGCGTGTCGCGGGATTCGACGAGGTCGGCGATCTTGTGGAGGATGCGCGACCGCTCGCGCGGCAGCATCCGCGGCCAGGGTCCCTCGGTGAACGCGCGGCGAGCGGATGCGACGGCCCCGTCGATGTCGGCCTTCTTACCGGCCGCTGCCTGCAGGTAGGTCTCGTTCGTGACCGGGTCGAGCACGTCGAAGGTGTCACCGTCGACCGAGTCGACGAACTGCCCGTCGATGTAGTGCTGGATGCGTGTGGGCAGGTCGGCGGGGATGTGCCGGGAGGTCGTCCGTACGTCGGTCATGATGTGCTCCTGTTCAGAACGCCAGGAGGCCGAGGGCCTCGCCGGGGTGCTCGTGGGTCAGATAGGCGTCGAGGGTGGCCGATCGGTGCCGGCGCGAGGCGTGCTCGATGTCGCCGAGCGGCGCGCCGGTTTCGATCAGGGAGAGGATGTGCTCGTGCTCGCGCACCGATTCGGCGGCGCGGCCGGGCACGAAGCTGAACGTGGATTCGCGCAGGTGGCCGAGGCGCGCCCATTCGGCGTGCACGAGATCGAGCATGCGCGGGTTCGTGCAGCGCTCGAAGAGCGTCGCGTGGAACTCCTGATTGAGGGTGGTGAAGGCGCGCGGATCGAAGTGGTCGAGGGTCTCGATCATGCGCTCGTTGATGTCCCGGGCACGGCGCACGTCCTCGACGGTGAGCGCCCGCGCCGACAGCGCGGTCGCGGCTCCCTCCAGGATGCTGAGGGCCTGCATGCTGAAGCGGTACTGGGAGTCATCGACCATCGACACGCGCGCGCCGACGTTGCGCTCGAAGGTCACGAGGCCTTCGGCCTCGAGCTGTCTGATCGCTTCGCGGACAGGGACGACGCTCATGCCGAGATCGGCCGCGATCGCGCCGAGCACCAGGCGGTAGCCCGCGCTGAACTGCTGGCCCGCGATCCGCTCCTTGATCCAGGTGTAGGCCTGCTGCGACTTGCTCCGCGACGTATCCACGGTCCCCGGCTCCTGGCGGAGGGTCATCGCGCGCCCTGCTCGTCCTCGTATCGCGCGCGCCACTGCGCGTTCATCGGGAAGAGACCATCCACCGGGTGCCCTGCCGCGACCTGTCCGGCCACCCAGGCGTCTTCGTCCTCCTGGGCGAGCGCGGCATCGACGACCTCTTCGACGAGCCCCGGGGGGATCACGATCACTCCATCGCTGTCGCCCACGATGACGTCGCCCGGCTCGACCGTGGTTCCGCCGCATCCGACGGCCACGTCATGCTCCCACGGCACGTGCTTGCGGCCGAGGACTGCGGGATGGGCGCCGTTCGAGAACACCGGAAGTCCGATCGCGGCGACGGCGACGTAGTCGCGGACGCCCCCGTCGGTCACGATGCCGGCGGCTCCGCGGGCGTGAGCGCGCAGGGCGAGGATGTCGCCGAGCGTGCCGGAGCCGGTTTCGCCGCGGGCCTCGATGACGATCACTTCGCCCTCGCCGACCGCGTCGAACGCGCGCTTCTGCGCGTTGTAGCCGCCGCCATGTGAGGCGAACAGGTCTTCGCGGTTCGGCACGAACCGGAGTGTCCGCGCCCGTCCGACGACTTTGGTTCCGGGATGCATCGGGCGGACGCCGTCGATCGTGACGTTGTTGAGTCCGCGCTTGCGCAGTTGGGCCGAGAGCCCGGCGACGGGGACGCGCTCGAGCTTTTCGCGGAGCTCGGCGGAGAGGCCCTTCGTCTCGGTCGCTGCGCTCCCTCGCTCAGGGACCGGGAGAGTTTCGGTCGCTGCGCTCCCTTGCTCAGGGACCGGGAGAGTTCCGGTCGCTGCGCTCCCTCGCTCAGGGACCGGGGGAGTCTCGGGCGGGAGTCCCGCTGCCTCGCGCGACCCCCAGGCCTCGGCGCGCTGTGTGTCGTCGGCCGCGGGCAGCGAACCGACGGAGGCGTCGAACGCGTGCGCACCCTGCACGACGGTGGTCACGAGGCGCCCCGTCGAGGCGTCGCCCGCGTCGACCTGCACCTCGACCCGATCGCCGGGCACGACCACGCGCGACCCGGCCGGTGTGCCGGTGAGGATCACGTCTCCGGTCTCCAGGGTGAAGTGCTGGGACAGGTCGGCGACGATCTGAGACAGGGAGAAGATGAGCCCGGCCGTCGTGTCGTCCTGGGCGAGCTCGCCGTTGACCCAGGTACGCAGGCGGATCGCGGCCGGGTCGATCGAGCGCGCGTCGATCAGCGCCGGGCCCACGGGCGTATAACCGTCGCCGCCCTTGGAGCGGACGTTGGAGCCCTTGTCGTTTGCGCGGAGGTCGTACAGGCCGAAGTCGTTCGCCGCCGTGATCGCCCCCACATGCGCCCAGGCCTCGTCCACGGCCACGCGGCGCGCGGGTCGGCCGATGATCAGGGCGATCTCGCCCTCGAAGGCGAGGAGCTCCGTACCGTGCGGTCGCTCGATGCTCGCGCCGGTGGGCGCGAGAGAGCTCGATGGCTTGAAGAAGTAGGAGGGATGAGCGGGTCGTCTCCCGCGCTGGTCAGCACGGGATGCGTAGGCCAGATGCACCGCGACGATCTTGCCGGGGCGGCCGCCCAGCGCCGCGAAACGGGGGTCTGTGGTCTCCGTCGGGGTCATCCGAGCTCCTTCGCTCTTGCGTCGTATTCGAAATCGTATATCATCCTTACCACGCGGGCAACATCGCGGATCGCATTCGACAGAGACGTCGCAGCCCAGACAGCGGCGTCACCAGGGAGCCCCCATGAGCACACCATCCCCCCGAGGGCCGGAAGGCTTCACGCCGACCGGCACCATCTCCTCTTCCACCGACCGGCGACGGGTGGTCTTCGCGACCGTGGTCGGCACCACAGTCGAGTGGTACGACTTCTTCCTCTACGCCTCGGCCGCCGGCCTCATCTTCGGGCAGCTGTTCTTCGCGCCCGCGGGCGAGGAATTCGCGCAGATCCTGTCCTTCATCACGGTCGGCATCAGCTTCCTCTTCCGACCGCTCGGCGCGTTCCTGGCCGGACATCTCGGTGACAAATACGGTCGTCGCCTCGTCCTGATGCTGACGCTCATCCTCATGGGCGCCGCGACGACGCTGGTCGGTCTCCTGCCGACCTACGCCGTGATCGGCGTCGCAGCCCCCATCCTCCTGGTGGTGCTGCGCATTCTGCAGGGCATCTCCGCCGGCGGGGAGTGGGGCGGAGCGGTCCTCATGGCCGTGGAGCACGCCCCGAAGAAGCGCCGGAGCCTGTTCGGTGCATCCCCGCAGCTCGGCGTTCCGCTCGGACTGCTGTTGGCCAGCGGCATGCTCGGTCTCATGGCGGTGATCGCCCCCGGCGACGCCTTCCTCGAGTGGGGCTGGCGCATCCCGTTCCTGCTGTCCTTCGTCCTCATCCTCATCGGGTACTACGTGCGCCGGCGCGTCGAGGAGAGCCCGGTCTTCCTGGAACTCGCCCAGCGCAAAGAGAAGTCGCGGATGCCGATCGTTCAGCTCTTCCGCAAGCACGCCCTGCTCGTCGTCATCGCCGCGTTCGTCTTCGCCGGCAACAACGCCGTCGGATACATGACCACCGGTGGGTACATCCAGCGGTACGCGACCGACCCCGAGGGCCCCATCGGCCTGCCCACCGCCGAGGTCCTGGGCGCCGTGACCATCTCGGCCGTCTCGTGGCTGCTGTTCACATGGATCGCGGGTTGGGCGGGCGATCGCCTCGGCCGCCGGAACACCTACCTCATTGGCTGGGTCAGCCTGCTCGTGGGCGTCCTCCTGCTGTTCCCGCTCGTGAACACCGGCAGCGTCGTCCTGCTGACGCTGGGGTTGGTGATCCTCACGGTCGGACTCGGCTTCACCTACGGACCGCAGGCCGCCCTGTACGCCGAGCTGTTCCCCGCATCCATCCGGTTCTCCGGAGTGTCGATCTCCTACGCGCTGGGGGCGATCCTCGGTGGCGCGTTCGCCCCGACCATCGCCCAGGCGCTCGTGCAGGCGACCGGTTCCACCGACTCGGTCACGTGGTACCTGGCCGGCATGGTGGTGCTCGGTTTCATCGCGACGCTCCTGCTGCGCGACCGCAGCGGGATCCCCCTCGGTCCCGATAACGAGGAGGAGCAGGCAAGGAGCCCCATCTACGGCATGTGACCCCGCACCCCCGGACGGTCGAGTCGCCAGAAAACGTCGGATTTCGAGCGAGAATCCGACGTTTTCTGGCGAGTCGACGGGTCAGCCCGCGTGGACGATCTCCTGCCAGTACGGAGCGATCACGTCGCCGCTCACGCGCAGGTCCAGGAGCAGGAAGGGGCGCTCCTCAGCAGCCCGCGCCGTCCACGCGGCCAACGCGTCGAGGTCGGCCACGGTCCGGACCACGACGCCCTCGGCACCGAAGCCGGCGGCCACGGCCGCGAAGTCGACCTCGGGGATCAGCATCGGCTCGCGTGCGAGGCCCTTGAGCCCGTAGTTGTTGACCTCCGCGCCGTACTGCGCGTCGTTCCACACCACCGCGACGCCTCGGCCGCCGGCCACGCGGATGGCCGTCTCGAGGTCGGCGAGGGCCATGAGGCCGCCCCCGTCACCCGTGGTGAGCACGATCGTCGAGTCGGGTCGGGCGACAGCGGCGCCAGGGACGCTCGGGAACCCCAGCCCGATGGACTGGTAGGCGGTGCCGACCATGATCATCCGGTCGGGGGATGCCACCGGCCAGTACATGTTCGACCAGCCCAGGAAATGCCCGCCGTCCGAGACGATCACGCGGTCTTCGGGCAGGAGTTCGGCGATGCGTGCGGCCGCGGCGCGCGGGTCCATCCGCCCGTCAGGACCGACCGTGCCACCGCTCTCCTGCTTCCGGGCCGCCGCGACATCCACGCTCTCGCGCCAGCTCGACGGGCGGACGCCTCGGTCGCGCATCCGCCGGAGGATCTCGCCGGCGACCTCGGAGGCGTCGCCGCGGACGAAGCCGCCGACATTCGGATGCGTCGCCGTCGGGGCGAGATCGATCTGGAAGACGCGCGTGCCCGGGCCGAACAGGTCGCCGAACCGCATCGTGAACTGGTTCAGCGCGGCCCCGAAAACAACGACGACATCCGCCTCCCGGACGAGGGACATCGCCCCCGGCGCGCCGAATCCGCCGGCCACCCCCAGGTCGAACCGGTCATCGGGGAAGAGGCCGCGCCCGAGCGCCGTCGTGGTGGTGAGCGCCCCGGACGCCTCCGCCAGTTCGCCCAGCACGGCGCCCGCACCGGCCAGCCACGCGCCGCGGCCACCCAGCAACACCGGCCGCTCGGCCGCGGCCAGAGCGTCCGCGATCGCGTCGATGACCGAGTCGGCGAACGCCGTCCGAGGCGGGACGAACGCCGCCGGTTCCGGTTCGATGTCCGTGGGAACAGGACCGGCGTCGCGCGTTGCGAGGTCGTAGGGGATCGCCAGCACGACGGGCACGCGGTAGGAGTAGGCGTGCTCGAGCGCGATCGTCACGGTGGCCGCCGCATCCCGGTGCCCGACGCTGTAGGTGCGTGCGCCGACGCCGTCGGCCAGCGCGATCTGGTCGACGCCCCACGGGCGCGGGCCGGAAGTCGGTTCGTCACCGACGAGCAGCACGAGAGGCGTGCGGGCCTGCACCGCTTCGGCGAGAGCCGTGAGGGTGTTGGTGAACCCGGCGCCGTAGGTGGCCGTCGCCGCGGCGATGCGACCGGATGCGCGGTAGTACGCGTCCGCGGCTGCGACGCCTGCGGCCTCATGCCGGACGGCGACGAAGCTCGCGGGGGTGTCGCGCTCGAGCGCGTCGAGGAAGTACGCATTGCCGTTTCCCATGACGCCGAACACGGCGTCGATGCGGCGGGCGAGGGTGGCGGCGACGTGGGCGGAGACGGAGGGCATGGCGAAGCCTTTCGAGACAGGGACGGATCGGGCCGTATGTGTCTCGCGCACTCCTGCCGGAGCGGGCTGCGTGCCCCTTTTTCGGGCACCGGCGGCAACTCGGCGCCGGACGGTCGCCAGTATAAGGCGGACGGGTTACGCCGCCCCACCCCTCGCGAGCGAGCGCGCCTGCGCTCGCCCTGCGGGCTACCTCGGCGCTGGATCCTGTACGCGGCGTATATCGGCGCACCGGCCGGGCCGCAGGAGAATGGTGAGGAACTTTCGATCCAGGAGGACGAACATGAGCGAGTCACGCGAGGAAGTACTGCTGGCGACCGTGCCGGACGGCCTGTTCATCGGCGGGCAGTGGCGGGCGGCCGAGGGCGGCAAGACGTTGAACGTCTCCGACCCGTCGACGGGCAACGTCATCCGCTCGATCGCCGACGCGTCAGTAGCCGACGGCCAGGCTGCGATGGATGCTGCCGCCGACGCCTTCCCCGCCTGGGCGGCCACGCCGGTGCGCGAGCGCGCCGACATCCTCCGGCGGGCCTTCGACCTGCTGCAGGCCCGCAAGGAGGACGTCGCCCTGGTCATGACGCTGGAGATGGGCAAGCCCCTCGCGGAGGCGCGCGGGGAGATCGCGTACGGCGGCGAGTTCCTGCGGTGGTTCAGCGAAGAGGCAGCCCACGTGTCCGGCCGCTACGGCGCGAACCCCGAGGGCACCGGTCGCATGATCGTGACGCAGCATCCCGTCGGACCGGCGTTCCTCATCACACCGTGGAACTTCCCGCTCGCGATGGCGACCCGCAAGATCGCTCCGGCGCTCGCCGCCGGCTGCACCGTCGTCATCAAGCCCGCCTCGCTGACGCCGCTGACGACGCTGTTCTTCGTGAAGCTGCTGGAGGAGGCCGGGGTTCCCGCCGGTGTCGTCAACGTGGTGACCACGACCTCGTCGGGCGCCGTGTCCGAGCGCATCATCCGCGACCCGCGCCTGCGCAAGCTCTCCTTCACCGGCTCCACGCCCGTGGGACAGGGTCTGCTCAAGCAGGCGTCGGAGAACGTGCTGCGCACCTCGATGGAGCTCGGCGGCAACGCGCCGTTCGTCGTCTTCGACGACGCCGACCTCGACAAGGCGGTGGATGGCGCCATGCTCGCGAAGTTCCGCAACATCGGCCAGGCGTGCACCGCCGCCAATCGCTTCATCGTGCACCGCTCGGTCGTGGAGGAATTCACCCGCCGTGTCACCGAGCGGGTCAAGGATCTGCGGATCGGCCGCGGCACGGAGGAGGGCGTGGCGATCGGCCCGCTCATCGACGACCGTGCGGTGGCGAAGGCCACGCAGCTGGTCGGCGACGCCGTCGAGCGCGGCGCGACCGTGACGATCGGCGGCTCGGCGGTCGACGGTCCCGGCACGTTCTACGAACCCACCGTGGTCGCGGACGTGCAGCCGGGCAGCGAAATCCTGCGCGAGGAGATCTTCGGGCCCGTTCTCGCCATCGTGCCGTTCGACACCGAAGACGATGCCGTCCGCATCGCGAACGACACGGAGTACGGCCTGGTCTCCTACGTGTTCACCGAGAACCTCGCCCGTGGCCAGCGCATGATCGAGCGGCTGGAGACGGGGATGATGGGCCTCAATGTGGGTGTGGTGTCCAACGCCGCGGCGCCTTTCGGCGGCTGGAAGCTCTCCGGCCTCGGCCGCGAGGGCGGAGCCGAGGGCATCCACGAGTACCTCCAGACGAAGTACACCCTCACGGCGAACCCGTTCGCCTGAGCGCAGCACCGCGCCCACGCCGCACGGCGGATGTCACAGCATCCGCCGTGCGGCGTTTCGGTGTCATCCCTCTACGGCATCTCGCACCGTGACGGCCGCCCGGCGCAGTCGCTCGGCGAGGGCTGCCGGGTCGGCCCCATCACCGACGTAGATGACCGCGATGGCCGCGGGAGCGTGTCCGCGGAGGGGGAGCGGGACGGCCACGGCCCGCACCGTGGGGATCACTTCGTCGGAGCTGACGGCGAATCCGCGCCCGCGGATCGCCCCGACGTCGGCGGTGAGCTTCGGCGTTCGCTCGACCGGCCACTGCTCATCCGGCAGCATGGCGAGGAGCGCCTTTCCGGTCGCGCCCACGGAGACCGGATGCTGGGTTCCCGGGCGTCGCGCCATGGACGCGATCACCCCGCGCGGCTCGACGGACGTCAGCGTGACGCATTGGCTGCCGTCGAGGACACCGAGGAAGGCCGTCATGCCGAGCTCGTTGGCCACCGCGGTCAGCTCCGGCAGAGCGGCGGACTGCACGTCGGGCGAGACGCCGGCCGCCAGGGCCGCCAGGCGCACGCCCAGTGCCACCCGGCCGGCGTCATCGCGGGTGACCAGGCCGTGGTCCTCGAGCGTGCGCACGAGGCGGTAGGCGATCGAGCGGTGCACGTCGATCGCCCGCGCGATCTCGTCCGTGGTGAGGGGCGCCGGCGCCTCGGCCAGCGCCTCCAGGATGCGGATCCCACGACTCAGCGTCTGGGACGGCGGAGCGGTCCGGCTCTCCACGGCGGGTGCGGGCATGGCGGGTCCTTCGGTCGAGGCGGGCTATACGCATCCCGCACGAGGGGGTAACCTCAACTGATCCATAATCGAATCACACGTTCGATAATAGGACAAGCTTCCTCGGGGTGCAGCCTCGACAATGCCGTCAGGGAAGGAAATCAACGATGCAGTTCCACCACCACGGGTACGTTTCCGGTGACCCACGTCTGCTCGCAGCGGCGGGTACGGGCGTGGATCGGCCGGACGATCTTCCCGACACGACGGATGTGCTCATCGTCGGTTCGGGTCCTGCGGGGATGCTGCTGGCCGCGCAGCTGTCGATGTTCCCGAGCATCACCACCCGCCTGGTCGAGCGGCGGCCGGGGCGGCTGGAGATCGGCCAGGCCGACGGCATCCAGGCGCGCAGCGTCGAGACGTTCCAGGCCTTCGGGTTCGCCGAGCGCATCGTGGCTGAGGCGTACTGGCTCACGGCGATGAACTTCTGGGCACCCGACCCGAGCAACCCTTCGCACATCATGCGCGCTCAGCGCACGAAAGACGACGAGCACGGCATCAGCGAGTTCAAGCACCTCATCGTCAACCAGGCCCGCGTCCTGGACTACTTCGCGGAGTTCGCGGCGAACGGCCCGGCGCGTGTGCGCCCCGACTACGGGTGGGAGTTCGTCTCACTCGAGGTCGGCAGCGAGGGTGACCACCCGGTGGCCGTGACGCTCCGCCGCTCCGACGGAACGCACGAGGGTGAGGAGCGCGTCGTGCACGCGAAGTACGTCGTCGGGTGCGACGGCGCCCGCAGCCGCGTGCGCGAGGCCATCGGCCGCAAGCACATCGGCGAGCACGCGAAGCACGCCTGGGGCGTCATGGACGTGCTCGCTACGACCGATTTCCCCGATATCCGCACGAAGTGCGCGATCCAGTCGGCGGGCGATGGCAGCATCCTGCTCATTCCGCGGGAAGGCGGCTTCCTGTTCCGGATGTACGTCGACCTCGGTGAGGTACCCGAGGGTGACAACGGCGCCGTGCGCAGGACGAGCCTCGAGCAGATCGTCGCCAAGGCGAACCGCATCATGAGCCCGTACACGCTGGAAGTGCGCGACGTCGCGTGGCACAGCGTCTACGAGGTCGGACACCGGGTCACCGACAAGTTCGACGACGTGCCGGTCGAGCTGACAGGGCAGCGCGACCCGCGCGTGTTCATCTGCGGGGACGCGTGCCACACGCACAGCGCGAAGGCCGGCCAGGGGATGAACGTCTCCATGCAGGACGGGTTCAACCTCGGGTGGAAGCTCGCGCAGGTGCTCGAAGGGCGGAGCCCCGCATCCCTGCTCGGGACCTACTCGAACGAGCGGCAGGTCATCGCGCAGAACCTCATCGACTTCGACCGCGAGTGGTCGTCGATGATGGCCCGGAAGCCCGAGGACTTCGACAGCCCCGATGCACTGGCGAAGTTCTACGTCGACACCGCGGAGTTCCCCGCCGGCTTCATGACACAGTACGCGCCGTCCATCCTCGTCGCCACTGACGAGCACCAGTCGCTCGCGACCGGATTTCCGATCGGCAAGCGCTTCAAGTCGGCCCCTGCGATGCGGATCGGCGACGCCAATCCCGTGCATCTCGGCCATCACCACCGCGCCGACGGTCGCTGGCGCGTGTACGCCTTCGGGGACGCTGCCGCCCCCGGCGAGGCCTCGCCCCTCGGTGAGTGGGCCGAGTGGCTGGCGACGTCCCCCGAGTCACCGGTGGTGCGATTCACTCCGGCCGGCGCGGATGTCGACGGCGTCTTCGACGTGAAGGTGATCTACCAGCAGGCCCTCGACGGGGTGGAGATGGGCGACGTCCCCGAGATCTTCCTCCCGCGCGTCGGCCCTTTCGGCGTGATCGACTACGAGAAGGTCTATGCCGTCGATCCCGACAGCGGTGACATCTTCGACGAGCGGGGCATTGATCGCGGCGGGTGCGTCGTGGTGGTGCGCCCCGACCAGTACGTCGCTGCGGTCCTGCCGCTGACCGCCCGCGACGAACTCACGCGGTTCTTCGCGGGGAACATGCTCGTGCAGAGCCCCGCGCCCGTCGCTGCGGCGGGCTGAGCCTCCGGACATTCCGGACCGCTCGTGTCCGCGGGACACGGCACACTGTGCCTATGAGTTCTGCGGTCCTCGAGCGCCGGCTCCGCTCGCACCGCCTGTCGGCACCGACGGCGTCGGTGGTGGAAGCGGCGGATCATATGCTCGCCGTGCAGGCCCAGGAGTTCTGGGGTGGCCGGTGGGCGCTCGGGGTCCGCGCGCGCGGCACCCCGACGATCCGCGCCGTCGACGCGGCGTTCGAGCGGGGCGACGTCGTGCGCGCGTGGCCGATGCGCGGCACGCTGCACATCGTCCCCGCGCGCGATCTGGCGTGGATGCTGTCGATCACGGGTGAGCGGCAGCTACGACAGGCCGCTCCCCGGCACCGCGACCTCGGGCTTGATGCGGGCGACTTCACGCGAGCCGAAGCTCTGGCACGCAGGGCCCTCGCCGGCGGCGGCAGGCTCACCCGGGCGGACTTCACCGCGATGCTGGCCACCGGAGGCATCGATCCCGCCGGTCAGCGCGGCATCCATGTGCTGCACGTGCTCGCACTCCGGGGGGTGATCGTGTCGGGGCCGGTGGTGCCCCGCGCCGGCGGACCGTCCCGCGAGCAGTACGTCGTGCTGGCCGACGAGTGGATCCGTGATCCCCGGACACCCGCAGACCCGCTCGCCGAGCTGGCGGCGCGTTTCGTCGCCTCGCACGGTCCGGCCGGCGCGCGTGACCTCGCGTGGTGGACCGGGCTACCTGTCGGCATCGCCCGCACGGCGATGGCGCGGGCGGCGGGACGCATCGTCGCTCTCGAGGACGGCCCGGATGCGCCCCACGTCACGGTCGGATCGGCACCGCGGCGGGCAGCATCCGCGCCTCGCGTGCTGGCACTTCCGCCGTTCGAGGAGTACTACCTCTCCTACGCCGACCGCACCGTGCCGTGCGCCCCGGAGTTCCTCGACGCCGTCGGGCCGAGCAAGAACGGCATCGTCCGGCCGATCCTGGTCGACGAGGGGCGGGTCGTGGGTGTGTGGACGCACTCCCTCGCGGTCGGCCGCCACGACGAGGACCCGCTGCCGGAGCTCTTCGCCCCGACCGATCCGGATCAGGTCGCGGCGGCGCTCGCCCGCTATGCCGCATTCGTCACCGGGTGAGCATCACCCGCTGAGCACCACCGGCACGCAGGGTGCGTGAATGCGGTTGGCTCGTCAGCCGGCGTGGCGTTCCAGGAACTCGAAGACCTCGTTGTCGTCGACGCCGGGGAAGTCGCCCCGGGGGAGCGGGGAGAACATGTGCATGTGCACCCGGGCGCTCGGCCAGGCCTTGCCGCCCCACCGTGCGGCCACCTCGGCCGGTGGCCGGCGGCAGCATGACTCGTCCGGGCAGTGGGACTCCGCCCGCTGCTGGGTCTCACGTCCGCGGAACCACTTCGCATCGTCGAAGGGCACGCCCACGGTGATCGAGAAATCACCGTCCGACGTCGACCCCGTCTGCGTCGAGCACCAGAACGTGCCCGCGGGGGTATCGGTGTACTGGTAATGCTCGGTGGTGCGGTTCTGCTCCGAGAATGCCCGGCGGGCGGAGAACCGGCGGCACGCGACCTGGCCCTCCACCGAACCGGTGACATCGGTGGGAAGCGGCAGGTCGTCGTTCTCGTAGACGCGGGAAATGGCGCCCGACCCGTCCACGCGCAGGAAGTGGAGCCGGATCCCCAGGTGCTCGGTCGCGAGGTTGGTGAGCCGCATCCCCGCCGCCTCGTGGGTGACGCCGAACGCGTCGCGGAAGTCCTCCACGGCGAGGTTCCGGTCTTTCTTGGCCTGTTGGAGGAAGGCGACCGCGTTCGTCTCGGGCATGAGGCAGCACGCGGCGAAGTAGTTGATCTCCAGTCGCTGCTGAAGGAAATCGGCGTAGTCGTTGGGGCGTTCGTGGCCCAGGATGCGGTGGGCCATCGCCTGCAGCGCCATCGAGCGCAGGCCGTGGCCACCGGGGATCGAGGCGGGGGGCAGGTAGATGCGGCCGTTCTCGAGGTCGGTGACCGAGCGTGCGGAGTGCGGCAGGTCGTTGACGTAGATGAGCTCGAAGCCCAGCTGCTCGGCCATGATGCCGACCGTCCGGTGGGTGAGGGCGCCCGACACATGCCCCGCCGCCTTCAGCTGCTTCTCGGCGAGACGCTCGATCTCGGGCAGGTAGTTCGCGCTCTCGCGCATGCGCAGTCGCAGCTCGGTGTTCGCCCGGCGGGCTTCCTCGGGAGTCGCGATGGCCTCCCGCTCCCGTCGCTGCAGCTCGCGATGCAGACCGAGGATCGACTCGAGGGTTTCGTCGCTCACACCCTTGGTCACCTTGATAGGCGGAATCCCCAGCTGACGGAACACGGAGCCCGCCTGAGCGCGCTCCAGCTCGATCTCCAGGGCGGCGCGACGGTTCGGCGGCTCCGTGGAGAGGAGATCGGAAACTTCGGTGCCGGTGGCGCGCGCGATCTCCTGCAGCAGGGAGAGCTTCGGCTCGCGCTTCCCGTTCTCGATGAGGCTCAGCTGACTGCCCGCCACGCCGACGAGGGCACCGAGCTCATCGAGGGTGAGCCCGGAGGCAAGGCGGTGATGGCGGATGCGGTGACCGAGGGTGGTCAGCTCGATCGCGGGAGGGGCCATTCCTTGATGTTAGCGAAAGAATCGCGACTCTTGATGCCACCTTCCCGGGTAAAAGGAGTCCCCAGCGCGCCAAAGTGGAACAAGACACCCGTTCTGAACATGAAGGAGCGTCCATGGCTCTCGCCGAAATCCACACCAGCCGTCCGACCGCGGTCCGCGCATCCGACGGAGCACTGCGTCGCTTCGGAAAGCGCCCCGACGTGCGCGGCGCCGGCATGGACGCCCTCGTGGCGTGGGTGGACGAGATCGCCGCGCTCACTCAGCCCGACCGCATCCACTGGGTCGATGGGTCGCGTGCGGAGAACGAGGCCCTGCTGCGCCAGATGGTGGACGAAGGCAAGCTGCTCAAGCTCAACCCGGAATGGCGGCCGGGCTCGTACCTGGCGCGCTCGCACCCCGGCGACGTGGCGCGACTGGAGTCGCGGACCTACATCGCCTCCGAGCTCGAAGAAGATGCCGGCCCGACCAACAACTGGATCGCGCCCAAGACGATCCGCGGCACCCTCGATGAGGTTTTCGAGGGGTCGATGCGCGGACGCACGATGTACGTCGTGCCGTTCTCGATGGGCGCCGTGGGCGGCCCCCTCTCGCACATCGGCGTGCAGGTCACCGACAGCGCGTACGCGGTCACCTCGATCGGCGTCATGACCCGCGTCGGACCCGACGTGCTGCGTCGCATCGCGGAGGGCGACCCGTGGGTGAAGACCGTGCACTCGGTCGGCGCTCCGCTGGCGCCGGGCGAGACCGACGTCTCGTGGCCGTGCAACGACGAGAAGTACATCGTCCACTTCCCCGACACTCTCGAGGTCTGGTCGTTCGGCTCCGGATACGGCGGCAACGCGATCCTCGCCAAGAAGTGTTTCGCACTGCGCATCGCGTCGGTGATCGGCCGCGACGAGGGATGGCTCGCCGAGCACATGCTGCTCATCCGCGTCATCGACCCCGCCGGTCGTGCGTACCATGTCGCCGCAGCGTTCCCGTCGGCGTGCGGCAAGACCAACCTCGCGATGCTCCGCCCCACCATCCCCGGCTGGCGCGTCGAGACGCTCGGCGACGACATCGCCTGGATCCGTCCAGGACAGGATGGACGCCTCTGGGCGATCAACCCCGAGGCCGGGTTCTTCGGTGTGGCGCCCGGCACGGGCGAGTCGACCAACGTGACCGCGGTGGAGACGCTGTGGGGCAACACCATCTTCACCAACGTCGCGTTGCGCCCCGACGGCGACGTGTGGTGGGAGGGTCTGACCGACGACGTCCCGCCGCACCTGACCGACTGGGAGGGCAACGCGTGGACGCCCGACAGTGGTCGCCCCGCCGCGCACCCCAACTCCCGGTTCACCGTGGCTGCCGCGCAGTGCCCGCAGATCGCGACCGACTGGGATTCTCCGGAGGGCGTGCCGCTGGATGTCATCTTGTTCGGCGGCCGTCGGGCCACCAACGTCCCGCTCGTGGTGGAGGCCACGGACTGGACGCACGGCGTCTTCCTGGGCTCGACGATCTCGTCCGAGAAGACCGCTGCCGCCGAGGGAACCGTCGGCGAGCTGCGTCGTGACCCGTTCGCGATGCTGCCGTTCTGCGGCTACAACATGGCCGACTACTTCGGCCACTGGCTGAAGGTCGGGCAGCAGCTGCGGTTCGACCGCGCCCCGCGGATCTTCCAGGTGAACTGGTTCCGCAAGGGCGCCGACGGCCGGTTCCTGTGGCCCGGATTCGGGGAGAACTCTCGCGTGATCGACTGGATCATCCGACGCATCGACGGAGGCGCCGGCGCGGTGGAGACACCGATCGGCCGCATCCCGCGCGTGCAGGACCTGAACCTTCATGGCCTGGACATCCCGCAGGCCGACCTCGATGAGCTCTTCGCGGTCGACCCGGATTCGTGGCTGCAGGAGGCCGACCTCACCGAGGAGTTCTACGCGACCTTCGGCACCCGCATCCCCGCCCCGCTCAAGGCCGAGCTGGCGTCGCTGCGCTACCGCCTGAAGGCCGCGAAGGCCGCGCAAGCCTGAGGCTCGCCGCATCCGCCGAGAAACAACATCCCGGCCGAGAAACAACGCATCGCGTGCTGTCTCGGCCGGGATGTTGTTTCTCGCGCCGGGGGGACGCGGTCTAGGACTGCGTGGGGGCGAGCTCGAGGCCGAGTTGGCGCATCCACTCGACGTTGTCGTACGCCACCCACTCCTCGGCCAGCTTGCCGTCGGCGTCATAGCGGAACATGTTGATCAGCGACAGCGTGACCGTCTTGCCGTGCGGCTGGACGGTGCCGAACGGGGTGGCGAACGGCGCGGTGAATGTGCCTCCCATCTCGGTGCGGCAGCCGATGAAGTCGCCGGCGGAGACGATCTCGTAGCGCTCGCAGTAGTAGCCGCTGAAAGATTGGCGCATCTGAGCGAAGGAGGCCTCCAGTTCCGCGAACTCCGCGTCGCCGTCCGGGCCGTGGAACTGGAAGTCCGAGCTGAAGTAGGCCCGCAGCGCTTCAGGGTTCTCCTGGGCGATGGCTTTCCGGCCGACGTTGACGAGGGCGCGGGAGCGCTCGTCGTAGCGCGTGTCGTCGGGCTCGATGAACTGGGACATGGTGGCATCCTCCGAATCACTCGTCGGCGGGTCTGGTGACCGACACGGTCATAACCTAGAAGCTGGAGTTCACTCCAGGTCAAGGCGTCCGCGCCGTGCGCCGCGCCGACTCGTCGACGGGGCAGGATGCGAGACGCCGAGGAAGGCGTCGTCCCTCCGATCGCTGACGAACAGCTCGCACGCGGTTCCCCGCTGGAGCGCTTCGCTGTAGACCTGGACCTTGAAGGAGATCAGATCGAGCGCGTCCTGCAACTCGGCCATCTTCCGGCGGACATCGGCTTCGTGCCGCCGGAGCATCTCCAGCCGCTCCGCCTCGTTGCCGGATCCGGCGCGTACGAGCGCGGCGTACTCGGCGACGCGGGCCAGCGGCATCCCGGAATCGCGCAACCGACGACACACGCCGATCCACTCCACGTCCTCCTCGGTGAACATCCGGCGTCCTGCGGAGCTCCGCTCCACGGTGGGCAGGAGATTCTCCCGCTCGTAGAAGCGGAGAGTGTCGGCGCTGAGCCCGGTTCGGCGGCTGACCTCGCCAATGCTCAGAAGATGCTGGGTCACGGTGACGTGCTCCTCTCGGGCCTGCGTCGGGTCACACCAGCAGCTGGTGCCGGGCGAGGTCGCGGTACAGGGGGGTGGATGCGACGAGCTCCGAGTGCGTCCCCGCACCCACGACCTGCCCGGAGTCCAGCACCACGATGAGGTCGCTGTCGACCACCGTCGACAGCCGGTGCGCGATCACCAGGAGCGTGCGCCCGGTCGCGACCGCATCGATCGCGTCCCGCATGCGCTGTTCGTTGAGCCCGTCGAGCGATGACGTGGACTCGTCCAGCAGCAGCACCGGGGGAGCGGCGAGCAGGGCGCGGGCGATCGCCAGGCGCTGGCGCTCCCCGCCGGAGAGCATGACGCCGTCTTCGCCGACGGGCGCATCCACCCCGAGCGGACTGCGTTCGAGCACGTCGCCGAGGTTCACCGCACGCAGCACGCTCTCGCATTCCGCGTCGGTCGCGTCCGGGGAGGCGAGCCGCAGGTTGTCCGCGATGGAGCCGGCCAGGGTCGGCGCGTCCTGCTCGACGTATCCGAAGCGCGCGCGCAGCGCGTCACGCTCCAGCTGCCGCGCGTCGACGCCGTCGACGAGGATCTCGCCGCCGGTCGGGTCGTAGAAGCGCTCCACGAGGGAGAGGATCGTGCTCTTGCCGGCTCCGGAGGGCCCGACCAGCGCCACCCGCGCGCCGCGCGGGACGGCGAAGGACACCCCGCGGAGGACGTCGCGATCGGCGTCGTCCGCGGCGGCGACCTCGTCGGCGGCACGTTCCAGGTGCGCCTGCTCCAACACTGCTCGTGCCTCTTTCGCGGCGGCTTCGCGGGCCTGGACCACGTGCGCGGGGTAGTGGAAACGCACGTCGCGGAACTCGATCGCCGGAGCGCCCGGATCCGGACGCGCGGCGGCGTCGGGCCGGTCATCGTCGGTCTCGGTGGGCAGGTCGAGGATCTCCTGGATGCGGCCGAGTGCGCCGAGCGCCTGGCTCACCGACGTGATGGCGCCCAGGGTCGAGCCCAGGGGAGCGATCAGGAGGAAGAGGAACATGATGAACGTGATGAGTCCGGCGATCTCCAGCGCGCCGGACGCGACGCGGAATCCGCCCACCCCCAGCACGACCAGGAGCGACACCTGCAGCGCGATGCCGGCGACCGGCACGACGAGCGCCGACACCTTCGCGATGCGCACGCCCACCCCGTAAGCCTCGGTCGCCAGTTCCGTCACCGAGGTCGTCTCGCGCTCCGTCGCGCCCGCCGCCCGCACGGTGCGGATGGAACCGACCGCGCGCTCGACGGCAGAGGCCAGCTCGCCGACCTTGACCTGCTGCTCGGTCGACGCCGTGCGGATGCGGCCGCTGAGGAGCACGACGGTGAGCACGGAGAGCCCGAGAACGAGCACGATGAGCGCCAGCAGCACGGGGTCTATCAGCGCCATGGCAATGAGCGCGCCGAGGAAGATGAGCACGTTACCCACCGCATCCGCGAGCCCCTGCGTGAGTACCGCATACAGCAGGGTCGTATCGGTGCCGACGCGGGAGACGAGGTCGCCGGTGCGGCGCGCGTCGAACTCGCTGATCGGGAGGTGCAGGATGCGGCCGATGAGTCGCCGCCGGCTGGAGTAGACGACGGCCGTGCCGGTGCGCTGGAGCAGGTAGTGCTGGTAGCCCGAGATCACCGATGACAGCACCACGAGCCCCACGACGAGCCAGATGAGCGCACCGAGGTCGAGCCCCTCCTGCACCCGCGCGATCACCTGACCGACCAAGAGCGGCTGCGCGAGCGTGGCGCCCGCGCCCAGAACGCTGAGGATCGCCACGACGACGAGCACACGACGGTGTTCGAGGAGGAACGGCAGGAGCTGCCGCAGGGTCGCGCGCGGACCCTCGGGCTGCGCGCGGCGGCCGCGGCGCGCGCGGGCGGGGGTTGAGGTCGACATAGGTGGTTCCTCATTCGGGTGGGTTACTTTCGACCGTACTTCTTGTGCACGGCCTGTTTGGTCACGCCGAGGGCTGCGGCGATGGCCTGCCAGGAGAATCCCTGGTGGCGGGCGCGGCGCACCTGCACTTCTTCTGCCCGTGCGAGCTCGCGGCGCACCTCGGCGAGGCGGTGCAGCTCGGCGATCGGCTCGGGGTCGGGCAGCGCCCCCAGTGCGGTGCGGATCTCGTTCCCGGTCATGGATTCCTCCTGCTCGCGGTCAACCGTAGTTGACGGCCAGGGCAAAGTCAATCAAGGTTGACAGTCTCGCCCCTCAGCCCACGACGACGATCATCGGTGTCGACGGCGGTGGATAGGGTGGTCCGGTGCCAGAAGCGGTGATCCACGCCAGCAACCTCGTCAAGGCGTACAAGGTGAAGGGCAAACCCGATTTCCTCGCGGTCGATGGGTTGTCCTTCGACGTCGCCCCGGGCGAGTCGTTCGGGCTGCTCGGACCCAACGGTGCCGGCAAGTCGACGACCATGAAGATGATCGGCGCTGTCTCCACGCGCACCAGCGGAGACCTCAGCATCCTCGGTCTCGATCCCGATCGCCATGGCCCGGAGATCCGCTCGCGGCTGGGGGTCGTGCCGCAGCAGGACAACCTCGACGGGGAACTGAACGCCCGGGAGAACCTCTACATCTACGGGCGCTACTTCGGCCTCCCCGGCAAGGTGTGCGCACAGAAGGCGGATGAGCTCCTCGCCTTCGCGCAGCTCGAAGACAAGGCCAAGAGCAAGGTCGACCAGCTCTCCGGCGGAATGAAGCGGCGGCTGACGATCGCGCGCGGTCTGATCAACGATCCGCGCATCCTGCTGCTGGACGAACCCACCACGGGACTCGACCCGCAGGCGCGCCATGTGCTGTGGGACCGACTGTTCCGCTTGAAGGAGCAGGGCACCACCCTCGTGCTGACGACGCACTACATGGATGAGGCGGAGCAGCTGTGCGATCGGCTCGTCGTCGTCGACAAGGGCCGCATCATGGCCGAAGGCACCCCGGCATCCCTCATCCGCGAGCACTCCAGCCGTGAGGTGCTCGAGGTGCGTTTCGGCTCGGAGCGCAATGAGCAGGCCGCCGCGGAGGTCCAGGGCATCGGCGACCGTGTCGAGGTGCTCCCCGACCGCGTGCTGATCTACGCGTCCGACGGTGAGGCCGCCCTCGAGCGCGTCACCGCCCTCGGCCTCCAGCCGATCACCTCGCTCGTCCGTCGATCGAGCCTGGAGGATGTGTTCCTGCGACTCACGGGAAGGTCGCTGATCGAATGACCCTGAGCCAGGCGCCCGGCGCGGGGGACGCGCGCCTCCACCCCTCGCTCGACGAGCTACGCGCCGAAGCCCTCGAGTGGGGGCGCAAGCCGCGTGCTCGGGGCTCGTGGTACGTCACCGAGCACATGGTGCGCGCGATGCGCGCGTACGGCTGGACGATCATCTTCGGCGCGCTGGGGCAGCCCATCCTCTACCTGCTGGGCCTCGGCGTGGGCCTTGCCGCCCTCATCCAGAGCGACATCGACGACGGCGGACAGCCGGTGCCCTATCTCGTCTTCATCGCACCCGCGCTGCTCATGACGGCTGCGATCGGCGTGGCGTCCGAGGAGTTCACCTACCCCGTCATGGCGGGGTTCAAGTGGCGCCGGTACTTCTACGGATTCAACGCGTCGCCGCTGTCGTCACCGCAGATCGCCAACGGGGTCATTCTCGGCGCCTCGGCCCGGATGTTCATCGCCGTCGCTGCGTACTACATCTTCATCTGGGTCTTCGGTGCGGTGCCGAACCCGGCCACGGGGTGGATCTCCATCGCGGTCGGCGTGCTGGCCGGCGTGAGCTTCGGCATCCCGCTCATGGCCTACGCCGCGTCGATCGAAGACGACAAGGGTCAGTTCGCGCTGGTCCAGCGCTTCATCTTCGTCCCGATGTTCCTCTTCTCCGGAACGTTCTATCCGCTGGCGAGCCTGCCGGATTGGCTGCAGTGGATCGGCTGGATCTCACCCCTGTGGCACGCGACCGAGTTCGGCCGGATGCTCACGTACGGCCCTCTCGAGCCGGCTGTAGCCACCCTCCATGTGGCGTACCTGCTGATCCTCGCCGTCGTCGGCTACGTGCTCGGCCGTCGCATCTTCGAACGGAGGCTGGCGAAGTGACGGCGGTTCTCGCGCCCGAAACCGGACGCCGCGGCGTCCGCGCCCTGTGGGCCGGCAATCCCCAGGCGGTCGTGCAGCGAGGGCTGCTCGCCGCCCGCTCGTCGAGCTGGATCGTCGTGCTCTCCGGCTTCTTCGAGCCGGTCTTCTACCTCGCGTCGATGGGCATCGGTCTCGGCTCCCTCGTCGGCGACGTGCAGACTTCCGCGGGTGTCGACGTACCCTACGCCGCGTTCATCGCGCCGGCGCTGCTGGCCGTGTCGGCGATGAACGGCGCCATCTACGACTCCACGTGGAACGTCTTCTTCAAGCTCAACTACGGCAAGCTCTACGAGGGGATGCTGTCTACTTCGCTCGGCCCTCTGGACGTCGCGCTCGGGGAGATCCTCTACGCGCTGCTGCGGGGGCTCCTCTACGCGACCGGCTTCATGATCATCATGCAAATCCTGGGCCTGAACCTCGCGCCGACCGCGATCCTGGCCCTGCCCGCGGTGCTGCTCATCGCCTTCGGGTTCGCGAGCGTCGGTATGGCGATCACCAGCTACATGAAGACGTTCCAGCACATGGACTGGATCACCTTCGTGCTGTTGCCCATGTTCCTCTTCTCGGCGACGTTCTACCCGATCACGGTGTACCCGCAGGTCGTGCAGTGGATCGTGCAGGCCCTGCCGCTGTGGCACGGGGTCGAGCTCATCCGCGGATTCACGACCGGAGCTCTCAATGCCGGGATGCTCTGGCACGTCCTCTATTACGTCGTGATGATCGCGGTCGGCCTGGTCTTCACGACCAAGCGGCTGCGCGCTCTCTTCCTGGACTGAACCCCCTACGACGACGGATGCCGCGGAGCCGAAGCCCCGCGGCATCCGCATGTCTGCCGAGGTCAGAGGGAGCCGGTCGCGCCCATTCCGATGTTCTCGCCGTAGTCGACGTCCTTCGTCTCCTTGGACAACGCCAGCGCCACGAAGGTCAGCACGGCGGCGCCGGTGAGGTAGACCCCGACCAGCCACGGCTGTCCGTCGGCCACCGCCCACAGCCAGACGGCGATGAGCGGCGCCACCGCCGCACCCAGGATCGACGACACGTTGTAGGAGATCGCGGATCCGGTGTACCGGACGTTGGTCGGGAACAGCTCGGGCAGCACCGCGCCCATGGGGCCGAACGTCGCGCCCATCAGCAGGAACCCGAGAATGAGGAACGCCTGCGTGAGAGCCCCGGTGAACTTGGGGTCGATCTGCGGGGAGAGGAAGACGTTGAACGTCAGGCCGAAGACGGCGATCGCGGCCGTGACCCACAACAGCAGGCGACGACGCCCGATCGCGTCGGCGATCGGCCCGGACAGGAGCGTGAAGATTCCGAAGAAGACCACCCCGATGATCTGCATGAGCACGAAGTCGGTGTAGCCGAACCCGAGGCCCGCGACGTAGGTCGCCGCGTCGAAGGGCTGCCCCGCCGCATCCGCCGCGGCCTGGGCAGCATCCGCCGTCGCCTTCGTCCCGTAAGAGAGCGTGAAGCTCGTCATCAGGTAGAAGAGCACGTAGGTGGCGAGCATGATGAAGGTCCCGAGGATCAGCTGCCGCCAGTGCCGGCGCAGCACCTCCCCGAGGGGGAATCGGCGCAGGGCGCCCTTCTTCTCCGCCTTCTCGAACGTCTCGGACTCGACCAGCTTCAGACGTACCCACAGGCCGATGATGACCATGACCGCCGAGAACAGGAACGGCACGCGCCATCCCCATGCCAGGAAGGCCTCCGAACGCTGGGCCGGGCCGTCGGGGTGGGGGAGCGCGAAATTGATGATGAGGAAGATTGTGTTGGCGATGATGAAGCCGATCGGCGCACCCAACTGCGGGAACGTGCCGTACCAGGCGCGCTTGCCGGGCGGAGCGTTCTCGGTGGCGACGAGGGCCGCGCCCGACCATTCGCCGCCGAGGGCGAATCCCTGGGCCAGGCGCAGGAACAGCAACAGGAGCGCTGCCCACCAGCCGATCTCGTTGTACGTCGGCAGCAGACCGATGATGAAGGTCGCGATGCCCATGGTCAGCAGCGACGCGACCAGCGTGGCCTTGCGGCCGAAGCGGTCACCGAAGTGGCCGAAGATCACCGCGCCCACGGGGCGGGCGACCATGGCGGCACCGAAGACCGCGAACGACGACAGCAGCGCCGTGGTGTCATCGCCGGTGGGGAAGAAGAGGACCGGGAAGACGAGAACGGCTGCCGTCGCGTAGACGTAGAAGTCGTAGAACTCGATGGTCGTTCCCACGAGGCTGGCCGTGATGACGCGGGAGCGCGGGTTGGCGGGGGCGGCGGTGACGGGGGCTGATGATGTCATGAGATGCCTGTCAGTGAGCGCGGTGAAGGGTGGGTGTGGGATGCGGGGCGGCGGGCGGGCATGAGGACGGGAGTGGGTGTGGTCGGTCTCACCACAGCACCGCGATGGCGGCGTTGGTGAGGGTGAGGATGCCGACGAGCCAGAACATGACCGGCGGCAGGGCGTTCGTGCGCCGTTGACGCGCCGACCCGATGCCCAGGAGCGCTCCGATCACGACGAGGATGACGAGCTTCACGCCGATCTTGACGTAGTTCAGGTCGCCGTCGATACCCCACGGCGCGGCCAGGATGAGACCGGCGACGCCGGCGATGGCGAGGCCCCAGTCCATGACGCGCGTGAACCGGACGCGGCGAGCTACCGCTTCGACGACCCATGACCCGAACAGCGTGGCGAACCCGACGAGGTGGATGAGGACGACGACGTGGCGCAGGATCTCCATGGCTATCACCGTAGGGGGAGCCCCGGCTCCGGCGCCAGGAAGGCACGCCTCAACCGCAACGGGGTGACGCTTCGTCTCGCTGCGCTCGCTCAGCGTCCGGGGTGCTGATCCGGGGTACCGGACCCTGAGCGAGGAGCGCAGCGACGAGACGAGGGGGCGACGCCGTGCGGGCGTGACGCTTCGTCTCGCTGCGCTCGCTCAGCGTCCGGGGCGCGGGCCCGGGGTACCGGACCCTGAGCGAGGAGCGCAGCGACGAGACGAGGGGTCGACGCCGTGCGGGCGTGACGCTTCGTCTCGCTGCGCTCGCTCAGCGTCCGCGGGTTCCGCTGCGCTCGCTCAGCGTCCGGGGGTTCCGCTGCGCTCGCTCCGCGGCCGGGGTGCGCCGCGGGGCGCGGTTCGGGGTACCGGGCCCTGAGCGAGGAGCGGAGCGACGAGACGAAGGGTCGGCGCCGTCCCGGCGTCAGGCGCGGAGGGCGCGGAGGGTCAGCGCCGTGCGGAGCGCCGCATCCGCCGCCTCGGCGCCCTTGTCCTCTTTCGAATCCGGCAGGCCGGCGCGATCGAGGCCCTGCCGTTCGTCGTCGAGGGTCAAGAGTCCGAAGCCGACCGGCTTGCCGGTGTCGAGCGCGACGCGCGTCAGGCCGTCGGTGGCGGCGGAGGAGACGTACTCGAAGTGCGGGGTGCCGCCGCGGATGATGACACCCAGCGCCACGACGGCGTCGGCCCCGGCGTCGAGCGCCGCCTTTGCGGCGACGGGAAGCTCGAACGACCCCGGCACGCGAACGAGCTCCCACGAGGCTCCCGATGCGTCGAGCACCCGGCGAGCACCCGCGATCAGCCCGTCGGTGATGACGTCATGCCAGGTCCCGGCCACGACGACCACGCGCAGGTCCTTCGCGTCGATCTGTTGCGCCTCCGGCGCACCCTTGCCGCTCATGCCTCGGCACCTTCCTTCATCTCTTTCAACGCCTCGGTCAGGTCGGCCTCCGCGATGAGGTGTCCCATGCGGTCGCGCTTGGTCTCCAGGTACTGGTGATTGTTGGGACCGACTCCGACCAGCAGCGGCACCTGCTCGGCGACATCCAACCCCAGTTCGCGCAGCTGCGCGACCTTGTCCGTGTTGTTCGTCATCAGACGCACCCGACTGACGCCCAGGTCGGCGAGGATGCCGGCGGCCGCGGCGTAGTCGCGCGCGTCGGCAGGAAGCCCCAGCGCGAGATTCGCGTCGACGGTGTCGAGCCCCTGCTCCTGCAGGCTGTACGCCCGGAGCTTGTTGATGAGCCCGATGCCGCGACCTTCGTGTCCGCGCATGTACACCACGACGCCGCCGTGCTCGTCGATCGCGTCCAGGGCGGCCCCCAGTTGCGGGCCGCACTCGCATTTCAGCGAGCCGAATGCCTCACCGGTCAGGCACTCGGAGTGCACCCGCACGAGGGGTGCGTCATCGCTCAGGTCTCCCGACACCACGGCCAGGTGGTCGGTGCCGGTCGCGCGATCCTTGTAGGCCAGGAAGCGGAACTCCCCGTGCGTCGTAGGCACCCGCGCTTCGGCGCGAAGGCTCACGCGGCGCGTGTGTCGCTCCCGCGCGGCGGTGGCCGAGCTCGGCTCATCCTCGTCGAGGTAGGCGATGAGCTGCTCGATCGTGATGACCGGGATGTCGTTGCGCTCGCCGAGCTCGAGAAGCCCGGGCATCCGCATCATCGACCCGTCTTCGGCCACGACCTCCGCGATCGCTCCGACCGGCTGCAGGCCGGCGAGCTTCATCAATTCCACTGCCGCCTCGGTGTGGCCGCTGCGCTCGCGCACGCCACCGTCGACCGCGCGCAGCGGCAGGACGTGCCCGGGGCGGATGAGGCTGGCCGGCCCGGAGGCAGGCGTGGCCAGGACGTTCAGGGTGTGGGCGCGGTCAGAGGCACTGATGCCGGTGCTGTCGCGGTCGGACGCATCGACACTGACGGTGTACGCCGTCCCCCGGGCGTCTTCGTTGACCGCGACCATCGGCGGAAGCTCGAGACGGTCAGCCCAGTCGGCCGGCATCGGGGCGCAGAGGAACCCGCTGGACCACCGGACGGTCCAGGCGATCCACTCCGGCGTCGCGAGCTCCGCCGACAGGATGACGTCGCCTTCGTTCTCGCGATCTTCATCGTCGGCGACGATGACGGGGCGTCCGGCGCGGAGAGACTCCAGCGCCTGCGGGATGGTGGAAAGGCTCATCGTGAGCCTCCTTCGGGGGATGCGGGAAATGCCAGGAGCCGCTGCACATGGCGGGCGAGGATGTCGGTTTCGAGGTTGACGGGGTCACCGATGGCGGCGGTGCCGAGCGTGGTGGCCTCGAGCGTCTCGGGGATGAGCGAGACCTCGAGCCATGGTTCGGCGTCGTCGGCATCGCTCACCGCGCTGATGGTGAGCGAGACGCCGTCGATGGCGATGGAACCCTTGTCGACCACGAGAGGGGCGAGATGGACGGGGACCCCGATCCGCACGACCTGCCAGCGGTCGCCGGGTCGCACGTCGAGCACCGTTCCGGTGCCGTCGATGTGACCCTGGACGATGTGTCCGCCCAGCCGGCCGTGGGCAGCGGTCGCCCGCTCGATGTTGACCGAGCGGCCGGGTTCCGCGCCGCCGAGGGTCGACATGTCGAGCGTCTGCTTCATGACGTCGGCCGTGAACCAGTCCGGGCCCTGCTCAACGACGGTGAGGCACACGCCGCTGACGGAGATGGAGTCTCCGTGGCCAGCATCCGTCACGGCCAGGGGCGCTCGGACGGTCAGTCGCACGCCGTCGCCGGATGGTTCGACGGCGGTGAGCGTGCCGAGTTCTTCGACGATTCCGGTGAACATCACCGGTCTCCTTTCACCGGGGTGGCGACGACGAGGAAGTCGTCGCCCAGGGGTTGGAAGGACGACACGGCGAGCCGCCGCGCGTCGGGGAGTGTGGCGACGCCGACATCGCCGAGGGCGAGTCTGCGGCCGCCGAGGAGCAGGGGCGCCAGGTAGATGAGGACTTCGTCGACCAGACCGGCCGCCAGGAACGCGCTGGCGAGGGTGGGCCCGCCCTCGACGAAGACCCGCTGCATCCCGCGCTCGCGGAGATCGGCGAGCACGGCAGGCAGATCGTGCGTCGGATAGAACAGTGCGGCGGCGGGATGGCGACGCAGGGCGGCACCCTCGGGGACCGAGGACGCGCCGATCACGACCGGGACCGGCTGCTTCGCGTAGAGCGTGCCGTCGTCGCGCCGGGCGGTGAGCGAGGGGTCATCGCTGAGGGCGGTGCCGGTACCGACGAGGATGGCATCGGCCTGGGCGCGGCGCTCGTGCACGTCGGCGCGGGCGGCGGGACCGCTGATCCACTGGCTGGTGCCGTCGTCCGCGGCGGCGCGCCCGTCGAGGCTCTGCGCCCACTTCACCGTCACGAACGGACGCCCCAGGCGCTGGACCGTGAGCCAGCCATCGAGAAGCTGGCGTGCGTCGTCCGCTCCGACGCCGCCCTCGACGGAGACGCCGCCCGCACGCAGGTGCTCGGCCCCGCCGGATGCGGCGGGGTTCGGGTCATCCAGGGCGTAGACCACGCGCGCCACACCGGCCTCGAGGAGCGCGACGGCACACGGGCCGGTGCGCCCCGTGTGGTTGCACGGCTCGAGAGTGACGACCGCGGTCGTCCCGCGGGCCTGCCCGGGGGCGAGCTTGGACAGGGCGTCGACCTCGGCGTGGGCGGTGCCGGCGCCGTGGTGCCATCCCTCGGCGATCACGTCGCCGTCGGGGGAGAGGATGACGGCGCCCACCTGCGGATTCACACCGACAGGTCCGCGTGCGGCGAGGTCGAGCGCATGCCGCATCGCCTCGCGTTCCGCTGCATCCGCCATATCGATCCTCCGGTCCGGTCCCGGGGTCGCTGCGGCAGGGCGGCGCGTTACGCCGACCGTGCTGCCTCCCATCCGGACTCGCGACGGCTGACCGTCGCATCACCGTCGGTCCCGGATTTCCACCGGATCGGCCCTCGTTTCCGCCCTGGGGCGGATACTCGGACTCGCGGACTGTCACCGCCGGTTCGGATTCTCACCGACCCCGGAGCACGTTGATGTATCTGATACTAGTCAACACGCGACGGCGCGACGCATTCCCGCCGCGGCGGCGGCATCCCGCTTACTTCAGCAGGCGCGAGAGCCGCCGGTCGGCGAGGATCTTGCCGCCGGTCTGGCACGTGGCGCAGTACTCGAGGGAGTTGTCGGCGAAGAAGACGCTGCGCACTTCGTCGCCGCACACGGGGCATGTCTCGCCACGACGGCCGTGCACGCGCATGCCGCGGCGCTTGGCATCCTTCAGGTCGGCGGGCGGCTTCCCGGATGCTTCCTGCAACGCCTCGGCGAGGGTGGAGGTCATCGCGGCGAACAGGCGATCGATCTCGGCTTCGTCGAGGGTCGACGCGAGGGCGTAGGGCGACATCTTCGCCGCGTGGAGGATCTCGTCGGAGTAGGCGTTGCCGACACCGGCGATGATGGACTGGTCGCGCAGGACTCCCTTGATCTGTGTGCGCCGACCGGTGAGGAGGCCGGCCAGGGTGTCGCGGGTGAAGCCCCGGTCGAGGGGATCGGGGCCGAGGCGGGCGATCCCGGGAACGTCGGCAGGGTCGCGGACGACGTAGACCGCGAGGGACTTCTTCGTGCCCGCCTCGGTGAGGTCGAAGCCCGAGCCGTCGTCGAACGCGATGCGGAGGGCGATCGGCGACTTTCCCGGGCGGATCACGGTCGCGGGGAGCGCGTCGTACCACCGCAGCCAGCCGGCCTTGGCGAGGTGGAACACGAGGTGGGCCTCGCCGTCGGTGGCGAGGTCGAGGAACTTCCCGTGCCGCTCGACGCCGGTGACCGCCGCATCCTGCAGCGCGGTGATCGGCGGGTCGTAGGTCTTCAGGGCCGAGATCGCCGACACCGTGGCGCGCGTGATGGTGAGACCGACCACTCGCCCGCGCAGGAAGTCGACGAGCCCCTGGACTTCGGGCATCTCCGGCATACGGTCATCCTGCCACGGATCGGCGGCTCAGTCGCCGAGGACGGCCCACCGCCGGGGTGTGCGGTCATCGGCGGGGAGGAGGCCGGCGAGCCACGCGTCGTCGCGCCCGAACGAGTTCGACAGTGCCTGGCGCATCGTCCCCTCGTACTGGAATCCGAGGGCCTGTGCCACACGCGCGGATGCCCGGTTGCCGACGACGGCGCGCCACTCGATGCGCGCCGCCCGTAGCCCGTCCGAGGCGAACGCCCAGTCGATGACCGCGCGGGCCGCCTCGGTGAGGAGGCCTCGCCCCCGGGAGGGCCGCGCCATCCAGTAGCCGATCTCGGGCGTGCCGCTCGTGAGGCGGTGAAGGCCGAGCATCCCCGCGAGCGTGCCGCCATCGCGGATGGCCCAGGTCGCCTCGATCCCGTCCGCCCAGCGGCCGGGCACGGCCTCGACGAAGCTCTCGGCGTGCTCGCGAAGATACGGGGAGGGGACCGTCGTGTAGCGCTGGATGTCCGCATCCTGGCACGCGGCGAAGATCGCGTCGGTGTCGCGCCGTGTCGGTGTCGTCAGCACTGTGCGCGGCGTGCGTAGTTCGACCGGCTCCATGCCGCCACCCTACGGCCCGCCGCTTCGCCCGTGGCCCGCGCACGTGGCGTCCCCGTCTCGCCTCCGCTCCGAACCGTACTCAGGCTGGCACGCATCGCATGGATGACGAGGGGCGGAATTCCGGCTGGCGTGCGGCCACGCGCTCAGCCGAGCCTGATTTAGTGCGCCCGAGAGTCTCCTCCCCAGCCGCGTCGCGTCGCCGCTTATCCACCGTCCGCCCGTTCGAGATGCCTGCGCCGGCCTCGTGCCCGCACTCTCGATCCCATGACCGTCGAAATCATGAGCCGCGGGGAGCTCTTTCTGCAAGGCCTGAATCGCAGGGAGGTCGATGATGCTGTCGCGCTGGGACACCTGGTCCGCGCACGTCGGGACCACTACCTCCCCGGCGGCACTCCGGACGCCGTCATCCGTGCGGTGCGGGTGGGCGGACGCCTGACCTGCCTGTCGCTCTTGGCGATGCTCGGCATTTTCGTGCTGAGGAACGACGCGCTCCATGTACATATGAAAGGCAACGCCAGTCGGATGCGGTCACCGCACGACCGCCGGCGTCGCTTGGAGCACCGATCCTCGCGTGGGGTGCGCCTGCACTGGCTCCCCCTGGGGGATGATCCGGGGCAGTCAGCCACGGTTTCGATCATCGATGCCCTGGTGCACAGCGTGCTGTGCCAGCCTCCCCGTGCGGCGGTCGCAAGTCTCGACAGTGCGTTGCATAGCGGGCTGCTATCGCTCGTCGAACTGGCCGAGGTCTTTCGGCGGCTTCCGGGCCGGTATCGAGTGCTGCAGGCGTTAGTCAATGGCTGTGCTGAGTCGGGGCCGGAGACACTGATGCGCCTCATGCTGCGTGGCTTGGGCTGTCACATCGAGGTGCAAGTCAGCATCGAGGGTGTGGGCAGGGTCGACCTCCTGGTCGATGGATGGCTGGTCATCGAGTGTGACAGCGAGGAATTCCATGGGGGCTGGGAAGCCCAGGCCCGCGATCGGAGGCGCGACCTCCTCCTCGCAGCGCGGAACTTCACGCCGCTGCGGCCCACCGCGAAGATGATCTACGAGGAGCCGGAGCTCGTACTGAACGCCGTGCGCGGCCTTCTCGACACACGCCCGTAGGGCCCCACCCGCACCGGTGGTCCCGCTGAGGTCCCCACCGAAGCACCCGGGCCGGGCCGGACCCAGGACCGCATCGCGGTGCTGCGTACGGTCTGCACTAACTCAGGCTGAATGTGAACTGCGGGCGGAATCGCGGTGCATTCGTCCGACATTCACGCACTCAGCCTGAGCTCGGTTCCGACCCACTCCGCGGCGCGGCGCCCGGCTGTGCGGGCAGCCGACGCGCCTCCACCCGGAAACACGTTCTTCCCCCGCCGCGCGCACGAACTCAGGCTCGATCGGGTGGGGCGATTGGCCAGGGGCGGAATTCCGCCGCCGCGGAGGCGCGCCGACGCATCGAGCCTGAGTTAGGTTCCGGCGGGAGCCACCCGAGTGTGTCGGAGCGCGGGTCAGACGCGGCGGAGGAGGCCCATCCGGTCGTACACGTCGGAGAGGGTGCGGTCAGCGACGGATGCGGCGCGCCCGGCGTTGTCCGCCAGCACGCGGTCGAGTTCAGCCGGGTCGTCGAGCATCGCCAGTGCCCGCTCGCGGACCGGCGCGAACTCGTTCACGACAACCTCGGCGAGGCCCTTCTTGAAGTCGCCGTAACCGCGGCCGGCGTACTCGTCCTCGATCGCGGGAATCTGCCGGCCGGTGAGGGCGGCGTAGATCACGAGGAGGTTCGACACGCCCGGCTTCGCCTCGCGATCGAAGCGCACGCTGCCTTCGCTGTCGGTCACGGCGCGCATGATCTTCTTGGCGGTCGCCGACGGATCGTCCAGCAGCCACAGGACTCCCGCGTCCGACTCGGCGGACTTCGACATCTTCGCCGTCGGGTTCTGCAGGTCGAAGATCCGGGCGGTGTCACGCTGGATCACGGGCATCGGAACCGTGAAGGTCTCGCCGTACCGTGCGTTGAACCGCTCGGCCAGGTCGCGGGTGAGCTCGATGTGCTGCTTCTGGTCATCGCCGACGGGCACCACATCGGTCTGGTACAGCAGGATGTCGGCGGCCATCAGCACGGGGTAGGTGAAGAGCCCCACGTTGGTGGCATCCACGCCGTAGCGGGCGGATTTGTCTTTGAACTGCGTCATCCGCCCGGCCTCACCGAATCCGGTGATGGTCGAAAGCACCCACGCCAGCTCGGCGTGCGCCGGTACGTGCGATTGCACGTACAGCGTCGAGCGTGCGGGCTCGATACCCGCGGCGATGTACTGCGCGGCAGTACGGCGCGTCTTCTCGCGCAACTCCGACGGGTCGTTCGGCTGCGTCAGCGCATGCAGGTCGACGACCGAGAAGAACGCGTCGTACGAGTCCTGCAACTCCCGCCACTGCATGAGAGCCCCGATGTAGTTGCCGATCTGAAGCGAGTCGGCCGAGGGCTGCATGCCGGAGTAGAGACGGGGTTTGGTCACTGACCGATTCTACCGGCGGTGGATGCGGC
Source organism: Microbacterium sp. Z12_35 (assembly GCF_058310475.1). Classification (NCBI taxonomy): domain Bacteria; kingdom Bacillati; phylum Actinomycetota; class Actinomycetes; order Micrococcales; family Microbacteriaceae; genus Microbacterium; species Microbacterium sp. Z12_35. The sequence continues at coordinate 1,585,230 of NZ_JBZEGJ010000001.1, read as the reverse complement.
GGCCGCCCGTGGCGCCGCCCGGACCGCTTCGCCGGTGCGACATGAGCGGGCGGGGGCCTCGGGGTGCCGGGCAGGATATGCGTCCCCGGGGCGTCCGGCGGTGGCTGACGTGCGCCCGGGGCGCGTGGCGGTGGCGCGGCTGTTGCAGATTCGGACGACGTCCGTGAATTGGGGTTGGCGTGTGCCGAAATGTCCGAATCTGGCGACGAGCTCCGAATCCGGCGGCGGCAACAGCGGAACCACGGCCCAGCGCGGCACCCGCGCCCCCGGCCCACGCGCCCCCGGCCCACCGCGGCACCCGCGCCCCCGGCACCCGCGGCGCCGAAACCTACCGGAGGCCGAGGGAGGCCGGCGGCGGGTCAGTGTCCGAGCGTGTAATCCGCGATGACGGGCGCGTGGTCGCTCCACCGCGTGTCCCACGACGGAGCGCGCTCCACGCGGTAGTCCGCCACGCGCTCGGCCAGAGCGGGGGTGGCCAGGTGGTAGTCGATGCGCCACCCGGTGTCGGTGTCGAAGGCGCGGCCGCGCATCGACCACCACGTGTAGGGCCCGTCGATGTCACCGGCGAACCGCCGGCCGACGTCGACCCAGCCGAGCCCGGTCCCGGTCGTGCCGTCGCTGGCGGTGACCTCCGCGCCGGCCGGACCGAGGAAGCGGTCGAAGTAGGCGCGCTCGCGGGGGAGAAAGCCGGCCTTCTTGACGTTGCCCTTCCAATTGCGGATGTCGAACTCGCGGTGCCCGACGTTGAGGTCGCCCATGATGAGGGCCAGGGGATGCTCCGCCTCCAGCTGCGGCATCCGTCGTTCCATCGCGTCGAGGAAGGCCCACTTGGCATCCTGCCGAGGAGTCTCGGCCTCACCCGTATGCACGTAGGCGCTCACGATGGCGATGCTCTCGCCGTCGATGTCGAAGTCGGCCTCGATCCACCGGCCGGCCGAATCCAGCGGTTCCGGCCCGAGGACGGTCCGCATCTCGACGGAGGGCAGCCGGCTCGCGATGGCGACGCCGGCGCGGCCCTTGGCCAGTGCTTCGTCGTTGACCACCTCCCATCCGGGGAGCGCGGAACGCAGCTCGTCCTGGGTGGCGCGCACCTCCTGGATCGCGAGGATGTCGGCGTCGGCCTCGGCGAGCCACTCGCTCATGCCCTTGCGGGCGGCGGCGCGGATGCCGTTGACGTTGATGGAGACGATGCGAACGCGGCGGGGCACCTCCCGAGCTTAACGGCGGCCTCCGACCCCGGTCCGCGGCGGCCCGACGCCGGCCCGACTCCGGCTCGCCGGCGCCCGAAGTCGAGCCGGTGTCGCGGCCTTCGCGGAGGAGAGCGGCCACATCCGCCCCGCCTGGGCCGCGCCGTCGACCGATTCGTAGCCCCGGGCTCAGTCCCAGGGGAGCGCTGAGCCGGGAAGCGGCGTGACGTTGCGCTCGGCCTCGGCCACGGCCGCTTCGGCTTCGGCCACGCGGCGGCGAGCAGCGCGCCGTGCGTACCACGGAGCATCCGCGGCGTCGCGCAGCGCCCGCTCCAGCGCAACGCCGGCGGCGGCCAATACGGCGGCCCGCTCGGCAGCTTCGGCATCCGCGCCGCTCTCCAGAGTCTCCCCGTGGTCCCGTGCGGAGACGGCGATCCACGCGGCGGCGACGAGGATGACGATCCCGTTCAACCGGGACCACAGGAGGAAGCCGACGAGGACCGCGAAGGTGGCCAGCAGCGGATTCGACGGCGTGTAGACGAAGAGGAAGCCCGCGCCGATCTGCAGCACCACCGTCGCTGCGCCGCCCAGGAGTGCACCCGGCCAGATCCGTTGCCAGGGGAGCGATGTGTCGGTGAGGAAGCGGAACAGCCCCCCGAGTGCCAGGGAATTGATCGCGAATGCGACGAGAAGCGACACGGCTCGGGTGGCCACCTGGACGGCTGCGGAGTCGCCCTGCCACCCGAGCAGCCCGAAGACCAGGTCGACGGCGCCGGTGGTGACGGCGCTCAGCGCGGCGCCGACGAGGAGCGCCAGACCGAACAGAGCGGCAGCGAAGAGGTCGCGCGCCTTGAGGATCACGTAGTTGCGCCGGTCGAACGGGAGCCCGAACGTGTCTCGCACAGCGCGGCGGGCATACGTGACGAATCCGATCGCCGTCCAGATCACCACGATGGCCGCGACGGATCCAGTGATCGTGAGGAGCCCGCTGCTGCTGGATGCCACGGCATGCACCTGCGCGGGTTTGACCAGGCCGCTCTCGCTGATGAGGTCGGGGATATACCGGTTGATGACGCTGATGAGGAGGCTCACCGCGCGTTCGCTGTCGCCGAGCCATACGCCGACGGCGGCGAACGCCAGATAGATGCCCGCGAAGATCGCGAACAGCGACTGGTAGGAGATGCCGGCGGCGAGAAGGAAGCCGTTGTGCTGCAGGAAATGCCGCCACACGCGGATGGGGAACCACTCCAGGGTGCGTCGCGTGATCTCCGTTGCACGCTCGATCGGTTGGTCCAGGCGTTCCCGCAGGCGAGCGGTGCGCCGCGGGTCCGACGGGGATGCCTCGGCCGCGCCGATCGGCCCCGGCAGGGGAGCGGGGTCGGACGGGCGGCGGCGCGACGGAGGCGTGTCGGTCACGCGAACAGGCTACCCATGCTCCTCGGGCCGCATACCCGCCGGTGACCGCGACGGTCGGCGAAGCGCCCGGGCCCCCGCAGTGGGAGCTGAGCGCACCGGGTGCTCCGGCGCGGGGGCGATCCGGTCGGGGTCAGCGCCTGCCGCTCAGGACCGCCTGCTTGACCTCGGCGATGGCCTTGGTCACCTCGATGCCGCGCGGGCATGCCTCGGTGCAGTTGAAGGTCGTCCGGCAGCGCCAGACGCCCTCCTTGTCGTTGAGGATGTCGAGTCGCACGTCGGCGGCGTCGTCACGGGAGTCGAAGATGAACCGGTGCGCGTTGACGATCGCGGCCGGCCCGAAGTACTGCCCGTCGGTCCAGAAGACGGGGCACGACGACGTGCACGCGGCGCAGAGGATGCACTTGGTGGTGTCGTCGAAGACCTCGCGGTCGACGATCGACTGGATCCGCTCCTTGCCGGGCTCGGGCTTCGAGCTGGCGATGAGGAACGGCTGCACGTCGCGGTACGACGCGAAGAACGGCTCCATGTCGACGATCAGGTCCTTCTCCAGCGGAAGGCCCTTGATCGCCTCGACGTAGATCGGCTGCGAGATGTCGAGGTCTTTGATGAGCGTCTTGCATGCGAGCCGGTTGCGCCCGTTGATGCGCATCGCGTCGGAACCGCAGATGCCGTGCGCACAGGAGCGGCGGAACGCGAGCGACCCGTCCACCTCCCACTTGATCTTGTGCAGGGCGTCCAGCACACGGTCGGTGGGGTAGAGCTCGACGTCGTAGTCGACCCAGCGCGGTTCCGCGTCGACCTCCGGGTCGAAGCGACGGATGTTGAAGGTCACCAGGAACGACTGGATGCCGGTGGCAGCGGGCGCCTGCTCGACGCTCTGCGAATCGTTGACGGTGTCGATGGTGGCGATGGCCATCTCAGTACTTCCTCTCCATCGGCTGGTACCGCGTGATGACGACGGGCTTCCAGCCGAGTTCGATGTGGTCGGCCGGATGCGACGAGTGGGGGTCGCCCGTCAGGTAGGCCATGGTGTGCTGCATGTAGTTCTCGTCGTCCCGCTTGGGGTAGTCGTCGCGCATGTGTCCGCCACGGCTCTCCTTGCGGTTCTGCGCGGCGTAGACCACGACCTCGGCGAGATCGAGGAGGAACCCGAGTTCCACAGCCTCGAGCAGGTCGGTGTTGTAGCGCTTGCCCTTGTCGTCGACGTGCACGTTGAGGTAGCGCTCACGGAGGTCGGCGATGACGTCGAGCACGTGGGCGAGGGATTCTTCGGTGCGGAACACCTGAGCACCCTTGTCCATCTCGTCCTGGAGGGTCTTGCGCAGCACCGCGATGCGCTCGGTGCCGGGGTTGACCCGGAGGCGCTCGATCATCTCGCGGATCTCCCGGGTGGGGTCGTCCGGGATCGCCACGAAGTCGGCGGTCTGCACGTACTGGACCGCGTTGCGGCCGGCGCGCTTGCCGAAGACGTTGATGTCCAGCAGCGAGTTCGTGCCGAGGCGGTTCGAGCCATGCACCGAGACGCACGCGCACTCGCCGGCGGCGTACAGGCCGGGGACCACGGTGGTGTTGTTGCTGAGCACCTCGGCGTTGTTGTTGGTGGGGATGCCGCCCATGGCGTAGTGCGCCGTGGGCATCACCGGCACCGGCTCGACCACCGGGTCTACGCCCAGATAGGTACGGGCGAACTCGGTGATGTCGGGGAGCTTGGTCTCGAGCACCTCGGCGCCCAGGTGCGTGCAGTCCAGCAGCACGTAGTCGCGGTGAGGACCGGCACCGCGGCCCTCCGCGACCTCCTGCACCATGCAGCGCGCGACGATGTCACGCGGGGCGAGGTCTTTGATCGTGGGTGCGTAGCGCTCCATGAAGCGTTCGCCGGACGCGTTGCGCAGGATCGCGCCCTCACCGCGGGCGCCCTCGGTCAGCAGGATGCCGAGACCGGCCAGACCGGTGGGGTGGAACTGGAAGAACTCCATGTCTTCCAGCGGCAGGCCCTTCCGCCAGACGATTCCGACGCCGTCACCGGTGAGGGTGTGCGCGTTGGACGTGGTCTTGAAGATCTTGCCGAAGCCGCCGGTGGCGAAGATGACGGCCTTGGACTGGAAGACGTGGAGATCGCCGGTGGCCAGCTCGTACGCGACGACACCCGCGACCTGCGTGTCGCCGGCAGCATCCTTCACCGTGATCAGGTCGAGCACGTAGAACTCGTTGAAGAAGTTGATGCCGAGCTTGACGCAGTTCTGGAAGAGCGTCTGCAAGATCATGTGACCGGTGCGGTCCGCGGCGTAGCACGCGCGACGCACGGGGGTCTTGCCGTGGTCGGCGGTGTGTCCGCCGAAGCGGCGCTGGTCGATCTTTCCCTCGGGCGTGCGGTTGAAGGGCAGGCCCATGTTCTCGAGGTCGATGACCGCGTCGATGGCTTCCTTGGCGAGGATCTCCGCCGCATCCTGGTCGACGAGGTAGTCGCCGCCCTTGACGGTGTCGAAGGTGTGCCACTCCCACGAGTCCTCTTCGACGTTCGCCAGCGCCGCGGCCATGCCGCCCTGCGCCGCGCCGGTGTGCGACCGGGTGGGGTACAGCTTGGAGATGACCGCGGTCTTCGCACCCGGGCCCGCCTCGATCGCCGCGCGCATCCCGGCGCCGCCGGCGCCGACGATGACGATATCGAACTGGTGGTAGTGCACGCCGTCGCGGACGACGGAATCAGCGTTGGTCTGGGTGCTCACGGAATGATGCCTCTACTGGTTCGGTCGGAAGGTCAGGCGGCCTGGCACATGTCCCAGAGGGAACTGGACTCGGTCACGCCGATGCACGGGTCGAAGGTGAAGACCACGAGCGTGCCCAGCAGGATCAGGAAACCGGCCGACAGCCACAGCGCCCACACCAGCACGCGACGCACGGTGGGGGAGGCGACGTAGTCGTTCACGATCGTGCGCATGCCATTCGCGCCGTGGATGAGCGCCAGCCAGAGCATCAGCACGTCCCACCACTGCCAGAACGGCGAGGCGAACTTGCCGACGACGAAGGCGAAGTCGATCTGGTGGATGCCGTCGCCCGTCATGAGGTTGACGAACAGGTGCCCGAAGATGAGGACGACCAGGAGCACGCCGGAGGCGCGCATGTACACCCAGCCCCACTTCTCCCAGTTCGAGCCCTTGTTGCGGGTGCGCGGCGGGACGATCATCGAGACGTCGGCCGCTCCCTGAGCCTGTCGAAGGGACATCAGTGACCGCCTCCCATCGACGAGAAGACATTGATGAGGTGGCGGGGCGTGAAGCCGAGCATGGTGACGACCCATACGCCCAGGACGATCCACCACAGCTGACGCTGGTGGCGGGTGGCCCAACCCCAGAAGTCCACGAGGATGATCCGCAGCCCGTTGAACGCGTGGTACGCGATCGCGCCGACGAGCGCGACCTCACCGAGGCCCATGATCGGATTCTTGTACGTGCCGATGACGGCGTCGTATGCCTCGGGGGAGACGCGGATGAGCGCGGTGTCCAGGACGTGGACGAGCAGGAAGAAGAAGATGGCGACGCCGGTGATCCGGTGCAGAACCCACGACCACATGCCTTCACGGCCGCGGTACAGAGTCCCGCGCGGGACCTTGGAGGTGGTCTCGGCCACCGTCGGCGTGACGCGCGCTGGTGCAGACACGATCGTCCTCCCTGATCGAACACGGCTGGGCGGGGCTTTCTTTGCCCCAAGAAGCACAAGGCTCCTGCGTCACACGGGCGCTGGTTCATCCTACGTCGGGGGGCGTAATCCCGGGGATTAGGGCGGCCTTAGTGTCTCGATATCGAGATAGTCCCGGCGGGCGGCGGATGCCCCGTCCCACAACGGTCACACGAGCGACATGCCCCGCGATCCCCGCCCGGATAGCCTGATCCCATGCCCAACGACCCGATCGAGAACTTCTACGCCGTTATCCCCGCCGGCGGCATCGGCAGCCGGCTGTGGCCGCTCTCTCGCGCTGAGGCGCCCAAATTCCTGCACGACCTGACCGGCTCGGGTCAGACGTTGCTGCGTGACACGTGGGATCGGCTGGAGCCACTGGCAGGGCACGACCGCATCGCCGTCGTCACCGGGCGAGCGCACCGCGCGGCCGTCGAGAGGGAACTTCCGGCCGTCCCCGACCACAACGTCTTCCTCGAGTCCGAGCCGCGCGACTCGTCTGCGGCGATCGGGCTGGCCGCGGCCATCCTGCACCGCCGACACCCCGACGTGATCATCGGCTCCTTCGCCGCGGACCACGTCATCCGGGGCACTCGCACGTTCGAGTTCGCCGTGCATCAGGCGGTCGCGGTCGCCCGCGCCGGGTACATCTGCACGATCGGCATCCAGCCGAGCGAGCCCTCGGTCGGCTTCGGGTACATCCGTAAGGACGGAGAGCTCGACGTCGACGGCGCTCCCGAGGCGGCGATGGTCGAGCGGTTCGTGGAGAAACCCGACCTGGAGACCGCGCGCACCTACTTCGCCGACCGCAACTACCTGTGGAACGCCGGCATGTTCATCAGTCGGGCCGATGTGCTGCTGGCCGAACTGGCCGCCAACGAGCCCGAGTTGCACGCGGGGCTCTTGGAACTGGCCGAGGCCTGGGACGACCGCGAGCGGCGCGGTCCCGTCGTTGATCGGGTGTGGCCGACTCTGAAGAAGATCGCCATCGACTACGCCGTCGCGGAGCCTGCTGCCGAGAAGGGCCGCCTCGCGGTCATCCCCGGACACTTCGACTGGGACGACGTGGGCGACTTCGCGAGTCTGGCCAAGCTCAACTCCCACGGGGGCAAGAACGAGCTGGCGATCCTCGGCGGCTCGGCGCGGGTTCTCGCGGACGCCTCCAGCGGGATCGTGGTGTCGCAGACCGACCGCATCATCAGCCTCATCGGTGTGCAGGACATCGTCGTCGTCGACACCGCCGACGCACTGCTGGTGACCACGAGCGAACACGCCCAGCGCGTGAAGGGCGTTGTGGATGCTCTGAAGCTCACCGGTCGCGGCGACGTGCTCTGAGCGACCCGGAAGCATCGCAACTTGGTAACTCTTCGGGCCTGAGGGCTTACCAGAGTGGGTGGTTGTGCGCCATCCGACGTAACGTTCAGAAATATCCCGGCTGGGCGCTGCGGTTTCTCCGCGCCCGGAACCTGTTCAGAGAGGACTGCAGTGACTGCACCCACCCGTAAGCGGACTTTCGCCACCATGGCGTTCATCGGAGCCGCCGGCCTGCTGCTGTCGGCGTGCGCACCGGCTCCCGAGGAGGGTGGCGGCTCCGCAGAGGACAGCGACTTCCTCGCCTGCGCCGTGTCCGACGAGGGCAGCTGGAACGACAAGAGCTTCAACGAGTCGGCCTACCAGGGCCTGCTCGACGCGGAGTCCGACCTCGGCATCGAGATCGCCGACGCCGAGTCCAACAGCGAAGAGGACTTCACCCCGAACCTCACGCAGATGGTCGACGCCGGTTGCGACGTGACCTTCGCGGTCGGCTTCAACTTCTCCATCAACGACGTCATCTTCGACTTCGCCGACGCCAACCCCGAAGCCCGCCTCGTGTGGATCGACGGGTGGAACCAGGGCCAGGAGAACCTCAAGCCGATCACCTACGCGATGCAGGAGTCGAGCTTCCTCGCCGGCTACCTCGCCGCGGCGTACTCCACCAGCAAGATCATCGGCACCTACGGTGGCGACCAGATCGACTCCGTCACCTCCTTCATGACCGGCTACTACAACGGTGCGAAGTACTACGAGGAGGAGACCGGTACGCCGATCACCATCGTCGGCTGGGACCCGGCAGCGAACACCGGTGACTTCGTGGGCGACTTCGCGAACACCGGTGTGGCCAAGACCATCTCGCAGGGGCAGCTCGCCGCCGGCGCGGATGTCATCTTCCCCGTCGCGGGCAGCCTCTTCACCGCGACCGCTGAGGCGATCCGCGAGGCCGGCTCGGGCGTCATGCTCGGTGTCGACAAGGACATCGCCGTCACCCAGCCCGAGCTCGCCGACATCACGCTCACCTCGGTGGAGAAGCGCATGACGCAGGCCGTGCTCGAGGTCATCACGTCGATCATCGACAGTGACGAGTTCACCGCTGAGCCGTACGTCGGCACGCTCGCGAACGACGGCACCGCACTGAGCGGGTTCGGCGACTTCGACAGCGAGATCCCGCAGGACGTGAAGGACAAGCTCGAAGAGCTCAAGGCAGGCATCATCGACGGCTCGATCGACCCGCTCGCCGGCGTCTGATCCTTCGTCCCCTCACTGGCACAGTCACACCCCTGGCACACGCCGGGGCGGCAGAGTCCGCCTCGGCGTGTGCCGTTTCGAGCCGGTTCCGGCAGGATGGGTCGCACCATGAAACTCGAACTCCGTGGGATCACGAAGCGGTTCGGACCGCTCGTGGCCAACGATGCCATCGACCTCGTGGTGGAAACCGGCGAAATCCACGCCCTCCTCGGGGAGAACGGCGCCGGGAAGTCCACCCTCATGAATGTGCTTTTCGGGCTCTACCAGCCCGACGAGGGTGAGATCCTTCTCGACGACGTCCCGCAGCGCTTCTCCGGACCGGGGCAGGCCATGGCCGCCGGCATCGGAATGGTGCACCAGCACTTCATGCTCATCCCCGTCTTCACCGTCGCCGAGAACGTGATCCTCGGCCACGAGCCCAGCCGGGGCGGGGTGCTCGACCTCGCCGAGGCCCGCCGCCGCGTCCGCGAGATCTCCGACCGCTTCGGCTTCGAACTCGACCCGGACGCCGTCGTGGGCGACCTCCCCGTGGGCGCGCAGCAGCGCGTCGAGATCATCAAAGCGCTGGCGCGGGATGCCCGCGTGCTCATCCTCGACGAGCCCACCGCGGTGCTCACCCCCCAGGAGACCGACGAGCTGATGGCGACGATGCGTCGCCTCGCCGACGGCGGCACCTCCATCGTCTTCATCACGCACAAGCTCCGTGAGGTGCGCGCGGTCGCCGACACCATCACGGTCATCCGGCTCGGCAAGGTCGTCGGATCAGCCGCCCCCAGTGCATCCACCGACGAACTGGCCGCCCTCATGGTGGGGCGCGCGGTCGAACTGACCGTCCACAAGGATCCGCCGAAGCTCGGCGCGGAAGCGCTGGTCGTGGAGAACCTCACCCTGTTCGGGCCCGCCGGCGAGCGACTCCTGGATGACATCTCCTTCACCATCCGCGCCGGCGAAGTGCTCGCCGTGGCCGGTGTGCAGGGAAACGGGCAGACCGAACTCACCGAGGCCCTCGTCGGACTCCGCGACAAGGTGCAGGGCAGCATCCGCCTGGACGGGGAGGAGCTCTCCTCCGCTCACGTGCGACACGTGCTCGACAGCGGCGTCGGGTTCGTGCCGGAAGACCGGAAAGTGGACGGGCTGGTCGCGGAGTTCTCCGTGGCGGAGAACCTGATGCTCGACCGATCGTTCTCCGGCCCCTTCACGAAAGGCCCCGCGATCGACTTCGCCGAACGCGACCGCTTCGCCGACGAGGCGATCGAGGAGTTCGACATCCGCACCCCGCACCGCGGCGTCCTGGTCGGACGCCTCTCCGGCGGCAACCAGCAGAAGGTGGTGCTCGCCCGCGAGCTCGGACGCGACCTCAAACTCTTCGTGGCGTCGCAGCCGACGCGTGGCGTGGACGTGGGGTCGATCGAGTTCATCCACGAGCGGATCGTGGAGATCCGCGACTCGGGCATTCCCGTCCTCATCATCTCGACCGAGCTCGACGAGGTCGTCGCCCTCGCCGACCGCATCGCCGTGATGTACCGGGGCGCCATCATCGACATCGTCCCCGCCGACACGCCTCGCGAGCGGCTCGGCCGCCTCATGGCAGGAGTGCACGAATGACCCAGCCGCAGACCGACGTCATCACGCCGGACCCGGCTCCGGGGAGCCGCCCGACGCTCGGCGACGTGCTTCGTGACATCGCCTCCGGCGGCATCGTCCGCACCCTCGCCGCGATCGTGCTCTCGCTCATCGTGGCATCGGTGCTCATCATCTTCACGAACGAAGACGTCGGTCGCACGCTGCCGTACTTCTTCTCCCGCCCGACGGACTTCCTCGGGGAAGCCGCGCGCGCGGTCGGGAATGCCTACGCGGCGCTCTTCCGGGGATCGATCTACAACTTCTCCGCCGATTCCCCCGACCGCGCGATCCGGCCCCTCCTGGAGTCGCTCCGCTTCGCCGGCCCCCTCATCGCCGCCGGCCTCGGTGTCGCGCTGACCTTCCGCGCCGGTCTGTTCAACATCGGTGGCCAGGGCCAGATGGTCATGGCCGCGATCTGGTCGGCATGGGCCTCGTTCCAGCTGCACCTGCCCTATGGCATCCACCTCGTCGTCGCGGTGCTGTTCGGGCTCGTCGGCGCCGCGATCTGGGCAGGCATCGCGGGGCTGCTCAAGGCGACCACCGGCGCCCACGAAGTGATCGTCACGATCATGATGAATTACATCGCGGTGTCGTTCGCGACGTTCCTCATGCGCACCCCGGTGCTGCACGACATGGAGTCGGGGAACAACCCGACGACGCGGGCGCCCGACCCGACCGCGGTGTTCTCCCGCATCTTCGGTCCGGGCTTCGATCTCCGCTGGAGCTTCGTCCTCTGCATCCTGGCCGTCGGCGTCTACTGGTGGCTCATGGAGCGCTCGTCGCTGGGCTTCCGGCTGCGCATGGTCGGGTTGAACCCCGACGCCGCGCGCACGGCGGGCATCGACGTGAAGCGGATGTACATCGTCGCGATGGTGCTGTCCGGCCTGTTCATCGGTCTGGCGGGCATCAACCAGTCGCTGGGGCGCGACGGCAACTTCGGCCCCTCGATCGACTCCGGCATCGGATTCGACGCGATCACCGTGGCTCTGCTCGGCGGCTCGCGGGCGGGCGGCGTGCTGCTGGCCGGGATCCTGTTCGGGATGCTGCGTGCCGCCGGCCCCACGATGCAGCTGGCCGATGTCGCACCGGAGATCCTCGGTGTCGTGCAGGGCCTCATCGTGCTGTTCATCGCCGCGCCGCCGCTGGTGCGCGCCATCTTCCGGTTCCTGCCGACTCCGCGCGAAGTGACCGAGCTGAACACCGGTCGAAAGCCGCAGCTCGAGGCGAAGGGAGACGAGTGATGACCGCCGTCGCCGTTCCCGAAACGCGCGCTCCCGCCGGCGCCCTCCCGCCCCGCGCCTGGCGCACCCCGATCCTCCTCGGCGCGCTCGCCGCGATCACGCTCGTGGCGTTCGGTCTGCTGGGCAATGACGAGACGGTGGCGTTCCAGCTTTCCGGGCGCGACGACGCGATCCAGCTCGCCCCGTTCGTCACCACCGCGCGTGCGGCCGGTCTCGTGTCCGGCGTCATCGCGGTCGCCGCGGCCGCCGGCGCGTTCGCGCTGGCCGCCCGCCGACGCCGGGTGAGCGTCTGGCTCCCGCTCGTCGTCGGCCTCGGATTCCTCGTGGCCCTCGTCGCCTGGGTCGGCGCCGGGGGATCGGTGCCGGTGGTCTTCCTCCTCACCGGCGCGATCGCGCTGTCCACCCCCATCGTGTTCGGCGCGCTCTCCGGGGTCATCGGCGAGCGCGTCGGCATCGTGAACATCGCCATCGAAGGGCAGCTGCTCGCCGGTGCCTGCACGGCCGCGATGGTGGCATCCGTCACCGGAAACCAGATCCTCGCCCTCGGTGCCGCCATGATCTCCGGCGCGCTGATCGCCATGGTGCTGGCATGGTTCTCCATCAGCTACCTCGTCGACCAGGTGGTGGTCGGTGTCGTGCTGATCGGCCTGGTCACCGCCATCACGAACTTCCTCTACTCGGCGGTGATCGGCGCCAATTCCGCGGCGCTCAACGACCCGGGCACCCTCCCGCGGATCAAGATCCCGCTGCTCTCGGACATCCCTGTTCTCGGCCCGGTGTTGTTCGACCAGCGGCTGACGACCTACATCATGTTCCTGCTGGTGCCCCTGACCTGGTTCCTGCTGTTCCGCACGACCTGGGGGCTGCGCATCCGTGCCCTCGGCGAGCATCCGCTGGCCGCCGACACCGTCGGCATCAAGGTCAACGTGTGGCGGTTCTGGACCGTCAGCGTCGCCGGTCTCATCGCCGGTCTCGGCGGCGCGTCGCTGACCATCGGCTCGGTCGGCGCGTTCGTCCGAGAGATGAGCGCGGGACAGGGATTCATCGCCCTGGCTGCGGTCATCCTCGGCCGGTGGAACCCGTGGGGGGCCGCGATCGCGGCACTCCTGTTCGGCTTCGCCAGCAACTTCCGCATCTGGGCCGGCCAAGCCGGATCGCAGATTCCGACCGACCTCATCGAGATGACCCCGTACGTGGTCACCCTCATCGCCGTGGCGATCGTGGCCGGCCGAGTCATCGGCCCCAAGGCCGCCGGCAAACCCTATGTCAAGGAGTGAAGTGACGGACATCGACTGGGACGTTCTCCGCGTCGCCGCCACCGAGGCCATGCAACGCGCCTACGCACCGTACTCGCGGTTCAAGGTGGGCGCTGCGGCCCTCGTCAGCGACGGGCGCATCGTCGCGGGATGCAACGTGGAGAACGCCTCCTATGGCGTGACGCTGTGCGCAGAGTGCGGCCTCGTGTCGGAGCTGCACATGTCCGGCGGTGGGCAGCTCGTGGCCTTCGTCTGCGTGGACGGGGAAGGCCGCACCCTCATGCCCTGCGGACGCTGCCGTCAGCTGCTGTTCGAGCACTCGATTCCCGGGATGCTGCTGGAGACGGTGTCGGGCATCCGCACGATCGACGAGGTTCTGCCCGACGCCTTCGGTCCGCGCGACCTCGCCACCCGACAGCAACAGGGATCGGTCAATCGATGACCGTCTCATCTTCCGAGTTCGCGTCGATCGAGTCGCATGACGCGATCGATGTCATCCGCGCCAAGCGCGATGGCGGCAGCATCCCGGAGCCGGCGCTGCGCTGGATGATCGACGCCTACACCCGCGGGTACGTCACCGACCCCCAGATGTCGGCGTTCGCGATGGCCGTGCTCCTCAACGGCATGGAGCGCGATGAGATCCGCGTGATGACCGACGCGATGATCGACTCGGGTGAGCGCATGGACTTCTCCTCGCTCGGCAAGCCCACCGTCGACAAGCACTCCACCGGTGGGGTCGGCGACAAGATCACACTGCCCCTCGCCCCGCTGGTGGCGAGCTTCGGCGTCGCGGTCCCGCAGCTGTCCGGTCGCGGACTCGGCCACACCGGCGGAACACTCGACAAGCTCGAGTCCATCCCGGGCTGGCGCGCCGCCCTGTCGAACGACGAGATCCTCGCGCAGCTCGAAGGGGTCGGCGCCGTCATCTGCGCGGCCGGCATCGGCCTGGCTCCGGCCGACAAGAAGCTCTACGCGCTCCGGGATGTCACCGGCACCGTCGAGGCGATCCCGCTCATCGCGTCCAGCATCATGTCCAAGAAGATCGCCGAGGGGACGGATTCGCTCGTGCTGGACGTGAAGTTCGGCTCCGGAGCCTTCATGCAGGACCTCGACCGCGCACGGGAGCTGGCGCGCACCATGGTTGCGCTGGGGACCGACTCGGGTGTGGCCACGACGGCGCTCCTGACCGACATGAACACGCCTCTCGGGCGTGCGATCGGCAACGCCAACGAGGTGCGCGAATCGGTGGAGGTGCTCGCCGGCGGCGGCCCTGCCGACATCGTCGAGCTCACCGTGGCCCTGGCGCGCGAGATGCTCGCGCTCGCGGGCCAGCCCGACGCCGACGTCGAGCGGGCGCTCGCGGACGGCCGCGCCATGGACGTCTGGCGGCGCATGATCCGCGCGCAGGACGGAGACCCGGATGGGGCGCTGCCGCAGCCGCGCGAGACCCACACGGTCACCGCCGACCGCGCCGGGGTGGTGGCGCGCGTCGAGGCTCTGCCGTTCGGGATCGCCGCGTGGCGCCTGGGTGCCGGCCGGGCGCGCGCGCAGGATCCGATCATCCACGCCGCCGGCGTCGACCTGCACGTGAAACCCGGCGATTCCGTCTCTGCCGGTCAGCCGCTGTTCACCCTGCTGGCCGATGATGGGGAGCGGTTCTCGCGCGCCCTGGATGCGGTGGCGGGCGCGTGGGAGATCGGCGACGAGGCTCCACCGGCCGCACCGCTGGTCCGCGAACGCATCACCGCCTGACGATCGAAGCTCCGGGAGGAACCATGGCCATCGAACCCGACGGCGACGTCCGCATCGAAGGGCGGTCGCTGCGCGCGCTGCCCAAGGTGTCGCTGCACGACCATCTCGACGGCGCGGTGCGTCCCGCCACGGTGATCGAGCTCGCCGACGCTGCCGGCGTGGACCTCCCGGAAGCAGACCCCGACGACCTCGCTGACTGGTTTGCGGAAAGCGCCGAGGGTGGCACGCTCGTGGACTACCTGAAGACCTTCGACCTGACCGTGGCGGTCATGCAGACCCGTGAGGGACTGGCGCGCGTCGCCCGCGAGTTCGTCGAGGATCTCGCCACCGACGGCGTCGTCTACGGCGAAGTGCGCTGGGCACCCGAGCAGCACCTCACGCAGGGCCTCACGCTCGAGGAGGCCGTGGCAGCCGTGCAGGAGGGCATCGAAGAGGGTGAGGATGCCGCGCAGGCGGCCGGCCAGGACATCCGGGTCGGGCAGCTGTTGACGGCGCTGCGCCACAATGACCGCTCGCTCGACATCGCCCGGCTCGCCGTGCAGTGGCGGGGGAGGGGCGTGGTCGGGTTCGACATCGCCGGCCCCGAGGACGGGTTCTTACCCGCCCTCCACCGGGAGGCCTTCGACTACCTCGCGGGGGAGTTCTTCCCGGTGACCGTGCACGCCGGCGAAGCGGCCGGGTTGGACTCCATCCGTTCGGCTCTGCTGGACGGGCGCGCCGTGCGGCTCGGCCATGGCGTTCGGGTCGCGGAAGACCTCGATGTCGTTTCGCGTGCGGGCGACGAGGTGCGCGTGCACCTCGGTGACCTCGCCCGATGGGTGCGGGATCGAGAGATCGCTCTGGAGCTTGCCCCCTCATCCAATCTGCAGACCGGCGCCGTTGCGGCGTGGGGGACCAACCTCGAGGACCACCCGTTCGACCTGCTCTACCAGCTGGGTTTCTCCGTGACGGTGAACGTCGACAACCGGACGATGAGCCGCACCTCGCTGACCCGCGAGCTGGCTCTGCTCGTCGAGGCGTTCGAGTACGGTCTGGACGACCTGGAAGCGTTCCAGCTCAATGCGGCGGCGGCCGCGTTCCTCCCCATCGAGGAGCGCGAGGAGCTCATCGACCTCATCGCCGACGGCTTCGCCTCCTGACCTCTCTGCCAGAACCTCACGGCCGGTCGTGTCTCAGTTCTGCAGCTTCTGACGTGCCAGAAGCTGCACAACTGAGACACGACGGGCTTTGACCCGTCCTCCACAGGGGCGGTCGGGTCCGCGGGGCGAAGGGGCGGCTGTGGATGGCGCGGCTCGGGGCGCGCTGGGGGTGTCTCCTGGGGGAGTGACCACGCGGAACTCGCCTTTCGACGACCGACCGTTCTCGGTGGCCGCCGGCGAGGCGGCCGGAATCGGGCGCGGAGCGCTGGCCGGCCCGAGGTTCACTGCGCCGTTTCGCGGCGTTCGCCAGTGGAAGGGCGCCCCGCAGCCCGACACCGAGCGCTCTCGGCTGCTCATCCGCTGCCGCCAGTACGCGCAGCGGATGGCCGCGAACGAGTTCTTCAGCCACGACACCGCCCTGGTGATGTACGGCGCTCCTACCCCCTACGGGTGGCGGCTGGGTGACCTCCATGTCGCCGTGCACCGGCCGCACCAGGCGCCACGGATCCGCGGCATCCGCGGTCACCGTCTGCAACAACGCGTTCCGGCGGTTCGAGAGGTGGAGGGACTGCGGTTCGAAGACCCCTGTCGCGCGTGGGTGCAGCTCGCCCACGAGTGGCCGTTCGACGCGATGGTGGCCGCGGGCGACTTCCTCGTCGCACGGCGGCGGCCTCTCGCGACGATGGAGGAGCTTCGTGCGGAGGCGGCATGGGCACGCCGCGGACGGACGCTCGCCGGTGTGCTCGCGGCCGTCCGCGTCGGGTCCGAGTCGCCCGAAGAGACGCGGCTGCGGCTCGTGTTGCTGCGCGGTGGGCTGCCGGAACCCGAGCTGAACATCGACCTCTTCGACGATGAGGGCCGCTTCCTCGGCCGCGGCGACCTGGTGTTCCCCCGCTGGCGGGTGCTCGTGGAGTACGACGGTCGTCAGCACGCGAGCGACCCGTGCAGTTCGCCCGTGACGCCGACCGCTGGCACGGGTTGGCCGAAAGCGGGTGGACGCTCGTCCGGGTGCTCCACCATCATCTCCCGGGCGACGGGTCCGTCGCTCTCGATCGCACCCGGGCTGCCCTCATCCGCGCCGGGTGGCGCCCCGGCCCTGTCTGATGTCCCACCTTCGCAGCAAACTCAGCCCGGAAAGCTGCTTCACCGGGACATGAACCGGCGTCAGGACAGGGCGGCCTGCCGGGAGGCCACGATCCGCTCGATCCGGGGGAAGAGCGGATGCTCCGCCTCCAGGCCGGTCACCGCTGAGGTGAACTCCGCAGCCGACTGCTCCCGCAGCATCCGCTGCAGGTCCACGGACTGCGCATCCTCGGGGTCATCGAAGGCCAGTGCGGCGCTCATCGCGTCCACGAGCCCGTCGACCGGCAGCCCACGCTCGATCGCCTCCGCGGCCGGGCCCACGAAGCGCTCGTGCCGCGAGAGCTTGCGCAGCGGCTGCCGGCCCACCCGCCACACCGTGTCGGGGAGGGCGGGGTTGCGGAAGCGCCGCAGGATCGTCTCGCGGTACGCGTGCTGCGCCGCGGGTTCGAGATCGTGCTTCTGGATGAGGAGGTCCGAGGTCTCCCGCAGGGCCTTCTCGACCTTCGCGGCGATGGCGGGGTCGGCGAGGGCGTCGGAGATGCGCTCGATGCCCGCGGCGGCCCCGAAGTACGCCGTCGTCGCGTGCCCGGTGTTGACCGTGAACAGCTTCCGTTCGATGTACGGGGTCAGGTCGTCGACGAAGTGTGCGCCGGGGATGTGCGGCGGGGCGTCACCGAACGGTCCACGCTCGATCGCCCACTCGTAGAACGGCTCCACCGTCACGTCGATCCCGCCACCCGGGGCCTGCGCGGGAACGATGCGGTCGACGGCGGTGTTCGCGAACACCGCTCGCCCCGACACCGCGTCCCACGCGTCGCCGGCGGCGGCGGCCATCTCGTCGCGGAGGGTGTCGGTCGCGCCGATGGCGTTCTCGCATGCCATCACTTGCAGGGGAGCGGCGGCCGGATCGCGCAGTCCGAGACCCGCGACGATGTGCGGGGCGACGAACTTCAGGATGGTCGGCCCGACCGCGGTCGTGACCACGTCGGCCGTGGCGATCTCGTCCACCAGGGCGGACGCGTCGGTCGCGCTGTTGATCGCGCGGAATCCGGTGACGACGGTGTCGACGCCCCCCTCGCCGACCTCGTGGACCGTGTATTCGGACGCGGCGTTGATCGCATCGACGAGCGCCTCGGCGACGTCCGAGAACACCAGCTCGTACCCGCCCTCGTGCAGGAGCAGCCCGACGAACCCCCGGCCGATGTTGCCGGCGCCGAAGTGGACGGCTTTGCTCACTGGTTGACCGCCGATAGCGCCGCGAAGAGCTCTTCGGGCGACTCCACCGTCTTCAGCCGCGCCACCTCGTCCTCGTCGGAGAACAGGATCGCGATCTGCGACAGGATCTCGAGGTGCTCGTCGCCCTTGCCCGCGATGCCGACGACGAAGGTGACGGGCTCCCCGCCCCAATCCACGCCTCCGTCGTACCGGACCACCGACAGGCCGGAGTCGAGGATCGTCTGCTTCGTCTCGTTCGTGCCATGGGGGATCGCAAGCTCGTTGCCCATGTAGGTGGAGACCGTCTCCTCGCGCTGTTGCATCGCGTCGAAGTACGCGCCGGTGACGGCGCCGGCGGCTTGGAGGATGTCTGCGGCCTCCTTCATCGCCTCCTCGCGCGTCGCGCTCCCAGAGTGGATGCGCACCTGTCCGATGCTGAGGACATCACGTGCCATGGTCTCGCCTTTCGTTCGATGTATTCAGCCTGGCAAATGCTCAGCCGAACGGAAAGGCCGCGAGGCCGGGGGCATCACGCCGGCCCGGCCCCGCAGCGGTCGTTCTGTTACGCGCCGTCGTTCTGGTCGCGCACGATCTCCACGACCTCGTCGTACTTCGGCGAGTTCATGAAGTTGTCCACCGACACGTGGATCGCACCCGGGGACTGCCGGCGCGCGCGATCGGTGAGCTGGTTCTGCGTGATCACCAGATCGGCCGAGTCGTCGAGGTTCGCGATGGCCTTGTTGGTGACCGTGACCCCCTCGTAGCCGGCCTTCTTGATCTTGTTGCGCAGGACGCTCGCGCCCATCGCCGACGATCCCATACCCGCGTCGCAGGCGAACACGATGTTGCGTACCGGCTTGGTCGCGACGATGCCGCCGTCCAGCCGGCCGCCGGTCTCAGCCTCGGTCTCGAGTCGGTCCACGGCATCCTCGGCCTCGCGCACGGACTCGCGGTCCCGGTTGTCGGAGGCGCGCAGCCCATCCAGGGCCGAGGACGACTTGCCCTTGTTCGCCGCCGTCTTCGAAACCGCAGCGGAGAACTGGTCGCCCTCCGCGAGGAGGTCACGTTTGCGAGAGGCGCGCAGGATGACCGCCGCGACGAGGAACGTCACCGCCGCCGACAGCACGACGGAGAGGATGACCGCGAAGTACGCACCCGATGCCGTTTGCGCGAGCACCGCGAAGATGCTTCCCGGGGCGGCAGGGGCTCGCAGCGCTCCGCCGAGCAGCATGTTCGTGGTGACGCCGGTCGCACCACCCGCGATCAGCGCGACGATGAGCACCGGCTTCATGAGGGCGAACGGGAAGTAGACCTCGTGGATGCCACCGAAGAACTGGATGACCGCCGCGCCCGGTGCCGACGCGCGGGCCGCGCCGATGCCGAAGAACGTGAACGCGAGGAGCAGACCCAGACCGGGGCCGGGGTTGGCCTCGAGGAGGAACAGGATCGAGGAGCCGTTCTCCGACGCCTGTGCGATGCCGAGGGGCGTGAGCACGCCGTGGTTGATGGCGTTGTTGAGGAAGAACACCTTCGCCGGCTCGATGATGATGCTGGTCAGCGGAAGCAGGTTCGTCTCCACCAGCCAGTTCACCGCGATGCTGAGCACGTTCATCAGGCCGTTGACCAGCCACGCGACGGGGTAGAACCCGACGATGGCCATCACGAAGCCCCAGATGCCCGCAGAGAACATGTTCACGAGCATCTCGAAGCCGGCCCGGATCTTGCCGTCCCACAGCTTGTCGAGCCACTTCATGGTGTAGGCCGCGAGCGGTGCCATGATCATGGCACCGATGAACTGGTGGATCTGACCCAGCGGCTCCTCGCCCGCGGGCAGCGTGGCGTTGAACTGGGCGATCAGCAGGTCGGAGCCTGCGATGACGCCCATCGTGGCGATGGCGCCGACGACGGCACCGCGCACCCCGTAGACCATGTGGCCGGCGGTGTAGGCGATGATGATCGGCAGCAGGTAGTGGATGAACGGCCCGACGATCGTGGCGAGATCCGCGTTCGGCGTCCATCCCACGTCGATGAAGAAGGCCGTGAAGATACCCCACGCGATCAGCGCGGGGATGTTCGGCATGATCATGCCGGACAGGAACGTGCCGAATCGCTGAACGGCGACGCGGGCGCCCCCTCTCTTGGGGGTCACCTCTGGTGACGTCGTTGTCATGGCTGTGTCACTTTCTGTGATGCGGAGGCCGCACGTGCCGCCTCCGGTGCTGGTTCCAGCGAAGCGGCTCGTGCCGCATCGCGGGCGGAGGCCGCGTCATCCGCGGCCAGGGCTGCTTCGGCGACGCGTCGGGCGTCGTCGAGCGTGTGGGTAAGGAGGGAAGCGCGCACGTCCGCCAGCGCGGTGGGGGCCATGGACAAGGTCGTCGCGCCCAACCCCACGAGCACCACCGCCAGGAGGGGGTCGGCCGCTGCTTCGCCGCAGATTCCCACCGGCTTACCCGCGGCGGCTCCTGCCGCGCCCACCTCACGGATGAGGCGGAGCACCGCGGGATGCCACGGGTCCTGGAACGATGCGACCGAACCGAGCAGACGGTCCGCGGCGAGCGTGTACTGCGTGAGGTCGTTCGTGCCGATGGAGGCGAAGTCGGCCCGGGCGAGGATGCGGTCGGCCAGGAGCGCGGAGGAGGGCACCTCGACCATGACCCCGGCCGTTTTCAGTCCGTAGTCATGGGCCAGGGCGACGAAGTACTCCGTCTCCTCGACCGTCGAGACCATCGGCGCCATGACCCACAGGTCGGCCGGGCCTTCCGACGTCGCGCGGGTCGCTGCATCCGCCTCGGCCAGCGCGGTCAGCTGCTCGCGGAGGATGTCTTCGCTCGCGCGGAGCGCGCGCAGGCCTCGCAGCCCGAGCGCCGGGTTCTCCTCGTGCGCGTCGTTGAGGAAGGGCAGCGGCTTGTCGGCACCGGCATCCAGCACCCGCACGACGACCTTCTTTCCCGGGAAGGTCGAGAGGAGCTCGGTGTACGCCGTGCGCTGCTCCTCGACCGTCGGCGCGGAGTTCGCGCTGAGGAAGAGGAACTCGGTGCGGAACAGCCCGACGCCCTCGGCGCCCAGTTCGACCGCCTCCGCGGCGCCTCCTGGTTTGCCCAGGTTGGCGAGCAGCGGAACCGCGGTACCGTCGGCGAGCGCTCCGGGGGTGATGGGCGCCGAGGACGCGGACGCCCGCTCGGCGGCCCGGTTCTGCGCGCGGTCGAGGTCGTCTTGGCTCGGGTCGACGGTCACGACGCCGGCGGCGGCATCCACGATCACGACCGTGCCGTCGGCGAGGTCCTTGGCCTGCGCCGCGCCGACCACGGCGACGATGGACTTCTCGCGGGCGAGGATCGCGGTGTGGGACGTCGGGCCACCCTCGGTGGTGACGAGCGCGAGCACCTTGTCGAGGTCGAGCAGGGCGGTGTCGGCGGGGGCGAGGTCTTTCGCGACGAGCACGAACGGATGCCCCGGATCGGGCACGCCCGGCGCCGGTACTCCGCGCAGGTGCGCCAGCACGCGCTGGGCCACGTCGTCGAGATCCGCGGCGCGCTCGCCGAGGTAACCCCCGAGCGCGGTGAGCTGGTCACGGAACGAGGCGAAGGCATCCCACACGGCCCATTCGCCGGTCTTCCCTGCCGTGAGGCGGGTGTCGATCTCAGCCTCGAGTGAGGGATCTTCCGCCATCATCGCCTGGGCCTCGAGAACGTCTCGGGCGGCGCCGCCGGCCTGCGATCCACGCTGCTCCAGCTCGCGGGCCACCGCGGCCACCGCATCCCGCACCCGCGCGGTCTCCTCTTCGGGCGACATCGTGCTCGGGGCATCGGCGGGTGCCGGAAGCGGCTCGGCCATGCGCGCGATCGGCCCTTGGGCCACGCCCAGGCCGATCCCGACTCCGCGGACCTCGCTCATCGTGGCTGTCCCGTCCTCATTCGGCGTCATGGTCGGTGCTCAACAGGTCGGCGAGCGTATCCAGGGTCGCTTCGCTTCCCTCGCCGTCCGCGGTCAGCGTGACGTAGTCGCCCTGGTCGATTCCGAGTGCGATGACGCCGAGGATGCTGGCGGCGTTGACCGGCGCTCCGGATCCCTTCGCGATCGTGATCGGGATGCCGGCTTCCTTCGCCGCCTGGGCGAAGAGCTTCGCCGGGCGCGCGTGCAGCCCGTGGCTGGACCCGATCCGTACCGTGCGGGTGAGGGGAGGCATGGTTCCTGCTTTCTCGCGTCTACGCGTTCGTCGTGTGAGAGTCAAGACCTGCCGGGGGTGCATCCGGCAGAGTCGTTCGTACCAGGTCGAGCGTGCGCTCCCCGGTCAGGTCCGTGAAGACATCGTCGGGGAGGAACGCCACGGCCACGCCATGTCCGGCGGCGCTGCGCTCTATCCATTCGCGCTCGGATACGAGGTGGGGCCCCACCAGCACGATGTCGGCGGAGTCGAGGTCGACCACGAGGGATCCGGCTGTTCCCGCCACCGCTGTGTATGCCAGGCCGCGCGCGTGCGCGGCGCGCCGGACGCGCTGAGCCACGAACGTGCTGGACGCGCCCGCGCCGCACACCACAAGGATCCTCATCGACCCGCCTCCTTCCCTGCCATTCTTGTGAGTCTCCTGGGAGCGGACAACCAGGTCTGTTTCCCACCCCCCGGAACGTCATCACGGCCGGCGCTGCCGCATCCGGGCGTCTCGCCGTGTGGGCGACCGGTGCAGGTCTGCGCCGCGGCGAGGTGCGAGCCGGACGCCCAGGGCCCGGCGCCACCGGCGCACCTCGGAGCCGGGCAGGAAGGGGCGTGATTGACTGGGACAGCGGCAAGGAACGCACCTCCCGCGGAAACGATCGTGACGGCACATGATGACGAGGGCTCGCCAAGACCGGCTCCTCGGCCTGCTGACCCGCAATGGTGAATGGGCGACAGCCGCTTCGCTCGCCGATGTGCTCGGGGTCACCCCCCGCAGCATCCGGTCGTATGTCACCTCGCTGAATGCCCGGGTGCCCGGCGGTGCGGCGGTGGAGTCGGGTCCGCTCGGTTACCGGGCAGGTCCGGATGCGGCGGCAGCACTCCGCGCGGCCCCGGCCACCGATGGCGGCACGCCGCGCGATCGCCTCCACATCCTGGTGCGGACGCTCCTGGACAGCGAAGACGGCATCGACGTCTTCGTCACCGCTGACACGCTGCACGTCAGCCCCGCGACGCTCGAGGCCGACCTTGCCCGCGTGCGGGGACTTCTCGGCGGCACGGAGCTGACGCTGGAGCGTTCTGCGTCGACGGCCCGGTTGCGCGGCACGGAGATGGCCCAGCGGCGTCTCCTCAGCCGCCTCGCCCACGACGAGATGGATGCGGGATCCTTCGATCTCGAGGCGCTTCGACGCACGCTCGGCCAGGGGTCGGTGGGTGCGGAGGCGTTCGGACCCTTCAAGGCCGAACTCGCGGCGGAGCTGGGTGCCCTCGGGTATTTCGTCAACGAGTACGGCATCGGGGACGTCGTCATGCACATCGCGATCGCCGCCGACCGGATCGCGCGCGACCGGGCACTGGAGCGGACGGCGGGGGACTCTTCCCCGGCGCACCGCGATGTCGCCGCGCTGCTGGACCGCCTCGCAGACACCCATCTCGGCGTACGCCTGGGCGCCGGAGACCAGCAGCACTTAGCCACTCTCGTCCTCACGCGGGTGGTCGCGCCCGGCGCTCCTGCCGCCGATGATGCGCGCTCCCGGCTCGAGCCCGACGTGGATCGGGCGGTGCGGGCGGTCGTCGAGCGGGCCGCATCCGAATTCCTCGTCGATATCGCCGACGAGGACTTCATCCTGCGCCTTGCCTTGCATGTGCAGAACCTGCTGCACCGCTCGAAGGAGCAGGCGTGGTCGCGCAACCCGCTGACGCGTTCGCTGAAGTCGTCGTACCCGATGATCTTCGAAGTCGCCGTGTTCATCGCCAGCGGGCTGCACGAGAGCCTCGGCATCCCGATCCTGGATGACGAGATCGCCTACATCGCGATGCACGTCGGCGGACGGCTCGAGCGCAGCCGCCGCGCCGACCAGCTCCTGACGGCGACGATCGTGTGCCCCGGATACTACGAGCTGCACGAGCTGCTGCGTTCGAGCGTCGACCGCTCCCTCGGGCAGGCGATCGAGGTCGTCGGAGTCGAAACGCGCGTCGACCCCGACTGGCCCTCCATCGACACCGACCTCGTGCTGACCACGATCGACCCGCCCGTCGCAGGAGACCGGATCGTCCGCATCCAGCCGTTCCTCACCGATGCCGACGTCGACCGCGTGCAGGCGGCCGCCGCCCGCATCCGCCGTGGCCGGCGGCTGCAGCGCCTCCGGGCAGAGCTG
This sequence comes from Microbacterium sp. Z12_35, assembly GCF_058310475.1. Classification (NCBI taxonomy): domain Bacteria; kingdom Bacillati; phylum Actinomycetota; class Actinomycetes; order Micrococcales; family Microbacteriaceae; genus Microbacterium; species Microbacterium sp. Z12_35. Next base: position 1,560,769 of record NZ_JBZEGJ010000001.1, on the reverse strand, counting down.
GAGCGGTATTTCGACTCGTCCGCGTTCGTCCGAGGCATCGACAGCGCGCAGGGCGAGGAGGGCGTCATCCGTCACCTCGGGGGGCTCCTCGTGCGGCAGGGTGTGATCGACGACCACTACGTCGAGCGGGCGATCGAGCGCGAGCGCCTGTCGTCCACGGCCTTCACCGACGCGCTCGCGGTGCCGCATGCGATCGGAATGACCGCGACGCGCACGCAGATCGCCATCGGCATTGCGGATCCCTCGATCCCGTGGGGGGACGGGCGCGTGCAGGTGGTGGCGCTCGTGGCGTTCTCGGAGGCGGACCGCGAGGCCTTCCAGACGGTCTTCGAGCAGTTCGTGGAGGTCTTCTCCGAGCGCGAGAGCGTGCAGCGCATCGTGCGGCGCGTGGCGGACTTCCCCGGATTCCTCGACGAGCTCGTCGCCGTCATCGACGGCTGATCCGCCCGGCGGGACCGGGCGCCGGGGCGGGGTGCGCCGGGCGGGGCCGGGGTGGCCCGATCAGCGGTGGTGGCCGAGGCGCGCCTCCAGCCCGCGGCGTACCGCCGGCCACTCGCCCGGGAGGATGGAGTAGACGACGGTGTCGCGGAGGATGCCGTCGGGCCCGAGGCGGTGGTTGCGCAGCACCCCGTCCTGCTTTGCGCCGAGTCGCTCGATCGCCGCCCGGGACTGCCGGTTGTGCCAGTGGGTGCGGAACTCCACGGCGATCGCGTCGCACGCGTCGAAGGCGTGGCTGAGGAGCAAGAGTTTCGCGGCGGTGTTGACGGCGGTTCGCTGGGCGGCGGGTGCCAGCCAGGTGTGACCGATCTCGACGCGCCGGTTCGTCTGGTCGATGTTGCAGAAGGTGGTCTCACCCACCACGGCCCCGCTACGGATCACGGCCCACGGGTTCATGGCACCCTCGTCGCGCCACCGGAGGCGCTGCGCGATGTCGTCGGCGACAGCATCCGGCGCGGGCACCGATGTGTACCAGACGTGTTCGAGCCCTCCGGCGGCTTCGGCGAGGCCCGTCGCGTGCTCGCCGGTCAGCGGCTCGAGGCGCACGTACGCGTTTTCCAGCACGACCGGCTCGGCGAACTCCATGCCGCAGAGCCTACGGCCGGCTGAGCCCGCATGCTGGTGCGGAGCCGCCTGGTGCCGATCGGTGCCGCGGTGGCGCGGCTGGTGCCCTGTCGGCCGATGCTGTCGGGCGTCGCTTGGGTGTGCGCCCCTGGGGAGGAGATGTGCCGTTCGGAGGCGGGATTCGGTGGGATCGCCCCTCCCGAAGTGCCATCTCCTCCCGAGCTGCACGTCCCCCAGAGCCGGTGGCGGGCTCGCGGATGCTGCGGGCTGACCGCTGGTGTGCCCGTGCGGAGGAGATGTGCCGTAGGGAGGCGGGATTCGGCGGGATCGACACTCCGGAAGCACCATCTCCTCCCGAGCTGCACGTCCCCCAGAGCCGGTGGCGGGCTCGCGGATGCTGCGGGCTGACCGCTGGTGTGCACGTGGGGAGGAGATGTGCCGTTCGGAGGAAGAATTCGGCTGGATCGCGCCTCCCAAGGCGCCATCTCCTCCCGAGCTGCACGTACCCCAGAGCGGGTGGCGGGGTCCTGGATGCTGTCGGTCGACCGCTGGTGCGCACGTGCGGAGGAGATGTGCCGTAGGGAGGCGGGATTCGGCGGGATCGGCCCTCCCGAGGCGCCATCTCCTCCCGAGCTGCACGTACCCCGGAGCCGGACGCGGGTCAGCGGATGCTGTCGAGCAGCGCCCGCGCGCCCGCGGCGAGAGCGGCCAGGCGCGCGCGGGCTTCCGCATCCGAGTCGCCGTGCACGTCGAGGTACATCTTGAGCTTCGGCTCGGTCCCGCTGGGTCGCACGATGAGGCGCGAGCCGTCGTCGAGCCAGATGCGCAGCACATCGCCGGGCGGCAGATCCTCGAACCCGGTGAGGAGATCGTCGATGCGGGCGACCGGGCAGTCGCCGATCCGGGTGGGCGGCTGGGAGCGCAGCGCCTGCATGATCCGCCCGATCTCCGAGACATCCGCGACCCGGATCGAGATCTGGTCGCTCGCGAACGCCCCGAACGTCTCGAGCATCTCGTCGAGCAGTCCGCGCAGGTCCGTTCCGCGACCACGCGCTTCGGAGACGAGCCCGAGGAGGGCGATCGCCGCCGACACGCCGTCCTTGTCACGCACCGTCTCCGGGTTGACGAGGTACCCGAGGGCCTCCTCGAACCCGTACACGATCCCGGGCGCGCGGGAGATCCACTTGAAGCCCGTGAGAGTCGCGGTGAATCCGAGACCGTAGTGCTCGGCGATCGCCTGCAGTCCGGGGGAGGAGACGAGGGAGCAGGCCAGGGTGGCACCTTCGGTGCCGGCTTCGGACGCTCTGCGTGCGGCACGCCAGCCGAGAAGCAGGCCGACCTCGTTGCCGCTGAGGCGCCGCCATCCGCCTTCGGCGTCAGCATCCGGGATCGCGACGGCCAGGCGGTCGGCGTCCGGATCGTTGGCGATCACGAGCTCCGCGCCGACGCGCCGGGCGGTTTCGAGCGAGAGATCCATCGCGCCCGGTTCCTCCGGATTGGGGAACGCGACCGTCGGGAATGCCCCGTCGGGTTCGATCTGCTCGGCCACCACCGTGGGCTCGCGGTAGCCGGCGGTGGCCAGGATGCTGCGGAGGGTCTCCCACCCGACGCCGTGCATCGCGGTGTACACCCAGTTGAGCCCTTCGGCGGATGCGGGCGCCGGGGCGACGGCCGCGGTCGCGGCGACGTACGCCTCGACCAGCTCCTCGGGGGCATTCGCGTAGCCGACCGACCGCGGGATGGTGCCGATGTCGCCGCGGTCGGCGACCGCCTGGATGTGCGCGGCGATCTCCGCATCCGCGGGGGAGACGATCTGCGCGCCGTCGTCCTCGCCGCCGAGGTACACCTTGTACCCGTTGTCATTGGGCGGATTGTGGCTGGCCGTGACCATGACGCCCGCCGCCGCGCCGAGGTGCCGAACGGCGAACGCGAGAACCGGGGTCGGCAGCATCCGCGGCAGGAGGACGGCGTGCAGCCCCGCCCCGGCGAAGATCTCCGCCGACTCACGGGCGAAGACGTCGGAGTTGCGTCGGCCGTCGTACCCGACGACCACGAGAGGCGTCGCATCGGCCGCCGCACGCTCGGCGACGTACGCGGCGAGTCCGGCAGCCGCCTGCGCGACGAGAACGCGGTTCATCCGGTTCGGGCCCGCCCCGAGTGCCCCGCGGAGACCTGCCGTGCCGAAGGCGAGGCGGTGGGTGAAGCGATCGAGAAGGTCGGCGGTCGCTTCGGCGTCTCCGGCCTCGGTCCGGTCGATCAGTTCGCGCAGCTCGCTGCGGGTCTGCGCATCCGGGTCCTGGGCGAGCCACGCGCGCGCGGCCCCCAGCACCTCCTCAGGCGCGGCACTCACAGCGCCTCGATGATCCGCGCCAGCAGCGACGAGATCACCGGTTCCGCCTCGCGACCGGCTTCGAGTACCTCTTGGTGGCTCAAGGGCGTTTTTTGGATGCCCGCGGCGAGGTTGGTGATCAGCGACATCCCCAGAACTTCCATCCCGCCCTCACGCGCGGCGATCGCCTCGAGCGCGGTCGACATCCCCACGATGTGCCCCCCGATCGCCTTCGCCATCTGGACCTCGGCCGGAGTCTCGTAGTGCGGCCCGCGGAACTGGCAGTAGACGCCCTCATCCAGCTCCGGCTCGATCGTCCGGGCGACCGCCCGCAGCCGCGCCGAATAAAGGTCGGTCAGGTCGATGAACGTCGCACCCTCCAACGGCGAGGCGGCCGTGAGGTTGATGTGGTCGCTGATGAGCACGGGCTGCCCGGGACGCCACGTCTCGCGGATGCCTCCGGCGCCGTTGGTGAGGATCATCGTGGATGCCCCGGTCGCCGCCGCCGTCCGGACGCTGTGCACGACGCGGCGCACGCCGTGCCCTTCGTAGAAGTGGGTGCGCGCACCGATGACGAGCACGTACCGACCGGCGGGCGTGCGGACGCTGCGCAGGGTGCCGACATGGCCTTCGAGCGCGGGCTTGCTGAAGCCGGCCACGTCCGGCGCGGGAACAGTCGCCACAGTTTCGCCGATCAGCTCGGCAGCGCGCCCCCATCCGCTTCCCAGAGTCACGGCGATGTCATGACGCTCGACGCCGGTGAGCCTCGCGATGTCGGCCGCGGCGCGCGCGGCGATCTCGAACGGGTCGGCGGAGGGGTCGTCGAGGGGGTTCCCAGCAGTGTGTGGCATTCCCCCACTCTACGAACGCGCGCACTTCGGTGCCACGCGGGCGGAACTGGTCCCGGCACGCGACAGAATGGATGCCATGTCCCTCAGCTTCGAGCGCACCCAGAGCGTCGCCATCCTCGGTGGCGGGCCCGGCGGTTACGAGGCGGCGCTGGCCGCCGCCCAGCTCGGGGCGGAGGTGACCGTCATCGAACGCCAGGGAATCGGCGGGGCGGCCGTCATCACCGATGTGGTTCCCTCCAAAACGCTGATCGCCACGGCCGACGCCGCGGTGGCGATCCAGGGCGCCAGCGACCTGGGCGTGCAGCTGTTCGCGAAGGGCGGCGACGGTCGCCCCCTCGCCGCCGAGGTCGCCGTGAACATGGCCGCCGTCAACCGCCGCGTGCTCGCGCTGGCCCGCCAGCAGTCCGACGACATGCGCGCGTCGCTGGTCGAAGCGGGGGTCCGGATCATCGCGGGCCAGGGGCGCCTGGACGGCGACTCCGCCGTCATCGTCTCCACCGAGGCGGGTGGCACGGACTTCGACCGCGTCGAGGCCGACACCCTCGTGGTGGCGGTGGGATCCTCCCCGCGAGAGCTGCCCGCGGCGCGGCCCGACGGGGAACGCATCCTCACCTGGACGCAGCTGTACGACATGAAGGCCCTCCCGAAGCACCTCATCGTGGTGGGGTCGGGGGTCACCGGCGCGGAGTTCGCATCGGCGTACATGAACCTCGGGTCGCAGGTGACGCTCATCTCCAGCCGCGATCAGGTGCTCCCTGGGGAAGACACGGATGCGGCGGCCGTGCTGGAGAAGGTCTTCAAGCGGGGCGGCATGACGCTGCTGTCGAAGTCGCGGGCGCAGAGCGTGGTGAACACCGGCGACGGTGTCGTCGTGACCCTCTCGGATGGCCGCACCATCGAGGGGAGCCACTGCCTCATGGCCGTCGGCGCGGTGCCGAACACCACCGGCATCGGGCTGGAGGAGGCCGGCGTGCAATGCGCCGACTCCGGGCACATCCGCGTGAACCGCGTGGCGCGCACCTCGGTGCCGAACGTCTACGCCGTGGGCGACTGCACCAACTTCGTGCCGCTGGCGTCGGTCGCGTCGATGCAGGGGCGCACGGCGATCTTCCACGCGCTCGGAGACACCGTGATCCCGCTCGAGCGGCGCCGCATCACCGCCAACATCTTCACCGCCCCGGAGATCGCGTCGGTGGGGTTCTCGGAGCAGGACGCCATCGACGGGCGCGTGGACGGGGTGGTCCGGCGGCTCCCCCTGTCGGCGAACCCGCGCGCGAAGATGCAGGGCATCCGCGACGGTTTCGTGAAGATCATCGCGCGGCAGGGGAGCGGCACCGTCATCGGCGGGGTCATCGTCGGGCCCCGCGCGTCGGAGCTCATCTACCCGCTCGCCATCGCGGTGGAGCGGCGCTTGACGGTGGATCAGGTCTCCCGCGTGTTCGCGGTCTACCCGTCGCTGTCGGGGAGCATCACCGACGCCACGCGCGCGATGCACATCGTCGAGCGCAACGACGCCCCCGAGGACCTCTGACTCGCGTCGTCCGTGGCTGACGCTTCGTCTCGCTGCGCTCGCTCAGCGTCCGGGAGCCGGACTCCGGGCCCTGAGCGAGGAGCGCAGCGATGAGACGAAGGGTCGCCTCCGCGCGGCCTTGACGCTTCGTCTCGCTGCGCTCGCTCAGCGTCCGGGAGCCGGACTCCGGGCCCTGAGCGAGGAGCGCAGCGACGCGACGAAGGGTCGCCCAAGCGCGGCCTCGACGCTTCGTCTCGCTGCGCTCGCTCAGCGTCCGGGAGCCGGGCCCTGAGCGAGGAGCGCAGCGACGAGACGAAGGGTCGCCTGCCGGACTCCGGACCCTGAGCGAGGAGCGCAGCGACGGGACGAAGGGTCAACGCCCGCGCGGGTCGACCTCAGCTGATGATGAGGAGCTGGTGGCCCGCGGCCACCGTCGTGCCGGCCGTGGCATCCAGCCCGCCGATCACGCCGTCCTTGTGCGCGGGGATCGGCTGCTCCATCTTCATAGCCTCGAGCACGACGACCAGGTCGCCCTTGACGACGATCTGGCCGTTCTCGACGGCGACCTTGACGATGGTCGCCTGCATCGGCGCCTTCACGGCGTCGCCGGTCGCGCCTGCGACGGCGGATGCGGCGTGCGAGCGGCGTGACGGCGGAGCCGCAGCCGGGCGGCCGGGGCCGCCGCCGGCGGAGGCGATGCGCTCGGGGAGGTTCACCTCGAGGCGCTTGCCGCCGACCTCGACGACGACGGTGTGCCGGGCTGCCGGAGCGGCCGGGGGCTCGAGCTCCCCGTCCCACGGCGGGATGTCACCGGCGAACTCGGTCTCGATCCAGCGGGTGAAGACCCCGAACCGGCCGTCTTCGGCCGTGAAGGCGGGGTCGCGTACGACGAGGCGGTGGAACGGGAGGACGGTGGGAAGGCCCGCCACCTCGAACTCGTCGAGCGCGCGCCGCGCGCGCTGCAGGGCTTCGGCGCGGTCCCGGCCGGTCACGATGATCTTCGCCAGCAGCGAGTCGAACGAGCCGGAGACGCTGTCGCCTGCCGTGACACCGGAGTCGAGGCGGATGCCGGGGCCCCCGAAGGTCTTGAACACGTGGATGGGACCGGGCTGCGGAAGGAAGCCGCGGCCCGGGTCTTCGCCGTTGATGCGGAACTCGATCGAGTGCCCGGTGGGCGCCGGGTCGTCATAGCCGAGTTCCTCGCCCTCGGCGAGGCGGAACTGCTCGCGCACGAGGTCGATACCGGTGACCTCCTCAGAGACCGGGTGCTCCACCTGCAGGCGGGTGTTGACCTCGAGGAAGGAGATCGTGCCGTCGGCGCCGATGAGGAACTCGCACGTTCCCGCGCCGACGTACCCGACGTCGCGGAGGATCGCCTTCGAGGAGGTGTAGAGGATCTCGTTCTGCTCGTCGGTGAGGAACGGGGCCGGAGCTTCTTCGACGAGTTTCTGGTGGCGCCGCTGGAGGGAGCAGTCGCGGGTGGAGATGACGACGACGTTGCCCGCCGCATCCGCCAGGCACTGCGTCTCGACGTGCCGCGGGCGGTCGAGGTACTTCTCCACGAAGCACTCGCCCCGCCCGAAGGCGGTGACGGCCTCGCGTGTGGCGGATTCGAACATCTCGGGTATTTCGTCGATCGTCCGGGCGACCTTGAGCCCTCGGCCACCGCCGCCGTAGGCCGCTTTGATCGCGATCGGCAGGCCGACGCTCTCGGCGAAGGCTATGACCTCATCGGCTCCCGACACCGGACCAGGCGTGCCGGGGGCCAGCGGTGCGCCGACCTTATCGGCGACGTGGCGGGCGGTGACCTTGTCGCCGAGGGCCTCGATGGCTTCCGGCGAGGGACCGATCCAGACCAGTCCGGCGCCGATGACGGCCCGGGCGAAGTCGGCGTTCTCGGCGAGGAAACCGTAGCCGGGATGGACGGCGTCGGCGCCGGAGCGGCGGGCGACGGACAGGATCTTCTCGATCGAGAGGTAGGTCTCGGCGCTCGTGGCGCCCTCGAGGGCGTACGCCTCGTCGGCGAGGCGGGTATGGAGGGCGTCGCGATCGGAGTCTGCGTAGACCGCCACGCTCGCGCGACCGGAGTCGCGGGCGGCGCGGATGACTCGGACGGCGATCTCGCCGCGGTTAGCGATCAACACCTTGGCGATTTTCGGCATGCGTGCCAGCCTACTCACGCCCAGGGGTCCGTTTTTGAGCAACCTGCACAAGAAACGCCGCGGAACGTGTGGGGGAGTCTACGAACCGTTCGCGCGGTTCCAGAGGGCTGTCCACTCGCCGCCGAGTTCCCGGATCAGGCTGCGCACGGTGGACAGCGACATCCCCACCACCGTGGACGGGTCGCCTTCGACCCGTTCGATGAAAGCTCCGCCCAGGCTGTCGACCGTGAATGCGCCGGCCACCTGCAGCGGTTCACCGGTGGCGACGTAGGCGGCGATCTCGTCGTCGGTGACGTCGGCGCGGAAGGTGACGGATGCTTCGGCCGTGGCGTACGCCTCCCGGGCGGGCAGCCCGGGCGAGACGCGAAGGACGCTGTGCCCGGAGTGCAGCACCCCGGTGCGGCCCCGCATCGCCCGCCAGCGCTCGGTCGCAGCCTCCGGGGTATACGGCTTGCCGAGGATCTCCCCGCCCAGCTCGAACATGGAGTCGCCGCCGAGCACGAAACCGTCGAAGGCCGGATCGGCCGCCGCGAGCTGCGCGGCGACGTCGGCGGCCTTCCGCCGTGCCAGCAGCAGGACGTGTTCCTCGGAGGGAAGGCGTCGCCCCTCGGCCCGCTCCACCCCGTCGACGACGGCTTCTTCATCGACGTCCGGCGCGAGCGTCAGCGGTTCGATGCCGGCCTGGCGCAGAAGCATGAGCCGAGCAGGGGAGGTGGACGCCAGGCAGACACGCATCCCCTCACGCTAGCTCCCGCGTGGGAGGCTGGAGGAATGGATGCCGGAAACCTCGTCGAACTCGAGATCACCGACGTCGCCCACGGCGGTGTCTTCGTTGCGCGACTGGACGGACGAGTGGTTTTCGTGGCTGACACGATTCCCGGCGAGACCGTGCGCGCACGCCTCACCGACACGCGTAAGAAGTCGTTCTGGCGGGCCGAGACCGTCGAGGTGCTGACCGCGTCGCCGCACCGGCAGCCCCACGTGTGGTCGGCGGCGGACGTCTCGGTGGAGCCGGACGCACGGCCGGGTGGCGCGGACTTCGGGCACATCGTGCTGGCGCACCAGCGCGACCTCAAGCTGCACGTCTTCCAGGACGCTCTCCAGCGAATCGGCAAGGTGGACGTGCCCGTCCGCATGGAAACCCCTGCGCCGATCGTGGACGCCGAAGGATCCGTGGTTGCTCAGGAGAGCGCGGACGGGACGGGGTGGCGCACTCGCGTGAGCCTGCACGTCGATGACGACGGCCGCGTCGGTCCGTATGCCGCGCGCAGTCATCGGGTCATCGAGACCGACGACCTGCCGCTCGCGACCGAGGCTGTCGCCCGCGCGGCCGCGACCGTGCGCGGTCAGGCCCCCGGCCGAGTGGATCTGGTGCAGCCCGCCGACGGGCGGGTCCGCATCCTGCCGCGGCCGGATGCGCCCTCGCGCACGGCGGCTGCCCCCGAGGTCATCGTCGAGCAGGTCGGCGACCGGCAGTTCCGCCTGGACGCCGGCGGATTCTGGCAGGTGCACCGGCTCGCCGCGCACAGCCTCACGACGATCGTGGCCGAGGAGCTCCGCGCGGCGGCATCCGACGGGGCCGCGGTTGATCCGGAGGCGGCGCACCTCGACCTGTACGGCGGGGTGGGGTTGTTCGCTGCAACGCTCGGCGACCTGGGCGGAGCATCCACTCGCGTCACTTCCGTCGAGTCCGACCCGCGCGCGACGGAGCACGCCGGGGAGAACCTCGCGGAGTGGGTGGGGGCTCGGGCGGTGACCGCGCGGGTGGACCGATTCGTCCGGCAGCTCGCGGCCGAAGCCTCGCCCCGCGAGCGGGAGCGGCTGGCGCGGGGCGTCGTGCTGCTCGACCCGCCGCGCGCCGGAGCGGGTCGCGAGGTCGTCGAGGGGATCCTCGCGCTCGCCCCTGCGCGCGTCGTCTACGTGGCCTGCGATCCCGTCGCACTGGCGCGGGATCTCGGTACGTTCCGCGACGCCGGATACGAAGCGCGGCAGGGTATCCGCGCCGTCGATCTGTTCCCGCACTCGCATCACGTCGAGGCGGTAACGGTGTTGACCCCGTGACACCGATACCATGACCACTATGACCCGCGTCGCACTCATCGACGACCACGAGTCGGTGCGCCTCGGACTCGAGGCCGCGATCGCTCGAGACGAGAGTCTGATGGTCGCATTCTCCGGTAGTACCGTCACCGAATACCTGGTGTGGCGCACCGGCGAATCGGAGTCCCCGGCCGACGTGGTCGTGCTCGATCTCACACTCGGCGACGGGACGACGGTGTCCGAGAATGTGCACCGTCTGGTGGCGGACGGCTCGAGTGTCATCATCCACAGCGTCGCCGACCGGCCTGCCGCCGTGCGCGAGGCTCTGTCTGCCGGCGCCGCGGGCATCGTGAGTAAGGCGTCGCCGATCCACGAGGTGCTCGCCGCCATCCGCACCGTCGCCCAAGGCGAATTGCTCAACAACGTCGAATGGGCCAGCGCCGTCGAGGCCGACCGCGAATTCGCCGACGCGCAGCTGTCGACGCGCGAACGTGAGGTGCTGCGCCTGTACGCGGCCGGGCTCCCCCTGAAGGCGGTCGCCGACCGGCTCGGAGTGGCGTACTCGACCGCGAAAGAGAACATCACGCGCGTCCGCGTGAAGTACGTCGAGGTGGGCCGGCCCGCCCCGACCAAGATCGACCTGTTGCGCCGTGCGATGGAGGACGGCATTCTGCAACGCCCCGAGGGCGACACCGATGGCTGAGGCCGACCGGTCCGTTCTCGACGCGGCCTGGGGCCGACTGCCGAGTTCACGGGAGGCCACCGAAAACCTCGGATCCTTCACGCGTGCACGCATCGAGCGGGTCATCACCCTGCTCGTGGGTCCGGGATCGCTGGTCTTCGGTGCGCAGGCCGTCCTCGCCTCCTTCGGGCCCGGAGACGAGCGACCCGGATGGCACCTGCCCATGGTCCTGGCGGTGTTCGTTCCGCTCGCGGCCATGGTCATCGCGTGCCTGGTGGGAAGATTCTCCCGGGTGTTCAGCGGCCTCTTCGCCGTCATCTACGTCGTTGCGCTGGCGGTGTGGCCCATCGCGACGGTGGGCGGGGCTGAGCCCGTCCCCACCGAGGAACCCTGGATCTTCTACCTCGTCAACGTCGCGACCGTGGCTACCGTGGTGGCCTTCCCGCTTCCGCTGCAGATCGTCTGGACGATCGTCACCCCGCTGCTGTTCGGCTTCGTACGCCTCGTCCAGGCCGGCTTCGCCGAGGAGTTCTTCGTTCCGGTGGGCCTGGACGTCTCGTTCACCTTGATCCTCGGCGGCGTCGTGGTCGTGCTGGGCTGGACCTATCGGTCAGTGGCGGCGAACGTCGACGAAACCCGGGCCCGCGCGGTGGCCAGCTACGCTGCGGCCGCTGCGGCCGCTGCGACCGAAGGGGAGCGGGTGGCCGTGGCCGCGCTGATGCACGACAGCGTTCTCGGTGCGCTGCTGGCTGCCGAGCGGGCCTCCACCCCTCGCGAGCGGACGCTTGCGGTGAGCATGGCGCGCGAGGCCCTGACCCGTCTGGCCAATGCGGAGAAAGACCCGTGGGAGGGCAGCGACGAGCCGGTGGATGCGGCGCACCTCGCCGACGATCTGGAAAGCGGCGCGCGCGAAATGGGCGTGCGTCTGGAGGTCGCTCGGGCGTTCGAGCCCGACACCCCGCGTGTGCCGGGGCGGGTGGCTCGCGCCATCGTTCTCGCAGCGCTGCAGGCCGTGGCCAACGCGGTTCAGCACGCCAACGCCCAGGGGCTCACGGTGCAGCTGCGCGGGCGGGCGGACCCCGGCGGGGTGCTGGTTCGCGTGAGCGACGCCGGTGGGGGCTTCGACGTGGACAGCATCCCCGATGACCGACTCGGCATCCGCGGCTCGATCCTCGCTCGGGTGACCGCCGTGGGCGGACGTACCGAGATCGAGTCGGGCCCGCACGGAACCACGATCACTCTCGAGTGGGACAGCGGGGACCGCTGGTGAGCGTTCGCGCAATCGTCTCCGCGCTGGCTGTCGCGTTCACGGCCTACCTCGCCGCACGCGGATTCTGGTGGGTGGACGGCGAGGTGGATTCGCCCTGGATGATCTTCGTCGCCCTTCCCCTCTACCTTCTGGTGACGTGGCTGACGATCTTCTGGGGCGTGCACCGCCGCACTCCCGACGCCGCCAGTGTCATCCCCTCGCGCCGGGGGATGCTGCCGGTGTGGGTGTGCGTGATCGCTCTGGCCGTCGCCGTGCTCGTCCCGAACGCGGTTTTCTCCGCTGTGGCGCCGGAATCGCGCACTCAGCCCTTCGCGACATGGGTGATCGGCGGAATCGGTGCCCTGATGACGATCGTCATGGTGCGCCGCCGGCCGTGGTTCGCCTGGGCCGGCCTCGTCCTCGCCGCCGTGTCGGTCTCGCTGTGGATCGGCCCTCTCGCCGCGTTGGCGCTCGGCCTCGTGGGATCGATCGTGTGGGTCGGAGCGGCGCAGCTGCTCATGTTCGCCCTCGACAGCGCGGCGGACGACACCGTGCGCCTCGCCGAGCTCCAGCAGGCGGCATCCGCCTGGCAGGCCTCGCAGTCCGGTCGGCAACGGGAGCGACGCGTCCAGGTGCAACGCGCCCTGCAGACGGCAGGTCCGATCCTTGGTCGCACGATCGAGACCGGCGGAAACCTCCGCCCCGCCGAGCGGCTCGAGGCGCGTCTGGCGGAGGGACGGTTGCGCGACGAGTTGCGTGGTCCGCGTCTGCTCGATGACGAGGTGCGGGCCGAGCTGGAGTCCGCACGTCGGCGCGGCATCTCCGTCACGATGCTGGATGAGGGCGGTCTCGAAGACATCGCTGAGCCCGACCTCGTCGGGATTCGGGCAGAGCTCGCCGATCTGTTGCGATCCGCGTCATCCACGCGCCTGATCATCCGCACGTCGCCGCACGATCGGACGGCCGTGACCATCGTCGGGCGATCCGGAGACGGCGACAGTTTCTCCGATGAGGACAGCGTCGAGCTCTGGCACGAGATCCCGCGCGCCCGCTGAACGCGACGCAGCCCGTGCTGCGGAATACTCGCCGGCTAGGCGGCCGTCATCGCCACACCCGACTCACCGGTCCGGCGGGGGAGGGTACCGGACCGGTGAGACGATTGGGAGGCGAGGGGCGGCGAAGCCGCGCGCCCCTCGCCTGGCGGACAGTTACCCGAAAACCGTCCGCGAGACCGGGACTGGCTGAAGAAGCAGCCCCGGCCGAACGCAGGAAATGCGTTCCAGCTCCTCCAGTATGCGATGGGTTCCCGTCCCCGTCTGTAGGTATTTCGGGGGACAGAGCGCGGGGAATTCCGGGCGGCGTAGATCCTCGCAGGAATGGTCCGGCGATCGGGGGTCAGGCGGAGAACCCGCCCCATCCCTGCTCCCGCGACAGCGTGGAGCGCGAGCTGCGCGTCGACACCCGCCAGCGCGCCCGTGGCCGCGAGCCGGCCGCGACCGGCGCGGCCGCTTCCTCGGCATACGCCTCGGCGACGACGGCCATGAGAGCCGCGAGCTCCTCCTCCGTGGGGTTGCCGCGGCGGACGTCGAAGGAGACGACGGGCTCCGGCTCGGGCGCGGGGCTCACAGCGGGATGTTCCCGTGCTTCTTCGCCGGGAGGCTCGCGCGCTTACCGCGCAGCGCCCGCAGCGCCTTCGCGATCGCGACGCGCGTCTGCGCGGGCTCGATGATTCCGTCGAGCTCGCCGCGTTCGGCGGCGAGGAACGGGGACGCGACGTTGTACGTGTACTCGTTCGCGAGGCGTGTACGTACCGCTGCGACGTCCTCCCCGGCGGCTTCGGCGCGCTTGATCTCGCCGCGGTAGAGGATGTTCACGGCCCCCTGGCCACCCATCACGGCGATCTCGGCGGTCGGCCAGGCGAGGTTGATGTCGGCGCCCAGCTGCTTCGAGCCCATCACGATGTACGCGCCGCCGTAGGCCTTGCGCAGGATCACCGTGACCAGCGGGACGGTGGCCTCGGCGTACGCGTACAGCAGCTTGGCGCCGCGGCGGATGACGCCGGTCCACTCCTGGTCGGTGCCGGGGAGATAGCCCGGGACATCCACCAGCGTGACGATCGGGATCGAGAACGCGTCGCAGAACCGCACGAAGCGGCTCGCCTTCTCGCCCGCGTCGATGTTGAGGGTTCCGGCCATCTGGGACGGCTGGTTCGCGATGATGCCGACGGTGCGGCCTTCGATCCGGCCGAAGCCGATGACGATGTTCGGGGCGAACAGCGGCTGCACCTCGAGGAAGTCGCCGCCGTCCACGATCCGCGAAATCACGGTGTGTATGTCGTACGGCTGATTCGCCGAGTCGGGGATGACCGTGTTCAGCGAGCGGTCCGCATCCGTCGTCTCGAACTCGAACGGGGTGTCGTACACCTGGATCTCGTCGAGGTTGTTGTCGGGGAGGAAGCTGAGCAGGGTGCGGGCGTAGTCGAGCGCGTCGTCTTCGTCTTCGGCGAGGTAGTGCGCGACGCCCGAACGGGTGTTGTGCGTGTACGCGCCGCCGAGCTCCTCCATCCCGACGTCTTCGCCGGTGACGGTCTTGATGACGTCGGGACCGGTGACGAACATCTGGCTGGTCTTGTCGACCATGATGACGAAGTCGGTGAGGGCGGGGGAGTACACGGCGCCGCCGGCGGCCGGGCCCATGATGATCGAGATCTGCGGGATGACGCCGGAGGCGGCGGTGTTCAAGCGGAAGATCTCGCCGTACTTGCCGAGGGCGACGACGCCCTCCTGGATGCGGGCACCGCCGGAATCGAGGATGCCGATGATCGGGATGCCGCCGCGAAGGGCGAACTCCATGACCTTGATGATCTTGTCTCCGGCCACCTCGCCGAGTGATCCTCCGAACGCGGAGAAGTCCTGCGCGTACACCGCGACGGTGCGCCCGTGGATGGTGCCGGTGCCGGTGACGACGGAGTCGCCGTAGGGGCGCGACTTGTCCATGCCGAACGCTGTCGTGCGGTGACGGACGTACTCGTCCAGCTCGACGAACGATCCCGGATCGACGAGCAGTTCGATGCGCTCGCGCGCTGTCAGCTTGCCCTTCGCGTGCTGCTTGACGCGAGCGGCCTCCTCCGCGTCGACCACCGCCTCCTGGTACCTGCTGCGGAGGTCGGCGATCTTGCCCGCGGTCGTAAAGGGATCGTGCTGCTCTGTCACGCGTTCCACCCTATCGGCGGGCCTCACCCGTTCCTTGGATGGTGCGTACAACGCCTCCCGGATTCCTCTGTGCGTTCCGGCCGCACCGGTCGGCGCCGTGCCGAATTCAGGAGATGTGCCGCAGCCGGGCGAACGGCCAGAACTCGGCGTTTCTCCTGATCCCAGGCGCCGACATCGGGCGGCTTCGGCTGTCAAGAGCCGACGCGCGCCGGGGAGTCGGCTCTAGGGTGAGGGCATGCCGATCCGTGAAGAGGGCTATCCCCGCGCCGCCGAGGTGAGCCCGCGTCTCCAGGTCGTCGAGACCACCGATTCCACGAACGCCGACGTGCTCGCCGCCGTCGCCGACGACCCGGCCGGCTGGCCGCACCTCTCCGCGCTCGTCACCACGGATCAGCGTGCCGGTCGTGGCCGCCTCGACCGGACGTGGACCGCACCCCCGGGCACCGCGCTGGCGGTGTCGGTGCTGGTGCGCGTCGGCGGGCTTCCCGCGCATGCCCGCGGCTGGATTCCGCTCGCCGCCGGCGCCGCGATGACGCGCGCCATCTCGGCACAGCTCACCGGGACGGGCAACACCACCGGGCTGAAATGGCCGAACGACGTCCTCGTCGACGGCGGCAAGATCTGCGGCATCCTCGCCGAGGTCGTGCCCGGCCATCCCGACGCAGTCGTGATCGGCGCCGGTGTCAACACGACCATGACGCGAGCCGACCTGCCGGTCTCGACAGCGGTCTCGTTCGCCGCGCTCGGGATGGAGTGCGACGACGACCGGCTGCTCGCCGATTATCTCCGGGCACTCGACGAGCAGCTGCAGGCTCTGCTGTCCGCGCACGGCGACGCCGGAGCATCCGGAGTCCTGGGCGAAGTCGAAGCGCTCTGCACCACCCTCGGTCACGACGTGCGGGTGGCTCTGCCGGACGGCACATCGGTGGTCGGCCGCGCCCAGCGCATCGACGCGGACGGCCGACTCGTCATCGTGACCGGGGTGGACGAGGTCGCCGTTTCGGCCGGCGACGTCACGCACGTGCGCTGACCCGCGTGGGATCGCCGTGATGTCGGTGCCGGCGGACACAATAGAGACGTGACCTCTCCGACGACGTACGGAGGGCGGCCCCTGACCCCCGCCCCGGGCGTTCCCACGCCCGAGTTGCGTGTCGCGCGCATCCGTCCGCACGCCCGGCGCCTGTTCTGGTCGTCCCTCGTCCTCATCGCCGTCGCCGGCGCCGTCGGATACTTCTACGGAAACCTCCCCGCTCCGTTCGAGAATTGGATGCTGCTGACCGCTGCCGCGGTCGTCGTGCTCCTCGTCGTCGTCCTGCCGTGGGCGGCGTGGTGGTCGCACACGTACACCATCACCACCCGACGCGTGATCGAACGCAGCGGGCTTGTGCGCACTCGGCGCACCGAGCTGACGCACATGCGCGGGTACACGATCCAGGTGCGTCGCGGTCCGCTGCAGCGGTTGTGGGGTGCGGGAACCCTCGTGCTCTCCAATGGCGTGGATGCTCCGCTGCGCCTCCGCAACATCCCCAGCGCTGAGCTCGTCCATGAAGTGCTGGTCGACCAGGTCGAGGTGAATCAGATCCTCGCGCACCGCGACGCTCAGCCGCCGAACGTCCCGACGACGACTCCGCAATTCTGATCCCCGCGCCCGCCGCATGGCCGCCCGCGCAGCCGCCCGGCCGCCCCTCTCCACGCACACCTCGCGTCTGCGGAAGAATGGGACTGACGGAAGGGGAGCCATGGCGCTGCGAGTGGGGATCATCGGTGGCGGGCAGCTCGCGAGGATGATGATCGCGCCGGCTGTCGAGCTGGGCCTGGACGTCCGAGTGCTCGCCGAGGAACCGGGGATGTCCGCATCCCTCGCTGCCACGGCCACGGGCGACTACCGCGATGCCGACACCGTCCTCGCCTTCGCGCGGGATGTCGACGTGATCACGTTCGACCACGAGCACGTGCCTCAGGACGTGCTCGCCGCCCTCGTCGACGCCGGCGTGCAGGTGCATCCCGGGCCGGGCGCGCTCGCCGTGGCGCAGGACAAGCTCGTCATGCGCCGGCGGATGCAGGAGCTCGGTGCACCGCAGCCCGACTGGGCGGCGGTGTCGGATGAGACCGAACTGCAGGAGTTCCTCGACGCCCACGGCGGGCGGGCCGTGGTGAAGACGCCGCGCGGCGGCTACGACGGCAAGGGCGTGCGGGTCGTCTCCGCCGGCTCCGAGGCGCAGGACTGGTTCGCCACCCTCGCCGAAGACGCTCGTGGCGGGCAGCTGCTGGTCGAGGAGCTCGTCGACTTCACTCGCGAGCTCGCGCAGCAGATCGCGCGCCGGCCCTCCGGCGAGTTCGCCGTGTATCCGCTCGTGGAGACCGTGCAGCGCGGCGGCGTGTGCGCCGAGGTGCTCGCGCCCGCGCCCCGCTCCGACGGACGGCTCGCCCGCACCTCTGCAGACCTGGGCGTCGCCATCGCGGAGGGACTGGACGTCACCGGGATGCTGGCGGTCGAACTCTTCGAGACCACGGATGGCCGCATCCTCGTCAACGAGCTCGCGATGCGTCCGCATAACAGCGGGCACTGGACCCAGGACGGCGCCGTGACGAGCCAGTTCGAGCAGCACCTGCGGGCGGTCCTCGACCTCCCGCTCGGGGCGGTCGACCCCATCGCGCCGTGGTCGGTGATGATCAACATCCTCGGCGGTCCGGCGGAGGCGTCGCTGGACGAGCGGTTCGCGGCAGCCATGGCGGAGCATCCGAGCGCCAAAATCCACACGTACGGCAAGGCGCCGCGCCCCGGTCGCAAGGTCGGTCACATCAACGTGGCCGGCTTCGACCTCGACGATGTCGCGTACGAGGCGCGGGCCGCCGCAGCCTTCTTCCTCGACTGACGGCCGCGCCGTTGCGGCGATCTTCCAGACAATCGCCCTAGCCTGGTCGGGTGACCCGGCCCCTGCACTCCTCCGAGACGCCCGTGGTCGGCGTCGTCATGGGCTCCGACTCCGACTGGAGGGTCATGAGCGACGCGTCACAGGTGCTCACTGAGCTCGGTGTCCCGCACGAGGTCGAGGTCGTCTCGGCGCATCGCACCCCCGACAAGCTCATCCGCTACGGCCGCGAAGCCCGCGGCCGCGGGCTGCAGGCGATCATCGCCGGCGCCGGTGGTGCCGCGCATCTGCCCGGGATGCTGGCATCCGTCACGGCACTCCCGGTCATCGGCGTGCCCGTGCAGCTGTCCGCCCTCGACGGGCTCGACTCGCTCCTCAGCATCGTGCAGATGCCCGCCGGGATCCCCGTCGCCACCGTCTCGATCAACGGCGCGAAGAACGCCGGACTCCTCGCCGCGCGCATTCTGGGGACAGGGGATGCAGCGCTCGCGGACAGTATCGAAGAGTACGCGCGCGACCTCGAAGCCCAGGTCGAAGACAAGAACCGCCGGCTGAAGGACTCTCTGTGAGCGTTACCGCCGCCGCGCGCCCCGGAGCGCGGGCGGTCGTCGAGCCCCGACCGTTGCGGAATCCCGACGCCGGGTCGCGTCAGGTGATGACGCGGCGGGGTTGGTGGCTCGTTCTCCTCAACTTCCTGCTGCCCGGGTCAGCGCAGGTGCTCGCGGGCAGCCGTAAGCTCGGGCGCTTCGGTCTCGGCGCGACGCTGGTCATGTGGGTCGGGCTGATTCTCACGGGTCTGTTCGCGCTCCTGTGGCCGACCGCGCTCGTTTCCATCGTCTCGGGGGCGTGGATTCCGGAGTGGTTCGGATGGCTCCGGTGGGTGCCGCTCACGGTCGTGCAGATCCTCCTCCTCGGGTATGCCCTGCTGTGGATCGTGCTCACCGTGGACACGCTGCGGCTTGTGCGCCTGGTCCGGACGGGGCGCGGGGCGCGGTTCGGGATCGCCGCCGCGTCGGTGTTGCTCCTTGTCGGAGCGAGCAGCGGCGCGGTTTGGGCTGCGCAGGCCGCCGGTACGGCACGTGATGCTCTCGGCGCTCTCTTCGGCCAGTCCGCACCGGTCGTTCCGCCGTCGGACGGGTACTACAACATCCTGCTGCTGGGCGCCGACAGCGGCGAGGGCCGCGACTCGATGCGGTTCGACAGCATCTCCGTCGTCTCGGTCAACGCGGCGAGCGGCGCCGTCACGATCACCGGCATCCCGCGCGACATGCCGCACTTCCCCTTCTCCGCCGGACCGATGCAGGACAAATACCCCAACGGGCATGAAGGCCAGGCCGACTCGACGTGCGGGTGGGGGAGCGGCGTCAACCAGCTCCGCACCGAGGTCGAGGTCTGCCAGGACGGCAGCGAGCTCTACCCGGATGCGGAGGCCAACGGCTCCGCGCCCGGCGTAGAGGCGACGAAGGACGCCGCCGAAGGCATCCTCGGCATCGAGATCCCGTACTACGTCTTCATCGACATGCACGGCTTCGCCGCCCTGGTCGATGCCTTGGGCGGCGTGGACATCACGGTCGAGGAGCGCCTACCCAAGGGCGGCGGTCCCGCCTACGCCGGTCAGCCGGCCGAGGACTGGGCGATCGGCTGGATCGAGGTCGGCCCGCAGCACATGGACGGCGACACCGCCCAGTGGTACGCCCGCTCCCGGTACACCACGAGCGACTTCGACCGCATGAAGCGCCAGCGTCAACTGCAGGAGGCGATCCTCGCGCAGGCGAGCCCGCAGAACGTGCTCACCCGGTTCCAGGATGTCGCCACCGCAGGCACCGCCATCGTGCAGACAGACCTGCCGCAGCCGTTGCTGCCGGCCCTGGCCGACCTGGCGTTGAAGGCGAAGGAACAGCCCGTCAGCACCATCGAGCTGACGCCCGATGGCGGCATCGACGAGTTCGAGCCCGATTACGCCTACATCCAGGAGCTGGTCCGCACGACGCTGCACCCCCCGACCCCCACGGCGGAGCCGACGCAGTGACCGCGACACTCCGAGTCGTGCTCGACCAGCTGGTCGCGCCCACATCGCGGGACCTCGCCGAGGCGTCCCAGTCGCTCACCCGGGCGCTCATCGACACGGCGCCGCGCGGGGCAGACGTCGCCGGGATCGTGCCGCGTGGGGGAGAACCCGATCTTGACGGTCTCGTCGACCTCACCCGGCTCGCGTTGCCGCGGCGCGAGCTCGCCGCATCCTGGCAGTTCGGCATCGCTCCCGGCGTAGGGAAGGGCATGATCCATTCGCCTACGCTCCTCGCGCCCCTCGTGCGCCACGACCGTGTGCACGAGACGCACCAGCTCGTCGTCACGCTGTGGGACCTCCGCGCGTGGGAGGCGCCCGAGACCCTGTCGCGGGGCGAGGTGATGTGGCAGAAGGCGATGCTCAAACGTGCGGAGAAGCACGCCGATGCCGTCGTGGTCCCCACGCACGCGATGGCCGCAGCGCTCTCGGAGGTCGCCCCTCGGCTGGCCGACCGCATCCGCGTCATCGCCGGCGCGGCGCCGGAGGGATTCCGCGTTCCGACGGATATCGCCGGGCGCCTGCGGTCGCTCGACCTCCCTGCGACGTTCGTGTCGACGGCGGGAGGCACGTCCGAATCGGATGGACTCGCGGCCGCGCTCGCCGGAATCGTCGGCGCCGCGTCGGATGGGGACGTAGTCGTGCTCGACTGCCCCGAGGGTCAGGAGCCCGACGTGCTCGAGCTCGCAGCCGCAGTGGGTCTCGCCGAGGCGCGCGTGCACGTCCGGGGCTCGCTCGAGCCGTTCGACCGTGCCGCGGTACTCGGCAGTGCGTCGGTCTTCGTCGCGCCGTCTACGCGCTTGGACTGGCCGTGGCGGGCCGTCGAGGCGATCACGACCGGCACAGCCGTCGTCGCGGCGGACTCGCCCGTGCACCGCGAGGTCCTCGCCGACGCGGGTCCGATCGGGTCGTCCGTCGGACTGGGTGACGCTGCCCGTGCGGCCATGGGGGAGAACGGCGAGAAGCTGCGAGTGCTGGCATCGGATCGCGCGCGCGCATTCTCCTGGGCGGAGGGCGCGGAGCGTGTCTGGCAGCTGCACGCCGAACTGTAGCGCGCCGCGCGCTGCTGAAGTCGGGTGAGGGTACACGGATCAGAGTCCCGGAGACGCCCCCCTGTACCTGGACGCTGGTACTCAGCAGCAACATAGGTCACACTGTTCACATGACGTGGGGTGCAATGATGCGCGTGGCGCAAGTCCGCAGGGTCGCGGTCCTCGCCGTGGTCGCGCTCGTGATGGGTTTGAGCCTCACAGCCGTGACCACGGCAAGTCCCCTCGCCCCGGCCGCGCCGGCCGCGGCGGCCGACCTGTCGAAGTTCCAGCCCGGCAACATCGTCAGCGACCCGGTGTTCTTCAACAGCGGGACGATGACCGAGGGGCAGATTCAGTCTTTCCTCGAGCAGCGCGTGCCGCGTTGTGAGGGGGGATACACGTGCTTGAAGGACTGGTACGACACCTCGCGGTCCACCGCCGCCGACGCGATGTGCGGCGCATACTCCGGAGGCGTGCGCGAGCGAGCGTCCCGCATTATCTACAAGGTTGCGCAGGCGTGTGGGATCAACCCCCAGGTCATCCTCGTGATGCTCGAGAAGGAGCAGAGCCTCGTCACGCACGTCTGGCCCAGTGAATGGCGCTACACGATCGCGATGGGTCAGGGCTGTCCCGACACCGCCGAGTGCGACAAGCGGTATCACGGGTTCTTCAATCAGGTCCACGGCGCCGCGTGGCAGATGAAGCGCTACGCGAACCCTCCCGGTACGAGCCAGTTCTTCACGTGGTACGCGCCGGGGAAGACCTGGAACATCCTGTACAACCCCAACCGCGCATGCGGGTCATCCCCGGTGTATGTGCAGAACCAGGCGACGGCGAACCTCTACTACTACACCCCCTACCAGCCGAACGCCGCAGCGATCCGGGCGCGGTACGGCGTGGGCGACGACTGCTCGGCCCACGGCAACCGCAACTTCTATCACTTCTTCACCGACTGGTTTGGATCCACGCAAAGCGGGGGCGCCGCCCTGGTGAAAGCCGGCGCGGAAGTGTCCATCGTCTCGGGGGATCGACGCTACGGCATCACGGCGGAGGCGTATCCGGAGTACAAGCGCGTGTTCGGTGCCCCTGCGGCCGTGGACGCGAACTACCTCGCCCTCTACCGTGATGCGGGCATCGCCACGTTCTACGTGAGAAATGTGCGCACTGGTGAAGTCGCTATGCTCCAGGACGGGCAGGCTCACCCCTTCCCCTCCTGCGCCCTTGTGGGCGCCTGGGGCGGCTCCTGTGGGGCTGGCCTCGTCCAGCTCGAGCCCAAAGAGTACGACGCTTTCGGGAAAGGTCCGATCGTGACGACCTTCGCCCGTACGGCGGCGGGCGGGAAGATCCACCAGATCGTGAACGGCATCCTCCAGCCGTACTTCGACGCGCCTGCAGCCGCCGCTGCGAATGGCGGCACCATTCCGTTCGCGGCGATCCTGCGAGCGAGCGTAGCGGCGGGGTACCAGGTCGCACCGCGTCAACTGTTCACTCCCGCCCGGTGGATCCTCCGCGCGGGTGATCCGACGGTATGGCTACCGACGGCAGACGGGCGATTGCTCGGCCTGCCAGCGTGGAGCATGGCCGCCGAGTTCGGTCTGCCGTCGAGCGTGTCTAGCAGGGTCTCTGCCGCGGACACGAGCGGTTACTCGTCGGCGGAGATCCTCTCCCAGTACGTGTCCTGTGGCGGCAAGACCTACTTCGCCGCCTCCCGCGGCCTACACGAGCTGAAGTCGGGAGCGCCGGCCGGATTCTCCGCCGTGACACTTGACGCGTCCACGTGCGAGCGGCTCGACCTGTCGCGGGCGGCCTTCACCTCCGTACCGTTCGTCAAGACCCCCTCCTCCGGGACGGTGTACCGAGCGGACGCCGGGGCATACCGCCCCATCCCCTCGGGCGCGAAGATGATCGAGCTGAACGGCGGCACCCGCCCCGCGGTTGCCGTCGTCTCGGACGCGACGCTGTCCCGCTACACGATCGGCGCTCTGTACCTGGAGACGGGCCGGTTCGTGCGAGCAGACGGCGACGCGAGCGTTTACTTCGTCGACGGCGACCGCCTGATCGGGCTGCCCAGCTGGGGCCTGGCGCGCGCATGGGGTCTCTCCTCGAACGTCCGGATCATCGCACCCGACGATCTCGCACAGGCGGAGGTGGTGGGTCTCATGACCCACTTCCTGCGGTGTAAGGGCACGCTCTACGCGGGCGGAGGCGACGTCCTGTCGAAGGTCGTCTCGGGCGATCCCGCGGGCAACCCGGTCACCGAGCTGTCCGAGCCTACGTGCGCGACGCTTCGCCTCTCCGGCGCCGTCATCGAGGGGCCTGCATTCGTGACGGACGGGTCACGGACGGCGGTAGCCACATCGGGCGGGTTCCTACGCCTGCCCGACCGGGCCAGCGTACTGCGGGCCAACAGCGGGAAAGCCCCCGAGTCGAAGTGGGTGACGTCGGCATACTTCTCATCGCTGCCCGAGCCGACCCAGCTGCCCGCCGCGGGCGACCTGGTGCGGGCCTCCGACTCGGCGGCGGTGACGCTCGTGGACGCGGGGCGCCGCCTCGGGATCCCCAATTGGGGCGTGGCGGCAGATCTCGGGGTGCAGTCCCGCTACAAGATCGTGGCTCCCCCCGCCGTCGCGATGCTCCCCGCCTCCGAGCAGAGTCTCGGGGTGTTCGTGCGCTGCGGCACCACCGATCTCGTCGCTGCCGGGGGCGTGCTGTCGCCAGTGACCGCTTCCGGTCTCGGCGGCATCCATACCACGCCGTTGGACGCCGCCACATGCGCCACTCTGGCGCTGACGGGTCAGCCCATCGCTGGGCGCGTCTTCGTGCAGGCGGTGGGCTCGCCCCAGGTCTATGTCACCGAGCGTGGCGGCCTCCGCCCCCTCGCGGCCAGTGAGTCCGCCACAACGCTCAATGGGGGGACGGCTCCGCGGATCCTCACGCTGGATTCCCGCACGGTCGCCGGAATCGCCAAGGTCTGATGCACAGCCCGTGCTCAGGTCATCCTGGGCCGTTCGGATAGGATCTTCCAGGACCCGAACCCACGGTCCCGGATCACTCGAGGAAGTCATCGCCTTGTCAGTCGGCTTGCCTATCGATCTCACGGCGTACGACGTACCAGGTCGCGGGCGAGGCATCCTCGACGTGTTCCGCTGGTCGTATCTGCTCAAACTGCTCGTGCAGAAGGGCACCGCCACCCGCTACCGCAACTCGGTCCTGGGGTGGCTGTGGTCCTATGTGAAGCCCGCCGCGCAGTTCGTCATTTACTACTTCGTCATGGGGATCATCCTCCAGGCCCACCGTGACGTCGACAACTTCGCGATCTATCTCTTCTCGGGCGTCGTGATCATCAACCTCTTCAATGAGGCCTTCGGCAACGCCACGAACTCGATTGTGGACAATCGCGCGCTCGTGAAGAAGATCTACCTCCCGCGCGAGCTCTTCCCGATCGCGTCGATCATCGGAGCGCTCATTCATTTCCTCCCGCAGCTGATCATCCTCCTGCTGGTATGTGTCCTGGTCGGATGGGTGCCCTCCTTTGCGGCGATGGCTGCGGTGCTCCTCGGAGTGGTCATCGTCCTTTCCTTCGCCCTCGGGCTCGGGCTGTTCTTCAGCGGGCTGAACGTGCGCTACCGCGACGCTCAGAACTTCGTCGACCTGATCAAGATGTTCTCGACGTGGACGTCTCCCGTCCTGTACACATGGCTGCTCGTCGCGGAGGCGCTCAAGGACTTTCCTGGGCTGTTCTTCGTGTACATGTCGAACCCCCTGACGATCGCTGTGGAACTCTTCCACATCGGGTTCTGGGCGCCCACGGCTGAGTCGACCCACGGGCTGCCCTCTGATCTGTGGATCTCCGGACTGGTAGCAGCCGCTGTGTGTATCTTCATGCTGGTCGTCGGCCAATACACCTTCCGTCACTTCGAGCGCTCTTTCGCCCAGGACCTGTGATGTCTCAGATCGTCGCCCAGACCACTACGCCCCCCAGCATCATCCTCGACGGCGTCTCCAAGTGGTTCCTCAAGCGCAACTCGCACTCGTTCAAGGAAGCTTTCGTCGGGTGGATCAAGGGCAAGAAGGTGCGAGCCGACACCTTCACAGCCCTTGACGACCTCTCCTTTCAGGTGGGTGAGGGCGAGTCTGTCGCGGTGCTCGGGCTGAACGGCTCCGGGAAATCGACCACGCTGAAGCTGGTGTCCGGAGTACTGGAGCCCGACGCCGGGCGAGTGTTCACGCGCGGGCGGGTCGCCGGTCTCATCGAGGTCGGAGCGGGCTTCCACCCCGAACTGAGTGGCCGGGAGAACGTCTATCTCAACGGGGCGATCCTGGGTATGTCCAAGAAGCAGATCGACGAGCGGTTCGACGACATCGTCGCCTTCTCGGAGATCGGGGAATTCATCGACCAGGAGGTCAAGCACTACTCCTCCGGGATGTTCATGCGACTGGCCTTTTCCGTTGCCATCCATGTGGAGCTCGACATCCTGCTGGTGGACGAGGTGCTGTCGGTGGGCGATGCGCCCTTCCGTGCGAAATGCGCCGACAAGATCAAGGAGCTCACGGCCCGGGGCATCACCATGCTCGTCGTCAGCCACAACATGGCGATGGTGAAGGACCTGTGCGAGCGTGGCATTGTCATCCGCAAGGGCAAGAAGATCTTCGACGGTCCCATCGACGAAGCGGTGGAGCTGCTGGCCATCAAATGAAGGTCACCAGTGAGCGGATCGAACTCGACCCCTACGTCATCCGGGACGCCACGGTCGCGGACGTGCGGTTGGACGGTCACCGCGTGTGGTCGGCCGAGATACCCTACTCCGAGGACGGCGTCATCGTGCTCGAATGGCCGGCGGCGCTGCGCGCGCGGCTGGACGGTTTCGCGCACGTGACGGTGCACGACAGCGCCACGAACCGCACGCTGGGCGCCTCAGACGCCCACTTCGGCCGCTCGCGCTCGCGCGTGGAGATCGTCGACGCCCGGGGGCGCTGGCTCGCGATGACGAAGTGGGACCGCCTCGGACCCGTGCTGGAGGGACGTGACGAGGCCGTCGTGAGCCGCCTTCTGCACAGCGCGCGCGCGCTCGTGGACGATCTTCAGGGGGATGGGCACGACGTCTACATCGTCGGAGGGACCCTGCTGGGGATCGTGCGCGACGGCGGGATGCTGCCCCACGACGACGACGTCGACCTGGCCTTCCTCTGCCGTGCCGACAATCCTGCCGATATCGCTCTGGCCAGTTACGACATGGAGCGCGCCCTCGCCCGGCGCGGCTACACCGTCGTGCGGCACGGCCTAGCGCACCTGGAAATCGAGTTCTTCAACGAGCACGGCGAACCCGACCACTACGTGGACATCTTCACCGGCTTCTTCCGCGACGGTCTGTACTGTCAGCCGTTCGCCCTTCGCGGCCCCGAGGTCGCAGAGGCCGACCTGGTCCCCGTTCGTCCGCGGGACATCGAGGGCGTCACGCTTCCCGAGCCGGCCCACGCCGAGGCGTGGCTAGCATACGCCTACGGTCCTGGATGGCGCGTTCCGGACCCCACGTTCAAGTTCGAGACCCCCAGCTGGACCCGACACCGATTCGAGAGCTGGTTCGGCGTATTCAACAGCGGACGGGTCTTCTGGGACAAGCACTATATGGAGCAGCATTCTTCCGTCGGCTACGCTGACGCGCAGCCGGCGATGTCCCGGTTCCTGACTGATATCCCCGCCGGTGCCCGCATACTCGATCTCGGCTGCGGCGACGGGCGCTGGTCGACGGAGATGGCACGCAGAGGCCACCGCGTCACGGCGGTGGACTACAGCCACGAGGCGCTGAGGCTGGCGCGGGCACACGACGCCCGGGGGAGCGTGGACTTCCGCTTCCTCAACGTCAACGATCGCGCCGCGCTCTTCCAGTTTGGGGCGTGGATGCTCGAGACCGGTGATGAATGGTGCATCTTTGCCCACCACACGGCGCAGTCGATGACGAAGGCGAACCGGCATGGACTGTACCTGTTCTTCGAGCTGGTGCTGCGCGGCAGGGGATTCGCGGAGCTGATCGACTACACCACGATGTCACCGGCCTATGAGCACGCGCAGCCATCGACATGGCACCTGCCGACGGACTGGATCGTCGAGGAGACGCAGGAGCATGCTCTGGACGTGCGGGTCGTCCGCGCGGCGCGCAAGACCGATGAAGGTCGTCGGCGCGGCATCGCGCAGACGAGGATCACACATGCGCCGGAGGCGGTCGCACCACGGAGGGATAGCTGATGAGAGAAATCCTGCGCAAGCTGGCGCGGCGCGTCGCACCCACGGCGTACGCCAAGCTGGAGCGTCTCGAACTCGCCGAGGGGGGAGCCGTCGCGGCCGCGGATTCAACCGCCGAACTGGAGCGCCGCGTCGCCGAGCTCGAAGCCGCGCTGAACGAGCTTCGTCGGGACAATCGTCGCGTCACCGAGATGTACGATCTCATTTTCGCCCGTTTGCGCGAGGCCAACCCCCTCAAGGGCTGACAGCGGACAAGGCGGCGGCGCCCTCAGCTCAGCAGGGCGCCGAGCCGCCCCCGATAACCCTTCGCCCGGCCGTGGCCTGGTTCGGCCCGGAACACGCGCGGTCCCTCCGCGGTCCGGTCGCCGATTCGGACGAGGAAGGAATCGGACGTCGGCAGCTCGATGTCGATCGTCGCTTGGCCGCCCGCGATGCGCAGGACCGCCGGAACGGATCGCCATCCCCGCGGTCCGGGGTCGCGCCGGCGGAGCCGGTCCAGGAGCCGCCGCGGAACGCGTCTGACTCGCCGGGCGACCGATTCGGTGTTTACGTCGACGGTCGTGGGCAACTCGCTGTCTCGGGCTGTGGGGGCCCCGGAGACGCTCAGCGAGGTCGTCGATCCCTTCCGCTGGACGCTGCCGGTGAAGCGGACGACGGCCGCCAGAGGAGTCTCGGACTGGTCGAAATCCATCACGATGGTTCCGTCCGGGCGGGAGTACACGGCGATAACGCCGTCCCCGTCGATGTGCACGGCGGGGCGGATGGGGGGCTGACGGATGAGTCGGTGCTGCGTCGTACCGGCCAGGGTGCACCGCCCGTTCAGTGCCCATACGCCGCGTTCGAGGGGACGGCCAAGGGCTCCCGTGGCCGGATCCACGACCGCGGTCCCGGTCAGATGCCATGCGACGCGTCCGTCGCGGTCGGCCGTGTGGACCTGGGACTCGGAGGGCGCCATCCACGTGACCCGCGACGTGTGTGAACGTACACCGATCTCCACGGAGGCACCTCGCACGTCATCCGTCACGTCGAGCAACTCGGACGCGAGCTCGTCGCGATACGCGTCGGGCAGATCCTTGAGGATGCGGCCGTTCCTCTGGATGAGGCGATGGCGACGTCCGTGCGCGTCCGCCCATGTGGCGGCGGTCGCCAGCTGCAGGACGCCCTCTTTCCAGCGGACGGCGGTGATCTCCGCCGTCCCGGGTATGTTCGGGTCATCGACGGTGAGGCGCTCCAGCAGGTGCCGGTATCCCTTGCGCAGCAGTTTCGCCCTCATGCGCGCCGTGTGGTTGAGGTACTGATCGTCAGACTCGGGGAAGTGCCGCTGCTGGAGGGCGTGTGCCTTGTCGAAGATGAGCTTGCGCTCGGCCGCCGGGCGCGTGGCGTACAGGTTGTTGAACGCGTCCATGAGGCGGGACCGATACTGGTGCACGCGGAGCAGGCGCCGCTGCGTGTCGAACCGAACGCCTTCGAGGTCCCGCTCGATCGCCGTGACGACCTCGTCCAGCCAGTGCCACCACTCCGGGCTCGAACGCACGAAGGTGCTCGAGCCGCTGCCAGGCGTGGTGAACCAGTGGTAGTACGGGGTGCTGGCCATCGTGGAGATCACTGAGGCATGCCGTGCGACGAGGACGTTGAAGAAGATATCCTCCCACAGCACCCGACCGCCTTCACGGAAGCGGATGCCGTGCTCGTTCAGGAGCGCCCGCCGATACAGCTTGTGCGGGTTGGTGGGGATGAGGGGATGGAAATCCATCCGGCCGATGACCTGGCCGCTGTCAGCCCGGTACTGGTCGATCGCCCACCCGCTGTCATGCGTGCGGGCCTCCTTGCCGTTGAGCACATCCGCGCCGTGCGCCTTGGCGAACTCGTAGCCGGCTCGCAGTGCGTCGGGGTAGAGCTCGTCGTCGTGGTCCATGTAGGCGACGTACTCGCCCTGGGCCAGATCCGTGCCGATGTTCCTCGGGCGGCAGGGCCACCCGGAGTTCTCTATGCGCTCGACGCGCACGTGCGGCCGCGAGGCCTGGACGGCGAGGAGTCGGTCGTGCGTGTCATCGGGGGAGCCGTCGTCGACGAAGATGACCTCCCACTCCGCGGTGGGAAGCGTCTGAGCGTCGAGTGATGCCACGAGTCGGTCCAGCCCGGCACCGGACCGGTAGGTGGCGACGATCACGCTGACTTTGAGCTCATCCGTCGTCACGGGCGCTCGGCCTCCTCGATGAGGTGCTCCTCGATCAGACGTGCGGTGCCGAGGTCCTGGGGTGTGGTGATCTTGATGTTGTTGACGTGGCCGGGCAGGATCCGAGCGGGAGTGCCGGTGTACTCCTGCACCAGGTCGGCGTCGTCGCTGACGCGCGCATAACCAGCGGCGGCGGCGGCCGCGTACGCACGCTCGAGGAGGGGGCGATGGAAGCCTTGCGGCGTCTGGCCAAGCCACGAATGAGCGCGATCCAGGGATCCCTCGATGAAGCCTTCGTCCGTGACGAGCTTGACCTGCACCGTGCTCGGCGTGCCGATCATGGCCGCTCCGTGTTCGATGGCGGCGTCGAGCACGCGCATGACGAGCTCCTCGGTGACGAACGGTCGCACACCGTCGTGGACGAGCACGATGTCGCCGGTCGTCGCCTCCAGGCCTCGCTGGGCGCTGATATGGCGCTCCGCACCGCCGATCACCAGACGTACCGGCAGGCCTGCCTCTTCGATGAGGATGCGACGGTACTCCGCCTCGTTTTCGGCGCTGATCGTCACGATCAGCTCGTCGACGGCGGGCACCAGCATCGCACGCACCGTCTTCTCCAGGATGGTCAGACCGCCGAGCTCGACCAGCAGCTTGTTGGATCCGAAACGTGCGGCTCGGCCGGCACAGGTCACGATCGCCGACACTCGGTGTCCCTGGTGCATCTGACTCTCCTTTCGCTGACGACTATGCGTCTCGCACGAACGCGCGAAGCCCCGCCACGACGTCGTCGCGCGAGAGGAGGTACCCTCGCGGCCCGTGGAAGAGGTCCGAGTGCGTGGTGGTCATGTTCCGGGTGTACATCTGCGCGAAGGGGGATTCCGGCGAGGCGGGTATCTGCTCGGAGATGTCGCGGTCGAAGACCTCGCGAGCGAGCTCGGCATTGGACAGGGGCGGAGTGGCGACGTTGAGAGAGGACAGACCCGCCGCCAGCGAGGTCTGGATGTCCTCCCATAACCGTCGCACGTCATAGTGCTGGTACTGCGTCTGCGGGTGGATGTAGCCCACGCGGTAGTCGTTCAGCAGATCGTAGACGACGCCCTTCTTCAAACCGCCGCCGTAGAGCTGCGGGAGCCGGACGATCGTGGTGTCGACCTCCTGGGAGAGCCGGCGCTCCTGATGGAGCCGATTCATCCCGTACGGTGTGAGTCCGCTCTCGCTCCGGGGGGCGTCCTCGTCAGGTGATCCGCCGGCCGGATACACGCATACGGTCGAGATGAGCACGAGCTTGCGTATGCGGGCCCGCAGGAGGAGGTTCACCAGAGCATCGATCTCGCGCCGGTCCTCGTCGCCGTGCGCATTGATGCGGTGCGAGTCCGCGCGGTTGCCCGCTGAGACGACGAGGTCGTACTCGCGTCCGGCGATCTGGTCAATGTTCGCGGTGTTGTAGCGGTCGTCGAAGTCGTGCGCAGCCAGAAGATTCGATCCCACGAACCCGGTGTAGCCGATCAGAGCGGAGGCCATTACGACGTTTCCTTTACACGGTCTGGATGAGCGGTGGTGCTTTCCGGTAGGCGCTGCCGGGTGAGGTGGAAGACGAAGGCGCCGATGGACAGAGTCAGCAGTGCGAGCCAGAAGGGCGCACCCAGCGGCGGGGACCAGAGCGGTTCCTTGAACAGCATCCAGATCGTGCCGTTGGCTCCCCGCGCATAGCGAGTCTGCATGGTTACGAATGTGTAGACCTGGGCGGCCCAGACGAGGGTCCCGAGAACCCACGTGAGACGGGTGGCGCTCGGCAGGGCGCGCTCCCCCCAGCCGAGATGCGCCGCGACCGCGGCCAGGATGAGGAGCCCCACGTATATGACCATCGTGTATCGCGCCTGCCAGATCATGCCCGCGCTGCGGACGTAGGACAGCTGGACCAGCGCAGGTAGGAGAAGCCACGCGCCGCCGGCAAGAACCGTGGCGGTCAGCATCCGCCGATTTCCGAGCCACAGCGCTGCCGCGACCATGAGGATGCCGAGGCCGCCGATGCATACGACGGCGATCAGCGGAGCCGCCGTATCGGTCCAGCCGAACAGTCCGACGTACCCCACCTCGAACAGCGTGCGCCGCACCATGTTCTCCAGCACCTGTCCCGCCGTCCAGTTCTTGTCGGCGAAGTCGCCCTCCAGGACGAATGCGCCGGCGCTGACGCCCCATGCCACGGCCAGGATCACTCCGAGCGCGAGGAGGGCGGCGGTGATCCAAGCCGCCGGTGTGCGGAGGACGTCCCTGAGGGCAGGCCAGGGCAGGGCGATGAGACCGAGAACCCCGAGCACAGCCACCCACAGGGGCGAGATGCCCCGCAGGTTGCAGACCAGGACGCCGATGATTCCCACGACCAGGAGCGCCGGGACGGGGGAGGCCTGTTCACGCCGGTATCCCAGCGAAACGACGGCCGAGAGGATCGCCATCCCCCCGGTGATCTCCCACGCATTGGGGTTCACGGATCCGGCGAGGAACAGGATCATCGGTGTGATGGTCGCGGCCATGACGACGCCGGACCGGCGAGCGCCCATGATCGTCGCCAGGAAGTGGAAGGCGGTGGCGGCGAGGAGGGCCGTGACGAGTGCGGTGAGCAGCCGCATGGAGTACACCATGGCGTGCGGGTCATCGGTCAGGAGAGAAGGCCATCCCACCATCGCGTAGTAGAGGGGGTTGTAGAAGCTGGCGGTCGTCGATATGCGCACCTCGCCCGCTGCAGCCCCCGAAATCACCTGGCACGACGCGTCCTGCAGCGGCTTGTGCGCGATGCAGTCCTCCCACGACCGTGAGTCCGCGAGCGAGGCGGGTACCTCGAAGTACCCGCGGCCAACCTCGTCGGTGCCGTCGGGGTACCACTGCCCATGGGCCACACCTGCGGCGCGGATGATGTGGGCGGGCTCATCCGGAGCGCCAGCCAGGGGAGTGGCGAACGTCCAGGCCGTGCAGGCCAGAAGCAGGAGGACGAAGGGGATCCACAACGTCTGGAGCAGACCCCCCGCGCGGAGCCGATCAGGACTCGCGTACATAGCGAATCAGCTCCTCCATCGGCTCGGCTGCGACGAACCCCGTCAACTCGAGCTTCGCCATGTCCAGGACGCTGTTGCGAGGTCGCGGTGCGGTTGGTCCAGCCGCCGTCGAGAAGTACTGTTCCGTCGTCACCGGTGTAACTTCGTCGGCACTGCGCCCCCGGATCTCGAACACTCTCTTCGCGATGTCGGCCCACGTAGTGGGTTCGCCGCCGCCCGTGAGGTTGTACGTGCCGAACTCGGCGCTGGTGTCCAGCAGATGACGAATGCCCCGGGCAATCTCACGCGTGGACGTGAGACGTCCGACCTGATCGTCGACGACCGACGGACGGATCCCGCGCTCGGCGAGAGACGCCATCGTGCGGAGGAAGTTCTTCCCGTCACCGATAACCCAGGAGGTCCGCACGATGTAGTGACGTGGGACGGTGGCGACCGCAGCATCTCCGGCCGCCTTGGTCTGCCCGTACACCCCGAGCGGACAGAACGGATCGTCTTCGCGGTACGGGCGGTCCAGCGATCCGTCAAAGACGTAATCGCTGGAGACGTGCACGAGGGTGATGCCGTTCTCCGTGGCTACGCGTGCAAGCGCCGCCGTACCGGAGACGTTCGCTGCCCACGCGTCCCGGCGTCCCTCTGGCGTTTCGGCCAGGTCCACCGCCGTGAAGGCGGCGGCGTTGATGATGGTGCCGAAGTCGCGCCAGCGGCGCGCGCCGAGGAGATCGGGCGACGACAGGTCGAGCTGGCTCCGCGTGGCGTACTCGACGTGCGGGGATTCCCCGAACTCGGCACGCAATGCGCGACCAAGCTGCCCGTCGGCGCCGGTCACCAGGACTCGACGAGGCGCCATCGGCTCGACGCCGGACAGGCGCGGATGGCCGAGGTCCTTCGCCGAGATCTCCACCTGGTCCAGGGGTATCGGCCATTCGATCGCCGCAGTCTCATCAGCGAGGTTGAGGAACGTGTACTCGGTCCCCTCGGACCAGTGGTCGTTGACCAGGTAGACGTACGCCGTGTCCGGCGCGAGCGTCTGGTACGCGTTGCCGACCCCGCGCGGCACAAAGATCGCACGCGACGGGTCGATCTCCGTCGTGAACACCGTGCCGAAGGTCGCGCCCTCGCGCAGATCCACCCACGCACCGAAGATCCTGCCCGTCGCGACAGATACGAACTTGTCCCACGGTTCGGCATGGATGCCCCGCGTGGTGCCCACGGCGTCGTTGAAGGAGATGTTGTTCTGCACGGGGCCGAAATCAGGGAGTCCGGCCGCGACCATCTTTTCACGCTGCCAGTTCTCCTTGAACCAGCCTCGGCTGTCCCCGTGCACGGGCAGCTCCCACACGGTCAGGCCAGGAATCGGGGTCTCACGGCCGACGAGACTCTTGCCGAAATCGGTCACTACTGCCCCTTCGAGGCGTAGAAGGCCTCCGTCGTATCCTTCGCGGGAGCCCACCACGCTTCGTTCGCGCGATACCAGTCGATCGTGGCGGCCAGGCCAGCCTCGAAGTCCCGGTATCTCGGTTGCCAGCCCAGCTCGGTGCGCAGCTTCGTCCAGTCGATCGCGTAGCGCAGGTCGTGGCCGGCCCGGTCCGTGACGTGCTCGTACGCGTCGGCGGGCTGCCCCATGATGCCCAGCACCAGTTCCACGACCTCGCGGTTGCTCTTCTCGCCGTCCGCGCCGATGAGGTATGTCTCTCCGATGACGCCCTTCTCGAGGATGGTGAGCACCGCCGAGGAATGGTCGTCGGCGTGGATCCAGTCGCGCACATTCTCGCCCTTGCCGTAGAGCTTCGGGCGGATGCCTCGCAGCACATTGGTGATCTGGCGCGGGATGAACTTCTCCACGTGCTGGAAGGGCCCGTAGTTGTTGGAGCAGTTGGAAATCGTCGCCTGTACGCCGAACGAGCGCACCCACGCGCGGACGAGAAGATCCGACCCGGCCTTCGTTGACGAGTACGGGCTCGAGGGGTTGTACGGTGTCGACTCGGTGAAGCGGGCGGGATCGTCCAACTCGAGATCGCCGTACACCTCGTCCGTGGAGATGTGGTGGAACCGTCGCTCGTGCCGGCGCGCGGCCTCCAGGAGCGTGTAGGTGCCGACGATGTTCGTGTCGAGGAACGGTCGAGGGTCGTGGAGGGAGTTGTCGTTGTGCGACTCGGCGGCATAGTGGACGACGGCGTCCGTTGCCGCGAAGAGCTCGTCGACGAGGACGGCGTCTGCGATGTCCCCCTGGACGAAGGTCACCCGATCCTCCGGGAGGCCCGCCAGCGAGCGCATGTTCCCCGCATACGTGAGCTTGTCCAGCACGGTGATGTGATGGTCGGTGTTGTCGATGACGTGGTGGACGAAGTTGGAGCCGATGAATCCGGCGCCCCCCGTCACGAGCAGCCGGGCCATCAGTGTCCTCTCTCCAGAACCTCGAGGAGATACGTCCCGTAGCCCGACTTCACGAGCTTCTCGGCCCGCTCGCGCAGCGCGTCGTCCCCTAGGAATCCCTGTCGCCAGGCGACCTCTTCGGGCACGCCGATGGACAGCCCGGTCCGGCGCTGCACCGTTCGCACGTACTCCGCGGCGTCCGTCATCTGGTCGAAGGTGCCCGTGTCCAGCCAAGCCGTTCCCCGGGGGAGCACCTCGACCTGGAGCCGCCCCCGTTCGAGGTAGGCGCTGTTGACGTCGGTGATCTCGTATTCGCCTCTGGGGCTGGGCGCGAGCGAGCGCGCGATCTCGACGACCTCGTTGTCGTAGAAATACAGGCCAGGGACGGCGTAATTGCTCTTGGGCTCGGCCGGTTTCTCCTCGAGGGAGACGGCGCGCCCCCGCGCGTCGAATTCGACGACACCGTAGGCCCTCGGCTCGGCGACCCAGTATGCGAAGATCGCCCCGCCCTCGATGTCGGAGTAGCGCTTGAGCTGTGTGCCCAGCCCTGGCCCGTAGAGAAGGTTGTCGCCCAACACGAGTGCGACATTGTCGTCCGCGATGAAGTCCGCGCCGATGGTGAAGGCCTGTGCCAGACCGTCGGGCGACTGCTGCTGCGCGAATGTCAGCGACACGCCGAATTGGGAGCCGTCACCGAGCAGGCGCTCGAAGAACGGCGCATCGTGCGGCGTCGTGATCACGAGGATGTCCTGGATCCCGGCGAGCATCAGAGTGGACAGCGGGTAATACACCATCGGCTTGTCGTACACGGGGATGAGCTGCTTGGAGACCCCGAGCGTGATGGGGTGCAGGCGCGTGCCGGAGCCGCCCGCCAGAATGATGCCTTTCACGCGTCAATCGTTCCACATCCGCCTCCGAGATCGCTCCGCGCCCGCCGTGGAGACGTGGCGCGACCGCAAATGGGGGGCTGGGGAAGGTCGGGGGAGCGCGTTGCTAACATGTCAATGCCCTCTCCCTGATTGCCGATTGGCGTGATCTTGACCCCCTCTGAGTCTCTCCCGATCGATAGGACGAAGCGCACCGGGGCGATCTGGGCATTGGCGGCCATCGCCATGACCGCGCTCATCGCGACTACTCGTCTCATCGTCACGCCGCGCTTCTACTTCGCCGACGACACGCAAGTCGGGGCTTTCGGGCAATGGTGGCAGCTGGGAGACCGGCTGCTCCACGGGCGCCTTCCGATCCTGGACCCGCAGGCGTGGCAGGCCGGCAATTACTTCGCTGAGGGACAATGGGGGTTGCTGAACCCGGTGACGTGGGCGATCGCGATCACGGCACGGCTGAGTGAGAACCCGGTGATCCACGTTACGGTCGTCAAGATCCTCTTCCTGATGTTGATGGCCGCCGGAGTATTCCTGCTCGCTCGCTCTTTCGGCGCGGGCGCGGAATGGGCGGCGCTCGCCGCAGTCCTCGTCCCGGCCGCGGGTTTCACGGTGTACATGGATGCTCCGTCCTGGGCGACGGGCTTGTTCAACGCGGCCGTGCTGCCGTGGGTGTGGTGGGGTCTGCGCCGGGCTGTGGACGGGCGAAGTGGGCCGCTCGCCTACCTCGTCGCGAGTTACGTGCTCATCACGTTCGGATACGTCTTCGGGGTCCTGATCCTGGTCGTCATCCTTGTGGAGACGCTCGCGCGGGCTCTGATCGAACGAGATCGCCCGCGGGTCCTGCGCGCCCTCCTCGCCTCGTGCTGGGGGGCCCTGCTTACGGTGGCGGTCTACCTCCCGGGGATACTGACCGCGCCCGTGACCGAGCGCGCGAGCATGGAGATCGTCAACAACTGGTTCCTGAGCGCGGATCTCAGCGACATCGCCGCAGTGGGCGCGCCGACCGCGACGGCATCCATCGGCTCGTGGTGGGGACCGGTGACGGACGCGCCCCTGGTCTACATCGCCTGGCTGCTTCCGCTTCTGCCGTTCGTGCTACCGATGCCGCGTGATCTGGTGCGTCGCTGCATCCCGCTCCTCGTGCTGGCCGGTGTCACGCTCGTCGCAGTGATCGGCCCGAGCGATGTCGGTCCGCTCCGCTGGCCGGTCCGGTTCATGCCCTACCTCGCGCTGGCGGTCATCGTCCTGTTCGCCGTGACTGCGACGAGGGCGTTCCCGGGACGTTCTGTCCGACGTCCGGTTATGTGGTCCCTCGTGATCCTGGCCGCGACGACGGTGATCACCTATTCGAACACTCCGTACGGCCGGACCATCGCGGCTGTTGCGCTCCTGCAGGCCGCCGCCATCGCTGCGGCAGGCATCCTATCCCGCAGCGAACGGCTGGGACGTCCCGCCCGTAGGAGCGTTCTCGCTGCGGGAGGCGCCATCGCGGTCACGGGGCTGCTCGTCGCCCCGCAGATGGCGGCCTACCCGGCCACCCCTCTTCCGAAGTTCGCCGTTCCGGACAGCGTGGAGAGGATGAACTCGGTACTGGGTGAGGCGCCGGGCGACGGCATCGTGGTCGGCGACATCTATGCGGACGGGCGCGTCCGAGCCAGCTTCCGCGAGCGCCTCATGGGAAACCTGTGGTACCTCAGCGACACGCCGGTGAGCAGCCTCTACACGGTTCTGCCCTACTCCGCGTTCTCCTCGGATCTGTGCATGGATCTACGCGGCTCGACGTGTGCGGACGCGATCACGACCCTGTGGGGCGGGGACGCGGAGACCGGACGGACGGTGGCGGATCTCATGGGAGTGAGCACGATCGTCGTGATCAAGGACACCGTCGACGAGCTTCCCGCCGCTCCGTCCGGGTGGCGCCTAGCCACCGACGGGGAGTACACATGGGTCTTCGAGCGGGAAGAGGCCGTGCCTGCGGCGGGCGGCATTGCCTGGACGGGGGCGGGGACCGAGGTGGAGGTCCTCGCTCAGTCCGAGACGTCGTTGGCGTTCCGCGTCGGGTCGGTGGGCTCCGATCCCCGCGTGGCGCTAAGCCGCCTGGACTATCCGGGGTATGTGGTGGACCGCGCTCGACTGACCGAGCCCGTCCGCGGGTGGCTCCTCACGCTGGACACCTCCGGGATGGAGCCGGGGGACGTCGTGACGGTGACGTTCCGCCCGCCGGGGTTCGCCCTGATCGTGATCTGCTTGGTGGCGGCCGGGCTGATCCTGGTCAGCTGGCCGTCGCTGCACTGGCGAGCACGACGGCGCGCTGCCGCGCTCAACGAGGGTGCAGTCGACCCGTCAGCTGCGCCTGGTACACGCGGCTGAGCCCTTCGGGAAGTGTCGTCTTGACGAATCCGTCGAGATCGGGCCACACCTCAGAACGCACGCGCAGATCCTGGGCCTGCCCGCGGGCGTCGCCGCCTCCCAGTATGATGGGGCCGCGTTTGCGTCGCAGGCGCGTCAATTCTGACAGCAGCGCACCGATCGAGACCGCCCTCATCGTCCCGACGATCTTCATCACAGTGGTTCCGCGTGGTTCATGGGCGACGCGTCGCATCCCGGCATCGATCACTGCGGCGCAGTCGTCTTCGTAGATGTAGTCGCGGAGCGTGTCCAGCGGGACGTACACCGAGATGGGCTGTCCGCTGAGGTGGCCGCGCACCAGCGCAGAGATGAGCCCCTGCGCCTTCGTGAGGTCCTGTCCGGCGCCGTAGATATTCGTGATGCGTGCGACGAAGGAACGCCATCCGCCAGTGGCCGTCGCCGTCTCGAGCGCGACTTCCATGCGCAGCTTCGCTTCTCCGTAGGGCGAGACCGGCACGGGGCGAGTGGACTCGGCGTACGGTGCGGGCCCAGAGCCCGCGTAAGCCGCGCCCACCGATGACGCCAGGAAGAAGGAAAGTCGGGAGCGAACATCGTCGGGGAGTTCGAGCACGAGCGCGAGGATGCGTTCGAAGACGTCCACTTCGACCGCGAGGACGTCCGCCGGGGTCGAGGTGACCCCACGACCCGCGCACCAGTAGATCTCCAGACCTCCGTCATGTTCGGTGAACTCCGCCAGCGCCGCGCGGGCAGCGCCGACCGACGCGTCGGGATCGTCCCACGGGATGGGGACGGTGAATGCCTCGTCGCCGCGCACACGGGCGACGGCGCGGCCGAGCAAGCCCTGCCCGATGATCCAGCGCGCCGTTGCGGTCATTCGCCGTCGGAACCGGGAATCGCCGGCTCCGTGGTGGCCAGACCGCCGGGCGGCGGCGAGGGTTGGGTGTGGCCGAGCGGTCCGCTCATCGGGTCGCGCACGATCAGGTAGGCCGGCTTGCCGAGCGCGGTGCTGACGGTCACTCCGAGGTATTCGGCGATGATGCCGAGGGAGACGAGGATCACGCCGGTCCCGACCGCGGTGAGCACCATCTGAGACGTCCATCCCTCGGGGATGTCGCCAGAGACCAACCGGGCGATGATCAAATACAGGGCGAAGACGATACCGCCGATGAAGAAGAGGACTCCGGTAGCGGTGACCACGCGCAGCCCCCGGGTGCCCGAGGTCAGGACCATGCGCCAGAAGTGGCCGAAGAGACGACGGTACGAGTATCCGGAGGGCCGGTCACCCTCGGCGCGCAGGGCGACCGGAGCCGTGGTGACGCGGGCCGCGACCCACGAGAGGGCGACATCGAGGTACACGCCGGTGCCAGCGTACGCGGCGACACTGCGGCCGATCTCGCCGAGCACCAGGCGGAAGCTGTGGAAGTGCGAGGCCCGCCCGCCGCCGAGCACCGATTCAAGCAGGCGCTTGGAGGTCTTGGATGCGGTGTTGCGGACGAACCCGTGCGGCGCGCGGTTCACGGGGTCGGCGTACACGAGGTCGGCGCGCTGCACCAGCGCCGAGTCCAGGAGCGTGCCGATGGCCGCAGGGTCGTGCTGACCGTCCTCGTCCATCGTCACGATCCATTCGCCGCCGGAACTCGCCATCCCCGCGAGGGTGGCGGCATGCTGGCCGAAGTTGCGGCTGAGCCACACCGGCTTGATCCACGGTAGGGAGTCAGCCAGTCGGCGGATGACGCCCGCCGAGTCGTCCGGGCCGCGGTCGTAGGCGAGGACGACTTCGTCGACCCGCGCGGAGTGCCCGGCATCGGTGGTGAACCCCATCACGAGCGGCCGGAGCTCGTCGATGACGCCGTCCAGCGTCCGCGCGCCCTGGTAGACCGGGATCACGACGCTGATGCGGTGGACGTAGGACTCGAGTTCGGTCATGTCATCCTCCTCTTGAGCAGACGGTATGACAGGCGCCGCGCGCGGGCCATGGCGGCGGCTCGCAGATCGCCGACACGCACGTCGGCGGCGGACACGACATCGGGATGCTCCCCCCGCAGCCAGGCGTGGAACGCCCGGGCCTGCCCCGACTGCTCGCGCACCAGTGCGACGCTCCATTGGCTGTCACTCATGCGGAAGGCCGCCCCCACCTCCGGGTCGGGCGCGAAGTCGCCGCGCATCAGAACGCGCGAGTACGTGGCCTGATCGATGAGGTAGGGGAATCGGTCGAACCAGCCGCCGACTTCGGCGAGGCGGGTGCGGCGCATCATCACGGCCGCCGGCTCGCCGAACACGTTCGATCCGGCCCGCACGGCCAAGCGCACGGCCGCAGCACCCGTCATCGGCTCCGGCAGGCCGCGCAGGCCCCAACCGGCCATGACGGTGCGACCGGAAGCGTCAACGATGTCGCGGCGGGAGGCGGTGAGAACTGCCCCGGTCGTGCGGAGGATGTCGAGTTGACGTGCGAGCACGCCGGGTCGAAGCAGATCGTCGCCGCACAGCAGCTTGAGGTATTCGCCCGACGCGGCTGCACTCACGTGGTTCCAGTTGCGCCCAGCGCCACCGCCGGCGGCCGTGTCCAGGAGGATCACCCGCGGGTCGCCGCCGAACTCGGCCATGACGGCCGTGGTGTTGTCGGAGGAGGCGTGGTCGGCGACGAGAAGCTCGAGGTCCACATCCTGATCAAGCACCGAACGCAGCGTCTCGGCAAGCGTGCGGCCGTTATTGTACGCGGGCACGACCACGCTCAGCAGGGGAACGGACACGATGCGGGGGCTCCTTCCGCGCGGCTCCGGTTGACGGCGTACTCTGGCGCCGTTGGGGCTGCCGATGGCCGCGGACGGTCAGCAATCGACTTTACCGGAGGTGCTCAGAGCGTTGCCTGAGCGCGCCGGAGCGGGGGAATCCGGAGTGTATCTTTGCGTGATGCGACGCCTTGTCCGGGAGGCCTCCCGCCGGCCGGAGGTGAGGTACCTCGTCTTCGGCGGACTCAATACCGCCTTCTCCTACGGACTGTTCACCATCGCGCTGCTCATGCTGCATGCCGCAGCCGTTCCCGGCGACTACGCGATCGCGATCACCTTCAGCTGGCTGGTCTCCAACCTCACGTCGTTCGCGCTGCAGCGTCGCTTCGTGTTCCGCGGAACCGGCCACCCGGTGCGCGAGCTGTTGCGGTTCACTTCGGTGACGTTCGGTTCCTTCCTCGCGAACCTCGCGCTCAGCTGGTTCTCGGTGACAGTGCTGGGCTTCGACGGTGCCGTGGAGAAGCTGATCAGCCAGCTCGTGGTGACCGTGGTGCTCGTCGCGGCCACGTATGTCCTCCACAAGACGTTCTCCTTCCGGAAGGCGGGAGCGGCGCCCGCCGGCATGGTCGCCGTCGAGGAGATTCCTGATGCCGGCACGGACGCCGAAACGGAGCGGTAGCGGCTCCTGTCAGGTTCCAGGATCGACAGCCGCGGTCGCGGCACGTCTCCCGGGCTGGACAGACCGGTATTGCGTGTACAGAACCGCCAGCGCGCCGGCGAGGGCGACCGCGCCGATGATCCACACCGCCCACGCGGGCACCCACGTTTCCCACCACCACTCCGCACCGTCACCGAGTACCGCGGTGCGGGCGTCGAGGCCCGTCGCGTAGCGATTGATCTGTACGTGAAGTGCGACGGCATTCGTGAACGCCAAGAACGCCGTCCCGGTAACCACGAGGCCGGTCGGCAGAGCGGGTGCGACCCCCGCGCGGGTGCTCCACAGAGCCACGCCGACGAGGATGACCGCTAGCGGGAGGATGTACCTCGGCTGGACCTGCGTACCGACGAGCGCGCGGGACTGCCAGAGCAGGGCGAACGGAACCAGCCAGAAGGCGGCGAACGCCGCAACGGCCGCGACGCTCTTACGCGGTGTGAGGCTCCGCAGGCCGACCGAGATCGTCATCGCCATCACCGCGAAGCCCAGGACCCCCACCGCAGCCGGGAGTGGTGTGTCGAACCATCCCAATCCCCAGCCGCCGAAGATGCCCACCCACAGGTCGGGGATGCCGAGGAGATTCTCCACGTGCTGCCAGGCCGTCAGCGGCGGGCCGGTGGTCGACAGACCGTCTCGCACCGCCTTGGACTGACCTGCCGAGAGGTAGAAACCGACGCTGATGGCGACCACGGCGATCCCCGCGCCCAGGACCGGAAGGAGGCGCGCATCACGGCGCGCGCCCAGGACCGAGGCCACCAGCACGGCGAAGACTGCGAACGCAGCTGCGTCGGCGCGCGCCCCCGCGCCCAGGATCCCCGCGACGACTGCCAGACCCAGGAGGAGCCGACGTCGCCTTCCCTCCACGAGGGTGGCTGCGTAGAGCGACACCCACAGCACGGCTGCCGACATCAAGGCCCATGAGCTCGCGTTCGTGGAGGGGACGATGAACATCCCCAGCGGCACCATCGTGACGACCAAAGGCACCACCGCCAGCCGCCGGAGAGCCGAGGGCAGGGCGAAGGCGGTCGCGGTCATGAGCCCGGTGAACAGCGCGGCATTGAACAGCCGCATCGCCAGGACGGACAGGACAACGTCGGAGCCGGCGAACACCGACATCGCACCGTAGAAAAGCGGCGGGTAGAGGGGGCCGACATTGACCCGGTCCGTTTCGACGAGGCCGTCCGCGTCCCCTTCCCAGCACGCCCCGGATTCCGCCCCGTCTCGCGCGTAACACGGTTCGCCGACGAGGGGCGCGGGGACGCGGCGTGTGGCGGGGTCGCCCGAGGGTTCGCACAACCCAGGCCGCTCGCCCAGGCCGCACCAGATGCTTGGGAGATGGAAGTCATCGTCTGGGCTCGACCCCACAGGGGAAGACAATGCCCATGCCGCGAGGGAGACGAACACCAGCAGGGGCGCGAGGATCGCGAGCGGCAAACGTGCCCCGCGGCCTCGCCTCCCGTCGGCGGCCGGCCCGGCACGGGGCGCGGGCGTAGAAGCGGCTGGGCCACCGGGCGTCGGCTCGGCACGGAGCGTACGAGCTGCCGCACGACGAACGGAGAACACCCCGCAACACTAATGCGCGCTGGTGTCCAAGCCGCGGCGGCGCGCGAACGCGCGATGTGACGGTCGCCACTCCCAGGTCGCCGGTTCGCCGCGTCTCCTGGAGCGCTTCCAGGTTCGCGTGCGCGCCGCCGATAGGCTGTTGAGCGCCGCAGCGGACGACCCGCGCAGCCGTGTCGCGTTCCCGCGCGGTGCCTAGGAAGAAAGCGAAGTGGATGGACCTCCTCATTGTGGGCTCGGGCTTCTTCGGCCTCACGATCGCCGAACGCGCCGCGGCCACCGGTCGTAAGGTGACGGTGATCGATCGGCGGTCTCACATCGGCGGCAACGCCTACAGTGAGGACGAGCCGCAGACCGGGATCGAAGTCCACCGGTACGGTGCGCACCTCTTCCACACGTCGAACCCCACGGTGTGGGAGTACGTCAACCGGTTCACGTCGTTCACGGACTACGTCCACCGGGTATATACGACTCATCGTGGGGAGGTGTACCCGCTCCCCATCAACCTCGGCACCATCAATCAATACTTCCGTGCCGCGCACGCGCCGGACCATGCGCGCGCGCTGATCCAGCAGCTCGCAGTCGAGTACGACCCGAAGCAGGCTCGCAACCTGGAGGAGCGCGCGATCGGCCTCATCGGTCGTCCGCTTTACGAGGCGTTCATCCGGGACTACACCGCGAAACAGTGGCAGACCGACCCGGTGAACCTGCCGGCGGAGGTGATCAGCCGGCTTCCGGTGCGCTACACGTACGACAACCGCTACTTCAATGACACATGGGAGGGTCTGCCCGCCGATGGCTACACCGCGTGGCTGGAGCGGATGGCGGATCACCCCAACATCGAGGTCGTGCTGGACACCGACTTCTTCGACGAATCCCAGGCGCTCAACAAGCGGGCTACCGTCGGCCAGGTCCCAGTCGTGTACACCGGTCCTGTAGACAGGTACTTCGATTACGCTGAAGGCGCCCTCGGGTGGCGCACGCTGGACTTCGAGAAGGAGGTCCTGCACGTCGGCGACTTCCAGGGAACATCGGTGATGAACTATGCGGATGCGGACGTGCCGTACACCCGCATCCACGAGTTCAAGCACTTCCACCCGGAGCGCTCTGACCGCTACCCCGAGGACATGACTGTCATCATGCGTGAGTTCTCGCGCTTCGCGTCCCGGACGGACGAGCCGTACTACCCCGTCAACACACCGGAGGACCGTGCGCGCCTGATGTCCTACCGACAGCTCGCTGGCGGCGAGAAAGACGTGCAGTTCGGAGGCCGACTGGGTACGTACCAGTACCTCGACATGCACATGGCAATCGGCTCGGC
This sequence comes from Microbacterium sp. Z12_35, assembly GCF_058310475.1. NCBI lineage: Bacteria > Bacillati > Actinomycetota > Actinomycetes > Micrococcales > Microbacteriaceae > Microbacterium > Microbacterium sp. Z12_35. The sequence continues at coordinate 1,516,284 of NZ_JBZEGJ010000001.1, read as the reverse complement.
CCTGTCCATGTGGAACAACAAGCTCGCATGATCGCCCGTCGTGCGATAAGGGGAGAGGTCGATGCAGGCAGTGAATGAGCGCGTCCTCGTGATCGTGCCGGCCTGGAACGAGGCGGGAGCCGTCGCTCAGACCGTCACCGAGATCCGCGCGTCGGACCCGTCATACGACGTCGTCGTCATCGACGACGGCTCGACGGACGGCACCGCGGAGGTGGCCAGGGAAGCGGGTGCGCTCGTCCTCGCGCTTCCGTTCAACCTCGGGGTCGGTGGCGCGATGAAGACCGGCTTCACCTATGCGCATCGTTATGGGTACCGGCGGGCGATCCAGGTCGACGCCGACGGTCAGCACAACCCCGCGGACATCGCCCGCGTGCTCGCAGGACTGGAACACGCCGATATCTCGATCGGTGCTCGCTTCGCCGATGTCGGCGACTACGCCGTGCGTGGCCCCCGGCGCTGGGCGATGGTGTTCCTTGCCAAGGTCGTCTCCGGCGTGGCTCGGAGCCGTCTGACCGACGTCACCAGCGGATTCCGTGCGGCGAACTCGCGCGCCATCGCGCAGTATGTGCGCTATTACCCCGCCGAGTACCTCGGCGACACTATCGACTCCCTCGTCGAGGCCATCCACCGTGGGCTGACCGTGACGCAGGTCCCCGTCGCGATGAGGCCCCGTGCGCACGGCGTGCCCAGTCAGAACCCCCTGGGTGCGACGGTGTATCTCCTGCGATCGGTGTTCGCACTCGGCCTCGCGCTCATGCGTGGCGTTATCCGCGGGAGGCTTCGCGCATGATCGCACTCATCGGCATCGCCTTCGCACTGGTGGTCCTCATCATCATCCTGTCGTTGCTGCTTCGCCGCCGGCTACGTGAGAAGTACGCGGTCATGTGGCTGCTCATCGGGTTGCTGTTCCTGATCCTGGCCGCTTTCCCGGGAACGCTGGGGTGGCTGGCCGGCCTGCTCGGCGTCGCTGTGCCCTCCAACCTGCTGTTCGCGCTCGTCCTGGCGCTGCTGGTCGGGGTGTCGCTGCACCTGTCCTGGGAGCTGTCTACCCTGGAGGAGGAGACGCGGCGCGTCGCCGAGGAGGTCGCGATCCTGCGCGGGGACGTGGCGCGCCTTCAGCAGCTCGGCGGCCCCCAGGGGGCGGGAGGCAGGGAACCGGCCGTGGCCGATGGTCGTGAATCGGCGGACGATCGCGAACCGGGCGGCGATGAGCGAACCGGCTGAACGCCGCTCGCGAGGACTGATCTACATCCTCGCGGCCACGGGCGTCGCCGGGGCGTGCGGCTACCTCATCCAGCTCCTGGCACCCGGTCTGCTGGACGACGCCGAGGACTATCTCGCCTTCAGTGTCTTCTGGAGCACGATCTACCTGTTCGTCTCCGCAGTGGGGGGTGTGCAGCAAGAGGTGACGCGGGCGACGCACCCGGCGACCGATCCGCCGCCGAGTGCGACTCTGCGGAACTTCACTCTCATCGCAGCCGCGGTCCTGGCCGTGGTGGCCGTCGCCGGCGGTGCGGCCTTCGGGCAGGTCGCCTTCGCCGCCGATCCGACCATCATGACGGTCGCTTTCGCCGTCGGCCTCGTTGGTTACCTGGCCACCGCCGTTCTGGCCGGGGTGCTCTACGGTCTGTCCGAGTGGCGGGCGATCGCCGCGTTAATGACGCTGGACGCGTTGCTGCGTGCGGCAGGAGTCTCGGTGGGGCTGCTCCTAGATGCCTCCGCGGGAATGCTCGCGATGCTCGTCGCGGTTCCTTTCGGCCTGGCCTTCGGGCTGGTGTGGCTGGCCGTGCGATCCCGTGTTATCGGACGCTTCGCCCTGGATGTCAAAGCGTCGCGGCTCACCTCCAACGTCGTGGGGACGGTTGGCGCCGCAGCCGCCACTGGCGTCATGGTGACCGGACTGCCTCTACTCCTGCGCGCCCTGATCCCGCAGGCCGATCCGTCCGTGCTGGCGGGACTGGTGCTGAGCATCACCGTGTCGAGAGCGCCCCTGATCGTCCCTATCATGGCGCTGCAGAGCTACCTCATCGTCGACTTTCGCCGGCGCAGCACGGTGGCGGTGCGGGTCCTCGCCTACGCCGGGGTCGTGGCGGCCGCCACGGCGCTGATAACCGTGGCCGCCGCGCTGTGGGGGCCGTCGTTGCTCGAGGTCCTCTCCGCGGGCCGATACCACGTGGGTCCGCTGACCGCGGCGGTCGTCGTCGTCAGTGCCGGGCTGGTGGGCCTGCTGTGCCTGACGGGGCCGGCGCTGCTGAGCCAGGGCCGTCACGCCGTCCACGTCGGGGGATGGGGGGTGGCAGCAGCAGCGACCATCGTGGTGCTGCTGATACCGGGGGAGACGGTCGCCCGGGTGCTCACGGCTCTCACCGTCGCTCCCGCACTCGGGCTGGTGGTCCACGCGGGTGGGCTCTTCTCCCGGAGCGGCGCGGCGAGCGCGGTTCGATAGACTTAGCGGATGCTGCGAGGTGCTCTCGTCGGCAACCCCATCAGGAGGTCATACCCCCCATGACGACGACTGCCCCGAGGCGTGCCCTGATCACCGGGATCACGGGTCAGGACGGCAGCTACCTCGCGGAGTTGCTCCTTTCGAAGGGTTACGAGGTCCACGGCCTCATCCGACGATCCTCCTCGTTCAACACCCAGCGGATCGATCACATCTATCAGCCCGCCCAGGCGGCGGACCACCGGCTGTTCCTCCACTTCGCCGATCTCTCCGACGGGTCCCGGCTGGTGACCCTCCTCAACGAGATCCGACCGCACGAGGTCTACAACCTGGCCGCGCAGTCGCACGTGCGGGTGAGTTTCGACGAGCCGGAGTACACCGCCGACACCACCGGACTGGGCAGCATCCGGCTTCTCGAGGCCATCCGCGCGGCCGACATCGATACTCGCTTCTACCAGGCCTCCAGCTCCGAGATGTTCGGTGCCACGCCGCCGCCGCAGAACGAGGAGACCCCCTTCTACCCGCGATCGCCGTACGGTGTCGCCAAGGTCTACTCCTACTGGATCACGAGGAACTACCGGGAGGCGTACGGCCTCTTCGCCGTGAACGGCATCCTGTTCAACCACGAGTCTCCGCGCCGCGGCGGAACCTTCGTCACCCGCAAGATCACGCGTGCAGTCGCACGCATCAAAGCAGGCCTCCAGTCCGAGCTGTTCCTGGGAAATCTCGACGCCGTTCGGGACTGGGGCTATGCGCCCGAGTACGTCGAGGGGATGTGGCGAATGCTCCAGCACGACGCGCCCACCGATTACGTCCTGGCGACGAACACGGCATACACGGTGAAGGACTTCCTGCGGTTCTCCTTCGAGCACGTCGGGCTGGATTGGGAGAAGTACGTCCGTTTCGACGAGCGCTACCTGCGCCCGACCGAGGTCGACGCCCTGATCGGCGACTACGGCAAGGCCAAGGAGCGGCTGGACTGGGAGCCGAAGGTGCACACGCCACGCCTGGCACAGATCATGGTCGACGCGGACATCGCCGCGCTCGAAATCGAGGGTCGCCACTTCGTCGACGAAGTCCAGAGCTGATTCCACGTGCGCGCGCTGCTCACCGGTGGCGGCGGCATGCTCGCATCGAGCGTCGCCGCCGCATGGCGGTCGCTCCGTCCTGACGACGAGCTCGTCGTCCTGGCGCGCCGCGACGCGGACCTGCGCGATCTGCGGGAGACCCGGACGGCGATCGATGCCTCCGCCCCCGACGTGGTGATCCATACCGCTGCGTTCGTCGGAGGCATCGGTGACAAGCTCGCGCGTCCGCTGCCCTACTTGATGGAGAACGTGCGGATCGACGCGAACGTCCTCGAGGCCGTGGTGACGACGGGCGTGGAGTCCTACCTGTACACCGCGAGCGCGGCGGCCTACCCGAGCGAAGCCGCCAACCCCATTCCGGAGAGTGCGCTGTTCGGCGGGCCGCTCGAATCGGCGAACGAGCCGTATGGGCTGGCAAAACTCACCGGCCTGACGGCGGTGGGCTATGCCGCGCGCGAGACCGGTCACGCGTACCGTGCCATCCTTCCCTCCAACCTCTACGGACCGCGCGACTCCTTCGATCCCGCGCGCGCCCACCTGATCGCGTCCACTCTGCTGAAGACCCACCGCGCGAAGGCGTCGGGAAGCGACGAGGTGGAGGTGTGGGGCGACGGGACGGCGCGCCGCGAGTTCACGTTCGCCCCCGACCTTGCGGGGTGGCTCGTGCGCGAACTGGACTCGATCGCGCGATGGCCCATGGCGATGAACGTCGGTGCCGGCATCGACCACACCATCAGCGAGTACTACGAGGTGGCAGCGGAGATCGTCGGTTTCGGGGGCCGCCTGCGGTTCGACCCGACCAAGCCCAGCGGCGTCGCACGTCGCCTCATCGACTCATCCCTCGCCCGCGCCCACGGCTGGTCCGCCAGCACAGCGTTGAAAGACGGTGTCATCGCGTGCTACCAGGCGTTCCTCGACCGATCCGCGAACGGAGAACCGTCATGACCGATGCCACCCCCGGCTATCCTCTGGCCACCACCACCTGGGACGAGGCGGAGTACGCCGCGCTTCAGCGGGTCATCGACAGCGGTCGCTTCACGATGGGACCGCTCGTGAAGGAGTTCGAGGCCGCCTTCGCCGCCCACTTCGGCTCGGCCTACGGGGTCATGGTGAACTCCGGGTCCTCCGCCAACCTCATTGCCGTCGCCGCGGCGGTACTGGACCCGCGTCTCGATCTCAGCCGAGGCGACGAGGTCATCGTTCCGGCCGTATCGTGGCCGACGACGTATTACCCGTTGACGCAGTACGGCCTGCGTCCACGGTTCGTGGACGTCGACCTGGAAACGCTCAACATCGATCTCGACCTCGTCGAGGCCGCCATCACGCCCGCGACGAAGGCCATCTTCGCGGTGAACCTGTTGGGCAACCCCAACGACTTCACCCGGTTACGCGCGATCGCCGATCGCCACGGCCTGATCCTCCTCGAGGACAACTGCGAGTCGCTGGGCGCCAGCAGCGACGGCATCAACGCCGGCACCGCGGGATTGGCGGGGACGTTCAGTTCCTTCTTCTCCCACCACATCGCGACGATGGAGGGCGGCATCATCCTCACCGATGACGAGCAGCTCTATCAGGAGATGATCTCGCTCCGCTCCCACGGGTGGACGCGCGATCTCCCCGTGATCAACCATGTGCACGACAAGACAGGGGATGGCTGGGACGACCTGTTCCGCTTCGTCCTACCCGGCTACAACGTCCGCCCGCTCGAGATGGAGGGCGCCCTCGGCTTGGAGCAGCTGAAGAAGGTGCCCGACCTCATCCAGGGCCGCCGCGACAACGCCGCCTACTTCCGTCAGCGCCTCGCGGGGGTCGAAGGCGTGCGCACGCAGCGTGAGACGGGCCAGAGCAGCTGGTTCGGGTTCTCCATGATCCTCGAGGGTCCTCTCGCCGGACGTCGCACCGACGTTGTGCGCGGGTTCGAACGCGCCGGCATCGAATCACGCCCCATCGTGGCGGGGAACTTCACCCGCAATCCTGTGATGGCCCACCTGGATGCCGTCGTACCGGACGCCCTGCCCGTCGCTGACAAGATCCACGTCGACGGGCTCTTCGTGGGTAACCACCACTATCCGGTCCACGAGGGGATCGACCGCATCGCGGATGCGCTCGAACATGTCGTCGCGGGCTGATAGGACTCAGCGGCGCCGCGGCTCGGCGAGGGCCCGCTCGAAGGAGCGCAGCGTGGCCTCCGCCGTGCGCTCCCAGGAGAACAGTGCTGCACGCTCGCGTCCACGCTGGGACAGTTCGGCCATGAGCTCGGGGGAGCCGGCGGCGGTGCGCATCGCCGACGCGATCGATTCCAGGCTGGTGGGGTCGATCAGCAGTGCCGCGTCCCCCACCACTTCCCGATAGACGGGGATGTCGCTGATCATGACCGGCAGGCCCGCCATCATCGCCTCCAGGGCGGGCAGTGAGAACCCGTCGGCGAAGGAAGGCATCGCGAGGATCGTTGCGCGCGAGTACAGGTCGCGCATCTCGTCGTCGTCGACCCACCCTTTCAACTGAACCCAGTCAGACATCCCCGTCTCCTCCACCACGGCACGCAGCGGGTCCTCGCCGTGGCTGCCGGTTATCACGAGGCGTGGACGCTCGGCTGCCGGGATCAGTGGAAGCGCGCGGATCAGCGAAGCCCAATTCTTGTGGGGGCGCCGGTTTCCCGTCGCGAGCACCATCGGGTGTGGCTGGGACGCGAGCGAGCGATCGGCGCCGGGAACCTTGGTGCCGGCGAGCGGGACCAGATCGACGCGATCGGAAGGCACGTGCAGGTAGCGCAGGATGGCCTGGCGTGACTCCTCGCTGATCGTCAGGATCCTCGTCGCGTTGCGGGCGGCCATCCGCTCCATCCACTTCACGGGCTCCGTGAAGAGAGGGGTCGACATGTACTCCGGGTGACTCCAATACAGCATGTCGTGCATGGTGATCACGGTGGGCATCGTCGTCCTGCGCGGCCCGAGGAGCGCCGGACAGTGCACGAGGTCCGCGCTGAACCTTTTCGCGGCGCGGGATACCGAGAACAACTCGCCCCAGGCCCAGATTGGCCGACTCTCGCCGCTGATGCCGGAGTCGACGGTCTCGCCGGGGAACCAGGTTCGATCCAGCCGATATCCCTCGCGGCTGAAGTAGCCGATGAACTCCCAGCCCTCGGCCATCGTCCCCAGGCGTTTGTACAGTTCACGGGCGTAGATTTCCATCCCGCCTTTCGTTCCTGTATAGGACAGCAGGTCAACGATCACACGGGGCACGGTCGGACAGCCTAACGGATGCGTCTGTGCGCGACCTCAGCCGAAGGCGAGCGCCAAGGCCGCTCGGCGCGCCGACGATGTCCCCTTGACCAGGACCGTCGGTAGCACCGAGAGGCCGTGCAGACGTGACATCAGCCGCCATCGGGCGGCGCGGTGCGCGCGGTGCCAACCACGCGCGCGAGCTGCCGCGGCGGTGGAGCGGTAGTACCCCCGCTCGTCGGTGAACCGCGTTCCGTCCAGGATCGTCTTCTGCGAGAGGCTCTCGCCGTGGCGTCGGTAGGAGAACGCCGCTCCGGGTTCATAGCGCAGGCCCCCACCGGCGAAGGCGATGTCGACGAGAAGTGCCAGATCCAGGATGATTGGCAGGTCATCTCGGAAGTCGATCTCGCGCAGGCGGTCGGTGCGGAACAGGAGCGATGGCCAGTACAGCCAATCCCCGACCAGCAGGCTGCGTGCCATCTCCTCGGCGCGCAGCGTGGTCGCGCGCCGAGGCGTCAGGATCCGCTGCTTGACGAAGTCGGCGAGTGAGGCCGTGGGGGAGCCGTCGGCGCCGATGACGTCGACGCCGATCTGGAAGACGTCCACGTCCGGATGGGCGCTTGCGAGCGCGCGCATACGGGAGACGAAGTCGGGGTGGAGCAGGTCGTCGCTGCCCATGATCACGACGTAGGGTCCATCCGCAGCCGCGACCGCCCGGCGGAAGTTGGCCGTGATCCCGATGTTCCGCTCGTTGCGAAGGTAGGTGACGCGCGGGTCATCGATCCCCTGGAAGTACTCCGGCACCGATTCGTCGGGGTAGCAGTCGTCGATCACGGTGAGGCGCCATGCGTCGTCGTCCTGAGACAGAACGGATCGGACGGCGGCGCGAAGGTCGTCGGGGTCGCCCCAGAAGGGCATGCAGATGTCGATGATCATGGGAGTCCGATGGGTGCGAACCACCAGCCTATCCGCCCTCTAGACTCTCTTCGTGACCACCGCCGCCGTGGGCGTACCCGGATCGGCCCGGCGCTACCTTCACTCGCTGTGGCTGCTGTCGGCCCGCGATTTGCGTGTGCGGTACGCCACCAGCGGCTTGGGTTACCTGTGGTCGGTTCTCGACCCCCTGGTGATGAGCCTCATCTACTGGTTCATCTTCACGCAGGTATTCCAGCGCTCCGTCGGCGAGGAACCGTACATCGTCTTCCTCATCACGGCCCTCCTGCCGTGGGTGTGGTTCAACGCCTCCGTCACCGACTTCACACGAGCTTTCAACAAGGATGCGCGGTTGGTGCGATCGACCTCCATTCCTCGCTCGATCTGGGTCAACCGCATCGTGCTGAGCAAGGGGATCGAGTTCCTCTTCGCCATCCCCGTGCTCGTGCTCTTCGCGGTCTTCGGCGGCGCGACCGTGGGCTGGGGCCTGCTGATGTTCCCGGTGGCTGTCGCGCTTCAGACGGTGTTGTTGGTCGGGCTCGGACTCCTCGTAGCGCCGTTGTGCGTTCTTTTCGGCGACCTCGAGAGGACGACGCGACTCGTTCTGCGAGTGCTCTTCTATGCGTCGCCCGTCATCTACGGCGTCGGTGATCTGCCCGGGATCTTCCCCCAACTCGCCGCGTTCAACCCGCTGTCCGGCATCTTCACCCTCTTCCGCGTCGGTTTCTTTCCCGACCAGTGGGACACGTTCTCCGTCGTCATGTCCGCTGTGATTTCGATCGGTCTCCTCCTCCTCGGGCTGTTCGCCTTCCCGCGGCTGGAGCGACCCCTGCTCAAGGAGCTGTGATGAGCACTCCGCACGCCGCCATCGAGGCTCGAGACCTCGGTGTCCGGTTCCGCCGCAACAAGCGGGGCAAGCGCACGATCAAAGACCTTTTCGCCGGCTCGTCACGGCGGACACGTCCCGGCGAATTCTGGGCCCTGCGCAACGTCACTTTCGACGTGCAGCCCGGCGAGTCGATCGGGGTGGTGGGGCGCAACGGTCAGGGAAAGTCCACGCTGCTGAAGCTGGTCGCCGGCGTGCTCCTTCCCGATGAGGGTGGGGTGACCGTCCGCGGGGGAGTCGCGCCTCTGATCGAGATCACGGGAGGATTCGTCGGTGACTTGTCGGTCCGCGAGAACGTGCGGTTGGCGGCCGGCCTACATGGGATGTCCCGCGCGGAGGTGAACCGCCGGTTCGATGGCATCATCGACTTCGCCGAGATTCGCGACTTCGTGGACACGCCGTACAAGCATCTGTCGAATGGGATGAAGGTTCGGCTTGCGTTCTCCGTGGTTTCTCAGCTGGACGAACCGACCCTGCTCGTCGACGAGGTCCTCGCCGTCGGTGACCGGGCGTTCCGGGAGAAGTGCTATCGCCGCATCGACGAACTGCTAGCGGAAGGCCGAACATTGTTCTTCGTGAGCCACAACGAGAAGGACCTCCGGCGTTTCTGCACGCGCGGCCTCTACCTCGACAAGGGCGCGCTCGCCATGGATGCGCCGATCGCTGAGGTGCTCGACCGCTACAACGCCGACTACGCGACCGGCTGAGACTCCGTCAAGGGTGGCATCGGCCGCCACGCTCGGTCACGGGCGATGCGCCCGCCGTCACGGAGCCCGCGGAACAGGTGGCTCGTGCCGCGCACTGTGCGCTCCACGGCCAACAGCCGGATGAGCTCCTTCACGAACGTCAGCGCAGTGCCCGCGGCGAAGGGGAGCGGCTTGTAGACGCCCAGCGCGCGATAGTACTGCTTGATATGGGCCCGGTTTCGCATGATGTAGTACCGGTACGCGTCACTCGACGCGTTCATATGACGGATGCCCATGTCCCACTGCTTGATCTCGCGCGTGCGGCGGAGGACGAATTCGTCCACGATCACCGACGTGGTGTGGCGCGAAGCGAGCCAGCCGTAGAGCTGATCGTCCCAGTAGATGAAGAAACGCGGGTCGGGGAGGCCGATCTTCGCGACGATGTCTCGGTGGATGAACATGCCCTCGAAGCACCCCGAGTTCATCTCCTTGTAGCCGGATTCGTCGAAGCTTGCGGGCGCGAACGGGATGGGGATGCCCATCGATTCGGCGACGCGGTACTGCCAGTAGAACTCGCTACCGTCGTAGTCGTAGCGGCGGCCCTGGATGCTGCGGAAGCGTGGCGTCCACGCGCCCATGCGCGCGAGCCCATCGGGGATGACCTCGACGTCGTCGTCCATGAGCCAGATCCACTCCGAACCGAGCTCATAGGCGGTCCGCATGCCCTCGCTGAAGCCGCCCGAACCACCGGTGTTCGTCTCGAGTTTCCGGTAGACGAGTTCAGTGCCGACCCGGGATCGGAACGACTCCACGACCTCGGTGGTGTCATCCACCGAGGCGTTGTCGATGATCACGACGTGGCCCGGCTTCGGATCCATCCGCTCGATGCTCGCCAGCAGGCGCGACAGTAACCCCGAGCGGTTGTAGGTCACGACGGCGATCGTCGCGGAGGCCGGGTCGAACGCTCTGCCGTTCTCGGTCATCGGGGGCTCCTGAAGGTGTTCCGCCACTCCGCCTCGGACACGAGGGCGGGAAGGGCGTCGCGATACCGCTGGGCGAGCGCAGACCATTCGCGACGGAGCCGCCGATGGAGGCGCACGCTGTCGATCAGCATCCGACGGAACTTCGTGCGGTCCCGGGTGTAGATGTTCTTGCCCGACCCGTCGGCGGCGCTGACAAGCGCGCTGTCATAGAGCGGCACCCGCCACCATTGCGCATCGCCTTTACCAAACTCGACCTCGGGCTGCGTGACGTTCTCCGGCTGGGGCTGGCGCAACCAGTGCGCCACCAGCGTTCGTAGCGTGAATGTCCGCAACGCGAGCCCGGTGGGGCTGTCGAATTCGTGCGTCCTCAGCCTCCGGAACACCTGTCGTCCGCGCCGGGACCGGAGTGGGACGCCCGAGTCTTTATGCACGACCGTCTCCGGGAACGACTTCGCCAGTTCGCGCGCCGCCGGCATCGCGGTGGCCAACCCTGCGCGCATGTGCTCGGGGCCCGAGAGGATGTCGCGGATGGCACGGTGCCGGAGGGCGACCGGGTAGTACTGCATCATCATGAGGTGCTTGAGGTCGACGCGCGTGCTGTGCCGCAGGAGCGTTCCGCCGCCCGGAGCATTCGAGTGCAGTAGCGCGGCGACGATGCGGTTGCGGGCGTGGAAGTACGCCTGCCAATCGATCGAGTCGTCCTTGCCCATCCACGACACGTGCCAGAGAGCCACTCCCGGCACTGAGACGGTCGGATAGCCCGCCTCCCGCGCGCGCAGGCTGAACTCCGCGTCGTCCCACTTGATGAACGCGGGGAGGGCGAGACCGACCTTGCGGATGACCTCGACCGGAATGAGGCACATCCACCAGCCGTTGTAGTCGGCATCCATCCGCATGTGCAGAATCGGTGACTGACGCAGATTCGCGACGCTGAAGTCGTGTGGCAGCTTCTCCTGGTACAGCGCCCGCCACATGAAGGGTGCTTCGTCAACCACCTCCGCCCACGCATGCAATTTGGGCCGGTCGAGGAGGTCGAACATGTGCCCGCCCACCAGGGTGGGAACCGACGCGTACTGACCGAACACGATGGAACGGCGCACAGACTCGGGTTCGATCCGCACGTCGTCGTCGAGGAGCTGCACGAAGTCGCTCTCCGGACGTTCGAGGGTCTCGAGCATCGCGCGCGAGAAGCCGCCCGACCCGCCCAGATTCGGCTGGCGGATCAGCTGGAGCGTTTCACCGAGGCGTTCCGCGATGCGGCCGAACCCCTCCTGCTCGGCAACGAGCTGTGTTCCCTGGTCGATGAGGAAGATCCGATCGACAAGCTCCAGCGCCTCGGGAGCGTCGGCGAGGCTTTCCAGCGTCGTAAGGCAGTAGTCGGGCTTGTTGTAGGTCGTGATGCCGATGCTCGCCTTGCCGGCGCGGACGGGTTCGTCTTCCGTGGTCCATTCGGCGCCCTCGAAGATGGCGGGTTCCTGATCGGCGGCGATATCGAACCAGATCCATCCGCCGTCGCTGTACTGCGTCAGCTCGAGGTCGAAGGAGGACTCCGACTCGCCGGAAACCTCCTGCGTCTCCAGTCGCTGTTTCACACCACTGCCATTCGAGCGGTAGACGAGGATCGTCGCAGCGCCGTTCAGCCGGACGGTGAGGCGAACACGCCGCACGGCGGTCCAGTGCTGCCAATAGGAGGCCGGGAACCCGTTGAAATAGGTTCCGAACGACACGCGCTGGCCCGCGGAAATCCGCGCTCGGCGCCGCCCCAGGACGTTGCCGAGCTTCGCGCGGTTGGACACCCGCACGGGCTCCTCGTCGATGACCGACCAGGTCTCGGGGTCCGCGTAGAGGGGGAGAAGATCGGGATCGCGTTCGATCGGGAACACGACATGCTGAAGGGTGTACGTCACGTGAAAAGTCTCCGGATGCTGCACCGGGCCGACGTTTCGGCCACGGTGAATCCTACCCGCGCGGCCCGCCCAAGCCCTGAGCGTCGCCCGACAGCGGCAGAATCTCGGGCGCAACGGGGTCATCCAGCGCGTCCATCCGCTCGCGCCACGAGCGCGATTGACCCGCGCGCATGGCGCACAGGACGAGCATGAACCACCCGAGACCGCTGAGGGTGAAGCTCTCGAAGAGGGAGTCGACGAGGAGGGCGACGAGGATGAGCGGCGTCCACGCGTAGACGACCGAACGGCGTTCGCTGGCGACCAGCCACGACCGCACGAGTGCCACCACGCCGAGGGCGAGAAAGAGCAAGAGCCCCGCCCACCCGATCTGCAGGAGGACGTCGAGGTAGGCGTTCAACGCGGATGCGTGCGATTGCCTCAGAGTCGCGTTGATCGCGTTGAACGGAAACTCGCCAGGGACCCAGGGACCGAACCATCCCCACCCCTGGACGGGACGGAACCGCACCAGCGGGACGAGAGTTCCCCACAGATCGGTGCGGAGAGACAGGTCGTTCTGCGCCCCGAGCCGATCGATGATCGGTCCCCGCAGCGCGTACCCGGCCCCGACGGCCAGCACGACCAGCCCGCCTATGGTCCACTGCAGAACGTTGCGGCGCTCCGGTGATGCGCTGCGGACCGCCACGAGTGCCGCCGTCGCCACGGCCACGGCGAGGGCGACGACGAACACGGTGGGGGAGTCGGTGAGCACGGCGGTGACCCCGCCCAGGACGACGGAGAACACCGCGACGCCGGTGCGGACCGAGAGGGTGCGGTACTCGATGAGGAACGTGATCAGGGCGAGCACGGTCACGAACCCCAGAACGTTGCGGGTGCCGAAGATGCCCTGGATCGGCCCGAACTCGGCGATGCGTCCCTGGATGCCGAGGAAGGGGACGGGCATGTCGAGGAGGATCCCGAACAGGATCTCGAGGCCGAGGGAGAGGGACAGCAGCCAGCGGAGGACGTCGCCGAGCGCCCGTACCGTCTGCAGCGTGTCGCGGACGAGCGCGACGACCACGGCGAGGAGCGCGACGGCGGCCAGCGCGATCCAGCCGGCCAGCGTGTCGCCGCGGTCGCCGGTCCAGGTGACGGATGCGAGCGTCCACGCCAGGAACACCACGAGCGTCGTGGGGGCGAGGCGCACGAGGGAGTACTCCGCGCGGCGGGAGATCAGCATCGCCAGCCCCAGCGCGCACAGCCCGGTGATGATCGTGACGAGGGTGACCTGGCCGGCCACACGCTCGATCGCGAACGCGCTGAAGACGGTGGCCAACGTCGCCAGCGTGTAGGCGCGCGCGAACGATGCGGATGCCAGGAGCCCGGACAGGCCGTGCGTCGGGTGCCGTGCCGAGTCGCTCACGGCACCGCGCTCTGCAGCTCGCCGCGTTCGATCGCCAGGCTCTGCTCGGCCGGGCCGACGCCCACGAGCGGCGCCTGCTTGATCTTGAAGGCGAACAGGATGAACAGCATCCAGCCCCACACGAGAAGCGGCCCCGACTCGGAGACCCCCTGCACGAGCAGGAGGGTGCCGACGAGGGTGGGGAGGAGGGTCAGCGGCGAGTAGGGACGGTCGGCGCGGAGGTCGAAGCGGGGGCGGTCGATCGCGAAGAACCACGCCCGCCAGATGAAGGCGAGGTACGCGAGCGCGAGGAGCACGACGCCGATCATGCCCAGCTGCAGATAGGCATCCTGCCACATGCTGTGCGCCTGGAGCACGGTCTGGCCGTGGTCGACGATCCATCCGTCGAACCGCGGCTCGTCCGGGAGCCAGGGCGTGGCGAATCCCCATCCGATGATCGGATGCTGCGACGCACGCTCGAGCACCTGCTGCCAGATGTCCTCTCGACCGGTGAGGTCGGCGGAGCGGCCGAGGATGCGGAACAGCGTGTCGCGTCCGAACCAGAGGGCCGCGGCGCCTCCGATGCCGACGACGGCGTACAGCACGTACCAGCGGGTGCGTTCCCCGGGGCGCCGGGCGGTGCGCATGAGGAGGACGGTGCCCAGCACCACGGCGACCGCGACCACGGACAGGTAGGCGGTGGCCGAACCCGCACGGACGAGGAGGAAGGCCGCGACGACCATCCACGCGATCAGCAGTTCGCGGCGGGGCGACCGAGCGGCGAAACGGATGGCGAAGACGATGAGCGCGAGCACCATGACGCCGGCGAGCAGGTTGGAGTTGCCGAAGATGCCCTGGATGCGGCCGTCCCAGTCGAAGAAGTTGTCGCGCGACCAGTAGACGATCGGGTCCATCTCCCCGACGGGCCGCTCCCATCCGGGGAGGATGGGGCCGCCGATGAGGATCGACACCGCCAGCTCGAACACGATGCTGAGCCCGATCACCCACTTGAGAGCGGAGGCGATGGTGCGGACGATCTCACGCCAGGTCAGCACGGCGGCGACGAACAGTCCCTGGAGGGTGGTGATCGCCAGGAGCAGCCACGTGAGAATCGACGTCACGGGCCACGCGCTCCACAGCACCGAAAGGGCCGCCCACGCCACATAGCCGAACGCCAGCCAGGGCATCCGCCGGCCCTGCACCGGGGGGCGGATCGAGAGCCACAGGATGACGGAGACGACCCCCGAGAGGACCGTCAGGGCCCCTGTGGCAACGTCGCCGAACGCGTGCACCCAGGCGGTTCCCCCGAGGGCGAGCAGCACGACGAAGACGCACCATCCCCGAAGGAGGAGGTGCCCGGTCTTCTCCCGCGCGGGAGCGGCAGGCGGCGCGGATGCGGGATGCTTCGTGTGAACCGCCATGGGACCTCAGGGTACCGCCCGCACCGGTCGTAGGCTGGGCGCGTGCTGACCCGCATCTCGAACATCCCCCGCGACTACGCCTGGGGATCACCGACGCTCATCGCCGAGCTGGAGGGGCGTGAGCCCACCGGCGCCCCCGAGGCGGAGGTGTGGTTCGGCGACCACCCGGGCTCACCGGCGCTGGTGCACGACGGGTCCGAGCGCACGCTCGACGCGTGGTTGCGGGCGGAGGCGCAGACGGCCGGCGTTCCTGAGCGGCTGCCGTACCTGCTGAAACTCCTGGCCGCCGGCGCACCGCTGTCGATCCAGGCGCACCCTTCGAAGGGCCAGGCGGAGGACGGGTTCGCCCGGGAAGAGGCGACGGGCGTGGCACGGGATGCTGCGGAGCGCAACTACCGCGACGACAACCACAAGCCCGAGCTGCTCGTGGCCGTGAGCGAGCGGTTCGACGCCCTCGCGGGGCTCCGCGACCTGGCGGCGACCCGACGGCTCGTCGACGCGCTCGGCGACACCTCCGGGCCGCGTGCTCTCGCGGCGCACCTGGCGGGCGAGGATGCGGAGGCCGCGCTCCGCGCAACGATCGGGTGGCTCCTCAGCGGCACGGCGGCCGGTGAGGTCGCCGACATCATCGCCGCGGCCGGCACGGCGTCCTCCCCGGAATTCGCCGCCGAGCTCGAACTCGCGCGCACCCTGGCTCGTGCCTATCCCGCCGACCCGGGGGTCGTGGTGGCGCTTCTCATGAACCTCGTGACCCTCCGCCGCGGCGAGGCGATCTTCGTTCCCGCCGGCGTCCTGCACGCGTACGTCGCGGGACTCGGCGTGGAACTCATGGCGGCGAGCGACAACGTCCTGCGCGGCGGCCTCACCACCAAGCACCTCGACGTGGAGGAGCTGCTGACGGTGCTGGACGCCCGCCCGTCCGACCCGCCTCTCCTCGCCCCGCAGGCGCTGGGGCGGGGCGTCGGGCTCTTCGATGCCGGGATCCCCGACTTCGCACTGGCCGCAGTGACGGTGGGAGAGGGCACCAGCGAGGTGGAGCTGGGCGGAGCATCCCTCGTTCTCACGGTCGAGGGGATCGTGGAGGTCACCGGAGCAAGCGGCGACCGGCTCACGCTCCAGCCGGGGCAGGCGCTGCTGGCGACCCCGGTCGAGAGCCCCCTGGTGTTCGCCGGAGAGGGTCACGCATTCGTCGCCATGCCGGGCCGAGCGTAACAACCGCGACACGCCGCGGGCGTGGTGAAGTTTGAAGTCCGCGTTGAGGCTTTAGTATCTGCGACTTGACCCGGGCGAATGACACGGGTGTAATTATGCATACACGCGGCCGGCGTGGCTGAGGGGCTCAGAGCGGGAGACGAGATGGCTGGATCACAGTATCGTTCCGGCGTACCTGAAAATTGGTTCGTCGATCCCGTCCACCTGGGGGTTCCGGGTGTCCGCCGCGACATCGATGTCGTCGACGACAACCCGCTTTCCTGGCAGTCCGAGGCCCTCTGCGCGCAGACCGACCCCGAGGCCTTCTTCCCGGAGAAGGGCGGATCGACCCGGGACGCCAAGCGTGTCTGCACCACGTGTGATGTCCGCGACGCCTGCCTCGAGTACGCCCTTCAGAACGACGAGCGGTTCGGCATCTGGGGCGGGCTCAGCGAGCGCGAGCGGCGCAAACTCAAGCGCCGCGCCGGCTGAACCGATCCGCCGTCCGCGGCGCGTGCGCCCGAGGGTGAGCGCGAGTCCCGCCTAGGCTGACTGCGCCATGCCCGACCGAGTTCACGCGATCCTCGTCGTGCGTCCGGAAGGTCGCACGCCCACATCCGCACATCTGCGCGCCACCCTGACGGCGCTCGCCGCACAGACCCGGCCGGTCGATGCGCTCACGATCGTGCTCTGCGGTGGCGGCAGTGATCTGCGCGACATCGCCGCGCGCTCCGGCGCTGAGGGCGTCATCACCGCCCCGCACGGCACGGGATTCGCTGCCGCGACGGCGATGGCCACCCCGCGCCTGACCGGCGACGCCGTCTGGCTGCTCGCGCAGGACACCGCCCCCGAGCCGGACGCTCTCACCCGCCTGGCCGGAGCGCTCGAGCTGGCAGCATCCGTCGCGTTCGTCGCGCCCAAGCTCGTGCAGTGGGAGGACCGCTCGGAGCTCGTGTCGCTCGGTGTGAGCATGTCACCCCTGGGCAGGACCGTCGATCTGGCCACCGGAGAGCTGGACCAGGGCCAGCACGATGCGGCCGAAGACGTGCTGGGCACTGATATCCGAGGTGTGCTCGTGCGCCTGGACGCATGGCGGCAACTGGGCGGGCTGGATGCGGGGCTCGCCGGCGCGGACGAAGGACTCGACCTCGGCGTCCGGGCGCGGCTGGCGGGGGAGCGGGTCACACTGGTCCCCTCCGCCGTGGTCGCCGTGGCCGGTGACGGAGTTGCGGGGCTTCCCTCCGAACGTCACTCGACGCGGCGCGAGTTCGCGATCCGCACCGCTGAGCTGCACCGTCGGCTCGTCTACGCGCCCGTCGTGGCGCTGGTTCTCCAGTGGCTCTCGCTTCTCCCGCTCGCCGTGTGGCGGACGCTCGCACACCTCGTCGCGAAGCAACCCGGACGCGTCGGCCCCGACTGGGCGGCGACGCTGCTCGTCATGGTGCGGTGGGGGGCGATCGCCCGCGCGCGCGGGCGCATCCGCGCGACGCGCCGCGCCGGATGGGCGCGCCTGACGCCGCTGCGTATCAGCCGGGCGCAGCTTCGCCTCCGATGGGAGGGGGATGGCGCCGACCCCGATGCGCCGGTGCGCTCCGAGCTGCGCTTCTTCACCGGCGGCGGCGCGTGGGCGGTGCTGGGTGCGGCGGCCGTATCGGTCGGCGTGTTCCCGGCTCTGCTGGCGTGGCCCGTCCTCGGCGGCGGCGCTCTCCTGCCGCTCCGCTCCACCGTCGCGCAACTGTGGGCCGATGCCGCGTACGGCTCACGCGCCCTCGGCCTGGGCGACGTCGCGCCGGCCGATCCGTTCGCCGCCGTGATCGCCGTGGTCGGGACACTGTGGCCGTTCGAACCGTCGCGGGCGCTCGTCCTCCTGTGGCTCCTCGCGCTGCCGCTCGCCGTGCTCGGTGCCTGGTTCGCTGCCACGCGCGTGACGGAACGGTCACTGCTGCGCATCGTCGCCGCAGTGGCCTGGGCGCTGGCTCCCGCCTTCCTCGCGGCGCTCGTCGAGGGGCGCCCGGCTGCCGTGCTCGTACACCTGCTGCTGCCGTGGCTGCTCTACACCGGCAGCGTCGCTCACCGCTCGTGGGCGGGCGCGGGCGGAGCATCCCTTCTCCTTGCCGCCGTGATCGCCTGCGCGCCGTCGCTGGCCCCGGCGCTCGTCGTGGCATGGCTGGCCGCGCTCGTCGCCGTGATCGCGGCACGCCGAGGGCACGGCGCGGCGAAGGTCGTCTGGCTCCTCGTCCCGTCGATCGTCCTCTTCGCGCCGCTGGTGTGGGAGCGACTCCGCTCCGGCGATGTCCTCGCACTGCTGGCCGACCCGGGGGTCGCCGTCGGCGGGGGAGTCGCGGCGGACGCGCCCGGTCGCCTCCTCCTGGCCGCCGGATTCCCCACGGCCGACCCGGGTGGGTGGGGCGCGTTCCTCGGCGGCGCGCCCGTGTGGTGGGTGCCGCTGCTGGTCACCCCGCTCGCCATCCTCGCCCTGCTCTCGCTCGTGACCCCTCGCTGGCCGGTCGGCGCGGCTCTCATCGCGCTCACTCTCCTCGGAACGGCGACGGCGTTCGCGGCCGTCGCCATCGCGGTGTCGTTCGCGGGCACGGCGGCAGTGCCGCTGTGGCCGGGTGCAGGGCTCAGCCTCGCGTGGGCGGGAGCCGTCGGAGCTGCCGTGCTCACCCTCGACACGGGACTGCTTCCGCGCCTGCGGATGCTGCGTCCCGCTGTCGCGTTCGTGCTTCTCCTGCCCCTGGTCGTGACGGCGATCCCCGCGCTCACCGCCCCCGCCCGCGACGCGGCCGTGCTCACGAACGGACCCGTGTCGACGCTGCCCGCGTTCGTGGCCGCGGAGGGGCGCGGTGATCCGCGCGTCGGCACCATCGTGCTGAACCCCGGCGGGGACGGAATGATCGTGCGGGTCGTGTGGGGCGGAAGTGAGACGCTCGGCGGGCAGAGCACGGTCCGCGCCACGCGCACCGAAGCCTCTGCGGCAGATCGCGAACTCGCCGACCTGGCGGCGGATCTCGTGACCTCGACGAGCCCGGAGGCCGTGCAGGCCCTTGCCGACCGCGGGATCGCATTCGTGCTCCTGGAAGCGCCGACCGGCGACGCCGAAGCCGTCCGGGCGCTGCGGCTCTCCGCATCCACGGCCCTCGACCAGCGCAACGGACTCGACGCCGTCGGGGATACGACGCGCGGTGCCCTGTGGCGTGTCACCGGCGACGTGCACCCGCGGCCAGACGACACGGCGGCGGTGCGCGACGCGTCGCGGCTCATCGCCTTGGCGCAAATCATCGTCGTCGCGATCTGCCTCCTGCTGGCGGTGCCGACCGCTGCCAGCCGCCGCCTCGCGCGACGGACGCCACGGATCGTCGGTCCTGCGGTGAAGGAGGCGCGATGACCGAGCGTCGCCCGTTCCGGTGGGTGCTCACGAGCACCCGGGTCGTCGTCGGCGCCGCCATCGCGGTGGCGATCGTGATCGTCGTCGGCATCGCGATCGCGTTCCCCTGGCCGACGGCCACGGCCGAGCCCGTCCGGCTGGAGGCGACCCCGGCGCCGTCGGACACCGTCCTGGCGTGCGACGGCCCGCTGCTCGCCCTCGGCCGGGTCGTGGAGCAGGCCGGGCAGCTGTCGGTCGCCGCCGACCAGTCCGTCGTGTCCGGCCCGGCGTCGGCTGGAGCGGCCGAATTCGCACTGACGACCGCGGCCGAGGGCTCGCAGCCTCTCGCGTTCAGCGTCGCCGCCGATGCCTCCGGGCCGGCGTCGTTCGCCGCCGCCGGGTCGAGCGCCGTCGAGGCGGCCGATCTGCGCGGCTTCGCCGCATCCCCCTGTCGTCCGCCGCTCCTGGAGTCCTGGCTCGTCGGGGGCGCCACCACCACCGGATCCGGCGATCTGCTGCTGCTGTCGAACCCGGGCGCGGTCGCGGCGACCGTCGAGGTGACGGTGTACGGAGCCGCCGGTCCCGTGGTCGCCCCCGGCGGTTCCGACCGCGTCGTCGCGGCGGGGAGCCAGGTCGTGGTGCCGCTCGCGGGACTCCTGCCCGATGAGGCGAGTCCCGTGATCTCCGTAACGGCGGTGGGGGCACCGGTGACGGCGGCGCTGCAGTCCAGCCTCATCCGCACGCTGGAGCCCGGCGGCGTCGACCAGGTCAGTCCCGTGGCCGCCGCGTCCGAGCGTCAGATCGTCGCGGGCGTGGTCGTTGCGGCGGAGGAAGCAGACGCGGCCGCCGGTGCGCGGACCATCACGCGCCTCCTCGCGCCCACGGCCGACACGCAGGCCACCGTGTCGGTGCGCGACAGCGACGGCCGCCGGGTGGGCGAGGATGCGACGGTGCCGCTCACCGCCGGGATCCCCAGCGAACTCGGCCTTCCGGGGCTTGCCGCGGGCACCTACACCGTCATCGTCGACGCCGACGTGCCGCTGGTCGCCGGCGCCTGGAGCACCACCGGCTTCGGCCAGGGGTCGGACTTCGGATGGTTCGCGGCGGCGCCGCAGATCGACCGGCCCACCGTCGTGGCGGTCCCGACCGGACTGTCACCGGTTCTCACCCTCGTGAACGACGGCGCCGAGGCGGTGACCGTCACCCTGACGAGCCCCTCCGGCACGAGTCGCGAGGTGGAACTGCCCGCCGAGGGGGCAGCGGAGGTCGCGCTCGCGGAGTCGGGCGTGCACGCGATCGACCCGGCCGGCAGCGTGCACGCGGCCGTGTCGTTCGGTTCGACCGGCGCGCTGGCGGGCTTCCCGGTGTGGGGAGCGGATGCTGCCGCCCCGCCGATCGTCATTTTCCCGTAGGCCGGCGGCCTGCGGGCCGCGGTCTCGCGTCCGGCGCCCCGAGGACTGCGGGCACGGGCTGCGGGCTCGCGCCCGCGCTGCGGCGGGCGGGCTCGCGCCGCCCGGTGGCGCCTAGAAGCGGAAGCGTTCGGGGCCGAGGTCCCACGGATCGCGGTCGAGGTACTCGGCGGCCGCACGGAAGACGGCACTCTCGATCATCATGCGGCGGTGCAGATCGTCGTCGCGATGCAGGTGGCTGAGGCGCTCGATCGGCACTCGGTAGAGGACGATCCGCTTCTGCTCGCGGAGCACCCGCCAGCGCGGGATCCCCTGCTCGTCTGTGGACGGCGGCAGCACGCCGATCTCGAACGACACGTCGCGCAGCTCGCTCCACGTCGCCCGGAGGAACTCGGCCGCGGTACCCACGGCGAGGTCGAACCGCTCCACGCGGGTGTCCAGCGGGGGGAGCGGGGGCCGAACGACAGGGCTGCGGTTCTCCCGGCCGTGACGGCCGTGCCGCGGAGCCCGGGCGCGAGTGCGCTCGCGAGAGCGTCGGCGAACCATGGCCCCATCCTATGACGCTGTCGGCGAGGCGACGGGGCCGTGTCCGAACGCGCGGATAGGCTGACGGCGATGCGCGACAGACTTTGTTCCAAGGTGGGATGCTCCCGCGATGCCGTGGCGACCCTGACCTACGACTACGCCGATCAAATGGCCGCGGTCGGCCCGCTGGGCAGTACCGGTGACCCGCACGCGCATGACCTGTGCGCCATCCACACCGACCGCCTGTCCGTTCCGCGCGGATGGGTCGTCGTTCGCCACGAGACCCTCCGCGTCTAACCCTCCGTCCGTCGGCGGCCCGGCCTCGCAGCATCCCCCGATTCGAGGCCTGCGGTGCGGCCCCCGCGCCGGCCCCGGGTGGACGCCGCACCCTGAACGGGTTTGGGGCGGAATCCGTGCCTTGGGGCACTCCGGGGCGCGCCCCAAAGCACGGGAAGCGCCCCAAACCCGAAGGCGAGCTGCGCGCCCGCACGCGAGTGGAAGCCGTGTTTCGGTGCGCGCCAGGTGCGACCCGCCCGGGTCCCGGGTGGACGCGGCGCGCCTTGACCGGGTTTGGGGCGGAATCCGTGCTGTGGGGCACCGCCGGGCGCGCCCCAAAGCACGGGAAGCGCCCCAAATCCACGCCGTGCACGGCGTGGGAGCGGGTGGAGCATCCCGGACGGAGGGCAGCGCGCCGCCGGGATGGGGCGCGGTGCGCGGCCGGGATGGGGCGCAGTGCGCCGCCGGGCGGGCGGGTGGGGTGGGGCTAAGTGCGCGGGCGGCGTGGGGTTAGGCGCGCGGGCGGCGTGGGGTTAGGTGCGCGGGAGGAGGGCGGCGACGCGCTGGTCCTCCAGGTAGAGCGCCCGCAATTCGCGCTCGCGTCGCACCCCCGCGATGCCGTGCAGCAGCACGTCGGCGTCGACCGGTGGGAGGGGAGCGACGAACGGGCGCGCCTCCGCTGCGAGGGTCTCGGCCAGCCGCACACGGGCAGCCGGCTGCAACTGCGGCGCCGAGCGCACGAATTGGGCGATGCGCGCGGCGAGGCGGTCAGGCAGGCGTGCGACGTCCGCGATAGTCGCCCATCCCGCGAGAGCAGCTGGGATGCCGGGCGCCGGCGGTGGCAGCGGCCGGGTACGTGTGCGCTCGCTGTACGTGCCGGCCAGCAGGTCGCCCAGGCGCTGGGCGCGGGGCGTGAATGCGCCGACCAGCGCGGCCAGCGAGCCCAGCGTGAACCACAGCTCGAGGACACCCACGAGCGCCCGGAGGAACGCGTGCCGGAAGCCGATGGCGCCGCCGTCTGCGCGGACGATCCGGCCGCCGATGGCGAGCTTTCCGAGACTCCGCCCCCGGGTTGCCGTCTCCACAGTGGTGGGAACGACGACGGTGACGAGGACGAGGACCGTGATCGCGAGGGGTGCGATGACTTCCTCCCCAAGGAGGCCCGCACTCACGAGCCACGAGAGAACGGTCGCGAGGAGGAGGAGAACCGCCACTCCGGCGAGGAAATCGATCAGCGCTCCGACGGCCCGCAGGAAAAATCCCACGGACTGCACGTCCAGGGCGACGGCCTCTCCCGTGACCGTCTCATCCTGTGCGATGCGCACCTGGGCGGGGGAGGGGTCAAGCGCCATGGGTACAGTAAAGCAAATGGACCTCGACGCCCTGACGGCCGCACGGCGGCAGGAGTGGGCGCGACTGGACGAACTGAGCCGCGCTCGACGCCTCTCTGGCGCGCAGGTGGATGAACTGGTCACGCGGTACCGCGCAGCATCCGCCGATCTCGCCGACATCAAGACCTCCGCGGGGCGCACGCCGCAGGGGGACTATGTCTCGACGCTGCTGGCGCGCACCCGACTGCGGCTGACGGGCGTGCGCGAGAACGCGGGCGCCCTCGTGCCGCGCTTTTTCGTCGGGCAACTGCCCGCCGCGCTTTATCGGGTGCGCTGGACGCTGCTCGCCGTCGCGGTCGGCTTCTTGGCCGTCACCATCCTCGTCGCAGTGTGGATCGCCGGTGACCCCGCAGCCGTCGCGGCGCTCGGCGACCGGGCAGAGCTCGAGACATACGCCGAGGAGGAGTTCACCGGGTATTACAGCGAGAACCCGGCGGCGGTGTTCGCCGGCACGGTCTGGACCAACAATGCGTGGATCGCGGCGCAGTGCGTGATCTTCGGCATCACCGGCCTCTGGCCGCTCATGGTGCTCGTGCAGAACGCGGTCGGCATCGGAACAGCCGCCGCGGTCATGTTCGCCTTCGGCCGCGGCGACGTCTTCTTCTCCTTCATCCTCCCGCACGGCCTGCTCGAGATCACCGCGATCCTCGTGGCGGGAGCGGCCGGGCTGCAGATCTTCTGGGCCTGGGTGGCCCCCGGACCCCGCCGCCGAGCGGATGCGCTCGCCTCGGCCGGCCGGTCCCTCGGCACGATCGCGATCGGACTCGTCTTCGTCCTCGCCGTCTCGGGCGTGATCGAGGGCTTCGTCACCCCCGCCCCGTGGCCGACGGCGATCAAGATCGCGATCGGTGCGCTGGCGCTCGCCGCCTTCCTCGCGTACATGCTCATCCTCGGTCGCCGCGCGGTCCGGGAGCGGGAGGACGGCGACCTCACCGAGTACGAAGCGGGCACCGCGCGGCTCGTCTCCGGATGACCGCGCGCAGGCCCGTCCGGGGGCCTGCGGCTCCCTGCGCCTCGGGTGGCGATCATCCCGAAGCCTCGGGCTTCTCCTGAAGTGTCCGCTCCTCCCGAGGTGCCCGGTCCTCCCAAGGCGCCCGGGGCGGCGTGGGTGGGGAGTGCGTCCTCCGTGTTGGTGAGCGCTCGGGGAGGAGATGTGCGTTTCGGAGGGCCCTTGTGCGGGTTTTGTTCCTCCCCAAGCGCCATCTCCTCCCGACGTGCCCGGTGCCCGGCGCCCGTGCGGGTGGGCGGGCTTCCGTGCCCGTGAGTGCCTCCTCCGCGTGGCTGAGAGCTCGGGGAGGAGATGGGCGTTTCGGAGGGCCCTTCTGCGGGTTTCCTTCCTCCCCAAGCGCCATCTCCTCCCCGAGGTGCGCGGTGCCGGGTGGGGTCGGCTTCCGTGTCGGTGAGTGCGTCCTCCGCGTGGCTGAGCGCTCGGGGAGGAGATGGGCGTTTGGGAGGGCCGTTGTGCGGGTTTGTTCCTCCCCTAGCGCCATCTCCTCCCGAAGTGCCCGGTGCGGGGCGGCGAGGGGCGGGGTGGGGCGCGGCACCGAGCACCGAGGCCCGGCACGACTCCCGGGGAGCCATCCGTCGGGCAGGCTCGCCGCACGACCCGGCCTTTTTTTGAACGAGTCAAAACTTCACTAGGCTCAGAGGATGCTCGACGGCCCCGACACGACTCCCGAGGCGCTGCTGCGCACCGCGGGTCTGCGCGTGACCTCGACCCGAACGGCCGTCTTCGACGCCCTGTCCGGCCGACCGCACGCCTCCGCCGAGGAGGTGTTCGACCGCATCCGCGTCACCCTCCCGGGGACGAGCAAGCAGTCGGTGTACAACGCCCTCGGCGACTTCGTGGATGCGGGGCTCGCCCGTCGCATCGAACCGGCCGGTCACCCCGGCATGTTCGAACTGCGCGTGGACGACAACCACCACCACATGGTGTGCACCTCCTGCGGGCGAGTCGACGACGTCGATTGCGTCGTCGGTGCTGCGCCCTGCCTGCACGTCCCCCAGGAGAGCGGATACGACATCCGCTCCGCCGAGGTGACGTTCTGGGGGCTGTGCCCGGACTGTCGAGCAGACACTTCACACCCGAACCCTCAGAGAGGATCCGAATGAGCGACATCGCCGCCCCCGGCTGCCCCGTTTTCCATGACGGCGCAGCTCCGGACGACAATCGCCTGCCCGTGGGCGAGGCACCTGCCGACAGCGAGCCGGCAGGGCCCCTGCCCCACCCGACCCAGGGGTCGGCCAACCGCGTCTGGTGGCCGAACGGCATCAACCTCAAGATCCTCGCCAAGAACAACGCCCAGCGCGACCCGCTCGGGTCGGACTTCGACTACAAGGCCGCGTTCCAGGCACTCGACCTCGCCGCGGTGAAGCAGGACATCCTCGAGGCGATCACGACCTCGCAGGACTGGTGGCCGGCGGACTTCGGGCACTACGGCCCGCTGATGATCCGCATGGCCTGGCACAGCGCCGGCACCTACCGCGTGACCGACGGTCGTGGCGGCGCCGGTGCCGGGATGCAGCGCTTCGCCCCGCTGAACAGCTGGCCCGACAACGTCAACCTCGACAAGGCGCGGCGCCTGCTGTGGCCCGTCAAGAAGAAGTACGGCCAGTCGATCTCGTGGGCCGACCTCATGATCCTCGCCGGCAACGTCTCGCTGGAGTCCATGGGTTTCTCGACCTTCGGCTTCGCCGGCGGCCGCGCCGACGTGTGGGAGTCGGATGACGACGTGTACTGGGGTCCCGAGACCACGTGGCTCGGCGACGAGCGCTACACCGGCAACCGCGAGCTGGAGAAGCCTCTCGCCGCGGTGCAGATGGGTCTCATCTACGTCAACCCCGAGGGTCCGAACGGTAACCCCGACCCGCTGCTGTCGGCGCGCGACATCCGGGAGACCTTCGGCCGGATGGCCATGAACGACGAGGAGACCGTCGCCCTCATCGCCGGCGGGCACACCTTCGGCAAGACGCACGGCGCAGCGCCCGATGACGCCGTCGGGCCGAACCCCGAAGCCGCCGACATCGAAGAGCAGGGCCTCGGGTGGCACAACTCCCACGGCACCGGCAAGGGCGATGACACCATCACCAGCGGTCTCGAGGTCACCTGGACCTACCACCCGACGCGCTGGGACAACGAGTTCTTCCACATCCTGTACGCGTACGAGTGGGAGCTCTTCCAGAGCCCGGCCGGCGCGCACCAGTGGCGGCCCAAGAACGGCATGGGCGCGGACATGGTTCCGCTCGCCCACTCCGAGGGCAAGCGCGAGCCGCGCATGCTCACCAGCGACCTGGCGCTGCGCGTCGACCCCGAATACGACAAGATCTCCCGGAAGTTCCGGGATGACCCGGTCGCCTTCGGTGACGCGTTCGCCCGCGCGTGGTTCAAGCTGACGCACCGTGACATGGGACCCAAGGAGCTCTACCTCGGCTCCGACGTGCCGCAGGAGACCCTGCTGTGGCAGGACCCGGTTCCCGCTGTCGATCACGCGCTCATCGACGCCACCGACGCGGCCGCGCTCAAGCAGCAGATCCTCGACAGCGGACTGACGGTGCAGCAGCTCGTCTCCACCACGTGGGCCGCGGCATCCACCTTCCGTGGCAGTGACAAGCGCGGCGGCGTCAACGGCGCCCGCATCCGCCTGGCACCGCAGAAGGACTGGGAAGTCAACAACCCCGAGCAGCTGCAGACGGTGCTGGGCGTTCTCGAGCGCATCAAGGCCGAGTTCGACGGTCAGCAGACCGGGGGCAAGAAGGTGTCGATCGCCGACCTGATCGTGCTCGCGGGCAACGCGGGCGTCGAGCAGGCCGCTCTCGCCGGCGGTGTGGAGGTCGAGGTGCCCTTCACCCCGGGGCGCACCGACGCGACCGAAGAGCAGACCGACGTGGATTCGTTCCGCTGGCTCGAGCCCATCGCCGACGGCTTCCGCAACTACATCTCTCGGGAGGCGCGGCTCCCCGCGGAGTACCTGCTGGTCGACAAGGCCAACCTGCTCACCCTCACCGCGCCGGAGATGACCGTGCTCGTCGGCGGTCTCCGCGCCATCGGGGCGAACTGGGACGCGTCGCCGTTCGGCGTCTTCACCGCGACGCCCGGCGCGCTCACGAACGACGTGTTCGTGAACCTGCTCGACCTCGGCACCACGTGGACGCCGCTGGACACCGGCAAGCATGCCTTCCAGGGCATGAAGGACGGCTCGGGCGAGCGGGTGGGTGTCGGCTCGCGCGTCGACCTCGTGTTCTCCTCGAACTCCGAACTCCGTGCCCTCGCCGAGGTGTACGCGAGCGACGATGCCAAGGAGAAGTTCGTGCGGGACTTCGTCGCCGCGTGGCGCAAGGTCACCGAGCTCGACCGCTTCGACCTGGTCTGAGTACACCGCATCCGAAAGGCCCGTCCCGAAAGGGGCGGGCCTTTCCGCGTGCGAGAGGACGGGACTACAGGCGGCCGGCGGCCTTCAGCGCGAGGTAGCGGTCGGCTACGCGCGGAGGGAGGTCGTCGGCGGATGCGGTGACCGCATCGCCGCCCGCACGCTCCACTGCCGCGGCGACGCGCCGGGCGTCCTGCTCGGCCCGCTCGGCGGCGGCGGCGGCGTAGACCTCGGCAGCGGTCGTGCGCGGCGGATCGGCCGCGGGAGCGTCGGACGCGGTCGCCACCAAGACCCGGGAGCGGGCGGCCAGCGCGGGCAGCGAGCCGAGGAAGCCCCGTGCCGCGGCCGGGTCGTCGTGCGCGGTGACCAGCACGACGAGGGAGGGGTGCGTGGTGAAGGTTCGCACGTGGGCGAGCGCCGCATCCCAATCGGTATCGAGGAGCGCCGGTTCGACCGGTGCCATCGCGTCCACCAGCGCAGGGAGGAGTGCCGGACCCTCCACGCGGGTTACGCGGGCTCGGACGACGCGGTCGAACATCAGCAGGTGCACGTGGTCGCCGGCCCGCTGGGCGAGCGCCGACAGCAGCAGCGCGGTCTCCATTCCCGCGTCGAGGCGGACGCCGTCACCGACGCGGGCCGCTGACGTGCGGCCGGTGTCCACGACGATCACGATGTGCCGGTCGCGCTCGGGCCGCCACGTACGAAGCATGGTGGTGCCGGCCCGCGCCGTCGCGCGCCAGTCGATCGAGCGGACGTCGTCGCCGCGGACGTATTCGCGGAGGCTGTCGAACTCGGTCCCCTGGCCGCGCACCTGCACGCTGGTGTTTCCGTCCAGCTCGCGCAGCCGGGCCAAGCGCGACGGCAGGTGCCGACGGGCGCGGAACGGCGGGAGCACGCGCAGCCGCCCCGGTGCGTCCAGGCGGGCCTGACGCCCGGCCAGACCCAGGGGGCCTCCCGCCCGCGCCACCGCGAACTCGGAGCGCAGCTCCCCGCGCCGCCTCGGCCGAAGGGTCTGCCGCAGGATGCGCCGTTCGCCCGCGGGGACGTCCAGCCGGAGCCGGGCATTCTCCGCTCCGGCGGTCGGTTGCCAGGCATCACGGAGCAGCCCGCGGAGCGGCTTCGGGCCGGGATTGGTCACCACGATCTCCGAGACGACCGGTTCGTCCCGCAGACTCCGGGCGGGGAGACGGCGCTCCAGGAGAAGGGCGCGAGGGTCGGCGGCCCCGGCGACATCGGCGGCAGCGAGGACGGCGCACAGCAGCATCCATCCGCCGACGACCGCCCACGGCGCCAAGCCCGCCGCCGTCAGGAGCACGACGGGCACCACCCCGAGGGCGACGAGGAGCGGAAGGCGGCCGGTGATGTACACGGTCAGAGCGGAACGCGGGTCTGCTGCTGGATGGACGCGAGGATCGCGTCGACCGAGACGCCTTCGATCTCGGCGTCGGGACGCAGCCGGATGCGGTGCCGCCACGTCGGTACCAGCATCGTCTGCACGTGGTCGGGTGTGATCGCGGGGTAGCCGCTCAGCCACGCCCACGCCTTCGCGGCGGCCAGGAGTCCGGTCGTGGCACGCGGGCTCACGCCCAGCGAAACGGAGGGGCTCTGCCGGGTGGCGCGCGCCAGGTCGACGACGTAACCGAGCACGTCGTCGGCGACCGTGACCGCTGCGGCGGCGCGCTGGGCCCCGAGGATCTCCTCGGGGGTGACGGTCTGCTCGACGCCGGCAGCATCCAGCGCCTGCGGATCGAAGCCGTTCGCGTGGCGGCGCAGTACCGCGAGCTCGGCATCGCGCCCCGGGACATCGACCAGGAGCTTGAGAAGGAAGCGGTCGAGCTGCGCCTCGGGGAGTGAGTAGGTGCCCTCGTGCTCGATGGGGTTCTGTGTCGCCGCGACGAGGAACGGCTCCGGAAGGGGCCGGGTCACCCCGTCGGTGGAGACCTGGCGTTCCTCCATCGCCTCAAGGAGCGCGGCCTGGGTCTTCGGCGGCGTGCGGTTGATCTCGTCGGCGAGGACGATGTTCGTGAACACCGGGCCGGCGCGGAACTCGAATTCGCCGCTGCGGGCGTCGTAGATCAGCGAGCCGGAGACGTCGCCCGGCATGAGGTCGGGGGTGAACTGGATCCGCTTGGTGTCCAGGCCCACGGCGCGGCTGAACGAGCGGACGAGCAGCGTCTTGGCGACACCGGGCACCCCCTCCAGCAGCACGTGCCCGCGCGCGAGCAGGGCGATCAGCAGCCCGGTGACGGTGCCGTCCTGGCCGACGACCGCCTTGCCGATCTCGCCGCGCACGCGGTGCATGGCTTCGCGGAGGGCCGCGTCGTCCGCGGGGTTCTCGCGTTCGATCCTGGCGTCGCTCATGGGGAGGGGGTCCCTTCCGGTCGGGTGGCAGCCGAGACGGCCGCTTCAAGGTCACGTAGGCGGTCGGAGAGGTCGACGAGCTCGCGGTCGGTGGCCGGCACCGAGGAGATCAGGATGCTGCGCACGGCGGCCGGGTCGCTCGCGAGGCGGCGGGCCGCCGCATCCGCTACCGCTCCTGCGTCCACGGAGGGTCCGAGGCCCAGGGTCCGGCCGATCCGCCCGATCGCGGCGGCGCGGAGCTGATCGGCCGCGTGCGCGGCGTCGCGGCTCTGCGCATACAGGCGCCCCCGCCCGACGGTCGTCTCGGAGGCGCGGACGGTGACCGGAAGTGTCTCCGCCACGAGCGGGCCGAATCGCCGCCCCTGCCAGATCGCCGCCGTGACGCCGGCCACCAGGAACAGCACGATCGCGGGGGTGACCCACGGCGGCGTGAGCTCGCCGAGCGTCGGCGGCGCGGCATCCGCGTCGGTCAGTGAGGGGATGTACCAGACGAGCGTGGGCTGCGACCCCAGCAGGGTCAGCGCCAGGGCGGCGTTCCCGGCTTCGTCGACCGCGTCGTTCGCGAGCAGGGTGCGGCCGTCGACTGCCGTGATCGTGCCGGACGCGTCCGTCGCCGTCAGGAGCGCGAATCCCTCGTCCTGCGGGTAGCACCCCGTGACGCCGTCGCCAGGGCTGAACAGCTCGCCGGCGAAGATCTCACCCGCGCGGCGCGCGGCGGGGAACGCGCACTCCGGGGCCAGGGGGGTGTCGGCGAAGATCCCGGCCGGGGCTGATCCGTCGAGCAGGAGCCGCAGGGTTCGTGACCGCGGCTCCAGCAGCACCACGTTGGCGGCATCCGCGGTGAGGTCGCCGACAGCTTCGTCGGAAAGACCGGGGACGTCGGGGAGGGCGAGGGTCGCGTCCCCTTCGGCCAGAGCCGCGGAGGCGGCGGCGCGATCCCGCGCGATCCGCACGTCGATGCCGTCCTCCGCCAGTGCGCGGGCGATCGCGCGGGCGCCGTCGGGTCCGGCCGACTCGGGATCGAGCGCGCCCCGCTCGGCCCAGGTGGCGGCCTGTGCGAGGAGGCTGCCGACGATGGCGACGAGGATGAGCGCCGCCGCGATCGCGGCCCATCCCAGCAGGCGTGTCCGCCGGCGCGGCGGGTGGAGCGTGGTCACGGTCATCGCGGTGCCTCGATCAGCGCCGGACGAGCCTCGGCGAGAGTGTCGTCGAGCCTCGCGATCGGGTCGTAGAGCGCTGCGGTGCCGGGGCGACGCAGGTAGCGGACGTCGTCGAAGGTGGCAGCGGCGGCCGCGAGGTCGGATGCTGAGGCGGGGAAGACCCGTGCGGCGTCCCGCGCGAAGGCCTGGGCCGTCGTTCCGGGCGGCGGCTCGACGATCACTCGTTCGGTCAGCCCGCGGGCCAGGGCGCGAAAGCGCAGCGCGATCGCGTCCTCCCAGCGTCCGCGCGCCGCCTGGGCGGCAGCATCCGCCCGCAACTGCGCCGCCGACCGAGTCCCGTCGGCGCCGAACAGGTCTCCGGGCCCCTGATGCGAGCGCGCGGCCGAGCGCGGGCGGCCCCAGACCACGATCGCGGCGACCGCGATCGCCACGACCACGATCGTCGCGACGACGGCCGCGGCCGGTCCCCATCCACCGGAGAGGTCGGGGTTGAGCAGACGCGTGAAGAACTCGCCGACGGCGCGGGCGGCGCGGTCGAGGAACGTCGGCTCGGCGGCGTCGTAGATCGGGTCGGCGAGCTCCCGGCGCAGCCGTTCCCGGGCATCCTCCGGATCCGGGAGCAGAGGAGCCGCGAGGGCGGGGGTCACCGCTGTCGTTCCGTTGGACCGGTATCGCTGGATGCCCCCGGAGGCGCCCAGGTGGTGGCGGGAGGCGGCGGCGCGGCGGGCGACGGGACGGCGGGCGGTGTGGCGGCAGGCGACGGGGCGGCAGGCGGCCCCGGGATCGGCGCGGAGGCGGGGGGCGGCCACGACGGAGTGGCGTAGGGCGGCAGGGGTGCCGTACCCGGCGGCGGCGGCGCGGACGCCGGTCCGGCGACGACGTACGCCGGCGCGACGCCGTACGCCGGTCCGGCGGCGGTCCCGGGACGAGCGCCGAGCTCGCGCCCGATGTGCACGCGGTACGGGTCGGGAAGGTCGGAGGCGCCCGCATCCCGCTTCTCGACGTAGGCGAGCAGGTCAAGGTCGAGACCCTCGTGCCGCATGCGGCAGTCCACGTAGATCAGTGCGGTCGCGGTGGACTGCACGATCAGCGCCACGCACTGGATGAGGATCGTCACGATCTGCGTGATCACTGCGGTGATAAGGAAGGCGATGATCGCGCCGGCCTCGGGGTCGCCCGTCGGGGTGACGACCGTGGTGAGTCCCAGTGTCGCGAACTGCAGGGGGATGCCCACCAGCTGCGCGAGCACGCCGAAGGTCAGCGAGATGATCACGATGATGCCGAGCGTCGGCCAGAACCGCGTGCGGGTCAGGCGCCAGGAGCGTGCAAGCGCCTGCCTGATGCTCGCCTGTTCCAGGATGATCACCGCGGGCACGAGGAGCAGCTTGGTGTTCAGCCACAGGCTCAGCGGGATCGCCGCGAGGAACGTGGCGATTCCGCCGAGGACGGCCAGAGGGAGCGCCGCATTGCCGAGCGCGAACAGGATCGCCACGACGATGGCCAACGCGACGACGACGGCGAGCAGCAGGAGGAACGTGTACGCGAGCAGGCGGCCGGCGACCGGACGGATGCGTCGCCACAGGGCACGCAGCGGCAGCTTCTCGGCGACCACCGCATGCGCGACCTCGGTGACGACCACGGCCTGTACGAGAACGCCCAGTGCGCCGGCGGCGAGCGACAGGACGACGCCGGTGATCGCCGTGATCGCGATGGATCCCGCCGTCACCGCCTCGAAATCGTCCGTGCCGGGGGTCAGCGTGTCCAGGCGCGAGAACGCCGCGAACGCGACACCGCCGGTCACGAGGATGAGGACGAGGAAGGCCAGCGCCTGCACGCCGAGCGCGAAGCCCAGGAGAACGCCGGGGTTCTGGCGCAGTGCGGTGAACGACCGGCCGAGCGTGGTGCCGAAGCCATAGGGATGCAGTGGCACGATGCCCGGTCGGGGGGCCGGCGTCCAGGCCGGATACGCGGTCACAAGCGCCTCCTCGTGCTGGGCTCGTTCTATCGTGTCACACGCGGGCGAGGCGCTCGGCGTGCGCTCAGTCGCGTCGACTACTGTGTGGAGAGCGCACGGGGAGGCTGTTGCGCCTGCCCGTTGCGCAGCGGGATGGATGTGAGGACGAACGCGCAGATGACTTCACGGATCCTGGTAGTCGACGACGACACTGCGCTGGCCGAAATGATCGGCATCGTGCTGCGGACCGAGGGATTCGAGACCGCGTTCTGTGCCGATGGTGCCGAGGCCGTTGAGGCGTGGCGGCGCGAGCGGCCCGACCTCATCCTGCTCGACCTCATGCTGCCGGGGATGGACGGCATCGAGGTGTGCAGGCGGGTCCGGGCCGAGTCGGGGGTTCCGATCATCATGCTGACGGCGCGCACCGACACGGCCGATGTCGTGAAGGGTCTGGAATCCGGCGCCGACGACTACATCGTGAAGCCGTTCAACCCGAAGGAGCTGGTCGCCCGCATCCGCACGCGCCTGCGTCCGGCCACCCCCGACGGCGGCGAGGTACTGCGGATCGGCGATCTGACGGTCGACGTCGCGGCGCACGAGGTACGCCGGGGCGACACGGTCATCGCGCTCACGCCCTTGGAGTTCGAGCTGCTCGTGGCGCTGGCATCCAAACCGCAGCAGGTGTTCTCCCGGGAGATGCTCCTCGAGCAGGTGTGGGGTTACCACTACAAGGCCGACACGCGTCTGGTGAACGTGCACGTCCAGCGGCTGCGCGCCAAGGTCGAGACCGACCCGGACAACCCCCGCATCGTCACCACCGTGCGCGGCGTCGGGTATCGCGCCGGCGCGGTGGTGTGAGGCCGGGATGACGGCGGTGGCGGCCCCGCGGCGAGCGGTGCCCACCGCCGTGCAGGGGTGGAAGTCGTGGCCGGGGCGGATCGCGAGCCTGTGGCGGCGGTCGCTGCGGTTCCGGACGATCCTCGTCACGCTCGGGCTGACGGCCCTGACGATCCTGATCGCGTGTGTCTGGATGGCCTTGGCGATTCAGAACGACCTGTTCCAGTCACGCCTCCGGCAGGCCCTCACCTCCGCCCAGCGGGCCACCGTCGCCGCGCAGATCCGGTTGGACGCCTCGGCCGAGACGGACGATCCCGTCACCGTGCAGAACCTCATGAACAGCGTGCTCCAGACGCTGTCGCAGCAGTCCGGTGCCGACGCCTTCGCGTCGTACCGGATCGATACGGATGCCTCGTCCCTCGCGCCGCAGAACGTCGACTCGGTCGGATTCGACCGCACCCTCGTGACCCCCGAGTTGCGCGAACTGGTGCGCTCCAGCGGTGAGGCTCAGTGGTGGCAGTCGGTCGGGTTGCGCACCGGGGACGCCGTGGGTCCCGGCATCCTGGTCGGCCAGCAGCTCGACGTGCGCGGGGTGGGTCCCTATGAGCTGTACCTCGCGTACAACCTGGATGCTGCGTCGGCCACCCTCACATTCGTGCAGGCGATGCTGTGGGTGGTGGGGCTGGTGCTGGTCGCGCTCATCGGCGGCATCACCTGGTTCGCGCTGCGGTCCGTGACCGTCCCCATCGGGGAGGCGGCCGAGACGAGCGCGCAGCTCGCCGCCGGCGACCTCGCGGTGCGCCTCCCGGTGCGCGGCGACGACGAGCTGGCGGTGCTCGGCCGCTCGTTCAACGCGATGGCAGACAGCATCGAGTCGCAGATCAAAGAGCTGGCTGAGCTCTCCCTCGTGCAGCAGCGCTTCGTCTCCGACGTCTCGCACGAGCTGCGCACGCCGTTGACGACCATCCGGCTGGCCGCCGACATGCTGAACGATCAGCGCGACGGCTTCGACCCCGCCACCGCACGGGCCGCCGAGCTGATGCATGCCCAGGTTCAACGATTCGAAACGCTCCTGACCGATCTGCTCGAGATCAGCCGATACGACGCGGGATCGGTGCAGCTCGAACTCGAACCCACCAGCCTCGCGCACCTCGCCGAGGACGTCATCGGATCGATGCACCAACTCGCGGAACGGCACGGGTCGGAAGTGCGTCTGCTGGCACCGGGTGGACACTCGCTGGTGGAGATGGACGCGCGCCGCGTCCGCCGCATCGTGCGCAACCTCCTCGGCAACGCCATCGAGCACGGCGAGGGGCGCCCCATCGTCCTCACCGTCGACAGCGACCAGAACGCGGTGGCGCTGGGCGTGCGCGACTTCGGACTGGGGATGCGCCCGGAGGAGGTCGAGCACGTGTTCGACCGCTTCTGGCGAGCCGATCCGTCCCGCACACGCACAATCGGCGGGACGGGCCTGGGCCTGTCGATCGCCCTGGGCGACGCGCGACTGCACGGGGGCCGGCTGGAGGTGTGGTCCGAGCTCGGACGCGGATCGCACTTCGTCCTGACACTGCCGCGTCGCGGCGGAGACCCCGCCGGGCCGTCTCCGATCCCGTTGGATGCCGACGAAGACGCTGCAACGCTGGAGGCGCTGGGTCTCACTCAGCCGATCGAGGTTCCCGGGGGCGGGTCATGAGGCGCCTGGCCGCCGTGGCCGCCGCCGCACTCGTGCTCCTCCTCACCGCGTGTGCCGGGTTGCCGAGCTCCGGCGCGGTGTATCCAGGGCGTTCCCCCGTCGACGTCCAAGCCGATCCCGACATCCTCTTCGTCCCCGACGAGCCGCAGCCCGGTGCGTCGCCGGAGGACATCATCACCGGGTTCATCCGCGCCGGTTCGGGACCGCAGGATTCTTGGGCGACCGCGCGGCTGTTCCTCTCCGACTCCTTCGCGCGGGAGTGGAACCCCCTCACGACGGTCACCGTCGACCGCCTTCGGGATCGCTCGGCGCCCACCGCGCCGGTCGACGGGGTCAGCACCGTGGAGATCACCCCGACCGGGCTCGTGGACTCCGAGGGCGCCTACGCTCCCCAGAGCGGCGGTTCGGCCACCCTGAGCTTCACTCTCGTGCAGGAGGACGATCAGTGGCGCATCTCGGAAGCGCCCGACGGCATCGTCCTGTTCGAGGAGACGTTCCGGAGCGTCTTCAGCTCGGTCTCGCTGGCGTACTTCGACCCGTCGTGGCAGTTCCTCGTTCCGGATGTCCGCTGGTTCCCCCGCACGAATCTGGCGACGTATGTGGCCGGTGCATTGATCGACGGGTCGCCGAGCCCGTGGCTGTCGGGCTCGGTGGTGACGGCTTTCCCCGAAGACGTCGAGACGGCTGCGCGCGCGGTGCCTCTGCCCGATGGGGTGGCGCAGGTCGATCTCTCCGGCGCTGCCCTGCCTCTCGGGCAGAACGTTCTGGATCGCATGCAGGCGCAGCTCGAGGCGTCGCTGCGGACGGCGGGTGTCACGAGCGTCCAGATGACCGCGAACGGTTCGCCCCTGGAGGCGCGCGCCGCCCAGACGCGTCCCACCCGGGTGGATGCCCAGTCGCTGGTGGAGCTGGCCGACGGGCGTTTCGGC
Source organism: Microbacterium sp. Z12_35 (assembly GCF_058310475.1). Classification (NCBI taxonomy): domain Bacteria; kingdom Bacillati; phylum Actinomycetota; class Actinomycetes; order Micrococcales; family Microbacteriaceae; genus Microbacterium; species Microbacterium sp. Z12_35. The sequence continues at coordinate 1,479,878 of NZ_JBZEGJ010000001.1, read as the reverse complement.
TTCCTCGACGGCGAGGTCGTTGAGCCCGTCGAGGGCTTGTCGCAGGCGGTGGAGTCCGTGGATGCCGCGGCGGTCGAGGTGTCGGGCGACCTGGAGATGGCGGCGGTGCTCACAGCTTCGGGTGCCGCCGTGCGTGCCGGCGCGGACGCGACGACTGCCCTCCTCGACGAGCGCCCGGGACTGCTGGCTCCCACGATCGATCCCTTCGGGGTGGTGTGGGCCGTGCCCCGTGACCAGCCGTCGGCCGTCAGGGCGTACCCGACGGACGGCACCGCCGTGCCGGTCGAGTCGGCGTGGCTGCAGGCGGCGGCGATCTCGGCTCTGCAGGTCTCCCGCGACGGCGCGCGCGTCGCCGCAGCCGTGACCGTGCGCGGCCACACCGAGCTCTGGGTCGCCGGCATCAGGCGTACCGCGGAGGGAGCGAGCATGGCGCTGGGGGAGCCGCAGTCCGTCGCCACGGTCATGGGGGACGCGGCCGGCCTCGCCTGGCTGGACGACACGACCCTCGGCCTGCTGGTCCGGGCGGGCGGAGAAGTGTCGCTGCGTGAGCAGCCGGTGGGTGGCCCCGGCACGGATCTGACGATTCCCGCCGGAGTCTCCTCCGTGACCGGCGGCAACTCGAGTGCGCGGTTGCTGACGAGTGACGATGTCCTCTACGTGCGGCAGGGCCCGACGTGGCAGCAGCTCGCCGCAGATGTCCGGGTTCTCGCCGGGCAGCAGGGGATGCCCTAGCCCTCCTGCACAACGAGGCTGCGTGCGCGGTCATCCACCGATATCACCGGCGCGCGCGGGTGGCCCGGTGATACCGGCAGGCTGCGCGTATGGACCTGGCCCCGATGCGGCAGGCGCTCGCCGAGGCGCTAGCGTTCGTGCTGCCCGTCGAGTGCGCCGGATGCGGCGCATCCGACGTCGCGCTGTGTGACGTGTGCCGTGCGCAGCTGAGCGCCGCGCCCGCGCTTCGACGCCTGGACGGATTGCCAGTGCGCAGTGCGCTGGTCTACGACGGGACGGTGGCGCGGGTGATCCGTGCGCTCAAGGAGCAGGGCCGGACGTCGCTCGCGCGGCCGCTGGGGGCCGCGCTGCGCGACAGTGCCGCCTCGTGGGACCTCACCGACGTGACGGTGGTCGCCGTGCCCACCTCGGCGGCCGCGATGCGGCGGCGGGGCTACCGCGTGGCCGAACTCCTGGCCCGTCGCGCCGGCTGGCGGCCCGAACGCCTCCTTCAGGTGGGGCGGCGCACCGCCGACCAGCGGACCCTCGGCCGCACCGCCCGGGCCTCGAATGTCGCGGGCAGCATGCGCGCGCCGCGACCGATCGAGCGCCGTGTCCTCCTCGTCGACGATGTCGTCACCACCGGGGCGACGCTGCGCGAGGCCGACCGCGCCCTCCGCGCCGCGGGCGCCGAGGTGATCGGCGCGGTGACCGTGGCCGCGACACCGCGGCGGATTCTACGCGTCCGTGACACATCCGCCATTCCCCCGTGACACTTCCCGGAGACGCGGCTACCGTTGGGGGGACACAAGGCGACGGAGAGTCCGTCCTTGGCACCGTGAAACCCGGAACAGGGCGGACCCGGAACAAGGAGGTAACGGATGGACACGAGCATCGTCGGCGTAGGGGTTGGTATCACCGACCGCTTCCGCAGTGTCGTCGAGGAGAAGGCCGCCCGCATCGAGCACCTCTGTCCCCGGGCCGGGGTTCTCGAGGTGAAGGTCACGCACCGGGCTCACCACAACGGGCACATGGAAGACGACACGGTCGAACTGACCCTGTCCAGCAAGGGCCCGGTCGTCCGGGCTGAAGCGACAGACGCCGACAAGTTCGCTGCGCTCGACCTCGCGGTCGACAAGCTCAGCGAGCAGCTGCGGCGCGCGAAGGAGAAGCGCGTCGACAATCGGAACCATCCGCGAGGCGCGAAGTTCGAAAAGGGCACCGGGTCGCTGCAGGGCATCGACGTCGAACCGGCTTCGGTCGATGTTCTCCGGGCCGTGGCCACGGGGCAGATTCCCGTCATCGGCTCTGGCGACGACGAGCCCTACACCCCGGTGGTCATTCGCACGAAGCAGTTCGAGGCGGAGTGGATGACCGTCGAGGAGGCCGTCGACCGGATGGAGCTCGTCGGCCACGACTTCTTCCTCTTCATCGACGCGCGCACCGACCACCCGAGCGTCGTCTACCGCCGCAAGGGCTGGGACTACGGTGTGATTTCCCTCGAGACTGCCGCTCCGCCCGCCGCGAGGGTCGCTTCGTAGGCACCCCGCACGCGCACGAGAACCCCCGCTTCGGCGGGGGTTCTCTCGTTGAGTCGCCAACAAACGCGCGATTTTCGCGCGCGGGGCGACGGTTGCTGGCGAGTCGACGGGTGGGGGGTGGTGGGGAGCGGGTCAGCCGTCGAAGATGTCGCCCAGCAGCGAGCCGATGACGAGGCCGCCGAGGATGCCGCCGCCCATGCCGCCGCCACCCATGCCGCCCATGCCGCGCCCGCCACCACGGCCGCCCCAGCCGCCGTTGTTCCAGTCGTCGGGGCGGGAGGAGTCGATGTCCTGCTGCGCCAGCTGCAGTGCTTCGCTCGCCAGAGCGCCTGCGCGTCGTGCGACGGCCTGGGCCGCTTCGCGGTCGTCCTCGGGGATCGGACCCAGCGGGATCTCGCCCCTCAGCCGCTCGGCCTCGGCCAGCCGCGTGCGCGCGTCGGCCCCGATCCACCCGCGATGCCCGGCGATGACGCTCCGTGCGACGGAGATCTGGCGGTCCGCGTCATCGACCATATGCCGCACGTGCGCCTCGGAGATCACCGGACGCGCCGCCCGCTCGCGGGCCACATCCAGCGCCGCGTTCGCGGTACGCAAGCGGGAGAGCGCGCCGAAGGGGTCGTCCTTCGCGGCATTCGCGGGCAGGGAGGCCAGTGCCGCCTCGAGCTCCGCCATCGCCGTGGTGACGGTGGGGGTCATCGGGCCGTTTCGCGCCTCGACCAGGTCGCTGCGAGAGTCGTCGATGACGGCAGCGAGTGTGGATTCGGCGCGGAGCGCCTCGATCTCGAACGCGTCCACCGCGTCGAGGAGGGACTCGGCTCGGCGCACGGCCTCCGTTGCCGCTTCCAGCGCGACCGATGCCTGTTCCCGCTGGCCGGCCTCCCGTCGGCGCTGCGAGACGTCGGCGGAGTGGACGGCGAAGTCGAGGAGCTGGTCGGCCTCGTCGGGGTTGCCGTTGATCTGTCGGAGAGCCGAGGCGCTGTACCGGCCGGAAAGGCGAGCCACCGCCTCACGCGCGTTCGGGACACGCTCCTCCAGTCGCGCGCGGTCGGTGCGGATGCGCTGCAGGATCTCGGGCGCCCGGCGCACCGCCTCGATCGCGGGCTGCAGCGCGGTCGTCCGCTCCTCGAGGAGGTCTTCCGCCCATTCGCACAGCTGGATGATGCGGGCGTTACGCGTCCGGAGTTCTTCCGGTGTGTCGGGGATGTGGTCGTGGTTCAGCTGGTGCAGCTGGAACGCTTCGCTCATGTGCGTGCGCACGGCCGTCAGCGCGGAACGCAGATCAGCCGTGCGGACGTCGCCGAGCTCGGCGACGGCGAAATCCAGCTCGTCGGACGTCAGCCGGATGCGCTCATCGGCCGCGACCAGCGCGAGCTCCGCCCTCTTCGCGAGGTCGGCGTCCGCCGCATCCTGCTCTTCACGCTTGCGCTTACCCCAGAACCCGGCCATGACTCCGATCCTAGGAGTCGCGGAGCATAGGTGTGCCGCGTGTTCGCTGAGCGCGCTTCGGTCGGGGCGTTCGCAGGGTCTTCCGAGGTCACGAACGGATAACATGGCACGGTATGCCTGCGTGCAGGCGGGCGCCGTGTGCGAGTCGCACAGCGCCGAACCCGACAGATGGGAATTGCTCCGTGGCCAATCCTCTCGAAAGACTGCTCCGTGCCGGAGAGGGCCGGATCATCCGGCGCCTGCAGCAGGTGGTCAAGGCCGTCAACGCGCTGGAAGAGGACTACTCGCACCTCACCGACGACGAACTGCGCGGCGAGACCACCGAGTTGCGCGCGCGCTTCGAAGCGGGGGAGAGCCTCGACCGCCTCATGCCGGAGGCTTTCGCAGCCGTCCGCGAGGCCGCTCAGCGCACCCTCGGCCAGCGCCCGTACGACGTCCAGATCATGGGTGGTGCGGCGCTTCACCTGGGCAACATCGCCGAGATGAAGACCGGTGAGGGAAAGACGCTGACGGCGACGTTCGCGGTGTATCTCAACGCCATCGCCGGCCAGGGCGTGCACGTCATCACGGTGAACGACTACCTCGCGACCTACCAGTCCGAGCTCATGGGACGCGTGTACCGCGCCCTCGGAATGTCCACCGGCGTCATCGTGTCGGGGCAGACGCCCGAGGTCCGCCGCGCGCAGTACGCCGCCGACATCACGTACGGCACGAACAACGAGTTCGGCTTCGACTATCTGCGCGACAACATGGCCTGGCGCAAGGAAGACCTCGTACAGCGGGGCCACTACTTCGCCATCGTCGACGAGGTCGACTCGATCCTCATCGACGAGGCGCGTACGCCGCTGATCATCTCCGGCCCGTCCTCCGGGGAGGCGAACCGCTGGTTCGCCGAATTCGCCAAGATCGCCCGCACGCTCGAGGCGGGCGTGGACTACGAAGTGGACGAGAAGAAGCGCACGATCGGCGTACTCGAACCGGGCATCGAGAAGGTCGAGGACTACCTCGGCATCGAGAACCTCTACGAGTCGGCCAACACCCCGCTCATCTCGTTCCTGAACAACTCCATCAAGGCGCTCGCGCTGTTCAAGCGCGACACCGACTACGTCGTGATGAACGACGAGGTCATGATCGTCGATGAGCACACCGGCCGCATCCTCGTCGGACGCCGCTACAACGAAGGCATCCACCAGGCCATCGAGGCCAAGGAAGCCGTACCCGTCAAGGCGGAGAACCAGACCCTCGCCACGGTCACCCTGCAGAACTACTTCCGCCTCTACGACAAGCTCGCCGGCATGACCGGTACCGCCGAGACCGAGGCGGCCGAGTTCATGTCGACCTACAAGCTCGGCGTCGTTCCGATCCCGACGAACAAGCCGATGATCCGTAAGGACCAGTCCGACCTCGTCTACAAGAACGAGACCGCCAAGTTCGGGCAGGTCGTCGAAGACATCGCCGAGCGTCACGCCACCGGCCAGCCTGTCCTCGTCGGCACCACCAGCGTGGAGAAGAGCGAGTACCTGTCGCGACTCCTCGCGAAAAAGGGCGTCAAGCACGAGGTCCTCAACGCCAAGAACCACGCCCGCGAGGCGGAGATCGTCGCCCGCGCGGGGCGCCTGGGCGCCGTGACCGTCGCCACGAACATGGCCGGTCGCGGAACCGACATCATGCTCGGCGGCAACGCGGAGTTCCTCGCCGTCCAGGAGCTCAAGGCCAAGGGCCTCGATCCGGTGGAAACACCCGAGGCCTACGAGTCCGAATGGGATGAGGCCTACTCACGAGTCCGCGAGGTCGTGGCCGAGGAGGGTGCCAAGGTCGTCGAAGCCGGCGGCCTGTACGTGCTCGGCACGGAGCGGCACGAGTCCCGCCGCATCGACAACCAGTTGCGTGGTCGCTCGGGCCGCCAGGGAGACCCGGGAGAGAGCCGGTTCTACCTGTCGCTCACCGACGACCTCATGCGACTGTTCCAGTCGGGTGCGGCCGAAGCCATCCTGGCCCGGGCGAACTTCCCCGACGACGTGGCCATCGAGTCGGGCATGGTGTCGCGCGCGATCAAGAGCGCCCAGTCCCAGGTCGAGGCGCGCAACGCCGAGCTGCGGAAGAACGTCCTGAAGTACGACGACGTCCTCAACCGTCAGCGCGAGGCGATCTACGCCGATCGCCGCCACATCCTGCAGGGTGACGACATCGCCGACCGGGTGCAGCACTTCATCGAAGATGCCATTTCCGCGGTGATCGACGACCACACCGGCAGTGGGCACACCGAGAGCTGGGACTTCGACGCGCTCTGGACCGAACTGAAGACGCTCTATCCGGTGGGTGTGACCATCGATGAGGTCGTCGCCGAGGCAGGTTCCCGCGGGCGCATCACCCCCGAAGGGCTCAAGCGGGAGATCCTCTCCGACGCCCGCATCGCCTACGCCAAGCGCGAGGAGCAGCTGGGCGAGCAGGCCGTGCGCGAACTCGAGCGCCGCGTGGTGCTTCAGGTGCTCGACCGCCGCTGGCGCGACCACCTGTACGAGATGGACTACCTCAAGGACGGTATCGGCCTGCGGGCGATGGCGCAGCGCGATCCGCTGATCGAGTATCAGCGCGAGGGCTACCAGATGTTCCAGGCGATGATGGGGCAGATCAAGGAAGAGTCGGTCGGCTACCTGTTCAACCTCGAGGTCGAGGTCCGCCGTGTCGACGGCGAGCAGGCCGCTCAGGTCGAGGCCAAGGGCTTGGCCGCCGGACCGAGCGAGGCACAGCGGCTCGAGTACTCCGCGGCGAACGACGCCGGGGAGGTCGAGGTGCGCAACGACCGCGGGCAGGTGCAGCAGGGTGCCACGAGCCGCCTGCGGCAGGCTGCAGCGGCGGCCGGAGCCGCCCCCGCCGCTGCTGCCCCGGGAGGCGCTCCCGCGCGTACCGCCGAGGCTCCGCGTGGTGCCTTCGGGCAGCGCACGGACGGCGCCGCACCGGCCGCACCCGCCGCCAACCGCGCTCAGCGCCGCGCTGCCGACAAGAAGAAGTAGCCTCCGTGGCGTCGCACGCACAAGATGCGGCGACGCCACGGGAGCGCGATTGGACCGCCGTCCGCGGCGGACCGCGCCCCGACGGCGGAGATATCCTGATCCGATGAGCCCGCTGCGCCCCCTCGACCAGTCCTCGAAGCTGAAGGATGTCCTCTACGAGATCCGCGGGCAGGCACTGGTCGAGGCAGACCGGCTCGAGGCCGAGGGCCACAGCATCCTCAAGCTCAATACCGGCAATCCGGCGATCTTCGGGTTCGAGGCGCCGTTCCAGATCGTCCGCGACATGATCGAGGCGGTGCCCAACGCCCACGGCTACAGCGACAGCCGGGGGATCATGTCGGCCCGCCGCGCCGTGGTCTCGCGCTACGAGCAGGTTCCGGGATTCCCCCTGCTCGACCCCGACGACGTCTATCTCGGCAACGGCGTGTCCGAGCTCATCACCATGACGATGCAGGCGCTGCTGGATGAAGGGGACGAGGTGCTCATCCCCGCGCCGGACTACCCGCTGTGGACCGCCATGACGAGCCTGGGCGGTGGCACCCCGGTGCACTACCTCTGCGACGAGCTGAACGAGTGGCAGCCCGACCTGGAGGACATCCGTGCGAAGGTCACCCCGCGCACGAAGGCGATCGTGGTGATCAACCCGAACAACCCCACCGGAGCGGTGTATTCGCGCGAGGTGCTGGAGGGCATCGCGCAGATCGCGCGGGAGAACTCGCTCCTGATCCTCTCCGACGAGATCTACGACCGCATCCTGTTCGATGACGCCGTGCACATCCCGATGGCCGTGGTGGCTCCCGACCTGCTGTGCCTCACCTTCAACGGACTGTCCAAGACCTACCGCGTCGCGGGGTTCCGCTCCGGCTGGCTCGTGATCTCCGGCCCCAAGGACCACGCCCAGGGGTTCATCGAGGGCATCACGCTGCTGGCATCCACGCGGCTGTGTCCCAATGTCCCGGCACAGCACGCCGTCCAGGCGGCGCTCTCGGGTGTGCAATCGATCGACGCCCTGATCGCGCCCTCGGGGCGCCTCCTCGAGCAGCGCGACGCCGCGTGGGAGAGCCTCGAGGCGATCCCAGGGGTTTCGTGCGTCCGGCCGCGCGGGTCGCTGTACGCCTTCCCCCGCTTCGACCCGGAGGTGTACGAGATTCCCGACGACGGGAAGTTCGTCTACGACTTCCTCGTCGCCGAGCACGTGCTGCTCGTGCAGGGGACCGGGTTCAACTGGCCGACTCCTGACCACGTCCGCATCGTGACTCTGCCGGAGTCGCGCGTCCTCACCGATGCGATCGAACGCCTCGGGAACTTCCTGTCCTCGTACCGCCCCTAGCCGCGGCCGCGAGAAACGACATTCCGGGCGAGACGGCACGCGTCGCGCCGTTTCTGGTCCGGAATGTCGTTTCTCGTGAGGATGCGGCGGCGGGGCGTAGCCTTTCGGCATGGCGATCGAACTGAACCAACCCGCCCTGCGTCACGCGCGTGCGCTCATCCGCGACGGCAAGGTCGTCCGCGACGAGCGGGACGACTGGTCGGAGGCAGCGCCCAGCGCTGCTCAGGAGAATTCGTTCATCGAGAAAGAGGGCTGGACGGAGTATTCGCACTGGCACCTCGGCATCGACAAGGGCGAGAACCGGGAGACGAAGGGGGCGTACTCCTTCCCGTTCGGGGACTTCTCGAAGGTGCACCGCTCCGGCGTGATCTCCGGTGAGAGCCGCGCCGGTCAGTACGATCACGACGAGATCCGCGACGCGCTCCGTTCCCTTCTCGAGCTCATCGACGGCGACTGAGGCCCGCGGGAGTTAGAGCAACGCGAGGGATGTCGCCCGCCAGCGCCGATCGATACCCTGCAGGCGGACGGCGATCGCGCGGGTGCGCGCGGGGGAGGCGACGATGACCACGGCTTCGACGATCCCATCCGCCGGGACGCACGTGCGTACGGACACGATGGCGTGCACCGGCCGCGTTGCGGGAACTCCCCGCGCGCTGCGCGCCCGCGTGGCGAGGTTGGCACGGGTCAGCAGCACCCGGTAGGCGTCTTCGGTCAGCCAGCGCGCGAGCTGTTCGATCTCGCGGACCCCGGCGAGCACCTCGAGCACGCCGCGGGTGAGGTTGCGGATCAGCGGTTCCGGATCGGGGAGTGCGGCGGAGGAGGTTCGCTGCGGGGCGAAGAACTCGTCCACGTCGGCGGAGCGCACGCTGACGGGGTAGGGGCGGGCAGAGCCGGCCGGGTTGAGTGCCATGGGCGCGCCTATCTCGACAGGGGGGATGTCGCGAAGGGATGGGAATTCCGTGCGACTCAGTAGAGCACACGCGGGCCCGTCACAACAGATTCGGTTCGAGGTGTGGAGAACTTCTGTGCTCCCCGCCACGCGTGCCCTAACCTCGCGCCATGCGCTGGGATCGCTTCTTCGAAGACATCGAGGACCAGCTCGCCTCCGAGTGGGAGGCCGAGCGGGCGGCGCTGGAGACCGAGGCCGAACGCCTGCGTCTTTCCCGGGTCACCCTGCACGAGCGGCTGGCGGCGCTGGCGGCGGCCGACGGCGACCCGGTCGCCGCGGCTTTCGAGCTGCGTGGCGGCACGACCCTGACCGCACCCATCACCGGCCTCGGCGCCGACTGGCTTCTGGCATCGCCGTGGGGATCGCGGTCGGGTGCGGCGCTCATCCCGCTCGAGGCGATCACCGGGATCTCGATGGCCCACGCGCACCTCCTGCGCACGGCGCGCCCCGAGACGGCGACGGCAGGTTCCGCCATCTCCCGACGGGCCACCTTCGGTTTCGCAGTCCGCGACCTGGTCCGGCGGCGCGCCGGCGTGACCGTGCACGGTCAGGACGGACGTTCGGTGACGGGAACCATCGACCGCGCAGGGGTCGATCACCTCGACCTGGCCGTGCATGAGCGTGGTGCGGTGCGCCGCGCGGCCGAGGTCACGGGCTTTCGCATCGTGCCGTTCTCGGCGATCTCATGGATCGGGATCGACGGCACCGGCGACGCTCTGCGCGGCTGACGGCCTCAGTCGCCCCTGGGCACCCGTCCACGCCCCCACAACTCCGGAAAGCTCGCAGCGTTGGACTGCCGCCACAGCGCCATCCGGCGGGCTTCCTCCGCCTGGTCTTCGAGGTAGTCCTCGACGCTGGCCTCTTCCACGCGCCAGCGCGCCGGGCTTCCGACGCGCATACCGCGCAGCCGTCCCTCGTGCACCAGGGTGACCACTTCGTCCACCGACACGTCCAGCAGCTCCGCCACCTGTGCGGGGGCGAGCAGGCGCGTGCCAGAGGACGGGCGGTCGGGCATGTGCCCATTATGACCGGCCCTCGGGACCTCTCGCGCCGCCCCACGGTGCTGTGGATAATCACGGACGCCGGTGCGGGGATCGGAGCACGATGTCGGGATGACCGCGTCCGATCGTCCGCGTACGCGTCCGCGGCCCTTCTGGGGCGACGCGCGATTCCTGCTGGGGGTCCTGCTCGTCGCTGTTTCGGTGGGCGGCGTCTGGTTGGTCGTCGGCGCGGCGCGCCAGACGGCGCCCGTGCTGGCCGCCTCCCGCACGATCGTCCCGGGGGAGACGGTTGCCGCCGATGACTTCCGCACGGTGGATGTGGCGCTGGGCGCCGCCGGTGATGCGTATGTCGGCCCGGGCGCCTTGCCGAAGGGGGCCGTGGCCACCCGCACGATCAGCGAGGGTGAGCTCGTTCCCGCACAGGCCGTGGGCCCGGCCGCCGACTCACGGGTCACGACGGTCGTCATCTCCACGTCGGTCGATGTTCCCGCGACGATCACGTCGGGCACCCGCGTGGAGCTGTGGGTCGCGCCCGCCCTGGAGCGCGATGTGTTCGACACTCCGCGCATCCTCGTCGCCGACGCGACGGTGGCGAGTGTCAGCCGTGATGAGGGGGTGGTCGGCCAGGCCGGCGCGGCGCTGGAGCTCGTGATCCCGCGAGCCGACGTCGCGGCGACGCTCGAGGCGCTTTCGGGCGGCTCATCCCTCTCGGTGGTGCCGGTGGCGGGCGGGGCGCCGTGATCCGCGCGATCGTGGCGGTGGATGCGCCGCGCGGCGAGCATCTCGCGCGGGAGCTGGCCGACGAAGGCGTCGGCGTCGGCGCTGTGGTTCCCGCCGCGGCTGCCGCCGATGCCGTGCGGACGGCGGGGACGGTGGACATCCTGGTCCTGCAGACGGATGCGCGGACGCTCACGGCCGCGGTGATCGCGGACTGCGACGCCCGGGGCATCCGCATCGCCCCGCTCTGCGCCGACGAGCCGGGGCGCCGGATCGCCGCGCGCTTCGGACTGGCCAGCCCGCTTCCGCTGGAGGTCGAGGGGTGGGTGCTCGCCGACGCGCTGACGGTGCCGTCGACCCCCGCCGTGGGGGCAGCGCCCGCGCCCGCGGGGCGCATCGTGTCGGTGTGGGGGCCGCACGGTGCGCCGGGGCGTTCGACCCTCGCCATCGAGCTGGCCGCCGAATTGGCGCGGGGCGAACGGTCGGTCGCTCTCATCGACGCGGATTCCCACGCGCCCTCCCTGGCGTTGTCGCTCGGGCTCGCGGACGAGGGGCCGGGTTTCGCCGCGGCGTGCCGGCAGGCCGAACTGGGCGGGCTGGATGAGGTGGAGCTGACTCGCATCAGCGTGCCGCTGCACATTGCCGGCGGCACCGTGGAGGTTCTCCCCGGGATCAACCGGCCGGGGCGCTGGCCCGAGCTGTCGGAACGTCGCGTGGATGCTGTCCTGACCGCGTGTCGGACGTGGGTCGACACGACCGTGGTCGATGTCGCAGCCTCCCTCGAGCGCGACGAGGAGATCGTCAGCGACTTGGACGGTCCGCGTCGGAACGCCGCGACGTTGGCGGCTCTTCGCACATCGGATCTCGTCGTGGCGGTGTGCGCCGCCGATCCGGTCGGTGTCGCCCGTTTCCTCCGCGCCTACACCGAGCTGCGCGCCGCCATCGGCGCGACGCCTGTGGTCGTGATCGTCAACCGGCTGCGCGCGGGGACGCTGGGGATCGACGCCCGCGGGCAGGTGCGGCGGACGCTGGAGCGGTTCGCCGGAATCGAGGACGTGTGGTTCGTACCGCTGGATCCGCGCTCGGCGGATGCGGCGATGCTCGCCGCCCGCACCGTGGCCGACACCGCGCCGCGCTCGCCGCTTGCCGCGGCGGTGCGGCGTTTCGTCGGGGAGGCGGTGGAGCCCCCTCCGCGAGCCGTGGTCGCCGAGCGCCGCGGGCGGCGCCGCGAACGGCGGGGCGAGCGAACGGCGGTGGCCGGCCTCACTTCAACTTAGGCTGGGGAGGTGTCGACCCTCAGCGAACTCGTCTACGCGCATGGCCGTTCCACCGAGGCCGACGTCGAATGGCTCCACCGGCTCGTCAGCGACGGTCAGCTACTGGCCGACCTCGCCTTCGCCGACATCGTCGTGTGGGTTCCCACACAGGATGACTCGTTCATCGCGGTCGCGCACACCCGGCCCGGGGGCGCCGCGACCCTGTTCTACCGCGACATCGTCGGAGATCGCGTGCGGCCCCAGTGGCGCACGCAGGTGCGCGAAGCCTTCCAGAGCGGCCGCATCGTGGACTCGGCCTCGCCCGACTGGTTCGAGGAGACGCCCACGCGCGTCCGCGCCGTTCCGATCGTGCGCCAGCTCGCGTCACACGGAGCGGAGTCGGTGACGGTGGGGGTCCTCACTCGCCACACGAACCTGGGCGAGACCCGCACGCCCTCCCGTCAACAGATCACGTTCAACGATTGCGCCGATGACCTGTTCGGCATGATCTCCACGGCCGAGTTCCCGGATCTCACGGCCCCCACGGCGCCGCGCCGGGGAGCGCCGCGCGCGTCGGATGGCCTCATCCGCCTGGACGTCGACGGCATCACGACATTCGCGAGTCCGAACGCCCTGTCCGCCTTCAACCGCATGGGGTTCGACGACGAACTCGAGGGGGAGTCGCTCGTCGAAGTCACGACGCGGATCCTGCCCTCCAAACGACAGGTGGACGAGTCGCTCCCGGTCGTGGTCACCGGCCGCGCACCATGGCGCGCGGACATCGAGGCGCGGGGCGTGCAGGTATCCCTGCGCACCATCCCCCTTCGCGAACGCGGCAGGCGCATCGGAGCGATCGTGCTGTGCCGCGACGTCACCGAGATCCGTCACCAGGAGCAGGAGCTCCTGACCAAGGACGCCACGATCCGCGAGATCCACCACCGGGTGAAGAACAACCTCCAGACGGTGGCATCGCTGCTGCGGATCCAGGCCCGGCGCACGCACTCCGAGGAAGCGCGCGAGGCGTTGACGCAGGCGATGCGGCGGGTCTCGGCGATCGCGGTCGTGCACGACACGCTGTCGGAGGGCCTGGCGCAGAACGTCGACTTCGACGAAGTGTTCGCCCGCGTGCTGAAGCTGGTCGCGGAGGTGGCAGCGGCGCCGAACACGCGTGCGCGCACCCGATCGACCGGCCGGTTCGGTACGCTGCCCAGCGAATACGCCACGCCTCTTGCCCTCGCGCTGACCGAACTGGTCACCAACGCGGTCGAGCACGGGCTCGCCGGTCAGGAGGGCGATGTGGAGATCTCGGCGGTGCGCACCGACGAGCTCCTCGAAGTTCGCGTGCGGGACACGGGCGTCGGACTGCCCGAAGGACAGGTGGGCCGCGGACTCGGAACGCAGATCGTCCGCACGCTCATCCAGGGCGAGCTGGGCGGCACGATCGACTGGCACACGCTCGTGGGAAGTGGCACCGAAGTGACGATCGAGATCCCGATGCGTTACATCGACCGATCAGAGGCCTGAGGATGCGCCGGGGGAGCGCCCTCCGGGCCTGGGAAGCGCTTCGTCTCGGCGCGCCGACGGCGCGCTCACTCAGCCGTTCAGCCGCAACGCGCCAGGGCCGCCGCGCGGCGCTGACACGTTCCGACTCATGACGCGCGGCGCGCGCGGGCGGCGCGGCGCTTCAGCGCGCGGCGCTCGTCTTCGGAAAGTCCGCCCCACACGCCCGAATCCTGACCGGACTCGAGGGCGTACTGCAGGCAGATCTCGGTGACGGTGCACCGGGCGCAGACGGACTTGGCCTTCTCGATCTGGTCGACCGCGGGGCCGGTGTTCCCCACGGGGAAAAACAGCTCGGGGTCGACGGTCAGGCAGGCAGCTTTGTCGCGCCAATCCATGGTGGTGCTCCTTGATGGAAGTGAGTCAGATCCCGGACTCGGGTGTCCGATACTCTGGTGGGAGATGCAAGCTTTTCGCTCGCCCCACTTCGCTGTGGGAGCACACGGCTTTGTATATCGTCCCATAGGCAACCAGACCGATCAAGAGGTAAGCGGCAGGTTTCCAGCTCGTTACCAGGCTCCCGCGTGCCCTGAACCCGACAGGAGTCCCCCATGCCCGTCCGCCTGATCGCCGCAGCCGTGCTCGCCCTCGAGGCGGTCGGGGTGGTCGTGCTTCTGGTGTGGCAGGTCGCCGCGCTGCTTTCCGGCGACACCCTCTCCGTGGCCAGCGCCGTCGCGCTGGCGGTCCTCACCCTCGTGGGAGCGGTCGCAGTGGCGGGGTTTTCCATCGCCACGGCTCGAGGTCGATCGCTGGGACGCTCCGGCGGCATCGTCGTCCAGGCGCTCATCCTCGCCGTGGCGCTGGGCGAACTGGCGGGCGAGAACGCGAACCCGGCTCTGGCGGCGCTGATCGCCGCCCCGGCGGTGCTCGGCGGGGTGGCGTTGTTCCTCGCCGTGCGGGACGCCGGGCGGGAAGCCGGCGGACGCGAGGCGTCCTGACGGATGCTGCGGCTCAGGCCGCGTCGACGCCGAGCGTCTTCCGCAGCCGGGCCACGTGACCGGTGGCCTTGACGTTGTACTGGGCGTGCTGGATGACCCCGTCCTCGTCGATGACGAAGGTCGAGCGGAGCACTCCTTCCACCGTCTTGCCGTAATTCTGCTTCTCGCCCCACGCGCCGTACGCGTCATGCGCAGCATGATCGGGGTCGCTGAGGAGCGGAAACGCCAGTCCGTCGCGCTCGCGGAACTCGCGGAGCTTGGCCGGCTGGTCTCGCGAGACGCCGAGGACGGTGTAGCCCGCACCCTGGAGCGATCCCAGGCTGTCCCGGAAGTCGCAGGCCTGGGTGGTGCACCCGGGCGTCATCGCCGCCGGATAGAAGTACACGATCACGCGGCGGCCGCGGAAGTCGGAGAGCGAAACGGCATGGTCGTCCTGATCCTGGAGGGTGAAATCGGGTGCTGCGGCGCCGGGCTCGAGAGTACTCACCCCTCCACCCTATGAGTCGTGAACGTCATGAGCAGCCGCTGCAGCGAATCCAGACGGGCCGCACCACCGGGACCGAGGCGCCCCTCGGCGACGGCTTCCGCCATCGCGCAGTCCGGGGCATCCGGGAGATGGGTGCACCCGCGCGGGCATTCCTTGGCGATCTCGGCGAGGTCGGTGAACGCACCCAGGATGTTCGCCGGGTCGACGTGACCCAGACCGAACGACCGTACGCCCGGCGTGTCGATGACCCAGCCGGCGCCGCCGGGGCCGCGATAGCGGAACGACACGGTCGAGGATGACGTGTGCCGGCCGCGGCCCGTGACCTCGTTGACGTGGCCGATCGCACGCTCGGATCCCGTGAGGGCGTTCACCAGCGTGGACTTGCCCACGCCGGAATGACCCACGAAGACCGTCGAGTGCCCCACGAGAGCGGCGCCGATCCGCTCCAGCGGCACGTTGTCCGGCGCGCTGGTGAAGACCTCGAGGTCGAGCCCCTCGAAGTGCCCGAGGAACGCGGTCGGGTCGGCGAGGTCGGTCTTGGTGACCACGAGCAACGGGCGGATGCCGGCATCCAGGGCCGCGACGAGATAGCGGTCGACGAGCCGGGCGCGAGGCTCGGGGTCGGCGGCGGCCACGACGATGAGCATCTGATCGGCGTTGGCGACGATCACCCGTTCGACCTGGTCGGTGTCGTCGGCGCTGCGGCGCAGCAGCGACGTGCGCTCCTCGATGCCGATGATGCGGGCGAGGCTCCCCTCGGCGCCGGATGTGTCGCCCACCACGCGGGCGCGGTCGCCGTTGACGATCGGCTGCTTGCGTAGCTCCCGGGCGCGGGTCGCGGTGATGCGTCGCTCATCGGGGCCGTCCTCGTCGACGAGCACGGCGTAGCGACCCCGGTCCACCCCCAGTACGCGGGCGATGACCGCGTCGGCGTGGGCGGGTCGCCGCTTCGTGCGGGGGCGGTTGCCCTTCGGGTTCGGCCGAACGCGCACGTCGGTCTCGTCGAGGTCGTCGTCGTCCTCGGCTTCGAAGTCTTCGAGCCAGCTCATCGTCGTCGGCCGCGTCAGCGACCCTCCCGCATCCCCTGCCACAGCGACACGAACTGCGGCATCGTCTTGGCGGTCGTGCCGATGTCATCGATCCGCACGCCGGGGACACGCAGTCCGATGAGTGCTCCGGTGGTCGCCAGACGGTGGTCGTGGTAGGCCTTCCACACCCCGCCGTGCAGCGGCCGTGGGACGACGCGGATGCCGTCGGCCAGCTCGTGAGCTTCGCCTCCGAGGGCGCGGAGGTTGGCCACGAGCGCCGCGATGCGGTCGGTCTCGTGTCCGCGGATGTGACCGATGCCGTAGAGCGTCGTGGGGCCCTGGGCGAAGGCGGCGAGCCCGAACAGCGTCGGGGCGAGTTCCCCGGCGGCGGAGAGATCGAGGTCGATGCCCTCGATCGCGTCACCGGCGGTGACGGTCAGGTTGGTCGAGCGGCGAACCACTTTCGCCCCCATCTCGGCGAAGATCTCCATGAGCAGCGCTCCGGGCTGCGTCGAGTGCAGCGGCCAACCCGGCACGGTCACCTGGCCGCCGGTGACCATCGCGGCGGCCAGGAAGGGCGCGGCGTTGGAGAGGTCGGGCTCGATCGCGATGTCCTTCGCCCGGACGGGGGCGGGCGGCACGATCCACTCGCCGGGGGCGGGCCGCTCCACGTGGACGCCGCGGTGGCCGAGCGACTCGACGGTCATGTCGATGTGCGGGATGCTCGGGAGGCGCGGACCGACGTGGCGCAGGTGCAGTCCCACGTCGAACCGGGGGGCGGCCAGAAGCAGGCCGGAGACGAACTGGCTCGAGGCGCTCGCGTCGATCTCCACCTCTCCGCCGCGCACGTGACCATGGCCGCGGACGGTGAAGGGGAGCGCCCACCGCCCTCCGTCGTCGATGTCGAGGCCGACTTCGCGCAGGGCGGCGATGAGCATTCCCATCGGCCGGTGCAGCGCGCTCTCGTGGGCCGTGAGCGTCACCTCGCCGACAGCGAGTCCGGCGAGCCCTGCGACGAACCGCATGACCGTTCCCGCCTGACCGCAGTCGACCACCACGTCGCCGCGGAAGGGCGCGGACGGGCTGATGCGCAGGTCGTAGCTCTGCAGGTCGCCGCTCGGGACGCGGTTGACGGCCACCCCCAGGGTCGTCAGCGCCTCGACCATGCGCTCGGAGTCGTCGGAGTGCAGCGGGGCGCGCAGTGTGCTGGGCCCCTCGGCGATGGCGGCGAGGATCAGTTCACGGTTCGTCAGCGATTTCGAGCCGGGAATGGTGACGGTCGCGCGCAACGGGCCGGCGGCGACGGGCGCTTCCCATTCACCGCGTGGGGCGGTGGGTGGTGCTTTGGGGGAATAGCCGTCGAAGGTCATCGGTTCCACCCTAGTGAAGGAGGGGTAGATGATCGGGGTCCTTGACCGCACGAAAATTGACGCCCGCGTCGGCGATGGGCGGTCGGACGTAGACTTGCGTGTGATGAACGACAAGGCCGATGCCGTAGTCGACGTGCGCGCGCAGTTCGAGGAGCAGGCGCTCCCCTTCATGGATCAGCTGTACGCGGCGGCGATGCGTATGACGCGCAATCCCGCGGATGCGGCGGATCTCGTACAGGAGACCTTCGTGAAAGCGTTCGCCTCCTGGCGCACTTTCACGCAGGGAACGAACCTCAAGGCGTGGCTGTATCGCATCCTCACGAACACCTACATCAACACCTACCGCAAGAAGCAGCGGGAGCCCTACCAGGGGACCATCGACGACCTCGAGGACTGGCAACTCGGGGGAGCGGAATCGACCACCGCGACGAGCGCCCGCTCGGCCGAGGCGGAGGCCATCGATCGGATGCCTGCATCCGTCGTGAAAGACGCCCTCCAGTCGATTCCCGAGGATTTCCGGCTGGCGGTGTACTTCGCAGATGTCGAAGGCTTCGCCTACCAGGAGATCGCCGACATCATGAAGACTCCGATCGGCACGGTCATGAGTCGCCTGCACCGAGGCAGGCGAATGCTCCGTGAGCTGCTGACGGAATACGCGAAGGAGCGCGGCATCACTGCCGCGGCGCCTGCACAAAAGTGAGAGAGTGACGACATGAGCGACTGCGGCTGCGACAAGGCGCGACGCGACCTCGAGGAATACCTCCGCAATGAGGTCTGCAAGACGTCGTATGACGACATTTCCGAGCACCTGGCGCACTGCCCCGGGTGCCGGGATGAAGCGCATTTTGCGCGCACTCTCACCGAGGTCGTCGCACGGGCGTGCAAAGAGAACGCGCCCGCTGAGCTGCGAGACGTCGTGATCGCCCGGCTGCGGGCCGAACCCGTCTCCTGACCCTCGCGTTTCCCGGTGGCCGCGGTGCGGACATCGCGGCACGACCGGCCGTTAGCGTTGCACGCCACCCCCTTCGGTGACGTCTGAGGTCGACCGTAGGCTGGGGGTATGTCGCACTTGGACCACCGCTCGCTCGCCCTCGACCCGACATCGGCCGACTCGCTGGCCGCGGAAGGCCTGGATTACGCCCTCGTTTCGAACGACGGCGCGCCCTTCAATGCGTTTCTGCGTGCGGTGTCGCGCGGATTCCTCGAGAGCGAGCCGACCTCCGAGCAGGTCGAGGACTCGCGCTCCGCGCTGCACGAGCGGCGCCTCACGGGCGTGTTCGACGCTCGCGCGACCCATCCCGAGATGCCGGTCGGCACGGTCGACTCGTGGATCACGGAACTGACGACGGAGGCGGGGCGCACCGTCCCCATATGGGCGATCAGCGCCGTCACGGTGGCGCCGACGCACCGCCGCCGCGGGATCGCGCGGGCGATGCTCGGTGGCGAGCTGCGCACGGCGGCCGCCGCCGGCATGGCGATGGCCGGTCTGACGGTCACCGAGGCCACCATCTACGGCCGGTGGGGCTTCGGTCCTGCCGTCCTGACCTCCGACGTCTCCGTGGATGCGACGCGCGTGCGGTGGACCGGGCGCCGCCCGGCCGGTCGCCTGGATTTCGTCCTGCAGGACGAGCTGCCCGAGCGCCTGCACGCTCTTCACGAGCGGGCGCGTTTACAGCGTCCCGGCGAGGTCGCCGGGTGGCCGGGGCTGTACCGGCGCATGGCCGGACTCCGACCCGGCGCCGACGACGCTCGCAAGATCCGCGCCGTCGAGTACCGGAGCGAGGAGGGCCGCGAGGAGGGCCTGATGGTCTACTCGGTGGCGGAGAAAGGCGACGACCACGCCCGGCACGAGTTGCGCATTCACGTGCTGTTGACGACGCACGACGACGCGTTCGCCGCGCTGTGGCGGTTCGCGATCGAGCACGACCTCGTCGGCACTGTCACGGCGAGCCTCCAGCCTTCGCCCGCGCCGACGCGGTGGATGCTGTCCGACCAGCGTGCCGTGCGCGAGACCCTCACCGACCACCACTGGCTGCGTGTGCTCGATGTGCCGGCAGCGCTGGGGTCTCGCAGCTATGCCGCTCCGCTGGCCACCACCGTCCGCGTGGACGATCCGCTCGGATTCGCCGACGGCACGTGGCGCCTGGAGGTCGACGAGGCCGGAGCGATGACGGCGCGCCCTGTTGCGGGGCATCCCGACGTCGAGCTGAGCGTGGCAGCCCTCGGTTCCCTGCTGCTCGGTGGCGTCTCGGCGCGCACCCTGGCCGCCGCCGGGACGATCACGGCCGACAGTGCCGTCGCGGCGGCGCTGGATCGCGCATTCGCGCCCGCCGTGCCGCCGGTGCTCAGCATCTGGTACTGAGCCCCGCGGCTCTGAACCGAAGACGAAGGCCCGGGTCGTGCGACCCGGGCCTTCGTGTTCGGTTCAGTGACGCGTCACAGGGTGAGCGCCATCTTCATGACCGCGGCGTGCTCCTGCGCATGCACCTTCGGCGACCCGGTCGCGGGGGATGCGGCGGAAGACCGCGAGACCCGGCGGATGGTGCGGCCGCGGAGGTCCTTGACCACCTCGAGGGCGATGAACGGCCAGGCGCCCTGGTTCTCCGGCTCATCCTGCACCCAGACGAGTTCGGCGTTGGGGTAGGTGTCCAGCACGGCGTTGAGCTCGTCGATCGGGGCAGGGTAATACTGCTCGAGGCGCACGAGCGCGATCTCGGGGTTGGGGTTCTTGTCCAGCTCGCCCCGCAGATCCCAGTGGATCTTGCCGGCGTGCAGCAGTACCCGCTTGACGGCGGCGCGGTCGAGGCCGCGGTTGTCGTCGAGCACGGGCTCGAACTTGCCGCTGAGGAAGTCTTCGACCGGGCTGGTCGCGCCGCGCAGCCGCAGCATCGCCTTGGGCGTGAACACCACGAGGGGGCGGCGGGGCCGCTGGTACGCCTGGCGACGGAGCAGGTGGAAGTACGACGCGGGCGTGGACGGGCGCGCGACGGTCATGTTGTCTTGCGCGCACATCTGCAGGTAGCGCTCGATGCGGGCCGACGAGTGGTCGGGCCCTTGACCTTCGTACCCGTGGGGGAGGAGCAGGACGACGCTCGACTGCTGTCCCCACTTCTGGTCGGCCGCGGAAATGTACTCGTCGATGACCGACTGCGCGCCGTTCCCGAAGTCGCCGAACTGCGCCTCCCACAGCACGAGCGAGTCGGGACGCTCCACGGAGTAGCCGTACTCGAACGCCAATGCCGCGTATTCGCTGAGCAGTGAGTCGTACACGTAGAACCGGCCCTGGTTCTCGCTGAGGTTGGCGAGCGGGATCCACTCCTGGCCGTTCTCACGGTCGTGAAGGACCGAGTGGCGCTGGACGAACGTGCCACGGCGGGAATCCTGCCCGGCCAGGCGCACCGGAGTGCCTTCCAGCAGCACCGAACCGAACGCGAGCAGCTCGCCGAAGCCCCAGTCGATGTTGCCGCTGCGGCTCATCTCCAGGCGCTTGTCCAGCAGCTGCTGGAGCTTGGTGTGCACCGTGAAGTTCTCGGGCTTGTTGACGAAGGCGTCGCCGATCGAGTGCACGACCTCGCGCGGGACACCCGTCGTCTCGGGCGCGCCGCTGACCGGCTCATCCACGACGTCCGGATCGATCACCGGCGTCGCGCCGGTCTCGGCCTCGTGCGTCTGGGCGAAGGCCACCTCCAGGCGGCGCTGGAAGTCCTGCTTGGCCTGGTCGTACTCCTCTTCGGTGATG
The DNA here is from genome assembly GCF_058310475.1 of Microbacterium sp. Z12_35. Lineage (NCBI taxonomy): Bacteria > Bacillati > Actinomycetota > Actinomycetes > Micrococcales > Microbacteriaceae > Microbacterium > Microbacterium sp. Z12_35. The sequence continues at coordinate 1,458,791 of NZ_JBZEGJ010000001.1, read as the reverse complement.
TCACCGCGGCCGACGAGCGACTCGGTGTAGAGGCGACGTACCGAGCGCTTGGCCTCGATCAGGTTCGTCATGAGCGGCTGCGTCATCGACGGGTCGTCGCCCTCGTTGTGACCGCGGCGGCGATAGCAGACGAGGTCGATGACCACGTCGCGGTGGAACTCCTGGCGGTACATGAACGCCAGCTCGGCCACGCGGACCACGGCTTCCGGGTCATCCCCGTTCACGTGGAAGACCGGCGCTTGGATCGTCTTGGCGACATCCGTGGCGTACACCGAGGTGCGGGCATCGGTCGGTGTGGTGGTGAAGCCGACCTGGTTGTTGACGACGACGTGGATGGTGCCGCCGGTGCGGTAGCCCCGAAGCTGCGACATCTGCAGCGTCTCGACGACGACGCCCTGGCCGGCGAAAGCCGCATCACCGTGAACGAGGACGGGCAGCCACGCGAAGGTGCCGATGGGCTTGCGGTCCTGCTTCGCCCGCACCACACCCTCGAGCACGCCATCGACGGTCTCGAGGTGCGACGGGTTCGCGGCGAGGTACACCGGAAGCTCTTCCCCGTCGTCGGCGACGAAGGTGCCCTCGGTGCCGAGGTGGTACTTCACGTCACCCGAGCCGCGCTTGCTGCCCACAGCGACCGAGCCCTCGAACTCGCGGAACACCTGGCCGTAGGTCTTGCCGGCGATGTTCGTGAGCACGTTGAGGCGACCGCGGTGGGCCATGCCGATCGCCGCACCGTCCAGGCTGGCGGATGCCGCGCCCTGGAGCAGTTCGTCCAGGAGCGGGATCAGCGACTCGCCGCCTTCCAGGCTGAACCGCTTCTGCCCCACATACTTCGTCTGCAGGAAGGTCTCGAACGCCTCGGCCTCGTTGAGCTTGGACAGGATCCGCAGCTGCTCGTCGTGGCCCGGCTTGGTGTACTTGACCTCGACGTTGTCCTGGAACCACTTCCGCTCGCCCGGGTCCTGGATGTGCATGTACTCGATGCCGATGGTGCGGCAGTAGGAGTCCCGCAGGACACCGAGGATGTCGCGGAGCTTCATCTGGCGCTTGCCGCCGAATCCACCGGTGACGAACTCGCGGTCGAGGTCCCAGAAGGTCAGGCCGTGCGACTCAATCTCCAGGTCGGGGTGAGTGCGCTGCATGTACTCGAGCGGGTCGATGTCGGCCATCAGGTGGCCGCGCACGCGGAACGCGTTGATGAGCTCGTGCACTCGCGCGGTCTTGTTGATGCGTTCCGACACATCGACGCTGATGTCGCCCGCCCAGCGGATGGGCGCATACGGGATGCGGAGGGCCGCGAAGATGTCGTCGTAGAAGCCGCGCTGGCCGATCAGCAGTTCGTGCACCGTCTTGAGGAACACGCCCGAGCCTGCGCCCTGGATGACACGGTGGTCGTACGTGCTCGTGAGGGTGATCGTCTTGCCGATGGCGAGCTCGTTCAGCGTCTTGTCGCTCGCCCCCTGGAACTCGGCCGGGTACTCCAGAGCACCCGCGCCGACGATGCATCCCTGCCCCTTCATGAGGCGGGGCACCGAGTGCACGGTGCCGATGCCACCCGGGTTGGTCAGCGAGATCGTGGTGCCCTGGAAGTCGGCGGCAGTGAGCTTGTTCGCGCGTGCCCGCTGCACGAGGTCTTCATAGGAGGAGAGGTACTCCCCGAAGGTGAGGCTCTCGGCGCGCTTGATGCTCGGCACGAGCAGCGCGCGCGTGCCGTCGGGCTTGGGCACGTCCACCGCGATGCCGAGGTTGATGTGAGCCGGGGCGACGATCGACGGTTTGCCGTCGACCTCGGCGTAGAAGACGTTCTGGCTCGGGAACTCCTTGAGCGCCTGGATGATCGCCCAGCCGATGAGGTGCGTGAAACTCACCTTGCCGCCGCGGGTGCGGGACATGTGGTTGTTGATGACGATGCGGTTGTCGATCATCAGCTTCGCCGGCACGGTCCGCACGCTTGTCGCCGTGGGGACGGTCAGCGACTGCTCCATGTTCGCCGCGAGGGACTTCGGCATCCCGCGCAGGGGCGTGACCGCGTCCTCCTCCAGGGCTTCGGCCGAGGCGGAGCGCTCGGGCCTCGGTGCCTGGGCGGGGATCGGCTGCGGTGCGGCCGGCTTCGCGGTGGTGCGCGCGACGGGCTGCGCGCCGACGACCGGGATGGGTGCGGTGACGGGCTTCGGCTCGTTGACCGAGGGGGAGGGGGCACCGGCGTTCGCCGCGGGTGCCGGGGCACCGGCGTTCGCCGCGGGTGCCGGGGCACCGGCGGGTGCGGGGGCCGCGGACCCCTGCGCGAGGGTGCCGCCATCCACGACCGGGTGGTAGGCCTCGAGGATCGGCCACCATGCCTGATCCACGGAGTTCTTGTCGACCTTGTACTGCTCGTAGAGCTCATCGACGAGCCATTCATTGGCCCCGAATTCGCCCTCGTTCGAAGTACCGACGCCTTGGACCTGGCTCGACACGGTCGATCGCCTGCTTTCCTCGATGAAGATCGGTGGTTTGCGCGGGATCTTCCGCGTGCACCGCCCCCCAGCTTATCCCAACCGGCCGAGCAGTCGCGGGGCACCTCGCCCCTCCTCGCAGGGGGGTGGGTACCGTGGAAGCATGGATTTCTACGGCGCGCGCCCCGAGGTCGACCTGACGTACTCGGACGTCTTCCTCGTTCCCCGTCGATCATCGGTCACCAGTCGCCTCGACGTCGATCTGACGCCCGGAGATGGAACGCCCGCGCGGCTGCCGCTGGTGTCGGCCAACATGAACTCGGTCACCGGCGCGCGTCTGGCAGCGACCCTTGCGCGCCGCGGTGGTTTGGGCGTGCTGCCCCAGGACATGCCGCTCCAGGAACTGGACGCGGCCATCCGCTGGGTCAAGGCTCAGCCGGTGCGGTGGGACACTCCGCTCGTGCTGCCGCCGTCGGCGACGGTCGCGGATGCCGCGAGGCTCCTCCCGCCCATCGACGGGCATGGCATCGTCGTGGGCGATGCGGCGGCCGAGCACCTCTCCATCGACGAGATCGTGGGTGTCGTGCCGGCCGGACGGCTCGGCACTGCGCTCCCCGACGCGCGTCTGGGTGATCTCGCCCGCGTCGGCGTCGCCTCCCTCGATGCCGACGATGTGGACAGCGCGCGCCAGGCATTCGACCTGCTGGTCGCGGCGGAGGCCGAGACGGTGTGCGTGCTGCATCACGGCCGGCTGGTGGGAACCCTGTCGCGGCGCAGCGCGCTCCGCGGGACGCTGTACCCGCCCGCCGTGGACGTGTCCGGCCGTCTGGCGGTCGCCGCGGCCATCGGAATCAACGGGGATGTGGCGGCCAAGGCCCGCGCGCTGGCCGCGGCGGGGGTCGACGTGCTCGTCCTCGACACCGCACACGGCCACCAGGACGGGATGCTGCGGGCGCTGCGCTCCGTGGCCGACCTGGGGCTCGGCATTCCGCTCGTGGCGGGCAACGTCGTCACGGCCGACGGTGTGCGCGACCTGGTGGGAGCCGGCGCGTCCATCGTGAAGGTCGGTGTCGGACCGGGGGCGATGTGCACGACGCGCATGATGACCGCGGTCGGGCGGCCGCAGTTCTCCGCCGTGCTGGAGACCGCGGCCGCCGCGCGGGAACTCGGCGCGCACGTCTGGGCGGACGGGGGCGTGCGGTACCCGCGCGACGTCGCCCTTGCGCTCGCGGCGGGCGCTGCATCCGTCATGGTCGGGTCGTGGTTCGCCGGCACGATCGAGGCACCGGGGGAGCTGCTCATCGACGAGCGGGGCCGCGCCTACAAGGAGTCGTGGGGCATGGCCTCCACCAAGGCCGTGCAGGGACGATTCGGGCGCCTCGACGCGTACGAGCGGGCCCGTAAGGAGCTGTTCGCGGAGGGGATCTCGTCGTCGAAGATCTACCTCGACCCGCTGCGGCCCGGGATCGAGGACCTCATCGACATGATCACCTCGGGTGTGCGGTCATCCTTCACCTACGCGGGGGCCTCCACCGTGGCGGAGTTCGCCGACCGGGCGCAGGTGGGCCTGCAGTCCGCCGCGGGGTATGACGAGGGCAAAGCGCTTCCCGTCGGCTGGTAGACGCGCTCTTCCACCCGGAGGACGCACCGCCGCCCAGGAGACCTGCCGTAGACTTTTTGGCACGATGGACGACCCTCCCCCTTGTAGACGCTCGCCCCACCGACCCGCCTCCCGGACGTACGGGGGTGACGCGTGATGGACTTCGTCATGTTGGGCGTGGGGCTTCTGCTCACAGTCGGAACCGGGCTCTTCGTCGCCAGCGAGTTCGCCCTGGTGAACCTCGACCGCGCCGACCTCGAAGCACGCCAGGCAGCCGGCGAGACGCGCCTGTCGTTGACGATCAGCGCGCTGCGCATCACGTCCACCCACCTTTCCAGTGCGCAATTGGGCATCACCCTCACCACCCTGCTCACCGGTTACACGATGGAGCCGGCGATCTCGAACCTCCTTCGGCCGGTGTTCCTGGGATGGGGGTTGCCCGAGGGTTTCGTGATGCCCTTCGCGACCGTGATCGGCGTCGCGTTCGCCACGGTACTGTCGATGATCCTCGGGGAGCTCGTGCCGAAGAATTTCGCGCTCGCCATCCCGCGACAGACGGCCAAGCTGGTGATGCCCTTCCAGGTGGCCTTCACCACCGTCTTCCGCCCCGCCGTCGCCGTGCTCAACGGCAGCGCCAACGGGATCCTGCGTTCCTTCGGCATCGAGCCCAAGGAGGAGCTGTCCGGTGCGCGCACGGCGGAGGAGCTGTCGAGCCTCGTCCGCCGCTCCGCGAACGCCGGCGTGCTCGAGGAAGACACCGCATCCCTCCTCGACCGGAGCCTGACCTTCTCGCGCCTGAGTGCCGCAGACGTCATGACGCCCCGTCCGAGCGTGCACGCGCTCGCCGCCGATGACACCGTCGAAGACGTCGTGCAGCTGGCCATGCGCACCGGGCACAGCCGTTTCCCGGTGTACCAGGAGTCGATGGATGACATCGCCGGCATCGTGCACCTGAAGGCCGCGATCGCCGTTCCGCGCGACCGGCGGGCGGATGTCCCGGCCGCGGCGATCGCGACCGAACCGTTGCGCGTGCCGGAGACCGTGCACCTGGACGCGCTCGTCGCCGAACTCCGCGCCCGGGGGTACCAGATGGCGATCGTCGTCGACGAGTACGGCGGCACGGCCGGTGTCGTCACCCTCGAGGACCTCGTCGAGGAGATCGTGGGCGAAGTGCTCGACGAACACGACCGGTCCCGCGCGGGAGTCGTGCGCACCGCCGGTTCGGTGAGCTTCCCCGGCGACCTCCGCCCCGACGAGGCGCTCGACCGCGCCGGTGTGCGGGTGCCGGAGGGTGAGGTCTACGACACCGTTGGCGGCTACATCATGAGTGTGCTCGAGCGTCTCCCCGCTGTCGGCGACGAGGTCACGACGGAAGACGGCACCCTCGCGGTGCAGCGCATGGACGGTCGTCGTATCGACCGGGTGCGCTTCACTCCGTCGCCGCGGGAGGACGACGTCGACGACCTCGTCCGCGCGGCGAAGGGGGGTGACCAGCGATGAACGACTGGGCGGGAATCGCATGGCTGGTGGTGCTGCTGCTGCTCAATGCCTTCTTCGTCGGTGCGGAGTTCGCCGTGATCTCCGCGCGTCGCTCGCAGGTCGAGCCACGCGCGGAGCGGGGATCGCGGGCCGCCAAGGTGGCGCTGTACGCCATGGAGCACGCGACGCTCATGCTGGCCACCTGCCAGCTGGGCATCACGATCTGCTCGCTGCTGATCCTGAACGTCTCGGAGCCGGCCATCCACCACCTGCTCGCCGCACCTCTGGGGCTGACGGGCCTGAACGAAGCGATGGTGGATGTCATCGCCTTCGTCGTGGCGCTGCTGGTGGTGTCGTACCTGCACGTCGTGATCGGCGAGATGGTTCCGAAGAACCTCGCGTTCTCGATGCCCGACCGAGCCGTGCTCTTCCTCGCCACGCCGCTGGTGTGGGTGTCGAAGGCGTTCTACCCGATCATCGTGGCGCTCAACTGGATCGCCAACCACGCGGTGCGCCTCTTCCGCGTCGAGCCGAGGGATGAGGCGGCCTCGACCTTCACGCTCGACGAGGTGGCGACCATCGTCAACCAGTCGCGCCGCGAAGGCGTCCTGGATGATGCGGCCGGGACGGTTGCTGCCGTCGTCGAATTCACGGACAAGAAGGCACGGGATGTGGCCGTGCCCCTCGGCGAGCTCGTGACGCTGCCGGAGACCACGACGCCCGCAGAGATCGAACGCGCGGTCGCCAAGCACGGCTACTCGCGGTATGTGGTCGTGGATGCCGATGGGATGCCCAGCGGGTACGTGCACCTGAAGGACGTGCTGCGCGCCGCCGAGAACGACGACGGGCAGGCGCGCCCGATCGCGGCGAAGCGGATCCACCACATGGTCCCCGTGATGGAGACCACCGACCTTGAGGACGCGCTCGCCCTCATGCGCCGCGCCGGCCGCCACCTCGCGCAGGTGCGCGACGAGCACGGCAACACCACGGCGGTGCTCTTCCTCGAGGACATCATCGAAGAACTGATCGGCGAGGTCCAGGACGCCACCGCGCGGCGCCCGTGAGGCGGCGTCAGGGGCGGGGGCGCGCCCGGAGGTACTGAGCCGGCCAGTCGCCCTCGGCCCCGAGGGCGACGGCGGCCCGCAGCCCGTAGTGCGGATCGCGCAGCCACTCGCGCCCGGCCATGACGGCGTCGACGTGGCCTCGCCCCACGAGCTCGTCGGCGAGCGCGGGGGAGTCGATCATCCCGACCGCGCTCGTGGGCACGTGGGCCTGGGCGTGCACCTCGGCCGCGAACTCCGCCTGGTAGCCCGGGCCGGTCGCGATGCGCTGGTGCGCGACGAGGCCACCGCTGGAGACGTCGATGAGGTCGGCTCCGGCGTCGCGCGCCGCGGCGGCGGCGGCGACCGAGTCGGCCACGTCCCAGCCGCCCTCGGCCCAGTCGGTCGCCGACAGGCGGACGAACACCACGGCGTGGGGTGCAGCTCCGCGCACCGCTTCGACGATGCGGCGGAGCAGGCGGATGCGGTTGTCCCGTGACCCGCCATACGCGTCGGTGCGCGTGTTCGACAGCGGTGAGAGGAATTCGTGCAGCAGGTAGCCGTGCGCGGCGTGGACCTCCAGTACATCGAAGCCGGCGTCCAGCGCCCGGCCCGCGGCCGCAGCGAAGTCGGCCACGACCCGGTCGATGCCCGCTTCGTCCAGGGCGACGGGCTCGGCGTACCCCTCGAAGGCGATGGCCGACGGTGCAACCGTCTGCCACCCGCCCTGGGAGGCGGGTACGGTGCCGCGTTCGCGGGTGAGGGGCGACCAGGTCGACGCCTTGCGGCCGGCATGGGCGAGCTGGATGCCGGCGACCGCGCCTCGCGAGTGGATGGCCGCGACGATCGGCTGCCACGCCGCGGCCTGCTCGTCGCTCCAGATCCCGGTGTCCTCCGGCGAGATGCGCCCCTCCGGTGAGACGGCCGTCGCCTCCGTCATCACCAGTCCCGCCCCTCCCGCGGCGAACTGCGCCAGATGTACGTGGTGCCAGTCGTTCGGCATCCCGTCGACGGCGCTGTACTGGCACATCGGCGATACCCACAGCCGGCTGCGGAACGTGGTGTCGCGGATCGTCAAGGGGTCGAACAGACGGGGCATACCGGATCTCCTCGCGGCTAGGGTGTGGGCATGGCGGTCGATGAGTGGCGCGTGAACGACGTCCGAGAGATGCTGCGCATGCCGACGGCCGCCGATGACAAGTATTCCCGCGGAGTCGTCGGGCTCCGAACCGGATCCGAACTGTACCCCGGCGCAGCTGTGCTGGGCGTGGAGGCGGCGTGGCGAACCGGTATCGGGATGGTGCGCTACCTCGGCCCCGCGCGCGTGAGCGATCTGGTGCTGGCTCGGCGTCCCGAGACCGTGACGTCGGCCGGGCGTGTGCAGGCGTGGGTCATCGGATCGGGGACGGATGCGGCGCAGCGCTCTCGTGAGGAGGAGGCGGCGCTGCGCGAACTGCTCGTCCAGGACGTGCCGGTCGTCGTCGACGCGGGTGCTCTCGATCTTGTTCCCGGCGCGACCGCGCCCCTCGTCGTGACTCCGCACGCGCGAGAGCATGACCGGATGCGCGAGGCGGCGGGCCTCGCCCCGATCGCCGCCGATGCATCGGAGGACGAACGCGGCGAGGCCGCGGCCGAGACAGCCGAGCATCTCGGAGTCACCGTGCTCCTCAAGGGGGCGACGACGCTCGTGGCCACCCCGTCGGGATGGCGGCGGCGCGTGACGAGCGGCACCCCGTGGCTTGCGACAGCGGGCACGGGAGACGTCCTCGGCGGCGTGGTGGGTGCCGTCGTCGCCGCCGCGCGCACCACGTCCGTCGACGAGTTGGGCGCGCTCGTCGCGACCGCCGCGTGGCTGCACGGTCACGCGGCCACCCAGGCAGCCGCGGTGATGGGCCCCCTGGGCGGGCCCATCACCGCGCTCGATGTCACCGAAGCGCTCCCCGCCGTCGTGGGGCGCATCATCACGTCCGCGTGACGGGTTCCCCAGCCGGCGCTCGACCGCGGGCGGGGCCGGGAACCGCCCATAGGATGTGAGCGTGTCCCGACGCGCGCCGCTGTGGATCGCGTTCGCGGTGGTGCATGCGGCCGTGGCGGTCTCCGGCTTCCACCTGCCCAGTCAGCCGATGGGCGACGTCTACAACGTCTACGAGCCCTGGTCGCGGCAGGCGCTCGCCGGCGAGGGCATCGTGGGAATCACGGAGTCGTGGGTGTACCCGCAGCTCGCGCTCGTGCCGATGGTGCTCGCGTGGGGCTTCGCGCTGCTGGGCTCGTACACCGTCGGCTGGGCCGCGCTGGCGACCGTATGCGACGCGCTCGCTTTCGCATTGCTCGTGGGCCGTGCGCGCTCCCGCGGGCGCCGTGCCGCCGCCTGGCTCTGGCTCGCCGCGATCCTCATGCTCGGCCCGGTCGCCCTGTACCGGCTGGATGCGGTGACCGTACCCCTGGCGATCGCCGGATGCCTCTGGCTCCGCGGCCGTCCATGGCTGGCCGCGACCCTGCTGACGGTCGCGACATGGATCAAGGTGTGGCCGGCGGCCCTCGGAGCCGCGGCCATCCTGGCAGTGCGGCGCCGGCTTCCCCTCCTCGGAGCGGCGCTCGCGGTGTCGGCAGCGACGCTTCTCGTCGTCGTCCTCGCCGGCGGGGGCGCTTTTGCGCTGGGATTCATCGGGGATCAGACCGGACGTGGGCTCCAGGTCGAAGCGCCGGTGAGCACCCTGTATGTGTGGGGAACCCTTCTCGGGGTCCCCGGGGCGGCGATCTTCTACGCGGCCGAGATCATCACGTTCGAAGTCACCGGGCCCGCCGCCGCCGCGGTCGCCGCCGTGATGACGCCGGTGCTCGTCGCCGTCGTCGGCGGGGTCGCGCTGATCGGCGCGCTCAAAGCGTGGCGCGGGGCATCCTTCGCCGCCCTCTTCCCGCCGCTCGCGCTCGCTCTGGTGCTCGCGTTCATCGTGACGAACAAGGTCGGGTCGCCGCAGTACATGACGTGGCTCGTGCCGCCACTTCTGTTCGCGGTCGTCCTCGACCGGTGGCGGTGGGCGGGGCCGGCTGCCGTGGTGCTTTTCGTGTCGGGGCTGACGCAGCTCGTGTATCCGGTCATGTACGACCGCCTGCTGGTGGCCGAACTCACGCCGGTCCTCGTGCTCACCCTGCGGAACGTGATCCTCATCGCGCTGTTCGCCTGGATGTGCGTGCGACTGGCGCGCGTGCCCATCGGCCGCACCGGTACCCGCTCGCGCCCCCGCACCCTGGCGGAGTAGCGTCGGGGCATGCTCGTAGCCTTCTCCGTCGCTCCCTCCGGTTCGTCCTCCGCCGACGGCTCGGTGCATGACGCCGTCGCCGCGGCCGTCCGCGTCGTGCGCGACTCGGGCCTGCCCAATCGCACGACATCGATGTTCACGGAGATCGAGGGGGAGTGGGAGGAGGTCTTCGATGTCGTTCGTCGCGCCACCGACGCAGTCATGCCGTTCGGCTCCCGCGTCTCTCTCGTCCTGAAGGCCGACATCCGCCCCGGCCGCACGGGCGAGATCGACGGCAAGATCGACCGTCTCGAGTCGGCCCTCGAATCGATTCGCGACACCGACTGATCGGTACTACCCTTTCCCGGTGACCTCCTCGACTTCCCCGAGGGGCGCGGCGACGTGGGCGCTCCTCGCTCTCGCCATCGGTAGCTTCGGCATCGGCATGACCGAGTTCGTCATCATGGGGCTGCTGCCGAACATCGCCGCCGAACTTCTGCCCACCCAGTGGGCGTCCGATTCCGACGACGCCATCGCCCAGGCGGGGTGGCTCATCTCCCTGTACGCCCTCGGTGTGGTCATCGGCGCGCCGACGATCGCGGGTTCGGTGGCGCGCTTTCCGCGGCACCGCGTGATGATCGCTCTCGCATCGGCGCTCACCGTGTTCAACGCGCTGACGGTGATCGCGCCGACCTACGAGCTGGTCGCCGCATCCCGCTTGCTGGCAGGACTCCCGCACGGCGCATACTTCGGCATCGGCGCCCTCATCGCCGCGGATCTGCTCGGCCCGAACAAGCGCGCGCAGGGCGTCGCGTTCGTGCTCACCGGCCTGACCGTCGCGAACGTCGTCGGGGTGCCCCTGGGGACGTTGCTCGGGCAGCAGCTGGGCTGGCGGAGTGCGTTCCTCGTCGTGACGGCGGTGTTCGCGCTGGCCACTGTGGCGATCGCGCTGACGGTGCCGCCGCATCCCGGGGACCCGGGACGGCGCCTGCGCGACGAACTCCGCATCTTCCGGATCGGACAGGTGTGGTTCGCCCTGGGGACCGGAGCCATCGGGTTCGGCGGATTCTTCACGATGGTGAGCTACATCGCGCCGATGGTGACCGATCTGGCCGGGTCTCCGGAGTGGAGTGTGTCGATCGTGCTCGTGATCGTGGGCCTCGGGATGACGGCGGGCAACCTCGTCGGCGGGCGCCTGGCCGACTGGAGCCTTCGACGCTCCATGCTCGGCGGTCTCCTCGCCCTGGCTGTCGCATCCGCGCTCCTCGCACTCACGGGGGCGTGGATCGTGACCCTCTGCGTGTTCACGTTCGCGGTGGCATTCGCCGGGGCGGCGCTGAGTCCCAGCATCCAGACCCGGCTGATGGATGTCGCGGGCGACTACCAGTCGATCGGGGCGGCGCTGAACCATTCCTCGCTGAACATCGGCAACAGCCTGGGCGCCTTCCTCGGCGGATTGACGATCGCGGCGGGCTGGGGGTTCGCGGCTCCCGCGTGGGTGGGTGCCGTCCTAGGGCTGGCCGGCGCCGGCCTCGCGGTGGTGAGCTTCCGGGTGGAGCGCTCGCGCGCTGCAGCCTCGCGCTGACAGCCCGCGCGGGGGCTGACTCCCGCGGGTGGGGCGGCGGCTCAGGTCGCGAGGAGCCGGCGGAGGTGTCCGCCGACGGCGGCGGTCTCGATGAGGAAGCCGTCGTGACCGAAGTCGCTGACCACCACGACGGCGTCGTCGCCGTCGAGGGTGTTCGGGATGCTGCGCGCGATCCGGTGCTGCCCGTCGATCGGGAACAGCCGGTCGCTGTCGATGCCGAGCACCAGCGTCGTCGCGGTCACCCCGCGCAGCGCCTCTTCGATGCCGCCGCGGTCGCGGCCGACGTCGTGCGAGTTCATCGCTTCGACCAGGGTGATGTAGCTGTTGGCGTCGAAGCGGCGCGTGAACTTGTTGCCGTGGAAGTCGAGGTAGGACTCCACCGCGAACCGCCCTCCGCGACCGAGCGGACTCACCCCCGACTGCCAGCTGCGCTGGAACCGCGAGTTCAGCTCGGAGGGGCTGCGGTAATTCAGCAGCGCCATGCGACGCGCCAGAGCGAGTCCGCGGTGCGGGCCGTCGCCGTCGCCCGCGTCGTAGAACTCGCCGCCGGCGAAGCGCGGGTCGATACGGATGGCTTCCAGCTGCACCGAGTTCAGGGCGATCTGGTCCGCGGTGTTGGCCGGCGGTGCGGAGAGGATGGCGGCGCGCTCGACGCGCTCGGGGCGGCCCGCGGCCCACTCCAGCGCATGCATCCCGCCCATCGATCCGCCGACCACGGCGGCCCAGCGCTCGATACCCAGGGCGTCGGCGAGGCGGGCTTGCGCGTCGACCTGGTCGCGGATGGTCAGGTACGGGAAGCGGGATGCCCACTCGTACCCGTTCGGCGCGATGCTGGCCGGACCCGTGGAGCCCTGGCATCCACCCAGCATGTTGGGAGCGACCACGAACCAGCGGTTGGTGTCGATGGGCGCGCCCGGGCCGACGAGGTCATCCCACCATCCGTCGGTGGCGTGGCCCGGCGCGGCCGGTCCGCGGACGTGGCTGTCGCCGGTGAGTGCGTGCAGGATGAGGACGGCGTTGTCGCCCGTCGCAGACAGCTCGCCCCAGGTCTCGTACGCGAGCCGGAAGCCGGGGAGTTCTGCCCCGCCCTCGGTGCGGAAGGCGCCGAAGGCGGCGAAACGCCGGTCGCCGACGGGGTCGCCGTCGCGCCAGGCGCCGGTGGCGGGGGGACGCCCCAGGAGGAGTCGGGCGTCGGCCTCCGTGACCGGTGCCGAGGGCACCGTGTCTTCGGAGGTCTGCCAGTCCATGGCTCCATTGTCTCGGAGTCGCGGCGTCGCCCGGTCAGTGTTACGCGCACCCGCTGCGCCGCGCGCGTGTCTGGGCCCCGCGCGTGTCCGGGCCGCGCGCGTGTCCGCGCCCCGCGGTACGCTCCCGCGCATGGACGTAACCGCATACCTCTTGGAGGGTGACCCCGCGATCCGCTGGCAGGTGCTGCACGACCTGGTCGATGCGCCGGCCGACGAGGTCGCCGGTGCTCGCGCGCTGGTGGCGACCGAGGGGTGGGGCGCTCGTCTCCTGGCCGAGCAGGCCGATGACGGCCGGTGGGACGGCGGAACCTACAAGCCCGGCTGGGTCGATGACTCGCGCCCCCACTTCGACGTGTGGACGGCCACGCACTTCTCGCTGCAGACCCTGATGCAGTACGGCCTCGATCCCGGCAGCGACGCGGCGCGCACCGCGATCGACCGGGTGCGCGTCTCTGTGCGCTGGGAGCATGAGGGCGAGCGCTACTTCGACGGCGAGACGGAACCCTGCATCAACGGGATCGCCCTGGCCGTCGGGGCATACTTCGGCCAGGATGCCGCACCCATCGTCGCCACGGTGATCGCCGGACAGCTCCCCGACGGCGGATGGAACTGCTGGGATGAAGACGGCACCAGTCGGTCCTCCTTCCACTCCACCCTGTGCGTGCTGGAGGGCCTGCGCGCGTGGGAGCAGGCGACCGGAGGGTCGGGCGAGCTCCGCGCGGTGCGTCGGCGCGGCGAGGAGTTTCTGCTCGACCGGCGGCTCCTGCGCCGCGCGACGGACGGCGAACTCGTCGACGTGCGCTTCACCCTCGCCTCCGCGGCACCGCGCTGGTACTACGACTACCTGCGCGCTCTGGATTACTTCCGCCTCGCCCGACCCGAGCGCGACGAACGCTGCGCGGAAGCGGTCGAGCTGTTGCGGTCGCGCATGCTGCCCTTCGGCATGTGGAAGGAAGAGAACACGCACCAGGGGCCGCGGCTGTTCGCCGAGGACGCCGAAGCGGAGGGCTTCCCGAGTCGTTGGGTGACGCTGCGCGCATTACGTGTGCTGCGGTGGTGGGACGCCGCCTGAGCCGCGCAGCTCGGAAACGACGGATGCCTCGACCGCCGAAGCAGTCGAGGCATCCGCAGGCCGGCGCGCCGGCACCGGACGGGCCGGGGATCAGACGCGAGCGGCCTCCACCGAGCGGCGGGCGGCGGCCAGTGCCTGGTCGAGGTCGGCCTTGAGGTCGGCGATGTTCTCCAGCCCCAGCGACAGACGTACGAGGCCGGGTGTGACCCCGGCGGTCAGCTGCTGCTCGGGCGTGAGCTGCGAGTGCGTGGTCGACGCCGGGTGGATGACGAGCGAGCGCACGTCACCGATGTTGGCGAGGTGGCTGAAGAGCGTGAGCGAGTTGACGAACTCGCGCCCGGCCTGCACCCCTCCCTTGAGCTCGAAGGAGAGAACCGCGCCGACGCCCTTGGGGGCGTAGCGGTTCGCCGCGGCGTACCAGGGCGACGTGGGAAGGCCCGAGTAGTTGACCGACGCGACATCGTCGCGCGACTCGAGCCACTCGGCGATCTCCTGCGCGTTCTGCACGTGACGCTCGATACGCAGCGACAGGGTTTCGATGCCCTGGATGAGCAGCCAGGCGCTGTTCGGCGAGATGGCGGCGCCGAGGTCGCGGAGCAACTGCACGCGCGCCTTGATGATGTACGCGAGGGAGTCCCCGACAGCCGTGGTGTAGCTGGCGCCGTGGTACGAGGGGTCGGGTTCGGTGAGGCCCGGGAACTTCTCGACGTTCTCCGACCAGGCGAACGAACCGCCGTCGACGATGATGCCGCCGATGACGGTGCCGTGTCCGCCGAGGAACTTCGTCGCCGAGTGGATGACGATGTCGGCGCCGTGCTCGAACGGGCGGATGAGGTAGGGGGTGGCGATCGTGTTGTCCACGATCAGCGGGACGCCCGCGGCGTGCGCGACGTCGGCGACGGTGCGGATGTCGAGGACGTTGATCTTCGGGTTACCGATGGTCTCGGCGAAGAAGAGCTTCGTGTTGGGGCGTACCGCCGCGCGCCACTCCTCGGGGTCGTCCTGGTTCTCGACGAACGTGACCTCGATACCGAGCTTGGCGAGGGTGTACTTGAACAGGTTGTACGTTCCGCCGTAGATCGAGCTCGACGAGACGATGTGGTCTCCCGCCTCAGCGATGTTCAGCACGGCGAACGTCTCCGCTGCTTGACCGCTGGCCACCAGCAGCGCGCCCGTGCCGCCCTCGAGGGCCGCGACGCGCTGCTCGACGACATCCTGGGTGGGGTTCTGGATGCGGGTGTAGATGTTGCCGAACTCGGCCAGCGCGAACAGGTTCGCGGCGTGGTCGGCGTTGTCGAAGACGTACGACGTGGTCTGGTAGATCGGCGTCGCACGAGCCTTGGTCGTGGGGTCGGGCTGGGCGCCCGAGTGGATCTGCTTGGTCTCGAACTGCCAGTTCTCGGGTGCGGACATGTTCGTACTCCTGCGTGTCTCGGGGCAACGGCAGGGCACCATCACCAGGAGCGAGGTTACGAAGGGGAAGCGTCGACGACAAGCGGTGGGAAATGTGACGTAACAACCGCCGGGGTAGCGTGGCGGCATGACACGACGTGCAGTGGTGACCGGCGCGAGCTCCGGGATCGGCGAGGCGACGGCACGGCTGCTGCGCCGTCGCGGTTGGGACGTGGTCGGCGTCGCCCGGCGCGCCGACCGGCTGCAAGCCCTCGAGACGGAGATCGGGATCGTCGGATACGCCGCCGATCTCACGCGCGCCGAGGACGTTGCGGCCCTCGCCGAGTGGCTCGACGAATCCGGGCCGGTGCACGCCCTCGTGCACATCGCCGGGGGAGCGCGCGGTGCCGATGCGGTCGCCGAGGGACTGGCCGAAGACTGGCGGTGGATGTTCGAGGTCAACGTGGTCTCGGCGCAGATGCTCGTTTCGGCGCTCCTGCCCTTGCTGCGGCGAGCCGCATCCGCCGATGGATACGCAGACACGCTCTTCGTCACGTCGACGGCGGCGCAGACGGCGTACGCGGGCGGCGGGGGGTACAACGCTGCGAAGGCGGGTGAGGCGATGCTCGCCAGCGCCCTGCGCCTCGAGCTGAACGGCGAACCGATCCGCGTGACGCAGATCGCGCCGGGGATGGTCTACACCGAGGAGTTCTCGGTGAACCGTCTGCGCGGCGACCGCGATGCTGCCGAGAGCATCTACGACGACGTCGAGAACCCGCTCACCGCGGACGACGTCGCGGACGTCATCGCCTATGCACTGGACGCTCCGGGGCACGTCAACCTCGACCTCGTGACCATGCGCCCCGTCGCCCAATCGGCCCAGCACCTGCTCGCCCGAGGCCCCCTCCGCCCCCGCTGACCCCCCGCCCCGCCCCCTGGCGCGTGATGTCTCACGTCGGCAGGTTTCGGCGCCTCGGAAGCTGCAGAGGTGAGACATGGCCGGCGGAGGTTCAGAGCACCTGAGCCTGACCTGCCGCGGCATCCGCCTCTTCGGCGTCCGTGTCGGCGAAGGCCACCTTCGGGACGAAGAGAAGCAGGAGCGCGGCGAGGAATCCGCCCGCCGCGCACACGATCCACACCGTGAGGTAACCGACCAGCGGCGCCGCCGTGGATGCGACGGCCGCGCCGGCCGCGCCGGCGAGCACCACGCCGAACACGGCCGACGCGAACGTGCCGCCGATCGTCTTTGTCGTGTTGGTCAGCGCCGACGAGATCCCCGTCTGCCCGCGCGGAGCGGCGGCCGCGGCGGCGGCGGGCATCGCGGCCACCAGCGCGCCCGACCCGATCCCGGCGATGGAGAGATTGAGCAGAACCTGCCACAGTTCGATGTGGAACGGGACGAACAGCGTGTACCCCACGCCCACCAGGACGGCGGCGCCGATCAGCATGAACCGGGGATTCGCGCGCCGTGATGTGAGCGCGAACAGCACGGCGCCGACGATCAGCGACACGAGGTAGACGCCGATGACGTTGGAGCGATCCGTCGCATCCAGGCCCAGCCCGTATCCGAGCGATGAATCGGTTCCCGCATACGTGGCGAGCGGACCCTGCGCCCCCAGCAGGCTGATGCCCACGAGGAATGCCGTGGCCTGTACCGGCCACATCTGCGGCCGGACGAGCACACGGATGTCGATCGCGGGATCGGACTGGCGCAATTCGTACCAGACGAAAACCGCGAAGGCGGCGACGCCGGCGAGGACCAGAGCGGCCACGACGCCGATCCCGGGTCCGTCCGGCACACGCAGGAACGACAGCCCGCCGGTGACCAGAAGCAGAGCGAACGCGAGGATGACGAATCCGCCCAGATCGAGGCGACGTCCCGGCACCGGCTCCGACTCGGGCACGCCCAGCCAGATGACCAGCGACACGAGCGTGACGGCGATCGCGGGGATCATCAGGGTCAGCTGCAGGTTCTCGCTGGATGCGGCGAACAGGCGCCCCGCGGCGAGGGCGCCGATGATCGCTCCGGCCTCCAGCCCCACCACGAGGAGGCCGGCCGCGCGACGTGTCTGGGAGACACCGCGGGACTGGCGGCGTCCGCGCTCGAAGATGAGCGCGATCTCCAGCGGCAGCCACACGACGTAGAACCCCTGCAGCGACCACGCGAGCAGGAACGTCCAGAAGTTGTCGGCGAAGACGAGCCCCCAGCTCGCGCCCGCGGTGAGCAGCGCGGAGATCAGCAGGATCTTCTTGTGCCCGAACATGTCGCCGAGCTTCGCCAGGATCGGCAGGACGAGGGCCGACAGCAGGAGCTGCCCGGCCTCGAACCAGTTCACATCGGCGTCGTGGATGCCGAGGGCGATGACGATGTCGCTGAACAGGGGAACGTAGTAGCCCTGCAGGATGCCGCTGACCAGCTCGACAACGATGAACCAGCCGATGAGCCCCGCGGTGACGCCCAGCCCGGAGCGGCGCACGGCCGCAGACGTGGAAGCTCGGGTCACGCGCCGAGGATACACCGCGCCTCGCGGGGCGCCCGGCGACGGCTCCGCACGACACTCCGGGGATTCGTGGGGGGGCTCGCGACCGCAGGCAGCGTGTCGGCACCGGGAGGCCGAGGCATCGGGAATGACGTGCGCCTCCCCGGACCTAGAGTTGAAACACAGCAGCACCGGGAGGGCATGTGGGCGAGGTCAGCGGAGAGCACGAGATCCTGACGTGGGACCAGTTCGGAGAGGCATCGCGCGATCTGGCTCGCGCCATCCTCGCGGACGGGTTCGTACCGGAGGTGGTCGTGGCGATCGCGCGCGGCGGGCTTCTGCCGGCCGGCGCCATTGCTTACGGCCTGGGGGTCAAGAACTGCGGGGCACTCAACGTCGAGTTCTACACCGGCATCGGGACGGTGCTGGATGCTCCGGAGGTGATCCCTCCGGCGTTGGACATCGATTACCTCGAAGGCCGTCGCGTGCTGCTCGTGGACGACGTCGCCGACAGCGGCCGGACCCTGGCGCTCGCCGTGAAGCTGCTGCGCGACCGCGGCGCCGACATGCGCTCCGTCGTGATCTACACCAAGCCCACGACCATCATGCGGCCGGACTACGCGTGGAAGGACACCCCGCTGTGGATCGATTTCCCGTGGTCGGCCCGCGGGTCGGTGCTCGATGAGGCCGTCGGGGCCTGAGGTGGCGATGAGCCTCGCCGAACTCGCTGAGGCGGGGCTCGTGGATGCAGGCTGGGCGGCGGCGCTCGAACCGGTTGCGCCGCAGATTGCGGCTCTCGGCGACCGGCTCCGCGCCGAGGTCGCCGCCGGGCGCAGCTACCTTCCGGCGGGCGAGCGCGTGCTGCGGGCTTTTCAGCGTCCGCTCGCCGACGTCAAGGTCCTGATCGTCGGGCAGGACCCGTACCCCACGCCGGGGCATCCGATCGGTCTGTCGTTCGCCGTCGACGCGCACGTCCGTCCCCTCCCGCGGAGTCTGACGAACATCTACACGGAACTGCAGGCAGACCTCGGCATCGCGCCCGCGGGCCATGGCGACCTGTCGGCCTGGAGCGATCAGGGGGTGATGCTCCTCAACCGCGTCCTCACCGTCGCACCCGGGGCGTCTGCGTCCCACCGCGGGTGGGGGTGGGAGAGCGTCACCGAACACGCCATCCGCACTCTCATCGAGCGCGACGCCCCCCTCGTCGCGATCCTGTGGGGACGGGATGCGGCGAACCTGCGGCCGATGCTCGGGAAGACGCCGATCGTCGAGTCGGCGCATCCCTCGCCCCTGTCGGCGAGCCGCGGGTTCTTCGGCTCGCGCCCGTTCTCGCGCGCGAACGCGTTGCTCGAAGCCCAGGGTGCTGCTCCGGTGGACTGGCGCGTGCCCGCGGCGTGACCGCCGCCGCTCAAGCGAGAAACCACAATGCGGGCGAGACATAACGCCGCGCGTGGTTTCTCGTCCCGAACGTCGTTTCTCGAGGCAGGAGCGGGCGGGAGCGACGGGGGGGGACGCGGGCGGCGGGCTAGAGTGGCAGCCGTGCTGGAGGACGAGTACGACAAGAGCCGCCGCCGTCTTCCGCGGCACCTGCGGCCCGCGCCGAAGCCCGAGACGCCGTTCGCGTACACGATCCGCGCGGCCGAGGAACGGGACATCCCGCACATCCGCGAGATCTACAACTACTACGTGACGAACTCCGTGGTGACCTTCGACGAGAAGCCGTGGAAGGTCGGCGCCTGGCGAGAGAAATTCGGGCACCTCGCGAAGCTCGGGATGCCGTTCCTCGTCGCGGAAAGCCCGTCCGGTCAGATCCTCGGGTACGCACTGGTGCAGCCGTGGAAGTCGAAGTCGGCCTACCGCTACACGGTGGAGGACTCCATCTACCTCGGGCAGGCCGCCGCCGGGAAGGGGCTGGGGTCGGCCCTCCTCTCAGCCCTCCTCGACGCGTGTCAGGATGCCGGCATCCGCGAGGTCGTGGCGGCGATCAGCGACAAGGGGGCCGACGCGTCCATCCGCCTGCACGAGAAGTACGGATTCACCGAAGTGGGCCGGATGGGTCGGGTCGGCTTCAAGTTCAACCGCTGGCTGGGCGTCATCTACCTGCAGAAGAGCATCCCCAAGCGCAAGAAGCGATCGCTCCTGGGCGGCTGAGGTCAGGATGCGGCGGCCCGCACCGCATCCACGAGTTCGCGCCACGGGCCGTCCAGTCGGGCGTCGGGCAGCTCCGCCTCGTGGAGGGGAGTGGGACCGTCCTCGACGCGGATGATCCAGACGTATCGGTCGGCTCCGGCAGACCCGCCTCCGGCGTCGTCCCACGGGCAGCGGTCGACCAGCGTCCGCCAGCGCGGGGTGTCATCCGGCGCCGGCTCGGCGCGCCACTGGCGCCGCCTCCCGGCGATCCCGCCGGAGCGGATGACGGTGATCACGACCATGCGCGTCTCGCCCCCGTGGGGCGGGTCGGCGCGGCCGTCCGCACCGTCGTGGGCGCGCGATCCGTCGTCAGGTTGCGGGTGATCCATCCTCGATGACGCCGACGCCCACCCATCCGTCGTGGACCGCGGCGACCTCCTCCGAGTTCTCACCGTACTCCGACGCCGCGGCGTCGAGCGTGGCGCGCGCGAAGCCGGCGAAGTCGATCGTGGCGCTCAGCCCGTCGGTGAGTGTGCGGTACCAGATGCGCCCGGCACGCTCCCAGGCGTTGCCACCCAGCCTCGCCGCCGTGAGGGAGAACGCGCGATTGGGGATGCCGGAGTTGATGTGCACTCCGCCGTTGTCCTCCGCGGTGTCGACGTAATCGCGCATGTGCCCCGGCTGGGGGTCGCGGCCGAGGACGTCGTCGTCGTAGGCGGTGCCGGGGTCTTTGACCGACCGGAGCGCGACCCCCTCCACCGCATCCGTGAAGATCCCCGCTCCCACGAGCCACGACGCCTCGTCGGCGGTCTGGCCCGCCGCATGCTGTTCGGCCAGCACGCCGAACACGTCGGACAGCGATTCGTTGAGCGCACCGGACTGCCCCTGATACTCCAAGCCGCCCTCCGCCTCGGTCACACCGTGGGCCAGTTCGTGCGCGATCACCGAGAGCGAGCGGGTGAACCCCGTGAACACCTCGCCGTCGCCGTCGCCGAACACCATGCGCTCGCCGTCCCAGAAGGCGTTGTCGTACTCGATGCCGTAGTGGACGGTGGCGAGCAGGGATCCTCCGGCGCCGTCGATGGCGTTGCGGGCGAAGGCATCCCAGAAGAAGTCGAAGGTCGCACCGAGGCCGTCGAACGCCTCGTCCGCCGCAGCATCCCCCGTCGCAGGGTCGTCCTCGCCGCGCACACGCACTCCGGGGAGCTGTTCCCGGTTCTGCGCGTCGGAGATCACCCGGTCGGGGGCGGGGGAGGTCTCGGCCACCAGGATGCCGGACTCCTCGATCGACAGCCGCAGCCGGGTGCGCCCGCGCGGCGGACGTGGGAGCGCGAGGGTGCGCGCGGCCGCGGCGGCGGCACGGGCGAAGTGCGGTTCGCCCGAAGACGCGATGCGGGTCAGCAGATACGGCGGGACGATACCGGGGGTCATGACCCGACCCTACGACCGACCCCCGACTCCGTCGCGTTCGCGAAACGCGGGCTTTCGGCCGAGGCGCGGGTTCTTCGGACGCGATTGCCCGCGTGCGGGCCCATTGCCCTCCGGCCGGTTGGCGCGCTACGTCCGGATGCGGGGGATCGAGGCGAGGAGCGAGCGGGTGTAGGAGGCTTGCGGTTGCAGCAGGACCTTCTCGGTGGGGCCCTCCTCGACGATGCGACCGTCCTTCATCACCACGACCTGGTCGCACAGGTTCTGCACGACCCCGATGTCGTGGCTCACCATCAGGAGCGTCAGCCCCGTCCGCGCACGCAGGTCGCCGAGGAGCCGCAGGATCTGCGCGCGCACCGTGACATCGAGGGCCGACAGCGGCTCGTCGCCGACCAGCAGCCGCGGCCGATGCACGATCGCCCGCGCGATCGCGATGCGCTGCCGCTGGCCGCCGGAGAACTCGTGCGGATACCGCTCGGCCATCCCGGCTTCCAGCCCGACCTCTTCGAGCACTTCGCGCACCCGGGCGCGGCGGTCACCGGGAATGTCCAGCGCCCACAGCGGTTCACCCACGATCCGGCCGATGCTCATCCGCGGATCCAGCGACGCATAGGGATCCTGGAAGACGATTCCGGTATCGCGGCGCAACCAGTGCAGCGACCGGGCGCTGCGGCCTGCCTCGACGGCGCGCCCGTCGAAGTGGACGGTGCCCGCGGTGGGAACATCCAGCGCGAGGAGCAGGCGCATCAGGGTGGTCTTCCCCGAGCCGGATTCTCCGATGACTCCGACCGAGGAGCCGGCGTCGACATCGAGATCGGCGTCATCCAGCGCCGTGGTCACCGTGCGAGCGGCGAACAAGGTCCGGCGCGGCGCGACGAAGCGGCGGGTCAGCCCCCGCGCCCGCAGGAGCGTTTCGCTCATGCGCCCGCCCCCCGGTGGCCGTTCTCGGGATGCCACAGCGTGGCCGTGGCATCGCGCAGGAGAGCCTGTGTGATCGGGCTCGCCGGGGCTGTCAGCAGCTGCGTGAGCGGTCCCGATTCGACCACGCGACCGTGCTCGAGCACGACGGCGTCGGTGGCGACCTCGCTGAGCACCGCCAGATCGTGCGTGATGAACACCAGCGACATGCCGGCCTGGGCCGTGAGCGACCCGAGCAGGTGCAGTATCCCGGCCTGGATGGTGACATCCAGCGCCGTCGTCGGCTCGTCGGCGATGAGAAGCCGCGGGCCGCAGGCGAGAGCCATGGCGATCGCAACCCGCTGACGCTGCCCGCCGGAGATCTGGTGCGGATAGCGCGCCACGATGCTCTGCGGGTCGGGGAGGGCCACACGCTCCGCCTCGGCGATCGCCCGGCGCCGCGACTCGGCGCGGGAAACGCGTTCGTGGATGCGGATGGACTCGGCGATCTGGCGGCCGACGGTGCGGATCGGGTTCAGAGCCGTCGCCGGCTCCTGGAACACGATGCCGATCTCGTTCCCACGGAGGTGCGCGAGCTCGCGGTCGGGAAGGCCGAGGATCTCGCGGTCATCCCAGCGGACGCTGCCGGTCGCGCGGGCCCCGTCGGGCAGGAGCCCCAGGATCGCGAGGGCGGTGAGCGACTTGCCGGAGCCGGATTCTCCGATGAGCCCCAGCCGCGCACCGTCCGGGACGTCGAAGGAGATGCCGTCCACGACACGGCGGCCGCCGATCTCGATGGCGAGGTCGCGGACTTCGAGGCTCATGCCACCACCTCCGGCACGTGGATGCGCGCAGTGGGGGAGCGTTGGGAGAGCGTGGGATCGGTGGCCTCACGCAGCCCGTCGCCGAGGAGGTTCAGCCCCAGGACCGTGAGCGTGATGGCCAGCCCCGGCCACACGACCGACAGCGGATGCACCGTGATGTACCGCTGCAGATCGGCCAGGAGTACGCCCCACGACGGCTCCGTCACGGGAGCGCCGAACCCGAGGTAGGACAGGCCCGCCTCGGCCAGCACCGCCACCGCCATGCCCCACGACAACTGCACGATGAACACCGGAGCGACGTTGGGGAGCAGGTGCCGCCAGAGGTTCTGGGCGGGGGTCAGGCCGCTCGCGCGTCCGGCGAGCACGAAGTCGCTGTGCAACACCCGGCGAAGCTCCGGGCGGGTGACGCGCGCGATGTTGACGCCGAACCCGATGCCCACGGCCCAGATCACGACCCACAGCGACCCGCCCCACACCGCGGAGATCATCATGGCGATGATGAGCACGGGGAAGGCGATGAGGATGTCGACGAGCACCGCAACGCTCTCGCGCACCCAGCGTCGGGTCAGGGCGCCCAGGGCGGCGAGGAAGAGGCCCAGGAGGGTCGCGATGACGCCGGCGCCGACGGCCACCACGATGGTCGTGCGCGCCCCGGCCATGAGAAGGCTCAGGATGTCGCGACCCAGGTTGTCCGTGCCCAGCAGATTCGGCCACCCGGGCGGCGCCCAGGCATCGCCGAGCTCGACCCGCTGCGGGGGGAAGGGGGTCCAGAACGCTGCCACGACCGCCGTGATCAGGATGACGGCCACCACCACAAGCCCGAAACGCCCGGTTCCCAGTGCCCACAGTCGCCCGAGCCACGCCATCCGTCCACGCCCGTTCATGCGCTGTCCCGCTGGCGGGGGTCGACGGCGCGGTGAAGGAGATCGACGAGGAATCCGATCATGAGCACGAATCCCGTCAGCACGAGCAGCTCGCCCTGCACCTTGGGGAGGTCGCGAGCGCCGACATCGGTCACCAGCATCCGCCCGATCCCGGGCAGGGTGAACAGCTGCTCGATGACGACCGCGCCGACGAGGATGCCCGCGATCTGCAGGCCCAGGACGGTGACCACCGACAACGCCACGTTGGGGAGCCCGTGCCGGATCAGCGCCTGAGCGCGGGTGAGGCCTTTGGCCGCTGCGGTCCGGACGTAGTCCTGGCCGATCGCCTGCAGCGTCGCGCTGCGCAGGAACCGCAACAGCATCGCGCCCTCGACGATGCCGATCGTCAGCGCCGGCAGCACGAGGGCGCGGATCGCCGCTCCGGGGTCGCCCCACCCCGCGCGCGGGAAGCCCTGCGCGGGAAGCCATCCGAGCCAGACCGCGAAGACGACCACCAGCATCATCCCCGCCCAGACGACGGGGACGGCGGCCAGAGCCTGCGCGATCACGCTCATCCCGGTGCCGTCGGGACGTCCGCGACGAACGGCGGACAGGACGCCCAGGGGCACCGCGATGAGCACGGCGATGACGAGCGAGAGGATGCCGAGGGGCACGGTCACACGGGCCTTGTCGGCCAGTTCGCTCATCACGGACGCGCCCGAGAGCAGCGACGAACCGAGGTCCCCCCGGAAGATCCCGCCGATCCATTCGACGTACTGAAGGGGCAGCGGCACATCGAGGCCCAGACGCTCTCGGATCGCGGCGACCTGCTCCGGTGACGAATCGGTCCCGGCGATCAGTTGCGCGACGTCACCCGGAAGGACCCGCAGCGAAACGAAAATGAGCACGCTGGCCACGACGAGCCCGACGATCAGCAGGGCCAGCCGGGTCAGCGCATACCGGATCACTCCGAAGAGACTGTCACACCGGCGAGGTCGATGCGGGAGTTGATGGAGTCCTCCGGGAACCCGGACACCCCGGCGCCGACCGCCGTGACCGTCGCGCCGGTGTACAGCCAGTCAGCGGCATGGTCCTCCGACACGAGGCGTGCGGCTTCGGCCAGAAGCGCGGCCGACTCCTCCGCATCCACCGTGCTGAGGGCTTGCGCGTACAGCGCCTGCACGTCGGGGTTGTTGTAACCGAAGTAGTATTCCGGATCGGCGAAGTTGCCGAGGTCCCGCGGCTCGACGTGCAGCACGAAGCTGAGGTCGTAGTCATGGTTGGTGTAGACGTCCTGCAGCCAGGTCGGGAACTCCACCGACTCCACCTCGAGGGTGACGCCGATCTCGTCGAAGTCCGAGACGAGCACCTGCGGCACCGTGGTCCCGTAGAACGACGGGATGGTGAGGGTGAGATCGAGGTCGTCGACCCCGGCCTCCTCGAGGAGTTCGACCGCCCGCGCCGGGTCGTACGGTGCGACGTCCGACAGGTCTTCGTACCCGGGGTCGAGGGCCGGGATGGGGCCGTACTGCGTTTCGCCCGCACCCAGGGCCTCCACGAGCGCCTCGTGGTCGATGGCGAGACGCAGCGCTTCGCGCACCCGCACATCGTCCAGCGGAGCACGCGTGTTGTTGAAGGCGAGCGTGCCCTTGTCGGTGGTCTGCCCCGTCGTGAGGGTGAACTCCGTGCCCTCCAACTGCGCAGCGAGGTCGGGCTGCACGGCGGTCAGCACGTCGAGCGAACCGTCGAGCGCCGCGTTCACTCCGGCTGTGAAGTCGGGGATGTACTGCAGCACCACCTCGGCGACGCCGGCCGGGTCGCCCCAGTACGCGTCATTGCGGGCGAGCTCGATGCTCTCGCCCTGGTTCCAGGCCGTCAGCGTGAACGGGCCGGTACCGTTGGCGGCGGTCTGCAGGTCGGTGGTGTCACCCGTCTTGAACACCAGGCCGCCAGGACCGGTCAGGGAGAACAGGAAGTTCTGGTCCGGCTGGGTGAGCGTGATGACGACGGTGGAGTCGTCGGCCGCGGTGATCGAGGCGACGCCGGCGAATTCCGCGTTCCCGGCGATCTCCGGATCATCCTTCACCTGCGTGAGCGAGGTCACGACGTCATCGACGGTGAGCGCGGTGCCGTCGTGGAAGGTCACCCCCTCGTTGAGGGTGAAGGTGTAGGTGAGGCCGTCGTCGGAGACGGTGTACTCGCTGGCAAGCGATTCCACGATCTCGTTCTCCTGCGTGCGCGTCACCAGGCCCTCGTAGACGTTGTCGATGAGGATCTGTTCGAGCGCCGCACCGCTGGTGCGGCGGATGTCGAGGTTGGTCGGCTCCAGCACCAGGCCGACGGTGAGCGTGGCATTCGGGTCGGGGTCGCCGGCCGATGAGCTGGACGGGGCGGTGCCTCCGCCTCCGGCGCAGGACGCCAGCGCGAGCGTTCCGGCAAGCAGGAGGGCGGACGCGGCGAGGGCGGTGCGTCGTGGCATGGGTAATCCTTTCGCAGGCCAGCGGCGCCATCGATGATGTCGGACGCCGCTGGAGGCAACTCGGTGCTATCAGCCTATTGCGGGCTCTTCCGCCGGGGTCGTTGTATTACCCAACGCCAGCGGACTGGTCATTCTTCCCCGGGCCGGGCGAGGTCCCGCAGGAGCTGTCCGAGAGCCAGCGGTGCGTCCTCTTGGAGGTTGTGTCCACCGTCGAGTGTCACCACACGCGCCGCAGGGATGCGGCGCACGAACTCGTCGGCATCGGCCGGGGTCACGTAGCCGCGCTCGCCGCGGACGAGCGTGATCGGCGCGGACACGGCGGCGAGGTCTTCCCATCCCGTTGCCGACAGGAGGGTACTCACGGCGTCATCGGATGCGGGTGCCGCCGCGCTCGCGTTGGCCGCGGCCGCGGCCAGGTGCGCGAAGTGATGTTTCCACTCCACGCGACCGTCGGGCCGCACGCGCGAGTTGAGGTACACCCCGCGTTCGGCCGTTCGGCGTGACCCGCCGCCCAGACCGAAGGACAGCGCCCGGTCGACGAGCTCGTCGCGCGAGGCCCAGTCGGTCGGCCCGGCGAAGAACGACCGGATCTGCGTCGGCCCGGCGTCCGGGTCGACGCCCGGCGTGATGTCGACGATGACGAGCTGCCCGACCGAGTCGGGGCGCGCAGCGGCGACCGGGGCTGCGGTGAGTCCGCCGAGCGATTGCCCGACGAGGAGCTGCGGCCGGTCGGTCCATGCGTCGAGCGCGGTGACGACATCGGGCGCGAGGACGCGGCCCGCGTAGGCCGCGTCGGTGCGCCACGACGAGTCGCCGTGTCCCGGGAGGTCGAGCGCGAGAGCGGGGAGGCCGAGCGCGAGCACGGTGGTGTCCCACGTGTGGGCGTTCAGCCCTGCGCCGTGCAGGAAGGTCACCCGGGGTGGGGCATCCCCGTACCGCAGGGCGCTGAGCGTGCGCCCGTCGTCAAGCGTCAGGGCGAGTCGCTCCACCCGGGGGAGGGGGCCCGGGATCGCGTTGTCGGCCGCCTGGGCAGGCAGGAACGAGAACTCGTCGAACACATCGGTGGATTCGGTCACGCAGCATCCTTCGGGCCAGAGGTCTGGGCACCATTGTGGTACCCGCTCCGAGCGGGCGCGCGCACATTACCCTGGATGCATGAGCGAAGAGGAGCGGGTGCATCTGTCGCGCTCGGCCCCGAAGGCGTACCTCGCGCTGTCGGGTGTAGCGAAGACGGCGGGATACTTGGCGGCCGAGGCGGGCATCGACCCAGCGCTGAAGGAGCTCGTCCAGATCCACGCATCGCAACTGAACAAGTGCGCCTACTGCGTCCGCATCCACTTCGATCGGGCCGTCGAGGCGGGTGTCTCGCCGGACACCATCTCGCAGATCCCGGTGTGGCGTGAATCGGGCGTCTTCTCCGAGCGGGAGCGTGCCGCGCTCGAACTCGCGGAGTCGTTCACGCTCATCTCACAGGCCGGGATTCCCGACGAGGTGTACGACCGGGTGGGCGGCATCTTCACCGAGGAGGAGTATGTCGCCCTCAGCTGGGTGCTCATCTCCATCAACGCGTTCAACCGGGTCGCGACCGCCGGGCGCTACGCGGTGCCGCGGCTCGAGGACCGCACGCCATGACGGAGGGGCAGTCGCTCGTCTCCGGCTCCATGAACTTCCGCGATGTGGGCGGCCTCCCCGCGGGCAGGGGCCGCACCCGCTCCGGGGTGCTCTACCGCTCGGGTAATCTCGCGCACGTGGATGACGCCGGCTTCGAGGCTCTCCGCGGGCTGGGTCTTCGCCGCGTGATCGATCTCCGCGACGACGAGGAGGTGCGCTGGGCGCCGAGCCGCCTCGACGGACTCGACCTCGTGACCCAGCGTGTGCCGCTGTTCCTCGGATCCGTCACGTCGTTCTTCGAGGACGACGTGAGCCTCCCGGGGCTGTACTCGAGCCTCATCGAGGACTCCTCGGATCAGGTGGTCGAGGTCGTGCGAGGCGTGCTGAACGACCAGCCCGTGCTCGTGCATTGCACGGTCGGCAAGGATCGCACCGGTGTGACGGTCGCGCTCACCCTGGCGGCGGCCGGCGTCGACACCGACGCGATCGTCGCGGACTATGCGCGGACGGAGGCGCTTCTCCCGGCGTCCCGCAACCGGGACGTCGTCGCGCGGCTCCGGGCGATGCATCCCGAGGCCATACATCTCGAAGACTTGGCGACTCGCTCGCCCGCTCCGGTCATGCGGGAGCTCCTGGGACAGCTGGATGCGGTGTTCGGCTCGCCCACGGACTACCTGCGCGCGCACGGACTCGCTGAGGACGAGATCGCGGAGCTGCGTCGCATCCTCGTCATCGAGGGCTGAGTTCGTTACCCGAGCAACGACTGCGAGTTGGTGGAGGCAAGGTTAGGCAACCCTTTGCTTCGGTTATAGTGATGTTGCCATGTCTGCCTCCCTCGAACACAACCCGACTGTCTGCCGCGCGTCGCGTCACACGCGCGTGCAGCACCTGGTGACCGCGGACGAGAACTCGCTCGCGGAGCTGGAGGCGCTTCTCGCGACGCTGCCGATCTGCTCGACCGGCCGCGTCTTCGTGGAGGTTCCCGACGAGTCCTGGGTCGGTGCCGTCTCCGCGCCGGCACGCATGACCGTGACGTGGCTCGACCGCTCACGCCGCAGCGGCGCCCCCGGCACGAGCCGTGGCTGCGCGGCAGGGGAGGCCCTCGCCCGGGCCGTCTCCGGTTGGGCGGGCGAAATGCTCGGCTCCGAAGACGACGCCACGCGCGTGATCCTCCTGGGTGGTTATCTCGGCACGGCCGAGATCGTCGATGAGCTCGTCGAGCGCCGCGGGGTGGCGTCGGACTCGATCCACACGCCCGAGCGCTTCGGCCTCGCCACCGCCCGCTGACCCGCGGGTCGCCCCCGGCCCTTCCCCTCGGAAATCGAGGAGATCTCGCGGATCGAGGACGCCAGCGCCTCCGGCAGTCCTCGATTTCCGAGATCTCCTCGTTCCGCTCACCGGGCTGAGCCCCTGACGGCACTCGAGCGCCCCTTCCCCCGGACGCTGAGCGAGCGTCCGCCCCCGGACCCTGCGCGAGCGTCGCCCCCGGACGCTGCGCGTCGGCCCCCAGACCTACGCGCGCGTCGGGCCCCGGACGCTGAGCGAGCGTAGCGAGACGAAGCGTCAAGGCCGCAGAGGCGCCCTTCGTCTCGGTCGCTGCGCTCCCTCGCTCAGGGGCCGGGACCGGCCCGGTGGCGCCCTTCGTCTCGGTCGCTGGGGGCCGGGACGGACCCGGGTGCTGCCGCGGCGCGCGCTCAGGCGTCGCGCGGGATGTAATTCCCGTCGGCCAGGCCGGCCTCGATCTCGAAGCGGTTGCGGAGCGGATCCCGGCCCGAAATCCCGTAGAGCACGGGCATCAAGAACCCGAATCGGCGCCACTGTCGTGCATGTGCGGCCTCGTGTCGGAGCAGCGCGGGGGTGACCTGCCCCGAGCCGGTGAGGAAGCATCCGCCGACCGTCACGCCGCCGCGGGCATGCGTCCAGCGCGGCATCCCGCGGAACACCCAGAGACCCTCTCGGCGCTCGACGCGCCCCGTGCTCCAGAGCGACCCCCAGACCCATCCCACGGCGCTGCCGTATAGGTACCCGAGGTGGCTGATCGGCGAGTCGAGGAGCACCTGCGGCAGCAGCCTCTCGATCCGACGGCTCCGCGCCACCGCGACGTCGGCCCGTTCTCGCCAGCCGGCCGGCGGGCGGGCGATCGGGCTCACGCGACGGCTCCGATGAGGCGCAGGATCGCCCCGAGGTCGTCGACGACGGCAGCCGGGCTCACCGGCGCGAACCCGGCGATCGTCGCACCGACGAGTTCGGAATCGGCGCGAAGCCGCTGCAGCGAAGCGACGAGGTCGGCTACCGGGACACCGAAGGGGATGCCCCAGGCCGAGCCGCTGAATTCCGACGGGTCGAGGACGTCGAGGTCGAGGTGGACATACACGCGGGATGCCCCGGTCGCGGCCACCGCGGCAGCCAGCGCTCCCGGGTCGGCGAGGTCGTTCTCGGTGAGGTGGCGCACGCCGTGTTCGGCGATGAACGCGTCCTCCGCCGCATCCCGCTCGCGTGCCCCGACGAGGATGACCCGTGCGGGTGGCACCGCGGCCGTGCCGAGAGCGTCGGGCACGCCGCCGACGAGCGCGCGCAGGGCCATGCCGGCCAGAGACCCGGACGGGGAGCTGCCGGGATCGTTGAGGTCGGCGTGCGCGTCGATCCAGACGATGGCGAGATCGTCAGCGGTGTGACGCGCGGCGGCGGCCACGCTGACACTGCAGTCGCCGCCGACCACCACGACGCGATCGGTCGTCGTGGAGAGCGCGTCATCCATCAAGGCCGCGGTGCGGCGCAGCGCGCTCAGACGGGCGACGCCGGTGCCCTGAGAGTCGCCGGCTTCCATCGGCACGTCCAGCACGACGGTCGCCGCGCGGGGGAGGTCTCCCGCGATCGCCTCCGCTCCGTCGTGCAGGAGCATCGCACGCGTCGACGGACTGCCCTGCCATTGCGGCACCACTACGAACCGGGTCACGGGTTCATCCTGCCATCGTTGGACGGCACGGACTCGCCGCCCCGGGGTGCGAGCTGGCCGCTCACCCGCACCGACCCGCGCCCCGCCGTGGCATTCCTCCGGATGAACGACGATGGGACGCCGCAGAAGCGGCGTCCCATCGAAGGAGAGCGGGTCAGACCGTGTCGGGGCTCGGCGCGGTGATGGCCTGCTGCGGCTGGGCCGAACCGCCGGACTTCAGCGCCGACAGGCGGGCCTCCACCTCGGTCAGCTCACCGAGGTCTTCCAGGCTGTTGAACTGCGCGTCGATGCTGGATGCGGCGAGCTCCTGCTTGCCGGCGGCCAGCGCCTCCTCGCGGCGGATCTTGTCTTCGAACCGGCCGAGCTCGCTCGTCGGGTCGAGGACGTCGATCGACTTGACCGCGTCGTGCACCTTGATCTGAGCCTCGGCCACCTTGGCCCGCGCGAGCAGTTCGCTGCGCTTGGACCGCAGCTGCTCGAGCTTGCCCTTCATGCCGTTGAGGCCGTCCTTGAGCTTGTCGACGACCTCCGTCTGCGAGGCGATGGTCGGCTCGGCCGACTTCGCTTCGCCCTCGGCGGAGATCTGACGCTGCAAAGCGATCTTCGCGAGGTTGTCGAACTTGTCCGCCTCGCCGGCGTTACCGGCGGTGCGCAGTTCGTCGGCCTTGCGGCTGGCGGCGAGGGCCTTGTTGCCCCACTCGGCAGCGGCCTGAACGTCCTCCTGGTGGTCGCGCTCGAGGAGGCGCAGATTGCCGATCGTCTCGGCGATGGCCGACTCGGCGTCGGCGATCGAATTGGTGTAGTCGCGCACCAGCTGGTCGAGCATCTTCTGCGGGTCCTCGGCCTGGTCGAGGAGTGAGTTGATGTTCGCCCGCATGAGGGTGGAGATGCGACCGAAGATGGACTGCTTGGCCATCGCGGATTTCCTTTCCTGTCGACGTCGTATCAAGTCTGTCGGCGTTTCCTATGGGATTCGTGGGATGCGGCGGATGAGTAACGCATGGCGGGACGTCAGAAGCGGCCACCTCCTCGGCGAGAACGGGATCCTCCGCCGAAACCGCCGCCTCCGCTCCGGCTGCGACCGCCGCCGCCGAAGCCGCCTCCGCGAGACGACCCGCCGCCGAAGCCACCGCCGAACCCGCCCCCTCGGCTGCCTCCGCCGCCCAGGATCGAGTTGAGCACGATGCCGCCGAGGATGGCGCCCATCATGCCGTCGCCGCCGGAACCACCGCCGGAGCCCTGCCCGTAGCCGCCGCCGAAGGCCCCGACGTCGTCCTGTGCGGCGCGGGCAGCGGATGCGGCGAGCTGCGCGGCGCGCTGCGCCGCGGCAAGGGCAGCAGCCGCGTCCGATGCGCGCAACTGCTCGGCCTGTGCAAGCGAGGCGTTCGCTTCGGCCAGGCGCGTGCGCGCTTCGGCGCCCACGGCCCCGCGGCGAGCGCCGATGAAGTCCTCCGTCGCGGAGACCTGTGCGCGTGCCTGGAGGAGCGTCTGGTCGATCTGCTGCTCCGCACGGCGCCGGCGTTCGGCCGCATCCCGGCCCTCGGCGATGGCCGCGTCCAGCGCCGCGTTCGCGGCATCCAGCCCGGCGAGAGCCTCCAGCGGTCTGCGGCCGGCGGAGGACAGGGCCTGACGTCCCCGCACGAGTTGCTCGCGGGCGGCGGCCACGGCCACGGCGATCTGCCCGTTCGGGTCCGGCAGACCCGATGCGGCCGTGATGTCGTTCTCCACCTCGCGCAGGAGTGTCGCGGCACGGGTGCCCGCGGCGGCCAGGTCGGCGCCGACCCGTTCCACGGCGTCCTCGAGGAGCTTCGCCTGCGCGACGGCTTCCTGGGCGGCGCGGATGCCCACCGCGGCCTCACCGGCACGCCCCGCACCGAGGTCGGACTGCGCCTCGGCAAGCTGCGCGTCGGCGAACGCGATCCGTTCCCGCGCCTGGGCGGGATTGTCCGCGACCGTGGCGAGGGCCTCGTCGGCGTATTCGGCGTGCAGCGCGGTGAGCCGTGCCTCGGCCGCGGCGACAGCATCCGCCACCGCCGCTCGCTCCTGCTGGGTCCGGGCGAGTTCTTGCGGGGCGTTGCGCTCCAGATCGCGCAGGGCATCGAAGGACTCGGCCTTCTCGTCGAGTGCTTCGTTGGCCGCTGCGGTCAGGGCGAGGATCTCGCCGCGCCAGGCCCGCACCTGCTGTTCGGTGTCGGCGGTCGCGTCGTCGAGCAACTGCTGCAGGGAGAACGCACGATCGAGGTCGGCCTTCGCTTTGGCGAGCACGCTCGCGAATTCCGTCACGGCCTCGTCGCCGAACTGCGCGCGGGCGAACCCGAGTTCTTGCTCACTCGCCTTCACCGCGTCGTCGGTGGCGACTAGCGCCGAGCCGGAACGTCGTTCGAGTTCCTCCAGGCTCAGTTGCTCCGCGGGAGGCGGACCGGATGCGGCGCCCTTGCGCCGGCGAGCGGCGAGCCAGATCAGCACGCCGGCGAAGACGGCGACGAGCAGGACGACCAGTCCGATGAGCGACCAGTTCATCCCGCCGGATGCGGCGGCGCCGGTGCCCCCGGTGCCCCCGCCGACCGCGTCCGTGAGTCCGTCGGCGGCCGCGTCGATCGCGCCGGCCCAGTTCTCGTCGCTCAGCATCGGCTGGATGCGCTGCTGCTCGATCGCGCCGAGCTGATCGAACGACACCGGCCCTTCGGAGAATCCGGAGAGGTAGAAGGCGCGCCCGTCGACGGCGACCGCCAGGAGGTACTGGTTGGGGCCGAGGTTATTGAGATCGGCGGTCGTGTTCGCCCAGTCCTCCGCGTCGGAGGGGTCGGTGAAGTCGTCGACGAAAACCGCCCACAGATCGACGTCGGTTTCGTCCGACAGCTGCGCGAGGCGGCTCTCGGCCTCATCCCGCGCGCCCGGGCTGAGCACACCGGCTTGGTCGAGCACCGACTCGCTGCCGAGCGGGAGGGGGTCGGTCGCTGACGCGGCGGGCGCGGCCGCCAGCCCGATCGCCACGGCGAGCGTCGAGACCAGTACTGCAGACCAGCGCGCGCGCATCGTTCTCCTGGTGTGGGCGGAAACAGCCACTTCGAGTCTATGCAGGACCACGAATATGCGGATAGCGGTTGCGCTGGCGCGCGGCGTGGTCCTGTCGGCCGCCAGGTCGCCCGGGTTAGGGTCGGGGATTCGAGGAGGGGTGCAATGGACGATCGCTACGGCACCGACGTGCTCGCCAAAGGATGGCGCGATGCCGGGCGCAAGGTGGTGCCCCAGGTACCGGCGGAGCGCGAGCTGGTGGTGGAAGTGGCCGGCGACGGCTTCTGCGGAGCGGTGACGAAGGTCGCCTCCGGAACGGTGGAACTGGAAGACCGCCACGGCAAGCGGCGTCTGTTCCCTTTAGGCGCGGGATTCCTCGTGGATGGCGCTGCTGTGGTGCTGACGGCGCCGAAACCGGTCGCGCCCGCCGGTCCGAAGCGCACCGCATCCGGTTCCTTCGCCGTCGAAGATGCCCGCGCGCGTGTGGCCCGGCCCAGCCGCATCCTCGTCGAGGGTCGCCACGATGCCGAACTCGTGGAGAAGGTGTGGGGCCACGACCTGCGCGTGGAGGGCGTGGTCGTGGAGTACCTGCAAGGTGTCGATCTTCTCGCCGACGTCCTGGATGCCGAACCGCCCAGCGCCGAGCGTCGTTACGGGGTGCTGGTCGACCATCTCGTTCCGGGGTCGAAGGAGACGCGCGTCGCCCAGGCGATCGCGCGGGGGAAGCACGGGGCGCACGTGCGGATCGTCGGGCACCCGTTCGTGGACGTGTGGCAGTGCGTGCGCCCGTCCTCGCTCGGGATCGAACGCTGGCCCGAGGTGCCGCGGTCGATCGAGTGGAAGGTCGGCGTCTGCCGCGCCCTCGGCTGGCCCGCGGACGACCAGGCCGACCTCGGGCGCGCGTGGCAGCGCATCCTCGCCAAGGTTTCGTCGTACCGCGACCTGGAGCCCGCGCTCCTCGGCCGGGTCGAGGAACTCATCGATTTCGTGACGGCGTAGGCGATGGCCGGTCGCGCGTCCGGCCGCTCGGCGGTCTCACCCTCCGCCGCACGGGCGGCAGCAGCCGATGCGGACGCCACGGGCGGCCTCGGTAGCCTGGACGGTATGCCCGCTCCTCCCGCCGCGCCCGGCGTCTTCCGCGACCGTCCGGTGTCGTTCGTACGCCGCAGCGGCCGCATGTCCGACGGGCAGGAACGCGCCTGGGCCGACCTGTCGCCGTTCTACCTTCTGGAGGCGCCGCGGGATGCTGCGGCGACGAGCGTACGCGCCGGCTCCGAGATCGACCCCACGGTGGTGTGGGGGAGGACGGCGCCCCTGATCGTCGAGGTCGGCTCGGGTCAGGGTCACGCGATCGTGCACGCGGCAGCGGCGCACCCCGACACCGACTTCCTCGCCGTGGAGGTGTTCAAGGCCGGCCTCGCGCGCACGATGCTCGACGCGGACCGTGCCGGCGTGCGCAACCTGCGCCTCGTGGAGGCGAACGCGCCGGAGGTGCTCGCGCATCTCCTCCCCGCAGCATCCGTCGACGAGGTGTGGGTGTTCTTCCCCGACCCGTGGCACAAGAACAAGCACACCAAGCGGCGCCTGGTGGCCCCCGAATTCCCTCCTGTGGTCGGCTCCGCCCTGAAGCCCGGGGGGATGCTGCGCCTCGCAACGGACTGGGAGGATTACGCACGCCAGATGCGCGACGTCCTCGACGCGTCGCCCCTGTTCGAGCGCGCCTTCGACGGCGACTGGGCGGAGCGGTTCGAGGCACGCGTGCTCACGGCGTTCGAGCGTAAGGGCGCGCGCGCGGGGCGGGACATCCGAGACCTGACCTACCGCCGGGTGGGAGCATGACCGCGCACGCCGACGCGGCGGTCCCGGTCCGGCCGGCCCTGTCGTGGGCGCTCGGCCCCGCGCTTCTCGTATGCCTCGCGGCGCCGGCGTTCTTCGTTCTGCAGATCGCGTGGCTGGGGTGGATTCTCCTGGCCGCAGCCCTCGTCGGCGCCTGGCTCGTCGACCGGCGTGCGGGCACCGCATCCCTTCGCCGCGGCGGTGCCGACGAGCCGCCGAGCCTGCTGCGTGACCTGTCGCTCATCGCTCTCGGGCAGCTGATCGTCAGTGCCATCCCGCTGAAGGCCGAGCTGGACAACCTCGCGATGGTGAGGTTCGGTCTGGCGCTCGGGGGAGCGGTGGTCGTGCCCTACGTGATCTCGCGCTACGTGTACCGCGACTACGCCATCCGCTTCCCCTGGCGCGGGGGCGGGCGATGGACGCCGTTGCAGTGGGGCTGGCTCGTCGCCGTGCTCGCGCTCGGGTGGCTGATCCTGCCGTTCTACTTCATCACCTCCGGCGTGTACATGAACTGGCCGGTCGTGGATACCCCCGAGATGATCGCGCGGCTGTTCGTCGGTGTCGGCGCGGTAGGGATCTGGGACGAGCTGTTCTTCATCTGCACCGTGTTCGTGCTGCTGCGCCGGCACTTCCCCGACTGGCTGGCGAACCTGCTGCAGACCGTCGTGTTCGTGTCGTTCCTGTGGGAGCTCGGCTACCAGGCGTGGGGGCCGGCGCTCACCATCCCGTTCGCGCTCGTGCAGGCGGTCCTCTTCCTCCGCACCCGCTCCCTCGGATACGTCGTCACCGTGCATCTGCTCTTCGACGCGGTCGTCTTCGGCGTTCTCGTGCACGCCCACAACCCCGGCCTCCTCCCGATCTTCCTCCTCTAGCCCCCGCCCCGCCCGCGCGCACGCCCCCGCCCCGCCCGCGAGAAACGACGTTCCGGACGAGAAACGACGCGAGGCGTTGTGTCTCACCCCGAACGTCGTTTCTCGCTTCAGCGACGGGCGCGCAGGGGGTGCACAGGGCACGTGGGTAGCCTGGGAGCGGATGCCGACCGCATCCCCGGACGAGGGATCAGTACCCGGTAAGCGACAAGACTGGCCGAGGAGCTGTCATGTCGTGGATCGTTCTCATCGTCTCCGGAGTGCTCGAAGCGGTCTGGGCGACCGCACTGGGCAAGTCCGAAGGCTTCACGAAACTGTGGCCCACCGTGATCTTCGGGGTCGCCGTGGTAGCGAGCATGGGCGGGCTGGCGTGGTCGTTGCGCGAGATCCCCACGGGCACGGGATATGCGGTGTGGGTCGGGATCGGAGCATCCCTCACCGTCGTTTACGGCATGCTCACCGGCGCCGAAGCCGTGTCGCTGATCAAGGTCCTCCTCATCTTGGGTCTCGTCGGCTGCATCGTCGGGCTCAAGCTCGTCAGCGACCACTGACCCGCGGCATCCGGGACTCCGCACCGCGTCACCGTCGCGCCACCCGCGGTTCACCGGTCGGGCACACGCCGCTGGCAGGATGCGGCGGACCCCCGCGAAAGGTTCCGTGTGAGCACCCTGCCGAGCGACCGCCCCGCCTCTGTCCGATCCCCGCTCCGTTCCCCCCGCCGGTCCCGCCCCGTACGGATGCTGCGCCTCGCCGCCGCGGACCTCCTGCGGTCGCCGCGCGGCGTGGAGCCGATCGAGCGGCGGGACGTCGCGCGGATCGTGACGCTGTGGGTGACCGCCCGCACGGTGAATCTCTCGCTGCTGTTCGGCTTCTACGCGATGGCCCGCGCCGCCCGCTGGGGGTTCGGACCGGACGACCGCCGCGTCGGCACGTTCCTCGACTTCCTCACCGGTTGGGACGCCGATCGCTACGGCACGATCGCGATGGAGGGCTACCCCGACCGCTTGCCCGTCAACGAATCCGGCGACATCATGCCGAACAACTGGGCTTTTCTCCCCGTGTTTCCTTACCTGACGCGGTACGGGCACGACGCCACGGGAGTGCCGTGGCAACTCGTAGCCGTCACGGTAGCGATCATCGCGAGCCTCGGCGCCACGTGGATGCTGTTCGTCCTCCTCCGCCGGGTGACCAATCCCCGAGCGGCCTGGTGGGGGGTCACGTTCTTCTCCTTCGCGCCGCTGGCGTTCGTCTACGTGCTCGGGTACAGCGACGGGCTCGCGCTCTTGCTGACCTTCGCCGCCCTCGTCCTCGCCGTCGACCGCCGCTACGTGTGGATCGGCCCGCTCGGCGTGATCGCCGCGTTCACGCGGCCGGGGGCGCTCGCGCTCGCGCTGGCCCTCGGCATCCTGTTCGCCGTGCGGATGCTGCGCCGCCGTGTCGACCCGTTCCCTCCCGCGCAGGTGATCGGTCTGTTCCTCGCCGGCACGTCGACCGCGGCGGCGGGGCTGGCGTGGACGGTGATCGCGGAGCGCAAGACCGGTGTCGACAACGCCTATATCCGCACGGAGCTCGGATGGTGGCTCGGGTCGGTCGGCAATGACCCGTTCGTGCCGTTCACGCCGTGGTTCCGTCAGGCCGGCACCCACCTGGGGGTGATCGGGATCGCGCTCGTCGTAGCGCTTCTGGCCGGGTTCGCGGCGTTGCTGTGGTCACGGTCGGTGCGCCGACTCGGGGTGGTCATCGTCGCGTACACGCTCAGCTACGGCCTGTATCTGTTCGCGGTCTTCCTGCCGCAGAGCAGCACGTTCCGGCTGCTGGCGCCGCTGTCGCCCCTGCTGGGCGACGAGCGCCTGACGGCGACGCCACGCCGCCGCGTCGGCATCCTTGCCGGATGCCTCGCGCTGCAGGTGGTCGCCGTGTGGCTGCTGTGGACGATCAACCACCCGTGAGGCGTGAGGTGCGCGCCGGGGGGAGGCGGCGTGAACCCTCCCGCGGACGGGACCGGCCCTGCGCCGGTGATAACCTCGATCAGTACGCCTCCGTAGCTCAGGGGATAGAGCGTTGGTTTCCGGTACCAAAGGTCGCTGGTTCGATTCCAGTCGGGGGCACCAGTCGGGACAAGGGATCGCGGGCCGTTCAGGCCTTGCGATCCCTTTCTCGTGACAACGCGGTGACAACATTTGCGGAGCGCTTCGCCTGATCGAGAGCTGCCGCGACCGC
This sequence comes from Microbacterium sp. Z12_35, assembly GCF_058310475.1. Lineage (NCBI taxonomy): Bacteria > Bacillati > Actinomycetota > Actinomycetes > Micrococcales > Microbacteriaceae > Microbacterium > Microbacterium sp. Z12_35. Next base: position 1,420,094 of record NZ_JBZEGJ010000001.1, on the reverse strand, counting down.
GTCGAGATCGTCATCGAACAGATCCGCGTACACATCGAGAGTCATCGCGGCGGACGCGTGGCCAAGCATCCGCTGTACCGCCTTCACGTGCGCCCCGGCTTGCACAGCGAGGCTCGCGGCCGTGTGTCGCAGGTCGTGGGGTGTGACCCTCGGGAATGTCGGATCGTCTTCCTGCGCCGCACGGACGGCGACCGTGAACCATCCGTTGCGCGACGCCGGCAGCTTGACGTGTTCTGACCCATTGCCGAACAGCAGTTGATCGCGGGCCTTTCCCTCAGCGAGCTGCGCGAGTGGCAATGCGAGGAACTCGGGATAGGGCACAGAGCGGGAGCGGTGCGTCTTGGGAGTGCCGACGTGAACCTCGGACGACACGAGCACCGCGTTCTCCTCGACGTTCACGCGACGCCTGAGCGTGTCGACGTGCCGGATGCGGAGTGCGGTGGCCTCGCCCCATCGCAGGCCCGTGTAGGCCAGGAAGAGCACGAGCGTGGGGTGTCTGGCGTGGTCTGCGAGGGTCTGCACTTGAGCGTGATCGAGGTAGTGCCTGCGTCCACTGCGGGTCTTGATCGGCAGAGCAATATCGCGGGCGACGTTGCGCGAGAGGCGGCGGTCGTGGACTGCGCCGTCGAGAATGCCAGCGAGAATTCCCTGCGCACGCCTCACTGTGGTCGATCCACCCGTCATCGCGGAAACCCACGATTGCACCTCGGAGTGTCGAATGCTGCCCACCGTGCGCGCGCCCCACTTCGGCTGGACGTGCTTCCGCCACGCAGACTCAAGCGGCCGGAACGAAGACGGCTTCAGGACACCCCGCCGCTGCTGGAGCCACTCCTCCCCCATCGTGTCGACGGTCACCGCGGCGGCGGTCGGATCGATGAACTCGCCGCGGCTCTTGGCGATCGCGACCTGGGCGAGCGCGAGTTCCGCGTCGCGCTTGGTCCGGAATCCGCGCTTGGTGCGCTGCGACTGGTCGGGCGCTCGATAGCTGATCCGGTACATGCGCTTGCCCGCCGCGGTTGTGTAGGGGTGAATGCTACCCATCGCCCCACACCTCCTTGAACTGAACGGTTGTGTGTTCGTTGGGGCGACTCAGCACCGGTCCACCTACCTGCCGATTGAGGGTCCGCCGGGTGCTGGTGCGCCCGTGAAGGGTCCGGTCGCGGATGTATCCGGGAGATCGATTCCGGGTGCGAGTCCTTCGAAGCGCGCCCGGTTCATCAGTCGTGTTGCCGTGCTCTGACTCACGCCCAGGCAGTCGGCCACTGCCTTCAGTGGCGGCAGATTGATGACCGCCGCCAGCCGATAGGTTGTCGACGCGTCCACAACACTGGCCGTCAGGTCGCGGTCTTCGCGTTCCTGCATGCGTCGAAGATAGTCGGCGCCTGTTGCGACCGGGTGGTCTGGCTCAGCGACTGCGGATACCTGCAAACCGCTCGCCTGGAGCGCGTACTGCACACGCACCTCGCGCAAGGTCAGGCTGGTCACCTCATCCCCGTCGCCCTCGCGGAGAACCCTCACCTCCGCGGCGACCGTGCGACTCAGGCGTGCGTCGAAGGCGACGTGCACACGAACGGCGCCGGGCACCCCCGGTTCGCCGCGGAGCACGATCGTCCACGACGCCGGAACACTCACCCCGTTGCCCACGTCGACGCGCTCGTCGCTGACGTCGACGTTCTCGAGGTGCACCATGCGCCCAGTATCTCAGGCATCCACTTGCCGAACAAGGTATGACATGACGCATTCATGACACATATGGTTCAGTTCGGTGCTACGGTGTGCGCATGCGCTGACAAAGGTGGCTCACGAAGGAGAAGAAATGAACCGCTCGCAGAACTCACTCGCCCTCACGTACAAGGACGCTGCCCTGCTGGTAGGCGTCGAGTATCGGACCATCAAGCTCGGGGTGGAGCGCGGCACGATCCCCACCGTCCAGCTCGGGCCGCGCCGGATGATCCCCCGCGCGGCGCTGCTGAGGATCTTCGGCGTCGAGCCCTGATCCGGACCACCCGACGGTCATGGTCGACGCGCGACTGCCCGCCGAGTGGCTGGGCAGCCTCCGAATCGACAAGCTGAGCGACCGCGCGTTCCGCGTCCTCGCCGGCGCACTGATGTGGTGCAACGGGCAAGGAACCGACGGAGCAGTACCAGCTCGCTACACGAAGTACCTTCATCCCGACGGCGATGACCAGGATGCCTTTGACGAGTTGGAGGCCGCCGGCCTGTGGTCGCGTGTGGAGGACGGCTACCTCCTGGCCGGCTGGTCGGATGATCTCCACCAGTCCACCGCCGAAGAGATCCACCGCTACCGAGACGCCGCCAAGCGCCGCCAGCAGGCGTATCGCGACCGCCTGAGGGGTCCGAACCTCGAGTCCGACCGAGCGACCGCACACGAGCCACGAGCCATGCGTGACGTGACGCATAACGCGACGCGTGACGTGACGGCGAACCTAGGCTCAGGCTCTTTAAGCGAGACAACAAGAAGGGGTGCCTACGTGACGCGTCACGTCACGCGTCACGCAGACTCCTCTTTCTGCTCGAAGCATCCGACCGGCACATCGAACCCCTGCGGTGCCTGTGCGCGCGCCAGAACGGCACACGAGGCCCGCCAGAACACGATCCCCGGCTTGGGTTGGGACTGTGCCGTCGATGGCCACAAGCTCGTCGTCGACGGCACCTGCGCAGTATGCGACTACCGTCCCCGTGCAAACGCCGCGTAGCCGCATCGACGTGCACCCCAGTGGCCGACGAGGAATCTCTGGTCAGCAACGAGTGAGCAATCGCTAGCAGAGCGCAGGCGAAGCAAGCGGCCGACGACCGCGGCTATTCAGTCGATCGCGAGTCCCCATGCCGCAAGGGGATCGGTCAGCGAACTTCTTGCGCCTGCTCTTGGACGTCGACCAGCCAGCCCGCTAGCGTGCGTCGACGCTGCTCGGGTGGTGGATCGGCAGCGGGGTCCACGGCTGACGAGAGTTGCTCAGTTTGATCGGTGATGGCTTGCCCGACGCCTCGCGTCGGCGTCAGCATGGCAGTCCCGGGCAATGGCACGATCTCGATCATGTACCGCGACGGTCGCGTACCCCAGAACACGCCTTCTCCGGACGCGCGACCGACCATCGGCCACTCGCCGCCGTCGGGCGGGCATGGTCGCGTCCGGCGGTGCGCCGTGGCCGGGTCTGCGCAATGACGGTCGTTCTATGACCTCGCGCGTAACCGTGTAAACCGCCACCACTCGGCCGCGCACCCGATCGGGAAACTCCTCCTCGTGGTGCGACTCCATCGCATCCACCGTGGCGAGGACCTCCGGACCGAGGACGTCAGTCAGGGCCGGGTACGCGGTCCGCGACTCGATACCGAATTCGACCTCGTCTCCCACGGCGAACGGATCACCGCAGCACGCCCACTCCCACTCGGTCAGCCACACGCGCGTCATAGCCGCAACGCTAACCCGACCCGTTCGTTCGCACAGGGTTGACGCATTCGCGGATCGGCATGCGCGCCAGCAGTTTTTGCGTTCTAGCGATGGGTCGGGGGCATCTTTGGGGATGACTCAGGCGAACTGCATGTTGCCTATCGCAGCGGGTTGATCAGAATGGGGTGGACATTTCGGCCTGCTCGCGAAGAGCGATCTGCGTGGTCTTCGGACGAGATCTGGCGAACACGATCGCGAGGATGATCGCCACGATTGGGACGGAGAAGGCGAGCATCGGAACGACCGTCATGCCGAACAGTGCCGCGTACCCGAGGCCCAGGGCGGCGCCGACAGTGACTCGGACGGAAAGGGCTCCGCGCAGGCGTGGGATGCTCCACCAGGCGACAGCAGCGCCGACAAGGGCAGCCGACAAGCTCATCCAGAGAGGCATCTGCGGGCCCGCGGGCGCGTAAACGTATGCGATGGCGACGGCTGTGAGACCGAGGACTACGAGGCCGAGCGGCCCCCAAACCGCTACCCGATGGTGGCGTGTCGGGACGATAAGAGCGATCGCCGTCAGAAGCGGGATCGCTGCGGCGAGGAGAATCGTGATGCCCTGGCCCATCGCGATGGTTGTGTCAACGGCGCCCGCCGACCACCCGGCACCAGTGAACGCATATGCGACTCCCACCGCGCCGAAGACAGCGCTCATGACGGTGAGCCAGCGGACTGCGCCTCGAACCTCGGAAGGCCGCGATCTGTTCGGTGCGACCGACGGAGAAGAGAGTGGGACGCGCCGGCTGCTGATCGTCCGAAGAGCCACGATCGCGACGATTGCCGCAGTTACGGTCGACAACGTGGGATTGATGAGGGACAGGCCCAGGGCGGGTGCGGCCACCGCGCCGGCGAGGGCGGCCAGAGGGAGCCGGCCGAACCATGGCCAACGGGTTCGGTAGAAGAGTCCGTCGACACCAAGCCCAATGCCCGCAGCCCCGACGACCCAAGCCGATACGAAGAGCACGCCCCACGCCGCTGCCAGACCGGTCTCGGGCTGATTAGCGTCAGCAAGGCGGAAACCCCACGCCCAGGACAACTGCGCTAACGCGGCGAGCAACAGCGCTAACAGAAGTACGGGGAGAACAAGGAGTGCACGTGGCGGCGTGACCCACCGTCGCTCCCTGGCGACCGCGACCAACCCGAACGCGGCCAGCATCGGAGCCACGCTCATGCTTGCAAGCCAAACCACCCAACCGGGGCCGGGCCCACCGCTCACGCCTGCCAAGAGTCCTATCCAGGACAAAGCACCGAGCGCTATTGCTAGCAACGACGTCCACAACGCCACCCGCGCATCCAAACGGAGACCCACTCCGTTGACGAACGCAGAGAACCGGTCGGCCCGTGACGGAGCGGTGCGGCGTTCGTGATCCGCGTGATCCCGCAAGCTATCGACGAACACGTCACCATTTGCCCGCCGCCACCATGCCGGATACCAGCGCAACGGTCGCTGAAACTCGTCCTGCTTCTGGGGGCTTGTCACGCGAATCCCCCCGCCGGCGTCTGAGCAAACCCATGCACGGCGAGTCGCGTCCGCGCCGCTCGAGCAGACCGTTCCATGAGATCGACCTCCGCCGACAATCGCGCTGCGCCGCCCTCCGTGATCACGAAGTACCGACGCGCGCGGCCAGCCACGATCTCTTCACCGTCCGGTGCGATCGAACCTTCCGACTCAAGCCTCTCCAGTGCCGCATACAAGCTAGCCACCTTCAACGAGACCCGACCGCCAGTAGCTTTCGTCGTTTCCCTGAGAATCTCATAACCGTGCCGCCGCCCCGAAGCGAGAGCAGTAAGGATCCAGAACGATGGTTGCGACAAGGAAGCGCTCATGAACTCAAGCATATTCCAGAAACAAGAATATGCTAGCCGTTCCTCTATGCACCAATGACGAGAAGGACTCAAGTCATCCACGTTCGATCTGACCTCGAGAGGCAAAATCGGGAGCGTCGCGGTGACCGATCGGCTACCGCGAACGAGTCACCTCGGCCGGGCCGCAGAAATCTGCCGTGAACTCAAGTGGCCGAATCGGACAATACTTAGTGTGACCACCCACGACGGCGAGATCATCCGCCGCTCCCTCGAGCAGCCAGCGGCGTTCGCCGAGCTGTACGACCGGCACGAGCGCGTCATCTTTCGCTATGCGGCCCGTCGGATCGGTGCGGGCGAGGCGGATGACATCGCCTCGGAGACGTTTCTCGTCGCGTTCACGCGCCGGCGAGCCTTCACGGGCAGCGAGGACGCGCGCCCGTGGTTGCTCGGGATTGCCACCACACTGATGCGGCAGCACGCGCGGACGGAAGCGAAGGCGTGGCGGGGCATGCTCGCGTCGGACTTGGCCCGCACCGACATTGACCAGATTGACGCCGCCGACGCTCGCCTCGACGCGAAGCGCCTCACCCGCCGCCTCGGCAGAGCACTCGCCCGCCTACCTGCCGGCGACCGCGACACCCTTCTGCTGCACACGTTCGGGGATCTCGATTACGAGGGCATCAGCGAAGCGCTGAGCGTTCCGGTCGGCACCGTCCGTTCACGACTGAACCGCGTGCGCCGCAAGCTGCGCGCTGCTGTCGAACCGATTTTGAATCAAGAGAAGGAACAGAGCCATGGACGAAATCTCGCTCCTGCGCCGAGCGCGGACTGATATCCCCGAGCGCACTCCGGCGAGTGTTGCTCGCGGGCGGGCGGCGCTGTTCGCTCAGATCGAGGCAGAAACACCGTACGCGCCGTTTTCAGCTGTAGGGGACGACACATCCTTCACCCCTTTGCCGCTGCGGCGCCGTCGACGCCGCACTGTGGCGTGGACCGGGTTCTCTGCTCTGGGCGCCGGCGCCCTGACCGTCGCGCTCGTTAGCGGCAACTTGTTCGGAATCGGAGGCTGGCATGGCGGAGCCGATCCGGCAGCCGCCGACGCACTGAACGCCGCCGCCATCGCCACCCTCCAAGTCACCGACCCCACGCTGAGCCCCGGGCAGTTTTTGCGCGTGCGCACTGACGCCGTGTACATGACACAGGCATATCTCGACGAGGACGTAGACGCCGCTCGCGTGGACGGCGCGGTGGAGGATCTCAACACGGTCGAGGCTCAGTACTTCATGGCACGGGAGCAGTTGGAATTGTTCCGCCCCGCGGATCGCAACGACACCTGGTGGCGGATCCAGTGCCGGACTAGCGTGGCCCAGACCTTCGGCCCGAAATCCGAGCTAGCGGCGAAGCAGAGCCCCATATTTACGGAAGGGCCCATCGGGAACCTGATTGAACTGCCCGCCGGGAGAATCAAGTACGAATTGCCAGACGGGGGGGTCAAGATCAGCGACCCGTGGAACGGGTTCTCCGTCCCGGGTGGATCGAGCGATGACTTCAGCCAGCTTCCCTTGGAACCAAGCGAGCTACTTGCCGAGATCTATCGTCTGACCACGGGGCAAGGCCCGTCCCCCGACGGCGAAGCACTTGTCTGGATCGCGGACACCCTCCGGGGGGGCGCCGTGCCGGCTGAATACCGCGCCGCCATGTATCAGGCGGCCGCGCTGATCCCGGGCGTGACCATCACAGACGAACAGGCGACCCTCAACGGAAGCACCGGCACGGCCATCGGGCGTGATGAAACGAACAATAGCTTCCGACAAGAGATCATCATCGACCCCGCAACCGGACAATTCATCGGAGAGCGGACGATAGCGCTAGAAGGCTACGGCGCCATAGCCGCGGGCGACGACCCAGCCGCTGGCACCACTGTTGGATGGACGGCTGTCACGACCGAGATCGTCGACGCTGCGCCGACCGACGTGTCCACCTGCAGCATGTGACCGAGGGTGTGTCGGTGAACAACCAATCCAGCGTGCAGCCCATCAGCCCGTCCGACATCACGCTTCCGCCCACCGCCCAGATCGACCTCACCTGACTCCTGTCCGCCACAGGGAAAGGTGACCCCGTCCAAACGTCCGCAGAGGGGTCCTTCATCGCTGGCGTTCATGAAGAGGCGCACCAGTGGCGGGGCTGATGTCCGCAAGACCTGCCCGAACCTGATTCGCGGCAAGGTGCGTCATATGCAACAAGATGCGATGGCACGAGAACGAACTGGTCGCACCAAGTCAAGACAACATCGGCGACCGCAAGATCCTCCACCACGACGCACGACGACAGCGGGCAGAAGTTGAGAGCAGCCCTATGAGCAATGCACGCAGGCACTTTGAGTGAGCGACTCCTGATTCCTTGCAATGTCTGGGATGCCGTGTAAACCAGGTTGCATGGCACGAAGCAGGTATACGAAGCCAAGAGCGCGACGCGAGGAAGCATATCGCCGGCAACGAGAGGCGAACGACGCGGCCGCCGAGGTGGCACGTGAGCGAGCAAAGGCGCTGGTGGAAGCGGAGCGCTCGGTCGCAGCACAGCGAGATCTCCGACTCGTGTGGGGTGGCCGCGAAGACGGACTCTCGCGGCTTCGTGACATCTCACGCCAGCTCGAGAAGCTGCACCGAGCGGAACTCGCCCTTCTTCGGGAACGCGACGAGTTGGTGCACGCTCTGCGACGAGTCGACGTCTCGTGGGCGCTGCTATCCACGTGGTCGGGTCTGAGCCGCCAGGCGCTCAGTAAGCGACCGATTTCGACCCGACCATCGTCCAAAGAGGGCCCCGAAGACTTCCAATAGTGGACGCATGGTGACACCGCAAGTGCGGGGTATCAGAGACGGCACCAACAGCTACACGGCTAAATGTTGGTATCGGTTGGTGGTATCAACACTTCGCCACAGCGCGCTGACCTTGAGTTCTGTCGGGGGGCAAGGCCATTACCAACATTTAGCGTCATAAGTGTTGGTAGGATTGATCTATGCCCACACCTTCCACCCCTGCGAGCATTCCCATCGGGGCGGTCTCGTACGAGACATTCGACTGGAAGCCGCAGGCGCCCGAGATGCACTCGCGTGCTGAGGTACTGCGCCAGACCGGCCCGTATGACGCCACCGTCACGGCACCGATCCTGGACTGGAATCCACGCATCCCTGGTGATGTCTCCGCTGACGTCGAGGACGCGACACGGGAGCTCGTGACATTCGACAAGCACGCAAAGAGCCGGCTGGGTACCGACAACCCGGCGCTGGGGCCGATGACGGCGATCCTGCTGCGCACAGAGTCGGCGTCCAGTTCGCAGATCGAGCAATTGACGACGTCGGCGAAGCAGCTCGCCCTCGCCGAGATCGACGAGGGCGACAAGGCAAACGCGCTCACCGTCATCGGCAACGTCCGCGCCATGGAAGCAGCGCTGCGACTCTCGGATCACATAAGCGAGGACTCGATCCTCGCGATGCACAAGGCGCTGATGCTCCACCAACCGGGCTTCGAGGAGGACGCCGGCCGCTACCGCTCCGAGCAAGTGTGGATCGGCCCCGGTGAGGCTGGCCCCCGCCTCGCAGAGTTCGTAGCTCCCCACCATGACCGCATTCCCGGCGCCATCGCGGACCTGGTGGACTTCGCAAAGCGCCAGGACATCTCCGTGCTTGTGCAGGTCGCCGTCGCGCACGCCCAATTCGAGACCATCCACCCCTTCCCCGATGGCAACGGCCGGACGGGGCGTGCGCTCGCCCAGTCGATCCTGCGTAACAAGGGACTCGTCGGGTCCACTGCCGTGCCGATATCGGCTGGACTCCTGGTCGATACCGAGCGCTACTTCGCTGCGCTCACCGCGTTCCGGTCCGGAGATGCCGAGCCGATCGTTAGCGAGTTCGCCTCGGCCAGTCGGATCGCCGCCACCACAGGGACCCAGCTCGTCGACGACCTCGTTGCACAACTCGACGATTCCCGCCAAAAGTTGAAGGGTCTGCGTTCCGATGCGGCGGCGTGGAGGATCCTCCCAGCTCTCGTCGGTCAACCCGCGGTGAACACGAAGTACCTCATGAGCAACCTCGGCTTGGGTGAGATGGGCGCGCTTCGCGCGTTGGACACCCTCACCGATCGCGGCGTGCTCACCGAGAGCACGGGGAAGAGCCGGAACCGCGTGTGGCAGCACCGCGGGATCCTCGACGTGCTCGACGGCTACGCCGAGAAGATCCGGCGGATGTCGCTGCGATGAGGTCCGACGTCGTCAACGACGTCAGCATCGTGTAGATCGACATGATCGTCGTCGCGACAATCATCGTCATCAACATGATCAACACCGTGACCTCGTCATGACGTCGTCATGACCTCGGCGACGGCCCCGGCGGTGACGAAGGAGGTCTCGGCGGCGACAGCGGATCCCGAACAGAGCCAGTCCTAGTCAGTTGGGTCATTATTTGCACCCAGAAAGATCGGAGTTCGAATGCCCGATCCTGTGCTCCCTTGGATCCGGCATCGTTTCGGACACGGTTTTCGCCGCGGGCTGGCAGTGATCACGACAGGCCATCGCCTCGACGGCCCATCCTCGGCCTGCGCTTGGCGATGTCAATGTCGTTCATGCTCGCTTCGCTGCGCGTGCTCCACATTGACATCCCCGGCGCTCCGGCCGTGGCTAGCCGCCTATCGAGCCGACGCCCCACCAATGACCTCTCAGCGCCGCTCACACTCGGCAGTTCGTACAAGCTGGCCCTCGTTCGTCGACTGTTTTTCGGCGAGCGAAAGGCCGTGTTGGGCGCACGACGTCAGAGGCGGTGAGCCGGGGGGTGCTCAACGGCCGCCGACCGCCGTCTTTCTCTGTTACGCGTGACAACATCGTGACAACACTCTTTGAGAATCTATCCGCAGACCGATGATCCAAAAGGTCTGTGGCTCCGCGGAATCATGCGGTTTTCGCTGGTGATCGCCGCCATTCGCCGACGTGAATGAGGTTTCCGGTACCAAAGGTCGCTGGTTCGATTCCAGTCGGGGGCACCAGTCGGAAAAGGGACCGCGGGTCATTCAGACCCCGCGGTCCCTTCTCGTTACAGCACCCGGTGAACAGGTCCGCGGTGCCGGGTTTATGGGAAACGCGGGGCGCTCACGGTGTGCCGGCGCCGTTGCCCGGCGGCTCCGCAACCGCGAGGATCGCATCGGCGAACGCGCGCGGTTGCTCGGCGGGAAGATTGTGACCGGCGCGTGGAACCTGCCGGTGTTCCCGCCAGCCGGTGAAGAAACGTGCGTGCTGTGAGCCGTCCGTCGCCGGGAAGTTCCCGTCGGCGAGCCCATCGAGCGTCACGGTCGGAACGGGGATCGGAGGCAGCGTCGCAAGCCGCCGTTCCGCATCCTCATAACGTGCATCCCCGGGTGAGAGCCCGAGCCTGTGCCGGTAGGAGTGGATCACCACGTCGACGTAGTCGGGATTGTCGAACGCAGCTGCAGCGCGGGCGAGATCATCCTCGGTGAACCGCCAGTCGGGCGAGTTGCGTCTCCAGAGCACCTCGGCGATCTGTCGACGGTTGGCGTCGAGCCCTGCCCGGCCCCGCTCCGTCGCGAAATACCAGAAGTACCAGAATCCGGCTTCGAGGTCGGGGCGGATCGGAGTGCGGGATGCGGCGATGTCCTGGATGACATACCCGTTCACCGACACCAGGCCGGAGATGCGCTCCGGTTGGAGCGCGGCGACGACGCAGGCCGCACGGCCGCCCCAGTCGTAGCCGGCGAGGATCGGCTCGTAGAGGTCGAGCGCGTCCAGAAAGGCCAGGAGATCCGCGCCGAGTGCGGCCTGCTGACCCGAGCGGAAACCCGTGTCGTCGAGGAATCGCGTGGGGCCGTGCCCGCGGAGGTAGGGCACGAGCACACGGAACCCCGCGTCGGCGAGCAACGGCACGACATCGACGTAGCTGTGGATGTCGTAGGGAAATCCATGGAGGAGCACGACAGGCGCAGCGGTCGGGTCCCCAGTATCCACGTACCCGACGGACAGGTCGCCGGCGGCGACGGTCGTGAAGGGAAGCGACATCACAGGTCCTCGGGGAGAGGGTTCGAGCCGGTCGTCGCGGAGTCACGCAGCAGTGAGAGGAGGGCCTCCAAGTGGGTGGGGAACACTCTCGCGCCGCGGCCGGGGAGCAGATCGCGCGTTCCGACACGTCCGCCGAAGTACAGTGCGCGGGGGTCTCGCAGCACCCGACGGGAGTCGTTGCGCGCCACGAGCCCCCGGCGGACGAAGTCGTCGAGGGGGAGTCGGTCGGGCCCGGCGATGCGGATGTCGCCGTTCAGCGGCGGGGCGCTGGCGGTCTCCACGAGCGCATCAGCGACATCGTCAGCGGCGATCGGTTGGACGATGATCCCCGGCAGCCGCACCGTGTCCTCGACCGTCGCCACATCCGCGATCTCGCCCAGGAACTCGAACACCTGCGTCGCGTGGACAAGGGTGTAGGGCTGGCCGGACGCTCGGATGAGCTCTTCCTGCACCCGTTTGGCCGCGTAATACGGGATCGTCGGACGGTGCTGAGTGCCGACCGGCGTGAGAGCGATATGGTGCCGGACGCCGGCCTCGGCACCCTCCCGGAGGAGGTTCGCGGTGGAGCGGGTGAAGAAGACGCGGACCGACTCCGCGTCGTAGATGCGCGGCCGGGTCACGTCGAGAAGGACGTCGGTGCCGGCGAGGGCCTCACCAAGCCCCGCGCCGGTGACGGAGTCGACTCCGGTCGATGGTGAGGCGATCACGACCTGGTGGCCGGTCAGCTTCGCCGCGACTCGCGACCCGATCCGCCCCGTCCCGCCTACGATGACGATCTTCATGAGCTTCTTACCTTCCTTCGGAAGATGGCGCCTCCCTTCATGCCGGCGGCGCCATCTCGGTGGGTGTCAGACGTTGGCGGTCGCAGAGTGCTCAGCGATGTACGCCCTGCCGGCTTCGGCGATGGTCGCCGCGACGGCACCGGCCTGCGATACCGACAGGGCGTGGGAGGCGCCGCTGATCTCGCGGATGCCGCGGGATGCTGCGCGCTCAGCCCCGGCGCGGTGAACAGCCACGGGGATGTTGAGATCCTGGTCGCCGAAGACGTGCCAGGACGGGATGTCCTTCCACGCCGGTCGGTCGGTGAGGAGCCCTTCGGAGAGCGCGGCCTGTGTGACGGGACGCTGGGTCGCGGCCATCAGCGCGGCGTCGGCGTCCGAGGCATCCGCGGCGAACTGGTGATGGAAGACATCGGGGCGGATCGCGAACTCGTTGCCCCCGGTGGTTACCGGATAGGCGACCAGGGCGTCGCCGAGGGTGCTCCCCGGCTCGCTGGTGGAAAGGTCGAACGCGCTTTGTCCCGTATCGGGGACGAACGCGGCGACGTAGACGAGGCCGACCACGGAGTCGTTCGCAGATGCCGCTTCGGTGATCACCATGCCCCCATACGAGTGAGCGACGAGAACGACGGGCCCGTCGACCGACGCGATGACATCGCGCACATATGCGGCGTCGCCGGAGAGACTGCGCAGCGGGTTGGCCGCCGCCACGACGGGAATGCCGTGCGCCAGCAACTCGGCGATCACGGCGTTCCAGGAGGCCGATTCGGCGAAGGCGCCGTGGACGAGGACGACGGTGGGTTTGGGTTCGGACATGAGTTCGGTTCCTTTCACTACGGGTTGTGCGGCTTCCGTCCTTCGCCCGGGAGAGCAGAAGGCTTCTTGAGAGTTACGACCGGTACCACGCCGGCGATGTGACGGCGCGTGGGTTACGTCGAGGAGATCCGTGCGTCAGGGTGGAAGCCGGGAGCTGCTCTCCGTCACATCTGAGGGCGCTGTCCGGTCATTCCTACGAGGGGCGTGCGGTGAGCCCTCGAGCCAAGAGGATGAGGTCTGACATGCGCCCTGCAGATGCGACGGGCTTCGGGACGCTGCCCACAGAGGTCTTCGGACGCGAGCGCAGACGCTTGTTCGGCATCGCCTATCGCATGCTGGGGAGCGTCGCGGACGCCGAGGACATCCTGCAGGAGGTATGGCTCCGGTGGCAGCATGCCGACCATGAGTCGGTGCGTGAACCGGCGGCCTTCCTCACGACGGTGACAACGAGGCTCTGCATCAACGAGATGCAGTCGGCCCGCTCCCGTCGGGAGACGTACATCGGCCCGTGGCTCCCCGAGCCGGTCAATACGGAGGACGACCCCTCGCTCGGCGCGGAGCGCGGGGAGGCTCTCCAGTTCGCGGTTCTGCTGCTCTTGGAGAAGCTCACCCCCACCGAGCGAGCGGCGTACGTGCTGCGCGAGGCACTTGATTACCCGTACGAGCGGATCGCCGACATCGTACGATCATCGGTTCCTGCCGCCCGCCAGCTGGTCAGCCGGGCGCGGAAGCACCTCGCCGAGGAGCGTCGTACTCCCGTGCCCCCAACCGACCATAAGCGATTGCTCGAGGCGTTCCTCGTCGCTGCGCGCGGCGGCGACGTCGCTGCGTTGGAGAACCTGTTCACGGCAGACGTCGTGAGCTACACCGACGGCAACGGTGTGAAGCTGGCTGCCCGCATCCCCGTGTCGGGAAGAACGCGGGTGGCTACATTCGTCGCGGCGTTCTCCGGACACTTCTGGACCGGCAAGACGATCGGCTGGGTGCAGATCAACGGTCAACCGGCCGCCACACTGTCCGAGGAGGGCACCGTGACGACGGTGGTCACGGTGACGGCGGCGGAGGACGGGATCGCGCAGCTCCTGTGGGTGATGAGTCCCGCGAAACTGCGGCACGTCGTTCCGGCTGGGGCATGACCCCACGACCAGCCCGGCCGTGGTCGCACCGAGTCTCCCGCACCGAGCGTTCCGCGCGGCACCTGCGAGTCGTCGTCGAGCACCTGCGCGGTGCACTCAGAGACGGTGATCGCGCGCGTCTGGAGACCGCCCTCCGCCGCCGCGTGACGCTCGTGGTTGACAGCGGAGGCCGGGTACCCGCACCCCCGGTACCCGTACGCGGGCGCTCCGAAGTGGCCGCGATCCTGCTCCAGATGCTGGGCGGAGCCCTCGGCGGCTCCTCGACGGTGGCCTCGGTGAACGGCTCGCCGGCGCTGGTCTATCGGCGAGGCGACACTGCCGTCGCCGTCGTCGTCGCTCACATGCACGGTCCCCGCATCTCCGACGTCTGGGTGGTCGCGAACCCCGACAAACTGCACCACTGGAACGGGCAGTAGCCACCGTCACACATGTGTCCTGCTCCTGGTCAGAACTATCGAGGCGCTACTGGGTGCCATCGGAACGAAAGGCAAGGACATGGCAAAGATCGTCGTCATCGGCGGCACGGGGCTCATCGGGTCCAAGGTCGTCGCGAAACTCACGGAACACGGACATGAGGCTGTCGCTGCTTCACCCAACACGGGAGTCGACAGCATCACCGGCGCGGGCGTCGCCGAAGCGCTGCAGGGGGCGCAGGTGGTCGTCGATGTTTCGAACTCGCCCTCGTTCGCGGCACAGGACGTCATGGACTTCTTCACGACGTCGACGAAGAACCTGCTGGCGGCGGAAGCGGCAGCGGGAGTCGGGCACCACGTCGCCCTGACGATCGTCGGCACCAATCGCCCGCAGAACATCCCGTACTTCCACGCGAAGACGGCGCAGGAGAAGCTCATTCGCGAATCGGGAGTCCCGTACTCGCTGGTGCACGCGACGCAATTCTTCGAGTTCCTGGGCAGCATCGCCGACATCTCGATGAAGGATGATGGCGCCGTCCACCTGCCGGGCGCTCTGATTCAGCCGATCGCCGCCGAGGATGTCGCGACCGCTGTCGCGCGCACAGCGGCGGGCGAGCCGGTCAACGGCGATATCGAGATCGCCGGCCCGGAGACCTTCACCATGGACGAATTCGTCCGTCGCGGGCTGGCTTTCCGCCACGATGCGCGCAGCGTCGTGCAGGACCCCGATGCGCAGTACTACGGCGCCCACATCGACGAGCGCACCCTCATCCCCGTCGACGGCGCGCAGATCTTCGAGACCCGGCTCGAGGACTGGCTCCCGGCCAACCCGCCCCGCGGGTGACGAGGTGAGTGCGGGGCACCCGCTCAAGGGGAAGGTGGCGTTGGTGACGGGAGCGTCATCAGGAATCGGCCGTGCCACCGCCGTGGCGCTCGCACGGCAGGGCGCCTCCGTGGCGCTGGGGGCGAGGAGGTCGGACCGGCTTTCCTCGATCGCAGCGGCCGTGGACGGGGAGATCCTGCCACTCCCGCTGGACGTGACCGACAGGGAGTCGGTGCGTAGAGCTGTCGAGGCCACGGTTCACCGATTCGGCCGACTGGACGTGCTGGTCAACAACGCAGGGCTGATGCAAAGCGGGATGATCCTGGGCGGCGACCTCGGGGAGTGGGACCGGATGGTCGCCACCAACCTCCTCGGGTCGATGTACGCAGTCCACACGGCGCTTCCCCATCTTCTCGACAGCCGCGGCGCAGTGGTTCAGGTGTCTTCCACGTCCGGCCGGATCGCGTCCCTCGGCAGCGGCGTGTACGCCGCGACGAAGTTCGGCATCTCCGCCTTCACGGAGTCGCTGCGACAGGAGGTGACCGAGCGCGGCGTCCGGGTCATCGTCGTGCAGCCGGGCTTCGTCGACACCGAATTGACCGAGCACATCACAGACCCGTCGATGCGGGCGGCAGCCGCGGAGCTGGCGGCCGGGATGCGGCGCCTCCAGCCGGACGACATCGCGAACGCGATCGTGTACGCCCTCACCCAGCCCGACCACGTGGCCGTGAACGAGATACTCGTCAGGCCCACCGATCAGACGCGTTGACCGGGTGGCGGTCAGGGTGTAGCTGACCGCATCCTCGGCGAGCAGGGTCTCCAAGCGCTGGCGGTCACCACCGCGGGCAGCCTCCAGAAAGGCGCGGAACAGGCGGCTGCGTTGTTCCCCGCCCACCCGGCGTCGCCTCGCCTCTTGAGGTGTTGTCGAGCGCGGCTGACGAGCTGTCGGGCGTTCGCCGGGCTGACCTCGAGGATCCCTGCGATCTGCTCAGGAGCGGGGGCCGCGAGGTCGGCTGGGTCGGCGGTCACGCTGCTGTTCGCGCCCCGACGGCGGAGACCACCGGGGAGGGCCGCAGCGATCTCGGATCATCCGGCGGGCACAGGACGCGCCCGCCGCTGCCACTGTTCGAATCGGGTCGGCGCGATGTGCGCGGCAGGGGAGGGGAGCAGGTCGTCGCGGGTGAGTCGGGCGCCGAAGTAGGTGGCCAGGGGATCCGCCACCACCTCCCTCTCGTCTCGGCCGATCCTCATTTCCCGCTCGGCCAGATCCCGTAGCTCGAAGATCTCCGGACCGGCGTATTCGACGATGCCGTCTCCGGGGCCTGCCTCCGCGGCCGTGACCAGCGCCGCCGCCACATCGTCCGCGGCCATGGGCTGGAAGCGAAGGTCGGCGACATGGGCGATGCCGGTGCGGGTGGCGGCATCCGTGATGCTGCGGATGAACTCGAAGAACTGCGTCGCGTGCACCAGGGTGTAGGGGCGGCCCGCTGTGACGACGAGCCTCTCCTGCTCGGCCTTCGCCTGGAAGTACGCGCCCTCAGCACGCGCGAGACGATCCGTATTGACGACCGAGAGCGTGATGTGATGGCCCACCCGGTGCGCGGCTCCGTATGTGAGCAGATTCAGCGTGGAGCCGTAGAAGAACTCCCGGGCACCCGCCTCGTCCGCGTAGGACGAGTTCGATGCGTCGATGATGGTCGCGGCGCCCTCCAGCGCCGTGTCGAGTCCCTCTCCGGTGAAGGAGTTCACACCCGTGGCGCGCGATGCGGCCACGACGTCGTGTCCTCGCGCACGCAGCTGTGCCACTGTGCGCGTGCCGATCAACCCTGTTCCTCCCACAACGACGACCTTCATGACGCACGCCCCTCCGCTCTCGGCGGCGCCGGTGGGCAGCGCTCGCCTCTCGGAAGTATTGACCGGAAGCGGGCTGGATTTGTGACAGGAGCGTCTGTCGCTCAGGCGATGGAGTCGGCAGCCGCCCGGATCGCAGCGAGGGTGGCTTCGGGCTGCGACACCATCGACACGTGGGACGCGTTCACCTCGGTGATGGTCGCGCCGGCGCGCTCGGCCATGCGGCGCTGCGTCTCGATCGGGATGGTGAGGTCGTCAGTGCCGAGCACCGCCCAGCTGGGGATCGACTTCCACGCCGGGGGGCCGGACGGGGTGACGTTCGCGACGAGCGAGGCGGGCCGCTGTGTCGCGACGATCAGCCAGCGGTCGGCTTCGGGGAGGTCTTGAGCGAACGCCGTGTGCACGGCGTCGGGCTTGAGGAACGCATCCGCGGCACCTTCGGGGGCGCCGGGGTAGCCGGCGAGATCGAGAACCGTTGTCGGGTCGGCCACGGCCAGCGCCGATCCGGAGCCCTCCAGGATGCCGACCACGGTCTCGCCCTCATCGGGGATGAAAGCGTCGACATAGACGAGCGCCCGCACATCACCCGCCTGCGCACCGGCGTTCGTGATCACCGCACCCCCGTACGAATGACCGACCAGGACCACCGGGCCGCTCGTGCGTTGCGCCAGGAAGGACGCGATGTAGGCCGCATCCGCGGTCAGCCCCCGAAGCTCGTTCGGCGGCGCCAGAACGGTGTAGCCCTCCGCCTGCAGCGGCCGGACGATGGCATTCCAACTGGATGCGTCTGCCCAGGCGCCGTGGACGAGCACGATCGTGGGCTTGGTGTTCGAAGACATTCGACTTTCCTCCATGACGTCGCCGAGCGGCGAGAGTGTGGATGGTGCGAGTCGCGTCGTGTCAATGTCCCCTGGCGCTTGGCCGTCACGATAGAGCCTCGCGCCGTCCGCCGCCAGAGCGCGGTGGACGAGCGAGGTGTTCGGTTGACCTTTCGTGCCCCGGCGGCCTCAGGCTTCCCCATCCGGGTCGGCGCTGTCGATGACGCCGATCCCCACGGCCTCGTGGTCGGGTTCAGGGTCGAGGGGCTTGTCCGCCTTCTGCTCCTCCCCGGGCTCCTTGGCGACGCTCGGTTCCTGAAGGTCGTCCGTCGAGGGCATGTCGTCGTCGTTGCGCTGTTCGTCGGCGTCGGCTGAGTTGCTCATGGCGCTCCCTTTCGTCTCCTGAAGCGTGTCATTTCGGGCTGGAGACCGGCAACGGGTTGACGAAGCCGAGGCCGGTGGCCGAGCCGGCCTCGGCACGCCGGTCTCGCCGCGCATCCGAGGCCGTGCGGCTCGCCCGCCGGCCTCACCGGATGAGCGCAGACCGGTACCGGCGACGGGCGATCAGCTGCGCGACCCGCAGCAGCGGGTAGAGCACGAACCACCCGGGCGAGCGGGAAGGGCCGGTGAGAGAGCGGATCGTCAGGGTCACCGTATCTCCGGCCCGTGCCAGGATGAACGCCTCCTCTCCGCGCACCGGATGCCCCGGAAGCGTGCGGTACGCGAATCCCACCCGATCCGGCCGCTCCACGACGTCGACCACCTCGACCGGCTCGCGGATGCGGAGACCTGCGATCCGCACCGTGATGGTAGGCCGTGCGCCCACCTGCGCGGGGGCGGAGGGGGCGACGTCGAATCCGCTCCGCGTCTTGACTCTCCATCGAAGGAGATCGGCCGATGCGCGAGACCAGAGTTCCTCACCGGCTCCGAGGGTCACCGTGCGCTGATACCTGCGGAGCCGGGATGCCGGGACCTGCCAGGGTTCCACGCCGGGGGCGGTGTCGGCTCGGTGGCGGATGTTGGCGCCGAGGGAGGCAACGAGATGTTCGTTGCGGCGGCGGATGAGCCGGCGCAAGTACGGGACGAGGACGAGCCCCTCGGCCAGCCGTCCGAAGACGGGAGAGGCGACCGTCAGCGTGTCCGTCATAACGGTGACCTCGCCGGATCGATCGAAGACGTGCTCGTGGTGGAAGGACCGGAAGGGGCCGCTCACCTGCTCATCTACGAAGCGGTTCGGTGACTCGAGCGAAGTGATGCGTGACGTCATCCGGAACCAGACGCCGAAGTGCCGCGCCCGCCACGTCACGTACTCGCCGAGCCCGATGTTCCCGCTCGTGACGCCACCCACGGCGCGCTCGCGGGATCCGCTCATCGAGTCGACATGGGCGTCGATGCTGAGGGAGGCGTCGAATAACCGCTGCTGCGCCGCATCGGTTGCGGTGTGGAGGGTGAATCGACTCGGCACCCTGGGATCCTCTCACCCGCTCCCGTCCCCCCGGCGGCCCCGTCATGTCCCGTCTCTGCAGCTTTCCAATGGCCTGATGCTGCAAAAGCGGGACATGACGGGGCCGATCGGCGCCTAGATGCTCGTGGCGCCCCCGGTGTCGGGGTCGACGACCGCATCCGCGGCGGCCTCCTCGGCGGCGGCGCCCTCTTCGGGCGACTCGGAGCCGGTCTCGGCGGCAGTGTCGTCGGCGGCGGAGGAGTCGTCCTGCTGGCCTCCGGCGTTCTGGGGGCGGTCGGGCGAGGTGGATTCGGTCATGGTGCTCCTTTCGGTTCGCCCCAGCCAACCGCACGTCGCGCGGCGTGAAGGGGGGCTTGCGGACGACTGCGCGAGCGGTCTCCCGCGTGCGGCCTGGTCCCTCCTTCTCGCTACACACCGTTCGCGCGCAGTCAACCCGCCCGACGAGTGGGCTCGCTCCGCGTAAACCGGATACGCCCGGTGCCCCCACCGGCATCCGAGAGGACCACCATGTCGGAAAACCAGAAGACAGCACCCCACCCCGAGAGCGACGCCAAGCCGGATTCTCCGAACGACCTCACGAAGCGTTCCTGGAAGTACGTCTTCGTCAAGGCGATCCGGGAGTTCTCCTCGGATCAATGTCTCGATATCGCGGCGGCGCTCACGTACTTCGGCGTGCTCGCGATCTTCCCCGGGCTGATCGCCGTGTTCTCCCTCCTGGGGGTGTTCGGGCAGGGCGACCAGACCGCCAACGCCGTGCTCGACATCGTCGAGCAGGTCGCTCCGGGAGGCACCGCCGACGCCCTGCGCGGGCCGATCGAGCAGATCGCGTCCTCGCCCGGCGCCGGCTTCGCTCTCGTCAGCGGTATCGTGCTGGCGATCTGGTCTGCCTCGGGGTACGTCGGCGCCTTCAGTCGTGCGATGAACCGGATCTACGAGATCGAGGAGGGCCGACCCTTCTGGAAGCTCAAGCCCGTTCAGCTCCTGCTGACCGTCGTCATCGTCATCCTGGTCACCCTCTCCGCCCTCATTCTGGTCGTCTCCGGGCCGATCGCCGAAGCCATCGGCGGCGCCATCGGGCTGGGGGAGGTCGCCCTGACGGTGTGGCAGATCGCGAAGTGGCCCGTCCTGCTGATCATCGTCGTCCTGACGATCGCGCTCCTCTATTACGGAACGCCCAACGCCAAGCAGCCGAAGTTCCGGTGGATCAGTATCGGGGCCATCATCGCGATCGTCGTCCTGGCCATCGCGACGGCGGGCTTCCTCTTCTACATCTCGAACTTCTCCAACTACGACCGTACGTACGGATCGCTCGCGGGCGTGATCGTGTTCCTGTTGTGGTTGTGGATCGCGAACCTCGCCATCCTGTTCGGCGCCGAGTTCGACGCGGAGCTCGAGCGGGGGCGGCAGTTGCAGTCCGGGATCGCTGCGGAGGAGGACATCCAGCTCCCGCCACGCGACACGAAGAAGAGCGACAAAGCGGCGGAGAAGGAGAAGAAGGACATCGAGGAGGGCCGCCGCATCCGCCTGCAGCACGGCGAGCATCACGACTCATAGCGCACGATCCCCCGGTTGGCGAGCCTATCTTCGGCACGTCTGCCGCGGGTAGCGTAAGAGCGCGGGGGATACACCCCCGGCCGTCAGAGAGAGGAGACCACATGGGACTCGATGACAAGATCAAGAACGCCGCCCAGGACGCCGCCGGTCACGCCAAGGAAGCCGCCGGTAAGGGTACCGACGATGAGAACTTGGAGCGTGAGGGCAAGGCCGACCAGACGAAGGCCAACCTGAAGAAGGCTGGCGAGAACGTCAAGGACGCGTTCAAGTAAGCAGAAGCCAGGAACGCCCCGACCGTCACGCGGTCGGGGCGTTCCTCTTTTTCGCCTCAGCACGGGCCGGCGAGGGGCAACGAAGTCACCGTGGACCCTACCCGCGGACTCCCCGCACGCGTAGGGTGCAGAGGCCATGGCCCTCGATGCACGTGTCCGTACTCTTGCGGACCACGCCTACGCCCAGGCTCCCCGGACGGTGCTGGAGGAGCTGGGTTCGTCCCGCGCGGGCCTGTCGACGTCAGAGGCGACGGCACGGCTGGCGGAGGGGGGACCGAACCGGCTGCCCGAGCAGCGACGCCGCCCAGCGCTGGTGCGGCTGCTCGGCCATTTCAACAACATCCTCATCTACATCCTGCTCGCCTCGGCGGTCATCAAGGTGGTCTACCGCGACTGGCTGGACTTCGGCGTCATCCTCGCCGTCGCCGTCGTCACGGCACTGATCGGGTTCCTCCAGGAGGGGCAGGCCGAGCGGGCGCTCGCCGGTATCCGCGACATGCTCTCGCTGTCTGCGCGCGTTCGCCGTGATGGGCGCTGGGCAGAGATCCCCGCGGAGGACGTGGTGCCTGGGGACATCGTCCGCGTCCGGGCGGGCGACAAGGTGCCCGCCGACATGCGCCTGGTGTCCGCGTCGCAGGTGGAGATCGACGAGTCAGCGCTCACGGGCGAGTCGGTGCCCGTAGCCAAATCGACCGAGGCGACGCTCCTCGATGCCGGGCTCGGCGATCGTGTCGGAATGGCGTACTCGGGGACGCTCGTGACGCGTGGCAGCGCGGACGGCGTCGTCACCGCGACGGGCGGTGACACGGAGATCGGACACATCCAGAGCCTGATCGCCGAGGCGCAGCCCCTCACGACGCCGCTGACCCGACAGCTCGCGGCGCTCAGCACGCAGATCGCGGTCCTCATCCTCGTCACTGCGGCGGTCATGACGGTCGTCGGATTGGTTCTGCATGACCAGTCCCCTGAGTCGCTGCTGGATTCGGCGATCACCTTCGCGGTGGCCGCGGTTCCGGAGGGCTTGCCGGCCATCGTGACCATCACCCTCGCGCTCGGCGTGCAGCAGATGGCGAAGCGGCAGGCGATCACGCGCAAGCTCACCGCCGTCGAGACGCTCGGGGCCGTGACGACCATCTGCTCGGACAAGACGGGCACGCTCACGCTCAACGAGATGACGGTGCGAGCTGCCGTCACACCGGCCGACACCTACGCCGTCGCGGGCGAGGGTTATCGTCCGGAGGGCGAGGTGCGCGGTTCGGACGGCGACGTGGTGACGCTGACGGATGCGCCTGACCTCGGTGAGCTCGTATCGGCCATGGCGCGGTGCAACGACGCGGCGGTGCGGCGTGATGGCGACGCGTGGACCGTGGTGGGCGCGCCGACCGAGGGCAGCCTGGTGGTGCTCGCCCGGAAGCTGGGCTATGACCCGGCGGGCCGTACCCGGCTCGACGAGCTGCCCTTCGACTCGGCGCTCAAGTTCATGGCTGTGCTCGATCGCGATGCCGACGGCGTGGTGCACGTGATCGCCAAGGGCGCTCCCGACCGTCTGCTCGAGCGCTGCCGCGATGAGCTCGCCCCCGATGGAACGGTGCGGCCGCTGGACGCCGGCCGATGGCACGCCGTGATCGCAGAGCTGGGCGGCGCAGGTCTGCGTACCCTGGCCGCGGCCTCGGCTCCGGCGTCCCCCTCGCACGTGCTCGGCCCCGCTACGGTCCGCGATCTCACTTTCCTCGGACTGGTCGGCATCGCCGACCCGCCACGCCCCGAGGCGATCCGCGCGATCCACGAGTGCCGGGATGCCGGCATCCGCGTCACCATGATCACCGGCGATCACGCCGTGACCGCCGCGGCGATCGGCGGAGACCTCGGTATCGCGCTCGGTGCTACGCCCTTCGTGGTGACCGGCGCGGAGGTGGACGCCATGAGCGATGCCGAACTGGCCCACATCGCCCCTGACGTCGACGTGTTCGCGCGCACCAGCCCCGAGCACAAGATCAGGGTTGTGAGGGCGCTGCAATCCCGCGACCAGGTCGTCGCGATGACCGGCGATGGCGTGAATGATGCGCCCGCCCTCGCCCGCGCCGACATCGGGATCGCCATGGGCGTCAATGGCACCGAGGCGACGAAGGACGCCGCCGATATCGTCCTGGCCGACGACAACTTCGCCACCATCGAGCGCGCGGTGTCGGAAGGCCGCCGCATCTTCGACAACATCCAGAAGTCGCTGATGTTCATCCTGCCGACGACCTTCGGGCAGGCGCTGGTCGTCCTCACCGCCGTGCTCGTCGGGTATGTCCCGCCACTGCAACCGACGCAGGTGTTGTGGGTCAACCTCGTCACGGCGGTCACGTTGTCGATCGCTCTCGCGTACGAGCCGGCTGAGCGGGGCATCATGCAGCGTCCACCCCGGGATGCCAAGGGGCCGGTGATCGATCGCATTCTGTTTCCTCGCGTGGGGTGGGCGGCCCTGCTGATCGCCGCAGCATCCACGGGGGTGTTCTTCTACGAGATGAACACCGGTTCGCCGTTCGCGGTGGCCCAGACCAGCGCGGTCACGCTCCTCGTCTTCGCCCAGGTCGCGTACCTCTTCAATTCGAGGTTCCTGCGCAGCAGCGGCTTCACGTGGCGCGTCTTGAGCGGGAACCCCGTGGTGTGGTACTCGATCGGTGTGCTGGTGGTTCTTCAGCTGCTTCTGATCTACGCGCCGTTCATGCAGTCCTGGTTCCACACGGCACCCCTCGGCCCGGAGGAGTGGCTCCGCGTGGGAGCACTGTCGGCGGCCATTTTCGTCGCGGTCGAGGTGGAGAAGGCGTTCGCCATCGCAGCGGAGCGCCGACCGCGGCGGCACGCTCCCGGGGGCGGTTCAGTCTCGGTTAGGACTGCTAAGCCGGAATAACGTGACAGAGTACGGCTATGAACTCCTTCGGTGAATTCGTTGAGGTATGGCCGGCGCACCGATCGGAGACCCTTCCGCGCGACGCGTACGAGGACCCCGCAGATGGTTCGGGCACCGCCCCCGTCGATGCCGCGATCCCTCCGACCATCGCGGCCCTGGACTACTCTCCGTCGCTGCGCACCGTCGGAACCTGCGAGGCTGCGCTCATCGCGGTCGCGCAGGCAGACACCGGAGCTGCAGGCGCGCCGGCGGCCGTGCTGCGATTCATGATCCGATGCGAGTCGATCGCCTCTTCACGCATCGACGGCATCGGGGTGAGCCCCACTGAGTACGCGAAGGCGGAGGCGGGGCTCGGCGACGACGAGAACGCGACGCGGGCGGTTCGAGCCGGCGAGGCGCTGGACGCCCTCCTCCGGAGCATCGACGCCCACGGGGTTTTCACCGTCGACGGCATCCGGTCTGCCCATGCGGTGCTTCTCGCAGGCGCTGCGGAGGGCGCCTTCGTCGCCGGCCAGGTGCGTGACACGCAGACCTGGATCGGCTCTGCCGGGGCTCCGCGAGACGCGGCGTACATGCCACCCACTGCGGCCCGGGTACCGGCGCTGCTGGCGGATCTGGTGGCGTATCTCAACCGCGACGACGTCCCGGTGATCGTGCAGGCTGCGATCGGGCACGCGCAGTTCCTCTCGATCCGTCCGTTCGTGCGCGGTAACGGCCGCATCGGTCGCGCACTCCTCGGCGCCTCCTTACGGCGGAGGGGAGTGAGCAGCCATGCGCTCGTACCGGTGACCTGCGGCCTGCTTGCGCGGCCGGCGGAGTACCTCGAATCGCTCGTGGCGTACCGAGACGGCGACCCCTCGCCGATCATCGTCCTGGTCGCGAACTGCGCGCGCGTCGCCGCGACCGAATCGCGTGTGGGTGCCGTCCGCGTGAAGGAACTCCCCGAGACGTGGGGCGCCGCGGCGAAGCCGAGACGCGGGTCTGCCGCTGCCGCGCTCATCCCCGCGTTCGCGGAGCACCCGGCAATGGGCGCTGCGGAGGTCGAACAGTTCTCCGGGGCAGGGCGCGCGCAGGCCTACCAGGCGGTGGAGCGGCTCGAGGCGGCCGGCGTGATCCGCGAGGTCACCGCGCGCAAGCGCGGCCGAGTGTGGGTGGCAACCGATGTGCTGACCGAGCTGGACGACCTCGACCGCCGTATTCAAGAGCGCATGCGCGCCGGCCGGTGACAGGAGACCGTCTGGCAACAGAGGCGTGAGGGCTCAATCCCGCGGGTAGGAATGAACGAAGTCCCGGAGGGCATCTTCGTCGGGGAGATCGACCCATAACCGGATGCTGTCCGTGTCCGCGCCGACCCCGTTCACCAGGGCAGCACCACCGATGCGGTCCAGCAACGGCGCCATCCGCTCGGCTCGCACGGTCGAGACATAGCCGATTCCACGGCCCTCCGCATACACCGCGATGGCGGCGGAGTGGCGTCGATTGCCGGGCTCCCGCCGCAGGACGTACAGACGATCACCGGCGATGCCCCGCTCCGGATCGTGAACGCGGTACGGGGTGCCCTTGACCCGCACTCGGGTCGACTCGAGTGCGCGCAGGTCGGGAAGCGTCCCGTGGTCGAGCGCAGGCATCGACAGCAGGTGTCGGACGCGTTCCCACCAGACAGGCATGTATCGACGGTATCGGCCGGCGCCTGTGAGACCACCCGGCCTGCCGTCCGCAGGCACCGCGCGGCGTGTCAGCGGACGACTGCGGTGGCCGTGGACAGGGTCAGGAGCACATCGTGGCTGGTCGACCCGAGCAGGAAGCGCGCGACGGCTCCCCGCCCACGAGACCCCACGACTGCCAGGCGGGCGTCGGCTGCCACGCGATTGATGAGCATCGCGGGATCGCTGGCTTCGACGATTCGTCGCACCTCGAGGTCGGGGTAGTCCTGGGCAAGACCGGCGAGGGAGAGCCCCATCGCCTCCTCTGTCAGCCGCCGCGCGTTCTCGCGATAGTCGTCGGGGTAGGTGATCACGCCGAGTGTCGCGGTGATGGGCGTCCACGCGCTGACCGCGATCAGCGGCTCGCCCAGCCGATCCGCCTCGGTGGCGGCGAATCGGATCGCGGCCTCCGACAGTTCGGAGCCGTCGACTCCGACGACCACGCCGGTGCGGCCGGCAAGGTCGAACTGGGGTACCACGACGACAGGGCACGATGCAGCGGCGGCGACCCGCACGCCATGGGGGCCACGAGTGATCCCTGATCGGGGGCCGCGGAAGTCGCTGCCGATCACGAGGAGGTCGGCAGTCTCGGACGCGGTCAGGAGTTCTTCCACCGGCTTGCCACGCGTGACGCGCACTTCCGCGGCGCCGAGCCGTTCGGCTTCACGCTCCAGTTGCGCCCGGGTCGTCTCGACGGCGTGTTCCAGGACGTCACCCTCGCCGACCACGCCGAGCGCGCCGCCGACGACCGACATCAGCACCAGCCGATCGCCGCGATCGGACGCGCGCTGGGCAGCCCACTCCGCCGCCGCGCGCGCCGCTGGGGAGTCGGTCATCCCGACCAGGATCGTTCCGTTCATGCGTATGCCTCCGCTGCCAGCGTATCGGCGTGACATCCACACCCCGTGCAGCGCGGGGCGCCGGGACGGTGCTCAGCCGCTCCGTCGCGCGTCACCGAGTCCCGTGTCACCGCGGCGGGGCCGCCGCGGAGGGCCTGCGTCGCGTCAGGCTGGCGAGGACCAGCAGCGAGCCGACCACCAGGCCGCCGGCGCCGGCCCAGAGGAGAGGCGCGGGAGTGTCCGCTCCCGTGGCCGGGAGCACCCCGGGCACCTCTGCGCGGCGCGTCACCGTGTTGGTGATCGTCGCCGTTGCCCCCGTCTCGGTGATGAAGACCTCCTGAGGCGCGTCGGTCGTCACCTCCACCATGGACGTCGCACCGGTCGCGGGCTCAGCGATGACGCAGGTTGCGCCGACGGCGATGCCCGGGAAGGTGAAGACCTGGGTCGTGGACGCGCCCTGGGGGATGTCCGCTACCCGTGCCACGCCGTCACCGCAATCGACGGTCAGCTGACTTGCCCCTTGTTGGCCCACTCCGGCGCCCGTGAAGGCCTTGTTGACGGTCAGACTGGCCGCCGCGAAGAACTCCGCAGGCGCTTGGGCGGTGGCCTCCAAAGTGGCCGTCTCGGCAAGGACGAGTTTTTGCAACTCATCGACGCCCGGTGCCAGACCGTCATAGAGGTACACCCGCCCGCGCTGGACGGTCACGACCGCTCGAGCGCTCAGCAGCGTCTCGTCTACCGCGTCGGTTCCGCTGCCCACCCACACCTGGGCCCCCGAGGTGGTCGGGTAGGGGTTGGGGAGAGGAGCGGTGGCCGCCGCGTCACCGTACATCGTGTACCCGTCGGGTACTGAGAGGGTCACGCTGGGGGCGTCCGTTGCCACGGTGAACGGGCCGGCCGCCGACCCCACCGGCGCGGCGGCAGCGGGCGGAGTGATGGACACCGCCGGGGGAGGCGGCTCGGTCACAGGGCCGTTGAGCTGCGCGGCCGCGATGATTTCTGCCGTCGCTGCCCGCATCGGCAAGCCTGCGTTCAGGATGAAGCCGTCCGTGAAGTACCAGATGGCCGATTGCACGGCGGCGGCCTGTTCGCCTTCGGACAGACCCGCCGGTTCGCCGGGGACCGCGGGGTAGAAGTTGTTCAGAATGTAGGCGACGTACCCGAGGTTCTGGACGTTCGATTCGTCCCACGTTGCGTTCTCGTAACCGCCGCCGATCAGGGTCCCGACGCGGACGTCGATGCAGTACATCTCCGCGGTCAGTGCCGGATTAGTCACGCTCGCGGTGTTGATCAGCCCGGTGAGGCCGCCGCCCTGGGTGTATTCCGCGGGGGGTGCAGCGGGGTAGGGCGCCGTCGGATCCTGCGGCGTCGGAGTGGCCGGATACCCTCCCGTCAACCTCGCTCCGGTTCCGACGCCGGTCACCTCGATATCGGTGTTCGGTCCGTCCGGCGATTCGATGATGGGAGACTCCTCGGTGAGCCTCGCTTGGGCAGACCCCCCGACCGGGAGGAAGAAGACGAAGGTGAGAGCGGCCATCCCGGCCATCGCGGCCGTCGCCCAGAGGACGGACGCGGGGAGACGTCTGCCGGGGTTCCGGGATCGAAGACGGGGGCGCGAGTAGGTCACGGGGAGGCCTTTCGTCGGTGTGGGGGCGCGGCTACGACCAAGGCGGTCGCCCCGGGTTGGCGGAGGAGCGTCAGACGCGCGGCCACCAGGAGGGCGCCCCCCAGCAGCCCCGCGAGGCCGCCCCACAAGAGCGGGAACGGAGTTTCCGTGCCCGTCGCCGGGAGAACTCCGGGCACATCCCCACGCCGTGTCACGGTGTTGGTGATCGTCGCCGTCGCGCCCGTGTCGGTGATCACGACCTGCTGAGGCGCGTCGCTGGTCACATCCACCGCGGTGGTCGCACCCGTCGTCGGTTCGGTGATGACGCACGTGGCCCCCACCCGAATACCCGGGAACGGGAACGACTGAGTCGTGGACGCGCCGGCTGGGATGGTCGTCGAACGCGGAACCCCGTCGCCGCAGTCGACGACCAGCTCCATCGCTCCCTGCTGGCCGACGGCGTCACCGGCGAAGACCTTGGTGATCGTGAGGCCGGCCACGGCGAAGAACTCGGCGGTCGCCTGCGCCGTCGCCGTCGTCTCCAGCTGGGCCGTCTCGGCGAGGATGAGAGGCTGGGACTCCGGGAGGCCCGGTGCCAGGCCGTCGTAGAGGTAGACCCGGCCACGCGGCACGGCGACCGATGCGGTCGCGGTCAGGACCGTCGTATCGGCCGCGCCGGAGTCGCTGCCGACCCACACCTGTGCGCCCGAGGTGGTGGTGTACGGGTTGGGGAGAGGGGTGCCCCCGACCGCACTGCCGTACATGGCGTATCCGGCGGGGACAGCGAGGGTCACCGCCGCGGCGTCGGCGGTGACGGTGAACGGTCCGGCGAGGGAGCCCACCCCCACGGAGCTCGAGGCCGGAGTGATGGCGAGCGGGAGCTCAGGCTCCGGGGCCGGGGAGTTCCCCTGCGCGTCGGCGATGATCTCGGCCGTGGCGGCACGGACGCTGTCGGCAGGGTCGAGCACGAAGCCGTCGGTGAAGTACCAGATCGCCGCCTGTACCGCGGCGGCGCGCTGGTTCGGCGTGCCCAGCGTGGCCGGGGCGCCGGGGACGGCCGGGTAGTAGTTGTTCAGGATGTAGGCCACCTGCCCGAGGTTCGCTACCTCCGACTCGCTCCAGGAGCCGGACTCGTACCCGACACCGACGTACGCGGGGGTGCGAGCGCTGATGCAGAACACCTGCCCCCTTTGGCTCAGATCCGAGACGCGGGCCACGTTGAGCACGCCGGCGAACCCGCTCCGCACGGTATACCCCGCGGGGGGTGCGGCAGGGTAGTCCGCTTGCGGATCCGGCACGACGGCGGTGGCCGGATATCCGCCGCTGATCCTCTGGCCCGCGCCGGTCGACGCCAGCTCGATCGCGGTGTCCGGCCCGTCCGGCGACTCGATGACCGGCGCCCCGTCCTCGATCCACGCGTTCGCCGCTCCTCCGGCGGGGAAGATCGCCAAGGCGAGAACACCCACCGCGGTGATCGCGGAGAGCCAGGCGGTTGTGGCTGTGGTGCGTTGACGGGGCCGACGGGACCGAAGGCGGCGCTGTCCGGTCACGGGGCGACCTTTCGTCGGTGACGAGGGGCGACGGAGGCGATTCCGCGTCGTTCGCATCCAGGGAGATTGATGACGCATCCTCAGTGAATCGCGGGCGGTACGGCGGTAGAAGGGTCGAAGGTCCTGAGGACTTAAGGCACGAAACGACGTGCCGCACCTGCCCCTAGACGGGCGCCGGATGTGCGCTTACTCTGTGCCCACCTGGACGGGAGGGTGCCCCCATGTTCGGAGACGAAGAGGTCGCACGGACGGCCGAAGATGTGTGCTCATCGAGCCCCGAAACACCGACGGTGAGGATCTTCGTCGTTTACGCGCGAGAGCTCATGAGGCGCGGTTTGCGACAGCTCGTCGAGAGCACGCCCGGCCTCGTGCTGGTCGGAGAGGCCCCGCTCCAAAGCGGAAGCAGCCGGCGGATCGCCCAGACCCGCACCGACGTGGTGATCATCGACGCGTGTCCGCCCGATGACGACGTGGTGGATCTCGCGCGCGGGATCCGCCTGAAGAATCGGCGTATCCGGTGCGTGCTCATCGGCTGCACCGACCGGGAGGAGACACGCCGCGCCGCGGCCGCCAGCGGTGCTGACGGTTTCCTGACGGACGACGTGCGAGCGCGCGTACTGCTCGAGGTCATCCGCAGGGTGGCACGCGGTCAGCGCATGACGACGAGACCGACGGGCGATGTGCAGCCCCCGTTGACACCCGCGGCCGTCTCGGCACAGGATCCACACCTGACCACCCGCGAAAAACAGGTGCTGGGCCTGATCGCGACCGGGCTGACGAACAGGGAGATCGGTGGGCGGCTCGGCCTGGCGGAGAAGACGGTGAAGAACTACGTTTCCGCGCTGATGGCGAAGCTGCACGTGGAACACCGCACTCAGGCAGCGATCTACCAGATGAGACAGAACGCGAACGAGAGTCCGCGTGAAACTCAGCCGGTGGGGAACGGTGACCTGGTGCGTCGACCCGGCGCGTCGTTCTGAAAAGGTCGGCGGCGGGACCTCGACCTGTACCGCCGCCGACCGGCCTCAGAGGATCGGCTTGCCGCCGGTCACAGCGATGCGGGCACCGGAGACATAGCTCGCCTCATCCGACGCCAGCAGCACGTACACCGGCGCGAGCTCGGCCGGCTGTGCGGCGCGACCCAGGGGTGTCTGCTCCCCGAAGCTGGCGACGGTATCGGGCGGCATCGTGGCGGGGATCAGTGGCGTCCACACCGGCCCGGGCGCGACGCTGTTGGCACGGATGCCGCGGTCGCCGAGCATCTGGGCGAGGGAGGCGACCATGCTCGCGATCGCGGCCTTGGTCGCGGCGTAGGGCAGCAGGTTCGGCGAGGGTTGATCGGACTGGATCGAGGACGACCCGATGATGGATGCCCCGGCCTTGAGGTGTGGCAACGACGCTTTCACCAGGTGGAAGAAGGCGCTGACGTTGGTCGCCCAGGTGTAGTCCCACTCTTCGTCGGAGACCTCCTCGAGGCTCGGGTGATCCATCTGGAATGCGGCGTTACTGACGAGAATGTCGAGGCCGCCCAGCTCTTCGATCGTCTTCGCGACCAGCGATCGGCAATGCGCGGGGTCGGAGATGTCGCCAGGGAGGAGGAGTGCCCTGCGGCCGGCGTCCTCGATGAATCTCTTCGCCTCCTCGGCGTCCTCATGCTCGTTGAGATAGCTGATCGCGACGTCCGCGCCCTCCCGGGCATAAGCCAGTGCGACGGCCTTGCCGATGCCGCTGTCGCCACCGGTGATGAGCGCGACCTTGCCCTCGAGCCGGCCGGAACCGCGGTAGCTGTCCTCGCCGTAGTCGGGCTTCGGGTCCATCTTCTGGTCGGATCCGGGTACCGGCTGCTGCTGCGCGGGCTGGTTCATGCGCGACCTCCTGAAAATGATCGGAACGTGTGTTCCTGTCGACTCGACCGCATCCGCCGGATTTCTTCAGCGGGGTTGACAGGGCGCACGGCCCCGCTCCTTGTCAAGGCCCCCCTCCGCCAGGCTGCGACCTCGTTCGATGGAATCAACGAGAGGAGCACCATGAGCGACAGCAGTTCAGATTCGTTCGCAGAAACCGAGGACGTGGGCATCCAGCCGCTGCAGGACGGCGACGCATCGTTGGAGGCCGATCCGGATGCCGACCCCGCTCAGGCGGAGTGGGACCGGACGATTGCTCTCGACGAAGGCGTCGCGCCGGAGGACCTCGATCCGGCGACAGCGACGGGCGACGACCCGGCGCAGATTCCCGGCCCGGACGACCAGATCCCGGCCGAGGACCTCGCCGCCGGGTGGCAGCGGCCGGAGACCCAGGGCCAAGACCCCGAGATCGCCGAGCTCGGCGAAGACGGCAACGGCGACCTGTCGCCCATAGACTACTGACCCGCAGCGCCGGGTGGCGCCTCTTCAAGGGTCGCTGCCCGGCGTGCTCCTCGGGCCTACTGCTCGTCCGAGTCCAGGACCTGGTGGTGCAGACCGAGCTCGTCGGCGACCGCCCGGCCGATGTCGACGGCCTCCTCACGGGAGCCGAAACTCTCGGACAGCTCCGGGTGGCCCGGCACGACGTTTTCCCACTGACCACGGTTGGGTCGGGTGACAACAGCTTCATCGGTCACGGTGATCTCCTTCCCGCACGCGGGTGATTCCGCCACGTAGTTCTGACGATATGTCCCGGACCGCGGTGACGCGACCATCAGCGTCCGCATGTGTTCCGCGCCGGGACGTTGTGGCGTGGTGGTGTGTCCGTCCGTACCGCTAGCGTCGGTCCCGTGACGCATCGCCTCACTCTCGACCAGGCGCGCCGCATCGCCGTGCGAGCGCAGCTGCTGGACGCGGAACGTCCGGGCGATGTCGTGGAAGTGGCGGAGCAGCTGGACTACATCAAGATCGATCCGACCGCCACGATCGCTCCGTGCGAGCACACCATGCTCTGGTCGCGCATCGGCTGGTCGTACGAGCCCGGGCAACTCCAGAAGGCGGTGGAAGTCGATCGGGTCCTGTTCGAATTCGACGGTACCTTCCGGCCGATGAGCGCATTGCCCCTGCTGCTCCCGGCGATGAGGCGGTGGCCGCAGCGGGAGAGCAGCAAGCAGTGGCTCGAAGCGAACGCACGGTTCCGCGACGAGGTGATGTCACGGCTTCGTGCAGAGGGCCCGCTGCTTGCCAGCGAGATTCCTGACACTGCGGAGGTGAGGCGTGCCCCCGACGGGTGGTCAGGGTCGAACCAGGTGCCCCACATGCTGGAATTCCTGATGCGACAGGGCATCGTCGCCGTTCACAGCAGAAAGGGGCGCCAGCGCCGGTGGGACCTTGCCGAGCGGGTCTACCCGCAGGACCTCCCGGAGTATGGCGAGGAGGAGGCCGAGCACCTACGCCACCAGCGTCGGCTCCAGGCGGTGGGTCTGTCGAAGTGGAAGTCGACCTGGACGCCGGTGGGCGACGCCGGTGAGCCCGCCGTCATCGAAGGGCTGTCGTCGAGGTGGCGCGTCGACCCGGAGGCTCTTGCCGCGCTGGACGAGGAGGACCCTGGCGGGCGCGTCGCCTTCCTGAATCCCTACGACGGGATGCTCTTCGACCGCCCGCGACTTCGTGACATCTTCGAGTTCGAGTACGTCCTCGAGCAGTTCAAGCCGAAGGCGCAGCGCACCTACGGCTACTTCGCGCATCCGATCCTCCTCGGCGATCGCTTCGTCGGGATGCTGGATGCCGAGGTCGACCGCACGCAGGAGGTGTTCCGCATCAACGCTCTGCACGAATTCCTCCCCTTCGAACCGGAGGAGGAGGAGATGGTGCGGGCTGAAATCGCCGACCTGGGGGAGTGGCTCGGGCTTCCTGTGGTTGACGGGCCTTAGGCGGTCGGGGCCGGAAACCGGCGAGGTCCGGACGGCCCGACCGGGGGAGATCCGCCCTCGTCACGGATGTGGCTTCCGTGGCGGAGCATGAGGGCGGCCAGCCCGGCTGCCACCCACGCCACCACCGGGCCGAGGTCTTCCGCGAACACGAACACGGCTGTGGCGCAGACGGCACCAATCGGGAGCGCCAGGATGGAGAGCATCCGCACTCGCTGGCCCTCGTCCTTGTGCTCAGCGAGATGCTGCATCGTGGCCGTGATCGTGCCGGTGACGTAGGTCGTGGTGAGACCGTCGATGTCGGAGAGCTTCTTCGCCGCGACCGTTTGCAGCGCCAGTGCGGCCGCCGACAGCGCGATCACCGTGCACCGCTCGACCGTTCCGCTCCCAGAGGCCACCGCCCAGATGATCACCACCATCGTCTGCAACGCCAATGAAGGAAGGATGAGGCGGCGAAGGGCGGCGGGCGCCGTTGCGCCTGCGCTGGTCGGCGCGGAGGTGAGCCGGAAGGCCCCGTACGCCACGCCGCCGAAGGAGACGATCGCCACGGTTGCCGCGAGGAGAGTGAGGCCGAACTCCGGGCGGCTGAACATGCCGATCAGGATCAGGTTCCCGGTCATATTCGCCGTGAAGATCCCGCCGACAGCCAAGAATGCGAAGGCATCGGCTGCTCCCGCTGAGAAGGAGAGCAGGATGAGAGCTCCGTGGATGAGTCGTACAACCCGCGAGTCGACCGAGGAGTTGGGCTCGCGGGGCATGTCAGTGACTCATCAGAGGTAGGGCGCGAGGACTCCTGCGGTCAGCGCCAGCGTCCCCGCGACGCCACCGGCCACGGCGGCAGCGGTCTGTCGGATGCGGCGGAGCCGGGCGCGGCGTCGCTCGTTGGTGGGCGACGCGGTGGTGGAGAGCGAACTCCGCGCGGCGCGGAGATCCGGGAAGCGGCCGATCGGGGTGGAGAACTCATCGAACGCGACATGCGAGCCGTCCGACGTGGCCTCGACGAAGCCCGCGAACTCCCCCCCGCGCGACGCGATGTGGAATCCGGGCTCGACCTCACGCCAGTCGACAGGGGCCAGCGAAACGGCCGTGAGGTTGGGCATCGGAATTCCTCTCCACACGTGGTCGAGGATGGTCGTTCGACACACGGAATACTAGGCAGCCTAGCATTCAGGGATGTGAGGTACACGCGACCCGCCGGGCGGATTCAGGCGGATGGGGCCCCGGGATCGAGGGCGCGCAGCATGTCCTCCTCCACCGCGTTGTCGGCCTGGAGATTGTCTTCGGTCAGCTCGTCACCCCCGGTCGGAGCGTCCTCGTCGCCGGAGCCCGTGTCGTTCTCCTGGCCCACGGACTCGTCGTCGCCGGGCACCGCCGGCGGCAGAGGGGTGTTATCAGACATGAGCGCCTCCTTGTCGCCAGCCAAGCTACGCCGCGCCGCCCACCCGCCGTGCGGGCTTGATGTGGTGCGGCCTCAGGTGTACGCCCGGACAACCCTGTCGGTGTGATGCGGTGTCAACCCCTGGAACGCCCGCGGGCGACTGAGCATTGTGGATGCATGGCCGGACTCGCAGTCATCCTTCTCATCGTCGGCATCGTTCTGCTTCTCCTGGGCATTTTCGTGGAGGCGGTGAAGTTCCTGCTCTGGGTGGGCGCCGTGATCCTGATCCTCGCGGTCATCGCGTGGCTGATGCGCTACATCCGTCGCCAGACCTGACCTCGCCCTCGGACGAGGCCTCTGGCACGATCGGGATATGGCCGGTGTGCTGCCCCCCGATCGCGCGCGTGACCTCGCGCTGCTCCGCCGGGTGCGGGACCGCATCGACCGGGAGTATGCCCAGCCGCTCAACGTGGAGGGGCTCGCGCGCGGCGTGCACATGTCCGCCGGGCACCTTAGTCGTGCTTTTCGCGCCGCGTTCGGTGAGTCGCCGTACGCCTACCTCATGACGCGGCGCATCGAACGCGCCATGGCCTTGCTGCGGCGTGGCGATCTGAGCGTCACCGAGGCGTGCTTCGCCGTGGGGTTCTCCTCGCTCGGTACCTTCAGCACACGGTTCAGCGAGCTGGTGGGCATGCCCCCGAGCGCCTACCGGGACCGGGCCGCTCGCGCCACCCTCGGGATGCCGGCGTGTACCGCCAAGCAGGTGACCCGACCGGTCAGGAATCGAGAAGCGGTGAGTGCCGACTCGCGCCTACCGTGAGGCATGGACATCACGATTCACACCTCTTTCCTCCCGCACACCGATCCCGATGCATCGCTCGCCTTCTATCGCGACGTGCTCGGCTTCGAGATCCGCAATGACGTCGGATATGAGGGGATGCGGTGGATCACCGTCGGTCCCGCAGGCCAGCCCGACACCGGCATCGTGCTTCATCCGCCGACCGCCACGCCGGGCCTCACCGACGACGAGCAGCGGATGCTGCTCGAACTCATCGCCAAGGGCAGCTACTTCGGTGTCAACCTCGCGACGCCCGACGTGGACGCGGCGTTCGCAGCGATCGAGGCGACGGGCGCCGAGGTCGTCCAGGAGCCGACGGATCAGCCCTACGGCGTGCGTGATTGCGCGTTCCGCGACCCGGCGGGGAACATGATCCGGATGCAGCAGGCCGGCTGAGCGCGGCCGTCAGCGGTCGCCGGGCTCCAGCACGCCGCCCGAGGTCGACCCCGCCGGGCCATCGGCTACGACCTCGCTCGGCGCTGACAGACGGGCGAGGGCATCCGCGACCCGCTCTGCCAGATATGCGTGCCCGCCGGTCGACGGGTGGTCGCGCCCGATGTCGCTGGTGTCGATGACCGTGAGGTAGTTCACACTCGTGATCCACTCGTCGGCGATCGGCGAGATGTACCACCACCCGCGCTCGCCGGCGAGCGAGGCAAGATCGGCGTCGATGCGCGCTGTCGCCGGCTCCACCGGCAGCACCTGCGGTGCCGGGCCGAGGATCACGATCGCCGCGTCGGGGTAGATGCCCGAGAGCGTGTCCCACGCCGCCGAGACGGCCTCGCGATATCCCTCGGCGGGCAGCCGGCGATCGTTGATCGAGCCCTCGACGAGAACCAGGTCGGGATCGAGCGCGGGGTCGAGCGCGGCGATGCGTTCGCCGAACGACCCGCCGTCCCACCCGGGTTTGAGGTAGCCGCTTCCCCGCACGCCGTCCACGACGACATCCCAGCCCATCGCGCTGCCCAGTACGTAGGCGTACCCGAGCGTGGGGTCGGTCGCGGCGGAACCGTACGTCCACGAATCGCCGAAGATCAGCACCCGCGGCTCATCGGGGAGCGAGAGCGCGGCGGGAGTGAGTACCGGCGCCGACACACCGCTGGCAGCCACGACCATGTTCGGCTGCACCCAGGGTCGCCAGCCTGCCAACGCGCACACCGCCGCGACCGCGACCGCGAGCGCGATGAGCGGCCATCGAGGGCGACGCAGCCGTGGCTGCTCGGGCGGGGTCACGGGCAGAGCCTAGGGCACCGCGCGCCCTGTGCGGGCGTCTGGGGCAGAACCCGTTTCCGGCCGGTGTCGACTCGGCCTCTCGACGCGGTTTCCGGACGGCTGACGCGCCCGATTCGGGGGATCCGGATGCGTGCGAGGATTGCTCGGTGCAGCGCCTCGTGACCGCAGAACTCGACCTCGTCCTGAGCTCTCCGGTCGACCTCATCTTCCAGATCACCGCCGCTCGCGGCGCCGCGGTGGAGAGCGAAGATCTGACCTTCGAGCGCGGGGACCACCGGTATAGCGCGGCGGAGATCGTGGATGCCTCGGGGAGCCGCCTGCACCGCTTCACGGGGGAGGCCGGTGTCCTCCAGGTCCGGTACACCGCGGTCGTGACGGGCCCCGCCGTGACCCGACCATCCAGTGATCTTGAGACGATCACCTACCTGCGTCCGAGCCGGTACTGCCAGTCCGACGAGGTGTTCGCGCAGGCGCGGAGGGAGTTCCGCGGCATGCACGGGTTCGAGCTGGCGGCGGCGGTGTCCTCGTTCGTCGCCTCGGCGGTGACGTACACGCCAGGGCTCAGCCTCGGTACCGACAGTGCCGTGACCACGCTGAGAACGGGTCAGGGGGTCTGCCGCGACTACGCGCACCTCGTCATCGCCTTGCTTCGCGCTCTGGACGTGCCGGCCCGCTACACCGCCTGCTACGCCCCCGGCTTGGAGCCGATGGACTTCCACGCCGTTGCCGAGGCCTACCTCGAGGGGGAGTGGTATGTGATCGACGCCACCCGGCTGGCCGACCGGCGATCGCTCGTGCGGATCGCGACGGGCAGGGATGCCGCGGACTGCGCCTTCCTCAGTTATCACGGCGGCAACGTGGGGCTGGAGCGGATGCTCATCGATGCACGGATCCCGGCCGGGACGACGCCCGCGCCTCCCGCCCTCGACGATCACTCCACCTTCATCCAGATGGCGTGACCGCCGTGCCTGCCGGGTGACCGGCCGGGCTGGGGGATTCTTGCGATTGTCTTGCGCTGGCCTTGCGCTTTCGTTGCGGGTCGCCTGACAGCCTTTGGTCATCGGTCTTCACCGACCGAGGGGGGAACAGGGCGGTCCGCTGTCGGGGGACCGGCGGACCGCTCACCTCCCCGCCCGGCTCTGCGCACCGGCACCGCGACGCACACGTTCGTCGGAATGGGACCGCTGGTGCGAACGTAGGATGAGAAGGCTATGGATCCCGAAGCCCTCTCCGCCGCCTTGCTCGCCGTCGTGACGCCGATCGCGGAGGCT
Organism: Microbacterium sp. Z12_35; assembly: GCF_058310475.1. Lineage (NCBI taxonomy): Bacteria > Bacillati > Actinomycetota > Actinomycetes > Micrococcales > Microbacteriaceae > Microbacterium > Microbacterium sp. Z12_35. Next base: position 1,381,691 of record NZ_JBZEGJ010000001.1, on the reverse strand, counting down.
CGACGACAGGGCTCGTCCGAGGGTCTGAGCGCCGCCGACCTTCCGCTGGAACGCCCGAAGAACCGCGACCACGGCGACTGGTCCTCCAACGCCGCCCTGAAGCTCGCCAAGGCGGTGGGGGCCAACCCGCGGGAGCTGGCCGCCGAGATCGCCGACGGGCTCGCCGTCGTCGACGGCATCGCGAGCGTCGAGGTCGCCGGTCCCGGGTTCATCAACATCCGCCTGGATGCCGCGGCCGCCGGCGCCCTCGCGAAAATCATCGTCGACGCGGGTGCCGCGTTCGGCACGAACGACTCGCAGCGCGGTAACACGATCAACCTCGAGTTCGTCTCCGCCAACCCGACCGGCCCCCTGCACATCGGGCACACCCGGTGGGCGGCGCTCGGCGACGCCATCGCTCGCCTCCTGTTGGCCAGCGGTGCCACTCTCGCGCGGGAGTTCTACATCAACGACGCCGGGGCGCAGATGGAGCGGTTCGGCCGCTCGGTGCTCGCCGCGGTACGGGGGGAGCCGACCCCTGAAGGCGGCTACGCAGGCGAGTACATCCAGGCGCTCGCCGAGCGGGTGCGTGAAGCGCCCTTCGACGGCGAGCCGGGCGGCGTGCTCGGGGCGGCCTACGATGACCAGCTGGCCTTCACGACAGAACTCGCCTACGCCCTGCAGCTCGGCGAGATCCAAGCCTCGCTCGCGGCTTTCAACGTGCACTTCGACGTCTGGTTCTCCGAGCGCACACTGCACGCCGTGCCGCCCAGCGGCGGGCCGAGCCTCGTCGACGAGGCCGTGGACCGCCTGCGCGAACAGGGGCACGTGTTCGACGAAGATGGCGCCGTGTGGGTGCGGACGACCGACTTCGGCGACGACAAAGACCGCGTCATCCGCCGCGCCAACGGCGTGTACACCTATTTCGCCGCCGACGCCGCGTACTACCTCAATAAGGGTGACCGCGGCTTCGCGCACAAGATCTACCTCCTCGGGGCCGACCATCACGGCTACGTGCACCGTCTCAAGGCGCTCGCCGGCGCGGCCGGGGACGACCCGGACAGGGACATCGAGGTGCTCATCGGCCAGCTCGTGTCGATCAACGGTGCGCGCCTGTCCAAGCGCGCCGGAAACATCATCGAGCTGGACGATCTGCGGACCTGGCTGGGAACGGATGCGCTGCGCTATTCGCTCGCTCGGTTCCCTGCCGATTCGCCACTGACCCTTGATCCCGAGATCTTGCAGAAGCGCACGAATGACAACCCGGTCTTCTACGTGCAGTACGCACACGCCCGGACGCATAACGTGGCGCGCAACGCTGAGGCCTCCGGGGTGGACCGGTCCGAGTTCGCACCGGAACTGCTGTCCCACGAGACCGAGTCGGCGCTTCTGGGCGCGTTGCAGGAGTTCCCGCGTACGGTCGCTTTCGCCGCTCAGGTCCGCGAGCCGCATCGGGTGGCGCGCTACCTCGAAGAGCTCGCCGGTCTGTACCACCGGTGGTACGACAACTGCCGCGTCATCCCTCTGGGCGACGAGCCGGTCCAACCTCTGCATCGCACGCGCCGCTGGCTCAACGACGCCACGGGGCAGGTCCTGCGTAACGGCCTGGACCTCCTGGGCGTCGGCGCACCCGAGCGGATGTAGCGATGACCGACCGCGCCACCGTGCCGTTCGGCTTTGCCGAGACCGAGCCCGCTCCGCGGTCGCGGCGGAGGTGGCCATGGGTCGTGACGCTGCTCATCGTGCTCGCGCTCATCCTCGGTGCCGCGGTGGGCGCGGAGGCGCTGGCCCGCGGTGCGGTGAAAGCGGGCGTGCGTCAACTTATCCTGACGCAGCTCGAACTCCCCGCCGACCAGCCGGTCGACGTCGAGGTGCCGGGCCTCGTGCTGCCCCAGCTCCTGTCCGGCCGCCTGAACGAGATCTCCGTCGCGTCGCCGGACGTCGCCTTCGGCCCCGTCAGCGGGGACGTCCGGGTGAACCTCACCGATGTGCCCGTGAGTGCGGACGCGGCGGCGGGTCCGGGTTCGGCCACCGTGCGCCTGGATGAGGCCCAGCTGCAGGCGTTGCTCGGCACGATCGATGGCTTTCCGGCCGACTCCGTCGGCATCGCCGCTCCGAACGTCACCATCACGACGGAGTTGTCGGTGTTCGGAGCATCCGTCCCTCTGGGCGTCGCCCTCCAGCCGGGTGCGGCCGGCGGGAACCTCACCCTCGCTCCTGCGGCCTTCCAGCTCGGCAGCGCCGACGTGACCGCCGAGGCCCTGCGCTCGCAGTTCGGCGGCCTCGCCGACACGGTGCTGCGCGAGTGGAGCGTGTGCATCGCGGAGCATCTGCCGGCCGCCCTCACCCTGACGTCCGCCGCGGCCGAAGGCGACTCGGTCGTGGCGACGTTCGACATCGACGGCGCGGTCGTCATCGACCCGGATCTGCGCCAGCCCGGTGCCTGCCCCTGATCGAGTTGCCGGAATCGGCGGCTGTTCCGGCCCGGATAGCCGCTGATTCACGCGAGTGAGCGGGTCCGGTGCGGCGCGGGCGGCCCGCTAGACTGCAATCACCGCCTGGCGTGAGCCTCTCCGCCCGGCGGACGCTGCCTCCCGCGGCCGCTCGCACTGCCGCATCCACCCGATTGGTCTGCCCGTGTCCGCCTCGCTCTCCACCCCCCTGGTGCCCGAGTGGCTCCGCGTGCCGGCCGACGCCAACTCCATCGCCCCCGCCATCTGGCCCGCCTCCGCGCACCGCGACGACGCCGGTGCGCTGCACATCGGCGGGGTCTCTGCCCGGCAGCTGGCCGCGGAGTACGGCACGCCGTTGTACGTGCTCGACGAGGCCGACGTGCGCGCCCACGCGCGGCGTGCGCTCGACGCGTTCCGCAGTGCCGCTGCCCGGCACGGCGGCGACGCCCGGGTGTACTACGCCGGTAAGGCGCTGCTGACCGCCGATGTCGTCCGCTGGGTCGCCGAAGAGGGTCTGCGCGTGGATGTCTGCAGCCCCGGGGAACTCGAGATCGCCCTCGCCGCAGGAATCGACCCCGCGTTGCTGGGGTTCCACGGGAACAACAAGTCCTCCGCCGCTCTGGAGCGAGCGGTCGAGGTGGGCGTGGGCACCGTGATCGTCGACAGCGACATCGAGATCGAGCGCCTCTCGGCCGTCGCCGAGCGCCGCGGTGCGGTCCAGCCGGTGCTCGTCCGCGTGCGCACCGGCGTGCATGCCGAGACCCACGCGTTCCTCGCCACCGCCCACGAAGACCAGAAGTTCGGCTTCTCCGTGGACGACGTGCCGACCGCGGTCGCGCGCATCCGCGAACTCTCCGGACTGGAGTTCCTCGGCCTCCACGCCCACATCGGGTCTCAGATCTTCGACGCCGACGGATTCCGCGCCTCGGCGGCCCGGCTCGTAGACCTGCACAACGATCTCCTCGAGGGCGGCGACATCCCTCTGCTCAACCTCGGCGGTGGATTCGGAATCGCCTACACCTCGGCCGATGACCCGCGCCCGCTCGAAGACATCGCGGCAGGCATCGTGGATGCGGTTGCCGACGAATGCGCCGTCCGCGGCATCCCGCTCCCCGAGCTCGCCTTCGAGCCGGGACGCGCGATCGTCGGGCAGGCGGGCATCACGCTCTACGAGGTCGGCACGGTCAAGCCGGTTCAGGTGACCGAAGACGTCACGCGCCTGTATGTCAGCGTCGACGGCGGCATGAGCGACAACGTCCGGACCGCCCTCTATGGGGCGCAGTATTCCGCGCGTCTGGCCGCTCGCACGAGCGACGCGGATCCCGCGCTCGTGCGCGTCGTCGGACACCATTGCGAATCCGGCGACATCGTGGTGGATGCCGAGTACCTCCCCGGTGACGTCACTCCGGGCGATCTACTCGCCGTCCCCGCCACCGGTGCCTACTGCTTCTCGCTCGCGAGCACCTACAACTACACGCCACGCCCACCGGTCGTCGCCGTCCGCGACGGCTCAGCGCGCGTCCTCGTGCGGCGGGAGACCGTCGCCGACCTCCTGGCCCGCGACCTGGGCGTGGGGCACAACGAAGGGAAGAGCATGCCTGTACTGAGCGAGCGGAGCGAGACGAAGTGACCGACTACCGCCGTCTGCGCGTCGCTCTCCTAGGCGCCGGCGCCGTGGGATCGCAGGTCGCCGCGCTGCTTCTCAAGCACAGCGACGAGCTCGCCGACCGCGCCGGAGCCACCCTCGAGCTCGTGGGGATCGCCGTCCGCGACCTCGACGCCGCCCGTGACACCGACCTGCCTCGTGAACTCTTCACGACCGACCCCGAGCCGCTGCTCGTCGGATCCGACATCGTGATCGAGCTCATCGGTGGCATCGAGCCCGCGCGTACGCTCCTCCTGCAGGCGATCAACGCCGGGGCCGACATCGTGACGGCCAACAAGGCGCTCCTGGCCACGCACGGCCCCGAGATCTTCGAGGCCGCCGACCAGGTGGGTGCCCAGGTCTATTACGAAGCCGCCGCCGCGGGCGCGATCCCCATCATCCGGCCCCTGCGCGACTCGCTCGCCGGCGACCGCGTGCAGCGGATCATGGGCATCGTCAACGGCACCACGAACTACATTCTCGACCGGATGGATGCGGAAGGCGCCGAGTTCTCCGACGTGCTGGCGCAGGCGCAGGCCCTCGGTTACGCCGAGTCGGATCCGACCGCCGACGTCGAGGGTTACGACGCGGCCCAGAAGGCGGCGATTCTGGCGAGCTTGGCGTTCCACACCACGGTGCCGCTGGAGAAGGTGCACCGCGAGGGCATCACCTCGATCGACAAGGGCATGATCGAGGCCGCGCGGCACGCCGGCTACGTCATCAAGCTCCTGGCCGTCTGCGAGCGGGTCAGCGACGACGACGGTGCCGAGTCGATCTCGGTACGCGTGTACCCGGCCCTCGTCGACCGCGCCCACCCCCTGGCCAGCGTGCACGGTGCGCACAACGCCGTCTTCGTCCAGGCCGAGGCCGCGGGGAACCTGATGTTCTACGGCGCCGGCGCCGGCGGCGTGCAGACCGCCTCCGCCGTGCTCGGCGACGTCGTCTCCGCTGCTCGCCGGCACATCGCCGGCGGCGTGGGCGTCGTCGAGTCCACGCGCGCGAATCTCCCGATCGTGTCGATCGGGCACGTCATCACGCGCTACCAGATCACGCTCGAGGTCGATGACCGACCCGGCGTGCTGGCAACCATCGCCGGCATCCTCAGCGACGGACGCGTCTCGATCGCAACCGTCGAGCAGACCGTGATCGCCCCTTCTCCCGGCTCCGCTACCGACCCCTCGGGCTCAGCGGCCGACCACACCGCCGGGTCAGCCGCCGGAGGGGTGGCCGGCGCCATCCCGATGGCACGGCTGGTCATCGGGACCCACGAAGCACGCGAACAAGACCTCAGCGAGACCGTGACGCGCCTAGCGGAAAGCGGCGTCGTCGAACGCGTCGTCTCTGTTCTGCGCGTGGAAGGAGACTGACATGGCACACGTCTGGCGCGGAGTGCTCCGCGAATACGCCGACCGGCTGGGCGTCACCGACGCATCCACCGTGGTGACCCTGGGTGAGGGCGGCACGCCGCTCCTGCCTGCTCCCGCACTCTCGCGCCGCACGGGCACGGACGTGTGGGTGAAGTACGAGGGCATGAATCCCACCGGCTCCTTCAAGGACCGCGGGATGACCGTGGCCCTCTCCCGCGCGGTCGAGCACGGCGCGAAGGCCGTCATCTGCGCCTCGACGGGAAACACCTCGGCATCGGCCGCGGCCTACGCGGCGCACGCCGGCATCACCGCCGCCGTCCTCGTGCCGGAGGGAAAGATCGCCATGGGCAAGCTCAGCCAAGCCGTCGCGCACAACGGTCGCCTCATCCAGGTGCGCGGCAACTTCGACGACTGCCTCGAGATCGCCCGCGAACTCGCGGACAACTACCCGGTCCACCTGGTCAACTCCGTCAATCCCGACCGCATCGAAGGTCAGAAGACCGCGGCCTACGAGATCGTCGAGGTACTCGGCGACGCCCCGGATTTCCACTTCATCCCCGTCGGCAATGCCGGCAACTACACCGCCTACTCGCGCGGGTACCGGGAAGAGGCGGAGCGGGGCGTGTCCACGCGCGTGCCCCGCATGTTCGGGTTCCAGGCCGCGGGCAGCGCCCCCCTTGTGCGGGGCGAGGTCGTCCGCAACCCCGAGACCGTGGCCAGCGCCATCCGGATCGGCAACCCGGCGTCGTGGGAGCTGGCCATCGAGGCCCGTGAAGCCACCGACGGGTACTTCGGCGCCATCGACGACGACCGGATCCTCGCCGCACAGAAGCTCCTCGCCGGCGAAGTGGGCATCTTCGTCGAACCGGCATCCGCGATCAGCGTCGCCGGCCTCCTCGATCGCGTGGAGGCGGGCATCATCCCGGCCGGATCGCGCGTCGTGCTCACGGTCACGGGCCACGGACTGAAAGATCCGCAGTGGGCGCTGCGCAACGCCGACGGCTCCACCGTGGAGCCGACGGTCGTGGATGCCGCCACCAGTGAGGTCGCGTCGGTCCTCGACCTCGTTCCCGCGGCACAGGCATGACCGAAGGGCGTCGCGTGCTCGTGCGCGTGCCGGCCACCAGCGCGAACCTCGGTCCCGGATTCGACACGCTCGGGCTCGCCCTGAGCGTCTACGACGAGCTCGTCGTCACCGAGGTCGGTGGCGACACGCTCGAGATAGAGGTGTCGGGGGAGGGTGCCGCATCCGTGCCCCGCGACCGGTCCAACCTGGTCGTGCGGGCCATGGCCCATGCGTACGCTTCCGTCGGGCGCGAGCTTCCCGGGCTGCGCCTGGAGGCGGTCAACGTCATCCCCCATGGGCGCGGCATGGGCTCTTCGGGAGCTGCCGTTGTGACCGGGCTGCTGGCGGCGAAGGGCCTCCTCGAGGGCGAGGTGGAGTTCAGCTCCGAGACGCTCCTGCGCCTGGCCACCGAGCTCGAGGGACACCCCGACAACGTCGCGCCCGCTCTGTTCGGGGGGCTCACGATCGCCTGGATGGACGAGACCGGGCCGCAGCACAAGCAATTGATCGTGCACCGCGGGGTCGCACCTCTCGTGCTCGTCCCGGAGTTCACGATGTCGACGAAGGTGGCGCGCAGTCTGCAGCCGCTGCAGGTGCCCCGCGAGGATGCGGTCTTCAACGTGTCGCGCTCGGCCCTGCTGATCGCCGCGCTCACCCAGAGCCCCGAGCTGCTGATGGCCGCCACCGAAGACAAGCTTCACCAGAGCTACCGGGCGCAGGCGATGCCCGAGACCGATCGTCTTGTCCGCGCTCTCCGCGCCGAACGGTATGCCGCGGTCGTCTCCGGTGCCGGACCCAGCGTGCTCGTGCTCGCGGACGGACCGGGCCGCCGCCTCGAAGCGGCCGAATTGGCAGCATCCCTCGTCGACACCCCGTGGGAGGCGCGCATGCTCGCCGTCGACGTCAAGGGTGGTACAGTGAGGGAGTAGCGGGGGGTTCCACGTACCACGTGAATCTGGCCCCCGTCGCAATTCTGCGAAAACCACCGCACGCACCCGCAACCGCCTCGGCCGCTCCGGCCGGCGAATCGCGGAGCGGAACCCTGAGCTTGTCGAAGGGTCGATGCCTGTCCTCTCCGGTGTCGTGTGCGGTCAATCATCCGTTTCACAAGGGAGTACTCGTGGAGTCCATCTCCGAGATCCAGGGTGTCGACGCGTCTTCGGACGACGCGACGAACACCGAAGACACCGCCTCCGCCGTCGTTGAGACGCCGGATGAGGCCACCGCTGAGCAGGCGCAGCCTGAGACCGAGGCGTCCGCGCCCGTCGACGCCGCCGCGGCCACCGCCGAGGATGCCCCGGTCGAGGAGGTCCCCGTCGAGGAAGTCCCCGTCGAGGCTGCAGCGCCGGCCGAGGATGCCGCCGCCGTCGTGGCGCCGCCGGCCGAGGATGCACCTGTCGAGGCCGCCGCGCCTGTTTCCGAGGCCGCTGCGCCTGTCGAGGCCGCTGCGCCGGCCGAGCAGGCGCCCGCCGCGGTTGAGGCACCCGCCGTTGAGGCACCCGCCGAGGAGGCGCCCGCCGCGGCTGAGAAGCCCGCGCGCACCCCGCGCAAGCGCGCACCGCGCCGCGCCAAGAGCAGCGACGTGCCCGCCGAGGCGCCGGCTACCGACACCGCGCCCGTTGAGGCTGCGCCCGACGGCGACGCCGCATCCGCGTCGAATGCCGCCCCCACCGACGTTGCAGCCGTCGACGCCGCCCCCGCCGGGGCCGCGCCCGACGCGGTGTCGCCGGATGCTGCTGGCGAGACCCCTGCCGCCGACGAGCCCGCGGCGGAATCCGCCGCGGACGCCCCTGCGAGCGAGGCGCCGACCGACGCCCCCGCCGTGGGCACCGAATCCGCGAGCGAGACCGAGACGTCTGTGGAGTCGGCTCCGGCCGAGTCCGAGCAGGGCGAAGACGGCGCATCCTCGGGTCGTAGCCGCAACCGCAACCGGAACCGCAACCGCAACCGCAACGGCGGTTCGAACGGCGACCAGCCCGATAAGCAGCAGGAGCGCCAGCCCGAGCGGCAGCAGCAGTCGGAGCGCCAGCAGCAGCCGGAACGCCAGCAGCAGCCGGAGCGCCAGCAGCAGTCCGAACGGCAGCAGCAGTCCGAGCGGCAGCAGCAGTCCGAACGGCAGCAGCAGTCCGAACGGCAGCCGGTGGCCGAAGCCGACGGCGAGCAGCAGGGCACCGGCCGCAACCGCCAGCGCAACAAGCGCCGCGGGCAGACCCCCACCGACGAGTTCGACACCGACATCAACGAGGACGACGTCCTCATCCCGATCGCCGGCATCCTCGACGTGCTCGACAACTACGCGTTCGTCCGCACCACCGGTTACCTCCCGGGCCCCAGCGACGTCTACGTCTCGCTGGGCCAGGTCAAGAAGTACAACCTGCGCAAGGGCGATGCCGTCGTGGGTGCCATCAAGCAGCCCCGTGAGGGCGAGCAGCCCGGCCGTCAGAAGTACAACGCGCTGGTCAAGGTCGACGCGGTCAACGGCCTCTCTGTCGAAGACGCCGCGACCCGGCCCGAATTCAGCGACCTCACCCCGCTGTACCCGCAGGAGCGCCTCCGCCTGGAGACCGCCCCGGAGAAGCTGACCCAGCGGATCATCGACCTCGTGGCACCGATCGGCAAGGGCCAGCGCGGCCTGATCGTCGCGCCCCCCAAGGCGGGCAAGACGATCGTCCTGCAGCAGATCGCCAACGCGATCGCCCAGAACAACCCTGAGGTGCACCTCATGGTCGTCCTCGTGGACGAGCGCCCCGAAGAGGTCACCGACATGCAGCGCACCGTGCGCGGCGAGGTCGTCGCCTCGACGTTCGACCGACCGGCGGAAGACCACACCACCGTCGCCGAGCTCGCGATCGAGCGCGCCAAGCGCCTGGTCGAGCTCGGCCGCGACGTCGTCGTGCTGCTCGATTCGATCACCCGTCTCGGTCGCGCATACAACATCACGGCGCCGACGTCGGGTCGTGTGCTGACCGGCGGTGTCGACGCGTCCGCGCTGTATCCGCCCAAGCGTTTCTTCGGCGCCGCCCGCAACATCGAGAACGGCGGATCGCTCACGATCCTCGCCACCGCTCTGGTGGAGACCGGCTCCAAGATGGACGACGTGATCTTCGAGGAGTTCAAGGGCACCGGCAACAGCGAACTGCGCCTGAGCCGTCAGCTGGCCGACAAGCGGATCTTCCCCGCCGTGGATGTCAACGCATCCAGCACCCGTCGCGAGGAGATGCTCCTCTCGCCCGACGAGGTCAAGATCACGTGGAAGCTTCGCCGCGCCCTGGCCGGTCTCGACCCGCAGCAGGCGCTGGAGGTCGTGCTGGGCAAGCTCAAGGAGACGCAGTCCAACGTCGAGTTCCTCGTGCAGATGCAGAAGTCGATCCCCGCACCGGCGCACGGCGCCGGCGGAGCGCACGGGCACGACAACAGCATCCGCTGAGCCGTGTCCGACTCGGGAATGTTCGAGTCGGTCCGCGGACTGCTCGAAGAGCACAAGGCGGTCGAGCTCGAACTGAACGACCCTGCGGTCCATGCGGATGCGGGGCGCGCCAAGCGGGTCAACCGCCGGTACGCCGAACTCAACCGCATCGTGCACGCGTACGAGGCGTGGACGCAGGCGATCGACGACCTCACCGCCGCGCGGGAACTCGCGAAGGAAGACGAGGCGTTCGCCGAGGAGGTGCCGTCTCTCGAAGAGCAGGTCACCGCGACGCAGGAACGCTTGCGGCGTCTGCTGATCCCGCGTGACCCCGACGACGCCCGCGACGTGATCATGGAGATCAAGTCGGGCGAAGGGGGCGCCGAGAGTGCGCTGTTCGCCGCCGATCTGCTGCGGATGTACCTGCAGTACGCCGCATCCCGGGGCTGGAAGACCGAGATGCTGGAGCGCAACGAGTCCGACCTCGGCGGCTACAAAGACGTCCAGGTCGCGATCAAGGGCTCGTCCAACGACCCTGCGCAGGGCGTCTGGGCCCACCTCAAGTACGAGGGTGGAGTCCACCGTGTCCAGCGGGTGCCGGCGACCGAGTCGCAGGGCCGCATCCACACCTCCACGACCGGCGTGCTCGTCTTCCCCGAGGTGGATGAGCCCGAAGAGGTGCAGATCGATCCGAACGACCTCAAGATCGACGTGTTCCGCTCGTCCGGACCTGGCGGGCAGTCGGTGAACACGACCGACTCGGCCGTGCGCATCACCCACCTTCCGACCGGGATCGTCGTGTCGATGCAGAACGAGAAGTCGCAGCTGCAGAACCGCGAGGCCGGGATGCGCGTGCTGCGTGCCCGGCTCCTCGCGAAGCAGCAGGAGGAACGGGATGCGGCGGCCTCGGATGCGCGCAAGTCGCAGATCCGCGGCATGGACCGATCCGAGCGCATCCGCACCTACAACTTCCCGGAGAACCGCATCGCGGATCACCGCACCGGCTACAAGGCGTACAACCTCGACCAGGTGCTCGACGGCGCCCTGGGCCCGCTCATCGAGTCGGCGATCGCCGCCGACGAGGAAGCGCGACTCTCCGCCCTCTCCGACTCCTGACCCTCCGGGCCTCCGGCCTCCGGACCTCGGGCCTCCGGACCGCGAGACTGCATCTGCGCCACGAAACCGCCGGCGACGGCCGCAGTCTCGTGGCGGGGGTGCAGTCTCGCGGTGTCAGGGGAGCCAGGCGGGAGGATGCGGGAGGGCGCCGCGCCAGCGCTCCAGTTGGGCGGCCGCGGCCAGGAGCATCCGCTCGCCCCCCGGGCGTCCGATGAGCTGCACGCTCACGGGGTGCCCGGACTCGTCCCGCGTCACCGGCAGCACGATCGCGGGGAGGCCCGCGACGTTGACGAAGCTGCTGTAGGGCGCGTACTGCACCTGTTGGGTGAAGCTTCGCTCGGCGTCGTTCGCGTCGTGCCACCCCAACAGACGCGGGGGGAGCGCGAGGGCGGGGGTGAGCACGATGTCGAACGGGGCGAACGCCGCGATCGTTGCCCGCTCGAACACGCGAGCGTCGGCGAGCGCGCCGAGCAGCCGTGGCGCCTGGAGCGCACGTCCCTCGCGGACGAGCCACGCCGTGATCGGCTCGACGAGGTCGAGCTCGGTCTCGGTCAGCGGGATGCGCGCGGCGCTCGCGCGCCACAGGACCCGGAAGAGCGGTCCGTAGCCCTGCGGCTGCCACGCCGCATCCCGCAGCTCGTGGCCCATGTCCGCGAGGGCGGCAGCGGTCACGTCGAACGCCTGCCGTGCCGAGGGGTGCAGCGTGATGTCGACGTCGTCATCCCACGGTGAGACGGTCGTGATGCCGATGCGCAAGCGCGGTGGATCGCCCCCGGTGGCGGGGAGGAACGGTGCGGCGTCGGTCGCGCCGGTGGCGAACGGGTAGGGCGCCAGGCCGCACAGCGCATCGAGGAGGAAGGCCGCATCCGCCACGGTGCGGGCGATGGGCCCGGTCACCGCGAGCCCGTCGGGGGAGTCCAGCCCCGATCCGATGGGCAGCCGCCCGCGCGACGGCTTCAGCCCCACGACTCCCACGGTGGCCGCGGGGATGCGGATCGACCCACCGCCGTCCGAGCCCGGTGCGACGGGGAGGAGCCCTGCCGCCACGGCGACGGCCGCGCCGCCGCTCGACCCGCCTGCACCGAAGCGGTGGTCCCAGGGGTCGACGGCCGGGGGAGCAGTGCGGGGCTCGGTGTACCCGGTCATCCCGAACTCCGACGTGCTGGTCTTCCCGAGACTCACGGCGCCGGCGGCGTCCAGTGCCACGGCGAGGGCGTCGGATGCGGTGGGCACGAAGTCGGCGCGTGCCCGCGATCCGTATCGCGTCGGGACGCCCGCCCGGGCGACGAGATCCTTGTCGGCGAGCGGCAGGCCCCACAGCGGCCCTGCCTCGAGGCCACGAGCACGCCGCAGCGCGGCATCCGCGGTCACCTCGGCGAACGCGCCCAGGTCGGCGTGCGCGGCGATCCGTTCGAGGTAGTACGCCGCGACGTCGGACGGCGTGAGTTCGCCGCGGCGCAGCATCCCGGTCAGCTCGATCGCCGACAGCTCGTGCAGTGCGCTCACCCTCCCGAGCCTACGCACGCGCGCGGCCGCGCCGAGCCGTACTCAGGACATCCGCCCCCGTCAGGGCCGTTCCGCCGTCGGCCGGCCTGATTCGGGCGATTCATCCTGAGTTACGGCGGCGGGGCGGCGGTCAGATCGAGTACTCGGGCGCGGTCAGTACCGCGCGGGTGTCTTCGCCGGCCCGGCGAGGGCGCGGCTTGGCGGGCACCCCCACGAGCACCGAGTCGGCCGGAGCATCCCGCGTCACGACCGCGTTGGCCCCGATGACCGCACCGTCACCGATGGTCACGGGGCCGAGGATCTTCGCCCCCGCACCCACGGCGACGCCGTGGCCGAGGGTGGGATGCCGCTTCCCGCCCTCGCGCTGGCGCCCGCCGAGCGTGACGCCGTGGTACATCAGCACGTCGTCGCCGATCTCGGCCGTTTCGCCGATGACGACGCCCATGCCGTGGTCGATGAAGAAGCGACGCCCGATGATCGCTCCCGGGTGGATCTCCACGCCGGTCAGCAACCGCGTCACCTGCGAGACGAACCGCGCGGCGAAGCGGAAGCCGCGCCGCCACAGCCGGTGGTGCAGGCGATACGCCCACACCGCGTGCAGCCCCGAGTACAGCAGCAGCAGCTCCAGGGAGCCTCGGGCGGCGGGGTCGCGGAGTTTGGCCGCGGCGATGTCTTCGCGCAGGCGTGCGACGACGCCCACTCAGTCCTCGCGCAGGTGTTCGTACAGCGCGGTGGAGAGGTACCGCTCGCCGAACGACGGGATGATGACGACGATGTTCTTGCCCGCGGCCTCCGGTCGCTTCGCGATCTCCAGCGCTGCCCAGATGGCGGCGCCGCTGGACATCCCCACGAGGATGCCGTCCTTCGTAGCCGTGTCGCGGGCGAGGCGGATCGCGTCGTCGAATTCGACGTCGATGACCTCGTCGATCACGTCGCGGTCGAGGATGGCCGGGACGAAGTTCGGACCGATTCCCTGGATCTTGTGCGGACCCGGGTGGCCTTTGGTGAGGATGGGGGAGTCGGCGGGCTCGACCGCGACGACCTTCACGCCGGGCACGCGCTCCTTGAGCACCTGGCCGACGCCGGTGATGGTGCCCCCGGTGCCGATGCCGGCGACGAAGTAGTCGACCTTGCCTTCGGTGTCGCGCAGGATCTCCTCGGCGGTGGTCTTGCGGTGGACCTCGGGGTTCGCCTCGTTCTCGAACTGCCGCGCCCAGATCGCGCCCGGAGTCTCGTCGACGATGCGCTTGGCCTCCTCCACCGCGAACGACATGCCCTTCGTCGGGTCGGTGAGGTGCACTTCGGCGCCGAACGCCTTGAGCAGCAGGCGGCGCTCCTTCGACATGGATGCGGGCATCGTGAGAACGACGCGGTATCCCCGCGCCGCACCGACCATCGCCAGGGCGATACCGGTGTTGCCGCTCGTGGACTCCACGATCGTGCCGCCCGGCTGCAGGTCGCCGGAGGCTTCCGCAGCATCCACGATGGCGATGCCCAGGCGGTCCTTGACGCTGCCTGCCGGGTTGTAGAACTCCAGCTTCGCGAGGATGTTCGCCTCCACCCCCTCGGCGACGCGGTTCAGCCGCACGAGCGGGGTGTCGCCGAACGCGGAGGTGATGTCGGGGTGGATGCCGGGCATGGCGGGCCTTTCGCCGTCGAACGGGTGTGGCTTCCAGACTACCGGCGACGTCCCGGGCGCACCCCCCTGTGACGGGGGCCCGTAGGGTGGGAGAGCCCATGCCCGAGCCCATCCCCGCCGCCGCTGCCGCCGACGTGCCCCTGTCCGGGCTCGTCCGCGCCGCGACCGAGCGACTCGCGGCAGCCGGTGTTCCCGACCCCGCGGTCGACGCGGAACTGCTCGCCGCCTCTGTGCTGGGGACGTCGCGGGGAGCGGCTCAGGCCGCCGCCATCCGCGGTGATGCTGTGGATGCTGCCACCACCGCGGCCTACGAGGGCCTGGTCGAACGCCGCTGCGCGCGCGTGCCGCTGCAGCACCTCACCGGTCGCGCCCCGTTCCGCCACCTCGAGCTCGCGGTCGGCCCGGGGGTGTTCGTCCCGCGGCCGGAGACCGAGGTGGTCGCACAGCTGGCGATCGATGCGCTCCGGGCTGCGGCGACACCGGCGCCGGTGGCGGTCGACCTGGGCACGGGGAGCGGCGCGATCGCTCTCGCGATGGCCACCGAGGTGCCTCACGCGCGCGTCTACGCCGCAGAGAAGTCCGCCGACGCCTACGCCTGGGCGGAGGAGAACGTGCGGCGCAGCGGTGCCGACAACCTGTCACTGGCGCTCGTCGATCTCGAGCAGGCATTCCCCGACCTCGACGGCACGGTGTCGGTCGTCGTCTCCAACCCGCCGTACGTTCCGGATGATGCGATCCCGCGCGACCCGGAGGTGCGCCTCTACGACCCGCCCGTCGCGCTGTACGGCGGCGCCGACGGCCTCGACGTCGTGCGCGTTCTCAGCCACGTGGGACTCCGGCTCGCGCACCCGGGCGGGATGATCGTGCTCGAGCACGGCGAGTGGCAGGGCGCCGCGATCCGCGACATCCTCACCGCCGACGGATGGCGTGCGGCAGCGACGCATCCCGACCTGACGATGCGCGACCGCGCCACCACCGCCCTCCGCCCCTGATTCCCCCCACCGGATCTCCGCGACTGCCGCGGAGGGTGGAGGGCGGTAACAGCCGTCGGCGGCCTGCGCCGCCGGAGTGGCGCGCGGACCGATCGCGTCGAACCTGATCTCAGTGAGGCCGCACGTAGACTGGGCGGCGATATGTCACCTGTTTACGACTGCCGTGACGAAGCGCAGCTGCTTTCCGGCATGCGCCACGCACGCCAGGCGCTGAGCCGCGGCGAACTCGTCGTGCTGCCCACCGACACCGTGTACGGCGTCGCCGCCGACGCCTTCAACGCCCGCGCGGTAGCGGCGCTCTTGGCTGCCAAGGGCCGCGGACGCCAGCAGCCCCCGCCCGTCCTCGTGGCCGGCGTCACTACTCTCCGTGCGCTCGTCGCCGACGTGCCCGAGCCGGTCGAGCGGCTGGTCCAGGAGTTCTGGCCGGGCGGTCTGACGATCGTGCTCCCGTCGCAGCCGTCGCTGTCGTGGGACCTCGGCGAGACCCGGGGCACGGTGGCCGTACGGATGCCGGCCCACCACATCGCGCTCGAACTGCTCGAGGAGACCGGGCCGCTGGCCGTCTCCAGCGCGAACCGCACGGGCCTCACCGCGGCCGTCACGATCGACGAAGCCCGCGACATGCTCGGCGACTCCGTCTCGGTGTACCTCGACGCCGGGCCCAGCACCTTCGGCATCGCCTCCACGATCGTGGATGCCACGCGCCTCGTCGGCAGCGAAGAACCGACCGTCCGCATCCTGCGTGAAGGGGCGGTGCCTCTCGATCAACTGCGCGCGGTACTCGGCGACCTGCTCGAGCGCCACTCGTCGGAGGAGCCGGCCGAGCCCCGCTCCGCGTCCGAGGACGGCGCCGCGTGAAGCAGTACCTCATCCTGGTGCTCTTCACCGCTGTGGTCACCTTCGTCCTGACGTGGGCGGTGCTGCGCCTGAGTCTGAGGTACAAGCTCTACCCGGGCATCCGCGAGCGCGACGTGCACAAGACCCCGACCCCGCGCCTGGGCGGGGTGGCGATGTTCTTCGGCGTGGCAGCGGCTTTCCTGTTCTCCAGCCAGCAGACGTTCTTCTCGATCATCTGGGCGAACCCCGGTCCGGTGCTCGCGGTGCTCGCCGCCACCTTCGTGATCGTTCTGATCGGTGTCGCCGACGACCTGTGGGATCTGGACTGGATGATCAAGCTCGGCGCGCAGTTCCTCGCGGCCGGCATCATCGCGTGGTTCGGGCAACTGCAGATCTACTCGCTGCCCATCGGTGGGCTCACCGTGGGCTCCAGCTGGATGAGCTTCACGCTCACGGTCTTCGCGATCGTCATCGTGATGAACGCCGTCAACTTCATCGACGGCCTGGACGGGCTGGTCGCCGGTGTGTGCCTCATCGCCAACGGCGTGTTCTTCGCTTACTCCTACCTGTTGCTGCGCGACACGGGCGCGAGCACGTACTTCAACATCGCGTCGTTCCTCGCCGCGGTCCTCATCGGCGCGTGCATCGGGTTCCTCCCGTTCAACTGGAACCCCGCGAAGATCTTCATGGGCGACTCCGGTGCGCTCATGCTGGGCCTCCTCATGGCCACCTCGGCTGTCGCGATCACCGGCGTCATCGATCCCGCGGTGCTCGATCCGGAACAACTCGGTCGTTCGCAGTTGCTCGGTGCCTTCATCCCGATCCTCCTGCCCATCGTTGTCGTCCTGCTGCCGCTGCTGGATTTCGGACTCGCGGTTCTGCGGCGGGTGCGCGCGGGGAAGTCGCCGTTCTCGCCCGACCGCAAGCATCTGCATCACCGGATGCTCGACATGGGCCACAGTGACCGCGGCGCCGTGCTGATCTTCTACTCATGGACGGCCGTGGTGAGTTTCTCTTTCCTTCTGATGTACCTCGGTACGCAGCAGGAGTGGCCCGGTGACTATCTCATCGGCGTCGCGTTCGGCGTGGTCGGCGTTGCGGCGTGCCTGGTCTTGACCCTTCTTCCCTCGCGCCGTCCGGCGCGCCCCGCCCCCCTTGAGGAGCCCGCATCATGAGCCCCAGTCCCGTCTCCAGCACTCCCGTGCTGCGTACAGCCCTCACGTGGGGCGGCATCGTCGCGGGTGTGCTTGCGGTGGCCGGAGCCGTCGTCGGGTTCGCCGTCGGTGGGGGAGAGGGCGTCGCCAGCGCCCTGGTCGGTGTCCTCGTCGGAGCGTTCTTCTCCGCGGTGACGGCCGCGAGCATCCTGATCGCCAACCGCTGGTTCGGCGATCCGCTCTACGTGCCGATCTTCTTCGCGATCGTGCTGGGCGGGTGGATCGTCAAGCTCGTGCTGTTCATCGTCGCGCTGCTCGTCCTGCGCGGCCAGCCCTGGGTCGACCCGGTGATCTTCTTCGTCGCGCTGGTGGCGAGCGTCCTGGGCTCGCTGATCGTGGATGTCATCGTCCTGGCGCGCATGCGGATTCCGCACGCGAGCGACGTGTCGCTGCCCGTTGACCCCGATGAGGGGGACCGTCGAGCCTGAGCGGCTTCGGGCGGCCCGGTAGTTTGATAGAGTTACTATCGCGCCCGCCCACTCCCCGAGTGCGCTCTGGGCGCTCTCACAGACCATCGTCGCAACGGTCCACACCGATGCCCCAAAGCTGGAGCCAGCGCTGTTCACTCAAGCTGCGACCCTGATCGCGAACGTTGCGTCCGCTGACGCGGAGTTCCATCCGCCGTCGATCAACGAGTTCTTCCCCGACGCGCTCCTGTTCGAGGGCACGATCTTCGCCATCACGCGGATCAACCTCATCCAGTTCCTGGCCACCGCGGTGCTCGTTCTTCTGTTCGTCGTCGGCACACGACGCATGAAGCTCGTTCCCGGCCGCTTCCAGAGCATCGTCGAGATGGGCCTGGACTTCGTCCGCGTCAACATCGCGCACGACCTGCTCGGCCGCAAGGACGGCGACCGGTTCCTGCCGATCCTCACCACGATCTTCTTCATGGTGCTGTTCATGAACCTCACGGGGGTCATCCCGTTCCTGAACATCGCCGGCACCAGCGTCATCGCCGTACCGCTGCTGCTCGCAGCCGTCGCCTACGTGACCTTCATCTACGCCGGCGTCCGCAAGAGCCCGGGGAAGTTCTTCAAGAACTCCCTCATGCCCTCGGGCGTGCCGTGGCCGCTGTACATCATCATCATCCCGCTCGAGTTCCTCTCGACCTTCATCATCCGGCCGGTCACGCTCACGCTGCGACTGCTGATGAACATGATCGTCGGGCACCTCATGCTGGTGCTGTTCTTCGCCGCCACCCAGTTCTTCATCGTGGGTCTCGGTGGCTGGTGGTCGGCTCTGGGCGCGGGAACCCTCGCGTTCGGACTCGCCTTCACTCTCTTCGAACTCCTGGTGGCCTTCCTCCAGGCGTACGTCTTCGCCATCCTCACCGCGGTCTACATCCAGCTCGCGGTCGCGGAAGAGCACTGAGCGGCCCGGCGCACGCCGAGCCACCCAACCGAAAGGAAAACACCCCGTGGACGCAACTACGGTTCTCGCCGCTGTAAACGTCGATGTCTCCGGTTCCATCGCGACCGTCGGCTACGGCCTCGCCGCCATTGGCCCGGCCATCGGCGTGGGCATCGTCGTCGGCAAGACGATCGAGGGCGTTGCTCGCCAGCCCGAGCTCGCCGGCCGCCTGCAGGTCCTGATGTTCATCGGTATCGCCTTCACCGAGGCCCTCGCGTTCATCGGTATCGCGACCGGCTTCATCTTCGGCTTCTGATCCCGCACCCACGACGTAAGGAGACGAGATGCTGAACGCTCTTGTCGCATTCGCCGCGGAGCACTCGGAAGAGGCGGCACCCAGTCCGCTGATCCCGGCCTGGTACGACATCATCTGGTCGGCGGTGTGCTTCGTCGTCATCCTCTTCGTATTCTGGCGCGTCGTGCTCCCGCGGATGCAGAAGCTGTTGGACGAGCGCGGTGCCGCCATCGAAGGAAACATCGCCAAGGCCGACGAGGCCCAGCGCCAGGCCGAGGCCGCGCTGGAGCAGTACACCATCCAGCTCGCCGAGGCGCGCAAGGAGGCCGGTGAGATCCGCGAAGCCGCCCGTGAGGACGGCAAGAGGATCGTCGCCGAGGCTCGGGATGCTGCATCCGCCGAGGCTGCGCGCATCACCGCGACCGCCCACACGCAGATCGAGGCCGAGCGCCAGGCGGCGCTCGTGTCGCTGCGCGGGGAGGTCGGCTCGCTCGCACTCGACCTGGCCGGCAACGTGATCGGCGAGACCCTTTCCGACGACCAGAAGGCACAGGCGGTCGTTGACCGCTTCCTCGCCGAGCTGGAGGCGTCGGAGAACGCTAAGGCGGCTCAGTAATGGGTAGCGCGACCACTCAGGCGCTCGAGGCGACGACCGCAGCGCTCGGCGCGGCAACGGACGTCGACCTCGAGGTCGCCGGCGAGCTGTTCGCCGCGGCACGTGCCGTCGGTGGCTCCTTGCATCTGAGCGGCGCGCTCGCGGATGCCTCGGCCGCTCCGGCGTCCCGGGCAAAGGTCATCACCGACATCTTCGGCGGGACGTTCCGTCCGACGACGGTTTCGCTCCTCCGCTCTCTTGTCGACCGGCGCTGGTCGCGGGCATCCGATCTCGTCGACGGGATCGAAGAGCTCGCCGTCCGCGCGGCCGCCATCGGCGCCACCGGGAACGAGGTCGAGGCCGAGCTGTTCTCGTTCTCGCGCACCATCGCCCAGAACCCGGAGCTCGAGCTCGCGCTCGGGAGCCGCCTGGGTGACCCCGCCGCGAAAGGCGATCTCATCACCTCACTGCTCGGAGGGCGCGCGAGCGCGGCGACGACGCTCATCGTCTCCTCCCTGGTGCAGCAGCCGCGCGACCGCCGCGTGCGCTCGTTGCTGAATCGCGCCATGTGGCTCGTTTCCGACCAGCGCGGACGCACTGTGGCGACCGTGGTCTCGGCGACACCGCTGAGCGACGCGCAGCGCACCCGCCTGGCGACGGCGCTCTCGGCCCGTTACGGTGCCGAGGTGTCCCTCAACGTCGTGATCGATCCGGCGGTGGTCGGCGGCCTGCGTGTGCAGATCGCCGATGACGTGATCGACGCGAGCATTTCCACCCGCCTGGCCGGCCTCCGCCAGCGCCTCGCGGGATAATCTAGAAGGCTTGCCGTCCGCGAGGACCGCACATCTGGGGGCGTGAACGCCCCACAACATGAAGGAAGACAATGGCAGATATCACGATCAGCCCCGACGTCATCCGTGACGCGCTGAAGGACTTCGTCGCGGCCTACGAGCCCACCGGCGCTGCCGCGACCGAGGTCGGCACCGTGGTCGACGCCGCTGACGGCATCGCCCACGTCGAGGGTCTGCCCGGCGTCATGGCCAACGAACTCGTCCGCTTCGCCGACGGCACCCAGGGTCTCGCCCTGAACCTCGACGAGCACGAGATCGGCGTCGTCGTCCTGGGCGAGTTCTCCGGCATCGAGGCAGGACAGGAAGTCACCCGCACCGGCGAGGTCCTCTCCGTGGCCGTCGGCGACGGCTTCCTCGGCCGCGTCGTCGACCCGCTCGGCAATCCCATCGACGGCCTCGGCGAGGTCGCGACCGAGGGTCGCCGCGCACTCGAACTGCAGGCGCCCGGCGTCATGTCCCGCAAGAGCGTGCACGAGCCGATGCAGACCGGCATCAAGGCCATCGACGCGATGATCCCGGTCGGTCGCGGTCAGCGCCAGCTCATCATCGGCGACCGCCAGACCGGTAAGACGGCCATCGCGATCGACACGATCATCAACCAGAAGGACAACTGGGCGTCGGGCGACGTCAACAAGCAGGTCCGCTGCATCTACGTCGCCATCGGTCAGAAGGGTTCGACGATCGCTGCCGTGAAGGGCGCGCTCGAGGACGCCGGAGCGATGGAGTACACCACCATCGTCGCCGCCCCCGCCTCCGACCCCGCGGGCTTCAAGTACCTCGCCCCGTACACCGGCTCGGCCATCGGCCAGCACTGGATGTACGGCGGCAAGCACGTCCTCATCATCTTCGATGACCTGTCCAAGCAGGCCGAGGCCTACCGCGCCGTGTCGCTGCTGCTTCGCCGCCCGCCGGGTCGCGAGGCCTACCCGGGTGACGTCTTCTACCTGCACTCCCGTCTGCTGGAGCGTTGCGCGAAGCTCTCCGATGAGCTCGGCGCGGGGTCGATGACGGGTCTCCCGATCATCGAGACGAAGGCCAACGACGTGTCGGCCTACATCCCGACCAACGTGATCTCGATCACCGACGGTCAGATCTTCCTGCAGTCCGACCTGTTCAACGCCAACCAGCGTCCGGCTGTCGACGTCGGCATCTCGGTGTCGCGCGTCGGTGGCGATGCGCAGGTCAAGTCGATCAAGAAGGTCTCCGGCACGCTCAAGCTCGAGCTCGCCCAGTACCGCTCGCTTCAGGCCTTCGCGATGTTCGCGAGCGACCTGGATGCCGCTTCCCGCCGCCAGCTGTCGCGCGGTGCTCGCCTGACCGAGCTCCTCAAGCAGCCGCAGTACTCGCCGTACCCGGTGGAGGAGCAGGTCGTGTCCATCTGGGCCGGCACCAACGGCAAGCTCGACTCGATCGAGGTGTCGGACGTGCTGCGTTTCGAGCGCGAGCTCCTGGACTATCTCCGCCGCAACACCACGATCCTCGAAACCCTCCGCGACACCAACGTCCTCGACGACGACACCGCCGCCGAGTTGGAGAAGCAGGTCGACCAGTTCATCCTCGAGTTCCAGTCCGGCGACGGTCAGGGCATCGGCACGCCGGGCAGTGAGTCCGTCGAGGCCGCCGAGGTGGATGACGTCAACCAGGAGAAGATCGTCAAGGGCCGCCGCTAAGCGCGGCGCGAGGACACGACATGGGCGCACAACTGCGGGTCTACAAGCAGAAGATCAACTCTGCTCAGACCACCAAGAAGATCACGAAGGCGATGGAGCTCATCGCGGCTTCGCGCATCCAGAAGGCGATGGCGCGGGTGCGCGCGTCGTCGCCCTTCGCACGGGCGGTGACGCGAGCCGTCTCGGCGGTCGCGACGCACTCGAACATCGACCACCCGCTGACGACGGAGCGCGCGAACATCCAGCGCTCCGCCGTGGTGATCTTCGCCTCCGACCGAGGCCTGGCCGGCGCGTTCAACTCGCAGATCCTCCGTGAGGGGATGGAGCTGGCGTCACTGCTCCGCTCGCAGGGCAAGGACGTGGCGTTCTATCTCGTCGGGCGGAAGGCCGTCGGGTACTTCCAGTTCCGTCGCCTCGCCACCGCGGCCGAGTGGACCGGTGACACCGACACGCCCCAGTTCCGCACCGCGGAAGAGATCGCGGCGACCCTCATCGACGCGTACAACCGCGGCGGATCCGAGGGCGGCGTGGATGAGATCCACCTCGTGTACAACCGCTTCGTCAGCATGATGACCCAGAGTCCGGAGACGGTGCGCCTGCTCCCGCTCGAGGTCGTGGAGGCCGAAGAGTCCGCCGGTGCCCAGGTGTATCCGCTGTACGAATTCGAGCCCGACGCCGAGACGGTGCTGGACGCGCTGCTGCCCGTCTACCTCCAGAGTCGTATCTTCAATGCTCTTCTGCAGTCGTCGGCGGCCAAGCACGCCGCGACGCAGAAGGCGATGAAGTCGGCCAGCGATAACGCCGACAAGCTCATCACCGACTACACCCGCCTGCGCAACAACGCGCGCCAGGCGGAGATCACGCAGCAGATCGCCGAGATCGTCGGCGGCGCCGACGCTCTCGCGTCGGGCAAATAGACCGAAACGAAAGAGAAGAAGCCATGAGCCTCACCGCCGAGAAGACTGCGGTCGTCGGGCGCGTTGCGCGCGTGACCGGCCCGGTCGTCGACATCGAGTTCCCCCACGATTCGATCCCCGACATCTACAACGCTTTGAAGACGACGATCACGATCGGCGACGAGGCGACCGAGATCACCCTCGAGGTCGCGCAGCACCTCGGCGACGACCTCGTCCGCGCCATCGCCCTGAAGCCGACGGACGGCATCGTCCGCGGCCAGGAAGTGCGCGACACCGGTGCGCAGATCACCGTCCCCGTGGGCGACGTCACCAAGGGTCGCGTGTTCAACGTGACCGGAGACATCCTCAACGCCGCGCCCGGCGAGAAGATCGAGATCACCGAGCGCTGGCCCATCCACCGCAAGGCCCCCAACTTCGACCAGCTGGAGTCCAAGACCCAGATGTTCGAGACCGGCATCAAGGTCATCGACCTGCTGACGCCCTACGTGCTCGGCGGAAAGATCGGCCTGTTCGGCGGTGCCGGTGTCGGCAAGACCGTCCTCATCCAGGAGATGATCCAGCGCGTCGCGCAGGATCACGGTGGTGTGTCGGTGTTCGCCGGTGTGGGCGAGCGCACCCGTGAGGGCAACGACCTCATCTCCGAGATGGAGGAGGCGGGCGTCTTCGACAAGACGGCGTTGGTGTTCGGCCAGATGGACGAACCGCCGGGGACGCGCCTTCGCGTGGCACTGTCGGCACTGACGATGGCGGAGTACTTCCGCGACGTGCAGAACCAGGACGTGCTGTTGTTCATCGACAACATCTTCCGCTTCACGCAGGCCGGCTCCGAGGTCTCCACGCTTCTGGGCCGCATGCCCTCCGCCGTGGGTTACCAGCCGAACCTCGCCGACGAGATGGGTGTGCTCCAGGAGCGCATCACCTCGACGCGTGGCCACTCGATCACGTCGCTCCAGGCCATCTATGTTCCGGCCGACGACTACACCGACCCGGCTCCGGCGACCACGTTCGCTCACCTCGATGCCACGACCGAGCTCTCGCGTGAAATCGCGTCGAAGGGTCTCTACCCGGCCGTGGACCCGCTGAGCTCCACCAGCCGCATCCTCGACCCGCGCTACATCGGTGAGGACCACTACCGCGTGGCCACCTCGGTGAAGCAGATCCTGCAGAAGAACAAGGAACTGCAGGAGATCATCGCGATCCTCGGTGTCGACGAGCTCAGCGAAGAGGACAAGATCGTCGTGTCGCGTGCACGCCGCATCCAGCAGTTCCTCTCGCAGAACACGTACATGGCCAAGAAGTTCACCGGTGTCGAGGGTTCGACCGTCCCGATCAAGGAGACGATCGAGTCGTTCGACGCGATCGTCAAGGGCGACTTCGACCACGTCGCCGAGCAGGCGTTCTTCAACGTCGGCGGTATCTCCGACGTCGAGGCGCGCTGGGCGCAGATCCAGAAGGAGAACGGCTGACATGCCGCTCCAGGTGCACCTCGTCTCGGCGGACGCCGAGGTGTGGACGGGCGAGGCCACCCTCGTGGTCGCCAAGACCGTCGAGGGCGAGATCGGCTTCATGGCAGGTCACGAGCCGGTTCTCGCCATCCTCGCCGAGGGCCAGGTGCGCGTGACGCGCGCCGACGGCTCCAAGGTGATCGCCAACGCCCAGGACGGGTTCCTCTCGATGGAGGGCGACGACCTGACGATCGTCGCCGGTAACGCCGCACTCGTCTCCTAAGGTCAAACGCCGAGAAACCACATTCCGGACGAGACGCACCGCTACGCGCGGTGTCTCGTCCGGGATGTGGTTTCTCGCATGAGTGGGGGAGGAGCGGATGCTGATTCTGCTGCCACCGTCGGAGACGAAGCGCTCGGGCGGCCAGGGGCCGAGCCTCGATCTCGACCGGCTCGCGCTTCCCGTGTTGCGCCCGCAGCGCGAGCAGGTCGTGGATGCGCTCACCGCGCTGTCGGCGGATGAGGAGAAGGCAGCGCGCGTTCTCAAGCTCAGCGCTCGACAGCGCCCCGAGATCGCCGTCAACGCGGCGCTGCGCACCGCGCCTACGCTGCCGGCGGTGGATCGCTACACCGGCGTGCTCTTCGACGCCCTCGACGCCGCAACGCTGGATGCTGCATCCCGCCGGTGGCTCGGCGGTCACGTGTTCATCCACTCGGCACCCTTCGGCCCGGTGGGCGCCCTCGACCGCATTCCCCCGTACCGGCTCGCAGCCGGGACGACGCTGCCGGGCCTTCCGCCGCTGCGTCGGGTGTGGGCCGATGCGGTCAGTGCGGCGCTGGCCGATTCCGCCCCCGGATTCGTGCTGGACCTCCGCTCCGAGGCGTATGCCGCCCTGGGTCCCGTTCCGGCCGGGGTCGACACGGCGTACGTGCGTATCGTGACGGACTCGGGCGGGGGAGCGGTCAGGGCGCTCAACCACTTCAACAAGCACGCGAAGGGCGAGCTCGTCCGGATGCTCGCCACGCACCGCCCCCGCGTCGCGTCGGCGCCCGCGTTCTGCCTCTGGGCAGAGTCGACGGGGATGCGGGCGCGAGCGGGCAGACCGGGGGAGATCGACCTCTTCGTGTGAGGCAATCCGCCGCGCGTCGCCGTGGCACCGCTCAGGAAACGCCCAGGATCGCTAGCATGTGTGCGGCGGGGGCTTCCTCGCCGCGCGCACGCGCGCACATTCGGAAGGCATCTCATGGACCCTGGTTACGACCCGTCCGGCGGGGCGGCGCTCTTTGCGGCTCTCGCCATCTTCGGCCTGCTGTTCTTCTTCATCTTCGCCGTCTTCTACGTCATCGCGTCGTTCTTCCTCATGCGGATCTTCGACAAGGCCGGTGTGCAGGGGAAGTGGCGCGCGTGGGTGCCCGTCTACAGCACGATGGTCATGGGCAAGCTCGGCGACGTCTCACCCTGGGTCGTCCTCGGGGCACTCATCGCCAGCGCCGTGCTGGGGCAGATCCCCGCGATCGGCTTCATCTTCGGCCTCGTGTCCGTCGCGGTTGCCGTGATGTACGGGTGGCGTATGGGTCAGAAGCTCGGCAAGGAGTGGTATTACCTGCTGCTGTGGCTCATCCCGGGCCTGGGTACGCTCATCTGGCTCGGCATCCTGGCGTTCGACAGCTCGCGATGGAATGACCGGATCGCTCCCGCGCCGTGGGCCAACACGTTCCTCGCCGACAAGACGGTCTGGGCGGGCATTCCGCAGCAGGCGTCGGCTGGGGGCCTCACTCCTCCCGCCGCTCCCGGCTACCCCGCTCCCGGCTACCCCGCTCCCGGCGGTTACCCGCCGCCGCCTGCCGGCTACACCCCGCCGCCGGCCGGTTACCCGGCCCCCGGCGCCACGACGCCACCGCCGCCTGCCGGCTTCCCGCCCCCCGCGGCGCCCTCCTCGCCGCCGCCGACCGCCGCGACCCCGCCGCGCGATCCGTCGGCCCCGCAGCCGCCGACGGAACCCCCGGTCTCGCCGACCGAGCCGCCTGCGCCACCAGCGGAGCCGCCGCGCCCCTGAGACCCGCACCGCACAGGACCCCCCGCCCGCCGGCGGGGGGTCCTTCGCGTGGGGGATAGCGTGGAACCATGATGAACTCGGTTCCGCTTCGCCGCGTCGGTGAGTCCGGCCTGCTCGTTTCCGCGGTCGGCCTCGGCGGCAATAACTTCGGCCGCGCCGGAACCCGCACGGAGACCCTCGACGGGACACGCGCGGTGCTCGACGCGGCCATCGAGGTCGGGGTGACGTTCATCGACACCGCCGATGTGTACGGCAAGGAGTTCGGCCTCTCCGAAACGCTGCTGGGCGAGGCGCTGCGCGGCCGGCGGGACGACGTCGTCCTGGCGTCCAAGTTCGGCCACGCACAGCTCGCGCCGGCCATCGGCGGCGGTAGCAAGGGCTCACGCACGGCGGTCCGCCGTTCGGTGGAGGCGACGCTGCGGCGCCTCGGTACCGACTGGATCGATCTCTACCAGCTCCACACCCCCGACCCGGCGACGCCCATCGAGGAGACGTTGGACGCGCTGGGCGACCTCGTGCGCGAGGGCAAGGTCCGTTATCTCGGGCACTCGAACTTCGCCGGGTGGGCAATCGCCGAGGCTGCGGCTGCGGCCGATCGCAGCATCCGCTTCGTGTCGGCGCAGAACCAGTACAGCCTGCTTGCCCGAGCCGCCGAACGTGAGGTGCTCCCGGCGGCGCGACACTTCGGCCTGGGATTCTTCCCGTATTTTCCGCTGCACAACGGCCTGCTCACCGGCAAATTCACGCGCGAGGGCGGCCCGGAAGACAGCCGCATCCTGCGCCAGCGCCCGCACCTGTGGTCGGAGGCGCCGTGGGACCGGCTCGACGCGTACCGCGCCTTCGCCGAAGAGCGTGGCATCACAATGCTCGAGGCGACCTTCGGGTGGCTGCTGGCTCAGCAGCCCGTGTCGAGCGTCATCGCCGGAGTGACGAGCCCCGAACAGGTGCGGGCGAATGCCGCCGCGGCCACCGCGTGGACACCCAGCGCAGACGACGTGGCAGCCATCGACGCCATCCTGCCGCTTCCCAAAGACCCCGCGGCCGGATGAGTCGTCTTCGGGGGATGCCACGGCGGGCGGGAACCGGTCCATTAGGATGTGAGGACGCCGCACGGGTCCAGCGCGGCGACCGTATTCGACCGGAGGATGTGGCGTGCCCCAGGTGACCACCAGCACCCGCTCCGTCCACCTGCAGGACGGGACGATCGAGCTGTCGTGGGCTGAGGTCACCGACACGGGCCGTCGGCGCGAGGCGAACCAGGACGCCGTGCTCACCAGCTACCCCCTGTTCGTCGTCGCCGATGGAATGGGCGGCCATGTGGGCGGCGAGATCGCCAGCGCCAGCACCGTCGACCGCCTCCGCGGCATGGTCGACGACGGCAGCGTCACCCCCAAAGCCATCGAGAAGGCGCTCGTTCGGGCGGTGAAAGACATCCTGTCCCACCCGGAGACCACCGACGAGGGCACGGGGACGACCCTGACGGGGGTGTTCCTGGACACCTCGCAGCATCCACCGCACTGGGTCACTCTCAACATCGGCGATTCCCGCGTGTACCTCTTCCGCGACGGCGACCTGGTGCAGATCACGACCGACCACTCGGTCGTGCAGGAGCTGGTGGCCGCGGGACGGCTGAGCCCTGAAGAGGCCGAGAACCACCCCTACGGCAACGTCATCACGCGCGCGGTCGGCCCGACGGAGAGCGTCAAGCCCGACTACGTACGGCTGGACGTGCTGGACGGCGACCGGTTCGTGATCTGTTCCGACGGGCTGACCAAGGAACTCACCGACTACGGGATCCGCCACTTCCTGGACGAGAACCCCGATCCGGCGGATGCGGTGGAGGCCATGCTCGACGCGGCGCTGGAGAACGGCGGCCGCGACAACGTGACGATCGTCGTGCTCGACGTCCACCGCAGAGCCGACTGACTCTTCCTCCCCAACCCGCCTCGCGCAGGCGGTTTCCCCGCACGCGATCCCCCGCCGCCCCGGCGGACCGTGAACGCGGTGCACTGGGGGGATGAGCGCCGCCGGTTTCCCCCCTTCCGTCGCTGCGCGGCGCGGCGACGGAACAGCCCTGTCTCTCCCGCCCCGACAGACACCGCACGCACGTCCCGCCGTCCCGTGGCTCGCCTCGGCGGTTCCCGTCGTGGGAGCGCTCGGGTTCTGGGCCTTCACCGGTTCGGTCTTCGCACTGTGGTTCGCACTCCTCGGTCCGCTGATCGCAGGGGCGGGCATCGTGGACGGGATGCGGAGCACCCGTCGCGACCGCCGTGTCGGCGAGCGGGAGGCCGCAGAAGCGCTGTCCCGCACCCGAGAGCACGTCGACGAGCGTCACGCGATCGAACGGCGGCTGCGGGACGCACGTCACCCCGACGTCGCCGGCTACCTCGCCCGGCCCGAGCAGATCTGGCGGACCGGAACCGAGCGGGCGGGGTTCGTCGTCGCCGGGCGCGGCGTCGTCCCGAGCGACACCCGGCTGAGTGTTTCGGGGTCGCACCCCGACGACCTCCGCCTCGCGCAGTCGGCGCGCGTGTTGGAGAACGCCCCCGTCCCCGTCCCCCTGGGCGGGGGGTGCGCCGTTGTGGGGCCCGACACGCTCGCGCGGGCGGTCATGCGTTCCCTGTTGCTGCAGGTCGCGATGGCGCACCCACCGGGCGAGTTCGAGATCGCCACGCGTGACGACCGGGAAGGCTGGGTGCACGCGCTGCCCCACGCCTCGGCGGCGGCCGCGCGCAGGGTCGTCTGGGCGCGGCCCGGGGCGCCGCTTCCCGAAGCGGATATCGTCCTGCTGTGCACGGCTCCGGGCGATCCGCTGCCCCCGCGCTGCGACGTCGTCGTGACCCTGACCGGTCCGGGAACCGCACGCGTGGAGGTCGGTGTGGACGCTCACGATGTCGAGGTCGAAGCGATCGGGGCGGTGCAGGCGGCGCACATCGCGGGCGAGCTCGCCGCCCGCTCGGTCGCCGGCGGTGGCGCCGCGCACGACGATGCGGCGCCTCTTCCGCTGTCCGCTGTGAGAGCGGCCGGGAGGGAACGCGCGCGCATGGGGCTTCCCGTCGCGATCGGCATGTCGGGCGGCGAACCGTATGTGGTCGACATCGTCGGCGATGGTCCGCATGCGGTGGTGACCGGGATGACCGGTGCGGGGAAGAGCGAGCTGCTTGTCACGTGGGTCACGGCGCTCTCCGCGCGGTATTCCACGGCCGACGTCACGTTCCTCCTTGCCGACTTCAAGGGGGGAACGGCCTTCGAGCCGCTCGCCGCGCTCCCGCACGTCACGGGCGTCATCACCGACCTCGATGCCCGCAGTGCCGGCCGGGCCATCGACAGCCTGCGCGCGGAGATCCGTCACCGCGAGGCCCTCCTGGCTCACGCGGGCGCTCGGGATGTCGCGGCCGTCGATCTTCCGCGCCTCGTGGTGATCGTCGACGAGTTCGCGGCGCTTCGCACCGCCCACCCCGACCTCGAGCCGCTCTTCGCCGATCTCGCCGCGCGCGGCCGGGCCCTCGGCATCCACCTGATCCTCGGTACCCAGCGCGCGGGCGGTGTCGTCCGGGATGCGCTCCTGGCCAACTGCGGGCTGCGGATCAGCCTGCGGGTCGCCGACCCGTACGACAGCACCACCATCGTCGGAACCCCCGACGCGGCCGCCCTGTCGGGCGGACCCGAAGCACGAGGCATCGCCCTGATCCGCCGCGCGGCCGACACCCGCGCGGCCCGCGTGCGGATCGCGCTCTCGGCGCCGGCAGATCTGGCCGTGGCCGGGATGGGTGCCGGTCCGCAACCCCGCGCCAGCTGGCTCCCCGAGCTGCCGACGACCGTGCGCCTCGACGACATCCGGGCGCCTGCTCCGGGCATCGTCCTCGGCATGCGCGATGACCCTGCGCAGCAACGGCAGGACGCGGCTCTGCTCAGCCGATCGGAGAGGGGGCTCCTCGTCGTGGGCGGGCCGGGATCGGGCAAGACCACGGCCCTCCGCACGATCGCCGCGCAGGTGCCCACCCGGCTCTGGGTCGGCACCGACCCGGAACAGGCCTGGGACGCCCTATCGACCGCGGCGGTGCATCCACCGGCCGGCGGCACAGCCGTGTTCCTGGACGACCTCGACGCGCTGGCCGCTCGACTGCCCGACGAGTACGGCCGCGCGGCGGCAGAGGCCGTGGAGCGCCTCATCCGCGATGCCGGGTCCCTCGGCATCCAGGTGTTCGCGGGGGCGCAGCGACTGACCGGCCTCGCGGGCCGCGTCGCGGATCTCTTCCCTGCGCGCCTCATCCTTGCCACGCCGACGCGGGCGGAGCACGTCGCGGCCGGGGGAGAGGCGTCGGACTTCACCCCCGCAGCCCCTCCCGGCCGCGGAGTGATGGGTCGGAAGGTCGTGCAGGTCGCCCTCGCGCCGGATGCTCCGCAGCCGACACCGCCGGCTGTCGTGGAGCTGTGGCATCCGCCGATCGGCGTGTCCGGGTTCATCACCCGTCGCGGCTCCGCTCCGGCGCTCGAGCGCTGGGAGCGCAGCGGGGTGCGACTCCGGGGGGTGGAAGCCCCGGGCGACCCGGCGGAGCCCGAGCCGGGCGGGCGTGTCGTGCTCGTCGGAGACCCGGAGCAGTGGATGGCCCGCCCGCGCCTGCTGGAGCGGATGCGGTCGAGCTCGGCCCTCGTCATCGACGCGGGGTGCGGGCGCGACCTCCGCGTTCTCACCGGCGACCGTGACCTCCCGCCCTACGCCCAGCCGCACGGAGGCCGGGCATGGGAGTATGCGGGAGGACCGCCCCGTCGCGTCGCGGTGACACCGTCGGCGATTGCTTGACCGTGAACCGCACGGAGCCCTACCTTCAGCAGATGGCCACCACGGAACTGAACCGCCCGGACGGCAAGGGACTGGCTGCGGGGTCACTGGGGCTGTGGGGATCGGTCGTCATCGGCCTGGCCTCCACGGCGCCGGTGTACTCGCTCGTCGCGACGCTGGGATTCGTCGTGCTCGCCGTCGGAGCGCAGGCGCCGATCGCGTTCGTCCTGGCGTTCCTCCCGATGCTGTTCATCGCGTTCGCCTACCGTGAGTTGAACAATGCCGTGCCCGACTGTGGCACCACGTTCACCTGGGCGACCAAGGCGTTCGGTCCGTGGGTGGGTTGGATGGGTGGCTGGGGCGTCGCGGTGGCGGGGATGGTCGTTCTCGCCAACCTCGCGCAGATCGCCGGCATCTATTTCTGGTCGCTGATCGGCGACGGGTCGCTCTCCGAGAACGTGCCGCTGGTCACCGCGACCGGCGTCGTCTTCATCGCGGCGATGACCTGGGTGAGCTGGCGCGGGGTCGAGATCGGCGAACGCATCCAGAACGTGCTGCTGGGGATTCAGTACCTCGTCCTGGCGGCCTTCGTCGTCGTCGCACTGTGGAAGTTCTTCGATGGATCAGCGCCCGACCCCACGCCTTTCGACATCGCCTGGTTCAACCCGTTCGGGTTCACGGAATGGAGCGGTTTCACCGAGGCGGTTCTGCTCGCGGTGTTCATCTACTGGGGATGGGACACGTGCCTCGCCCTCAACGAGGAGACCAAGGATCCCCAGCGCATCCCGGGCCGCGCGGCGGTGCTGACCACGGTCATCCTGCTCGTGACGTACGTGGGCGTGACCGTGGCGGCGATGATGTACGCCGGACTCGGCGAAACCGGCACCGGCCTCGGAAACGAAGCGAACGCCGACGACGTGTTCCTCGCGCTCCGGGAGGGACTCTTCGGCCCGCTCGGTTGGGTGCTCATCGTCGTGGTGCTGATCTCGGCGGTGTCATCCACGCAGACAACGATCCTCCCCACGGCCCGCGGCACCCTCGCGATGGCCGCGTACAAGGCTCTGCCGAAGCGGTTCGCGAACGTGCATCCGCGGTACCGGACGCCGTCTTTCTCGACGCTGGTCATGGGCGTGGTCGCGATCCTCTATTACATCGGGATGACCCTCATCAGCGACAACATCCTGCAGGACTCGATCCTGTCGCTGGGCCTCGCGATCGCGTTCTACTACGCCATCACCGGCTACGCCTGCGTGTGGTATTTCCGGCGGGACCTCTTCAGCTCGGCACGCAACCTCGTCTACCGCGGCATCCTGCCCCTGGCAGGTGCCCTGATGCTGACCTACGCATTCGTCCAGTCGGCCATCGACATGTACGACGTCGACTACGGGTATACGGTGCTTCTCGGCGTCGGCGGAACCTTCGTGGTCGGCATCGGCGCGCTCGCCGTAGGCGTGCTGCTGATGTTCCTGTGGTTCCTCTTCCCGAGGTCGAAGCCCTTCTTCCGTGGGGAGAGCCTCAACCGGGATACGCCGGTCCTCGTGCCCGAGGAGCCGTCGGATTATCTGCGGTCGGTCGACGGCGGGCTGGTCTGAGGAGCACGCATGCGCATTCTCATCCTCGGCGCCGGCGGCGTCGGGTCGGCCGCCGCCCGGATCGCCGTGCGGCGCTCCTTCTATGACGCGCTCGTCATCGCCGACTACGACCCGGCCCGCCCCGAGACGCTGATCGCCGAGCTGGGCGACCCACGTCTGAGCGCAGCCCAGGTGGATGCATCCCGTCCCGAGTCGGTGGCCGATCTCATCCGCGAGCACGACATCACGCACGTCCTGAACGCGGTCGATCCGCGGTTCGTCGTGCCGATCTTCGACGGCTGCTATGCCGCCGGTGCCACCTACCTCGACATGGCGATGAGCCTGTCCACGCGGCATCCCGAGCATCCGCACGAGCTGACCGGCGTCAAGCTCGGCGATGAGCAGTTCGCGCGCGCGGACGCGTGGGAGAGCAAGGGACTGCTGGCGCTCGTCGGCATCGGGGTGGAACCGGGGCTCTCGGACGTGTTCGCACGGTATGCCGAGGACGAGCTGTTCTCCGACATCGACGAACTCGGCGTCCGAGACGGGGCGAATCTCGTCGTGGCCGGCTACGACTTCGCGCCCTCGTTCTCGATCTGGACGACGATCGAGGAGTGCCTCAATCCGCCGGTCATCTATGAACGCGACCGCGGCTGGTACACGACGGAGCCGTTCAGCGAGCCCGAGATGTTCGACTTCCCCGACGGCATCGGGCTGGTCGAGTGCGTCAACGTCGAGCACGAAGAGGTGCTACTCATGCCGCGATGGACGAAAGCGAAGCGGGTCACCTTCAAGTACGGCTTGGGCGACGAGTTCATCAAGGTATTGAAGGTCCTGCACAAGCTCGGGCTGGATCGCACCGAGAGCGTGAAGGTGAAGGGGGTGGAGGTGTCGCCGCGCGACGTCGTCGCGGCGGTCCTGCCCGACCCCGCCACGATCGGCGACAGGATGAGCGGCAAGACGTGCGCGGGAGTGTGGGTCACCGGGACCGGCAAGGACGGTGCCCCGCGGTCCACGTACCTCTACCACGTCGCCGACAACGAGCACACGATGGCGGAGTACAACTCGCAGGCCGTGGTGTGGCAAACAGCCATCAATCCGGTGATCGCCCTCGAGCTGCTCGCATCCGGTGCCTGGGCGGGCGCCGGCGTTCTCGGTCCGGAGGCGTTCCCCGCCCGTCCGTTCCTCGACCTTCTCGCCGCTCCCGCGCCGGGGGGCTACGGCTCCCCGTGGGGCATCCAGGAGAAGTAGCCGCCCACCCGTGCCCCCCGCGCCGTGCCGCTCCCGCGGGATGCGTTCGCGGGATCAGGAGTTTTCGCGGGTACAGGCCGTTCTTGGCGGCATCCGCCTGTCTCCGCGAAAACTCCTGATCCGGTGCACGCCGCGGCAGGGTCAGGACACGCGTCGCCGATGCAGACCCTGCGCCATCGCGGTCAGTACGGTGTCCCGGACGTCGTCCCCTGCGAAGAGCACCTGCTGATGGTCGAAGCGCAGCACCGTGTAGCCGCGCAGCACAAGTCGCGCGTCGGCGGCGATGTCTCGGCGGCGGTCGGCGGCCTGGTGGTACGCGAAACCATCGATCTGCACGATGAGCGACTCGCCGATGAGGCCATCGACCGGATGACCGTCGATCCAGATCTGCTGCGCCACCCGCACGCCGCACCCCCGCATGATCCAGGCGAAGCGGGTCTCCAACCCGGAATCCGACAGGGATGACGCCAGATCCGCCAATTCGGATGCCGCTGAAGAGCGCCACTGCACGCGGGGTAGCTGGTCCGCGCCGACCACGCCTCTGCGGATGGCGGACTCCCAGAGCATCGCTGCATCCGCGACAGGAAGGCACCGCGCGGCGTGGAAGAGCATGTTGAGCGGGTGGTCGTCGACAGAGTTGCGAACGACGGGCGCGGGACCCGTCGACCAGTGCACCGTCAGGCCCTCCGTGTCGAGCCGGGATGCGGTGCCGGGTACGGCGATGTGAACCGTCTCCTCGGACGGGACCCACAGGCCCCGAAGCGCGGCACCGGAGACGCACGTCACCCGCCCACCGAGCCGTGCGGCAGAAGCGCGGCGCGGATCGCATGCTGGCGACACCAGCCAGGAACGCCGTACGCGCAAGACTTCGCCGGCGTCGACGGCGTCCGCAATCCGACGCGTTGTGAAGCCGGCGGCGCGAGCGGCCGAGGTGTGGGCGACCCCGTGTTGCAGCGTCAGCCAGTCGAAGAGGGCAACCGTTGTGGACATGCAGAGCAGGATGCCTGGCACGGGGCTGTGTGGGGGACTGTTGTCGTTCCGCCGTGGACAAAGCCGCAAACGTGCGGCCTGTGCAGGAGCACTGATGCGTCCCCGCCGGCGCGTATCCGCCCGCGTTCGACACGTCCACCCGCGGGAGGGCCCCCGCGTTGTGGAATCAGGAGATGTGGCGGAGACAGGCGGATCTGACGGCGATTGTCCTGTGTCCGCGAAAACGCCGGCGTTCGACGCGAGAACGCCGGCGCAGGATCTGCGCGGGCCCGCGCCGCTTTGGAGGCGAGGGCGCCTCGGTACGAGGACGGCCCGCGTTGCGGAATCAGGAGATACGGCGGAGACAGGCCGATATGACGGTGATCGTCCTGTGTCCGCGAAAACGCCTGCTCTCGACACGAAGGTGCGCCGCGCGCCGGTGCTGCGCCCGGGGGGAGGTGGGAAGGTGCGCCGCGCGCCGGTGCTGCGCCCGGGGGGCGTGCGAAGGTGCGGCGCGCACGTGCGGCGCACGCGCGGGGCGAGGGCGGTCCGACACGTGCGCCGCGCGCCGCCCGCCGGCGACCCCGCGGGCTCGGCACGAAGCCGCCCCCGCCGGTCAGGCGAGGGCGTCGGCGAGGGATGCTGCGGGCAGGCCGTGCGCCGTGGCGACACCGGCGTTGAGCAGCGCGCCGCCGGCGGTGTTGAGGCCGCCCGCGAGAGACGGGTCGGAGCGGAGGGCTTCCTTCCATCCCCGCCCGGCGATCTGCCGCACATAGGGGAGCGTGACGTTGGTCAGCGCCGACGTCGAGGTGTTCGGAACAGCCCCGGGCATGTTCGCGACGCAGTAGAACACCGACCCGTGCACCGTGAAGGTGGGGTCGGCGTGGGTGGTCGGACGGGTGTCGGCGAAGCATCCACCCTGATCGACCGCGATGTCCACCAGCACGCTCCCCGGCCGCATCCGCGAGACCGTCTCGTTCGACACGAGCTTGGGCGCCCGGGCCCCGGGAATGAGCACCGAGCCGATCACGAGGTCGGAGTCGATCACGGCGCGTTCGAGATCCAGGGGGTGGGATGCGGCGGTGCGGATGCGGCCCTGGAAATGATCGTCGAGGTACCTCAAGCGCTGGACATTGGTGTCGAAGACGGTGACCTGCGCGCCGAGGCCCATCGCGATGACGGTGGCGTTGGCGCCGGCGACACCGCCACCGATCACCGTCACCTGCGCCGGCCGCGTGCCCGGTACACCCGACATCAGCAACCCCAGCCCTCCCTGGGAACGCAGCAGCGTGTGGGCGCCCACGGTGGGGGCGAGGCGTCCGGCGACCTCGCTCATGGGCGCGAGGAGGGGCAGCCCGCCCCCGGGGAGCTGGACGGTCTCGTAGGCGATGGCCGTGACCCGGTCGGTCAGGAGACGTTCGGTCAAGGCCCGGTCGGCGGCAAGGTGCAGGTAGGTGAACAGCACGAGGTCGTCGCGGAAGTACCCGTACTCGCTCGCAATCGGCTCCTTCACCTTCAGCAGCAGCTCGGCGCGCGCCCACACCTCGGCGGCGCTCTCCAGAAGCACGGCGCCGGCGTCCTGGTAGTCGGCATCCGACATCGACGACCCGAGTCCCGCGCCCCGCTGCACGAATACCTCGTGACCGGCGGCGACCAGGTCGTGCACTCCGGACGGGGTAAGGGCCACTCGATACTCGTGGTCCTTCACTTCGGTGGGAACGCTGATTCTCATGGAACCGACCTTTCCGCACGCCGGGTGGGCGTGCCCTAGAAGGCGGGGCGGATCGCCCCGACATCCTTCCCGCCGCCGGAGATCGACAGCGGAAGTCTCGACATCGCCTCGGCGACATCCGGAGCCGGGAGAGCCCCGGCGCGTTCGAGCAGTCGCAGAGCGACGGCGGAGGCAGCCCGTCCGCTGCCGTCCAGGATCTTCAGGGCGACGGTCGTGCCATCCGGCGCCACCATGACCATGACGCCCTCGGCGCCGCCCTTGGCGAACACTCCCAGGCGCTCGGTGACGATCGTGTCGGGTCGCCCCGGACCGTCGATCGTCCACGGGTTCTCGCGGACCGCACCCACGAGGGCACCCGCGTTGCGATGCAGCGCGAAGGGCGAGCGTTCGGACGACGTGCCCACGCGCTGAAGGGCGTGGGCGAATCCGGCCAGGGTCATCGCGTACACCGGCGCCCCGCATCCGTCGATCGCCGTCGCGGCCGGCTTCTCGCCGGTGAGCCGCTCGACCAGTTCGCGAATGTGGATCTGCATGGGGTGGGCGGGGTCGAGGTAACCGGCGGTGTCCCATCCGTTGGTCGCACACGTGAGCAGCATGGCCGCGTGCTTGCCTGAGCAGTTCATCCGGATGCGCGCGGGCTCAGCGTGATCGCGGACCATTTCGTCCCTGGCCGCGGTGTCCGTCGGCCAGGCGGGCGGGCACCCCAGTGCGTCTTCGCCGAGCCTCGCCGCACCGAGGATCTCGCGGACGACCGAGACGTGCCGGTCGGTGCCGGTGTGGCTGGCTGTGGCGAGCCCGAGCATCGTCCCCTCGAGGGGAGCGCCCGCGGTGAGGCATGCGAGAGCCTGCAAGGGTTTCATGCTCGAGCGCGGCAGGATCGTCGCCGAAACGTCTCCCAGCCTTTCGGCGACCGTGCCGTCCGGTGCCAGGACGATCGCGATGCCGGAGTGGCGGGACTCGACGAATCCGTTTCGCTCGACGATGGCCAGGTCGACGGATGCGGCGGATGTCAACGGCACGCCCCCACACTATCGTCGTGTACCCCGCCGCCCGGGAGGCGACGCTCGGATGGAAGACTGGACGGATGACGGCAACGCACTCCTATCGGGTCCATGCCACCTGGACGGGCGACCGCGGGACCGGAACCACCGGTTACCGCGACTACGACCGCTCGGTGACGATCCGAGTCGAGGGCAAACCCGACATGCTGATGTCGGCCGACGTGCCCTTCCGCGGCGACGCCGCCCGGTGGAATCCCGAAGACCTCCTCGTCTCGGCGCTCGCCGAATGCCACCTGCTGTCGTACCTCTACGCGTGCGTGCAGGCCGGCGTCGTGGTGGTGGGCTACGAAGACGAGGCTGTCGGCACGATGGTGGTGGACGGCAACACGGGCGCGTTCAGCGAGGTCGTGCTGCATCCTCGCGTCACGGTCGCCGAGGCGTCGATGGTGGACGCGGCGGCCACCGCTCATGAGAACGCCCACGACTGGTGTTTCATCGCCAACTCGGTGAACTTCCCCGTGCGCTACGAGCCCACGATCCTCGTCGCCTGACCCTTCCCGCACGCCGAAGCCGCGAGAATCCAGTCTCGACGGGCGAGCGGATTCTCGCGGCCTCAGCGGACGCGCGGAGGGTCAGCGCACGTCGTCGTCGACCCAGTCCATCGACTTGGTCACGGCCTTCTTCCATAGCCGCAGCTGGCGATCACGCTCGTCGGGATCCATGTCCGGCTCCCAGCGCTTGTCCTCTTGCCAGTTGGCTCGCAGGTCATCGAGGTTGTCCCAGAAACCCACGGCCAGGCCGGCCGCATACGCAGCGCCGAGCGCGGTGGTTTCGGCGACGACCGGCCGGATCACCGGCACGCCCAGGATGTCGGCCTGGAACTGCATGAGCGCATCGTTGGCCGTCATCCCGCCGTCGACCTTGAGCTCGGCGAGGTTGACGCCGGAGTCGGCGTTGACCGCATCCAGCACCTCGCGGGTCTGGAATGCGGTGGCCTCGAGAGCGGCGCGGGCGATGTGGTTCTTGTTGACGTAGCGTGTCATGCCCACGATGGCGCCGCGCGCGTCCGGCCGCCAATACGGCGCGAACAGGCCTGAGAAGGCGGGAACGAAGTAGACCCCACCGTTGTCGTCCACGGCTTCGGCGAGCTTTTCCACTTCCGGCGCGGAGCTGATGATGCCGAGCTGGTCGCGCAGCCACTGGATGAGAGAACCCGTGACGGCGATCGACCCTTCCAGTGCATAGTGGGCCGGCCCGTCGCCGAGCTTGTATCCGAGGGTGGTGAGGAGGCCGTTCTTCGAGTGGACGATCTCCTCGCCCGTCTGGAAGATCAGGAAGTTGCCCGTCCCATAGGTGTTCTTGCTCTCGCCCGGGTCGTACGCGGCTTGACCGAAGGTCGCCGCCTGCTGGTCGCCGAGGATGCCGGCCACCGGTGTCTCGCGCAGCAGCGACGAAGACTCGGCCTTGCCGTACACCTCGGAGGAGGAGCGGATCTCCGGCATCATCGAGCGCGGTACGCCGAAGACCTCGAGGATGTCGTCGCGCCACTGGAGCGTCTCGAGATCCATGAAGAGGGTACGGCTGGCGTTGGTGACATCGGTGGCGTGCACACCGTCCTCGGGGCCACCCGTGAGATTCCAGAGCACCCAGGAGTCGGTGGTCCCGAAGATGAGGTCGCCGGCTTCGGCTTTCTCCCGTGCCCCATCGACGTTCTCGAGGATCCATACGATCTTGGTACCGGAGAAGTAGGTCGCCAGCGGCAGCCCCACGATGTCTTTGAAGCGTTCGACACCGCCGTCCACGGCGAGGCGGTCGACGATCGGCTGCGTGCGCGTGTCCTGCCAGACGATGGCGTTGTATACCGGCTTGCCGGTGTTCTTGTCCCAGACCACCGCGGTCTCGCGCTGGTTGGTGATGCCGATCGCGGCGATGTCGTGGCGGGTGACGTCGGCGCGGCTGAGGGCCAGGCCGATCACCTCCTGCACGTTGCGCCAGATTTCGAGAGGGTCGTGCTCGACCCAGCCGGCCTTCGGGAAGATCTGCTCGTGCTCCTTCTGTCCGACGGAGATGACGGTTCCCTTGCGGTCGAAGATCATCGCGCGGGATGAGGTCGTGCCCTGGTCGATGGCGAGAACGTAGTCGGCCATGTGTGACTTCCTTGTCTATGAGGGGTGGAGAGGGGAGGGGCAGTGGACGCCGCCGGGCGGCGGCGTCCACGGGATCAGCCGAGGTTCAGGAGGAGCGGCGCCAGAAGGGCGGCGAGTGCCGCACCGATGAAGGGGCCGACGATGGGAACCCAGGAGTACGCCCAGTCGCTGGAGCCCTTGCCCTTGATGGGCAGGACGGCGTGGGCGATGCGCGGGCCGAGGTCACGCGCGGGGTTGATCGCGTACCCCGTGGGGCCACCGAGGGATGCTCCGATTGCGACCACGAGCAGCGCCACGGGGACGGCCGACAACGGGCCGAGGGCACCGGGCGTCCCGATCTCGACGTCTCCGTAGTCGGCGAACGCGAAGATCACGAACATCAGGACGAAGGTGCCGATGATCTCCGTGACGAGGTTCCAGCCGTAGGAGCGCATCGCCGGTCCCGTAGAGAAGACCGCGAGCTTGAGCGCCGGGTCGGGCTCCTCGTCGAAGTGCGTCTTGTAGGCGAGCCATGCCAGCACCGCGCCGAGGAACGCGCCGATCAACTGAGCGGCGACGGCGACGAGGAACATGACGAAATCGATCGTGCCCGCGATCAGGAGAGCGAGGGAGACGGCCGGATTGATCATCGCCCCCGAGTAGGCCGAGACGAGCACACCCGCGAACACCGCGAGCCCCCAGCCCCAGTTGATCAGGAGCCAGCCGCCACCGTTGCCTTTCGTCCGGGCGAGGACGACATTCGCCACCACCCCGGCGCCGAGAAGCAGAAGCATCGCGGTGCCGATCAGTTCGGACAGGAAATACAGACCTAGATTGACTTCTTCTTGCATGTCGACAGTGACCTTTCAGTGAAGTTCCCTCTTGCCTATCCATGCACCCTCGCGGGGCCTTGGACGTGAGGCTAGCGGTCCGGGTGGCCGGTCGTCAGGGGGGCCGGCGCATA
Source organism: Microbacterium sp. Z12_35 (assembly GCF_058310475.1). NCBI lineage: Bacteria > Bacillati > Actinomycetota > Actinomycetes > Micrococcales > Microbacteriaceae > Microbacterium > Microbacterium sp. Z12_35. The sequence goes on along the minus strand of NZ_JBZEGJ010000001.1, from coordinate 1,340,894 downwards.
GCTCACATCTGCGCGGTGTCGACCTCCTCGAACTCGACGCGGTGCGCGGTGCGCAGTATCTCCACCGTGCGCGCGACCTCGTGATCGCACCTCTCCGCATCCCACCCGAGCACGTCGGCGACGGCATCGGTGACTTCGCGGAGGGTCTGGGGGGTCATGCCGCCGACGAAGGCGAGCGAGGTCCGCCGGAGCAGGAGGTCGATGAGGTGGACCACACGCTCGGTGGCGGCGAGGTGGGCGAGTTCTTCGCGGTAGTACCCCGGGACATGCTCGAGAGGAGTCGCGTCGACGGGGATGGCGGCCAGCACTTCGGTCGCCCGGGTGCCGTAGCGGGTCAGCATCCGGCCGGCGATCTCTTCCGAGTGACCGGCGGCGTGATCGTGGACCCAGCGGCGGCGGTCGGCGTCGGTGCGCGGGTACCCCTTGCCGCCACCGATGGCGAGCCCGACGGTGCTCACGCGATGCGGGCGGCCGAGAGTCTCCATGGCGCGCGTGCTGAGGTGCTCGGCGAGGGCACGGAACGTCGTCCACTTCCCTCCGACGAGGCTCAGGAGGGGCGTCCCCTGGTTCGTGTCGTCCACGATGCGATAGTCGCGCGAGACGAACCCGGGGGCGGTGTCGTCGTGACGGGGGAGGGGGCGGATGCCGGAGAAGGTGTAGACGATCTGCGACCGGTCGACGACGATGTCGGGGAACACCTGACTGACGAGGTCGAAGAAGTAGTCGATCTCCTCGTCGGTGGTGACGACGGGCTGGGCCGGATCGGCGTCGATGTCGGTGGTTCCGACGAGAACGCGACCCTTCAGCGGGTAGATCAGCACGATGCGTCCGTCGGAGTGCTCGAAGAAGATCTCGCGACCCTTGGTCGCGGCGAGCAGCTCGGGGTGGTCGAGCACGATGTGCGAGCCCTTGGTGCCACCCATGAAGCGGGTGGGCATGCCCATGGTGTCGTTGGTGAGGTCGGTCCACGGTCCGCTGGCGTTCACGACCACCTTGGCGCGGAGGGAGAACTCCTCGCCGGAGACCTCGTCGCGGAGCTGCACGGCGCCGTCCGACATCCCGACGGCTCCGACGTAGTTGACCGCGGATGCGCGGGGGCCGCCTGCTTCGAGACCGTCGTGCAGCACGTCCAGCGCAAGGCGCTCCGGGTCCCACATCGATGCGTCGTAGTAGGTCGCGGTGTACTTGACGTCGGGGTTCATGTCGGGGAACTCCGCGAGCGACTTCTTCCGCCCGAGGAAGCGGTGGCGCGGTACGCTCCCCCCGCCGCGCGAGAAGGTGTCGTAGATCATCAGGCCGGTCTTGATCAGAAGCGCCCCGCGCTCGCGCGGCTTGCCGCGACCGTGCGTCACGAGAAGACGAATTGGCGCGGAGAGGATGCCGGACAGCGTCTTGAAGATCGGGATCGTGGTCTCCAGCGGCCGCACGTAGTGCGGAGCGGTGCGCAACAGCGCGTTCCGCTCGGTGACAGCCTCTTTGACGAGCCGGAATTCGCCGTTCTCGAGGTACCGGATGCCTCCGTGGACCATGTGGCTCGACGCCGAGGACGCGCCCGACACGAAGTCCCCGCGCTCGACGAGCGCGACGTCCACGCCCTGCAGGGCGAGGTCGCGGAACGTGGCGATGCCGTTGATTCCTCCACCCACGATCAGGATGTCGACCTCCCGGCGCTCGCGGAGCGCTTGGACGTCACGGCGGGAGGGGAGAATCGGCGTCGACGGAGTCACGGATCCGACCTTTCATGGGGTGCGTCCACCCACTCTGTCGCGGCTGTGAACGGAGTTGCAAGCTATCTGCACAAACGTGCAGAGTGGGCTTACGGACGACAGGAGAACTCATGGCCCGAGCAGCTTCACGGGTGCAGGATGCACTGCGCGCGGCGCAGTTGTACTACCTGCAAGACCTGACGATGGAGGCCATTGCCCGGGAGATGCACGTCTCCCGCTCGTCCGTTTCGCGGCTGCTCTCCTCGGCGCGCGAGAGCGGCCTGGTGACCATCTCGATCCACTCGCCCCAGGATGCGCGAGACCAACTGGAGAACCGCCTCGCGCGGCGGTTCGGCATCACAGCGCACGTCGTTCCCACCCCGGATCGCATCAGCGAGGCCGAGCGCCTGGAGCGGACCGCGCTGTCGGCGGCGCGGATCCTCACCGAGCGCGTGGACTCGTCGATGACGGTGGGGATCGCCTGGGGTTCGACGTTGTCGGCTGTCGCGCGGCACCTTCCCGCCAAACGTACGCACGACTCCCACGTCGTGCAGATGAACGGCGCAGCCAACGTGCGCACGTCCGGCATCCCGTACGCGGGGGAGATCCTCACGAGGTTCGGCAGCGCGTGGTCGGGGTCGGTGCACCAATTCCCGGTCCCGGCGCTGTTCGATGACCCGCTCACCAAGAGCGCGATGTGGCGCGAACGCTCCGTGCGAGCGGTGCTGGAGATCCAGGAGCGGGCGAGCGTGTTCGTGTTCGGTCTGGGTTCACCGCACGCTGACGTCCCGTCGCACGTGTACTCCGGCGATTACTTCGACGAGGCCGATCGCCGGTCTATCGAGAGGAACGGCGTGGTGGGGGACTGCGCCACGGTTTTCTACCGCGTCGACGGCACGTCGGAGGGCATCGACCTCAATGAGAGGTCGAGCGGCCCCGACCTCGATGCCGTCCGCCGCATCCCGACGCGGTTCTGCGTCGTGTCGAGCCTTTCCAAGCTCGACAGCCTGCGCGGAGCTCTCGCCGCGGAGATCATCACCGAGTTGGTGGTGGAGGAGTCGCTCGCGAGGCAGCTGCTGGAGGTGAGCGGAGCGGCGCGGTAGCGACGGTCACAGTTCGCCGAAGCCGTCCTCCACCATCGCGCGCAATTCGTCCGTGGCCGCCTGAGCCTGCGGCCCGGATGCGGTCACGCGGATACGGGTCCCAGGCCGCACGCCGAGGGACATGAGGGCGAGGAGACTGTCGCCTGCAGCGGGGGCGGAGCCGGTGTCGAGGTCGGTGACCTGCACCTTCGCGTCGAAGCGCCCGGCGGCGCGGACGAACGCCGCGGCAGGCCGGGCGTGCAGTCCCGACGGATTGCGCACGACCGCCTCGAAGGACGCCTCGCCGCCCGCGGCCCCCGCAGATCCCGCGGTGGTGGTCGCCGGCGCATCATCCCCGACCGCTGTCTTGCTCACCGCAGCATCCGCGTCGTCGCCCAGTTGCGCGCGCTTGGCCGCCATGGCCCCGCCGATCTCGGTGACCACCGCATCCAGCGACGCCCCTGCGGCCGCCGATACGACCGCGGCGACCAGCCCCTCGACGAAGGGGGCCGGGCTCAGCATCACGCGTGTGTCGCTCTGCACGAAATCCCGGGCCATTTCGGCGCTGAGGATCGCCGAGCCGAGGTCCATGACGACCAGGACTCCGTCGTCGGATGCGGCTCGGTCGATCGCCGCGGCGATGTCGACCGCATCCGTGCCGAACCCGCCGTCGGCAGTGCCGGCGGCGACCTCGATCCGCGGGGGAGCGCCCCCTCCCATCTGCAGCGCGAGATCGACCGCCGCAGCTGCCAGGGGGGCGCTGTGGGAGACCACGACGATCCCGATCACGCGGCCGGTCCCAGCGCGTCGCGGAGCGCCTCCAGGAGCAGTGTCGCGGAGGCCGCTCCGGGGTCCATGTGTCCGGCGCTGCGCTCGCCGAGGTAACTCGCGCGACCCTTCCGTGCCACGAGCGGGATGGTGTCGTCACGCCCCTTTTCCGCCGCCGCCACAGCGGCGTCTGCGGCCGCGAGGGCGTCGGCACCGGTGGCGACCGCCGCATCCCATGCGTCCGCGGCAGGGAGGAGGGCATCGATCATGGTCTTGTCGCCGAGCTCGGCTTTGCCGCGCGCGACGACCCCCTCGATGCCGGCGCGGAGGGCAGCGCCCAGGGCTGCGGCGTCGAGCGAGTCGGCGGCACCTGCTGCCGCGCCCAGGCGCAGGAAGAACGTGCCGTACAGCGGGCCGCTCGCCCCGCCCACGGTGGACACGAGCGTCATACCGACGGTCTTCCCCAGGTCGGCGGCTGTCGTCGGCGGGTCGGAGTCGAGCCTGGCGACGACCGCGTGAAGGCCGCGAGCCATGTTCGAGCCGTGATCGGCGTCGCCGATCTCCGAGTCCAGCGCGGTCAGTTCGGCCTCGTGCTCGGTGATGAGCGTATCGAAGCGGGTGATCCAGGAAGTGAGGTCTGCGGAGGTGACGGCCATCCGCGCCTCACGCTCCCCAGCGAAGACCGGGCGTCACCACGGGCGCGTCCCACAACCGGACCAACTCGTCGTCGGCTTTCACGACGGTCAGCGAGCACCCGGCCATGTCGAGGCTCGTGATGTAGTCGCCCACGAGCGAGCGCTGCACCTCGACGCCTGCGTCAGCCAGCAGCGCCGCGACTTCGCCGTACATGAGGTACAGCTCGATCAGGGGCGTGCCGCCGAGGCCGGAGAGCAGAACGATCGCGGGGCCGGCGGCGTCGAAGTCGGTCAGGATGGGATCGACCAGCATCCGGGCGATCTCGGAGGCGGATGCCAGCGGCACGCGTTCGCGGCCGGGCTCGCCGTGGATTCCCACACCCACCTCCATCTGGTCATCGGGGAGGTCGAAGGTGGGCTTCCCCGCGGCCGGGACCGTGCAGCTGGTCAGGGCGACACCCATCGACCGCCCGTTCGTGCTGACCTTCTCGGCGAGGGTGACCACGGTGTCGAGGTCGGCCCCCTCCTCCGCGGCGGCGCCGACGATCTTCTCCAGGACGACCGTGGTCCCGGTGCCGCGGCGGCCTGCTGTCCAGGTGGAGTTCTGCACCGCGACATCGTCGGCGACGACCACGGACTCGACGCGGATGTCTTCGGCCGCGGCCAGCTCGGCGGCCATCTCGAAGTTCAGTACGTCGCCGGTGTAGTTCTTCACGATGAGCAGGACGCCGGCGCCGGCATCGACGTTCTTGGTGGCTTCCAGCACCTGGTCGGGTGTCGGCGACGTGAAGACCTCGCCGGCGACCGCGGCATCCAGCATCCCCGTTCCGACGAACCCCCCATGCATCGGCTCGTGCCCTGACCCGCCTCCGGAGACGAGGGCCACTTTGCCGGCGCGGGGCGGGTCGCCGCGGTAGATGACGCGGTTCTCGGCGTCCACCCGCAGCTCTGGATGCGCGGCTTGCAGCCCGCGCAGGGATTGGACGAGGACATCGGCGGGTGCGTTGATGAACTTCTTCATGGGCCCTCCCAGACGCGACGGTGCGGTCAGGGAGAATCTCCACCCGACCGCCTGCTCTGTCAAGGGCGCCGGGTCGGGTGCGGCTTCAGCGCCGCTCGTGCGGAAGCACCTGCCGGATGCGTTCGATCGGGCTGGCGGCGGGAACTTCGTTGTAGACCCCGGCCAGCTCCTGGCCCGAGAGGGCGTGGATCGCTGCCATGATCTCGTCGGTCGCCGCTCGCCGGGCGCGACCGGACGCCGCCGGCCCATGCGCGCTCAGGTCGAGGGGAGCTCCGAATCGCACCGTGATGCGCGTCCGGAGAGTCGGGAATCGCGCCCCCACCGGCATCGCGACGTCCGTGCCGGAGAGTCCGACCGGCACGACCGGGGCGCCCGTCTGCAGAGCGAGGAAGGCGACGCCGGTCCGCCCCTTGTACAGGCGGCCGTCGAGCGATCGGGTGCCCTCCGGATACAGTGCGACGGCACCGCCGTCCTCCAGGATGCGGCGCTGCTGGTCGAGGGCGTCGAGGGCAGCCTGACCGGCGCCGCGTTCGACGGGGATCGCGCCTAGCGCCGAGAAGAATTGGCGCGAAGCCCACCCGTCGAAGTAGCTCGACTTCGCCAGGAACCGTACCGGCCGAGGAGCGGCCACGGGGATGGCGATCGAGTCGATGAACGAGAGATGGTTGCTCGCGAAGATCACCGGCCCCGTCCGCGGCACCAGCTCGCGACCCTCGATGTGCGGGCGGTACACCGCGCGCGCCAGGGGAGCGACCACGATCCGTCCGAAAGCGTAGGCCGCTCCGGTGCCTGCGAGCGGCTCGGGATCGGCGCTCTCGGCGGGGATGGCCGCCTGCTCGGATGTCACCCGTCGAGGCTACTCCGCATTGCATTCTTGGATCGGCATGCCCGGCTCCCAGGCGCCTCGTAGGCGGGATACGCCAGGATGGAACGGTCCCCCAAATCTCGAGAGGTTCGCCCGTGCGCTTCCGACCGCTTGCCACCCTGTCCCTCGTCGCTGCCGCGGCCGTCGTTCTCGCGGGCTGCTCGGGCGGATCCACGCCTGAGGAAAGCCCGACCGGCACGCCCGGTGACCTGTGCGCGGCGGCAGCGCCCTCCGGTACGTCGTCCGACGCGATCGACGTATCGGGCGAAGTGGGCACCCCCGCAACCGCGACGTTCGACCTGCCGCTGGAGATCACGGAGCTCGAGCGCACCGTCGTGTCCGAGGGTGACGGCGATGACGTCGCCGCAGGGGATTACGTCGCCTATGGCCTCACGGCCTTCGACCCCGAATCCGGCGGACAGCTCGGCACCCTCGGCTACACCGAGGGCGAGCTTCTGCCGCAGCAGATCTCGCCCGACAGCGTGCTCGGGAAGTTCTTCGGCTGCGCCCCCGTCGGCACACGCGTGGCGACCGTTCTCCCCTCCAGCGACGGCACCTCCGCGCCGGTGGCCTACGTCGTCGACCTCACCGGCATCATGCCCTTGAAGGCGACGGGTGAGGACCAGGCCCCGGTCGAGGGGCTCCCCACGGTCGAGCTCGACGAGGACGGCGCGCCGACGATCACGATCCCCGACACTGAGGCACCTACGGAAGCGCGGGTGGAGACCCTCAAGCTCGGCGACGGCATCGAGGTGCTTCCCGGCGACAGCGTCATCCTGCAGTACCGCGGCGTGAAGTGGTCGGACAGCGAGGAGTTCGATGCGAGCTGGTCCCGCGGCGAGCCCGAGACCTTCCCGTCGACGGCCGGTGTCATCGAAGCGTTCCGTCAGGCGTTGGAGGGTCACACCGTCGGGTCGCAGATGCTCGTGGTTGCCCCGCCCGCCGCAGCCTACGGCGCCACCGAGGGCCACGAACTGCAGAACGAGACCCTGGTGTTCGTCGTCGACATCCTCGCGACGCAGCATCCCGCCGCCGCCACCGCCCAGTGACGCGCCGCCCGCCTCGGTAGGCTGACCGGATGCGGCGCGTCCTCATCCTCGGCTCGACCGGGTCGATCGGAACCCAGGCCCTCGAAGTGGTCCAGGCGCATCCCGACCGCTTCCAGGTCGTCGGGTTGGCCGTCGGCCGCGACCGCGACGGGATGCGTGCCCAAGCCGATCTCTTCGGAGTCGAGCACACGGCCGTCGGCGCGGCGGAAGCGGAACAGCTGGTCCGCGACGTCCATGCCGACGTGGTGCTCAACGCGATCACGGGCTCGGTCGGCCTGGGGCCGACCCTCGCCGCGCTGGAGACCGGCCGCACGCTGGCGCTGGCCAACAAGGAGTCGCTCATCGTCGGCGGCGACCTCGTCACGGCGCTCGCCGCGCCGGGGCAGATCATCCCGGTCGACTCCGAGCACTCCGCCATCGCGCAGGCACTCCGGGCCGGGGAGCGCGGGGAGGTGCGTCGGCTCGTGCTCACGGCATCCGGTGGACCCTTCCGCGGACGGACGCGCGCGGAACTCTCGGGCGTCACCCCGGCTGAGGCGCTCGCCCATCCCACGTGGGACATGGGGCGGGTGGTCACGACCAACTCGGCGACGCTGGTGAACAAGGGCCTCGAGGTGATCGAGGCGCACCTGCTCTTCGACGTGCCGTACGACCAGATCGACGTCGTGGTGCATCCGCAGTCGATCGTGCACTCCATGGTCGAATTCGTCGATGGCTCGACGATCGCGCAGGCCTCACCCCCCGACATGCGCTTGCCGATCTCGCTGGGACTGGACTGGCCGCACCGGGTGGCGGGCGTGGGACAGCCGCTGGACTGGACGGTCGCGTCGTCGTGGACCTTCGAGCCGCTGGATGAGGACGCGTTCCCCGCCGTGGCGCTCGCCAAGCAGGTCGGGATGCTGGGTGCCACCTACCCCGCGGTCTTCAACGCCGCGAACGAACAGGCCGTTGACGCGTTCCACGAGCGGCGGCTGCCGTTCCTCGGCATCCTCGACACGGTCCGGGAGGTCGTCGAGGCGCACGAGGCGCCGGGGGAGCTCACCCGCGAGTCTCTCGCCGACGCCGAGTCGTGGGCGCGGGCCGCCGCCGACCGGGCGATCGCTGCCGCCTCCTGACGCCGAGAAACGACGATCCGGACGAAAAACGACGCGCGGCGTCGTGTCTCGCCCGGATCGTCGTTTCTCGCGGGATGGGATGGGACGGGACGGCGCGGGCGGGGCTGGTCAGGGCGCGGGGTAGGGGCGCTCGGGGTCGGAGGATGGCGTCGAATCGGAGGGGTACGGCACGGGCCACGCGGGCTCGGGAACGGGCCAGCCGGCCGAACGCAGAGCGCGACGGGCGAGCTCGCGAGCCGAGTACGGCGTACGCCGCCCGCGGATGTCGCGGTAGTCCTGGTGACCCGGGCCTGCCCAGAGGATGGCATCGCCCTCGCCCACCAGCGCCACAGCCTCGACGATCGCGCGTTCGGGCGGCGAGAACTCGTGGATCTCGGCATCGGGGCGGGCGCGACGGGCACCCTCCCGGAGGGTCGCGCGGATGGAATCCGGGTCCTCGAACCGCGGATGGTGGTCGGTGATGACGAGGATGTCGCTGCCTTCGACGGCCGTCCGCCCCATGTCGTGGCGCTTCGTGGCATCCCGGTCGCCGTCGGCGCCGAAGAGCATGACGACTCTCCCCGGTGTGACCCGGCGCACGGCAGCGAGGGTCTTCTCGAACGCGTCGGGGGAGTGGCCGAAGTCGACGTACACCGCCGGCCCGCGCTCGCCCGAGACCCGCTGCGTGCGGCCGGGAAGGTAGGCGTCGATCCGCCCGCCGTCGAGCGCGGCCACGAGGGCCTCCCACGCGTACCCCGCCTCCAGCAGCATGACGATCGCAAGCCCGGCGTTGGAGGCCATGTGCCGGCCGATCACGGGAACGACGGTGGTGAGGCGACGGTCGCCGGGGCCGGAGAGCGTGAACTCGGTGCCGTCCTGGCGCTCCTCGCGGATCTCGACGATCCAGTCCGCGCTCGAGGCCGCGTCGGGGTCGTCGGCGATCACCGGGGTGGCGACGGTGACGACCGGTATCGCTGCTCGCGCCACGACCTCGGCGCCGGGCGCGGAGTCGAGTGAGACGACGCCGCGGCGTGCGCGGTCGGGCTGGAACAGGGGGAGCTTCGCCTCGAAGTACTCCCGCATGTCGGCGTAATCGTCGAGGTGGTCGTGGGAGAGGTTCGTGAACGCCGCCACATCGAACACCAGCCCGTCCACACGGTGGCGGCTCAGCGCCTGCGCGCTCACCTCGACCGCGACCGCCTCGACACCGCGCTCGCGCATCAGTGCCAGCAGCGCGTGGAATTCGGATGCCTCGGGCGTGGTCAGGCGCGAAACGATGACCTCGCCGGCGATGTGACGCTCGGCGGTGGAGGACAGCCCCGTGACCACGCCCAGCTGACCGAGAATCCCCTCGAGCAGATGCGACACGCTCGTCTTGCCGTTCGTGCCCGTCGTTCCCAGCATCAGCGGCAGATCGTCGTCCTGCCCGGTGCCGTACACCCAGGCCGACAACTCGCCCAGCAGTGCTCGCGGGTGCTCGACCACGATGATCGGCACCCCCGCGTCGGCGGCGATGCGCGCCCCGTCCTCGTCCGTGATAACCGCCACAGCGCCCGCCGCCACTGCCTGGGGGACGAAGTCCGCACCGTGCCGGTTGACCCCGCGGAGGGCCACGAAGGCTTCGCCCGGGCGCAGGTCGGCGGTGGCGAGCGTGATGCCGGACAGCGTCACCCCGTCGTCGGCGCCCTCGACGCGCACGCCGAAGCGGCGCGCGAGTTCGCTGAGGCTCCGGCGGGGCGGACGCTCGGGTCGGAGCACGGGCGGGAGGGAGGATGCGGCGTCGGAAGGCATGGCCGAACCATCCTCTCACCCGGCGCTGATCGACCGGGGGATGTGCCGCGACCGGTGCGGCCGCGGCACATCACTCACGCGCGGCGCCGGTTCAGCGCGACGACCGCGACCACGAGGGCGGTCGCGCCCAGAGCGATGCCGCCCGCGCCCAGCCACAGCGCCATCGTGGGCGGAGCCGCGGTCGCAGCGTCCGCCGCATCCGGGTGGACATCGGCCGAAGCGGAGGCCGCGCCGTCGCGTCCGTGGCCATCCTCCTCGGCGACCGCGCAGACGGCGACGGTCGGGGCGGGCGCCCCCGGCTCTTCCTCGCCTTCGACGGTCTCCTCGGTCCAGGCGGTCGAACCGGTCGTGCACTCCTGAGTCACGGGGAATGCGACGACCGAGTCGGCCAGGTCGGTCGAGAACCGCGCATCGAGGCTCACCTCGCCTTTGATGCCGGATTCGATCGGCTCGACCGCCGTGTACACGACGCGCGTGACGGTGCCGTTGTCGGCCAGTGTGCGCTCGATGGACCATCCGGCCGAGGCGACCGGGACGACGTTGGTGACACCCTCGGGAATGTCCACGGCCAGCGCCGTGGTGGGGAAGTCCTCGCAGCCGTGGCTGAACGAGAACGTCAGCGTCGTCGAGCTCTCCGCGGGCGACGATTCCGGCGTCACGTGGATGTGGGCGGAGGCTGCCAGCGGCGCTCCGACGGCGAGGGCGACGCCGGCAAGCGCGCCCACGAGAACGCGGGTGCGACGGCGCGCAGGCAAAAGGGTGGTGGACATGACTCTCTCTTCACAGTGGGGGTGGATCGCCGGGCGCGCTCATCGGCAGGCGCGCGCGACAACGCGCACCTGCGGGGCGGCGTCGAGCTGCCCAGGCGCCTAGGCGGGAAGGATGGAAGCGAGCGGATGCGGGGGCGGCCCGCGGCGCGATACCGAGCCGGCGCGATAACGCCGCCGCACCACGAACGCGGCGTCGAAGCTTCCGCGCACGAGGCGCGGAACGGGAATGTCCGGAAGGGTGGTGGAGCGGCGCGGGAGGATGCGGGGGAGCCAGTGCACGACGGCGCGCAGGACGTGTTCGCCCCGGGCGACCGCGAGGATCGTGACCATCGCCGCCGCGAGGTGCGCGGCGGTCATCACCGCCCCGCCGCCTGCGGAAACGACCGTGGTCGCCGATTCCCCCAGCACCGGCGCACGGCCGTGGACGTGCGTTGCCGCTGCATCCCACGTGCCCGGATCGCCCGTCACCGTGAAGGCGGCATGGAAGAGCAGCTGGCTTCCGCCGACCGCGAGAGCGGTGCGCCACAGTGCCGGCCGAGCCCCGGCCAGCGCCGTTGCTCCGGGAGCAGCCAGCGCCGCGATGACCGCGCAGAACAGGGGGCTCGGCGCGCCGCCCCCGGCGAGGGTGTGGGATGCCGCAGCCGCCAGGGTCGCGAGCAGCGCGAAGGTGCCCCCGCGTAGCGCCCGGGCCGACCGCGTGTTCACCGTCCCAGGCTAGAGGAACGCCCACGCAGCCCCACGGCCAACTCAAAGGCGCGCGGGGGTACCGTGATCGGCGTGACGGTTCTCCTGTTCGTGCTGGGTGTCGTGCTGCTCGTCGTCGGGCTCGCCGTGTCGATCGCGTTGCACGAGATCGGCCACCTCGTTCCGGCGAAGCGCTTCGGCGTCCGGGTCGGCCAGTACATGATCGGGTTCGGCCCGACGCTATGGTCACGACGGTTCGGTGAGACCGAATACGGCGTGAAGGCCATTCCGTTGGGGGGCTACATCTCGATGGCCGGGATGTATCCGCCTTCGCCGCGCGAACGCGAGGCTGCTCTGAGCGGGGAACGGTCGGGACGCGCCGGCGGCGGGTTCTTCGCGACCATGGTCCAGGATGCTCGCGCCGCGAACGACGAGACCCTTGCCGGGGACGACGATTCCCGGGTGTTCTACCGTCTCCCGGTCTGGAAGCGCGTCGTGATCATGCTCGGCGGGCCGTTCATGAACCTCGTGCTGGCGATCATCCTCTTCGCCATCCTGTTCAGCGGTATCGGACTGTCCACCGCGACGACCACGATCGCCTCCGTCAGCGAGTGCGTGATCCCCGCCGACGCCGACCGCACCGAGTGCGCGACGTCGGATCCGTCGGCACCGGCCGCGGAGGCGGGCATCCGGCCCGGCGACGTGCTCGTGTCGATCGACGGAACGGATGTCGCCACGTTCGCCGAGGCATCCGCCCTCATCCAGGAGGCGCCCGGCCGGCCCCTCCGCGTGGTGCTCGAGCGCGACGGCGAAGAACGGTCGTTGACCGTCACGCCGGTCGCCACAACCCGCGAGGTCGTCGGTGAGGACGGACAGGCGGTCATGCGGGAGGTCGGGTTCGTCGGCGTGGGACCCCAGGTCACGCGCGTCCCGCAACCGCTGTGGGCAGGTCCTCAGGCGGCGTTCGAGAACGTCGGAGCCGTCGCCGGGATCATGACCCAGCTGCCCGTGCGCGTGTGGGACACCGCCGTCGATCTCTTCACGGGTCAGGAGCGCGACCCGAACGGTCCGCTGAGCGTCGTGGGCGCCGGCCGGCTGGCGGGGGAGGTCGCTGCGACGGATGCGCCGGTCCTCGACCGCGTCGCGAGCCTCATCGGTCTTCTCGCATCGCTGAACATCGCGCTGTTCGTCTTCAACCTCATCCCGCTCCTGCCGCTGGACGGCGGGCACGTCGTCGTTGCGCTGTGGGACGGCCTCAAGCGCGCGTGGGCGAAGATCTTCCGTCGTCCCCCGCCGCGCCCCGTGGATGCGACCAAGCTCGTGCCGGTGACGTTCGTGGTGGTCGTGCTGCTGATCGGGATGGGCGGCATCCTCATCCTCGCCGACCTGTTCAACCCCGTCTCCCTCTTCTGACCGCGGTCAGGAGAGCGCGTGGGAGAGGAGGCGCTCGAGCGTCCGCATGCCGTCGCGGGAGAGGATCGACTCGAGGTGCCCCTGGACCGAGGCGAAGCCCGGGCCGCGCAGCGCGTAGACGTCGCCGGTCGAAGGATCGGCCGCGAGCTCGGCCTCGCCCGCGCGCGTGGTCCCGGCGGGTACGCGCGCGGTGAAGGTGTTGTAGAAACCGATGGATGCGGGCTCCCCGAACACGTCCACGCTCAACTGCAGACCCTGGTGGGGGCGGTCCAGCGGCGCCAGGTCGATCCCCATCGAGTCCGCGAGGATCTGGTGACTCAGGCACACGGCCAGGAGCGGCTGCCCCGACGCGCGCCGCCGCGCGACGACGTCGCGCATGCGCTGCATCCGCGGGCTGTCCGCGTCGCGGGGGTCACCCGGGCCGGGGCCCGACACCACCACTCCGGCAGCGGCGAGCTGGTCGTCGGTGACGTCCGACCACGGCGCGATCGTGACGTCGAAGCCGAGGTGGCGGAGCTGATGGGCGAGCATCGTGGTGAACCGGTCTTCCGCGTCGACCACGAGCGCGTCACGCCCGGCGAAAGGGCCTGCGGGTGCGGTGTCCTGCGGCTGCATCCAGAACGCTGCGAGACGGGCGTTGCGCGAGGCGAGGAGCTCGGCGATCGCCGGGTCATCGGCCAGCGCCGGGCGGCCGCCGGCCGGAGCATCCGGGTCGGGCGCGGGAACGTCGCGGGGGATCGCTCCGATCGCCCCGAGCACGCCGGCGGCCTTGCCATGGGTCTCGCTGACCTCGCCGTAGGGGTCGGAGTGGCGCACCAGGGTCGCCCCCACCGGGACGCGCAGGCGGCCGTCGACGAGGTAGGCCGTGCGGATGAGGATGGGCGCGTCGAGTTCGTGTGTCGCCGCGGGCTGCGAATCGGGCCCTGAGTCCGTCGCCGGGTCAGCGGGGGTGAACAGCGCCGCGACGCCGGAGTAGTAGCCGCGCGGTGTCGTCTCGTGCCGCGCGATGACCGTGCAGGCGTTCTGCATCGGCGACCCGGTCACCGTCGGGGCGAACATCGTCTCGCGAAGGATGTCGCGCGGGTCGAGCTTGCTGCGTCCGCGCAGCATGTACTCGGTGTGGGTGAGGCGCGACATCTCCTTGAGGTGCGGCCCGGTGATGCGGCCGCCATCCGAGCACACCGCCGACATCATCTTCAGCTCCTCGTCGACGACCATGAAGAGCTCTTCGGTCTCCTTGGTCGACTCGAGGAAGGTCGTGAGGGTCTCGGCCGTGGCACCCCCCGCGGGATGGCGGAAGGTTCCCGAGATCGGGTTCATGGTGACGACCCCGTCCCGGGCGCTCACGTGCGCCTCGGGACTCGCACCTACGGCGATGTGACCGTCGGTGACGATCGCGAACGTCCAGTACGCCCCGCGTTCGTGCTCCAGCAGCGCGCGGAACCAGGTCAGCGCCGCCACCCGGGGATCGGTGTCCACGGTGGCGGTGAAGTCGCGCCGGATGACGAAGTTCGCGCCCTCGCCGCGACCGATCTCCTCCGCGATCACGCGGCGGACGATCCCCGCGTACTCCTCATCGCCGATGTCGAATCCCGCGTCACCCAGCCGGACGGATGCGGTGGGCAACGCAGCGACGACCCCGTCGCGGGCGAGCGTGTCGTGGCGGTCGACCACCAGGCACCGCAGGGGAGCGCCGTCGTCGTGGCTGACGAACCCGCGCTCGCGCACCTGGCGGAAGGGCACCAGGGCCAGCACCTCGCGGCGCCGGCCCGCCGCATCCACCAGTGGGATGTCGGCGAGGAGGGGGACGTCGATGACGTCGCCGGTGAGCAGCTCGACGGTGGAGGCGTCGCGAGCGAGCAGGGCGAAGGGCGCGGTGCCGGTCGCCAGCTCGCGGATGATCTGCGGAATGTCGGGTCGGGTCATCGTCGATCTTTCGTCGGAGGGCGGCCGTCCAACGAAAAAGACCGCCCCGAGGGAGCGGTCTGTTGCGCGAACACACCGCCTAGACGGTGAGCCACCAGGTGCGGTTCGCGGACATGCGCCGAACCTACCACACGGCTCACCGAGCCCCCTCGCAGGCGAGCGGCGTAGGCTGAGGGAGTGCCAGCAGTGAACCTCGGAATGCCGCGGATTCCCGCGGTCCTCGCGCCACGGCGCAAGAGCCGCCAGATCCGGGTCGGCAAGGTCCTGGTGGGCGGAGACGCCCCCGTCAGCGTTCAGTCGATGACCACCACGCCGACGACCAACATCAACGCGACCCTCCAGCAGATCGCAGAGCTCACCGCATCCGGGTGCGAGATCGTGCGCGTCGCCGTGCCGTCGGCCGACGACGCCGAGGTGCTGCCGATCATCGCGAAGAAGAGCCAGATCCCGGTGATCGCCGACATCCACTTCCAGCCCAAGTACGTCTTCCAGGCCATCGACGCGGGTTGTGCGGCCGTGCGGGTGAACCCCGGAAACATCCGGCAGTTCGACGACAAGGTGGGCGAGATCGCCGCCGCGGCGAAGGCGGCCGGCGTATCGCTCCGCATCGGCGTGAACGCCGGATCGCTCGACCGGCGGCTGCTGGAGAAGTACGGCAAGGCCACGCCCGAGGCGCTCATGGAGAGCGCCGTGTGGGAGGCGTCGCTGTTCGAGGAGCACGACTTCCACGACTTCAAGATCTCGGTCAAGCACAACGACCCCGTGATCATGGTGCAGGCGTACCGTCTCCTCGCCGAGCGGGGCGACTGGCCCCTGCACCTCGGTGTCACCGAGGCGGGACCCGCCTTCCAGGGGACCATCAAGAGCGCGACCGCGTTCGGCATCCTCCTGTCCGAGGGCATCGGCGACACCATCCGCGTGTCGCTGTCTGCCCCGCCGGCCGAAGAGGTGAAGGTCGGACACCAGATCCTGCAGTCCCTGAACCTCCGCGAACGCAAGCTCGAGATCGTGTCGTGCCCCTCGTGCGGGCGCGCACAGGTGGACGTCTACACCCTCGCCGACAACGTGACCGAGGGGCTGAAGGACATGACCGTGCCGCTGCGCGTCGCCGTCATGGGCTGCGTCGTGAACGGACCGGGAGAGGCCCGCGAGGCCGACCTCGGCGTCGCATCCGGCAACGGCAAGGGGCAGATCTTCGTGAAGGGACAGGTCATCAAGACCGTTCCGGAGTCGGAGATCGTCGCCACGCTGATCGAAGAGGCTCGTCGCATCGCCGACGACATGGGTCCCGACGCGCAGATCGGCACCGCGCAGGTCGTCACCGCCTGACGCGACCAGGGTCTGCCGCGGGCGGGGTCTGTCGCGGGCGTCTGCCACCGGCCGCGGGAATGTGGCGTCGGGCGAGCGTCCGGAGCTGCCACGGGGTCGCGGGTGGCATCCGGTCGGGTGCCGGCGCATCCACTACCGTCGGGAGTCTGATGACCGACTCCCCGACGGTAGGTGCGCCGCTTTCCCGGCCGATCATCGCGGGCGTCGTGACCGCTCTCGTGGGAACGACGAGCACCTTCGCGGTCGTTCTCACCGGCCTGGATGCGGTGGGCGCGACACCCGCACAGGCCGCCAGCGGACTGTTGGTGTTGTGCGTCACCATGGGTATCGCGTCGATCGTGCTCGCGGGGCGGTACCGCATGCCGATCACCGTGGCGTGGTCGACGCCCGGCGCGGCGGTGTTGGCGGCCACCGGCGCCGTCGACGGCGGGTGGCCGGCGGCGGTCGGCGCATTCCTCGTCTGTGCCGGGCTCATTCTTCTGACGGCGCTGTGGCCCCGGCTCGGCCGCCTCATCGCGATGATTCCGCCGTCCATCGCGCAGGCCATGCTGGCCGGCGTGCTGCTGCCCCTCTGCCTCGCGCCGGTCGGTGGGCTGGTCGCGAATCCGTGGGCGGTGGCCCCGGTGCTCCTCACCTGGCTCGTGTGCGTGCGCTTTCTGCCGCGCTGGGCCGTGCCGCTGTCCTTCGTCGCTGCAGCCGTGGTCGTCGGCATCCACGTCGCGGTGAGCGGGAACGGGGTGCCGGCGACAGAGTTGCTGCCTCGCATCGAACTGACCGCTCCGATGTTCACGTGGGGGGCAGTGGTGGGGCTCGCGCTCCCGCTGTTCCTCGTGACCATGGCGTCGCAGAACGTCCCGGGCGTCGCGATCATGCGCAGCTACGGCTACGCGGTGCCGTGGCGCGGTTCGATGCTGGTCACCGGCGTGGGCACGGCGCTCGCAGCGCCCGCCGGCGGCCACGCGATCAACCTCGCCGCGATCAGTGCCGCGCTCGCCGCCGCTCCCGACGCCGATCCCGACCCGAAGCGCCGGTGGGTCGCGGGCGTGTCGACGGGCGTGACCGCGATCGTCCTGGGCGGCCTGTCGGCCGCACTGGTGGCACTCGTGGTCGTCGCGCCGGAGGCGGTGATTCCGGCCGTTGCCGGGGTAGCCCTCCTCGCGGCGTTCGGTTCGGCGGTGCAGCAGGCCATCGACGATCCGGGGGAGCGGCTGCCCGCCGTGATCACATTCCTCGTCGCGGCGTCCGGGGTCGCCATCGCGGGCATCAGTGCCGCGTTCTGGGCCCTCGCCGCGGGCCTCGTCGTCCGCACCGTCCTGCACGCCGGTCGCCGCTGACGCGGTTCGCGGCCGTGCGGGTTTGCTGATCTGGCGCGCCGTACTCAGGCCAATCGTGCTCGACAGTGCGCTGAGGGGGGTCGGCGCGGCGTATCGCCTGAGTCGGGATGGGGGCGCCGCGCTCAGGAGAGCGTGCCGCCGCGAAGGGCGAAGTCGTCGCGCACGTCCAGAGCGGTGCGCACGGCGAGCTCGAGCGCGCGGACGAGGTCGCCCAGCGGCAGCGACGGTGCTCCGGCCGGAGCCGCACCGTCGGCCCACGGTACGTGAACGAAGCCCGCCCGGGTGCCGGTGCCCGCGGTGGCGTGCAGCACGGCGTACATCACGGCGTTGCACACGAAGGTGCCCGCGCTGTAGGAGACGGATGCGGGGATCCCGGCGTCCGCGATCGCGCCGGCCATCGCTTTCACGGGGAGCGTCGCGAAATACGCGGCCGGCCCGTCGGCGACGACTGGCTGGTCCAGTGGCTGCGCGCCGGCGTTGTCGGGGATGCGGGCGTCGGCAAGGTTCACCGCTACCCGCTCGGGCGTCACAGCGCTTCGCCCGCCCGCCAGACCTGTCGCGATCACGACGTCGGGGGAGTGCTCCTCGAGAAGCTCCCGCATCCGGGACGTCGCACCGGCGAACGTCACGGGCAAGACGTCGGTGATGAGGACCTCCGGCCCGGTCCACCGATCAGCAACGATCCGCACCGCTTCGCCGGAGGGGTTTGATGGGTCGCCGCCGAATGGCGCGAAACCGGTCAGCAGGATGGTCGTCATCGTTCCAGGGTAAGCGGACCACCTCTCCTCCCCAGGAGGCGATTTCAGCGATCGTTCCCCACATGGGACGCGAACCCCACGTGCGGCCCGGGGGGTGCCTACCGTCGGGCAGATGAAACTCTCCCAAAGCATCGTCTGCACCCATGTCCTTACTGGAGCGCGTCCGATCCTCAGGGTCTGGCGCGACGAACGCGACACGATCCTCGCGTGCGGGCGCGGCGACCATGCGCCGGGCAGCATCGACGACTGGGCGCCGGCGCACACCTTTCACTTCACCGCGAACGACCCCGCCCTGGGTGTGGTGCACCAGCTCACGCGGGGGGAGGAGGCCGAACGCGCGCGCGTCGGTGCTCCCTGGCGTCGGCGCCTGACGCCTGACGCGGAGCGCGGACGCGGGGCGCCCTGCGGTGAGGGATGAGGCGAACCCGACTCATTCCGATGGGAGGCCCGCCGCCCCCGCACCTAGACTGAATCCTCGTGGTCACCCGTCTGTCGCACTTCTTCCTCCGCACGCTCCGTGAAGACCCCGCCGATGCCGAAGTCACGAGCCATCGCCTCCTCGTGCGTGCCGGCTACATCCGCCGCAGCGCGCCGGGCATCTTCGCGTGGCTCCCGCTGGGCCTGAGGGTCAAGGCCAAGATCGAGGCGATCATCCGCGAGGAGATGGCCGCCGTCGGCGCCTACGAGGTGCACTTCCCGGCGCTCCTGCCCCGCGAACCGTACGAGGCGTCGGGTCGGTGGGAGTCGTACGGCGACGGTATCTTCCGGCTGCAGGACCGTAAGGGCGCGGACTACCTGCTGGCGCCGACCCACGAGGAGATGTTCACGCTCCTGGTGAAGGACCTGTACTCGTCCTACAAAGACCTGCCGCTGACGCTGTACCAGATCCAGGACAAGTACCGCGACGAGGCGCGCCCCCGCGCGGGACTCCTGCGCGGACGCGAGTTCACGATGAAGGACGCGTACTCGTTCGACTACACCGACGAGGGCCAGGATGCGTCGTATCAGGCCCAGCGCGACGCCTACGAGCGGATCTTCCAGCGGCTCGGCCTCGAGTACGTCATCGTCAACGCCGACAACGGCCTGATGGGAGGCGCGCGCAGCGAGGAGTTCCTGCATCCCACCGCCGTCGGGGAAGACACGTTCGTCCGTTCGGCCGGCGGCTATGCCGCCAACGTCGAGGCGTTCACGACCCTCGTGCCCGAGCCGATCCCGTTCGACGGGCTGCCCGAACCGGTGATCTTCGACTCGCCGAACACGCCCACCATCCAGACGCTCGTCGCCCACTCCAACGCGGTCCTCGATCCTCCGGCCGCCGGCGGGGAGTGGACCGCCGCGCACACCCTGAAGAACGTCGTCCTGGCGCTGAAGCACCTGGACGGCACGCGCGAACTCGTCGTCGTGGGCCTGCCGGGCGATCGCGACGTCGATGACAAGCGCGTCGAGGTGGCCTTCGCGCCCGCTGACGTCGAGCAGGCCACCGAGGCCGACTTCGAGCGGAACCCCTTCCTTGTGAAGGGCTACATCGGCCCGTGGTCGCCCACGGGGCCGGTGCTGGGCGAGGAATCCGCCACCGGCATCCGCTACCTGCTCGACCCGCGCGTCGTCGACGGCACGAGTTGGATCACCGGCGCGAACATCGACCAGAAGCACGTGCACTCCCTCGTGGCCGGGCGCGATTTCACCGCGGACGGATTCATCGAGGTCGCCACCGTCCGCGCCGGCGATCCCGCCCCCGACGGCTCCGGGCCGGTGGAACTGGCGCGCGGCATGGAGATCGGCCACGTCTTCCAGCTGGGCCGGTTCTTCGCCGAGACGCTCGGGCTGAAGGTCCTGGACGAGAACGGCAAGCTCGTCACCGTCACGATGGGCTCCTACGGCATCGGCGTGACCCGCATCCTCGCGATCATCGCCGAGCTCAACAACGACGAGAAGGGCCTCATCTGGCCCGCGTCCGTTGCACCGTTCGACGTGCACGTCGTGGCCACGGGCCGGGATGCGGCGGCCTTCGAGCTCGCCGAGAGCCTCAGCGCCGACCTCGAGGCCGCGGGGCTGGACGTGCTCTTCGACGACCGGCCGAAGGTATCGCCCGGAGTCAAGTTCGGGGACGCCGAGCTGGTCGGCGTTCCGCGCATCGTCATCGTCGGCCGCGGTGCCGCCGCGGGCGAGGTGGAGCTGTGGGACCGGCGCACCGGCGAGCGCGAGGTCATCCCCGCCGCCGACGCTGTCACCCGCCTCTCCGCCTAACCCCCCAACCCGCCGACCGGTACGGACGGTTTTCGTCGCTCTGGCCGCCGCCCCAGCGACGAAAGTCATCCGTAACCATGGGGGAGGTAGCCTGAGCGCGTGGACGGTGGGCCCTGGGTCAGGTTGGCGGACGGGGGACGCATCCCGCAACTGGGCATCGGAACGTACAAGGTGCCCCCGGACGCGACGGCCGCGCTGGTCGACGGAGCACTCCGGTACGGCTACCGGCACGTCGACACCGCGACGCTGTACGGCAACGAGGCGGAGGTCGGTGAGGGGATCCGCCGCAGCGGCGTCCCGCGCGATGACGTCTTCCTCACCACGAAAGTGTGGAACGACGACCAGGGCTATGAGCGCACGCTCCGCGCCTTCGACACGAGCACGCAGCGGCTGGGCTTCGACACGGTCGACCTCTACCTGATCCACTGGCCGATCCCGAGCCTCGACCGCTATGTCGACACCTGGCGTGCCCTCGTGCGCCTCGCCGCGGAGGGCCGGGCACGCTCGATCGGTGTGAGCAACTTCTCGCCCGCGCACATCCAGCGGCTCATCGACGAGACAGGCGTCACGCCGGTGGTCAACCAGATCGAACTGCACCCCCGGTTCCCCCAGACGGAGGTGCAGGCGTGGGACGACGCCCACGACATCGTCACCGAAGCATGGGCGCCGCTCGCCCGCGGCGGTCTGCTCGACGAACCCGTTCTCGCGCGCATCGGCGCGCGGTACGGAAAGACCCCCGCGCAGGTCGTCATCCGCTGGCACCTGGATCGGGGACTGGTGCTGTTTCCGAAGTCCACGTCCCTCGAGCGGATCCGCGAGAACGCCGAGGTGTTCGACTTCTCCCTCGACGCCGACGATCGCGCGGCCATCGCGGGGCTGGAGACCGGCCTGCGCACCGGTCGAGACCCCGACCTGGACTGACCGGCGTCAGACCGACAGTCGCGCGTACCGCGCTCGGAAGACGCTGAACACCCCGTAGGAGACGAAGCCGATGCCGACCGCGCCCCCGAGGACCGGTCCCGCCGGCAGGCGCAACAGAGCCTGCACCGCCCCGTGCAGGCCCCCGGCAGTATCCGGGCGCACCTCCACGGCGGCGATGACGAGCAACACGCCCACGATCGCGAGGGCGATGCCCTTGGCGACGAATCCCACGACGCCGAGGCCGGCGAGCGCGTGCCCCCACCCGCTGCGGGGGAATTCGACCTTGGTGCGGAAGGACCGGCGCACCCCCATAACGAGGAAGGCGACCCCGGCGATGCCGACCCCCAGCCCCGCCGCGCCCAGAAGAATGGGGCCTCCCGCCACGGCGAGGACCCCCCGGCTGGCCTCCTCCGCGGCGCTCTCGGCGCTCGGGCGCGCGCCGAGAGCGACGGA
This sequence comes from Microbacterium sp. Z12_35, assembly GCF_058310475.1. Taxonomy (NCBI): domain Bacteria; kingdom Bacillati; phylum Actinomycetota; class Actinomycetes; order Micrococcales; family Microbacteriaceae; genus Microbacterium; species Microbacterium sp. Z12_35. The sequence goes on along the minus strand of NZ_JBZEGJ010000001.1, from coordinate 1,319,048 downwards.
TGCAGCGACCACGCCCAGCGCGGCGAAGACCAGCGCCTGCCCGAGCTCGGACACCAGAATGCCGACGCGCTGCGTCCGCTTCGGGCGTCGCGCACCGATCCCCGCGACGGCATGCCAGGCCGCCAGGGCCACCAAGCCGATCGCCAGCGCCCACAGGAGCGCGAAGCCCCACGGCGCCGACGCGATGGAGCGGAACGCGCCCGTCTGGTCGGCCTCGCCGGAGCCGCCGAAAGCGGCGAGCAGGACGATGACCCCGATCACCCCGTGCATGATCCCGTTGGCCGCATAGCCGGAGCGGGCAAGCGTGCGCAGCACGGAATTGCGCTCGGCGCGGCGCGCGGCCGACCGCACGTCGATGCTCATTGGGCGACCCTACCGGGGCCGGCGGAACGCTCCGCGCACTCCCGCCTCGCCCAGATGCCGCCACGTCGGGTCGCTTCCCCCCGCTTACTATGTCCGGATGCCATCCCGCCGACGACTCTCGTCGCGCTGGAGCGCTCTGCCCGACCTCGTCGGGCGCGCTCCCGCGCGCGTGCTGCTGGTCGTGGGGATCCTCATCGTCATCCTCGGCGGACTCATCGTCACCCGGCCGCTCACCTCCCTGCTGCTCCTCGGGCTGTACGTCTCGCTCAGCGCCATCGGCACCGGACTCGTGGAGCTCGTCTCCCGGCACCGGTCGCCGCGCTGGTGGACGCGGCTGTTCGCCGTGGCGTGGATCGCCGGCGGCGTGCTGGTCCTCGTCTGGCTCGGGCGGAGCCTGGATCTGCTGCCATCGGTGCTGGCGACCTTCCTCATCGTCGGGGGTCTGGCCTCGGTGGGCGATGCCGTGGCCGGCGGGCGCGCCAGTCAGCGTGTCCTTGCCGCCGCATCCGGTGCCACACAGATCGCCTTCGGCGTCCTCTCGCTGACCTGGCCCGACGTCACCGTCCTTCTCGTCGCTCTCGTCTTCGGGGTGCGCACGGTCGCCTTCGGCGTGACCCTCATCGTCCGCGGGGTGCGCGGGATGCGCGACGCCGGACGCACGCGTCGCGGACTGCCGCGCGTTCCCCTGTCACCCGACCTCCGTCGCGCCCGTCGCCGGACGGCCTGGACCGCGGCCGGCCGGTACGCCCTGGCGTTGCTCCTGGTCGCCTCCGCGACCGGGGGCTGGTGGCTGGATGACTGGCTGGCGGAGGGCGCGCCGGTGGTGGACGCCTTCTACGACCCGCCCGACCGGCTTCCTCCCGGCCACGGTCGGCTCATCCGGTGGGACGACTACCTCGGACGCGCTCCGCAGGGCGGCGAAGTGAGCCGCATCCTCTACACGACGCGGGATGCGGTCAGCCGGCCCGCCGTCGCCAGCGGGCTCGTGATCGTTCCGAACGACCCACCGCCGGGGCCGCGACCGGTGATCGTGTGGAACCACGGCACCACCGGGGTCGCGCAGGGGTGCGCGCCGAGCCTGCGGGATGCCTCGGCAACGCGCTGGTCGATCCCTGCGCTCGAGGAGGCCCTCGCCGCCGGCTGGGTCGTCGTCGCTTCGGACTACTCCGGGCAGGGCGCGCCTGGGACGTTCCCGTACCTCATCGGCAAGGGGGAGGGGCGCTCCTCGCTCGACGCGGTCCTGGCCGCGGCGGAGCTGCCGGGGGTCACGCTCTCACCCGACACGGTCGTCTGGGGCCACTCCCAGGGTGGGCACGCGGCGCTGTGGACGGCGCAACTGGCACCGGAGTACACCCCCGGTGTGACCGTGCTCGGCACAGCCGCCATCGCGCCCGTCGCCGACCCGCTCGCCCTGGCCGACGAGCTGCTGACCTCTGACGCGAATGCGATGCTGTCGGTTTTGACCTCATGGGTGCTCGTCCCCTACGCGGGGACCTACGCGGACGTGCACCTCGAGGACTACGTGGCCGCCGGAGCACGAACGATCGTGCGGGAGATGACACAGCGCTGTCCGACCGAACCGGGCGTGGTCGTGTCGGTGCTCGCTGCGCTCGGGGTCTCGGAGGATCGGCCGCTCTACACCGCCGATCTCACCGGCGGCGCGCTGGGACGCCGGCTGGCGGAGAACGCCGCGACGGGTCCGACGGGCTCGCCGATCCTGGTCGCGTGGGGCCAAGAGGACGAGGTGGTTCCGCCCGCCCTCCAAGACCGGTACATCCAGGGCCTCTGCGAACAGGGGCAGCAGGTGCGCTGGCGGGCCTACTACGGGTACGACCACCTCCGTCCGATCCTCCCGGGATCCCGGTTCCTCCCGGTGCTGTTCGGGTGGACGGAGGGCCTTCTCGACCGCTCACCGCAGCTGCTGGATGACTGCGGGCGCCGCTGATTTCAGGGGTCTCGCAGACGCGACGCAGGTGCATCCGGTAACGTTCTGTGGTTGCCGGTGCGTTCTCGTGCCGGGTGAGAGCTGAATAACGGAGGGCCCCACGGTGGACATCGATCTTGGACTACTGAAGACGATCGAGCGTGAAAAGGAGATCCCCTTCGACGAACTTGTGAGCATCATCGAGCAGGCGATCCTCACCGCATACGGAAAGCACACCACGGCCACCGGAGCCGTCCCCGAAGGCGCTCGCGCGGTACTCGACCGCAAGTCCGGCCACGTGGCCATCTTCACCCCGCTCCTCGACGACGAGGGTGCGGTCATCGGCGAGGAAGAGCAGACGCCCGAAGACTTCGGACGGATCGCAGCCTTCGCCGCCAAGCAGGTCATCAGCCAGCGCCTCCGCGACATCGCCGACGACGCCGTGCTCGGTGAGTTCCGCGGCAAGGAGGGCGACATCGTCGCGGGCGTCGTGCAGCAGGGGCCGAACCCCCGCATGGTGCACGTCGACCTCGGCTCGGTCGAAGCCATCCTCCCGCCGGAAGAGCAGGCACCGGGGGAGTCCTATCCGCACGGATCCCGCCTCCGCGTCTACGTGACCTCGGTCTCGCGCGGTACCAAGGGCCCGTCCATCACCGTGTCACGAACCCACCCGGGCCTCGTGCGGAAGCTGTTCGCCCTGGAGGTTCCCGAGATCGCGTCGGGCCTGGTGGAGATCGTCTCCCTGGCCCGCGAGGCCGGCCACCGCACGAAGCTCGCGGTCAAGGCGAACGATCCCACGATCAACGCCAAGGGTGCGTGCATCGGCGAATTGGGGCGCCGCGTGCGCGCCGTGACCGAAGAGCTCGGCGGGGAGAAGATCGACATCGTCGACTACGACCCCGAACTCGCACGCTTCGTGGCCAACGCGCTGTCACCGGCGAAGGTGACGTCCAGCTTCATCCTGGATGCGACGACCAAGGCCGTGCGCGCGCTCGTCCCCGACTACCAGCTGTCGCTGGCGATCGGCAAGGAAGGCCAGAACGCTCGGCTCGCAGCCAAGCTCACCGGCGCGAAGATCGACATTCAGCCCGATTCGATCCTCGAGGACTGACGGATCGAGCGCACAGGCCCGAGGTGTAGAATGGATGCGGTACGAACGTGCGTCGGATGTCGCACGCGCGCACCCCGTGCCACGCTCCTTCGGGTCGTGGCCGTTGATTCGGTCCTCGTTCGCGACGACCGGGCGACGATGCCGGGGCGTGGCGCGTGGGTACACGAGACGGACGCGTGCGTGGATCACGCCCTACGGCGCCGCGCCTTCGTCCGCGCATTACGTGTGTCGGGTCCTCTCGACACGCAGACCTTCGAAATGACCCTCCAGCGAAACGGCTGAACGGCTATGGACACAAAGTGAACGGCTCGAAATGAGTCCCGTCCGCAAGTAACGGTCTGCCCTGTCCGGGGTAGGCCCCCAGACAGGAGAATTGTGGCAAAACCACGCGTACACGAGATCGCTTCCGAACTCGGCGTCGACAGCAAGGTCGCTCTCGCGAAGCTCAAGGAGCTCGGCGAGTTCGTCAAGAGCCCCTCGTCCACCATCGAGCCGCCGGTGGCTCGCAAGCTCCGGGCCGCGCTCTCGGCTGATGGTGCCGCTCCGGCCCCGACAGCCGCATCCGCCGGCCCCGCGCGTTCCTCGGCCAAGCCCGGACCTTCCCGTCCGGCGGCTCCCGCGCGCCCGGCGGCCCCGGCCGCCAGCGCCCCGGCAGCCCCTGCCGAAGCCGCTCCGGCTCCGGCGGCACCCGCGGCGCCCGCTCCGTCAGCGCCGGCTCCGGCAGCGCCCGCTGCGGCAGCGCCCGCTCCGGCACCGTCGGCCCCCGAGGCGTCCGCGCCTTCGGACGCCGCTCCGGCAGCTCCCTCCGGCGCGCCTCGGCCCGGCCCCGCCGCCCCGCAGGCACCGCGTCCGGGTGGTGCACCGCGTCCGGGTAACAACCCGTTCTCGTCGCAGCAGGGCATGGGCCAGCGTCCCGCCGGTCCGCGTCCGGGCAACAACCCGTTCTCCTCTCAGCAGGGCATGGGCCAGCGCCCGTCGCCCGGCAACATCCCCCGTCCGCAGGCTCCGCGTCCCGGTGCCCCGCGTCCGGGTGCTCCGCGCCCCGGCGGCGCAGGTCGCCCCGGTGGTGGCGGTCGTCCGGGTGGTGCGCCCTTCCAGCAGCGTCCCGGCGGTCCCGGTCGTCCCGGTGGCGGCGGTGGCTTCGGCGCTCCGCGTCCGGGTGCTCCGGCCGGCGGTGGTTTCGCCGGCCGTCCCGGTGGCGGCGGTGGCCGCGGCCGTGGCCCCGGCGGTGGCACCGCGGGTGCCTTCGGTAAGGGTGGCGGCAAGTCCAAGCAGCGCAAGTCGCGTAGGGCGAAGCGGCAAGAGTTCGAGATGCGGTCGGCGCCCGTCGTCGGCGGCGTCAATGTCACCAAGGGCAACGGAGAGATCATCCGGATGCGCCGTGGGGCGTCCATCTCGGACTTCGCCGACAAGATCGAGGCCCTGACCGGCTACACGGTCCAGCCCGGCACGCTCGTGACGATCCTGTTCAACCTGGGTGAGATGGCCACGGCCACCGAATCGCTGGATGAGGCGACGTTCGAGGTGCTCGGCGGCGAGCTGGGTTACAACATCCAGATGGTCTCGCCCGAGGACGAGGACAAGGAGCTCCTGGAGGGCTTCGGTCTCGACCTGGAGGCAGAGCTCGAGGCCGAGAGTGAAGACGACCTCGAGATCCGCCCGCCCGTCGTGACCGTCATGGGTCACGTCGACCACGGTAAGACGCGACTGCTGGACGCCATCCGCCAGACCAACGTGGTCGCGGGCGAAGCCGGCGGCATCACGCAGCACATCGGTGCGTACCAGGTCTGGACCGAGCACGAGGGCATCGAGCGCGCCATCACCTTCATCGACACACCGGGTCACGAGGCGTTCACCGCCATGCGTGCCCGTGGTGCGCAGGTGACCGACCTCGCGATCCTGGTGGTCGCCGCCGACGACGGCATCATGCCGCAGACGGTGGAGGCCCTCAACCACGCTCAGGCGGCGAACGTGCCGATCGTGGTCGCGGTGAACAAGATCGACAAGGATGACGCGAACCCCGCGAAGGTGCGCCAGCAGCTGACCGAATACGGTCTCGTGGCCGAGGAGTATGGCGGCGACGTCATGTTCGTCGACGTGTCCGCGCGCAACAACATCGGTATCCAGGATCTTCTGGATGCGGTGCTGCTGACCGCTGACGCCGGGCTCGACCTCACGGCGAACCCGAACAAGGCCGCACGCGGTGTCGCGATCGAAGCGAAGCTCGACAAGGGACGCGGATCGGTCGCCACGGTGCTCATCCAGTCCGGAACGCTCCGCGTCGGTGACGCGATCGTCGCGGGCACGGCCTACGGCCGGGTTCGTGCCATGGCGGACGAGAACGGCGAAGCCGTTCTGGAAGCGTGGCCGTCGCGTCCCGTGCAGGTGCAGGGTCTGAACTCCGTGCCCCGCGCCGGTGACACGTTCATCGTGACCGAGGAAGACCGCCTGGCCCGTCAGATCGCCGAGAAGCGTGAAGCGGCCGAGCGCAACGCCCAGCTGGCCAAGGCTCGCAAGCGCATCTCGCTCGAGGACTTCACCCGGGCTCTCGAAGAGGGCAAGGTCGAGTCGCTCAACCTCATCATCAAGGGTGACGTGTCCGGTGCCGTCGAGGCGCTGGAGGAGTCGCTCCTCAAGATCGAGGTCGACAACAGCGTGCAACTGCGGATCATCCACCGCGGTGTCGGCGCCATCACGGAGTCGGACATCAACCTCGCGACGATCGACAACGCGATCGTCATCGGGTTCAACGTCCGCCCCGACACGAAGGCGCGTGAGCGTTCTGCCCGCGAGGGTGTGGATGTCCGGTTCTACTCCGTCATCTACAACGCGATCGACGATGTCGAGCAGTCGCTCAAGGGTCTGCTCAAGCCGGAGTTCGAAGAGGTCCAGTCGGGTGTCGCCGAGATCCGCGAGGTGTTCCGCTCCTCGAAGTTCGGCAACATCGCCGGTGTCATCGTCCGCTCCGGAACGATCACGCGCAACGCGAAGGCGCGCGTCATCCGCGACGGCGTCGTGCTCGCCGATGGCCTGGCCATCGAGTCGCTGCGCCGGTTCAAGGACGACGTCACCGAGGTGCGTACGGACTTCGAGGCCGGTATCGGACTCGGTAGGTTCAACGACATCCAGATCGGTGACGAGATCGAGACGACCGAAATGATCGAGAAGCCGCGAGGCTGATTCCAGAGAGGCCCCGGGCTGCGGCTCGGGGCCTCTTCGGTTTCCGACCGGGCCGGGGTTCGGCCACTGCTCCGGGGGTTGAGGATTCGGATGTCCCGCCTCCGCGAGAGAGGGGCCCCTACCCCGATCGCTCCGGCGGAACATCCGAATCCTCGCCGGGGCAGGAATGACCCATAGCGAACGTGGTAGGAAACACCATCACGGTGTGAGAGGGAGTAGAAGACATGGCATCCGAACGACAGGCACGAGTGGCCGACCGCATCCGCGTGGTGCTCGCTGAGCGGCTCGAGAAGGGGCTGCGCGACCCGCGCCTCGGTTTCGTCACCATCACCGACGTCAAGGTGACCGGCGATCTGCAGCACGCTTCGGTGTTCTACACCGTCATGGGCGACGAGGCGCTCCGCGCCGACACGGCAGCCGCGCTGAAGTCGGCGACGGGGATGCTGCGCTCCGAGGTGGGGAAGCATCTCAACACCCGGCTGACGCCATCGCTCGAGTTCTTCCTCGATGCGATCCCCGAGAACGCCGACCACATCGCGGCGCTGCTGCGGGAGGCCCGCGAACGCGATGAGGCCGTCGCGGCCCTCGCCGCCGCGGGGAATTACGCCGGTGACGCCGACCCCTACGTCAAGCCGAAGGACTTCGACCAGGTGGCGGAGGAGGCCGACGACGAGGATGACGCGGACGACGCGGAAGCGGACGACGCCGACGCCGATGCCGCGGAAGCGGATGACGCCGACTCGGTGGACGCGGACGACCTTTCCCGGTCCTGACCCGCTGACCGAGGCCGCCCGGCTTCACCGGGGGAGGCGCAGCAGTTCCTCCCCGGCTTCGGCCAGACCGTCCGCGATCAGCGAGTCGATGGCCCGGTCGCGCTGCTGCGCGTCGGGCCACTCCACCAGCACTTCGTCCAGGCGAAGGGGCGAGGGCGCAGCATCCCGCAGCGACTTGAGCACCGCGCCGCGCGCGTGGCGGTCGCTGCCCTCGTAGCGCGCCTGCCGCCGGCGCCGGTCTGCCGAGGGCGGGTAACCCGCCGCCCGCCACGCGCAGGCGTACGCGATCGGGCACGCATCACAGCGGGGCGACCGTGCCGTGCAGATCGTGGCACCCAACTCCATCACCGCGGCGTTGACGACCGTGGATGCGGTGACATCGTCCGGGAGGACGGCGGTCATCTCCTCCAGGTCGCGCCGCGAGGGCGGACCGGGCTGGGCGCGACCGGCCACCGCGCGGGCGAGCACACGACGGGTGTTCGTGTCGACCACGGGGTGCCGATCGCCATACGCGAAGACGGCCACCGCGCGTGCGGTGTAATCCCCGATGCCCGTCAAGGACAGGAGCGTTTCCACCTCGCGCGGCACGATGCCGTCATGTCGGTCGCGGATCTGCACGGCCGCGCGGTGCAGCCACAGCGCGCGGCGGGGATAGCCGAGGTTCGCCCATTGCCGTACGGCCTCGGACGGCGGGTCGGCCGCCAGTGCCGTCGGCGTCGGCCACCGCGACAGCCATGCCTCCAGATGGGGGATGACGCGAGCCACCGGTGTCTGCTGCAGCATGAACTCGCTGACGAGCGTGCCCCACGCGCCGAACCCGGGCCGGCGCCACGGCAGGTCGCGCGCGTTCGTGCGGTACCAGGCCTGGAGAGGCGCCGCGAGGTCGGGCATACCGTCCAGCCTACGAGCGCCAGGGCGTCGCCGTGCCGAGGGGGGAGGCGAGGCCCGTACCCTGGAAGGGTGCGGCTCCCCACCACTCCCGCGGTCTCCCTCCTTCGCGAACTGCGCGACGAGGTGCGCCTGCACTATCGCGCCGGTCGCGTGATCGTCGCCGTGGATGGCGTCGACGGTGCCGGCAAGACGGTCTTCGCCGACGGTCTCGCCGACGTGTTCGCGGAGGAGGGGGGAGCGGTGTTCCGCGCGTCGATCGACGGGTTCCACCGTCCGCGCGCAGAACGGTATGCGCGAGGTCGCACGTCGCCGGAAGGCTTCTACCGTGACTCCTTCGACTACGCGACCTTCCGCCGCGTGCTCATCGACCCGTTCCGCACGGGCGGAAGTACCGGGTTCCAACTGTCGGCGTTCGACGCCGCCCGCGACGTGCCGGTTCCATCGGAATGGGTGACGGCTCCGCGCGACGCCGTCCTCGTCGTCGATGGGGTGTTCCTGCACCGGCCGGAGTTGCGGGGCCTGTGGGACTGGTCGGTGTGGCTGGAGGTGCCCTTCCGCGTGTCCTACGCCCGCATGGCGGTGCGGGACGGCAGCGACCCGGATCCGGACGCCCCCGCCAACGTCCGGTACCGGTCCGGTCAGGCTCTCTATCTCCGCGAAGCCGACCCGCGGAAGGCGGCGTCGGCGATCGTGGAGAACTCCGACCTGGCTTCTCCCGTGCGCATCTTCGGGGACTTCTGCTGATGGTGGCAAGCGGCATCCTGCTCGTGGACAAACCGGCGGGCATCACCAGCCACGATGTGGTCGCCCGCGCCCGGCGGGCGCTCGGCACCCGGAAGATCGGTCACGCCGGGACGCTGGATCCGATGGCGACGGGACTGCTCGTGTTGGGTGTCGAGGGTGCGACACGCCTTCTCACCTTCCTCGTCGGAGCGGACAAGACCTACACCGCGACCATCAGGCTGGGGGAGAGCACCGACACGGATGACGCCGACGGCACCGTGTCCGAACGTGCCGATGCCGCAGCGCTCGACGTCGTGGACGACGCATCCATCGCCCGCGGCGTGGCCGATCTCACCGGGGCGATCTCCCAGATCCCCAGCCGTGTGTCGGCGATCAAGGTGCAGGGCCGACGCGCGTACGACCTCGCCCGCGCCGGCGTGGAGGTGGCACTGGCCGCGCGTGAGGTGACCGTCAGCCGCTTCGATGTGCTCGCGACGCGCCGATCGGCCGGACACATCGACGTCGACGTCGTCGTGGACTGCTCCAGCGGCACGTACATCCGCGCTCTCGCCCGCGACCTCGGCGCCGCGCTCGGGGTGGGCGGCCACCTCACCGCCCTGCGGCGCGAACGCGTGGGCCCCTTCCCCGTGACGGACGCCACGGACATCGACGCTCTGGAGCCCGAGCGGATGCTGTCTCCTGCTGCAGCGGCGACGACCGTGCTCGGCGCCGTGGCGGTATCGGCGGATGAGGCGCGCGACCTGCGCCATGGCAAGCGTCTCGCCGGGGCCGCGCACCGCTTGGGGGGCGTCCGGGGGGCGGCGATCGATCCTCACGGCGCGCTCGTCGGCATCGTCGAAGCCCGCGGGCAAGACCTGAAGAGCGCCATGAACATGCCGGAGGAGCAGCGCCCATGATCCTCTGGTTCACGATCGTGCAGCTGGTCGTGGCAGGCGTGGCGGGCACGGTCGCCATCATCGCCGGTCTCGCGGGGCGCCGCCCGGGGGATGTCACCGTCGGCGGTCTCGCGCTCATCGAACTACTGCTGATCGCCCAGATCGTCACCGCGATCATCGCGCCGTGGGCGGGCAACCCGCCGACCGGGAGCGCGCTGGAATTCTGGGTGTACCTCGTGTCCGCGGCGCTCCTTCCTCCCGTGGGCGTCGCGTGGGCGCTTGTCGAACGCAGCCGCTGGAGCACGGTCATCATGGGAGTCGCCGCGCTGGCGGTCGCGGTCATGGTGTGGCGGATGCACGTGATCTGGACGGTGCAGATCGCGTGAGACGGGGCGGACCGCGTCACAGCGCGGCCTAGGATTGACAGGTCATGGCAACTCGCACTCCTGGCCGGATGACCGGCATCGGCCGCGTCCTGGTGATCGTCTATCTCGTCATGGCCCTCGCCGCGACCGGTCGTTCCTTCGTGCAGATCGTTCAGCGGTTCGAGGAGGCGCCACTGGCGTACACGCTGTCGGCGGTCAGCGCGGTGGTGTACATCGTCGCCACGCTCGCGCTCGTGTTCGCCGGCCGCCGCACCTGGTACGCGGTGGCCTGGGTGGCGATCGGCTTCGAACTCGCGGGCGTCCTCATCGTCGGGACCCTCAGCCTTATGCTGCCCGAGCTGTTCCAGCATCCGACCGTGTGGTCCCTCTACGGCTACGGCTACCTCTTCGTGCCGCTCGTGCTGCCGTTCCTCGGCCTGTGGTGGCTCGCGGCCCATCGCGTTACCGCTCCCGCCCGCGCGACGGCGACGGTGGCGTCGTGATCGTCTTCCACGACCCCGCCGATGTCCCCTCCGACTTCGGCCCGTCGGTCGTGGCCATCGGCAAGTTCGACGGCGTGCACGCCGGGCACCGTGCGGTCATCGACCGGGCGCGCGTGGATGCTGCCACCGGCGGCGCGCGCCTCGTCGCGGTGACCTTCGACCGGAACCCGCTCAGCGTGCTCCGGCCGGAGGTCCGCCCCGCCGACCTCATCGGGGTGCACCAGAAGCTGGACCTGCTCGAGCGTGCAGGAGTGGATGCCACCCTGCTGCTGACCTTCGACGAGACGCTCGCCGCGCTGACGGCCGAGGAATTCGTGCGCCACGTGCTCGTCGAGGCGCTCGACGTACGCACGGTCCTCGTCGGCCAGGACTTCCGTTTCGGTCGCGGTGGGTCGGGAAACCCGGACCTTCTGCGATCCATGGGCCGGGAGTACGGGTTCGTCGTCGACGTCGTGGACGACGTCCGGGCCATCGACGACGACCGGCGCGTCTCGTCGACCTGGATTCGCGAGCTTCTCGCCGAGGGAGACGTGGAGCGTGCGGCGAAGCTCCTCGGGCGGGCGCCGTCCGTGTGGGGCGAAGTCGTCCACGGTCTGAAGCGCGGGCGCGAGCTGGGGTTCCCGACGGCGAACCTGTCGCCCGACCTGGAAGGGTTCGTCCCTGCGGACGGGGTCTATGCCGGCTGGCTCATCGATGAGGGGTCGTCGGACGGGCTGCGCCCGGGCACACGCTATGCCGCGGCGATCAGCATCGGGGTGAACCCCACCTTCGGCGATGTGCCGGTGCGGCAGGTGGAGGCGTACGTGCTGGACGAAACCGATCTCGATCTCTACGGCCACCGGGTGGAGGTCCGCTTTGCCGCCCGTATCCGGGGAATGGTCGCGTTCGCCGGCATCCCCGCACTCATGGAGCAGATGGCCGACGACGTGGACCGCGTCCGCGCAGTTCTCATCGAGTCGCAGGAGCGCAGCGGTCAGTAGGACGAATCGTCCCGCGCGCCGGACGCCGCTTGCCCGCTCTGAATGGCACGCAACTCGCCCAGGATGGTGGCGCTCGCGCTCGTACCGAGGCGGGTGGCCCCGGCGTCGAGCATGGCGAGCGCGGTGTCCAGGCTCCGGACACCCCCGGACGCCTTCACTTCGACCTCCGGGCCGACGCTCGCCCGCATGAGGCGCACGTCCTCGACCGTGGCCCCGCCGCCGCCGAAGCCCGTCGAGGTCTTCACGAATGCCGCACCGGCGGCCTCCGCGAGGCGGCTGCCGCGGGCGATCTGTTCGTCGTCGAGGTACGCGGTCTCCAAGATCACCTTCGTGATGAGCCCGCCCGCCGCATCCGCCACGGCGTGGATGTCGTCGCGGACCGCGTCATCGAAACCCGAGCGGAGGAACCCGATGTTCACGACCATGTCGACTTCGCTCGCACCGTCGGCGAGCGCCTGGGCGACTTCCGCCACCTTGGCGGCCGTCGATGTCGTGCCGTGCGGAAAGCCGATGACCGTCCCCACAGCCACGCCCGTGCCATCCAGACGCCGCACCGCGTAGGCGATATCGGACGGTCGGACGCAGACGCTGAACACGCCCCACTCTGCGGCGATGTCGAGCTCGCTGTCCACCTGCGCGCGCGTCAGCTCGGGCTTGAGGATGGCGTGGTCGATCGTCGCGGCGAGCTCGCGTTCGGTGATGCGGGGCATGGTTCCAGCCTACGCGCGGGCGCTCCCGCGGATGCCGAGGAACGAGACCACGCCACCGATGGCCAGGAGCGCCGCGGTGACGACCGCCGCGCGGTGAAAGCCGTCGAGGTCCAGGGAACCGCCGAGGATCGTGGCCAGCAGGGCGATGACCACGAGCCCCGCGACCCGCGCCACGGCGTTGTTCACGGCGGAGGCGATTCCGGAGCGGCTCTCGTCGATGGCGCCGAGGATGGCCGCTGTCAGCGGCGAGACGGTCAGGGTGAGGCCGGCACCGAAGACCAGCACGCTCGGCAGCACCTGCCACCAGTAGGAGAAGTCCTCCGACACCGTGAGCAGGAGCAGAGCGCCGACTGCCATGAGCAGCGGGCCCGCGGTCATGAAGAGACGGGGGCCCCGGCGCCCTGCCAGCGCCCCCACGCGCGCGCTGAATCCGATCATCAGGAGCGTGACCGGGAGGGTGGCCAAGCCCGCCAGGGTTGCGGGCAGCCCGGCCCCCTGCTGGAGGTACACCCCGAGCACGAAGCCGTTCAACGACAACGCGGCGTAGACGAAGGCGGTCGCGACGTTGCCGGTCCAGAAGTTCCGCACCCGGAAGAGGTCGAGGGGCATCATCGGCTGACGGGCGAACCGCTGCCGCACGAGGAAGCCGGCGAACGACGCCAGACCGATCGCCATCGTTCCCCAGATCGCGGGGGAGCCCCATCCGAGGGTCGGTTGCTCGATGAGGGCGAACACGCTCGCGCCGAGCCCGATGGTGCACAGCACCGCGCCGAGCACGTCGACGGTCGCACCGGCGCGTCGGGAGTCCCGGTGACCCAGCCGTACGACCAGCAAGAGCGTGACCGCGAGCGGCACGACGTTGATGAGGAACGCCAGCCGCCACGACAGCAGGTCGACGAAGAGCCCGCCCAGCACCGGCCCGGCGATCATCGCTCCGGTGGTCGCGGCCGTCCAGATACCGATGGCGCGTGCCTGCGCCGCATCCCGGAAGTTGGCGGTGATGAGAGCCAGCGAACTGGGCACCAGGAGAGCGCCGGCAACGCCCTGCAGAGCGCGTGCACCGATGAGGAACTCGGGGCTCGGAGCAGCGGCGATCGCGATGGAGGTCACCCCGAACCCGACCAGGCCGATGTTGAGGACGAGGAGGCGACCGAGCACGTCACTGAGCGAGCCGGCAACGAGGATCAGCGCGCCGAGGGTGATGAGGTATGCGTCGACCACCCATTGCTGAGTCGTGAGCCCCCCGCCGAGCTCCTCCTGGATGGCCGGAAGCGCCACGGTCACGACCGTGCCGTCGAGGAAGGAGACGAACGAACCGAGAATCGCGATCCACAGCACCATCCGCTGATCCCGGGTCATCGACGCCGTCATGGCACCACACTAGGACCGGGTGTGGACAACGACGAGGCGCAGTAATTCAAAATACCCCCCAGGGGTATATTGGTTGCACGCCAGGAGGCAGACATGACCACGCACACCGAGCCCACCGCATCCGAGGGGTTCCGCCACGAGGCCACGCTCGACATCGAAGGGATGACGTGCGCGAGTTGCGTCGCGCGCGTCGAAAAGCGCCTTCGCGCCGTGGAGGGTGTGGACGCGAGCGTCAACCTCGCCACGGAGTCCGCGCGTGTGAGCTTTCCGGACAGCGTGGATTCCGACCGCCTCGTGCGTGCGGTGCGGGAGGCCGGTTACGACGCGCGGGTACGCCGCACGGCCGGCCACGGCCATGACGCGAACCACGGCACTGCCGGGCACGGCCATGACGCGAACCATGACACCGCCGGGCACGACCATGACGTCGAGGATCGCCCCGGCGCGGCTCCGCTGCGCACGCGCCTTCTCGTGTCCGCGGCGTTGGCCGTTCCCGTCGTCGCGCTCGGCATGGTGCCCGCGTGGCAGTTCCCCGGCTGGCAATGGGTGTCGCTTCTGCTGACCGCGCCGGTGGTGCTGTGGGGTGGCTGGCCGTTCCACCGCGCGACGATCGCCAACGCGCGTCATGGGGCGGCGACCATGGACACCCTCATCACGCTCGGAACGATGGCCGCATTCCTGTGGAGCGTCTGGGCTCTGCTGTTCGGGTCGGCCGGCCGCATCGGCGTTTCGCACGAGGTCATGCTCTTCGGGCCGGTGCACGACGCCACCGCTCTGGTGTACTTCGAAGTCGCGGCCGCGGTGACGGTGTTCCTCCTCCTCGGCCGGTTCATCGAGCAGCGCTCGAAGCGGCGTGCGGGCGCCGCCCTCCGTGCTCTGCTCGATCTCGGCGCGACCGACGTGGAACTCGAGGACGGCACGACCGTGCCCGTCGAAGACCTTCGCGTGGGCGACGCGTTCGTCGTCCGCCCGGGCGGAACGGTCGCCGCCGACGGCGTCGTGCTCGGCGGCGTGGCAGCCGTGGACGAGGGCATGCTCACGGGCGAGTCCGTCCCGTCGGAGGCGGCGCTGGGCCAGACGGTGACCGGTGGCACGATTGCCGTCGACGGTCGCCTCGTCATCCGGGCGACCTCCGTGGGAGAAGACACCCGGCTCGCGCACATCGCGCGGCTGGTCGAACACGCGCAGACCTGCAAGAGCCGTGTGCAGCGGCTGGCCGACCGGATCTCGGCCGTTTTCGTTCCGATCGTGATCGGCCTGGCGATCCTCACCCTGCTGGCGTGGATGGTGACGGGCGGGTCGGTCGCGGCCGGCTTCACCGCCGCGGTCGCCGTGCTCATCATCGCGTGTCCCTGCGCCCTGGGGTTGGCTACCCCCATCGCGATCCTCGTCGGGACGGGACGCGGCGCCCAGTTGGGCGTGCTCATCACCGGTCCTGAGGTGCTGGAATCCGCCCAGCGCATCGACACGATCGTCCTGGACAAGACCGGAACGCTCACCACCGGTCGGATGACCCTGATCGATGTCGTCGCCGAGCCGGGGGACGAGGCGGAGGCGCGGCGGGTGGCGGCTGCGCTCGAGAGCCACTCGGAGCATCCCGTGGCCCGAGCCATCGCCGGCGCATCGGCCGCTGGTGGTGTCGTCGAGGGCTTTCGCGCGTGGGCCGGCGCCGGCGTCACCGGCATGGTCGAGGGGCGCGAGGCGTTCGCCGGCCGCATCGGGTTCGCGCGCGAGCTCGGCGCCGACGTTGCGCCCGCGCTCGACGCCGCCGTCTCGGCAGCGGAGGAACGCGGCACCGTCGTCGTGACCGGCTGGGCTGACGAACGCGGGATGCTGCGTGCCCGCGCCGTCTTCGTCGTGGCCGATGCCGTGCGCCCGGAGAGCGGCGAGACGGTCGCCGGATTGCGCGCAGCCGGACTGGACGTGCAACTGCTCACCGGGGACAACGCACGCGTCGCGGCCGCCGTGGCCCGCGAACTCGGCATCTCGACGGTGTCGGCCGGAGCGACACCGGAGGGAAAGGTGGCCGCGATCGAGCGGCTGCGGGCGGAGGGGCGCACCGTTGCGATGGTCGGGGACGGCGTCAACGACGCGGCGGCTCTGGCGACAGCCGATCTCGGGATCGCCATGGGCGGCGGCACTGACGCGGCCATGCACGCCAGCGACATCACGCTGGTACGGAGCGATCCCCGCGGCATCCTCACCGCCGTGCGGGTGAGCCGCCGGACGATGGGCGTCATCCGAGGGAACCTCTTCTGGGCGTTCGCGTACAACGTCGCAGCGCTCCCGCTGGCCGCGCTGGGGCTGCTGAACCCGATGATCGCCGGAGCCGCGATGGCTTTCTCCAGCCTCTTCGTGGTGCTGAACAGTCTGCGGCTGCGACGCGCCCGCTGAGCGACCGGGCCGCGGCCCGGCGCCGCGTTAGGGTCGAGGCTGATCCCGGAGGTGCGCCATGTTCTCTACCCGCTTCGCCCTGCCCACGGCCGTCGCGGTGGCGGCGCTCGCGCTCGGCCTGAGCGGCTGCGCACCGGAGCCGCGCGTCGAGCCGACCCCGGAGGGCTCCGCCGCATCCCCGTCGCCGTCGAGCACGGCGTCGCCGTCGGCGGACCCGACACCCACGGCCGCGCTGCCCGCGGACTGCGGTGAGATCTACTCCGCCGATATGCGTGCCCTGCTGGAGAGCGAAGTGCCGCCGCTGAACGACCCGGGCATCTCGATGCTCTCCACCCAGAACGCCACTCTGCTGGAGCTCCTCGATACGGTGCCCACCCTGCGGTGCACGTGGGGAGCGCCCAGCGAGGTAGGCCTGGCCACCAACATCTCCGTCGTGGACGCGGGGCAGGCCGCTACGGTCGCCGACGCGCTCGTGGCCGCCGGATTCGGCTGCGACGACGCGGACGGGGCGACGGTCTGCCGCATCGAACAGCGGGGGGTGACCCTCGAGGACACCGAGTACGTGCGGGGGGAGACGCACGCGCTGCGCGGCGACCTGTGGGTTGCGACGGGATGGCTGAACATCTCGCCCGAGGGGTATACGGAAGACATTCTGGCGACGCTGGGCGGCTGATCTCCTCCGCGAAGCGCTACACTGGCTATCGGAATTCTCCTTCCCCACGACGCAGCTCGCCTCAGCGAACGCCTGCGACAGGGTGAGGGAACCGCCCCGAGGGAGTCACGGCTCGCGCCGCCCCGCGGGATCGCAGACCTACCGGACTCCTCGTCGTCGATGACGGCGAGGGCCGGATGACACGCTCAGGAGGAGCATGCCGACCACGGCGACCGCCGCTTCCGGCTCTGGCCAGAGGCGCAGGAAGTCCTCGTCCGCGCGCCGCGACGACGAGGCCCCACTCATCCCGATCCTCGCCCGCAAGGTGCGAGAGGTCGAGGCGAAGGCGCAGCGCGGCAAGCTCGGCCCGACCAACCGGGTGAAGTTCCAGGTGATCGCCTTCCTCGTGCGCGAAGAGCGCGCGCGGGTGAAAGCCGACACCGAGCTTCCGGACGCGGCGCGTGCGGAGCTGCTCAAACGGCTCGACGGCGTCGCGACGATCCTCGCCAAGACCGCCGCGCGAGACACCTCCCTCATCCAGCTGCTCGAAGTCGACCAGGCCGCGTCGCCGGTCGCACGGCGGATGCGTCGCGACTGGCTGCTCGAGTCCGGCGCCGAACTTCCGCCGGACGAGCTCATCATCACCGATGTCGCCCCCGCCACCGCGCAGGTCGTACCGGCGGCACTGGCAGAGCGACAGGTCATCCCGCCCGCCGTCGAAGCGCGCAAGATGGCCAACCCCTTCCTCGCCCCCGACCTCGGCGCGCGTCCGGCCCAGGCCACGCCGCGGCGCCGGCTGGACGGCTGGGAGCTGATGGGACCGCTGTACAAGGCGTTCGAGACCGGCGCCGGCGGGGCCGCCGCATCCATGGATCTTCCCGACGTCCCCGAGTACGACCGGCTCTCGCCTCGGGGCCTGGAGGTCATGCCCCACCAGTCACGGTTCCTCGAAGCCGTGCGCGAGGGGCACCGGACGTTCCTGCTCGCCGACGAACCGGGCCTGGGTAAGACGGCCGAGTCGGTGCTGGCCGCATCCGTCGCCGACGCCTACCCGCTCCTGGCGGTCGTCCCCAACGTCGTCAAGATGAACTGGGCGCGCGAGGTGCACCGGTGGACGCCGCAGCGCCGCGCGACCGTGATCTCCGGCGATGGTGAAGACATGGACGCGTTCGCCGACGTGTTCATCGTGAATTACGAGATCCTCGACCGGCACCTCGCGTGGCTCAGCTCGATCGGCCTGAAGGGCATGGTCGTCGACGAGGCGCACTTCATCAAGAACCTCTCCTCGCAGCGCTCGCAGAACGTGCTGGCCCTGGCCGCCCGCATCCGCGAGCAGGTGCGTGACCCGCTGCTGCTGGCGCTCACCGGAACCCCGCTGATCAACGACGTCGAAGACTTCGATGCCATCTGGCGCTACCTCGGCTGGACGAACGGCGAGAAGCCCGGTCCGGAGCTGATGGAGAAGCTCGACACGTCCGGTCTGACGCCGGCCGACAAGGCCTTCTACCCGGAGGCCCGCAACGCCGTCATCTCGATGGGGATCGTGCGCCGCAAGAAGAAGGACGTCGCCGCCGACCTGCCCGACAAGCTCGTCGCCGACCTCCCCGTGGAGCTCGACGGCGAAGAGGGCCGTTCGATCCGTCGGGCCGAGCGCGAACTCGCCGACCGCCTCGCGGCGAAGTACCGCCGCATCCTCGACGCGCGCGGTGCCCGTGGGCTCGCCCCCGGCGAGATCGACGACGACATCGTGCGCCTGGTGGCGCAGAACGAGCTGGACGAGTCCAAGGCGGCGGGGTCCGGCTCGGAGAACGTGTTCACCATGGTCCGCCGCATCGGCAAGGCCAAGGCCCACCTCGCGGCCGACTACACCGTGCAGCTGCAACGGTCGGTCGGAAAGGTGGTGTTCTTCGCCAAGCACATCGACGTGATGGATGCTGCGGAGGCGCACTTCGCCGCATCCGGGGTGCGCACCGTGTCCCTCCGCGGCGATCAGACCACCACGGCGCGCCAGGCCGCCATCGATGCGTTCAACAACGACCCGGGCGTCGGGATCGCGGTGTGTTCGCTGACCGCCGCGGGTGTCGGGGTGAACATGCAGGCCGCGTCGAACGTCGTGCTCGCCGAGCTGAGCTGGACCGCGGCCGAGCAGACCCAGGCGATCGACCGCGTGCACCGCATCGGCCAGGACGAGCCGGTCACGGCGTGGCGGATCATCGCCGCTCATACGATCGACACCAAGATCGCCGAGCTCATCGACTCCAAGCAAGGGCTCGCACTGCGCGCGCTGGACGGCGTGGCAACGGACCCGACCTCGAGCGACTCTGTGCAGCTGAGCGCGCTGTCGCACCTGCTGCGGCAGGCGCTCGGGGGCGACTGACGCGTCATCCGCGCCCTGTGGCCGCCCGACGGGAGGCCGCGCTAGGGTCGGGGTGGCAGCGTCGCCGGATTCTTCACCCCACACAGCGAGGACCACAGCTATGAAGATCGGCATCCTGACGAGCGGCGGGGACTGCCCCGGCCTGAACGCGGTCATCCGCGGCGTCGTACTCAAGGGCACGACGACCTACGACATGGAATTCGTCGGTATCCGCGATGGATGGCGCGGCGTCGTGGACGCGGACTTCTTCCCCCTCACCCGGCACGAGGTGAAGGGCCTGTCGAAGGTGGGCGGCACCATCCTCGGGACGAGCCGCACGAACCCCTACGAGGGTCCGCGCGGGGGAGCGGAGAACATCGCCAAGACGCTCTACGGCCACCGCATCGACGGCATCGTCGCGATCGGCGGCGAGGGCACTCTGGCGGCGGCCGATCGGCTGGCGAAAGACGGCATCAACGTGCTCGGGGTCCCGAAGACGATCGACAACGACCTGCGTGCCACGGACTACTCCTTCGGCTTCGATACGGCCGTGAACATCGCCACCGATGCGATGGACCGCCTGCGTACCACGGGCGATTCGCACCAGCGCTGCATGGTCGCGGAGGTCATGGGTCGCCACGTGGGGTGGATCGCGCTGCACGCCGGCATCGCCGCGGGAGCCCATGTGATCTGCATCCCGGAAGTTCCGATGTCGATCGATGAGATCTGCGCGCAGGTCTCCCGCGCTCACGATCGCGGCCGGGCGCCCTTGGTGGTCGTGTCGGAGGGCTTCACCCTCACGGGGATGGAAGAGGCCTACAGCGACAAGGGGCTCGACGCGTTCAACCGCCCGCGCTTGGGCGGCATCAGCGAGATCCTCGCTCCGGAGATCGAGCGGATCACCGGCATCGAGACCCGCTCGACGGTGCTCGGCCACATCCAGCGCGGGGGTTCGCCGTCGGCGTTCGACCGTGTGCTGGCCACGCGCCTCGGGCTGCACACCGCCGATGCGCTCATGGAGGGGGCGTGGGGCCAGATGGTCGCCATGCAGG
Source organism: Microbacterium sp. Z12_35 (assembly GCF_058310475.1). Taxonomy (NCBI): domain Bacteria; kingdom Bacillati; phylum Actinomycetota; class Actinomycetes; order Micrococcales; family Microbacteriaceae; genus Microbacterium; species Microbacterium sp. Z12_35. Next base: position 1,298,804 of record NZ_JBZEGJ010000001.1, on the reverse strand, counting down.
GGACCGACATCGTCCGCGTGCCCTTCGCGGACGCCCTCGGAGAGCTCAACTCCGTGCCGTACTACCGCTACGAAGAGGCCGCCGCGCTCTTCGGCTGACCCGCCCGCGCGTCCGCGGGTGCGTGAACGGCCCGCGCTCTTCGGCTCACCCCGCGCCCGAATCAGGAGATGCGGCGTACACAGGACGTTTCCGGCCGGATCGTCCTGTCTCCGCCGCATCACCTGATCTGGATGCGGCGCACACCTGATCTGGATGCGGCGCATCACCTGACCCGCCCGCGTCCGCGGGTGCGTGAACGGCCCGCGCTCTTCGGCTCCCCGCGCCGAGTTCAGGAGATGCGGCGTACACAGGACGTTTCCGGCCGGATCGTCCTGTCTCCGCCGCAACACCTGATCTGGATGCAGTGGCGCATCACCTGATCTGGATGCGCCGCATCGCCCGACCCGGCCGCGCGGCCGCGGGTGCGTGAACGGGCCGCGCTCTTCGGCTCCCCGCGCCCGAATCAGGAGATGCGGCGTACACAGGACGTTTCCGGCCTGATCGTCCTGTCTCCGCCGCATCACCTGATCTGGATGCGCCGCATCACGTGATCCGGGGCGCCCCGCGGGTCAGGCGTCGGCGACGCCGAGCACGTCCAGAAGCCAGGCGAGCTCGAAGGCACGCTCGCGCCACGAGTTGTAGCGGCCGCTGACACCGCCGTGGCCTGCGACCATCTCGCACTTCAGCAGCGCGTCGGCGCCCACCTCGCGGAGGCGCGCGACCCACTTGGCCGGCTCGACATACAGCACGCGTGTGTCGTTGAGAGACGTCACGGCCAGGATGCGGGGGTACCGCACCCCCTCGCGGACGTTCTCGTACGGCGAATACGACTTCATGTACGCATACACGTCGGGGTCATGAAGCGGGTCGCCCCATTCATCCCACTCGATCACCGTGAGCGGCAGCGAGGGATCGAGGATCGTCGTGAGCGCATCGACGAAGGGCACGTCGGCGAGCACTCCGGCGAAGAGCTCGGGTGCGAGATTCGCCACCGCGCCCATCAGCAGGCCTCCGGCGCTGCCGCCCTCCGCGACGATGCGGTCCGGCGTCGTGTATCCCGCGTCGATCAGATGCCGTGCGCAGTCCACGAAGTCGGTGAAGGTGTTGCGCTTGGCCTGCAGCTTGCCGTCCTCGTACCACTGGCGGCCCATCTCGCCGCCACCGCGCACGTGGGCGACGGCGAAAACGACGCCGCGGTCCAGCTCAGACAGTCGCGCGACGGAGAACCCCGGCTCGATCGAATGTTCGTAAGACCCGTACCCGTAGAGGTGCACCGGCCGGGGCGCGGCTCCCGCTTCGCCGAACGAACGCTTCCAGACGACCGAGATCGGCACCTGCGTGCCATCCTGCGCCGTCGCCCAGACCCGCTCCTGCGCGTAGTCCGACGGCTCGTAGCCGCCGAGCACCGGCTGACGCTTGCGCAGCAACAGCGCGCCCGTCGCGATGTCGTAGTCGTAGACGGTGCCGGGCGTGACGAACGATCCGTACCCGAGGCGAAGCAGGGGAGGGGCCCACTCCGGATTGCCGGCGGTGCCCACGCTGTAGAGCGGCTCGCCGAACTCCAGTTCGTCCGTCGACCCGTCGGCGTAGTTCAGCAGCGCGATGCGGGCCAGCCCCTCACGACGGTAGGCGGCCACGCCCCAGTCCCGGAACGTGTCGAGGTCCAGCAGCCGGCGCCCCGGCTCGTGGGCGAGCACGACGTGGCGGTCGCCCTGCGGGTCGGATGCGGGGACCCGCACGAGCTCGAAGTCGAGGGCGCCGTCGTTGTGCAGGATGTACAGCACGTCTTCGCCGTCGACCACGGCATGGGATGCGGAGTACTCCACCCCTTCGCGCCGAGGCCAGATGACGCGCGGCTCGGCGCGCAGGTCGGCGGCATCCACCAGCCATTCCTCGCTGGTGATGGACGACCCGACCTCGATCACGAGGTACCGGTCGCTGCGCGTGAAACCGGCGCCGACCCAGTACCGCTCGTCGGGCTCCGTGAAGAGCGTCACGTCGTCGGACACCGGGGTGCCGATCTCGTGCACCCACACGGTGTCGGGGCGCCACGCGTCATCCACTGTCGTGTACACGATGAACCGCCCGTCCGGCGAGAAGCTCGCTCCGGCGAAGGTCCCGGGAATCTCGTCCGGCAGGTTCGCGCCGGTGACGAGGTCGCGGACCCGCACCGTGTAACGCTCGTCCCCGGCGACATCGACGCCGTACAGCATGCGGTTCCCGTCCGTGGATACCTCGAAGCTGCCCAGCGAGAAGAACTCGTGACCCTCGGACTCGATGTTCCCGTCGAGGAGCACCTGCTCGCCGGGGACCTCGGCGTCGGGCGAGAGCTCGGGCGGGGTCCAGTCATCCTCCGACCGGATCGGGGCACGGCACTGGATGCCGTACTGGCTGCCCTCCAGGGTGCGTCCGTAGTACCACCACTGCCCACGGCGGGCGGGCACCGACAGATCCGTCTCCTGGGTCCGCCCCTTGATCTCGGAGAAGATCCGGTCCCGGAGCCCTTCGAGGTGCGCCGTGCGGGACTGCGTGAAGGCGTTCTCCGCCTCCAGATGCGCGATCACGGACGGGTCGTCCTTGGCCCGCAGCCATTCGTACGGATCGTCGAACGTGTCGCCGTGGTGCGTGCGAGCGACGGGCTTGCGGGCGGCTTGCGGCGCGAGAGGGGATGCTGCGGTGTCAGTCACGTTCCCACGGTAGTGGAGCACGGATCGCGAGGGCGCTGGGCCAAGTTGACCAGGGCTGGCGAGGGTGTCAGGATTCTTCGGTGCCCGGTTAACGGGGTGCAACAAGACGGTGAACTGTTCGTTCGTCACACGGCCGCGACGTCGGCCCCCTATCCCCTCAAGGAAGCGAACGGTGGAGACCGCAACTCTCGTCATCGTGCTGGTGATTCTGCTGGCACTGTTCTTCGATTTCACGAACGGGTTCCACGACACGGCGAACGCGATGGCCACGCCCATCGCCACCGGCGCCCTGAAGCCCAAGGTGGCGGTGCTCCTGGCTGCCGTGCTGAACCTCGTCGGCGCGTTCCTGTCCACCGAAGTGGCCAAGACCATCTCGGGCGGGATCATCCGCGAAGACGAGATCTCCGCATCGATCTTCCCGGCCATCATCTTCGCGGGGTTGATCGGCGCCATCACGTGGAACATGCTCACGTGGCTGCTGGGGTTGCCCTCGAGTTCGTCCCACGCGCTGTTCGGGGGACTCATCGGCGCCACGCTCGTGGGCGTGGGAGCAACCGCGATCGACTTCGGTGTCGTGCTGTCGAAGGTGATCCTGCCTGCCCTGGTCGCGCCGCTCACGGCCGGGATCATCGCCTTCACCGTCACGAAGATCGCTTACGCCGTCACCCGCCGGTACGACAACAGGCCGGACGGACGCGACGGATTCCGTTGGGGGCAGATCTTCACGTCCAGCCTCGTCGCCCTCGCACACGGCACCAACGACGCGCAGAAGACGATGGGCGTCATCACCCTCGCGCTCATCACGGTGGGGTGGCAATCGTCCGCCCACCACGAGCCGCAGCTGTGGGTGATCATCGCGTGCGCGGTCACGATCGCACTGGGCACCTACATGGGCGGATGGCGCATCATCCGCACGCTCGGAAAGGGCCTGACCGACGTCAAGCCTGCCCAGGGATTCGCGGCCGAGACGTCCACGGCCTCCACCATCCTCGCCTCCAGCGCACTGGGCTTCGCTCTGTCGACGACGCAGGTGGCGTCGGGATCCGTGATCGGGTCGGGTCTCGGTCGCCGCGGTTCCATCGTGCGCTGGCGCACGGCGGGTCGCATCGGGATCGGCTGGCTCCTGACTCTCCCGGCCGCCGGTGGGGTCGGTGCGCTCGCGGCGCTTCTGGTGGTCTGGCTCGGGGGCTGGGGCATCCTCGTGGACGCGATCCTGGCCGGCGTGACCGTGCTCGGGCTGTTCCTGCGCTCCCGCCGGAACCAGGTGACGTCGTCCAACGCCATGAGCGAGGTGGCCGTTTCCGGCCGCGCCGTGAAGGTCCAGCGGAACCCCCCGCCCACGCGCCGCCAGCGGCGGCTCTCGCATGAATCGGCCGCAACGTCGGACGCCCCCTCCCGCACCGACGAAGGGAGCGACAAGTGACCATCGACTGGTTCTCCTTCCTGCTGGTGTTCGCCGTGGCGCTGCTCGGCGCTGTGGTCGTCGTGCTCTTCTACGCGCTCGGCCTCCGGCTGCTCGTCCGCGCGGGGCGTGTTCCCGTGGTCGCCCCGGCGGAGTTCACCGACGCCATCGCGGTCGTGACCGAGAAACAGCGGCGCCGCGCGGCGAAGGCCGCGGCCAAGGCGGCCAGGAAGAACCCGCTCAGCGCCGCCCAGAAGCGCATCGCCCTCCTGGGCGCGTACGGGTGCTTCGTCGTCTGTGGGCTGGCGGTGCTCGCCGGGCTGATCCTCATCGTCGTCGGGCACTGATCGCGTCGGCGCCCCGCTCTAGGGTGGAGGCATGGTCTCCGCGGTTCAGTTCGGTCAGCATCCCCCCGCCCGCCGCGTGATCGTGCACGTGAGCGACACGCATCTGCTCGCTGGGAACCAGCGGCTCGCCGGCCGGTACGACACGGCGGGCAACCTCGCACGCACTCTGGAGGCCGTCGCGGGCCTGGGTGTACGCCCCGACGCCATCGTCTTCACGGGGGATCTGACCGACCTGGGTGAGCCCGAGGCCTACCACGCTCTGCGCGCGACGGTGGAGCCCGTCGCCGAGCGCCTCGGGGCGCCCGTGATCTGGGTCGCGGGCAATCACGACGAGCGGCCTGCGTTGCGCCGCGACCTCCTCGGGCTCGCCCCGTCCGAAGAGCCGGTGACCGGTGTGTGGGACCTGGGCGGACTGCGCCTGATCGCGCTGGACAGCACGGTTCCGGGATGGCACCACGGCGATGTGGATGCGGCGCAGCTGGCGTGGTTGCGCGACGTTCTGGCCCAACCGGCGCCGCTCGGAACGGTCCTCGCCCTGCATCACCCACCGCTGCCGACGCACATCCCCCTCTTCGACATCCTCGAGCTGCGTGACCAGGCCGGGCTCGCCGAGGCCATCGCCGGCTCCGACGTGCGGCTGATCCTTGCCGGGCACCTGCATTACTCCACCAGCGGCACCTTCGCCGGGGTGCCCGTGAGCGTGGCCGCGGCGACGTGCTACACCATGGACCTCGCGCGACCGGCCGTGGAGGTCAACGGCATGGATGCCGGCCAGTCTTTTCATCTCGTCCACGTCTACGACGACACCGTGACCTCCGCGGTCGTGCCGGTCGTGGATGCGGAGCCCTCGGGCTACTTCTCGGCGGCGTGGGCCGAGCGGATGTCCCGGCTGAGCCCGGACGAGCGTCTCGAGGCGTTCTCGCGCAAGCGTCCCGCGGAGGCGTGAGCCGTCCGCTGCGGCGGCCGCCGAGAGCTCGCTGGACGCCGCGGCCACGGCTGGCCGGGAGGCCCGGCGGGTAGGCTCGGGGCATCCCCGACCGACGTGAAGCGACCCACGAGGACAATCACATGGCACTGGACGCAACGACGCGTACCCGTCTCGAGACCGACTCCCTCGGCTCGCTCGAGATTCCCGCCGACGCCTACTGGGGCATCCATACGGCGCGCGCCCTCGAGAACTTCCCCATCTCCAAACGCCCGATCTCCGTCTACCCCAATCTGGTGTGCGCTCTGGCGATGGTGAAGCAGGCCTCCGCACGGGCCAACCGCGAGATCGGCGTGCTCGATGCCGACAAGGCGGACCTGATCGATGCCGCGGCGCAACGCGTGATGGACGGGGAGTTCCACGACCAGTTCGTCGTCGGCGTCATCCAGGGCGGCGCGGGCACCTCGACGAACATGAACGCCAACGAGGTGATCACCAACATCGCGTTGGAGATGGCCGGACGCGAGAAGGGCGACTACGCCTTCCTCTCGCCCATCGACCACACGAACCGCAGTCAGTCGACGAACGACGTGTATCCGACCGCGGTGAAGGTGGGCCTGTCCCTGACGCTGCACAGCCTGCTCGAGCAGCTGGCCCTCCTGCGGCAGGCTTTCCTGGACAAGGCGGCGCAGTTCCACGACGTGCTGAAGGTCGGTCGCACGCAGCTGCAGGATGCCGTGCCCATGACCCTGGGGCAGGAGTTCCACGGGTTCGCCACCACGCTGGGCGAGGATTACAACCGTCTCACCGAGAACGCCTACCTGCTGTCCGAGATCAACATGGGCGCCACCGCGATCGGCACCGGGATCACCACGCATGCCGGATACGCCCGCGCGGTTCTGCGTCACCTCCGCGAGAACACCGGACTGGACCTGGAGACGGCGACCGACCTCGTGGAATCCACGAGCGACACGGGCGCGTTCATGTCGTTCTCTTCATCTCTCAAGCGCAACGCGATCAAGCTGTCGAAGATCTGCAACGACCTGCGCCTGCTCTCCAGCGGCCCACAGGCCGGCCTGGGGGAGATCAACCTCCCCGCCCGGCAGGCGGGCTCCAGCATCATGCCGGGAAAGGTCAACCCCGTCATCCCCGAGGTGGTGAATCAGGTCGCGTTCGCCGTCGCCGGTGCCGACCTCACCGTGACGATGGCGGTCGAGGGCGGCCAGCTGCAGCTGAACGCGTTCGAGCCGGTCATCGCGCATTCGATCTTCCAGTCCATGACGTGGATGCAGCAGGCCATGTGGACGCTGCGCGTCAACTGCATCGAGGGCATCACCGTCAACCGGGAGCGGCTGGGCGCCATGGTCGGTTCGTCTGTCGGTGTCGTGACCGCCCTGACGCCCTTCATCGGTTACGCGGCGTCGGCGGCGCTGGCGAAAACCGCGCTGCTGACCGGGCGGAGCGTCGCCGACCTCGTCGTGGAGGCGGGGCTGATGTCGCGGGCGGAGGTCATCAAGCAGCTCTCCCCGATGCGCCTGTCGGGGCTCGAGGCCATCACGGAGGCGATCCCGATCATCCAGGCCGCGGAGAACGTGGTGGCGCCCGCGGAGGACTGAGGTCAGTCGAGGATGCGGCAGTGCGTTGTCAGTTCGCCGATCCCGTCCACTCCCACGGTCACGGTGGAGCGGTCGCGCAGGAAGATCTGCGGGTCGCGCGAGTAGCCCGCGCCTCCCGGGCTTCCGGTGGAGATCAGGGTGCCCGGCAGCAACGTGACGGAGCGGGAGAGGTGCGAGATGAGAAGGGCCACAGACCGCACCATCTGACCGGTGGAGGCGTCCTGGACGAGGTGCCCGTCGACCACTGTCCAGATGTGCAGATCCTGCGGGTCGGCGATCTCGTCCGCCGTCACGACGAACGGTCCGGTCGGCGTGAAGCCGTCGAACGACTTGCATCGCGACCACTGCGCCTCGGAGAACTGGATGTCGCGCGCGGTGATGTCGTTGACCACCGTGTAGCCCCACACGTGGTCGAGGGCGTCTTCCACCGCGACGTCCTTCGCGGGCCGGCCGATCAGGACGCCCAGCTCGGCCTCGTAGTCGACGGACTGGCTGAGGGACCGGGGCCAGGAGGTGGTCGCGTCGTGCCCGGTGAGGGAATTCGGCCACAGGCCGAACACGGTCGGGGTCGCGTCCGTCTTCAGCCCCAGCTCGCCCGAGTGCGCCGCGTAGTTCAGCCCGACCGCGAGGATGACGGGTGGAGTGAGCACCACTGACGCGAAGGTGGGGTCGGCCAGCGGCTGCCAGACGGCTGCCTGCTGGGCCTCGCGGACACGACCCAGCAGGTCGTCGCCGCCGGCGATCAGGTCATCCAGTCGGGACGGCGCGCCCGGGAAGAGCTCGTCGACGAATGCGCTCTCGCCGTCGCGGACGACCACAAGCCGAGGGGTGGTCGAGGACGGCGGGATGACATGGGCGAAACGCATGGTTCCACGCTACCTGCGGTTGCGGCGCGGTCCGTGCCGAGCGGGGTGGTGCGCCTGGCCGGAGAGGGACCCGGCGGCGCTCTAGGCTGAGCGCATGTCGCATCCCTCGTCGCTGTCGCAACCGCACCCCGGCGCCGGAGCCCTGATCCCACCGGCACCGTCACGGCAGGTCGCTCCGAGCGAGCCGCCGCGGCCACGGGGCACGGGCGCCGCGTTGATCTGGGTCGGCGGCGTCCTCGTCATCGTGCTGCTCGCCCTGGTCGGGTACTTCCTGCGCTTCCTCGGTCCCGTCGCATCCATCATCGGCGTCGTGTTGGCGGCAATCCCGTTCGTGGGGGTGTGGCTGGCGGTACGGATCGTCGATCGCTGGGAGCCGGAGCCGCGCGGTCTGGTGGTGTTCGCCCTCGCGTGGGGGGCGATCGCCTCGGTGGGCATCGCGCTGGGCGTCGACCTCGTGCTCGTACTCTTGTTCGGCGCCGGCGACTCCGCGCTCTCCGCGATCGTCCAGGCTCCGATCGTGGAGGAGGTGGCCAAGGGTCTCGGCGTCTTCCTGATCTACGTCGCCGCCCGGCGGGCTTTCAACGGACCGGTCGACGGAATCGTGTACGGCGCGCTCGTCGGAGCCGGCTTCGCCTTCACCGAGAACGTGCAGTACTTCGCGGTGAGCCTCCTGGAAGGCGGCATCGCGGACGTGACAGTGACCTTCTTCCTCCGTGCCGTGCTCTCACCGTTCGCGCACGTGATGTTCACCGCGATGACCGGGTTCGCTCTCGGTCTGGCGGCACGGCGCGCGCTCGGTGCCGGGGGAGCGCTGCGCTACGGTGTTGTCGGCCTGGTGGCCGCCATCGTCCTGCACGCGCTGTGGAACGGTTCTGCCGTTCTCGCTGACTTCTTCGGCCTGTACTTCACGCTGCAGGTGCCGCTGTTCGTGCTCTTCATCCTCGGTGTCGTGCTGCTTCGTCGGGAAGAAAGCCGTCTCACGCGCGCCCGTCTGGGGGAGTATGCGGCAGCGGGATGGTTCACTCCCCAGGAGGTGGACATGCTCGCCACCGGACCCGGCCGCCGCGCGGCGCTGAACTGGGCCGCGACCCTCCCCGGCGATCGGCGCAGGCTCATGCGCACCTTCATCGCCGACGCCACCGCCCTGGCCGCCGCGCGGCAGCGAAGCCTGAGCGGGCGGGACGCATCTGCCGCGGAGAGCGAGCGGACCCTGCTGAGGCAGACCGCCGAGGCGCGGGCAGCCTTGTTCGCCCGCTGACCCGGCAGGCGGGCCCGCAGCAAGACTCAGCGCCCGGTGCCGCGGCGATGCCTGCGTGCCTACCGAGCGCTGAGTTTGTCTGCACACAGCATCCACTCTGCTCGAGAGGGTGTCAAGAGGTGCCGCCGGCGCACCGCCGAGCGTGCTTGGATGAGATCATGACCGATCGCACCAAGCCCGAGTTCGACGCGCCCCAGGGGCCGGCTCCCACCGACCTCGTCATCCGTGACCTCATCGTCGGGGACGGCCCCGAGGCCAAGCCCGGCGACACCGTGACCGTCCACTACGCCGGCGTCGAGTACGACTCCGGCGAGGAGTTCGACTCCTCCTGGGGACGCGGCGAGAGCATCCAGTTCCCCCTCCGTGGCCTCATCCAGGGGTGGCAGGACGGCATCCCCGGTATGAAGGTCGGGGGGCGCCGCGAACTCATCATCCCGCCGCACCTTGCGTACGGCCCCGCCGGTGGCCACTTCCTCGGCGGCAAGACCCTCATTTTCATCATCGACCTGCTCGCCGTCGGCTGACGATCGGGCGAGGAAGACCCGGGAGCCTTCGCTCCCGGGTCTTTCTATTCGGGGGAATAGATCGAACCGCGTGACGCGTTGGCTCCCTTGTTGCAGCATCCCCAGCATCCACGAGGAGAGATATGACCGACACCACCCCGCTCGACGTTTCCGGGTATCAAGCAGGCACCTGGGTGCTCGATCCCTCGCACAGCGAGGTGTCCTTCACGGTTCGCCACATGATGATCTCCAAGGTGCGCGGTACCTTCGGTGTGAAGAGCGCGACCTTGATCGCCCCCGAGAACCCCCTCGACGCTCGCGTCGAGGCATCCGTCGACGTGGCCTCGGTCGACACGAAGGACGCGGGCCGCGATCAGCATCTGCGCTCGGCGGACTTCTTCGACGCCGAGACGTACCCGACCATGGAGTTCCGCTCCACCGGCGTGCGCATCGAGCAGGGGGACTTCCTCGTCGACGGCGACCTGACGATCCGGGGCACCACCCGTCCGGTGACGTTCGCCTTCGAATTCGGCGGCTTCGGCACCGACCCGGGCGGCAATTACAAGGCCGGCGCTACCGCGAAGGCGGTCATCAACCGCGAGGACTTCGGTCTGACGTGGAACGCCGCCCTCGAGACCGGCGGTGTGCTGGTCGGCAAGGATGTCACCCTCGAGCTCGAGCTGCAGGGATCGCTGCAGGCCTGACCGCGACAGCAAGCGGCGGATGCTCCGGCATCCGCCGCTTCGTCGTTCAGTCGGTCGCGCGGGGTCCGAGGCGGATCCGCTGCTGCACGAGGAGGATCCCCAGGACGACGATGAGGGCGCCCGCGGGCTCGTTCCACGTCAGCGTCTCCCCGAGCACCACGATGCCGAGGATCACACCCACCACGGGCGTGATGTACGTCACCGTGGATGCGCGGGTGGGTCCCCACGCCGCCAAGGTGCTCTGGTTCCAGATGTAGGCCAGGCCGGTGCCGAAGCATCCCAGCAGCACAACACTGCCCGCCACCCAGGGATCCCACCGCACTGGTTCGAGGAAGACCAGGGGCGACAGGGCGAGCATGACGAGCGCGGCGATGCCGATGTAGCCCGCGGCGACGGCCACCCCGGACAGGCCGGTGTCCGCGAGGAACCTGCGCATGTAGGCCAGGCTGAAGCCGTAACAGGCGGTGCCCCCGAGGAGGGCCAGCTGGGCCACGACGCTCTCGCCGAGTTCGAAGGTCGCTCCCGGCGCGATGATCACGACCACGCCGGCCACGCCGACGGCGATCCCGGCGAGCTGACCGGTGCGCAGGCGCTCGACACGGAAGACCGCCCACGCGAGCACGGCCGTCATGATCGGGGTCGTCGCGTTGAAGATGCTCGCCAGGCTCGAGGTGACGTGCTGCTGAGCCCACGCGAACAGCAGGTAGGGCAGGATGCAGAAGGTCACGGCCACGACGCTCAGATGACCCCACACCCTCCGGGAGCGCGGCAGCCGTTCGCGCCGGAGAAGGACGATCGCCGCGAGGGTCAGGGCGCCGAAGACGAGACGTGACCACGTGACCTGCACGAATGTCATGCCGGTCAGCGCTACCGCGATGAACAGGAAGCTGGAACCCCATACGACTCCGGTGAGGACGAATTGCACCCCGATCGTGATCGGGGAGGGAGTGCGGACGGCCGTCGGAGAGGTCACCCGCCGACGATAGCCCCGCTGGCGGACGCGGATGCACCGCTCTGAAGGGACGTCCGAAATCCTCCGACGATCGGCGGTCGGCGCACGGTCACGGTTGCGGATTCTCCGCGTCGTAGTGGCGGAAACGGGGGTTGAGGCGGACGAGAAGGCCCACGAGGGCGAGGATGACCAAGCCGCCGAGCAAGGGCGGGAACCACAGCGCCACGAGGGTCGCCAGGGTGCCGGCGTACAGTGCTCCCACGCGCGGTCCGCCGGTGACGACGACGATGAACACGCCCTGAAGGCGGCCGCGGATGTTGTCGGGGACGGCGGCCTGCAGCATCGTCGATCGGAAGATCGAGCTGACGTTGTCGGCGGCGCCGGCGAGCACCAGGGTCACCATGGCCGCGATGATGAGCGCGGTGTTCGCGGAGTTCTCGTTGACCTCGGATGGCGCGAAAATCCCGAAGGCCGCGGCGGCGAGAACGCCGCCGAACATCGCCATGGCGACGCCATACGCGAGGATGGCCCGCTCGATCCCGAGCCCCTGGCGTCGGACGCGTCCGACCGGGCCGGAGAACAGGCTCGACAGGAGGACCCCTCCCGCCACCGCAGAAGTGAGGGCGCCTGTCGTGATCGCGCCGCCTCCCAGCAGCACGGCACCGATCGCGGGGAAGAGGGCGAGGGGGTGCCCGAAGGTCATCGCCACGATGTCGAGCAGGAACTGCAGGCGGATGTTCGAGGCGCGGCGGAGGAACTGCCATCCGTCACGGAGCGACTGCAGACCCGCCTTGACCGAGTCTCCTTCCGGCGCGATCTTCGGAAGGGTCCACAGACCCAGGAACAGCCCGAGCATCAGGATGACGTCGATCGTGTACGTCCACGCGTACCCCGTGAATGCGACCAGCACGCCGGCGAGCGCCGGTCCTGCCATGACCATCGCCCCGGCGGAGATGCCCTGGAGCGCTGCGGCGGCCGGAAGCAGGTCGCGCGTGATGAGGCGCGGCACAATGGCGGCCCGGGTGGCCATCACGACCGAGTTCGCGGCGGAATTGACCACGCTCAGCACGTAGAGCCACCACACGGTCTCTCCGCCGGTCCAGGCGAGGACCGACAAAAGCACCGTGGAGCTGAAGGTCACCGACGCGGCCAGGAGGGCCACGATCCGGCGGTCGAACGCGTCCGCGAGCATCCCGCCATAGAGGCCCGCGACGACCATCGGCAACAGCCCCGCCACGGCGATCATCGACACCGCGAACGTGTCACCGGTGAGCTCGTAGACGTGCAGCATGACGGCCACGACGGTCAGCTGGCCGCCGAGCCCCGCCAGTGCCGAGCCTGCCCAGAGGCGCGCGAACGCCGGGGTGCGCAACGGCCGGAGGTCGACGAAGTGATCGCGACGCAGACCACGGGCCCGAGCCGGACGACCCGCGCTCACGCGGCTGTGGCGCGGACGGCGGGGGAGGGTCGGCGCATCCCTCCAGGCTAACCGGCGCTGGCCGCGGCCCGGTCGCCGCGGGATCCGTTCGCTGGTAGTCTTAGGAGGTTGCCGTTGGATCGGCCGCGGAGAAAGAGAGCCCACGGATAAGCCGTCGGGCGCCGCGCAACAAGCTGAAAGGGGATCCCATCTATGCCACTCGAGTCAGACGCTAAGAAGGCGATCATGGAAGAGTACGCGACGCACCCCGGTGACACCGGATCCCCCGAGGTGCAGGTCGCGATGCTGACGCAGCGCATCAAGGACCTCACCGAGCACCTCAAGGAGCACAAGCACGACCACCACTCACGTCGTGGTCTGTTCTTGATGGTGGGTCAGCGCCGTCGTCTGCTCGGCTACCTCCAGGACATCGACATCGCGCGTTACCGCACGCTGATCGAGCGTCTGGGGCTCCGCCGCTAGTCGCAACCAGCGCACAATCGCTTTCTCGAAGGGCCGTCCCAGGTGTGGGACGGCCTTTCGCTTTGCGTTCGGGCGGCATCCTTGTGAATGCCCGGAGGCGCGGATACGTTGTGGATGCCGGTGGAATCCGGGCGACGTCCTTCGGCTCGTGAGGAGGTGCTCCGCATGAATTACGGGATCAGCATCCTCTTCCGCGTCATTCCTCTGCTGATGGGCGCCGTCTGTCTGGGGTTCGGGCTGTACGTCCTCAGCGGCGGCAGCGACGCGGGTCATTTCGTCGCAGGGCACGTGCTGACCGCGTTGACGGCCATTTGCATCGCACTGTTCACCACGGCGGCGATGATCATCCGTCAATTGACGAACACCTTCGCGCCGGCGTGGAAGGTCGTTCTCCCCACGGTGGGCTACGGGGTCGCGCTCGCGACAGCCGGCTGGGGTCTCTGGCTCCGATCGGACGCGACGTCTGCTCCCTCGTTCGTCGCCGGTCACGTCGTGTTCGGGGTCGGGCTGGTTGCAGCCTGCGTCTCGACCGTCGGTGCCGCATCCAGCGCGTTCACGCTGATCCCGCGGAACGGCGCGGGTAGTCGCAGCGACGGCGCGCCCGCGGAGGCCTACAGCAGGTCGGCGGCCTGGGCGCTGCTCAGCGTGCCCGTCGCAGCGACGTTCATCGCCGGAGCCTGGGCGGTCGTGCTGCTGGCAGGTGGGGCGCAGGCTGATCACTATGTCGCCGGGCACGTGCTGCTCGGACTGACCGCGATCTGCTCGAGTCTCATCGCACTGGTGGGCACCGTCGTGCGACAGGTGCGCAATCAGTTCGACGAACAGGAGCGCTGGTCGTGGTCGATCTGGGTGCTGATCATGGGAACCAGCACCATCGTGTGGGGGCTGTTCGTACTGTTCGGCTCGAACCGTCCGGAGCGGATCGCACCTGGCTGCATCCTGATCGGTCTCGGCTTGATCTGCTTCAGCATCATCTCGAAGGTCTGGCTGCTCGCCTCGGTATGGCGCCGTGACTTCCCGCTGGCCAACAGAGTGCCGATCATCCCGATCATGACCTGTCTGACCTGCCTCTTCTTCGCGGCGTTCCTGGCGGAGGCGGCCACGACCGACCCGAACTTCTTCGTTCCCGCCCGCGTCCTCACAGGGCTCGGGGCGGTCTGCTTCACGCTGTTCTCCATCGTCTCGATCCTCGAGGCGGGCACCTCGAAGGACTCCTGACCCGCTCTGGCCTCGTCCCGTGGCCCTGTCGCCCCCGCCGCCGAGACTGCAACCGAACGAGGCCGCCTTGCAGCCTCGCGGCCGAGAGCGCGGTCGAGAGGGAGGGCGCGAGGGAGCGCGGGGGAGCGTGCGCGAGCGTCAGGAAGACGCGGATGCGGCGGCTCGTGCGGCGACGAGGTCGGCGTGGTGGATGGCGGCGACGTCGGGGTGCGCGCGCAGGCGCGACTTCAGCGCGTTCTCTCCGTAGGTGGCGTGGATCGGGTTCGACGGGTCGTCCGTCACGCCCCGCGCCTCAGCGGCCAGTTCGGCGGGAAGCTGGATGATCGGCAGCGTCGCGTCCAGCGCCGGATTGAAGAAGAACGGCACCGAGATCCGCTCGCCGGGGTAGCGCGGCGAGATGACGCGGTGGTTCGTGGCCGTCAGGTAGCCCTGCGTGGCGTACTCGAGCAGCTCGCCGATGTTCACCACGAATGCGCCGGGCACGGGCGGAGCATCCACCCATTCCCCCTCGCGCTGCACCTGCAGGCCGCCCTTGCCCGGCTCGACCCACAGGAGGGTGAGGACGCCGGAGTCCTTGTGCGCGCCCACTCCCTGCTGCGGCGTCGGGTCTTCCTTACCGGGGTAGCGGACGATCTTGATGAGCGTGGACGGTTCGCCGAAGTGCCGATCGAAGTACGAATCCTCGGCCCCCAGCGACAGCGCCCATGCGCGCAGGAGCTTGCGTGCCACGCCCGTGAGGTGGTCGTGCCATTCCGTGACCACGTCGCGCAGTTCGGGCTGAGCATCAGGCCACAGGTTCGGCCCGATGAGCCGCGCGTAATCGGGCGCGTCAGGTTCGGTGACCGGCTGGCGTTCGGGACCGATGTCGATCTGCTCGCGCCAGTCGACCTTGCCCTGCGTCCGTTCACCGCCGACACGCGTGTAGCCGCGGAAATGCGGGCTCTGCACGTTCTCGATCGCCAGCTTGTCAGCCTCGGGGAGCGCGAAGAAGTCCTTCGCGACCTGCAGCAGGCGTGCCTCCAGTTCGGGCGTCACGCCGGTGCCCACGAGATAGAAGAACCCGACGTCATGGGTCGCGGTGCGGAGCTCCTCGCGGAAGCGCTGGGCGGCTTCGGGACCCTGGTCCAGAAGCGACAGATCGAGCACGGGAAGGTTCAGGTCGGACATGCCCCGAGGTTAGATCTCCGCCGGCCCGGTGTGCACGAATGTTGCCCCGCGTTACCGGCCGTTCGGTCCGGGATCCGCCGGGAGCGGGCGCGGATCTTCCTGCGGACGGCGTGACCCCGTGGGGTCATCCTGGTGGCCTTCCCGGGTCGCCAGCCCGGGATCCGCGAACAGCCAGCTCGGCCGGGGTTCCACCAGCACCCGGAACACCCGGCGCACCGGGCGGGTCGCCAGCCCCAACGCGATGAGGACGCTGGCGACGATCACGATCGGCAGCCACAGCCACGTCGGCTCGAGGTCGCGCAGCACACCCGACTCGCGGAACGGATACAGCACGAACGAGTGCAGCAGATAGACGTACATCGTGTACCTGCCGAAGTGCGTCCACCACGTCTGCCGTCGTGGCAGGAGGGTGAAGAACGCCGTGCACAGGATGACCGCGACGCCCATGAGCAGCAGACGCACCCCGCCGCCCCACCACTGCGGCCCGACGAGAACGGAGTATGCGTCGTCGTAGAACAGCCAGGTCCGGAGGTCGACCCCGCGCCAGACGTCCACGAAGAACCAGCTGACGAGAGCTCCGATGACGAAGGCTGCGATCGATGCCGCGACGGCCCACCACGGCCGGCGGCCGAGAAGATGCAGCCTCTCGACGATGTCGTGCTCACGCAGCCACCAGCCCAGGGTGAAGAAGGGCAGCAGTCCGAGAGTACGGGTGAGTGCGAACGTGGAGTCGATGTTGGGGAGGTAGCCCACGCCGATGGAGATCACGACCGTCCACAGCAGCGGCCAGCGCAGCAGCGCGAGGTAGGGCAGCACGAGGCGGAAGATGCCGAGCGCGAGGAGGAACCACAGCGTCCAGGACGGCTGGGTGAGGTTGGGGTTCGCCTGGCCCTCGACGAGCCACTTCGTCATCGTCCACAGGGCTTCGAAGATGACATACGGGACCACGATGTCGGTCAGGATGCGCGCCATCTGCAGTGGGGTGGGTGCTCCGGACTTCGAGAAGTACCCGGAGATCAGCGCGAAGGCCGGTATATGGAAGGCGTACACGAGGAGATAGAACGCAAGAGCGACATCGGAGTCGTAGGTCAGGCGCTGTGTCGCGTGGCCGAGGACGACGAGCACGATGCACGCGAAGCGAGCGTTGTCCCAGAAGGGCACGCGTCGCCGCGGGCGCGCCGGGGTCACGGTGCCGGTGGGGGATTCCGGGTCGGCGGGGGCGGAGGCGTCGCTCATCTCGGCGTCACACTATCTCGCCCGATCGACGCGCCGACCCCCCTTGCACGGACGGCGAAGCGATACTGTACCGCCGATGACCACTCTCGATGATGCCGTGAGCCGCGACCGAGCGTTGTCGGACCTCGATTGGCGCGTGCTGCCGGTCGGCGCCGAGAGCGATGTGTTCGCGGCACCCAGTGGTGCCATCGCGCGCGTGGCCATGGGCTCGGGGGAGCGCGGCCGCATCGTGCTCGTTCCTGGCGCGACCGGCTCGAAGGAAGACTTCACCCTCATGCTCCCGCTGCTCGCCGACGCGGGGTACCGCGCCGAAGCCTTCGACCTCGCGGGGCAGTATGAGTCCTATCGGGCAGGTCCTGAGCGTCTGCATCCGCCGCGCGCGCACTACGACTACGACCTCTTCGTCGATGATCTCATCGCGGTGCTCGAGGACGACACGGCGCCCGCGCACGTCGTGGGGTACTCCTTCGCGGGCCTCGTCGGGCAGGTGACCCTCTCTCGGCGTCCCGACCTGTTCGCCTCCCTGACGTTGCTCTCGACGCCCCCCGCGACGGGCAACGTTTTCCGAGGGATCAAGCACATCGGGCGGCTGAGTCCGCTGGCATCCCCTCACCGCGGGGCGACGCTGATGCTGTGGGGCATCCGCAACAACCTCAACGGCGTCTCGCCCAGGCGGATTGCGTTCGTGCGCGAACGTTTCGCGCTCACCCGCCGGAGCAGCGTCGACGACATCGTGGGCCTGATGATGCGCATGCCCGACGTCGCCCGGGAAGTGCGGGATGCGGAGGTGCCGCTCCTGTCCGCGGTCGGTTCGCACGATCTGTGGCCCACCGCCCAGCACCGCGCGTACGCCCAGCGCATCGGCGCGCGCTTCGCCGTGTACGACACCGGTCACAGCCCGTGCGAAACCACTCCGCACCAGGTGGTGCGCGATCTGCTCGCCCTGTTCGCGACCGCGTGAGCGGGAATAACCTCAGGAGCGACGCGTTACACGAGGTATATTCACGCGCATATAATCTGAGCGCGGGACGACACGGGAGAGAACGTGAACGACAAAACGTGGCCGGGCATGCAGTTCGGCATCATGACGGTGAGCGATATCACCGAAGATCCCACGACCGGCCAGACGCCCAGCGAGGCGGAGCGCATCCAGGCCACCCTGACCATCGCCAAGCACGCGGAGGAGGTGGGCCTCGACGTCTTCGCGCTGGGGGAGCACCACAACCCGCCCTTCTGGTCCTCGTCACCGACCACGACCCTCGCGTACATCGCGGCGCAGACCGAGCGCCTCATCCTCACCACCTCCACGACCCTCATCACCACGAACGACCCGGTGAAGATCGCCGAGGACTTCGCGATGCTGCAGCACGTGTCCGGTGGACGCGTGGACCTCATGCTCGGCCGCGGCAACACCGGGCCGGTGTATCCGTGGTTCGGGAAGGACATCCGTCAGGGTCTGCCGCTGACCATCGAGAACTACGACCTCCTGCACCGCTTGTGGAGTGAGGATGTCGTGGACTGGGAAGGGAAGTTCCGCACCCCGCTGCAGGGCTTCACCTCGACCCCGCGTCCGCTGGACGGCGTGCCGCCCTTCGTCTGGCACGGCTCCATCCGCACGCCGGAGATCGCCGAGCAGGCCGCGTTCTACGGAAACGGGTTCTTCGCGAACAACATCTTCTGGCCGAAGGAGCACTATCAGCGCCTGATCACGCTGTACCGGGAGCGTTTCGCGCATTACGAGCACGGCACGCCCGAGCAGGCGATCGTCGGGCTCGGCGGGCAGGCGTTCATGCGTGCGAAGTCGCAGGACGCCGTTCGCGAGTTCCGCCCGTACTTCGACAACGCCCCCGTGTACGGCCATGGCCCGAGCCTCGAGGACTTCACCGAGATGACCCCGCTCACGGTGGGCTCGCCCCAGCAGGTCATCGACCGATACGCCGGCATGCGGGACGCGTATGGGGACTACCAGCGCCAGCTGTTCCTGATGGATCACGCGGGTCTTCCGCTGAAGACGGTGCTCGAGCAGCTCGACATCCTCGGCGGCGAGGTCGTGCCCGTCCTCCGCAAGGAGCTCGCGCAGAACCGCCCCGCGTCGGTTCCGGATGCTCCCACCCACGCCAACCTCGTCGCCGCCGCGTACGGTGATGGCGTGCCCCGCGAGGCGCGGCCGAAGGCAAACCGCGGCGACAACCTCACCGACGGGTCGCCGTACCGCGATACCGCGGCGCGGACCGGGAGCGCGTTCGGGGCGGCTGCGAGCCGGACGGGAGCGTGACATGACCGTCCGTCGCATCGCCGTGGTGACGGCGGGGCTCTCCAACCCCTCGTCCACCCGGATGCTCGCCGACCGCCTCGCAGCGGCGGCTGTCACAGCCCTTCGGGCAACGACCACCGCATCCGACCCCGACGGGATCGATGCTGAGGTCGATGTGTTCGAGTTGCGCGACTACGCGCATGACATCACGAACAACCTCCTCACCGGGTTCGCCGCGCCGGGCCTCGAGTCCATGATCAACGCCGTGGTGTCGGCGGACGCGATCATCGCGGTCACGCCGATCTTCTCCACGAGCTATTCGGGATTGTTCAAGTCGTTCGTCGACATCCTCGACCCCGACGCCCTCGCCGGAGTGCCTGTGCTGCTCGGGGCGAACGCCGGCACCCCGCGGCACTCGCTCGCGATCGACTATGCGCTGCGTCCGCTGTTCACCTATCTGCACGCCAACCCCGTGCCGACGGGCGTCTTCGCCGCATCCAGCGACTGGGGAGCCAGCGCGGACGAGGTCGCCCCACTGGGCTCGCGGGTCGATCGGGCGGCCAGGGAGCTCGCTGCGGCCATCGCCGCCCGGGAGCCTGCCCGGGAGGACGATCCCTACGACCCGTCCTCCTACCTCGGGGAAGGGCGCTCGTTCGGGCATCTTCTCGGCGGCCTGGCGGGGGAGTAGCCGGCGTGGAGCGCATCGTCAAGGAGCGCGCCGACGCACCCGAGGGCTTCTTCGAGGCCGAGGCGGCGGGCCTGCAGTGGCTCGCCGCGGCCGGCGGCGCCCGGTTCGCGCGGGTCCTGGAGGTCGGTCCCGGGCGCATCGTTCTCGAGCGGGTGCGTCAGGGCGAACCGGATGCGGTGTCTGCCGCGGCGTTCGGGAGGGCGCTGGCCGATACGCACGCCGCGGGCGCGGAGGCCTTCGGCGCTCCGCCGGAGGGATGGACCGGCCCGACCTTCATCGGCCGGCGTCGCCAGCCCGCCGAGCCGACGGCGACGTGGGGGGCGTTCTATGCCGCGCAGCGTGTGATGCCGTTCGTGCCGGCGGCTGTGGATGCCGGCAACCTGACGGTCGACGAAGCCCGTGGGGTCGAGCGGGCGTGCGCCATCATCGCCTCCGGCACCTTCGACGACGGCGACCCGCCGGCGCGCCTCCACGGCGACCTGTGGAACGGCAATGTCCTGTGGTCGCGCGAGGGCGTCGTCCTCATCGACCCGGCAGCGCACGGCGGACATCGCGAGACCGACCTGGCGATGCTCGAACTGTTCGGATGCCCGTTCCTCGACGTCTCGCGCGCTGCCTACGACGAGCGCCGTCCCCTGCGGGCGGGCTGGCGCGACCGCATCCCGGTGCACCAGCTGCATCCCCTGGCGGTGCATGCCGCCGGGCATGGCCGCTCGTACGGGCGGGCTCTGGCCGATGCGGCCGCGCGCACGATCGCCCTGGCCGGCTGAAGGGCTCTGCGTTCGGGCCGAAAGGCGGCCCCGGGAAAGCTCCGGTCAGCCGCTCTTGCGGCGGAATTCCCGCTTGGAGCTCGCCGCGCCGTGGGTGCCATGGACGGGCGAGTCGCCGTCCAGGTGTGCCTCGCCATTGCGGTTGGCGGCGTTCTTCTTGTCGAGCGCTTCGCGGAACTTGCGCTTCATCTCATCGGATGCTGCGCCCGCGGGTTTGCCTTCACTGCTCATATCCCTAGCCTAGGCGGGCACTTCGCGTGAGTACACCGCACGGGGCGGCGGGGTTCGTCCCGCTCGCATGCCGTGCCGGGCGTGCGCTCGCCGTTCCCGGGGGAGTCCTCAGCCGGGACGGAGGCGCTCCTGATACGCTGATGTCGGTTACCGAATTCGGTACCCCGCTCAATTTCATATGAGCTGCGGAGCAGGCCGGCAGACGCTGGTCCCCTGTGGTGGATCCCCATCCGTGTCGGATGGTGGTCGTCTACTGGTGGCCAGTCGCCCGGTACCGCGCCGACTTGTCGTCGCGCGCCCTTTCTGCCTGTTCCTGCTCCTTCGAATGCCTCGCCCGTCATACGGACGCGCGAGTCTAAACAAAGAAGGAGGGACCTCTTGGAAGGTCCAGAAATCACCGCCGCTGAAGCCGTTCTCGATAACGGCCGTTTCGGCACCCGCACTGTCCGGTTCGAGACCGGCCGTCTGGCGCAGCAGGCCCAGGGCGCCGTCGCCGCGTACCTCGACGAAGAGACCATGATTCTCTCGGCGACCAGCGCCGGCAAGCACCCGCGTGAAGGATTCGACTTCTTCCCGCTCACCGTCGACGTCGAAGAGCGCTCGTACGCCGCCGGAAAGATCCCCGGCTCGTTCTTCCGTCGCGAGGGACGCCCGTCCACCGAGGCGATCCTCGTCTGCCGTCTCATCGACCGGCCGCTTCGTCCGTCCTTCGTCGAGGGGCTCCGCAACGAGGTCCAGATCGTTGTGACGATCCTCTCGATCGCGCCCGGCGAGTTCTACGACGCGCTGGCGATCAACGCCGCATCCCTGTCGACGCAGATCTCCGGTCTGCCGTTCTCCGGTCCGATCGCCGGTGTGCGCCTCGCGCTCATCCCCGGCTCGGGCGAGCACGCCGACCAGTGGATCGCGTTCCCGACCGCGGCGCAGCTCGAGACCGCCGTTTTCGACCTGATCGTCGCCGGCCGTGTCATCACGGACGCCGACGGCAAGGACGATGTCGCGATCATGATGGTCGAGGCCGAAGCCACCGAAGGCAGCTGGAACCTGATCAAGGGCGGCGCTACCAAGCCGAACGAGCAGGTCGTCGCCGAGGGCCTCGAGGCGTCGAAGCCGTTCATCAAGGAGCTCGTCGCGGCGCAGAACGTCGTGGCGAACACCGCGGCCAAGCCCATCAAGGACTTCCCCGTCTTCCTGCCTTACAGCAAGGAGACCTACGACTTCGTCGCCGGCCTCGCCTACGACAAGCTCGTGCCGATCTACCAGATCGCCGACAAGATCGAGCGTCAGAACGCCGACGACGAGCTGAAGGATGCTGTGAAGGCTGAGCTTCTCGCCGCCGTCGAAGCGGGCCGACTGCCTGCCGTCGCGACCCTGGAGTTCTCGGCCGCCTACAAGTCGGTCACGAAGCTGATCGTGCGCAGCCGGATCCTCACCGAGGGCGTGCGCATGGACGGCCGCGGCCTGGCGGACATCCGTCCGCTGGACGCAGAGGTGCAGGTCATCCCGCGCGTGCATGGCTCGGCGATCTTCCAGCGCGGTGAGACCCAGATCCTGGGCGTCACCACGCTGAACATGCTCAAGATGGAGCAGCAGATCGACTCGCTGTCGCCGGTGACGCGCAAGCGTTACATGCACCACTACAACTTCCCGCCGTACTCGACCGGTGAGACCGGCCGTGTGGGAAGCCCCAAGCGCCGCGAGATCGGGCACGGCTTCCTGGCCGAGCGCGCCCTCGTGCCCGTGCTGCCCAGCCGCGAGGAGTTCCCGTACGCGATCCGTCAGGTCTCCGAGGCGCTGGGCTCCAACGGCTCGACGTCGATGGGCTCCGTATGCGCTTCGACCCTGTCGCTGCTGAACGCCGGTGTGCCGCTGCGCGCGCCGGTCGCCGGTATCGCCATGGGCCTGGTGACCGACCAGGTCGACGGCCAGACGCGCTACGCCGCGCTGACCGACATCCTGGGCGCCGAAGACGCCCTCGGTGACATGGACTTCAAGGTCGCCGGTACGAGCGAGTTCGTCACGGCGATCCAGCTCGACACGAAGCTCGACGGCATCCCGTCGTCGGTGCTCACGGCCGCGCTGCAGCAGGCGCACGAGGCACGGCTCACGATCCTCGGTGTGCTCAACGCCGCGATCGACGCGCCGGATGAGATGGCGCCCACGGCCCCGCGCGTGATCAGCGTGCAGATCCCCGTCGACAAGATCGGCGAGCTCATCGGCCCCAAGGGCAAGACGATCAACTCGATCCAGGACGCCACCGGCGCCGACATCTCCATCGAGGAGGACGGCACCGTCTACATCGGCGCGACCGACGGCCCGTCGGCTGAGGCCGCGCGTGCCCAGGTCAACGCGATCGCGAACCCGACCAACCCGGAGATCGGCGAGCAGTTCCTCGGAACCGTCGTCAAGATCGCGACGTTCGGTGCGTTCATCTCGCTCCTGCCCGGCAAGGACGGCCTGCTGCACGTCAGCGAGGTTCGCAAGCTCGCCGGCGGCAAGCGTGTCGAGAACGTCGAAGACGTCCTCTCGGTCGGTCAGAAGATCCTCGTGAAGATCACGAAGATCGATGACCGCGGCAAGCTCTCGCTCGAGCCGGTCGTCGAAGAGGCCTCCGACACCGAGGCTCCGGCTGACGCCCCGGCTGAGGCGACCGTCGAGGTCTGATCCGCAAGAACAACGATGCCCGTCCCGCCTGTGCGGGGCGGGCATCGTCTTGCGCAAAGCGTTATGCAATGTTTACCGACGGGCGCGCTCAATCGGCGGGAGTGTCCGAGGCAGGACATAGCCTCGTAATACGCGCCGGAGCGCGCGGTTTCAGATTGGATCCGTGCTCGCCGGCCTCACCCTGGGAGCGCACCATGTCGGGCTTGAGCGTCGGTCAACCGGCCTCTGTGAGCTTGCGCCCGCCTGCTCCCTCGCACCCTTCCGCTCCCATCCCCGTGCAGGGACCCGCCCTCGGCGAGGCCGTCCGGGTGCCGCTGGGGGAGTCGGGTCTCGACGTCTTCCCCCTCGCCTTGGGGGGTGCAGAGTTCGGGTGGAACGTCGATGTCGAAGCCAGTCACGGCATCCTGGACACCTACTTGGAGCTCGGCGGCAACATGCTGCACACGGCCGACAGCTTCTCGGCGGGGCGAAGCGAGTACATCATCGGGCAATGGATGCGCTCGCGCGGGACACGCGACGAAGTGGTGGTCGCCGTTCGCGTCGGGCGTCATCCCGATAACCCCGGCCTCGGTTCGGTGAACCTCGTCCGCGCCGTGGAAGCGTCGCTGACCCGCCTCGGGACCGACCGCATCGACGTGCTCTACCTCGATGCGAAAGCCGCCGACCCGGTTCCCCTGGAAGACACCCTCGCGACCTCGGAGTGGCTGGTCGAGTCGGGCAAGGTCCGCACCGTCGGCGCGTACGGCTACACGGCGGCGCAGCTCGTGGAAGCCCGCATCCTGGCGGCGGCTGGGTACCCTCGCATCACCGTGCTCGACGTGCCGTACAACGTGGTTCGCCGCGACGAGTTCGATGGCGATCTGCGCCTCGTGGCCGGCGCTCAGGGCATGGCCGTGACGCCGTCGCACGCCCTCGAGCACGGGTTCCTCGCCGGTGCGCAGCGGCGACGTTCGCGCGATGTGCGCTCGGTGCGCGGCGCGCAGATGGCGGCCAGCCTCACTCGTCGCGGCACCCGCACGCTCCGCGCTCTCGACGCGCTTGCCGCGGAACTGAGCGTTCCGGTCGCCGCCGTGGCGGTCGCGTGGCTGCTGGCAGAGCGCATCGTCACCGCCCCCATCGTCAACGCCTTCGCACCCGAGCACGTCGAAGAACTCGTGCAGGGCGTCGGTGTCCGGCTGAGCCGCGCCCAGCTGTCCGACATCGCGCGCGCGATCGCCTGAAGCGCGGCGCGCCGACTTCTCCCGTCCCCTCCCGTCGCCCCTGTCGTAGGGTGGGAGGGTGCTTCCGAGCATGCCGACCGACGACGAAGCGAGCTGACGTGACGCACTACATCTACCTCGTGCGCCACGGCGAGCATCTCGACGCTGAGCACGGTCTGGTCGACGGGCCGTTGTCGCCGCGCGGTCTCCGGCAGGCGGCCGCCCTGGCGGATCGCCTCTCCGGCGTGCCCCTCGATGCGGTCTGGCACTCCCCTCTGCAGCGGGCCGAACAGACCGCTGTGGCCGTTGCTGAGCGGTTGCAGGCGATCTCACCGACACCGTCCGCGCTGCTGTTCGACTGCATCCCCACGGGGATGACAAGCGAGACTCCTTCCGCCTACGAGCCCTTCTTCGGCGCAGTGACGGAGGCCGAGATCGAGGCCGGCGGCGCGCAGATGGCGGACGCGACGGCGGAATTCCTCGCCCGCCGCTCGGGCGAGGTGCACGAGCTCTTGATCACGCACAACTTCGTGATCGGATGGTTCGTCCGCGAGGTTCTGCAGGCCCCCGACTGGCGATGGATGACCCTCAACCAGGCGCATTGCGGGCTGAGCGTCATTGCTCAGAAGCCCGGACGTCCCTGGACGCTGCTCGCCCACAACGACCTGGCCCACCTGCCCGTCGAGCTGCGCACCGGCCTCCCCGAGCCGAGCCCGGTCTAGCGCCCAGCCAGCAGGCCCGTTCGCGAAACCATACGTCCTCGACGAGCTCACATCCCGTCGGCATCCACCCGGGTGTTCTCGCCGAACGATATGTCCTCGCGCCCCGCGGCGGACGGTCGAGGCGAGAGCAACGCGCGGGCGACCCGGTGGGGCGCTCAGGCGAGGGGCTTGGCGTACCAGCGCGTCGCGTTGGTGTTGTCGTTGTACGGCTCGGTGGGGACGTAGCCCGACCGCTCGTAGAGCGATCCGGCCGCATCCAGGGTGTGATGGGTATCGAGCACCATCTCGGCTCCGCCGGCCTCGACGGCGCGCCGCTCGAGATCCTGCAGCAGCATGCGCCCCCAGCCGCGGCCGCGTCCGGCGTCGCACACATAGAGGTGCTTGACCTCGAATCGCGGGCCCAGCGGTCCGTCGGGGAGGCGGCGGATGCCGGCGCACCCGGCAGGCTCTTCGCCGTCGTACAGCACGAGGAAGACGCCGTCGGGATCTTGGAAGGAGTCGGGAGAGGGGAAGACCGTTCGGTAGCCGCCGCCGGGGAAGATCGAGGCGCGAAGGGCGAAGTACTCCTCCAGCAGCGCGTGGGCGTGGGGGGAGTCGACGCTCACGGGACGGATCGTGACCATGCTCCGAGGGTAGGCCACTTAGGGTGGGACCATGACGACGCGCGTGGCTCTCGTGGGCGGAACCGGCAAGCTGGGCAGCGTCATCCGATCCGTGATCGACGACGCGCCCGATTTCGAGGTGACCTCGATCCTCACCTCGTCCTCGAGTCTGGATGAGCTCGCGGGCGCCGACCTGGTGGTGGATGCCTCCTCCACCGTTGTCTCCATCGACGTCGTGCGGGCCGCGATCGCGCGGGGCATCAACCTCCTCGTCGGCACGTCGGGGTGGTCAAGCGAACGCATAGCGCTCATCCGCCCCCTCGTGGATGCGGCCGGCACCGGCGCCGTGTTCATCCCGAACTTCTCGCTCGGATCGGTCGTCGGAAGCGCCCTCGCCGCCGCAGCGGCGCCGCATTTCCCGTCGATCGAGATCGTGGAAGCGCACCGCGAGACCAAAGTCGATTCGCCGAGCGGCACGGCTGTCCGCACGGCGGAGATCATCGCCGCGGCCCGCTCCGGTGTGGGGCCGGTCGAATCGCCCCACGTCGACCAGCGAGCCCGTGGTCAGCAGGTCGCCAGCGTGCCGATCCATTCGCTGCGCCGACCGGGCGTGGTCGCGCGGCAGGAGGTCGTGCTCTCCGGGGCCGGAGAGTCCTTGACGATCGTGCACGACACCGTCGACCCGGCCCTCGCGTACGCCCCCGGCATCCGGATCGCGCTCACCGCTGCGCGCGACGCGGTGGGGGTCACGGTCGGACTCGACAGCTTCATCGACGTCGGTATCCGCATCCCGTCCCCGCGCGTCGACGGTCCCGCGCCGGTCGAGGGCGGCTCAGGGCAGGTGGCGGGCGGAACCGGCCTGTGACCGCGCGCATCGGCGTCGCGCTGATGGCAGCGGTCCTGCTGCTGTACATCGTGCTGGTGGGTCAGCGGGCGTGGCTGTTGCTGATCAGCGGGGATGGCATCGGGATCGCCCTGGGCGTCGCGCTCCTCGTGCTGCCGTTGCTCGCCGCGTGGGCTCTGGGTCGCGAACTGTGGTTCGGATGGCGCGCAGACCGGCTCGGTCGGCGGCTCGAAATCGACAATGCGCTTCCCGACGACTCCGTGGCGGTGCGTCCGAGCGGCCGTGTGGTGCGTGAGGACGGCGACGCTGTCTTCCCGCAGTACCGGGCCGAGGTGGAGGAGAGTCCGGAGGACTGGCGGGCGTGGTACCGCCTGGGTCTGGCGTACGACGCGGCATCCGATCGCCGCCGGGCGCGCGAGGCGATCCGCCGTGCCATCCAGCTCGAGGGGACGGAGCGCCGCGGCACCCGATGAGGGATGCGGCGCCTCAGGCCGCCGGGGGAACCACGGCCGCGATCGCCGAATCGACGGTCTGGTGGGTGAAGCGGAATCCGCCCCGCTCCAGCACTTCGGGGACGACATCGGCGTCGGAGGTGAGGATCGCCTCGGTCGCGTCGGATCCGAGCACCAGCCGCAGCGCCCACGCCGGGGCGCGCAGCACGTAGGGCCGGTTCATCCGCAGCGCGAGTGCGAAGCCGAGGTCGTTGGCTGTCGCGCGAGTGGGACCGACGAGGTTGACGGGGCCTTCCAGCCCCTCGTCCATCACATGGCGGATGGCGCGGACCTCGTCCACGAGCGAGATCCAGGGCCAGACCTGGGTGCCTCGTCCGATGGGGCCGGCCAGTCCGAGCCGGGTGAGCAGGAGAAGCGGCTTGAGCACCCCGTCCGGGTGCACGAGCGGCGCTGTCCGGAGGAGAGCGACACGGGCGTGCGAACCGGCCGCGCGGGCGGCGTTCTCCCACTCGCCGCAGAGGTCGGCGAGGAACCCCTCCCCGCGGGGCGATTCTTCGGTGAGTCGACGACCGGGCACCGACCCGTAGTACCCGACGGCGGACGCGGAGACGAAAGCCGGAGCATCCGCCCCCAGCGCGCGAAGCGCCGTGGCGAGCGTGCGGGTCGGGGTGATGCGCGACCACAACAGGGTGCTCTTATACCGCGGCGTCCACGGGAAGCGGCCGATGCTTGCGCCGTTGAGCGCAACGACGGCGTCGGCGCCGGCGAGCACGTCCGGATCGAGCGGTTCCGGACCGGTCAGCCATTCCACCTCGCCCGGTGCCGCCGCGGGACGGCGCACGAGGGTGGTGACCTCGATGCCGTCGGCGCGCAGGCTGTCGGCGAGGGCGCTTCCGATGAGGCCGGAAGCGCCCGCGACGACGACACGGCGGGTGTCAGGCAAGCGTTGCCTCGAGGGTGATCTCGATGCCGGCGAGGGCCTGCGAGACGGGGCAGTTGGCCTTGGCCTCCGCGGCGATGCGCTCGAACGTCTCGGCGTCGATGCCCGGGACGACGGCGTTCACGTTGAGGTGGCTGCCGCTGATGCCGGTGCCGGGCTTGAAGGTCACGGATGCCGTCGCATCCACCGACTCCGGCGGGGTGCCGTTCTGCGCGAGGGCATGCGACAGCGCCATGCTGAAGCAGGCGGAGTGCGCGGCGGCGAGGAGCTCTTCCGGGGTCGTCACCGATGTGGACCCCTCGCTGCGAGCCTTCCAGTTGACGTCGAAGGTTCCGGCGCCGGAGGTGGCAAGCGCCACCTGGCCCGATCCCTCCATGAGACTGCCTCTCCAGGCGGTGCGGGCTTCGCTCGTGACGGTCATGGAATACCTCCCGGGTCGACGGTGGCACCGCGTCGGGCGGTGTCGGTGCGAGCCTAATCGGACGGCGCGGGGGACGGGATGCCTCGACAGCGTGAGACCTGCGTGGTACCCGCGGGTGCGTCAGGCGGAGGCGGGGCGGCGCCGGCCCAGGATGCCCACGCGCTGCAGCAGCAGGTAGAGCTGGCAGCCCAGGCACAGCCCGAAGGCGGCGTTGAGGAACGCGGCCACGAACGCCATCCCGGCGGCGATCGGGAGCGCCCATGGGACGCCGAGCACGTGGAGCAGCAGTCCCGCGGCGGTGACGACGAGGCCGACGCCCTGCGCGAAGCGCGGCGGGCGCGGGTCTTCCCGTTCGGCCGGCGGGCCGAGGCGCGGTTGGACGACGCGGCGGTAGAGAACGCCCCACGGTGCGGTGCGCGGCGACACCACGCCCCACAGGAACAGCAGCGCGATCACGGCCAGCAGCAGGAACCCCGGGTCGAGAAAGCGAGCGGACAGGGGAGCCACTGTCACGGACCACGAACCGCTGACGAAAGCGAAGTCGCCCGTCAGGCGTTCCGGTGCGCGGGCCGTGGAGATTCCGGTGAGCCCCAGCACGACATCGATGGCGAGCAACAGGGCGGTGATGCCTGCCGCGAAGCGGGGTCCGCGCGGGTCGATGCCCGCGGGCAGGGCGTCAGGCACGAGCGCCCTCGCCGGTCAAGCGGGTGAGCTCCAGCTCGAGCATGTCGCGCCCCGGCACGCCGCCGATACGGGACTGCACGGCGCCATGACGGTCGAGGATGAGGGTGGTGGGCGTCTGGAGGACGCGGAAGTGCTTGGCGATGTCGGGCCGGTGTGTGAGGTCGACGTTGAGGTGGCGGACACCGTCGTGCCCGGCGGCGACGGATGACAGTATCCGGTGCAGCCCCGGGCACCTCGAGCACATGTCGGTGCTGAACTGCAGCAGCGTCGCCCTTTCACCGAGCCCGTCGGCACCGAGCCGCTCCGGCTGGATGACCTCGTGCGGGACGTCCCTGCGGATGCGCACCGCCCGATGGCGGACGACGAGTCCGCTCACGAGCACCGCGGCCAGGAGGGCCGTGAGCGCGAGCATGGCGTCGAAGAGTGACATCAGGAGCCACGTTATCGGCCCCCGCCGGTCCGTGGGCAGAGATGTTCCACATGACGCGGACGGCGTAACGATCGCTGTCGGCCGACGGCAGTAGGGTGGCACCGTGACTGACGCCGACATCCGCCCCGAGATCGAATTCCGCAGCGACGTCACCGTCGAGCTGGTGCGAGCCAGCGCGTCGGATGCCGATGTGCTCTTCGCCGCCCGCGTCTCCACCCAGGGCGAGCAGACTCTGGAGGCTGCGCAGTCCGGCACCGAGGCGTCGGGGCGCGACCGGGGCCTCATCAACTACCTCATGCGCGACCGGCACGGCTCGCCCTTCGAGCACAACTCGATGACCTTCTACGTGCAGGCGCCGATTTTCGTCTTCCGCGAGTTCATGCGTCACCGCATCGCCTCGTACAACGAAGAATCGGGCCGCTACCGCGAGCTCCGACCGGTCTTCTACGTTCCCGCTCCGGAGCGCAACCTGGTGCAGGTGGGCAAACCCGGCGCCTACGAGTTCCTCCCCGGCAGTCCCGAGCAGCACGCGCTCGTCGACACCGCGACGAAGGATGCCGCGGAGTTCGCGTTTTCGGCGTACCAGCGGATGCTGGCCGCCGGCGTCGCCCGCGAGGTCGCACGCATCGTGCTGCCCCTGAACATCTACTCGTCGATGTACGTGACGATGAACGCGCGCTCCCTCATGAACTTCCTGTCGCTGCGCACCAAGGTCGAGGGCACCCACTTCCCGTCGTTCCCCCAGCGGGAGATCGAGATGTGCGCGGAGAAGATGGAGAAGCTCTGGACCGAGCTCATGCCGCTCACCCACTCCGCGTTCAACGCGAACGGCCGCGTGGCTCCCTGAGGGACGCCGGCGGCATGACGCGCTGCCTCCGATTGGGTCTTTAGTCTCTGGTCATTCGTCCCCGCCGCGGCGAGAGTGAGCAGCGGCGAGGCCCTCGCCCGGAGGGAGTGGACATGGCCGATTCATGCTCACTCCGCGCCCGAACCGTGACGGTGCTGAAGGTGGTGTGAGCCGTGCGCGTCCACCTGGACGGCGTCGGCAAGGACGAACGCGCTCATGCACTTCCGCCCATGACGGTGGAGTTCGAAACCGGGCGGACGACGTTCGGGTTGGCCGAGACGGAGCAGCGACCCACGGTCCTGGGACTGCTGGCCGCGGGCCGGATGCGACCGGACACCGGCGCGGTGCTCCTCGACGGCCGACCCGATGCACGTGCGTTGCGCCGGATGGTGGCCCTCGTCGACGCCCCGGACATCTCGGCGCCCGAACCCAACGTGGCCGTCGCGGCTGTCGTTGCGGAGGAGCTGATGTTCGCCGGTCAGCGTTCGGGGCCGGTCGCGGCGCGACGCTGGCTGCGCGAACAGGGGATGAGCGACGCCGCCCGCCGTCCGGTCAGCAACCTCGAACCGGTACGGCGTCTGCGCATACTGTGTGAGCTGGCGGTGCTGCGCAAGAACGTCAGCGGACTGGTGCTGGTGTCACCCGATCGCCACGGTGCAGATCCTCGCGACTGGTGGTCGCTCGTGGCCGAGTTCGCCGCCCGCCGGTTCGCCGTGCTCGTGATCGCCGGGGAGGCCTCGCGCCTCGTCCTGGGTGCGCGCATCGGCGTGCCCGACGACCCGGCGCCGCGGGCGATCGCGGCAGGCCCGACCGGTGCGTCATGAAGATCTCCCATATGGTGGCCGCCGAGTTGCGGCGGTTGGTGTCCAGACCGATGTCGGCCCTCGCCCTCGTCGCACTGCTGTGTGTGCCGATCCTCTACGGGGGCTTTTATCTGTGGGCGAACCAGGATCCGTACCAGCGGCTCGGGAGCATTCCCGCCGGAATCGTCGTCCTGGACGCGGGCGCTCAGATCCAGGGAGAGCAGCGCAATCTCGGCGACGAGATCTCCGAGGAACTGCGCAAGAGCAAGACGTTTCGGTGGAGCGTCGTCGGCGAGCGCGCCGGGGAGACGGGCCTGCGGGACGGCAGATACGAGTTCCTCATCGTCGTACCCCGCGATTTCTCGGAGGCCGTCGCCTCGATCACAGGATCCGCGCCTGAGCGCGCGGCGATCGAACTGCGCACGAACGACGCCAACAATTACTTGGCCTCCTCGATCGGCACGCAGGCCGTCCAGCGGGTGCAGAACGTCATCGCCCGGAAGGTGATCGATGAGGCGGCGTCGGCAGTGCTGGGCGGCCTCGCCGAGATCCGCGCCAAACTGCTGGAGGCCGCGTCCGGAGCCGGGCAACTCTCTGAGGGACTGTCGACGGCCGGAGCCGGCGCCGAGCAGCTGCGCTCAGGATCGCAGCAACTCCTCGATGGGACCGCGCAGTTGCGCGAGGGAAGCGAGAGCCTGGCGGCGGGAGCGCAGGAGGTCGCCGCCGGCGTGCGAGAACTGGACGGCGTCGCGGACGACGCGGGCGCGCTGGCCGCGCGGGCCACTGCCGACCTTCCGCAGGTGCAGGCCGATCTCGTCCAGGTCCTGACCGACGCGGGTCTCCCGCAGGATCAGATCGACCAGGCCGTCGCCCGTCTCCAACCGGTGGGTGACCGGCTCCGCAGCCTGAACGACCGCTTGCAGGGTGCGGTGTCGCGCATCGACCGCCTCTCGGCCGGGGCGGGGGAGGTCGCTGCCGGGGCGTCGAGCCTGGCCGGGGGACTGGGGTCAGCGGAATCGGGGGCGACCGAGCTGCGCGGCGGCATCGACCAGCTGGCCGCCGGAATCACCGAGTTGTCGGCCGGTGCGGGCGAGCTCACCACCGGGCTGCAGGACGGCGCCGGACAGGTGCCCGACGCCGATGAGGCGACGCGCGAAAAGCAGAGCGCCACGTTGGCCGAGCCGGTCCGCATCGAGACCACATCGCTCGCCACCGCGCAGAATTACGGCGCGGGGCTGGCGCCGTTCTTCGCCGCGCTGGCGGCGTGGATCGGGATCTACGCGCTGTTCCTCATCGTCAAGCCGGTCTCGCGTCGGGCGGTGAGCGCCATGGAGGTGCCGGTGCGCGTGACGATCGCCGGATGGGCCACCCCGGCCCTGCTCGGAGCGGTGCAGATGGTCGGGCTTTTCGCCGTGCTTGCGCTGGCCCTGCAGTTCAGATTCGCCAACCCGGCGGCCGTGCTGGGGCTGCTCGTGTTCGCTTCGGCCTCGTACACCTGGATCATCCTGGCGTTGAACATCTGGCTGGGGGCGGTGGGTCAGTTCCTCGGGCTCGTGCTCATGGTTCTTCAGCTCGTGACCGCGGGGGGCACGTTCCCCTGGCAGACGCTGCCCGCGCCGCTGGCGGCGCTGCACGAGGTGCTGCCGATGGGCTTCATCGTCGACGCGTTGCGCCAGGTCATGTACGGCGGCGATCTTTCCCGTGTCTGGACCGACATGGGGGTGGTGCTCTGCTGGGCGCTCGTTGCAGCCATCGTGGCGGCGGCGGGGGTCACTCGGATGACCCGCTTCTTCACACTGGGCGACCTGCAACCCAGCATCATCCAGTAACGGTCCGGCCCATCGATGGCCGAGAAGAACGGGGATGATGCGCGGGTTTACCCCCCTTCCAGCTCCCTCGCCACACACCCACCGGCTGTGGCGAGCCAGCCGGGCATCGCCGTGGTATGCCGGCTCCTCAGCGTCGTGCCCGGGGTGGCGACCGCCTTCGCGGGCGTGCTGTCGTCGGCGTGGCGTTCGGAAGCCGGGCGCACCCACCATGCCTTCGCTGAGGATCGAGAGCCACGTCGCCTCGAGCACCGACGGATCGCCCTGCCCGGTGCTCTCAAGCGGTCCGCGTCGTGAACCGGGGCTCATCACGCGGGCGTGCGCAGCGGGTGACCCTGGGGCGCCTTCGTGACGACCACGACGGGCTCGCTGATTCCGAGTTCTCTAATCCGGCGTCCGGCGGCTCGACTTGTTCGTACCCCGCGCGGATCCCGTCGTCGGCGGGCGCGCCGCCGAGGCGGCGGCGGGTCCTGACTCCGAGTTGCCTTGGGCGTCATCCTCGTCGTGGGTGCCGTGCTTGGTCTTGTCGGCTTCGCTGCGGCGGTCCCATCCAGGTCGGCGGAGGGCGTAGAAGACGAGCGGCGGAGCGCCGAGCACCACGATGACCAGACCCACGATCCACGGGTACACGGCGGGTGGGAATGCCGTGAATCCATCAGGGGGGATGAAGGCGAGCAGGAACGCGGCGAGGCACCCGACGAATCCGACACCGGCCACGAGGTTCATCGCCGGTACGCGGTAGGTGCGCTTCACGTCGGGTTCCTTGCGGCGCAGGACGATCGCGGCGGCGAACATCAGCATGTACATGATGAGGTAGATCGCAGCGGCCATGTCGACGAGAGCGACGAACGCGGCGCTGACGTTGGGCACGACGACGAAGATCGCCGCGAGGATCGTCACGATGGTGCCCTGCAGCATGAGGATGCCGGACTGGACCCCCGCCTTGTTGCGCTTCTGCAGCGCCGGCGGCAGCAGCCCGGTCTCGGCCGCGGCGAGCAGACCCTTCGACGGACCGGCGATCCACGTGATGACAGATGCGAGCGCGCCAGCCGCGATGAGCGCGGACACCACCGCGGTTCCCCATCCGAGATCCCACTTGTCGAAGTAGGCCTGGAAGGCGAGCATGATGCCGTTGGTGAGCCCCAGCTCCTTCTCCGGCACGGCGATCGAGATGGCGATCGTCGGCAGGATGAACACCAGAAGGATCAGGATCGAGGCCAGCAGCACCGACCGCGGGTACCCCTTGCCGGGATCCTTCATCTGGTTCACGTGGACGGCGTTCACCTCCATGCCCGCGTACGCCAGCACGTTGGAGACGATCAGCACGATGGAGGCGATGCCGGTGAACGGCGGGATGATCGCCGAGGCGTCCAGCGGCACCTCGCTCTTCTGGCCGGTGCCGAGCCAGATGAAGCCGAACACGATGAGCAGCACGGCCGGCAGGAGCGTGCCGAGGATGCCGCCCCACGAGCCGAGCTTGGCGAAGAGGTTGCCGCCGCGCAGCGTGATGAGCGTCGACCCCCAGTACAGCACCAGGATCACGATCGCGGTGAAGAGCCCTGAGTTCGCCAGCGACGGGTCGACGAACACGAACGCCAGCGCCGCGGCGATGAACGCGATCTGCGTCGGGTACCAGACGACATTCTGGATCCACTGGAGCCAGACCGCCGTGAACCCCCAGCGGTTGCCGAAGGCCTCGCGGACCCAGACGTAGACACCGCCTTTCCACCCTGTGGCCAGCTCGGCGGCCACGAGCGCGGTCGGGATGAGGAAGAGGACGGCGGGGATGATGTAGAGGGTGACGCTCCCGAGCCCGTACACGGCCATCGCGGGGAGGGAACGCAGGCTCGCCACGACCACGAGCGTCAGCAGTGCGAGCTGGCCGACTCCCAGGAAGCTCGTGACGACTTTGCGGGACGTGAGCGGATGATTGGACGCGGCCTTCGCGGCAGCATCCGCTGTCTGATTCGATGCGTTGGTCGACATCTCCGCCGCCTAGTGGTGGAAACCGGAGTGTTGGGCTTCGACGGGCATGGGCGATTCGAGTGCATCGAGGTAGGCGGTCTCGGTCTCGATGCTCTCGAGCAGTTCGGCGGCCAAGTCCATGCTCAGACCATTGCGGACCACGATGCGCTGCACCGTCAGATCGCTCAGGTCATCGGGCATGGGATACGCCGGCACGAGCCAGCCCTTCATCCGCAGTCGATCCTGCAGGTGGTAGAGATTCCAGTTCTTGGTGTGCCCGTCTTTCAGGTACCACGCGAAGACGGGGATGTCGCTGCCGTCGTTCCACAGCTCGAAGGCGCCGATCTTGGCGATACCTTTGGCGAGGTACTTCGCGACGTCCTGCGACGCTTGCTGCACGGCGCGGTACCCCTCGAACCCGAGGCGGAGGAACATGTAGTACTGCAGCAGCACCTGTGCGCCGGGGCGGGAGAAGTTCAGGGCGAACGTCGGCATCTGCCCGCCGAGGTAACTCACCTGGAACACCAGGTCCTCGGGCAGCCACTGCGTGTTGCGCCAGACCACCCAGCCCAAGCCTGGGTACACCAAGCCGTACTTGTGGCCCGAGGTGCTGATTGAGTGCACGCGTTCGAGGCGGAAGTCCCAGACGAGGTCGGGCTGGAGGAACGGCGCGATCATCGCCCCGGATGCCCCGTCCACGTGGATCGGGATGTCGAGGCCGGTCTTGGCCTCGATGTCATCCAGCGCCTTGGCGATCTCGGCGACCGGCTCGTACATGCCGGTGTAGGTGACCCCCAGGATGGCCACGACGCCAATCGTGTTCTCGTCGACGTACTTCTCGAGGTCGTACCCGTCGAGGGTCTTGTGGTCCATGCTGATCGGCACGAACCGGGGTTCGACGTCGAAGTAGTTGCAGAACTTCTCCCAGCACACCTGCACCGCGGATGACATCACCAGGTTCGGCTTGGACGTGTCCTTCCCGGCGACGCGGCGTGACTGCTGCCAGCGCCGCTTGAAGGCGAGGCCGCCGAGCATGCAGGCCTCCGACGAACCGATCGTCGACGTGCCGATGCTCTGGGAGGCGTCGGGCGCGTTCCAGAGGTTCGCCAGCATGTGCCAGCAGTTGTCCTCGATAGCCGCGGTCTGCGGGTATTCGTCCTTGTCGATCATGTTCTTGTCGAACGACGCCTCGTACACCTGCTTGGCGTCTTCGTCCATCCACGTCCCCACGAAGGTGGCGAGGTTGAGGCGGGAGTTGCCGTCGAGCATCGTCTCGTCGTCGACGATCTGCTTTGCGGTGTCGGGGAGGGACTCCTCCTGGGGGATGACGTGGCGGGCGGCGATGGTCGCCTCACCGGGCCGCGCGAACCTCGGAGTCAGATCACCGCTGGCCTGGAATGCGTTCATGACATCTCCTGTCTAGCTCCCGAGCGGCCACAAGTAGGTGGTCGTCACAGGTGCGACGGCCGACGAGGGGTCCGCGGTCGTGCACCCGTGGCGAGCGTACGTCGGGGGCACGCGGCCGGACCAGGGTCGTTCGTCCCCCCCGACGGATGGCCCGTCGGAGCGGCGGCGCGCGTGGAGAATGCCGCGCAGACGGGCGGAACCAGCGGCGGGTCGCGCCGAGCAGCAGCGATTGTTGTGGGTCGTTCGCCCCTGGCGATGCGGTCTTGGCCGGACGTACCGAGGCCCCCAACGGGAGACGAACGAGCACCCATCGGAGACGGTCCCATGTGCGCAGGCGCGAGGGACACCACCCGCGACCACTACTTCGGTCGAAACCTCGACCTGGAGTTCTCGTACAACGAGACGGTGACCGAAGGGATCGGGTGACGCTCGGGCCGCTGCCCGGTCACGCGCGGTCAGCCTCGAGGTCGACGAGCCATCCGGCCGTCGATCGCAGACGGCGCTCCGGGGGCGGGTCCGGCAGAGGGTTCCTGGTGGGTATGACGGCTCCGCCCTCTGGGCCGGGCAGACGCACGCCCTCGACCGGATGAAGGGTCGCGCTGTCCGGAACGGGTTCGCGGACGACCACGTACCGCGACGGGCGTGTACCGATGAAGATCCCGTCGCCAACCTGTCGCCGAGTTTCCGGCCACTCCTCGCCCGCTCGTGGGGCGACGGCATCGGGGGGCGCGCCGTGCCCCGGACGGCGCAGCTCGCGGCGTTCCACGTATCCGATCGCGACTGCGTGCACGGCCGTGACCACCCCGCGCACCCGGTCGGGGAACTCCTCCTCGTGGTGCGACTCGACCGCGTCGACGGTTGCGGCGAGGTCGGATCCGAGGAGCTCGTGAAGCCACGCATCGCCCGCGCGGGAGGCGATGCCGAAGTCGACGGCGTCGCCCACGCGGAAGGGCTCCCCGCAGCATCCCCATTCCCATCCGGTCAGCCACACGCGCGTCATGGCGCCAGACTAACGGCGGTCCTAGGCTGGCCGTGATGGCACGTACGGCACTGATCACGGGAGCGAGCTCCGGCCTGGGCGCCGAGTACGCGCGACAGCTGGCCGCGCGGGGGATGGATCTCGTGCTGGTCGCCCGCGACCGCAACGCGCTGGAGGCACTCGCCACCTCCGTCCGCGACGCGCACGGGGTTTCGGCCCGGGTGCTGGTCGCCGACCTTCTCGACGCCGAGCAGCGCGACACGGTGGTCGCGCGCCTGTCCGATGGGCAGCATCCGATCGACCTGCTCGTGAACAACGCCGGCTACGGCCTGCCGCTGGCGTTCGAGCGGAACCCGATCGAGGACGAGGTGAGGCATCTTCAGTTGCACGTCGAGGTGCCGATGCGGCTCATGCACGCGGCGCTGCCCGGCATGCTCGCGCGGGGAAGCGGCAAGATCCTCAACCTCGCGTCCGTCGCGGGGCTGATCCCGCGGGGCACCTACGGCGCCGTGAAGGGGTGGCTCGTCAGCTTCAGCCGGTGGGCGAACGTGCAGTACCGCGACCGGGGTGTGACCGTGACGGCCGTTTGCCCCGGCTTCGTGCACACCAACTTCCACGAGCGGCTCGGATTGCCGCCGGGCGAGGAGGGGATCGCGGACTGGATGTGGCTGGACGCGCCGGACGTCGTCCGCGAGTCGCTCCGAGACCTCGGCCGGGGCAGGTCGGTCTCCATCCCGTCCCGCAGATACAAGGCGCTCGTCACCGCCTCCCGTCTCCTGCCCGACGCCGTGGTGGTCAAGGCCGCCGGTCGGGGCCGCTGACGCGGCATCCCCCTCCGACCCTCCCGATGCCTGTGCGCTGGCGGAGGAGATGTCGCGTGGGGAGGGGGTGAGTGCTGGATTCGGCCCTCCCGAGTGCACTTCTCCTCCCGACGTGCCCGTGAGCGCGCCCGCTATCGGCGGCCAGCGTCCGGCGCGGGCGTTTGGGGAGGAGATGTCGCTTGGGGAGGGGGTGAGTGCCGGATTCGGCCCTCCCGAGTGCACTTCTCCTCCCGACGTGCACGCCCCGCCCCGCGCCGGCGCGCCCGCTGCGCCCGCCCGCCCCGCCCCGCGCCGGCGCCCGCCCGCCCCGCCCGCCGCGCCCGCCCGCCCCGCCAGGCGCCGGCGCCCGCTGCGCCCGCCGGCCTCGGGCGACAGAACCCCCTGCGAACGCCTGGGCGCCAGGATGCGGCGGCGACGACGCCGCGCCGACCGATACCCTGAGAACATGACGCATTCGGGCAATCCGTTCGGGCAGGTGCTCGTCGCGCTCGTCACCCCCATGACGGCCGACGGCGAGGTCGACTGGCCCGCCGTCGAGAAGCACATCGACGATGTC
This sequence comes from Microbacterium sp. Z12_35, assembly GCF_058310475.1. NCBI lineage: Bacteria > Bacillati > Actinomycetota > Actinomycetes > Micrococcales > Microbacteriaceae > Microbacterium > Microbacterium sp. Z12_35. The sequence goes on along the minus strand of NZ_JBZEGJ010000001.1, from coordinate 1,259,879 downwards.
ATCGTCGCCGGTGCCGACGGCATCGTCGTCACGGGCACCACCGGCGAGACCAGCACCCTCACCGACCCCGAGAAACTGCGCCTCGTCGAGGTGGGCAAGGATGTCGCGGCCGGCCGCGCCAAGATCATCACCGGCGGCGGATCCAACGAGACCGCGCACGCCATCGAGCTCTACAAGGCGAGCGAGAAGGCCGGCGCCGACGGCATCATGATCGTGACGCCGTACTACAACAAGCCCACACAGGCGGGCATCCTCACGCACTTCCGTCTCGTCGCCGACGCTACCGACCTGCCGGTCATCCTCTATGACATTCCCGGCCGCACCGGTGTACCCATCAGGTACGAAACGATCCTCCGGATCGCGAAGCACCCCAACGTCCTCGCCATCAAGGACGCCAAGGGCGACTTCAGTGAGGTCAGCCGCGTTCTCAACCAGACCGACCTGATGTACTTCTCCGGCGATGACGCCAACGTGCTGCCGCACCTCGCGATCGGAGCGAGCGGGCTCATCGGAGTCACCGCGAACATCGCCGCCGCGCCGTACCGCACGATCGTGGATGCGGTGAACCGCGGCGACCTCGCCGCTGCCACCGCCGCGCACAAGCGCCTCGAACCCCTCGTCCGCGCCGTCATGACCCACGTGCCCGGGACGGTGGCGGCGAAGTACATCCTGCACGGCCTCGGACGCATCACGAGTCCCCGCGTTCGCCTGCCACTGGTCGGGCCCGAGGAGTGGGAGGCCGCGATCATCGAGGACGAACTCGCCCTCGTCCGCGACGTCCCCGGCGCGGACTTCTCCAACTTCCGCCCCGACCGGAACGCCGCGGCCGGTGGCGCGCTGCCGAAGGTGCACGGCACCACCCGATGACATGGGCTCGCGCCGCGCGAGTCGACAAAGAAAGAGGTTCGCGCCACGCGAGCCGCAATAGCGATGCAACCGCATCCGAGGAGGCAACACATGCCCACGACGGTCTATGACCCGCCCGCGCTCGCACCCCGCACCCTTCGAGTCACGCCGCTGGGCGGGCTCGGAGAGGTCGGCCGCAATATGACGGTATTCGAGTACGAGGGCAAGCTCCTCATCGTCGACTGCGGCGTGCTCTTCCCCGAAGAGCACCAGCCGGGCGTCGACCTGATCCTTCCCGACTTCGAGCCGATCAAGCACCGTCTGGACGACATCGTCGCGGTCGTGCTCACCCACGGTCACGAAGACCACATCGGTGCGGTTCCCTATCTGCTTCGGCTCAAGAGCGACATCCCGCTCCTCGGCTCGGGTCTGACTCTCGCCCTCCTCGAGGCCAAGCTCAAAGAGCATCGCATCAAGCCGTACACGCTCACCGTCGCCGAGGGGCAGCGGGAGAAGGTCGGTCCGTTCGATCTCGAGTTCGTCGCGGTCAACCACTCCATCCCCGACGCGCTCGCCGTCGCGATCCGCACCCCCGCGGGCATGGCCCTGGCCACGGGCGACTTCAAGATGGACCAGCTGCCGCTGGACGGCCGCATCACCGACCTGCGCGCCTTCGCTCGTCTGGGCGAGGAGGGCGTCGACCTGTTCCTCGTCGACTCCACCAACGCCGATGTGCCCGGGTTCACTCCGACCGAGCGCAGCATCGGCCCGGTCCTCGAGCAGGTCATCGGTTCGGCCCCCCGCCGGGTCATCGTGGCAAGCTTCTCCAGCCACGTGCACCGGGTGCAGCAGGTTCTGGATGCTGCCGCCGCTCATGGGCGCCGCGTCGCGCTTCTCGGCCGCAGCATGGTGCGCAACATGACGATCGCCGAAGAGCTCGGCTATCTGCACGTGCCCGAGGGCGTGCTGATCGACTACAAGAAGGCACGCGACCTCCCCGAAGACCGCATCGTGTACATGTCGACCGGGTCGCAGGGCGAGCCGATGGCGGTCCTGTCGCGCATGGCCAACAACGACCACGAGATCGAGCCGGGTGTGGGTGACACGGTCATCCTCGCGTCCAGCCTGATCCCGGGTAACGAGAACGCGGTCTACCGCGTGATCGACGGGCTGACCAAGCTCGGGGCGACGGTCGTGCACAAGGGCAACGCCAAGGTGCACGTGTCCGGCCACGCCGCCGCCGGGGAGCTCCTGTACTGCTACAACATCATCAAGCCCGCGAACGTGCTCCCGGTGCACGGCGAGTACCGCCACCTGATGGCCAATGCGCGCCTCGCGCAGGACACCGGCATCCCCGCCGAGCGCACGATCCTGGGTGAGAACGGCACCGTCGTCGACCTTCGCGACGGCCTCGCCGAGGTCGTCGGACAACTCGACATCGGGTTCGTCTACGTCGACGGCTCATCCGTCGGCGAGATCACCGAAGCGGATCTCAAGGACCGCCGCATCCTCGGTGAGGAGGGCTTCATCTCGGTCATCGTCGTCATCGACTCCGCGACCGGCAAGATCATCACCGGACCGGAGATCCACGCGCGTGGCTTCGCCGAAGACGCCGGAGTGTTCGAGAGCGTCAAGCCGAAGATCGCCGCCGCGCTCGCCGAGGCAGCCCAGTCGGGCACGCGCGACAGTCACGCGATGTCGCAGGTGGTGCGCCGGACGATCGGTCGCTGGGTGAACCAGCGGCTGCGTCGCCGCCCGATGATCGTGCCGCTGGTGATCGAGGCGTAACCATGCCGGCGCTCCCGGTTCGCCCGGCCCGTCAATCCGATGGGACGTTCCTCGCCGACATGGTGGTGGAAGCGGCGAACTGGCGCGCGGGCGGCGATCGGCCACGCCATGAGGTGCTGGCCGGAGCCGACTACCAGCGATACCTGGCCGGGTGGATGCGGCCGGGTGACGCGGGCATGGTCGCCGAGTCGCCGGCCGGTGAGGCCGTCGGGGCCGCGTGGTACCGGATGTTCCCGCGCACAGAACCCGGTTTCGGTTATGTCGGCACGGGCGTGCCGGAACTGATCATCGGCGTGCGACCCATCTGGCGATCCCACGGCGTCGGCCGGCTGCTCCTCCACACTCTGTGCGACGAGGCGCGTGCGCAGGGGTTCGGCCGCATCAGCCTCAGCGTCGAGCGGGGCAATTTCGCCGTGACGCTGTATCGCTCGGAGGGGTTCGCGGTCACGAACGCCGGGATGGGGCGCGACACGATGGTCAAGCGGCTCCGCTGAGTTCCGTCGGGTCGTCAGCTCATGGCCCCGACCTCCCGGCACGACGCGTACCCGAGAGAACAGAGTTCGCCGACGTCGTGGAGCGCGGCCACAGGAACGGCGTCCCGCACCGAGAGGGCCGGCATCCACGCGGGCGCCGTCACCCAAGCAGCCAGGACTCCCACGACGACGAGGGTGACGACGACGACGGTGAGGACCGATCGGGTGCGCACGCGATCACTCTAGGGTGAAGCGGCTCCGCTGAGAGACCCGCGTCAATCCGGGGAAACGTCGGCCCCCCGGCCTACCGTGGGAGTATGCCCCGCAGCACCACGACGACCGGCGCCCGCGCGTCCGCAAAGGGTGGCGCGCGCAAACCTGCCCCCGCACCCAAACGTTACGTCGGCGAACCCGAGAAGCCCGCCGTCCTCGTTCGCGCATGGCTCGCGCTCGCCCACGCTGTCGGAGGGGTTTTCCGTGCGTTCGGGCCGGAGACCCTCGAGAAGGATCAGCGGCGCGACGGGTTCCCGTTCCTGCTCGTCCTCCTCGCCGCTGCCGGCGCGGTGGTGGAGTGGTTCCTCATCGGCACCGACGTCGCGGCACTCATCAGCGCGTACAGCGTCGGCGGTCTGATCGGCCGCGAGGCATTCGTCTTCCCCGTGCTGTTGCTGCTGCTGGCCGGCTGGCTCTTCCGCCACCCCTCTTCCGTGCACGACAACGGCCGCATCGGCATCGGTTTCGCGCTTTTCCTCGTGACGGTCGCCGGCTTCTGCCACGTTCTCGGCGATCGGCCGCAGCCGAGCGAGGGCCTTCCGGTCCTCAGTCTCGCGGGCGGGTTGTTCGGCTGGATGGCGGGGGAGCCCCTCGCGATGCTGCTCACACCGGTCGGTGCCGGCATCGTGCTCGCGCTCGTCGCGGTGCTCAGCATCCTGATCCTCACGAAGACGCCGCCCAATCGCATCGGCCGCCGTCTGGGCGACCTCTACGACTGGCTGTTCGGCGCCGATCCTGCCGAGCGGGCCGCGCGCGCCGAGCGTGCGGAGACACGGCGCGCGGATGAGGCGTCCTCCGGCGACGGCGACGACGGGGATGACGCCGACCCGGCGCTTCCGTGGTGGCGACGCAACCGGACGGGCCGAGAGCAGGAGGTCGACGGGGGCCTGGGATCGCAGGACCTGACCCAGCTCTTGACGCCCGGCACGGTCGAGGGCGGCTTCGAGCAGGTCTTCCCGACGGCCCCCACCCCGACCCCTCCGCCCCCGCCGCGCCCGCCGACGCCCGACGCCCTCACCGAGGTGCTCGACCCGGCCGCGCTTGCCGCTGCCCTGCCCGGCGGAGGAACGTCGCTGCGCGACGACGCTCCCGATGATCTGACCGCGGAGCTGCCCGGCATCTCCGGACTGGGCGGTGACGGTCAGGGGCTCCCGCCGGCAGCGAACTACCGGCTGCCGTCGGTCGCCGCTCTCGCGGCCGGATCGCCGCACAAGGACCGGTCGCCGGCGAACGACGCGGTCGTCGCGGCTGTGGAGAGCGTGCTGTCGCAGTTCAACGTCGACGCGCGCGTCACGGGGTTCTCTCGAGGGCCGACCGTCACGCAGTACGAGATCTCGCTCGGCCCGGGTGTGAAGGTCGAGCGCATCACGGCGCTCACCAACAACATCGCCTATGCCGTCGCATCCAACGAGGTGCGCATCCTCGCCCCGATCCCCGGCAAGAGCGCGATCGGCGTCGAGATCCCCAACACCGACCGCGAGATCGTCACGCTGGGTGACGTCCTGCGCTCTCCGGTGGCCGCGGCATCCACGCACCCCATGACCATCGGTGTCGGCAAGGACGTCGGCGGCGGCTATGTGGTGGCGAACCTCGCGAAGATGCCCCACCTGCTCGTGGCCGGTTCCACCGGCTCCGGCAAGTCGAGCTTCGTGAACTCGATGATCACGAGCCTGCTCATGCGCGCCAAGCCGTCGGAAGTGCGGATGGTGCTGGTCGACCCCAAGCGCGTGGAACTCACCGCCTACGCCGGCGTGCCGCACCTCATCACGCCGATCATCACGAACCCCAAGAAGGCCGCCGAGGCGCTCCAGTGGGTCGTGAAGGAGATGGACATGCGGTACGACGACCTCGCGTCGTTCGGATTCCGCCACATCGACGACTTCAACAAGGCCGTGGTGGCGGGGGAGTTGCAGCTCCCCGCCGGCAGCGAGCGTGTCCTCAAGCCGTATCCGTACCTCCTGGTCGTTGTGGATGAGCTCGCGGACCTCATGATGGTCGCCCCGCGCGACGTCGAAGACTCCATCGTGCGCATCACGCAGCTGGCCCGCGCGAGCGGCATCCACCTCGTGCTCGCCACCCAGCGACCATCGGTCGACGTGGTGACCGGACTCATCAAGGCCAACGTGCCGTCGCGTCTCGCGTTCGCCGTGACGAGCGTCACCGACTCCCGCGTCATCCTCGACCAGCCCGGTGCTGACCGCCTCATCGGACAGGGCGACGCGCTGTTCCTGCCGATGGGCGCCAACAAGTCGCTGCGCGTGCAGGGCGCGTGGGTGAGTGAAGCCGAGATCGAGAAGGTCGTCGCCCACGTCACCCAGCAGGCCCGGCCGGAGTACCGCTCCGACGTCGCCGCCGCCGCGGAGCGGAAGGAGATCGACGCCGATATCGGGGACGACCTCGAGCTTCTCCTGGCCGCGGCGGAACTGGTGGTCTCGACGCAGTTCGGCTCGACATCCATGCTGCAGCGGAAGCTCCGCGTGGGCTTCGCCAAGGCCGGGCGCCTCATGGACCTCCTGGAGTCCCGCGAGATCGTCGGCCCGTCGGAAGGCTCCAAGGCCCGCGACGTGCTCGTGACCGCAGAGCAGCTGCCCTCGGTGATGGCACGGCTGCGCGGTGAGGATGCTCCGGAGCCGGCAGCATCCGACCGTTACGCGTCCGACCCGATCGAGGCCCAGTTCGACGGCCTTCCGGTCGTGGACGCGGACGACGACGACGGCGACGCGTGGCAGTTGACGGGTCGCGATTGATGGCCGTTCCTCGGCAGTTGCCGAACGTCATCACGATCGTGCGCATCCTGTGCGCGCCGGTCTTCCTGTGGATGCTGCTGGCCGACGACGGCGCGGACGGGCCGCTGCGCTGGTGGGCCGCGGTGCTGTTCATCGTCGCGATCGCGACCGACGGCATCGACGGCTACCTGGCGCGCCGGTACGAGATCGTCACAGATCTCGGGAAGCTGCTCGACCCGATCGCCGACAAGGTGCTGACGGGCGTGGCGTTCGTGGGTCTGTCGATCCTCGGTGAGCTGCCGTGGTGGATCACGATCATCGTGCTCGTGCGCGAGATCGGCATCACCGTGTACCGCTTCCTGGTCGTGAGCGACCACGTGCTCGCCGCCGCATGGATGGGCAAGCTGAAGACGGTGGCTCAGGCCCTCGCGCTGTCGCTGGCCCTTCTGCCGCTGGCGTCGCTCATCGACGATCCGACCTGGCAGGGCGCGGTCTGGTGGGTCAACGTCGTCACCATGACGATCGCCGTACTGCTCACCATCGCGAGCGGAATCGACTATCTCGTCAGTGAGTTGCGGGCCGCGCGGTCGCGTAAAGTCGCGCCATGATGGACGAGCTCCCCGCAGAACTCGAGCAGACCCTGGCAAGCAACCCTCGCGAAAGCGCCGCGAGGCTGATCGAGCGGCTGGCGGAGCTGGGGTGGACCGTCGCGGTCGCTGAATCGCTGACCGGCGGGCTGGTCGTCTCCTCGCTCGTTGCGGTACCAGGAGCCTCCCGCGTCGTCCGCGGGGGAGTGGTGGCCTACGCGACCGACATCAAGCGCAGCGTCCTCGGGGTGGATGAAGCTCTCCTCGACGCGCACGGGCCGGTGCATCCGAGCGTGGCGCGTCAGATGGCGAGAGGGGTACGCGAAGTGCTGGGCCACAACGGCCGAGCGGCCGAGGTGGGCATCGCCACGACCGGCATCGCCGGCCCCGACTCGCCCGACGGGCAGCCGGTCGGAACGGTGCACGTTGCCGTGTCGACCCCACTGGGCACTCGAGTGGACTCGCTCGTCCTCAGCGGAGACCGCGACGCGATCCGCAAGGAGGCCGCTCGCATCGCGGTCCGCCGCGCGATACTCGCCCTGTGAGGGCACTCGCCGCGCGCGGGAATAGGGCGTGTTTCTGCGCCGTTACATTCGGCGATTCCCATCCATTCCCCAGCGCAAGGGATTAGATTGCCAGCATGCGGTGTTGTACCGTGGTGCACCCGGCAGAAAGCGGAGTCAACGTGAGGAGGGGCTTGAAATGATCCTGGTACGTCAAGAGATCGGCGAAGTCCTGCGCGAACTCCGTCAGGAGAAGGGTCGTACCCTGCGGCAGGTGGCGAGCCGCGCAAGCGTCGCGCTCGGTTACCTCAGCGAGGTGGAGCGCGGCCAGAAGGAAGCCTCCAGCGAGATCCTCGCCTCGGTGGCGGAGGCGCTCGACGTGCCGATCTCCACGATCATGCGCGAGGTGGGCGACCGCATCTCCGTCCTGGAAGGCCTGCAGCCGTTCCCCGACGTGGTTCCCGACGACCTGGTCGCTTCGGTGGAGCCCGAGCTGTCGCTGCGCTGACACGGTGCGCAGGTCTGAGTTCGATCGGGCGGTGTCCGATGAGTTCGGCGCTCGCGGATCCTCGCTGGTGACCGATCTGGTGCTGTCCGCCGTCGGTGGGCGCACGGCCGCCGAGGCACTCGATGCGGGGATCCCTCCGCGCGACGTGTGGCTGGCTCTGTGCGAGGAGACCGACGTGCCGCCATCGCGTCGCTACGGCGCCGGCCGCCTCGAACCCCGCCGGCGCTGAGCCGACGTCGCGCCCAGGGCTCGCCCCGGCTCGCGGCTGCTCGACGCGACCCCGGCAGGGCACGCATATATCCGGGCGGGTGAGCCGTCCTCGCGGCGTGTCATCGAAGAAGTGTTCGAACGGCGCGTAGGCTCCTGCACAGAAGGTGTCGAGGACGCGTTTGTCCCCGCGACCACGGGAATCCTCCGCGATGTCGGAGGCCCCGTCTAGCGTGAACAACGTCGAACGACACCACACGCCTTGTCGCAGCATCCACCCGCCGGGCTGGAGCGCGACAGCCTACAGGCGACGGACACGCGCAGCAGAAGGAGCACGCCATGCCATCACCCGCCGACCGCGAAAAGGCCCTCGACTCGGCCCTCGCACAGATCGACCGGCAGTTCGGAAAGGGCTCGGTCATGCGGCTGGGCAGCGACGAGCGTGCGCCCGTCGCCGTCATTCCGACCGGATCGATCGCCCTCGATGTGGCCCTTGGCGTGGGGGGACTCCCGCGCGGCCGCATCATCGAGATCTACGGTCCGGAGTCGTCGGGTAAGACGACCCTGACCCTGCACGCCATCGCGAACGTCCAGCGTCAGGGCGGCATCGCCGCATTCATCGACGCCGAGCACGCGCTCGACCCGGAGTACGCCAAGAAGCTCGGCGTCGACATCGACTCGCTGCTGGTGTCGCAGCCCGACACCGGTGAGCAGGCGCTGGAAATCGCCGACATGCTCATCCGGTCGGGGGCGATCGACCTCGTCGTCATCGACTCGGTCGCCGCGCTCGTCCCTCGTGCCGAGATCGAAGGTGAGATGGGTGACTCCCACGTCGGCCTGCAGGCCCGTCTGATGTCGCAGGCACTTCGCAAGCTCACCGGTGGGCTGAACACCACGAACACCACGATGATCTTCATCAACCAGCTGCGCGAGAAGATCGGCGTGTTCTTCGGTTCGCCCGAGACCACCGCCGGCGGAAAGGCGCTGAAGTTCTACGCCTCCGTGCGCTTGGACATCCGCCGCATCGAGACGCTCAAGGACGGCTCCGACGCTGTCGGAAACCGCACGCGCGTGAAGGTCGTGAAGAACAAGATGGCCCCGCCGTTCAAGCAGGCGGAGTTCGACATCCTGTACGGCACGGGTATCTCCCGCGAGGGCAGCCTGATCGACTTCGGTGTCGAGCACACCATCGTCAAGAAGTCCGGCGCGTGGTACACCTACGACGGCGAGCAGCTCGGTCAGGGCAAGGAGAACGCGCGCAACTTCCTCCTGAAGAACCCCGACATCGCCGCCGACATCGAGACCAAGATCAAGGACAAGCTCGGGATCGGTGCGCCGCGCACAACGTCGGTCGAAGACGAGCTGGCCGCGCGCCGCCCTGCCTGATGTTTCGACGTCGCTCAACAACCGTGTTTCGGCGTCGCTCAACAACCGGGGTGAGCTATGAGTAACGGGGGCGAGGGCGAGCGCCTCGCCCCCGTAACCCCCTTGTTCGCCGGCGCGGCAGACGCGCCGGCCTGGCACCCCGCGTGGACCGTCGAGGCAGAAGAAGCGCTCGGCACCGACGTCGTTCCGACCGGAACCTCGGCATCGGATGCGGTGGCCGACGCCGAAAGCGCGCTCCTGCGCCGTCTCCGGGCGCGGCAGCTGTCTGTCTCGGAGGCGCGGTCCTTCCTCCGCGAAAGGGATCTCGGACCCGGCGAGGCGGATGCGCTCGTCGCCGAGTTCGTTCGTCTCGGCTATCTCGATGACACGATGCTCGCCGAGCAGCTGATCCATGCCGCGACCGAGCGCAAAGGGCAGGGAAGGCGCGCGATCGCGCAGACGCTGTCGGGTCGCGGGGTTCCGCGCGCCGTCACCGACGCGGTCCTCGCCGAACTCCCCGACGACGATGCGGAGCGGGCGCTGCAATTCGCTCGGACCAAAGCGCGCCAGCTGAGCCGCTACGACGATGACACGGCGCTCCGCCGGCTGATGGGTCAGCTCTCCCGTCGGGGGTACCCCGGGTCGGTCGCTGCGACGGCGGCGCGCGCGGCGCTGGCGGAGAACCGGTCGAGCGGCGGCGTGCACTTCCGCTGATTTCCGGCGTGACGCCCCGCGACACGTCATGGGGAGACCGCCCACACCTTCGATCCCCGCGCCCGTCGCCGGAACCTAGAATGGGGCACCATGACCACCCTGTCCGCCGCCCCCACGCTGATCGCGCCGTCTCTTGCCGCGTACAGCCCCGACGGCCGTGCGCGCACCTACGAAGTGCGCACGTTCGGCTGCCAGATGAACGTGCACGACTCCGAGCGCCTGTCCGGCTCGCTGGAGAGCGCGGGGTACGTGCGCGCGGCGCTCGGGGAGGAGGCGGACGTCATCGTCATCAACACGTGCGCCGTGCGCGACAACGCGGCCGGCAAGCTGTACGGGACCCTCGGTCATCTGAAGTCCCGCAAGGACGCGCACGCCGGCATGCAGATCGCCGTCGGCGGCTGCATGGCGCAGATGGACAAGCAGGCCGTTCTCGACAAGGCACCGTGGGTGGACGTGGTGTTCGGCACCCACAACATGGGTTCTCTTCCCGGCCTCCTCGAACGCGCCCGTCACAACGGCGACGCAGAACTGGAGATCCTCGAGTCCCTCGAGATCTTCCCCTCGACCCTTCCCACGAAGCGCGACTCGGCGGCCAGCGGCTGGGTGTCGATCTCCGTCGGGTGCAACAACACCTGCACGTTCTGCATCGTCCCGAGCCTGCGAGGCAAGGAGAAGGATCGCCGGCCGGGCGACATCCTCAACGAGATCCGGATGCTCGTGGACGACGGAGCGATCGAGGTGACGCTGCTCGGGCAGAACGTCAACTCGTACGGCGTCGAATTCGGCGATCGAGAGGCGTTCGGCAAGCTGCTGCGGGCCGCGGGCGAGATCGACGGGCTCGAGCGGATCCGCTTCACGAGCCCCCACCCGGCAGCCTTCACCGACGACGTCATCGCCGCCATGGCCGAGACGCCCGCGGTCATGCCCTCGCTCCATATGCCGCTGCAGTCCGGCAGCGACCGCGTCCTCAGGGCCATGCGTCGCTCCTACCGGAGCGAGCGATTCCTCGGGATCCTCGATCGCGTTCGCGAGCGCATCCCGCAGGCCGCGATCACGACCGACATCATCGTGGGGTTTCCCGGTGAGACGGCCGCCGACTTCGAAGACACCCTCCGGGTCGTCGAAGCTTCGCGCTTTGCCAGCGCCTTCACCTTCCAGTACTCCATCCGCGAAGGGACACCGGCGGCGACAATGCCCGACCAGGTGCCCAAGCCCGTCGTCCAGGAGCGTTACGAACGCCTGCTCGCGCTCCAGGAGCGGATCGCCCTCGAGGAGAACCAGCGCCAGGTCGGCCGTGAGCTGCAGATCCTCGTCTCCACGGGCGAAGGCAAGAAGGATGCGGCGACCCGCCGCGTGACGGGACGCGCGGAGGACAACCGTCTGGTCCACGCCGAAGTGCCCGCTGGGTCGGGCGTGCCGCGGCCCGGCGACGTCGTGACCGCCGTGGTGACACACGCGGCACCCTTCCACCTGCTCGCGGACAGCCCCGACCACTCCCCGTTGCGCATCCGGCGAACGCGCGCCGGCGACGCGTGGGATCGGGCTCAAGGGGATTCCTGCGCGGTTCCCGCACCCGTCGGCGGAGCCGGCGGCGCACGGGCGGTGTCGCTCGGCCTCCCGGGCCTCCGCGTCGGGGTGTGAACGAGCGACGCCTCTGGGCCGTCGTCGGGGCGACGGGGACGGGTAAAACCGCCCTCTCGCTTGCCCTGGCCGAAGCGCTCGGCTCGTTCGGGCAGCCCGCCGAGATCGTCAACGCCGACGCCATGCAGCTGTACCGCGGCATGGACATCGGTACCGCCAAGCTGCCGGAGGACCAGCGTCGGGGTATCCCACATCATCTGCTGGACGTGCTCGAGGTGACGGACGAGGCCGCGGTGGCGTGGTACCAGGAAGCGGCACGCACCGCGGTGCGCAGCATCCATGCGCGGGGGGCGGACGCGATCCTCGTCGGTGGTTCGGGGCTGTACGTCTCCGCGGTCATCCACGACTTCCGATTTCCGCCCCGCGACGACGCGTTACGCGCGGGCCTGGAGGCTGAGCTGGCGGAACAGGGGCCGGGGGTGCTCTTCGCTCGGCTGCAGGCGGCAGACCCGGCGACGGCGGCGCGCGTGGACCCGCACAACGGCCGCCGCATCGTGCGGGCTCTCGAGGTGCTCGCGCAAGGCGAGTCCACGCACGGCGCGGCGCTGCCCGCACGGCCCGTGCTCTGGCATCCGCGCACCTCCGTCGTCGCGACGGCCATCGAGCGGTCGGAGCTGGTGCCCCTGCTGGACTCGCGCGTGCGCCGGATGTGGCAGGACGGCCTGGTCGACGAAGCCGACATGTTGCGGGCCAGCGGGCTGGAGCGCGGCGTGACGGCGCGCCGTGCCATCGGATACGCGCAGGCGCTCGCCCAGCTGCGGGGGGAGATGACACCCGAGGAAGCGGTCGAGGAGACCCAGGCTCTCACTCGGCGGTACGCGCGCCGTCAGGTGTCGTGGTTCCGCCGGTATGACGACGTCACCTGGGTGGATGCGCGCACCATCGACGCCGCAGACCTCGTGCGCGCCGCCACCGTAGACTGACGGCATGCCGATTTCGCTCCCGTTCACCAAGGGCCACGGCACCGGTAATGACTTCGTCCTGATCGCCGATCCCGACGGCGAGGTGGACCTCAGCGACGCGCAGGTGGCGGTGCTCTGCGACCGGCACTTCGGCATCGGCGCCGATGGGATGCTGCGTGTCGTCCGCTCGGCCTCCATCGCGGAGGGGTCCGATGCGGCCGCGGCCGGCGCGGAGTGGTTCATGGACTACCGCAATGCCGACGGGTCGAAGGCCGAGATGTGCGGCAACGGTACCCGTGTCTTCGCGAAGTACCTCTCCCAGACCGGGCTGGCGAGCCTCGACGGCGGGCTGCGCATCGGAACCCGCGCCGGCGTGAAGACACTCACCCGCAGTGAGGACGGCCTAGAGGTGGACCTGGGCCGCTTCCGGATCGAATCGGGGGACACTCTCGTTCGTGCACGAGGCCTGGATATCGCGCGCCCGGGCATCGGCATCGACGTGGGCAACCCGCACATCGTGGTCGCGCTGTCATCCGCCGCCGAGCTGGAGGGCCTCGATCTGACGTATCAGCCCGTGCTGGAGCCGTCACCGGCACGCGGGGCCAACGTCGAGTTCGTTGTGCCGTCCGATCCGCTGGTCCGCGACGGCGTGGGCGAGATCAGCATGCGGGTCTTCGAACGCGGAGTGGGCGAGACCCTCAGCTGCGGGACAGGCGTGGCCGCTGCCGCCCTCGCAGTTCGCCACTGGGCAGGTCAGGCGGCGCCCGATCGCTGGGTCGTCGACGTCCCGGGCGGGCGCCTCGGCGTCCGCGTGCACGAGGGTTCGGTGATGCTGTCCGGACCCGCATCCCTCGTCTATTCGGGCGAGATCACGCTCTCCTGACCCGCGCCCTGGGGTGTCACGGCAGCGTGATCGTCCCGGTCTCGGGCGTTCCGTGCCGGCGCACCTTGAGCACCCGGTAGCCGCGGGACGTCGCGGCGCGCTGCACCGTGAAGCCTCGCGGGAAGGTCGCGTCCAGCCACCGCTGCAGCGAGTCCGAACCGAGGTTCCGCTGCACGACCAGCCACGCGTCCGATCGGACGTCCAGGCGGGGGATCCAGTGCTCGAGCATGTGGTGCAGCTCGTTCTTGCCCACGCGGATCGGGGGATTGGAGCGGATGGTGCGGAAAACGACGTCCGAGGGAACATCCTCGGGGTGGGCCGCGTTGACGTTATTAAGCCCCAATTCCTCGGCATTGCGCCGCACGAGGTCCAAGGCCCGTTCATTGACGTCGACCGCCCACACCGTGGCGCGAGGCGCCTCCAGCGCCAGTGACAGCGCGATCGGGCCCCAGCCGCAGCCGAGATCGAGGAAGTGACCGCCGGCGGGCGGGGGAGGCGTGTGGGACAGCAACACCGCCGTACCGGCATCGAGCCGGTCGGGGCTGAAGATTCCCGCCGCCGTCGTGACCTCGCGGTCGTGCCCCGCCAAGGTCACGCGGATGCGACGGAACTGGGCGGAACTGGAAGGCGACGCGCTGAAATAGTGGTCGCTGCCCATGCCGGAAGCGTAGCGGAGACCGTCCCGATGGCGGGACAGTTAGAGTGCAGGGGTGCCCGACCGGGCGGTAACCGGCCGGTCAGGCATCGAGAAAGGATGATATGACGGACACCACCACACCCCGACACGGGCACCAGCTGCCCGTTTCGAGCACCGATGAGACCCGGGTCGACCCCGTGGATCGTGTGCTCGAGCGTGCCGAGGCTCGCTCCGGGGTCAGTGTGTTCGGGGCCGCTCAGGCCCTGCAGGACGAGACCACGGTGAGCTACGGCAACAGCGACGGCGAGCAGTGGGAACGCGAGGAACGCGCCGCGCTTCGCCGCGTCGTCGGGCTCTCCACCGAACTGGAAGACGTCACCGAGGTCGAGTACCGCCAGCTGCGGCTGGAGAACGTCGTTCTCGTGGGCGTTCACGCCCAGGGCGAGCAGGGGGACGCGGAGAACTCCCTGCGCGAACTCGCCGCGTTGGCGGAGACGGCCGGTGCCGTCGTGCTGGATGGCGTGCTGCAGCGGCGGCCGCATCCCGACCCCGCGACGTACGTCGGCCGCGGCAAGGCTCAGGAGCTTCGCGACATCGTCGCTGCCGTCGGCGCCGACACGGTCATCGCCGACACCGAGCTCGCCCCCAGCCAGCGCCGTGCGCTCGAAGATGTCGTGAAGGTCAAGGTCATCGACCGTACGACGGTCATCCTCGACATCTTCAGCCAGCATGCGAAGAGCCGCGAGGGCAAGGCGCAGGTCGAACTGGCCCAGCTCGAATACCTCCTACCGCGTCTGCGCGGCTGGGGTGACTCGATGAGCCGCCAGGCCGGTGGCCAGGTGGGTGCCGGCGGTGCCGGTATGGGCTCACGCGGTCCGGGTGAGACGAAGATCGAGCTCGATCGACGCCGCATCCGTACGCGCATGGCCCTGCTGCGCCGACAGATCCGCGACTTCGCGCCCGCCCGGGACGCCAAGCGCGCCGAGCGCAAGCGCAACGTCATTCCCGCCGTCGCGATCGCCGGATACACCAACGCGGGCAAGTCGAGTCTGCTGAACCGCCTCACCAGTGCGGGCGTGCTCGTGGAGAACGCGCTGTTCGCGACGCTGGATGCGACGGTGCGTCGGTCGGAGACCGTCGACGGCCGCGTGTACACCCTCACCGACACGGTCGGATTCGTCCGCAACCTGCCGCACCAGCTCGTCGAGGCGTTCCGCTCCACGCTCGAGGAGGTCGGCGACGCCGACGTCATCGTGCATGTCGTGGACGGGTCGCATCCCGACCCGGCGGCCCAGCTGGCGACGGTGCGGGATGTCATGGGGGATGTCGGCGCCCGTTCGACGCGCGAGATCGTCGTGTTCAACAAGGCGGATCTCCTCGATCCCGATACGCGAATGGTGCTGCGGGGCCTCGAGCCCAGCGCGCTGTTCGTCTCGTCGCGGACCGGCGAGGGGGTCGGCGAGCTGCGCGCGGCGATCGAGGAGGCGCTTCCGCTTCCCGCGGTCGAGGTGCGCGCGGTCGTGCCCTACGACCGGGGCGAGCTCATTTCGGCGGCCCACGACTCCGGGCTGATCCTGGCCGAGGAGCACCGTGCCGAAGGAACGTACCTGCACGCGCACGTGGGGGAGCGGCTCGCTGCCGAGCTGGCACCCTTCGCATCCTGACCCGCCACGTGCGTGAATCGGCTGCCACACCGAGGGGTGCGGCAGCCGATTCACACGCGTCGGGGACTTAGAAGGGCGTGGGGCCGTACCCCTCCGGCACGATGAGGATGCCGACGACGAGGCCGTCCTCGTTCACTGCCACGCGGCCGGTCATCTCCCCGGCCTCGCAGACCAGGGTGGTCGCGCCCACGACGGTGCCGACGACCTCGTCTTCTTCGGCAGCGATGGTGGCCCCGCCGGGCATCTCCACGCGCGTGTCGCGGAGGCTCTGCAGCGCACCCACCTCACCGAGCACCGTTCGCCACGTGTCGGCGATGCGCTCGCGCGGAAGCTCCTGCGCGGTGACCGGATGCATGATCTCGGTCAGCCTGCCGTAATCGCCGGTCGCGATGAGCGTGAACACGAGCTCCGTCGTGGTGCGGACCTCCGCCACGCCCCGCCGGGGGAGCGGTTCGCCGCCTACCGGATCCACCGGCTTCCCGAACCGCTTGAATGCTGCCTGCCTCGTCATTCCCAATTCCCTCCCGATATCGGCCCATGTCCGCCCCGCCGCCCGCGCCGCATCGACGGCGGACTCCAGTCGGCGGCGGGCATCCTGCACTGCTTGCTGTGCTGCCCGGATCTCATCCATGTCGATAGTCAACCAAAGGTTGACGCTGATGTCAACCGACCGTTGACACTCGGTGGGCAGCGGGGTCGGTGCCGCGGCGCGTCGGGCTCGACGGGGTGTCAGGTCGAGAGCGTGATCGGCGGGACCCCTGGCGTCTCGAAGCCGAAGATCTGGCCGAGGAACGCCAGCTCGCTCTCCAGGGCGTGCGCGATCGTCTCGCCACGGCGAAAACCGTGGCCCTCGCCCTCATAGAGCACATACGCGTGCGGGATCCCCTGGGCCGCAAGAGCATCACGGATCGCCTCCGCCTGCGACGGCGGGACCACCGCATCCTCGGCCCCCTGCAGAATCAGGATCGGCACGCGGAATCGCTCGGGGCGGCTCAGCGGGGACCGCTCGCGGTAGAGGGCCTCGGCCTCCGGCAGCGGACCGATGAGTCCGTCCAGGTAGCGCGCCTCGAAGTCGTGCGTGTCCTCTGCCAGCGTCCGCGCGTCGCCGACGGCATACCGCGCGATTCCCGCCGCGAACACATCCGTGCCCACGAGCGCCGCCAGCACCGTCCAGCCACCGGCCGACCCGCCGTCGATCGCCAGGCGCTCGCCGTCCGCGTCGCCGCCGGCCACGAGTCCCTCCGCGGCGGCAGCCACATCGTCCACGTCGACGATGCCCCACTGCCCCTTCAGCCGATCACGGTAGATCCGCCCGTAGCCGGTGGACCCGCCGTAGTTGACGTCCAGCACGCCGATCCCGCGACTGGTGAAGTAGGCGATCTTCGCGGATGCTGCCGGCCCGACGTGTGAGGTCGGGCCGCCGTGGACGAGGACGATGCAGGGCGGCAGCTCGCCCTCCACGCCGGTGTAGTGGGGGTTCGTCGGCGGATAGGAGAAGGCGTGCACAGGGCCGTGCGGCCCCTCCGCCGTGAGGCTCCGCGGGCGCGGCATCCAGTCCTCCGGGAGAACCGGCGTGCCACCGGCCACGAGGACGGCCTCCTCCGCGTCGACATCCATCATCCACAGCCCACCCTGCTGATGCGGGCTGCTGCCCGAGACCAGCACCCTTCGGCCGTGGGCGTCCTCCACGAGGGCGCCTGATGTGACCGGCACCGGCAGCGTGCGCTCGTTTCCGTCCGTCAGAAGCACCAGCTGGTCGGCACCGTCGGTGCGCACCGCGACGAAGCCGCCGTCGATGGGCGCGAACCACCGGGAACCCAGCACCCAGAGTGCGCCGCCGGTGTCGGCATCGGCGGGGGCGATCGGATGCGGCGTGCCGCCGACCCGCGTGCCCCACAGGTTCCACCTGCCGGACGCGTCGTCGAGGAACGCGAGTTCGTCCCGTCCTGTCCATTCCGGTTGCAGCGGCGCGCGGTCCGCGCCGCCGGCGACAACAGCCCACGTGTCGATCCGGCCGTCCTGCAGTTCGCCGACACGGAGCTCCGTGCGATCCCACGGCATGTCCGGGTGATTCCACGCGATCCAGGCGAGTCGCGTCGCATCCGGGGAGAGTGCCGGCTGCGCCACGAAATCGCTGCCGGCCACAATGCTCTGCACGGCCGCCGAGTTCGCGGCCGCGGAACCGTCCAGGGGAATCACGACGATGTCGCGTTGCGGCGTGCGCCCGGTCCCGTCCGTCTCGCGCACGGCCAGCAGCATCCCTGCCTGAACGCGCAAGCCGCCGAACCGCACGCCGTCGGCGCGGGGGGTCAGGCCTCGCGGTTGCCCGCCCGGCCGGAGTGCCCACACGCGCTGATCGCTCTTCTCGACGTAGACGAGCTCGGCGTCGTCGGTCGCTGCCCATGCGCCTCCGCCATACTCGTGCACCCGGGAACGCGCGTTCCCCGGCGCCGGCAGGACGTCGCTCACGGTGCCATCCGCCGACCGCCGTCGCACCGTCGTCCGGCCGCCCTCTTCAGGAACCGTCTGCCCCCACCACACCTCATCACCGACGAACCGCGCGCCGTCGATCCGCGGCGACGCCGCCGCCACATCGCGCGCGGAGAGGGGAGATGGCCAAGAGCCGTGGGGGAGGGGAGCAGGCATGCCGTCAGCCTAGATCGGCGAAACAGTCCGACACACCGCACCCCTCGGGAAGGGGCCGGCGGTACCGTCGAACCGCACGACCGCCCCGCCCCTGACGTCGCGTGCGCAAACCGCCGTAGGTGCTGCGCGCAGCACCCCGTTCCTCCGCCGAGAGCCCCAGATGTCCGACGATCTGCGCACCAACGTGCCGTTCTCCTTCGAGCTGTACCCGCCTCGCTCGGCGACCTCGGAGCCGGCGCTCCACGAAACGATCGCGCGTCTGGCGCGGACCGGGCCCCAGTTCATCTCCGTGACGTACGGCGCGGGTGGATCCACCGGCGGGCGCTCGCTCGACGTGCTCCGCCACATCCGGCGCACGACCGACGTCGAGCCGCTCGCGCACCTCACCTGTATCGGCAACAGCTACACCGGCGCAGCCGCACTCATCCGTGAATTCCTGGACGCGGGGATCACGAGCTTCCTGGCGCTCCGTGGCGACCCGCCGGAGGGGGTGGCCGAAGACGAGGTGGAACTCGGCGACCTTGAGAGCTCAGCGCAGTTGGTGCAACTCATCGACAGGGTGCAGGCCGAGCGTGCGCCCTACACCGAGTTCGGCATCCCCGGGCTTCCCGGGGCCGCCCGGGTGGACCGTCGCCCCCGCGTGCAGATCGCGGTCGCAGCGTTCCCCACGGGGCATCCGCGTTCGCGGCATCCTCGTCAGCACATCGATGCCCTGCTGGCGAAACAGGCCGCGGGAGCGACCCTCGCGATCACGCAGCTCTTCTTCCACGCCGACCACTACCTGGGGTTCGTCGCGCGCGCCCGCGACGCCGGCGTGACCATCCCGATCCTGCCCGGCATCATGCCGATCACCTCGCCGGCACGTCTGCGGCGCGTGCTCGAGCTCACCGGCGAGGATCTGCCGTCCGAGCTCGCCATCGCCCTCGAGGTGGAGCCCACGTCCGAGGGTCGCACCCGCATCGGAATCGATTACGCCGCACGTCTGGTCGCCGACGTGGTGGACGGCGGCGCGCCTGGCGTCCACCTCTACGCCTTCAACCACCACGACACGGTGCTCGCGGTCCTCCGCGAGGCCGGTGTCCTCACACCGCACAAGGAGACCGCGAGATGACCGCATTCCCCACCGGAACGATCCTCGGATACCCCCGCATCGGACGCCGGCGCGAGCTCAAGCGCGCCGTGGAGGCGCACTGGGCGGGCGCGCTCGACGAGGCGGAGCTCGAGGCCGCAGCGGCGGCGCTGCGTCGCGCGACGCGGGGCCGCCTGGCCGCCCTGGGGCTCGGCCGGAACGACTCCGCCATCCCTGAGTCGTTCTCGTATTACGACCAGGTGCTCGACGCCGCTGTCACCGTCGGCGCGGTCCCCGCGCGCTTCGCTGACCTGCGCGAGGCCGACGGCACCGTTCCCCTCGCGGGGTACTTCACTGCGGCGCGGGGCGCGGGGGAGCATCCCCCCTTGGAGATGACGAAGTGGTTCGACACGAACTACCACTACCTCGTGCCCGAGATCTCGCCCGACACCGTCTTCCGCCTCTCCAGTGACCGGTATGCGCGCCTGGTGGCCGAGGCGCGCGCCGACGGCTACACGACGCGGCCGGTGATCGTCGGCCCCGTGACATTCCTCGCCCTCGCAAAACCCGCCGACGGGGCGCCGGACGGCTTCCGGCCGCTCGACCGCCTCGACGACCTGCTTCCCGTGTACGCGGAACTCCTCGCAACACTCCGCGCGGCCGGCGCGGAGTGGGTGCAGCTGGATGAGCCGGCGCTGGTGAGCGAGAGCCTCCCGGAGGATGCGGCGTCCCTCGCCGCGGCGGCGGAGCGGGCGTACGCGGCGTTGGGCGGAGCATCCGACCGCCCTGCGATCCTCGTCGCAGCCCCCTACGCGCAGCTCTCCGAGCAGGCGTGGGCGGCGCTGGCCGCAGCCCCCGTCGAGGCGATCGCGGTCGATCTCACCCGGGGAGCCGTCCCGCCGGTCGTCGACGGGCTGGGCGGCAAGACGCTGGTGGGCGGCGTCATCGACGGACGCAACGTCTGGCGAGGTGATCTCGGAGCAGCGCACACCCGCCTCGCCGAGCTCGCCGCCCTCGGCTCCGCCGCTGTGGCGGCCGGGACCTCCACGTCGCTGCAGCACGTTCCGCACGATGTCGAGGACGAGCCGGACCTCGACCCCCGCCTCGCGACATGGCTGGCGTTCGCCGACCAGAAGATCGGTCAGGTGGCGACTCTGGCGCGGGGTCTTGAGGACGGCCCCGACGCGATCGCGGATGAGGTGGCCGCCGCATCCGCCGCTCTCGCCGATCGCCGGAATGCGCCCGGAGTCCGCGACGGCGACGTGCGCGCCCGCGCCCAGGCGCTGACCGATGCCGACTTCTCTCGCGGCGAGTACGGGGTGCGCGAGGTGGCACAGCGGGAGGCGCTCGGGCTGCCCGTGCTTCCGACCACCACCATCGGATCGTTTCCCCAGACCGGTGACATCCGCCGCGCCCGTGCACGCTTCGCCCGCGGGGAGATCGACACGGATGCGTACGAGGGGTTCCTCCGCGAGGAGATCGCCCGCGTCGTTGCGCTGCAGGAGGAGCTCGGACTCGACGTGCTGGTGCACGGCGAGCCCGAGCGGAACGACATGGTGCAGTACTTCGCCGAGAATCTCGGCGGGTTCGCGGTGACCCGTCACGGGTGGGTGCAGTCGTACGGATCACGCGCCACCCGACCGTCGATCCTGTGGGGCGACGTCTCGCGCCCGGCACCGATCACGGTGCGCTGGTCGACGCATGCGCAGTCACTGACCCAACTGCCGGTCAAGGGGATGCTGACAGGACCGGTGACGATCCTGGCGTGGTCGTTCGTCCGCGACGACCAGCCGCTGGGGGAGACGGCGAATCAGGTCGCCCTTGCCCTCCGCGACGAGATCTCCGACCTTGAGCGTGCGGGGATCGGGGTCATCCAGGTCGACGAGCCCGCCCTCCGCGAACTCCTGCCGCTCAAGCGCGCGGACCAGCCGGCGTACCTCGACTGGTCGGTGGGGTCGTTCCGCCTGGCCACGGCCGGCGCAGCCGACGCGACGCAGGTGCACACGCACCTGTGTTATTCGGAGTTCGCGGTGGTCATCGATGCGATCGCCGCCTTGGATGCGGACGTGACCTCGATCGAGGCTGCGCGGAGCCGCGGCGAAGTGATCGGCGACATCCGCACCTCCGGGTTCGCCCACGGCATCGGCCCGGGCGTGTACGACATCCATTCACCGCGTGTGCCTTCGGTCGCCGAGGTCGCGGAGCTGCTCGACCGCGCCGTCGATGATCTGCCGCTGCGGCAGGTGTGGGTGAACCCGGACTGCGGTTTGAAGACGCGCGGCTACGACGAGACGGTGGCGTCCCTCCGCAACATCATCGAGGCCACGCGCCGGACGCGCGCGCGTGTGGCCGCCCCCGTCGCCTGACCCCCACGGACGCCACCGAGAAACGACATCCCGGCCGAGACGTAACGCAACGCGTTGTTTCTCGGCCGGGATGTCGTTTCTCGCGCGGATGCGGAGGGGGCGGCGGCGGGGTTAGACGGCGCGCAGCACCGCCACGACGCGGCCCAGAACGACCGCCTCGTCGCCGAGGATCGGCTCGAAGGCGGAGTTGCGCGGGAGCAGCCAGGTGTGGCCGTCGCGGCGGCGGAAGGTCTTGACCGTGGCCTCGCCGTCGAGCATCGCCGCGACGATCTCGCCGTTCTCCGCAGTGGCCTGTGAGCGGATGACGACCCAATCGCCGTCGCAGATCGCAGCGTCGATCATCGACTCGCCCGACACCTTCAGCATGAAGAGGTCGCCCTTGCCCACGAGCTGGCGGGGGAGCGGGAAGATCTCCTCGACGTGCTGATCGGCGGTGATCGGCACACCGGCCGCGATGCGGCCCACCAGCGGCACGAGCGCGGCGTCGCCGACCGACGGGCCGGCGTCGGCCGGATTCTCCGCCGCCGTGCCCGGCAGATCGATCAGCACCTCCATGGCCCGGGTCTTGCCGGGGTCGCGACGGAGGTATCCGCTCAGCTCCAGCTGGTTGAGCTGGTGCGTGACGCTGGAGAGCGACTTGAGCCCGACGGCGTCGCCGATCTCGCGCATGCTCGGCGGGTAGCCGTGCCGGGCGATGGATCTCTGGATGACTTCGAGGATCGCGAGCTGCTTGTCGCTGAGGCTCTTGCGTCGGCGCGTCTGCGGCTTCTCTCGAGCGGTCGCGTCGGTCATTCTCCTGCTCCCTCCCGGGCCCGCCATGGCACCGGTCTTCGAATGTCGGAGGTCCGTGATGGTCTTCCGTTGTCGAAACCGTATCCGGTATCGGGCTTCGGATGTCGCTGCGCTCCGCGTGTCGCCTCCGATCCATGTCCGATCAGGCGTTGGTTGACACGCGAAGTATATCGAAGATAGATTCGGAAGACAGGTTCGCATCTTGCCCTCCCGGCCGAGTGCTGGATGCGAACCTTCCCCCAAAGGAGGAGCCATGGCCACCATCGCGAGCGTCGCCCCCACCACCCGCCTGCGCCTCACCGCGCGTGGTCGCCGTGTGCTGGCGTCCCTGGCCGCACTTCCCGCCGTGCTGGCGATCACGTGGGCCGCCCTCGCCGGCGGGTCCGCCCTCGCCTCGGGTGACGGGGGAGCGCCGGCAGGGACGTTCACCGAGATCACGGTGATGTCTGGGGAGTCGCTGTGGTCCATCGCCCAGGACGTCGCCCCCGATGCCGACACGCGTGACGTCGTCGACGCGATCTCGCGGCTGAACATGCTGGACTCCTCGACGGTGTCGGCCGGCCAGCGCCTGGCGATCCCTACAGAGTTCGCCGCCACCCCGTAGCCCGATCAGCTCGCCGTAGCATGGGGAGAATGACGATCCGGTTGGACGACCTCCCGCTACGCGACGATTTGCGCGGATTGGTGCCGTACGGTGCCCCCCAGGCCGCGCTGCCGATCGCCTTGAACGTCAACGAGAACACACATCCCGTGCCGCAAGAAGTGGCCGATGACATCCTCGACTCGATCGCCCGAGCGCTGCGGGACGTGAACCGGTACCCCGACCGGGAGTTCACGGCTCTTCGTGAGGCGTTCGCGGAGTACCTCGGCCACGGACTCACCCCCGATCAGATCTGGGCGGGCAACGGATCCAACGAGGTGCTGCAGCACATCCTGCAGGCCTTCGCCGGTCCCGGCCGCACGGCGTTCAGCTTCGCGCCGACGTACTCGATGTATCCCCTCCTGACCCGGGGCACCGGAGCGCGGTGGGTGGCGGGCGAACGGGCGCACGACTTCACGCTCTCACCGGAATCCGCGGCCGCGCAGGTCGCGCAGGTTCAGCCGGATGTCGTGTTCCTCTGCGCGCCCAACAACCCCACCGGAACGCCGATGGGGTTGGACGTCATCTCCGCCGTGTATGACGCCACCGACGGCATCGTGATCGTGGATGAGGCCTACCACGAGTTCGCGCCGCGGGACGAGCGTTCGGCGCTCACCCTTCTCCCGGGTCGCGAACGGCTGGTGGTCTCGCGCACGATGAGCAAGGCGTTCGCGTTCGCCGGCGCCCGGGTCGGTTACCTGGCGGCGGATCCGGCCTTCGTGGACGCCCTGCGGCTCGTGCGCTTGCCCTACCACCTCAGCGCCCTCACGCAAGCGGCGGCGGTGACCGCCCTGGGGCATGCCTCCACGATGCTCGGCATGGTCGAGGACATCATCAGCCAGCGCGATCGCATCGGGGCCACCCTCTCGGCGTTGGGCTACACGCCCTACGAGTCGTCGACGAACTTCGTCCTTTTCGGCGGGGTGGATGACCCTGCTGCCACGTGGAAGGCGCTTTATGACCGCGGTGTCCTCATCCGCGACGTCGGTATCCCGCACTCGCTGCGCGTGACTGCCGGGACGGAGGAGGAGTCCACCTCGTTCCTCGATGCCCTGGCCTCGATAGGATCGAAGGTATGACCGGAACTGGCGCGCCCCGCACCGCGACCCTGCGACGTGCCACGAGCGAGTCCTCCGTGGAGATCGAACTCGACCTCGACGGCTCGGGGCGCAGCTCCATCTCGACGAGTGTGCCTTTCTACGACCACCTCCTGACGGCGTTCGCCAAGCACGCCCTGATCGATCTCACGGTGCGCGCGACCGGCGACACGCACATCGACGCGCACCACACCGTGGAGGACGTGGCCATCGTGCTCGGTGACGCGATCCGTGACGCCCTCGGCGACAAGTCGGGCATCACCCGGTTCGGCGACGCCCTCGTGCCGCTCGATGAGGCGCTCGTGCAGGCTGTCGTCGACATCAGCGGCCGGCCCTACCTCGTGCACGTCGGTGAACCGGCCGGCTTCGAATTCCACCTCATCGGCGGGCACTTCACCGGTTCGCTCGTGCGGCACACGTTCGAGGCGATCGCGTTCCACGCCGGCTTGACCGTACACATCCGCGTGCTCGAGGGCCGCGACGCGCACCACATCGCCGAGGCCGAGTACAAGGCATTCGCGCGTGCGTTCCGGCAGGCGAAGTCGCTCGATCCGATGGTCGACGGCATCCCCAGCACCAAGGGCGCTCTGTGAGCGATAAGCCGCTCGTCGCCGTCCTGGACTACGGCTCGGGCAACATCCACTCCGCTGTGAAGGCTCTCGCTGCGGCCGGAGCCGATGCGCGCCTGACGAAGGACGCCGGACTCATCCGCGACGCCGACGGTCTGGTCGTCCCCGGAGTCGGGGCCTTCCACGCCGTCATGGAGGCACTGCGGGAGAGCCGCGGTGACGAGCTCATCGAGCGCCGTCTGGCCGGTGGCCGTCCGGTTCTGGGAATCTGCGTGGGTATGCAGGTGCTCTTCGGCCGTGGGGTGGAACGCGGGGTCGATACGGAGGGGCTCGGGCAGTGGCCGGGAGTGGTCACCGAACTGGATGCTCCGGTGCTGCCGCACATGGGGTGGAACACCGTCGAGGCGGGCAAAGGCTCGCGCCTGTTCGCCGGTCTCGAGTCCGAGCGGTTCTATTTCGTGCACTCCTTCGCGGCGCAGCAGTGGAATCTGGAAGTTCTGCCGCCGTTCCCCTCACCGGCCCTCACCTGGTGCACGTACGGCACGCCGTTCCTCGCGGCGGTGGAGAACGGTCCGCTCGCAGCGACGCAATTCCACCCCGAGAAATCGGGCGAGGCCGGTATCAAGCTGCTGTCCAATTGGATCGGCGGCCTCGGCGGGGCTACTCTCTGAGCTTGTGCCCAGCCCCGGCGCCCGCCGTCCGTTCGCACGAGGAGCCATGAACGATTTCGCGTCAAGTCCCGAGCTGATCCTGCTGCCCGCCGTCGACATCGCCGGCGGAAAGGCGGTACGGCTGACCCAGGGGGAGGCCGGAAGCGAGACGTCCTACGGCGACCCGGTTGAAGCCGCCGGTGAGTGGGCCCGGCAGGGCGCGCGATGGATCCACCTCGTCGACCTGGATGCAGCGTTCGGCCGCGGGAGCAACGGCGGGATACTCCGCAAGGTCATCAAGCAGGTGCGCGGCGTGCAGGTCGAGCTGTCCGGCGGCATCCGCGACGACCGTTCGCTCGAGACGGCTTTGGAGAGCGGTGCCGCGCGGATCAACCTCGGCACCGCCGCCCTGGAGAACCCGGAGTGGGCGGCGGATGTCATCAGCCGCTACGGCGATGTCATCGCGGTGGGCCTGGACGTCCGGGGGACGACCCTGGCTGCGCGTGGATGGACGCGGGATGGCGGCGACCTGTGGACCGTGCTCGACCGGCTGGAGAACGCCGGCTGCAGCCGCTACGTCGTCACCGATGTCACCAAGGACGGCACACTACGCGGACCGAACCTGGAGCTCCTGCGCGAGATGACCTCGCGGACCCCCAAGCCGATCGTGGCATCCGGGGGAGTGTCGAGCCTCGACGACATCGTCGCTCTGCGGGAACTCGTCCCCCTCGGCGTCGAGGGCGCGATCATAGGCAAGGCGCTGTATGCGGGGGCCTTCACGCTGGCCGAGGCGCTGGATGTCGCCGGACTCCGGCGCTGACTCCGCGGGCGTGCCCTGGGAGGGCCGCCATTTCGAGGCGAACCCGCACTCCGGCGACGACGGATCGGCAGACCCCGCGCTCCTCGCGGCCTTGCAGGGTTTCCGGGCCGGAGACGCCGACGCGGTGGCCGTGGTCGAGGCCTACCGGCACGCGCGCCTCCTGATCCCGCTCATCGCAGAGAAGGGCGACGAGGGGGTCGGACCCACCGGGTTGACCGTGGACAAGACCCAGGAGCTGTCGATCGTGACCGTCGGCGCGCCCGACGGTCGCAAGGTGCTCCCGGTCTTCACCTCGGTCGACGCGATGGGGCGGTGGGATGCGGCGGCACGCCCCGTCCCCGCCGAGGGAGTGCGTACGGCCCTCGCCGCAGCATCCGACGACACCGACCTGATCGTGATCGATCCGGGGTCCGAGACGGAGTTCGTGCTCCGTCGCCCCGCGGTGTGGGCGATCGGTCAGGGTATCCCGTGGGAACCGAGCCACCTGTCCGCGGACGTCTTCACCGGGCTGCAGCAGAGCATTTCGGGGGAGCTGGCGGTGCTCGACCTCGCGGTCGAGCCGGGCGATCCGTCCGCACAGTTGCGTGGTCCCGACCTCATCGTGCACCTCCAGCTCATGCACGGCCTGGACCAGGAGGAACTGGACGCGGTGCTCGCGCGGGTCGCCCGCCGCTGGGCGGCCGATGACCGCATCGCCGTGCTCGTGGATTCTCTGACGGTCAAGCTCCACCGTTCCGCGTAGCCGCTCCCTACCCGTAGCCGCTCACGCACCCGCAGCCGCTCACGGAAATCGAGGAGATCTCGCGGATCGAGGACCCCTTGGGCTCGATCGATCCTCGATTTCGGTGATCTCCTCGTTTTCCGGGGCACGTCACGTCGCCTCGCCCGCTGAGCCTCGCTCGCGACCAAGCGGCGACGTGGGCGAGCGGGCCCGGAAAATTTCCGAACGCGACCCGGAAATCGAGGACATCTCGCGGATCGAGGACCCCTTGGGCTCGATCGATCCTCGATTTCCGTGATGCCCTCGTTTTCCGGGGCACGGAGCCCGAAGCGAGGACCGGAGCGACGGGCCCAGCCCGGGTCAGGTGACGGGTCCCGTCCACTTCTCGCCCGGCCCCTTGCCGATCGGATCGGGGATGACGGAGGCCTCACGGAAGGCGAGCTG
This sequence comes from Microbacterium sp. Z12_35, assembly GCF_058310475.1. Taxonomy (NCBI): domain Bacteria; kingdom Bacillati; phylum Actinomycetota; class Actinomycetes; order Micrococcales; family Microbacteriaceae; genus Microbacterium; species Microbacterium sp. Z12_35. The sequence goes on along the minus strand of NZ_JBZEGJ010000001.1, from coordinate 1,232,348 downwards.
TACGGAGCGAAGTCCGTCGCGCAGCGAGCGGGCGTGCATGTCGCTGATCTCCGGCGCGCCCGCGGTGATGAGGCCGGCGAGAGCGTTGATGATCTTGCGGGCCTCGTCCAGGTCGGTCTGGGTTTCCGGGTCATCCGCCAGGCCGACCTTCACGGCGGCGGCGCTCAGCAGGTGCACCGCGGTGGTGGTGATGACCTCGACGGCCGGCACGTCAGCGATGTCGCGGGACGCGGATGAGGAGGCCCGCTCCTGTTCTTCCCAGCGAGCGAGACGCTCGACGTGCGGGTCGGGGATGGGGTCGCTGCCGGGGATCGAGGTCACGTGCTTCTCTCTGGTAGACTTGTGCGGGCTCCGGAGCGTTCTGCTTCGGACGTAAGAGGATTCCATCCCACCCGTTCGCCGTTCCAGGCTACCGGGTCCACGCACTCCGCCCCGCTCGTCGGGGTTGTTCGGGTGCGAGAAGCCGGCGCTGAAAGCGTCGAGCCGGGTGGCGTGCATTCCTCTTCCGCTCCCGCCGCATCCGCGGCGTGGTGGCTGACTACCCAGAAGAGGAGTTCCGTATCAGCGATCCCCGCACCAACGACCGCATTCGCGTCCCCGAGGTCCGCCTCGTCGGTCCCGCGGGTGAGCAGGTCGGCGTCGTCCGCATCGAGGTGGCGCTGCGCCTGGCCCAAGAGGCCGACCTCGATCTCGTCGAGGTAGCCCCGAACTCGAAGCCGCCCGTGGTCAAGATCATGGACTACGGCAAGTTCAAGTACGAGGCTGCGCAGAAGGCCAAGGAAGCGCGTCGCAACCAGGCGAACACCGTCCTCAAGGAGGTCCGGTTCCGTCTGAAGATCGAGGCACACGACTACATAACCAAACTGAAGCGCGCCGAGGGCTTCCTGCAGGCCGGCGACAAGGTCAAAGCCATGATCTTGTTCCGCGGCCGCGAGCAGTCCCGTCCCGAGCAGGGCGTCCGTCTGCTGCGCAAGTTCGCCGAAGACGTCGCGGAGTTCGGCACGGTCGAATCCAGCCCGACGATCGACGGGCGCAACATGGTGATGGTCGTGGCGCCGCACAAGAACAAGTCCGAGGCCAAGGCCGAGCAGAACGCTCAGCGCACCGCCAACAGGGAAGCCGCGCGTGCGGCCGCCCGTGGCGACGGGCACCCCGACGACGAGGACACGGCCGAAGAGGCTCGGCCCACCCAGGCCTCGGCCGAATAGGCCCCCACCACTCCCCGCCCGGGCGGGAACCACAACGAAGGAAGAGACATGCCGAAGCAGAAGACCCACTCGGGTGCCAAGAAGCGTTTCAAGGTCACCGGCAGCGGAAAGATCATGAAGCAGCAGGCGAACCTCCGCCACAACCTCGAGGGCAAGGCCACCAAGCGCACCCGCCGCCTGTCGCAGGACCAGGTCCTCGCCAAGGGTGACGCCAAGGTCGCCAAGAAGCTCCTCGGCATCTGAGCGCCGACGCACGTTAGGAAATAGAAGAAATGGCTAGAGTCAAGCGGGCCGTCAACGCCCACAAGAAGCGTCGCGTCATCCTCGAGCGCGCATCCGGTTACCGCGGGCAGCGTTCGCGCCTGTACCGCAAGGCGAAGGAGCAGGTCACCCACTCCCTCGTCTACGCCTACCGTGACCGGCGCAAGCGCAAGGGCGACTTCCGCCGCCTCTGGATCCAGCGCATCAACGCGGCTGCCCGTGCGAACGGCATCACGTACAACCGCTTCATCCAGGGCCTCGGCCTGGCGGGTGTGCAGGTCGACCGTCGCATGCTGGCGGAGCTCGCGGTGAACGAGCCGGCGACGTTCGCCTCGCTCGTCGCGACCGCGAAGAACGCCCTGCCCGGCGACGTCAACGCCGCGAAGACCGCGTAATCGCCGCTTCCACGATCGTGGGGCGCCCTCTTCGGAGGGCGCCCCTTTCGTTTGTCTCCGTGTCGTGGCTCCCCGGTGCCCGGTGCCGAGCGTCGGGGCCCATAGACTGAGAACGTGCTGGAAAATCCCCGCTCGCCGCGCGTTCGCGCGGTTGCGAAACTGAGTAAGCGCAGCGCGCGCCAGGAGACGGGGCTCTTCCTCCTCGAAGGTCCGCAGGCTGCCCGCGAGGCCCTCGCCTACGTGCCGGCCACCGTGCTGGAGCTGTTCGCCACCCCGTCCGCGATGGAGCGGCACGGCGACGTCCGGGACGCCGCGCGCGCCGCCGGCATCGAGGTCGAGTTCACGACCGAGGACGTGCTGGATGCGATGGCCGATACGGTCACACCGCAGGGCATCGTGGCCGTGGCCCAGCAGTCGCCGACGGCGATGAAGGACGTCTTCTCGGATTCTCCGCGCCTCGTCGCGATCTGCGAAGAGGTCCGCGACCCGGGCAACCTCGGCACGATCATCCGCGCGGCTGATGCTGCGGGCGCGGATGCGGTAATCCTCACCGGGCGGACGGTCGACCCGTACAACCCGAAGGTGGTGCGCTCGAGCACGGGCTCGCTGTTCCACCTTCCCATCGTGGTCGGAGTGGAGCTGGAGGCGGCCGTCGAGCGTGCCCACGCCGCCGGCATGCGCGTGGTGGCAGCCGATGTCGGTGGCACGGACTTCCTGGCCTCCCGGGCGGCACTGTCGGACCCGACCGCATGGCTGTTCGGCAACGAGGCGCACGGACTGGAAGAAAGCGCGCTCGCGCAGGCGGACCTGGCTCTGCGCCTCCCGATCTACGGTCGCGCCGAGTCGCTGAACCTCGCGACGGCGGCGAGTGTGTGCCTGTACGAAACCGCGTTCGCGCAGCGCGCGGGCGAGGCGTCCGGCGCCGGCGGCCCTGTTACAAGTCGATAAAGGCGGGCGTCGATCCTTGGTCGGCGTGCACGGCGCTCCTAGGGTGTGATTATGGTGACCCCCGACTCCCGTGCCACAGGCGATCCGCTCGTCGTGCTCGCGGATGTGCAGAAGCACTACGGCGAATTCCAGGCGCTGAAAGACATCAACCTCACCGTGGGCCGCGGTGAAGTGGTCGTCGTCATCGGTCCGTCGGGTTCGGGCAAGTCGACGCTGTGCCGCGCGATCAACCGGCTGGAGACGATCACGTCCGGCACGATCTCGATCGACGGCAAGGAGCTGCCCAAAGAGGGGAAGGCTCTCGCGCAGTTGCGGGCGGATGTCGGCATGGTCTTCCAGTCGTTCAACCTGTTCGCGCATCTGACGATCCTCCAGAACATCACGCTCGGCCCCATCAAGGTGCGCGGCATGAAGAAGGCCGACGCCGAGCGCGAGGCCCATGAGCTTCTGGAGCGGGTGGGGGTGGACGCGCAGGCGAACAAGCTCCCCGCGCAGCTGTCCGGTGGGCAGCAGCAGCGCGTCGCGATCGCGCGGGCCCTCGCGATGCATCCGAAGCTCATGCTCTTCGACGAGCCGACCAGCGCGCTGGACCCCGAGATGATCAACGAGGTCCTGGACGTCATGGTCGGCCTTGCCCGTGAGGGCATGACCATGATCGTCGTGACGCACGAGATGGGCTTCGCCCGCAAGGCAGCGGACCGCGTCGTGTTCATGGCCGACGGTCTCATCGTCGAGGAGCAGCAGCCGGAGGGCTTCTTCACCTCCCCTCGGTCCGACCGCGCCAAGGACTTCCTCTCCAAACTCATCACGCACTGACCCCCATCCACAGCACATCCCCCAAGGAGTCCTGACATGCGAAAGTCCCGCATCCTCACCGGCGTCGGCCTGGCCGCCGTCGCCATGCTCACCCTCAGCGCCTGCAACAGCGGCTCGCCCTCCGGCGGCTCGGGAGGCGGGGGAGAGGAAACGGCTGGAACCGAAGCTTTGTGGGAGGTCGCCACCGAGGTCGACCTGGAAGGCAGCCCCACGTACGACCGGATGGTCGAGCGGGACGGCGTCGTCGTCGGCGTCAAGAACGACCAGCCCGGCCTCGGCTACGAGGACGCCGCCTCGGGTGACCGCACCGGCTTCGACGTGGACATCGCGCGCTGGATCGCCGCATCCCTGGGCTTCGACGAGAGCCAGATCGAGTACCAGACGATCCCCTCCGCGAACCGCGAGCAGGCGATCGTGAACGGCGATATCGACTACTACGTCGGCACCTACTCGATCACCGACTCGCGCAAGGAGCAGATCGACTTCGCCGGCCCGTACTTCATCACCGGTCAGGGTCTGCTGGTCGCCGCCGACAACGAGGACATCACCGGCCCAGACGACCTCGCGGGCAAGATCGTCTGCTCGGTGACCGGCTCCACCCCGCTCCAGCGCATCCGAGACGAGTACAACCCCGGTGACGCCGTCGAGTACGACACCTACTCGCAGTGCGTCGAGCAGCTGAAGGCCGGCTCGGTCGATGCGATCACGACGGATGAGGCGATCCTCGCCGGCTACGTCGCGCTGGAGCCTGACGCCCTCAAGATCGCCGGCGATCCCTTCAGCGAGGAGCGCTACGGCGTGGGCCTGGAGAAGGGCGACACGGCGCTGAAGGAGCACATCAACGCCCTGTTCACCGACGGCGGCGACGTGTGGACCGCTCTGTTCGAAGAGCACCTCGCACCCGCCGGCATCGAGGGCGAACAGCCCGCCGTCGACCAGTGAGTTCCCGGGGCGGCGCACCTGCGCCGCCCCCTTCTCCGGCCGTTTGCGGAAAGGATCGCGCGTGGGTGTCATCACCGACAACCTCGACCTGTGGTGGACGTTCCTCCTGGGTACCCTCTTGCTGTTCGTGGCCGGAGGTGCGCTCGCGCTCGTCCTGGGCACCATCGTCGGCGCGATGCGTGTGTCCCCGATCCCGGTGGCGCGGGCGGTGGGCACCCTCTACGTCAACACCATCCGGAACACGCCGCTCACGCTCGTCTTCTTCGCCTTCTCCTTCGCCCTCCCGCCGCTGCTCGGTCTTCGCCTGACGCAGTCGGTCTCGGTGACGCTCGCGATCTGCGCCTTGGGTGTGTACACCGCGACGTATGTGGCGGAGACCATCCGTTCCGGCATCAACACCGTGCCCGTCGGCCAGGCCGAGGCCGCTCGCGCGCTGGGGCTGACCTTCGGGCAGGTGATGGGCAGCGTCGTCATGCCGCAGGCCTTCCGCTCCGTCATCCCGCCCCTGATGAGCGTGTTCATCGCCCTGCTGAAGAACACCACCGTGGCGGCGGGCTTCTCCGTCATCAACCTCGGATCCATCCGGAACTACCTGAGTGAGCGCGGCGAGAACCAGTTCGTCACGATCCTGTGGGTCATGGTCATCTTCATCGTGCTGGTGCTCGTGCTGTCCTGGGTGCAGCGCACGCTCGAGAACCGCTGGAGGATCGCGCGATGAGCAGCGTCCTGTACGACGTCCCCGGTCCGCGCGCGATGGCGCGCAACCGCGTCTTGGGCGTGCTGACGATCGTCGTCGTCGTGGCCGTCATCAGCTTCTTCGTGTGGCGGCTCGCCGCCACCGGCCAGTTCACGGCGCAGAAGTGGTCGGCATTCACGTACACCAACGTGTGGATCAACATCGGTCAGGCGACCATGCGCACGCTCGCCGCCTTCGGCACCGCCGCGGTCGGGGCCCTCATCCTGGGCTTCGTGCTCGCGATCGGGCGCCTCTCCGATCACGCGTGGGTGCGCGTGCCGTTCACGGTCGTGATCGAGCTGCTGCGGGCGGTGCCCGTGCTCGTCTTCATGTTCCTGCTGTACTACGGCCTCCCGGTGATCGGGGTGCGCATGGAGCCCTACTGGGCCGTGGTCATCGCGCTCATCGCCTACAACGGATCGGTGCTCGCGGAGGTCTTCCGCGCCGGCGTGGAGTCGCTGCCGCGCGGGCAGAAGGAGGCCGGCTACGCGATCGGCCTGCGCAAGTCCGGGGTCATGCGCCTCGTCCTGCTTCCGCAGGCGATCCGGGCGATGCTGCCGGTCATCATCGCCCAGCTGGTGGTCACGCTCAAAGACACCGCGCTCGGGTTCATCATCACCTACCCGGAGCTGCTGTTCTACGCCAAGTTCCTCGGCTCACAGGCGAGCATCGGCTCCCCGATCATCCCCGCGACGATCGTGGTCGGCGCCATCTACATCGCGCTGTGTCTCGCGCTGTCGGGCGTGGCGACACTGGCCGAGAAGCGGCTCCGGCGCTCGCCGAGGGTGGCAACCGTCGCGGGCGCCCATCAGCCGATGCAGGAAGTCACCGACACCGAGCTCATCGTCGCGCAGCGTGGGCTCGGCAAGCACGACGGGACCAGCGGCGGCGGGTTCTGACACGCACGAACGGGGCGGCACGCGCCCGTCGGTAGACTCGACTCTCGTGTCTGACGCACCCGAGATCACCCCCGACGCCGTGCAAGCGGCGGTCGACGCCGCCCTGGCGGCCATCGACGCCGCCTCCACCACCGCCGAGCTCAAGGCCGTCCGCGCGGCGCACTCCGGCGAAGGGTCACCGCTCGCACGGCTGAACGCCCGCCTGCGCGATGTCGCCCCGGAGAACAAAGCCACCTTCGGCAAGCTCGTCGGCCAGGCGCGTGGCCGTGTGAACCAGGCGCTCGCGGCCCGTGAGGCCGCGCTGGCGGAGGCGGAGACCGCCGCGCAGCTGGAGGCGGAACGTGTGGACATCACGGCGCTGCCGCAGCGTGCTCGCGTCGGGTCGCGGCATCCGCTCACCCTCCTGCAGGACCACGTCAGCGACATCTTCGTCGGCATGGGCTGGGAGATCGTGGAAGGTCCGGAACTCGAGCACGAGTGGTACAACTTCGATGCCTTGAACCTCGACGCCGACCACCCGGCCCGTCAGATGCAGGACACCTTCTACGTCGACCCGGTCGCCCGCCACCTGCTGCTGCGCACGCAGACGAGCCCCGTCCAGATGCGTTCCATGCTCACCCGCGACCTCCCGATCTACATCGTGTCGCCCGGCCGGGTCTTCCGCACCGACGAGTTCGATGCCACGCACCTGCCCGTCTTCAGCCAGTTCGAGGGCCTCGTCGTCGATGAGGGCATCACCATGGCGCACCTGCGCGGCACGCTCGACCACATCGCCCGCCAGCTGTTCGGCGCCGAGGCGAAGACCCGTATGCGCGCGAACTACTTCCCCTTCACCGAGCCCTCCGCCGAGTTCGATCTGTGGCATCCCACCTTCAAGGGCGGCGCACGATGGATCGAGTGGGGCGGATGCGGCATGGTCAACCCGAACGTGCTGCGCGCCGCGGGCATCGACCCGGAGGTCTACTCCGGCTTCGCGTTCGGGATGGGCTTCGAGCGGACGCTGATGTTCCGCTCCGACGTGCAGGACATGCGCGACATGGCCGAGGGCGATGTCCGCTTCAGCGAGCAGTTCGGGATGGTGGTCTGATGCGCGTTCCCATCGCGTGGCTGCGCGAGTACGTCGATGTTCCTGCCGACGCCACACCCGAAGACATCCTCGCCTCGCTCGTCTCCGTCGGATTCGAAGAGGAGGATGTCCACCGCTTCGAGCTGACCGGTCCGATCGTCGTCGGACAGGTGCTCGACGTCGTCGAGGAGCCGCAGTCCAACGGCAAGACCATTCGCTGGTGCCAGGTGGATGTCGGCCCATCGAACGGCGGCGTACGCGGGATCGTCTGCGGCGCGAGCAACTTCTTCGCCGGCGACAAGGTCGTCGTGACCCTCCCGGGTGCCGTCCTGCCGGGTCCGTTCCCGATCGCCGCCCGGAAGACCTACGGGCATGTCTCGGACGGCATGATCGCCTCGGCCAAGGAGCTGGGGCTGGGCGACGAGCACAGCGGCATCCTGCGCCTGACCGAACTGGGGCTCGATCCCGAGGTCGGCACCGACGCGATCGCCCTCCTCGGCCTCGACGACGTGGCGGTCGAGATCAACGTGACCCCCGACCGCGGCTACGCCCTGAGCCTGCGGGGCGTTGCCCGCGAGTACGGGCACGCCACCGGGGCGAGCTTCCGTGACCCCGGCGACCGCCCGTTCGAGGAGCTCGAGCAGCCCACCGGCGGATTCTCCGTCTCGGTCGTCGACGACGCTCCCATCCGCGGCCGGGTCGGCGCCAGCGAATTCGTCGTGCGCATCGTGCGCGGCGTCGACCCCACCCGTCCCACGCCGCCGTGGATGGTGTCGCGGCTGACGCTGGCCGGGATCCGGTCTCTCGGGGTGCTCATCGACATCACCAACTACGTCATGCTCGAGCTCGGCAACCCGATCCACGGGTACGACCTCGACACTCTCACCGGCGGCATCACCGTGCGCCGCGCTCAGGCCGGGGAGAAGCTCACGACGCTCGACGGCAAGGAACGCTCCCTCAGCGAAGAAGACCTGCTGATCACCGACGAGTCCGGCCCCATCGGCCTGGCCGGCGTCATGGGCGGCGGCGCCACCGAGATGAGCGACGAGACCCGCAACGTGCTCATCGAAGCGGCGATCTTCGACCCCGTGACGATCGCCCGGACGGCGCGTCGCCACAAGCTCCCCTCCGAGGCATCCCGCCGCTTCGAACGCGGCGTCGACCCCCTCATCCCGTTCGTGGCGGCACGCCGCGTGGCCGACCTGATGGTCGAGCACGCCGGCGGAACCCTCGACACCGAGACCGGCGGAGCCCTGTTCACCGAGGTGTTCGTCGAGGCGATCGAGTTGCCGCGCCCGTTCGTTCCGGGGCTCATCGGCGTGGAGTACACCGATGCCGAGATCATCGGTGCGCTGGAGACCATCGGCTGCGAGGTGACCGAAGCCGCCGAAGCGCCCGGCTCGTGGATCGTGATCCCGCCGTCGTGGCGGCCCGATCTGACGGACAAATGGACCCTCGCCGAGGAGGTCGCCCGGATCACCGGCTACGACCGTATTCCGTCGAAGCTGCCCATCCCGCCGTCCGGACGCGGTTTCACGCCGGCGCAACAGGGCCGGCGCCGGGTGGCGAACGCGCTGGCTGCCGCAGGGTACGTCGAGACCCTGTCGTTCGGCTTCACCACGGAGGAGCAGAACGACCTGCACGGGTCGGCGTCCGGAGCAGACCTGCCGAGCATCCAGCTCGCCAACCCCCTCGACGGGCAGAACCCGTTCCTCCGCCGGTCGCTGATCCCGGGGCTTCTGCAGGTGGCGCACCGCAATGTCTCGCGCGGGTTCACCGACTTGGCGTTGTTCGAGAGCGGGGTCGTCTTCCTGCCCGAGCCGGGCATCGACTACGGCACCGCGAGCGTTCCGGTTCCGGCCGAGCGGCCCGACCCGGAGACGCTTGCGGAGTTGGATGCGGCGATTCCGCCGCAGCCGCGCCATGTCGCGGTGCTCCTCACCGGCAACCGGATCGCCAAGCAGCCGGGCCAGCCGGTGGCGCCGTTCGACCTGGCCGACGCCCTCGACGCGGTCCGTACGATCGCGGCGGCCGCCGGGGTGCACATCGACGTCGCGCAGTCCCAGCGTGCGGCGTTGCATCCGGGGCGAGCCGGCGTGCTGACAGTGGGCGGCGTCGAGGTCGGATATGTGGGGGAGCTGCTCCCGGCCGTCGCCGAGAAGTCCGACCTGCCCGGGCGCGTCCTCGTGGCCGAGCTGAACCTCGATGCGCTGCTCCAGGTCGCGGGTGACCGCGTCGTCGCCGCATCCCTCTCCGGCTACCCTGCCGCCACGCAGGACGTGTCGCTGGTGGTGGATGGTGCGGTGCCCGCCGCCGATGTGCGTGCGGCGATCGTCGAGGGGGCGGGTGAGCTGCTGGAGTCGCTGCACCTCGTCGACGACTACCGCGGCCCGGGCCTGCCCGAGGGCGGCAAGAGCCTGACGTTCGCGCTGCGCTTCCGCGCACCCGACCGCACGCTCACCTCCGCCGAGGCTACCGAGGCGAAGCTTGCCGGCGTCGCCGTCGCGGCCGAGCGCTTCGGTGCGGCGCTGCGCGACTGAGAGCGCCCCGCGTCCCGTTTCGCGGGCCGCGGGCCGCGGGCCGCGGGAGGACGTTCGCGCCGCGCTCGCTGTCTAGCGCGACCCCCAGTGCCACGACGGCCGGTCGAGGGTGCCCTGGCCCGCCACGCGCGTGCCGCCGGCGGCACCCTCGAGCCGGTGCAACGCGGCCCCCGTGTCGGCCAGGGAGGCGGCAAGGGGCTCGGCGTGCGTGACCACGAGCACTTGAGCGTCGTCGGATGCGGCGGCGATCAGCTCGGCGAGGGGTGCCAGGAGATCGGGGTGCAGGCTCGACTCCGGTTCGTTCAGGACGATGAGCGGTGGAGGCTCGGGGGAGAGCAAGGCCACCGCCAGAAGCAGGTAGCGCAGCGTTCCGTCGGAGAGCTCTTCGGCCGAGAGTGCGCGCAGGAGTCCGCGCTGGTGCCACAGGAGGCGAAAGCGTCCGTCGTCGACGCCGATCTCGACACGACTGCCGGGGAAGGCTCGTTCCACCTGCGCATCCAGGCGCCCGCCGAACCCGGCCTCGCGGATGCTCTGCCAGGCCGCGGCGAGATCCGCCCCGTCGTCGGCCAGGCGGCGCGTGCGGGTGCCGACCTGCGGCCGGCGCGCGGGAGCGTCCGCATCCACGCGGAAGTGATCGTAGAACCGCCAGGCCGACAGCTGGCGGCGCAGCGCCAGCAGCTCGGGGGCGGCCTCCCCGTCGGCGAGGTCGGTCACGATGCTCTCGTACGGCGTGAGCTGCTGGCCGAGGGTCCGCCAGGCGCCGTCGCGCACCCGGGCGACCGCGCGCAGCCGGTCCACGAGCAGGCTCGACGGCCTGGCCGCGCGACCGGTGAACACCTGCTCGCGTTTGATTTCGGGATCCCGGGCGAAGAGGCTCGACTGCTCGGTCTGCGGCAGACCCAGGTCGACGAGATATCCGAAATCGTCGGAGGCGAAGCCGAGCAGCACCGCCACCGGACCGCGGCGCCTCGTGCCCTCTTCGCCGCCACCGTTTTCCGGACCGGCCCACACGAGCGAGGACAGGCCGCCCTCGCGCGCCACGGCGCCGACGAGCCCGCCGGCGGCGACGGTGGACAGGAGGCGCAGGGCCCGGTACAGGTTTGACTTTCCGGAGCCGTTCGGTCCGGTGACGACCGTGAGGCGGCCGAGCGGCAGGACGACGTCGCGCAGTGAGCGGTACCCCGCGACGGCGAGCGTGGTGAGCATGCGTCCATCCTGGCCTGGCGCTCCGACGCCGCCGGATGTGCGGCCGGTTCGCGTAGTGATGTCCCACATCTGCAGGTTCTGGAGGGTGGTTTCCTGCAGAAGTCGGACATGACGTGACGGGATGCACGGCCCGGACGCGGCCGAGGCGGCCCGAGTGGTGAAGGATTTGCGCGGCGGTCCGGCGCGGGACTAGGGTCGCCCCATGCTTCCGGCCGGTTCCTCCTCGCTCGCGTTCTGCGGCACCGGTCTGCGTTCGCGCCGCGGCGCCCGCCGACTCTAGGCGACCCCGAACGCGTCTGCGGCTCGGGTGTCGCCGTCTCCGGCCCCGTCGTCCCAGAACATAAGGTGGAAGTCATGCCCTATTCGGTCGCCGTCTCCGGCGCATCCGGCTACGCCGGTGGCGAGATCCTGCGCCTCCTCGCCGGGCACCCCGACGTGGAGATCCGCACGGTCACCGCGCACTCCAACGCCGGGCAGCCGCTGGTCGAGCATCAGCCGCACCTGCGATCGCTCGCGCACCTGACGCTGCAGGAGACCACCCCCGAGGTGCTCGCCGGCCATGACATCGTCGTGCTGGCCCTCCCGCACGGCCAGTCGGGTCAGTACACCGACGCGCTGACCGATACCCCGCTCGTCATCGACGCGGGCGCGGACCACCGCCTGACATCGTCGGCGGACTGGGGTCGCTTCTACGGTGGAGCCTTCACCGAGGCGTGGACGTACGGAGTGCCCGAACTGCCCGTCGGCTCTTCGAAGCAGCGCGACCTTCTCGTGGGCGCGACACGGATCGCCGCGCCGGGCTGCAACGCGTCGACCGTGTCGCTGAGCATCGCCCCGGGCGTGGCTGCCGGTGTCATCGACGCCGGCGACATCGTCAGCGTCCTGGCCGTGGGGCCGAGCGGTGCCGGCAAGAGCCTGAAGACGAACCTCCTGGCGAGCGAAATCCTGGGGTCGGCGAACCCCTATGCCGTCGGCGGGACGCACCGCCACATCCCCGAGATCCGGCAGGCGCTCGCCGCAGCAGGGGCGGATGCGGCGTCGGTGCGGATCTCGTTCACCCCCGTGATCGTGCCGATGGCCCGGGGCATCCTGGCCACCACCTCCGCACCGATCGCCGCCGGCGCCACCGACACCCAGATCCGCGACGCGTGGGAGGCGGCCTACGGCGGGGAGCCGTTCGTGCAACTCCTTCCCGCGGGGAGCTTCCCGCGAACCGCCGACGTCGTGGGCGCCAACACCGCGCTGCTGGGGCTCGCGATCGACCGCGACGCGAACCGTGTCGTGGTCGTCGCGGCCGTGGACAATCTCGTCAAAGGCACTGCCGGCGCCGCCGTGCAGTCGATGAACATCGCACTGGGGCTCCCGGAGACCCGCGCGCTGAGCATGAACGGAGTGGCACCGTGAGCGTCACCGCCCCCGCAGGCTTCGAGGCGGCCGGTGTGGCGGTGGGCCTCAAGTCCACCGGCAAACCCGACGTCGCCGTCGTCGTGAACCGCGGCCCGCTCAAAGTCGGTGCGGCGGTCTTCACCTCCAACCGTGCGAAGGCCAACCCGATCCTGTGGTCGGAGCAGGCGATCCAGGACGGGGTGGTCGAAGCGATCGTGCTCAACTCGGGCGGCGCCAACTGCTTCACCGGGTCGTTCGGATTCCAGACGACGCACCAGACCGCCGAGAAGGCCGCGGCCCTCCTGGGGGTGGGCGCCGGTGATGTGCTCGTGTGCTCCACGGGTCTCATCGGCACCGGCGACGAGATCTTCCGCGGGAAGGTCCTCCAGGGCGTCGAAGAGGGCGTCGCCGCGCTGTCGGACGACGGCGGAGAGGCCGCGTCGCTCGCGATCATGACAACGGACTCCCGGCCCAAACGCGTCGTGCACCGTTCCGGTGGCTGGACGATCGGCGGGATGGCGAAAGGCGCGGGGATGCTGGCGCCGGGCCTGGCGACGATGCTCGTCGTGCTCACCACCGATGCGGTGCTCGACTCCGCCGAGGCGGATGCGGCCCTCCGTTCCGCGACCCGCGTCAGCTTCGATCGGCTGGACTCGGACGGCTGCATGTCGACCAACGACCAGGTCAGCCTGCTGGCCAGCGGGGCCAGCGGCATCCGTCCCGACCCCGCGGAGTTCCGCGACGCTCTTGCCGCCGTGTGCGTCGACCTCGCCGAGCAGCTGCAGTCGGATGCCGAGGGTGCGAGCCACGACATCCGCATCGAGGTGTCCTCCGCCGCGACGGAGGAGGAGGCGGTCGAGGTGGGACGCTCGGTCGCTCGCAACAACCTCTTCAAGGCGGCGATCTTCGGCAACGATCCCAACTGGGGTCGGGTGCTCGCCGCGATCGGGACGACGACGGCGCAGTTCGACCCCTACGACGTCGATGTCTGGATGAACGGCGTGCGGGTGTGTACGGCGGGGGGACCCGACCGCCCCCGGGAAGACGTGGATCTGACGCCACGGGCGACGCGCGTGGAAATCGACCTCAAGGCCGGGGACGCGGCCGCCGTCATCCTGACCAACGACCTCACCCACGAGTACGTCCACGAGAACAGCGCGTATTCGTCATGACCGGAATCGATCTTCAAGACACCGACCCCGCCGCTGCGAGCGAGTGGGCCGCGAGCCTCGTGGAGTCCCTCCCGTGGCTGCAGCGCTACCGCGACTCGATCATCGTGATCAAGTACGGCGGCAACGCCATGGTCAGCGACGAACTGCAGGATGCCTTCGCCGCCGACATCGCCTACCTCCGCTACGTGGGCGTGCTCCCGGTGGTGGTGCACGGCGGCGGACCGCAGATCTCCTCCATGCTCGACCGTCTCGCCATCCCCAGCGAGTTCAAGGGCGGCTACCGGGTCACCTCGACCGAGGCCATCAGCGTCGTGCGCATGGTGCTCACCGGTCAGATCAACCCGCAGCTGGTCGCCAAAGTCAACGCCCACGGCCCCCTCGCCACCGGGCTGAGCGGCGAGGACGCCGGACTGTTCGGTGGCCGCCGCCGCGGCGTCGTCGTCGACGGGGTCGAGCACGACCTCGGTCGGGTGGGCAACGTCGAGTCGGTCGATCCACGACCCGTGCTCGATCACCTCGCGGCGGGCCGCATCCCGATCGTCTCCAGCATCGCGCCCGACCTGGATCACCCCGGGCACTCCCTCAACGTCAACGCGGATGCCGCGGCGGCCGCCCTCGCGGTGGCCCTGAAAGCCGAGAAGCTCGTGATCCTCACGGATGTGGCGGGGCTCTACGCCGACTGGCCGAACCGGGAATCGCTCGTGTCCCACCTCACCTCGCCGGAGCTGCGCGCGATGATGCCGCGGCTGGAGTCGGGGATGATCCCGAAGATGCAGGCGTGCCTGGAAGCCGTCGAAGGCGGAGTCCCCACCGCGGCCATCATCGACGGGCGGGTGCCGCACTCGGTGCTCGTGGAACTGTTCACCAGCAAAGGGATCGGAACGGAGGTCGTCGCATGAGCGAGGCAATGTCGTGGCAAGAGGACGCCGGGCGTGACCTCGTCCGCAGCTTCGGTGAGCGGATGGCCCTGTTCGTCCGCGGCGAGGGCGCCTACCTCTGGGACGGCGACGGCCGACGGTATCTCGACTTCCTCGCCGGCATCGCCGTGGACGCCCTCGGTCACGCGCATCCGGTCTTCGTGGAGGCGGTGTCCCGCCAGGCCGCCACGCTCGCCCACGTCTCGAACTACTTCGCCACCCCGCCGCAGCTCGAACTCGCCGCCCGCCTCAAACGGCTCGCCGGTACCGGCCCGGCCGGCCGCGTGTACTTCGGCAACTCCGGTGCGGAGGCGAACGAGGCCGCGTTCAAGCTCGCGCGGCTGCACGGCCGGAACTCCGGCCGCACCCGCATCCTCACTCTCAACGGGGGCTTCCATGGACGCACCATGGGCACCCTGGCCATGACGGCGAAGCCCGCCCTCCAGGCGGACTTCCTCCCCATGGTCCCGGGCGTGGAACACATCGATGCGACCGTCGACGCGCTCGAGGCGGCGATGGATGACCGCGTCGCCGCGCTCGTCGTGGAACCGATCCAAGGCGAGGCCGGCGTCGTCGAACTTCCGGAGGGGTACCTCCAGGCGGCTCGCGCGCTGACGCACGACCACGGTGCGCTGCTCATCGTGGACGAGATCCAGACCGGCGCCGGACGCACGGGGGAGTGGTTCGCCTTCCAGCACGAAGGGATCACGCCCGACGCGATCACGGTCGCCAAGGGCTTGGGCGGCGGGTTCCCGATCGGCGCTCTGATCACGTATGCGGCGGCAAGCGAGCTCTTCTACCCCGGAACCCACGGATCGACGTTCGGTGGCAACGCGCTCGGGACAGCGGTCGCCGACGCCGTCCTGGCCGAGATCGAGGATGCCGGGCTGGTGGAAAACGCGACGCGGCGTGGCGAGCAGGTGCGCGCGGCGATCCGTGGCATCGAATCGCCTCTGGTGGTGGGCGTCCGCGGACGTGGGCTCCTCCTCGGAGTCGCGCTCGCCTCCCCGGTGGCCAAAGCCGTCGTCGCGGCAGCCCAGCAGCATGGGCTGATCATCAACGCCCCGAACGACGACACCATCCGTCTCGTTCCCCCGCTGACAATCGGCGACGCCGAGATCGACGAGTTCTCGAGACTCTTCGCGGCGTCGTTGGCGACGGTGGCGGACTCGCTGCTGCTGAAGGACGCCGCGCCCGCGGCGAAAGGAGAGTCCGCGTGACCCGACATCTGCTGCGCGACGACGACCTGAGCCCTGCCGAGCAATCCGAGATCCTCGATCTCGCGATCGAGCTGAAAAAGGACCGGTGGGCGCAAAAGCCCCTGGCGGGCCCGCAGACCGTGGCCGTCATCTTCGACAAGTCATCCACGCGCACGCGCGTGTCGTTCGCAGTCGGCATCGCGGACCTGGGCGGATCTCCGCTGATCATCTCGACGGCCAACAGCCAGCTCGGCGGCAAGGAGACCCCTGCCGACACCGCGCGCGTGCTGGAGCGGCAGGTGGCGGCCATCGTCTGGCGCACCTACGCCCAGGCGGGGCTCGAGGAGATGGCGCGGAACACCCGGGTGCCGGTGGTCAACGCCCTCAGCGACGACTTCCACCCCTGCCAGCTGCTGGCCGACCTGCTGACCATCCGCGAGCACAAGGGCGCGCTGACCGGTCTGACGCTGTCGTTCTTCGGTGACGGCCGGAGCAACATGGCCCACTCCTACGTCCTCGCCTGTGTGACAGCGGGGATGCATGTGCGGGTCGCTTCGCCCGAGGACTACGCCCCGCGCGAAGACGTGGTGGCGGACGCCGACGCGATCGCCGCTCGCACCGGGGGATCAGTGACCCTCTACACCGACGCGAACGAGGCTGCCGCAGGAGCGGATGTCATCGTCACCGATACGTGGGTGTCGATGGGCAAGGAGGAGGAGAAACTCGCACGCCTGCGAGATCTCGGTGCGTACAAGGTGACGCAAGATCTCATGGCGCTCGCCCGCCCGGATGCCGTCTTCATCCATTGTCTGCCGGCCGACCGCGGTTACGAGGTCGACGCTGAGATCATCGACGGCCCGCAGAGCGTCGTCTGGGATGAAGCGGAGAACAGGCTCCACGCCCAGAAGGCGCTGCTGGTGTGGCTGCTGCGTCAGGACTGACCGCCTGGCTCCGCTCGCGGTGGCGTCGGTTCGACGCCCCGCCGCGCCTGGCCGGCGTCGACCTCGCCCGCGGGCTGGCTGTGGTGGGCATGCTCGCGGCGCACCTGCTGGTCATTGACGACTTCGTCCTGGACGATCCGGCGACCTGGGTCGACATCGTCAACGGGCGGTCCTCGATCCTGTTCGCCACCCTGGCCGGGGTGTCGATCGCGATCGTGACGGGCGGCCGGCGGCCGTTCCACGGTTCGCGCCGCGCGCGCGCGTCCGCCCGCATCGCCCTGCGTGGAGCACTGCTGTGGGTTCTCGGGGTGCTGCTGGTGAGCACGGGGGTGCCGGTCTACGTCATCCTGCCCGCGTACGCGATCCTCTTCGTGCTGTCTCTGCCGTTTCTCGGCCTCGGCGCCCGTGCGCTCTTCCTCCTCGCAGCGGTGCTGGGACTCACGATGCCGTTCCTCCAGGCGCTGTGGGACGCATCGCCGTTCTGGTTCACGCCCGAGGGGGCGACGATCTCCGCCCTCATGGGATGGCACTACCCCTTCCCCGTGTGGATCGTGTTCCTGCTCGCGGGCATGGCGATCGGGCGTTGCGATCTGCGCTCGGCGCGTACCGCCGCCCTTCTCCTGGGCTCGGGTGCCGTGCTCGCGGCCCTCGGGTATTTCCTGGACGCGACGACGGGTACGAGTGTCGAGGCCGAGCCGTTCTCGCCGTTGGCGGCCGTGTGGACGGCGCGCCCGCACTCCAGCGGCGTGCTGGAGGTGATCGGGTCCGGCGGCTTTGCGATCGCGGTGATCGGACTGTGCCTGCTGATCAGCCGCACCTTCGTGCGCTGGGTCGTCGTGCCCCTGCGCGCGGTGGGGTCGATGCCACTCACCGCGTACACCGCGCAACTTCTCGTGTGGGCGTGGATCGCCGCATCCGTTCTCGGCCGCACGGACGACCTTCAAGGATTCCGCGAGCTGGATCCCTTCTGGCCGCTGACCATCGGCCTCCTCGTGGCGTGCACGCTGTGGGCGCTGCTCGTCGGCCGCGGGCCGCTGGAGGCGGCGATCGCGCGGCTCAGCACCTGGCTCGTGCGCGAGCCGGACGTCGGCGAGGGCGTGGATAGGCTGGAGCGATGAGCGGTCACACAGGACACGGCACGAACGAAGGCGCGCTGTGGGGAGCGCGGTTCTCCGGAGGACCGTCGCCGGAGCTGGCCGCGCTCAGCCGGTCGACGCACTTCGACTGGGACCTCGCGCTCTATGACATCGCGGGATCGCACGCCCACGCGAAAGCGCTGGAAGCCGCGGGGTATCTCACGGCTGACGAGGCGGCGACCATGCACGCCGCCCTGGACGCGCTGGCCGTGCGCGTCACCGAAGGCACCCTCGTCGCGGGCCCCGACGACGAAGACGTCCACGGCGCCCTGGAGAGCGCGCTCATCGCGCAGATCGGGTCGGCGCTGGGCGGGAAGCTGCGGGCCGGGCGTAGCCGGAACGATCAGATCGCGACCCTCGTGCGCCTCTACCTGCTCGACCACGGCCGCACGATCGGGCGGGAGGTGCTGCGCCTCATCGACGCGATCGTCGCGCAGGCCGACGCTCACGCCGATGCGATCATGCCCGGCCGCACCCACCTGCAGCACGCGCAGCCGGTGCTGCTCGCGCATCATCTCCAGGCGTACGGCTGGGCGCTCGTGCGCGGGCTCGAGCGCCTCCGGGACTGGTCAGCGCGCGCGGCGGTCTCGCCCTATGGCGGGGGAGCGCTCGCCGGCTCGAGCCTCGGCCTCGACCCGGAACTGGTCGCGCGGGAACTGGGCCTTGCCCGTCCCGCGGAGAATTCGCTGGACGGTACGGCCTCGCGCGATGTCGTGGCCGAGTTCGCCTTCGTCACGGCCATGATCGCGGTGGACGTCTCCCGGTTCGCCGAGGACGTCATCCTGTGGAACACGCGCGAGTTCGGTTTCGTGACGCTGGATGATGCGTACTCGACGGGGTCGAGCATCATGCCGCAGAAGAAGAACCCGGACATCGCAGAACTCGCGCGCGGCAAGGCGGGACGCCTGATCGGAAACCTCGCGGGTCTGATGGCAACCCTGAAGGGCCTTCCGCTGGCGTACAACCGCGACCTGCAGGAGGACAAGGAGCCCGTCTTCGACAGCGTGCGCACGCTCGAGCTCGTCCTTCCTGCCTTCGCGGGGATGATCGCGACGCTCCGGTTCGACACTGCCCGCATGGCCGCCCTCTCACCGGAGGGTTTCTCGCTGGCCACGGACGTCGCAGACTGGCTCGTGCGTCAGGGAGTGCCTTTCCGGGATGCGCATGAGATGTCCGGCGCGCTGGTGCGGGCCTGCGAAGCGCGGGGGATCGGTCTCGAGGACGCTTCCGACGAGCTTCTCGCCGAGATTTCGCCGTCGCTCACCCCTGCGGTGCGGGGAGTGCTCACCGTGGAGGGTTCGGTGGCGAGCCGCTCGGGGATGGGCGGAACCGCACCGGACCGCGTGAGCGAGCAGCGGCGCGAGCTGGTCACGCGTGCCCAGGCGGTAGCTCGGGCGTTTATCGGCTGATTCGCGCAATATCGCTTATATCTCCGCTGAATAAGCAATACTGTGGCCTATGGCTTACCGCGTAGGCGTCATCACCGACATCGTACGGTCACGAGAGCTGTCCGACCGCGCGGGAGCGCAGGCCGCCATTCGCGCGTGCTTCGACCGCGCGCATACCGTCGCGCCGGCGGTCGAGCCGCTGTGGGCCACCGCCGGCGATGAGTTCCAGTCGGTCTACGCACGGGTCGAAGACGCGCTTGTGACAACCCTGCTCGTCCGCACTCTGCTTCCGGAGGGTTTGGATTGCCGCTTCGGGATCGGCGAGGGGGACATCCGCCGAGTGGAAAGCGGCGCGAACGGTCACGACATCCAGGACGGGCCGGCCTGGTGGAACGCACGTGAGGCCATCACGGCGGTCCACGCGATGCAGGACCGCGGGCAGGCGGGGCTGCGCACCTGGTTCGTCGGAAACGACCCCGCCCAGCAGGGCTTGGTGAACGCGTTGCTCCTTGGCCGCGACCACGTCGTGTCGAGGATGAAATCTCGCGAGAGACGCCTGGCGGCGGAGTACTTCGCCGGCCGGACGCAACAGGCCATCGCCCAGTCCGAGAAGATCTCGCAGGCGGCGGTTTCCCAGAACCTCCGGCGATCCGGTGCCACGGCACTCGCCCTCGGCATGGACGTTCTGAAGGCGGGGCCTCGCTCGTAACGGCAGCAACGCGGCGCGCCGCGCGGCCGGCCCCTCCCCGTCGGTGGCCGCGGGGAGAATGCAGACATGGTTCTCACCGCGGGCTCAGCCGACGCAGACCGGCGCACGGCGCATCAGCCTTCTGGGGATGTGCGTGCGCCCGCGCGAGGAGGGCGGTCGTGATCCTCGCGGGCCTGCTTCTGCTCACCATCGGGGCTGCGGATCTGCTGCGGCAATTCATCCCGGCGCCTCGCCGGTGGCTCGCCTACCTCGTTGCCGTGGTCCTGCTGATCTGTCTCAGCGCCGCCGTGGATGCCGTGCCTGCCGCGATCGCCGCATCCCTTCTCGCCGCGGCATGGCTGGCGGTGGTCTCCCCGGATGGAGCGCGTCGCGCCGGCATCTGGGCGGCCGCCGTCGCGGCCCTCGTCTGTGCCGCCGCTGTCCTCGCCATGCCGCCCCGCGTGCAGGCGGGTCCGCTCGGCGACATATGGCATCCGGTCGCCCCGTTCGGACCCGTCGCGATCGACACCGTCGTGGCCGCGGTGGGCGCGGCGGTGTTCATGCTGGAGTCGGGCAACGTGATCGTCCGCGCCGCCCTCCGCCACGAGATGGCGGAAGTGCCCGCGGCCGGCTCCGGGCTGAAAGGCGGGCGTCTCATCGGGCCTCTGGAGCGGCTCCTCGTCTTCGCGCTGACCCTCGCCGGCGCGTACACGCTCCTGGCCGCGGTGCTCGCCGCGAAAGGCATCGTGCGCTTCCCCGAAATCTCACGCGATGACGAATCCGGCAACCGCGCGGAGTACTTCCTCGTGGGGAGCCTCGTCAGCTGGGTGTCCGCACTCGGTGCCGCGGCGCTCGTGTGGTGGGGTTCAGGAATCTGACCCTGGTGTGCCCGTAGTTCCGGCGGAAGGATGGCAGCCATGGCGAAGATGGAGCATTTCGAGATTCCGGTCGACGACATCGAGCGCGCGCAGAATTTTTACCGCGCCGTTCTCGGATACCGGTACGAGCCGTGGGACGACGACATGGGGATGCTGCTTCAGCCCGATGGGGAAGGAATCAGCGGCGACCTGCACCTGCGCGGGGCGACGCCCCATCCGACGGTCGTTTTCACCGTCGACCGCATCGAGGACGTGGTGGATGCGGCGATCGCGCACGGCGGCGAGCAGCTCGGACAGATCCAGCCGCTGAGCGAGACGTCGCGGTGGGTCTACATCCGCGACTCCGAGGGCAACATCATCGGCCTGTTCGACGAGGCTGCATCGTCCTGAGTCTCCGACCCCCGCTGGTAGCGTTGACGGTGTGTCCGCACCTTCGACAGAGAGTGCCGTGAACGCCCTCGCGCCGGCCAACGACCCCACGTTCGACGACGTCTGGGACGAACTGGTCTGGCGGGGTTTGGTGCAGGTTTCAACGGACGCCCAGGCGCTGCGAGAGCTCCTCGCCGGACCGCCGATCGTCTTCTACTGCGGTTTCGACCCGACGGCCCCGAGCCTGCACCTCGGTAACCTCGTGCAGCTGCTCACGATGCGCAGGCTCCAGTTGTCCGGTCACCGCCCGCTGGGTCTCGTGGGCGGCTCCACAGGGCTCATCGGTGATCCCCGACCCACGGCCGAGCGCACGCTGAACACCCCCGACACGGTTCGGGAGTGGGTCGGCTACCTCCGCGCGCAGGTCGAGCGTTTTCTGAGTTTCGACGGTGACAGTGCGGCGCGGATCGTGAACAACCTCGACTGGACGGAACCGCTGAGCGCCATCGACTTCCTGCGCGAGATCGGCAAGCACTACCGCGTGGGCACGATGTTGAAGAAGGACGCGGTCGCTGCCCGCCTGAATTCCGAGGCCGGCATCAGCTACACCGAATTCAGCTACCAGATCCTCCAGGGGCTCGACTACCTCGAACTCTTCCGCTCCTACGACTGCGTTCTGCAGACCGGCGGGAGCGACCAGTGGGGAAATCTCACCAGTGGCGTCGACCTCATCCACCGGGTCGAGGGCCGGTCCGTGCACGCGCTCGGCACCCCGCTGATGACGAACGCCGACGGGACGAAGTTCGGCAAGAGCGAGGGCAACGCGATCTGGCTCGACCCGCAGATGTGCAGCCCCTACGCGTTCTACCAGTTCTGGCTCAACACGCTCGATGACGATGTGATCGCGCGGATGAAGGTCTTCACCTTCCTCTCGCGGGCGGAGATCGCCGAATACGAGAGGCTCGTGGCGGAGGAGCCGTTCCGGCGCGCCGCGCAACGGCGCCTCGCGCTCGAGGTCACCACGTTCGTCCACGGCCAAGAGGCCACCGCCGCCGTCGCCGCGGCATCGGAAGCCTTGTTCGGGCGGGGAGACCTGGCAGCCCTGGACGCCGCAACTTTGCGCAGCGCACTGGAGGAGCTACCCCATGCGCGGGTCGCGCCGCGCACCACGGTCGTCGATGCGCTCGTGGCGACGGGTCTCGTGACGAGTTCGAGTGAGGCGCGGCGCGCGATCGCCCAGGGTGGGGTGTCACTGGACGGTGCGCGTGTGAGCGCGGACGATGCCGTCGTCGAAGGAACCCTGCCCGGCGGCGTATCGGTCCTGCGGCGCGGAAAGAAGACCCTCGCCGGGATCTTCCTGGACTGAGCGGCGCCGTGCCGTTCACGCCGAGCCACGCCGTGGTGGCACTGGCGTTCGCACGGACGCCCCTGGTTCCCGCCGCGGTCGCGATCGGCGCGATGACCCCGGACCTGCCGCTCTTCGTGCGCGCCGGTGTCCCGCCCTACGGGCGGACACACGATCTGGCCTGGCTGCCCCTCACCGTCCTGATGGCAGGGGCGCTGCTGCTGGTGTGGCGGATGCTGCTGCGGCCGGCCGCCCGCGAACTCGTGCCGCGCGCGATCGCGGCACGACTGCCGCAGGCGTGGGACGCCGGACCGATGGCGGGGTGGCGCGAGACGCTCGCCATCAGGCGGGGCCGCGTGTCCTGGCGCGGCATCGCGCTGCTGCTGGCTTCCCTGGCGACCGGGGTGGTCACGCACATCGTGTGGGACCTCTTCACGCACGAAGGCCGTGGGGGAGTGCAACTGATCCCCGTGCTCGACGAAAGATGGGGACCGCTCCCCGGGTACACATGGCTCCAGCACGGATCCAGCATCCTGGGCCTTGGTGTTCTCGCGGTATGGGCTGTTCTCTGGCTCGCGGGCCGCCGGCCGGTGCCGCTGCGGCGGACGCTGCCCGCGGCGGCGCGCGTCGCGTGGTGGGTATCGCTTCCCGTTGTGCTCGCCGGAGCGTGGGCGGTCGGACTGGCCGCGCTGGGCCCGCTCGACGCCGACTTCACCCCCGCACACCTGGCGTACCGAGTGCTTCCGCCGGCGTGCGCCGGGTGGGGGGCGGCGACACTCGCGCTGTGCGCCGTCCTGGTGCTGCAGCGGCGTCGCCCCTCGCGCTGACCCGCGGAAAGCCGGGCGACACGCCCGGGATGCGCCCAGATTTGCCGAGCCCGCGGATCGCACGTAACTTATTACTTGTTCGCCCCACAGGGGAGAGCGGAGAGGCCGAAAGGCCCCGCTACCTCTCAAGCGGAGAACCACCCCCAACCACACACTCGCTTGAGTGTGACGACCTCCGGGTCTAGGATGGGGTTTCCGGCCGCCCAGGCCACGTCCCCGACGCTCGGTTCCGATTTCGGAACGAACGAAACGTCGATTTGACAGCCTGAGCGAAACGGATAAGATAGAGAAGTTGCCCTGCGGGCGAGGCCGAGAGGCTGAGCAGCAGGAGCATCCGATCCTTGAGAACTCAACAGCGTGCACTTGTCAAATGCCAAAAAACCTCGCGGTCAGCTTGTCTGACCGATGAGATTCTTTTGAGATTAAACGGATAAATGTCAGTAATGACATCCGATCGTCAGATCAAACTCGCTCGGCCGAACCTATTCCGGTTCGATCGCAGCAAAATTCTTCTACGGAGAGTTTGATCCTGGCTCAGGATGAACGCTGGCGGCGTGCTTAACACATGCAAGTCGAACGGTGAAAGAGAGCTTGCTCTCTGGATCAGTGGCGAACGGGTGAGTAACACGTGAGCAACCTGCCCCGGACTCTGGGATAACAGTTGGAAACAGCTGCTAATACCGGATACGAACTGCGAAGGCATCTTCAGCAGTTGGAAAGAACTTCGGTCTGGGATGGGCTCGCGGCCTATCAGCTAGTTGGTGAGGTAATGGCTCACCAAGGCGTCGACGGGTAGCCGGCCTGAGAGGGTGACCGGCCACACTGGGACTGAGACACGGCCCAGACTCCTACGGGAGGCAGCAGTGGGGAATATTGCACAATGGGCGAAAGCCTGATGCAGCAACGCCGCGTGAGGGACGACGGCCTTCGGGTTGTAAACCTCTTTTAGCAGGGAAGAAGCGAAAGTGACGGTACCTGCAGAAAAAGCACCGGCTAACTACGTGCCAGCAGCCGCGGTAATACGTAGGGTGCAAGCGTTATCCGGAATTATTGGGCGTAAAGAGCTCGTAGGCGGTTTGTCGCGTCTGCTGTGAAAACTGGAGGCTCAACCTCCAGCCTGCAGTGGGTACGGGCAGACTAGAGTGCGGTAGGGGAGATTGGAATTCCTGGTGTAGCGGTGGAATGCGCAGATATCAGGAGGAACACCGATGGCGAAGGCAGATCTCTGGGCCGTAACTGACGCTGAGGAGCGAAAGGGTGGGGAGCAAACAGGCTTAGATACCCTGGTAGTCCACCCCGTAAACGTTGGGAACTAGTTGTGGGGACCATTCCACGGTTTCCGTGACGCAGCTAACGCATTAAGTTCCCCGCCTGGGGAGTACGGCCGCAAGGCTAAAACTCAAAGGAATTGACGGGGACCCGCACAAGCGGCGGAGCATGCGGATTAATTCGATGCAACGCGAAGAACCTTACCAAGGCTTGACATATAGAGGAAACGGCTGGAAACAGTCGCCCCGCAAGGTCTCTATACAGGTGGTGCATGGTTGTCGTCAGCTCGTGTCGTGAGATGTTGGGTTAAGTCCCGCAACGAGCGCAACCCTCGTTCTATGTTGCCAGCACGTAATGGTGGGAACTCATGGGATACTGCCGGGGTCAACTCGGAGGAAGGTGGGGATGACGTCAAATCATCATGCCCCTTATGTCTTGGGCTTCACGCATGCTACAATGGCCGGTACAAAGGGCTGCAATACCGTAAGGTGGAGCGAATCCCAAAAAGCCGGTCCCAGTTCGGATTGAGGTCTGCAACTCGACCTCATGAAGTCGGAGTCGCTAGTAATCGCAGATCAGCAACGCTGCGGTGAATACGTTCCCGGGTCTTGTACACACCGCCCGTCAAGTCATGAAAGTCGGTAACACCTGAAGCCGGTGGCCCAACCCTTGTGGAGGGAGCTGTCGAAGGTGGGATCGGTAATTAGGACTAAGTCGTAACAAGGTAGCCGTACCGGAAGGTGCGGCTGGATCACCTCCTTTCTAAGGAGCATCTGGCACTCTTCGGAGTGTCCAGGCGCCAGATCGAGACGAATGTTCTCGCTGGTAGCTCAAGGGTGGAACATTTGACGAGGTGCCGATCGGATCTTCCGGTTCTCAGTACGCTGCTTGCAGCTGGAAACGAACCTGTTGAAATGGCCGGCACATGCACGCTGTTGGGTCCTGAGGGACCGGATGCGGTTTAGACCGCAGCTGGAACTTCTGGGCCCTTTCTTCTTGTCGCACATGCGGCAAGGGAGAAGGGCACCGCCCGTACTTTGAGAACTACACAGTGGACGCGAGCATCTTTGAGCTGATCTTTGATCAGCTCTTATGATGATCTTAAAGATCATTAATCAATTTCGAGTCGGACTTCGGTCCGAAACGATTCTTTGATAAAACTCATGTGATTTCAAGTCTTTAAGAGCAAACGGTGGATGCCTTGGCATCTGGAGCCGAAGAAGGACGTAGCAATCTGCGATAAGCCTCGGGGAGTGGATAAGCACACTTTGATCCGAGGGTGTCCGAATGGGGAAACCCCGCTGGGCGGCGTGCCGACCCAGTGACTCCCGCCTGAATATATAGGGCGGGTAGAGGGAACGTGGGGAAGTGAAACATCTCAGTACCCACAGGAAGAGAAAGCAACCGCGATTCCGTTAGTAGTGGCGAGCGAAACCGGAACAGGCTAAACCGAGTACGTGTGATATCCGGCAGGAGTTGCGTATTCGGGGTTGTGGGACTTTTCAGGCTGCTCTGCCGAGCAGCCGGCGTTACAAGAAGGTATAGACGAACGGTCTTGAAAGGCCGGTCATAGAGGGTGCCAACCCCGTAGTCGAAATGCCTCCCTTGGCGCGAGAAGTATCCCAAGTAGCACGGGGCCCGAGAAATCCCGTGTGAATCTGTCAGGACCACCTGATAAGCCTAAATACTCCCAGATGACCGATAGCGGACAAGTACCGTGAGGGAAAGGTGAAAAGTACCCCGGGAGGGGAGTGAAATAGTACCTGAAACCGTTTGCTTACAAACCGTTGGAGCAGCCATAGCAGCTGTGACAGCGTGCCTTTTGAAGAATGAGCCTGCGAGTTAGCGATACGTGGCGAGGTTAACCCGAGTGGGGTAGCCGTAGCGAAAGCGAGTCTGAATAGGGCGATTCAGTCGCGTGTCCTAGACCCGAAGCGAAGTGATCTATCCATGGCCAGGTTGAAGCGACGGTAAGACGTCGTGGAGGACCGAACCCACTTAGGTTGAAAACTGAGGGGATGAGCTGTGGATAGGGGTGAAAGGCCAATCAAACTTCGTGATAGCTGGTTCTCTCCGAAATGCATTTAGGTGCAGCGTTGCGTGTTTCTTGCCGGAGGTAGAGCTACTGGATGGCCGATGGGCCCTAAAAGGTTACTGACGTCAGCCAAACTCCGAATGCCGGTAAGTGAGAGCGCAGCAGTGAGACTGTGGGGGATAAGCTTCATAGTCGAGAGGGAAACAACCCAGACCACCAACTAAGGTCCCTAAGCGCGTGCTAAGTGGGAAAGGATGTGGAGTTGCTTTGACAACCAGGAGGTTGGCTTAGAAGCAGCCACCCTTGAAAGAGTGCGTAATAGCTCACTGGTCAAGTGATTCCGCGCCGACAATGTAACGGGGCTCAAGCACGCCACCGAAGTTGTGGCATTGACATTATTGGTAGGCCTTCGTGGTCCAGCCGTGTTGATGGGTAGGAGAGCGTCGTGTGGCCAGCGAAGCGGCGGTGTGAACCAGCCGTGGAGGCCACACGAGTGAGAATGCAGGCATGAGTAGCGAAAGACATGTGAGAAACATGTCCTCCGAAAGACCAAGGGTTCCAGGGTCAAGCTAATCTTCCCTGGGTAAGTCGGGACCTAAGGCGAGGCCGACAGGCGTAGTCGATGGACAACGGGTTGATATTCCCGTACCGGCGAAGAACCGCCCAAGCTAATCCAGTGGTGCTAAGAGTCCTAACCAGGAATGGACGGATCCCTTCGGGGTGAAGCCGTCTTGGCGAACGCTCGACCCCATGCTGGTGCGGTTAGCGTATTAACAGGTGTGACGCAGGAAGGTAGCCCAGCCAGGCGATGGTTGTCCTGGTGCAAGTGCGTAGGCCGAGTGATAGGCAAATCCGTCACTCATACAGGCTGAGACACGATGCGAATGAAAAGTGGGTGATCCTATGCTGCCAAGAAAAGCATCGACGCGAGGTTCTAGCTGCCCGTACCCCAAACCGACTCAGGTGGTCAGGTAGAGAATACCAAGGAGATCGAGAGAATCGTGGTTAAGGAACTCGGCAAAATGCCCCCGTAACTTCGGGAGAAGGGGGGCCTTCGGCGTATTAGGACTTGCTCCGAAAGCGTTTGGAGGCCGCAGAGACTAGTGGGTAGCGACTGTTTACTAAAAACACAGGTCCGTGCCAAGTCGCAAGACGATGTATACGGACTGACGCCTGCCCGGTGCTGGAAGGTTAAGAGGACCGGTTAGCCGCAAGGCGAAGCTGAGAATTTAAGCCCCAGTAAACGGCGGTGGTAACTATAACCATCCTAAGGTAGCGAAATTCCTTGTCGGGTAAGTTCCGACCTGCACGAATGGCGTAACGACTTCCCAACTGTCTCAACCGCGAACTCGGCGAAATTGCATTACGAGTAAAGATGCTCGTTACGCGCAGCAGGACGGAAAGACCCCGTGACCTTTACTATAGTTTGGTATTGGTGTTCGGTGTGGCTTGTGTAGGATAGGTGGGAGACTTTGAAGCATGGACGCCAGTTCATGTGGAGTCATTGTTGAAATACCACTCTGGTCACTCTGGATGTCTAACTTAGAACCGTAATCCGGTTCAGGGACAGTGCCTGATGGGTAGTTTAACTGGGGCGGTTGCCTCCCAAAAAGTAACGGAGGCGCCCAAAGGTTCCCTCAACCTGGTTGGCAATCAGGTGTCGAGTGTAAGTGCACAAGGGAGCTTGACTGTGAGACTGACAGGTCGAGCAGGGACGAAAGTCGGGACTAGTGATCCGGCAGTGGCTTGTGGAAGCGCTGTCGCTCAACGGATAAAAGGTACCTCGGGGATAACAGGCTGATCTTGCCCAAGAGTCCATATCGACGGCATGGTTTGGCACCTCGATGTCGGCTCGTCGCATCCTGGGGCTGGAGTAGGTCCCAAGGGTTGGGCTGTTCGCCCATTAAAGCGGTACGCGAGCTGGGTTTAGAACGTCGTGAGACAGTTCGGTCCCTATCCGCTGCGCGCGTAGGAAGTTTGAGAGGATCTGACCCTAGTACGAGAGGACCGGGTTGGACGAACCTCTGGTGTGTCAGTTGTTCCGCCAGGAGCACCGCTGATTAGCTACGTTCGGGATGGATAACCGCTGAAAGCATCTAAGCGGGAAGCCGGCCTCAAGATGAGACTTCCATGCCTTCGGGCGAGAGGCTCCCAGCCAGACTACTGGGTTGATAGGCCGGATGTGGAAGCGCGGTAACGCGTGAAGCTGACCGGTACTAATAAGCCGATGACTTGATAACACACCGTTTTATGGTGCTTGCGTCCACTGAGTGGTTCCCGATGTACGGTCGGGAGCAACAACACAACAATGATTACGTTTGTGTACGACTGAAACATCAATAGTGTTTCGGCGGCCATAGCGTGAGGGAAACGCCCGGTTACATTCCGAACCCGGAAGCTAAGCCTCACAGCGCCGATGGTACTGCAGGGGGGACCCTGTGGGAGAGTAGGACACCGCCGGACTTCTTTCGAGAAATGGCCACCCAACGTTGGGTGGCCATTTCGCGTTTACGGGCACATTTATCCCGATAGAGGAGGCGACGCCGTGGCTACGGACGATCGCGACGACCGAGCACCACGCACCCCTCGCGGGAGCGGTGGTGACCGAAACGACCGCGGCGGATCCCGTCCGGGCAAGGACGGCGATCGGTCCTCCGACCGTGGGACGGGCGGCGCTGCGCGTCGTCCTCGTCCGGCGTCGGATGGGCCGCGACGCTCTTCCGGGGACGGGCCGCGACGGGCTTCCGCCGACAGCGACCGTCGGCCTTTCCGCGACGGGCAGAGCCGACCTGCGAGCGACGGAGCCCGTCGACCATCCGGAGACGGAGCCCGTCGGCCTTTCGGAGATGGAGCCCGCTCGTCCTCCGGCGAAGGAGCGCGTCGGCCTTTCGGAGACGGAGCCCGCTCGTCCTCCGGCGATCGGCCACGTCGTCCGGCCGATGGGGGAGGAGGGCGTCCTTCATCGGGCGACCGGCGCGGCGCCGCCGACGGTGCGCGTCGGCCATTCCGGCCCGCTTCCGATGATCGCCGGCAGGGGCGCGACTACGGCTCCGACCGCGGCGGTTCGGCCCCGCGATTCGGCGGCGAGCGTCGGCCCTCGCGTCCCATCCCGCCCAGCGAGGAGCGCCGTGCGCGCGTGGCCGAACCCGAGATCCCGGAGGATGTGACGCCGCGCGATCTCGCCTCGGCAGCGCGCAATGAGCTGAAGACCCTGAGCAAGGAGAATGCCGAGAACGTCGCCCGTCATCTTGCGATGGCGGCGCGTCTCATCGACGAAGACCCCGCCCGCGCGCACGAGCACGCACTCGCGGCCACTCGGCGCGCCGGCCGTGTTGCGGTCGTCCGAGAGACGGCGGCGATCACTGCGTACGCGGTCGGAGACTTCGCGCTCGCGCTCCGGGAACTGCGCACCTATCGGCGCATCTCCGGTCGGGATGACCAGCTGCCGCTCATCGTCGACAGCGAGCGGGGTGTCGGTCGTCCCGATCGCGCGCTCGAGGAAGGCCGCTCCGTCGACCGTGCGAGCCTGCCCGTGCCGGTGCGCGTCGAGTTGGCCATCGCGATGTCCGGCGCCCGGCTCGACCTTGGGCAGCCCGATCGCGCGCTGACAGAGCTCGATATCCCCGAGCTCGACCCCGACCGCGCCTTCGAGTGGAGCCCTGGCCTGTTCGCGGCGCGTGCGGCAGTGCTGGAGGAGCTCGGCCGCGACGACGAGTCCGCCGAATGGTACCGCCGGGCCGAGATCGCGGAGGACGCACTGGACGCCGCGACGGGTGCTGCTGATCGTGAGGTCCTCGTTGTGGAAGACGTCGACATGGACGGCGATTCCGACTCTGACGACGGGTCTCGGCACTCCCCGGAGCCCGAGGAGTGATCGGGCGTCGCCGCCCGGTTGACGGGTCGACGCCTCTCGATGGCGTCGATGTGGTGCTCGCCGACCTCGACGGCGTGGTCTATGCCGGCCCTGGTGCCATTCCCCATGCCGTCGACAGCCTGAACCGCGCAGCTCAGCAGGGGCGGCGCCTGGGTTTCATCACGAACAATGCGTCGCGCACCGATGCATCGGTGGCGAACCATCTCACCGACCTCGGGTTGACCGTTCGCGCTGAGGAGGTCGTCACCAGTCCGCAGGCGGCGATGCGCCTTCTCCGGGAGCTGGTTGCTCCGCCCGCGACCATCCTGGTCGTCGGCGGTGAGGGGCTCGTCGTCGAGGTAGAGAAGGCCGGATACGCCGTCACCCGCAGCGCGGATGACGCACCCGCCGCCGTCGTCCAGGGATTCGCACCCGAGGTCGGATGGACGCAGCTGGCCGAGGCCGCGTACGCGCTGCAGCTCCCCGAAGACGAGGGCGGGATCCCCTGGATCGCGACGAACACCGACTGGACGATCCCGCAGGCACGCGGAATCGCGCCAGGAAACGGCACGCTCGTCTCGGCCGTGCATACCGCCGTCGGGCGACTGGCCACCGTTGCCGGAAAACCCGAAACACCGATCTTCACCGAGGCGGTGGCCCGCTTCGCCGCGGCGTCGCCGTTGTTCATCGGCGACAGGCTCGACACCGATATCCAAGGCGCCTCCCGCGCCGGTATCCGGTCGGCGCTTGTGCTGACGGGCATCGACCGACCCAAGCACGTCCTCGCGGCGCCCCCGGATGCTCGTCCCGATCTGATCCTCGGCGACCTCCGCGAGCTGTTCGAGCCCTACCCGCAGACAGTGGTCCAGGGATCCCGGACCATCGTCGGCCGGTCCTGTGTGGAGATCGACGGCCCCGACCTCCGCATCGTCAAGGAGGGCGACCGCCCCATCGATCTCGTACGGGCCGCGGCGTCCGCGATCTGGTCGTCGGGCCGCGCCATCTTCGGGTTCCGTGTTCCGGAGCGCCTGTATGCCGACCCGTTCTGGCGCGTATAGGTCGTTACGATAGCGGCATGTCCGAGCCCGATGACGCCGCGACCGGCGATGAGGAAGGCGAACTGATCAGCCGTCTCCGGGTGATCGAGTCCCAGCCCCTCGCCGAGCGCGCCGCCGCCTACGCTGCGCTGCACGACGAACTCGCGCACCGTCTCGAGTCCGGACCGACCGCCGACGGCGGACCGCGCGGATGACACCGCGCCTCGACGCGGCGATGGCCGGGCGGGGGCTCGCGCGTTCACGAACTCAGGCCGCGCAGCTCATCACAGCCGGATCCGTGAGTGTCGACGGACGCCCGGTGGTGAAGCCCTCGACGCCTGTGCCGGACGACGCGCGCATCGAGGTGCTGGCGCCCGACTCGTACGTCAGTCGCGCGGCGCACAAGCTTCTCGCCGGACTCGACGCATTCGGCATCGAGGTGAGCGGGCGACTGGCCCTCGACCTCGGTGCGTCCACCGGCGGATTCACGCAGGTGCTGCGCGAGCGCGGGGCTTCGCCCGTCCTCGCCGTCGACGTCGGCCACGGGCAGCTCGCCCCGCAGGTGGCGGCGGACCCCGGCGTCATCGCTGTCGAGGGGTACAACGTGCGATACATGGATGCGGCGAGCCTCGCCGCCGCGACGGGCGTCGCCGCGGCGCCCACCGTCGTGACCGGCGACTTGTCTTTCATCTCCCTGACCCACGTGCTTCCGGCGGTGGCGGCGGTCGCCGCCCCCGAGGCCGACATCGTGGTGCTGGTCAAGCCGCAGTTCGAAGTAGGGCGCACCGCGGTGAAAGGCGGACTGGTCACCGACCCTGCGCTGCGGGTCGATGCCGTCACCAGCGTCCTGTGGTCGGCGTGGGACGTCGGGCTGAAAACCGCGGGTGTCATCGCGTCGCCGGTGGTGGGCACCCACGGTAATCGCGAGTTCGTCGTGCATCTGGCGACGGGTCGGGGAAGCGATCCGTCAGAATGGACGAGCACCCTGAACGAAGTGGCCGGTACCCGATGAATTCGAGCGAACGCAGCATCCTTGTCGTGGTGCACTCCCGGCGGGACGACACGGTCGAAGCGGCGCGTCGGGTGCTGTCGGAACTGCGCTCGGCCGGCGCACGCCCCGTCTTCTCCGTCGACGACCGCGCCGTGCTGGACGGTCTGCTGGACTTCGACGGGGCCGGCACACTCGGCGTCGACGTCCCGCTGGATGACGTCGAACTGGCGATCGTCCTCGGCGGCGACGGCACCATCCTGCGCGCTGCCGAACTGGTGCGCGGGGGGACGGCGCCGGTGCTCGGCATCAACCTCGGCCATGTCGGGTTCCTGGCCGAGATCGAACGGGACGACATGGACGACGCCGTCCGCCGCGTCATCGCCCGCGACTATCGCGTCGAGGAGCGCCTCGCTCTGGCGGTCCGGGTGAAGGATGCCGCGAACAACGTCATCTACGAGACCTGGGCGCTGAACGAGGCGACCGTGGAAAAGGCCAGCCGGGAGCGCATGCTCGAGGTGGTCATGGAGGTCGACGGGCGTCCCCTTTCGTCCTTCGGATGCGATGGAGTGGTCGTGGCCTCGCCGACAGGGTCGACCGCCTACAACTTCTCCGCCGGTGGGCCGGTCATCTGGCCGAACGTGGAGGCGATCGCGGTCGTCCCACTGTCGGCGCACGCGCTGTTCGCACGACCCCTCGTGGTCGACCCGGACACTTCCGTGGCGATCGAGGTCCTCGAGCGTACGAGCGGTGGGGGGATCCTCTGGTGCGATGGACGGCGGTCGCACGATCTGCCGCCCGGAGCGCGGGTGATCGTGCGTCGCTCCAGCCGCCCGGTGCGGCTGGCGCGTCTGCATCCCGCTGCCTTCACCGACCGGCTCGTCCGCAAGTTCCGCCTGCCCGTCGAAGGGTGGCGCGGCCCGGACGGGGCCCCTTCGTGATCGAGCAGATGCGCCTGCGCGACCTCGGCGTGATCGCCGACGCGACCCTGCCCATCGGCGCCGGGTTCACCGCGATCACGGGTGAGACCGGCGCCGGAAAGACCATGGTGGTCACCGGTCTCGGGCTGCTTCTCGGACAGCGAGCGGACTCGGGTGCCGTGCGCTCCGGCGCGAGCCAGGCCTCGGTGGAAGGGGTGTGGGTCGTCCCAGAGGAGGGCGCTGTGGCCGATCGCGTCCGCGAGGCAGGTGGCGACATCGAGCCTCTGGGCGACGGCCGGGCGGAACTGTATCTCGGGCGGACGGTCTCGAGCGAGGGGCGGGGGCGCGCGACCGTCGGCGGACGCACGGCGCCGGCCGGCGTGCTCGCCGACCTCGCCGACGACCTCGTCGTCGTGCACGGGCAGTCCGATCAGCTGCGGTTGCGCTCATCCGTCGCACAGCGCGACGCGCTTGATCGCTTCGGAGGCGCGCCGATCGCACGAGCGCTCGGCACGTATCGGGCCGCGTTCGAACGGTGGCGCGCGCTGGACGAGCAGCTGTCGATGATCGAGAACGATCGCGATGCCCGCGCCCGGGAAGCCGAAGAGCTGCGCGCGCGCCTCGCCGAAATCGAAGCGGCCGCGCCGGTCGCGGGCGAGGAGGCGCAGCTTGCCGCGCGCGCCGAACGTCTGGCGAACGCCGAGGAGTTGCGCCTGGCCGCCGTCACCGCTCACGAGGCGCTCTCCTCCGACAGCGACGCCCCGGACGTCACAGCGCTGCTCGCCGATGCCCGCCGGGCGCTCGAGCGGGGAGGGGATGCGGCGCTGCGCGAGCTGGCCGACCAGATCGCCGAGCTCGGCTACCGCGTCACCGATATCGCCGCGGCGCTGTCGGGCTACCTCGCCGATCTCGACGAGACAGGTCCGCATGAGCTCGCGGCCGTCGAGGAACGTCGCGCGCTGCTGGCCGGCCTCGCCCGGGTCCATGGCAGCGTGGACGCCGCCATGGAACTGCTGGAGTCGGGCTCCGCCCGTCTGGCGGAGCTCGATGACGATTCGGACCGCGTGGAGCGGCTGTCGGTGGAACGCGACGAGGCGGCCGGCAGCCTGGATGACGCGGCGGCGACGTTGACGGCCGTGCGCACCGACGCCGCGGCGCGCCTCGGGGCGGCCGTCACCGAGGAGCTCCACGCCCTCGCCCTTCCCGACGCGAAGCTCACGGTCGCGGTCGCTCCCGGTGTGGCGTCCGCGTCCGGGCGCGACGAGGTGACGATCCTCCTCGCCCCGCATCCGGGCGCCGACCCGCGACCTGTTGCCCGGGGAGCATCCGGGGGAGAGCTCAGCCGCGTCATGCTCGCGATCGAAGTCGTACTGGCCGGGGTCGACCCTGTCCCCACGTTCGTGTTCGATGAGGTGGATGCGGGGATCGGCGGTGCCGCGGCGATCGAGGTCGGGCGCCGGCTGGCACGGTTGGCCGAGACCTCGCAGGTGATCGCCGTCACCCACCTTGCACAGGTCGCGGCGTTCGCCGGCAACCACCTGTCGGTCGTGAAGGGCACGGACGGCGCGGTCACCGCTTCCAGCGTCCGCCGCCTGGAGGGACCCCAGCGCGAGGCGGAGATGGCCCGGCTGCTGTCGGGGATGCCCGACTCGGAGGCCGCGCTCACGCACGCTCGCGAGCTGCTGGACGCCGGGCGCTCCCCGCGGTGACCCCGGACGCTGCTGAGCCGCCGGCCGAGGACGAGCCCGCTCCCGCCGACGCCGTTCATATCGCGACCCGCCGTCCGACCCCGCTGTACCGACGGCTCGCCCGCTCACTGCTGTGGCTCGAGGCGCGCGC
Organism: Microbacterium sp. Z12_35; assembly: GCF_058310475.1. NCBI lineage: Bacteria > Bacillati > Actinomycetota > Actinomycetes > Micrococcales > Microbacteriaceae > Microbacterium > Microbacterium sp. Z12_35. Next base: position 1,197,144 of record NZ_JBZEGJ010000001.1, on the reverse strand, counting down.
ACGGGCTCGGGGGCCGCTCGGAATCCGGCTCACGAACCTCGGGGTGTGGCTCCTCGTTGCCGGGTCCGGACTGATTCTGCTGACCGGACCCGTGATCAACGAGCCGCGCGACCTCGACGACATCACGGCGGCGGCCTCGGAGGCGACAGATCGCTGGATCGCCCGTGGGTTCGACGTGGCCTTCGAGGTGGAGCGCACGGACGAGGGGCGGATGCTGCTGCACGTCGAGGAGCGCATCGACGCGGTGTTCCCCGACGGAGTCGCAGAATCCGGGATCAGCCGGACCATCGCCTCCCACTATGAGGGACACGATCTGCTTCCGGAGGTGACCGGTGCCGAAATCGACGGCGTGCCGACGGAGCTCGAGATCGACCGGAAAGCCACGACCGCGACCCTGCGATGGGACACGGGGAAGGTCCTCGACGGTGCGCACCGATTCGTGGTGCGCTACACCCTGTCCGACGTCGCCTACCGCTCCCTCGACGAATCGACGGGCCGGATGCAGAACGTGCTGGAGTGGGACGTGTTCGGTCCCGCCTCCCCGCAGGGGGTTGCCCGCACGTCGGCCACCGTTGTCCTGCCGCGGGAAGTGGATGAAGCGCTCGAGCGCTCGCCGCGGGCAGCCGTGGCATGGACGCTGCTGTCGGATGCGACGAGCCTGAGCCCCGACAGCGAAACGTCGGACTCGGTGACGTATCTCGTCGAGAACGACCAGAATCTGCCGCCGTATGCGCAGTTCTGGTTCACGTTCCGCTTCGCGGACGGCACCTTCGCGATGCCCGACCCGTCGCCGCTGTACTGGGTGCTCGTCGTCGGGCCGTTCGTGCCGCTCCTGCTGCTCGCGGTCGGCCTGCTGTTCGCGCTGGCGGCCAGAGCAGTGGTGTGGAACGACGAGCGCGGCCGCGCGTGGTACGTCGCCCAATACGAGCCAGACCCCGAGGTGCCCGCCCCCGTCGCATCCCGGCTGATGCGTCAGGTGCTCACGGCGCCGCTCGTCCAGGCCCTCGATGACCGGCGCCGCTCGCGCGGGCCGTGGTCCGCCGTCGGGCGCATCGCATGGCGGACCGGACGGCCGGGCAACATCGTGGCCGCGTGGCGCGCCTACCTCATGGCGCCGGCGTGGTCGGCCCAATACCGCTCCGGGCTCCGCCGCGTCCCGCGAGGCATCGTGCGCGACGTGTTCGTCGGCGCCGCTCTCGGCCTCGCTCTGCTGCAGCTCGGGGTCGTGCGTCAGCTGTCGCACCAGATCCCGCTGAGCGTCTACTGGTGGCCAGTCCTGATCGTGGCTGCCAACCTTCTCCTTGCCGCCGTGGTCCTGCTCGTGGTCCTCTCTGCCCGCCCGCTCACCCGCGCCGGCGCCTTGGCGAAGGAGCACCTGCTGGGGTTGCGGCTGTATCTCGAGCAGACGCAGTCGGCACAGCGCATCACGCTGCGTGACGAGCTCCTTCCGTACGTCGTGATGTTCTCCCCACCGCGCCGGGCCGGTGCTCTCGTCTGGGGGCTGCTGGGCGAGCGCGGTCATCGTGACGCGCGCGTGGCCGCCGGGTTCCTTTCCATCCCGCGGCTGCTGCTGCGCGCTGTGGCCGTGCTCAGCGTCGCAGGCTCCCTCGGGCTGGCCTACCTCGTTCCGTCCCCGTCGGAACGCGATCGCCCAGAAGACCTCGCGTACTCCGGCGATCTGCCGGGCGGGCGCGGGTGGGTGGTCACCGATTTCGCCGCCGATGCGGAGCTGGAACGGACGGAAGCCGGCGCGGCGGTCGTCGCCGTCACCGAGACCCTCTCGGTTTTCGTCGACGACGGCCGCGACCACCTGCCGCAGCTGATGCGGCAGTGGCGCGATGTCGTCGCGGGGCATGACATGGCGCTGGACGTATCGGCGGTCACCGTCGACGGAGAACCCGTGCCCTTCGCGGTTCGCCGCGCGCAGGGCATGGCCTTCTTCCAGACCGCGCTCACCGACGAATGGGGCGGCGAGCATGTCGTGGAGATCCGCTACGTGGTCGCGGATGCTGCGGCCGCGGTCCAGCACGACGGACAGTGGCGCGAGCAGGTGTTGTGGACGGCCCTGAACGAGGGGTGGGAGGCGGCGTGGTCGTGGCAGGACACCCCGATTCTGCGGGCATCGGTGACGGTGCGTGTGCCGGCGGCGCTCGCCGAGGAGACCGAGGCGGCCACAGGCTGGCTCGCCGGCCAGACCCGCGGGAAGACCGACGTGCGCGCGCTGCCGCCCGGGCGCTCGGCCGGGGACGTCGTCGTCTACCGATGGCAACTGACCCCGGAGCCGGACGGGTACTGGGGCACCGAGGCCGACGAGGACGTCGGCATCCGGATGCTGTTCCCGGAGGGGACGTTCGCGGATGTGGATCGCGGCTCCTGGTGGGCGGCGGAGACATGGCGTCTCGCCCCCACGGTGCTCGCGCTCGCCCTGTCGGTCATCGCCGCCGGAGTGGCCCTGTACGGATTGATGCTGCGCGGCGGAGGCTCGGAACGGCTGAAACGCGCCGGTCTGGTGCGCGACCTCGTGCGGTGGATCCCCCCGTGGTTCACTGCCGCGGCCGTGGTGCTGTTCGTATGGCGGACGATCGACGCGGTGGAGGAAGACCCCATCCTTCCGCTCCTCGGTATCCCCGCCGCAATCGCGCTGGCCCTCACCATCTGGAACGCCCGCGTCACGCGTTCGAGACCGTGAGGCCCCTCGGATGCTGGCAGACTGCAGGGGAACCGATTCCGCGCGCGCCGCAGCGGAGCATCCCCGACAGCCGGCTGATAGGATTGAAGCCCGTGATGCAGACTTCAGACGCGGGACATCCAGACGACACCACCAAGCACATTTTCGTGACGGGCGGTGTCGTTTCGTCTCTCGGTAAGGGCCTGACGGCGGCCAGCCTGGGCAACCTTCTCACGGCCCGCGGTCTCCGCGTGGTGATGCAGAAACTCGACCCGTACTTGAATGTCGACCCGGGCACGATGAACCCGTTCCAGCACGGTGAGGTCTTCGTGACCGACGACGGTGCCGAGACCGATCTCGACATCGGACACTACGAGCGCTTCCTCGATATCGAGCTCAGCCAGGCGGCCAACGTCACCACCGGACAGATCTATTCGCAGGTCATCGCCCGGGAGCGCCGGGGCGAGTACCTGGGCGACACCGTGCAGGTCATCCCGCACATCACCGACGAGATCAAGCGCCGCATGCGGCTGCAGGCGACGGAGGAACCCCGCCCCGACGTGATCATCACCGAAATCGGCGGAACCGTCGGCGACATCGAGTCGCAGCCGTTCATCGAGTCCGCTCGGCAGATCCGTCACGAGCTGGGTCGCAACAACGTCTTCTTCGTCCACGTGTCGCTCGTGCCGTTCATGGGGGCCTCCGGGGAGCAGAAGACCAAGCCCACGCAGCACTCCGTAGCCACGCTCCGCTCGATCGGCATCCAGCCCGATGCACTCGTCCTGCGCAGCGATCGACCCGTCACCGAGTCGAACAAGCGCAAGATCGCGCTCATGTGCGACGTCGACGAGGACGCGGTGGTCAACGCCGTCGACGTGCCGAGCATCTACGACATCCCCTCGATGCTGCACGAGCAGGGTCTGGACGATTACATCGTCCGCTCCCTCGGGCTCGGCAAGGCGGCGGACGTCGACTGGTCGCGGTGGGAGCGGGTTCTTCGCGCCGTGCACAACCCCAAGCACGAGGTGACCATCGGGCTGGTGGGCAAGTACATCGACCTGCCTGATGCGTATCTCTCGGTGACCGAGGCGCTGAAGGCGGGCGGGTTCGGCGAGGAGACGCACGTCAACATCACGTGGATCCCCTCCGACCTGTGCGAGACGCCCGAGGGCGCGGAGAAAGCACTCGGATCCTTGGATGGCATCGTGATCCCCGGCGGGTTCGGCATCCGCGGTATCGAGGGCAAGCTCGGGGCGCTGCGCTTCGCCCGCGAGCAGGGCATCCCGACGCTCGGCATCTGTCTGGGACTGCAGTGCATCGTCATCGAGTACGCCCGGAACGTCGCGGGCATCGAGGACGCCTCCTCGAGCGAATTCGACCCGGACAGCCCGAACCCGGTCATCGCGACGATGGCGGAGCAGGTCGACATCCTCGACCGTGGCGACCTCGGCGGCACGATGCGCCTCGGTCTGTACCCTGCCGACCTCCTCGACGGCTCCATCGCGGAAGAGGTCTACGGCGCACCGCGCGTGTCGGAACGGCACCGTCACCGCTACGAGGTCAACAACGCCTACCGCGATCAGCTCGCCGAGGCGGGGCTGGTCTTCTCCGGCGTCAATCCCGACCTCGGTCTCGTCGAATACGTCGAGCTGCCGCGCGACGTACACCCGTACTACATCGCGACGCAGGCGCACCCCGAACTGCGCTCGCGTCCGACGGAGCCGCATCCGCTCTTCCGCGGTCTCATCGGCGCCGCGCTGGAGCGCCACCGCGCCAGCGAGCTCTTCGATGTCGAGCAGGCCTGACGTGGGGAGCGGCACGCTGCGTGACGAGCCCCTCGACCCCGAAGTGCTCGCCAGCGAGATCGTCTACCGCGGTGCGGTCTGGGATGTGCGGGCCGACACCGTGCGGTACGGGGACGGCGAGATCCAGCGCCAGTACGTCGAACATCCCGGGGCCGCAGCGATCGTGGCGATCGACGACGATGAGCAGGTCGTGCTCATCCAGCAGTATCGTCACCCTTTGCGCCTGCGCGACTGGGAGGTGCCCGCCGGTCTTCTGGACGTCGCGGGGGAGCCCCCATTGGAGACGGCGAAGCGCGAGCTGGCCGAGGAGGTGGACCTCGTCGCCGATCGCTGGCAGTTGCTCGCGTCGCTGCGCACGAGTCCCGGCGGCAACGACGAGGTCGTGCACCTGTTCCTGGCGCGCGGGCTGTCGGATGCGCCCGAGAAGTTCGCCCGCGCCGAGGAGGAGGCAGACATGCGTGTCGCACGCATCCCCCTGGCCGATGCGATCTCGGGGGTGCTCGAAGGGCGTCTGACCAACGGCATCCTCGCGACCGGGGTGCTCGCGGCTGCCGAGGTGCTCCGCCGCGAGGCGGGGGACCCCACCGGGCGATGACGTGCGCCTGTCCCGTGCGGTCGACGCGTATCTGAGGCACATCTCGCTCGAGCGCGGGCTCTCCGACCACACCGCCGAGGCTTACCGGCGTGACCTCGCCGGATACGTCGAATGGCTCACCGCGCACGGGGTCGACGACACGGATGCGGTCACCCCTGCCATGGTGACGGAGTTCGCTGCGGAGCGGGCCTCGGCGCAGCCGCCGCCGGCGGCATCCAGCATCGCGCGGCTCCAATCGTCGGTGCGGGGCCTGCACCGCTTCCTCACGCGCGAGGGCATCGCCGCCGACGACCCCTCGGGCCGGTTGCGGCCGCCCAAGGCCGCGCAGCGACTCCCCAAGGCGCTGACGATCGACCAGGTCACGCAGCTGCTGGATGCCTCGGGCCCGGCGCCCGAGGATGCCGCGCCGGGTGACCTCGCCGGCATCCGCGACCGCGCGCTCCTGGAATTGCTCTATGCGACGGGTGCACGCGTCTCGGAGATCATCCAGCTGGACGTCGACGACCTCGCACACGGAGATGTGCTGCGCGTGCGCGGCAAAGGCTCGAAGGAGCGGATCGTGCCGGTGGGTTCCTACGCCCGCGCAGCCGTGGACGCCTATCTCACGCGCGTGCGGCCCGAGCTGTCACGCCGCGGGCCGGCGACTCCTCGGCTGTTCCTCGGCCTCCGCGGAGCCCCGCTCTCCCGGCAGAGCGCCTGGCTCGTCCTGCAGCAGGCCGCGGGGCGCGCGGAACTGACCGCCCACGTCTCGCCGCACACACTCCGGCACTCGTTCGCGACCCACCTGCTGCAGGGTGGCGCGGACGTGCGGGTCGTCCAGGAACTGCTCGGCCACGCCTCCGTGGCGACCACGCAGATCTACACGCACGTGAGCGTCGACGCGCTCCGCGACGTCTACGCCACGTCGCATCCCCGCGCCCGCTGACGACGTGCCGCGCGCATCCCGGGACCGGGACGGGCGGCGGGTAGAATCAACACACGACATGGCAAGGTCAGGAGAGTCGGTGGCGGGCAGCGCGACAACGGGCAAGGCGAAAGCCGCAGTAAGTCGGGACGAGGTCATCCTCGGCCCGACCGGTCGCCCCTATCACGGCTTCCCCACGCCCCCGAAGCTCGACGGGCACGGCCCGGCACGCATCATCGCCCTCTGCAACCAGAAGGGCGGCGTCGGCAAGACCACGACGACCATCAACCTCGCCGCGGCGTTGGCCGGCTACGGCCGCAAGGTGCTCGCTATCGACTTCGACCCGCAGGGTGCACTCTCGGCGGGCCTGGGGATCCAGACCCACGACATCCCGACGATCTACGACCTGCTGCTGGACACCAAGCGCGATCCGCGTGACACGATCGTGCACACCTCGGTCGAGGGGCTGGACGTCATTCCGGCGAACATCGATCTGTCGGCGGCCGAAGTGCACCTGGTCAACGAAGTGGCGCGCGAGACGATTCTGGCGCGGGTGCTCCGCCATGTCGCTCCCGACTACGACGTCATCCTCATCGACTGCCAGCCGTCGCTGGGCCTTCTGACGGTCAACGCCCTGACGGCGAGCCACGGCGTGGTCATCCCGCTCGAGTGCGAGTTCTTCGCGCTGCGCGGCGTCGCGCTTCTCGTCGAGACGATCGACAAGGTGCGCGACCGGCTGAATCCCGCCATCATGCTCGACGGTGTCCTCGCCACCATGTACGACCCCCGCACGCTCCACTCCCGCGAGGTTCTCGAGAGAGTGGTCGAGGCCTTCGGCGATGACGTCCTAGAGACGGTCATCGGCCGCACCGTGAAGTTCCCCGACGCGTCGGTGTCGGGCGTGCCGATCACCGAATTCGCCCCCGAGCACGCGGCCGCCCAGGCGTACCTCCGCCTGGCGCGGGAGCTGGTCGCCCGTGGCGCCGTCGCCTGACCAGGATGCGCCGACGAGCGAGCACGACGACGGTTTTCGCGTCTCGCTCCCCGTCTTCGACGGACCGTTCGACCTGCTGCTGACGCTCATCTCGCAGCGCGAACTCGACATCACCGAGGTCGCCCTCAGCGCTGTCACCGATGAGTTCATCGCCTACCTGCGTGCGCTCGGACCTGATGCTCACCTCGACGAGGCATCCGAATTCCTCGTGGTCGCCGCCACCCTGCTCGACATGAAGGTCGCGGGACTCCTCCCGCAGGGTGAGCTGGTGGATGCGGAGTCCGTCGCGCTGCTCGAAGCCCGTGACCTCCTGTTCGCCCGTCTGCTGCAGTACCGCGCGTTCAAGCAGGTGTCCGGCTGGCTCGGTGAGCGTCTGCAGGCCGAAGACCGCCGCCATGTGCGCGCGGTGCGGCTGGACGAGAAGTACCGCAACGCCGCGCCTGACCTCGTGTGGACGCTGAGTGCGGACGACTTCGCGGCGCTCGCCCTCCTCGCCTTCGCCCCCAAGGAGATCCCGCACGTCGGACTCGATCACCTGCACGCGCCGCTCGTGAGCATCCGCGAGCAGGCCGCCGTCGTCGTGACGCTGTTGCGCGGCGCGGGAGCCCTGTCGTTTCGTGACCTCATCGCGGGTGTCACGCAGACCGGCGTGGTCGTCGCACGATTCCTGTCCGTGCTCGAGCTGTACCGCCATGCTGCGCTGTCGTTCGAGCAACTCGAACCGCTGGGCGAGCTCACCCTCCGATGGACCGCCGAACGGTGGTCTGAGGAGAACCTCGCAACCCTGGGAGCCGACTATGACCGATGACCCTTCGTCTCGCCCTCCGGGCTCGCTCAGGGACCGGGAGGTCGCTCCGAGCTCGCTCGGGGACCGGGAGGAGGCTCCGGTCGCCGAGGGATCCGTTGCGCGGCGGCTGGAGGCGATTCTGCTCATCGTCGAAGAGCCGCAGAGCCTGGTGAGTCTGGCAGCGGCCGTCGGGGCTCCCGTCGCCGCGGTCCGCCAGGCGATCGAATCGCTCGTCGACGACTATGACGGACGTGCCGGCGGCCCGCGACGCGGCTTCGAGCTGCGCGAGGTCGGCGGGGGATGGCGGATGTACGTGCGCGCGGAGCACGATGACCTGGTGACGGAGTTCGTCAACACCCAGGCACCGTCGCGCCTGTCGCAGGCAGCGCTGGAGACCCTCGCGGTGATCGCCTACAAGCAACCGGTCACGCGCGGGCAGGTGGCCTCCATCCGGGCGGTGAACGTCGACTCGGTCGTGCGCACACTTCTGGCGCGCGGGCTCATCACCGAGGTCTTCACCGACCCGGAAACCGGGGCGATCAACTACGGGACGACCGACGCGCTCCTGGCGAACCTCGGCATAAACTCCCTCGACGAGCTGCCGCACATCTCTCCGCTGCTCGATGACGGTTCCGACGGATTCGACATCGAGGGCGTGCGATGAGCGACCCGCGGGGCACCGAGGGGGTCCGGCTGCAGAAGGCCCTCGCAAACGCCGGCGTCGCATCGCGCCGTGTCTCGGAGCAACTCATCGTCGAAGGACGCGTGCGCGTCAACGGAACGGTGGTCACGGAGCTCGGGAGCCGCGTCGATCCGGAGGTCGACCTCATCGATGTCGACGGTGTCGCCGTGCAGCTCGATACCGACAAGCGCTACGTCATGCTCAACAAACCCACCGGCGTCGTCAGCACGATGAAGGACGAACGCGGCCGCCCCGATCTGCGCCCGTTCACCGAAGAGTGGAGCGAGCGACTGTACAACGTGGGCCGCTTGGATGCGGACACCAGCGGGCTCCTCGTGCTCACCAACGATGGCGACCTGGCACATGTGCTCGCCCACCCCTCGTTCGGGGTGACGAAGGTGTACATCGCCAAGGTCGAGGGACGCGTCACCGCTCAGACCATCGCGCGTCTGACCCGCGGAATCGAGCTGGAGGACGGCCCCATCGCTGCGGACAAGGCGCGGCTGCTGGATGCGTCGGGGGAGTCGAGCCTGGTGGAGTTGACGTTGCACTCGGGTCGCAACCGCATCGTGCGGCGCATGATGGCCGAGGTCGGGCATCCCGTCGTCGAGTTGGTCCGCCGGCAATTCGGCCCGCTGCACCTGGGAACCCTCCCGGTTGGGCGGGCACGTGAGTTGACTAAGCTGGAACGTGGTGCGCTGCTGACCCTCTCGCGTCGCGAGAGCGCACCGGACGACACCCCGTGAGCGATTCAGAGACTTCTTCCGCGCGCGCGGCCGCACCGCTGGCCCCGCGTGTTCGAGGGACGGTGCGCATCGTCGGAGCGGGGTTGCTGGGAGCGAGCATCGGGCATGCGCTCACCGCCCGCGGCGTGGACGTCGTCCTGGATGACGCCTCTCCCGCGCAGCTGCGGCTCGCCGTGGACTACGGGGCCGGACGCCAGGCCCGCGCCGACGACGCTCCCACGCTCATCGTCGTGGCCGTGCCGCCGGACGTCACGGCCGAGGTCATCGCCCGCGAACTCGCCGCGCACCCCGGCGCTGTCGTGACCGACGTCGCGAGCGTCAAACTCGAGCCGCTGCGCGCGCTCCGCGCCCGGGGAATCGACCTGACGCACTACATCGGTTCGCACCCCCTCGCCGGCCGCGAGCGCGGGGGCGCGATTTCCGCGCGCGCCGATCTGTTCATGGGCCGACCGTGGGTCGTGTGCCGTGACGGCGAGACGTCGGCCGAAGACCTGGCGCTCGTGGAGAGCCTCGCCCTGGATGTGGGCGCCGTCCCGGTGGAGATGTCGCCGGAGGAGCACGACCGTTCGGTCGCTCTCGTCTCGCACGTTCCGCAGCTGGTGGCGAGCCTGCTCGCCGGCCGTTTCGTCGACGCGCCGGGCTCCGCGCTGGGCCTTGCCGGTCAGGGCGTCCGCGACACCACACGGATCGCCGCATCCGCCCCCGAACTGTGGGTGCAGATTCTCGGTGCCAACGCCGCGCCGGTCGTCGACGTCCTCGACGCGCTGGCCACCGATCTCGCCGCGGTCGCCGAGGCGCTGCGCGCACCGGATGCTCCGGGGGCACGCCGCGCGGTGGCCGACACCATCCGCCGAGGCAACGACGGCGTGGAACGGCTCCCCGGTAAGCACGGCCAGAACCGGCGCTTCGACTCGTTCGTCGTGATGGTCGATGACACCGCAGGACAGCTCGGGCGCCTGTTCGGCGAACTCGGAGAGCTCGACGTGAACGTCGAAGACCTCCGCCTCGAGCATTCGCCCGGAGCGCAGTTCGGCCTCGCCGAGATCAGCGTGGAGCCCGACGCCGTCCGCCGCGCCACCGAAGGACTGACCGCGCGCGGTTGGCGGATTGCGAGCACGAATGACTGAGCCGACGATCATTGCCGTCGACGGTCCCGCGGGCAGCGGCAAGTCGAGTGTTTCCAAAGAAGCCGCACGACGGCTGGGCTTCGGGTACCTCGACACCGGCGCCGCCTACCGGGCGTTGGCGTGGCATGCCCTCGAGCACCACGCCGACACGTCCGATTCATCGGCGGTGCTGGACGTCTTCGGCGATTTCGACTTCGCCATCTCGCTGGACCCCGACGATTATTGGGTGCGCGTGGCCGGCCACGACGTGACAGCGGCCATCCGCGAGCCGCGGGTCACCGATGCCGTCAGCGGCGTGGCGCGCATCGCCGCCGTCCGGCACGCGGTGAATATCATCTTCCGCCAGCTCGTCGCGGACTCTGATCGTCCCGGTGTCGTCGTCGAAGGCCGTGACATCACCACGGTCGTCGCGCCCGACGCCGCCGTGCGGATCCTCCTGACGGCGGCGCCCGAGATCCGCGCGGCGCGGCGCAGCGCCGAATTGACCACCCAGGATGCGGCATCGGTGGCCGCCGCGCTGCATAGGCGCGACGCATCCGACTCCGCCGTTGTCGACTTCCTCACCGCCGCCCCCGGCGTCGAGGTCGTCGACTCGAGCGACCTGGATTTCACACAGACCGTCGACGCCGTTCTTGCGGTCGTCGCACGCACGAGGGGAGCCCTCGATGGGCGCTGAAGACGAATACGAAGGCGGGCCTGACCAGCTCGTCGAGAAGATGCAGACGCTTGACGACACGCTCGCCGAGCAGCGTGCGGCCGCCCTGCGTGCCGGGCTCGACGACTTCGACCTGGACGAGGACGACGCAGCGCTTCTCGCCGGTCTGGCCGAGGACGGCGACGGCATCGAGTACCTCCCGGCGCTGCCGGTGGTGGCGATCGTCGGACGCCCGAACGTGGGCAAGTCGGCGCTGGTCAACCGGATCCTCGGCCGCCGCGAAGCGGTCGTCGAAGACACCCCGGGTGTCACGCGCGACCGGGTGACGTACAAAGCCGAATGGCTGGACCGCCGCTTCTCGCTCGTCGACACCGGCGGGTGGGAACCGGACGCCCGGGGCATCGACCGTTCGGTCGCGCTGCAGGCGGAGGTGGCGATCGAACTCGCCGACGTGGTGCTGTTCGTCGTGGACGCACGGGTGGGGGCGACCTCGACCGATGAGCACGTCGTGAAGCTTCTCCGCCGCAGCGGCAAGCCCGTCTTCCTCGTGGCGAACAAGATCGACGACGCCCGCCTGGAACCGGAAGCGGCGGCGCTGTGGAATCTCGGACTGGGGGAGCCGTACCCCGTGTCGGCGATCCACGGACGCGGGGTCGCGGACCTCCTCGACGCGCTCATGAAGGTGCTTCCCGAGGTGTCCGCCGTCGCCAAGCACGAGATCGGCGGCCCACGCCGCGTCGCGATCCTCGGGCGTCCCAACGTCGGCAAGTCCTCGCTGCTGAACAAGGCAGCCGGTGAGGAGCGCGTGGTCGTCAACGAACTCGCCGGCACGACGCGCGACCCCGTGGATGAGGTCGTGGAGCTCGGTGGCAAGCTCTGGCGGTTCGTCGACACGGCCGGCATCCGCCGACGGGTGCACCTGCAGCAGGGTGCGGACTTCTACGCTTCGCTGCGCACCGCGACCGCGCTGGAGAAAGCCGAGGTCGCGGTGGTCGTCCTCGACATCTCCCAGTCGCTCAGCGAGCAGGACGTACGGATCATCGACCTGGTCCTGGAGTCGGGGCGCGCGCTCGTCCTCGCCTTCAACAAGTGGGACCTGCTGAACACGCCCGAGCTCGAGAACGCCGACCGCCGCCGCTACCTGGAGCGCGAGATCGAGCAAGACCTCGCCCACGTGGCATGGGCACCGCGGGTGAACATCTCCGCGCGCACCGGCCGGCACCTGGACAGGCTCGTCCCGGCTTTGGAGACGGCGCTGGAGTCGTGGGATCAGCGCATCCCCACCGGCAAGTTCAACGCCTTCCTCGCCGCGCTCGTGGCCGAGCACCCGCATCCCCTCCGCGGCGGCAAGCAGCCCCGCATCCTGTTCGGCACGCAGGCCGCCACGCGGCCGCCCACGTTCGTGCTCTTCACGACCGGCTTCCTCGACCCGGGCTATCGCCGCTTCATCCAGCGTCGCCTGCGCGAGATCTACGGCTTCGAGGGAACGCCGATCGTCCTGAACATGCGCATCCGCGAGAAGCGCCAGCGCTGATCCACGCGGTCGACTCGCCACAATCCGTCGCATTCTCGCGCGAGACTCCGCGTTTTGTGGCGAGTCGACCGGGGAGCGGGCTGGGACCGAGAGGACTGTTCCGTCGAGTCGCCAGCATCCGTTGTGTTTTTCGCTGCCACGCCGTGGATGTCGGCGACTCGACCCGAGAGCGCTGTGACAGGCTGGGAGCGTGACTATCGAGCCGCCCCGTCCCGGTGAACCGCGCCGTCCCGCGGGGCCGCGCGATCCCGGTGATGCGTGGGTGGTTGCCGACTCGGGGGAGCGGTATTGGGGGCGGTTCGGCGCCGCGGGACTTCTCGCCGTCGACCCGGACAGAGGCGTGCTTCTGCAGCACCGCGTGTCGTGGAGTCACTTCGGCGATACGTGGGGGCTGCCGGGAGGCGCCCGGCACGAGTGGGAGTCGGCGGGCGACGCTGCCCTCCGAGAAGCGGCCGAGGAGGCCGGGGTTCCGCCCGGCGCCGTCATGCCGCGCCTGGTGAGCGTGCTCGACCTGGACGTCTGGACGTACACCACCCTCGTGGGTGACGTCATCGAGCCGTTCGAACCGGTGATCAGCGATCCGGAGAGCCGCGCGCTGGCGTGGGTGCCCATCGACGAGGTGGATGCTCTCCCGCTGCATCCGGGATTCGCCGCATCATGGCCGGCCCTGCGCGGTGTGCTCGACACGTATCCGACCATCGTGGTCGATGTCGCAAACGTGGTGGGGTCGGTTCCCGATGGCTGGTGGCGCGACCGTGCCGGAGCCGCCGAACGCCTGCTCGAACGCCTCGGACGGCTCGCTGCCACGGGCGTCGCCGCCGACGCGATCGGGTTCGCCGGCACTCGTTGGTTCCCCGGGATCGTGGCCATCGTGGAGGGCGCTGCCCGCAGCGCCGCAAGGGATGTAACCGGAATCACCGTCGCGTCGGCCCCGGGCGAGGGCGACGACGAGATCGTCGCGCAGACCGCGGCGTTGCCGCATCCGGATCAGGCGATCGTCGTCACGAGCGATCGCGGCCTGCGCCAGCGCGTGGAATCGGTCGGTGCGTCCACCCGCGGCGCGGGCTGGCTCCTCGACCTGCTCGACTGAGGTTCACGACCCGCGCAGGCGGTCGATCTCGCGGCGCTCGCGTTTCGTGGGCCTGCCCGCGCCGCGGTCCCGCACTGCGAAGGAGGGAATGCTCTCGCGCGGCGGCGGGGGAGGCGTGCGATCCTCGACCGCAAGGGCAGCCTGCGGAGCGCCCACACGCTTGGCGATCGGTTCACGAACAACCAGGGTGCGGTCGAACCCGGCGACGCGCACGCGCAACTCGTCGCCGGGCCGTACCTGCACTGAGGCCTTGGCGCGCTCACCGTTGACGCGCACATGCCCCGCTCGGCATGCCGCCGTGGCGATCGACCGCGTCTTGTAGATGCGCACCGCCCACAGCCATGCGTCGACGCGGGCCGCACCGGCGGTCATGGCGCCGCCGTCGGCACCAGCAGCACGGCACCGCGGTCGATGAACCCGGTCACGCCTCGGTGTCGGGCGCGTCGTTCGGTCGCTCCCACACCCAGTTGTCGCGCTCGTACAGCACCTCGAAGCCGGAGCGCACCATGTTGTTGAGCGACGGGTTGCCTCCCTCGGTCTCGGGTACCCACGTTTCGGCGATTGCCAGCTCGCAGCCGGCCTCTCGTGCGGCCACCGCGCGGGCAGCGATGAGTGCCGTCTGAGCGCCTCTCCGCTGATACTCCGGCAGCGTAGCGGCCCCGTACATGTGCGCAGTGGAACTGCCTACCGCGACAGTGGCAGAGGCGATCATCCGGTCGCCATCGAACGCGCCGAAGCCGAGGAGCGCGCCCGAGCGGACCGGGGCGCTGTACACCGCGTCCACGACCTCGTCGGACCAGCCGAACGCGCCGCCGAGAAGGCGCGAACCCTCATCGACTTCGTCCTCTCGTAGCTGTCGAACCGGCGGACCGGAGGAGGATGCGGTGAACTGCCGTAGCTCCAGCCCGAGTTTGTACCAGGCGCTTGATCGGCGCAGTCGGTGGTGCTCGGCGATGCCCGCCCAGTCGTCGGTGAGCAGCTCGGGGACGACTTGGATCCTCGCGACGTCTGCCGTCCCCTGGGCCAGAATCTGGATGGCAGCATCAGTCGCCTCGGGCGTGGCGGGTTCGAACAGACCGAGACCGATCACCCGGTTCCAGAATCCGCCCGGATCAGCGCCGAGAGAGGTGACTGCCACTCCGCTCGGCAGTCGGACGGCCGTCATGCCGAGGGAGGTCCTCGTCTGGGCTGTGCCGGAGCCCAGGAGGGTGAGCAGTGTGTCGATCTCGCGGATCTCTGCGGTGGTGATCGTCGTCAGGCTAGACATTGCTTCATTTTATGTGCCGTCAGGGCGCGCGGATCGGACCGGACGACGCGCCGGAACACCGCCATACTCGGAGCCATGACGGATGCGCTGGTGCGAGGCGGACTGCGACGGATGATCTCGCGCGACCGCTCGGAGCCGTACCGGACATCGTCGCCGCTCGAGCTCCTTTTCGATCTCACCTTCGTCGTGGCGGTCTCCCAAGCCTCCAGCAATCTGCATCACCTCATCGCCGAGGGTCGCATCGGAGACGGCGTGGTGGCGTACCTCCTCGTCTTCTTCGCCGTGTGGTGGGCGTGGATGAACTTCACCTGGTTCGCCTCGGCGTTCGACATCGACGACTGGCTGTACCGCGTGCTCACCATCGTGCAGATGGGGGGCGTGCTCGTGCTCGCGGCGGGTGTGCACGATGCGATGGTCGAAGCTGACTTCACTTTCGTGACGTGGGGATATGTCGTGATGCGCCTGGCGATGGTGGCGCAGTGGGTGCGGGCCGCTCTCTCCGATCCGGGCGCTCGGCCCACCGCCGTGCGGATGGCCATCGGCATCGCCGGCGTGCAGCTGCTGTGGGTCGGTCGCCTCCTGCTGGACGATGAGCCGGGGTTCTGGGCATTCCTGGCCCTCGTGCTTGCGGAGCTTGCCGTGCCGGTATGGGCGGAGCTACGCGGGCGTACGCACTGGCATCCGCAGCACATCGCCGAGCGGTTCGGGCTGTTCACGCTGCTCCTGCTGGGCGAGAGCCTGCTCGCATCGTCGAGTGCGATGATCGACGCGCTCAGCGAAGGCGAGCACGTGCCGCAGCTGCTGTGGCTGGCCGCATCGGGTCTCGTGATCACCGCCGCGATCTGGTGGCTCTACTTCGCCCGCGAGCAGCACACCGGCTTGCGGGGGCTGCGGCGCGGCTTCACTTTCGGCTATGTCCACTACGTCATCTTCGGCGCGGTGGGAGCGGTGTCTGCCGGGGTCGAGGTGGAGATCGATCGGGTGACCGGGCACACCGAGATCAGCGCGGTCGCCGCCGGGCTGACGCTGACCGCTCCGCTCGCCGTGTTCCTCCTCTGTGCGTGGGCGCTCCTGCTGCGCGGGCGGGTGGCGGGCTGGGTGTCGGCGGTCGCGGTGGCCGGCGCGGTGCTGGTGACCGGGGCAGGGCTTCTTCCGGCGGGGGAGTATGTGGCAGCGGCCGTCGTGATGACCGGGGTGGTGGTGGCCGTGGAGATGGATGCGGCGCGCCGAGTCACTCACGGAGGGTGAGCGACACGAGGGCTCGGTCGTCGCTGGGTTGCGCAACGACGTCGAAGCCGGCCTCGGTGAAGACCGACAGGACGCCGCGGTAGAGGTCGTTGGACGGCCGCTTCTTCACGGTGGGGTCGAACGGGTAGGCCTCCACGACTCGGGCGCCGGCGCTTCGCGCGTAGGCGACGGCGGCATCCAGGAGTTGACGCATGAGGCCCGCGCCGCGGTGTTCTTTGCGGATCGCGAAGCAGGACACCGCCCACACGGACGGGTCATCCAGGGGCTCGGGGGTGTGTGCGATGAGCATCCGCGTGCGGAGGAGACGTGGTTGTGCGGTGCGTGGCCCGACGCGCACCCAGCCCGCCGGGGCGCCATTGACGTAAGCGACAAGACCGGGGGAGGGTTCCTTCGTCATCTCGACGCGGAGCAGGTCGACCAACTGTTCCTGTGTGGTGTCGCGGAACTCGGCCGCCGGAATCGTCCACCATTGGCACTGGCAGGTCGGGCCGTCGCCACCGCCGGTCAGGGCGTGCTCGGCATCGTCGAAACGGTCGGCGGTCGCAGGGAGGATCTCGATGCTCATGCCGGAAGGGTAGTCCCGGGCGCCGACACGGGCGATCGGCCTCATGCGGCGAGGATGAAGGCGAGGGGATCGAAGCGTCTTCGCCCGCCCAGGCGTGGCGTGCGGTCGGGATCGATGTGGGCGGGTGGGATGAACCAGACGACGCCGGCGGATGGCGGGGAACCCGCCGGGGTTTCGACGCGGATCTCCCACGCGTCCGTGTGTACCCGGTGGTGGCATGCCGTGCACAGGAGGATCCCGTTGTCGAGATCGGTGGGTCCGTCGTCTCGCAGCCACCAGAGGATGTGGTGGGCTTCGGCGTAAGCGGGAGGAAGGTGGCAGAACGCGCATCCGCCGTCGCGTTCGACGAGTGCTCGGCGTTGCGCCTTCGTGAAGTGCCGTCGGCTTCGCCCGAAGTCGAGGACCTCGCTGTTCGTTCCGAGGACGCAGGGGATGATGTTCGCCGCCGCCGCGAGACGGCGGGCGGCTCCTGCGTCGATGGGTTGTTCGATCCCGTCGATCGTCGCGATGCCGGTGCCCGTGGTGAGGTGATCGAGATCCATGCGCACGATGACCGATGCCGACGGCCCGGGGACGACGTTGGAGTCGCATCCGATCGCGTGCCGGCAGATCGCCGCCAGCGCGTCGGCGCGTAGCTGCGGCAGCGATCGGGACTCCGCGGCCACCGGCGCGGAACCGTCCTCGAGAACGACCCCGTCCGGGGTGTTGTGGCCACGGGACGTCCGCAGTTGTGCCGTGACGATCGCATCGATCGCGGCGACCACGGGGGCTGCGCTCTCCGGGTCGAGCCGCGCGGTCAGCACGGTCATACCTGAGGCGTCGTGCCCGATCTTCAACGACCGTTCGCCGTGCATCTCGTCGGTGGCCGGCTCGAGCCCGTCAGGGTCGAGGTGGGCCTCCGCGCGGCGCAGCACGGCTTGCAGTTCTTCGAGGGAGAGGAGTGGCGCCTGGCCGACCAGGGCTTGTTCGGCTTCGGCCAATGTGGCGGCGTCGACGCGGAGCGCGATGCGATCCAGCATCCCCGTGATCGCGGAGGCCGCTGCGACGCTGATCGCGCCGGTGCTGACCGAACGTGCGACGTCGGGATGCCGCGGGGGAGCCGATTCGCCCGAGATGAGGCTGCGTTCGCGGGTGGCCTCGCCGACCTGGATGAGCCGGACGGCGTCGCCGACGTGGCCACCGGTGGTCGCGGCGATCAGCTTGGCGGGAGAGCGGAATCCGGCCTGCCGGGCGAGGCCGTCCGTCCCGAGCTCCGGGCGCGACCTGGCCGCCATCTCGGCCGCGATCTGTGTGTGCAGGCCGTCGAGCTGGCGTCGGATCGCCGCGATCCGCTCGTTCATGTCGAGCAGATCCGCGGCAGTCATCGCGCGCGCATCGCCGTGGGCGGAACTCGCCGCGCTCCATGCCGCCCGCAGGGCGGTCATGGTCTCCAGGAGCGGGTCCACCGGGTTGTTCATGCCTCCATGGAATCACCAACCTCGGACATTGGTTCGAGGGTTCCGGAGTGCTGTGGACGAACAGTCGATGTGTCCGCCCCGCGTTCGCGGCGGCCGAACGGACCGGCTAGGATGGGGGAGTTGTCCGCTCGCGGGCATCGGGATGTGGCGCAGCTTGGTAGCGCACTTGACTGGGGGTCAAGGGGTCGCAGGTTCAAATCCTGTCATCCCGACCGGAAGAGGCCCGGAATCTCATAAGAGGTTCCGGGCCTTCCGTATGTCTGGAGGCGATGCTCCGAGACCGTGTGTGGTCGGATTGCTCGCCGGGTCCGCCGACCAGGTCCCGTCAGGAGCGAGTGCTGCTGAGTCTCATGACGGCCCAACCGAGCAGAGCGAAGACGAGGCCCGCGCCCATCGCGAACAGGGCCACGCCGAACGACACGACAGATGTGAAGAGCGATGCGCGCAGGAAGGAGGCGTTCATCACCGTGTCGCGAAGGGGGTCTTCCCGATCGAGCTCGGCGTACGTCTTGCCGTCGGCCATCTCCAAGGCATGCACGTTGATGATGTCTGCCTGTGCGAGCGCGGTCAGCGGGCCTTTCACCTCGTCGCCGGCGAAGAAGGAAGCGTCATCGGCAACGGTGATTTTCTGCTCGGCGAGTTGGGAGCTCACCACCCCCCACACCACCCCGCCGGTCACGATCATCACGATGCCGGCAAGGATCGCGAGCAAGCCGACCCACCAGATGAGGGTGCGCTTTCTCGACGTGCGGACTTCGTGGTCGGTGGTCGACTGGGTCATGATGCCTCCAGGGGGGCGGACGAGGGAATCCTCGTTCTTCGTGCAGCGTCTCACGAGCGGCCGCTCCCGGTTAGGGCCGCATGGCCCAATATGAGCCTGATCTCCACCACCCCCGGGCCGCCACCGCTCGGCGGCGCCTCGGGCGCGGATGCGGCGCCGCGAAGCCGTCCGGTGAGACGGCTAGACGCCGAGAAGCTCGGTGATCCTCGCGTAGAACGCGGCTTGGTCACCCGAGAGCGATCCCTTCACCATGGCGGTCCAGTCGTCGACGACGACCTCGATCGACCCCGCGGCCAGACCGTCGAGCGTCGCGCGCGCCACCTCGCGGGGGTGCATCAGCGGGCCCTCGTATCCGGCCATCATGTCGGTGTCCGCTGTGGCGAGGAGCACCCCCAGGACGTGCGTTTTCTGAGCGGCCAGCTCCAGGCGGACGGCGTTGGTCATGTTCCATGCGGCGGCCTTCCCTGCCGCGTAGGCGCCTGCGCCCGGCGCGGCGAACCAGGACATTGCGGAGAGGATGTTCACGATCGCTCCTCCGCCGTTGTCCGCCAGGATCGGGCTGAACGCGCGGATCGTGGCGAGCGTGCCCCAGAAGTGCGTGTCCATCTCGCGGCGGATCATGGTCAGATCGCCCGTGACGAGCGCAGTACCGGTGCTGATGCCGGCGTTGTTGATGAGAAGGGACACGTCCGGGGCGGCGTCCGCGGCAGCGACGATGGACTCATGGTCCAGCAGATCGAGACGCAGCGGCACCACCCGGGCGTCGTCGAAGTCGAGGCTCTCCGGCCGGCGAGCCGTCGCGTAGACCTTGCTCGCCCCGCGCTCGAGCAGTTCGAGAACGAACTGCCGGCCGATACCGCGGTTGGCGCCGGTGACGAGAGCGATCTGATGGGTGACGTTCATGTGCGGTGCTCCTGTGTACGTATTCGGTTCAGCGGCCGGGGTCGGCGCGCCGGCGGCTACGCTAATCCTTCACGTTGGCGTCAAGGTCAAGAGGCGGTCCGCGGAGGCGGGATGAGAGGGAGGGTGCACGTGCGCATCGGAGAGGTCGCGCGGAGGGCAGGCGTGAGCACCAGAGCCCTCCGCTACTACGAAGAGCAAGGCCTGCTCGCCTCGGCCCGCACCTTCAGTGGCCAGCGCACCTACCCCGACTCGGCCGTCGAACGCGTCCGCCTGATCCAGCAGCTCTTCACCGCAGGCCTGCCCAGTCGCACCATCCGCAAGCTCCTGCCCTGCATCGAAGCAGGGCACGCTTCTCCCGAAGCGCTCGAGCTGATGGCGGCCGAACGCAACCGGATCACCACAGCGATGGCCGACCTCGCCGCCGCGCGCGATGCTCTCGACCGCGCGATCGACATCGCGAACCATCCGACTCCCGAACACTGTCCCACCCTGCGCGAACCCGCCTGGACGCCCTACATCCCCGAACCCCGAGGGACGGCAACGCCCGCCGACGCGGCCGCGTGACCTGCAGGCATTCGTGCCTCGCCTCGGCATGAAGGGCGGGCGATCGCGAGGAGAATGCGGGTGCGCGGCGCCTTGGCCTACGCGGGGGAGCGCTCGTAGAACCGCCAGAGGTGCCGGAGGGCGGACGGGATGCCGGTCTCGTCGTACGGTGCCCGCTCGACGAAACCGCGGCATTCGTAGAGTCGGTGTGCGTCCCCCATGAAGCGGTTGCTGTCCAGCCGGATGATCTGCGCCTGGAAGTGGTCGCGGGAACCATCGAGTAGCCGATCCAGCATCCGAGATCCGAGGTGGGCGCCGCGGTACTCGGGACGCACGTCCCGAGATCCGAGGTGGGCGCCGCGGTACTCGGGACGCACGTACATCCGTTTGATCTCGACCACATCGGGATTCAGCGCCCGCACAGCTCCCACCCCGGCCGGCATTCCGTCGACCTCTGCCAGCGCGAGCAGCCCGCGGGGACGCCGGAAGCGGTGCAACGACGCGGGGGTGTCTTCCGCAGCGGCCTCCATGGAGAACCCGTACGTGCTCTCGAACGTCGCCAACGCCCAGGTCATGTACTCCGTCATGAGCATCAGCACCGAGGTGTCGTCCGAGGGGAGGGCTTCCCGGATATGCAGTTCGGCCACCCCTAATCCTGCCGCGATGTCCGGTTCCGGCGCCGACTCCGAGGCCTGAGCGCGCGGGCTTCCGCCCCCGGGAGGGGACCGCGCTCGTCACGCTGCGTGGCCCCGCGAAGCCGTCTGGTCAGACGTGGACCAGGCCTCGGTGTCAGCCGCGCGGCACTGTCCCACGGAGGTGCTCGGCGACGGGGCGGAGGATCTCGCCGAGCAACGCGAGCATGTCCGGAGGGATGTGGTCGAGCACCTGCTCCCGGATCTGATCCATGTGTCCGGCCGCGGCGGCGAGGAAGGTGCGGCGCCCGGCCTCGGTGAGAGTGACGTGCCGGTTCGTGCCGCGGCGTTCCCGAGTCACGAGCCCGCGCTCCGTCATGCGCGTGATGGTGTGGGAGAGGCGAGAGAGAGAGCCGGCCGTGATCGCGCTGAGCTCGTTCATCGGCGCGGAGTGGTCCGGTTGACGGTGCAGGGTCAGGAGCACGGCGTACTCGTAGTAGCCCAGACCCGCGTCGCGACGCAGTTGTTGCTCCATGACGGTGGGGAGGCACTGCGCGATGATGTGCAGCTGTGTCCACGCGGACTCTTCGTCGTGGCTCAATGGTGGCCTGTGGCTCATGCTTCCCCCTCCACGCCAATGTCGCACAGGTGACTTGATTGTTCAAGTTAGACGGCCTAGGTTCTACTTGAATGATCAAGTTGCGGGTGAATGAAGGAGTGGCGTGAAGAAGATCGGATTCCTCTCGTTCGGGTATTGGAGTCGGGGGATGGGCTCGCGTGTGAGATCGGCCGGTGAGTCGCTCTCGCAGTCTGTCGATCTCGCCGTCGCCGCCGAGGAGATCGGCATAAGGGGTGCCTACTTCCGGGTGCACCACTTCGCGGAACAGCAGTCCTCGCCCTTCCCGCTGCTGGCCACCATTGCCGCACGCACCAGGCAGCTCGATGTCGGGACCGGTGTCATCGACATGCGTTACGAGTCCCCGCTCTATTTCGCCGAGCAGGCAGCGTCTCTGGATCTGCTCTCCGGAGGGCGTGTGCAACTCGGCGTCGGACGCGGCTCGCCCGAGGCGGCCGACCGTGGCTATCGGCACTTCGGCCACGTTCCCGCAGCGGGTCAGGAGCCCGGGGAGATGGCGCGGGAGCACACGAAGCAGGCGCTTGCCGCCATCCGCGGGGCGGCGATCGCCGCCCCGAACCCGGAGCATGGCGCCGGCTCCGGCCGTCTGCCGGTGAGCCCACAGTCTTCGACCCTGCATGAGCGCGTTCAGTGGGGTGCCGGCAATCTCAACACGGCGCTCTGGGCGGCGGAACAGGGGTTGGGGCTCATGAGCTCGACACTGATCATCGATGAGAAGGGCATCCCGTTCAGCGAGCTCCAACTCGAACAGATCGAGGGTTTTCGGAATGCCTGGCGGAAGCACGGGTGGTCGTGGAGCCCCCGGGTCACCGTCGTCCGCAGCATCGTTCCGCTCGTAGACGAGGAGAGCCGGGCCTACTTCGGCACGAGCCTCGACCGGGACGAGGGGATCGGTGTTCTCAAGGGCACGGCCTACCGGTATGGCGCCTCATTCATCGGTGAGCCCGAAGATCTCGTCGAACGTCTCGGACACGATGTGGCACTGTCCGCAGCGGACACCGTTCTCGTCACTATTCCCAACCAGCTCGGCGTGGACTTCAACACTCGACAGCTCGCGGCTGTCCACGCCATCGGACGCGAGCTCGGGTGGCACGAGTGACCGGTCGCGCAGGGACACCTTTCACACTTCCTGCGCGAGAGCTCAGCGGCTGACGGTGAGCCGCACGTCCATGAACCGCGGACGGTAGATGCTCGCGTCGTTGTAGACGTCGCCGACGTTGTCGAACGTGTTGACGTTGTACGTCACGAGCAAGGTGCCGCCGCGCGTCAGCTCAGGGTGCGAGTGCGCGTTGTAGGTGAACACGTCCGGGTCGCCGTAGCTGCCCGCAGCGCCCGTCTCGGGCGTCCGGAACAACTCCGTGTCGCCGGTGAAGACACCGGTCGGGGAGCAGCCGACTTTCGCGACCACCCGCGTGCTGAACAGCTCCGACGTGTCGTGCGTCACCATGAGGTACCCATCGCGGAACTTCTCGACGCTGAACTCGTTTGCCACGTTCTCTGCGATTGCGGCAGCATCCTCCTCGTTCGCCGACCACATGCTGCCGTTCCAGTACTCCCACACGCCCTTCAGGCCATCGCCCGAGGTGGTGCGGGCGACGAAGGCGGTGCGGACGCCCGCGACGTCTTCGATCCCGTAGGTGTAGGTTGTGCGGCCCTCCTGGAGCGTCCACGAGCCCCAGTTGATGCCGCGCTCGGAGGGCAGGTCGGTGACGTCGATGAGCTGCAGCGTCTTTCCGTCGAGGGTCGCGAGTCGGTTCGCGACCCATCGGAAGTCGAAGCTGCCCGTCCCGGTCTTTTCGAACTGCAGCAGCGGGATCTGGACCGTCTTGCCACGCCCCTCCGCGGGGTCGCCGATCCAGTACCAGGAGTTGGCTTCGCCGGTCGAGACGAGTGAATCGGGCTGGCCGGGGGTGCCGCCGGTGACGGTACGGAGGCCGGCCCTGGATTGCACGACGATGGAGTTGTTCACGAACAGCGAGTCCCGGGGTCGGGAGCCGTCGGGATTCACCTCGCCCAGGAACGTGTCCGAAAAGAACCACCCGACGTCGCCGTGCTTGAGGGGCAGGGAGAACGTGCTGTCGCCGCCGGTCCATGCACCGCCGGTGTTGCCGTAATCGGTGAACTGCTGCGTGAGGGGCTGGTTGATGGATGCGGTGGCCGTGAGCGTGCGCGTGGCGAGCGCGCACGTGTCCCCGCCGTGACCGCGGTCGCTGTCGGCGGCGGTCGCGTGTGCCGCGGGGGCGAGTCCGAGCGTCAGCATGAGTGCTGCGGCGGAGATCATGCCGGTGCGAGCGAGAGAGATTCTGTTCATGAGGGTCACTCCTTCGTGACGTCGGTGGGATTTCCCGGGGGGTTCAGCTCGCGGATGCTGCGACGGTGCCATCTGCGGAAATGTCCATGAGGCGGCCGCCGACGCGGAGGCCGCGGAGGGCGGCGGTCGGGTCGAGGTCGGCGATGCATCCACCGGCTGTGACTTCGCCGTCGGGACCGATTCGCACACCGAACACGCCTTCGACGATCAACTCGAACCAGGCTCCCGACGATGAGCACGCCCAGTCGATGATGTACGGCAGTTGAGGCGGAGCCTTTCGTGCGCCACCGTTTATGCCGGGCACCGCTTCTTCGACGAAGTGCGCCTGACCCATCGGCCCCTGGTTCGCGGTGTGCGAGAGCCCCTCGAGCCAGTCCAGCAAGACCTCGGGCGCCCCGAGCTGCACGAGTGCGCGCCCGGCATCGGCGGGCCAGGCCGGGTAGGCCCCGTTCCATTGGTGGTCGGGTCGAAGGCTGTAGCTGGCGTCGGGATCCCACGGCGAGAGGGCGCGCATCCAGTTGCCCGTCTGCAGCTCACGCTGGAAGAAGGCGACCATGTCGGCCTTGGTCTCCGGTGGAAGGTCGTCCGCGATGGTCGTGCCGACGATGCTGAAGTCGTAGCAGTGCCGGACGGGCAGCCGGGTGCCGTCCGGCTGGCCGGCGGCGAAGAAGCCCTCCCCTTCGAGGGACAGTTCCAGCACGCGGGGGAGCAGCGCGTCCGCCTCCGTGCGGAGGGCGGCCGCGGCATCTGCGTCATCCGCGCGGTCGAGAAGATCGGCGGCGGTGCGGAGGTTCCACACGTTCGCCGCGTTGAGGCTCGCCACTTCGTGCGTGTAGGAGCTCACGCATTCGAGCAGGTTGTCGATCTCGCCATAGTCGGCGAGCCCTGCGGAGGAGCGCAGATCACGCCAGGCCTGTGCCCAGTACTGCAGGGAGGCGGTGACCGCCCCGCGCTCGCCGATGCGAGCGCCGAGAAACTCGATGTCGCCGCTGACCCGGACGTAGTCGTTCACGAGCCGGGTCATGGCGAAGTCGTTCACGGAGTACCAATTGCCGACGGTCTCACCCGTCAACGATGAGGTGCCGAAATGGGTGTGGGTGTCCAGACCGATCCACTGCGACACCTGGCGCCGCATCTCCTCCGGGTCGAGGAGCGCGTGGCTGAGGGAGCTGAGGCTGTAGTCCCAGATGAAGGTCGTCGTGCCCCAGTAGTTCGGCATGAGCGTGTCGTAGGTGCGCCCGAGCACGTTGCCGGCGAAGTCGCGGCGGAACCAGATCACCCCGAGGATGCTCCACCAGTACAGCCGTCGGAGAACCGGCGACTGCGTCTCGAGCGTGGGCAGGTGACCGGAGTACTCGGCGTTGCCCGGGGTGAAGGGTGCAGCGAGCTGACCGTTCCAGAACTCCTCCGTCTCCGCGACGGTGGCCGGCACGTCGGCGATCGCGGCGCGGTACGCCGCATCCGCCTCGTCCTTCGACGTGCCGCTCGCGTTGACGTACCCGAACCGCGCTGTCCCGCCGGCGGGTGCCGTCAATTCCACGGTGACGTCGCCGCCGCGGCCGTTGCCGCCGATGCCGGTGTCGAACGCGTCGGGAAGGTCGGCGACGCCGCTGAGGCGGGCAGAGGCAGGCACGTCGACTCCCTGCACGCTCCACGCGCTGTCGTCGTGGGAGCGGAAGACGAGACGCCGGTCGTCGGCTGCGACATCGTTGCGGTCGCTCGGCGACTCGGCGGTGCGCCATGCCCCCTCGGCGCGGGTCACCCGGGCGGCGAGGGATAGCCCGAGGCGGATGCCGCGCTCATTGTCGCCGGTGTTGCGGACGACCACGTCGATCGCCACCGCGGTTTGCCCCGGCACGGCGATGGTGGTCGTGGTGATCTCCCAGCCGCGCACGACGGCCGTACGGACGACACGGTCGGGCCGCCAGGTGTGAGTCACCGGGACGCCGTAGGACGCGAACAGCCGCCCATCGACGAACAGCACCGCCGTTTGCGTGAGAGCCTGCGACACCGGCGGGAACTGCACTGCACTGATCGCCGTCAGATCGTGATCCACGCGCACGGTGCCGAGGAAGTTCGTCAGCCCCTGGGGCGCGATCATGTCGTCGAAGTGGTGCGTCACGGCATCGGCCGCGAGGTCGTCGACCGTGGGGATGGCAGAGAGCACGAGCATCCTTTCGTGGGATTCAGTACTGGCCGAGGGCCAGGCCCTTGGCGAAGAAGCGCTGGGTGCACAGGAACAGCACGACCGTCGGCAGCGAGACGAGCACGGCCGCGGCCAGCACCGTCGACAGCTGCGCTCCGCCGTACGTGGACTGCATGCCCGCAAGAGTCGTGACGATCGGGCGGATGTCGTCGGACTGGCTGAGAGTGAGCCCGAGCAGCAGGTCGTTCCACACGAACGTCGCCTGAAGGATGAAAATCGCGACCAGCGCGCTGGAGGCGATGGGGAGGTACATGCGCGTGAAGATGCGCCACGTGCTGGCACCATCGATGACCGCCGCCTCGAACACGCTGTGCGCAACACCGGTGAAGAAGTTCCGCATCACGAACGCCGCGAAGGGGATCGAGATCGCGGTGTACACGAGCACCATGCCCACGCGGGTGTCGTAGAGCTCGACTCGGGAGTACGCGTCGAAGAGGGGGAGCAGCACCATCTGTAGCGGGAACACCGTGCCGCCGAAGATCACGACGAACCACAGGAACCCGCGCTTGAGCCGCAGCGCGACGATCGCGAAGCCGGCGGCAGCGCCCACGACGACCGCGATGAGCGGCGACGCGATCGCGTAAATGAGGGTGGCGACGACGCTGTTGCCGAGGCCCGAGAGCGTCATGGCCTCGGCGATGTTCTCGAACAGGTGGAAGTCGGTCGGGATCCACGAGGTCTTCGTCGTGAACGTCAGCGGGTTCTTCGCCGCGTTGATGACAAGGAGGTACGCCGGCAGCAGCCAGACGAGACCGAGGATCACCAGGACGGCGTAGCGGATGCTTTTCATGGTGAGCCTCGTCACATCTCGTGCTTCGGGGACAGCTGCTGGCGGAGGTAGATGACGGAGGCCAGCAGAGTCACGATCGTGAGGAACACCGCGACCGCCGACCCGAGCCCGTACTCGCTGTTGACGAACGTCTCCTTGTACATCGTGAGCGCGAGGGTCTCGGATGCGGTACCCGGACCGCCCTTCGTCATGGCCCAGACGATGTCGAAGGTCTTGAGGCTCGCGACGATCGAGAGCCCGACGACGACGGCGGTGAGGGGGCGGAGCATCGGCCACAGGATGCTGCCGAAGAGGCGGAAACCGCCCGCGCCGTCGATGCGTGCGGCCTCGAGCGGTTCCTTCGCGATCGACTGCAACCCGATGGTGAACAGCAGCGCGTTCACCCCGACGCCCTGCCACGCCGACGCGAAGATCATCACGACCGTGTTGAGCGGCGAATCAAGCAGCCACCGCGGCGGATCTGTGATGCCGACGAGGAGGAGCGCCTGGTCGAGCGCCCCGCCGGAGGAGAGGATGAACGACCAGATGACGCCGACCCCGATGCCCGACAGGGCGTAGGGGATGAGGAACGGGAGGCGGAGCCACATGCCCCCGCCGAGGTTCCAGGTGAGGAGGGCGATGGCGAGCCCGATGCCGACGGGCACGATCAGGGTGCCGACCACCCATAGCAGGGTGTTACCGGCGGACACGAGGAATCCCGCATCCGAGAACATCTCGACGTAATTGTCGAGACCCACCCAGTCCGGGCTGCCGAGACCGTTGTACTCGGTGAAGCTCAGGTACACGGTCCACAGCAGCGGGAGGTAGAGGAGGACCGCGACCAGGAGCACGCCCGGGGCGATGAAGCCCCGGGCGGACCACTGGTACGGCGTCTTGGACGGCCTCGGCTCCGCAGTCGTCGGCAGCAGAGGCCTTTCGGCATCCGTCTTCGACGTCGTGATCGTCGTCATCGGTGACCTTTCAGACGTCCTCGCGGATTATTCCTGCGAGGCCCAGTAGGTGTCGGCCTCGGCCTGGATGGTCTCGAGGGACGGCATCGGGTCGCCCGGGTTGGCGATGAAGGCGCCGAACTGCTCGAGTGCGACGTTCAGCACGGAGCTGGGCATGGCCTCGAAGAATCGGTCGTACAGCACGTAGTCGGAGCCGGAGATCTGGGTGCCGAGCTCCTCGAGTGCGGGGTCGGAGACCGTCGCCTTCGGGTTGAACGCCACGTCGCCGTGCGCGTCGTTCCAGGCGCTCTGCGCCGTGTCCGACATCCACCACTCGGAGTACGCCAGGCCCAGGTCCTTCTGCGATGAGTTCTCGGCGACGCACATGGGCCCGGACTCGACGGCCACCGGGGTCGCCTCGAGGTCGGAGTTCACAGCCGGGATGACGAACATGCCGTAGTCGTCGCTCGTCATGCCTGCGCCGGCGAGGTTGCCGGCGTACCACGTCCCGAAGTCGATCATCGCGAAGTCGCCCTGCTTGAGCCCGACGGCGGGATCTGTGGAGCTGCCGGCGTCACTGAACCAGCCGTTCTCCATCTCCTCGAGCCAGAGGTTCATGACATCGACGATCTCGGGGTCGGTGTACTTCACCTCGCCGGTGGAGAGCCCCTCGTAGAGCTCCGGGTCGGTGCTGGCGACGAGGTGCTGGAACCACTGGAAGGTGAAGAGCGTGCTCGTCTGGTAATAGGGCGTGACTCCCGCATCCTTCAGGGTCGTGGCAGCCGTGTTCAGGTCGTCCCAGGTCGTGGGGACGGTGACGCCGTTCTGCTCGAAGAGGTCCTTGTTGTAGAACATGACCCAGTAGGCGATGTTCATGGGCACGCAGTACTGCTTGCCGTCGAAGGTGTACGAGTCGCGCAGGCTCTCGCTGACCCAGCCCTCCTCGAGGGCGTTGTCCCAGATGTCGGTCGTCTCGGCCACGAGGCCCTCATCGACGAGCTCCTTGAGGGACTCGCCGGTGTGCCAGGTGAACAGGCCCGGGGCCTTCGAGGTGCGGAACGACTGCTTGATGAAGGCGTCGTACTGGTCGGCGTCGGAGTAGCCGGTGACCTTGAGGTCGATGTCTTCCTCCTCCGAGCTGACCGTGTTCAGCGACTCGAAGTCGCCCTTCCACGCGGCCTTGTCCGTGGCGAAGTTGAGGGTGCCGGTCGTCGCGCCGGCGGAGGAGGAGCCGCCACCACCGGAGCATCCGGTGAGCGCGGCGCCAGCGAGAGCGACGATCGCCAGCGAGCCGGCGAGGATTCGTCGAGAGGACATGTGAACTCCTTCGTTCGTGAGGGGTTTCGGGTGGTGCGTGGTTCTGAGTGGGGTGCGTCGGGGTGCGGTGTGTGGCGGGATGCGGTGTTGGTCGGGACGCGGCGGGTGCGGTTTACGGACGCGGGGTGGGCTGCAGGGGTCGGGTGATGCCGTGTGCGGTGCGAGCAGGGCCGTCGGGCTCGGTGCGGCCTGCAGTGGGCCTGTGGCCCGCGGGTTCGGCGGGGTTTGTGGTTTCGTCGTGGTTCGCGGCTGCGGTCTGCGCTTCGGACGGGGCGTCGCGCGTGCGTTCCGTGCCGCGGACGTAGGCCTTGAGGGTCGCGAAGCGCTCCGAGCGCGCGTCGGCGGTGCGTTCGATCACGTAGGCGCCCACGGATGCGGGGACGATGAACGTCTCGGCATAGTGCACGAGGAACGGCTCGAACGCGCCGGTGGGGCTGACGACGCGCACCTGGTCGCCCTCCACCAGGTTCAGCACGTTGACCGTGCCCGCGGTGTCGTGGGCGGCGCGCTCGGTGAACCAATGCCGGCGGGTCTCGATGAACTCGAGCTCGTGAAGCCCGGTGCGTTCCTCGATGACCCCGTGGTCACTGCTGAGCACCTCCACCTGATCCACGAGGTTGTCGGTCACCCAGGCGGTGTCGCGGTCCCACTGGATGTTCCTCGCGCCGTGCTTCAGGTGCACGGGCCGCGGGATGCCGTCGAGGCCGAGGCGGCCCCAATCCCACAGCTTGAACGTGAAGATGAACGGGGTCGCCGAGATCTCGAGAACCATCGAGTTCTCGCCCGAGCAGTGGATGGTGCCCGCGGGGATCGCGAAGTGGTCGTGCTTCTTCGCCGGGAAGGTGTTGACGTACTCCTCGGTGGGGAACGGCGCGTCGCCGCCCTGCGCGACCTCGAGGTCGCGCAGCATCCGTTCTCGATCGATGCCCTCCTTGGTGCCGAGGTACACGACCGCGTCGTCGCCCGCATCCAGGAGGTAGTAGCTTTCGTCCTGCGTGTAATGCATGCCGAACGTGTTCTGGATGTAGTCGGTCAGCGGGTGCACCTGCAGGCTGAGGTTGCCACCGCCCATCGTGTCGAGGAAGTCGAAGCGGATGGGGAACTCCGCCCCGAACCGTGCGAATGTCTTCTCGCCCAGGAGGTCGACGGGCTGGGAGAGAACGAGATCCATCGCGGGGATCTCGATCACACTGCCGCCGCCTTCCCCGCCGCCGTCGGCGTGGGCTGACTCGCGGAGGAGGAGCGAGTTCTCCTCGGGCACGCAGTCGAAGCACCACGCGTAGTTCGGCTGCGATGGATCGAGTCCGATGACGCTCTTCATCCATTGACCGCCCCACACGCCGGGGTCGAAGAACGGAACGACACGGAACGGCCGGGCCGTCGCGTCACGCAGCGCGCCGCGGAACGCCTCGCCCGTAATCATGCCGAACTCGTGGGCGTCTTGGGCATGCGAGGGCGAGATCGCGTTACCGTCCACGACGAAGTCGACAGTGGGGAAGAGGGTGCGCTTGTGGCGGTCGGCGACACGCCACTCGACGAAGAAGCCGCGTTTGTACTTGCGGAGATTGTCCTCGTCCGCGTTGTCGCAGTGCCAGTTGGTCGCTCCGCGGCGCTGACGCTGCTGCAGCTCCCACCGGGCCATGTCCACGAGGATCGTGGTGGGGGCCGGTGTGGTGGCGTCTGCCGCGCCGACGAGAGAGGCGCCCCAGCCGACGAGAACGGTGGGCCGACCTCCGTCGACATCCAGGCGCTGGAGGGCCTCAGAGTCGTAGAAGTCCTCCAGCACGGCGTGGCTGAGCACCCCGAAGACACGGTCGTCGGTGAGATTGCCGGCGATCATGGCGTCGATCACCGCGAGCGGACGCGCGGCCTGCTCGACGTCGACGACGCTCCACGCGGGCAGCGCAGAACGGATGCTGTCGATCAGGGCAGAGAGGTCGGTGCCGGGATACGTGTCGACGACGAGCCGCGGAGCGCGATTGCCGCGGGCGGCTTGATCCTCAGCAGCGGCGGCAGCGCGGAGCCAGGCGTCGGCACCCCGGACGATGCGCTCGCCGTGGGGGAGGGCGATGGTCGGCTGGGTGTCGTAGGTGCCGCGGACGGTATGACCGCTGTGCATGTCACCGATGGTTCCGGTCAACGGACGATCTCCTTGGCGGTCGCGGATGCGGATGCGGAAAGGACGGCGAGGCCACGAAGGACGGACAGCTCGGGCTGCATGGCGATGACCAAGGGCGGCCGGTGTGACGACGGCCACAGATGGCGGTGGACGTGCTCGCGCAGGGGATCCGCGATGCGGGCGCCGGCACGCAGGACGCCGCCGGAGAGCACCACGAGATCGGGGTCGTACATGTGGCAGAGGGTGACGATCGTCGCGCCCCAGACCTGCAGGAACTCCTGGAAGAGCGCCGATGCCGCCGCGTTGGTCGTGCTGAGAGTCACGAGCGCATCCATGCCCGCCAGGTCGGGGCGCCTTTCCCGTAGCGCTCGGGTGCTGGCCAGCGACTCACCGCAGCCGACGTTGCCGCACGGGCACAGCGGAGCATGCACATCTGTGGTGACGTGGCCGCCCAGGATGCCGGCGTGGTCGTGGGCGCCCCAGAGGAGGCGACCGTCCATCGCAGCGGCCGTGCCGATGCCGGTGCCGAGGGTGACGAGGACAACGTCTCGTTCTCCGGTCGCCACTCCCGAGGCCATCTCGCCGGCGAGTGCCGCTCGGGCGTCGTTCTCGATGATGGCCGGCGCACCGAACCGTTCGCGTGCCCAAGCCGTGAGATCCACTCCGGCGCTGGAGGGCTCGCTGCCGCCATCCCGGAGATAGCCGTACTTGGCGTTGGCGTGCAGCATCCGCCCCGTCCTGCGGTCCACCACGCCAGGGACGGCGATCCCGACGGCGGTGACGGCGCCCACGCGGGCGATGAGCCCGTCAGCCGCCGCGGCGGCTCGGACGAGATCCTCCGCAGTCCCGGCGACGGGCAGGACGTCGACCGCGAGAGGGGTGCCGTCGCGCAGTATCCCCGTCTTGATCTCGGTGCCGCCGAAGTCTATGCACAGCTGCACGGCCCACCTCCTCGTGTCGTCGCTTGGCTGGTAACGTTACCAACGCGCCTCGCGGGGGTCAATGCCCGATTCGGGAGACCTATCGGCTACGCCGCGTGAGAGTGACGGGCATCTGAACCTCGCGCACCGGGTCGTTGCCCGCGCCGTCGAGACGGGCGAGCAGCAGGCGCGCTGCCTCACGACCGAGCTCACGTGCGTCGTGGCCGATGACGCTCACCGGCACCGGCATGAGGGCCGAGAGCTCGAAATCGTCGAAGCTCATCACCTCCGGCAGCTCCGCCGCAGACCGGCCCAGGTCACGGATCTGACGGCCGATCTCTTCCACGGCGCCGATCGCGTTGCGGTTGTTGGCACAGAACACTGCCGTCGGGGGATGGGCGAGCTCGAGGAGGGTCCGCATCGCCTCCCGGGCCTGCGCGACGTCCTGCTGCCCCGGGCCGATCAGTTCGGGGTCGATCGGGACGCCGCGGTCGCGGTGCGCCTGCTCGAATCCGACGTACCGCCGGCGTCCGGTGAACATCGAGCGGGCGTTGCCGAGGTAGGCGAGGCGCGTATGTCCCGCATCGAGCAGGGCGAGCGTGCCGCGGTACGCGCCGCCCTCGTCGTCGAGGACGACGCTGTCGACCGCGAACCCGTCCGCGCGGCGGGAGGCCAGTACGACGGGTAGGCCCTGCGCGACTGCTCGTTCGAGGTGCTCGTGGTCGCCGCTGGCCGGGACGACGATGAGCCCGTCGACTCGGCGGCCCAGGAAGTCATTGATCAACTGGCGTTCGCGGTCGCCGTCCTCCGAGGTGTTACCGAGAAGGATGCGCCGGCCCGTGCCCGCGGCCTGCTCCTCGACGCCCAACGCGAACGTGCTGTAGTACGGGTTCGCGATGTTCGTGATCGCGACGCCGATAAGACCGCTGGATTGTCCGGGCCGGATGCTGCGTGCGTTCTCGTTCCGGTGATAGCCGAGCTGCTCCACGGCTGCCCACACGCGCGCCTGGACGTCGGGTCGCACGTTGGTGCCGCCGCCGAGGGTGCGAGACACCGTCATCGGGCTCACGCCGGCGTGCTGGGCGACCTCTTTGACGGTCGGGCGCCGGGGGGAGTCGCCGGGGTGGCTCGTGGGCTCGCTCATCATGTGACTCCGGGCGATCGGACCCCGCGGCTGAGTGCCCCGGGGCTTGGGGAACGTTACCAGCCGTACACCCGAGCTCGATGCCGGGGAGCGGGGATGCCCAAACGGGCGCGTACGTTCGCCGTCGGCTGCGGGTGAGTGGGTGCCGCTCTGCGCCGGCGTCTCGGGCGCGGCAGACCGGGGCCTGGGAGGATGACATGCGTGACCGAGTTCCCCCGCGCGTTCCGCGCTCCGATGCGGTCGCGGAACGACGACGTGCCGGACGGTGCAGCGGTGGAGCGCGCCCTTTCGGAAGGTCTGTGCGGCCTCGGTGGGATCCTGGCGTCGCAGCCGCGGTCGCTCGGGGAGGCGACCGCCGGCCTGGCTGCCCACCACGATGAGCGGATGGCGCGCCGCCTCGAGCGATTCGCTGCTGTCCCCGATGGCGCCTTCGTGTGGACCCGGGACGTCGACGGGCTCTTCTGGCTCGGGCACCTCGAAGGACCCTGGCGTTACGACGGCAGCGCCGACGCAGCGCGCGTCGACCTCGTTCACGTCCGACGCTGCTCCTGGCTGGACGCCCCGGTTTCCGAGGAGGATGTTCCCCGGCGCGTTCGTGTCGCGTTCGCCCGGGGAGGCCGCAACTGGCAGGAGATCCACGACCGCGCAGCGGCCGAGGCATCAGCGCGGTTGTGGCGGCGCTGACGCGACCAGATACCCGGCGCGGGCACGGTGAGATGTCCGGCCCCGGGGCCGGTGCCGTCGCGACGGGATCCGTGGCATTGTCGTAGTCGGCCCGGGCAGCTTCCGGCGCCGGAAGGAACGAACACCATGGAGCAGCGTGATCTCGGCCGCACCGGCCGCACCGTTTCGGTCATCGGCCTGGGCACCTGGCAACTCGGGGCCGACTGGGGTGAGATCACCGATGATGCAGCCCGCGCCATCCTCACCACGGCGGCGGATCGCGGCATGACCCTGTTCGATACCGCGGATGTGTACGGGGATGGACGCAGCGAGAGGTTCATCGGGGCCTACCTCGCGGAGCATCCCGGAGCGGACGTCTTCGTCGCGACCAAGTTCGGACGCCGGGTGGAGCAGACGCCGGAGAACTACACGCCGGGGAACTTCCGCGCGTGGGCGGACCGTTCCCGGCACAACCTGGGCACGGACACCCTCGACCTCGTGCAGCTGCACTGCCCGCCCACCGAGGTGATCGAGAGCGACGCGACGTACGACGCGCTGGACGCGCTCGTGGCCGACGGCACCATCGCCGCCTACGGCGTCTCGGTGGAGACGACGGCGCAGGCCCTCGCCGCCATCGCGCGGCCGAACGTGACGAACGTCCAGATCATCTTCAACCCGTTCCGGTTGAAGCCGCTGGATGAGGTGCTCCCCGCCGCCCGCGCGGCCGGAGTGGCGATCTTCGCTCGGGTGCCGCTGGCGTCCGGTCTGCTGTCGGGCAAGTACACCGCCGACACGACGTTCGCGGCCGACGATCACCGCGCCTTCAACCGGCATGGTGAGGCGTTCGACCGCGGCGAGACCTTCTCGGGCGTCGATTTCGAGGTCGGCCTTGCCGCAGTGGCCGAACTGACCCAGGCGCTCCCCGAGGGGGTGTCCCTCCCGGCCGCCACCCTCGCGTGGATCGCTTCCCAGCCCGGCGTCACGAGCGTCATCCCGGGGGCCAGCAGCGTCGCACAGGCGGAGAAGAACGCGGATGCGGCGGCCGTGCTGTCCGACGTGGATCTCAGCGGGTTCGACGCGGCCGTACACCGCGTGTACGACGAGCGCCTGCGGGCGGACATCCACCCGCACTGGTGACATGGGGTTCACTCGCGCCGAACTGGAGTCGTTCCGGGGTGCCACCATCCCGGATCTGGTGCCGGAGAAGCCCAAGCTCCTCTTCGTGGGCATCAACCCGAGCCTGTGGACCGCGGCGACGGGAACGCCGTTCGCCCATCCCGGAAATCGGTTCTACCCGGCGCTGGTGGCCGCGGGCATCCTGCCCCGGCTCCCTGCATTCTCGGAGCCGTTGCGGGACGAGGATCGCCGGATGATCCTGGACGCCGGAATCGGGATCTCGGCCCTCGTCCGCCGGGCCACTTCCCGCGCCGACGAGCTGACGCGGGAGGAACTGCGGGAGGGCGCGGAGCGTGTGGCGGGCGATGTGCGGCGGTGGCAGCCGCACGTGGTCGCGGTCTTGGGTGTGACGGCCTACCGACAGGCGTTCGGATACCCCCGCGCGGCGGTGGGGCGGCAAAGCAACGAGATCGCCGGTGTCCCGACGTGGGTCGTCCCGCACCCGAGCGGCCTGAACGCGCACGACACCGTCGCAACGCTGGCAACGGCATACGCCGAACCCGCTCGGGCTGCCGGCATCCTGTCCTGAAGACCCTTCCGGATCCACGAGCCGGCCGGTTCCCCGTCGGATCGCGATTTCCCTTCGAGAGAGCCCCGCACCGGGCCGTCAGGCGATCGGGACGACGCCCGTGCGGATGCCCCACAACACGGCCTGCAGGCGATCGCGGGCGCCCGTCTTCTGCAAGATCTGGGCGAGGTGGTACTTCACGGTCGTCGTCTCGACGAACAGCCGCTGGGCGATCTCCGCATTCGACAGCCCCTCGGCCAGCAGCCGCAGGACGTCGAGTTCGCGTTCGGTCAGCGGCACCGTCGAAGCTGCGCCGGTGCGATGCGCATCGCCCGGCCGTCTCTGGGTGAACTCCTGCAGGATGCGGCGGGTCAGCCGCTGGTCGAGCGTGCCGTCGCCCGCGGCCACGGAGCGGATGGCGCCGAGCAGCGTCGCCTCGTCCGCCCCCTTCAACAGGAACCCCGCCGCGCCCGCCTCCAGCGCGGCGAAGACGTCTTCGTCGATGTCGAAGGTGGTGAGGATCAGCACATCTGTCGAGAGCGCGGGGTCGCTGGTGATCGCGCGGGTCGCGGCGATCCCGTCGGTTCCCGGCATCCGGATGTCCATGCACACGACATCGGGATGCAGCGCACGCGCCAGCGCGATGGCCTCCGCACCGTCCGCGGCTTCGCCCACGACCTCGAGGTCATCTTCGGCGCCGATGATGACGGAGAGTCCCGCGCGCACGATGGACTGGTCGTCGGCGATCAGTACGCGGATCATTCAGCGTTCCCTTCTCGTGATCGCGGGATCACGAGTTCGTTGGCCCAACCGCCGTCGGGCTGGACACCCGTCGTCAGTCGCGCCCCGATGAGCTGCGCGCGCTCGCGCATCCCCGCCAGGCCGTACCCGTCCGTGCGTACGGCGGCTTCCCTCCGTGGCACCCACCCGCTGGGCTCGTTCCGCACGAGAAGGCGCACCGTGTCCGTATCGACGTCGACCCGTACTTCGGATGCGGCGCCGGGGGCGTGCCGTGCGGCGTTCGCGAGCGATTCCTGCACCATCCGGTAAGCGGCCGTCTCGGCGAGCGCCCCCAGCGGAGGCAGCTCGCCTTCGACGACCAGGTCCACGATTCGGCCCGACTCCCGCGCCTGGGCGACCAGGGCAGGGATGCGGGAGAGTGACGGTGGTGCGGAGGGCACCTGGGGTCCTGCCCCGGCCGCATCATCGTCGCGCAGGAGCCCGACGGTGCGGCGCAGATCGGTGAGGGCGGTGCGGGCGTCGACCTGCACCGCGGCCAGCATCTGCCGGGCGCGTTCGGGATCGGTGCGGGTCAGCGCCGAAGCGGCCTGTGCCGAGACGATGATGCCCGACAGGTGGTGTCCGGCGACGTCGTGGAGCTCGCGCGCGAGGGCGGTCCGCTCGCTGCGCAGAGCACGCTCGGCGCTTTCCCGCCGCTCGCGCTCGACCAGCACCGCCCTTTCCCGCTGGGCGAAAGCGAGCTGCTCACGGTTCCGGGCGTATTCCGCCGCCGCGACGGGCAACGCGTAGAGGATGACGACCCTCGACACGCTCGCGATCAGGATCGCCGCGACGGGCATCCCGGCGATGCCCATGGAGACCGCACCCGCCGCGACGGTCGCCGCCGCGGCGATTCCCACCGGAACGAGCGCGGCGGGGAACGATGAGCGCCGCCACGCCGCGTACGTCGCGAACAGGACGGCGAGCGCCCCGATCCCCAGCTCACCGCCGCTGGTGCCGAGGATCAGCGCATCCAGGGCGACGACGGCGGCGAGGGCGGTGACGGGGAAACGGCCGCGGAGCACGAGAGCGAGGGCTTGCAGCGCCACCATCCCGGCGTGGGCGACCGGCGGGACGGGAGAGATCACCGGGTCATCGAAGCTGCCGGCGAAGTCCACACCGACGTATCCGATCGCCACCGCGAGGATGATCACGGGCGCGATGGCGGCCCGCCAGCCCGACGCGGGCGCGGGCGTCGCGGGCACGGGCATGGACAGAGTCAACCACGACGGGTGCCGGCGCGTACTCGCGCCGGCACCCGTCTTTCCGTCGGTCGGGATCACTGATCTTCCAGCGTCTCGTCCAGGGCATCGAAGATCACCTGGTACTTCTCCAGCAGGGGCTCTTCCGCTGCCGGATCGGCGATCGCCCAGGGGAGTGCGTTCACGGCGATCGTGACGGCCGTGCCGTCGGGGGCCACGGCGTTGCGCGTCTGCATCCCCTGAATGTCGCCGCCGTGTCCCCAGGCCAGGCCGCCATCTTCGAGCGAGAAGCTCTGCAGGCCGAGGCCATAGGCATTGTCCTCATGGAAGGGGTCGCCGGCGGGCACCGTCTGCTGCATGAGTGACAGGCTGTCCTCGTTGACGAGGTCACCGCGCAGCAGTGCCTGCATGAAGAGGTTCAACTCGGTCGGGGTGGACACCAGCGCACCCGCCGACCATGCCGTCGACGTGTCGAGGTCGGTGATCTCCCGCAGGTCCTCCGGGAATTCGGCGTGATAGCCCTCGATGTGCTCACCGCGCAGCTCGCGCTCGGCAGGGCCGGGGAGATACGTGTGCTCGAGGTTCAGCGGTTGCACGATCCGCTCATCGATCTGCTCCCACAGTGCGCGCTCGGTGACGCGCTCGATGAGAAGGCCGAGGACGAAGTAGTTCGTGTTGCTGTAGTCGAAGCGCTCGCCGGGAGCGAAGTTGGCAGGCTGGGAGAGGCCGATGTCCACCATGTCACGAGCCGACACGTACAGTTCCTGCGTCGCGAAGGCGTCCAGGGCGAACTCCTCGGCGTTCTCGGCCAGGCCGGCGGTGTGCTGCAAGAGGTGATGGACGGTGATGGCCGTGCCATCGATGCCTTCGCCGGCGACGACTCCGGGAAGGTACGTGTCGATCGGTTCGTCGAGGGACACCAGGCCCTCCTCGACGAGCTGCATGACGATCGTCGCGACGAACATCTTGGTGTTGCTGCCGACACGGATCTCGCCGTCTTCCGCGGTCTCGCGGTCGGAGGAGAGGTCGCCGTCACCGACGAGCACCTCGATGCTCGAGCCGTCCGGATGCGTGATCGATGCCTGTGCGGCGGGGTATCCGGCATCGACGATCGACTGGAGGCGCTGCTCCAGCTCTTCGCGCTCGGTGTCGACGCTGGTGCTGCGCGCGGCGGCGCCGAAGGCGAGTGCGCCGACGACCAGTACGGCCGCCGCTGTGCTCGCGAGGGCAACGCGTCCGCGGGGCAGGCGGCGTCGCTCGGGCGGCGCGGCTGGGGTGGGGGTCATGTTGTTTTCGCTCATGACCCCAGCCTCCGCGTTTACGCATCCGGCCGCCCCGGCCGGGGGATCAGTCCGCCCTGTCCGGAAGGACAGGAAGGGAGCGCGCCCGCATGAGGGACGCAGGGATGTGGCCGATCCCGAGGAGGACCGCGGATCCCGCGATCCAGGGGTTGGCGACCCATGCCGCCGTCGCCAGGAACACCACGACGGGCGCGATCGCCATCGGCACCGGTATGCCGGCGAACGGCGCGTAGAGCACGCGTACGCGGCATCCCGTTCTCAGGTACCGCGCCCAGAGGCCCCCGTACAGGAGAACGCCTCCCGCCACGGCCGCGGACCATCCCCATCTCAGCGGCCCGGGCTCGGTGATCGCCGGCACCGTCACGCACAGGGCCTGGCCGCTCCGCTCGAGAATCACCAGCACGCGTGGGACACGGGCATCCGGATAGCCGTCGCGAGGCGGGAACCGCAGCAGAAGCAGGTTCGGGGCGAGCACGGCCAGGCTGACAAGCAACCCCCACACGGAAAACCCCACACGGGGACGCTACCGCCCGTGACGCAGGATGGCAGGGTGTCGACCTCCTCGCGCCTCCGGCGGACGGCTGCCGCCCTCTCCCTCCTTGCTGCAGTCGGTGCGGGCCTGAGTGTCCATGCGCTCGCGCCCGACATCGCCGCGAGCGACATCGCGGGCGATGCGCTCTACGCGCTCGCCGCGTATGCCGGCGTCGCGCTGCTCGCCCCGCGTCTCGCCCCGGCGGTCGTCGCGATCACCGCCGGTGGATGGTGCGCGGCCGTCGAGCTCTTCCAGCTGACCGGACTGCCTCTGCAGTGGGGCGGCGCGTTCGCGCCCGTCACGCTTCTCCTCGGGACCGTCTTCGACGGACGGGACCTGATCGTGTACGTTCTCGCCGTGCTCGTCGCGGCCGGAGTCGACAGCGTGGTGGGGAGGCGGTTGCTGAGCGCGCGGTGAGGGGGCACGCTGTGGGCAGCCCGATTCGCCGGAAGGACTTGTCATGACCGTCACGCCGCTTCCCGCAGCCATCGCCGCCTTCATCGACGCCACCAACGCCGGCGACGACGAGGGATTCCTCGCCGCGTTCACGGATGACGCGGTCCTCAGCGATTGGCGGAGGGTTTACCGCGGGCGGGGCGAGATCGCCGAATGGAATCGCACGGACAATATCGGCAAGCGCTCCCACTTCGACCTCGTCGGGATCGAGCCCGGTGCGGCCGCCGACACCTTCGTGGTGACCCTCACGGTCGCCGGCGACGGATACAACGGAACGGGGCCGATGACGTTCTCGCTGTCGGGCGGACGTATCTCACGGCTGACCATCTCTCCCGAGTGACGCGCCCGCGCTTGCCCCGCGCACGGCGGGGACGGACGATGGGGTGGTGACCGATTCCCCCCGGCCGGCGCGGCCCGCCGCCCGATGGATTGCCATGGCCGTCGCTGCCGTGCTGGTGGCCGCCGGCGGCATCGCGGTGTGGGCGCTCGCCGATCGCGGCGGCGCCGCAGCGCCGGCCGCGACCGCGATTCGTGCGGACACGCCCTCTCCGATCCCCACGGCATCTCCCACTCCCAGCGGGTTTCCGGCGAACACGGCGTCGTACCCGCTCGACCAATTGCCGCAGGTCGACGTCTACGCCGTCATCCCCGCTCTCCCCGTTGATGCCGACCCCTACGGCGCTCTGACCGGCGACCTGGCGCGGGCGACGGCCGAGCGGATCCCCGTGTTCGCCGACCCCACGGGGGAGCCGGTCGCCGCCCTGCCTCGCGATCACTATTACGACGGCACCACGGTGCCCGTGATCGAACGACAGGAGCACTGGCTGCACGTGCTCCTCACCGGTCGCGCGGCGCTGCCGTCGGCGGGGAACCCCGCGCAGCTCACTGGATGGGTGCGCGCGCAGGACGTGGAGCTGTCGACCGCGGGAGCGACGGTAGAGGTCGATCTGGCGGCCCGCACCATCGACATCGTCACCCCTGATGGCACACGCGAACGCATCGCCGACGACTACGCGTGGGGCACCGAGGCAACGCCCACCCCGCTCGGCCGCTCGTTCGTGATGATGGTGCGCACCGAACCGTCGCTGACGTATACCCGGGGTCATCCGCTGGTCTATCTCGCGGCGCAGTCACCGACCCTCGACGGGTTCGGGGGCGCGCCCGTCGCGGTGACGGCGTTCCACTATCACGACGCCCGGACCGGCGCGATCTCCAACGGCTGCCTGCGGCTGGGACCGGAGGCGATTGATCGGCTCGGCCAGTTGCCCGTCGGAACCCCGGTCGTCATCCGCTGACGCGCACGCCCGGCCCGACCATTGTGCAGGGCGCGCCCGGTGGTGAACACGCGCGAGTAGCGTGGGCCGCGTGTCATTGGTTCCTCGTATCGCGGTGGTCATCCCATGCCGCAACGATGCGCCCTTCCTCGAGGAGTGCCTGCGGGCGCTCGCCGCGCAGTCCCGCCAGCCCGATGAGGTCATCGTCGTCGACAACGACAGCGCCGACGACTCCGCCGCCGTCGCGCGGCGGTATGGGGCCCGGGTCGTCACCGAACCGATGGTGGGCATCTGGCCGGCGGCGGCTCGCGGATACGACGAGGCCCTGGGCTTCGACTTGATCGCTCGACTGGATGCTGACTCCCGCCCCCATCCGGACTGGATCTCGCGGATCGTTCAGGCCTTCGTGGCCGACCCCGCGCTGGGGGTGCTCACCGGCGGGTCGGAGTTCTACGGCTCGACGCCCCTCGTCCGCTACCTCGGCGACCACTGGTACGTCGGCGGCGGCACCTTCTGGGTGCGGCAGTGGCTCGGCATCCCGCTCGTCTTCGGGTCGAACTTCGCCATGCGGTCGGCCGTCTGGAACCGCATCCGCGACCAGGTCGACCGTACCAACCCGAAGATCCACGACGACCTCGACCTGACGATCCACCTGCGGCCCAGCGACGGAGTCCGGTACGACCCCGACCTGCGCATGCCCGTGTCTGCCCGCCCGTTCGCGCGGCCGTCGGCCCTGTTGCGGCGGGTGTGGCGCGTCATCCCCACGTTCGCAGCCACCTGGCCGGCCGGATCGCCCTGGCATCGCGCACGCCATGACGACGCCGCGCAGCCGCTCGATGCCGCGGGCATCCGGTGGCCGGACCGCGGCGACGACGTGGCTGAGCGAAGGAGGTAAGGGGTGCACGTCGAGTTCGAGGCCGAGGTGTTCCGATGGAGCGCCCGGGAAGACGCGGCCTGGTACTTCGCTGAGGTGCCCGAAGAGCTCAGTGGCGACATCCGGGAGGTGATGGAGCCCTTCGCTCGCGGTTTCGGAGCAGTCCGGGTCGAGGCCACGGTCGGTACGACGACGTGGCGCACATCGATCTTCCCCGGCTCGTCAGGAACGTATTCGCTTCCCCTCAAGCGTGCGGTGCGCGAGGCCGAATCGCTCGTCGACGGCGGGCCGGTTTCCGTCGCGCTCGAGATCCTCGACGGGTGACATGACCATCGCCGCCGGCGTTGGCGTCGTGTTCGCGCTGATCGCGTACGGGTGCTTCGCGGTGCAATCGGTGACTCTTGCCGTCGTCGATGCACGCACGCACCGCCTTCCGAACCGGTACGTGCTGCCGGGGTACGCGGCGGCCGGGGTGCTGCTTCCCGCCTCTGCTCTGGCGTCCGGCGTTCCCGCGCGCCTCATCCCGACGCTCGGGGGCGCTGCGGCGTTGTTCGCGTTCTATCTCGTGCTGCGGATGCTGCGGCCGGCGGCCATGGGCGGGGGCGACGTCAAGCTCGCGGGGGTGATCGGCGCCTACCTCGGATTCCTGGGCTGGGAGAGCGTGTGGATCGGTGCGCTCGCGGGGTTCCTGCTCGGGGGGTTCTACGGGGTGCTGCTGCTGCTCACGCGGCGCGCCCGTGCCACGTCGGCCATCCCGTTCGGCCCGTGGATGCTGGGGGGCGCGTGGCTCGCGATCGTCGCCGCCGCCCTGCCCGTGATCGCGCGCGGCTGACCGGTGGTGTCACGTGTCGTCAAGCCCCCGCGGTCGGCGGATGCGGCGCCGATAGCCTGATCAGATGTCGAGTGTTCTGTCCCGTGTCACCGCCTGGGCGCTGGCGCGCCGCCCCGTCCGTGCACTCCTGGTCTACAGCAGGGCACGCGGCCCCATGCTGGCCGACTCCGTCACGTACCGCACGCTGTTCGCGTTGTTCGCCGGGGTCCTGCTCGGCTTCTCCGTGGCGGCCCTGTGGCTGGCGGGCAATCGGGAGGCGTGGAACGCGCTCGTCGATTCCCTCGACGCGGCCATTCCCGGGCTCCTCGACCTCGTAGACCTGGATGACGTCCAAGCACCGGCGGGTCTCACCATCGCCGGCGTCATCTCCGCCATCGGCCTCATCGGCGCCGCGATCGGCGCCGTCGGCTCGCTCCGGTCGGCCCTACGGACGATCGCGGGTATCGCGACGGACGACGTGCTGTTCGTGTGGGTGATCCTCCGGAACCTCCTTCTGGCCATCGCGATCGGCGCGGGCCTCGCGGCGGCTGCCGCAACGACCTTCCTCGCCACCGCCGGGTTGGCCGTGCTCACCGACTGGCTCGGGATCCCCGGAGACGCTCCCGCGCTCGGTTTCGTCGCGTGGCTCGTCTCCGTGGTCGTGGTCTTCGTGCTCGACACCCTCGTCGTCGCTGCGGCGTTCCGGCTGCTCTCCGGGCTCCACGCGCGGGCGCGGACGCTGTGGACCGGCGCGATGATCGGCGGGTTCGGGCTCACGGTGCTCCAGCAGCTTTCGGGTCTGTTCGTCGGCGGGGCATCCAACAACCC
The DNA here is from genome assembly GCF_058310475.1 of Microbacterium sp. Z12_35. Taxonomy (NCBI): domain Bacteria; kingdom Bacillati; phylum Actinomycetota; class Actinomycetes; order Micrococcales; family Microbacteriaceae; genus Microbacterium; species Microbacterium sp. Z12_35. Next base: position 1,153,383 of record NZ_JBZEGJ010000001.1, on the reverse strand, counting down.
GCTGCTGGCCTCTTTCGCCTCCCTCATCGCGCTCCTGCTCTGGCTGAACCTCTCGAGCCAGGTGATCCTCATCGCATCGGCGTACATCGTCATCGGCGTTGAAGAAGATCAGGACCGCGTGCGGGCGCTGCACGGCGCTACGACGCTGGCCCAGTTCCGCGTGCGCCGGGCTGAGCTCGCCGTGCAGGCGGACGCCGACGAGTTGCGCGCGGCACGTGATGCCGAGGCCAAGGAGCGAGAAGGCGAAAACGAGCGAAACAGCGAAAAGGAGCGCGAGGGCAGGAAGGAGCACGCGTGAGTGAGGCCGCCCTGGTGCCCGCGTATACCGCGGCCGCCGTGCGAGCGGCCGAGGCACCTCTCCTCGCGGCGGGGGAGCCGCTGATGCGGGAAGCCGCGACCGCACTGGCAGGGGTGGTGCGGGAGCGATTGGCCGAGGCCCCCGGACGCGTCCTCGTGCTCGCCGGCGGCGGTGACAACGGAGGCGACGCGCTGTATGCGGCGGCCGAGATCGCCGGCGCCGACCAACCGGTGGACATCGTTCTCACGTCGGACCGCGTGCACCGCGAGGCCCTGGCCGCGGCGATGTCGGCCGGCGCCCAGCTGCGGGGAGCCGGCGAGCTGTGCAGCGAACCGCCCACCTACGCGCTCGTCCTCGACGGCATCCTCGGGATCGGCGCGTCTGCCGACCCCCGCCTGCGCGGGGTTGCGCGCGCCGTCGTCGAGGCCCTGCTGCCGACGCTGCGCGACGGCGGTACGACGGTGATCGCCGTCGACCTGCCCAGCGGACTGCATCCCGACGACGGCCGCGCCGACGATGTGGTGCTCCCCGCGGACACGACGGTGACGTTCGGCGCCGTCAAGGCCGGACTCGTCCGCGGCCGTGGACCGCAGCTCGCAGGCGACGTGCGGCTGGTCGACCTCGGTCTGGGACCTGCTCTCGCCCGCGCGCACCCCGAAGTGACCGGGCCGATACCCGTCACGCGTCTTCCGCGGCCTCAGCGCCCGTAGAGTTCGACGAAGCGGCGCAGGATGCGCCCGGGCTCGGTGACGTGGGCACGGCGTACCGCCGCCAGCGTGTCATCCAGCTCATGGGGCGCGAAGTAACCGTGGGCGGCATACGCGTGGATCCGCGTGGTGATGCCATCCACATCCAGTTCGGGGTGGAACTGCGTGGCGTAGACGTTCTCACCGACACGGAACATCTGCACGGGGCAGCCTGGGGACGACGCGAGGAGGACGGCGCCGGGCGGAAGGACGCTGATCGCCTCTTTGTGGCCGACGAAGGCGCCGAAGGTCGTCGGCATCCCGGAAAGGAGAGGGTCGTGGCTCCCCGCCTCGGTCAGGGAGACCGGGACGATGCTGATCGGTTCGGAGAATCGCCGGTCGATGACCGCGCCGAGATGCGTCCCGAGGGTCCCCACCCCGTAGCACGCCCCTAGGAAGGGGAAGTCGCGTGCGACCACCTCATCCAGGAGCGCGGCGAAATCGGACTCCACGCGCTGCTGAACCGCGGACTTACGGTCCGCAGGATCGGATGCGTTGAACGGGCTGCCACCGACGAAGATGCCGGAGATCTCGTCGAGGTCCAGCGACGGGAGCGGTCCGGATTCCAAGCGGACGCGACGGAGCTGGGAGGGGTGCAGTCCGCTGTAGCGCAGGAACAGCGCGTACTCCTCATCGGCCGGGCCGTCCTCTCCGCGGGTGGCGAGCAGGACGAAGGGGCGCTTCTCCGCGCCGGTCATGAGGCGAACGTCACCAGCCCCAACTCGACGTCGGAGACGAGGTACGGATGCTGCGGCACGGCACGGACGGCATACCCGAAGGGCCCGGTCACGTCGAGGTCGAGGGTCGCTTCGAACACGGTCGGTCGGCCGTCTCCGCCACCGACCGGGGCGAGGGCGAGCACCTCCCGCGCGCCGGTCAGTTCGCCATCCGCGTCGGCGCTCCCGGAGACGAGCTCGATGGCGACGTCGGAAGGCGCCAGCGCGCCCAGCTCGACCTCGGCACGCACGCGCAGGCGGTCGCCCGCGCGTGCCTGCTGCGGCAGACCGGACGCGTCAACGCTCAGCACCCGCACCGCGGGCCACCCCTCGCGCACTCGCCCGACGTAGGCCGCGAGCTCCGCGGCGGCGGCGTGGTGGTCGGCTGCCAGTGCGCGGGCGTTCACCGCCGCCGGCGCGTAGAGGTGGGTGACGTATTCGCGCACCATCCGGTCGCTGGTCGCCTTCTGGCCGAGATCGGTCATGGTATGGCGCACGCGGTCGAGCCATCCGCGCGGGATTCCGCCGTCGCGGTCGTAGTAGGCCGGGACGAGCTGATGCTCGATGAGGTCGTACAGGGCAGCGGACTCCAGATCGTCGCGCTCCTCATCGCTGGTCGCGGTGTCGGCGGTGGGGATCGCCCACCCGTTGCGGCCGTCGTACCACTCGTCCCACCATCCGTCGAGCACCGAAAGGTTCAGGGCGCCGTTGAGGGCCGCCTTCATGCCGGACGTGCCGCACGCCTCCAAGGGCCGCAGCGGGTTGTTCAACCACACGTCGCATCCGGGGTAGAGCGTCTTGGCGAGGGTGATGTCGTAGTCGGGCAGGAACACGATGCGTCCGCGCACGCGGGGGTCGCGGCTGAAACGGACGAGCTGCTGAATGAGTTGCTTGCCCGAGTCGTCAGCCGGATGCGACTTGCCCCCGATGACGATCTGCACGGGCCGCTCGGGGTCGGTCAGCAGCCGGGTGAGGCGCGCGGGGTCGCGCAGCATGAGGGTGAGGCGCTTGTACGTCGGTACCCGCCGGGCGAAGCCGATCGTGAGCACCTCCGAGTCCAGGACGTCGCCCGCCCACGCGCCGGCCGTCGAACCGGCCGCCTCCGAGAGGCGCCGGCGGGCTTCGGCGATGAGCTCCTCCTTCATCCGGGTGCGCACGCCCCACAGCTCGTCGTCGGAGAGGACGTCGCGGTCCCGCCAATCGTGCTCGGTGGTGAGCGCGTCGCCGAAGGCGCGCTCGCTGAGGCCCTTCAGCGCCGGGTGGACCCAGGTCGGCGCGTGCACGCCGTTGGTGATCGAACCGATGGGCACCTCGTCGGTGTCGACCCCGGGCCACAGCGCACCGAACATGGAGCGGCTGACCTTGCCGTGGAGGCGCGAGACCCCGTTCGAGTGTTGGCCGAGGTGCAGCCCCAGAACGGCCATGTTGAACACCTGCGGGTCGCCTCCGGGGTATGTCTCGACCCCGAGGTCGAGCGCTCGCTCCGAGTCGAGCCCCGCCAGCAGCCCCGTGGCGAGGTACTCGCCCACGAGGCTCCTCGGGAATCGGTCGATTCCGGCGGGTACGGGGGTGTGGGTGGTGAAGACCGTCGACGCCCGAACCTGAGCGAGGGCGGCGTCGAATGACAGGCCGGCGCCGGTGACGAGTTCCGACATGCGCTCCAGGCCCTGGAACCCGGCGTGGCCCTCGTTGGTGTGATAGACGTCCGGCTCATCGCGCCCGGTGACCCGGCACCAGGCCCGCACCGCGCGCACGCCGCCGACGCCGAGGAGGAGCTCCTGCAGCAGGCGGTGCTCGCCGCCGCCGCCGTAGAGGCGGTCGGTGACACGGCGCAAGTCTTCGGAATTGGAGGGAGTCTCCGAATCCAGCAGCAGCAGCGGCACGCGGCCGATGTCGGCGACCCAGATACGCGCGGAAAGGGTACGTCCGCCGCTCACCGCCAGTGCGATCTCCACGGGAGCGTCATCCGCTTCCCGCAGGAGCGTCAAGCCGAGACCATAGGGGTCGAGCACGGGATAGCTCTCCCGCTGCCAGCCGTCGTCGCCGATCGACTGCCGGAAGTAGCCGGCGCGGTAGAACAGGCCCACGCCGGTGAGGGGGACCCCGAGATCGGACGCGCTCTTGAGATGGTCGCCCGCGAGGATGCCGAGGCCTCCGGAGTACTGCGGCAGCGACCCGTCCACACCGAACTCGGGCGAGAAGTACGCGATCGATCGCGGCTTCGGTTCAGGCAGGCTCTGGAACCAGCGGTCGCCGGTCAGGTACGCCTCGAGCCGTTCATCCTCTTCGCGGACGCGCCACGCGAAATCATCGTCGCGCGCAAGCTCATCCAGCGGCGCCTGGCCGAGGGCGCCCAGCATCCGCGACGGGTTCTCGCCGACCTGTTCCCACAGGCCGGGATCCATGGACGCGAACAGTGCGTGCGTCGCGCGGCTCCATGACCACCGCCAGTTGGATGCCAGCCGGTCGAGCGGGGCGAGGCGCTCCGAAAGCACGGGTCGGACGGTGAACGTACGCAGGGCCTTCATCCGTGTGAGTCTAGGTGACCTCCGTGACTGCCCACCGCCGGATTTGCGGGGGAGGGGCGCCGGATTTGCGGGGAGGGCTGCGCTGGTCCGCTGAGGATTCGCGGGGAGGGTTACGCTTGCCCCATGGCTATCGCACGACTGACCGGAGGGCCGCTTGACGGCCAGTTCCTCCCACTGGATGACGACACCGACGACGCGCTGATCGTCCCCTACGGTGAGGGCCAGCTGGTCTACCGTCGCGAGGGGGATTTCGAGAACACCGGCGAGAACGACGGCCCCACGCAGGCGACCTACCGCTTCAGCGCCGAGACCGAGGACATCAACCCGGACGAGGACGGGCGTCTGGGTTGACCGCAGGCCCCGATCCCCTCCGCTCGATCGAGGTCGAGCGGAAATATGACGTCGGCGACGGCGGCGAACTGCCGAACTGGTCGGCGCTCCCAGGGGTATCGCTCGTGGATGAGGCCGAGGTGCGCGAACTCGACGCGCGCTACGTCGACACCGAGGATGTGGCGCTTGCCCGTGCTCACGTCGCGGTACGCCGCCGCTCCGGCGGACCCGACGCGGGGTGGCATGTCAAAGTGTCCGCCGCCGACGGCCGGCACGAGTGGCAGTGGCCGCTGGACGAGGGCGGCGAGCCGGTTGTGCCCGAGGGGCTGATCGCCGCGATCGCGCAGTGGGCGGCCCCGCCGCTGCTTCCGCTGGCGCGTATCCGCAACACCCGCACCGCCTATGCGTTACGCGACGGTGAAGGCGGCCTGGTCGCGGAATTCGTGGACGACCGCGTCCGCGCGCTGGATGAGCGGTCCGGGCGCGAGTCGGCATGGCGAGAGTGGGAGGTCGAACTCGGCCCCGCCGCCCCTGCCGACCCCGACTGGCGCGAGGCCTTTTTCGCCGCGGTGGATGCGGCTGTGTCCGCCGCCGGTGGCGGCCCCGCCGCATCCGACTCGAAGCTCGCCCGCGCGCTCGGCCGCTGACCTCTCGCACTCCGTTTCCCCCGCCGACGGCACCGGCACTCGTCGGACGTCCGCGTCCCGCGCCGTTCGCACCCCGGGCCGTTCGCGCCCCAAGCCTCGGCCCCGAGCGTTTCGGGAGGGGATGTGCACAGGGGAGGGCGTCTTAGAGCGATCTGGTCCTCCCGAAGCGCCATCTCCTCCCGAGCCGCACGCCGCACGCCTCACGCGGCCCGAACGCCGCACGCAGTACGCCGGGCTCCCACCCCGAGCGTTTCGGGAGGGGATGTGCACGGGGGAGGGTCTCTTTGAGCGATCCGGTCCTCCCGAAGCGCCATCTCCTCCCGGGCCGCACGCCGCACGCCTCACGCGGCCCGAACGCCGCACGCAGTACGCCGGGCTCCCACCCTGAGCGTTTCGGGAGGGGATGTGCACGGGGGAGGGAGTGTTTGAGCGATACGGTCCTCCCGAAGCGCCATCTCCTCCCGAGCTGCACGCGGCACGCCGCACGCGGCCCGGATGCCGGACGCAGGGCTCCCACCCGGAGCGTTTCGGGAGGGGATGTGCACAGGGGAGGGTCTCTTTGAGCGATCTGGTCCTCCCGAAGCGCCATCTCCTCCCGAGCCGCACGCCGCACGCCGCATCCCGCACGCCTCCCGAGGCCCGGACGCCGCACGCAGGGCTCCCACCCTGAGCGTTTCGGGAGGCGATGTGCACGGGGGAGGCGGTATTAGAGCGATACGGTCCTCCCGAAGCGCCATCTCCTCCCGAGCTGCACGCGGCACGCGGCATCCTGCCCGCCTCACGCGGCCCGGATGCCGCACGCGGGGCTCCCACCCCGAGCGTTTCGGGAGGGGATGTGCACGGGGGAGGCGGTATTAGAGCGATACGGTCCTCCCGAAGCGCCATCTCCTCCCGAGCCGCACGCCCACACGCCGCACGCCGCCCGGCCCCGCCGACGGCACCGCACCCGGCCCCGCCCCGCCCCGCGCCGCACGCCATCCCCGACCCGCGCACTACCCCCGGAACACAGCAGCGCCGCCCGGCTTCAGCTGGGCGGCGCCGCGGGTGCGAGGCGAAAGTCAGATGTTGATCATGTGACCGGCGAGGCCGTGGAAGGCCTCCTGCAGTGCCTCCGACAGGGTCGGGTGCGTGTGCACGTTGCGTGCCAGCTCGAGCGCCGTGAGGTCCCACTTCTGCGCGAGGGTCAGCTCGGGCAGAAGTTCGGACACATCGGGGCCGATGAGGTGGCCGCCGAGAAGCTCGAGGTGCTCGCTGTCGGCGATGAGCTTGACGAAACCGATCGGCTCGCCCAGGCCGTTGGCCTTGCCGTTCGCGGAGAAGGGGAACTTAGCGACCTTGATGTCGTGGCCGGCGTCGCGTGCCTGCTGCTCCGTGAGGCCGAACGAGGCGACCTGGGGCGAGCAGAACGTCGCACGCGGCATCATCCGGTAATCGCCCAGCGTCATGGTCTCGGCCTTGCCGATCGTCTCGGCAGCCACGACGCCCTGCGCCTCGGCGACGTGCGCGAGCTGCAGCTTGGCGGTGACGTCACCGATCGCGTAGATGTGCGGCACGTTCGTCCGCATGTAGTCGTCGATGCCGATGGCGCCGCGCTCGGTGAGCTTCACGCCGGTGTTCTCCAGGCCGAAGCCCTCCACCCGCGGGGCGAAGCCGATGGACATGAGCACGCGGTCGGCCTCGATCGAACCCTTCGTGCCGTCCTTGGCCGTGTAGGTCACCGTGACCTTGTCGCCGGAGTCTTCGACGGTCTCGACCTTGGTCGAGGTGAGGATGTCGACGCCGTAACCCTTGTACTGCTTCTGGATCTCCTTGGAGATCTCGGCATCCTCGTTGGGGAGGGCGCGATCGAGGAATTCGATGATCGTGACCTTCACGCCGTAGTTCGTCAGGACGTACGCGAACTCCATGCCGATCGCGCCGGCACCGACGATGACGATCGATTCGGGCAGTTCGCGGTTGAGGATCTGCTCCTCGTACGTGACGACGTTCTCGCTCAGGGTCACGCCGGGCAGAAGCCGCACGGTGGAGCCGGTCGAGATGATCGCGTTGTCGAAGGTGACGCGTTCGACAGAGCCGTTGGCCCCCGCCACGTCGATGGAGTTCGCATCGACGAACGTGCCGCGGCCGTCGTACTCCGTGATCTTGTTCTTCTTCATCAGGTAGTGGATGCCCTTCACATGGCCATCCGCGACCTTCCGGCTGCGATCCCACGCGGCGCCGAAGTCGAACGTGACGTCGCCGGAGATTCCGAAGAGGTCGGCCTTCGCGTGGAAGGTGTGCGCCAGGTCGGCGTTGCGCAGGAGAGCCTTGGAAGGGATGCAGCCCACGTTGAGGCAGACACCGCCCCAGTACTTCTCTTCGATGACCGCGACCGAAAGGCCGAGCTGGGCGCTGCGGACCGCTGCGACGTAACCGCCGGGGCCCGCGCCGAGGATGACGACGTCGTAGTGAGGCATGACTCCCAGCCTATCGGTCGTCGCGGACCTCGGAGTCGGCGGCGGCACGGCGTGGGCGCACGACCAGGAGGTACAGCACGAGGGCGATGACAACCGCCAGGACGACGCCCCCGATGATCCACGGCAGCCGGCTGGCGGAGTCCTCACCGGTGGCTGCTGTCGGCGACGGCGCGGGCTCGGCCGACGCGCTCGGTGTCACGGTGTCGGTGGGCGACGCGGGCGTGGACGCCGTCGGCGTCGGGGTGGGGCTCTCCGGGCCCGTCACGGTGAACGCGAACTCCCCGGAGATGGGGTGCCCATCACTGGAGACCACCCGCCAGAGCACCCGGATGCTGCCGCTGGCCTCACCCGCCAGTGGCTGGGTGAGCGTCGTCCCGTCCACCACGGCGGGTCCGTCGGTGAGCGGGGTGCCCGCAGCATCCGTCACCTGCACCTGGTTCGCGTCGTCGCCGCCGAGCAGTTCGGCGCTGAAAGCGAGCGTGAGCGCCTCGGGCAGCTCTGTCAGCTGGGAGTCCGCCACCGGATCTGTCGAGACGAGCTCGTCGTGCGCCGCCGCCGGCGAGGCCGCCCCGTACACGAGCGTGAGGACCCCCAGGAGGACGGTCGCGAGGACGGTCAGGGGGTGGATGCGGAAGCGGTCGGAGGTCATCCTTCGGAGCCTACCCGCGGCCCTTATGCGGGTCACCCGCTGCCCCTACCATGGCCGCAGGCGGGGGAATCTGCCCGCTGCCGGTGAACACGGAGGTGCGGGATGGACATGCGGATGATGGACATGATGTCGGACGACACGATGTCGATGCCCGGCAGGGGGACGATCAACATGGAGCTGCTGCAGGCGTGTCTGGACGCCTGTGCGGCGTGCGAGCAGGCGTGCACGGTCTGCTCGACACAGATGCTCTCGTGCGCGCCGGCGTGCATGAACTGCGCCGACATGTGCAACACGATGATGCGCACCATGCTGCGCATGCAGGGCACCACTCCGGCAGCGATGATGGCGATGCTCGACGCGTGCATCGCGATGTGCCAGGTGTGCGAGGAGGAGTGCCTCGAGCACGCCTCGCACCACGTGGCTTGCGAGCTGTGCGCTCAGGCGTGCCGCGCCTGCATCGACGCCTGCGTGGCGCTGAAGGACTCGATGATGGCTGCGGCCTGAGTCAACCGACGAGCGCGACGTTCAGTCGGCGGCCCCGGGCCGCCAAGACGGCGTAGCGGCCGTGGATGGCGACCGGTTCGCCCGGCGCGAGACCGGTGGATGCGGCGTGCCACAGGGTGACCGCGACGCCGTCGGCGAGCGTGTGCAGCACGATCTCGCCGGAGTCCGCGTCGGAGCTCGTCACGACAGCATCCCGCCACTCCGAGGGGGTCGCCGCCGCGAGGCGCGCCTGGATCAGGTGCAGCGCGTGCCCGGGAGCGAAGGATGAGCACGCCCCGCCGGAGGTGCACATGCACGTCTCACGCTCGCGCACCTCGAGCGGCGGACGACGGCGGGACGGGCTCGACACGGTGGGCTCCTGATCAGTAGGTTCGAAGTCCCGCCAGGCTAGGCGGATCCGACGCCCGGTGCCCTCGGCGCAGACACACAGCGCAACACTGCGCAGGACCCCGTCCCGGGGGAGTGGCCTCATGGGGCACGGAGCGATCGGATAGTGTGGACGCGGAAGGAGGCCTCGTGGACGAGACACGTCGACCTGAGCCGGGCGAGATCCGGCGCGATGCGGATTCCGGTACGCCGGAGGCACGCTCGCATGACACCACGCAGACCTTCGGGCACGATGCCGATCTGTCGTTCGTGCCGTTCGGCAGCGAGCTGAGCGAAACCGAGATCGAGGCGATCGGCGCACTGCCTTCGGGCGCTGCGCTGCTGCTGGTCCGGTCGGGGCCCACGGCCGGCGCGCGCTACCTCCTCGACACCGACGTCACCACGGTGGGGCGCCACCCCGAGGCCGACCTGTTCTTCGACGACGTGACCGTGTCGCGTCGTCACGCGGAGATCATCCGCGACGGCGTACGGTTCGACATCGTCGACCAGCGCTCCCTCAACGGCACGTATGTCAATGGCGAGCGGGTCGACCGGGCATCCCTTGCCAACGGCGCCGAGGTGCGCATCGGGAAGTTCCGGCTGACGTTCTTCGTCTCTCCCGCGGATCTGCCGCTGGCTGCCGACGACTGATGCCGGCAGCATCCGCCCGCGGCCGTTCGTCGTCCGCGGGGCTCCTCAGCATCGGTCAGGTCCTGGCGCGCTTGACGCCGGAGTTCCCGTCGCTCACTTCGAGCAAGCTGCGGTTCCTCGAGGTCCAGGGCATCGTCTCGCCTACGCGAACCGACTCCGGGTACCGCAAGTTCTGCGCGGCAGACCTTGAACGGCTGCGCCTGGCCCTGACGCTGCAGCGCGATCACTACCTCCCGCTCAACGTGATCCGCGATTATCTGGCCGAGGTCGACGCGGGCCGCGACCCGTCGCCTCCCAGCGCCGTGCCGTCGATCGTGCCCGCGCCCCGGCGTTACCGGCGTGCAGAGCTGCTGGCGGCAGCCGGCGCTGCCCCGCAGCTGCTCAACGACGCGATCAGCACAGGCGTGATCGTCGCCGCGGAGTCGTACAACGACCAGACCGTGGCGCTTCTGCGTGCGCTCGTCGCGCTCGACCGGCATGGGATCGAGCCTCGACACCTGAGATCGGTGCGTCAGAGCGCCGAACGCGAGGCCGCCTTGATCGAGTCGGCGCTCGCGACGCTCATGCGGCGCCCGGATGCTGCATCCCGGGCCCGCGCGAGCGAACTCGCGCCGGAGCTCGCCAAGCGCCTTGAGGACGTTCGGGCCGTGTTCGTGCGTGACGCCATCGAACGCATCGTGTCGTGACCCGGCGACACGCCGAGCCTGGGATGCGGATGTCGTTGCCCGGGGCCATCCGCTCATCTAGCGTGGGTATATCCGATTCGATGTGGAGGTTCCGGCATGACTGCTGATGAAGCTGTCGGCGGGCCTCGGTTCGTCTCAGACCTTTTGTTCACCGATGGGCTGCCCCAGATGGATGACGAGGTCGGCTACCGCGGTGCGGTGGCGGCACGCGCCGCCGGGATCACGTACCGGCAGCTCGACTACTGGGCGCGCACCGAACTCGTGGAACCCACGGTCCGCGGTGCCAGTGGCTCCGGGTCGCAGCGCCTCTACGGATTCCGCGACATCCTCGTGCTCAAGCTGGTGAAGCGGCTGCTGGATACCGGCATCTCGCTGCAGCAGATCCGTACCGCGGTCGACCAGCTGCGCGCTTCCGGCATCCGCGACCTCGCGGGCACCACGCTCATGAGCGATGGTGCCTCGGTGTACCTGTGCACCTCGAACGACGAGGTCATCGACCTCGTCAGCCGCGGGCAGGGCGTCTTCGGGATCGCCGTCGGCAAGGTGCTGCGCGAGGTCGAGTCGACGCTGGTCGAATTCGACCCGACCGCGCCCGACCCGGTCGACGAGCTGGCCGCGCGGCGCGTCAAGCGCACCGCGTAACGTCCCGCGCCCGCCACCCGCCGCCGCATCCCCGAGCCCCGCCCGGCTTCCCTCACGTTCCGCCCGCCCGCCTTCCGTCCCGTCACGCGCTCCGGCGCGTCATGAGATCAGGAGTTTTGGCCGAGACAGGCCGAATCGGCCCGGATCGTCCTGTCTCCGCGAAAACACCTGATCTGGTGCAGGCGGGAGGCGGTCAGACGCTGGCGGCGTCGCCCGGAACGGGGATGCGCCCCGTGCGCATGACGCGGTCGAGCAGCGCGTCGAAGTCGGCCGCGAGCTCCTGAGCCGAGTCGCCGGGCCAGACGTGCAGAGGCTTCGCGGCGCCCTGCGCCTGCTGCAGCGACGTGCGCTCGGGCAGCTGGGGGTTCAGCACCAGGGGTCCGAACATGTCGCGCAGCTCCTTGATGCGGAACTGGTGCTCGATCGACTGCGGGCGCACGCGGTTCACGACGACCCCCAGCGGCTGAAGACGGGGGGAGAGGCCACGGCGGATTTCTTCGATCGCCCGCAACGCGCGGTCGGCGGCGGCGACGGAGAAGAGACCGGGCTCGGTGACGACGATCACCCGGTCACTCGCCGCCCACGCCGTGCGCGTCAGGGCGTTCAGCGAGGGTGCGCAGTCGATGAGGACGAGGTCGTAGTCGGCCTCGATCGTGGCGAGCGCCTCCTCGAGCTTCCACACGTCACGGACGCTGGGATGCGGGCCGTCGAAGTTGATCGCGGACGGGCTGCCGATGAGCACGTCGATCGTGCCCGGGTGCACCTTCGCCCAGCCGCTCGAGGTGATCGCCTGACGCACGACCTTTTCTCGCGGATTCGCGAGAACATCGGCGACGTTGAGACGCCCCGCGACGGAGATGTCCATGCCGGTGGAAACGTCGGATTGGGGGTCGAGGTCGACCACGAGGGTGCGCACGCCGCGAGCGAAGGCCGCGGAGGCCAAGCCGAGCGTGACGGTGGTCTTGCCGACGCCGCCCTTGAGCGAGCTGACGGAGAGTACGTGCACAAGCGTCTACGTTACCGTCCCCTAGGCTGTGAGCACACTCAGCCGGTCGCCACTGTGAGGTGCGCATGTTCCGAAAGATCCTGGTCGCCAACCGCGGCGAGATCGCCATCCGTGCTTTTCGAGCCGCCTACGAGGTCGGTGCCCGCACGGTTGCGGTGTATCCGTACGAGGATCGGTTCTCCCTGCACCGGCTGAAAGCGGATGAGGCGTACCAGATCGGTGAGCGGGGACACCCCGTCCGTGCGTATCTGGATGTGGACGAGATCATCCGCGTGGCGCGCGAGAGCGGCGCCGACGCGATCTATCCCGGCTATGGCTTCCTTTCGGAGAACCCGGAGCTTGCCGAAAAGGCCGCTGCGAGCGGTATCGCGTTCATCGGCCCGCCCGCTGCCGTGCTGGAGATGGCCGGCAACAAGGTCACGGCGAAGCACCACGCGACCGCAGCCGGCGTTCCGGTGCTGCGCTCGACGGAGGCCTCGGACGACATCGACGCGCTCCTGGCGCAGTCCGATGACATCGGGTTCCCGTTGTTCGCCAAGGCCGTCGCCGGCGGCGGCGGACGAGGGATGCGGCGAGTGGAGTCCAAGGGCGAGCTCGCTCCCGCCCTCGCCGAGGCGATGCGCGAAGCACAGAGCGCGTTCGGCGACGCCCGCATGTTCCTCGAGCAGGCGGTGCAGCGCCCGCGGCACATCGAGGTGCAGATCCTCGCCGACTCGACGGGTCACACGGTTCACCTCTTCGAGCGCGACTGCTCGCTGCAGCGTCGCCACCAGAAGGTCATCGAGATCGCTCCGGCCCCGAACCTCGCCGAGGACGTGCGCACCGCGCTCCACCGCTACGCGGTCGCCTTCGCGGAGTCGATCGGCTACCAGAACGCCGGGACAGTGGAGTTCCTCCTGGAGACGGCCGGTCCCCGCACGGGCGAGGTCGTCTTCATCGAGATGAATCCGCGCATCCAGGTCGAGCACACCGTGACCGAAGAGATCACCGACGTCGACCTCGTGCAGTCGCAGATGCGCATCGCCGCGGGGCAGACCCTGAACGAGCTGCACCTCGCGCAGGATGACATCCACCTGCGCGGCGCGGCCCTCCAGTGCCGTCTGACCACCGAAGACCCGGCCCAGGGGTTCCGCCCCGACACCGGCAAGATCACGACCTACCGTTCGCCCGGTGGCGCCGGCATCCGCCTGGACGGGGGAACGACCGCGGCGGGATCGCAGATCAGCCCGCACTTCGACTCGATGCTCGCGAAGCTCACGTGCCGCGGGAGGGATTTCCCCGCCGCGGTGGCCCGTGCGCGCCGAGCGCTCGCGGAGTTCCGTATCCGCGGTGTGTCCACGAACATCCCGTTCCTCCAGGCGGTGCTCGATGACCCCGCCTTCCTCGCCGGAGACGTGAGCACGTCGTTCATCGATGAGCGCCCCGAACTGCTGCAGGGGCGCGAGTCGAAGGACCGCGGCACGAAGGTCCTCAGCTGGCTCGTCGACGCCACCGTGAACCGCCCGAACGGGGAGAACCCGGTCTCGGTGAACCCGCGTCTGAAGCTGCCCGCGATCGACCTGCTGACTCCCGCGCCGTCCGGGTCCCGCCAGCGTCTCGAAGAGCTCGGCCCGGCCGGGTTCGCACAGGCCCTGCGGCAGCAGAACGCCCTCGCCGTGACGGAGACGACGTTCCGCGACGCGCACCAATCGCTGCTGGCGACGCGCGTGCGCACCAAAGACCTCGTCACCGTCGCGCCCTATGTCGCCCGGCTCACACCCCAGCTTCTCTCCGTTGAGGCGTGGGGCGGCGCCACGTACGACGTCGCCCTCCGGTTCCTGAGCGAAGACCCCTGGGAGCGGCTGGACGCCCTCCGTTCGGCGTTGCCGAACATCGCGATCCAGATGCTGCTGCGCGGCCGCAACACCGTGGGCTACACGCCCTATCCGACCGAGGTCACCGACGCCTTCGTGGCCGAGGCCTCAACCAGTGGCATCGACATCTTCCGCATCTTCGATGCGCTCAACGATGTCGCCCAGATGCGCCCGGCCATCGACGCCGTCCTGGCCACCGGCCGCTCGGTCGCCGAGGTGGCTGTCTGCTACACCGGTGACCTGCTCGACCCGAACGAAGACCTGTACACCCTGGACTACTACCTGCGTCTCGCGGAGCAGATCGTGGCCGCCGGTGCGCACGTCCTCGCGGTCAAGGACATGGCGGGGCTTCTCCGCCCGGCTGCGGCGACGAAGCTCGTCACCGCCCTGCGTGAGCGGTTCGACGTGCCTATCCACGTGCACACCCATGACACCGCCGGCGGCCAGCTCGCCACGCTCCTGGCCGCGTCCGCGGCGGGGGCGGATGCGGTGGATGCAGCATCCGCGCCGATGGCCGGGACCACCAGCCAGCCCTCCCTCTCGGCCCTCGTCGCCGCGCTCGCGCACACCGAGCGTGACACGGGGCTCGACCTGCAGGCGGTGTCCGATCTCGAGCCCTATTGGGAGGCAGTGCGGCACCTGTACCGGCCGTTCGAGTCGGGGCTTCCGGGGCCTACCGGCCGCGTCTACCGCCACGAGATTCCCGGGGGCCAGCTGTCCAACCTCCGCCAGCAGGCGATCGCGTTGGGGCTCGCCGAGGATTTCGAGCTCATCGAAGACATGTATGCCGCGGCGAACGACATCCTCGGGCGCGTGCCCAAGGTGACGCCGTCGTCGAAGGTGGTCGGTGACCTGGCGCTGTACCTGGCGGCCGTCAAGGCCGATCCTGCCGACTTCGCCGCGAACCCGGAGAAGTACGACGTCCCCGATTCGGTCGTCGGCTTCATGGCGGGCGAGCTCGGGGAGCTCCCCGGCGGCTGGCCCGAGCCGTTCCGCACCAAGGTCCTCGCCGGACGGGACGTGAAGATCGGCGTGAGCCCGCTCACTGACGAAGACACCGAGCAGCTGGCCGGCTCGCCCGCCCAGCGCCGGGATCGGCTGAACCGGTTGCTCTTCCCCGGGCCGACCCGCGCGTACGCCGAGGCGCGGGAGAACTATGGCGACCTCAGTGTGCTCGACACTGCGGACTACCTGTACGGGCTGATGCCAGGTGGCGAGCACGTGGTCGAGATCGAGAAGGGCGTGCAGCTGTTCGTCGGGCTCGAAGCCATCGGCGACGCGGACGACAAGGGAATGCGCACGGTCATGACGACGCTGAACGGTCAGCTGCGTCCGGTCTTCGTGCGCGACCGCTCGATCGCCGTCGAGACGCGCTCGGCCGAGCGCGCCGATACCTCGAAACCGGGTCAGGTCGCAGCTCCCTTCTCCGGTGTCGTGACGGTGAAGACTGCCGTCGGCGACACCGTTTCGGCCGGCCAGCCGGTGGCGTCGATCGAAGCGATGAAGATGGAGGCGGCCATCACCAGCCCGGTGGACGGAGTGGTGGAGCGGCTCGTCATCGGTGACACGGCACAGGTGGACGCGGGGGACCTTTTGGTCGTCATCCGCCCCGCGCAGTAACCTGAGGGGGACGGGCGCCGCGCGCCCACCCCCGTTTGGAGACCTGCTGTGACCCCCGACCGACACGACGAGACGCCCGAGGAAGACGCGGAGCACGGCATGTTGACCGACGCGACAAGCGTCGAGACAGCCGGCATCGGCATCCTCGGCGCACGCACGGCACGAGTGAGCCTCTCCCTTCCTGCCGACGACGATGACCTCGCCGAGGATGAGGCCGTCGACGACATCGCCGTCGATCATGCGGCCGGGGACGCCGCCATCGAGGAGATCGCCACGGGCGACATCATCCTCGAACGCGCGCCGGAACGCGAAGCTCTCCCCGACGACATCCACGATGCGGATGAGGTGATCGACGAAGCGGGCGCGCACGCCCCGGCCACCGAATCCGTCGCCCACACGCCGGCCGCGGCATCCCTCGCCCCGCCTCTCGAACCCCAGCCCGAGCCCGCGGAGACCGCACAGGATGCGGCGTCGGCGACCAGTGCGCCCACCACGCCGCGCGCGCTGCACAGCGGCAGCATCGCCGTCGGTGAGCCGGTGTCGTTGACGCCGACGACGCGCCGGGAAGCGCATCACGCGGACGAGCACGGACGGGGAGACCGCGCGCACGCCGTGGAACGGGTCCACCCTCCGCAGCCGGAGGTCACCCTCGCGTCCAAGCGGCTCGGTGAGTTCGAGCCGAACCGCGAGACGGCCGACCTGCTCACAGCAGACCGGCTGCTCGAGCGGGGTCAGGTCAGCGGAGCGGAGCCGGAGGGCCTGTGGCAGCAGCTGGTCTACTCGCTATCGCGGCACCGCATCAATCTCGGCGACAGCCGCAAGGCACGCGCCCGCAAGCGGCTCGACCTCCGGATCGCCGCACCGTTGTCCGGCGGAGCCCGCTTCGTCGCGGTTCTGTCGCGCAAGGGCGGGGTGGGTAAGACGACCATCACCACTCTGCTCGGGATGGCGCTCGCCTCTGCGCGCGACGACCGCATCATCGCCATCGACGCCAACCCCGACCGCGGCACCCTCGCCGACCGCATCGGACGCGTCGGCGGGCGCACCGTACGTGACCTCGCGCGCCTTCGCGGCGCCGTCACGGGGTTCAACGACATCTCGACGATCGTCGGTCGCGACACGACGCGGCTGGATGTCCTCGCATCCGATTCCGATCCGCGTATTTCCGAGGCGTTCAGCGACCGCGATTACCACGACGTCGCCGCCGTGGCTGCTCACTACTACTCCATCGTGTTGACCGACACCGGCACCGGCGTCGTGCACTCGGTCATGGGAGCGACCCTCGAGGTGGCCGACCAACTGGTCATCGTCGCGGGGCTCAGCGTGGACGAAGCGAGACTGGCCTCCGAGACTCTGACATGGCTGGAGACCAACGGGTACTCCGATCAGGTGCGCAGCGCCGTCGTGGTGCTCAACAACGCGCGTCCGGGCACGCCGCTCGTGAGCGAACGCGAACTCGAGGCGCACTTCCGCACGCGCGTACGCGCGGTGGTGCGGATGCCCTACGACCCGCTCATCGGCGTCGGCAGCGAGATCTCGTTCCGGGACCTTCAGCCGGCGACACGCCAAGCCGCGCGCGAACTGGCCGCTACCGTCGTGGAGGGCCTTCGCGCGATGGCTCCCGCCGCGTGACACGATGACCGTCCGCAGCATCCGCCTCTTCGGCGACCCCGTCCTCCGCGCACCCAGCGCCGTCATCACCGAGATCGACGACGGTGTGCGTGCGCTCGTGCAAGACCTCCTCGACACCGTCGAACCGCCCGGACGTGCCGGCGTCGCCGCGCCCCAGATCGGTGTCGGGCTGCGCGCCTTCAGCTACAACGTCGACGGCGAGATCGGCTACGTGCTCAACCCGGTGCTCGTCGAGACGGCCGGTGAGCCCGTGCCGACGGCGGAGGGCTGCCTCTCCATCCCCGGCGTGTGGCACGACGCCCTCCGCTTTCCCTACGCGAAAGTCGTCGGCATCGACCTCGACGGGAACGAGGTGACCCTCGAGGGGGAGGGGCTGATGGCTCAGGCTCTCCAGCACGAGACCGACCACCTCGACGGGATGCTGTTCGTCCAGCGCCTCCCCGCCGACGCACGGCGCCAGGCGATGCGGGAGATCCGCGAAAGCTCCTGGTTCTGACTCGCGTCCTTCACGCGAGAAACGACATGTCGGGCGAGAAACGCCGCGATGCGGCGTTTCTCAACCCGAATGTCGTTTCTCGGCGGAAGGGGCGCGTCAGGGGAGCGAGACGTTCGTCGTGTTGACGGGCGAGAGGTAGATCTCCTCGACCTCGTCGGCGAAGTCGGCCATGATCACGTTCCGCTTGATGCTGAGCTTCGGGGTCAGGTGGCCGCTGGCCTCGGTCCATTCGCTCGACAGGATCGTGAACTTGCGGATCGACTCCGCCCGCGACACGAGCACGTTCGCCCCGTCGATGGCGCGCTGTACTTCGGCGTGCACGGCTTCGTGCTGAGCAGCGTCCGCGAGCGTCATGTCGGCCGACAGCCCGTTGTTCGCGAGCCAGGTCGGAAGCATCTCCGAGTCGAGCGTGATGAGCGCCGAGATGAACGGCTTCTGATCTCCGATCACCACGACCTGCCCGATGATCGGGTTCGCGCGGATGGGGTCCTCCAGCGCCGCGGGCGCGACGTTCTTCCCGCCGGCGGTGACGATGATCTCCTTCTTCCGGCCCGTGATCGTGAGGAATCCCTCCGCGTCGAACGCGCCGACGTCGCCGGTCTTGAACCAGTCGCCGTCGAACGCTTCGGCGGTGGCCTCGGGGTTGCGCCAGTACTCCTTGAAGACGTTGATGCCGCGCACCTCGATCTCGCCATCGTCGGCGAGACGGACGCCCACCCCGGGGAGGGCCGGGCCCACGGAGCCGATCTTCGACTTCGTCGCGAGGTTCACCGTGGCGGGGGCGGTCGTCTCGGTGAGACCGTAGCCCTCGAGGATCACCACGCCCAGGCTGTGGAAGAAATGACCCAGCCGCTCACCCAGGGGGGCCGAGCCCGACACGGCGTACTGCACGCGTCCGCCCATCGCGGCCCGGAGCTTGGAGTAGACGAGGCGGTCGAAGACGCGGAACTTCACCTTCAGACCCAGCGGAACCTTCTTGCCGTCCTGCAGGAGCTTCGAGTGCTCGATGGCCGCCTGGGCGGCGGCCCGGAAGATCTTGCCACGGCCTCCGGCCTCGGCCTTCTGCTCGGCGGAGTTGTACACCTTCTCGAAAACCCGCGGGACGGCGAGGAGGAACGTCGGTTTGAACGAGCCGAGCGCGGGGAGGAGCTGCTTGGTGTCGGGCTGATGCCCGACCTTCACTCCCGCGTGGACCGACAGGATCGAGATGAACCGGGCGAACACGTGCGCGGTGGTGATGAACAGCAGAGTCGACGCGCCGGGCGCTCCCACGACTTCATGCAGCGCCTTCGCGGAGTTGCGGGACAGCTCGACGAAGTTGCTGTGCGTCAGCACGCACCCCTTCGGCCGGCCGGTGGAGCCGGAGGTGTAGATGAGCGTCGCGATGTCGCTCCCGTTCGCCAGGTGGCGACGGCGCTGGATCTCCGCGTCCTCGACGGACGCGCCGGCGCTCACGAGCTTGTCGAGGTCGCCGAGGTGCATTCCCCAGACGTGCCGAACGAGCGGCAGGTCGGCGCGAACCTCATCCAGGCGTGCCGAGTGGTCGGTGGACTCCACGATGACCGCGGTGGCGCCCGAATCCGACAGGACCCACTGGATCTGCGCGGGCGAGCTCGTCTCGTACACGGGAACCATCACGGCCCCGGCGTAGAACAAGGCGAAATCCACGAGCGTCCAGTCGTACGTCGTGCGGGCGAGGAACCCGACCTTGTCGCCCGGCTGGATGCCCGCGGCGGCGAATCCCTTGGCCAGCGCGATCACCTGCCCCTCGAACTCGGCGGCGGTGATATCCCGCCACCCGGGTCCGTCGGGCACCGCGAAGATGGCTCGTTCGGGTGTTTCGGCCACTCGATCGGCGAGGAGATCCGCGATGTTGGCGGACGGATCAGCAGGCACGATCGGCGGTACTTCGAATTGGGTCACGGCAGCTCCTTCGGTACCGGGAAGAACATGGTTCGGATGGGTCCACTGTATCTGGACGCGCCCGCTGATCGTTGTCGTTCCCGCGTGACTAGACTTTCAGGCGCCGCCGTCGGGTTTCGTCGGCCGGGAGGGGACGCGTGCTCAACGTCGAGATCGACATCCGCGGGACCGAGATCGCCGGTGGAGCGGGGGATGGCGCGGACCGATTCGTGGAGAAACTCCGCGCGGAGACCCTCGTCGACGTCGCGGCGATCGTTCATGCCGCCTTCGGAATAGCCCCGGCGCGGCGCGACCGCCGTCACGTCGCCGGCAGGGGCTTCGTGGGGGCGCAAGTGGGCAACGACGCGGGCGCCATCGGAGTCGCCGACCTCGCGGGCAGGGACGGCTGAGATGTTCTACTGGCTGATGAAGTACGTCGTGATCGGCCCGCTTCTGAAGGCGATCTTCCGGCCCTGGATCGTCGGCCGCCGTAACATCCCCACCGAGGGCGCGGCGATCCTGGCGAGCAACCATTTGTCTTTCGCCGACTCGGTCTTCCTCCCGCTGATGATCGACCGGCGCATGGCCTTCCTCGCCAAGAGCGACTACTTCACCGGCCGAGGCATCAAAGGCTGGGCGACGCGTGGGTTCCTCAAGGCCACGGGTCAGATACCGATCGATCGCACGGGCGGCAAGGCCTCCGAAGCATCCCTGAACACCGGTCTGCGCGTCCTCGCGCGTGGTGAGCTCCTCGGTATCTACCCCGAGGGCACCCGCAGCCCCGACGGCAAGCTGTATCGCGGGCGCACCGGGATCGCGCGCATGGCGCTGGAGGCCCGCGTCCCGGTGATCCCGGTCGTCATGGTCGACACCGACACGATCCAGCCGATCGGCAAGCGGATACCGCGCGTGGGACGGGTGGGCATCGTCATCGGAGAGCCGCTGGATTTCTCCCGGTTCGCCGGGATGGAGGGCGACCGGTACATCCTGCGCTCCGTGACCGACGAGATCACCGTCGCCCTTCAGAGGCTCGGCGAGCAGGAGTATGAAGACGTGTACGCGTCCACGGTGAAGGACCGCATCCCGGCCCCCGGCGCGAACGCCCCCACGCGCCGCCGATAGACTTCGAGGATGCTTCAGCACCTCGACGGCCTCGATCATTGGCGGACTCTGCCCATCAAGCAGCAGCCCCAGTGGTATGACGCCGACGCGGTGGCGGCAGCATCCGCCGAGATCGCGACCCTGCCCCCGCTGGTCTTCGCCGGTGAGGTGGATCTCCTGCGTGAGCGCCTCGCCCGTGCCGCATCGGGCCAGGCGTTCCTGCTCCAGGGCGGCGACTGCGCCGAGACATTCGCTGGTGCGACCGCGGACCAGATCCGCAACCGGGTCAAGACGCTTCTGCAGATGGCCGTCGTGCTGACCTACGGCGCATCGATGCCCGTCGTGAAGATGGGGCGGATGGCCGGCCAGTTCGCCAAGCCGCGCTCGAGTGACACCGAGACGCGGGGAGATGTGACGCTCCCGGCGTACCGCGGAGACATCGTGAACGGATACGACTTCACCGAGGAGTCGCGCAAGGCCGATCCGGCGCGGCTTCTCAAGGGCTACCACACCGCCGCATCGACCCTGAACCTGGTCCGCGCCTTCACCCAGGGCGGATTCGCGGACCTGCGGGAGGTGCACAGCTGGAACCGGGGCTTCGCCTCGAACCCGGCCAATCAGCGGTACGAGCGCCTGGCGTCGGAGATCGACCGCGCGATCAAGTTCATGGAGGCGGCCGGCGCCGACTTCGACGAGTTGCGTCGGGTGGAGTTCTACACCGGTCATGAGGGTCTTCTGATGGACTACGAGCGTCCGATGACCCGCATCGACTCCCGCACAGGTACGCCGTACAACACCTCGGCGCATTTCGTGTGGGTCGGGGAACGCACGCGCGACCTGGACGGCGCGCACGTCGATTACTTCTCCCGCATCCGCAACCCCATCGGCGTCAAGCTCGGACCGAGCACGACTCCCGAGACCGCGCTCGCCCTGATCGACAAGCTCGACCCGGAGCGCGAGCCCGGCCGCTTGACGTTCATCACGCGCATGGGGGCCGGGAAGATCCGCGACGCGCTCCCACCGCTGCTTCAGGCCGTGAAGGAGTCCGGCGCGACGCCGCTGTGGGTCACCGACCCGATGCACGGCAACGGCATCACGACGCCGACCGGGTACAAGACCCGCCGGTTCGATGACGTGGTCGACGAGGTGCGCGGGTTCTTCGAGGCGCACCGTGCGGTCGGGACGTTCCCCGGCGGGATCCACGTGGAACTCACCGGGGATGATGTGACCGAGTGCCTGGGCGGCTCGGAGATGATCGACGAGGCCACCCTCGCGACCCGCTACGAGAGCCTGTGCGATCCGCGCCTGAACCACATGCAGAGCCTCGAGCTCGCCTTCCTGGTGGCCGAAGAGCTCGAAAAGCTCTGACCCGCGGAGACTCCGGGCCCGCTGGGTCCGCGAGACTCCACGCTGGCGGAGGTGGCTTCTCGCGGTGAGGGCGGAGGTGGCTTCTCGCGGTGAGGGCGGCGGAGTCAGCCCGTGACGTTCAGCCGCAAGGAGATGCGCGTGCCCTTGACGACCTTGGCCCCGGCCTTCGGGTCCTGAGACTCCACCTGCGTCGTGCCGTCCGGGAACAGGTCCCAGGTGGGGAGGTACTCCCACGTGAAGCCGGCGCCCGAGAGCGTGCGCTTGGCCTCGTCCCGCGTCATGCCCACGACGTTCGGCACTTCGAACAGTGGGGGACCGGTCGACACGACGAGCGTGACGGTCTCGCCCGGGCGCCAGTTGCCGCCGCCGTCGCGCCCCGCGATGCCGATGACGTCGCCCACATCGATGGAGTCGCTCGACTCTTGACGCCGGTCGCCGGAAACCTCGAGACCGACGTCGTTCAGCCGCTGGGTGGCACGATCGACGCTGTCGCCGGAGACGTCCGGAACAGGTCCGCGCGAAACCAGCAGCGACACGGTGTCGCCCTCGTGCGCCTCGCACCCCTGTGAGCAGTCCGCAGGCTCACCCGCACGCGGGGTGAGGGTCGCGCCGAGGACCGTGCCGGCCTCCGCGTCGGTGAACTCGAGCTGGTCGGGATCGGAGACGATGAGATTGATGCCGGTGAGGATGCCGCGGGCCTGGTCTGCCGGCATCCCCGCGAGGGGCTCCACCGGCTGCGGGCGCGGGCCGAGCGAGACCCGCACAGTGACACTCGTGTCGCGGTCCACGCGAGCCCCGGCAGCAGGGTCGGTGCCCACGACCGTGCCGGCAGGGATGTCGAGGTCGTAGACACCCTCTTCCACGGCGACGAGCGTGTCTTCGAGCAGCCGCGCCTGTGCGTCGGCGAAGGCGCCACCCGAGACATCCGGGACGGCGACGAGCGATCCTGGGCCGGAGCCGAACCACCACCCCGCGCCGCCGGCCAGCGCGGCGAGGAGGAGCACGAGGGTGAGCAGCCACGCCCCCTTGACGGCCCGCCGCTTGGTACGGGCGCGCAGGCGCGCCCCGTTGTCGGACTCCGCCACGGGGGTCGGCGCGGTGACCATGCTGGGCGGGAGGACCTTCGTGAGCTCGCCGGAGTCGACGGCGTCGTCGGTGCCGGTCGTGCCGACCGCGACCGCGCGGGCCACCTGCGGGGCCACTCCGAGGTCGCGCTCGATCTCGCGGAGGCGGGCGAGCATCACGCCGGCGTCGAGCGGACGATCGTCGGGCACCTTCTCGGTGGCCCACAGGACGAGCTCGTCCAGCTGCTCGGGGACGCCGGGGTTCTTCACGCTCGGCCGGGGCACGGAGTCCGTCGCGTGCTGGAAGGCGATCTGCATCGGCTGCTCGCCCTTGTAGGGCTGCTCGCCGGTGAGCATCTCGTAGAGCATAATGCCGAGCGAATAGATGTCGCTGCGGGCGTCGGCCGTGCCGCGGGTCACGAGCTCGGGCGCGAGGTACGCGATCGTGCCCATGAGCATCTGACCGGATGCGGTGTTGGCGGTCGTCGCGCGTGCCAGGCCGAAGTCACCGATCTTGATGCGACCGTCCTCGGCCAGCAGGACGTTCTCGGGTTTCACGTCCCGATGGACGATCCCCGCCCGGTGCGCCGCGGCGAGGCCCGAGAGCACCGCATCCATGATCGTGATCGTCTGCGGCACGGTGAGGCGGCGGTGCTCCCGCAACAGTTCGCGCAGTGTGATGCCGGGCAGGTACTCCATGACGAGGTACGCCATGTCGCCGTCCTGGCCCTGATCGAACACATTGACCACATGCGGGTCGGCCAGACGCGCCGCGGAGCGGGCCTCCTGGATGAACCGGCTCTGGAAGACCGCGTCGTCGCTGAGGTGCCCGTGCATGACCTTCAGCGCGATCCGGCGCTCCAGGCGCAGATCGGTCGCCACATATACGGTCGCCATGCCGCCCCGCGCGATGCGCGCGCGAACCCGGTAGCGGCCGTCGACGAGACGTCCGATCAGCGGGTCGGCCTGACTCGTGCTCACGGGGAGAGTCTACGGAGGCGGCCCTGCGAGCCTCGGGAGCGCCTCACCCCGTTACACAGTCGTTCCCTGCGCACGTCCACGCCGGGAGAAGGCGGCCGGCTCGCCGAACGACCGGTCTCCGAGGTCTCGGCGTGCACGAGGCGCGGAGTTCGCCTCAGCCGAGGACCGCGAGCCATGTCGTCGCGGGTTGCTCCCACTGCGCATACCGATCGGGGAATGCGGAGATCTGCACAGCCTGCGCCGCATCGGCGTAGGCCATCGACTCCCAGCCCGGGATGTCGAGGAGTCCCCGGGTGTGGGGGCCGTTGGGGTCTCCGGCGCCGCCGAAGAAGGCGCGTGTGGACCGGACGGGATCGAGCGCCTCCGCGGCCGTTCCCCAGCCGCTGCTCGGCCGCTGCTGGAACAGCCCGAGCGAATCCCGGTCACCCCAGTCGAGGTTCCGCAGCCAGGACTCCTGCATCGCGGTGCCCAGGGCGATGGCGATGCCGCGTTCGGGCACGCCGAGCTCGCGTCCGACGCGGATGATGAGCTGCGCGTTGGCGGTCTGTTCGGCATCCAGCCCTTCGGCCGTCGGGGCGGGGGTGGATGCGGCGGCCGGGGTTGCCGCGAGGGCCGGCGCGGGCACGGCCAGCGTCTGTCCGGGGTAGATGATCGACCCGCGCGTCAGTCCGTTCGCATCCAGCACCGCTTGCACGCTCACGCCGCGCGCGCGGGCGATGGCGCTGACGGTGTCGCCGGCCTGCACGGTGTGCGACGCGGCGGCCGGAGCGGGCGCCGGCACGGGCGCGGGCGTCGGAGCTGCGGCGGGTGCCGGAGCGGCGGCGGGTGCCGGAGCGGCGGCAGGTGCCGGAGCGGCAGCCAGGCGGAGCACCTGTCCGGGGTAGATGATCGACGACCAGCCCAGGCCGTTGGCGGTGAGGAGGTCGATCGTGCGCAGCCCATGGCGTGCCGCGATGCTGCTGACGGTGTCACCGGCCTGCACGACGTAATCGGCCGGGGCGGACAACGCGAGCGGAGAGCCGGAACGCGCGGGCGCCTTCCCGGCCGGAGGTGTGGCCGCCGGCCGCGCTTCGGGGGACGCTTCGGGGGGCGCGATGCCGCCCGTACCGCGCTGCGGCACCGCGTGTGCGGACTCAGCGGTGAGGGCCAGCGCGATCGAGCCGGCCAACGCCCACGGCAGGCTGGCAGTGAGCGAACGGGCGCGAGGGGTGTTCACGGAATGTCGCATGGGGGATGCTCCGTTTCTCGGGTTGCCGTCACGCTGTCACGGATGTGTTACAGGTGTCAACCACTGTGACCAATGGGGAATGTGTGACAGATGGGGCTGAAATCCCGCGGTGGGGGCTACCCCAGACGATCTCCCGCAGCGAGGACGAGCGTCCGGAGTGAGATAGTGAAAAGGTGACCGGCTCTCCCCTCGAAACCACCTGGCTGACCCTCCCCGAACTCGTCGAGGCACTGGGTGAACCCCTCGGCCGCGTGCGGCGCCTGCTCGACGAGCAGCATCTCGTCGGATCGCGTCGGGAAGGCCCGCTGAAGGTGCCCGCCGCCTTCATCGTGGATGGTGCCCCGCTTTCCTCGCTGCGCGGCACGATCATCGTCCTGCACGACGCGGGCTTCACCGATGACGAGGCCATCGACTGGCTGCTGGCACCCGACGAGTCCATCGGCGTCGCCCCGCTGGAGGCCCTGCGCGCCGGGCGCAAGGCGGAAGTGCGGCGGGTCGCCCAGACCCTCGGCTGACGAGCGGGTGGGTCAGGACGAGCGCGTCGTGGCGGCCCGCGCGAGTTCGCGCAACTCCGCGACGGCGGCATTGTCCAGACGTGCGCCCGACAGCGCGCGGTCGGCCTCGCGCGCATAGGCCGTGATCAGGTCTTCCGTGCGCTGCAGGGCACCCGTTTCGCTGATCGTCCGCTGAAGCGACCCGATCTGCGCCTCGTCCAGGGTGGGGTCGCCGATCAGCTCGTCGAACACGCGCCGTGCCCCGACCGGAAGCGCCTCCCGCGCATATGCCACGAGAACGGTGCGCTTGCCCTCCCGTAGGTCGTCGCCGGACGGCTTGCCCGTGACGGAGGCGTCGCCGAACACGCCGAGGACGTCGTCCCGCAGCTGGAACGCCATCCCCACGGGGTGACCGAAGGCGGACAGTGCAGCATCCTGCGCGGGGTCTGCACCGGCCAGAGCCGCTCCGATGAGCAAAGGCTGCTGGATGCTGTATCGCGCCGACTTCAGCGAGGCCACCCGGAGCGCCCGCTCAGCGTGGGTGGAATCGGGTTGCGTCGAGAACGCGGATTCCTCGGCGACGTCCAGGAACTGTCCGACCGTGACGTCGCGGCGCATCTGTGCGTAGGCCCGGCGTGTCGCGGCGGCACGGTCGGCCGCGATCGACGCGATCGTGTCCTCCAGCAGGTCGTCACTCCACGCGACGAGGAGGTCGCCGAGCAGGACGGCGCCGGAGCGACCGAACGCGGCGGCGTCGCCGTGCCATCCCCGGGCGATATGGCCGGCCTCCAGTCGGCGGTGCGCGGAGGGGCGGCCGCGACGGGTGTCGGAATTGTCGATGAGGTCGTCATGCACGAGCGCGGCAGCGTGGAAGATCTCCAGCGCCGCTGCTGCGCCGACGGCTTCCGGCGCTGCGGGAGCGGACTCGGAAGGAAAGGCGACGGCACGCCAGCCGGTGAGGCAGAAGCGGGCGCGCAATCGCTTGCCACCCTGCATCGAGTCTGCGGCGGCACCGGCGAGCAGGGCAGCCTCATCGCCCCACTCGGTTGCTTCGCGCGTCCGATCGGTGAGGAACGTGTCCAGTCGCTGAGAAACAGCCTCGATGGGATCCGGGGAGGGCGCCACGGGCCTAGCCTAGTAACTGACCGCGCGCGTAGAATCGTCGCCGAGAAGCACCGAGGGGGTTCCATGCCACTCTCCGAACAGGAGCAGCGCCTGCTGGACGAGATGGAACGCCATCTCATGCGTAATGACGCTGACGTCGTGACCGCCCCGGTGCGTGCCCTGAGTTACCGCAACATCGTGTACGGCACGATCCTCGTCCTGGTGGGTCTGGGCGGCCTCATCTTCGGCGTGACGGTCGGGATGAACACCCTCGGCATCATCCTGGGCGTCGTCGGCTTCGCCGTCATGCTCGGAGGCGTGATCCTCGCCGTGACTCCCTTGCGCGGTGCCGCACCCACCGTTCCCTCCACTTCCCGCCCCCGGTCACCCCAACGCGGTGCCGGATCGTTCATGGACCGCATGAATGAGCGCTGGGATCGGCGCCAGGAAGGCCGCTGACCACAATCTGACCGGGCGAAACGCCCGGACCACACAAGCACCGACTCTGCGGAGTCGGTGCTTTTTTTGTGTCCTGACGGCGATCGGATCCCGGGAGAGGCGCAATCGTGCGGAATGTCATGGTGAAGTGGAGCGGAGTGGAGTAAAGTGGAGCTACTGCGCAGGACGGGGATGGGAGGGGTGCACAGATGCTGCTCGGCACGCACACTCCCAAGCTCGACGACAAAGGCCGTGTCATCCTCCCGGCGAAATTCCGCGACGACCTCGGCGCGGGAATCGTGGTCACGCGCGGACAGGAGCGCTGCCTCTACGTCTTCAGCACGACGGAGTTCGAAAGAGTGCACGAGCGCATCCGCGAAGCGCCGCTGAACAACAAGCAGGCCCGCGATTTCCTCCGCATGTTCCTGTCGGGCGCCAGTGCGGAAAAGCCCGACAGCCAGAACCGCATCACCATCCCGCCCGCGCTGCGCACGTACGCGGGATTGGAGCGCGACCTCATCGTCACGGGCGTGGGCGCGCACGCCGAGATCTGGAACGCCGACGCGTGGAACGCCTACGCCGAGAGCAACGAAGAGACCTACGCCGAGATGGAGCAGGAGGTGATCCCGGGCTTGTTCTGACCTCCGGTTGTGATTCCCAGCCGCTCGCCCTGACGCACTTCCCCGGCGCCAGGTCGACGGATGGGGATCAGAGCCGGGGGCCGAGGCCCCTGCATCATGGACTCCCGCGACATCCACACCCCGGTCCTCCTCGAGCGCTGCATCGAGTTGCTCGCGCCGGCCCTCGTTCGGCCCGGCGCGGTCTTCGTCGACGCGACGCTCGGCATGGGTGGGCACTCCGAGGCGTTCCTCACCCGCTTCCCGGAGCTGCGGCTGGTCGGGCTCGATCGTGACACCGACGCGCTGCGTATCGCGGGGGAGCGCCTGGCGACGTTCGGCGACCGTGTGACCCTGGTCCACACGATCTACGACGGCATCGCGGACGCCGTGGCCTCAGCCGGGGTGAGCCGCGTGGACGGCATCCTCTTCGACCTGGGTGTCTCGTCGCTCCAGCTGGATGTCGCCGACCGCGGATTCGCGTACGCCAAGGATGCTCCGCTGGACATGCGTATGGACCAGAGCACCGGGACGACCGCCGCCGACATCCTGGCCACCTACGGCGAGGGCGACCTCCGCCGCATCTTCGAGCGGTACGGCGAGGAGAAGCTCGCCGGCCGGTACGCGAGGGCGATCATCGCTGCGCGCGCCGAGGAGCCGATCGTCCGGTCGGGGCGCCTCGTGGAGATCCTCTCGGCAGCCACCCCCGCCGCTCTGCAGAACGCCGGCCACCCCGCCAAGCGGGTCTTCCAAGCCCTGCGCATCGAGGTCAACGGCGAGCTGGCGGCGCTCGACCGTGCTCTGCCGGCCGCCCTCGACCTCCTTTCGGTGGGCGGGCGCATCGTGGTGCTCTCCTATCAGTCGCTGGAGGACCGCTTCGTCAAGCGTGTGCTCGCCGAGGCCACTGCCTCGACGGCGCCGGCGGGTCTTCCCGTCGAGCTGCCCGAGCACGCGCCGCGCTTCCGTCTTCTCGTCAAGGGCGCCGAACTCGCCGGCGATGACGAACGCGCCCGCAACCCGCGCGCCACCCCGGTGCGCCTGCGCGCCGCCGAACGAATCCGGGAGGCGGCATGACCGATCTCGCGCACGCCCTTCCGCTGCGCCGCCCGACGACGGCGACGCCGCCGTCGCGCCGGCTGCACGTCGTCGAAGAGCCCGTCCGCCGCCGTCGCCCGAAGCTGGCGTATGGGGTCATCGCCGTAGCCGGTGCCGTCACCATCGCGCTCGCTCAGATGGGTTTGTCGATTCTGACGACCCAGGGGACGTACGAGATGGCCGCCCTCTCCCAGCAGCAGCGCGACCTCACCTACGAGAAGCAGATCCTCGCCGACGATGTGGCGGGGCTCAACTCCCCGCAGTACCTCGCCGCCAACGCCGCAGCACTGGGAATGGTCATCAACGAATCGCCCTCCTACCTCCGGCTGAGCGACGGCACCGTCATCGGTGCCGGCCAGGCCGCCGCGGACACGTCGGCCGTCGATGCGATCAACCGCGGCGCCGTGCAGAACGCGCTCATCGCCGACACTCCGCTGATCACCGCGCCGGGTGCAACCATCCAGGGCGTGCCGCTCGTGCCCGAGGAGACCGCTGCCGCGGGCGCTGCCGCGGAGGAGCCGGGTTCGGCGACACCCCCGCCGATCACCGACGGCCTGCCGACTCCCGCGACACGATAGCCCCATGACGACCCGCAGCACGAGAAGCCCGCGCCGACGGACGGTGGTCGCCTTGGCGGTCGTCCTCGCCGTGCTGGTGGGCTTCGTCGTGCGTCTCGTCGACATCCAGGTCGTCAATGCGCGCGAGCACATCGCCGACTCCCTCTCGCTGGGCTTCGCCGCGGAGCGCAAGCTCTACGGCACACGCGGCTCGATCGTCGACGAGGCCGGCGCGACGCTGGCCGGCAGCATCCTTCTCTACGACGCGCAGCTGGATCCGTCCCACGTCAACGGCATCCGCCGCGAAGGAGCGGGCGGCGAGCGCGTCGAGGTGGGGTGGCCGGAACTCGCTGCGGAGATCGGATCGATCACCGGCCAGACGGCCGAAGAAGTGCAGAAGATCGTCACGGACGCGAAGGCGGTGGACCCGGACTCGCAGTACGCCCTGCTCAAGAGAAGCCTGTCGACGGAGCAATACCGGCGGCTGGCCGACCTGGAGATCCCCTTCCTCTATTTCGACCAGCACCCTTCCCGCATGTACCCCGATGGGGCGGTCGCCGGGAACCTCGTGGGCTTCGTCGGAACCGACGGCAAGCCACTGGCCGGACTCGAGCAGGCCGAGGACGACTGCCTGACCGCCACCGACGGCGTCCTGCGGTTCCAGCGCGGGAAAGACGGCGTCACCATCCCGGGCACCGCTGTCGAAGAGCCCGCGGTGGACGGCGGGACGCTGCAACTGACGGTCAACCGTGACCTGCAGTGGTACCTGCAGCAGCTCATTGCAGAGCAGGTGCAGAACACCGGCGCCCAGTCCGGAACCATCACCGTCGTCGAAGTCGCCACCGGCAAGGTGCGCTCGATGGCGGAGTACCCGACGGTCGACCCCAACAACGTGAATGGTTCCGCCGAGCCGGACCGCGGCAGTCGCATCTTCACGAACTCGTTCGAACCCGGCTCGACGTTCAAGGCCCTCACCGCGGCCATAGCGATCGACGCCGGTGGCGCGACTCCGTCGTCGACGGTGACCGCCGCATCCAAGGAGAGTTTCCCCAACGGCGCGACCGTTCGCGACCCCTTCGTCCACCCGGTCAACACCTACACGCTCACCGGTGTGCTCATCGACTCCTCCAACGTCGGCATCTCGAAGTTCGGTGACACCGTCAGCGCGCAGACGCGCTACGAGTACCTTCAGAAGTTCGGCCTCGGCGTCGACAGTGCCATCGACTTCAACGGTGAGCTTCCCGGCGTGCTGCGCACGGTGGATCAGTGGGACAACCAGACGTTCTACAACACGAACTTCGGACAGGGGCTCACCACGACCGTCCCGCAGCTCGTGAACGCGTACCAGACCCTCGCGAACGGCGGGGTCCGTCAGCCGCTGTCGCTCGTCGAGGGCTGCGTCCAGGCCGATGGAACGGTCAAGGATGCCCCTGATACGACGGGCCAACGGGTCGTCAGCGAGAAGACGGCCGACGAGGTGTCGCTGATGCTGGAGAACGTCGCGACCCAGGGAACCCTCGCCAAGCAGATCGCGATCCCGGGTTACCGTCTCGCGGTCAAGACCGGCACGGGTGAGAAACCCGACCTCGTCAACGGCGGGTACAAGGCCGGCGCGTACTACACGACGATGATCGGCTTCGCCCCCGCCGACGACCCGCAGTTCGTCGTCGCGGTGACGCTCGACGAGCCGGCGACGGTAAAGTCGTCTGCGGCCAACGCTCCGGCGTTCCAGAAGGCGATGACCCAGGTCTTGAAGACCTACCGCGTGATCCCCTCCGGTTCCGCCACGCCCGAACTGCCCAAGTTCGGCTGACGCGCGGCCACCCACAGCCATGATTCCCTTCACCCTCGCCCAGCTCTCCGATGCCGTCGGCGGCGTCCTCCGCCTCGCGGGTTCCGACACCCCTGAGACGGTCGTTTCCGGCGCCGTCGACACCGACTCACGTCTGATCGAACCGGGCGGCATCTTCGTCGCCAAGCCCGGTGAGACCACGGACGGGCACCAATTCGTGGATGCTGCGCTTCAGCGCGGTGCCGTGCTCGCCCTCGTCGAGCACCCGGTCGACGACGCCGTCACCCAGATCGTCGTGCCCGACGCCGTAGCCGCCCTGGCTGATCTGGCGCGTGAGGTCGTCGCGCGCGTCCGCGCCCGCGGCGACCTGCGCATCGTGGGCATCACGGGATCCAACGGCAAGACCACCACGAAGAACCTGCTCGCCCGCATCCTCGAGGGCGAAGGCGAGACGGTCGCTCCGCGCGCCTCGTTCAACAACTCCGTCGGCGCGCCCCTGACGATGCTGCGCGTCACCGAGCGCACCCGCTTCCTCGTCAGTGAGTTCGGCGCGAGCGCTCCCGGCGAGATCGCCCGCCTCGCCGGTCTCGTCACCCCGGACATCGGCGTCGTGCTCATGGTCGGCATGGCGCATGCCGGCGGCTTCGGAGGCATCGAGGCCACGTTCCACGCGAAATCCGAACTCGTCCGCGCTGTCCGACCCGGCGGTCTCGCGGTGCTGAACGCCGACGACCCCCGGGTGAGTGCGATGGCGCCGATCGCCGCCGAGCGCGACGTGTCGGTCCGCTGGTTCGGACGCGGACCGAACGCGGAGGTCCGTGCGACCGATGTCGAAGTCACCGCGAGCGGCACCCGCGCGCAGCTCGACGTGGATGGCGTCGTCATGCCGCTCCGGCTTCAGGTCCTCGGCGAGCATCACGTGATGAACGCCCTCGCCGCTCTCGCGGCGGCAACGGCGCTGGGCGTCCGCGCCGAGGACGCCGTCGCGCGCCTGGAGACGGTCGAGATCGCCGAGCGGTGGCGGATGCAGCCGCTCGGGTCGGATCGCGTGCGCATCCTCAACGACGCCTACAACGCGAGCCCCGACTCGATGGCCGCGGCCTTGCGCACGCTGGCGCAGATCACCGCCCCGCACGAACGCACCGTCGCCGTTCTCGGCGCGATGAGCGAACTGGGGGAGTACTCCGGCGACGAGCACGACCGCATCGGGCTGCTGGCCGTTCGGCTGGGCATCCAGCGCATCGTCATCATCGGCGGGGATGCGCGTCGCATGTATCTCGAGGCCATCTCCCAGGGCTCGTGGGACGGCGAGGCCGTGTTCTTCGCCGACGCCGACGCCGCGTACGAATACCTGCTGACCGAGTTGCGCGACGGCGACCGCGTGCTGGTGAAGTCGTCCAACTCCGCCGGACTCCGGTTCCTCGGCGATCGTCTGGGAGAATCGTTCTCGTGAGATCCCTTCTGACTGCAGCGGCGATCTCGCTGGCGTTCACACTTTTCCTCACCCCCGTCTTTCTGCGGTTGTTCCGAAAGTGGGGCTGGGGACAGGTCATCCGGACGCCAGAAGACATCCGTAACCCCTCACACGCCGAGAAGCGCGGCACGCCCACGATGGGCGGCACGATCTTCATCGCGGGGACGATCCTCGGCTACCTCGTCGGCGCTTTCACGGGCAACAACCCGCCCACCATCTCCGGGCTCCTCGTGTTGTGGATGATGGTCGGATTCGGCGCTGTCGGGTTCATCGACGACTACATGAAGGTGCGCAGTCAACGCAGCCTCGGTCTCACCGGGTGGCGCAAGATCGTCGGCCAGGTGCTCGTCACCGTGCCCTTCGGAATCGTGGCCCTGAACTTCCCCAACCGCGTCGGCCAGACGCCGGCGTCGGAGTACATCTCCGTCTTCCGTGACATCCCCCTGCTGTCTCTGTTCGCCCTCGGGCCGATCATCGGCTGGTTCCTCTACCTCGCGTGGATCTCCCTCATCGGGGTGGCCACCTCGAACTCGGTCAACCTCACCGACGGTCTGGACGGCCTGGCAGCAGGTTCTGGCATCTTCGTCGTCGGCGCCTACAGCCTCATCGCCTTCTGGCAGGTGCAGCAGGTGTGCACCAACGTCGCCGAGGCCGTGCAGCCCGCGTGCTACGGCACGCGCGACCCATTCGATCTCGCGATCGTGTCGGCCGCCTTCGTCGGCGCACTCGTCGGGTTCCTCTGGTGGAACGCGCCGAAAGCGAAGATCTTCATGGGGGACGTGGGATCCATGGCGATCGGCGGCGTCATCGCCGCACTGGCGATCCTCACCCGCACCGAGCTGCTTCTCATCCTCGTCGCCGGCATCTTCGTCATCGGCCCCGGCTCCGTCATCCTGCAGCGGGCGTACTTCAAGATCACCCGCGGGAAGCGGCTCTTCCTGATGAGCCCGTTCCATCATCACCTCGAGATGCGCGGCTGGTCGGAGGTCACGATCGTCGTGCGCATGTGGATCATCGCCGGGTTGCTCGCGGTATCGGCGGTCGGATTCTTCTACGTCGAGTGGCTCTCACGCGCATGACCGCGGAGCGTCTGGACGCCCTGACCAGCTGGCACGCCGACTGGCGCGGATTGAAGGTGGCGGTCCTCGGCCTGTCCGTGACCGGCTTCTCCGTCGCCGACACCCTGGCCGAGCTCGGCGCCGACGTCTTCGTCTTCACAGAGTCCGCCGACGAGGAGTACGAACGCCTCCTGCCCGTGATCGGTGCTCGGCTGTGGATCGGCGCGCTCTCCGCTGTGCCGGAGGAGCTCCTGGCCTTCGCCCCGGACGTCGTCGTCGCCTCGCCCGGCTTCTCGCCGCAGCATCCCGTGATCGTGTGGACGCAGGAGAGCGGGACCGCGCTGTGGGGCGACGTCGAGCTCGCGTGGCGCATCCGCGACAAGGTGCTGCGGCCGGACGGCACACCCGCCGACTGGATGCTGATCACCGGCACCAACGGGAAGACCACCACGACGCGGCTGACGGCGTCGATGCTCGTGGCCGGCGGGCTGCGCGCGGCCCCGGTCGGGAACATCGGTACCCCTGTGCTCGACGCCGTGCGCGACCCCGGCGGGTTCGACGTGCTCGTCGTGGAACTCTCCAGCCATCAGCTCTGGTACCTCAGCCGGCAAAGCGGGCCCGACCCCCTCTCGCCCTACGCCGCGGTGTGCCTCAACCTCGCCGACGACCATCTCGAGTGGCACGGCTCTTTCGCCGCCTACCGCGACGCGAAAGCGTTCGTGTACGAGAACACGCGGGTCGCATGCGTGTATAACAAGGCGGATGCGGCCACGCGGGAGATGGTCGAGGACGCGAACGTGGTCGAGGGCGCCCGTGCGATCGGGTTCGACCTCGGTGTTCCGGGTCCCAGCGACCTCGGGATCGTCGACGGCATCCTCGTGGATCGCGCGTTCCTGGCGGAGCGGCACTCCTCGGCGCTGGAGCTGACCACCGTCGCCGACCTAGCGGCCGTGGGATTGGCCGCGCCGCACATCGTCGCGAACATCCTCGCGGCCAGCGCCTTGGCCCGCTCCCGGGATGTCGCGCCGGCGGCCATCCGCGAGGCTTTGCAGTCTTTCACCTTGGACCCTCACCGCATCCAGGTCGTCGCGGTGAGCGAGGGCGTGACCTGGGTCGACGACTCCAAGGCCACGAACCCCCATGCCGCGGCATCGTCGCTTGCCGCCTTCCCCGGCGCGCTGTGGGTCGTCGGCGGGCTGCTGAAGGGCGTCGATATCGCACCGCTCGTCGCTGCGCGCGGGGGGAGCGTGAAGGCAGCGATCGTCATCGGCGCCGATCGCGCCGAGGTGGTGGCCGCGTTCGCGCGACACGCCCCCGCGGTTCCCGTGTTCGAGGTCGACGCCGCTGAGACTGGGAACGTGATGGCACGGGTCGTCGACCTGGCGCTGGACGTCGCTCGCAACGGAGACGTGGTGCTTCTGGCACCGGCGGCGGCATCTTTCGACCAGTTCTCGTCCTACGCCGACCGCGGTAGGCGCTTCGCCGCAGCGGTCACGGAACGGATCGGCGGAAACCCGCCGGCGAAGGGGAACGGGGGAGCGCGTGACGACGACGACACCGCCCCGGACCCGGGCATCTGACCCACCCGAACCCTCCGGGGCCGGTCTGGCCGCGCGCGTGTCGCTCGGCCGTGTGTTCGCCCCGGTGCCCAGCGAGTTCTTGCTGATCGCCTCCACCGCGCTCCTGCTCACCGGCTTCGGACTGATGATGGTGCTCTCGGCCACCTCCGCGCTCGGTGGGGCGCAGAATCCCTTCGAGCACGTCATCAAGCAGGGCGTTTTCGCGGTTCTCGGCATCCCGCTCATGTTCATCGCCAGCCGCTTCCCGGTGGCCTTCTGGCGCAAGATGGCCTGGCCGATCCTCATCGGCGCGACCGCCTTCCAGCTGCTCGTGTTCGTTCCGGGGCTCGGCGTCGAGTCGTACGGAAACCGCAACTGGGTCTCGCTCGCCGGATTCCAGTTCCAGCCCGCCGAGTTCCTCAAGATCGCCCTCGCACTGTGGATGGGTGCGGTCCTCTATCGCAAGCGCACGCTGCTCAGCTCGTGGAGCCACGTGTTCATCCCGATCGTCCCCGTGGGCATCATGGTGATCGCGACCGTGCTGGCGGGCCGTGATCTCGGTACCGCGATGATCCTCGTCCTCATCGTGCTGGCGGCGCTGTTCTTCTCCGGGGTGAAGCTGCGCATCTTCATCCTCCCGGCCATCGCATCGGTCGCAGCGGTGGTGTTCTTCGCCGTCAGCAGCCCGAACCGCATGGCACGCATCATGAGCTTCCTCAACGCCGGAACGCTCGACTGCTACTACGACGACTGCTACCAGTCGCTGCACGCCGTGTGGGGACTCGCCTCGGGCGGGATCTTCGGCCTCGGCCTGGGCAACTCCAAGGAGAAGTACGACTGGCTCCCCGCCGCGGCGAACGACTACATCTTCGCGATCGTCGGCGAAGAGCTCGGTCTCATCGGGTGCGCCGTCGTGCTGCTGCTCTTCGCCCTGTTCGCCGTCGGGGCTTTCCACATCGTCCGCAAGACCCCCGACCCCTTCGTGCGCATCGTCGCCGGCGCGATCTCGATCTGGATCGTCGGTCAGGCCCTCATCAACATCGGTGTCGTTCTGCGGGTCTTCCCCGTGCTGGGCGTTCCGCTCCCGTTCATGTCTCAGGGCGGGACCAGCCTGCTGTCGGTCCTCCTCGCCTGCGGAGTGCTGCTGTCGTTCGCCCGTACCCTCCCCGTACGCAGCCGCTGAACCCCACGTGCGGCGGACGTCGCCGTGTTCGCCTCCCTCCGTCGGACCGCGACGCGGTGGAGTTCGCGCGGTTGTGACGGTCGGGCCGTGACGCGGTGGTGTTCGCAGACGGGGCGGGCGCCCGGAACATCCAGAAGCGCCGGTTAGGGTCGAACAGTGACGACCTACCTCCTCGCCGGTGGCGGCACGGCCGGCCACGTCAACCCGCTGCTGGCTGTGGCCGACGCCCTTCGCGAGCGCGATGCCTCTGCGGAGGTGTACGTCCTCGGCACCCGTGAGGGTCTCGAGGCGCGATTGGTGCCGCTGCGTGGCTACGAGCTGCTCATCGTGGACAAGGTCCCCTTCCCCCGCCGGCTCGACCGCGCCGCCGCAGGGTTCCCGACGCGCTTCCGCCGGGCGATCGCTCAGAGCCGGGCGCATATCCGGTCGCACGGCGTGGATGTCGTGGCAGGTTTCGGCGGATACGCTTCCGCGCCTGCGTACGTCGCTGCACGACAGGCGCGCGTTCCCTTCGTCGTCCACGAGGCCAACGCCAAGCCGGGCCTCGCGAACGTGCTGGGAGCGCGGGGTGCCGCCGGTGTGGGCGTGGCTTTCGCGGGGACGCCGCTGCGCGGATCCCGGGTGGTCGGGATGCCGCTGCGACGTGAGATCGTCGACCTCGACGCCGCTGCATCCCGAGCCGAGGCGGCCGCGTACTTCGGCCTGGACGCCGCCCGGCCCACGCTCCTGGTGTTCGGCGGATCCCTCGGAGCGATGCGGCTGAACGAGGCCTTCGGCGAGGCGTGGCACGACGTCCTGAACGCCGGATGGCAGCTGCTGCACGTGACGGGGGAGCGCTCCGACCTCCCCGACCCCGGCGCCGAGGGCTACGCCGTCGTGCGCTACGTCGACCGTATGGATCTCGCGTTCGCCCTGGCCGACGTGATCGTGTCCCGCGCGGGCTCGGGGACGGTGAGCGAGATCAGCGCGCTGGGCATCCCTGCCGTCTACGTGCCGTACGCCGTGGGCAACGGCGAGCAGCGGCTCAACGCGGCCTCGGCCGTCGATGCGGGCGCGGCACGCCTCATCCCGGACGCGGAGTTCACCGCGGAACGCGTGCGTGCGGAGATCGTTCCCCTGTTGCAGGATGCGGCCGCGCTCGACGCGATGCGCCGCGCCGCGGCATCCGTCGGCACCCGCGCCGGAACGCAGAACGTGATCGCGATGCTCGACGAGGCCCTCGCCCGCCGCTGACGCCGCGTTTCGGGTCGACCCGGCGGGCCTCCGGCGAGGTCGGGTCGTGGGTGTGCGTGTGGTGAGGAGATGTGCGTGGGGGAGGGCCGATTCGGGTGGATGCGCCCTCCCGAACGGCCATCTCCTCCCGAGGGGCACGCGGGCGGTGGGCCCGCCGAAGATCTCTCCCTCCAAGGCGCACGGGTGTGCGTCCGGCGTCCGGGGGTCGCCGCGTGGGTGTGCGTGTGGGGAGGAGATGTGCGTCAGGGAGGGCCGATTCGGGGGATGCTTCCTCCCGAACGGCCATCTCCTCCTGAGGCGCACGCGGAGGTGCGCCCGGCCGAAGATCTCTCCCTCCAAGGCGCACGGGTGGCGTCCGGCGTCGGGTCCTGGTCCGGGTGTGCGCGTGGGGAGGAGATGTGCCTTGGGGAGGGCCGATTCGGGTGGATGCTTCCTCCCGAACGGCCATCTCCTCCCGAGCTGCACGCGGGCGGTGAGCCCGCACCGCACCAGCTCGCGACCGCAGCCGAGCCAGAGCCCGCGCGCCGGAGCCGACGCCCAGGCGCGCCGACCTAGGATGATCGGGTCATGATTCGCCCCGACCTGAGCCTGCCCATCCCCGAGAACATCGAGGCCGCCCACTTCATCGGCATCGGCGGATCCGGGATGTCGGGGCTCGCGCGCATGTTCCTCGAGCGCGGCATCCGCGTCTCGGGGTCCGACCGCGCCGACGGCCCAGGGCTGCGCGCGCTCGAGGCGCTCGGGGCGAGGGTGTACGTGGGCCACGACGCCGCGAATCTCGGCGACGCGGACACGGTCGTGCACACCGGCGCGATCTGGCCGGAGAACCCCGAGTACGTCACCGCCAAGGAGCGTGGCCTCGCGGTCATACATCGTTCGCAGGCGCTGCACTGGCTGATCGGCGGGCGTCGCCTGGTGTCGGTCGCCGGCGCCCACGGCAAGACCACGTCGACCGGGATGATCGTCACCGGCCTGCGCGCGCTGGACGCCGACCCCACGTTCGTCAACGGCGGCGTCATCGCCGAGTACGGAGCATCCAGTGCGACGGGCTCGGACGATCTCTTCGTCATCGAGGCCGACGAATCCGACGGCACCTTCCTGCTGTACGACACGGCAGTGGCGTTGATCACGAACGTCGACCCCGACCACCTCGACCACTACGGCTCGATCGACGCCTTCGACGCAGCGTTCGCGCGGTTCGCCGACGGCGCCGGCGAGGCGGTCGTGATCTCCGCCGACGACGAGGGCGCGCAGCGGGTGCGATCACGGCTCGCCCACCCGCGCGTGGTCACCTTCGGCGAGGATGCCGGCGCCGATGTGCGCGTGACCGGCATCCGCACCGATGGCCCCGTGTCGTTCACGCTCACCGCGGAGGGCTCCTCGGTGCCGGTACAGCTCCGAGTGCCCGGGGCTCACAACGCCATCAACGCCGCCGGTGCCGTCGCCGTGCTCGTCACGCTCGGCTTCGACCTCGCCGCGGCCGCTGACGCGGTGGCAGGGTTCGGGGGTACGGCTCGGCGGTTCGAGCTGCACGACATCCGTCGCGGGGTGAGCGTCTACGACGACTACGCGCATCATCCGACCGAGGTTGCCGCCGCCCTCTCGGCTGCCCGCACGGTCGTCGGGGATGGTCGCATCATCGCGCTGCACCAGCCGCACACGTACTCGCGTACCCAGGCGATGTATCGCGAGTTCGCGGACGTCCTCGAATCCCTCGCCGACCATACGGTCGTGCTGGATGTCTATGGAGCCCGAGAAGACCCGGTGCCTGGTGTCACCGGGGAACTGGTCAGCGGCGCGTTCGCCGACCCCGACCGCGTGCATTTCGTCGCTGACTGGCAGCAGGCCGCCGAGTACACGGCCGCGGTGGCACGCCGCGGCGACTACGTCATCACCCTCGGGTGCGGCAACGTGAACCTCATCATCCCGCAGGTGATCGAGGCGCTGGCCGGCACCGACGAGACCCCCGCGGGATGACCGGGATGCGCCGGCCCAGCCCCCTGCCGCCGCCGCCTGCGGGATCGCGCCCCACTCCTCGCGGCGCCGGCCCGGACGTCCCGGCTGACCAGGCGAACGCCCCGATCATCCCGCTTCTGCCCGGGGAGGAGCGACCTGCACCCGGCGTTCCCCGGCGCGACACTGCATCTGCGACGGAGCCCGCCCTGTCCGGACGCCTCGGCCTGCGCGACGTGTGGCGCGCCTCCCGCGCCCGCCGACGCGCACTGCGCGCCGAGGTGCGCCGCTTCACGGTTCGCCAGCGACGTCGGCGCATGGTGTGGATCGGGGCCGCATCGGCGGTGGCGCTGCTCGTGCTCGGCACCGTGGGAGCCGCGTACAGCCCGCTGTTCGCGGTCGAGCGCATCGAGGTCGCCGGAACGAGTGCGCTGGATGCAGGTGCCGTAGCCGACGCGCTGGGAGACCAGATCGGCACACCGCTCCCGCTGGTGGATGACAGCGCGGTGAAGGCCGCGCTGGTGCGCTTCCCGCTGGTGGAGTCGTACACGCTGGAGGCGCGGCCGCCGCACGACCTCGTCGTCCGCATCGTTGAACGCACTCCGGTGGGGGTGCTCGAATCCGCCGCGGGGTACACGGTGGTGGATGCTGCGGGCGTCGCTCTCTCGACGACTCCAACGCCCCCGCCCGGCCAGCCGAGCCTGTCGATCACCGGTGGCGTCGGTTCGGCAGCTTTCCGCGCGGCCGGAACGGTGATGCGCGCACTGCCCGACGCCATCCGGTCGCGGGTGACCGCGGTGTCTGCCTCCACCGCCGACGATGTGACCCTGACGCTCGGGGAGACGGGAACGACCGTCGTGTGGGGGAGCGCCGAGCGCTCCGCGCTGAAGGCGCTCACCCTCGACACGGTGATGCGGTCCAACCCGCCCGATCGGACGAGCCTCTACGACGTCTCTTCGCCCTCCGCGATCGTCTTG
This sequence comes from Microbacterium sp. Z12_35, assembly GCF_058310475.1. Lineage (NCBI taxonomy): Bacteria > Bacillati > Actinomycetota > Actinomycetes > Micrococcales > Microbacteriaceae > Microbacterium > Microbacterium sp. Z12_35. Next base: position 1,112,379 of record NZ_JBZEGJ010000001.1, on the reverse strand, counting down.
CGCTGACCCGTTCTGCCGGGGATGTCGCGACACGCCGCGCCGGTCCGGCCGCCGCCGCATCCGCCACCTACGTTCGGAATCAGGAATTGCATACCCAGCAATTCTTTAACCCTCTAGATGAGGTTTAAGGTTCGGGATATGGAGGCCGGCATGAGCCAGAACCAGAACTACCTCGCCGTGATCAAGGTCGTGGGAGTCGGCGGTGGTGGCGTCAACGCCGTCAACCGCATGATCGAGCTCGGCCTGCGCGGCGTGGAGTTCATTGCGATCAACACCGACGCCCAGGCACTGCTCATGAGCGACGCGGACGTCAAGCTCGACGTCGGACGTGAATTGACGCGCGGCCTGGGTGCTGGCGCCGACCCCGAGGTGGGGCGTCGCGCCGCAGAGGACCACGCGGAAGACATCGAAGAAGCACTGGCGGGCGCCGACATGGTGTTCGTCACCGCCGGTGAGGGCGGCGGCACGGGCACCGGTGGCGCCCCGGTCGTCGCGCGTATCGCCAAGTCGATCGGCGCACTGACCATCGGTGTCGTCACGAAGCCCTTCTCCTTCGAGGGCCGTCGCCGCCAGCAGCAGGCCGAGACCGGAGTTTCGAAGCTCAAGGAAGAAGTCGACACCCTCATCGTGGTGCCGAACGACCGACTCCTGGAGATCAGCGACCGCGGCATCTCGATGATCGAGGCGTTCGCCACGGCCGACCAGGTTCTCCTGGCCGGTGTGCAGGGCATCACCGACCTGATCACCACCCCTGGCCTCATCAACCTCGACTTCGCCGACGTGAAGTCGGTCATGCAGGGAGCGGGTTCCGCGCTCATGGGCATCGGTTCGGCGCGCGGCGCCGACCGGGCGATCAAGGCTGCGGAGCTCGCGGTGGAATCTCCGCTGCTGGAGGCGTCGATCGAGGGCGCCCATGGCGTCCTGCTGTCGGTCCAGGGCGGGTCGAACCTCGGCATCTTCGAGATCAACGACGCCGCGCAGCTGGTGAAGGAGGCCGCGCACCCCGAGGCCAACATCATCTTCGGAACGGTCATCGACGACACGCTCGGCGACGAGGTGCGGGTCACCGTCATCGCGGCGGGCTTCGACGGTGGCGAGCCGTCGCTGCGACTGGATGCGGTGGGTGCGGCCCAGCGGCCGGCCACGCCGGTTCTCCCGCCGCTGCCGCTGCCCGCTGAGGAGGCCACGCCCTCGGCGCCGGTCGCGGAGCAGGAGCGCGTACGGGAGTCCGTGCCGGTCGCGGCCCGGGTTCCCGAGCCCGCCTACGACTCGGCGTTCGGCGACGACGACCTGGACATCCCCGACTTCCTGAAGTAGGAGTCCTCATCAGTTGCGGCGGGCCCGGCATGCCCCGGGCCCGCCGCAGCATTTCCGGGAGGAATCGTGGACAGCGAACTGGCTGACCGTCTGGCCGCCGTCGATGAGCGGATCGCCGCATCCGCACGCGGAGCCGGCCGCGATCCGGCCGGAATCACCCGCATCGTCGTGACCAAGTTCCACCCGGCCTCCCTCGTGAGCGACCTGTACGAGCTCGGGGTGCGTGACGTGGGGGAGAACCGGCAGCAGGAGCTCTCGGCCAAAGCCGGCGAACTCTCCGCGCTGGACGACCTGCGCTGGCATTTCATCGGCCAGGCCCAGACGAACAAGGCCCGTGCCATCCGCTCCGTCGCCTCGGCGGTGCACTCGGTCGATCGCGAGCGACTGGCCGACGCGCTGGATGCTGCGGCCCCCGAACGGCCCGACGTGCTGGATGTGCTCGTGCAGGTCAACCTGACCGACGATCCGGCGCGCGGCGGGGTGGAGCCAGGCGCCGTCCTTCGTCTGGCCGAGCACGTCGCGTCGCTGCCGTCGCTGCGGCTGCGCGGCGTCATGGCGGTCGCGCCACTGGACGAGGAGCCGGAGCGCGCCTTCACGCGCCTCCGGGCGGCAGCGGACGATGTACGCCGGGTCGCCCCGGACGCCGAGTGGATCTCGGCCGGAATGACCGGAGATTTTCCGCAGGCGATCGCGATGGGCGCGACACACCTGCGGATCGGCTCGGCAATCACGGGCCCGAGGCCTGTGCGCGGCTAGCCTCGAAACAGACGATCGAACGGAGGATGCGATGTCGAACCCGCTCAAGAAGACCATGGTGTACCTGGGCCTCGCTGACGAGGAGGAAGCCTTCGACGAGCCGGCCGCGCAGCCTACAAGCCGCAAGCCGCAAGCCGTCGAGAAGGCTGCACCGGTAACGCCGATCCACCGCCCCGTGGCGGTGCGTCAGCCCGTCCCGGGCCCGATCAGCGAGATCCTGACGGTGCACCCCAAGCAGTACCGCGACGCGCAGCTGATCGCCGAGAACTTCCGTGAGGGCGTTCCGGTCATCATCAACCTGTCGCAGATGAGCGACGCCGACGCGCGCCGTCTGATCGACTTCGCCAGCGGCCTGTCGATGGGTCTGTACGGACGGATCGAGCGGGTCACCAGCAAGGTGTTCCTGCTCTCTCCGGAGAACATCGCCGTGTCCGGCGATGGTGCCCTCGCGCAGGCGGACTCCGAGTCCGTCGCTTTCGCACAGCCGTAACCGATCGTGGACGTGCTCCGCCTCGTCGCCACCGTCGTCAACACGCTGCTCTTCCTGTACGTGATCGTGCTTCTCGTGCGTCTCGTGCTCGAGTACATCCCGATGTTCAACCGGTCCTGGCGGCCGCGGGGTGGGGCGTTGATCGCCGCTGAGGTCGTTTACACCGTCACGGATCCGCCGATCAAGCTCTTCCGGCGCTTCATCCCGCCCCTGCGGGTGGGTCCGGTCGCCATCGACTTCGCGTTCGCGTTGACCATGCTCTTGTGCTTCCTTCTGCTCGGAGTCACACGCTCCATCGCCAACGGCTGACGAGCTCTCGGCTCGAGCGCAAGGCTTCGACAGCCCTCGGAGCCTCCGACTATGCTTGCTCGAAGCAACACGGCCCGGAGCGCCGTCCGAACCGCGGCCCGCGACCAGCTCTCGAAAGAGGAACCACCATGGCATTGACCCCCGATGACGTCGTCACCAAACAGTTCCAGCACGTCCGATTCAAAGAGGGCTTCGACCCGGACGAGGTGGACGATTTCCTCGACGAAATCGTCGTCGAGTGGCGCAAGGCCCTCGCCGAGAACGAGGAACTGAAGGCCAAGCTCGCCGCATACGAATCCGGTGAGCAGCCGGCTCCCGAGGCGCGCGCCGAGGCTCCTTCCGAGCCCGTTGTGACCGAGGTCCCCGCCCCCGCCCCGGCTGTTGCGGCTCCCGCTGCCTCCGCCGACCCCGCTTCCACGTCGGCGGGCATCATCGAGCTCGCCCAGCGCCTCCACGACGAGCACGTCGCCGAGGGCAAGGCGCAGCGCGACCAGCTCATCTCCGAGGCGCAGGCGCGCGCCGCAGCGATCGTCGCCGACGCCGAGGCCAAGGGTCGCGACGAGATCGCACGCCTCGAGAAGGAGCGCGCTGCGCTTGAGGCCCGGATCGCCGATCTGAACGCGTTCGAGCGTGACTACCGCGCGCAGCTGCGCAGCTACATCGAGGGCAAGCTCCGCGACCTCGACACGACCGCCACGCCGTCGGGATCCACCCCGGTCTCGGCGATCGGGCTCTAGGCCCGCTCGGTGCGCAGCCGAGCACCCCTGCATCAGGCGGCGGCCGGCATCCTCATCGCGATCCTCGCGGTGACGGTGCTGGCCGCCGACCAGTTCACGAAGTTCCTCGCGATAGCGAACCTGCCACCCGAAGAGCCGGTCGCGATCCTCGGCGAGTTCCTGCAGTTCTACCTCGTCCGCAACCCGGGCGCCGCGTTCTCGCTGGGCCAGGGCGTCACCTGGGTGTTCACACTGGCGCTGGCTGCGGTCGCGGTCGCGATCGTCTGGCTCGCGGTCACGCGGGTGACCTCCCGCGCGTGGGCGGTCGTCCTCGGGCTTCTCCTGGGCGGTGTCCTCGGAAACCTCACCGACCGGCTGCTGCGCCAGCCCGGGTTCCCAGTCGGGCATGTGGTGGATTTCATCTCCACCCCGTGGATGATGCCGGCGATCTACAACGTCGCCGACATCTTCATCGTCACGATGATGATCTCGGTCGCTCTGCTCGTGCTCATCGGCTTGCGCCTGGACGGCACGCGCGAGACGCGGGCTGCCTCGGCGAACGCCACCGACGCCACCGACGCCACGGATGCCACCGACGGGCCCGATGCCACAGGCGGCCCCGACGCGCCCGGCGGGCCTGACGCGGTCACCGACCCCGATCGCACCGGATCGCCCGCCGACCCCAACCACACCTCTCCCGGCACCCCTCCACGCGAATGACCGAGTCGCGCACCCTGCCCGTCCCCGACGGGCTCGACGGCACGCGGGTGGATGCAGCGCTAGCGAAGATGCTCGGATTCTCCCGAACGTTCGCCGCCGACGTCGCCGATGCGGGCGGCGTGGAACTGGACGGGCGCGTCGTGTCCAAATCCGACCGGCTGCACGGCGGCGGGTGGCTGACCGTTTCGTGGACGCCGAAGCGGGAGCCGGAGATCATCCCCGTCGAGGTGCCCGGCCTCGGAATCGTGTATGACGACGACGACATCGTCGTGGTCGACAAGCCCGCCGGTGTCGCGGCGCATCCCTCGATGGGATGGGAGGGTCCCACGGTGCTCGGCGCGCTGGCGGCGGGCGGTTTCCGTGTTGCCACGAGCGGCGCCGCCGAGCGGCGCGGAATCGTTCATCGCCTAGACGTCGGCACGAGCGGGCTCATGGTCGTCGCGAAGAGCGAACGCGCCTACACGGCCCTCAAGCGCGCCTTCAAGGAGCGCGAGGTGGAGAAGATCTACCATGCGGTCGTGCAGGGCCACCCGGACCCCCTCGCCGGCACCATCGACGCGCCGATCGGGCGTCATCCCACGCACTCATGGAAGTTCGCCGTCACGCCCACCGGCAAGGACTCCGTCACGCACTACGAGACGATCGAAGCCTTCCCGGGCGCGTCGCTGCTGGAGATCCACCTGGAGACCGGTCGGACGCATCAGATTCGCGTGCACATGGCCGCGCACCGGCACCCATGCGTGGGCGACCCGCTGTACGGCGCCGACCCCACGCTCTCGGCCCGGCTGGGCCTCACCCGGCAGTGGCTGCACGCGCGGCAGCTGTCGTTCGCCCACCCCGCGACGGGGGAGTGGTCGACCTTTACTTCGGAGTACCCGGCTGACCTTCAGCACGCACTCGACATCCTCCGCGCCGACTGACGCGTCTGCCCCCTTCGCCCGGTCGGAGAATCACACGTAGGTCGGACGATATCGCGCGAATCCTCCGACCGACGCGGGATGCTCCGACCTCGGTGAGCGCGGTGTCGGAGGAGAATGCGACACTGCGGGCATGACGATCAAGGTCCGGCCCGCGACATCGTTCGAGGACGCCGCGATCCTCCTCGGCCCGAAGCGCCCCGACGCGAACGTGTGCTGGTGCCTGAGCTACCGCATCCCGGGCCGGCTGAACCGCGAGCTGGCCGGGCCGGCGCGCGGCGAGTACGTGCGAGAGCTCTGCGCGCGTGATGTGGCACCCGGGGTGCTCGCCTACGACGGGGGCGAGGTGGTCGGGTGGGCCGCCGTCGCGCCGCGCGCCGACACGACCTTCGCGACCTCGCGGCTGATCCCGCACGTCGATGACCTCCCGGTATGGGCGGTGTGGTGCATCCGGGTGCGGCCAGGTCACCGCGGGCGCGGAATCTCCCACGCCCTGCTGGCGGGGGCGGTCGCCTTCGCTCGCGACCATGGCGCGCCCGCCATCGAGGGCTATCCGGTCGACAACGAAGGCCGGAAGGTCGATCTCACGATGGCCTACGTCGGCACGAAGGCGCTGTTCGAGAGAGCGGGATTCCGCGAGGCCGCCGTCACCGGTTCGCGCCTGGCCGGGTTCCCGCGGGTGCTGATGCGTCGGACGCTCTAGCGGCCACCGGCGAAGGACGCGGGGTCGTCTTCGGCGACGGCCAGCGCGATCTTGCGGACGTGCTCGGGAGCGACGTCCGTGAGCTCTCCGAGTCCGTAGAAGCCGACCTCTGTCAACTCGCCGTCGGCGGGATGCGGGTCACCCGAGACCCAGTCGCAGCGGAAGACCAGATCGAGGTAGTCGACCTGGTCGCCGTTGGCGTAGGTGATGCGCGGCACCTGCTGGACGAGCGCGAGGCGCGTCGCGCGGACGACGATCCCGGCCTCCTCCGAGCACTCGCGGACGGCGGCATCCGCGGGCTCCTCGCCGGGATCGACGATGCCCGAGACCGCCTGCCACTGGCCGTTGTCGGCGCGCTTACCCAGCAGCACCTTCTCGTCACGGAAGACGATCGCGGTGACTCCCACCAGCGGAAGCGGCGCGTGTCCGATCTTCTCGCGCAGCGACAGGACGAACTCGGGCGTGGCCATGAATCCACCCTAGGCGGAGCCCCCGCCGGCGAGCAGCCGGCTCGCACCCCGGCCGAACCTTCACCTTCTACATGAGGGAGAACCGATTCCGCCCGGCCGCACCCGGAACGACCTCGGCGACGGCCGGAGTGTCGGTGGGGGGTTCGTAGACTCGACCCGTGGCATCCGACTCCTTCGTTCATCTGCATGTGCACAGCGAGTATTCGATGTTGGACGGCGCCGCGCGCATCGCTCCGATGGTGCAGGAGGCCGTCCGTCAGGGGATGCCCGCGATCGCGGTGACCGACCACGGCAACACCTTCGCGGCGTACGAGTTCTACAAGACGGCGAAGGATGCCGGCATCAAGCCGATCATCGGTATCGAGGCGTACGTGACGCCCGGAACCCACCGTGCCGACAAGGCGCGCGTGCGGTGGGGCACCCCCGAGCAGAGCGGCGACGACGTGTCGGGTTCCGGTGCCTACACGCACATGACCCTGCTGTCGGAGACCACCGAGGGCATGCACAACCTCTTCCGGCTCTCCAGCAGGGCGTCCATCGAGGGGTACTACTTCAAGCCCCGCATGGACCGGGAGCTGCTCCAGACCTACTCCACGGGCCTCATCGCCACGACCGGCTGCCCGTCGGGCGAGGTGCAGACGCGCCTGCGGCTCGGTCAGTACGACGCGGCCCGTGCGGCCGCAGCGGAGTTCCAGGACATCTTCGGCAAGGACAACTACTTCGCCGAGATCATGGACCACGGTCTCTCGATCGAGCGCCGGGTCATGGGCGACCTGATCAAGATCGCGAAAGACCTCAGCATCCCCCTCGTCGGGACCAACGACCTGCACTACACACATCAGCACGACGCCACGAGCCACGCGGCGCTGCTGTGCGTGCAGTCGGGCTCGACCCTGGATGATCCCAAGCGGTTCAAGTTCGACGGCGACGGCTACTACGTGAAGTCGCCCGCGGAGATGCGCCAGATCTTCCGCGATCATCCGGAGGCGTGCGACAGCACCCTGCTGATCGCCGAACGCTGCGACGTCGAGTTCAACACCTCCGCGAACTACATGCCGCGCTTCCCCGTCCCCGCCGGCGAAACCGAGGATTCGTGGTTCATCAAGGAGGTGGAGAAGGGGCTCGAGTTCCGCTACCCCGAGGGCATCCCCGCGGAGGTGCGCAAGCAGGCCGAGTACGAGACCGGCGTCATCACCCAGATGGGCTTCCCCGGCTACTTCCTCGTCGTCGCCGACTTCATCAACTGGGCGAAGGACCACGGCATCCGCGTCGGTCCCGGCCGCGGCTCGGGCGCGGGGTCGATGGCGGCCTACGCCATGCGCATCACCGATCTCGACCCGCTCAAGCACGGCCTCATCTTCGAGCGATTCCTCAACCCCGATCGCGTCTCGATGCCCGACTTCGACGTCGACTTCGACGACCGTCGCCGGGGCGAGGTCATCCAGTACGTCACCGAGAAGTACGGCGACGCGCGCGTCGCGCAGATCGTGACCTACGGCACCATCAAGGCCAAGCAGGCCCTGAAGGACGCCGGCCGCGTCCTCGGCTTCCCGTTCAGCATGGGGGAGAGGCTCACCAAGGCCATGCCCCCCGCCGTGATGGGCAAGGACATGCCGCTGGACGGCATGTTCGACAAGGAGCACCCGCGCTTCAAGGAAGCAGCGGAGTTCCGCACCCTCATCGAGACCGACACCGAGGCCAAGACGGTGTTCGACACGGCGGTGGGGCTGGAGAACCTCAAGCGTCAGTGGGGTGTCCACGCCGCGGGCGTGATCATGTCCAGCGAGCCGCTCGTCGACATCATCCCGATCATGCGCCGGGAGCAGGACGGCCAGATCGTCACGCAGTTCGACTATCCCGCGTGCGAGGCCCTCGGCCTGATCAAGATGGACTTCCTGGGGCTCCGCAACCTCACCATCATCAACGACGCCGTCGACAACATCGAAGCCAACCGTGGCGAGAAGCTCGTCCTCGAAGACCTCACTCTCGATGACCAGCACTCCTACGATCTGCTCTCCCGGGGAGACACCCTCGGCGTGTTCCAACTCGATGGTGGGCCGATGCGCTCGCTCCTGCGTCTGATGAAGCCCGACAACTTCGAAGACATCTCGGCTGTCATCGCCCTGTACCGCCCGGGTCCGATGGGCGCGAACTCGCACATCAACTACGCGCTGCGCAAGAACGGCCAGCAGGAGATCACCCCGATCCACCCCGAGCTCGAAGAGCCCCTCAGAGACATCCTCGACACCACCTACGGCCTGATCATCTATCAGGAGCAGGTCATGGCGATCGCCCAGCGGGTCGCGGGCTTCTCGCTCGGTCAAGCAGACATCCTTCGTCGCGCGATGGGTAAGAAGAAGAAGTCCGAGCTGGACAAGCAGTACGAGGGGTTCCACGGCGGAATGGTCGCGCGCGGGTTCGGCGAGGCCGCGATCAAGGCGCTGTGGGACATCCTCCTTCCGTTCTCCGACTACGCCTTCAACAAGGCGCACTCGGCCGCTTACGGGCTCGTGTCCTACTGGACCGCGTACCTCAAGTCGCACTACCCCGCCGAGTACATGGCCGCGTTGCTGACCAGCGTGGGCGACTCCAAGGACAAGATGGCGGTCTACCTGAACGAGTGCCGCCGCATGGGAATCCGGGTTCTTCCGCCCGACGTGAACGAGTCCATCCGCTACTTCGCGGCCGTCGGCGACGACATCCGCTTCGGTCTCGGAGCCGTGCGCAATGTCGGCTCCAACGTGGTGGAGGGGATCGTGGCCTCCCGAGCCGACGACAACTTCGTCAGCTTCCACGACTTCCTCACGAAGGTGCCTCTGCACGTCGCCAACAAGCGCACCGTGGAATCGCTCATCAAGGCGGGCGCGTTCGACTCTCTCGGTGCAACCCGGCGCGCCCTTCTCGAGATCCACGAGGATGCGACGGAGGCGGCGGTGGAGACAAAGCGAAAGGCGGCCACCGGCGCCATCGGCTTCGACTTCGACAGTCTTTACGACGAGGCGGAGGAGATCATGCCGGCGAAGGTGCCCGATCGCCCCGAGTGGACGAAGAAGGACAAGCTCGCCTTCGAACGCGAGATGCTCGGCCTCTACGTGTCCGATCATCCGCTGGCCGGGCTCGAGGTGCCCCTCGCCAAGCATGCGTCCACCAGCATCCATGACCTGCTCTCGTCCGAAGAGGTGCAGGACGGCGACCAGGTCACCATCGCGGGGCTGATCACAAGTGTCCAGCATCGCGTCGCCAAGCAGAGCGGCAACCCGTACGGCATGATCACCGTCGAAGACTTCAACGGCGAGGTCACCGTGATGTTCATGGGGAAGACCTACCAGGAGTTCTCGCCCGTTCTCCAAGCCGATGCGATCCTCGTGGTCCGCGGCCGGGTGTCGCGGCGCGATGATGGTCTGAACCTGCACGCGCAATCGGCGTTCTCGCCGGATCTCGGCTCCCTGGACGAGTCGGGCCCGCTCGTGCTCCTGATGGCCGAGCAGCGCGCCAGCGAAGACCTGGTCAACGATCTGGCCGAGGTGCTGCGCCGCCACCGCGGCGATACCGAGGTCACACTGAAGCTGCACAAGGCCGGGACGGCGAAGGTGTTCGAAGTGCCGCTGCCCGTGCGGGTGACCGCTGACCTGTACGGCGAACTCAAGGGGCTGCTCGGCCCGAACTGTCTGGGCTGAGCCATCCCTCCTTCACAGGTGCGAGCCTGATTTCACAAGTCGAGCCTGATTTCACAAGTCGAGCCTGATTTCACAAGTACTGTCAAGCGGCGACGCCTCCTGGGCCGCGCCGACCACCGTGGGTAGGATCGTCTCCGCCCCCCTGGAGAGGAACATCGTGACTGACGCTGAACTTGACGACACGACCATCGCCCGCGCCCCGGCCTCCGAGGCGGCACCCGTCGCGGCGGAGGATGCGGCGGTTCCCGCCGAGCGCGAGACTCCACCCCAGTACGGTGTGGGCCCGTTCTCCATCCGCGAGGTGGCCCTGACGGCCGTCTGGCTCGTGGCCTTCATCGTGTCCTTCTTCCCCCTGAACATCGTCGGCGGCAACGCGCGCCCGCTCTTCGGTGGCGCGAACGTCTGGGTATCGGGTCTGTCGTGGATCCTCACGATCGGGCTTCCCACGATCGCCGTGTTCCTGCTGGTGCTGCGCCGGCTCTCGCCGCAGGGTATCCGCCGATTCGGATCGCTCGGCATCGACCAGTTCGCCTCCGTGGCGTTCTCGGTGGCCGCACTGGTGTGGCTCTCGTCGCTGTGGGACAACGTCGCCATCGTCATCGAGACCGGTTTCTGGACCCGCTCGTGGGTGGTGTGGGTCGAGGTCATCCTCATGCTCGCCGGTGTGGTGCTCACGGTCTTCGCGCCGATCATCCCCGTGCTCGAGCAGGACTTCCAGGATCGACCCGAGATCCCCGCGCATCGCAACGCCCGTCCTGTCCGTGCCGTGGTGCCGCGCCCTGCCCGTGAGCGTCGCGCCCCCGCTCCGGCGCCTACGCCGGTGGATGGCGACGCCTTCCAGGGCGGCCCCTCCCACGATGCGGCCTCCGACTCGCGCTCCGACGAGACGGGCGCCTCCAGCACGGGTTCCCACGACGCCGGCACCTACCCGCCGAATTCGTACGACACGGGGTCGTACGCCCGCGGCGCGGGCACCTCCGCGCCGGTGGCGGCAGTGCCCGTGTCGAACACCGGGGCCTTCGACACCGATGTCTTCGCCCCCCTGCGAGACGACCCCGAGCCTGCAGAGCACGAGCCTGCAGAGCACGAGCCGGAGACCCAGGAATGGGCGGCGGCCGATGACACGGTGGCCTCCGCCGCGCACGCCGCGCCCGCGCAGCAGGCCTTCTGGGCACTTGTGCCCGTGGAGCGCGACGTGGTGGATGACTACGGCTCTCCACTCTTCCGGATCGGCCCCACCGCATGGGCGCTGGTCATCGAAGACCGCGGCGAGGTCTTCGTGGTCCGTCACGAGGACGGCCGCATCGGCTACCTCCACGACGTGAGCGGCGTCACCCGGGGCTGACCCGGGCTCGGGCTACCGGGGACGGGGCGCGTTCCCGTGCCGGTAGCCTGGATGGATGCTCCGCACCATCGATCTGCGCGGCCGGACGCTCAGCCCGGCCGAGCTGCTGGCCTCCGTGCCACGTGCCGCCGCGGCACGCGACGAAGCTTTGACGATCGCCGCCGCGATCGTCGCCGACGTCGCCGAGCGGGGCGAGGCGGCGCTGCGCGAGCAGGCTGAGCGGTTCGACGCCGTCAGCGGACACGAGGTGCGGGTGCCGCCCGCACACCTCGAAGAAGCCGTCGCATCCCTCGCCCCCGATGTGCGCGCCGCGCTGGAGGAAGCCATCCGGCGCGTACGACGGGCCTCTGCTGCGCAGGTCCCGGCGCCCGTGACGACGGAGCTCGGCCCCGGGGCGCGCGTGACGCAGCGGTGGCAACCGGTGCGGCGGGTGGGCGTCTACGTGCCCGGAGGCAAAGCCGCGTATCCCTCGAGCGTCGTGATGAACGTCGTGCCCGCGCAGGTCGCCGGCGTCGTCGAGGTGGCCCTCGCGTCCCCTCCGCAGCGTGAGTTCGGCGGGCGTGTGCACCCCGTGATCCTGGCTGCCGCTCACCTTCTCGGCGTCAGTGAGGTCTATGCCATGGGGGGCGCGGGGGCGATCGGCGCCTTCGCATACGGCGTCGACTCACTCGGGCTGGAACCGGTCGACGTGGTCACCGGGCCGGGCAACAACTTCGTCGCGTCGGCCAAGCGCGCCGTCGCCGGTCGCGTCGGGACAGACGCGGAAGCCGGCGCCACCGAGATCCTCGTCGTCGCGGACGACAGCGCCGACGCCGTGCTGGTGGCGGCCGACCTCGTGAGCCAGGCCGAGCACGACGAACAGGCCTCGGCCGTCCTCGTCACCGAATCTCCCGCACTGGCGGCAGCGGTGGCGGATGCGGTGGCCGCGCTCGCTGCGCGTACCCGTCACCGGGAGCGGGTGCAGGCGGCGCTGAGCGGCCCGCAGTCCGCGATCGTCCTCGTGGACGACCTCGCCGGCGCGGCGGCGTTCAGCAACGCCTACGCGCCCGAGCACCTCGAACTGCACCTTCGCGACCCGAAGCCGGAGCTCTTCGTCCACGCCGGCGCCATCTTCGTCGGACCGTTCTCGCCTGTGAGCCTCGGCGACTACCTGGCCGGCAGCAACCACGTGCTGCCCACCGGGGGACAGGCGCGGTACGCGGCCGGGCTGTCGGCCGCGACCTTCCTGCGCCCGCAGCAGATCATCGAGTACGACCGCGATGCCCTCGCAGAGGTGCGGGACGGCATCGTGGCGCTGGCGGAGGCGGAGGCGCTGCCCGCGCACGGGGAGGCCATCCAGGCCCGCTTCGCCGGAGAAGATGCTTCCGAAGACCCGTCAACAGCATGAGGGGCGACGGCGTCGCGTAGTCTGTCGGTGCCATGCACTGCCCCTTCTGCCGCCATCCCGATTCCCGCGTCATCGATTCCCGCACGAGCGACGACGGGCTCAGCATCCGCCGACGTCGGCAGTGCCCCGAGTGCGGCGGGCGATTCTCGACCGTCGAGACGGCCAGCCTGAACGTCATCAAACGCTCCGGCGTGATCGAGCCGTTCAGCCGCGAGAAGGTGATGTCGGGCGTGCGCAAGGCATGCCAGGGTCGGCCCGTGACGGAAGCCGATCTGGCGATGCTGGCGCAGAGCGTCGAGGAGACCGTCCGCCAGACCGGGGCGTCTCAGATCGAGGCGAACGAGATCGGTCTGGCCATCCTCGGCCCGCTGCGCGAGCTGGATGAGGTGGCGTACCTGCGTTTCGCCAGCGTCTACCAGGGTTTCGAGTCGCTCGAAGACTTCGAGTCCGCCATCGGGCTGCTCCGCGCCGATCACTCGGCGCGGCACACCGTGGACGAGCCGGCGGGCGTCGCCGAGTAGGCGCATCCTCGCAACCGGGTGCCGTCCCCTAGGCTGGCGGGGATGTATCCGCTGCTCTTCCGCCTGGTCCTGTCGCGGATCGACCCCGAACGCGCGCACCACCTGGCGATCCCGGTCATCCGCCTGCTCGGCATCACGCCGTTCTCCTGGGCCACCCGTCGGCTGACGGCGCCCCGGCCGGAACATCGGACGGACGCGCTCGGGCTGACCTTCGACTCGCCCTTCGGCGTCGCCGCCGGCTTCGACAAGGACGTCCGCATGGTGGCGGGCCTCCGCGCCCTCGGATTCGGGCACATCGAAGTGGGCACGATCACGGCGCTCCCGCAGCCGGGAAACCCGCGTCCTCGTCTGTTCCGGTTCGTTGCCGACCGCGCCGTGGTGAACCGGATGGGGTTCAACAACGGCGGCGCGGAGGCCGCCGCCCGGCGCCTGGAGCGGCTGCGTCGCCGCCGCATCCGTCCCGTGATCGGTGTCAACATCGGCAAGAGCCGCGTCGTCGCGGTCGAGGATGCGGCGGACGACTACGTGCGGAGCACCCGGCTGCTCGCACCGCTGGCCGACTACCTCGTGGTGAACGTCTCGTCACCGAACACCCCGGGCCTGCGCGGCCTTCAGGCCGTGGAGACGCTCCGTCCGCTGCTGGAGGCTGTGCGGGATGCGGCCGGCGAGACGCCGCTCCTGGTGAAGATCGCGCCGGATCTCGCCGACGACGAGGTGCAGGACATCGCGCGTCTCGCCGTCGATCTGGGTCTGGCCGGACTCATCGCGACGAACACGACGATCTCGCGCGAGGGCCTGCGCACGCCTCCGGAGATCGTGGCGGCCGCGGGGGAGGGCGGGCTTTCCGGGGCGCCGCTGAAGCTGCGGGCGATGGCGGTCCTGCGCCTGGTGCGAGCGGTCGTACCCCCGGAGTTCGTCGTCATCTCCGCCGGCGGCGTGGAGACCGCATCCGACGTACGCGAGCGTCTGGACGCCGGAGCGACTCTCGTGCAGGGCTACACCGCGTTCCTGTATCGCGGCCCGCTCTGGGCTCGCCAGATCAACCGCGCTCTCTGACACCGCACCGCACCCGCGAGACTGCACGCTGCCCACGAGACCGTGGCGTAGCGCCGTCGTCTCGTGGGCAGCGTGGAGTCTCGCGGATTCGAGCGGGCCGCGAGGAGCGGCGCGTGAGTCAGGCGGGGTGCTGGCCGCGCTTGACCTGAGCCTTGGGCAGGCGCATGAAGCGCATCTGCACGGTGCGCATCGCCGAGTACCAGCCGAGGCCCTTCTCGAGGCGCTCCGCGCCGAACTTCTCGCGCGCCGCGCGCTTGACGCGGATGGAGGTGATGATCATGTCGCCGACCACGAAGAGGATGAAGATCCACAGCGCCACGAATGCCCAGTACTGGAACATCGGCAGCGGCACGAGGGTCGCCACGATCACGAGCACCATGAAGGGCATGACGCCCTCTCCGAGGTGCCATCCCGAGTCGACGAAGTCGCGCGCGAACCGGCGCTGCGGACCCTTGTCGCGCAGGGGCAGGTAGCGGTCGTCCCCGGCGGCCATGCCGGCGCGGGCCTTCTCGCGCTTCGCGGCGAGCTCGGCGCGCGCACGGGCCTTCGCCTCCTTGGTGTCGGCGACGAGCGGCCGCTTGCGCGCCGCCTCCCGCTCGGCGCGCGTCGGAGTGGCGCGTCCCTTGCCGGAGCCCAGGCGGGCGGGGTCGGCGGGAGCGTCGTTGGACGCGGGGGCAGGAGTCTTGGCCACGGGGAACCTTCGAAGCATCGGATGCGGGCTCTTTAAGATTACCCGCATGACCTCTGACTCATCCCGCAGAGATGCCGTGCGTTCCGCCGCCGCATCCGTCGTTCCCTCCGCCCTGGCCGATCTCGGCGCTCTCGTGCGCATCCCGTCGGTGGCGTGGCCCGCGTTCGACCAGACCCAGCTTGCGCGCAGCGCGGAGGCGGTCGCCGAGCTCTTCCGCGGACTGGACTTCTTCGATCGCGTGGAGGTGAAGACCGCGGCGATCCCCGACACCGATGAGCACGGGCAGCCGGCCGTGCTCGCCACACGGGCAGCGCGCAACGGCCGCCCGACGGTGCTGCTGTACGCGCACCACGATGTGCAGCCGGTCGGCGACGAGGCGCTCTGGGAGTCGCCGCCGTTCGAACCGACCGTGCGCGACGGGCGCCTGTACGGGCGCGGCGCCGCCGATGACAAGGCCGGGGTCATGGCACACGTGGCGGCCCTCCGCGCCCTGACCGAGGCGCTGGGCCGAGACCTCGACCTGGGCGTCGCTGTGTTCATCGAGGGAGAAGAGGAGTACGGGTCGCGGTCGTTCGCATCGTTCCTCTCCGACAACGCCGACGCGCTGCGCGCCGACGCGATCGTCGTCGCCGACTCGGGCAACTGGGACGAGCGCACACCCGCCCTCACGGTGTCGCTTCGGGGAAACGCACGCTTCACCCTCCGCGTGCGGACCCTCGACCACGCCTCGCACTCCGGGATGTTCGGGGGAGCGGTGCCCGACGCCATGCTCGCCACCGTGAAGCTCCTCGCAACCCTGTGGGACGACGACGGCGCGGTCGCGGTGGACGGCCTCACCGAGCGTGACGAGCCGACGCCCGACTACAGCGAAGAGACCCTCCGCTCGGAGACCGGCCTCCTCAGTGGCGTGTCGCCGATCGGGCGGGGAGCGATCCTCGGCCGTATCTGGAACAAGGCGTCGATCACGATCACCGGAATCGACGCGACCAGCGTGGCCGCCGCATCCAACACGCTGGCCCCCGAGATCACCGTCGTGGTGAGCGCTCGCGTGGCGCCCGGTCAGGCCGCGGCGGAGGCGTATGCGGCGATCGAGGCGCATCTGCGCGCACACGCGCCCTTCGGTGCTGAGCTGACCTTCTCCGACGTCGACCTCGGCGACGGGTTCCTTGTAGACACCAGCGGGTGGGCAGTCGAGGACGTGCGTGCGGCGTTCGCCGAAGGCTACGGAGTCCCGAGCATCGACGTGGGTGTCGGCGGGTCGATCCCCTTCATCGCCGACCTCGTGCGCGAGTTCCCCGAAGCCCAGATCCTCGTGACCGGTGTGGAAGACCCCCACTCGCGCGCGCACAGCCCGAACGAGTCGCTGCACCTGGATACCTTCCGGCACGCGGTGGCGGCCGAGGCTCTGCTGCTGGAGAGCCTCGACGCGCGCACGGTGTGAACGAAGCTCTGCGTCGCCGGGCGGCGTAGAATCATCGTGTCCGAACCGCGACGCGCTCGACGAAAGGGGTTGTCATGACCGACACCGCGCTGTCCACCGACCAGATTGTCCGCGAACACGGCGTCGGGCTCACCGACGCCGCCGCCAGCAAGGTCAAGAGCCTGCTCGACCAGGAGGGGCGCGACGACCTGCGCCTGCGCGTGGCCGTGCAGCCCGGGGGATGCTCCGGACTGATCTACCAGCTGTACTTCGACGAGCGCTACCTCGACGGTGACAAGGCGGTCGATTTCGATGGAGTCGAGGTCATCGTCGACGACATGAGCGTCCCGTATCTCGACGGAGCGACCATCGACTTCAAGGACACCATCTCGGAGCAGGGGTTCACGATCGACAACCCCAACGCCGCCGGCAGCTGCGCCTGCGGCGACAGCTTCCACTGATCTCAATCCGGGAGGCCGCCAGCCGGTCCCCGACACGCGGCAACCCGCGGCACGAGAGCGATTTTCGCCTCGTCCCGCGGGTTTTCGCGTTGTGCAGGCTGGACGGTTGTCCTGAGAAGCATGAGAGCTTGCCCTAGACTGAGCAAGCAACATTCATGTCCCGGAAAGGTACACCGTGCCCTCGAAACGCAGCCTCCGCTGGGCCTTCCTCCCGGTAGGAATCGCCTCGGCAGCAGTGCTCGCCGGGTGCTCCCCGACGCAACTGCACGGCTACCTGCCGGGCTTCCAAGAGGACGGCGTTCCCGCCACCAACCGCGTGGACATGGTCGCCGGGCTCTGGGTCAACTCGTGGATCGTGCTGCTCGCGGTGGGTCTGACCACCTGGGGACTGATGCTGTGGGCGGCCATCGCCTACCGTCGCCGTAAAGGCCAGTCGGGCCTCCCGGTGCAGCTGCGCTACAACATGCCGATCGAGATCTTCTACACGATCGTGCCGCTGATCCTGGTCGTCGGTTTCTTCGCGTTCACCGCACGCGACCAGGACATCCTCGAGACGCAGTACGAAGACCCCGAGGTGTCGATCACCGCCTACGGCAAGCAGTGGGCGTGGGACTTCCAGTACAACGGCGAAGAGGAGGACGCCTCCGACGCCGTCTGGACGATGGGTGTTCAGGCAGAACCCGAGGGCGACGGGACCGTCGACCAGGAGGCACTGCCCACCCTTTACCTCCCCGTCGACAAGACGGTGCAGATCGAGTTGCAGTCGCGCGATGTGGCGCACTCCTTCTTCGTGATCGACTTCCTTTACAAGAAGGACATGTACCTCGGGCGGGACAACTACTGGTCGTTCACGCCCACGCGTGAGGGCACGTACGCCGGCAAGTGCGCCGAGCTGTGCGGCGAATACCACTCCGCGATGCTGTTCAACGTCAAGGTCGTCAGCGAGGCGGAGTACGAGGACTACCTTGAGACCCTCCGTGACGAGGGCCAGACGGGCGATATCGACGAGGCCTACGACCGACTCCAGGGCAACACAGGATTCGGCCGCGCCGAGGAAGGCTAGCGAGCATGACCACCACGCTTCCCCCGAAGGAGTCGGCGCCCGGCCGCCCGACGACGATTCCGCCGCGCCAGGCGGCCCTGCTCAGCACCTCGCGTGTGGAGCAGAAGGGCAACATCGTGGTCAAGTGGATCACCTCCACCGACCACAAGACGATCGGGTACATGTACCTCATCGCGTCCGTGCTGTTCTTCATGCTCGGCGGCGTCATGGCGCTGATCATCCGCGCTGAGCTGTTCGAGCCGGGCATGCAGGTCGTGCCGACGAAGGAGCAGTACAACCAGCTCTTCACGATGCACGGCACGATCATGCTGCTGATGTTCGCGACGCCGCTGTTCTTCGGTTTCGCCAACGCGATCATGCCGCTGCAGATCGGTGCCCCGGATGTGGCCTTCCCCCGGCTGAACGCGTTCTCCTTCTGGCTGTTCCTGTTCGGATCGTTGATCGCCGTCTCGGGCTTCCTCACCCCGGGGGGTGCCGCGGGCTTCGGTTGGTTCGCGTATCAACCGTTGGCGAACGCGAGCTTCTCACCCGGCGTCGGGGGAAACCTCTGGATGCTGGGGCTCGGCATGAGCGGTTTCGGCACGATCCTCGGCGCGGTCAACTTCATCACCACGATCCTCACGCTGCGCGCCCCGGGCATGACGATGTGGCGGATGCCGATCTTCACGTGGAACACCCTGATCACCAGCATCCTGGTGCTCCTGGCCTTCCCCGTGCTCGCCGCCGCACTGCTCGCGGCCGCTTCCGACCGCGTGCTCGGATCGCACATCTACGACCCGGCGGCGGGCGGTGTGCTCCTCTGGCAGCACTTGTTCTGGTTCTTCGGTCACCCCGAGGTGTACATCATCGCGCTGCCGTTCTTCGGCATCGTGTCGGAGATCTTCCCCGTCTTCAGCCGGAAGCCGATCTTCGGGTACAAGACGCTGGTGTACGCCACGATCGCGATCGCGGCCTTGTCGGTGGCGGTGTGGGCGCACCACATGTACGTGACCGGCGCGGTGTTGCTGCCGTTCTTCGCGCTCATGACGATGCTCATCGCCGTTCCGACCGGGGTGAAGATCTTCAACTGGATCGGCACGATGTGGCGCGGTTCCGTGACGTTCGAGACGCCGATGGTGTTCGCGCTCGGGTTCCTCATCTCGTTCGTCTTCGGAGGCCTCACGGGCGTCATCCTCGCCTCGCCGCCGCTGGACTTCCACGTCTCCGACACCTACTTCGTGGTCGCGCACTTCCACTACGTCGTCTTCGGCACGGTCGTGTTCGCCATGTTCGCCGGGTTCTACTTCTGGTGGCCGAAGTGGACGGGCCGGATGCTGAACGAGCGCCTGGGCTACGTGCACTTCTGGATGCTGTTCATCGGCTTCCACATGACCTTCCTCATCCAGCACTGGCTGGGTGTGGACGGCATGATGCGTCGCTACGCCGACTACTCGCCGGAGGACGGCTTCACGTGGGGCAACCAGGTCTCCACCGTGGGTGCGATGATCCTGGGCGCCTCTATGATCCCGTTCCTGCTGAACATCTGGATCACCGCCCGTAAGGCGCCGAAGATCACGGTGAACGACCCGTGGGGTTACGGCGGATCGCTCGAATGGGCGACGTCTTCCCCGCCGCCGCGGCACAACTTCACCTCCATCCCGCGGATCCGCAGCGAGCGTCCCGCGTTCGACCTGAACCACCCCGAGGCCGGCGTGCCGGTCGGAGTGGGCCCGGCGAAGGACGCGCCTGACGCCCCGGTCGTGGATGCTGCCGAGGGAGAGGTGAAGTAATGCGCGTCAACACGAACCTGTGGTGGCTGCTGTCGGTCTTCTTCCTCGTGGTGGGTGTGACCTACACCGTGTGGGCGATCCTCTTCTACTCGGGCGACATCCTCTCCCGCATCGAGTGGGTCGGTTCCATCGCTCTCCTCTTTGCCACGCTCATGTCGGCTCTGATCGCCTTCTACGTTCAGCGTGTGCACCGCGCGCAGGGCGGCGAGCTCCCGGAAGACACTCTCACCGCCGACATCGATGACGGCGACCCCGAGGTGGGCGAGTTCAGCCCGTGGTCGTGGTGGCCCATCGTTCTGGCCTTCTCGGCAGCGATCGGGATGATGGGTCTGGCCATCGGCACGTGGATGATGCCGATCGGACTGGCTGTCTTCGCCGTCGCCATCGTGGGCTGGGTGTTCGAGTACTACCGCGGACATTTCGCCCGCTGACCGGCGCGTGCCGATTCGACTGACAGCGGCCGCGGTCTCCGACACCGGACCGCACCGGGCGACGAATCAGGACGCCGCCTTCACCGCACCCTGGGGTGCGGCGGTTGCTGACGGCGTCGGGGGCGGGCCCTCCGGCGACCTGGCCTCTGCCGCGCTCATCCACCGGCTGGTGGCCGGCGTCGGCGGAGCATCCGATGCCGAGGCCCTCCTCGTCCGCATCCGCGAGGCGAACTGGGACATCCGCGCGCACGTGACCCGCGATCCGTCGCTGCAGGGGATGTCCACGACCTTCACGGGCTTGTTCGTGGCGGCCAGCGGTTCCGTGCTCCTGGCACACACCGGCGACTCCCGCGGCTACCTGCTCCGCGACGGATGGTTCACGCGCGAGACCCGCGACGATTCGTACGTTCAGGCGCTCGTGGATCACGGCCTGCTTGCACCGGAGGCCGCCGCATCCCACCCGCGCCGGAACATCATCACCGCCTCCCTGGGCGGCGGGGAGAACGATTCGGTCTCGGTCAGTGAACGACCGGCGATGCCGGGCGACCGCTGGCTGCTGTGCAGCGACGGCGTGACGGATTACGTCCCCGAGCCGGACGTGGCGGCCGTGCTGCGCGAGGCCCAGACCCCGCGCCAGGCCGCGAGCGACCTGGTCGCGTTGGCGCTGGAGGCGGGCTCGCTCGACAACGTGACCGCCGTCGTCTGCGATGTGGTCGAGGGCGCGGTGGAGCCGGCCCGGCCGGTATTCTCCGGCTCGGCGGCGCGATACTTCGCGGAAGACGTCGAGACGGCCTGAATCGAGCTGGGGCGTCGGCGGCCGGCCGCCCGATACCAGTCCGCGCAGAACACGACGATGATCGCTGCCTCCACCCACGCGCCCGCGTAGTACATCAGCTGCGCACCCTCGTGAGCCTGGTCGATCGGAACCCCTTCGGGGGGAGAGGCGTAGAGGTACTTCGCGAGCACGGCGTGCGAGGCCATCGCGACGACGAGCGCCGCGACGAGCACCGCGCGGGGTGAGCGGTGCGGGCGGGGGTCCCGGCCGATCACCGCCGCGGTGAAGAGGTAACCGGCGCCGACCAGGTGAGCGTGCACGAGCACGTACAGGACGGGGTCGTGGTGCATCGCCGGGAGCAGGGGGCTGAGGTAGAGCACCCAGAGGCCACCTGCGCTCAACACCGCAGCCACGACGGGGGAGGAGATGATCCGGGCCGGCCACGACCGCAGCATCCGTGACAGCCGTCGCGCCGGGGTGACCGGCAGAGACCGCAACGCCAACGTCACGGGGGCGGCGAGCACCAGCAGCACCGGAGCGGCCATTCCCGCGGCGAGGTGCCCCCACATGTGCACGACGAAGTCGTTCCGCGCCGCCGCCGCCACCGGTCCGGTGACCGAGAGCGCGCCCAGCGCCACGCCTCCGATCCACGCGAGCACGCGCCAGAAGGGCCACTCCCGCCCTCGCCGTCGTGCCGTGAGGACGGCGGCGACGTAGCTCGTCACCGCCAACGCCGCCAGAGCGAGGAGAAGCACGTCGAGGAAGCCGGCGCCGCCGCCGGCGTGGACATGGGTGCTGGCGGCCTCCCTCACAGCGACTCCGCGTACGCGAGGGCGCGGCGCCGGCCGGTTCGCGAGACCACCACGACCCCCGCGATCAGGATGAGGGCCGCGGAGATGTTCCACGCGAGGTCGTACGGCAGGAGGTCGTCGACGTAGCGGATCTGGTGGATGCGCCACACCTTGTGCTGGAGCAGCCCGTCATACAGCTGGAAGGCACCGGCCCCCACCAGCACGCCGCCGACCCACCGCGTCGCCCACAGCGCGTGGCGGCGGCGGAGGTCTGCCAAGAGGAACAGTCCGCCGATCGTCGCGAACCAGCTGAATGCATGAAAGAGGCCGTCGGAGACCAGGCCGATGTCGGTGGTGCTGCGGTCGTAGAAGTGGTGCCAGTGCAGCAGCTGGTGGAACAGGGCCTCGTCGAGAAACGCCACCAGCCCGACCCCGAACAGTGCGCCCGACCAGGCGTTCTGTGCCGACCGGTCAGCGCGTGATGTCCAGGACGGTGGAGGTGCCGTCGCCGGGCGGCGGGGAGATGCAGGAACGGTCATGAACCCAGCCTCAGCTGCGGCCCCGGGTCGGTGACACGGGGTGGACAGCGCCCCGGGGCGCCGCTACGACGAGAGCGCGGGGGAGTGCACCACCATCACCAGGGGGTCGAAGGTGCGGGACATCGGTCCGTCGTCGGTGTCGGCCGGTTGCCCTTCGCGCACCCAGTATTCGTATCCGCCGATCATCTCGCGGACGTCGTATCCGAGCCGGGCGAATTCGAGAGCGCCCTTCACGCCGGCGTTGCATCCGGGGCTCCAGCAGTAGACGACGACCGGGACGGCGGGGTCGAGCTCTCGCGGAGCCCGCTCGGCGATCTGCCGGTAGGGCATGTGGATGGCTCCGCTGACGCGGCCCTGCGCCCACGCTTCCTCGCCCCGCACATCCACCAGCACGAACGATTCCCCCGCCTTCTGCGCGGCGTACACGTCGGACGGGTCGGTCTCGGCGGCGAGGCGGGCACGGAAGTAAGCGGCACGGTCGGTCATGGCATCAGGCTACGGGGAGACGCGTCGCTGCACCGCGGGCCGGAAGGTCTCCGGTCGTGCGAATCCTGCCAGAACAGCGGAATGCCCGATCCGCGGGGCGGACCGGGCATTCCGGGTATGTCAACTCATGACGTCACTGGGGCGGTGTCTCGCCCGTGGGGCGATTGCGCTCGTCGAGTCCCTTCGGAGAGGGGAACTCCATCTCAGCGCGCTCGTCATGCGGGGCGGCCACGGGGCGCCCCTCCTCGATCGCTCGCTGGTCGGAGGCCTCGAGCTCATCGCTGGCCACGTGCTCGACGTGGTCGAGATCGTGGTGCTGGTGAGCGGCGGCCGCATCCAGTTCCGCCTGGCTGATGGGGACGAGGCGGTCTTCGAAGAACCAGCGGGAGACACTCGCGCGGACGTGCTCGTGCCACGGGATGCGTCCCTGGGCATTCGGCCGCACGACCAGGGGAGCATAGGTGTTCTCCGAGTCCACGAGCTTCCAGCGGTCGTATTCGTCGACGGGCTGGTGCACCTCGATGTACTCGCCGCCGGGAAGACGCACGATGCGGCCCGACTCATAGCCGTGCAGGAGGATCTCGCGGTCCTTCTTCTGCAAGGCCAGGCAGATGCGCTTGGTGACGAAGTACGCCACGATCGGCCCGAGGATCAGGAGCGCCTGGAGGGCGTGAATGACACCCTCCATCGTGACCCAGAAGTGCGTGGCGATGATGTCGGAGGACGCGGCGGCCCACAGCACGGCGTAGAACGTCACGCCCGCCGCGCCGATGGCGGTGCGGGTCGGCGCGTTGCGCGGACGCTGGGCGATGTGGTGCTCACGCTTGTCGCCGGTGATCCACGCCTCGATGAAGGGGTAGATCAGCACCAGCACGATGAACAGCCCCAGGACCGCCAGCGGGATGAGGATGTTCCACGACCACGTGCGATCCCACAGGACGAACTCCAGGTGCGGCGGCACAAGGCGCAGCGCACCGTCGGCGAAGCCGATGTACCAGTCCGGCTGGGTACCGGCAGACACCGGTGAGGGGTCGTAGGGGCCGTAGTTCCAGATCGGGTTGATCGTGAACAGCGAGGCGATGAGCACGATCACGCCGAAGGTGATGAAGAAGAATCCACCCATCTTCGATGCGTAGACCGGCAGGATCGGGAAGCCCACGACGTTGTCGTTCGTCCGGCCGGGGCCGGCGAACTGCGTGTGCTTGTTGATGATCATGAGCATGAGGTGCACGACCAGCAGCGCCACCAGAATTGCCGGCAACAGCAGGATGTGCAGTGTGTACAGCCGGCCGACGATCACCGACCCCGGGAACTCCCCGCCGAAGAGCAGGAAGGAGATCCACGTGCCGACGACCGGGATGCCCTTGACCATGCCGTCGATGATGCGCAGGCCGTTGCCCGACAGCAGGTCGTCGGGGAGGGAGTAGCCGGTGAAGCCCTCACCCAGGGCGAGGATGAAGAGGATGAAGCCGACCACCCAGTTCAGTTCGCGCGGCTTGCGGAAAGCGCCGGTGAAGAAGATGCGCAGCATGTGCACACCGATACCGGCGATGAACACCAGAGCCGCCCAGTGGTGGATCTGGCGGACCAGGAGACCGCCGCGCAGGTCGAAGGAGATGTGCAGGGTCGACTCGAGGGCCGCCGACATCGCGACACCGCGCATCGGGGCGTACGCACCGTCGTAGTGCGTCTCGACCATCGACGCCTCGAAGAAGAACGTCAGGAACGTGCCGGAGAGCAGCACGACGACGAAGCTCCACAGCGCGATCTCGCCGAGCATGAACGACCAGTGGTCGGGGAAGATCTTGCGGCCCAGTTCCTTGACGAAGCCCGAGATGCTCGTGCGTTCGTCGAGGTAGTTGGCCGCGGCGCCGACGAATCGTCCGCCGAGCGGCTTGCCGTCACGGCCGACGTTCACCGGGCCGGTATGAACCGCCGGCTCGGTGGTGACGTTGTCTGTGGGATGAGTCGTGGTACTCAATGGCGCTCCCAGAAGCTGGGGCCGACGGGCTCATGGAAGTCACTGCGGGCGACGAGGTAACCCTCGTCGTCGACCGTGATCGGAAGCTGCGGCAGGGGACGGGCGGCCGGGCCGAAGATGACGGCCGCGCCGTTGGCGACGTCGAACTGCGACTGGTGGCAGGGGCAGAGAAGGTGGTGAGTGTGCTGTTCGTACAGGGCGACGGGGCATCCGACGTGCGTGCACACCTTGGAGTAGGCGACGATGCCGTCGTAGGACCAGTCCTTCTTGTCCTCGGATTCGTGAAGATCTTCGGGCAGGAGGCGCATCAGCAGGACGATGGCCTTGGCCTTCTCTTCCAGGTAGCCGTCGTGGTGGCTGACACCGGCGAGCTCTTCCGGAATGACGTGGAATGCGGAGCCCAGGGTCACCTCGGAGGCCCGGATGGGGCGACCGGACGGATCCTGTGCGAGGCGAGAGCCTTCCTTCCACATCGTGTGGCTGAGGAGGTACACCGGGTCGCCGGCATGCGGGTGCTCCGGGGAGTTCTCCGGCGCCAGTCCACGGAAGAGCGTGATCCCCGGGAGGATCGACGCCGCCAGCGCGGCGAACAGCGAGTTCCGGATCATCGTGCGGCGCCCGAAGCCGGACTCCTCGTTCGCGTCGACGAAGACCTGCACGGCAGCCGAGCGTGTGCTGTCGCGGCCGCGCGTGGCGTGGCGGGGCTCGATGTACTCCTTGTCGGACATCACGGCCTTGGACCAGTGAATGGCTCCGAGGCCGATCGCCAGCAGCGCGAGGCCGATGCCGAGCCCGATGAAGAGGTTGTTGTAGCGGATGTCCAGGAGCGAGCCTGACTCGATGGGGAAGAGCATGTAGGCCGCGATGGCCCAGATGCTCGCGGCCACCGAGAGGTAGAACAGCGTGTAGACGGTGCGGACCGCGCGGCGCATCGCCTTCGGGTCCTTATCGGTCATGCGCGCGCGGTGCGGTGGGAGCTCAGGATTCCTCACGGGGTCCGTCACCGCGACCGCGAGCCCCGAAGAAGGCTTCCAGGAAGCCCTCTCGTGCTCGAGCGCGTTGTCCTCGTGTGCCATGCTGCTCCTCGTACGTTCCGGAATGCCGTTAAGGCGACTATCAGTTGGACTTCGCCGTGATCCACACGGTCAGCGCGATGAGTGCGCCGATACCGAAGATCCAGATGAACAACCCTTCAGCGACCGGTCCGAGCGAACCGAGCGCGTAACCGCCGGGCGAATCGTTCTCCTGCAAGAACACCAGGTAGGAGATGATGTCGCGCTTGTCCTCGAGGGTGAGGTTCAGGTCGTTGAACACCGGCATGTTCTGCGGTCCGGTGACCATGGCCGCGTACATGTTCAGCTCGCTGGTGGTGTGCAGACCGGGGGCGTACTTGCCTTCGGTCAGTGCGCCACCGGCACCGGCGACGTTGTGGCACATCGCGCAGTTGATGCGGAACAGCTCGGCGCCTTCGGCGACGTCACCCTCTCCGTCCAGCACCTCCTCATCGGGGAAGGTCGGTCCGGGCGCGCTGGACTGCACGTAGGCGGCCATCGCGGCGATCTGGTCGTCCGTGAACTGCACCGGCTTCTGCGGGGCCTGCGGGGCCTGCGCCTGCAGCGGCATGCGGCCTGTGGAGACCTGGAAGTGCACCGACAGCTCGCCGACGCCATACAGCGAGGGGCCGTTCTCCGACCCCTCGAGGTCCATGCCGTGGCAGGTGGCGCAGTTGGCCTGGAAAAGCTTCTTGCCGTCATCCACCGTCAGGGTGGATGCGGTGGCGGAATCGTCTTCGGTGGCGGCGATCGCCGCGGTCGCACCGGCGTACAGACCGCCGGTGACCAGCAGGCCGATGCCGATCAGGGCAGCGGCTGCCAGTGGGCTGCGGCGGCCGTTCGAGCGTTGCTTCTTCTCACGTGCCATGTCGAGGTGGAGCTCCGCTCTATTTCAGGAAGTAGATGACGAGGAACAGGGCGATCCAGACCACGTCGACGAAGTGCCAGTAGTACGACACGACGATGGAGGTGGTCATCTCCTTGCGCCCGAAGTTCTTGACCGCGTACGCACGTCCGATCACGAAGAGGAAGGCGATCAGCCCGCCGGTGACGTGAAGTGCGTGGAAGCCGGTCGTGATGTAGAAGGCCGACGCGTACGGGTTGGCCGTGATCGGCATGCCCTCCGCGACCAGCTGGGCGTACTCCCAGACCTGACCCGAGACGAAGATGGCGCCCAGGGCGAAGGTGAGATAGAACCACTCGACCATTCCCCACCGCAGCGGGCTCGCGCCCGTGCGGTACGGCTGGTAACGCTCGGCGGCGAAGACACCCATCTGGCAGGTCACGGACGACAGCACGAGGATGATCGTGTTGACCAGCGCGTACGGGACGTTCAGCAGCTGCGTCTCTTCGGCCCACAGGTCCGGCGAGGTGCTGCGCAGCGTGAAGTAGATCGCGAAGAGCCCGGCGAAGAACATCACTTCGCTGCCGAGCCAGACGATGGTCCCGACCGCGACCGGGTCCGGCCGTTTCACGGACCTGAGTGCCTGGGGGTATGTCGCTGGCGTCGTCACACCACCCATTATGGCCGATTCCCCGCTCAGGTTTTGGCACTGAGATGCCCAGTACACCTGGTGCCGAGATAAGGGAAGCCTAAAAAACGGCCGGGAGTTCGCCCCGCGTTCCCGGTGAGACCGCGGGCGGGCCGCGCAACAGCCCGCCGATAAGATCGCTGCATGGTGGAGCGGTATGCGTGGCCTGAAATCCTCACGAGTCTTCTCGGCGGGAACGACCTCAGCGTGTCGGAGTCCACCTGGGCGATGCGCCGGATCATGCAGGGGGAGGCGACCCCGTCGCAGCTGGCCGGGTTCCTCGTTGCTCTGCGGGCCAAGGGCGAGACGGTGGATGAGATCGTGGGATTCCGCGACGCCATCCTGGAAGCAGCCCTGCCCCTCCCGGTTCCCGCGGAGGTCCTCGACATCGTCGGAACGGGCGGCGACCGCTACGGGACGGTGAACGTCTCGAGCATGGCTGCCATCGTGGCCGCCGCATCCGGCGTCCCCGTGGTGAAACACGGCAACCGCGCGGCGAGCTCCTCTTCGGGCTCTTCCGACGTGCTCTCGGCACTGGGAATCGATCTCACACTCAGTCCCGAGGCCGTCGCCGAGACCCTGGCCCGTACGGGCATCACGTTCGCTTTCGCCGCGGCGTTCCATCCGGGATTCCGGCACGCGGGCCCGACGCGTGTGGAGCTCGGGGTGCCGACCGTCTTCAATTTCCTGGGGCCCCTGTGCAACCCCGCGCGCGCCGAGGCCAACGCCGTGGGAGTCGCGCACCTCGACCGCGTGCCGCTGATCACCGGGGTCTTCCGCACCCGCGGAGCCACGGCGCTGGTGTTCCGCGGCGACGACGGCTTGGACGAGCTGACCACGACGGGGCACAGCCGGGTGTGGGAGATCAGCCTCGGCGACGTGCACGAGCACGACCTCGACCCGCGGGATCTCGGCATTCCCCTGGCCGACATCGACGACCTGCTGGGCGGTGACCCGCAGCACAACGCCGAGGTGGTGCGACGCGTACTCGCGGGCGACAGGGGGCCGGTGCGCGACATCGTGCTCCTCAACGCGGCGGCCGGAATCGTGGCGTATCGGCTCTTCCGTGATTCCACCGAGGTGCAGCGGCCGATCGTGGAGCGGCTCGCCGAAGCGTTGGCGGAGGCTTCCGCCGCCATCGACGATGGGCGTGCCGCCGCGAAGCTGGATGCATGGGCCACCACCACCCAGGAGCTGGCGGGCTGAGACATGGACCCGCTCGACGCCCTCACCGAGATCGCCTATCTCCTCGAGCGGGAACGGTCCAGCCGCTACAAGTCGAAGGCCTTCCGCTCAGCGGCCGATGCGATCGCGGGCCTGGATGACGCGCAGCTGCGCGACCCCGGGCTGAGACGGCGGAAGGGCATCGGAGACTCGACGTTCGCCGTGATCCAGCAGGCCCTCGCCGGCGACGTGCCGGAGTACCTGGCTTCGCTGCGCGAGAAGGCCGGCATCGCCGGGCCGTCGGAGCTTCGCGCCGCGCTCCGCGGTGACCTGCACAGTCACAGCGATTGGAGTGACGGGCTCACCCCGATCGAGGCGATGGTGGATGCGGCGCGGCGCCTCGGCCACGAATACCTGGCGCTCACCGACCACTCTCCCCGCCTGCGGGTGGCGAACGGATTGTCGCCGGAGCGCCTGCGCGAGCAGCTGAAGGTCGTGGCGGGGATGAGCGGGGAGGGCTTCACCCTCCTTGCCGGCATCGAGGTCGACATCCTCGAAGACGGGGCGCTCGATCAGGAGGACGCACTGCTGGACGAACTGGACGTGGTCGTCGCCTCGGCCCACTCCCTGCTGCGGATGGAACGCGCGCCCATGACGCGTAGGCTCGTGGCGGCGGTCTCCGATCGGCACACCGACGTCCTCGGGCACGTCACGGGGCGACTCGTGGAGGGGGCGCGCGGGACCCGCCCGCCGTCGTCGCTCGACCCGCACGCGGTGTTCGAGGCGTGCGCCGCCCACGGCGTGGCGGTCGAGATCAACTCCCGTCCCGAGCGCCAGGATCCGCCGGACGAGCTGATCGCGATCGCCCTGGAGAAGGGCTGCCTTTTCTCCATCGATTCCGACGCGCACGCGCCTGGGCAGCTGTCGCTGCTGGATTATGGCGCCGCGCGAGCGGAGGCCGCCGGCATCCCGGCCGACCGGATCGTCACCACCTGGCCGCTGGATAAGCTCCGAGATTGGCTCGGCCGGAGCCGCTGACCCGCTTCTACACTGGGACGATGACCTCCCCGCGTGGTTCCGCCGGGGGCAGGGCTCTCCCGTGGCTGCTCATCTCCGGCGTCCTGGTGGCCGCGTTGAGTCTCCGCGGCCCGATCGTCGCGCCGACCCCGGTGCTCCGCGACATCGAGCACGACCTCGGGCTGGGTGCCACCACGGTGGCGCTCCTCACGACGGCGCCGGTGCTCATGTTCGCGATCCTGACGCCGGTCGCGGCGTACGTCATCCGCCGCTCCGGTCCGGAGCTCGCGCTGCTGATCTCGCTGGTGGGCGTGCTCGCCGGTACCGTCGTTCGCGCTCTCCCCGGATTCGGATGGATGCTGGCCGGGACGATCGTGATCGGTGCGGCCATCACGGTCGGCAATGTGGTGATCCCGGTGATCATCCGGCGCGACGTTCCGCCGGACCGGGTGAGCCTCGTCACCGCCGCCTACGTCGCGATGCTCAACGCCGGGTCGCTTCTGACATCGCTCCTCACCGCGCCGTTGGCAGCGCTCGGCGGATGGCCGGTCGCGCTCCTCCTCTGGTCGGTGCTGGCGGTCGCCGGCATCGCACTGTGGAGCACGCACCTCGTGCGCTGGCGCCGCGCCGGCGTCGATGCCGACGAGCGGTACTCCGGCGAGCCGCCCACGCGCACGCCGGCGGCGTCGAACGACATCGACCCGCGGACCCTCACCGGTCCCATGCCCGTCATCTCGGCGCACGGCGGATCCTTCCTGCGCCGGCCGGTGCCGTGGCTCCTCCTGGCGACTTTCGCCTGCCAGACGTTCATCTACTTCGGATTCACGACGTGGCTGCCGGTGCTCACCGGCGACGTGCTGGCGCTGGACCGCACCGCGGCAGGTGCCTTGGCATCGGTCTTCCAAGGCGCGGGCATCATCGGCGCGTTCGTCGTGCCACTGCTCACCCGCGTCGCCCCACCGTGGGTGACGGTCGTGGTGATCAGCGGCAGCTGGATCACGCTGACCGTCGGAGCCCTCACGGCGCCATCGCTCATGCTGCTGTGGCTGGCAATTGGTGCGATCGGACACTCGGGCGGGTTCGTCGCCGTCTTCAGCGTGCTCGTTCAGGCGGCACGCACGGATGCGGAGGCGGCGGGCATGTCGGCCTTCGTCCAAGGAGGCGGCTACGCGATCGGCGCCCTCGCGGGCCCCGTGCTCGGTGCCCTGCACGAGACCTCCGGCGACTGGGCAAGCGCGCTGACGCTGCTGATCGGAGCATCCGCCGTCTACACCGTCCTCTTGGCCGCGGCGTTCAGCGCGGTGCGTCGCGCCGCCCGCTGAGGACGGCGCGACCGACACGGCGTCAGAGAGCGTTCGTGCGAATGACCTCGAGTCGGGCGCGGTACTCCGTCTCGTCGATGTCGCCCTTCGCGAATCGCTGGGCGAGGGTGGCCTCCGCCTGCCGTGCGGGGCTGAGCCGCCCGTGCGGGCCGTAGCCGTTCTGGGCAGCCGCGCGACGCCAACGGCGGCCGAACACCGCGAAGAACACCGCGATGACCGCGACCCAGAACAGCGGGATCAGGAGGAACCACAGGCCGGGGCCCGGACCGCCCCAGGCACCGCCGCCCCACGCGGGGGAATGTGCGGCGACTGCCGCAAGCGTGACTGACATTTCGTCCTTCCGTCCGGGCGCGGCGGGTCCGCGACCGGATGCTCCGAGTCCACTCCGCCCGCGCGGTCGGCGAATCCGGCCGGGGGAGTCATCCGCGGTGCTCTCGGCGGAGTACCCGATCGGTCGGGGTGAGGCCCTACGACCAGCCCGGGGTGATGAGGCCGGACTCGTAGGCGAGCACCACCAGCTGCACGCGATCGCGCGCCTGCACTTTCTGCATGATGCGCGAGACATGAGTCTTCGCCGTCAGCGGGGAAAGGAACAGTTCTGCGGCGATCTCGTCGTTGGTCAGGCCGTGGGCGACCAGCCGCAGAACCTCGCGTTCGCGGTCGGTGAGCCCGCGGAGCACTCCCGGGTCGGGGTTCACCCGCAAGCCCCCGGCCGCGAGTTCGAGGAGCCGCCGGGTGATGCCCGGCGACAGGAGCGCATCCCCGGCGGCGACGACCCGCACAGCGCGGATGAGGTCGGTCGGCTCGGTGTCTTTGACGAGGAAACCGCTTGCGCCGGCGCGGATGGCGCGTGCTACGTATTCGTCCAGCTCGAAGGTGGTCACGATGACCACTCGGATGGCGGAGAGGGCCGGATCAGCGGCGATCTGTTCGGTCGTCCACAGTCCGTCGCCGTCGGGCATACGGATGTCCAAAAGCGCGACATCCACCGGCTGGTTGCGCAGAGCGGCGAGGAGGTCCTGCCCGCCCGAGGCTTCGGCGACCACCTCGATGTCGGGTTCGGACTCCAGCAGGGCGCGGAACCCCGCCCGGACGAGCTGGTGGTCGTCGGCGAGCGCGACGCGGATCATCGGGGTCCTTCCCACGGAAGACGCGCGATGACCTCGGTGCCCCGGCCGCTCCGCGTTCCGATCTCGACCGTGCCGCCGGCGAGTTCGGCGCGTTCTCGCATGCCGCGGATGCCGCCGCCCGGCGCGCGACCGGGAGGCATCCCGGTGCCGTCATCGATCACCTGTATGACCAGGTCGGCGCCATCCCGGGTCACAGTGACCGTCCCGGAGGAAGCGGATGAGTGGCGGACGACGTTGGTGAGCGCTTCCTGTGCGATTCGGTAGGCGGTGGTCTGCACGGCGCTGGGCGGAGCATCCTCGCCCGTGCGATCGTCGAGCGTGACAGCGAGCCCGAGGCCGCTGCGGGCAGCCACCAGCGCGGGCAGATCGGCGAGCTGGGGCTGTGGGGTGAGCGGGGCGGTCGGGACGCGTTCGTCGCCGCGCAGGAACCCGAGTACCCCGCGGACCTCGTCGAGCCCCGTCGCGCTGAGCTCGCGGATGCTCGCCAGCGCCTCGCGCGCCTTCTCGGGTTCGCGATCGAACAGATGCAGACCCACACCGGACTGGACGGCGATCTGACTGAGCGAGTGGGCAAGCACATCGTGCAGTTCACGGGCGATGCGAGCCCGCTCTTCCTGCTCGACGGCGCGCTGCCGCTCGGCCAGTTGACGGCGCCGGGCCTCTGACGACGCGACTCGTGTGCGGATCGCCTCGCCGATGGCGAAGCAGGCGATGAGCCCGAGGGTCGTCAGGGCGATGCGGAACGGATGCCACGGGACGCCCCCGAAGACCGACCCCTCGGGGAAAGGCGTCACATCCTGGAAGCCCGCAGCCACGACGGCGGCGGTCCAGGCGATGCCGACGGAGAGGATCGCCCAGAGCCGTGCACCGCGGGCCACCGCGCCGATGATCGCGAAGGCGATGGCGATGATGGGTGGTCCGCCGTCGGGTGGCAGCAGTACCGCGGCGAGTGTGAGCGCGCTGACGACGGCCACGGTCGGGCCGGGCCAGCGACGGGCGCCCAGAAGCGCAACGGCCGCCGCGATGGCGATCCCGACCGACACGGCCGCGAGGAGCGGGGGAACGCGCGACCACACCGATGTCGCGATGCTCGCCGGCACCTGAACGAAGAACGCGATGACTGCCGGAACGGTCAGGACCAGGGAGGACGAGGGGCCGAAGCGGGGTTCGTCCCCGCCGGCGTCGCTCCGCATGCGCATGATGCTACGCCGCGGGGCGCTGGGCCACGTCGCAGCGGGGGAGGCCGTCCGCGTACTCCCCGAGGAGTACGCCATGGTCCCTCCGGGGCCGCGACGTGCGGGTTTGCGGCTAGGCGAGGGCGTCCAGGGCGCGGGACATGGAGGAACCGAGATTCCATTGCTGCGCGAGGGCCTCGGCCGCGGCCCGCCGTGCGTCGTCGACAGCGGGGAGCCGGTCGTCGATCGCGGGCAGGTCCAGGTCGCGTACGACCTCGACGACCGTCGGTGCGACGGCCAGATAGGCGGCACCCGCCAGCATCTTCGCGCGCTGACCCGCGGTCATCCCTTCGCCGGCTTCGGCTGCGGCGACGATGCCGGCGAGATCACCGTGGGCGGCCAGGAGCGTGGCGGCGGACTTCTCGCCGATGCCGGCGACGCCCGGCAGCCCATCGGAGCTGTCGCCGCGGAGGGCGGCGAAGTCGGCGTACTGCGATGCGTGCACCCCGTACTTGGCCACGAGGGTGGTGTCGGTGACCACGTCGAGGTTGCTCATCCCGCGCGCGGTGTAGATGACGCGGATGTCGCGGTCGTCGTCGATCAGCTGGAACAGGTCGCGGTCGCCGGTGACGATGTCGACCGGAAGGGTGGCACGGGTCGCCAGCGTCCCGATGACGTCGTCCGCCTCGTGCTCGGCGGCCCCGGCGATCGGGATGCCCAGCACGCCGAGGGACTCGCGGATCACGGGGATCTGGGCCTCCAGCGGGTCGGGCACCACTTCCACATCCGGCGCGTCGACGATGACTTCGGCCACCCGGTGCGTCTTGTAGCTCGGGATGAGGTCGACCCGCCACTGCGGACGCCAGTCGTCGTCCCAGCACGCGACCAGGTGCGTCGGATGGTAGGTGGTGACGAGTTTCGCGATGATGTCGAGGAGCCCGCGGACGGCGTTCACCGGCGTTCCGTCGGGTGCACGGACGGTGTCGGGAACCCCGTAGAACGCGCGGAAGTACAGCGACGCGGTATCGAGCAACATGAGCCGGTCGGACATGGGCACATCCTCCCACGCGAGGACAACTCGACCGGTTACTGTCGGCCCCATCTGTGCCGATACAGTGACGGCATGTTCGCGATGATGACCACCAGCTTCCGAGGCGCCGTCGGCATGGCGATTCTCTACGCCTTCGCCGCCGCCGCCGGCGCGGTGATCCTGGTCTCGCGAATCGTCGAGGGAACGAACGGCTTCGGGGTCCTCGCCGGGGCCGCCATCCTCTTCACGTTCGGAATCCTCACCTTCACCTACGTGCGGAACGCGCTGCGGCTGCGCCGGGAAGGGTCGGGCCAGGTCTCGTCGGCGTCGGCGGCCTCGCCGCAAGACTAGAAGCGGGCGCAATCAGCACCCGGGACCGGAGGGGTTCTCTAGGCAGGTCTTATCGACCAGTGCCGTTCGGACTTCGAAGATCTCCACGGGGTAGCCGGCAGTGGTCGCGGTGACGACGCCTCGTACGGGAAACCACGAGCCCGTGCCGAAGTCGACGGCCGCGGTGTACTCGATCGTGACCGACACGTCGTAGGTGCCGCGCTCGCCGTAGGAGTGACTCGTCGGCGTCGGCGTGAACTGCGCCTGGCCGAGGTTCTGCCAGGATGCTCCGCCTGACATCGAGCGGCCCGTCGCCCCATCTCCGTAATCGAAGACGAAGGCGGATGGAGTGAACTGGACCGTGACGGGTCGCCCGAAGAGCGTGCCTGCGATGGTCTGCGGGGCCGCGGATGCCACGAAGTTCGCGGGCATCCCCACAACGCCCACGCCCTCGGGCTCGCTGCCGAGTGACGGACGAGCCGGCGCGAAGCTCGCCAGGTCACGCGCGGTCACCGGAGGGATTCCCGGTGCCACCTCCTCCTCATCCGCGTCGGCCGGGCAGACCAGGAACGAATCGCCGCGCGAGCCGAAGATCTCGGTGCACCCGTCGGCGCGTGCGGGACTCGCGTTCGAGGGCGCATCGTCGCCACCCGCTCCCGTACCCCCACCGCCGCCACGGGTGCCGTTCCCGCCTCCGCCGCCGTTGCGGCCGGGTTGTTCTCGCTCGCCGACGATGTCGATCTGCGTGCCAGAGTTCGAGGGGCTGCAGTGTGTCCACGCGGATTCGAGGCCGCACTGATGGCTGGATGGCGGTGCAAACATCGCCGCGACCAGCCCGGCCATTATCAAGGCGCGCATAGATCACTCTCGATCGCCTCGCTGCCCGCGATAACCGCGCCATGGTCTGCAAAGGTGAGACGGGCGGGCTGACGGTCGGCCCGTTCCGGCGAGACAACGGATTCTCCCTCGGCGTTAGTCACGGCCACGTCGGACACATCGAGACAGACATCTACCGAGACCGCTCCGCTGCGGTCATAGCTGACGGGTGTGAAGGCCAGATATTTGCTTTCCCCCGTCACGGTCCAGCCATCTGCATGCATCTGGGAGAAAGACTCTCGTGCAGAGGCGTTAGCGTCGCCGGTAGTCAGGGCGTAGACGGGCTCAAAGGTGGCCGGGTCGGCCAGATCCACCTGGTTGAGCGCGTCGACGTAGGCCCGGTAGGTCTCCTCGGCCGCGGCGAAGGCCTCCTCGTCGCTGAGCGGTGCCGGCGTGGACTCGCGGGGCTCGGATGCGCCGACGCATCCGGTCACGGCCGCGCCGACGATCACGGCGACGGCGACAGCGCGACAGACCCGGGCGAGCATTTCACCAGGCTAGGAGCGGCGCTCGCCGAGCGCACCCGTTATCCACAATGTCGCGCGATTCCGCGACATCCCGCGTAGCAGGCAGGAAACATCGATCCGACAGGATGAGGCCATGACGCTCGCAACATCCTTCTCCGCCACATTGCCCGACTGGCTCATCGCGGATCTTCCCAACCTTCCCGAGGTTCTGCCGTCCCTCGAGGACCGCATGGACCTGGTCAATGACCTGGCCGATCGCAACTGGCGCGCCGGCAATGGGGGCCCCTTCGCCGCGATCGTCGTCGAGGCGGAAAGCGGCCGGCTCGTCTCGGCGGCGGTGAATGTCGTGCTGAGCTCCGGCCTCAGCTCCATGCACGCGGAGGTGACCGCGATCGGGCTGGCGCAGACGGCGCTGGGTCGGTGGGACCTCGGTGCCTCCGGTGCCGACCTGCAGCTCGTGGTCAACTGGCGGCCGTGCGTCATGTGTTACGGCGCGACGATGTGGAGCGGCGTACGGTCGCTCGTCGTCGCGGGTCACGGCCCCGAGCTGGAGACTCTCAGCGGCTTTGACGAGGGACCGGTCGTCGAGGACTGGGCCGACCAGTTCGAGGGGCGCGGCATCCAGGTCGTCAGCGGCATCCGTCGGGAGGAGGCCGTCGCGGTGTTCGCCGAGTACGGCGACGCCGACGTCCTCGTCTACAACGCGCGCCGCATCGATTCCTGACCCCGCCGCGCCCGGGCCCGCTGCCCGGCCCCACTCCGGCGACCATGCCGTCGACCGTTGCAGCGGTGACGGCGCTGAGCCTCACCCGGTCGGTCCCCACTACACCTGCTCGCCCTCGGGGAACTCGAGGACGAGGTATCCCGTTCCGGTGACGCCCGGCGCCACGTCGAAGACCTCGAAGTATCCCACCGACTCGCCGGGCAACACCTCATGGAGATCCCAGATCGTCGGGAACCCTGCGTCGGCGGTCAGGTAGGCCGGGGAGGCACGTCCTCCTTCCCCGGTGAGCAGCCACGCGTACAGCGTGTAGTCGAACTCACGTGCCGGGTCGATCGCGACGTCGGTGAGGTTGGTCAGTTCGACCGGGAGTGCGACGTACCCGCCATTCTCCGGCGGAGGGTCGGAAGCCTCGGATGCGGCGGTCGTGGCGTCGACCGGAGCATCCACCGTTATCGCCCACACGTCTGCGCCGGTGGTTTCGTCGGCGATGGTCACCGTTGTGCCGTAGGGGAGGGGATCGTCGCGGGATGCGCCGCGCCCATCGGCGCCGTCGACCCCCAGTTCCGGCGGCAGCGGCAGGTCGGGCTCTTCGATCTCCGGCTCGAACGGGGCGTCGGGCGGGCTCGGCCCCGCCCACGGGGGCCGCGATTCCCATGGCCACATCCCCGAGCCGGAGCGCAGCACCGACCAGGAAACCGTGGAAAGGATCCCCACCAGCGCGAGCACCAGCGCGATGACCGGGAGGCGGCGGGACGTGCGCCGCCGGCTGATCGCGATAACCGCGAAGATCAGCGTGACCACCACGAGCGGCGCGACGAAGGAGGTGCCGAAGATCGGGAGGATGCCGAACACCACGCACAGGATGCCGAGGATGAGGGATGTGACGGAGAGGGCCGAGCGATTGCCGCCCGCGGGCGGCGGAGTCGGGGCAGCCACCGGCGCGTATGTCGGCGGCGCACCCGGGTAGGGCTGCCGGAGGACATACCCCGGCATAGGAGGTGGCGCGGTGCCGGGCACGGCGCCCGGTGGGGGACTCTGCGGTTCGCTCATGCTGCTCCTTCTCGGCGCTGCGGCCACGCTACGGATACCGCGGACTCCCGCCGCCGCCGGCGGTGCAGCCTGTGGGAAATCCGTGCGCGGAGGCCGCGGGGGAGGAAGGTACGGCGTCCGACTAGGGTGGCCGCATGTCTTTCGGCACCACGGGCTCCGCGCCCCGCCGCGACGATGCGTGCCCGTGCGGAAGCGGCGCCACCTATGGGGCATGCTGTGCGCCGCTGCTGGCCGGTGCTCCGGCCCCCACGCCCGAGCGGCTCATGAGGTCGCGGTACACCGCCTTTCGCTCCGGGGATGCCGCATACCTGGAGCGGACGTGGCATCCGCGCACCCGTCCTGCGTCCGTGGAGCTCGACGGCGCTCTGGAGTGGACGCGGCTGGAGATCGTCGACGCACCGGCGGCGACCGAGTCCGACGGGGCGGTGGAGTTCCGTGCGTTCTGGCGCAACGGGGCCGAGCGGGGTGTCCTCCATGAGCGCAGCCGCTTCGCGCGACGCGCGGGGCGCTGGCTCTACGTCGACGGTGACGTGTCAGCGGAATAGCGGCCTCGGCGCATTCGTTCGAATGAACATGAATCCCGAAGGGCCGCGTTACGTGGATGTCGCCGTGCTCGGCGCCGGCCAAGCCGGTCTCTCCGCGGCGTATCACCTGCGCCACCGGGGGTATGTGCCCGTGACGCGGGCAGACCCGGAAGACGTCGCAACCTTCGTCGTCCTCGACGCCAACGCCGCACCGGGGGGCGCATGGCAGCACCGCTGGGCGTCGCTGCGGATGGCGACGGTCAACGGCATCCATGAACTCCCCGGGTATCCAGTGCCCCCCGCCGACCCGAACGCGCGAGCGCGGGACGTGCTTCCGCCCTACTTCGCCGACTACGAGGAGCGGTTCGGTCTTGATGTGCAGCGCCCCGTCCGGGTGACCGCGGTGCGCGCCGCCGACGACGATCCGCGGGGCCGGGTGCTCGTCGAGACGGATTCGGGCACGTGGGCCGCGCGCTACATCGTCAACGCCACCGGCACCTGGACGCGGCCCTTCTGGCCGCACTATCCCGGGCAGGAGAGCTTCCGCGGACGCCAGGTGCACACCGCCGACTACGTGTCCGCCGACGAGTTCGCCGGGCAGCGGGTGATCGTCGTGGGTGCCGGAGTGTCAGCTGTGCAGCTGATCGAGGAGATCTCCCACGTGGCCACGACCTTCTGGATGACCCGCCGCGAGCCCGAATGGATCGAGGACGACTTCGACATCCCGGCCCGTGTCGCGGCCATTGCCGGCGTGGAGGAACGCGTCCGTCAGGGGCTACCGCCGGGGAGCGTCATCTCGGTCACGGGGATGCGGTGGACCCCGTGGGCGCGCCGTGCACACGAACGCGGCGTGCTCAACCGGCTGCCCATGTTCACGCGCATCGAGGAGCACGGTGTGCGCATGCCCGACGGGACGTTCCTGGAGGTCGACGCCATCCTCTGGGCGACCGGATTCCGCCCCGCGCTGGAACACCTCGCCCCGCTCCGCATCCGCACACCGCAGGGCGGATTCCGGGTCGCCGACTCGCGCTCTCTCGATGACCCGCGGGTGTTCTTCATCGGGTACGGACCGTCAGCCTCGACGATCGGAGCCAACCGTGCAGGGCGGGCTGTCGCGCGTGCGATCGTGGCGGATCGGGTTTCCGCATCCGCATGACGCGCGTCAACCCCTCGTTCCCTGCCTACGCGTGGCTCTAGCGTGGACTCGTGACCGACGCGCCGATTCCCGACGACCTCCGCGACTTGCTCGAAGAACCGCTGTACGGAGCGCTGGGCACCGTGAGGCCGGATGGCACGGTGCAGGTGAACCCGATGTGGTTCGAGTGGGACGGTGACCGACTCCTGTTCACTCACACCACGCAGCGCCAGAAGTTCCGCAACCTGCAGTCGAACCCGTCGATGAGCCTCGCGGTCTTCGACCCGGACGATCCGCACCGCTACATCGAGGTGCGGGGGCGGTTGGTGGAAGTCACCCCGGATCCGACGGGAGCGTTCTATGTGCGTCTGGGCCGCCGGTACGGTAACGCCGGCCAGCAGCCGCCGCCCGACAGCGCCGACCGGGTGATCCTGGCCATGTCCATCGAAAAGGTAGGGAGACACTGATGCGTGTTCTGGTTCTCGGTGGCCATGGGAAGGTCGCGCTGCTTCTCGCGCCGCTTCTGGTAGCGCGTGGCGACGAGGTGACGTCGGTCATCCGCAATCCCGCCCACGCGGACGAGGTCGCCGCCGGGGGCGCCACGCCTCTCGTGCTCGATATGGAGAAGAGCCACGGGGGTGAACTGCGCGAGACGTTCGCGGGGTTCGACGCGATCGTGTGGTCAGCCGGGGCGGGCGGCGGCACTGCCGAGCGCACGTACGCGGTCGACCGGGATGCGGCGATGCGGACGATGGATGCGGCGAAGGCGGCGGGCGTCCGCAGGTACGTCATGCTCTCGTGGATCGGCTCGTCTCCGGGACACGGTGTGGATCCGGAGAACTCCTTCTTCGCGTACGCCGACGCCAAGCTCGCCGCCGACGACCACCTGCGCGCGAGCGGTCTGGACTGGACGATCCTCGGGCCCGGGACGCTGACGCTCGACCCGCCGACCGGTCGGATCGAGATCGACCCGGAGGGCGACGGAGAGGTGCCGCGGGCGGACGTGGCGGCGGTGATCGCGGCCACGCTCGCTGAGGATCGCACCATCGGGCGCTTCCTGCGGTTCGGTTCGGGCGACATCCCGATCGCCGAGGCCCTCGCACGCTGACCCTGACTGCGTCGGCCGACACCCGGCACCGGAAGTGCATCGGCACTGCACGTGCGCCGGGGCGGTGACCTCCGAAGCGCCGGAGGATGAGGTCAGCGCTCGCCGAGGCTCTCGTGGATGCGGTGCAGGTCGACGAGCAGCGAGCCGACGAGGATCCAGTGATCCCCCGACGGCGCAGCGACCTGCAGCGGTCGCGTCAGCGCCGGCGGTTCCGCCGCAGGAGCGGGGGATGCGGAGGGGTCGGTGTCGCTGGACATCCGTAGGCGCGCGTCGTGGGCGGCACGTCGCAGCTGCTCGGCGATCGCCTGCACCGACGGTTCGTCCGAGATGGAGGGGTCGTATCGGTCG
This sequence comes from Microbacterium sp. Z12_35, assembly GCF_058310475.1. NCBI lineage: Bacteria > Bacillati > Actinomycetota > Actinomycetes > Micrococcales > Microbacteriaceae > Microbacterium > Microbacterium sp. Z12_35. The sequence goes on along the minus strand of NZ_JBZEGJ010000001.1, from coordinate 1,071,604 downwards.
TACACGGCTCGGGTCATCCCGATCACCTGCGTGAGGATCGGTGTGAACGCGTCCAGCAGTGCCTCCACGCGCGCGAGATCGGCGCGGCGGCGGCGGCCGCGAGGATTGAAGGTGAGCGAGTCGGCGGCGTCGGCGATGGCCGCCTCCGCACCATCCCGCATGGGTCGCAGGAGGCGCGCAGTGAGGAGCAATTCCTCCACCTGAGCGCGCGTTTGAGGTGCGACGAGCGCCTCGGCGAGGCGGTCGAGGGCGGCGGCGACCTCGCCGACGAGCGCTTCGGTCTTCTCGCGCGCGGGGGCGAGCGCCATCGGGGGAACGATGGCGAGGTTCACGACGAAGCCGATGGCGGCGCCGATCAGTGTTTCCAGCACACGATCCACGGCGTAGCCGGGAGTAGCGGTGCCCAGCGCCAGCACGAGCACCGCGCTTATTCCGACCTGGTTCGCCGTCCCCGCGGTCATTTTCAGCGCCCACGCGGCGATGAGCGCGACGGCGGTGGCGAGCAGGATCACCCAGGTGCCCGACCCGAGGAGGATGCCGAGGGTCGACGCGATGAGCACACCGACGATCACGCCCACGCTGCGTTCGATCGCTTTCGTGAACGACTGGTTGACGCTCGGCTGCACCACGAGAAGCGCTGCGATGGCCGCGAAGACCGGCGGCGGGCCCTGCACGAGCCATGCCGCGATCACCCACGCCGCGATCGTGGCGATGGCCGACTTGAGCACCTGCAGCAGCGGTGCCCGCCGGGGGGCGCGGAAGGTCGCGGGGATGCGCATGCGCCGAGTCTTGCAGGGCGTCAGCGGGGTCGGCAGTCAGCGCGCGGAGAGCTGGGTGCCGATGACGCGCAGAAGTTCGAGCTTGTCAGCGTCTTCGGAACCCGGTGTCGCGGTGAACACCAGCAGCCGGTGCCCCGTTTCCGTGTCGAGCAGCGTCTGACAGTGCAGCGTCATCTCACCCACCTCCGGGTGCGCGAAGCGCTTGGTTCTCGGATGCTTCTCCGCAACCTCGTGCTCCGCCCACACGGCCGCGAACTCGGGGCTCTGCCGCAGCAACTCCGCGACGAGCGCGCCGGCCTGGGAACGCTCGCCGGTGCGCGCGTAGAGCGAGCGGAGTTCCGCGGCGAAGGTGCGGCCGCGTTCGTCGTGGTCGGAGCGCGCGTAGATGTCGCGCGACTGCGGCTCGATGAACCACCGGTACACCGTGGAGCGCCGCATCCCGGTCAAGCCTCGGGCGTCACCGAGCAGGGCGCGTGCCGGCTCGGTCTGGGCGAGCGTCTCGCCGAGTTCGTTGATGATTTGCGCAGGAGTGTCGGCGAGCCGCTCGAAGATCCGCAGCATCCCGGGGGAGATGTGCGTGGAGGTGCCGGCCCTCTCCGGTGCCGGGTGCCCGGCGAGGCGGAACAGGTGGTCGCGCTCGTCGAGGTCGAGATGCAGGGCACGGGCCAACGCCGTCAGCATCTGTTCGGATGGTTGCGGGCCCCGGCCCTGTTCGAGACGGTTGAGGTAGTCGGTCGACATGCCGGCGAGGGAGGCGACCTCCTCCCGCCGGAGTCCGGGGGTTCGCCTCCGCGGTCCGCGCGAAAGACCCACGTCTTCGGGCTGCAGCGCCTCCCGGCGCTTGCGAAGGAAATCGGCCAGCTGCTGCATGCGCCCATCCTCCTCGCGATGCGGGAGCGGAGCCAGGGATTCCCGATCCCTCGATGCGCGCGGCCTGGTTGTCCCCGGCAGCCCGCGCGACGGTGGAGGCATGACGAACCCACGCATCATCCTCATCACCGGCGGCTCCCGTGGACTCGGACGCGCCACCGCCCTCGCCCTCGCCGATGCCGGCGACGACATCGTGCTGACCTACCACTCCCACGCGGATGCGGCGGATGAGGTGGTCGGCGAGATCCAGGCACGCGGCCGCCGCGCCGTGGCGCTGCCCCTGGACACCACCCAACCCGAGACGTTCGCCGCCTTCGCGGAGCGACTGGCGAGCGCACTGCGGTCCACCTGGGATCGCGACACGTTCGATGTCATGGTCAACAACGCCGGATACGCGGGCAACACCCCGGTCGGCGCCATCGAGAAGAGCGAGATCGACCGACTTGTCGCGGTCCACTTCACCGGCGTGGTGCTCCTCACCCAGCAGCTGGAACCCCGCCTGGTCGACGGAGGGCGCATCCTGAACATCTCCACCGGCCTCACGCGCATCGCCAACCCGGTCTACGCCGTGTACGCATCGATGAAAACGGCGATCGAGACCTGGACCCACTATCTGGCCAAGGACCTGGGCCCGCGCGGCATCGCCGTCAACGTCGTGGCACCCGGTGCGACGGCGACCGACTTCGCCGGCGGCAGCATCCGGGACAGCGAGGAGTACCGCTCGGTGCTCCTGCCCTCTATCGCGATGGGACGCATCGGCGAGCCCGAAGACATCGGTGCTGCTATCGCGGCGGTGCTCGACCCTCGGATGGCGTGGGTCACCGGGCAGCGAATCGAGGCATCCGGCGGTCAGCGCCTGTGAGCCCGCGCCGGCGTCGGGTCCCTCGCGGGAGCGTAGCGTGGAGGCATGCCTGAGCTCGAGCGACTGCGCGCCGACGTCGAAGCGCGCCTCGCGCGTCTGGACGCGGACGAGCGCTCCCTGCTCGTCGACCGCGCGGATGGTACGGCCGACGACGAGCACGACCCGGAGGGTTCGACGCTCTCGGCCGAGTGGAGCCGCGTCGACGCCCTGCGGCGGGGCGCGCAGGCCGAGCTCGCCGAGATCGACGCCGCGCTGCAGCGCGTGGCCGACGGAACCTACGGAATCTGCGCCCGCTGCCGCCGCCGCATCCCCGACGAGCGCATGGAGGTCCGCCCCATGGCCGAGCTGTGCGTGGCGTGTGCCTGAAGGCCTCAGTCCTCACTCGAGTGGAGACCGCGTCGCGCCGACAGGAGCGTGACCTCGGGATGCTCCGCCAGAGCGCGTTCGGCCCGGTCGAGCACGTCCCGCACATGGGTCGCGTCGCCACCGACGACCGCCACTCCCACCTCGGCGCGGCGGTGCAGCTCGTGCGCGTCCGTCTCGGCGGCCGAGGCCTCGGTGCGCCGACTGAGGTCGGCGAGGATGGGGCGCAGGATGCTGCGCTTCTCCTTCAGAGAGTGCACGTCGCCGAGTAGCAGGTCGAAGGCGATCCAGCCGATCCACATGCTTACTCGGCGGGTCGCTCACTCGTGCGTGTCATGGGTCGTGTCTACCGCCTCGTGCCGGGCGGCCACAACGATGCCGCGGGCCCCGACGCTGCCTCCCGCAGCACCCGATGGGTACGCTGACGGCATGACCACCCTCGTCCTCACCCTCGTCGGCGATGACCGCGCCGGCATCGTCGCGTCCGTCGCTGCTGTCGTCGATGCCGCCGGTGGCAACTGGGAGAACAGCCAGCTCGCGGAACTCTCGGGCGCCTTCGCCGGCATTGTGGAGGTGTCGGTGCCGGCCGAGCGGGCCGAGGCACTGCGCGAAGAATTGCGCACCATCGACGGGCTGCTCACCGTCGCCGTGCCGGTCGAGCCGGGCCGCAGATCTGCCCCGGCCAACGGGTCGCGGCGCATCGGCCTGCAGGTGATCGGCAACGATCATCCCGGCATCGTGCGTGACGTGTCCGCTGCCCTGAGCACGCACGGCCTCAGCATCGAGCGGATGACGACCGAGACCCGGGATGCAGCGATGTCGGGCGGGCGCCTGTTCGAGGCGACGATCGCCGCCGTCCTCCCGGCCGGTGTCGGCCTCGAAGAGGTGCGAGCCGAGCTCGAGCGCCTCGCCGCCGAGATCCAGGTGGATCTAGCTTTCAGCGACTGACCCGCCGTCGCGCGAGCGCCCTCACGCCTGCCACGAGCGCACGCCACCCGACCAGGAAGACCAGCAGCGTCACGGCGGCGACTGCGATGAAGGCGACGGCGGTGCCCTGGCCGGATGCTGCGCGGAGCAGCATCCCGCCGACCACGGTGATGGCCCACACCGGTGCACCGGTCCGCAGTACCGCGTACGGGTGGCTCCAGCCCCGCGCGATCGCCCACCCCGCCAGCAGGGCGGCCAGGAACGGCCACGCCGTCTGCACGAGACCCCATCCCGCTGCACCGAAAGGGTCGCCCTCGTGTGTGGATCGACCGATGGCGGCGAACACCACGACCAGCGCCGCGTCGAGGGCGAACGCGGCGAGCGCGGCACGGGATCGGGACATCCCCCCATTCTCTGCGGTGCCGGCGCGCCTGGTCATTCGGCCACGCGCACGCGCGCGGCGATGATCCCCGCGGCGAGAGCGCCGAGGCCACCGGCAGCCATGTCACCGATGGTGTCGACGTAGGCGACGAAGATGTCATCGGTGATGAAGGTGTACCCGGCCCACTCCACCATCTCCCACAGAGCGCCGAGCGCCAGTCCCGTCATGGTCACGAGCACGATCGGGATGCGTGCCATCAGCTGAGCGTCGGGCACTCCCGGCACGATGCGGAGGCGCCCCGCGAGGACGTAGAGCATCAAGGCGAGAACGCCGGTGCACTCGAAGTGGACGAGCAGGTCCCATCCCGGGATGCTGCGGTACAGATCCAGCACGTTGCTCCAGGCAGCCACGAGCACCGACACGCAGGCGACGAGGTCGAATCCGGGGCGTACGCCGAGGAAGCGGGGTAGAACGAGGGCGGGAAGGGCGAAGGCCAGGATGCCGGCGTCGGTGATCGACCAGCCGATGCCCGCGACGACGACGCTGACGAGACCGGCGACGCGGAGCGCGTCCGCGGCCCATTCTCCGGCGGTGGCGGGGCGGCGGAGGAACCGTTCCTTCATTCCGCGTGTTCCCGGACCCGCAGAACGGCCTGCACGGGGAGGTGGTCGGACGGCCACCCGCCGCGCACCGGGCGCGCTTCGATCGCGACCCGCGGAACGTCGCATCCGCGGGCGTGGATTCCGTCGATCCGGGTGCCGCCCGAGCGCGGGCGGCGGTCCCGCGCGTAGGTCGCCCACTCCCGGGTGAGACGGTGCGCGGCGACGGTCCAGGTATCGACCAGCCCGGCGGCGGCGAGGATGCGGCGGGCGGGGGAGTCGGGGGCGGCATTGAAGTCGCCGGTGACCACAGCAGGACCGTCACCCGCGCGGGCGACCAGGAGGGCGGCCCCGCGCCGCCGCGCCAAGGGCGAGAGGACGTCGAGGTGCGTGTTCACCATCGTGAAGCGGAGTCGGGTGATCCGGTCGCGGAATTCCACGCGCGTCAGGACGCGGGGGAACAGCGACCCCCACGACCGCGAGCCGGGCACCTCGGGTCGGTCCGACAGGGCGCTCTGCGTCCAGTCCACGACCTCGAGGCGGCTCTCGTCGAAGAAGATCGGACATCCCTCGCCTCCGCCGTCCCGGTCGCGGCCGTGTCCGACGAAGCGGTAGCGCTCGCCGAGGGCATCCCGCAGCACGGCGGCCTGATGCGGGAGCACCTCCTGTGCTCCGAGGAGGGTCGGGTGTTCCCGGCGGAGGAGCGCGGTCATGCGGTCGCGCCGCTGCCTCCAACTCTGGGACGCGGCCGGTGCCCGCAGGACGTTGAAAGTCATCACCGACAACTCCGGAGGCAGCACAGGGCCGATCAGCGCGTCACCCATGAGCGACGCTCCGTCGTCGGTCGAGGGTCCGACGCATCACCAGGTGCACCCAGCGCACCGGAGGAAAGTCGCGCGGCCAGTGCACGACGACCGAGCGCACCCCGCGCACCGTGCGGACGGCGAACGCGCGAGGGTCGCCGAAAGGCCGCATGGACGCCCCCATCGCCGCCTCAGGTGCATATCGGATCCGGGATCGCAGGCCGAGGTGGAAGGCGAGGTCGAAGTCGTCGTGCACCTCGGGCGACAGGTGCACCGATGACCGCACCCGCTGCCACGCCTTGCGGCGGAATGCCATGTTCGATCCGTACAGCGGCAGGTGACCGAGCGTGGGCACAGACACCGCGACGTACGCGCAGAGGTACAGCGCCGCCAGCGGGGTGCGCAGCATCCGCGGTCCGTCCACGAAACGCGCGCCGGCGGTGAAGGCGTCCACGTCGGGACGCCGGGTGAAGGCGGCCGTCATGGCTTCGACCCAGGTCACCGCGGGCATGCAGTCGGCATCCAGGCGCAGGACGACGTCGCCCGTCGCGGCGTCGTATCCGTGGGCACTGGCCGCGGGGATCCCGGAGCGGTCGCACCGCAGCACGCGGGCGCCCGCCTCGCGCGCCACCGCGGCGGACGAGTCCGACGAGCCGTTGTCGACCACGATGACCTCGTCGGGTCGGAGGGTCTGTACGGCGAGGGCGCGCAGGCACCGACGCAGCGCGGGAGCATCGTCCTTCACCGGGATGACGACCGACACGCGGGGGCTCTCGTCCGGGGAGCTGGACGCGGCGTCGGAAGCGGGGCCCGGGGTCACGGTTTCACGGTAGGGGTGGCCCGCCCCGGGGTCGCGGTGGTTGACACCGCCCGGGCCACCGGATAGCTCGCCCATCGTGCGAGCAGCTCCCGCGCCTGCCCGGCGAGTGCGTCACGCGCTGAGGCTTGGAGGACGCCCCGCGGGCGGTTGTCCAGGGGGTGTGCGTGGGGACGCGCCGCGGGAACGCTGGAAGCAAACGGAAGGAGCTCACATGAGCGACACGATCCCCAGCCGCGATGCCGACGACGCGCACGCCGACGACGCCCCGCCCACCGACGCGGTGATGGACGAGGTGCGTGAGGACGCCGCCTCCGCCGAGAACCACGCCGCCGGCGGCGACGACGAGGTCACGCCGGAGAGCGGGGGCGACGCCGGAACAGCCGAGACGATCGCCGGGACGGCCGAGCAGGGCGACGCATGAACGCCGAGGAGAAGACCAGCATGGCGGCACCCGTTCAGTCCACGAGGGTGACCTCTTCCACCACCGCGCATCGACCGTCGGCAGCCCGCCGCCCGAAGACATAGCTCTCGCGCACCTGCTGTGCGCCGTTCAGCTCGGACGCCAACGTGTGACGTTTCGCAACCTCGATTCCGTCGGGCGCCTCGAGCTCGTTGAGTACCGTGATGGTCACTGTCCCGTCGGTGATCTGCCGCACCTGCCCCATCATGGATGCGAACTGGGATCGGTCGGCCCACTTGCCCCCGCTGCGCTGCCGGTGATCATCGGCGAAGAACTCCGACAGCACGGCACACCTTCGGGCAAACATCGCCGGCGCGCACCTCGAACTGACGGACGAAGACCTTCTGGAGCTGAGCACCATCGCGGGTTGACGTCTCGCGCTGCCGCGGGTGCTGACGGCCCGCTCGGCCTCTGTCCTACGTGCCCCGCACGGCCGCCCGGATCCGCTCCACCGGAAACTTGGGTGACCGATCGGCGTAGAGCAGTCCGTTGGTCTCCTGACCTGTGTCGGTCAGCTGGGTATAGCAGAACCCCGCCAGGGGCGCGGCGGAGCGGGCGGCGTGCAGGAGTGCGGTCACGCGCGCTTCGAACGCATCGATGCTCTCTGCGGTGGTGTATCCCCAGTCCTCCTGAGAGCCGCCGGCGAGCGAGACACCGCCGAACTCCGTGAGCATGACGGGTGCTGTCGGAGGCATCCTCCCCACCGCCATGACACGACCGGCCGGGCCGCGACCGCTCAGCAATCGGCGCACGGTTGCTTCATCCCCGTATCGGGCGGCTAGAACGTCGGCGTCGCCTTCATAGTCGTGTACGGTCCAGATGTCCGAGGCGGTGTGCTCCCAGCCGTCGTTGGAGATGACCGGTCGCGTCCCGTCGAGCGCGCGCGTGAGGTCGGCAACGGATCGGCTGAAGGCTTGCTGGCGTGCGTCATGCGAGATGTGCTGGACCCCCCAGCTCTCGTTGAGGGGGACCCATACGACGATGGAGGGGTGCGAAGAGTCTCGTCGCACGATCGCCGCCCATTCGGACATGAGGCTGGCGATCGCCCGGGGGTTGAATGCATACGCGTTCGCCGTCTCCGCCCACACCATCAGTCCCAAACGATCCGCCCAATAGAGAAAGCGCGGATCTTCCGCCTTCTGATGCACGCGCGCCGAGTTGAATCCCAGGTCGAGGATCACCTGCACCTCTGCGCGAAGGGCGTCCGGGGTGGCGGCGAGATGCGTGGTCGGCCAATAGTTCTGCGCGAGGACGGCACGAACGGCGACGGGACGGTCGTTGAGGAGCAGGCCATCGGGGCTCGTCCCGACACTGCGCATCCCGAAATAACTCGCCACTTCGTCCCGGACGACACCGTTCCCCTCCGCCACCGCCAGGTTCGCCCCGATCAGCGTGGGCTGGTCGGGCGTCCAGAGCAATTCCTCGTACTGCTGCCCGTTCAGTTGATCGGGCAGGACCAGGCGGACCGTCACGGTCGAGTGTCCGAGAGAGCGGACCCGCGTCTCGCCGATCACGGCGCCGCCGTGAGTCGCCCGAACATGCACCCACGCGTCATCGGGGACGGCGCCGCGGAGCTCGATGTCCACCTCGACGGCGGATGACGGCACATCGCTCCGCCATGTCAGTGCAGCGATGGAAAGGTCCGCGACGCACTCGAGCCAGACGGGCTGCCAGATGCCGGTCGTTCGTTCGTACCAGATCGCGTGCGGTGTCTCACGCCAGTCTTGCTTGCCGCGGAGCACCGACACATCCCCAGGCAGGTCAACGGCTCGCACGACGAGCTGATTGATGTCGTCCGTCTTGATGGCGTCGGTGACGTCTGCAACGAAGGGTGTCTGCCCCCCGCCGTGGGTCGCCACAACCTGCCCGTTGAGCCACACGGTGGCGGAATGATCGATCGCCCCGAAGTGCAGGAGTGTTCGCGGGTGGTTCTCGTCCCAGCCGGCGCTGCGCAATTCGTCCGTCCCGAACGAGCGCCGATACCAGACACAGGGAAGAAAGCTCGTGTCGTGGATGCCGGACGCCGGGGACTCCGGGGGATAGGGGACCGTGATGGTGCGGTCGAATGTCACGTCCGACAACGAACGGTCCATGTCGTCGTCCTGAGCGAAGTCCCACGGTCCGCCGAGGTCGTGCCAGGCGGGCCGCAACATCTGCGGACGGGGGTACGTGCCGTCCTGTGAGGTTGCGTCCGGCATCATGCTGGGACTCATGCGGAAGGTCCTTTCGTGCTGGCGCGATCGGCGATCGTGAACCCCACCGTGTGTGTCCCGATCTGCGAAGGTTCGGCGAAAAGGAGATCGAGCGCTTTGCGAGCCAGGGCGGCGGTGTCGGGGGATACGGAGGAGAGCGAGGGGGTGCTGTAGCGGCCTTCGTCGATGTCGTCGAACCCGATCACAGCGACATCCTGTGGCACCCCGACCCCGGCGGTCACCAGGACGTGCATCGCGCCCAGCGCGAGGAGATCGTTGAAGGCGAAGATGCCATCGGGGCGCAGGTCCGTGTCGAGGATGGTCCGTGCGGCGGCGGCGCCGTCTGCGCGATGAAAGCTCCGGACCGGGAGTATGAGCCGTTCATCCACAGCGATGCCCGCCGCCCGCAGAGCCGCGCGGTAACCCTCGAGGCGTAGCACGGCGGTCTCGTTCGGACCGGATTCTTGCGCGCCGACTGCCGCGATGCGCCGGCAGCCCAGGCCGATGAGGTGCTCGGTGGCGGCATACGCGGCGGCGGTGTTGTCGACAGTGACGTGCGGGAAGGTGCTTTCCCCCGCGTGTTCCCCGAGGAGCACCAGCGGGGTGGTGTCTAGGCGCCCGCGCAGGTCGGCGGCGGTCAACGCTAACGGGCTCATGATCAGGCCATCCATGACCGGCGCGTCGATGCCGTCGCTGATCCGGCGTTCTGCATCGGCGCTGCCGTCAGTCTGATTGATGAGAACGGTGATGGATCGGTCCTGCGCCGCGCGGACGAGCTCGGCTGCGAGCTCGGCGAAGTAGGGCTGGCTCAGCTCGGGAAGCGCGAGCGCGATCATGCCGCTGCGGCCGCTACGCAGTTGCCGCGCAGCCGCGTTGGGACGATAACCCAGTTCGACGACCGCTGCGCGGACCCGGACGCGCAGTTCGTCGGTGACCCATCCCGTGCCGTTCACCACGTTGGACACGGTCTTGGCCGATACACCGACGCGGTCAGCGACGTCCTTCAGTGTCGTGCGTGACATCCGTTCGGCACCTCCTCCCGCATATCGTGGCGGGTTCACATTCGCACGACATCGTGTCTTGTTCAACGTTTACCGTTCATGTATAACGGGAGTCACTTGATCGGTTCAACGTTGAACGACATTTTCAAAGGAGAAAGTGTGATGAGAACACAGCATGGTTCCGACGCGCTCCGTGGGCGGAGTCGCGTCCTCGCCGGCGCCACCGCGATGCTCTCCGTTGCCGCCCTCGCGCTCGCGGGCTGTGCCGGTCAGGGCAGCGGTGGCGGTGCCGACACCAACGCGGACGGCAAGATCGTTCTCGATTTCTGGAACGGGTTCACCGGCCCGGACGGTCCCGCGCTGGAACAGGTCATCGCGGACTTCAACGCTTCCCAAGACGACATCGAGGTCAAGGCGAACATCATGCCCTGGGACACCCTGTACCAGAAGGTGCTCACCTCGGTGGCGAGCAAGGATGGCCCCGACATCATCGCGATGTCGGCCAGCCGCATGCCGCAGTTCGCGGATGAGGGACTCTTCCTCCCCCTGGACGACTACTACGAGGACGCGGATCACGAAACGGAGGCGCTCGCACCGTCGTCCGTCGAGGCGTCCATGTACGACGGGAAGAACTACGGGGTGCCCGTGAACTTCACGCCGATGATGATGTATTACAACAAGGACCTGTTCACGGCCGCGGGCCTGAACCCCGATGCCCCACCCACAACGTGGGACGAGTTCGCCGCGATGGTGCCCAAGCTCACAGTCGACGAGGACGGCGACGGCAAGCCGGAGCAGTACGCCATCGCTCTTGCCGACCACGAGACCGTGCCGATCTTCCCCTCCCTGCTGTGGGGTACCGGCGGCAGCATCGTCTCGGACGACGGGAGCACCTCGACCCTCGGCGACCCCGAGTCCATCGAAGCGCTTGACTACTGGGTCTCGCTGCTTCGCGACCAGAAGGCGAGTCCCATCGGGCTCAACGGAGCGGATGCGGACAAGCTTTTCCAGACCGGTAAGGCCGCCATCGAGATCGTGGGACCGTGGATGACCACGGGATTCGACGAGGCCGGGCTCAACTACGGGCTGGCGAAGCCGTTCATGGGGCCGGCTGCGGATAACGTGCTTGCCGACGTCGTATCCATGGGGCTTCCCGCGAACACCAGCGATGAGGTCAAGGAGGCGGCATACGAGTTCTTCGCGTACTGGAACTCCTCGGAGGGGCAAGTCACGTGGGCCAACGGGTCGGGATTCCCGCCTACGCGCGCCGACGTGGCCGATCAGGTCTCCGACACCCCCTACCCGGCGATCTTCGGTGCCGCGGACGTGGTGGACAGCGCCAAGGTGCTTCTTCCCGGCATCGCCGCTGGCGGCCCGATCCTCGAGACCGTCTTCACACCGTCACTGCAGCGGGCGCTGAACGGGGAGGGGACGGTCGAGGAGATCTTCACCTCAGCGTCGGATCAGGTCCAGGCAGAGCTCGACAAGTGACACGAAGGCGGGCGGCCTCTCGAGGTCGCCCGCCCTTCCCGGAGGGCTCATGACGACGACCGTCGACCGTGCACCGCTGCGCACCGACGCTCCACCCCGCCGCCGCAGCATCCGCGCCAAGCGCGCGCGGACGGCCTGGCTGTTTCTCACACCATCGCTGCTGATCCTGATCGCCTTCACGCTGTACCCGATGGCGCAGGCGGTCTGGCTGTCGTTCACCGATTACAACCTGATCCGCGCCGCGGAGTTCGTCGGGTTGAGCAACTATGCCGAGCTGTTTGCCGATCCTGCGTTCTGGAACGCCTTCGGCAACACCGTGCTGTACGCCGCCGTGGTGACACCGGTCACCGTCGTCCTGGCGCTGCTCTTCGCCATCATGTTGAATCAGCGCTTCACCGGGCGCGCTTTCGCCCGCACGGCGATCTTCCTCCCCTTCATCGTGTCGCTCGGCATCATCGCGATCGCTTGGGCGTTCCTGCTCGATCCGAACATCGGCCTGCTGTCCTATTGGCTCGGGCTCGTAGGCATCGTTCCGGAACAGGGATGGCTGTCCGATCCGCGCTACGCCATGGCGGCGGTGATGGTCGTCGGTGTCTGGAAGAACGTGGGCTTCTATATGGTGATCTATCTCGCCGGGCTGCAGTCCATCCCCGTGGATATGTATGAGGCGGCTCGTCTGGATGGCGCGGGACCATGGCAGCGATTCCGCAGCGTTACGCTTCCGCTGCTGTCGAACCAGACACTGCTGGTGTCCGTGCTCGCGCTCATCGCCACCCTGCAGGCCTTCGACCAGATCTATGTCATGACGAGGGGTGGTCCGTTCTTCCGCACCGAGACGCTCGTGATGCTCATCTATCGCGAAGGCTTTCAGGAGCTGCGGTTCGGCTACGGCTCTGCTATCTCCTTCGTGCTGCTGATCTTCGTGTTCATCCTCTCGATGATCCAGTTCGGCTATCTCCGCCGGAAGCAGGTGACGTACTGATGGCCGTGACCACGCTGCCTTCGACGCCGACGCCGACGCGGAGGCCGACGAGACGTCCCGCCGTGACGCGACGCCGAGGCGGTCGCCCGCGCCTGGCAACGTGGTTGCTCGCGATCACGTCGGTCGCGATCGGTTTGCTCATGCTGCTGCCGATCATCTGGATGCTGTTCACCGCGTTCAAGCCGGAAGCCGACATCGTGTCGTACCCGCCGACGTTGTGGCCGCGTGAGCTGACCGTCGCGCACTTCATCGACGTGTGGGAACGGATCCCGTTCGCTCGGCTCTACGTGAACACGATCATCTTCGCCGGTTCGGTGACGGTCATCTCACTGCTGTTCGACTCCATGGCGGCATACGCCCTCGCGCGGGTCCCGTTCCGCGGTCGTGGGGTCGTCTTCGTCGGGATTCTGCTGCTGCTCATGCTGCCGTTCCAGGTCACGCTCATTCCGCTTTATGACATGCTCAACGGTCTCGGCCTGACCAACACTCTTCCCGGTCTGATCATCCCGCGGATGACCAATGCGTTCGGGATCTTCTTCCTCACGCAGTTCTTCTTGTCACTACCGAAGGACTTGGAAGAGGCGGCACGCGTGGACGGCGCATCCGAGTGGCGGATCTACTGGGGCATCATCATGCCGCTCGCGCGGCCGGCGCTGCTGACGCTGGGGCTCTTCCATTTCCAGTACAACTGGAACGATCTTCTTTGGCCGCTGGTGATGTCCTCCTCGGTGGAGACCTCGACGCTTCCCGCGGGTCTGGCGCTTTTCATGGGGCAGCACGTGGTCGAGTACGGGCTGCTCATGGCCGGATCGCTGCTCGCGCTTCTGCCGGTGATCATCTTCTTCCTGCTGATCCAGCGGAGCTTCGTCGCCGGAATCGCCACGACGGGTCTCAAGTGATCCCACCCGTCCCCAAACGAAAGGCTGCGGCGTGAGCGACGTTCGTTGGTATCGAGAGAACCGGCTGCACTACGGAGTCGGAATCGAGGACACCTTCATCCCCCAGGAACGACCGGGGCATCGCAAGCTCGACGAGTACGAGTTGACGCAGCACTACTCTCACTGGCGCGAGGACCTCGAACTCGCGGCCAGCGCTGGAGCCGAGTTCATTCGGTGGGGCATCCCTTGGTACCTGGTCGAGCCGCGCCCGGGCGAATTTGATTGGGCCTGGCTCGATGAGGTGGCGACGAAGATGCAGGAGCTCCGTCTCCGGTGCGTCGTGGACCTCATGCACTACGGCACCCCTCTGTGGCTGGAGAACTCCTTCCTCAATACCGGATACCCCGAGCGGGTGGCCGCGTACGGTCGTGCCGTGGCCGAGCGCTACCGAGGCGTCTGGACAGACTTCACACCGCTGAACGAGCCCATTGTCAACGCGGAGTGGTGCGGGCAGAACGGCGCCTGGCCGCCTTACCTCGTCGGCCACGACGGATTCGTCACGGTGCTCCTCGCGCTGGCGCGTGGGATGGTGCGGACCCAGCAGGAGATCGCGGCCGTGCAGCCGGAGGCGACCTTTGTCCACGTGGACGCGGGGTTCCGATACGAGGGCGACACGTCTCCGTTGGCGCGGGAGCTACTCGAAGAGCGGCGCTTCGCCGCGCTGGATCTCATCACCGGACGCGTGCAGGCGGACACGATCCTGGGTCGCTGGCTCGCCTCGCACGGTGTCACAGCCGGCGACCTCGCCTGGTTCCGCGACAACGCCGTAACTCCCGATGTCATCGGGGTCAACTACTACCCGCACTTCACCACCTCGCGCATGCAGGACGGTGTGATCACGCCGGTAGGCGCGGGAGCAGCCGGCCTGCGCGACCTGGTGAACAGCTACGCCGAGCGTTACGATCTCCCCCTCGCGGTGACGGAGACCTCCCTCGTCGGCACCGTCGAGGAACGCATCGAGTGGCTCCGGGATTCGACAGCCGAGCTCGCGGCGATGCGCGACGAGGGCCACCGCATCATCGCGTACACGTGGTTCCCGTTCTTTACCATGGTGGACTGGCTCTACCGGTTCGATCAGAAGACGCCCGATGAATGGTTCCTCACCTTCGGACTCGTCGACCTCGTTCGCGGCCCGGATCAAGTGCTCGCACGGGTGCGGAACCCCGCGTTCGACGTCTTCGCGCAACTCGCCAGGGCTTCGCGAGATGACCACTCCGGTCTTTGACCGCTCGGCATGCACTGCCTGTAGGAAGTTGTACCCCATTTCGCCCTCGGCCGCCCTCCGCCCACCGGCCGGGGGATAACGTGCTCGATATGGCACAGAAGACGTGGTTCATCACCGGCACCTCCCGTGGCTTCGGACGGGAGTGGGCGTCGGCCGCCCTGGCGCGCGGCGACCGGGTCGCCGCGACCGCGCGGGACGTTTCGAGCCTGAACGACCTTGTTCAGCAGTATGGCGATGCACTTCTGCCGATCGAGCTGGACGTCACCGACCGTGCGGCCGACTTCGCCGCGGTGCAGCAGGCTTTCGAGCACTTCGGGCGCCTGGACGTCATCATCAACAACGCCGGCTACGGGCAGTTCGGCATGGCGGAGGAGCTCAGCGAGAAGGACATCCGCGACCAGATGGAGACCAATCTCTTCGGGGCGGTGTGGGTCACGCAGGCGGCGATCCCGATCATGCGCGAGCAGGGCTCGGGGCACATCATCCAGGTGTCGTCGATCGGTGGGATCTCAGCCTTCCCGAATCTGAGCGCCTATCACGCGTCGAAGTGGGCGCTGGAGGGGTTCTCGCAGGCTCTGGCGCTCGAGGTCGCGGAGTTCGGCATCAAGGTCACCATCGTCGAGCCGGGGGGCTTCGCCACCGACTGGTCGGGTGCGAGCTCCCGTCATGCCGACCCTCTCCCCGCGTACGATGCCGCCCGTGAGCGCCGCGCGCAGCAACGCGCGGCGCAGGCCCCCGGCGACCCGACGGCGTCGGCGCAGGCGATCCTTCGGGTCGTGGATGCGGACGAGCCGCCGTTGCGGGTCTTCTTCGGAACGACACCGCTCAAGGTCGCCCGCCGCGACTACGAGTCCCGTCTGGAAACGTGGGAGAAGTGGGACGACGTCTCGCAACTCGCGCAGGGCTGACGCGCATACGCTGACGCAACACCGCTCCCGCTGAGATGGGGGCATGCGTTACATCACCCGCGCTCTTCTCGCCGCTGCCGCCCTCCTTCTGGTGGCCGTGTTGACCCTCGCGCCGCAGATGCTGGTCGGGCCCGCCAGGGCGGCGTTCCTGGGATGGGCGGACGCGGTGACCGTGCCCCTGTTCGCCGGCGCCGGGTACGCCGAGGCGGAGCGGCTGATGAACACGGCCATGTTCGTGCCCCTCGGCGCGACCGTCGCGCTGGTGCTCCCGCGTCGAGGCTGGCCTTTCGCCATGCTCGCGGGCATGGCGGTGTCCATCGCCGTCGAATATGCGCAGACCTCGATCCCTGGCCGCATCCCCGACGCGGCTGACGTCCTGTGGAACACCGTCGGCAGCGCGATCGGGGTCGTTGCGGTGACCGCGGTACGGGCGGTGGCAGGCGCGGTCCGCAGTCAGCGGGGAAGGGTGACGCGCACCTGAAGTCCGCCCTCGCGCCGCGCCGTCACCTCGAGCGTCCCGGAATGAGCGCGCACGATGGCGGCGGCGATCGCCAGGCCCAGGCCCGACCCGTCGCCCGATCCGCTTCCGCGGGTGCGCCCCGCGCCGCGGACGAACGGCTCGGTCAGGGTGGCCGCCGTGGTCGGGTCGATGATCGGACCGGTGTTGACGACGGCGAGTCCCGCCGCGCCCGGAAGCTCCGTGGTCCTCACGAGGACCTGACCTCCGTGCTCGTTGTGCACCACGGCGTTGTGGACGAGGTTTCCCGCCAGGCGGGCGAGAAGCGTCGGGTCGCCGAGCGTCGGGGCGGGCCGCAGATCGCGGTCGATGCGGATGCCGGCGGCCGCCGCATCCGGCGCCGTGTCGTCGATCGCCTCGGCAGCGATGGCGGCAAGGTCGAGCGGCTCCGACCCCGGCGTTCCTCCGCGTCCGACGCGGGCGAGGGCGAGAAGGGCCTCGGTGGTCGCGATCGCCCGGTCGTTCGTCTCGCCGATCCTGCGGAGCACCTCGTCCACGTCGCGGCCGGCCGGGTCGGCTTGAGCCACCTCGACGAGCGTCCGCACGATGGCATGCGGGGTGCGCAGCTCGTGCGACGCGTTCGCCGCGAATCGCCGCTCCTCCTCGAGGGTCTGCTGCACGCGGTCGAGCATCGCGTCGAACGCGTCGGCAAGGTCGGTGAGCTCGTCCCGCCGCCCGGGGAGCCGGATGCGGGAATCCAGCGACCCGTCGCGCGCCCGGCGAGCCGTGGCGGTGATGCGGTCGAGTGGTCGCAGCACGAGCCCGGCGAGGATCCATCCGCCGACCAGCCCGAACAGCACGAGTGCCACGAGAGCCCACCACGCGTACCGGACGAACACCTCCATCAGGTCGGACCGGTTGGGAGCGAACCCCCCGCCGAACACCTGGACGTCGCCTTCGGGAACGAATCGCAGCAGGAGGAACCCGACGGCGAACAGAGCGATGCCGGCCATGAGGAGGAAACCCGCGTAGCTGAGTGCGAGTTTGATCCGTACCGACAGGCCGGCAGGCCGAGCGGCCTCAGCCGTCGTCATGCGCCGCGCTCATTCGGTAGCCGACACCGGCGACCGTCTCGATGGTCCACGGCTCGCCGAGCCGCTTGCGTAAGCCCGAGATGGTGATGCGCACGGCGTTGGTGAAGGGGTCGGCGTTCTCATCCCACGCGCGCTCGAGGAGATCCTCGGCGCTCACCACGCCGCCGCGCGCGGAGAGCAGCACCTCGAGGACGGCGAACTGCTTGCGGGTCAGGGCCACATATCGGTCGTCGCGGTACACCTCGCGGCGGAACGGGTCGAGCCGCAGCCCGGCGTATTCGATCACCGGCGGCGCGCCCGCCGAGGGCCGTCGGCTGAGCGCTCGAAGGCGCAGCACGAGTTCGCGCAGCGCGAAGGGCTTCGTGAGGTAGTCGTCGGCGCCGCTCTCGAACCCGGTGGCCTTGTCGTCGAGCCGGTCGGCCGCGGTCAGCATGAGGACGCGCGGGCTCGCCGGGGTACGTGACAGCGAACGGGCGATCTCGTCTCCATTGGGCCCAGGGATGTCGCGGTCGAGGACGACGACGTCGTAGGTGTTGACCGCCAGCTGCTCGAGCGCCGTGTCCCCGTCGCCGGCGATGTCGGCGGCGATCGCTTCCAGCCGGAGCCCATCGCGGATCGCCTCTGCGAGGTACACCTCATCCTCGACGATCAACACGCGCACGGCCCCATGGTAGGCGGGACGGCATATCGCCGGCGTATGAGAACCGGCATACGCCGTGGCAACCGGCCCCTGCGTGGGATGGCTCCATGCAGATCGCTCCTCACCTCCCGACCACCGTCCGCCGTGTCCGTCCGGCCGTCTTCGTCGCGGTGGGGGCCGGCCTTGCCGTCATCCTCGCTGTGCTCCTCATCGTCGCGACGGGGTTCGCGGCGTCGTTCGCCCTGACGCCGTTCGCGCCGCGGGCGCAGGATGGGCTCATCCCGGAGGGTGCTGCAGTCACGCTTGACGACGACCACCTGCCGGCGCTCGCCAACCTCGATCCCTCCCTCCTGGGCGCGCTGCGGGACGCCGGGATCGAGGCTCGCGGGGAGGGCGTGACGTTCGAGATCACCAGCGGATGGCGGAGCCGTGAGTATCAGGGCTGGTTGCTCGCGCAAGCGGTGGAGACATACGGCAGCGAAGAGATCGCGCGCCAGTTCGTCGCTTCGCCCGAAGAGTCGGCCCATGCGAAGGGGGATGCCGTCGACATCGTCCCCGTCGATGCCCAGTCCTGGCTCAGCCAGCACGGGGCGCAGTTCGGTCTGTGCCAGGTGTACGCGAACGAGCCGTGGCACTACCAGCGCACCGTCGAAGCCGGAGGCGTCTGCCCCGAGATGATGCCGGATGCATCGACGGCTCGAGCGGCGGCGGACAAGTCCTGACTCCGCCCCTCACCAGCCCCCACGGGTCGGAGTGTGTCCCTCACGCGCGTCGTCCGGCATCTGCATTTCCGCGCGGACGCCTAAGAGCCGCAGTGGGCGGTCGGGTTCGATCTTCGCCACGAGCGCGAGAATCTCGGCGACCACCGCATCCCGATCGAAGGTCGTCGCCACCTTTCGTGTGAACGTCTTCGTGAGGAACGGCGCGTACCGCACCTTCAGGCCGACCCCGACGACCGGCCGGCCCTCGGCGGCGACATCATCGAGCACCTGCGAGGCAAGCTCGCGGGCGGCCTGTTCGATCTCGGCCGGGGCGACGACGTTCTGCTGGAACGTCGTCTCGCGCCCGTGGCCGCGGGGCACCCACGGCGTGTCATCGACGACGCTCGTGCCATCGCCGCGGCCGAGCGAGCGATACCACGGGCCCATGCGGGGTCCGAATTCCGCCACGAGCGCCGCCTCATCCGTTCGCGCGAGCTCGTCGACCGTCTGGATGCCCAGCGCCGCGAGCCGGCGGGAGATCTTCGAGCCCACGCCCCACAGGTCGATCGTCGGGCGTTCGCCCATGACGTCGAGCCAGTTTTCAGCGGTGAGTCGGAACACGCCGCGAGGCTTTCCGAAGCCGGTCGCCACCTTCGCGCGCACGAGGGTGTCGCCGATGCCGACGCTGCAGTGCAGCCGGGTGCGCTCGAGGACCGCGGCTTGAATGCCGCGTGCGTAGGCCTCGGGGTCGCCGGTCGTCACGCCCACGAAGGCCTCGTCCCAGCCGAGAACCTGGACCACGGCTCGCGGTTGCGCGCGCAGCGTCGCCATGACCTCCTCCGACGCCGCGGTGTAAGCGGGGGCATCCACCGGCAGCAGGACGGCATCGGGCACCTTCCGGGCGGCCAGGCGCAACGGCATCCCGGACCCGACGCCGAACGCGCGGGCTTCGTAGGAGGCTGTGGACACGACGGCGCGCTCCGTCGGGTCGCCGCGTCCGCCGACGATCACGGGCTTGCCTGCGAGTTCGGGCCGCCGGAGCACCTCGACCGCCGCGATGAATTGGTCGAGGTCGACGTGCAGGACCCACGCCCTCTCGGCACCGTCGTTCATGTGCACCAGTGTGCCTCGTGAGCCCCGGAAGCGCTCGGCTGTTGTCCGAGTGCGTCAGGCCGCGACGGGCCGGGCGGCGAGGGCGGCGGCCATCCTCTCGACCGCCTCGCGCAGCAGCGGGCGGGGGAGGGCGAAGACGAAGCGCACGTGCCCGATGCCCGCGGCTCCACAGGCGGCGCCGTCGGTCATGGCGACCCGGGCGGAGGTGCGGAACCACTCCGCCTGGTCGCCGGGGATCCCGTATGCGCGGAGATCGATCAGGGCGATGTAGGTGCCCTCGGGGAGGACCATCCGTGCTTCGGGCAGGAGCTCGGCGACGAGGTCGGCCAGGTGTGTGCGGTTGCCGTCGAGGTAGCGGACGACTTCCTCGAGCCAGACGCCGCCGGACGTGTACGCCGCCGTGTTCGCGACGACGCCCAGGGTGGAGGTGCCGTGGCCGGCCCAGAATCCGAACTCCGTCCACGCCGCCGCATCCGCCTCGTTCGAGAGGATGACCTGCGCGCACTTCAGTCCGGCGAGGTTCCAGGCCTTCGAGGCCGAGGCTGCCGTGATCGTATGGCCGGCCGCCACGGCGGAGAGGGACGCGTACGGGATGTGCCGCGCCGGTGCGTAGACGACCGGAGCGTGGATCTCGTCCGCGAACACCCGGCCGTTCTTGGCCTCCACCACCCGGGAGACCGCTTCCAGCTCTTCTCTCGTGAACACAGTGCCGAGGGGGTTGTGCGGATTGCACAGCACGAGAAGACCGGCACCGTCATCGAACGCCTTCGCGATGCCGTCGAGGTCCATCATCATCCGCCCGTCGACCGCGATGCTCGGCACCTCGATCACGCGCCGGCCGTGGAGCGGCGGCACGGTGAGGAACGGCATGTAGGCCGGAGTGGGGACGATAACGGCCGAACCCGGCTCGGTGAACCGCTCGATGGCGAGTTCGAGCGCCGCGATGACGTCGGGCACGTGGTGCACGCGCTCGGCAGGGACGTCCCAGCCGTAGGCCTCGCGGTACCAGCGCGCCGTCGCTGCGGCGAGGTCGTTCTCGAGATGTGCGGGCAGATACCCGGTGAGGCCCTTGTCCAGCGCGCCTTCCAGCGCGTCGCGGATGGGCGGGGCGACGCCGAAATCCATCTCGGCGACGAAGACACCGATCGTGTCGGGGAACATCGTCCACTTGACGCTGCCGTTGCCTCGTAAGTCGGCCTCGGTCAGCGCGTCGAACTCCGGAGCGGTCATGCTTCCGATTCTCCCAGCGTCGCGGCCGCGGCGGGTGCGCGGGGCGCGGCCGCCGGTGTCGGGGGAAGCCGCGCGCGCTGTCGGCGGACTGCCTCGGCCGAACGGCGCTGCGCCGGGGGACGGGCCGGTGGGGCGGCGTTGGGGGACCGGCGGAACGACGAAGGCCGCGGCCCGCGTGATGCGGACCGCGGCCTTCGTGCGGCTCAGGCGGTGGCGCCGGCCTCGGCGCGCTTGGGCAGAACCCATCCCGCGCGCGGGAAGTGGCACGTGTAGCCGTTCGGGTACTTGATCAGGTAGTCCTGGTGCTCCGGCTCGGCCTCCCAGAACGGGCCCGCGGGCTCGATCGTGGTGACGGCCTTGTCGGGCCAGAGGCCCGAGGCATCCACGTCGGCGATGGTGTCGCGAGCGACGCGCTCCTGTTCCTCGGTGAGGGGGAAGATCGCCGAACGGTAGCTGACACCGATGTCGTTGCCCTGACGGTTGAGGGTCGACGGATCGTGGATCTGGAAGAAGAACGCCAGGATGTCGCGGTAGGTCGTCTTCGACGGATCGAACACGATCTCGACCGCCTCGGCGTGCCCGGGGTGGTTGCGGTAGGTCGCGTGGTCGTTCGTCCCGCCGGTGTAGCCCACCCGGGTGTCGAGCACACCGGGCTGGCGGCGGATCAGGTCCTCCATGCCCCAGAAACACCCGCCCGCCAGGACGGCGGTCTCGGTGCCGGGAGTGCGGGTGATGGCTCCGGTGTCGGTGGTCATGATGCGTTCTCCTTCGTGTCGGTGAAAAGTGCGCGGTAGGCGCCGTATCCCTGCTCTTCAAGCTCGTCGACAGGGACGAAGCGCAGCGCGGCGGAGTTCATGCAGTAACGCATTCCGCCGGCCTCGCGCGGGCCGTCGTCGAAGACGTGGCCCAAGTGGCTCCCCGCTGCGGAGGAGCGTACCTCGGTGCGGGTCATCCACAGATTCCGGTCGGTCTTCTCGACCACGGCTGACCGGTCGATCGGGCGCGTGAAGCTCGGCCATCCGGTACCGCTGTCGTACTTGTCGGTCGACGAGAACAGGGGCTCACCCGAAACGACGTCGACGTAGATTCCGGGCTCGTGGTTGTCCCAGTAGCGGTTGCGGAAGGGGGGCTCGGTGCCCTCCTCCTGCGTCACATGGAACTGGGTGGGGGTGAGGCGGCTCAGCGCCTCGGGCGTCTTGCGGTACTCGGTGCTCACGATTCCTCCTGGGTGGCGCCGCTGGCTGTGGCGTCCACTGAAGAGAACGAGGAACCCCTCGGTTTTGGTCCCGTGAAGCTGGGAGCGGGCCGAGAGTTATCGGGCCCCGGCATCCATGGCTCGGGCGGCGGCCACGAGGATGTGGTCCAGCGTCGGAACCCCGCTCGCCCGCATCACCTCGACGCCATCGGCTCCACGCAGGATGACCGTCGGAGTCGACTCGATCCCGCGCTCCTCGGCGAGGCCAGGCTCGAAGGCCACGTCATGCTCGGACACCACCGCATCCGGGAGCAGTTGCCTGACTCGTTCCAACATCGATCGCGTCTGGCGGCAGGCGCCGCAGAACGACGTCGAGTACAGCTCGAATGCGATCGATGATGTGCTTCCCACGGCGGCCTCCGAGTGAGGCAACGCTGTGCCTCGTCCCGATATTTCGTTGAGCGGTGCGTGGGGCCGGGTGCGGGCGCGTGGGGAGGGTGCGGCGTTGGGTCGTGTGGGGCGTTGGGCGTGTGGGGAGGGGATGTGCATTGGGGAGGGTGGTTCGGGCGGTTTGGTCCTCCGGAGGCGCCTTCTCCTCCCGGGGTGCCCGGTCTGGCACGGGGGTTGGGCGTGTGGGGAGGGGATGTGCGTTGGGGAGGGTGGTTCGGGCGGTTTTGGTCCTCCGGGGGCGCCTTCTCCTCCCGCGGTGCCCGCCCAGGCACGGGGGTGGGCGTGTGGGGAGGGGATGTGCGTTAGGGAGGGTGGTTCGGCCGCTCTTGGCCCTCCCGTCGCGCCTTCTCCTCCCGGGGTGCCCGCCCAAGCAAATGGGGCGGGCGTGTGGGGAGGGGATGTGCGTTGGGGAGGGTGGTTCGGGCGGTTTTGGTCCTCCGGGGGCGCCTTCTCCTGCCGGGGTGCCCGCTCTGGCCCGGGGCGCCCACGGCCCGGTGTGCCCGGTCTGCCCGAGGTGGGCGTGTGGGGAGGGGATGTGCGTTGGGGAGGGTGGTTCGGGCGGTTTCGGTCCTCCGCAGGCGCCTTCTCCTCCCGGGGTGCCCGCTCCTGCCGAGGTGCCCGCTCTGGCCCGGGGTGCCCGCTCCTGCCGCGCCGCCTGCTCTGGCCCGGGGCGCCCGCCCTGGCCCGGGGCGCCCGCCCTGGCCCGGGCCGCCCGCTCTGGCCCGGGGCGCCCGCTCCTCCCGGGGTGCTCGCCCCGTCCGGGTGGGGAGCGGCGTAGCCTTGACGGATGCCCGCCCATTCCGCTCTCCAGAGCGCGCGATCGCAGCTGGCTGAGCTCGTCCAGGGCGCCCCCTCGGGTTCCGGAGTCAGCCCCATCACCCGCGGGATCGACGTTCCCACCGACCCGCAGACCAACGCCCGCGCGGCCGCGGTGCTCATCCTCTTCGGTGTGTTGGACGGCCTCGCAAGCAACAGCGATGCGCAGGCGTCGGCGGTCTCGCGTGAGCTGGATGTGCTGCTGCTGTCCCGCGCCACCACGTTGCGCTCGCACGCCGGTCAGGTCGCGTTTCCCGGAGGCCGCGTCGACCCCGGGGATGCGAGCGTGGTCGCGGCGGCCCTGCGCGAGGCCGAGGAGGAGACCGGCCTCGATCCCGCGGGCGTCGAGGTTCTCGGAACTCTCGATAAGGTTCCGCTCGAGTACTCACGGCACCTGGTCACTCCCGTGCTCGCGTGGTGGCAGCATCCGTCACCCGTTCGCGTGGTCGACGACGCTGAGTCGGCGGATGTGTTCCGTGCGCCGGTCGCCGACCTCCTCGACCCCGCGAACCGCGGCGTGACCGTCATGCGCCGCGATGGACTCGAGTGGAGGGGGCCGGGCTTCCTCGTGCCGCACGCCACCGGGGAGCACCTGGTGTGGGGCTTCACCGCGATGCTGCTGGACGGGCTGTTCGATCGCCTCGGCTGGACGGAGCCGTGGGACGTCGACAAGGAACTGCCGCTCCCCCCGCCCGGGCCGAACGACCGCTGATCACGGCGGTCCGTTGCGCCGGAGCACACGGCGGCCGGAGACTGGCGACATGGGCTTCGACATTTCCGAGCTGCTGCGCCTCGAACATGCCGGGTGGACTGCGCTGTCGGACGGCAGCGGCGGAGAGTTCTACGGCTCCGTCATGACCGACGACGCCGTCATGGTGCGTGCGGACGGCTCGGTGCTCGACCGCGACGCCGTGCTGGCATCCCTCGACGACACCCCCGCCTGGTCGGCGTACGAGATCACCGATGAACGCCTCATCGAGATGGGCCCGGATGCCGCGGCCTTCGTGTACCACGGCCGGGCGTTCCGCGCCTCGGGCGGCCCGCCCTTCGACGCGCTCATGTCGAGCGTCTACGTGCGGGAGGCCGGGGAGTGGCGGCTGGCGCTGCACCAGCAGACGCCCACCCCCGACGAGGAGAGCGTCGAGCTCTAGCCCGATCGATCCGGCCGGGGGAAGGGACGATAGCGGAGGTCGACGCTGACCCGACCCCGGTCGCCGTTGACCAGTGTGAGCGGAATCGCGTCGCCGCCGGGATTGTCGTAGAGCCGCACTCCGTCACCGAGCAGGACGGGCGCGAGATGGATGTCGATCTCGTCGAGTAGCCCGCGTTCGAGAAGCTGGCGCCCGATCGACGCGGACAAGACCTCCACGTTCTTGCCGCCGGCCGCAGCCCGGGCGATCGCCACGGCCTCGGCCACATCGCATGTCAGGAACGTCACACCGCGCGAGGGCGCCGCATCCTCGGGGTGGTGCGTCAAGACGAAAGTCGCCCCCTCCCACTGCCCGCCGTACGTCGCGCTCGCGTCGGGGTACGCGTCCCAGCCGGCGCGACCCCCGAGGACCGCTCCCGTGGTCGCGGTGTACTCGTCGATCAGGCCGGGACGGTCCGCGATGCCGGCCATCCAGCCCATCGTGTGCCCCGGGCCGGCGACGAAACCGTCGAGAGACATCGTGAAGTGCCACAGCACCTTCCCGCTCGCCGTCTGCGGCGGCATGTCCTCCACGTTCACCCCTCCTAGAGTCCGCGAATGTGTTTGATGTTCGTCTTCGCGGTCTCGATCACCTGGCGGATCCCGCCCGACTGTTCTGCCCCGAGCACGAGTTTCGCCATCGACAGCCCGAACCCGGTGACCTGCTCTGCGGTGATGGTCGCCGGCATCGACAGCGCATCGGGGTCGGTGACGATGTCGACGAGCGCCGGGCCGGCGTGTGCGAGCGCCGTGGCGATCGCCGCATCCAGATCCGCCGGGTCGGTGACCCGCTGGGTGAGGAACCCGAGGGTTCCCGCGAGAGCGGCGAAGTCGACCATGGGCACGTCGACGGCGAAGTCGGGATAGCCGTTCACCAGCATTTCGAGCTTGACCATGCCGAGCGTGGAGTTGTTGAACACGAAGACGTTGATCGGCAGCCGGTAGGCGGCCGCGGTGAGGAGTTCGCCGAGGAGCATCGACAGCCCGCCGTCTCCGGCGATCGCGATCACCTGCCGCTCGGGGTAGGCGAACTGGGCGCCGATCGCCTGCGGCAGCGCGTTGGCCATCGATCCGTGCCGGAACGACGCCAAGAGCCGCCGGTGCGCGGTGGGGGTCACGTAGCGGGCCTGCCACACGTTCCCCATGCCGGTGTCGGCGGTGAAGACGGCGTCGGATGCGGCGGCCCGATCTATCGCGGTCATTGCACGTTCGGGGTGGATCGGCACAGCGGATGAATCGGTGTAGATCGCCACCGCGTCCTTCATCGCCTTCCGGTGGTGTTTCAGGGTGTCATCGAGGAACGCACGGTCGCTGCGGGCGGGCACAAGGCGTTGAAGCGCTTCCAGAGTGAGGCCGACATCCCCGTGGAGAGGGTGCGTCACCGCCGCGCGGCGACCCAGGCGCGTGGCATCCGCGTCGATCTGAGCGATCGTGACCTCGCCCGCATCGGGAAAGAACTGCCCGTACGGAAAGTCGGTGCCCAGCAGCAGCAGAAGGTCGGCATCGTGCATGGCCCGGTCGATTCCGCCGTAGCCCAGGAGGCCCGACATCCCCACGTCGAACGGGTTGTCGTACTGCACCCACTGCTTACCGCGAAGCGTGTGCCCCATCGGTGCCTGCAGATGACCGGCGAAGGACAACAGCTGTTCGCGCGCGTCGCGGGCGCCTTCCCCCGCGAACAGGGCGATCTTCCGGGCCTGACCGATCGCGGCGGCCAGCGCCTCGACGTCTCCCGGGTCGGGCGCGACGCGCCCCAGTCGAACCGGCACGAAGGGCGGAAAGGAGTCGGCGGCCTTCTCGGTCGCGAGATCGCCGGGGAGCACGACCACGGCCACACCCGACCCGCCCGTGGCGTGCCGAAGAGCGGAGTTCACCACGCGGGGGGACTGCTCCGCCGTGGAGATCAGCTCGCAGTAGTTCGCGCACTCGTTGAACAGCCGTTCCGGATGCGTCTCCTGGAAGTAGTCCGAGCCGATCTCCACGGCTGGAATGTGACTGGCGATCGCGAGGACCGGCGCGCCTGACCGGTGGGCGTCGTAGAGGCCGTTGATCAGGTGGAGGTTTCCGGGGCCGCAGCTGCCCGCGCACACCGCAAGTTCACCGGTGAGCTGAGCTTCGGATGCCGCGGCGAAGGCGGCGGCCTCTTCGTGGCGGACGTGGATCCAGTCGATCCCGCCCTTCGCCGATCCGCCCGTGCGGCGCACCGCATCCACGATGGGGTTGAGCGAATCGCCCACGATCCCATAGATGCGCTTCACCCCCGCCTCGATGAGCTGCTGGACGAGCTGTTCGGCGACGTTCTCTGCCACGGCGATCCTTCCCGGCGCACTGCGGCGCGTTGCGGTATCCCTCGAGTCTTCGCACGAGACCGCGCCGCGTCCAGTGGCTTGCCGGGATCGGCGAGCGGGTCTCCTCACCTGGGGCGGATCTGCCGTATGGATCGTCTCGTGTCAACACCTCGTCACGGAGGGTGGTGGCGCGGTTGCATGGAGGCGTCCGTCCGGTGAAAGGAAACTTCATGACCGCCGACACCTCCGAGCTGGCCAAGCTCAACGAACTCCTCAAGAAGTTCCGTTTCGCGATGGTGACCACGCGCACGGCAGAGGGCAAGCTCGTCGCCCACCCCCTGACGGTGCAGGACACCGAGTTCGACGGCGACCTGTGGTTCGTGATCAGCCGCGATGCGTCGGCGGTGGAACACATCCGCCTCGACGCCACGGTCGGCGTCTCCTTCAGCTCCAACGACGCGTGGCTGTCGCTGTCGGGCACCGCGCACGTGGTCGAAGACGCCGCAAAGCTGCGCGAGCAGTGGAACGCCGGCCTCGAGGCCTGGTTCCCGGATGGTCCGGAAGACCCGAACGTGGTGCTCCTGAAGATCGACACGCACAGCGGCGAGTATTGGGACAGCCCCGGCGGCAGAGTCGCCAGCGTCGTTGCCTTCGTCAAGCACAAGGTGACCGGCCAACGTATCGAAGGCGACAACGAGAAGTTCGACCTCTGACAGAGAACCACGTCTAAGGAGGCTTTGTGCCCCGCACCATCGTTCTCACCGGAGCCAGCGACGGCATCGGGGCGGCCGCCGCCCGCCAGTTGCAGGATGCGGGGGAGCAGGTCGTTGTCGTCGGACGCGACCCCGACAAGACCCGCGCCGTGGCCGGCCCGCTCGGTGCGCCGTGGCATGTCGCTGACTACAGCGACCTGGCACAGGTGCGTGACCTCGCAGCGACCCTCCTCGAGACGTATCCGCACATCGACGTCCTGGCGAACAACGCGGGAGGCATCTTCAGCGATCGGGTGGTCACGGTTGACGGCTACGAGAAGACGTTCCAGGTCAACCACCTCGGCGGGTTCCTCCTCACGAACCTCCTCCTGGGCCGGCTCCTGGAGAATTCGGCGTCGGTCATCCAGACCTCCAGCGTTGCCGCACGCCGGCTGGCGAGGCTGGACATCGATGACCTGCAGGCGGAACGCCATTACTCGGCGAGCACCGCCTATGGCAACGCCAAGCTCGCGAACATCCTCTTCACCAAGGAGTTGCAGCGCCGTTACGGCGACGGCGGACTGAATGCCGTGGCCTTCCACCCCGGCGCGATCGCCAGCGGTTTCGCCGCCGCATCCACGGGGCCGTGGCGGTGGTTGTACACGAGTCCGGTCATGCGGCGGTTCCTGACCTCGACCGATGTCGGCGGGTCGCGCCTGACCTGGCTCGCCCTCGGGAAGGCCGGACTCGACTGGCAGCCGGGCCAGTACTACGCGCGCAACCGCGTGGCCCGGACGAGCCCGATGGCGGATGATCCGGCACTGGCGAAGAAGCTGTGGGAGCGCAGCGCGGAGCTTGTAGGTCTGTGAGCGGGGAGAATTGCAGCGGACAGGAGTAACCCGTCGAGGACGTCGTGCGGCAGTGGTCGCGAGTGTGCTTCTGCTTGTCGGATGCTCCGCCGCCGGCCCGAGCGCGCCACCCGTCCCGACAGCGCGGGTCCCAACGGCCGAGCCGCCACCCACGAGCGGGGCGACACCGGCGACCGGAACCGCATCCGCCCACCGCCCGTCCGGGACTCCCACCGCGGCCGCGACCCACCTGGATGCGCCGTGGTCGGTCGTCGTGCTCCCCGACGCAACTCTGCTGATCAGCCAGCGCGACACCGGCACCGTGGTCGAGGTGGACGCCGACGGGCGGACACGGGAACTCGGCACCGTGCCGGATGTGGTGCCCGGTGGCGAGGGCGGCCTGCACGGCATCGCCGTGCGGGAGGATGACGCAGGCACGTGGCTGTACGCCTACCACGGCACGTCCCGCGACAATCGGGTGGTCCGGCTGCCGCTTCGCGGCGCCGCCGGATCCCGCACCCTCGGCGCACCCGAGACCGTGATCGACGGCATCCCGCGCGCGAGCAACCACAACGGCGGGCGCATCGCGTTCGGCCCCGACGGAT
This sequence comes from Microbacterium sp. Z12_35, assembly GCF_058310475.1. Lineage (NCBI taxonomy): Bacteria > Bacillati > Actinomycetota > Actinomycetes > Micrococcales > Microbacteriaceae > Microbacterium > Microbacterium sp. Z12_35. The sequence continues at coordinate 1,042,684 of NZ_JBZEGJ010000001.1, read as the reverse complement.
TCCTGTACGTCACGACCGGGGATGCCGGGCTGCGCGATGCGGCACAGGACGCAGCATCCCTCGCCGGCAAGATCCTCCGCCTGACGCCGGAGGGCGATCCTGCGCCGGAAAACCCGTTCGACTCGTCCGTGTACTCGCTCGGTCACCGTAACGTCCAGGGCATCGCCTGGACGGCCGACGGCGCCATGTGGGCGAGCGAATTCGGGCAGAACACCGTCGACGAGATCAATCGCATCGAACCCGGGGGTAACTACGGCTGGCCCCTGCACGAGGGCATCGCGGCGGATGCAGCGTTCGTCGACCCGATCGCGACCTGGACGCCCTCCGACGCCAGCCCGAGCGGCCTGGCTGCCACCGGCCGAACGCTCTTCGTCGCGGGGCTGCGCGGCGAGCGCGTCTGGATGCTGGATGTCGAGGCCGGCGCACTGTCCGGCGAGCCGACCGCCCTGTGGGCGGGGGAGTACGGGCGAATGCGGGACGCCGTCGTGGCCGGCGGCGAGCTGTGGCTGCTCACCAACAACACCGACGGCCGCGGGTCACCCGGAGCTGACGACGACCGGCTCCTCCGCGTGCCGCTTGCGGAGGAGCCGTAGCGCGTCAGGCGAGGATCGTGCTCTCGTCGAGTTCCCGCAGATCCAGCACGAACCGGTAGTGGACGTCGTTTCGTCCGAGCCGGTCGAGCGCTTGGGCGATTCCGGACGCGGGAACCACCTCCACGTCGGCGACGACACCGTGTTCGGAGCAGAAGTCCAGGAGGTCCTGGGTGTAGCGGTGGCCGCTGCCGCCGGACGAGCTGAGCTTCTTGTGCCCGTAGACGAGATCCACCGTCTGCACCGTGACGGGACCCAGATACCCGAGGGAGAACAGGGTGCCGTCGAGGTCCAGGACGTGCAGATACGGTGCGAGGTCGTGATCGGCGGAGACGGTGTCGAGAATGACGTCGAGCGAGCTCTGCCGCGCGCGCATGGCGTCGGCATCCGTGGATACGACGACGTGCGATGCGCCGAGCGCGAGTGCGTCCTCGGTCTTGCTCGCCGACCTGGTGAACACGGTCACTTCGGCTCCGAGGGCCTTGCCGAGCTTGACCGCGAGGTGGCCGAGGCCGCCAAGCCCCACGACCCCCAGGCGCGTGCCGGGCCCCACCCCGGCGATCCGCAGCGGCTCCCACACGGTGATTCCCGCGCACATGAGCGGCGCAACGGCCGCAGGGTCGAGGTTGTCCGGAAGACGGTAGGCGAAATGCTCGCGAACGACGTACCGAGTGGAGTACGCGCCCGCGGTGATCGTTCCGTCCACGCGGTCGCGTCCGCCGTAGGTGAGCGTGGCAACCTGCTCGCAGAAGTTCTCCTGGCCGGCGCGGCACATGCGGCAGACGCCGCACGAGTCGACGATGTTGCCCACGGCCACGAAGTCGCCGACGCGGAAGTTCGTCACCTCCGGGCCGACGGCGACCACCTCGCCGACGAACTCATGGCCGGGAACGAGCGGGAAGGTCCCGCCCTCGTCTGGGCTCGTGTGCAGCGCGTGGAGATCACTGTGGCAGACGCCGCAGTAGGTGACCGCGACCTCCAGGTCGTCCGGCCGAAGCGCCCGACGCGGGATGGAAACGGGGGTGAGTGGTGCGCCGTACTCGGCGGCTTGCAAGGCGATTGCGTTCATGTCAGCACCTTACCAACTAGTTGGTTGGATTGTCTAGAGGGTCAGGTGGGTCGCCCCGCACGACGCGAGCGCAACCCCCGCGCGACATCCGGGGTGCCCTCCTACGCTGGGCTAATGCCGATGAGAACTCTGTGGCTCGCGCGCCACGGCGAGAGTGTGGGAAATGTCGCTGCGACACGCGCCGAACGGGAGGGTCTCGAGCGCATCCCGCTGGACGTTCGGGACTCCGACGTCCCGCTGTCTGCGACGGGGGAGGATCAGGCGCGTGCGCTCGGCGTGTGGGTGGCAGAGCACCGCGCCGAAATCGCGACCTACTGGGTCTCGCCCTACTTCCGTGCACGCGAGACGCTCGCGATCGCGCTGGGCGACGAGCTCCCGGTCGTCGGCGTCGATGAGCGCCTCCGCGACCGGGAACTCGGCATCCTCGACCTGCTGACGACGAGCGGGGTGGCACACCTGCATCCCGAAGAGGCGCAGCGGCGGCGGCATCTCGGCAAGTACTACCACCGACCGCCCGGCGGGGAGTCGTGGGCCGATGTGGCGCTGCGCCTCAGGTCGTTCCTCGGCGACCTGCTGGCGGGCCCCGATCAGTCGGCGCTCATCGTCGCCCACGACGCGGTCGTGACGCTCATCACGTCGCTCCTCATGAGCATGCAGGAGGAGGAGCTCCTCGCGTTCGCCTCCGCGAACCCTGTCCTGAACGCCTCGGTGACCCGCTTGGATCTGACAGATGCGGGCTGGCAGGTCTCGGCGTTCGCCGACGTGAGCCATCTGCAGGAGGAGGGCGCCGACATCACGGTGCATGAGGGGACACCCGATCTCCAGCCACCGGACGCCGCAGGCGCCCCGCAACCGGGAGGTCCCGATGTCAGAGTCGACTGACACCCGTCGAGCGGACGCGGGCAGCGCCGCCGGCGCGGAAGAGGTCACGCCGGAGCTCCTGGCCCACTGGGGCCTGCCAGACCCGGGAGGTGACAAGAAGTCGCGCGGCGATGTCGTGGTCATCGGGGGTTCCCGGCGGACGCCGGGGGGCGTCATGCTCTCGGCCGAGGCCGCGCTCCGAGTCGGCGCGGGGCGGCTCAGTGTTTTCGCGCCGGGGTCGATCGACGTGCAGCTCGGGGCCGTGCTGCCCGAGGCCGCCATCTATGCCCTGCCCGACGAGGCGACCGACCCGTTCGATGAAACGGCGTCCGGGAATCTCGCCAGTGCCGACGCGGTGCTGGTCGGGCCGGGCTTCGACGATGCCGACGAGACCCGCGACACGCTCCTCGCGGTGGCCGATGCCGGTCCGCAACGCCTCATCCTCGACGCGTACGCCCTCGGCGTGCTCCCGCAGATCGACCGCGCACGTCTTCCGGATGCTCTGGTGCTGACGCCGAATCGGGAGGAGCTCGCGCTCCTTCTCCAGGGGGCGCCTGAGGCCCAGGAGCCAAGCGGCGACCTGGAGTCGGATGTGCGCGAGGTCGCGCGACAGTACCGGGCCATCGTCACGTGCTACGACGCGGTGGCCGGCCCCGACGGTGCCACATGGACGGTCGGCGGTGGTGGTCCCGGACTCGCGACGTCGGGAAGCGGTGATGTGCTCGCCGGCGCGGTCGCCGGATTCGTGGCGCGTGGCACGGATCTGTCCCGCGCTGCAGTCTGGGGCACGTGGGTGCACGGGCGAGCCGGTGATCGACTGACCGACCGTCTCGGGCTGGGCTTCCTGGCTCGCGAACTCGTTGCCGAACTGCCGCTCGCGCTGCGCGAGGTGGAGTTGTTGGGTAATCCGGAGCCGCCGCCCCCCGCGGGTCGCTAGCGTTGACCCTGTGACCGCTCCTGTCGACCCCACGTCCACATCCGCCTGGAGCGAGCTGACCGCTGCTCGCGACTCCTTCGCTCCTGATCTCCGCCGCTGGTTCGAGAACGATCCCGGCCGCGTCGAGCGGATGACGCACACGCTCGGCGAACTGCACGTCGACCTGTCGAAGAATCTCGTCACCGACGACATCCTCGCCTCGCTCGTGCGCCTCGCGGAGCAGACAGGTGTCGCCGAGCGTTTCGCCGACATGCTGCAGGGCGTGCACCTGAACACCAGCGAGGACCGCGCGGTTCTCCACACGGCGCTCCGCCGCGCCGGCGGGGAGAGTCCCGAGCTGGTCGTGGACGGCCAGAACATCGACGCCGACGTGCACGAGGTGCTCGACCGGCTGTCGGCCTTCGCTGAGCGGGTGCGCTCGGGGGAGTGGCGCGGAGTGACCGGCAAGAAGGTCACGCACGTCGTCAACATCGGCATCGGCGGCTCGGACCTCGGCCCGGTGATGGTCTACGAGGCTCTGAAGCCCTACGCCGACGCCGGTATTCACGCCCGCTTCATCTCGAACATCGACCCGACGGATGCGGCCCAGAAGACCGAGGGCCTCGACCCGGAGACCACACTCTTCATCGTCGCGTCCAAGACCTTCACGACGTTGGAGACCCTCACGAACGCGCGACTCGCGCGCGACTGGCTGTGGGGGCAGTTGGCCGAGCGCGGCGCGATCGACGATTCCGAAGCATCCCGGACTGACGCCGTCGCCCACCACTTCGTCGCCGTCTCGACGGCGCTGGACAAGGTCGCGGAGTTCGGTATCGACCCGGCCAACGCCTTCGGGTTCTGGGACTGGGTCGGCGGTCGGTACTCCGTCGACTCGGCGATCGGGCTGTCGCTGGCGATCGCGCTGGGGCCCGACACCTTCCGCGAGCTGCTCGCGGGATTCCGCACTGTGGACGAGCACGTCGCATCCACCCCTCTCGCGCAGAACGTGCCGATCCTCATGGGTCTGCTGAACGTCTGGTACACGAATTTCCTCGGCGCGCAGTCGCACGCGGTGCTGCCGTACGCGCAGCAGCTGCACCGATTCGCGGCGTACCTGCAGCAGCTGACGATGGAGTCGAACGGCAAGTCGGTGCGCTGGGACGGGACGCCGGTCGTCACGGACACCGGAGAAGTCTTCTGGGGGGAGCCCGGCACCAACGGGCAGCACGCGTTCTACCAGCTGATCCACCAGGGCACGCGCCTCATCCCGGCCGATTTCATCGCGTTCGCGAACCCCGCCTACCCGCTGGAGGATGACGGGCGCGACGTACACGGGTTGTTCCTGGCGAACTTCCTGGCGCAGACGAAGGCTCTGGCGTTCGGGAAGACCGCGGAGGAGGTCGAGGCCGAGGGGACGACCGGTGCGCTGGTGGCGGCGCGCACGTTCCCCGGCAACCGGCCGACGACGTCGATCTTCGGTCCGGCGCTGACGCCGGGGGTGCTGGGGCAGCTCATCGCGCTGTACGAGCACATCGTGTTCACACAGGGCACGATCTGGGGCATCAACTCGTTCGACCAGTGGGGCGTGGAGCTCGGCAAGCAGCTGGCCCTCCAGATCGCGCCGGCTCTCGAGGGCGATGCGGCCGCGCTCGAGGCGCAGGATGCTTCGACGAAGGCGCTGCTCGCGTACTACCGGTCTCAGCGGCCCTGATCCGCACCGCGCGCTTGATCGCCGGGCCGCGGGTCGGGATAGCGTGGAGGCATGGAGGTCGTCATCCTCGCGACACCGGCCGAGGTCGGTGAGCTTGCCGCCCGGAAGGTCGCAGCCGTTCTGAAGGGCGCCGATCCTGGTGTTCTGGGTCTTGCCACAGGGTCGTCGCCGTTGGCGATCTATGCCGCGCTTGCGCGCATGGTGGAGGACGGCCAGCTGGATCTGTCGCGGGTGCGCGGCTTCGCGCTCGACGAGTACCTCGGCATCCCGGCCGACCACCCCGAGAGCTACCTCTCGGTGATCCGCCGGGTGGTCGTCGCGCCGCTCGGCATGGATCCAGCGCTCGTGCAGGTGCCCGACGGCCGTGCGACCGACCTGGTGGCCGCGTGCCGCAGCTACGAGGAGGACATCCTGGCCGCGGGCGGGGTGGACGTGCAGATCCTCGGGATCGGCGCGAATGGGCACATCGGATTCAACGAACCGACGTCGTCGTTCGCTTCTCGCACACGCATCAAGACGCTCGCGCCGCAGACCCGTCGCGACAACGGCCGGTTCTTCGATCACCCCGACGATGTGCCGACGCACTGTCTCACGCAGGGGCTCGGCACCATCCTGGAGGCAAGGCACCTCGTGCTGGCCGCTCAGGGCGATGCGAAGGCGGAGGCGATCCGGCTCGCGGTGGAGGGGCCTCTGTCGAGCATGTGCCCGGCGTCGGCCCTCCAGTTGCACCCGAACGCGACCGTCATCGTCGACGAAGCGGCGGCGAGCAGGCTGCAGCTGCAGGACTACTACCGCTACACCTACGCTCACAAGCCCGACTGGCAGCGTTACTGACGTCGCCTACCCGGGCCGCTGCCGCGAACGGACCCTCGGTCTCGCGGAGGCTGCCGTCCCGGTTGTGACGCCGGGCTCTCACGGTTCGTCCAGGTGGCACGGAGGCTCCCTCCAGGCGTGATGCACCAGACTCGAGGCTTTGTGTCCACCCGATGACACGCCCGCGTTCCCGACGCGAAACCCTTCAAGGAGCCTCGCTTCGCCATGCCCACTCATCACATGACCCCTTCTCTCCGCCGCCGCCGTGTGGCCCTCGCCACCGCCTGCGCAGCCGCTGCGATTGCCTTCATCGGCACGACCGGACTGGCTGCCGTGGCCGCCGAGCCCTCGACCGAGGCGCGCACCGCCGAGAGGGAAACGAACGCCCTCATCGCCGAATCCGTATCTGTGCTGCAGCCGCTCGCCATGAGCACCCGCGACGCTCAGCTCACGCTGGCCGACGCCGAATCGGCACTCGAAAGCGCCTCAGCCGTCACCACGGAGGTCGCTGAGTCCGGGCTCAGTCTGGGGGAGGGCGCCACCTCGGTGGATACCGCCGCCCTCGCCTCGGCAATCGAGCGGCTCTCGGCGGTGCGCGTCGTCCCCGCGCTGCTCTTCCCCGAGGTGGCAGCGGAAGCTGATGCGCAGACGCGCATCGCCCTCGCGGCCACGGCGGAGCTCGACGCAGCCCTGGAGGCAGCGCGCACCCAGAAGGCCGCTGAGGAGGCGGCCGCAGAGGCGCAGCGCCAGGCTGAGGCCGCAGCGGCGGCAGAGGCGCAACGCCAGGCCGAGTTGCGCGCGGCGGCGAACACGCCTGACGGCGCAAGAGCCGTGGCTCAGCAGATGGCCGCCGAGCGATACGGGTGGGGCGGCGATCAGTTCTCGTGCCTGAACTCCCTGTGGCAGAAGGAGTCGAACTGGAACTACCAGGCGTACAACGCCTCGAGTGGGGCCACCGGCATCCCGCAGTCCCTTCCCGGCAGCAAGATGGCCAGCGCGGGCGCGGACTGGCAGACCAATGCCGCCACCCAGATCTCCTGGGGTCTCGATTACATCTCCCGCGCGTACGGAACTCCGTGTGCTGCGTGGGGCAAGTCGCAGTCCGTCAACTGGTACTGAGCTCTGGCGCGTCGACTCGCCGAGAAGCGTTGTGATCCGGCCGGAAAATGGCCGGATGCTGGCGAGTCGACGTGGCAGTCAGGGGGTCCAGGCGGAGACGTCGTTCAAGCGCGCCACCTCGTCGGCTGACAGCGCGACCCGCAGGCTCGCCAACAGGTCGGCGACCTGTTCCGGCTTGGATGCGCTGGCAATGGGCGCGGCGACGGTGGGCTGAGCACGAACCCAGGCGATCGCCGTCGCCGCGATCGACGCGTCGTGGGCGCGGCCGACGTCCTCGAGCGCGTCGATGATCGCAAGCCCCTGGGGTGTGGCATATTTCGCGGCACCCCCGGCGCGCGGCGATCCATCCGCAGCATCCACCGATCGGTACTTCCCGGTCAGGAATCCGCCGGCGAGCGCGGGATACGGCACAAGCGACAGACCGAACTCCTCCGCGATCGGCATGATGTGATCCTCGACGTCATTGCGGTGCACGAGGTTGTAGCGCGGCTGGATGGCGACGGGCAGGGCGCTGCCGGCGGCCTGCGCGAGCGAGATCCAGGACCGGATGCGGTCGGCCGAGTAGTTCGAGACGCCGGTGTAGCGCACCAGGCCATCGGTGACGAGGTCGTTGAACGCCGCGACTGTTTCCTCGAGCGGCGTGTCCGCGTCGTCGAAGTGCGCGTAGTAGAGGTCGATCGTGTCTACTCCGAGGCGCTTCAGTGACGCTTCGGCGCCGGCGCGAACGGTCTTCGGCGAGAGACCCCGGAAGTCCGGGTGGCTGCTGACCTTCGTCGCGACGACGAGGTTCTCCGGCCGCCGCGCCGCGAGCCATTGGCCGATGATGGTCTCACTCACGCCGCCGGAGTTGCCCGGGACCCACGCGCTGTAGCCGCCGGCGGTGTCGAGGAAGTTGCCTCCGCCCTCGTGGAATGCGTCGAGGATCGCGAAGGAGGCATCGCGGTCGGCCGTCCACCCGAAGACGTTGCCGCCGAGGGCCAGAGGTGCGATGTCGAGGTCGCTGAAGCCGATGCGGGTCATAGGGGTCCTGTCGATGGTGGCGGCTCCCGGGCGAACGCGACGATGCGCTTCTACCCGTGCACGTGGGGTTTATTCCCCGGTGTAGTCGTGCGCCCAGCAGACGTCCGGCTGCACGAGGAAGACGACCATGCCCGACCGGATGTCGTACGGCCCGCCGGTGTATCGCTCGGCGATCCGGTCGATGATCGGCATCGCCGCATCCCCGTCGATCCTTTCCACCATGCGCCCGCGGACGGTCGCCATGTCGAGCGGGTTCTCTGGGTGGGTGATGGAGAAGGCGATCCGCGGGTCGGCCGCGAGGTTCTTGTCCTTGCGGGAGTCGGCGACGGAGAAGAATGCGACGTGATCGCCCTCGACACCCACCCAGACCGGAACGCTGTGGGGCGATCCGTCCGGCAGCAGGGTCGCCACGTGCGCTACGGCGGTGCGGAGGAAGTACGGGCGGACGTCGTCCCAGGTCTTCGTCATACCCCCAGGCTACGGGGAAGCTCAGTGAGACGGATGCGACGAGGAAAGTCCGTCGGAGCGCACATCCCCTGCGGGGGTGCTCGCGGCGAGCGGCCGCGGCCGGGCGCCTCGCGGCGGCGTGCCCGCCGGCGGCACCCCCGCCGCCTTTCGGGCGTGCGGTTCGGGAGGGGATGTGCGTTGGGGAGGTCGCTTGGGCTGGAATTGTCCCTCCGGAGTGCACATCTCCTCCGGACGTGCTCGCCGAGAGCGGCCGGGTGCGAGGCGCCGAGCGCCTACCGGCCCGACGCCTGCGCCGCCTGCGCCGTGCCGTTGGGGAGGAGATGTGCGTTCGGGAGGTCGCTTCGGCCGGATACGGGCCTCCGAAGTGCACATGTCCTCCCGAGCAGCTCGCCGAGAGCTGTAGGTGCCGTGCCCCGCGGTCGTCTGCGCCGCCCGCGCCGTGCCGTTGGGGAGGAGATGTGCGTTCGGGAGGCGGCTTCGGCCGGATACGGACTCCGGAGTGCACATCTCCTCCGTAGGTGCTCGCCGCGAGCCACCCTCAGCGAGACGTCGATCCGGTGAAGCGAACACCTGAGCCCAACGCCGCACCCCGGCCACCGCACCCCCGCCGCCGCACCCCGGCCGCACCCCGGCCACCGCACCCCGGCCACCGCCGCACCCGGCCACCCGCGCGCAACACCGCAGAGCGCCACAACTCAACCTGGCAGTTCGCCGCGGAACCCCAGCCGACCCCCGTCTAGCGATATATCGTTATGTATCGCCGAGCCCGCGGTGGACGCGGCGCAGAGGAGGTTCATCATGAGCAATTCATTCTTCGGTGATGGGTTCGCCGGACTGGGCAAGGGTGCAGGCTCGGGCTGGCCGAGCGGCGCCGGACTGTGGGATGCGATGGAGCAGCTTCGCGACTCCTTCATGCCCAAGCCCACAACGCGGATGCAGAAGGGCGACGTCCGCTCGGCGGTGCTCTCCCTTCTCGCCGAGCGCCCGATGCACGGGTACCAGATCATCTCGGAGATCGAGGAGCGCAGCGGCGGGACGTGGAAGCCGAGCCCCGGTTCGGTGTACCCGACGCTTCAGCTTCTGGCCGACGAGGGCTTGATCCGCGCCGAGGAGTCGGGCGGCCGCAAGACCTACTCGTTGACCGACGAAGGTGGCGTCGTTGCCGGTGCCGAGAGCGACAAGTCGGCCCCGTGGGAGACGTCCGGCGCTCGCGAAAGCGGACGCCACACGGCGCTCGCCAAGGCCGGGATCGATCTCGCCCAGGCGGCCGCGCAGGTGGGTCGCTCGGGCACTCAGGAGCAGGTCAAGGAAGCAGTCGCTGTGCTGGATGAGGCGCGTCGCAAGATCTTCTCCATCCTCGCGCAGGATTGAGCTTGTCGCACTCCGACGGCGTGCCCGCTGCACGCCGGCGGTCGGGCGACGCGGGAGCCGACGGCTACGCCCTGCGCGCCCGGTACCGCCGCATCACGCGGTTCGCGGCACGGTACCTCGTGCAGTCGTGGTGGTTCGAGCTCTTCCTGCCGCGGATCGGGTTGGCCCGGCTGGCCGCGCGCGGCCGGGCCGCCCGACTCCAGCGCATCGCGCAGCGTTTCCACGTGCTCGCCGTGGACCTCGGTGGGCTGATGATCAAGGTCGGACAGTTCATGTCGTCGCGCCTGGACGTGCTCCCGCCGGAGATCACGAACGAGCTGCAGGGGCTCCAGGATGAGGTCCCGCCCGTGCCCTTCGGCGCGATCCGGGAGTTGGCGGAGGCCGAGCTGGGTGTGACGCTGGATCGGGCGTTCGCGTACGTGGATCCCACCCCGCTGGCCGCAGCATCCCTCGGTCAGGCGCATCGTGCCCGACTCGGAGAAGCGGATGCGGCGGACACCGGGCTCGGCGATGTCGTCCTGAAGATTCAGCGGCCGGGCATCGAACAGGTCATCGACGTGGACTTGCGGGCGCTTCGGCGCGTCGGCCAGTGGCTGATGCGGGTCAAGGTCGTGGCCGATCGCGTCGACGCACCGGCTCTCATCGAGGAGTTCGCCGCGACGAGCTTCGAGGAGATCGACTACGTCCACGAGGCGGTGAACTCGGAGCGGTTCGCGGCCGAGTTCGCCGGCGACGCCCGCGTTGCCGTGCCGGAGGTCGTGTGGGAGCGCACGACGCGACGCGTGTTGACGTTGCAGGACGTGACGGCGATCAAGATCAACGACGTCGACGGGCTGCGCGCGGCAGGCATCGACCCATCGGAGGTCGCCGCGCAGTTCGCCGCGGTGATGTTCGACCAACTGTTCGTGCACGGTTTCTTCCACGCCGACCCTCACCCCGGCAACATCTTCGTCACTCCGCTGCGGCGGGTTCCCGGGACTGTCGACGGGTCAGGCGTCGCATCGCCCGGCCCACCGTGGCGGCTGACGTTCATCGACTTCGGCATGATGGGGGAGGTCCCCGACGGTCTCCGTCGTGGCCTCCGGCGGGTACTCATCGCCGCCGCATCCCGCAACGGCAAAGGCCTGGTCGACGGAATACGCGACGTGGGGATGCTGCTGCCCTCGGCCGACACCGCCGAACTCGAACGCGCGATGGTTCAGCTTTTCGCGCGGTTCGGCGGGATGGGGTTCGCCGAATTGCAGGAGGTGGACCCGCGCGAGTTCCGCGTGTTCGCCGAGGAGTTCGGCGACACCGTTCGCGCGTTGCCGTTCCAGCTCCCCGAGAACTTCCTCCTCGTCATCCGCGCCATGTCACTGACATCGGGGATGTGCAGCTCGCTCGACCCCGCCTTCAACATCTGGGATGCGGTGGAGCCCTACGCCAATCGACTGATCCGCGAAGAGGGCGGCAACGTCGTGCAGGGGTTCGCGCAGGAGGCGGCATCGGTCGCAGGGGTCGTGGCGCGCCTTCCGCGCCGCCTCGACGACGTGGTGACGAGGATCGAAGAAGGGCGACTCACCGCGCAGGCGCCGCGCATCGAGCGGCGACTGCGCGCACTCGAGCGTCTCGGGCGCCGTGTGCTCGCCGCAGTGCTGTTCGCAGGGCTCCTCATCGGCGGCATCCTGCTGCGCCCCGATGAGGCGGTGCTCGGGTCGGTGCTCATGGGCGTGTCCGTCCTGCCCCTGCTCTACGCGCTCCTCGCCGGCTTCGTCGGCCGGCGGCGACTCGACTGACCTCTGCCCGATTGTTCGCCACGGGCGATCCGGCATCGGCCATGCTGGTCCCGTGACCAAAGTGGATCTCAAGAAAGAGATCGCCGCATACGGCGCTCCGCGCGGCGCTTTCGAGATCGTCGATGTGCCGCCCCTGCGGTACCTCGCCATCGAGGGCGCCGGCGACCCGAACACGGCCGCCGAGTATCGCGCCGCGCTCGAGACCATCTACCCGGTCGCGTACAAGCTGAAGTTCCTCAGCAAGCGTGAGCTCGATCGCGACTACGTCGTGCCGCCGCTCGAGGCGCTGTGGTGGGCCGACGACATGGCCGCCTTCACCGCCACACGCGACAAGTCGCAGTGGAAGTGGATGCTGCTCAACCTCGTGCCGGACTGGATCTCCGACGACCACGTCCTCCGTGCGCGCGATGCCGCGCCGGATGCTCCGCTCCTGGGACGACTCCGCGTCGAGACGCTGGCCGAGGGTCGGTGCGTTCAGATCCTGCACGTCGGTTCCTATGACGACGAGGCGCCCGTGCTCGCGAGGATGCACGACGAGTTCATCCCGGGTGAGGGGCTGCGGATGACCGGGCGCCATCACGAGATCTACCTGAGCGATCCACGGCGCACCGAGCCGGCGAACCTCAAGACGATTCTGCGTCAGCCGGTGACCGAAGCCTGACCGACGCGGGCGCGGCGGTGTCCGGCAACTGCCGGGTGGAAGAAGCCGCCCCCCGCAACGAATGCGAGGGGCGGCTCCGAATCTCAGCGACGGGGCGTCAGTACCAGCCGACGCGCTGGGACTGGCCCCAGGCACCGCACGGGGTTCCGTACCGGCTCGTGATGTAGCCGAGGCCCCACGAGATCTGGGTGGCCGCGCTGCTCTGCCAGTCGGCACCGGCCGACGCCATCTTGCTGCCGGGGAGGGCCTGCGGGATGCCGTACGCGCCACTGGGGTTGGCCGCGTTCACGCGCCAGCCGGACTCCTTGTTCCACAGCGACACGAGGCAGCTGAACTGGTCCTCGCCCCAACCGCGGGCGGCGACCATGCCGCGCGCGGTCGCCTGAGCGCCGGCGGGGCTGTTGTCGCCCGTGCCTGCGGGGACGGCCGGAAGCGGCGCTGCGCCACCGCCGCCACCCGTGGAGGGCTTCACCGTCGCCTTCGCCGCTGCGGTAGCGGCAGCAGCAGCGGCCGCCGCGGCTTCCGCCTCGACCCGCGCCTTCTCGGCGGCCTCTTCCGCAGCCTTCTTCTGAATGGCGCCTTCGAGGCCGCCGCGAAGGTCGGCCACCCGCGTGTCGACGGATGCGACGAGTTCCGCCACATCCTCGGTCAGCGCGGGCATCAGCGGGGTGGGGAGCATGTCGGCACCCTCGAGCCGATCGGCTGCCGCCTCGAGCAGCGCGGTGTCGACCGACGTGTCGGGCTGGCCGATGTCGAGGCCCGACGCGGCGATGTCGGCCTGCACCGAGGCCGCGGCCTGGACGGAGGCGTCCGCAGCATCGACCGCATCCTGAGCCTGCGCGACTTCGGGGTCGGCAGCCGGCTGGATCACGGTCGGGACGCCGTAGGAGGCGAGAGCGTAGGTGGCGGCGGGCGAGGATGCTGCGGCAGCGGGCTGCGGCAAGGGTGCTGTGCCGGTCATTCCGACCGAGCAGACAGCCGCAAGAGCAAGGCCGCCGACCACGAGGATCGGGCGGCGGCGGGTGCGGCGTTCCGCCCGACGGCGGGTGCGGCGGGTGGAGACTGATGACGTGTTCGGGCGCATAAAAACCGGTTCCGTATAGGGGTTCACGCCGATGAATCGGCGCCTCGAATCCGCGTCATGCGGACACAAAAACCCAAGCCTGGCAGTCGTTACCTGGGCGTTACCTGGGTGGAGGGGCGGAATCGCTGTGGGGGAAGGGCCGATCCGAGGGCGAAAACCCTCGGAAACCGACGTCCGCGAGGACGCCGTGCGGGCTGGCGTCTCGCCGGCGCACCCTGCCGCGAGAAGCCGTGGAGGCGTCTATTCCTCGGGGCTCGGGGGTGCGGCCAGCCACGCCTTCGCGGCCCGCTTCCGTGCCTTCAGCAGCCAGGAGTCCGTGATCACTTCGCGCAGCTGATCCCGGTCGATCGCGTCGAGTCGCACGAGAACGGCCGGGTAGCCGTTGAAGTGCGCAATCGTGAAGAACAGCTCCGGGAAGCTTCCGAGGAGCGCTTCCTTCTCCGCGAGCCCATTGGTCCGCACTCCGATCACGAGGCCGTCCGGCCACGGAATGCCGAGCTCTGCGAGCTGCGCGAGATCTGTCTTGCTGGGCGCGCGTTCCCACGCGAAGACACCGTTCGCGGTTCGCCAGGTGGCGCCCCCGCGGTGACCGTCCGTCGCCTCGACGGTCTCCGGGAGCGCGAGCGCTATCGCGCGCACGTCGTCCAGCGTCATCGCCACGCGCCCAGTGTGCCGCGCCGGAGGGCGCACGTCGATGAGTGGCCGTGACAGCGGAGCCACCGCAATGCGATCACGCACGCATCCGAACACCGCGAGCGGAGCGGTCGAGACGCGTCCCTTCCGGCAACGAAGGCGGAGGCCGCCGCCTTCTAGGCTGAACGGATGCCACCCGCGACGCCGACCCCGCTCGCTTCGTGGCGTTTCTCGGGCACCCTCCGCCACTACCAGGCCGACGTGCTCGAGCGCGTCGACGTGGATGCCACGTCCCCGCTGCACATCGTCGCCCCACCGGGCTCGGGCAAGACCCTCCTCGGACTGCTGCTGGCAGCGCGCCGAGGCCGGCGCACCGTGGTGCTGGCCCCGACCACCACGATCCGCGCGCAGTGGGCGCGGGCGGCGGCACCCCTCGCGGCCGAACCGAGCGCGATCTCGCAGGACCCGGCGAGTCCCGGCGACCTCACCGCCCTGACGTACCAGGCCGTCAGCGTGCTCGACAGCGCCAACCCCCTGTCGGGGCTGGCGCGGACGCGCTGGCTGGCGGAGCTGGAAGCCGACGGCCGCTCGCCCGACGCCGCGGCCCGGTGGCTCGACGAGATGGAGGAGGGCAACCCGAAGGTCTACCGGCGTGGGATCGCGAGCCGGTCGCGCACGCTCCGCCGGCAGCTCGTGCGCGAGGATGCCGACGTGCTGGCTTCGGCGCTGCATCCGAACGCCCTCGCCCTCATCGACCGGCTCGTCTCCCACGGGGTGGAGACGATCGTGCTCGACGAGTGCCACCACCTGCTCGACCACTGGGCGCTCGTCGTGGCGACCCTGACGGCACGGTTGCGCTCCGCGGGACGCGAGCCGCTGCTCATCGGGCTCACCGCCACCCTGCCCTCGCCGGACGACGCCGACGAGTACGACAACTACACCTCTCTTCTGGGCGACGTCGACTACGAGGTGCCGGTGCCCGCCGTCGTCCGCGAGGGCAACCTCGCGCCCTACCGCGACCTCGTGCGCTTCGTGGAGCCCACACGCGAAGAGCTCGCGTTCCTGGGCGCACATGCCGAGGGGCTCGCCGTGCTGCTGCGTACGACGTTCGCAAACGACATCGGCCGGCAATTTCTTGTGGACAAGCTCCAGCCGGAGCCCGAGCCGGAGCCCGAGCGGTCCGAGCTCGAACCGCCCGCCGCGCCGATGCCGGTCGAAGACGCGATCGACGCTCGCCTGGCGGCGGCGTTCGGCGACGACTTCGCCGGATC
Source organism: Microbacterium sp. Z12_35 (assembly GCF_058310475.1). NCBI lineage: Bacteria > Bacillati > Actinomycetota > Actinomycetes > Micrococcales > Microbacteriaceae > Microbacterium > Microbacterium sp. Z12_35. The sequence continues at coordinate 1,027,322 of NZ_JBZEGJ010000001.1, read as the reverse complement.
CGAAGCAGCAGCGGCGATGCTCGCGACCGTGGCCCCGCAGCATCCCCTCGTCGAGCGGTTGCCCGATGCCGCGCGGCGCCCGCCGACCACCGACGAGTCGCTGCGCCTCCTCGCCCGCTTCGGGCTCGACCGGCTCCTCCCGGATCCCTCCGAACAACCCCGCTGGGAGCGGATCCGACGCACGCTCGCCGACTTCGGCTACGCGCTCACCGACCGTGGTGTGCGCCGCGCCCGTGACCCGATCGACACGATGCTCGCGTCCTCGCTGGCGAAGGATCACGCCGCGTGCGACATTCTGCGCCTCGAGCGGGAGGCGCTCGGCGATGAGCGCCTGCGCGCGCTCGTCGTGACCGACTTCGCCGAGCACGGCAACAAGCACGGCGGACTTGTCGGCACCGCCGGAGCGCTCCGTACGTTCGCCACGCTGGTGGCGGATGCGGCGACCGCCCGCCTGCGACCGATCCTCGTGACCGGCGACCGCACCCGCATCGCCACGCGCGACGTCGATGTGCTCGTTCCCGCTCTCGGGCAGCTGCTGGGTGTGCCGGTCGCGTCGGCTCCGGTCCTCGGCGCGACGCAAGTGTCGGAGGTGCACGCGCCGGGGATCGGTGCGGCCACGCTCGTGCGCGCCGCATCCGTTCTGCTCATGCGCGGCACCGTGCAGGTCGTCGTCGGCACGCGCGGACTCTTCGGCGAGGGCTGGGATTGCCCGGCTGTCAACACGCTCATCGACCTGACGGCGGTGGCGACGGCCTCGGCGACCCAGCAACTGCGCGGACGCACCCTGCGCCTCGACCCGGCATGGCCCGCGAAGGTCGCGCACAACTGGACCGTCACGACGGTGCTTCCACCCTCGTTCCCGCTCGAGTCTCAGCCCGACGCGACGCGACTGCGCCGCAAGCACGCGCGTCTGTGGGGCCTCGACAGCGACGAGCCGTCGCGCGTGGTGCGCGGGCTCTCGGTTGCACTGACGGCCGAACAGCGTGAAGGACTGCAGCGAGTGGTGGCGAAGGATGCGGCGATGTCCGTCGACGCGCTGAATGATCTGCTCGCGCTGCCGACGCGATCCCGCACCCGAGCCGACTGGCGGATCGGCGAGGAGTACGTCGACCGCGAGAGCGTGAGTGCGCTCGTGGCCCGGCGGCCGCAGCATCCGGTTTTCCGCACCAGTGAGCCGGTGTCACGGGCGTTGGGCGGCGCGTTCGGGGGAGTGGCGGCGGCCACCCTGGTCGGGGCGGCGGGCGCTCCCTTCGCCGGACTCGCCCTCGCCGCACCCGAAGCCGGCATGGTCGCGGGTGTCGCGGCGCTCGGGCTCGGGCTCATCGCGGCGGCCCCGCTCGGGCGCGCCTGGCGCCAGGCGCGAACGCAGTCCGCGAATACCGCCGAGGCGTACCGGCGCATCGCCGCGGTGGTGTGGGAGGCGCTCCGCCGCGCCGGAAGGGTCGCCGACATCGAGGCATCCGTGCTCGTGGACGAGGGGACGCCTCAGCGCGGACTCGTGCCCATCACCATCGCGGCGCCGACGGCTTCGGTCGCCGATCAGCGGACGCTTTCCGAGGCGCTCGGTGAGCTGTTCGGGGTGGTACGCACCCCGCGCTTCCTCCTCGAGACGGGTCGGGGAGGGCGTTCGCCGGTCGTGCGCTGGGTGTTGCGGAGATTCACGCCGCAGGACCGACCGCGGCATTTCCTCTCCGTGCCATCCGCGATCGGACGTCGCCGCGACGATGCCGAGCAGTTCGCCGCGTCGTGGGAGCGCGAGGTTGGCCCGTGCGTCCTGCACGCGATGGATCGCCCCGGCCAGCTCGCGTTGATGGCCCACGCGCGTCGCGGGGGCGACGTGCTGTCGGCGCCCGTCACGCGTGAGGAATGGCGCTAGGCGCAGCATCGTCCCCTGCCGCCTCCGGATGCCTCGGCAGCCGCACCTCGGGTACCGGGCTGATGACCGCCTGGCGTTCTACCAGCCGTCGACGATCGACATGAAGCCGGCGAAGGCGAACAGGCCGGGCACGAGGTAGAGCGATGCGCGGAAGACATACCACGCCACCGCGCCGATGACCGGGCCGAACCCGGTGCTCCGATCGCGCACCTGCAGGCGACGTCCGGTCGGTCCGATGACTGCCGGGGGCGGCACCCACGCGGTGTCGGGGTCGTCCAGTGCCGCGCGCACCGCCCGCAGGGCCACCGGCACCTCCTGCCCGGGCACCCGCTCGTCCAGATACCGGCGCGCTTTCGAGGTGACCCGTGGCGCAACGTGCTCGAGGACGGCGCCCACCGCTTCCCACTGCTCCGCCGTGAAGAAATCGGCGCCCGGCGATGTGAAGAACACGAGCATGTCGTCGACGATCTCCACGTTGTACGCGCTCGCGTGGTCGACCAGGGCTGCCATGAGGTCGGGCGTCAAGACGTAGAGCGCGTCCTGGCCGTACGCGACGGGGGAGTACACGCGGAACCACCGGTCGAAGTCGCCCTCGAGCGAGAGCCGCTGTCCGCGGTCCACCCCCGCCGGCAGGTCGCTCCCACCCCGGTTGTTCGTCGTCGCGTCGAGGATCAGGTGCGGAAGCGGCGCGGGGAGCGCCACCGCGATGTAGTGCCACTCCGTGGCCCTCGGCGAACGCGCCTTGAGGCTTCCGAACTCGACGCCGGGAGCGGCGAACCGGGGGTACTCCCGTACACCCACGCTGGAACCGGTGATGAGCGAGGCGAACGTCGCTCTCTCGCTCGCCCGCGGCTCGAACCCGTTCGCGAGTGCGGTGAGGGTGCGGCGCCACGACTTCAGTCGCGTACGCGGCGAGGGGGGTCGCTTCGTCGCGCGGTAGAGGAAGAGAGTCGCCACCAGCCACACCGCCAGGACGGGCATCGTCACCGCGAGCACCGCCAAGTCGTCGGGGCGCACCACACCGTCCTGCATGCCGTCGACCCGCACGCCGACGAACATGAAGACGACGAACATGTACCAGAGCACCAGGCAGTTGTTGACGTGGAGGAGCACCTGACGCTTCGTCGGCATCCAGCTCGGCCGCGAGTCGCGGCGCACCGTGGCCATGGCCGCCGCCACCTCGTCGACGGGCGCGCTCATCCACCGCAGGTCCATGATCGCCTCCCCGGCCGCGAGGCTGGTCACTGTTCGATTCAGTCAATCATCCGGCGCGGCCGTGCTCGTCACTCGCCGCGCCGGCGCCCGCGAGATGAGGTCCGGCTCGCGATCGGATGCTGCGGGCGAGGAGTGGCGCTCGTGTCCGGCCCGATGTCGGAGGTCGGTTCTAGTCTTTTGCCATGTCCACAGATCGCATCGACCCGGCGGAAGAGCCCGCCGACGACGTCGATTCGCTGTGGGATGACGACCCAGGTCTGGCCGAGATGCTCGACTCGATCGATCTGGTGACGGAAGTGTCGACGATGATGTCGGTGTTCGCGGCACAGCGGTTCGAACGCGTCGAAGCGATGCACCGGGAGGCTCTGACCGAGCTGGAGACGTTCCGTGGGGCGAGCCTGGAGATCATCGAACGTTCGCTGCGCCTGGAGTTGGCCGCGGCACTGCAGATGACCGAGCGCGCGGCAGATCGGATGCTCATCACCGCCGAAGGGCTGGTCGTCCGCTATCCCGCGATGCTCGGCTCCTTGCACGCCGGGCGCACGACGGAACGTCATGCCGAGGTTCTCGTGGAGCTGGTCGACACGGTCGAGGCGGAGTTGCGTGACCAGGTCGTCCCGATCGCTGTCGAGCTGGCGGAGGTGCACCCGCTGGGCACGTTCCGCCGTCTGTTGCGCAAGCTTGTCGAGACGGTCCGGTCGGCGACGCTGGAAGAGCGCTATCGTGACGCGATCGCACAACGCCGAGTCGTCATCGAACCGTCCGAGGATGGTATGGCGTGGCTGCTCATCCACCTGCCGGCGGTCGAGGCGCAGGCGGTGCACGACCGCGTCACCGCTATCGCGAAGGTGCTCGGCGCGGAGGAAGGTGAAGAGCGCACGCTCGATCAGCTGCGCGCCGACGTGGTGGGCGACCTGCTCGTCGAAGGTGTCGTCAACGCGCACCCCGAGACGGCCCACGGTATCCGCGCGACCGTTGCGGTCACTGTTCCGGTTCTGGCACTGCTGAGCGACGAGTTGGCCGCGCGCAGCGAGCCCGCCACGGTGGAGGGGGTGGGTCCGATCCCCATTGCTCGGGCTCGTGAGCTGTGCGGCACAGCGGAGAGCTGGATGCGAATTCTCACCCACCCCGAGAACGGGATGGTCCTCTCCGTCGGACGAAAGAAATACCGACCTCCGGCGCCGCTTCGGCGACTGGTCCGCTGGCGGGCCGAGCGATGTATGGGCCCAGGATGCGGCCTTCCCGCCTCCCGATGCCAGATCGACCATCAAACCGCTTGGGAGGACGGCGGACGAACGGAACTGTCGAACCTCGCGCCGCTGTGCCAAGGGCACCACACCGTCAAGCATCACGGCGGCTGGCGGGTACGTCAGAAAGAAGGCAGCGGCGGCGCGATCGAGTGGACCTCGCCCCTCGGCCGGCAGTACGTCGTCGAACCCGAACGCCGGGTCCCCGTCTTCCACGCTGCCTGAGCCGCGTCCGGTCATCGCACGCGGTTCCGCGTGGCCGCCAGAGAACTTCGGGAGAGCGGGTTGCGGGGAACATTTCGTCCCCCGCCAGCGTTTGCTAGTCTTGAGTGTCACTCGTGTGGCTCGTTCCGCACGTCCGGGCTCCGGCTCGGTGACATCGCACGAAATCAATCCGCTTCGCTTCGGCTCGCGCCGTTTCGTCTCGGTCGCTGTGCGTTCCCGTTCAACGATCGTATGGCTGCGGAATGTTTCACTCCCAACCGGGGGTGGGGCACGAGCAGAAGCCCGACACAAACCCAACTAGGACAACCCACTACATGACTACCGCAACGACCGCCCCGGCCACCAAGCAGGTCGCGATCAACGACATCGGCTCTGCTGAAGACTTCCTGGCCGCGGTCGAACTGACTCTGAAGTTCTTCAACGACGGCGACCTCATCGAAGGCACCGTCGTGAAGATTGACCGCGACGAGGTGCTGCTCGACGTCGGTTACAAGACCGAGGGTGTCATCCCCTCGCGTGAACTTTCCATCAAGCACGACGTTGACCCCAATGAGGTCGTCAAGGTCGGCGACCACGTCGAGGCGCTGGTTCTCCAGAAGGAGGACAAAGAAGGCCGCCTCATCCTGTCCAAGAAGCGTGCGCAGTACGAGCGCGCCTGGGGCGACGTGGAGAAGATCAAGGAGACCGACGGTGTTGTCACCGGCTCCGTGATCGAGGTCGTCAAGGGTGGCCTCATCGTCGACATCGGCCTCCGTGGCTTCCTGCCGGCGTCGCTCATCGAGCTGCGCCGCGTCCGGGACCTCACGCCGTACCTCGGCCAGGAGATCGAGGCGAAGATCCTCGAGCTCGACAAGAACCGCAACAACGTGGTTCTCTCGCGCCGCGCCCTGCTGGAGCAGACGCAGTCCGAGTCGCGCTCGAACTTCCTCAACAACCTGCACAAGGGCCAGGTCCGCAAGGGCACGGTCTCGTCCATCGTCAACTTCGGTGCGTTCGTCGACCTGGGTGGCGTGGACGGCCTCGTGCACGTCTCCGAGCTCTCGTGGAAGCACATCGAGCACGCTTCTGAGGTCGTCGAGGTTGGCCAGGAGGTCACCGTCGAGATCCTCGAGGTCGACCTGGACCGCGAGCGTGTCTCCCTGTCGCTCAAGGCGACGCAGGAAGACCCGTGGCAGGTCTTCGCCCGCACCCACGCGATCGGCCAGATCGCACCGGGCAAGGTCACCAAGCTCGTTCCGTTCGGTGCGTTCGTTCGCGTCGCAGACGGCATCGAGGGCCTCGTGCACATCTCCGAGCTGTCGGGCCGCCACGTCGAGCTCGCCGAGCAGGTCGTGTCGGTCGGCGAAGAGGTCTTCGTCAAGATCATCGACATCGACCTCGAGCGTCGCCGCATCTCGCTCTCGCTCAAGCAGGCGAACGAGTCGGTCGACCCGTTCGGCACCGAGTTCGACCCGGCCCTCTACGGCATGGCCACCGAGTACGACGAGCGCGGGGAGTACAAGTACCCCGAGGGCTTCGACTCGGAGACCAACGCCTGGCTCGAAGGATTCGACGAGCAGCGCGAGAAGTGGGAGCAGGAGTACGCGGCTGCCCAGGCTCGCTGGGAGGCTCACAAGGCCGCCGTCGCCAAGGCCCTCGAGGCCGAGGCGAACGCTCCGGCCCCGAGCGCGGATGCTCCGGTCTCGACCGGTGGCGGAGGGTCGTACTCCTCGGAGTCGGCTTCGGCCGGCACCCTGGCCGACGACGCTGCTCTCGCCGCTCTGCGCGAGAAGCTCTCGGGTCGCTGATCCAGCGCTGAGCTGACGCTCCACGCGAGTGGGCCGGAACCTTCGGGTTCCGGCCCACTTTCGTCTTCCCGGTCGAGGGTGGACCCCATCAGAAGATCAGCTGGCCGACCGCGAAGCGTGGCGGAGTACGCTCCCGCACATGCCCGGACGCATGCACTTCGACGCGCACGCCTCGGAGTACGAGGACGCCCGCCCGGCATATCCGCCCGAGCTGTGGCTCATCTCGATGCGGCGGGCGTGATCCGCCGACACGTGATCCGCGGCGTACGGCCTGCCTATGCGCATTAGCCGGTAAGCTATTAGCTATAGGTAACCCCGAAGCGAGGGAGGCCCGGTGCCCAGAGCGGGAGTCACGGTCACGCGGGTGGTGGCCACCGGCGCGGAGCTGGCGGACGAGATCGGTTTCGAGCACGTGAGCGTCGCAGCTGTCGCACGGCGGCTCGGGGTGCAGACCGCGAGCCTCTACTCGCACATCCGAAGCACCCTCGAACTGAGCCAGGGAATCACCCTTCTCGCGCTCGAGGAGCTTGCCGACCGCGCCGCGGATGCTGTCGCCGGGCTCTCGCGTCGCGATGCGGTGGCCGCACTGATGAACGCATACCGCGACTACGCGCGAGCATTTCCCGGCCGGTTCGCCGCGACGCTCGCTCCACTGGACGCGGACACGGCGGCATCCAGCGCCGGCCCCCGGCACGCCCGGCTGTCGGAGGCGGTGCTCCGGGGTTACGGGCTCGACGTGGCGAGCACCGTTCACGCCGTGCGGTTGCTCGGCAGCACCACCCGCGGCTTCATCACACTGGAGATGAGCGGAAGCTTCTCCCACAGTGCGCCGCCCTCTGAAGAGAGCTGGTCGGCCACCATCGTCGCGCTCGACGCGCTCTTCACCCATTGGCCCGAATCGTTGCCACCTCTGGAGGCGTGACGAATGACCCGTTCCGAACTTGTGACCGTGCCTCTCACGGACTCCCTCGTACGGGGGGCGATGGAGCTGGAACGGACCGACGCCGGGATCCTGCCGCATCGCCTACCCTCCTGGGCGCGATCCGAAGCCGCCGATGGGCAGCTGGCGATGGTCGAGTCCCAGCCCTCCGGGGTCCGACTGGCCTTCCGCACCGCCGCATCGGTCATCGAACTGGACGTGCGGCGCACGCGAGTGGCGTATGCGGGCCTTCCGCCTCGGCCCGACGGCATCGTCGATCTCGTGGTCGACGGCATCCCGGTCGGGCGCTCGGCGACCACGGGCGGCATCGCGGTCACCGTCGATACGACGACGGGGGAGCGGTCGATCGACAACGGACCGGTGGCGACGCTGCGGTTCGGCGACCTCGCCGCGGAGCCCAAGCATGTCGAACTGTGGCTCCCGCACAACGAGACGCTCGAGATCCTCGGACTCCGCGCCGACGCCCCGGTCGAGCCGCTCGATCCGGGAGCGCCGGTGTGGCTCCACCACGGCAGTTCCATCAGTCAGGGGTCCAACGCCGCCGGTCCGCTCGGGACCTGGCCAGCGGTCGCCGCGCGGATCGCCGGGGTCGAACTGACCAATCTCGGCTTCGGCGGGAGCGCCCTCATGGACCCCTTCGTCGCACGGGTCATGCGGGATACTCCCGCGGATGTGATCAGCCTGAAGCTCGGGATCAACCTGGTGAACACCGATCTCATGCGGATGCGGGCGTTCAGGCCGGCCGTGCATGGCTTCCTCGACACCATCCGCGAGGGGCACCCGACCGCGCCGCTGATCGTCGTGTCGCCCATCTTCTGCGGGATCCATGAGAACACGCCCGGGCCGGGCGCCTTCGACCCGGAAGCGCTCGGACGCGGGGAGATGCGGTTCATCGCGACGGGTGACCCTGCCGAGCGCGCCGCGGGAAAGCTGACGCTCGTGAGCATCCGCGAGGAGCTCGCCCGCATCGTGGCAGAGCGGCGCCCCGCCGACCCGAACCTCCATTACCTCGACGGATTGCGGCTCTACGGCGAGCAGGACTCCCTCGCGCATCCGCTTCCGGACGGGCTGCATCCTGACGCGGAGACGCATCGCCTCATCGGCGAGCGGTTCGCCGGCCAGGCCTTCGCCGGCACGCTCGGCTGGGGACAGAGCCTTTCCTGATCGCGGTCCGGGCACCGCCACGGGTCAGCCGGTGGTACCGGATCCGCGGATCAGCGTGGCACCTCAGCACGATGTGCACGGCGTCGGCGTTCCGTAGCGTCGGACGCATGATCACAGCGGAAGGCCTCACGAAGAGGTTCGGAGACAAGACGGCCGTCGACGACGTGTCGTTCACGGTGAGCCCGGGAAAGGTCACGGGGTTCCTCGGCCCCAACGGCGCCGGCAAATCCACGACGATGCGCATGATCGTGGGCCTTGACCGGCCGACGTCCGGCCGTAGCACCGTCAACGGCAGCGACTACCGGCGGCTGCGCGCACCTCTCACCGAAGTCGGGATCCTCCTCGATGCCAAGGCGGTGCACACCGGCCGCACCGCGCGGAACCACCTGCGCGCCATGGCCGCGACCCACGGCATCCCCGCCTCCCGTGTCGACGAGGTCGTGGACCTCACCGGCATCGGTTCGGTCGCCGGGAAGCGCGCCGGCACGTTCTCGCTCGGCATGGGTCAGCGCCTCGGCCTGGCCGCGGCGCTGCTCGGCGACCCGCACACGCTCATCCTCGACGAGCCCGTCAATGGACTCGACCCCGAGGGCGTGCGGTGGGTGCGGCAGTTCGTCCGCCGCATCGCCGCCGAGGGGCGCACGGTGCTGCTGTCCAGCCACCTCATGAGCGAGATGGCGCAGACCGCCGACCACGTCATCGTGCTCGGGCGAGGAAAGGTGCTGGCGGATGCTCCGCTGCACGACCTCGTGCAGGCCTGGACGACAGCGGCCGTCCGGGTGCGCACACCGCGCGCGAGCGAGCTGGCTGCGGCCGTCTCCGGGCCGGGTGTAGAGGTCGTCGCGATGAGCCCCGACGTGCTCGACATCCACGGGGTCCCAGCCCCGCGCATCGGCGATCTCGCCGCCGAACACGGCATTCCCCTCCACGAACTGACCCCGACCACCGGATCCCTGGAAGAGGCCTACCTCGCCCTGACCGGCGAAGCTGTCGAGTACCGGACGAAGGAGCTGGCATGACCCCCGCATCCGCCACATCGGTATCGCCGGAGACACGGACGAGTCCCTACCGGCTCACCTTCCCTCGGGTTCTCCGCAGCGAGTGGATCAAGCTGTCCACGCTGCGATCGACCTGGTGGTCGATCGGCATCGTCGCGCTGCTCACGATCGGGATCGCGCTCCTCGTCGCGCTGGCCGTGGACGGTCCGGGCTTCGCGGGCATCCAGGCGGTCATCCTGCCGGTCCAGTTCACGATGCTGCTCGCCGGCATCCTCGGGGTGCTCGCGGTGACCGGGGAGTACTCCACCGGGATGATCCGGTCGACCCTCACCGCCGACCCGAGCCGCGGGTCGGTCCTCGCGGCGAAGGCCGTCGTGGTCGCCGGACTGATGTTCGCGGCATCGCTCGTGATCTTCGTCGGCGCAGCCCTCGCGATCACTCCGATCCTCGAACCGAGAGGCAACGGGATCGCGTGGGGCGCGGCCGACGAATCGTTCCTGCCGCTCCTGGCGGCGGCGTTCTCGATGGCGATCTTCGCCCTTCTCGGGGCGGCATGGGGGTTCCTCCTGCGCAGTGGCGCCGGCGCGATCGCGGCCTCGGTCGGGCTCCTCTTCGTCCTGCCGATCGTGGTGAGCATCTTCCCGGCCTTCGATCCCACGGCATGGCAGTGGGTCACCGATCTGAGCGCGTACTTGCCGCCGGCTGCGTCACAGAGCCTCATCCTGCCGCTGGCCGACAACGCGCTGAGCGCCACAGTGTCGCTCGTCACCCTGTGCGGCTGGGCTGTCGCGGGCATGCTCGCCGCCTGGGCCGTGCTCCGGATGCGCGACGCGTAAAGTCGACGCCGTGCCGACCACGCGCAACCGCAGGTCCTCCTCGACCGCCGAGGAGGACCTGCGGCTGCCGCGTGCGCCGGGGCTCGTCCGGCAGTTCTGGGCGCGGCATCCGCTCTTCGCCGACATCCTGATCGCCCTGATCTGCCTGTCGCTCACCCTGCTCCCTGTCGTGCCTTTCCAGCCCGCTGAGCTGCGGGACACAGACTCGGCCGTCGACATGCCCTGGGCGTCTGCGATCCCACTGGCCGCGGCCGCGGCGGCATCGGTCCTCCTGGTGTGGCGCAGGAGGCGACCGACCCTCGTCTTCGCCGCGTGGTTCGTCAGCGCTGCGACCTTTCTGCTGTTCAATCCCACCGGCGGCAGCCCTCTCGTGCTCGTCGCCACCTATTCACTGGCCGTCTACCGATCCTCCCGCGCGTGCTGGGTCGGGTACGGCATCGCGATCGGGACGCTCGGTCTCCTGGGACTTGCTCTGGTGGGCAGCGGGAGCCTCACCCTGCAGACGGCGAGCACCGCGGTCATCGCGGAAGCGGTGCTCGGACTGATCGGTTCGCTCATCGGCGTCAACGTCGGCAACCGGAAGCGATACCTCGAAGCGGTGCTCGCCCGGTCGCGCCAGCTCCTCGTCGAACGCGACCAGCAGTCGCGCCTGGCCGCAGCAGCTGAGCGGGCGCGGATCGCGCGCGAGATGCACGACATCGTCTCGCACTCGCTCACCGTGGTCGTCGCGCTGTCCGAGGGCGCCGCGGCCACGCCCGACCGCGAGCGGGCGCGGAGCGCGATGGATGCGGCGGCCGCGACCGCACGCGAGGCGCTGACCGAGATGCGTGCCATGCTCGGCGTTCTCCGCGAGAGCGGACCGGATGCGCCCCTCACCCCCGTGGAGCCCGTGGCCCCCGAGGCCACCGTCGACGCAGCCCGGCGTGCGGGATTCCCGGTCACACTCATCGTCACGGGATCGTCCACCGGGTCGGATGCCGTGCGCTTCGCGATCGGGCGGATCGTGCAGGAGGGCGTGACCAATGCGATGCGCCACGCCCCGGATGCGACGGCCATCGAGGTGCGGATCGAATACACGGATGCGGAGGTGCAGGTGACAGTGCGAAACGACGGAGCCTCGCGACCCGTCGCGTCGGGAGGATTCGGCATCCGGGGCCTGGTCGAACGGGCCGCGCACGTCGGCGGGACCGTGACGTCGGACCTCACCCGCGACGGCACGTGGGAGCTTCGCGCGGTGCTCCCCGCCGCTGCCGCCGCGACGCGCGATCTGCCCGCGGAACTCTCGGCCACGAGGGAGTCGCGCGCATGAGCGACCCCATCCGCATCCTGCTGGTCGACGATCAGGAACTCATCCGCGTGGGATTCCGCCTCGTGCTCGAGGCGGAGGACGACATGGTCGTCGTCGGGGAGGCGGCCGAGGGCGAGTCGGCCATCGCCCAGGCGGCCGCTCTGAAGCCCGACGTCATCCTCATGGACGTGCGGATGCCCGGGGTCGACGGCATCGCGGCGACCGAGCGGATCGTCCACGCGGACCCGCGCGCGAGAGTGCTCGTCCTCACCACTTTCGACCTCGACGAGTACGCATTCGGAGCCATCCAGGCCGGGGCGAGCGGGTTCCTGCTCAAGGACGTGCAGCGCGCTGACCTGACCGCCGCCATCCGCTCGGTCCACGGTGGAGACGCGGTCCTCGCGCCGCGCGTCACGCGCCGGCTGCTCGACCATGTCGCCTCGCGGATGCCGGGGACACCCGCCGGTCGCGACCCCGCGACGCTCCTCACCGAACGCGAGAACGAGGTCTTCCGCGCCATCGGACAGGGCCTCACGAACGCCGAGATCGCCCAGTCGCTGTTCCTCAGCGAATCGACGGTGAAGACACACGTCGGGCGCGTCCTGGCGAAGATCGCCGCCCGCGACCGTGTGCACGCCGTCATCCTCGCCCACCGCTGGGGTCATGCCGCCTTCGGTGACTCCGGCCCGGGTCTCTGAGGCCGCGGAGCGGTCGCTGTCATCGAAGTGCTGTCCGCGGCCTTCGTCGCGTGGCAATTCACCCGGGAAGACCCCGGCAGTGCGCGAGGGCATCGAAGCGTGGCGAGGCGACGTCGAATCGCGGCCCGGCTCGCCCGTCCCCTAACGTGGGGGAGTGAGCGGCTTCACCGGACACCTGCGCGGAAGCCGCGAGTACCGCCGGCTGCTCGCCGGCCTCTTCTTCGCCGGCGTCGCGACGTTCGCGCAGCTGTACTCGCCGCAGGCCGTCCTTCCCGTGATCGTCGATGATCTCGGGATCGCGCCGGCGACGGCGGCCCTCTCGATCTCCGCGTCCACGCTCGGGCTGGCGGCAGCGGTCATCCCGTGGTCGATGGTGGCCGACCGGATAGGTCGCGTGCCGGCCATGGCGATCGGCATCGTCGGGGCGACGATCCTCGGGGTCGCCGCGCCGTTCGCGAGCGAGATCGGCGTCTTCCTCGTCGTCCGCCTGGTCGAGGGAGCGGCGCTCGGCGCCGTGCCCGCCGTGGCGCTGGCGTACCTGAGCGAAGAAGTGGATGCGGGGCATGCGGCGGCGGCTGCGGGCAGCTACACCGCCGGAACCACCGTGGGTGGGCTCGCCGGGCGGCTCGTGTCGGGTCCGATCGCCGACCTCGCCCAGTGGCGCGCGGGAATGTGGGCTGTCGCTGCCCTGTGCGCGGCTGCGGCGGTGCTGTTCCTGTGGCTGGTCCCTCGGGCGCGCGGGTTCGTCCCGCACCGGCATCGTGCCCAGCAAGGCCCCCGCATCGCCGCGCGGCTCGCCGTCAACCTGCGCTCGCCCGTGCAGCTCGCTCTGTACGGGCAGGCGTTCCTCCTCATGGGCGCCTTCGTGGGGGTGTACAACTATCTCGGGTTCCACCTCACCGCCCCACCCTTCTCCCTGCCGGCGTGGATCGTCACGCTGCTGTTCCTCGCCTACCTCGCCGGCACCGCATCCTCGGCGTGGGCTGGTTCGCTGGCGACCCGGCACGGGCGGCTTCCGGTGCTGCTCTCCTCGATCGGATGCACCATCCTCGGCCTGCTGCTGATGTTCGTGCCGGCCGTGCCCGTCCTCCTGGTGGGGCTCGTCGTGTTCACAATCGGATTCTTCGGCGCGCACGCGCTGGCGTCGGGGTGGGCGCCGGCGGCGGCGCGGCCGGACTCGCGCGCGCAAGCCTCGTCGCTGTATTACCTCGGCTACTACGGGGGATCGAGCGTCTTCGGGTGGGCGCTGGGATGGGTCTTCGCCGACGTGGGGTGGGAGCCGTTCGTCGCCGCGGTCATCGTGATGTGCGTGGTGGCCGGTGTGCTCGCCGGTGCGGTGCTGCGCCGCAGCTGACCGACCCTTCGGCGGGCGCCTCCAGCGGCGTACGCTAAGCCCTGTGCATCGCATCTTCCGCACCAGCTTCGCCTCCGTGTACCCGCTGTACGTCACGAAGGTGGAGAAGAAAGGTCGTGGCCGGAACGAGCTCGATGAGGTGATCGAGTGGCTCACCGGATTCGACGATGCCGCCCTGCGCCGGCACATCGCGCAGGGCACCACTTTCGAGGAATTCTTCGCTGCTGCGCACATGAATCCGAATTCGTCGCTCATCACCGGTGTCGTCTGCGGGGTACGGGTCGAGGAGATCGACGATCCGCTGATGCAGAAGCTCCGGTATCTCGACAAGCTGGTCGACGAACTGGCGAAGGGCAAGCCGCTCGAGAAGATCCTGCGCACCGCGTGACGCCCCAGCAGACGGCCGGCGCCGCCGCATCCGACTACTGGCGCGACGCCGGCGTGATCCTCGGTTGGAACCCCTCATTGTGGGACGAGTGGCCTGGCTCCTATGCAGCCGTGGTGACCGCGGTCACCGGCGACTCGCCGTATGTGACGCAGTGGTCGGTGGGTTCACGCCGCGAGGTGGAACCAGGGACAGATGCCTGGCTCCTGCGTCAAGGCGGCTCGTATGGGTTGATCGGGCACGGCACCGTGATGACGCATCCGTATGAGGACGTTCATTTCGCTGACCCGCGCCGCACCGCGAGCTTCGTGGATGTCGCGTTCGACGCCTTGCTGATCGAGAGCGAGCGCGTGCCGCGGGATCTCTTGGAGGTCGTTGTGCCGGAGGTGGCGTGGCGCTTCCAGTTCCGCTCCGGCAACCGTGTCGCGCCGGAGGCGAACCGGCGCCTTCGAGCTCTGTGGTCGGATGCGGTGGCCGGGGAGCCGTGAGGTAACGGGTCGTCTGCGAGAGCGGTCCGCTGCTCCTGGTTCGCCGGCGGGAAGCAGGGCCGGTTACCGCGCTGTGCGCAGCGGGGATGCCCATCCGAGCACGGCGGCCGCGACGAAAACGGCGATCACCATGAGGATCGCGCCGCGGTCACCGGCGAGGGAAACGAGTGCCCCGCCGCCGACCGCCCCCACCGCGGCCGCGGTGCGATTCGCCGACCTCATCGTCGCGTTCACCCTCCCCAGCAATGCGCTCGGGGTCGCCTGCTGCCGCAGGCTCATCTCATTCGCATTCTCGACACCGCCGGCGAGCCCGTGCAGCGCCGCGCCGGCCAGGAGGAGCGCCATGGTGGCCGCGCCGGCGGTCGGTGCCGCGAGGACGAGCGACCAGGCGATGGGGTAGGCGAAGCGGGCGGCCACGATGGAAGGCCCCGATCCCCAACGCCGACCGACCGTGGCCGCGAGGGACGCCCCGCCCAGCGCCGAGACCCCGAAGACCGCGAGCAGGACACTGTAGAAGACCGGCCCGAGATCGAGGGTGCCCAGCACCAGGATGGCGAGAACGGTGAGACCGGCGGCGTTGGCGATGAACCACACGTGCGTCGACACCGCGAGCGGAGCCAGGACGCGGTGGCGGTACGTCCAGCGCAGCCCGTCGGCGATCTGTCTGCCCAAACGCACCTGTCCGGCGGGAGCGCCCGTCTCCCGCACCCGCATGCGTGCGATCAGCACTGCGTCGATGACGTAGCTGACCGCGTCCACGAGAATCGTCACGGGTGCGCCGATCACGCCCACGAGGATGCCGCCGATGGGCGGGCCGGCGGTCTGTGCGGCTGCGTCCCCCTGATCCAGCCTCGCATTGGCCGACAGCAGCCGATCGCGCGGCACGACGTCGGGGAGCAGCGACTGGGACGCGGCCATGCCGAACACCGCACACGCCCCGAATACGAGGAGGATGGCCACCAGCATCCCGAGTGAGAGGACGTCGAGCCACCACAGCACGGGGATCGCCGCCAGTGCCGCCGCCCGCCCGCAGCTGGCCACGACGAGCACCGCTTGGCGAGGCCATCGATCGACGTACGCTCCGGCGAGGAGTCCGAGCAACGCGTACGGGACGAACTGCGCCGCGTTCACGATTCCGACGCCGAGCGGGTCTGCGCGCAGATCGTCGATCACGAGCACGGGCAGCGCCACCGCTGTGAGCGTCGTGCCGAGCGAACTCAGCGTCGACGCCGTCCACAACCGTGCGAATGCGCCGGGCCGAGGGCTGCCGTCGTGTGGGGACATCCGTCCCATTGTGGCCTGCGCCGCCGGGCCTGCCGGGCAGCGCACCTCGCGGGCTGCGCTCCTGCCTCAGCGGCCCCGAGGGCGGGTGCGGCCGGATGCCGCGCGGCGGCCGCGCCCCGTCGCCGCTTCCTCGTGCCAGCGGCGAAGGTGCTGCGGGTGGAAGAACTCCTGCGCCAGGAGCCACCCGTAGCCGGCGTCGACGCCGACCTCGTGCTTCCACATCCACGCGCCGGACAGGGGTGCGGAGACGATGATGAGGGCCACGAGCGACAGCCCGAGCCACAGTTCGGCGGGCCGTGTCATCAGAACCACCAGCGCGAGCAGGACGGCCAGTGTGGCCGCGGCGGCCCCCGGGATCACACGTACGCGTGGTACTCGTGCGATCCCGGTGGCGAGCCCGGTCCCGATGCCGGCGATCAACAGCAGGATCGTCAGCGTCAGGTCGTTCATGCTTCCTCGCATCTGTTCGGTGGGGGGTATCCGACGACGCTCCTCCGACCCTAAGCGGCGCCCGCAGGGTCTGTCTGTAGACCGTTCGGGGGACAGCCGCTGTCGTCGGCTCCACGTACGCTCGCGGAATGCCCACGACGTGCCTGGTGATCGGATGCGACGCCCGCGTCGACCCGGAGGCGCCGATCTCCCTCTGCGCCCGGCACTTCGCCGTGGCGGGCGAGTGGGCCGAACGCGAGAGCGGCGTCACCGACCTCCTGCCCTCACCGTGCCTCGCATGCGGGTCGCGCCTGGGGGTTCGGTGGCCGACCGGCTGGCTGTGCGCAGCCTGCGAGTGGCGCTACGGCGAGGTCCCCGACGGCGATCTCGCCCCGCCGCGTGTCGACGTCGTCTACTACCTCCGCTACGCCGATCGCGTGAAGATCGGCACCACCGCCAACCCGCGCCAGCGCCTGTCCGCGATCCGGCATGACGAGCTGCTCGCTTTCGAGCGGGGCGACCGCGCGCTCGAAAGCCGCCGCCACGCGCAGTTCGCCGCGGAGCGGTATTCCGGCACGGAGTGGTTCCGCCTCTCCGACCCGCTCGCGGAGCACATCGCCGTCCTCGCCGCAGGAGTCGGTGACCCGTGGATGCTGTGGACCCGGTGGCGGAGCGAAGCCCTCGCCCACCGCGGTTGACGCCGAGTCCTCAGGCGGTCGGAGGACCGAACACCTGGATCTCGCTCACCTTCTCGAAGCCCAGTCGTCGGTACACCGGCTCCGCCATGTCGTTGGACTGCAGGGTCGCCACGAGCAGGCCCTCGGAACGCGCGCGGGCCACGGCTGCGGCCACCACGGCGGTCGCCACTCCCCGCTGGCGGTAGGCCTCCTGGGTCGCGACGAGGTAGATGCCGGCGACGTCGGCGGTGATGAGCATCTCCGCCGTCGCGCGGATGGCCCCGTCAGCGGTGTACCCGAACCGGATCAGCCGGTCGTCGTCGAGCCTGCGCGCAGGGTCCAGGGCCGCGATCTGCGGGATGACCGCCTCGGGCACCTCCATCGGCCCCGCATACGCCTCGACCCACTCCGTGGCATCCGCGGTGCGCTCCCATTCCCTCACGCCGGTGTCCGCGTCCGGACGGGCGTAGGACGAGGAGCGGGTGAGGTCCATCGCCATGACGCTGACCGCGCCGTAGTGCGGCGCCCGGAGGGCGCCGAGGGCCTCACGGGTCCGGGGGTGCGACTCGGCCGTGACTTCCCACAGCCACGGCACCCCGGCCATCCGCTGGCGCACGTCCGCGACGATCTCGTTCGGGTGCATCTCGTTGTGGGTGACCCCGTTCAAACGTGGGTACTGCGCGCCGCTGCGGTACACCTGGAGGGGGCCGGTGACGGAGCCCGACCCGCCCCACCCCTGCCAGAAGCGGCGGTAGTTGGTCAGCAGCGGTGCGAGCTCGTACAGGGTGTCGGTTGTCATACTCATGGCGACCACGCTAGAGACCGCCGACGTACGGGATCATCCGTCCAACTACGTAAGTGCTACGGAGTCCACGCGCATCGGTTCCCGGCACGATCGGCGACGCTCCGACGGCACGGCGGACGGGGCCCGCGGCACGCGGGCGCTACTGTCGAGCGCATGGCCTGGCTGTCCGACGGTGAGCGGCGGGCGCGCGTGGAGGAGCCCACGCGCGACCGGACGGTCCTCCTGCACCAGCTCCTCCTGGCGGGGGTCGTCCTCGTCGTCACCCTCGTCGCGCTTCCGTTGGGTGAGGTGCGCCACACGCCCAGTTACGTCATCGGGTTCGCCATCATCTACGTCGGCGCGGCGGCCGCCATCCTGCTCCCGTGGAAGCGCCTTCCCTATTGGGCGGGCGGCATCCTGCCGATCGTCGACATCGTCGCGATCACGTTCATCCGGGAGGCGGCGCCCGGGAGCGGACTGGGGCTCCTCTGGGCCTTCCCGGCGATGTGGATCGCCACCGTCTTCGGGATCGTCGGGGTCGTCGCGTCCACGGTCGCGATCACGGTGCTTCTGGTGCTCCTCATCGCACGGGACCCGGACGGGCGCATCTCCGCCTCGACGTTCCTGCTTCCCATGCTGCTGGCGGCCCTGGGGCTGCTCGTCGCATTGTTCACCCGCCGCGCGTACGTGCAGCGTGAGCTGCTGGAGAAGCAGTCCGCTCACCTGTCACGGTCCGTCGACCGGGCGCGGCGGCAGGAGGACGTGGTCACCGAAGTGCTGGATGCCGTCGACTTCGGCGTCACGCGGATAACCGCGGGCGGCGACCTCGTGGTGACCAACGAGGCGCACGGACGGTTGCAGGGGAGCTCCACGTGGAGCGGCGAGGACATCCCGGCCTTCGCCGCCGATGGCACGACGAGGCTGAAGCCGTGGGAGGCGCCGCTGTCGCGCGCACGACGCGGGGAAACGTTCGAGAACGAGGTCATCTGGTACGGGACACCGGGGGAGGGGCGCCGCGCCCTCACCGTCAGCGCGCGGCGGCTGACCGACATCGACGGGTCGCACGCGGGGACCATCGTCATCTCGCGCGACGTCACGATAGAGGTGCAGGCGCTCCGCGCGCGCGAGGACCTCGTGGCATCGGTCTCGCATGAACTGCGAACGCCGCTGACCTCGATCATCGGATACCTGGAGTTGGCGCTGGACGGGGAGGAACTGCCGGAACAGACGCGCCGCGACCTGGAGGTGGCCGAGCGCAACGCGGACCGCCTCCTCGAACTGGTCGCCGACATCCTCGCCCTCTCCGCCTCGTCGCGGCAGGGCGGGGTCGAGCTGACGTTGCATCGCGAACCCGTCGACATCGCCGTCATCCTCGCCTCGGCAGCCGAGTCCATCGCTCCGCGCGCTGCGGATCGGCACATCACCATCGACACATCGGACGTGTACTCCGCCACGGCCGCGGTCGATCCGCACCGCATCCGCCAGGTCGTCGACAACCTGCTCTCCAATGCGGTGAACTACAACCACGACGGCGGGACGGTGCGCGCGGCTGTCAGCACTGACGGCGCCTCCGTCTGGATCACCGTCAGTGACAACGGGCCGGGTGTCTCCGTCGAGGAGCAGCCCCACCTGTTCGACCGGTTCTTCCGCTCGGATGCGGTGCGCAACTCCACGATGCACGGCTCGGGCCTGGGTCTGGCCATCAGCCGTGAGATCGTCCGCGCGCACGGCGGCGAGATCTTCGTCCACACTCAACCGGGCTCCGGCGCGACCTTCACGGTGCGCCTTCCCGTCGCTCTCGAAGAGGAGGCCGAATGAACGCGCTCGATCCATTCACGGTGACCGTGCTCACCGCAGTGGTCATCGTCGTCTCCGGCGTGTTCTACCTGGTCGAGACGCTGCTGCGGAAGGAGGGCGCCGCGGGGCGGCTGTGGGCGACCGCGTTCCTGTCCGGGATCCTCAGCGTGATGTCGTATCTCGTGTGGGCTGTCGACCCCGGCGCTTTCGTTGCCGTCGCCCTCGGCAACGGCGCCTTCACCGCCTCGGCCGGATTCCTGTGGCTCGGGTGCCGCGCCTTCAACGGCAGCGATCTCCGAGTCGCGGGGGCGATCCTCGGCGGCGGCGTGCTCGTGGTGATCCTCGCCGCGCTCCTCCCGGGCCCCGGTGGCGGCGACTGGGCCGGAGCTCCCGTGATGTTCCTGGGCAATGCCCTGTTCGCCGCCTTCGGCGCCGTCGAGACCCGCCGGGGCGCGCTGTCATCCCACTGGAGCGCGATCGGCCTGACCGCCGTGCTCGCGATCGAGTGCATCTGGTTCGTCCTGCGCACCCCGGTCTTCCTTCTCGCCGGACCCGACAGCGACCTGTTCCAGACCTGGTTCGGCACCTCGCTGGCCTCGCTCCTGACGATCACCCTCACCATCGCCACCGTCGTGACCACGTCCGTGCTGAGAGCAGGCGAGTCGAACCTGCGCGGTCAGCGCGACACGATCGCGCTGCGCGTGGCGCTGGATGGCCTCCTCCTGCCGGATTCCTTCCGCCTCCTGGCGTCGACGCTCCTCGAGAGCGCCCATGCCCGGGAGGAGACGATGTGCATCATCGCTGTACGGGTCGACGACCTCGACCGCATCGGAACCGCCTTCGGGCCGGAAGAAGCCGAAGCCATCGCCGCGGCCTGGCGTCTGGGCGTGCGGCAGCATTCGCCTACGGCCGCGATCGTGGGCGAGGCGGACCGCACGACCCTGCTCGCGATGTTCTTGACGACCTCGTTCGCCGACGTGCGGCGCACCGCGAGCATCATCCACCGCCGTGTCCTGGATGACATGGCGGTCCTGCGCCTGTCTGTCCTGCCCATCGTGTCGGTCGGCGTCGCCCTCACCGACCAGATCGGCTACGACTTCGACGTGCTCACCGCAGCGGCGGTCGACGCGGCGAGACGGTCCTCGTCCAGCCACGACGCATCCGTCATCCTCGCCGAGGGGTGAGCCGCCGTTACTCCTCGTCCAGTGCCGCCTGCACGCGGGCGCGGAGTTCCCGGGGACGGAACGGCTTGGTGATGTAGTCGTTCGCGCCGGCCTCGCGTCCGAGGCGCACGTGTTCTTCGTCGGCGCGCGCGGTCACCATGAGGATGCGGGTGTCGCTGAAGGCCCGGATGCGCCGTGCCGTCTCGAATCCGTCGATGCCGGGCATGCTCACATCCAGGGTCGTGACCGCGGGGGACAGCTCGCGCACGAGCTCGATGCCCTCCAGTCCGGCGGGCGCGGTGTGCACGTCGAAACCGGAACTCGTGAGAACAGCGGAAATGAGGGAGCGGATGTCCGCATCGTCCTCGATGATGACCGCCACGAGCGGGTTCGACATCCGTCTACCTCGGTACTCCGCCGACTTCGGGTCACGGCGGATCACCAAATCGTAATACACGCGTGCATCCCGCACGCTGAGCGCGCGAGGGGCCGCCCGCCTGCCCGCCGCGTGCCATGCTCGGAGGATGCCTTTGATCGCACTGACCGGCGGCATCGCGTCGGGCAAATCCACGATCGCGCGTCGGCTCGCGGAGCATGGCGCGGTCATCATCGACGCCGACCAGATCGTGCGCGACGTGCAGCGGCCCGGGTCGCCCGTTCTCGCCCGGATCGCGGAGGTGTTGGGTGCCGATGTGATCCGCGCCGACGGGTCGCTCGATCGTCCTGTCCTCGGCGCACGTGTGTTCGGTGATCCCGAGAAGCTCGCTGCCCTGAACGCGATCGTCCACCCCGCCGTTCGGGTGGAGTCCGAGCGGCGGTTCACGCAGGCAGCGGCGGCAGACCCCGCTGCGGTGGTCGTCTACGACGTGCCGCTGCTGGCGGAGGCCCGGGCCGCCGACCCGTGGGATCTCGTCGTCGTCGCCCACGCGCCGGCGGACATCCGCGTGCAGCGGCTCACGAGCGAACGCGGCATGACCGAGGCCGATGCGCGGGCACGCATCGCCGCCCAGGTGTCTGACGAGGACCGGCTGAAGCTCGCCCACGTCGTCATCGACACCTCGGGGACGCTGGACGAGACCCTCCGCCAGGCCGATGCCCTGTGGGAGCGGCTCTCCGCCTGACGCGGCGGTCCCCTCCCTCCCCTCCACCGGCGCGCGCGGCCCGGGCGCCCCCATCGCCTCCGCGCTCGGCGAACGGCCGCCCCGGTGTCGGAGGCTCCGCCTACGCTGGAAGCATGCAGGCCACCCGCTCCGTCCGTCCGTTCGAGGTCGTCAGCGAGTACACGCCGTCGGGCGACCAGCCGCAGGCGATCGCCGAACTGGCCGCCCGGGTCAACGCCGGGGAGACCGACGTCGTGCTGCTCGGGGCGACGGGAACAGGAAAGTCGGCGACCACGGCGTGGCTCGTGGAGGCGGTGCAGCGCCCGACGCTCGTCCTCGCGCACAATAAGACCCTCGCGGCGCAGCTGGCCAACGAGTTCCGCGAACTGATGCCGAACAACGCCGTCGAGTACTTCGTCTCGTATTACGACTACTACCAGCCCGAGGCGTACGTCCCGCAGACCGATACCTTCATCGAGAAGGACTCCTCGATCAACGCCGAGGTCGAGCGCCTCCGCCACTCCACGACCAACTCCCTCCTCAGCCGGCGGGACGTCATCGTGGTGTCCACCGTCTCGTGCATCTATGGTTTGGGGTCGCCCGAGGAGTACCTCCGCGCCATGGTGGCGCTGCAGGTGGGGGAGCGCTACGACCGCGACTCCCTCATCCGCAAGTTCATCGCGATGCAGTACAACCGCAACGACGTCGACTTCTCCCGCGGCAACTTCCGCGTGCGTGGCGACACGATCGAGATCATCCCGGTCTACGAAGAGTTCGCCATCCGCATCGAGATGTTCGGCGACGAGATCGAGGCGCTGTACATGCTCCACCCGCTCACGGGTGACGTGCTGCAGCGGATGGAGGCCATCCCGATCTTCCCCGCCACGCACTACGCGGCCGGCACCGACACGGTGAAGCGCGCCATCGGCACCATCGAACACGAGCTGGCCGAGCGTCTCAAGGAGCTGGAGTCGCAGGGCAAGCTGCTCGAAGCGCAGCGTCTGCGGATGCGCACGACCTTCGACCTCGAAATGCTGCAGCAGCTCGGGTTCTGCTCCGGCATCGAGAACTACTCCCGCCATCTCGACGGACGCGGTCCCGGCGACCCGCCGCACACCCTCCTGGACTTCTTCCCCGACGACTTCCTCATGGTGATCGACGAGTCGCACGTGACGGTGCCGCAGATCGGGGCGATGTACGAGGGCGACGCCTCGCGCAAGCGCACGCTCGTCGAGCACGGCTTCCGCCTTCCCAGCGCCATGGACAACCGGCCACTGCGCTGGGACGAGTTCAAGAACCGCGTGGGGCAGACCGTGTACCTCTCCGCCACCCCCGGACGGTATGAGATGGGGATCGCGGATGGCGTGGTGGAGCAGATCATCCGTCCGACCGGGCTCGTCGACCCGCAGATCATCGTGAAGCCCTCGAAGGGCCAGATCGACGACCTGCTCGAGCAGATCCGCGTGCGCGCGAGCCGCGACGAGCGCGTGCTGGTCACGACCCTGACCAAGAAGATGGCCGAAGAGCTCACCGACTTCCTCGGTGAGCACGGTGTGCGCGTCCGGTACTTGCACTCCGACGTCGACACGCTCCGCCGTGTCGAGCTGCTCACCGAGCTGCGTGCGGGTGTGTACGACGTCCTCGTCGGTATCAACCTCCTCCGTGAGGGCCTCGACCTGCCCGAGGTGTCGCTTGTCGCGATCCTCGACGCGGACAAGGAAGGGTTCCTGCGCAGCGGCACCTCCCTCATCCAGACGATCGGACGCGCCGCCCGCAACGTGTCCGGCGAGGTGCACATGTACGCCGACAGAATCACCGACTCGATGGCCAAGGCCATCGAAGAGACCGATCGTCGCCGTGAGAAGCAGGTCGCGTACAACCTCGAGCACGGCATCGACCCGCAGCCGTTGCGGAAGAAGATCGCAGACATCACCGACGTGCTGAACCGTGAGGCGAGTGACACCAAGCAGCTGCTCTCGCGTCGGGATGCGGCGGCGTCGAAGAACGGCAAGGGCAAGTCGCCGACGCCGCAACTGCGCCGGACCGGGATCGCCGCCGAGGGCGCCGATCAGCTGGAAGCGACGATCGCCGACCTCAGCGACCAGATGCTGGCAGCGGCGGCCGAGTTGAAGTTCGAGCTGGCCGGCCGCCTGCGCGACGAGGTGCAAGACCTCAAGAAGGAGTTGCGCGCCATGGAGAAGGCCGGGCACGCGTAGGGGAGCGGGACGCCCGACTCGAGTCGGCGGAATTCCGGACGGAAGGTCCGGCAACCCGCGTCAGGGGCAGGTCATGAGGGGCTTCGGGCCCGAGCGGTCGAACGTGTGCGCCGACATGGGGTTGCCGCACAGCGGGCACGGACGCTCCGTGCGCGAGGGCTCCGGGGTCGTCTCGTAGGGGCCGACCGATGCCGGACCGGCGATGCGGATCAGACGGGTGTTGACGTAGGTGTACCAGCCGCCGGCTGCACGCACGCGCTCGCGCAACGGGGGCCGCTCCGGATCGCTTCGTGCCATGATGTTTAGTGTACTAACCAATTGGCGGAAGGAGCACGGGTGTCGGAGGACGATCTGCTCAAGCTCGACAATCAGGTGTGCTTCGCGCTGGTGACGGCCGCCCGCAACGTGGTGTCGATCTACCGTCCTGTGCTCGAGCCGCTCGGGCTGACGCACCCGCAGTATCTCGTCCTGCTCGCGCTGTGGGAGCAGTCGCCGCGTTCGCTCGGCGACCTCGCCGCCGAACTCGCCATGGAGCCGGCGACGCTCTCACCCCTGGTGAAGCGGCTCGAGGGCCAAGGCCGTGTCATCCGTGCCCGAAGGGTGGGGGATGAGCGCGTGCTCGACATCGCGCTCACCGACGCCGGCCGGGGTTTGCGCTCGGATGCCGTCCGCGTACCCGAGCAGATCATGGAGCGCACGGGCATGAGCGCCGAGGCACTCATCGCCCTCCGCGACGGCCTCGCCCCGTTCGCCGGGCGTCGCTCCGCCTGATCCGCGAACCGGATGTGCTGCGGCCGCACGATACTCGGCGGGTGCGCTGGCCGCGAACCTGGAGCCGGTGTCAGAACCCCCGCCTAAACTTGACGGGTGCCCATCGTTCCTGCCGTCCTGCCCGGAAACACCAGCGGAAAGCTCAGTGTTCGTGGCGCGCGCGTCCACAACCTGAAGGACGTCGACCTCGACATTCCGCGCGATGCGCTCGTGGTATTCACGGGTCTGTCGGGTTCCGGCAAGTCGAGTCTCGCGTTCGACACGATCTTCGCCGAAGGGCAGCGCCGCTACGTCGAGTCGCTGAGCGCCTACGCGCGTCAGTTCCTCGGTCAGGTCGATCGGCCCGACGTGGACTTCATCGAGGGCCTCAGCCCCGCGGTGTCGATCGATCAGAAATCGACGAACCGCAACCCGCGCTCGACCGTGGGCACGATCACCGAGATCCACGACTACATGCGCCTGCTGTGGGCGCGCATCGGCGTGCCGCACTGTCCGATCTGCGGTGCGACCATCCAGCGGCAGACCGTGCAGCAGATCGCCGATCAGCTGATAGAGCTGCCCGAACGCACGCGCTTCCAGATCGTCGCGCCTGTCGTGACGCAGAAGAAGGGCGAGTTCGTCGACCTCTTCAAGGAGCTCAGCGCGAAGGGATATGCCCGCGCCGTCGTGGACGGCGAGTTGGTGCAGCTGGCCGAACCGCCCGTCCTGAAGAAGAGCTACAAGCACGACATCGCCGTCGTCGTCGACCGCCTCGTGGCGGGCCCCGACATCCTCAGCCGCGTCACCGACTCGGTCGAGACGGCTCTGGGACTTGCCGGCGGCGTCATGCAGGTCAACTTCGTCGACGAAGAAGGCGATGACGCGTGGCAGTCCTTCTCCGAGAAGCTGTCGTGCCCGAACGGCCACCCCATCCAGCTCACCGAGATCGAGCCGCGGACGTTCTCGTTCAACGCGCCGTTCGGCGCGTGCCCCACGTGCTCGGGCCTCGGTACCCGCATGTCGGTCGACGTCGACCTCATGCTCGGCGACGAAGAGCTCTCCATCCGCGAGGGCGTCATCATCCCCTGGACGACCCAGGGCAAGGGTCTCTTCCAGTACTACGAGCGGCTCCTGGAAGGACTCGCGCGCGACCTGAAGTTCTCCCTCGACACCCCGTGGAAGAAGCTCTCGTCGGACGTGCGCCAGGCCGTGCTGCGCGGCGAGGACTACAAGGTCACCGTCAAATGGAAGAACCGGTACGGCCGCGAGATGCGGTACACCTCCGGCTTCGAGGGCGTCGTGCCCTACATCGAGCGGCAATACCTGCAGGCCGAGTCCGACACGCAGCGTCAGCGCTGGTCGGAGTTCCTCCGCGAGGTCCCATGCCCGGTCTGTGACGGAGACCGGCTCAAGCCCGAGGTGCTGGCCGTGCTCGTGCACGGTCACTCCATCGCGGATGCGTCGCGCCTCAGCCTCGGCGAGGCGCAGGAGTACTTCGCCCAGCTGCAGCTCACCGACCGTGAGGCGCAGATCGCTGCGGCGGTGCTGCGCGAGATCCGCGCGCGATTGGACTTCCTCATCCAGGTCGGCCTGAACTATCTGAGCCTGGGACGGGCGGCAGCGACGCTCTCCGGCGGTGAGGCGCAGCGCATCCGGCTCGCCACGCAGATCGGATCGGGTCTGACCGGGGTGCTGTACGTCCTCGACGAGCCCTCCATCGGGCTGCACCAGCGTGACAACCGGCGACTCATCGAGACGCTCATCAAGCTCCGCGACCTGGGGAACACCCTCATCGTCGTCGAACACGACGAGGAGACCATCCACGCCGCCGACTGGGTCGTCGACATCGGTCCGCGCGCCGGGGTCGACGGCGGCAATGTCGTGCACTCGGGTCCGCTGTCCCAACTCCTCACGGACGAAGAGTCTTTGACGGGCGCGTACCTGTCCGGGCGCCGCGCCATCGCGACGCCGGCCAAGCGCCGGAAGATCGACAAGAAGCGGCAGATCACCGTCGTCGGCGCGCGGGAGAACAACCTGCAGAACGTGACCGTCGACTTCCCCCTCGGAGTCCTCACCGCCGTCACCGGCGTGAGCGGATCGGGTAAGTCGTCGCTGGTCAACGGCATCCTCTACGAAGTCCTCGCCTCGCGGCTCAACGGTGCGCGCCGCGTCCCCGGCAAGCACACCCGGGTGACGGGACTCGACAACCTCGACAAGGTCGTGCACGTCGACCAGGCACCCATCGGCCGCACGCCGCGGTCGAACCCGGCGACCTACACGGGAGTGTTCGACCGCATCCGCACGCTCTTCAGTGAGACGCCCGAGGCGAAGGTCCGCGGCTACCAGGCCGGGCGGTTCAGCTTCAACGTCAAGGGCGGCCGGTGCGAGGCGTGCTCGGGCGACGGCACCATCAAGATCGAGATGAACTTCCTCCCCGACGTGTACGTCGACTGCGAGGTGTGCCACGGGAAGCGCTACAACCGCGACACGCTCGCCGTGCACTACAAGGGCAAGAACATCGCCGAGGTGCTGCAGATGCCGATCTCCGAGGCTGCGGAGTTCTTCGAGCCGATCCAGGCGATCCACCGCTACCTGAAGACCCTCGTCGACGTCGGCCTCGGGTACGTGCGGCTGGGTCAGTCGGCCACGACGCTGTCCGGTGGTGAAGCGCAGCGCGTGAAGCTCGCCACCGAGCTGCAGCGCCGCAGCAACGGCCGCTCCATCTACGTGCTCGACGAGCCGACCACGGGCCTGCACTTCGAAGACGTCTCCCTGCTGCTGCAGGTGCTCAACGGGCTCGTCGACAAGGGCAACACGGTCATCGTCATCGAGCACAACCTCGACGTCATCAAGTCGTCGGACTGGGTGATCGACCTGGGCCCCGAGGGTGGCTCGGGCGGCGGCACCATCGTGGCGACCGGCACCCCCGAGCAGGTCGCGCGGGTGCGGGAGAGCTACACGGGTGCGTTCCTGGCCGAGGTGCTCGCCGGCCGCTCGCTCGCCGCGCCCATCCGAGCCCGCGAGCGGGAACTCGAGCGCAAGGCCGGCTGAGCGTGGCATCCCGAGAACGGGTGTCGCAGCTTCCGTACCGGCCGAAGCCCGGCGAGATCCCCACCAACCCCGGTGTTTACCGGTTCCGCGACGCCGACGGACGCGTGCTGTACGTCGGTAAGGCCAAGAACCTCCGTGCGCGCCTGTCGAACTACTTCGCCCCGCTGCGCTCGCTGCACGAACGCACGCGGCGGATGGTGACGACCGCGGCATCCGTCGAGTGGACCGTGGTGGCCAGCGACGTGGACTCGCTGCAGCTGGAGTACATGTGGATCAAGGAGTTCGATCCGCCCTTCAACGTCCGCTATCGCGACGACAAGTCATACCCGTTCATGGCCATCACGCTCGGGGACGAGGCCCCACGGGTTCTCGTGACCCGCAATCGCCGCATCCCCGGGGCCAAGTATTTCGGGCCGTACCCGAAGGTGTGGGCGGTGCACGACACGATCGACCTGATGATCAAGGTCTTCCCGATCCGCACCTGCAGCGACGCGTCGTACAAGAAGGCGATGCAGTCGGGGCGCCCCTGTTTCCCGGGCCAGATCGGACGCTGCGGCGGGCCGTGCTCGATGAAAGTGACGATCGAGGAGCATCGTGCGATCGTCGACGACTTCGTCGCGTTCATGGCCGGCGGCGACCAGCGCTTCCGGAAGGCACTCACCGCGCGGATGCGGGAAGCGTCGGCGGCGATGGACTACGAATCGGCCGCGGTCTACCGTGACAAGCTCCAGGCCATCGACGCGGTGCTCAACAAGAGCGCCCTGGTGCTCGCCCCCGACACCGACGCCGACCTCTTCGGCATCGCCGAGGACGAGCTCGCCGCCACCGTGCAGCACTTCGTCATCCGCGGCGGACGCGTCCGCGGTGTGCGGGCGACGACCATCGAGAAGGAGATCGACATCTCCGGCGCCGACCTGGTCGACCAGGTGCTGCAGCGCACGTACGGCGACGCCCCCGCCACCGACATCCCGCGGCAGGTGCTCGTCCCCTCGCTTCCCGACGACGCCGCCGAGCTCGAAGACTGGTTGCGCGAACGGCGCGGGAAGAATGTCACCATCCAGGTCGCCCAGCGCGGGCGCAAAGCCGACCTCATGAGGACGGCGACGCTCAACGCGCAACAGGCGCTGATGCTCCACAAGACGCGACGCACGACCGACTATGTCGCCCGTACCCAGGCGCTCACCGACCTGCAGGAGGCGCTGGACCTTCCCGAGGCGCCGCTGCGCATCGAAGGCTTCGACGTGTCGCACCTGTCGGGCACGAACGTGGTCGCGTCCATGGTGGTCTTCGAAGACGGCCTCCCGCGGAAGGACCAGTACCGCTCCTTCGGGGTACCCGAGACCACCGATGACACGGACTCGCTGTACCAGGTGCTCACCCGGCGCCTGGCATACCTGGACCGTCCGGAATCCCAGGGCGGCGACGAGCCCGACGCTGCGGCAGCCACCGCGACCCGCAGCGTCGTCGCGCCGACGGCGGACATCGTCACCGACCCCGACGCCGAGGTCGTCACCGCGCGCAAGCGGCCGCGCTTCGCCTACCCGCCGCAGCTCCTCGTGGTCGATGGCGGTAAGCCGCAGGTCGAAGCGGCCGCGCGGGCGCTGGCCGATGCGGGGCACCCGGAGATCGCCCTGTGCGGCATCGCCAAGCGTCTCGAGGAGGTCTGGCTGCCGGGGGAGGACTTCCCCGTCATCCTTCCCCGGACGAGCGAGGCGCTGTACCTGCTGCAGCGCCTGCGCGACGAGGCGCACCGGTTCGCGATCTCGCATCAGCGCAAGCGGCGCAAGCGCGACATCTCCAGCGTCCTGTCCGAGATCCCCGGCCTCGGCGACGCCCGCATCAAGGCTCTGCTGCGTCACTTCGGGTCGGTCACGGCGCTGCGCGGTGCCACGCCGGAGGAGATGTCACAGCTGCCGGGGATCGGGCCGAAGCTCGCCGAGTCGATCCACGCGCATTTGGCTCGCTAGGCTGTGCTGACGGGGGTGGCCATGAGCGACGAGGCACAGCGCGAGCGCGGCGAGGTGCTGATCGTCACCGGCATGTCCGGTGCCGGCCGCACGACCGTCGCGAACGCACTGGAAGACCTCGGCTGGTACGTCGTGGACAACCTGCCGCCGCGGATGCTGCGGCCCCTGCTCGAGCTCACGGAGCTCGCCGCGGGAGCCGTACCGCGGGTCGCGGTGGTGGTCGATGTGCGCGGAGGCGAGCTGTTCTCCGATCTCCCCGAGGTGATGGAGACTCTCCGCGCCGGCCGCCAGGTGCGCGTCGTGTTCCTGGATGCAGCCGACAACGTCCTCGTCCGGCGCTTCGAGGCGGTGCGGCGACCGCATCCGCTGCAGGGTGAGGGCACGATCCTCGACGGTATCCGGCGGGAGCGCGAGCAACTCGCGGAGGTGCGGGAATCCGCGGATGTGCTCATCGACACCTCGACCACGAACATCCACCAGCTGACCACTCGCGCCGTTGAGCTGTTCAGCGAACAGGGAGCGGCACGGCACACCGTGACGCTCATGAGCTTCGGGTTCAAGTACGGCCTGCCCACCGACGTGGACATGGTCGCCGACATGCGGTTCCTCCCCAATCCGTATTGGAACGAGAATCTGCGTGCGCTCAGCGGCGAGGATGCCGCGGTGCGCGACGAGGTTCTTGCTCAAGCCGGCGCCGAGGAGTTCCTCGACGCCTACGCCGCCGCCCTCCGCCCCGTCCTCGACGGATACCAGCGCGAGAACAAGCGGCACTCCGTGGTCGCGATCGGGTGCACCGGCGGACGACACCGCTCCGTCGTGATGGCCCGGGAGCTCGCCGAGCGCCTGCGATCGACGCCGGGTGTCGCCGTCCGCGTCGCGCATCGTGATCTTGGCCGCGAGTAGGCCGGGTGTGAACCGGCCCGTCGCGAAGCGACCCGGTCGTCATCGGGGAGGGGCCGCGAGTAGGCTGTAACGTCGTCCCCCCACCCTCGCCCGAAGGAGAACCGTGCCGCTGACCGCCGACGTAAAGGCCGAGCTGACCACCGTCCGCGACCCGCGGCCGACGGCCCGCATAGCCGAACTGACGGCGCTTCTGCGGTTCTCAGGGGGGCTTCACTCGATCGCGAACCGCGTCGCCGTGGAGGCCGAGCTCGACTCCGAAATGCTCGCCCGCCGGGTCGCGCGCGACCTCATGGAGCTGTACGGCGTCCGTCCGGAGCTCGTCCACGTGCAGGGATCCGGCGGCCGCACCGGTGGACACTACGCCGTCCGCGTCATCGAGGCGGGGGAGACCCTCGCGCGGCAGACCGGGCTCCTCGACCAGCGCCGGCGCCCCGTCCGCGGCCTTCCCAACAAGCTCACGACCGGCTCGCGCGGCGACCTCGCGGCCATCTGGCGTGGCGCGTTCCTCGCGGCGGGTTCGCTCAGCGAGCCCGGACGCTCGGCGTCGCTGGAGATCGCCTGCCCGTCGCCCGAGGCCGCCATGGCCCTCGTGGGCGCCGCTCACCGCATCGGTGTCGCCGCCAAGGCGCGCGAGGTCCGCGGCGTCCCGCGGGTGGTCGTCCGCGATGGTGAAGCGATCCGCGCCACCCTCGCCGAGATGGGCGCGCGGCGCACCGCCGCCGAGTGGGATCAGCTCCGCCAGCGCCGCGAGGTGCGCGCCGGGGTGAACCGGCTCGTGAACTTCGACGACGCGAACCTCCGCCGGTCGGCGCAGGCCGCTGTGGCTGCGTGCGCGCGTGTGGAACGTGCGTTGGAGATCCTCGGTGACGAAGTGCCCGAGCACCTGCGCGAGGCGGGCGAACTGCGGCTCTCTCACCGCGACGCGAGCCTGGACGAACTCGGCCACCACGCCGACCCGCCGTTGACGAAGGATGCCGTGGCCGGCCGCATCCGCAGGCTCCTCGCCATGGCGGACAAGAAGGCAGAAGTCGACGGGATCCCCGGCACGGAGTCTGCCGTCCCCGCCGGCGTCGAGGACTGACGCCCGCGCACCCCACCGCGTTCCGGTGGGAAGCAACCGGGGCGCGGAGGTGTTGCCGGTCACTAGGATGAAAACGTCATCCTCGCTGCGCCGGGGTCTCGGCGCGCGCCGAACGGAAGAAGAGAACATGGCGAAGTATTCATTGCCCGACCTCCCTTACGACTACGCCGCCCTGGAGCCGCACATCAGTGCGACGATCATGCAGCTGCACCACGACAAGCACCACCAGACGTACGTCACGGGTGCCAACACCGCACTGGAGCAGCTCGCGGAAGCCCGTGAGACCGGCAACCTCGCGAACGTCAACAAGCTCACGAAGGACCTGTCCTTCAACCTCGGCGGCCACGTCAACCACTCGATCTTCTGGACCAACCTGTCGCCGGACGGCGGAGACAAGCCGGTCGGCGAGCTCGCTGCCGCCATCGACGACGCGTTCGGGTCGTTCGACAAGTTCCAGGCTCACTTCACCGCCGCCGCACTCGGCGTGCAGGGCTCCGGCTGGGCCGGGCTCTTCTGGGACTCGATCGGCGAGAACCTCGTCATCCAGCAGATCTTCGACCAGCAGGGTCAGATCGCCGCAGCGACCGTCCCGTTGCTCCTCCTGGACGTCTGGGAGCACGCGTACTACCTCGACTACAAGAACGTGCGCGCCGACTATGTGAAGGCGTTCTGGAACGTCGCCAACTGGGCGAACGCGCAGGAGCGCTTCGCCACCGCCCGCCAGAAGACTGCAGGTCTGCTGGTACTGTCGTAAACGGCGCAGGCGTCCCGGTGGGACACCCGCCGGGACGCCGTCGTCCAACCTGGAACACCCACATCAGAGCGCGTTCTGCGCCCACGAAACACATTCAGGAGTGACTCCGTGACCGTCAAAATCGGGATCAACGGCTTCGGCCGCATCGGACGCAACTACTTCCGCGCGGCGCTCGCGCAGGGCGCTGACCTTGAAATCGTCGCGGTCAACGACCTCACCGACAACAAGACCCTCGCCCATCTGCTGAAGTACGACTCCGTCACGGGCCGCCTGGACGCCGAGGTCTCGTACGACGAGACGTCGATCACCGTCAACGGCAAGAAGATCGAGGTGCTCGCTGAGCGCGACCCCGCGAACCTCCCGTGGGGCGAGCTGGGCGTCGACATCGTCATCGAGTCGACCGGCCGCTTCACCAAGGCCGATGATGCCCGCAAGCACATCACCGCCGGCGCGACCAAGGTGCTCATCTCCGCCCCCGCCACCGGCGAGGATGGCACGTTCGTCATGGGCGTGAACGAAGAGACCTACGACCCCGCCACGATGCACATCATCTCCAACGCGTCGTGCACCACGAACTGCCTCGCGCCGCTCGCGAAGGTCTTCAACGACAAGTTCGGTATCGAGCGCGGCCTCATGACGACCGTGCACGCGTACACCGCCGACCAGAACCTGCAGGACGGGCCGCACAGCGACCTGCGTCGTGCTCGCGCCGCCGCGATCAACATCGTCCCCACCTCCACGGGCGCCGCCAAGGCCATCGGCCTGGTGCTGCCGGAGCTGAAGGGCAAGCTGGACGGCTTCGCGCTGCGGGTGCCGATCCCCACCGGCTCGATCACCGACCTGACCGTCACGGCTTCCCGCCCCGTCACCGTCGAGGAGATCCGAGAGGCGTACAAGGAAGCCGCGGCGGGTCCGCTCAAGGGCATCCTGAAGTACACCGAGGATGAGATCGTCTCCAGCGACATCGTGACCGACCCGCACTCGGCGATCTTCGACTCCGGACTCCTGCGCGTCCTCGGCGACCAGGTCAAGCTGTCGGCGTGGTACGACAACGAGTGGGGCTACTCCAACCGCCTCGTGGACCTCACCGAGTACGTCGCGGATCGCCTGTAGGCCGTCATGGCTCTGCGCACCCTCGCCTCTCTGGGGTCGCTCGCAGGCAAGCGTGTCCTCGTCCGGTGTGACCTCAACGTTCCCCTCGGGGACGGGGTCATCACCGACGACGGACGTGTGCGTGCGTCGCTGCCCACCCTGAATGCCCTCATCAACGCCGGCGCCCGCGTCGTCGTGATCTCCCACCTCGGTCGCCCCAGCGGCGCGCCCGACCCGAAGTACAGCCTGGCTCCTGTTGCCCAGCGGCTCTCGGAGCTGCTCGGCAAGCCGGTCGCGTTCGCGCGTGACACGGTGGGTGAGTCGGCCGCCGAGGCTGTCGCGGCCCTCGAGGACGGCGACATCGCCGTGCTCGAGAACCTCCGGTTCAACCCGGGGGAGACGGCCAAGGACGAGGCCGAGCGGCGGGCGTTCGCCCAGCAGCTCGCCGCGCTCGGGGACGCATTCGTGTCCGACGGGTTCGGCGTGGTGCATCGCAAGCAGGCCAGCGTCTACGACCTGGCCGAGATCCTTCCGTCCGCGGCGGGGTCGCTCATCGAAGCAGAAGTGCACGTCCTCGACCGTCTCACCGAGAACCCGGAGCGGCCGTACACGGTCGTCCTGGGTGGCTCGAAGGTCAGCGACAAACTCGGCGTGATCGAGCACCTGCTGCCGCGCGTGGATCGGCTCCTCATCGGCGGCGGGATGATGTTCACGTTCCTCGCCGCGCAGGGTTACTCCGTCGGCGCGAGCCTGCTCGAGAAGGACCAGATCGACACCGTGAAGGGCTATCTCGCCGACGCTGCCGAGCGAGGCGTGGAGATCGTCCTCCCGGTGGATGCCGTCGTTGCCGCATCCTTCTCCGCCGACGCCGAGCATGTCGTGGCCGATGCGACCGCCCTGGAGAGCACCCCCTTCGGTGCCTCCGGCCTGGGACTCGATATCGGCCCCGCCACGGGCGAGACCTTCGCCGCGGCGATCCGGGAGAGCCGCACGGTGTTCTGGAACGGGCCCATGGGCGTGTTCGAGCTGGCGCCGTTCGCCGCCGGAACGCGTGCCGTCGCAGACGCACTCACAGCCGTCGACGGCCTGAGCGTCGTGGGCGGCGGCGATTCCGCCGCAGCGGTACGGCAGCTCGGATTCACCGATGACCAGTTCGGTCACATCTCCACCGGCGGCGGAGCCAGCCTGGAGTTCCTCGAAGGCAAGAAGCTCCCCGGACTGGAGGTCCTCGGATGGGCGTAGCAACGCGTACCCCGTTCATCGCCGGCAACTGGAAGATGAACCTCGACCACCTCCAGGCGGTCGCGTTCGTGCAGAAGCTGCACTGGACGCTTCGCGATGCCAAGCACGAGAACGGCAGTGTCGAGGTGGCGGTCTTCCCGCCGTTCACCGACCTGCGCACCGTTCAGACGCTGGTGGACGCGGACAAGATCCCGTTCGCCCTCGGCGCGCAGGACCTGTCCACGCAGGACTCCGGCGCATACACGGGTGAGATCTCCGGCCAGTTCCTCGCGAAGCTCGACGTCGGCTACGTGATCATCGGCCACTCCGAGCGCCGCGAGTACCATGCCGAGTCCGACGAGCTCGTGGCGCAGAAGGTGCAGGCGGCCCTCCGCCACGGCATCGTGCCGGTCATCTGCGTCGGCGAGACGGCCGAAGACCTCGAGAAGTTCGGTGCGAGCGCGGTGCCGGTGGGTCAATTGCAGGTCGCCCTCGAGGGCGTGCCGGCCGATGCCGACATCGTCGTGGCCTATGAGCCGGTCTGGGCGATCGGTTCCGGGCAGGCCGCGACCCCCGATCAGGCACAGGACGTGTGCGCGAAGCTCCGCGAGGTCGTCGCCGACAAGCTCGGCGCGGATGCGGCGGCACGCACCCGCGTCCTTTACGGCGGGTCGGTGAAGTCGGGAAATATCGCGAGCTTCATGAGGCAGCCCGACGTGGATGGCGCCCTGGTGGGCGGCGCGAGCCTCGTCGTGGAAGAGTTCGCCGCGATCATCCGGTACCAGAAGCACGTCGGCGTCTGAGCTTTCGAGCCGGAGGGGCCGCCGCCCGTATACTTGATCCTTGTGCGACCGGGGAGGGTCGCCGCGAAAGGCTTTCGACAGTGCAGATCATCGAGTTCGTCCTGCAGGTGCTGCTGGGCATCACCAGCCTCCTGCTGACCCTGCTGATCCTGCTCCATAAGGGGCGCGGCGGGGGGCTGTCCGACATGTTCGGCGGCGGCATGACGTCGGCGCTCGGGTCGTCGGGGCTGGCCGAACGCAACCTCAATCGTTTCACCATCATCCTTGCGCTCGCATGGTTCGTGTCCATCGTGTCGCTGGGGCTCATCACCAAGTTCCAGGGACTCTGACAATGGCGACAGGCGGAAATGCGATTCGGGGCACGCGCGTCGGCGCGGGGCCCATGGGTGAACAGGACCACGGCTTCCACGCGGATCGCGTGGCGGTGTCGTACTGGGATGCCCTCGGAAACGAGACGGTGCGCTACTTCGCCGCCGGCATCCCCGACGACGAGATCCCCGACACCATCGACTCCCCGCACTCCGGCCTTCCTGCCGGGCGCGACAAGGAGAACCCGCCGGCGCTGGCGAAGGCGGAGCCCTACAAGACGCATCTCGCGTACGTGAAGGAGCGTCGCACCGAGGAAGAGGCCGAAGCGCTCCTCGACGACGCCCTGCAGGCGCTGCGCGACCGTCGCGGCCAGGCCTGAGCCCGCGCGACTGGTCTACGCTTCGTCTCGCTGCCTTCGGCTGCTCGCTCTGCGTTGACCCGCCTCGGAGCAACGCGGCTGCGCCGCATTGATCCGAGTCGCGTCAATACTCGCGGTCGATGAGCTGTGGCGGCACGGAAGCGGCGGCAGCCTCGTCGACGAACAGGACGGTGCGCCTCCGGCCTTTCGCGCCGGCGGCCGGCACGCTCTCATAGCTCGCCCCGGCCAGCGCCAGGCCGAGGGCCGACGCCTTGTCCGAGCCGGCGAGCACCATCCACACGCGCTTGGACGAATTGATCACGGGGCGCGTGAGCGAGACCCGCTCCGGCGGAGGCTTGGGGGAGTCCCTCACCGATACGGTCGCGCGATCGGTGACCTGGATCTCGGGGCGGTCCGGGAAGAGCGAGGCGATGTGGCCGTCGGGCCCGACACCGAGGAAGCAGATGTCGAACGTCGGCCACGGCCCCGTCTCCGTGCGGTCGGCCGGCGCGAACTGCGCAAGCTCGTCGGCGTAGGCCCCGGCTGCAGCATCCAGGTCGAGCGTCTCGTCGCTGGATGCCATCGCGTGGATGTTCTCAGCGGGGATGTCCAGCGAGTCCAGAAGCGCCTCGCGAGCCTGCTTCTCGTTTCGGTCATCGGAGTCGCGCGGAACCCAACGCTCGTCACCCCACCAGAAGTGCACGCGAGACCAGTCGATACGTTCGATGCGACCGTCCTGCGCCGCCGCGCGGAGGACAGCGCCACCCATCGATCCGCCGGTGAGGCAGATGTGCACCGTCTTGCCGTTCTCCACGTTCTTGTTGATACGGTCCAGCAGACGCTCGGCGACGGATGACGCGAGGGCACCGGGATCGTTGCCGATCACGACCCGTTTCTCGGTGCCGGCATCAGCCACGGTCGCTCCCATCGTCGGTCCGGGCAAGCAGTTCCATGCCCTCCGTGATGACGCGACCGTACAGCACATCCGGGTCCAGGCGCCGCAGCTCCTCCGCGAGGCACTCACGCATGGTGCGTCGTGGGAAGGCCAGCTCGTGCACCGGCTGACCCGGCTGCGTCAGCACGGCTACGCCCGGGGTCGGCCGCTCGAGGAGCGTGTCGCCGCTCGCGCGCGTCAGCCGCACGCTCTTGATTCCGCTCGCCCACTCCGCGGTCGGAAGGTACGCGGAATCCACCGGCACTCCGAGCTTCAGGCGCAGCCACGCGGCCAGGAGCACCGTGGACGGCGAGTCGGCGGCGCCGCGCACCTGCACGGCGGTGACGGGCTCGTACGGGGGCTGGTCCAGTACCGCGGCGAGTTGCTCGCGCCACCGCGTCAGGCGCGTCCACGCGAAATCGGTGTCGCCCGGGTGGTAGTGGCTTCCCAGGCCGTCCACCCACGCCGCCGGATCCGGCTGGCTCGACGCATCCGTGATGCGCCGCTGCGCGATGCGGCCCACCTCGGACTCCGCGGGGGACGAGGGCGGGTTGGCGGGCCACCACGCGACGACCGGTGCATCCGAAAGCAGAAGTCCCGTGACCAGGCTCTCCGCATTCGAGCCCGCCGCGCCGTACACGCGAAGGACGACGACCTCGCTGGCCCCTGCGTCACCGCCGACGCGGATCTCCGCATCCAGGCGGGGAGAATCGGCGGCCTCGTCGAAGATCAGCACGACGACGCGCATGGGATGCTCGCGCGAAGCGTCGTTCGCAGCTCCGATGACCGCTTCCTCTTCGCCCTGGTGCGCGACGATGATGAGCGTCAGCACCCGGCCCAGGGCGACCGCGCCGCCTTCCTCACGGACGTTGACGAGCGCCTTCGAGATCTTGCTGACGGTCGTGTCGGGCAGGTCGATGATCACGGGCGCCTCCAGTTGCGGCCGTCGCGGGCAAGGAGTTCGTCGGCGGAGGCCGGTCCCCACGAACCGGGTGAGTACTGTTCGAGCGGTCCTCCCTGCTCGGCCCAGAAGTTCTCGATCGGGTCGAGGATCTTCCAGCTGAGCTCGACTTCTTCGTGCCGCGGGAACAGGGGAGGGTCGCCGAGAAGCACGTCGAGGATGAGGCGCTCGTACGCTTCGGGGCTGGCCTCGGTGAACGCGTGCCCGTAGCCGAAGTCCATCGTGACGTCGCGCACCTGCGTGCCGTCACCGGGAACCTTCGACCCGAACCGGATCGTGACGCCCTCATCCGGCTGCACACGGATGACCAGTGCGTTCTGCCCCAGCTCCTGCGTCTGGCTGCGGCTGAACAGGAGCTGCGGCGCGCGCTTGAACACGACCGCCACCTCGGTGACGCGTCGGCCGAGCCGCTTGCCGGTGCGGAGGTAGAACGGCACCCCCGCCCAGCGGCGCGTGTTGACTTCGAGCTTGACCGCGGCGTAGGTCTCGGTCGTGGAACCGGGGTCCATGCCGTCCTCGTCGAGGAAGCCGGTCACCTGCTCCCCGCCCTGCCAGCCGCCGGCGTACTGACCGCGCGCCGTTGCCAGGGACAGGTCTTCGGGAAGGCGCACGGCGGCGAGCACCTTCTCCTTCTCGGCGCGGAGGTCTTTCGCGTTGAAGCTGATGGGCTCTTCCATCGCGGTGAGCGCCATGAGCTGCAGCAGGTGGTTCTGGATGACATCGCGCGCCGCACCGATGCCGTCGTAGTAGCCGGCACGGCCGCCCACACCGATGTCTTCGGCCATCGTGATCTGCACGTGGTCGACGTAGTTGCGGTTCCAGATCGGCTCGTACAGCTCGTTGGCGAAGCGCAGAGCCAGGATGTTCTGGACCGTCTCCTTGCCGAGATAGTGGTCGATGCGGAAGATCGAGTCGGCGGGGAACGCCGTCTCCAGCGCCGCGTTCAGTTCGCGGGCCGAAGCCAGGTCATGCCCGAACGGCTTCTCGATGACGACGCGGCGCCAGCCCGTCTCGTCATCGGCGGTGTCGCCGACGAGCCCCGACGCCTTCAGCTGCTGCGCCACGACCGGGAATGCCTTCGGCGGGATCGACAGGTAGTAGGCGTGGTTGCCGAGCGTGCCCCGCTCGACGTCGAGTTTCTCGACCGTCTCACGCAGGCGCTGGAACGCCTCCGGGTCATCGAACTCGCCCGGAACGAAGCGGATCCCCTCGAGGAGCTCTTTCCAGGTCTCATCGCGGAACTCCGTGCGCGCGTACTGCTTCACCGCGTCATGCACGACCTGCGCGAAGTCCTGATCCTCCCAGTCGCGGCGGGCGAACCCCACGAGCGCGAACCCCGGGGGGAGGAGGCCACGGTTGGCGAGGTCGTAGACGGCCGGCATGAGCTTCTTGCGCGCCAGGTCACCCGTGACACCGAAGATCACGAGAGCGCTGGGCCCCGCAATGCGGTTCAGGCGCCGGTCATCAGGGTCGCGGAGCGGGTTGTCTCCCCGCGAGATCTCTACGGTCATTCTTCGCCTTACTGAGCAGCCTCGAAGAGCGAGAGCACTTCGACCTGCGGATCGGTCAATGTCAGAGTCACGACGGGACGTCCGTGCCCCTGAGCCAAAACAGTTGCGTCACCAGCGGCCTGCGCCTGGATCAGTGAACTGAACGTGAACGGGCGCCCAGGAATTTCCAGGTCGACCTCGGACTGCTCGATGATCTGCAGGAACACGCCGACGGCGGGGCCGCCCTTGTGGTACTGCCCGGTGGAATGGAGGAACCGCGGACCCCACCCGAACGTGGTCGGGCGCCCGGAGTCGGCGGCGACGAGTTCGCGGAGACCCTGCAGCTGCGGCAGCGCGTGCCGGTTCACGTAGGCCTGGATGCTGACGTAGCCGTCGGCCGGGATGCTCGCCCACAGCGCGTCCAGCACACCGGCCAGGGTCCCGGATGCGGCGAGGGCGGGGTCGCTCACACGGACTTCGACGCCGTCCGTGGTGAAGGCGGGCGCGGAGGGTTCGGGACGAGCGTCCAACAGGCCACGCGTCGCGTCCTTGGCGGATTCGACATCGGGCTGGTCGAAGGGATTGATCCCCAGCATCCGCCCGGCGATCGCGGTGGCGTACTCCCACACGATGAACTGGGCACCGAGCGAGCCGCTCACGAGGATCTCGTCGAAGTGACTCTCGAAGAGCCGGAAGTGCTGGGCGTCGTCGACGAAACGGACGATCTGGAGGTCGGCGGGTGGTTCCTCCACCTCCGGGGAGACCGGCAGCAGCACCACGGGGAGGATGCCCGTGCCGCTCTTACCCGTCGACTCGGCGATGAGCTGCTCGATCCAGTCGGGCAGCCCGACGATGTGCGTGCCGTCGGAAACCAGCCCCAGCTTGTCGCGGCGAGGGTCCCCGCCGGCGATGGCGGCAGCCAGCACGAGCGCGGGGTTTCCCGGGTCGTCGATGGCGACCTCGAGGAGGGTCGCCTCGGCCTCGTCGAGGAGCTCACCGACGTCGACGCCGGCGAGCCCGGCCGGGACCAGCCCGAAGGCGGTCAGGGCCGAGTAGCGCCCGCCGACCTCGGGGTCGGCCGGGAACACGCGGTAGCCGTCGGCGAGAGCGGACGCCTCCAGAGGTGAGCCGGGATCGGTGACGACGACGATCCGCTCGGTCGGGTCGATGCCGACGTCGCGGAACGCCGCTTCGAACGCGCGCTTGGCGGAGTCCGTCTCGATCGTCGAGCCGGATTTCGAGGAGACGACGAGAACCGTGTTCTCCAGGCCCCCCGCTTCGGCGTCGCCGTCGATCGCGGCGAGCACCTGGCCGGGGGCGGTGGAGTCGAGGATCACCAGCGGGACGCCGGCCGTCTGCGCGATGACCTCGGGTGCGAGGGACGATCCGCCCATGCCGGCCAGGACGACCCGCGTGATGCCCTGCGAGACGAGCTGTGCCCGGAGGGCTTCGATCTCGGCCACGAGCGGACGCGAGGTCGAGACCGCCTCGACCCAGCCCAGTCGCCGGGATGCCTCGGACTCGGCGGTCGCGCCCCACAGGGTCGCGTCACCGGCGGTGATGCCGGAGGCGACCAGGGAGGCCGCCAGCCCAGGAACGATCGTGTCCACGAGCTCTTTGGGACGCCCGGAGACATGGATCTCAAAGCTCACGAAGCGGCCTCCGCGGTGCCGGCCTCCAGCGCCTTCGAGACGGTTTCCTGCAGCTCGTGCCACGAGGCGATGAACTTCTCCACGCCCTCGTCCTCGAGCACCTGAGTGATGTCGGCGAAGTCGACGCCGGCGTCGGCGAGATTCGCGAAGACCTCGCGTGACGCTTCGTAGCTGCCGGTCACGGTGTCGCCCTCGATCACGCCGTGGTCGAAGGTCGCCTCGAGCGTCTTCTCCGGCATCGTGTTCACGACGCCGCGCGCGACCAGCTCCGTCACGTAGAGCGTGTCGGGAAGATCCGGGTTCTTCACGCCGGTCGACGCCCACAGCGGGCGCTGCACGGTGGCGCCGGCATCCAGGAGCGCCTTGGCGCGCGGCTCGGCGAACTTCTGCTCGTACAGCTCGTATGCCAGGCGCGCGTTGGCGAGGCCGGCCTGCCCCTTGAGGGCGACGGCCTCAGCAGTGCCGACGGCGTCGAGCCGGTTGTCCACCTCGGTGTCGACGCGGGAGACGAAGAACGAGGCGACCGACTGCAGCGTGGAGATCTCGTGGCCGGCTGCCTGCGCCTTCTCCACGCCGGTGAGATACGCGTCGATGACTTCGGCGTAGCGCTCCAGGCTGAAGATCAGCGTCACGTTGACCGAGATCCCCGCGCCGATGACTTCGGTGATGGCGGGGAGGCCCGCCTTGGTCGCGGGGATCTTGATGAGCACGTTCGGGCGGTCGACGGCCGCGGCAAGCTCTTTCGCCTGGGCGATGGTCGCTTCGGTGTCGTGCGCGAGTTCGGGGGAGACCTCGATCGACACCCGTCCGTCGACGCCGCCGGTCTCGGCGAACACCGTCGCGAAGACGTCGGAGGCGGCGCGGACGTCGTCGGTGGTGATCTCGAAGATCGCGTCGTCGACGGAGGCGTTCTTCGCGGCGAGCTGGCGCACCTGAGCCTCGTACGCCTCGCCCTGGGAGAGGGCGCCGGCGAAGATGGTCGGGTTGGTGGTGACACCGCTGACGTTTCGCGTCGCGATGAGGTCCGCGAGGTTGCCCGTCAGGATGCGCTGGCGCGACAGGTCGTCGAGCCAGATGCTGACGCCCTCGGCGACCAGTTTGGCGGTGGGGGTGCTCATGAGTTCTCCTTGTGCTTGATCGCAGCAGTGCCCGCGGCCGCGATGCTCTCGCGTGCGGCCTCGACCACGGCCTCGGCGGTGATGCCGAACTTCTGGAACAGGGTCTGATAGTCCGCCGAGGCGCCGAAGTGCTCGATCGAGACAGACCGGCCGGCGTCTCCGACGATGCCGCGCCACGGGAGGGCGATGCCCGCCTCGACCGACACCCGCGCGCGCACCGACGACGGAAGCACCGACTCGCGGTACTCCGCATCCTGCTCGTCGAACCACTCCAACGACGGAGCCGAGACGACGCGGGCATTGACACCCTCGGCGGCCAGTTGCTCACGCGCGGCGACCGCGACCTGAACCTCGGACCCGGTGCCGATGAGGATGACGTCGGGGGAGCCGTTCGGAGCATCCACGAGCACGTAGGCGCCGCGGGCGGCGGACTGCGCCGACGCGAAGGTGTCGCCGGATGCGGCGCCCTCTCCGCGGGGGAACACCGGAATGTTCTGCCGCGTCAGCGCGAGACCGGCCGGCCCGTCCGTGCGCCGGAGGATCTCTAGCCACGCCACGGCCGTCTCATTGGCGTCGGCCGGACGCACGAGCGCGAAGTTCGGGATGGCGCGGAGCGTGGCGAGCTGCTCGATCGGCTGGTGGGTGGGCCCGTCTTCGCCGAGGGCGACGGAGTCGTGCGTCCAGACGAAGATCGTGGGGATGTTCATCAGCGCGGCCAGACGCACCGGCGGGCGCATGTAGTCGCTGAAGATGAGGAAGGTGCCGCCGAAGGGCCGCGTCGGGCCGTGCAGCACGATGCCGTTGAGGATCGCGCCCATCGCGTGCTCGCGGATGCCGAAGTGCAGCACGCGCCCGTACGGCGATCCCTGCCACTCGTGGGTCGACCACTCCTCGGGGATGAACGACTCCGCCTCCTTGATGGTGGTGAGGTTCGACTCGGCGAGGTCGGCCGACCCGCCCCACAGCTCGGGAAGCTCGGCGGCGAGGGCGTTGATGACGGTGCCGGAGGCGGCACGCGTCGAGACCTCCTTGCCCGATTCGAAGGCGGGGAGCGCGTCGGCGATGTCGGCGGGGAGCTCGCGGGCTTGCAGGCGGTCCCACAGCGCCTTGCGCTCGGGGTTCGCGGCGGCCCACGCATCGAACCGTTCCTGCCACGCGGCCTTGTCGGCCTCGCCGCGCTCGACGAGCGAGCGCGTGTGTGCGAGAACGTCGTCGGCGACGGCGAAGTTCTGCTCGGGGTCGAATCCGAGCACTTCCTTGGTCGCGCGGAGCTCGTCGGCGCCGAGGGCGGAGCCGTGGATCTTGCCGCTGTTCTGCTTGCCGGGGGAGGGCCAGCCGATGATCGTCTTGAGAACGATGATCGAGGGCTTGTCGGTTTCGCCCTTGGCCGCCTCGATCGCGGCGTAGAGCTCCGCCACATCCTCGACGTACTGTCCGGACTTCTTCCAGTCGACCGTCTGCACGTGCCAGCCGTAGGCCTCGTAGCGCTTCGCGACGTCTTCGGTGAAGGCGACGTTGGTGTCGTCTTCGATGGAGATCTGGTTGGAGTCGTAGATGACGACGAGGTTGCCGAGGCTCTGGTGACCCGCGAGCGACGACGCCTCGCTGGTGACGCCCTCCTCGAGGTCGCCGTCGGACGCGATGACGTACACGAAGTGGTCGAAGGGGCTCTCGCCCTGCGGCGCGTCGGGGTCGAACAGGCC
This sequence comes from Microbacterium sp. Z12_35, assembly GCF_058310475.1. Classification (NCBI taxonomy): domain Bacteria; kingdom Bacillati; phylum Actinomycetota; class Actinomycetes; order Micrococcales; family Microbacteriaceae; genus Microbacterium; species Microbacterium sp. Z12_35. The sequence continues at coordinate 983,224 of NZ_JBZEGJ010000001.1, read as the reverse complement.
CCGCTCGTACCGGGCCGCGTAGGCGAAGCCCACCGAGGAGGACAAGCCCTGGCCCAGCGGGCCGGTCGTCATCTCCACGCCGTCGGTGTGGCCGTACTCGGGGTGTCCCGGAGTCTTCGAGCCCCACGTGCGCAGCGCCTCCAGGTCGGAGAGCTCCAGGCCGAACCCGCCCAGGTACAGCTGGACGTACTGGGTCAGCGACGAGTGACCGGCCGACAGGACGAAGCGGTCACGCCCGGGCCAGTGCGGATCGGCGGGGTCATGGCGCAGCACCCGCTGGTACAGCAGGTACGCGGCCGGTGCGAGGCTCATCGCCGTGCCGGGATGGCCGTTTCCCACCTTCTCGACAGCATCCGCTGCCAGCACTCGTGCGGTATCCACCGCACGACGATCGATTTCATCCCATTGCAAGTCCGACACGCGGTCGCCTTTCTCGATCCCTGTGCCCAGCCGCATTCGGTCCGCGGCCTCGATGCACGAGGGTCAGAGGGAGGGATGCGCTGGGCGCGCTTCGTTGCCAGCATAGCGAAGCGGGGAACTTGCCGGGTCGGTCGTGACGGCTTCCGACCTGCGTAGGACGAGACGGGGGCGCTCAGCCCCATGGCCTAGACTGAACGCACCGAAACGGTGCTCGAAACAGGGGGCGATGGACATCTCTACGACGACGAATGCGCCGTTGCCGACCGCACCCCGCTCCGTCGGTCGTACGATCCGCGCCTACGTCGCTCTCACCAAGCCCCGCGTGCTGGAGCTCCTGCTCGTCACGACCGTTCCGGTGATGATCCTGGCGCAGAACGGGCTGCCGAACCTGTGGCTCGTGCTGGCCACGGTGATCGGCGGGTCGATGAGCGCAGGATCGGCCGCCGCGTTCAACATGTACCTCGACCGCGACATGGACGCGCACATGCAGCGCACCAGTAAGCGTCCGCTCGTGACCGGCGAAGTCTCCCCCCGCGGTGCGCTCATCTTCGCGTGGACGCTGGCCGCAGTGTCCACGGTCTGGTTGCTGGTCACGACGAACTGGGTCGCCGCCGCGCTGTCGGCCGCCGCCATCTTCTTCTACGTCGTCATCTACACGATCCTGCTGAAGCGCCGTACCGAGCAGAACATCGTGTGGGGGGGCATCGCCGGATGCTTCCCGGTGCTGATCGGCTGGTCGTCGGTGACCGGAACGCTCAGTTGGTCGGCGCTCATCCTGTTCGTGCTCGTCTTCCTGTGGACGCCGCCGCACTACTGGCCGCTGTCGATGAAGTACAAGGACGACTACGAAGAGGCCGACGTGCCGATGCTCGGGGCGACGCGTAGCGGCCCGCAGGTCGGCCTGCAGGTCATCCTCTACGCGTGGGCGACCGTCGCGTGCTCGCTTCTCCTCATCCCCGTCGCCTCGATGGGCCTGGTCTACACGGTGTCGTCACTCGTGTTCGGCGGCTGGTTCGTTTACGAGTCACACCGCCTGTACTCCCGCGCCGTTCGGGGTACGGAGCCGCGTCCGATGCGTGTGTTCCACGCGTCGATCACGTACCTCACGCTGCTGTTCGTGGCGATCGCGGTCGACCCGCTCCTGCCGTTCTGACGCGGGACGCCGCCGAGAAACGACGATCCCGCCGAGACATAGCGCGTTGCGCTGTTTCTCGGCGGGATCGTCGTTTCTCGCGGGTCAGTCGCGGGCGTTAGCCGGCGGCGTCGCGGTGCTGGGGACCTCGACGTCGGGGCCTTCGGCGATCACCGGGTCGGTCGCGATGACCGGGTCGGTGTGCGTCGACGCTGCGGCGGGTGCTGCGGCCGGGGTGGCGGCGACGGGGGCGGCGGATGCGGCGGCCGGGGCGGACGCGGTGCTGGCGCTGTACTCCGGAGCGGGCGCGGCAACCTCGTCGTCGGTCCAGTCGATCGTCTCGATCTCTTCGACGGCGAGACGGGGGCGCAGGGTGCTGTACGTCGCGACGGCGAGGGTGAGCAGCAGGCCCACGAGCCCGGAGCCGAGGACGATGGCGGCGGCCAGAACGGCGGGCTGGCCCACGTAGACCTCGATCGTCGCCTCGGCGGACTGGCTCACGATGGCCGACTCGATGCGCGACAGGCGGTCAAGGACGAGCCAGGCGCCGACGCCCGTCAGGATGAGGGATCCGACCAGGAGCACCCAGAACGGGATGCTGCGGATCAGGCTGGGGCGTGAGGTCATAAGGGGCGTTCTCCTCGGTGATTTCCGGGCACGGTCGGCCGCGGCATCCCCCCAGCTTGACGCATCGGCATGGACATCGCCTCCGCGCCGTCCATGAATCCCCTATGTGGCGGACTTATCTCGCCGCGGGTCTTCGTCGGTCGCCGGGAGCTTCAGGTGCATGACGACCGCGGTCATCGCCGCGACCAGCACCACCGCGAGCACCATGTGGATGTTCACGAGGACGACGGGCAAACCGGCGCGAGCCTGCCACAGCCCCACTGCGGTCTGGGCGGCCTCGACGGCCAGCAGCAGCCCGACCCACAGGCGCAGGCGGAGACGCGACGGGGTGCGCCACGCGCCGACCAGCAGGATCAGCGTCGCGGCCAGGAGAGCGTAGGCGGGCCAGGAGTGGACGTGCTGCATGAACTGCGGGTCCAAGCCGTTGCGTGCAGCTCCGCCGTCTCCGGCGTGCGGCCCGGAACCCGTCACCAGGATGCCGACGACGACCGTGATGAGCACGAGCAGGCTCGTGACATGGGTGAGGGCGGCGAACCAGGCCGGCACGGCGCGCACGCGCGGGCCGGGTGTCGCGTAGACGCGGGCAACGAACACGGCCGACAGCGCCACGAGCACGACCGAGGCGAAGTAGTGCAGTCCGACGACGAACGGGTTGAGGTTCGTCAGCACCGTGATGCCGCCGATGATCGCCTGCAGCGGCACGTAGAGGCCGATGGCGAGGGCGAGCCAGAACAGGTCGGGCCGCGTGCGCCGCATCCTGACCACGAGGAGGAAGGTCGCGATGGCCACGGCGACGAGGACGAACGTCAGCAGCCGGTTGCCGAATTCGATCACCCCGTGGATGCCCATCTCCTCCGTCGCGACGAAGGAGTCCGCCGTGCACCGGGGCCACGTGGGACACCCCAAGCCCGATCCGGTCAGGCGCACCAGACCACCGGTGCCGACGATCCCGATCTGGACGATCAGCGTGGCCCAGGCCGCGGCGATCACCCGCCGGTCCACCCGCGCCGGAAGCCATTCCCGTCGTTGGCCGGAAACCCCGGAGCGGATCGGCACGGGAGTCTGCACGGACATGCGAGTCGCCTCCTGGACGCTGCTGACGAGGGGCGGCCGACGCGGCGGCGGCGGCCCCGGGGAAGAGCCGGAACCTGTAGAATCAAAGGGTTCGGGATGCGGACGCTGCGCGTTTCGCATCACTGACAGTCTAGGCGCGGGAATTGCGCCCACAGAGCGGGCCCACCGACGGCTTCCCCCCTCCGGAACTCCACGGAGGACGTGGGAATTCCGGGGCGGATCACACCGTTGCGGCCCGAGAGGAGAGTGACCGACATGGCTGATGTCCTGATCGACCGGCCCGAACTCGAGAGCCTCGGCGTCTACGAGTTCGGATGGCACGACGCCGATGCCGCTGGCGCCAGCGCAAGGCGTGGGCTGAGCGAAGCCGTCGTGCGCGATATCTCTGCCCTGAAGGCCGAGCCCGAGTGGATGCTGAAGACCCGCTTGAAGGGGTTGCAGCTGTTCGACCGCAAGCCCATGCCGACCTGGGGTGCAGACCTCAGCGACATCGACTTCGAGAACATCAAGTACTTCGTGCGCTCCACCGAGAAGCAGGCGCAGACGTGGGAAGACCTCCCCGACGACATCCGCAACACCTACGAGCGCCTGGGCATCCCCGAGGCCGAGCGTCAGCGGCTGGTGTCGGGTGTGGCGGCTCAGTACGAGTCCGAGGTGGTCTACCACCAGATCAACGAGCAGCTCGAAGCCCAGGGCGTCATCTTCATGGACACTGACACGGCCCTGCGTGAGCACCCCGAGTTCTTCACCGAGTATTTCGGCAGCGTCATCCCCGCGGGTGACAACAAGTTCGCCGCGCTCAACACCGCGGTGTGGTCGGGCGGATCGTTCGTCTACGTGCCGCCCGGCGTGCACGTGGAGATCCCTCTCCAGGCCTACTTCCGGATCAACACCGAGAACATGGGTCAGTTCGAGCGGACGCTGATCATCGCCGACGAGGGTTCCTACGTTCACTACATCGAGGGCTGCACGGCTCCGATCTACAAGAGCGACTCGCTGCACTCGGCCGTCGTCGAGATCATCGTGAAGAAGAACGCCCGTGTGCGGTACACGACCATCCAGAACTGGTCGAACAACGTGTACAACCTCGTCACCAAGCGTGCCGTCGCCCACGAGGGCGCGACGATGGAGTGGGTCGACGGAAACATCGGGTCCAAGGTCACGATGAAGTACCCGTCGATCTTCCTGATGGGCGAGCACGCCAAGGGCGAGACCCTGTCCGTCGCCTTCGCCGGTCCGGGACAGCACCAGGACGCTGGCGCGAAGATGATCCACATGGCGCCCTACACGCAGTCCTCCATCGTGTCGAAGTCGATCGCCCGCGGCGGTGGCCGCGCCGGTTACCGCGGCGAGGTCCGCGTCGACGCCAACGCGCACCACTCCGCCAACACCGTCCGGTGTGACGCGCTGCTGGTGGACTCCATCTCGCGCAGCGACACGTACCCGGCGATCGACATCCGTGTCGACGACGTCCAGCTCGGCCACGAGGCCACGGTCTCCAAGGTCAGCGAAGAGCAGCTCTTCTACCTGCAGTCGCGCGGCATGCCCGAAGACGAAGCGATGGCGATGATCGTCCGCGGATTCATCGAGCCGATCGCACGGGAACTGCCCATGGAGTACGCCCTCGAACTGAACAAGCTCATCGAGATGGGCATGGAAGGATCCGTCGGCTAAATGACGACCGCGACCGCCCCCCTGCCGGGAAGCTCAGCGCACACCGACGGAGGATGGGACCGGGCCGACGTGCCCGCCGCGCCCATCCAGACCCGTTCCGAGCGACCCTGGTCTTTCAACCCCGCCGACTTCGGCGCCCCCACCGGGCGTGAGGTCAACTGGAAGCACACTCCGATCGACCGCCTCGGTGGTGTGCTGGCGCCCGGGGATGATGCATCCGCTGTGCGTGTGGTGACCGGGAACGCCGCCGCGTACCTGGTGGCCGACTCCACCGTGCGGGGCGAGTTCTTCCGCCCCGAAGATCTGCCGGCCGCCATCGCGTGGCAGCGCGCCGGCGACGGACTGCATGTCCGCATTCCGGCGAACGAAGACCTCGCCGAGCCGCTGCGCATCGACCTCGTCGGCGAGCGCGCCGACGGGTTCGGTGCCGCGCACATCGTGCTGGAGGCGCTTCCGAACTCCCGCGCGACGGTCATTCTGTACCACTCCGGATCGGCGCAGTACGCGCAGAACCTCGAGATCCTCGTCCGCGACGGGGCGCAGCTGACCGTCATCTCGGTGCAGCGCTGGAACGACGACGCCGTGCACGCCGCCACCCACCAGGCGCGGGTCGACCGTGACGCCAAGCTCATCCACGGGGTGGTGACGCTCGGCGGCAGCGTCGTTCGCGTCAATCCCTCCGTCGAGCTCGCCGGTTCCGGCGCCGAGGGCCGGATGTTCGGTCTGTCCTTCGCCGACGCCGGCCAGCATTTCGAGTCGCAGGTGTACCTGCACCACAAGGGTCCGCACACGGTCGGCGACGTCCTCTACAAGGGAGCCCTGCAGGGCGTGAGCGCGCGCAGCGTCTGGATCGGCGACGTGCTCATCGGGCGGGATGCTGTAGGCACCAACTCGTACGAGGCCAACCGAAACCTCGTGCTCACCGACGGTGCCCGGGCCGACTCCATCCCGAACCTCGAGATCGAGACGGGCGACATCCTCGGTGCCGGCCATGCCAGCGCCACGGGCCGGTTCGACGACGAGCAGCTGTTCTACCTGCAAGCGCGCGGCATCGACGAGGAAGAAGCACGACGACTCGTCGTGATCGGCTTCCTCAGCGAGATCGTGCAGCGCATCGGCGTCCCCGACCTCGAGCGGGAACTCGCCGCGGAGATCGAGCGCGAACTGGTCGAAGGCGAGGCACTGTGAGTGCCGCGCGTGTGTGCGCCCTGAGCGCGCTGGAGACCGACACCCCGCTGCGCGTCGAGGTGGGTGGCGTCCCGATCGCCGTCGTGCTCGACTCCCACGGCGACGTGCACGCCATCGGCGACACGTGCACCCACGGCGAGGTTTCGCTCTCCGAGGGGTTCGTCGAAGACGACACGCTCGAGTGCTGGGCGCACGGCTCGGCGTTCTCGCTGCGCACCGGACACCCCCTGAACCTCCCGGCCTTCGAGCCGGTGCCCGTCTATGTCGTCGAGATCGACGGCGATGACGTGCTCATCGACCCCACCCGAACGAAGGAAGTCTGAATGTCTGTCCTCGAGATCCGCGACCTCCATGTGACGGTCGAGACGGATGCGGGCACCACGCCCATCCTCAACGGCGTCACCCTGACGATCGGCACGGGAGAGACGCACGCGATCATGGGCCCCAACGGGTCCGGCAAGTCCACCCTGGCGTACACGATCGCCGGTCACCCGAAGTACACCGTCACGTCGGGTTCGATCACCCTCGACGGCCAAGACGTGCTGGCGATGACCGTGGACGAGCGCGCCCGCGCCGGCCTCTTCCTCGCGATGCAGTACCCGGTGGAGATCCCCGGCGTCACCGTGACGAACTTCCTCCGCACCGCGAAGACCGCGATCGACGGCGAGGCGCCCAGCATCCGCGCCTGGACGAAGGACGTCAAGCACGCCATGACGAACCTGCGGATGGACCCGAAGTTCGCCCAGCGCAACGTCAACGAGGGCTTCTCCGGTGGTGAGAAGAAGCGCCACGAGATCCTTCAGCTCGAGCTGTTGCGGCCGAAGATCGCCGTCCTCGACGAGACCGACTCCGGCCTCGACGTCGACGCGCTCAAGATCGTGTCGGAGGGCGTCAACCGCGCCAAGGCCTCCAGCGACCTCGGCGTGCTGCTGATCACCCACTACACGCGCATCCTCCGCTACATCCGCCCCGACTTCGTCCACGTGATCGTCAGCGGACGCATCGTCGAAGAGGGCGGCCCGGAGCTTGCCGACCGACTCGAAGAAGAGGGCTACGACCGCTTCATCACCGAGGCCGGAACCTCCGTCGACGCCTGACGGCGACGCCAAGCATAGGATCGTGACATGACCGCAACCCTCGCACCTGACAAGTACGACGAGGTCACCGAGTCGCTCAAAGACGTCATGGACCCCGAACTCGGGATCAACGTCGTCGACCTCGGCCTCATCTACGACCTCGCCTGGGACGACGAGAACGACGCACTGGTCATCCACATGACGCTCACGTCGGCCGGCTGCCCGCTCACCGACGTGCTCGAGGAGCAGACGGCTCAGGCCCTGGACGGCGTCGTCGAGCGCTTCCGCATCAACTGGGTGTGGATGCCGCCGTGGGGTCCCGAGCGGATCACGGACGACGGGCGCGACATGATGCGTGCCCTCGGCTTCGCCATCTGACCGCCTGTCACCCGGCCGATGCGAAAGGTCCTGATCCTCGGGGGTACCGGGTGGCTCGGGGGAGCGATCGCCCGGGCGGCGCTGGCCGATGGATCTGACGTCACCTGCTTGGCGCGCGGACGGTCGGGAGCGGTTCCGGCCGGTGCGAACCTCGTTGCGGCCGACCGGTCGGATCCCGGCGCGTACGACGCGGTCCGCGGCGCATGGGACGACGTGGTCGAGGTCTCGTACGACAGCGGCTTCGTCAGCGCCGCCCGCGAGGCCCTCGCCGGGTACGCCGGGCACTGGACCCTGGTGTCGAGTGTGTCGGTGTACCGGCGCAATGACGAGCCCGGTGCCGACGAATCCGCCGATGTCGTCGAGGGGGACGATCCTGCCGACTACGCGCAGGCCAAAGTCGCCGCGGAACACGCATCCGCCCGCACTTTCGCCGAGCGGCTCCTCATCGCCCGTGCGGGTCTGATCGTCGGTCCGGGAGATCCCACCGATCGGTTCGGATACTGGCCGGCGCGGATGTCCCGGGGCGGGCGGGTCCTCGCCCCGGTGACGGCGGACCGCTTCGTGCAGGTCATCGACGTCGACGATCTCGCGCAGTGGATCGTCCGTGCCGGCGCCACGGGTGTGGCCGGCACGATCAACGCGGTGGGCGCACCGATGCCCTTCGACGACTTTTTCGCCGCCGCGCGGAACGTGACCGACTTCGACGGCGAGATCGAGGCGCGCGACGATCGGTGGCTTGTCGAGCGCGATGTCCGCTACTGGTCCGGCCCGCGGTCCCTGCCGCTCTGGTTGCCGATCGGCGACACCGGCTTCGCTCGCCGGAGCGATGCTGCCTTCCGTGCGACCGGCGGGGCGACGCGTCCCCTGCCGGAGACCCTCACCCGCACGCTCGCCGACGAGGTGACGCGGGAAATCGACCGGACGCGCCGGGCGGGACTCTCCGCCGCGGAGGAGTCCGAGCTGCTGTCGTAGGCTCGTCGGGTGAGCGTCAACCCGCTGAGAGCACTGCCGATCGACGAGCTCCGCGAACGATCGAGCTCGAAGTGGCGGACCTACGGCGACGACGTCCTGCCGCTCTTCGTCGCCGAGACCGACTTCCCCCTCGCACCGGCCATCACGCGAACGCTGACCGACGCGGTGCGGCGCGGAGACACCGGCTACACGCCACCGGACCCCGGACTTCGCACCGCGTTCGCCGCGTTCGCCGACCGCCGCTTCGGCTGGAGCCCTGACCCGGCCCGGATGCGTTCCACGTGCGACGTCATGATGGGGATCGTGGAGGTGCTCCGCGCCCTCCTCAGCCCCGGCGACCGGGTCGTGGTCACGCCACCGGTGTACCCACCGTTCTACGACGCCATCCCCGAGGCCGGCGGCGTCGTCGAACGGGTTCCCCTGCGCGACACGGGCACGGGGTGGGAGCTCGACCTCGACGCCATCGACCGGGCGCTCGCGGGTGGGGCGCGGGCCGTCCTTCTGTGCAACCCCCATAACCCGACCGGAACGGTGCATGCGCGCGAGATGCTCGCGGAACTGGCGTCGATGGCGGCGCGACATGGCGCGGTCGTCCTCAGCGACGAGATCCATGCGCCACTCGTCCAGCCGGGCACACCGTTCACCCCGTTCCTCTCCGCCTCCGACGACGCGGCGGCGGTCGGGTTCGCGCTCGTCAGCGCGAGCAAGGCGTTCAATCTGGCGGGCTTGAAGTGTGCGCTCATGGTCGCCGCATCCGATGCCCACGCCGGGGTGCTCCGCGGGATGCCGGCAGAGGTCGAATGGCGGACGGGTCACTTCGGCGCCCTTGCCTCCGTCGCCGCCTTCGCCCCCGAAAGCGACGGATGGCTCGACGCGCTCCTCGCCGCACTCGACGAGAACCGGCGCCTCCTGGCCGCGCTGCTTAGCGAGCACCTGCCCCGCGCGGGTTACCGCATCCCCGACGCCGGATTCCTGGCGTGGGTGGACGTGTCGGCGTACGGCTGGGGGGACAACCCCGCGCCGCGGATCCGCCGGGAGGCGCGGGTCGCCCTGCACCACGGGCCGCTCTTCGGGAACGAGGGCTCCGGGCACGTCCGCGTCAACTTCGGCTGTTCCCCCGACGTGCTCCGCGAGGCCGTGGAGCGCATCGGCGCGCTGGCGCGCGCGTGACCCTCCGCACACCGGCGAGCGGTGTCTGGAGCGCGCAGTTCGTCTGGGTGACGCTCGGCGCCGTCGCGCTCATCTTCCTCGCGGCCATCCAGTCGCTCGCGGTGACCACCGTCATGCCCGTCGTCAGCGCCGACCTCGACGGCGACGCCCTATACGCGGTCGCCTTCTCCGGCACGCTGGCCACCAGCGTCATCGGCATGGTCGCTGTCGGGGCGTGGTGCGACCGCGGTGGGGTGCTCGCCCCGCTGACCACGGCGGTGGTGCTCTTCGTCGTGGGACTGATGATCGCCGGGCTCGCCGGGACCATGGAGGTGCTCGTCGTCGGCCGCCTCATCCAGGGCCTGGGAACGGGCGGGCAGACCGTGGCGCTGTACGTCGTCGTCGCGCGGGTCTATCCGCCGACCCTGCACGGACGCGTGTTCGCCGCTTTCTCGGCGGCATGGGTCGTGCCGTCGCTGATCGGGCCCTTCCTCGCCGGTGCCGTCGCGGAGTTCCTGCACTGGCGGTGGGTCTTCCTCGGGGTCGCGGCGCTGACGGTCGTCGCTTTCGCCATGGTCGTCGCACGCCTGCGCGGGCAGCCGCTGGGAACCGACCACCCCGCGACGCAGCGCGTCGGTCCGCGGCTGGCGTGCGCGGCAGCAGTCGCGCTGGGGGCCCTGGCTCTCGGTCTCTCGGGCCGGCTCGGCGCACTGTCGTGGGCGGGAGTGATCGGGTCCGTCGTCGTCATCGGCCTGGCGGTGCGTCCTCTTCTCCCCGCCCGGACGCTGCTTCTGGGGCGTGGGCTGCCGAGCGTCGTGCTGATGCGAGGGCTGATCGCCGGTTCGCTCTTCGGTGCCGAGGTCTACATCCCCTACCTGCTGATCGACGAGTACGGGTTCTCGCCGACGTGGGCAGGTCTCGCCCTCACCGCCGCAGCGCTGTCCTGGGCGACTGCGGCGGAGGTGCAGGGGCGGGTCGGGGATCGCCTCGGGAACACGCGGATCGCCGTGATCGGTACGGCCATGCTCACCACCGCGACCGTCACGGCGCTCCTCACGGCGCTCCTCCACGTCCACCCCGCGCTGCTGATCGCGGGCTGGGCGTTCGCCGGCGGCGGGATGGGTCTCATGTACCCCCGCCTGACGGTTCTGACGCTCGCCTACTCGACACCGCAGAATCAGGGTTTCCATTCGTCGGCGCTGTCGATCTCCGATGCCCTCGGAACGGCCATGACGATCGCGGTCATGGGGCTGGTCTTCACCGCTCTGACGGGTGCCGGCGGCGGTTTTTCCGCGGTGCTCGCCATCGCGGCCGCCCTGGCGGTGTTCGCGATCGTGCCAGGGCTGCGTCTGGGTCGCGCGCGCGAGCGGCCTTGACCGCGGGCGCCTCTCGCGCTAGACCTTGCGACGGCGGCGTGCCGCCGCGAGGAATGTCCCGCCCGCCGCGATGAGCAGTGCCCCCAGAGGCCAGAGCACGGCGCCACCGGAAGCGTTGCCTCCCGTCGCCGGGAGTGTGCTGATGGACGGATCCGGCGTCGCCGGTCCCGGCGCGCTCCCGCCGGGAGTCCCGGTGGGCTCAGCGGGCGTTGGGGCGGTGCTGGTCGGCGTCGGGGTTGGAATCGGCGTCGGGGTTGGAGTCGGCGTCGGGGTTGGCGTGGGCGTCGGCCCCGCTTCGACGCACGACAGAGTCGTCGCGAACGGGAAGTCGTGCACCTCGCGCGGCCCGCGGCCTGCGACGCCGCCGTGAATGAACGACGCAGCGATCACGTTACCCTCGATGTTCTGCGTGACCTGCCAGTTCAGCTGTGCGCGCGGAGCGTAGATCGTGCCGCGCAGACTATCTCCGCCTGTGACGAGCACGCTCGTCGCGTCGACGAAGTTCCAGAGGATGTAGGGCGCCGAAGCGCCGCTGAGGCCCGGCATGCTCGGGATCTCGCCGTTGAAATCGCCGGTGATGTTGACCAGCAACGGGGTCGTGCTGCTGGGCGCGGGGTCGATGACGAGCTCACCGAGCCCGGCGAGCTCCTCTGCGCTGAAAGAGAGCACATTCGTCACTCCGGAGACGAGGGGCGCCCGGACGTTCCCCCCGGCGGGCACCGGGCGCGTGGCCGGCTGCCCGTCGTCTCGCTGGAGCAGTGTCACCGTGGTCGCGCACGTGCCCAGGGTGGCGGAGGTGTCCCGGTACAGCTCGTAGGCGCCTGCGATGTCCAGCACGTCCGAGGGCACAGGCTCGCCCACCGAGGCGGCGGGTTGCGGGACGACGCTCTCGATGCGGGGCGTCGAGTCGTAGGAGGCGCCCGGCTCCACCACACGGAGGTTGGCGGCAGCGCCGTTGCTGTCTGTGTCCAGCGCGAGGTAGGTGGTGGTATCCGCCACCTTCACGTAGCCCCCTTGGAGGATGCGAAGAATCTGGCCGTCCGGATCCCAGGTGATGCCCCCGCCGACGTACAGCGCGATGTGTTGGGCGTCGCCCGGCGCCGTCACGGTCGGTCGGCCGCCGAAGATGTTGTACGCCGAGGAGAACGAGAGATCGCCTCCCGCGGCCACGGTTCCCTCCGCCTCATCGCCGTCGAGTGCGACGTCGTCTTCCACGAATACCAGGAAGTTGCCGTTCGCGGGCGACCCGTTCAGAGGCTGGGTGACCGGGTTGATCGGGCCGATCGGGTCGCCGGGCGCTGCGGAGGCCGGAAGCGATCCGACCACGAGGAGGCAGCCGAGAGCAATGGCGCCGGCCGCGGCGAGGACAGAGGAAGGGGAGGTGGCGGGGGGAGCCATAGCTCATCGTCGGTCCCCGGTCCCCCGGGGACCAGGGACCTTGGTCCCGTCGGTTGCTCGCGGATCTGCTTCGGCGGGGCGAGCGCCCTCTTCTCCGGGTCAGCTCTCCGCGCGGCCCTCGCGCCAGTAGCCCATGAAGGCCACCGCGCGGCGGTCGACGCCGTGTTCGCCGACAAGGTGGCGACGCAGGGCCTTGATCGCCCCGGCCTCGCCGGCCAGCCACGCGTACATGGGCGCTTTCTTCAACGCCGCGCCGCCTTTCGCCGTCCGGGGCACCTCCCACAGGATGCCCTCGTCGATGTCGATCTCCTCGACCTCGGCGCCATGGCCGGGCGGGATCAGCTCAGCGGCCGCCGCCACGACGGCGGTCTTCAGGTGCGCGTGCCGCGGGGCGCTGCCGCGCGCGGCGACGCGATAGGTGAAACCGGGATGCTGCGGCAGGTATGCCGCGTCGGCTTCGTGCGGCACCTCGAGCACGACCACGCCACGAGCGGAGTCGGGGAGGTGCTCCAGGATCACCGCGATCGCCGGTGCTGCGGTCTCGTCGCCCGCGAGGAGGAAGCACCCGGTGGATGCCGGCGGGACGAAGTCGATGCCGAAGCTCACTCCCGTGTGCGCCGTCGTCGGGGCGAATATCAGCACCTCGTCACCGATCACGGCCTTCTCGATCCATACCGATGCCGGACCGAGCACCTCGTGCGCCACCATGTCGATGTCGACCTCGGCGACGTCGTTGCGCACCGCACGCGTCGTATACGTCCGGAACGGCGGCCGGCCGGCCTCATCCATGTCGCGCCACTGCGTGTACCAGTCGTCGGCGGTGGGCATGACGTCGATTCCCGTGACGGGCGTGGGGAAGACCACCTTGACCCGCTGGTCCAGCCCCGGGTCGCCGTAGTCGGCGAGATCGGGTCCGGCGAAGGTGAAGCGGCGGAAACTCGGCGTGACATCGGTGATCGCCGCGACGCGAGCACGGAAGAAGCGACTGGTGGCGACGGTGGTCGACGTCATGGGGTTCCGTTCAGACAGCTGCGGCGTGGTGGCGGCCGCGGGGGAGGACGAGGGGAGTGCCGGAGACGGGGTCGGGGACGACGAGGGATTCCAGCCCGAAGACCTCGCGGATGAGGTCGCTCGTGATCACCTCGGCGGGAGGTCCACCGGCGATCACCTCGCCGCGGCACATCGCGAACACGTGATCGGCGTAACGGGCGGCGAGGTTGATGTCATGCAGGACCATGACCGTCGTGGTGCCGCGTTCGCGGTTGAGGTCGGTGATCAGGTCGAGCACTTCGATCTGGTGCGCGACGTCCAGGAACGTCGTCGGCTCGTCCAGCAGCAGGATGTCGGTCTCCTGCGCGAGCGCCATCGCGATCCATACCCGCTGCCGCTGGCCGCCGGAGAGCTCGTCGACGGATCGATCGGCCAGGTCGGAGATGCCGGTCGCCTCCAGCGACTGCGCCACCACTTCGTAGTCCCGAGCGTTCCACCGTGCGAGCGGCTTCTGATGCGGATGACGCCCCCGCCCGACGAGGTCGGCCACCGCGATCCCCTCGGGGGCGATCGGGCTCTGGGGGAGCAGGCCCAGGGTGCGGGCCACTTCGCGCGAGGGCCGGGAGTGCACGGCCTTTCCGTCGAGCACCACGGAACCCTTGCGCGGACGGAGGAGGCGGGCGAGGGCGCGCAGCAGCGTCGATTTGCCGCATCCGTTGGCCCCCACGATCGCGGTGATCCGGCCAGGGGGGATGACCAGGTCCAGGCCCTCCACGATCACGCGGTCACCGTAGGCCAGGGTCACGTCCTGGGCGGCGAGTTGGTGCGACACGGTCACAGGGAGCCTCCCGAGCGGTTGGTCCGGATGAGCAGGTAGACGAGGTACGGCGCCCCGAGGACGCCGGTGATGACTCCGACGGGGTAGCGATTGTCGAAGGCGAACTGTCCGATGAGATCGGCGGCCAGCACCAGGACGACTCCGACCAGCCCGGCCGGAACGATGAGGGATGCTCCGGGGCCGACGATGCGCGCCGCAATCGGACCCGCCATGAACGCCACGAACGCGATCGGCCCTGCGGCGGCGGTGGCGAAGGCCAGGAGCGCCACCGCGCCGATCAGCAGCAGCACGCGGGTGCGGTGCACGGACACGCCGAGGGCGGTGGCGGAGTCATCGCCCAGACGCAGGACGCCCAGGTCGCGACCGTTGGCGAGGACGATCGGAACGAGCACCGCGGTCGCGATCGCCAGTGGCAGGATCGACGACCATGTCGCGCCGTTGAGGCTGCCGGTGAGCCACTGCATCGCGGTCTGGAGATCCCATGCCGCCGCACGCGAGAGAACGTAGGTCACGACGCTGTCGAGCATGGCGGCAACGCCGATCCCGATGAGGATGAGGCGCGTGCCCGCGAAGCCGCCGCGGTGGGAGAGGAGGTAGATCGCGGCGGCGGTGACGAGGGCTCCGCCCAGCGCGAGAAACGACACCGCGGTCTGGTCCAGAGAGAGCAGGATGATGCCGGCGACGGCGGCAGCGCTGGCGCCGGAGGTGATGCCGATGATGTCGGGTGCGGCGAGCGGGTTGCGGAGCATCGTCTGGAAGATGACGCCCCCGACGCCGAACGCGAGGCCCGAGAGGATCGCCAGGACCGCGCGGGGGAGTCGGAGCTCGCCGACCGTGAAGGACGCGCCGGGGACCGTCTCGCCGAGGACGACACGCAGGACATCCGACAGGTCGTAGAACGTGCGGCCCACCATGAGGCTCACCACGAACAACACGACGGCGACGGCGCCGAGCACCAGTGTGACGGCGGCGTGCCGTCGGACCCGCGCCCGCCGACCCGCGAGGACGACTGCGACGCTCATAGTTCCCGCACCTTCTGGCGTCGCACGATCGCGATGAACACCGGTGCCCCGATGAGGGCGGTGATGATCCCCACCTCGACCTCGGAGGGCCGGGCGACGACGCGTCCGACCACGTCGGCGAGGAGGAGGAGGCTCGCGCCGGCGAGGGCGCAGTAGGGGAGCAGCCAGCGGTGGTCGGTTCCCACGAGCAGACGGCACAGGTGAGGAATGACAAGCCCCACGAAGGCGATCGGCCCGGCGATCGCCGTCGCGGCGGCGCACAGGAGGACGGCGCCGGAGGAGGCGATCAGGCGCGTACGGGCCACGTGCTCACCAAGACCCGTGGCCATGTCGTCACCGAGAGCGAGCGAATTCATGCCGCGCGAAGTGAGCACGCACACCAGCGCGCCGACCGCGAGGGCGGGCAGGACGACGCCGATCCGGTCCCACGTGGCGCCGCCGATCCCGCCGATCTGCCAGAACCGGAACGTCTCGAGGAGGTCGACGCGGGGGAGGAGGATCGCGCTGACGAGAGACATGGATGCGGCGGTGATCGACGCGCCCGCGAGGGCGAGCTTGAGCGGGGTGGCGCCGCCCCGGCCGAGGGAACCCACCGCGTAGACGAAGACGGCTGCGGCGGCGGCTCCGGCGGTGGCGAACGCGAGATAGCCGTAGGGGTTCGACAGGCCGAAGAAGGCGATTCCGATCACCACGGCCAGAGCCGCACCGCCGGACACCCCGAGAATGCCGGGGTCGGCCAGCGGGTTGCGTGTGACCGCTTGCATCGTCATCCCCGACAGCGCCAGGGCGGCACCGACGAGGATCCCGAGCACCGTCCGCGGCAGACGCGCGATCACGGCGCCCTCGCCGACACCCGCGGAGGTGCCGGTGAGCCCGCCCCAGATCTCCTCGAGCGAGACCGGGCGGGCGCCGAACGCGACGGAGGCAACCACCAGCAGGAGCAAGGCCGCCACGAGGGCGCCGAGCCACAACAGACGTACCGCTGCCGGACGCCGCAGGAGTGCGGTGTCCGGCAGCGATGTCTGCCGCTGGAGGACGGTCATCGGTCTCAGCCGAGCGGGGCGGCGAGCACGGCGAAGTAGTCCCGCACGCCCCAGGGGATGGACAGCGGGGTCGGGTTGGCCGACGCCGCGAGCGGGGTGCTGTCTTCCAGCACCGCGATGCGTCCCTCGGCGATGGCGGGGATCTGGGAGAGCAGGGGGTCGGCCTGCAGCTGGGCGATGAGCTCACCGTCGGGGTCGCCGTAGGTCACGAAGACGTCGACATCGGCGAAGCGGTCGGCCTCCTCGGCGCTGACGGTGACGTAGAACTCCTCCGTCCCGGCAGACTCCTCCTCGACGATGCTCGGCAGGGGCATTCCGTGGTCGGCCAGGAACCCCGGACGTGTGTC
Organism: Microbacterium sp. Z12_35; assembly: GCF_058310475.1. Taxonomy (NCBI): domain Bacteria; kingdom Bacillati; phylum Actinomycetota; class Actinomycetes; order Micrococcales; family Microbacteriaceae; genus Microbacterium; species Microbacterium sp. Z12_35. The sequence continues at coordinate 966,520 of NZ_JBZEGJ010000001.1, read as the reverse complement.
GTGGCTGGTGTAGAAGCCGATCTGGCTCAGGTCGGTCGGGTCCAGGTAGGAGAACAGAGCCGTTCCTTCGGCGAGCGCCGGGTACTCCTCGAGCGCCGCATCCACCTCCGCCTCGAGGTCTGCGATCAGCGCCTCGCCCTCCTCCGCGAGACCGAGCGCCGTGGAGTTCAGGCGGATCATGTCCTGGTATGAGGTGCCCCACGCGACCTCGGGGTACGCCACGACCGGAGCGATCTTGGAGAGGGTGTCGTACTCCTCCTGGGTCAGGCCCGAGTAGGAGGCGAGGATGACGTCCGGCTTCGTGTCATTGACGGCCTCGAAGTCGATGCTGTCTCCGCCGTCGAAGAGCACGGGAGTCTCGGCGCCGAGCTCTTCGAGGCGCTCTTCGACCCAGGGGAGGACGCCATCGTTGTCGTCATCGCCCCACGTGGCCTTCTCCATCCCGACCGGGACCACTCCCAGTGCCAGCGGAACCTCGTGGTTGCCCCACGCCACTGTGGCGACGCGTTCGGGGGCGGATTCGATGACGGTTTCGCCGAATGCGTGCTCGATCGTGACCGGGAACACGTCGTCGCCGTCGGCGGAGTTCCCGGCGTCGGAGGTCTGGCTCGCGGTCGAACAGCCGGTCAACAGGAGTGCGGCTCCGGCCGCGAAAGCGGCGGCAGTGCGGATGCGGGGCACAGGAATCTCCTCGGTAGTTAGGTAAGGGTTCCCTTAGTTTATGCACGTGCCATCGATCGCGTCGAATTGAAATCTCGACGGCGAGACAAACGGGCTTCCCCCGATGCGGACCCGCGCGGAATCGAGGAGGCGCCTCGCGACTTATACTTGAAGGCTGGCCGCTCGGCCATCCACCCCCTCCCGCCCGACAGATCGGACTTCCGCTGTGCTCGCTGTGCACGACCTCCAGATCCGCGTGGGCGCCCGCGTGCTCATGTCGGACGTGTCGTTCCGCGTGTCCGACGGCGACAAGATCGGGCTGGTGGGCCGCAACGGGGCGGGCAAGACCACGCTGACTAAGGTGCTCGCCGGCGACCTGATGCCCAGCGACGGTCGCGTCGAGCGGTCGGGGGAGCTCGGCTACCTGCCGCAGGACCCGCGGTCGGGCGACCCCGAGATGCTGGCGCGTACGCGCATCCTCGACGCCCGCGGGCTCGGCACGCTCGCCCTGGGGATGCACGAGGCCTCGCTGCAGATGGCCGACGACGACGTCGATGTCGCGGCACGGGCGATGCGGCGGTACGGCAACCTCACCGAGCGGTTCGAGGCGCTCGGCGGCTACGCCGCGGAGGCGGAGGCGGCATCCATCGCCCACAACCTCTCGCTTCCTGACCGCATCCTCGACCAGCCGCTCAAGACCCTCTCCGGAGGGCAGCGCCGCCGCATCGAGCTCGCCCGCATCCTCTTCTCCGACGCCAGCACGATGATCCTCGACGAGCCGACGAACCACCTCGACGCGGACAGCGTCGTGTGGCTGCGCGAGTTCCTCAAGGGGTACAAGGGCGGGCTCATCGTGATCAGCCACGACATCGAGCTGGTCGGCGAGACGGTCAACCGCGTGTTCTACCTCGACGGCAACCGTCAGGTCATCGACGTCTACAACATGAACTGGAAGAACTACCTGCGTCAGCGGGTGGCCGACGAGGAGCGCCGCAAGAAGGAGCGCGCCAACGTCGAGAAGAAGGCCACCGCCCTGCAGCTCCAGGCGGCGCGATTCGGCGCGAAGGCCTCGAAGGCCGCCGCCGCGCATCAGATGGTGGCGCGGGCGGAGAAGATGCTGTCCGGCCTGGACGACGTCCGTCAGGAAGAGCGCGTCGCGAAGCTCCGCTTCCCCAAGCCCGCACCGTGCGGCAAGACGCCGCTCATGGCGCGGGGGCTGTCGAAGTCGTACGGCTCGCTGGAGATCTTCACCGACGTGGACCTCGCGATCGACCGCGGCTCGCGCGTGGTGATTCTGGGCCTCAACGGTGCCGGGAAGACGACGCTGCTGCGGATGCTGGCCGGGGTCGACAAGCCCGACACCGGGGTGATCGAGCCCGGCTACGGGCTGAAGATCGGCTACTACGCCCAGGAACACGAGAACCTCGACGTCGGCCGCTCGGTCTTTGAGAACATGATGTCAGCGGCGCCCGACATCACCGCCACCGAGGCGCGGAAGGTGCTCGGCTCGTTCCTGTTCGTCGGGGACGACGTCCTCAAGCCCGCCGGTGTCCTTTCCGGTGGAGAAAAGACGCGTTTGTCGCTGGCCACACTCGTGGTCTCGTCGGCGAACATGCTGCTGCTCGACGAGCCCACGAACAACCTCGACCCGGCGTCCCGCGAGGAGATCCTCGGCGCTCTGGCACACTACGAGGGCGCGGTCGTGCTCGTCTCGCACGACGAGGGCGCCGTGCAGGCTCTGAACCCCGAACGCGTTCTCATCCTCCCTGACGGCGTCGAAGACATCTGGGGTCGCGACTACGCCGACCTCATCGCCCTGGCCTGACCGGACCGGAGGATCAGCGGGCGTCGAGGAGGGCGTCCTCGACCTCGGAATCCCGGTCGCGACGTCGCGGACGCCGCGTCTCCGCATCCTCACGGGCGTGCCTGCGCTCGGTGACGAGGATGTAGAGGATGAACGCGAAACCCATGACCGCGAACAGGATCCACTGCACTGCGTACGAGAGGTGCGGGCCTGGGTCCTCCGACGGCGGGTCGATCGAACCGGGGACTGTCGCGGGCGCCGGGTCTTCCGAGACCAGCAGACCGTAGGCGCCGGTCTCCAGAGTCGATCCGTCGCTCATCCGCTCCGCCACGAGCGGCAAGTGGATGGTGGGCACCTGGCCCTCGCCGGCGGTGCGTCCGGATGTCGGCAAGGGCTCACCCGGACGAAGACGCACGGTGACCTCGACGAGCCCCGTCGGGGGCGCGGGAACGACATCGGGGTCGGGCTGATCCACGCCCGGCGGCACCCACCCGCGATCCACGACCAGCGTGCGGCCGTCCTCGAGGAGGAACGGCACCAGGACTTCGAAGGCGGCCGTGCCCCCGTGCGGGCGGTTGCGGACGAGGAGCTGTTCGTCGGTCAGGTATTCGCCGGTGAGGGTCACGGGTGTCCACTCATCGGAGGCGGCGAGGTCCGCGCCGGGCGCCAGGACATCGCCGAGCGGGACCGGGGTCGTGTCGTAGTTCGCCTCCACCAGGGCCAGCTGGCGGGCACGCGCCTCGTTCCTCTCGAACTGCCAGTTCGAGAGGAACCCGCACGCGATCGCGAAGACGATGGCAACCGCCACGTAGGCGGTCCAGCGGACGGCAGGCGGAGCATCCCGGCGGCTCACGATGCGGCTCCGGCGGTGCCGGCGGCGGAAAGGGGAGCAACCTCGAGGGGGAAATCGCGCGCCGCCAGGAAGTCACGCAGATAGCCGACGTGCTCGTCGCACGCCACCCACTCCTTGCGGCGCTCGGCGGTGTGGATGCGGGGATTCCGCCACGAGATCCGCCAGACCGCGGTATCGCGGCATCCGGCCCGCGAGCATTCCGCGGTCATCGGTTCTCCTCGGTGTCCGGGTCGGGGCGCGTGCTCTCGCTGATGCGGATCACGGTCGGACTGCCGGATGGTGGGGGAGCAGCGGGCGTGGGATCGGCGATCGCCCGGCCGGGGCTCTCGGCGACGGTCCGGCGAGTTTCCTGACCCACGTTGGCGATCACGACGGCGACGTACGGAAGGAGAACGGCTCCGGCCGCCAGCACCCACGTGTACCAGCCGTAAGGCGTGATGAACACCATCCCGACCAGGCACGCGATGCGGATCCCCATCGTGATCATGTACTTGGCAAACCGCGAACTGGCGTCGTCGTGCGGAGCGCGAGGCAGCGACGTCGCGGAGGGCGCGCGGGGGGAGGATTTCACGGTCCTCCCAGACTACGCCGGGCACCTGGAAGAGAGCGCTCAGGAGCTGTATGTGGTCGCGCCCATCACTCCCATGAGAAACAGGAAAGGCAGAATGGCGAAGAGCACGAACAGGAGGACGAGCAACGCCACGCCCACCCAGCCGACGATCGTGCCCGCCAGGGCCATGCCGTAGCCGGCCTCGTTCGACGTCTTGAGGCGCCTGAGCGAGAGGTGACCGAGGATGACGGCGGCGATGGAGGCCAGGCCCAGGACGAGCGTCCACGAGAACACGATGCCGGCGATGGCGCACACGAGCGACGCCACGGCCAGCCCGTTCGTCCTGCGCTGCGGGTAGCCCGGTGCACCGTAGGGCGTGGGCTGGGAGTAGCCCGCCGGAGGGCCGTATCCCTGCGGCGCGGATGACCCGTATCCCTGTCCGGGCGTTCCGTAACCCTGTGTGGGTGTTCCGTACCCCTGCGCGGGCTGGGAGTAACCCTGCGACGGCGGCGTGTACGCCTGCGGCGGCGCGTAGGTCTGCGGCGTGGGAGCCGCTTCCGTGGCGTACGGCGGGACGGCCGGAGGAGCGGGCGGCGGCGGAATCGGCGGGGAGGCGGGGGAGTCGTCGGCGAGGGGCGAAGTGGGGTCGCTCACGGAGGGCCCCTTTCTAGTCGGAGGCCTCCACATTCCCAGCGCGGGGTGGCGGTGTCAAACGCGGTTCCGCCCGCTCGCTTAGGCTGGGGCCGTTCTTTCCTTCGCCTGAAACGGAGTGTGCCCATGGCCACCGATCGCGTCGTACTCGTCACCGGCGGAAACCGCGGCATCGGCCGTGCGATCGCCGAACGGTTCGTCGCCGAGGGGTACCGCGTCGCCGTGACGGCGCGCTCGGGCGACGGGCCGATGGGCGCCCTGACGGTCCGCGCCGACGTCACCGACGCCGCAGCCGTGGATGCCGCCTTCCGCGAGGTGGAGGCCACGCTCGGGCCGGTGGAGATCGTGGTCGCCAACGCCGGGATCACCAAGGACACCCTGCTCATGCGGATGAGCGAGGACGACTTCGATTCGGTCGTCGCGACGAACCTCGGAGGGACTTTCCGTGTCGTCAAGCGGGCCTCGAAGGGGATGCTGCGTGCCCGGTGGGGTCGCGTCATCCTGATCTCCAGCGTCGTGGGCCTCCTCGGATCGGCGGGGCAGATCAACTACGCCGCCTCCAAGAGCGGCCTCGTCGGATTCGCCCGCTCCCTGACCCGCGAGCTCGGGTCTCGCGGCATCACGGCCAATGTCGTCGCGCCGGGATTCATCGAGACCGACATGACCGCCGCTCTGCCCGAAGACACCCAGGCCGAATACAAGCGCAGCATCCCGGCCGGGCGCTTCGCCACCGCCGAGGAGGTCGCCGGCGTCGTGACGTGGCTCGCCTCCGACGCCGCGGCCTACATCTCCGGTGCTGTCATCCCCGTCGATGGCGGCTTGGGCATGGGGCACTGACCCGAACCCCGCCGTACGTTCGCCGAGTGCACGGGATCGTGCCCGGTGCACGGCTTGTGGGCGCTGCGAAGGCGTGCACTCGGCAGGAACTCGTGCGCTCGGCGGGAGTCAGCGCAGGGCGGCGGCGATCAGGCGGCCGAGCTCGCCGGGCTGGGAGAACTGCGGCCAGTGCCCGGAGTTCAACTCGACGATCTCGAGGTTCTGCAGGGCGGCGAGGTCGGCGGCCCACGGGGGCGCCGTCGCGATGATCGCTCGGAGGTCCGACTCCGGCATCGTTCCGGTGAGCATCGTCACGGGAACGTCGTAGCGGCGCGTATCCGTCAGGGAGATGGGATCGGTCGGCACCCGTACGGGCACCGAAAGAGTGCGGGATGCCGCATCCGCACGCGTGTCATCGTCGAGGTCACCCACCTCGGCGTCTTCGAACGTGTCCCAGCCCGGGAACGGGATCACGCCATCGACGATCGGGAACTCCCAGATCGACCCGCCGTCGCCGGGTGGGAAGGTGTCGACGAACACCACGCGCGCGACGCGGTCGGGGCGGGCATCGGCAGCGCCCCACACGACGTTGCCGCCGCCGGAGTGGCCCACGAGTGCCACCTGTCCCGGCAGCCGATCGATCTCCGCGACGACGGCGGAGATCCAGTCCGCGAGCCCGATGTCGGCGGATCGCTCCGCCGGCTCGCCGAGGCCCGGCATCGTCAGCGGATGCGGCGTGTGGCCGGCGTCGCGGAGCGGTGGGAGCACCTGATCCCACGTGGAGCCGTCGAGCCAGAGTCCGGGTACGAGGAGAACGTCCATGCGCTCACGCTACGCGCGGGTCCCGACATCCCGTCCTCGGCCCGTCGACTCGCCACGTTCGGTCGTGTTCCGGCGGCCGGCCCGACGTGTTCCGGCGACTCGACGGGGTCAGGGGAGGAGCGGGATCACCTGCGTGAGATCGACCGGCCCGATCACGAGGTCGGCGCGCTCCCGCACCGCGGGCTTGGCGTTGAAGGCGAGCCCGAGGCCGGCCGCCGCGAGCATGAGAAGGTCGTTCGCTCCGTCGCCGATGGCGATCGTGCGCGACGGCGCCACCCCGAGTTCGTCCGCCCATGCGCGCAGCGACGCCGCCTTCGCGGCGGCATCCACGATCGCCCCGGAGACGTCGCCGGTCAGCATCCCCTCAGCCGTTGCCAGGCGGTTCGCGCGCCAGCGGTCCACACCGAGCCCTGGGGCGACGGAGTCGAGCACCTCGTGGAACCCGCCCGAGACCACCCCCACCGTTCCGCCGCGCGCATGGACCGCGGCGATGAGCTCGTGCACCCCCGGAGTGGGCTCGACGCGAGCGATGACGCGGGCGAACGCGGTCACCGGCACCCCCCGCAGTTCCGACACCCGTGCACGGAGGCTTTCGGCGAAGTCCACCTCTCCGCGCATGGCCGCCTCGGTGGCCGCGGCGACCTCCGCGCCGCGGCCGGCTTCGTCGGCGATCAGTTCGATGACCTCGTTGCGCAGCAGGGTGGAGTCGGCGTCCAGAACGACGAGGAGGCGGGATGCGTCGGGCACGGCCTCGACCCTAGCGCGACGCGCGATGGCGACCCGCCCTCCGGCGTCATCCGGCGCGCACGATCGGCCGGCCGTCGTAGGCTCGGAAGGTCGCGCGCGCGACGCCCGCTTCCCACCCGAGGAGATCCGCCATGGCCGACGTCGAGAGCTTCACCCTGGACCACACCGCCGTGAAGGCGCCCTACGTACGCCTCATCGGCACGGAGAAGGGTCTGCGCGGCGACGTCATCTCCAACTTCGATGTGCGCTTCGTGCAGCCCAACGAGGGGGAGATTCCCACCGCCGGCATCCACACGATCGAGCACATGCTCGCCAGCCTCCTGCGCGACCGCATGGAGGGCTTGATCGACATCTCGCCCTTCGGATGCCGCACCGGGTTCCACCTCATCGCGTGGGGTGAACCGCCCCTGCGGGAACTCGTCGCGGCCCTGAGCGACAGCCTCCGGTTCATCGCCGAAGAGGCGACCGAGGCCGACATCCCCGGGGTCGACGCGTTCAGCTGCGGCAACTACCGCGACCACAGCCTCCACACTGCGCGCGAATGGTCGAAGCTCATCCTCCAGCAGGGCATCAGCCTCGACGCCTTCGAACGCGTCGGCGTCTGAACCGTCCCGGCGGGAGTTGACATGTTCGCCGAACTCGCCGGCCGCGTCGTACTGATCACCGGAGGAGCCAGCGGCATCGGCGCAGGCTCCGTGGCCGCCTTCGCCGCCGAAGGGGCCGTCGTCGTCAGCGCCGACCTCGCGCATCCCTCCGCCGCACCCACTCGGGGCGGCGACGGCGTGTGGATGCTGCGCCTCGACGTGACCGACGAGGCCGCCGTCGAGCGAGCCCTGCGCGACGTCCGCGACCGCATCGGCCTCGTCGAGGTGCTCGTGCACGCCGCCGGGACCTCCACGATAGCCTACGCGGTCGACACGACCGAAGCGGACTGGGACCGCAACCTCGACGTCAACGCGAAAGGGTCGTTCCTCGTCGCCAAGCACGTCGCGCGCGGGCTGCGCGCCGCATCCCGCCCGGGCCGGATCATTCTCGTCGCATCGCAGGCGGCCAAGAACGGCTATCGCGGGATGGCCGCGTATGTCGCATCCAAGCACGCGGTCCTCGGTCTCACCCGCACGATGGCGGTCGAGCTGGCGAGCGAGGGCATCCTCGTGAACGCGATCTGCCCGGGTATCATCGAGACCCCCATGAAGTGGCGCGAGCGCGCAGAGGGTGCGCTCGTGCGCGGCCTCACCGCCGCCGACATCGAAGCCGAGGACCGCTCCCAGGTGCCGGTCGGACGCACGGGCACACCGGCCGACGTCGCCGGCGTGGCGCTGTTCCTCGCGAGCGATCTCGCGTCGTACCTCACCGGACAGGGCATCAACGTCACCGGTGGGATGACGATGCACTGACCCCGCGGGACCCCGGGTCAGGAGTCGACGCGCACGCCCTTCCCGACCACCGTGATGCCGGTATCGGTGACGGTGTAGCCGCGGGCAAGATCGCGTTCCCGATCGACCCCGACCGTGGCACCATCGGCCAGCACGACGTTCTTGTCGAGGATGGCGCGGTGGACCCGCGCTCCCGCACCGACGTGCACGTAGTCGAACAGCACCGAGTCGGTGATCGTCGATCCGCCGCCGGCGAGGGTCCACGGACCCACGACGCTGCGCTCGAGGTGCGTGCCGGAAAGCACCGACCCGAGGGACACGATCGAGTCGATCGCGTTGCCGATGCGCCCCACCGAGTCGCGGACGAACTTCGCGGGAGGGGAGTTGACCGTCTGCGAATGGATCGGCCAGTCGGTGTTGTACAGGTTGAAGATCGGGAGCGTCGCGATGAGGTCGGCGTGCGCATCGTAGAACGAGTCGATCGTTCCCACATCCCGCCAGTACGCCCGGTCACGATCGGTGGACCCCGGAACGTCGTTGCGCTTGAAGTCGTACACGGCCGCCTCCCCGCGATTGACGAAGTACGGCACGATGTCACCGCCCATGTCGTGGTTCGACGTGGGCGACTCGCCGTCCACCTGCACGGCTTCGATGAGCGCGTCGGCGTCGAAGATGTAGTTGCCCATCGAGGCGAGCACCTCGTGCGGAGCATCCGAGAGCCCGGTGGGATTCTGCGGCTTCTCCAGGAAGTCGCGGATGCGGACGTTGTCCTTCGGGTCGACGTCGATGACGCCGAACTGGTTCGCCAGGGAGATCGGCTGACGGATGCCGGCGACCGTCGCGCGTGCTCCGGATGCGATGTGCGCCTCGAGCATCTGACCGAAGTCCATGCGGTACACGTGGTCGGCACCGATGACCATGACGATGTCCGGCTTCTCGTCGGTGAGGAGGTTCATGCTCTGCAGGATCGCGTCCGCCGAACCGGAGAACCATCGCTTGCCGAGGCGCTGCTGCGCCGGCACCGACGCCACGTACGAGCCGAGCATCGGCGACATCCGCCACGTCTGGGAGATGTGGCGGTCGAGGCTGTGGGACTTGTACTGCGTCAGCACCACGAGCTGGCGGAGCCCGGAGTTGATGAGGTTCGAGATCGCGAAGTCGATGAGGCGGTACTGTCCCGCGAAGGGAACCGCGGGCTTGGCTCGGTCAGCCGTCAAAGGCATGAGTCGCTTTCCCTCGCCCCCGGCGAGGATGATTCCGAAGACCTTCGGCGCTGCTGGCATGGCACCACCCTAGGCCGGGACATGCGGGCGCAACCACCCGCCTCCGACCCCTTGACAGCTGTACTACCGTTCCCTCATGCGCGTCGACATCGTGACCAAGGAATACCCGCCGGAAATCTACGGCGGGGCAGGGGTGCACGTCACCGAACTGGTGCGTTCCCTGCGCCATTCGCTCGACGTCCAGGTGCGCGCCTTCGGTGCGCCCCGCGATGAGGAGGGCACGACGTCCTACGCCGCGCCGGCGGAACTGTCCGCGGCGAACGGCGCGATCCAGACGCTCGGCACCGACCTGGAGATCGTCGGGGATGTCGCCGGCGCCGACGTCGTGCACAGCCACACCTGGTACGCCAACTTCGCCGGTCACCTCGCGTCGTTGCTGCACGGCATCCCGCACGTCGTGACGGCGCACAGCCTCGAGCCGCTCCGCCCGTGGAAGGCCGAGCAGCTCGGCGGCGGGTACGCCGTCTCCAGCTACATCGAGAAGACCGCGTACGAGGGGGCGGCGGCCATCGTCGCGGTGAGCGGGGGAATGCGCGCCGACATCCTGCGCAGCTACCCGAGCCTCGATCCCGCCAAGGTGCACGTGATCTACAACGGCATCGACACGCAGGCGTGGCATCCCGTCGAGGATGCGGCGTTCCTCGCCGAGGAGGGCATCGATCCCTCCCGTCCCTCGGTCGTGTTCGTGGGGCGCATCACCCGACAGAAGGGCCTGCCGTACCTGTTGCGGGCGGCCGAGCAACTGCCGCCCGAGGTGCAGCTGGTGCTGTGCGCCGGGGCGCCCGACACGCCGCAGATCCTGGCTGAAGTGCAGGAACTCGTGCGGGACCTGCAGGCCACGCGCGAGGGGGTCGTATGGATCGACCGCCTCCTCCCGCGCCACCAGCTCTGCGCCATCCTCACCGCCGCTACCACCTTCGTGTGCCCGTCGGTGTACGAGCCGCTCGGCATCGTGAACCTGGAAGCCATGGCGTGCGGCGCCGCGGTCGTCGGAACCGCCACCGGCGGCATCCCGGAGGTCGTGGCCGACGGAGAGACCGGGCGCCTGGTGCCGATCGAGCAGGTGCAGGACGGCACGGGGACCCCCGTGGACCCGGAGCGGTTCGTGGACGATCTCGCGCGCGTACTCACCGAAGTCGTGGCCGATCCCGCACGCGCGGCACAGTACGGCGAGGCCGGGCGGCTGCGGGCGGTGGAGGAGTTCGGCTGGGACCGGATCGCGGAGCAGACGGCCGCGCTGTACGCGAGTCTGACGACGCCCGGCCGATAGGCTGGGCGCATGCCTGAAGTCCTGGAGTTCTCCGACGTCGTCGTCCGCCGGAACACTCGCGACATCGTCGCGCACCTGGACTGGACGGTCGCCGACGACGAACGCTGGGTGATCCTCGGGCCGAACGGCGCGGGCAAGACGACCGTGCTCCAGCTGGCCGACACGCTGCTGCATCCCACGTCGGGCACCGTGACGATCCTCGGCGAGCGGATGGGCCGCACGGACGTCTTCGAACTGCGTCCGCGGATCGGGTTCGCCTCGTCGGCGATGGCCCGCCGCGTGCCGCCGGAGGAGACGGTGCTGGACGTGGTCCTCACCGCCGCGTACTCGGTGCTCGGGCGGTGGCGCGAGGAGTACGAAGACATCGACGAGCGCCGGGCGTTGCGCGTGCTGTCGGAATGGCGGCTCGATCACCTCGCCGACCGCACCTTCGGCACGCTCTCCGACGGCGAGCAGAAGCGCGTGCAGATCGCCCGTGCCGTCATGACCGACCCTGAGTTGCTGCTCCTCGATGAGCCGACCGCGAGCCTCGATCTCGGTGCCCGCGAGGAGCTCCTCACCCTGCTCTCCGGCTACGCACAGGCCCCCACGACGCCCGCGATGGTCATGGTGACGCACCACGTCGAGGAGATCCCCATCGGGTTCACGCACGTGTTGCTCCTCCGCGACGGCGGGGTGGTCGCCGCCGGGCCGATTCCGGCCACCCTCACCGCCGAGAACCTCACCGCCACCTTCGGCGCACCGATCGTGCTCACCGAGGACGGCGGCCGGTACGCCGCCCGCGCAGCATCCTGACGTGTTCCCGCCGTCGACCCGGTGCTGATAGAATCGACGCTTGGTGCCTCGCGCACCTCAGACTTTCCCGGCCCTCGAGGCCTCGTTCACACCCCAAGGATTCCGCATGAGAACTGACATTCACCCCGAGTACCGCGCCGTCGTGTTCCGCGACCTCGGTTCGGGCGAGACCTTCCTCACCCGTTCGACGGTGTCCAGCGACAAGACGGTCGAGCTCGACGGTGTCGAGTACCCCGTCATCGACGTCGAGATCTCGTCCGCGTCGCACCCGTTCTACACGGGCAAGCAGCGCATCATGGACTCCGCCGGTCGCGTCGAGAAGTTCAACCAGCGCTTCAAGAACTTCGGCAAGTAAGACTCGTCCCTCCTCGAAGGCCCCGCTCCGCGGGGCCTTCGTCGTTCCCGCCCCCGACGCCGTCCGTCCCCGCGCTCACTCGCGAGAAACCACATTCCGGACGAGAAACGGCGCGGCGCGTCGTTTCTCGCCCGGATCGTCGTTTCTCGCGGACGGAGCGGGAAGGAAGCGGGACGCACGGGAGGAGAGGGTCAGCGGATGGGCCAGCGGCCGTCGACGGCGTCGTCGGGGTCGAGCCGGCCGATCTGCACGAAGTATTCGGTGAGGCTCTCCGCCTGCGACCGCGCCCAGCCGATCTGCCGCGTATGCAGCTCGTCGAGGCTCGGCGGGAGCCAGGCGGCGAAGCGTTCGGCCAGCGCCAGGGCGACGCGGCCCGCGGCGACCGCGTCGGCGGACGCCTCGTGCGCGCCGTCGAGGCGCACCGCGTAATGCTCCGCGACCACCGCCAGCGTGCGCTTGCCCCGCCGGTAGCGGTCGTAGCGTTTGTCGACGACGAGCGGGTCGATGACGGGGGAGGGGGACTCCAGCGGCGCCACGCCGTGGCGGAGGGCCTCGTGCTTGAGCAGCGAGAAGTCATACGGCGCGTTGTAGGCCACCACCGGGATGCCGGCGGCGAAGATCCCCGCGAGGGCGTCGACCACTTCGGCGACCACGGTGGCGGCCTCGCGCCCGTGCCGGCGTGCGTGCTCGGTGGAGATCCCGTGGATGGCGGCAGCGCCCTCGGGGATGGGCACGCCCGGGTCGGCGAGCCAATCCCGCGCCGTCAGCACCGCGCCGTCCGCGTCGAGCACGCCGACGTGCGCGGTCACGATCCGGTCGCGCGTCACATCCACACCCGTGGTCTCCAGGTCGAACACCCCGATGACGCGCGTCCACTCCGGGGCCTGGAACAACGGAAGCGGTGGAGGTCGCTTCGCGGGGTGCATACGCCACACGGTATGCGCGGCATCCGACATCCGCGGCAGGCGCACCGCCGCGTGCTCCGTAGACTCGGGGGATGCCGAATCCGTACGCCCCCCTGCTGTCCCGCGTCGCGCTCGAGCGTCGCGAGGCCGAGGTGCTGGGGGGAACGACGGCGTACTGGGTCTACGGCGATGCGGATGCGGCGACCACCGTCGTGGCGGTGCACGGCTTCCGCGGCGAGCACCACGGGCTCGAGCCGGTGATCGCGCACCTTCCGGGGATGCGCGTCATTTCGCCGGACCTGCCGGGATTCGGCGAGAGCGCCCCGATCAGGGGGCGTGCGCACGACCTCGCCCTGTATGCCGAGTGGCTCACCGGGTTCGTCGCCGCCGTGGCTCCGGGCTCCGTGATCCTCGGGCACTCGTTCGGCTCCATCGTGTCGGCGGCCGCCGTCGCCGGCGGACTGGACACCCCCGCCGTCGTGCTCGTGAACCCCATCGGTGCCCCGGCGCTGGAGGGGCCTCGTGGCGTCCTCACGCGTCTCGCGGTCTTCTACTACTGGGCCGGTGCCCGCCTCCCGCGGCGGATCGGCGAGGCGCTGCTGCGCAATCGGATCATCGTGCGGGTCATGAGCCTGGCGATGGCCAAGACGAAGGATCCCGGGCTCCGCCGGTTCGTCCACGAGCAGCACGACCTCTACTTCTCACGGTTCTCCGACCGCGACGTGCTGCACCAGGCGTTCGTCACGTCGGTCTCGAACGACGTGCGCGCCTTCGCCCCGCGCATCGCCCAGCCGGTGCTGCTGGTGGCCGCCGTTCGCGATGACATCACGCCCATCGAGGCGGAGCGTCACCTGGCGACCCTCTTCCCCCGCGCCGAGCTCGTCGAGATCCCCGACGTCGGCCACCTCATCCATTACGAGACTCCGGCCGAGGCCGCCGACGCGATCAGGCGGTTTCTTGCGCCTTCCGACGCCGGTACGCGTTGACGTTCATGCGGTTTCCGCAGTTGCCGGTGTCGCAGTAACGCTTGGAACCGTTCCGTGAGTAGTCGACGTACACCGACGCGCAGTCGTCCGCCTCGCACACGCGTACCCGGTCGTATTCGTCGGCGCGGATGACATCGACGAACGCCATCGCCGTCTCCACGAGGATCCGGATGGCGAGGGGTGCATCGTCGTCGGTGGCATGGATGTGCCACTCCTCGAATCCCGGGTGCGTGACGAGCCGGGGGAGCGCACGCCCGTCGGCGAGCATGCCGTTCACCAGGGGGACGGCGTTATCGCGATCCACGGTCCACAGCTCGTGCAGGCGCGGGCGGATGCTCCGCAGCTGAGCCAGTTCGCCGGCATCGCGGTCGATCCGCCCGCTGTAGGGCTGACCGGCGAGGAAGCGGTTCAGATCGTCGACCGTCGTGAGGTCGTCCACACCGTCGGACGACGTCTCGGGCAGCGTGTTGACCAGGGTGACGGCGGCGCCGAGGGCAAGCTGCGTGTCATGAATGAACACCATGTTGACTCCTGACATCTCGTACCGTAGTGTCACCAGCGTACAGACCCTACGCTCGTGACAGGCCACTGATGACCGCTACCGTTCTCCTCCCGGACATCGCGCGCGCGCGCACCTCCGGCATCGTCATCGGACTTGCTTCCGCCCTGGCCTTCGCCTCGAGCGGACCCGTGACCAAACCGCTCCTGGAAGCGGGATGGTCGGTGGGTGCCGCCCTTCTCCTGCGGATGGGCGGAGCCGCGCTCCTGCTGTCGCCGTGGCTCGTCCGCGCGATTCTGCGCGATCGCTCGATGATCCGCCGCTCGTGGCTGCTCATCGTCGGATTCGGGCTCACCGCCGTCGCCGGATGCCAGGTGTTCTTCTTCTCCGCGATGCAGAGGATGCCGGTGGCCATCGCCCTGCTCGTGCAGTACATCGCCCCGGTGCTGCTGGTCGTGTGGGTGTGGGCACGGACGCGCCGCCGCCCCTCGTCGGTTGTGCTGATCGGCACCGCCGTCGGCGTGGCCGGCCTGGTCCTCGTCATCGACATCGCCGGCGCCTCCTTCGACCTGCTCGGTGTCGTCCTCGCCCTCGGCGCGGCCGTGTGCCTCGCGGCCTACTTCGCGATCGCCGAGCACGCCGCCCAGACGATGCCGCCCCTGGCCCTCGCCGCCGGCGGGCTGCTCGTCGGCGCGCTGTTCATGGCGGTGCTGTGCCTGACCGGCGTGCTGCCGTTCGTCGCCCCGCCGGTGTCCACCGACATCCTCGGGGCGAGCATGCCGTGGTTCGTCTCCATCGCGTGGGTCGTCCTCGTCGCCACCGCGCTGGGCTACGGACTGGGAGTCCTCGCCGTGCCGCGCATCGGTGCGCGTCTGGCGTCCTTCGTCGGCCTCACCGAGGTGCTGTTCGCGATGCTGTTCGCGTGGCTGCTGCTCAGTGAGGCACCCACTCTGGTCCAGGCATTCGGAAGTGTGCTCATCCTCGCCGGTGTCGTCCTCGTGCGGGCGGATCCTGTGGCGCCGCCCCGGCGGGAGGCCGCTACCGTTCCCGCCGTGCCAGCTCCATGAGCGGCCCCACGCGGTAGGGGATCACCTCGCGCATCACGAGCGACGTCTCCGTGCGTTCCACGCCGTCCACCGCGAGAATGCGGGCGTCGACGTCGAACAGATGACGGGCGTCGCGGCACGCGACCCGCACCACGAGGTCGATCTGCCCGCTCATCCCGTGGGCCTGGAGAATCTCGGGGATGCTCTCCAGCTCCGTGCGGATGCGCGGAAGATCCGCCTGTCGGACGGTGACGTGGATGAACGCCTCGATCGGGAAACCCAGGGCCGCCGGCGAGAGGGATCTCTCGAACGACAGGAGCACCTCGGCGCGCTCGAGGCGCGCCATGCGTGCCTGCACGGTGTTGCGCGAGAGTCCGAGGCGATCGGCGAGGGCGACCACGGTCGCCCTCGGATCATCGGCCAGCGCCCGCAGCAGGTCGAGGTCGACTGCGTCCAGACGAGACATGATGCGAAACCTTAGCAGCGAGGCCGCGCCGATGTAACGCAACTTGCTCAATCCAAACCGTGATGCTTGAGCTAGGTGCGCGCCGGACGTATGGTCGGCCTGTCGGCGACGCCGCCGGCGCCGGACGCTTCGGGGCCCCACGAGGGCCGCGGGCCGACCTGGAGGTATGACGATGGTGCACACTCCAACCCCGACAGCCGGTCCCGCGGTGTCCGTGGATGACGCGGCACGATTGCTCACCGCCGACGGCGAGCGCGTGGCCGACCCCACGCTGGATCCCTGGCTGGATGCGCTCGACCCCGCCGCGCTGCGCACGCTGTACCGCGACATGATCCTCACCCGCCGGGTCGACGCCGAGGGCTTCGCCCTGCAGCGCCAGGGGCAGCTGGGTCTGTGGCCGCCCTGCCGCGGCCAGGAGGCTGTCCAGGTCGGCACCACCCACGCCCTCGCCGCCGCCGACATGATCTTCCCCAGCTACCGCGAGACCGGGGTACTGCTGGCACGGGGAGGGCGTCCGCAGGAGTTCGTGCTCGCGTGGCGGGGCGAGGCGCACACCGCCTACGACACCGAGCGGCTGCGGATGGCGCCCATGCAGGTGATCATCGGAGCCCATGCACTGCACGCCACCGGCTACGCGATGGGCATCCAGCGCGATCACGCGGACGAGATCGCGGTGGCGTACTTCGGCGATGGGGCGATGAGTCAGGGCGACGTCAACGAGGCGCTGGTGTTCTCCGCCTCCTACCAGGCGCCCGTCGTGTTCGTCTGCTCCAACAATCAGTGGGCGATCTCCGAGCCGGTCGACGTCCAGTCGAGGGTGCCGCTGGCCGCTCGCGGAGCCGGCTTCGGGGTGCCGAGCCTGCGGATCGACGGCAATGACGTTCTCGCCTGCTACGCGGCGATGCGCTGGGCGCGCGACCGTGCCCGTCGGGGCGAGGGACCGACGCTCCTCGAGGCTGTGACGTACCGGATGGGGCCGCACACCACCGCGGATGACCCGACCCGGTACCGGGATGCTGCGGAACTCGAGCGCTGGGAACGCCGCGACCCGATCTCCCGGTTCGAGACCTACCTGCGCGGCGAGGGGATCCTCGACGATGAGGCGGTTTCCGAGGTGGCAGCCGCTGGCGACGCCCTGGCCGCCGAGGTGCGTGCGGCGTGCATCGGCGCGCAGACCCTCCCCGGTGTCGAGGTGCTCGACACCGTCTACGCCGAGCCGCATTCGGGTCTTGCCGAACAGCGCCGCGACTACGAGGCGTATCTCGCGGCATTCGCCGACACGGAGGTGGAGGCATGACTCGGCTGACTCTCGCCCAGGCGGTGGGTGCGGGTCTTCGCACCGCCATGCAGGACGACCCCCGTGTGCTGCTCCTCGGGGAAGACATCGGGAAGCTCGGCGGAGTTTTCCGGGTCACCGACGGGCTGCTCGACCGGTTCGGCCCGGAGCGCGTGATCGACACGCCGCTGGCCGAGGCCGGCATCATGGGCGCCGCCGTGGGGCTCGCCTTCCGCGGCTACCGGCCCGTGGTGGAGATCCAGTTCGACGGGTTCGTGTATCCCGCGTTCGATCAGATCGTCTGCCAGGTGGCGAAGCTCCACTACCGCACGCGCGGCGTGGTGAAGATGCCGCTGACGATCCGTATCCCGTGGGCGGGCGGCATCGGCGCGGCCGAGCACCACTCCGAGTCGCCCGAGGCGTACTTCGTCCACACGGCCGGTCTGCGCGTGGTTGCCGCATCCGACCCCCGCGACGCCTATGTGCTGCTGCGCCAGGCGATCGCGAGCGATGACCCGGTGGTCTTCTTCGAGCCCAAGCGGCTGTACCACACGAAGGGCGAGGTCGACCTCGACCTCGATCTCGCCGATGAGCCGCCGATGGGGCTCGCCCGCGTGGTGCGCGAAGGCACCGACGTCACTCTCGTCACTTACGGCGCGCAGGTTCCGATCGCCCTGGACGCCGCTCTCGCCGCAGAGGATGAGGGGGTATCGATCGAAGTCCTCGACCTGCGATCGATCTCCCCGGTGGACTACGGTGCCGTCACCGCATCCGTGCGCAAGACGGGCCGCGCGGTGGTCACGCACGAGGCAGCGCGCGAGGCGGGAGTGGGGGCGGAGCTGGTCGCCAGCATCACCGAGCGCTGCTTCGATTACCTGGAAGCCGCTCCCCAGCGCGTCACCGGTCATGACATCCCCTACCCGCCCGCCAAGCTCGAGCGTCACCACCTTCCCGACCTCGACCGCATCCTCGCGGCCGTCGACCGCGTGCTCGGCCGCGAACACGACCTGCAGGGGATGCCGCGATGATCCAGGAATTCCGACTCCCCGACCTCGGGGAGGGGCTCACCGACGCGGAGCTCGTGCAGTGGCTCGTCGCCGAGGGCGACGCGGTGCATCTCAACCAGACGATCGCGGAGGTGGAGACAGCCAAGGCGGTCGTGGAGCTGCCGTCGCCGTTCGCCGGTGCCGTCCAGCACCTGCACGCCGCAGCCGGCGACACCGTGCAGGTGGGCGCGCCCCTGGTGACCTTCTCCGTGCCCGGCGAGGACGCGCCGAGCCCCGCCGCCGACCCGGTCGCGACCGGGTCGGCACCGGAGGTTGCCTCCCAGCGGGAGCGGGAGCGGGAGCCGGAGCCGGAACGCGCGCACGTGCCCGCCTCCGCGCAGCGGCCGTCACGCGACGAGTCGGAGTCGACCGAC
The DNA here is from genome assembly GCF_058310475.1 of Microbacterium sp. Z12_35. Classification (NCBI taxonomy): domain Bacteria; kingdom Bacillati; phylum Actinomycetota; class Actinomycetes; order Micrococcales; family Microbacteriaceae; genus Microbacterium; species Microbacterium sp. Z12_35. The sequence goes on along the minus strand of NZ_JBZEGJ010000001.1, from coordinate 947,940 downwards.
GGTCGGCAACCGACCCTCGTCGGGTATGGCGCGGTCGGGCGATCGGGTGCGCGTCCGCACCGTCGCCCCCGACGCGGGCTCCCGGCCGCGGGGCCCGGAACGGCTCCGGCGCGCGAGGCGGGCGAGCGGGAACGGCCCCGCTCCAGCCCGCCGGTGCGCCGCCTCGCCAAAACGCTCGGCGTCGACCTCGATGCGCTGGGCGGACGCGACGGCCTGATCACGCGCGCCGACGTGGAGGCCGCAGCCCGGCCCGCGGCAGCGAGCGACCCCCGGGTCACCCGCATCCCCATCCGGGGCGTCCGCAAGCACACCGCTGCGGCGATGGTGCGCAGTGCCTTCACCGCGCCGCACGCCGCGACCTTCGTCACCGTCGATGTCACCGAGACGGTGCGCCTCCTCGACGAACTGTCGCACGACCGGGCGCTGGACGGCCACCGCCTCGGCATCCTCGCCGTCACCGCGAAGGCCGTGTGCCTGGCACTCGGGCGCACCCCGGTGCTCGGCTCGCGCTGGGACGAGGAGGCGGGAGAGATCATCCAGCCCTCGTACGTGAACCTCGGCATCGCCGTCGCCAGCGCGCGGGGCCTCGTCGTCCCGAACGTGCGGGACGCCGAGACGCTCACCCTGGTGGATCTGGCCGACTCCATCGGCGACCTGGTGTCCACGGCGCGTGCCGGGTCGCTCACCCCGGTCCAGCTCAGTGGCGGCACGTTCACCATCACCAACGTCGGGGTGTTCGGTGTGGACGGCGGAGTCCCCATCCTCAACCCCGGGGAGGCGGGCATCCTCGCCGTCGGAGCGATACGACGTCAGCCGTGGGAGCATCACGGCGACATCGCGCTCCGCGACGTCATGACGCTCAGCCTGTCGTTCGACCACCGCCTCGCCGACGGCGCGGAGGCCGCCGGCTTCCTCATGGATGTCGCCGGCGTGCTGCGCGCACCCGGCCGAGCGATGCTGCTGCGCTGAGATGACGACCACCCGGACCGCACCGACGCACGCGACGCAAGCCGCACTCGCCGACCGCCTCCGCGACCGCCTCGCCCAGGTGGCACGCGGCGGCTCCGACACCGCCCGCGACCGTCATGTCGCCCGCGGCAAGCTCCTCGCTCGCGACCGGGTCGACCGTCTCCTGGACGAGGGAAGCCCCTTCCTGGAGGTCGCGCCGCTCGCCGCCGAGGGAATGTACGACGGGGATGCCCCCGCCGCCGGCGTGGTCGCCGGCATCGGTCTCGTGCACGGCCGCCTCGTGATGGTCGTCGCCAACGACGCGACGGTGAAGGGCGGCGCGTACTTCCCGCTGACCGTGAAGAAGCACCTCCGTGCTCAGGAGATCGCCCTCGAGAACCGCCTGCCGTGCGTGTACCTGGTCGATTCCGGAGGCGCCTACCTGCCGATGCAGGACGAGGTGTTCCCCGACCGCGACCACTTCGGGCGGATCTTCCGCAACCAGGCACGTCTCTCCGCTGAGGGCGTCGGGCAGATCGCCGCCGTCCTGGGCTCGTGCACCGCCGGCGGCGCGTATGTGCCGGCGATGAGTGACGAGACCGTGATCGTCCGGGGCCAGGGGACGATCTTCCTCGGCGGCCCGCCGCTGGTGAAGGCCGCGATCGGCGAGACCGTCACCGCCGAGGAGCTCGGCGGGGGAGACGTGCACGCGCGCCGCTCCGGGGTGGTCGATCACCTTGCCGAGAACGACGCGCACGCACTCGAGATCGTGCGTGACATCGTCGCGACGCTGCCCAAGCCCGCCCCGCGGTCATGGGAGGTCACCGCATCCGTCCCACCCGCGGCAGACCCCGCCACCCTGTACGACGTCGTGCCCGTCGACGTCACGCAGCCCTACGACGTGCACGCCGTGCTCGACCGACTGGTCGACGCCGACTCGGTACACGAGTTCAAGCGCGAGTACGCCACCACGATCGTCACCGTGTTCGCACGTATCCACGGGCATCCCGTCGGGATCGTCGCGAACAACGGAGTGCTCTTCAGCGAATCGGCGCTCAAGGCGGCGCACTTCATCGAACTCTGCGATCAGCGCGGCATCCCGCTGCTGTTCCTGCAGAACATCTCCGGCTTCATGGTCGGAAAGGATGCCGAGGCCGGCGGTATCGCGAAGGACGGCGCGAAGATGGTCACCGCCGTGGCGACCACCCGGGTACCCAAACTGACGGTGATCATCGGCGGCTCGTTCGGCGCCGGCAACTACGCCATGTGCGGACGCGCGTACGACCCGCGGTTCCTGTGGACCTGGCCGGCCGCCCGCATCTCGGTCATGGGCGGGACTCAGGCCGCGGCCGTCCTCGCCACGGTCAAACGAGATCAGCTCGACGCACGGGGCCAGGAGTGGTCGCCCGAGGACGAAGAGGCGTTCCGCGCCCCCGTTCGCGACCGCTACGACGCGCAGGGCGACCCGTACTACGCCACCGCCCGGCTGTGGGATGACGGCATCCTCGACCCCGCCGACACCCGCACCGTGCTCGGCCTTGCGCTGGAGGTCGTGTCCCGGTCCCCGCTTCCCGATCCGCGCTTCGGCGTCTTCCGGATGTGAGCGCCATGGGTCCCACCGAGCCTGTCGAGGTGTTCGGCACCGTCCTCGTCGCCAACCGCGGTGAGATCGCCCGCCGCGTCATCCGGACGCTTCGGCGCCTGGGCATCCGATCGGTCGCCGTGTACAGCGACGCCGACGCCGGTGAGCCGCACGTGCGGGAAGCCGACACCGCCGTGCGCATCGGACCCGCCGCCGCCCGGGGGTCGTACCTGGACATCGACGCGGTCCTCGCGGCCGCCCGGGCCACCGGCGCCGACGCCATCCACCCCGGGTACGGGTTCCTGTCCGAGAACGCCGCCTTCGCCCGCGCCTGCGCGGAGGGCGGAATCGTCTTCATCGGGCCGGGGGAGCGGGCGATCGACATCATGGGCGACAAGATCCGCGCCCGCGACCATGTCGCCGCATCCGGGGTGCCGATCGTGCCCGGTTTCGGGGCGGAGGGGATGACCGACGCCGAGATCGCCGCCCGGGCCGTCGAGGTCGGCTACCCGGTGATCGTCAAGCCGTCGGCCGGCGGCGGGGGCAAGGGTATGGAGGTGGTGCGGGATGCGGCGGACCTGCCGGCGGCCCTGGCCACCGCGCGCCGCGTCGCCACCGCGGCCTTCGGCGACGACACCCTGCTTCTGGAGAGGTTCGTGTCGGCGCCCCGTCACATCGAGGTGCAGGTGCTCGCCGACGAAGCCGGAACCGTCGTGCACCTCGGCGAGCGGGAGTGCACTCTTCAGCGGCGGCACCAGAAGGTAATCGAGGAGGCTCCGTCGCCGATCGTGACGCCCGGCCTGCGCGCGCGATTGGGGGCGGCCGCGTGCGCGGCAGCGGCCAGCGTCGATTATCGCGGCGCGGGCACCGTGGAATTCCTGGTGTCGGGCGAGAACCCGGAGGAATTCTTCTTCCTCGAGATGAACACGCGCCTGCAGGTGGAGCATCCCGTCACCGAGCTGGTCACCGGGCTCGACCTCGTCGAGCAGCAGGTACGGGTCGCGGCCGGGCGACCGCTGGACTTCACGCAGGCGGACGTCCGCGTAGAGGGGTGGGCGATGGAGGCCCGCGTGTACGCCGAACGCCCGGCACGGGGATTCCTGCCGGCAACCGGCGACGTGCTCGCCTGGCGGCCGGCCCCCGGAGCGCGCACCGACGCCGCCGTCGAGAGCGGCAGTCGGGTGGGCGTGGACTACGACCCTCTCGTGGCGAAGGTCATCGCGCATGGCGCCGACCGGGCCAGCGCGCTGTCGCGACTGGATGCGGCCCTGGCCGGCACGGTCCTGCTCGGCGTGGAGACGAATATCGCCTACCTCCGCACGATCCTCGCCGACCAGCGGGTTCGCCGGGGAGACCTCGACACCGGACTGCTCGACCGGCTGCCGTCCGAAGAAGAGGAGCCGCCTTCACCGGCGATCCTCGCTGCCGCCCGTGATGCTGTCGCACCGCCCCGCGGCGACCTGTGGGAGGCCCGCGACGGCTGGCGAGCCGGCGGCCGTTCCGCGGAGGTGCGCACCATCTTCGACACCGACGCGGGCACCGCCACGGTCGACGGGAACGCGGCGCCCTCGCCCAGCGCCGTCGTGGCCCGCGCAGCCGACGGCGCCGTCTGGGTGCACGACGACGGGGTGACCGCACGGGTCGTCCCGGTCTCCCGGCGCGACGCGACACTGCGCGAGCGGGAAGGCGCCGTCGCGGCACAGCGCAACCCCGCACTCCTCGCGCCGCTCCCCGGCACGGTGGTCGCCGTGCACGTCACGGAGGGCTCCCGTGTGAACGCGGGCGAGAAGATGCTGACGATCGAAGCCATGAAGATGGAGCACACCCTCACGGCCCCGCACGACGGGATCGCGCGGTTGCGGGTGCAGCTCGGAGCATCCGTCGCCCGCGACCAGAGCGTCGCCGAAGTCGAACCACCCGTCCTGGAGGACCACGATGCCCACTGACACCTTGACCGTCGGACTGACCGCAGAGGAGCGGGAACTCTCGGGCATGGTCCGCGCCTTCGCCGACGAGGTCGTCGCGCCGCGGTCGTACGAGGCGGATCGCGAGGCGACTCTTCCTCTCGACATCGTCGCTCAGATGGGTGAGCTCGGCCTGTTCGGCCTCCCGTTCCCCGAAGACGTCGGGGGGCAGGGCGGCGACTACGCCGCCCTGTGTGTGGCGCTGGAAGCACTCGGGCGGGTGGACCAGTCGATCGCGATCACCCTCGAAGCGGGCGTGAGTCTCGGCGCGATGCCGGTGTACCGGTTCGGCACCGACGCACAGCGCACCCAGCTCCTCCCCGACCTCCTGGCCGGGCGCGCGCTGGCCGGGTTCGGCCTCACCGAGCCCGAGGCCGGCAGCGACGCGGGCGCGACGCGCACCGCGGCGCGGCTGGAGAACGGGGAGTGGGTGATCGACGGGGCCAAGCAGTTCATCACCAACTCCGGCACCGCGATCACCCGGTTCGTCACAGTGACCGCGGTCACCGGCCGCGGCGCGGACGGGCGCCCCGAGATCTCGGCCATCATCGTGCCCACCGGCACTCCCGGATTCGTCGTGGGACCCGGCTACGACAAGGTGGGGTGGCACGCCTCCGACACGCATCCGCTCGCCTTCTCCGACGCGCGAGTCCCCGAGGCCAACCTCCTCGGGGAGCGCGGCCGCGGCTACGCGAACTTCCTCCACATCCTCGACGAAGGCCGGATCGCCATCGCCGCCCTCGCCACCGGTGCGGCGGAGGGCTGCCTGGAAGCCGCGGTCGACTACGCCAAGAGCCGCACCGTGTTCGGCGAGCGTCTCTCGTCGCGTCAGGGCATCCAGTTCCTCCTCGCACGCATGCGAGCGCGCGTGCACACCTCCCGCCTGGCGTGGCTGCACGCCGCGCGCCTGCGGGACGCAGGGGAGCGGTTCAAGGAGGAGGCGGCCATCGCGAAACTCGTCGCGGGGGAGGCGGCGATGGACAACGCCCGCGACGCCACGCAGGTCTTCGGTGGAAACGGCTTCATGAACGAGTATCCGGTCGCCCGCCACTATCGCGACTCGAAGATCCTGGAGATCGGTGAGGGCACCACCGAGGTGCAGCTCCTCGTCATTTCGCGGGCACTCGGTCTGACGGGATAGCGTGACGTTGTGAGCGGCATCCTCCAGCGCGGCCTGTGGTTCGAGGAGTTCGAGGTCGGAGCGCGGTACCTTCACCGCCCCGGGCGGACGATCACGCAGGCCGACAACATCCTCTTCTCCGCCCTCACCGCCAACCCGCAGGCGCTGCACGTGGACGCCGCATACGCGGCGAGCCAGCCGTTCGGCCGCCCCCTCGTGAACTCGATGTGGACGCTCGCCACGATGGTGGGCGCATCCGTGGCGCAGTTGACGCAGGGCACCCTCGTCGCTCAACTCGGGCTCGGCGACATCGCGTTTCCCGCGCCGCTGTTTCCCGACGACACGCTCTACACCGAAACGGAGATCACCGCGACACGCCCATCCGCGTCGCGTCCCGGCCAGGGGGTCGTGACCCTGCGCCACACCGGCCGATCGCAAGACGACACCGTCGTCGCCACCGCGACGCGCACCGTGCTGGTGTGGCGCGAGGATGCAGAGGGCCGGCCATGAGCGGATTCGCCCTGGGCCCCGCGCTGTTGTTCTGCCCCGCCGACCGCCCCGAACGCTTCGCCAAGGCCGCCGAACGCGCGGACGCGGTCATCCTCGACCTCGAGGACGCGGTCGCGCCCGCCGACAAGACCCGAGCGCGCGGGGCGCTCATCGAAGCGGAGCTCGATCCGGCCCGCGTGATCGTCCGGGTGTCGGCGCCCGGCACCGACGCCTTCGTCGCCGACCTCGCCACGCTCGCGCAGACCGACTTCCGTACGGTCATGGTCGCCAAGACCGAATCGGCCAAGGCGTTGCGCGCCCTCGATGAACGGTTCTCGATCATCGGGCTGTGCGAGACGGCGAAGGGTGTCGCCGCGGCCGACAAGATCGCCGCATCCGACCGCGTCGTCGCCCTCATGTGGGGAGCGGAAGACCTCGTGGCGAGCCTGGGCGGCACCTCCAGCCGTGATGACCGCGGCCGGTATCGCGACATCGCCCGTTACGCGCGCTCGTGGGTGCTCCTCGCCGCCCGGGCGCACGACAAGGCCGCGATCGACGCGGTGCATCTCGACATCGCCGACACCGCGGGGCTCCGGAGCGAGGCCGAGGATGCTGCCGCCTCCGGGTTCGCCGCGAGTGCCTGCATCCACCCGTCGCAGGCGCCGATCATCCGCGCCGCCTACCGCCCGGACGCCGCCACCGTGGCGTGGGCCGAGGGTGTGCTGCGGGCCGCGGCCGGCGCGGGTGGGGTCTTCCGCCATGACGGGCGCATGGTGGACGAGCCGGTGCTGGTCCACGCCCGACGCGTGCTGCAGCGCGTGCAGGGCTGAGCTCGGCTCAGACGCCCCCGGCGGAGCGCTGCGCCACGATCGCGGCTGCGACGCGGGCGATCAGGTCGTACGGAATGGGCTGGGCGTGCGGGAAGACGACGGAGTCCTTCTCGGTGCGGTACGGCGCGATCTCCGATTCGAGCGGCTCGGAAAGCGGAGGGACCGGATACAGGCCGATGTGCTTCTTCCACCCCGCGTAGTGCAGCGCGTACCGGCCGCCGAGCATCACGGCGGCGATGCCGTACCGCATCTTCTCCTCCGGTGCCGGCACTTCGGCGAGGATGGCCGCACGGACCCGCTGAAGACGCTCGGCGATGGCCCCCGGGAAGGACGCGAGATACTCGTCGACCGTGGCGGGGGCAGGCATGCGCGCAGTCTAGGCCGCAGCCCCGACGTAGGACAGCAGACGGATGCGGTCGCGTTCGACGAGGAACCGGTGAGCCGACCCGTTGGGCAGCCGCTCGCCCTCGGCCGGCAGCTCGTCGCCGCTGGCGTGCCGGATGACCTGGCGGATGAGCGCACCGTGCGCGACCGCCACCACTTCGGGCGCGCGCGGCGCCGTGAGCAGCCGCGCGTCGCGGACGACGTCCCGGATGGCGCGTACCGCGCGGACGCGCACGTCCGGCCACGGCTCGGCACCGGGCACCTGCGCGGAGTGCCAATCGCCCCAGCGGGCATGGAATTCCGCGGCGTCCAGCCCCTCCGCGTCGCCGTACGCCCGTTCGCGCAGCCCCGCGTAGCGCCTCGGGGGAGCAACCCCCAGCGTCTGGGCGATGATGGCGGCGGTCTCCACCGCGCGCGAGAGGTCGCTGGAGACCACCACGAGGGGCGTTTCGGGGTCACGATCCTCGGCCAGGAGCATCCCCGCGGCGAGTGCCTGTGCACGCCCGGTGTCGTTCAGGGGGATGTCTGTCGCGCCCTGCACGCGCCCGTCGCGGTTCCAGTCGGTCTCGCCGTGGCGGATGAGGGTCATGAGCGTCACCGAATGAGTTTATCCGCCGGGCTCCCCGGCGAGCGCCCGGTGCAGCGCGGGGAGCACCTCACTCGTGCCCGCGTCGATCTTGACCGTCGCTCGGCCGTCGGCGCGGGTCTCGCCGCGGTTGATGATCACGACCGGGATGCGCCGCCGCCGTGCCCGCTCGACCAGGCGGATGCCGGAGTTGACCACGAGCGACGATCCGGCGACCACGAGCGCCCCGCTCGCGTGCAGCAGCTGCTCCGCCTCCCGGAACTTCTCCGCCGGGATGAACTCGCCGAAGAACACGACGTCGGGCTTGAGCATCCCCCCGCACACCGTGCAGGCAGGGATGCGAAAGCCCTCGACCGTCTCGGGCCGTACGTCGCCGTCGGGTCCGAGCGGCACGTCCTGGTCGACACGGAGCCACGGATTGTCGGCCTCGACCCGCTCGGCGAGGTCGCGGCGGTCGAACACCTGGCCGCAGTGCGTGCAGAAGACCCGCCGCATCGTGCCGTGCAGCTCGACGACCCGGCGGCTGCCGGCGCGAATGTGCAGGCCGTCCACGTTCTGCGTGATGACGCCGGTCGCCGCGCCCGCGCGCTCGAGATCGGCGATGGCGGCGTGCCCGGGGTTGGGTCGGGCCGCGGCGAAGGTGCGCCAGCCCAGGTGGCTCCCCACCCAGTACCGGCGCCGCGCGCCTTCGCTCGCCAGAAACTGCTGCGCGGTCATGGGGGTGCGCACGGGAGCGCCCGCGCCGCGATAGTCGGGGATCCCGGAATCCGTCGAGACCCCCGCCCCCGTGAGGATCGCGAGACGGCGACCTTCCAGCGCCTCGATGGCACGTTCGACCGACGCCGCCACCGCAGCATCCTGGGCGAACACAGAAGACACCCTCCACCTCCGATGTCGAGTGTAGGCGCGTGCCGGACCCCTGACGCCCGATGCCCGGCGTCGGTGGGCGGCTCGGGAGGCCTTCGGGAAATGGCAGAGTGAATGCATGCTCGTGGTCGAAATCGCGGATGCCGCCGACCCCCGGTTGAGCGACTATCGCGACCTCACCGATGTGGCCCTCCGCCGGGTGCGCGAACCGGCCGAGGGGCTCTACATCGCCGAGTCCGCCAAAGTGCTCTCCCGGGCGCTGGCTGCGGGACATCGGCCCCGCTCGCTGCTCGTGCAGGAGAAATGGCTCGACGACGCCCAGCATCTGGTGCCCGACGACGACGTGCCCGTCTACGTCGTGCCGGAAGAGGTGGCGGCCCAGGTGACGGGGTACGCCGTGCACCGGGGGATGCTGGCGGCGATGCATCGTCCCGCCCTGCGGCCCGTGGCCGAGGTGGTCGCCGGAGCGCGGCTCGTGGTGATCCTGGAGGACATCGTCGACCACACCAACGTCGGAGCCGCGTTCCGCAGCGTCGCGGCCCTGGGTGCCGACGCCGTGCTCGTGACGCCGCGGTGCGCCGACCCGCTTTATCGCCGCAGTGTGCGCGTCAGCATGGGGACGGTCTTCCAGGTCCCGTGGACGCGCCTGCCGGAGTGGGATGCGGCCGGTCCGCTCCTGCACGAAGCGGGCCTGCACATCGCCGCGCTCGCGCTGTCGGCGGATGCGGTGTCACTGGACGACTTCGCCGCATCCCGCCCGGAGCGCGTCGCGCTTCTCCTCGGAGCCGAGGGCGACGGCCTGAGCCGGCGTGCGCTCGCTGCCGCGGACACCGTGGTGACCATTCCGATGGCCGGGGGAGTGGACTCCCTCAACGTCGCGGCGGCATCCGCGGTCGCGCTCTGGGCGCTGCGCCCGCGCGACCGCAGCTAGGTGAACGCTCACCCGGAAATCGAGGGGATCCCGGTCATCGAGGACCGGTTCGGGGCAGAGGCTCCTCGATTCGCGTGATCCCCTCGAATTGCGCGGGGATGCGGCGGCTCAGCCGGGCGTGCCCTGCTCGCCGCCCGGATGTTCGGGGCCGGGGTGGTCGGCCTCGGGGCCAGGGCGGTCCGGCTCGGCCGCAGGTACCGGAGCACCCCCGGGGGCTTCCGCGGTTCCGGCCGAACGTGAGGTGTCCGAGTGCGCGACCGGGAGGGGCTCGGGGCGCTTGGGTGTGAGGTCGTCCCCCGAGGACTTGTGACGCAAGCGCCGGAGCACCCAGGGCATGAGGTACTCGCGCGCCCACAGGATGTCGTGCCCGCGCGCCGCGCGCCAGGTCGTCCGCGGGAGCGGCTCGGGCTGCATCGGCTGGAGGTCGTTCGGCACGTTGAGAGTCCGCAGCACCATGCGCGCGACTTCGTGATGGCCGAGGGAGTTGTAGTGCAGACGGTCGTCGTCGAAGAACCGCCCGTCCTGCACGACCCGCAGACCCCACTGGTCGGCGACGATGCAGTCGTGGGCGGCGGCGATCACGCGAATGTGCTCGTTGAAGATGGCGACCTTGCCGCGGATGCCGCGGAACACCGGCGTGAACTGGGTGTCGATGCCCGTGAACACCACGAGCGTGGCGCCGGTGCGGGACAGGCGCACGACGGCGTCCTGGAACTGCTGAGCCACCGCGTCGGGGTCGCTGCCGGGGCGGATGACGTCGTTGCCTCCCGCCGAGAAGGTGATGAGGTCCGGCGCGAGGGCGATGGCCGGCTCGATCTGGTCGGCGACGATCTGGCCGATGAGCTTTCCCCGCACGGCGAGATTGGCGTACGCGAAGTCGTCGGCCTGCGCGGCGAGCACCTCGGCGACGCGGTCGGCCCACCCGCGGAGACCGGCGGGGGAGCCGGGTTCGGGGTCGCCGACACCCTCCGTGAAGGAGTCGCCGATCGCGATGAAGCGGCGCCAGGGATGCGGCGCGGGTGGTGATTCGAAGGGAGTGTGGGCGGGGACGTCGGGGTGTGTCGTCATCGTTCCTCCGCCATCCAGGGTAACGGCCTTCCCGCGGCCGGTGGAGTCGGGAGCATCGCCTAGGGTAGTGAGTCGCGCCGGACGGAGAGGGGAGGAAACGTGGACGACGACGTGCTCCTCACCCCCGAGAATTCCCCCGATAGCGAAGCGCACTTCGGGAGCTTCGCGGCCGAGCATCTCTCACCGACGTATCCCCAGCGAGCCCCGTGGGGAACCGCGCAGCGCCTGCGCGCGTGGCAGGCCGAGGCCCTTGACGTGTACTTCGGCCTCGATGGGCCCGACGGCGTGGGTAAGGGTCCGCGCGACTTCCTCGCGGCCGCGACACCCGGCGCCGGCAAGACGACCTTCGCGCTCCGTCTCGCGAGCGAGCTGGTGCGGCGACGCGTCGTCGACCGCATCGTCGTGGTGGCACCGACCGAGCACCTGAAGACCCAGTGGGCGGATGCGGCGGCCCGCGTCGGCATCCGGCTGGATCCGGCGTTCAGCAACCGGCACGCGGCTCCCTCTCGGCAGTACCACGGTGTCGCGGTGACCTACGCGCAGGTCGCGGTGAAGGCATCCGTGCATCACCGGCTGATCCTCGACGCCCGCACGCTCGTGATCCTCGACGAGGTGCACCACGGCGGCGACGCGTTGAGCTGGGGCGACGCGCTGCGCGAGGCGTACAGTCGCGCGACGCGACGGTTGCTGCTGTCGGGCACGCCCTTCCGCAGCGACACCGCACCCATCCCGTTCGTGGAGTACCACCCCGATGCCAAGGGCATCCGCGTCTCTCGCACCGACTACGCGTACGGATACCGCCGCGCCCTGGAGGACGGCGTGGTGCGCCCCGTCCTGTTCCTCGTCTACGCCGGGAGGATGCGGTGGCGGACCAAGGCCGGCGACGAGATGGAAGCGCATCTCGGCCAGGACAACACCAAAGACATCACAGCGCAGGCGTGGCGCACGGCCCTCGACCCGAACGGCGAGTGGATCCCGGCGGTGCTGCGCTCCGCTGACCGGCGGCTGACCGAGGTGCGTCAGCACATCCCGGATGCGGGTGGACTCGTGATCGCCACGGACCAGACCGCTGCGCGCGCCTATGCCGCGATCCTCGCCGACGTCACCGGTGAGCAGCCGACCGTCGTGCTCTCGGACGAGGCCGAGGCATCCTCGCGCATCGAGCAGTTCGCCCAGAGCACGAGCCGGTGGATGGTGGCCGTGCGGATGGTGTCGGAGGGCGTCGACGTGCCGCGCCTGGCCGTGGGGGTGTACGCGACGTCGGCGGCAACACCGCTGTTCTTCGCGCAGGCGATCGGCCGTTTCGTGCGGGCGCGGCGTCGCGGGGAGACCGCGAGCGTGTTCCTTCCCAACGTGCCGATCCTCCTGGCCCTCGCCGGTGAGCTCGAACGGCAGCGTGACCACGCGCTGGATCGCGACTCCGACGACGATCAGTGGAACGCCGAAGAAGACATGATGGACGCCGCCGAGCGCGAGGAGAAGGCCTCCGACGGGCTCACGGAAGAGTTCAGCTTCCAGGCGCTCGGCTCTCTCGCCCACTTCGATCGGGTGATGTTCGACGGGAAGGACTTCGGTCAGCTGGCGATCCCCGGAACGCCCGAGGAGGAGGAGTTCCTCGGTATTCCCGGCCTGCTCGAACCCGACCAGGTGCACGAGGTGCTGATGTCGCGCGTCTCCCGGCAATCCCGGCACCGCACCGCGCGCGAGGCGCAGGAGGCGCAGGCACCCGAGCAGGGCGAGGCATCCGACGCCCCCGCAGCGGGCCTGCCTCAACCCCTGCACCGAACCCTGAAGGAGCAGCGTCAACTGCTCAACAGCCTCGTGGGTCTGTATGCGCGGCAGACCGGCGAAGCGCACGGACTGGTCCACGCGGAACTGCGGCGCGTGTGCGGCGGGCCGGCCGTCTCGCACGCGACCGTCGCGCAGCTGCAGGCGCGTATCGAGGTGCTGCGTCGCCGGGTCCACTCGTGACAAACGGGGAGGACGCGCTTCGGAACCCCGAAATGCTGGAAGTTCCGCCGCCGGGGCCGGCCCGGCCCATCCCCGCGGATAGCGTGGAAGCTCACCACCCGATCGGAGCTCTCGTGACCCGCGCCCTGCCGACAGAGCGAGATCGTCGGCGCTGGGCGCGGTACCTCGTGGATGAACGCGCCGAAGCGCGGGTCTACCACGAACTCGCCACCCGCCGGGAGGGCGAGGAACGGGAGATCCTCCTCGCTCTGGCCGACGCAGAGGCGCGCCACGCGGCCCACTGGCTCGACCTTCTCGGCGGCGAGCCCCGGCGGGCACCGCGCCCGGGCATGGGAACCACGCTCCTCGCGTGGATGGCGCGGCACTTCGGCTGGCTTTTCGTGCTGGCACTGGCCCAGAATGCGGAGGGGCGCTCGCCGTACGAAGACGAACCGTACGCGACGGCGGCGATGGCTGCCGATGAGAAGGTGCACCACGAAGTCGTTCGCGGGCTCGCTGCACGCGGGCGCCGACGACTGTCGGGCACCTTCCGCGCGGCGGTCTTCGGCGCCAACGACGGACTGGTCTCCAACCTCGCGCTGGTGATGGGAATCGGCGCGACCGGGATCGCCCCTGGTTTCGTGCTTTTCAGCGGCCTCGCCGGCCTCCTCGCCGGGGCGCTGTCGATGGCGGCCGGGGAGTTCGTCTCGGTGCGTTCGCAGCGAGAGCTGCTGCAGGCCACGCAGCCGAACGAGTACGCCGACGAGGCGTTGCCGTTCCTCGACCTCGACGCGAACGAATTGGCCCTGGTCTATCGCACGCGCGGTCTTCCCATCGACGAGTCCCGCGATCGGGCACGCCGCGTCGTCTCGGCGGCTCAGGCCACCGGGCGCGGTGCGGCGCGGGCGGGCGAACCCGATCCCGGCGACGCGCACGAGATCGTCGGAAGCGCCTGGCGCGCCGCATCCTCGAGCTTCCTCTTCTTCGCCTCGGGAGCGGTCATCCCCGTGCTCCCGTGGATCTTCGGGCTCTCCGGGGTCGCAGCCATCGTGGTGGCGCTCCTGCTCGTAGGTGCCGCGTTGCTGGCGACCGGCGCCACGGTGGGATTGCTCTCCGGGGCGTCGCCGCTTCGCCGCGCCGTCCGGCAACTGTTCATCGGATACGGCGCCGCCGCGGTCACCTATCTGCTCGGGCTCGCCTTCGGCGTCACCCTGGGGTGACCCGACGGGTCAGATGTGGCCGAGGGCGAGCATCGCGTCGGCCACGTGGATGAACGCGGAGATGTTCGCCCCTGCGACGTAGTCGCCCGGCACGCCGTACTCGTCTGCGGTCTCGAGGCACCGGTCGTGGATGGAACGCATGATCTGCTCGAGCCGTTCCTCCGTGTGCGGAAACGTCCAGGAGTCGCGAGACGCGTTCTGCTGCATCTCCAGCGCGCTGGTGGCCACCCCGCCGGCGTTGACGGCCTTGCCCGGCGCGAACTGCACGCCCGCCTCACGCAGGACGCGAATCGCATCGGGCGTCGTGGGCATGTTCGCGCCCTCGGCCACGATCCGGCAGCCGCCCCGCGCGAGCGCCTCCGCGCCGGCGGCATCCAGTTCGTTCTGCGTCGCGCAGGGGAGCGCGATGTCGCACGCGACGTCCCAGATGGATCCGCCGGAGACGAACTCCGCGCCGCGGCGTTCATCGGCGTAAACACTCATGCGGGCGCGGCGGACGTTCTTGATGTCTTTGAGCAGATCGAGGTCGATGCCTGCCTCATCCACGACGTATCCCGACGAATCCGAGCAGGCGACGACGGTGCCGCCGAGCTGGTGCACCTTCTCGATGGCGTAGATGGCGACGTTGCCCGAACCCGACACGACCACCCGCTTGCCCTCGAGCCCGTCGTCCGCCTCACGCAGCATCTCGTCGACGAAGAACACCACGCCGTACCCGGTGGCTTCCGTGCGCACCTGCGAGCCGCCCCAGGTGAGGCCCTTGCCGGTCAGCACGCCCGACTCGTAGCGGTTGGTGATGCGCTTGTACTGACCGAACAGATAACCGATCTCCCGTCCGCCGACGCCGATGTCGCCGGCTGGCACATCGGTGTGCTCGCCGAGGTGACGGTACAACTCCGTCATGAACGACTGACAGAAGCGCATGACTTCGCCGTTCGAGCGGCCCTTCGGGTCGAAGTCGCTGCCGCCCTTGGCGCCGCCGATCGGCATTCCGGTCAGCGCGTTCTTGAAGATCTGCTCGAACCCGAGGAATTTCACGATGCCGAGGTACACGCTCGGGTGGAAGCGCAATCCGCCCTTGTACGGGCCCAGGGCCGAGTTGAACTCGACGCGGAATCCGCGGTTCAGCTGGACATGTCCGGCGTCGTCGGTCCACGGTACGCGGAAGATGATCTGACGCTCGGGCTCGCAGAGGCGTCGGATGATCTCTTCGTCGGCATACTGCGAATGCTTGGCCACGACCGGTGCGAGGCTCTCGAACACCTCGCGCACGGCCTGGTGGAACTCCGCCTCCCCGGGATTGCGGCGGACGACTTCGTCGAAGACAGGGACGAGACTGGGCTCGAGAACGGACACGGGTGCTCCTTCAATGGTGCTCTGCCGCTTGCGGCAGGTGCGCCCGGAAGCAGACGCACCACCTCGACGGTATCGCGCCCGCCTCGCGAAACCATGTGTGCTCCGAGCCCACACGGTGCCGCGCAGGAATCCTGTCACGCTGACAGGCGCCCTCGTCCCGCGGAGTGGTTGATCTCCAGCGGTCCGGCCTCCGGGCGGAGGATGACCTTGGACAGGTAGAGGGGCCGGGAGGCCAGGTGAACCGTCTGCGTCACGATCAGAACCGGCGAGGTGGGCCGGATCGTCAGCAGCTTCGCACGAACCACCCCCGGCGTGCCTGCAGTAAGCTCCGTGCGCCCTGTGCCGAAGGCCGGGCCGAGCTCGGCCGTCAGAGAGCCGAGGCATGTGCGCCCTTGATCGATGTTCTCGATGAGGCGCTGCACCTGCGTGCCGAAAGTGCGGAGATTCTCTCCCGCCGGGAGGTGTTCCTGTACCAGCGCGACGGGGTCGCCGTTGCTGGACAGCACGGACTCGACGAACAGACTCGGTGACGTCGGCGTGATGCCGAGTCCCTCGGCGATGAACGACACGGATTCCCGCTGCAGCGTCACCTCCGTGCGGCTCACAGAGAGATCAGGGAACCGCTCCGAGAGAATCTGCTCCATCGGGCGCAGGCGCTCGAAGCCCACGGCCGGCTGAGCGGCGGAGACGACTCGCCCGATTCCTCGGCGCGATCGGAGAAGCCCGTCCTCCTCGAGCAATAGCAGCGCCTCCCGCATGACGGTGCGGCTGACCTCCATCGCCTCGCCCAGCTCGCTTTCGCTGGGGAGCAGGGATTCCGGCGACAGCGCACCGGTGCGGATGGCGCCCGCGATCCGGTCGTAGACCTCGACCCGAAGCGGAACTCCCGGACGCGGAGTGATGGGGCCCACGAGAGCTGTCATGCGACCATCAAAACATATGCGCATGTCAGACTGGCCCGTATGACAAGCTCGTCCTACCCGGTGGTTTCCGTGCTCCGGACCCGGCACACCGGGTATCTGCTGTTCACCTCCCTCCTCGGTCGGCTCCCTGGCGCGATGGCGGCTCTCGCGATCGTGCAGCTCGTCCGTTCCACGAGCGGGGATTTCGCCTTTGCCGGGCTGATCACGGCCGTCTACGTCGTAGCGGGCGCCGTGGGGCAGCCGCTCCTCGGCAGGCTGATCGATCGGCTCGGCCAGGTCGCTGTTCTCGCCGTCAGCGGCGTCCTGAGCTTTCTGGCGTTCACCGGTATGGCGTTGACGCTCGACCCGGCGCCGGGTGCTGCGGTTGCGCTTGCGGCAGCCGCGGGAATCTTCACGCCGCCGCTCGAGCCGGCGCTTCGTGCATTGTGGCCGCGGCTGGTGAGTCCCGGCCCCCAGCTGAAAGCGGCCTTCAGCCTGGACGCCGGCGCGCAGGAGATCATCTTCATCATCGGCCCCCTGCTGACCGTCGCCGGTATCGCCGTGCTCGGCCCGATCGGCAACCTGCTGTTCGCCGGCGGGCTCGGCCTGATCGGTGCGCTCGCCTTCATCGTCAACCCCGCCCCGAGAGCTGCCTCGATCAAGCGGCGCGGCGACGTCGCCGCGCACCGCGGCGTCCGGTCGCCCATTCTCATGCCCGCCGTGGCGCGGCTCGCCGCATTCACGTTCGGCATCGGCGTTCCCGTCGGCGCGCTCACCATCGTTGCGACCGCCTCCGAGGCGGCCCGAGCCGACGCAGGACTGGCGGGGTGGGTTCTCGCGGTGAACGCCGTGGGCGCTTTGATCGGCGCAACTGTGGTCGGCATCCGGCCACTCGGCTCCACGCCAGAGCGCCTGCTCACCCTGTGCGGCATCCTTCTGGCTGCCGGGTATCTCCCGCTCGCCGCCACAGCGCTTCCGACCTGGGCCTACGTCGTCGCCGCGGGAATCTCGGGGCTGATGCTCCCTCCGACGCTGGGTCAGGCCTTCGAACGCATCTCGCAACTGAGCCCGCCCGCTGCTCTCACCGAGGCGAACGGCTGGGTCGTCAGCGCCATGACTCTCGGAATCGGCGCCGGCACGCTCGTGGCAGGCGTCATCGTCGGCGCGTCCGGCACTTCGGTGGTCACGTGGATCGTTGTCGGCGCATCCGCGCTCACGGCGCTGTTGTCGCTGATCGCTCTGCCGAGCAGATCAATCCTCGTCCGCTGACGTCGACGGCGCACGCGAAGCGCTCCTCATCGGCCATGGATTGCGGAGATGTCCCATGAGCGCTGCGGTTCACAGGTGAGGGGGCGAGACCGGGGAGAGGTTGCGCGTCACGCTCACCCGGAGAAACGAAAAGGGCCCCTTTCGGGACCCTTTTCATTTCTGTGCGCGAGGGGGGACTTGAACCCCCACGCCCTATACGGGCACTAGCACCTCAAGCTAGCGCGTCTACCTATTCCGCCACCCGCGCATGGGTGAGTCGCTTACGCAACCGAAGATCGAGATTAGCACGTCGCCGCACCGCTCCGATAATCGCCGCGGCGTCCCGCGGAGGGTGGTGCGAAACGGGCGGGTTCCGCGTGACCGGTAGCGTAGGCGGCATGGCCTCCAGCTCGTCCGACCTGCCTGAAGTCGCCCGGATCGCGGCCGACCTCATCCGATTCGACACCTCCAACTACGGCGGCGGACGTTCGGAAGGCGAACGGGAAGCCGCCGAGTACGTCGGCGCGTACCTGGAGTCGCTCGGGCTGACGCCGGAGTACTACGAGCCGATCCCGCGGCGCACCAACGTCATGGCCCGGGTTCCCGGGCGCGACCCGAGCAAGCCCGCACTGGTGCTCCACGGACACCTCGACGTCGTCCCGGCGATCGCGGAGGACTGGAGCGTCGACCCGTTCGCGGGCGAGATCCGCGACGGGCTCCTCTGGGGCCGTGGCGCCGTGGACATGAAGAACATGGATGCCATGATCCTCACCTCCGTCGCTGACATCCTGCGCAGCGGTGGAATGCCCGAACGCGACCTCGTGCTCGCGTTCTTCGCCGACGAGGAGAACGGCGGCATCGAAGGCTCGGCGCTGGTCGTGCGCGATCGCCCGGAGTGGTTCGCGGGGGCGACGGAGGCCATCAGCGAGGTCGGCGGCTACTCGATCCCGGTCGGCGACCGCCGGGCCTACCTGCTGCAGGTGGGGGAGAAGGCCCTGGTGTGGATCAAGCTCGTCGCCCGCGGCCGTGCCGGCCACGGCAGCCGCGTCCATCCCGACAACGCCATCACGCGACTGGCCGAGGCGGTGGCCGCCCTCGGCCGCACGGACTGGCCTGTGCGGCTCACCGACACCACGACCCAGTTCCTCGACGCCCTCTCCGAACTCACCGGCGCCGGCACCGATGATCCTGACGCCCTCGCCGACCGCACAGGAGCCGCCGCGGCGTTCCTCCGCTCGACCCTGCGGACGACGGCCAACCCCACCGGCGTGACGGCGGGGTACAAGCACAACGTCATCCCCGATCGCGCGGAGGCGCTGGTGGATGTGCGGACCCTTCCCGGTACGGAGGACGCGGTCCTCGCGCAGATCGCGGAGATCGTCGGACCCGATGTGGAGGTCCAGATCGTCCACCGCGACATCGGCCTGGAGGTGCCCTTCTCCGGCGGACTCGTGGATGCCATGGTCGGCGCTCTCGATCGTGCGGATCCGGGCGTACCGGTCCTGCCGTATCTGCTGGGAGCGGGCACCGACAACAAGGCGCTGTCGAGCCTCGGCATCGCCGGATACGGGTTCGCCCCTCTGCGGCTGCCCGCCGACCTCGACTTCACCGGGATGTTCCACGGCGTCGACGAGCGCGTCCCCATCGACGCGCTCGAATTCGGGCAGGGCGTGCTCACCGATCTTCTCCGGACCTACTGAAAGGCGCGCATGCACGTCTTGGAAGCCATCATCCTGGGGCTCGTCCAGGGGTTGACCGAGTTCCTGCCGATCTCCTCGAGCGCGCACCTCCGCATCGTCGGGGAGTTCTTGCCGTCGGCGACCGACCCCGGTGCGACCTTCACCGCGATCACGCAGATCGGCACCGAATTAGCGGTGCTCGTCTACTTCTGGGGAACCATCGTGCGGATCATCTCGCGGTGGGCGCAGTCCCTGGCCGGCCGGGTGCCGCGCAATGACCCGGACGCGCGGATGGGGTGGCTGATCATCCTCGGAACCATCCCGATCGGCGTGCTCGGGTTCCTTTTCCAGGACGTCATCCGCGACACGTTCCGCAACCTCTGGCTGGTCGCGACCGTCCTCATCGTCTTCGGCCTGCTGCTGGGTGCCGCCGACCACTGGGGCAAGCGCCGGCGGGAGCTGACGGACCTCACCTACCCGCACGGCGTGGCGTTCGGATTCGCGCAGGCGCTCGCGCTCGTTCCGGGGGTGTCGCGGTCCGGGGCGACGACGACGCTCGGCCTCGCCCTGGGCTACACCCGTCCCGCCGCCGCGGAATATGCCTTCCTCCTCGCCGTTCCGGCGGTGTTCGGCAGCGGCTTCTACGAGCTTCTCCAGGCCTTCGAGGAGCCGGGCGGCCCGTACAACCTCGCCGAGACGGGGTTGGCGACCGTGGTCGCCTTCGGAGTGGGCCTGGCTGTGATCGCGTTCCTGATGCAGTACATCAAGCGCCGCAGCTTCCTGCCGTTCGTGATCTACCGCCTCGTCCTGGGCGCGGTGCTGATGGTGCTGCTCGCCACCAACGTGCTGCAGCCGACCTGATCGGCCGCGCCCACCGTCTCAGCGGCGGGGAGGCTCGTCGCGGCCCGGCTTGCCGGGGCCGTCGGTGCGGCGCCGGAGGTACCGCTCGAACTCCTGCGCGATCGCGTCGCCGGATGCCTCGGGTGAGTCCCACGTGTCGCGTGTGCGCTCGAGCTGCCGGATGTACTCCGTCATCTCCTCGTCGTCCGCTGCGGCGGCATCGATCGACGCCTCCCACGCGGCGGCCTCACCCGCGAGGTCTCCGCGGGGAACCTCGGCGCCGGTGACATCTTCCAGCCGGTCGAGGAGCGCCAGGGTCGCCTTCGGAGAGGGCGTGTGGCCGGCGACGTAGTGCGGCACGCTCGCCCACAGGCTGGCCGAGGGGATGCCCGCGGAATCCGCGACGCTGGACAGCACGCTGAGGATCCCGACCGGACCCTCGTAGCTGCTGCGCTCGAGCTCGAGCACGTCCCGGAGGCGTTCGTTCTCGCTGCCGGCGAAGACGGAGATCGGTCGCGTGTGCGGCACGTCCGACATCATCGAGCCGAGCGCGACGATCCCGGTGATGTCCTCGCGGAGCGCCACATCGACGAACTCGTTCGCGAAGGCCTGCCACGCGCGTGCCGGCTCGGCGCCGGTGAGAAGCCACAGCTGCGTTCCGCTCCGGCTCGGGTGGGAGGGCTTGTAAAGCGTGGCCTCGGGCCAGCGGAGCGACCGATGTCCCTCGCCGTCGGTGACGATGTGCGGACGCGTGTACTGGTAGTCGAAGTACAGTTCCGGATCCACCGAGAACACGGGCTCGTACGCGCCCTGCTCGCGCAGGAGCGACACCGCAGCCGAAGCAGCCTCGCCCGCGTCGTTCCAACCGTCGAAGGCGGTGACCAGAACCCGGCGACCCAGTGCGTCCACGCAACCTCCTCAGACCGTCGCTGCGATCACTCCAGGATAGGCGCATCGGGCCGGGACCGGGCCGGGGGCGGCGGCGGGGGCGCGGCCCTCCTGGTTACGATGGACGGATGACTTCGCCCCGGCTCGCCGCTGTCCTGTGGGACATGGACGGCACGCTCGTCGACACCGAGCCGTACTGGATGGCGGCCGAAACCCTTCTCGTGGAGCGGTTCGGCGGGACGTGGTCCCACGAGCAAGCGCTACAGCTCGTGGGCCTCGGGCTCGAGGACTCCGCCCGCATCTTCCAGGACGCCGGCGTCGCGATGAGCGTGCCCGACATCATCGATCACCTCACCGATGACGTCATGGCCCGCCTGACGGCCACGGGCGTGCCGTTCCGTCCGGGTGCGCGTGAACTGCTGGCCGACCTGAAGGCGAACGGGGTGAAAGCGGCGCTCGTGACAATGTCGGTCAGCCGGATGGCGCAGAGCGTGGTCGACCTCATGGACTTCGACGCGTTCGACGTCATCATCGCCGGCGACGACGCCACCCGCCCGAAACCGCATCCCGACGGATATCTGCAAGCGTGCGCGGCGCTCGGGGTCGACCCGGCCGATACCCTCGCCATCGAGGACTCCCCGAACGGCGCGCGCGCGGCGCTGGCCAGCGGCGCGGTGACCCTCGGGGTGCCGCTGATGCTCTCGCTCACCGGTGTGGGCGCGCACGCGCTGTGGCCCACCCTGGACGGACGCAGCACAGAGGATCTGCGCGTGCTCCACGCCGCGCACGCGCGACAGCCCGTGCAGGCGCAGCACCCGGAGGCAGGACGATGACCGAGATCCCGCACCTGAGTGGCCCCTTCCGCATCGGTGACCGCGTCCAGCTGACCGGACCCAAGGGGCGGCTGCACACCATCACCCTGCGCGAGGGCGGCGAGCTGCACACCCACCACGGGGTGCTGCCGCACGCGACCCTGATCGGCCAACCCGACGGCAGCGTCGTCACCAACAGCGGCGGCCACGACTACCTGGCGCTGCGGCCGCTCCTGCGCGACTTCGTGATGTCGATGCCGCGCGGTGCGGCGATCGTGTACCCGAAGGATGCGGCGCAGATCCTGGCGCAGGCCGACATCTTCCCGGGCGCCGTCGTCGTGGAAGCCGGCGTGGGCTCGGGCGCACTGGCCCTCTGGCTCCTGCGCGCGATCGGCCCCGCGGGGCGCCTGGTGTCCTTCGAACGCCGTGAGGATTTCGCCGAGGTGGCGCGCGCCAATGTCGAGACGGCTCTCGGCGCGCAGCCGTCGACGTGGCAGCTGGTCGTCGGCGACCTCGTCGAGACGCTCCCCGACACCGTCGCCCCCGCATCCGTCGACCGCGTGGTCCTCGACATGCTCGCGCCGTGGGAGTGCATCGACGTCGTGGCCGACGCCCTGATCCCCGGGGGCGTCGTGCTCTGCTATGTCGCGACGGCCACGCAGCTCAGCCGCGTCGCCGAGTACCTGCGCGGCACCGGGCTGTTCACCGAACCCGAGGCGAGCGAGACCATGGTGCGGGGCTGGCACGTCGAAGGCCTGGCCGTACGGCCCGACCACCGCATGGTCGCGCACACCGGCTTCCTTCTCACCGCGCGCCGCCTGGCGCCCGGTGCGATGCCACCAGACGTGCGGCGTCGCGCGCTCAAGAAGCCCACGTACGCCGATGACGACGTGGAGGTCTGGACGCCCGGTGCCGTCGGGGATCGTGAGATCACGGACAAGAACCTCCGCAAACGCGTGCGCGAAGCGCAGCGGGCCGCCGAGGGAGTGCGGCAGGCGGCCGAGCGGGGTGGCGAGAACCCCACCCCTTAGACTGTTGCGGTGCGCAGAACCCCCGCTCTTCTCACCCTGACAGCGCTGGCCGCCTTCGGTCTCGTCGGCTGCTCGGCCCCGTCGGATGCGACGTGCAACCCCACCACCCGTAACGCGGAGGCCCTCGACCTCGTCGATGTGTCCGGGTCGGAAACCGGCGAACCCACGGTGCAGGTGCGCACGCCTTTCCACGTCGACTCGACCGCCTCGACGGTGCTGGAGCGGGGCGACGGCCCGGCGATCGTCGACGAGAACCAGCTCGTAGTGCTCGACATCACCGTGAACAGTGGCGAGACCGGCGAATCGGTCATCGCGACCCCGTACAACGGGGACCTGACGAGGGTCTTCACCGTGTCGGAGTGGCTGCAGGGCTTCCCCGGCCTCGCGACGGCCTTGGATTGCGTGACCGAGGGCTCGCGGGTCGTTGTGGGTCTGGCCCCCGACGACCTCGCCGAAGGCGCTGCCAACAGCATCGGCCTCGATGAGGGCGAGTCGGCCGTCGCCGTCGTGGACGTCCGCAAGGTGTACCTGCCCAAAGCCGACGGAGCCGACCGGTTCACCGAGGGTCACGGTCTCCCGACCGTCGTGCGCGCGCCCGACGGGCGTCCCGGCATCATCGTCCCCGACGCGACCCCGCCGAGCGACGTGGTCGTGGAGGTGCTCAAGCAGGGTGACGGCCCCGAGATCACCGCCGACGACACCGCCCGCGTGCACTACACGGGCGTCGTCTGGGAGACCGGCGAGGTCTTCGACACGACCTGGGGTGCCACGCCTGCCGCGGTGTCGCCGGAGACGCTTCCCGCGGCGGTGGTGTCAGCGCTGGAGGGGCAGAACGTCGGCTCGCAGGTGCTCATCGTCCTGCCTCCGAGCGAAGGAACGGGCGACGAGCAGCAGGGCGCGATCCCGGGCGGGTCGTCGCTGGTGTACGTGATCGACCTCCTCGGCATCGACGGGTGAAGCCCGCCACACCGCCACGGCGCAGGCGCGGCCGACCGACGGGCGCGAACGTAGGATGTCACAGTGCCTATCCGACCGGTGAAGAACGCTCCTGAGGAGCGTCTCGTCAACCTCGTCGTGGCGCTCATGGCCACCGAGCAGGGACTGACGAAGGACACCATCCTGTCCTCGGTCGCGGGGTATCGCGAGCAGGTCGACTCCGGCGCATCCAAGGACGCGCTGGAGAAGATGTTCGAGCGCGACAAGGAGAGCCTTCGCGGGCTCGGCGTTCCCATCGAGACCATCGGGGACTACGCCGACCCGGATGATCTCCGTGAGGCGCGTTACCGCGTCCCCACCGCGGAGTACTCGCTGCCGGATGACATCACGTTCACGCCCGCCGAAGTCGCGCTGCTGAACCTCGCCGGCGGGGTGTGGGGGTCGGAGTCGCTTTCGACCGACGCGCGGAGCGGGCTCCGCAAGATCCGCGCGCTGGGCATTCCGGTGGATGAGCCGATCATCGGCTACGCCCCGCGGATCAGCCTGCGTGACCCCGCCTTCCCTGCGCTGCAGACGGCGATCGAGCAGAGCCGCGTCGTTCACTTCCCCTACCTGCGCCCCGGTGATTCGGCGCCGCGCGCGCGCCGCATCCGCCCTCTTGCGCTGGTGGAGTACGAGGCGCGCTGGCATGTGTTCGGGTACGACGTCAACATCGACGCCGATCGCACCTTCCTTCTTTCTCGCATCGTCGGGGAGGTCGAACTGACCCGGGACCGATTCGATCCGGCATTGCGCGACGGGGCGGGGGAGAGGGCGCTGTCGGGTCTGCAGGCGGTCGCGGCCTCCCAGACCGCGCTCCTGGAGGTGCACCCCGGCACCGAAGCGGCGCTGAGGCTCTCTCGACGAGCGACGCCCGCTGACCAGGGCATCCGCGTGCCGTACGTCGATGTGCATGTCTTCGCCGACGAGCTCGCCTCCTACGGCCCCGAGGTGCGCGTCGTCGAACCGGAGGAGCTGCGCCAGCAGGTGATCCGTCGCCTCGAAGCGACCCTGGCGCTGCACGGAGGTGGCGCATGACGACGGGTAAACCGATGCTCGCCACCGACCGCGCCGCGCTCATGCTGCAGCTCGTGCCCTATCTCATCGGCAAGGGCGAGGTGTCGATCGTCGAGGCGGCCGATGAGTTCGAGGTGACCCCCGAGCAGATGCGCGGCATGGTGGAGAAGCTCACGGTCATCGGCCTGCCCGGTGACGGCGGGTTCTGGCAGCTGCCGAACGACCTGTTCGACATCGACTGGGATCTCCTGGACGCGCGCGACATCATCTCGATCACCAACTCCGTCGGGCTCGAGCGGTCGCCCCGACTCACCGCGCGCGAGGCGGCAGCGCTCCTCACCGGCCTGCAGCTGGCACGCACCGTTCCCGGCGTGGGCACGGGCGAACTCATCAACGGGCTGCTCGCGAAGCTCGCCCGCGGGGCGTCGTCGGCACCGGCCGACGTCATCGTCGCGCCAGGACCCGTCGATGGGGTGCGGGACGTCGTCGGCGATGCCCTTCGGCGCGGCGTCGCGGTGTCGTTCACCTATAAGGCGCCGGATGCCGCGGCCACCACCCGAACGGTGGACCCCGTGAAGGTGCACATCGCCAACGGCTCGTGGTATCTGCAGGGGTGGTGCCACATGCGCGAAGCGGTGCGGACCTTCCACCTCGACCGGGTGCGCGACCTCACCCTCACCGACATTCCGATCACCCATGGCGCCGAGCCCGTGCCCGACCTGTTCGAGCCGGGGGAGAACGACGTCGTCGTGCGCATCCGCTTTCCCTCCGCCATCGCGCCGCTGATCGGTGATTACCTGGATCGCGCCCGGACCGAGACGACGGGGACGACGACGATCGCACACATCCAGGTCGCCGACGAGCACAGCCTCAAGCGGCTCGCCGCCCGCCGCGGCGGTGAGGTGGAGATCCTCGACCCGCCCGCGGCGCGCTCAGCGGCGGCATCCTGGGCCCAGGCCGGGCTGGCGCAGTATCGCTCCGAGGCTTAACGTCGTCGCGCCTCGGGCGCCGTGCAGGTGCGCGGGTTACACTGGGGGCTTCCCGTAGAACTCGAGGAGACCTCATGGCCGGCTTAACCGGATGGCACTTGCTGATCGTCCTCGCTGTCATCCTTCTCCTGTTCGGCGCGGCGAAGTTGCCGGCCCTGGCCAAGAGCGTGGGCCAGTCGGCCCGTGTGTTCCGTGGCGAGATCAAAGAGATGAAGAAGGAAGACGCCGCGGAGTCGGCGTCGGCACCCGCCGTTCCCGACGTGCGCACTCCATCGAACGTCTCGGTGGACCGGCCCGGCGGGACGCCCAACACTCCCTCCTGACCCGCCGTGGTCACCACGGAACCGCCGAGGGTGGGGGATCAGCCCCGGTCGCCGCGACGCGGTGATCGCCGCATGTCGCTGGGCGCGCACCTCGTGGAGTTGCGCAAGCGTCTGATGTTCGCCGCCGCGGCGTTGATCGTCGGCATGACGGTGGCGTTCTTCATCACCGACCCCGTGATCCACCTCATCACGGAGCCGATCCGTCAGATCGCCGCCACCGACAACGAGGAAGCGCGCGTCGAGTTGATGTTCACGACCGTCACCAGTGCGTTCGACCTGCGACTGCGGATGTCCTTCGCCATCGGTCTGCTCCTGTCCGCGCCGGTGTGGCTGTGGCAGATCTGGGCGTTCATCATGCCCGGGCTGACCCGCAAGGAGATCCGCTACACGGTCGGCTTCATCCTCGCTGCCGTCCCGCTGTTCTTCTCGGGGTGCGCCGTGGGCCTCTACGTGATGCCGCACATCGTCGAGCTGATGAACACGTTCGTTCCCAACGAGGGCGTCTCGTTCTACGACGCCTCGTACTACTACGACTTCGTCTTCAAGCTCCTCATCGTCATCGGTGTGGCATTCGTGCTCCCCGTCTTCCTCGTCGCGCTGAACCTGGCGGGGGTCATGAGCGGAAAGGCGATCATCAAGGGATGGCGCGTCGCCGTGCTGGTGGCGACCGTGTTCGCCGCGCTGGCCACGCCGGCGGCGGATGTCATCAGCATGCTGCTGCTCGCGGGCATCCTCGTCGTGCTGTTCTTCGCCGCCGCCGGCGTGTCGATGCTCTTCGATCGTCGCCGTCGCAAGCGCGATGCTGCCTTCCTCTCGTCCCAGGCCTCCCTGTGAGCGACCCGAGCCCGGCCGAGCGGTTCGCGCGCGCCTCCCGGAGGGCGCAGCATCCGCTGACCGCCGAGTTCGCCGCGGCGCAGAAATTCGAGCTCGACGACTTCCAGATCGCGGCCTGCCAGGCGCTCGAAGAGGGCCGTAGCGTGCTGGTCGCTGCACCGACGGGCGCGGGCAAGACGATCGTGGGGGAGTTCGCCGTCCACCTGGCGATGAACGAGCCGGGGGAGAAGGCGTTCTACACCACCCCCATGAAGGCCCTCTCGAACCAGAAGTTCCGTGAGCTCGTCGAGGTCTACGGGGCGGACGATGTCGGTCTCCTCACCGGCGACACGAACATCAACGCCTCGGCGCGCATCGTCGTGATGACCACCGAGGTCCTGCGCAACATGCTGTACGCCGACTCGTCGGCACTCCGCGGGCTGCGATACGTGGTGATGGATGAGGTGCACTACCTCGCCGATCGGTTCCGCGGCCCGGTGTGGGAGGAGGTCATCCTCCACCTTCCCGCTTCGGTGCGGATCATCTCCCTCTCCGCGACGGTTTCCAACGCCGAGGAGTTCGGCGACTGGCTGGACACCGTCCGCGGCGATACCCAGGTGATCGTGTCGGAGGTGCGTCCCGTCCCTCTCGAGCAGCATGTGCTCGTGCGCGGCGACCTGCTTCCCCTCTTCGATGACCGCGCGGGCGTGGCCACCGCCCAGGTCAACCAGGAGCTTCTGCGCATCCGGTCGGGATCCGGTGCGTCGTACGAGAACAACCGGCGCGCGCAGAGCTACCGGTCGGCGCAGCAGGCCGGCACCGCACCCCACGGCCGACGACCGCCGCGCGGCGGCCAGCGTCCGGTCCGCTCGGCGAACGTCCAGCGCATCGAGCGCTTGGATCGGCCGGACGTGGTCGAGCTGCTGCGGCGGGCGAACCTGCTGCCGGCGATCTTCTTCATCTTCAGCCGCGCCGGCTGCGACGGTGCCGTGCAGCAGGTGCGGCGCGCGAACCTGCGTCTGACGACACCGGAGGAGCGCCGGGAGATCCGCGAGATCGTCGAGGAGCGTACCCGCACGTTGCGCGACGAAGACCTCGCCGTCTTGGGCTTCTGGGAGTGGCGCGACAACCTGGAGAGGGGTGTCGCCGCCCACCACGCCGGGCTTCTCCCGGCCTTCAAAGAGGTCGTGGAGTATCTCTTCCAGCGGAAACTCGTCAAGGCGGTTTTCGCGACGGAGACCCTCGCCCTCGGCATCAACATGCCCGCGCGCACGGTCGTGCTGGAGAAACTGGAGAAGTTCAACGGCGAAGCGCGCGTCGCGATCACGTCGGGGGAGTACACCCAGATCACCGGGCGAGCCGGACGCCGCGGCATCGACGTCGAGGGCCACGCGGTCATTCAGTGGACCGAGGGTCTGGATCCACAGGCCGTGGCCGCCCTCGCCTCCCGGCGCACCTACCCGCTGAACTCGAGCTTCCGCCCCACGTACAACATGGCCGTGAACCTCATCGACCAGTTCGGCCGCGCTCGGGCGCGGGAGATCCTCGAATCCTCCTTCGCGCAGTTCCAGGCAGACCGCGCGGTCGTGGGTCTCGCCCGGCAGGTGCGCGAGGCCGAGGAGTCACTCGCCGGATACGCGCAGGCGATGACCTGCGACCGGGGTGACTTCCGCGAGTACTCCGCGATCCGGCGCGACCTCTCCGAGGCGGAGAAACTCAATCGGCGCGACGCCACCGCGTCCCGCGCGACGCGGGAGAAGCGTCTGCGGGAGATCTCGTCGCTGCGCAAGCGGATGCAGCGGCATCCGGCCCATTCCTGCCCCGACCGGGAGAACCACGCCCGGTGGGCGGAGCGGTATTGGAAGCTCAAGCGCTCCACGGACAAGATCCGGGCGCAGATCTCGGCGCGCACGGGCACGGTGGCGCGCATCTTCGACCGCGTGGTGGATGTGCTCACCGAGTTGCACTACGTCGTCGTCGAGGACGACGGGTCGACACGTCTCACCCCGACCGGTCGCACGATGCGGCGCATCTACGGCGAACGCGACCTCCTCGTGGCGGAGTCGCTGCGCCGCGGGCTGTGGACCGGCCTCGACGCCCCGGCGTTGGCGGCCATCGCCTGTTCGCTCGTCTACGAGCCGCGCCGCGATGACGCAGGGCCGGGCGAGCACGGGTTGCCTCGCGGGGCGTTCCGCCCCGCGCTGGAGGCGACGGAGAACCTCTGGCAGGAGCTGGACGACCTCGAGCAGGCGCACCGGCTGCCCGGCACCGAACCGATCGCCGCGGGTTTGGCCAGCGCCATCCACCAGTGGACGCGGGGTGCGCCGTTGGATCGCGTCCTCGCGGACGCCGACATGGCCGCCGGCGACTTCGTGCGCTGGGCCAAGCAGACGATCGACCTGCTCGATCAGCTGTCGCTCGTCGCCGACCCGCCGGTCGCGGGTGTCGCGCGTCGCGCACTCGAGGGCGTCCGGCGCGGCATCGTCGCCTACTCCACCGTCTGACACAGCGCGCGATCAGCATCCCCCGATTAAGGTCGATTCGTGCCCCGACACCGCCCCCTGCTTCCGCTGTGGGCTGCGGTGCTCACCGCGGGCGTCGGGGGGCTGGTTCTGGATGCCGCCTTTCCCGATATCGGCTGGTGGCCCCTGGCTTTCGTCGGGGTAGCGTTCGCACTCGCCTCCCTCATCGGACGGAGCGTCGGCGGCGCGCTGCTGGTCGGCTCCGTTTTCGGCGCGGCGTTCTGGTTCGTCCACGTCTCGTGGACCACCCGTTACCTGGGGATCGTCCCGTGGTTCGGCCTCGCCGGTGCCGAAACCGTCTTCTGGGCCGTCGGCTCCATCCCGATCATGCTGGCGTACCGGTGGCTGCCGCGGGTCCTCCCGGCGACGTGGGGGCGCCTGGTGGTGCTCCCCGTGCTCGTCGGAGGCCTCTGGACGATGCGGGAACTCGTGATGGGCTCCTGGCCGTACACGGGGTTCCCGTGGGGGCGCATCGGAATGAGCCAGTCCGAGAGCCCCCTCGCCTCTCTCGCGTCGTGGGTCGGGGTGACCGGGCTGACGTTCCTCATGGTGGCCTTCACCGCCGCGGTGCTCGAGTGGGTGCGGCTCGCACGATTCCGCGACCTCCGTACCGTCATCCCCGTGGCCATCCTCGCCGTCGTTCTGCTCGCCGTTCCTGCCTTCCCGACCACGGGCACCGGATCCCTGCGCGTGGGGAGCGTCCAGGGCAACGGGCCCAGCGGCTACTTCGACCCGCGCGCCCCGGGCGACGTCCTCAACGCGCAGCTGGGAGCCACCTCGCCGCTGCTGGACGAGAACCTCGACCTGCTCGTGTGGCCGGAGGGAAGCGTCGACGCCGACCCGCTGTCCGATCAGGGAACCGCGCGGATGCTGGACGCCCTGGCCGCGCGCGTCGACGCGCCCCTGCTCGTGAACGCCGCCACCGCACGGGGCAAGGACATCTTCAATACGTCGATCCTCTGGACCGCCGGCGAGGGCCCCGCCGCGGTGCACGACAAGACGCATCCCGTGCCGTTCGGCGAATACGTCCCCGACCGATGGTTCTTCGAAGCGCTCGTTCCGGACCTCGTCGGACTGATCGGCCGCGAGTACACGCCCGGCACCAACCCGCCGCTCGTCGACCTCGGGGGCATCGGCATCGGCTTGGCCATCTGCTTCGACGTCATCTACGACGATGTCCTCTGGGAGGGGGCCCGCGGCGGTGCGGAGCTCTACGTGTTCCAGACCAACAACGCCGACTTCCGCGACACCGACGAGAACCTTCAGCAGCTCGCTTTCGCCCGCATGCGTGCGATCGAGACCGGGCGCGCCGTGGTCAACATCTCCACCGTCGGGACGAGCCAGGTCATCGCGCCCGACGGTGCCGTCGTCGACGCGCTGCCGGCCGGCGAGGCGGGGACGATGCTCACGGACGTGCCGCTGCGGGAGGGACTCACGCCCGCGGTGCTGATCGGCTCCGCCGTGCAGGCGATCGTGGGGTGGGGGAGTGCGCTCGCGCTCCTCGCCGTCGGTCTGGTCGTCCTACTGCGGGGCCGCCGCGCCGGCCACTCGCGCTGAAACGACGACGCCGGCCCCCGCGGGGACCGGCGTCGGTGTGAGTGTGAACTCAGGCGGAAATCTTCTCGGTCGCCCCGGCGGAACCACCGCGGCGGGCGCGGATGTAAGCCAGACGCTCTTCGAGCAGCTCCTCCAGCTCGGGAAGCGTGCGCCGCTCGAGCAGCATGTCCCAGTGGGTGCGAGGAGCCTTGTCTTCGCTGTGGTCGACGGTGGCGGTGTTGTCGCCGATGCGCAGCAGAGCCTCGGCTCCGCAGGTGCGGCACTCCCAGGACGGGGGTACCTCCGCGTCGGCGGCGAACGTCAGTGTCGTGTCACGTCCACAGGACGTGCAGGTGTAGATGTGCTGTGCGCGGTCGTGGAACACGACGCCCTCTTCGCTTTGTAGGCTCTGGGCGCCGAGTCGGACTCCGCGCAGACTGCGGTCTGCCATTGTAAGGTCCTCTCGTCGCTGTTCAGGTATAACGTCTTGACCTGGGCGATCCATCCGAACGGCTGCCCTCGGCCGGGCATTCACAGATGATGCTCAGCGGGGCTGTCAAGATGCCAGCGTCAGGGCCACATCGGCGCGGTCGGTGATCAGTCCGTCCACCCCGGCGTCGAGCAGTCGCAGCATGTCGGCAGGGTCGTTGACGGTCCATACATGTACTTCGATTCCGTGGGCGTGGGCGGCCTCGACGAGCCTGGGCGTCAGCACGCGCACGCGACGATGGCGTTCCGGAATCTGCAGCGCGTCGAGCCCCTCGAGGGCAGCGTCGGCACGGCGACGACTCCGCACGGCGAGGGCCGCCACCAGCCGTCGCAGTACCTGCGATCCGGGCGATGTCGCGGGCGCGGGCCGTGCGCCGTGCCGTACGGCGGCGGCCAGTGCGGCGTGGCGCCGTTCGTCGGAGAAGCTCGTCAGCAGCACCCGCTCGGCGTGCGGAGCGACCAGCCGCCCCACGGCATCCTCCGCTCCGTCCTCCTTGACGTCCAGATTGAAACGCAAGGTCGGGAACGCATCCAGCGCCTGCTCGAGGGTGAGAAGACCTCCGCGCGGGGCCAAGAGGTCCGTCAACTCTGGCAGCGCCACCTCCGCGACCGGGCGGGGGAGGCCGGCGACGCGCTGCAGGTCCTCGTCGTGCAGCAGGACGACCGTCCCGTCCGCCGTGAGGCGGCAGTCCGATTCGACGAACTCCACGCCGGCGGCATGCGCCTCGGCCACGGCGGCGAAGGAGTTCTCCACCACACCGGCTGCTGCAGCATCCGCGGTCACGAGCCCACGGTGTGCCAGGACCCGCGGCCGTGCGGCGCCGCGGAAATAAGGGTGCGTCACGACGAAGCGGGCCGCCCTGATTCGAGGTCGCCCGCCCCTGCGGGAAGGGTCGACCGGGCCTCGGCCGCGATGTCGTCCGCGGCCGACGCAGCCTCCCGTGCCGCAGCGAGCGCCTCATCGGTGCCCGGCGACGGGGCGGGGGGCTTGGGGGCGCGCGGAGCACGGGGCCCGCCCGGCTCGGAGTGACGCCCGCCGAACGCGTCGCCGATGCCCTTGAGCGCCTCGGTCAGTTCGCTGGGGATGATCCACAGTTTGCTCGAGGGACTGTCGCTGATCTTCGGCAGCGTCTGCAGGTACTGGTACGCCAGGAGCTTCTCGTCGGGCTCGCCGGCGTGAATGGCGGAGAACACCATCTGGATGGCCTCAGACTCACCCTGTGCCCGCAGCACTGCGGCCTGCTTGTCACCTTCGGCGCTGAGGATCTCCGCCTGCCGGCGCCCCTCCGCTTCGAGGATCTGCGACTGCTTCGACCCCTCCGCCGTGAGGATCGCGGCGCGGCGGTCGCGCTCGGCGCGCATCTGCTTCTCCATGGAGTCCTGGATGGAGTGCGGCGGATCGATCGCCTTCAGCTCCACGCGGCCGACGCGGATGCCCCACTTGCCGGTCGCTTCATCGAGCACCACGCGCAGCTGCCCGTTGATGTTGTCGCGGCTGGTGAGGGCCTCTTCCAAGTTCAGGCCGCCGACCACGTTGCGCAGCGTCGTGGTGGTGAGCTGCTCGACAGCGCCCAGGTAGTTCGCGATCTCATAGGTCGCCGCGCGCGCGTCGGTGACCTGGAAGTAGACCACCGTGTCGATGGAGACGACCAGGTTGTCCTCGGTGATGACCGGCTGCGGCGGGAAGGACACGACCTGCTCGCGCATGTCGATGAGGGGGCGCACCCGGTCGATGAACGGCACGAGGATGTTCAGGCCCGGCTGCAGCGTCTTGTGGTAGCGCCCGAGGCGTTCGACGACACCGGCGGAGGCCTGCGGGATGATGCGGATGGCGCGGAAGATCACCACCAGGACGAAGATCAGGACGGCGATCGCCAGCGTCCAGCCGATCACGGCCGGGATGACCTCTGATGCGGTCATTCGGACAGCTCCTCAGGTCGGGGGCGGACAAAGGCCGTGGCGCCGTCGATCCGGGCGACGCGGACCGGAGTGCCGGGTTCGATCTCGGTGCGTCCTTCGCTGCGCGCGGTCCACACGTCCCCGTTGGCGAGTTTCACCTGACCGGTCACGCTCGAGACGGTTGCCAGGACGCGCCCGTCCAGACCCAGGAGCGCCTCCACGTTCGACGGTCTCGTGTCCGAACTGCGGTGCAAGCGGCGCAAGAGGGCGGGGCGCAGGGCCAGGAGGAGCACGGCGGCCACAGCGGCGGCGGCGATCACCTGCAGCCACAGCGGGGCTCCGAGGATGTCCGCACCGAGGCCGGCGAGGCCGCCGATCGACAGCATCAGGAACGTCAGATCGAGGGTGAGCATCTCGACGACGAGGAAGATCAGCATGAGGACCAGCCAGCCGATCCACGCCCACTGCTCGATGATCTGGAGTAGCTCCATCGTGCGCGCCTCCCTGTGGGTCGAAAGTATCACGCGCCGTTTCTCACGGACCCGGATTGGTAGGGTCGAACAGCGGCCGCGCCACGTCGTCGGCGCGGCACAGGAAACCCAAGACTTCAGGAGCTCCCGTGTCTCAGATCCTCCCCCCCGATTCGCTGCGCGGCAAGACCGCCCTCGTGACGGGATCCTCCCGCGGCATCGGCGCGGACACCGTGCGTTACCTCGCCGAGGCCGGCGCGAACGTCGTGGTGAACTACCGCAACAAGGCTCCTCGCGCCGAGAAACTGGCCGGAGAGCTGCGTGCCCTCGGCGCCGAAGTGCTCGTCATCGGTGCCGACCTGACCGACGACGCATCCGTGCAGGCGATGTTCGCCGAGGTGGAGCGGGCTTTCGGTGCCCTCGACATCCTCGTGCTGAACGCCTCCGGCGGCATGGAGGCCGGGATGGGCGAGGACTACGCGCTGCAGTTGAACCGCGATGCGCAGGTGCGTGTGCTGCAGAAC
Source organism: Microbacterium sp. Z12_35 (assembly GCF_058310475.1). Lineage (NCBI taxonomy): Bacteria > Bacillati > Actinomycetota > Actinomycetes > Micrococcales > Microbacteriaceae > Microbacterium > Microbacterium sp. Z12_35. The sequence continues at coordinate 913,688 of NZ_JBZEGJ010000001.1, read as the reverse complement.
GCGCTGCCGCTGCTGGGTGACGGGGCGCGCGTGGTGTTCGTCACGAGCCACCAGGCGCACTTCATCCGCACGACCCCGACCATGCCGGAGTACGAGCCGGTGGCCCTCTCCAAGCGCGCCGGTGAAGACGCGTTGCGCGAATACATCCCCGAACTCGCCGAACGCGGCATCGGGTTCGTGGTCGTCTCCGGCGACATGATCGAGGGCACCATCACCGCGACCCTGCTCGAACGGGCCAACCCCGGCGCCATCGCGTCGCGCCGCGAATCGGCCGGGCGACTGTACAACGTGTCGGAGTTCGCCGCCGAGGTCGCCCGCGCGGCGATCGACCCCATCCCGGATGATTCCACGCGGCTCGTCGGCGACACGTCGTCCTTCGCGGGGGAGTGAGCATGCGGGCATCCGACATCGAGCACCTCGTCGCGGTCGCTCGCCCCGCGATCGCGCGCGATGGCTCGTTCGCCGTCTTCGCGACGTCGCGTCCCGACATCGCTGCCAACCGCAACGTCGGGCAGCTGTGGCGCATCGATCTCCCCGGCGGATCGCCGCGCCGGCTCACCCGCGGCATCGCGGATTCCGCTCCCGCGCTCACGCGGGACGACACACGGGTGGCATTCCTGCGCGGTGACGCCAAGGGACGCGCGCAAGTGTTCGTCGTCGCATCCGGGGGAGGGGAGCCCATGCAGGCGACCGACGCCCCGTCGGGCGTCGAGGGGTTCGCGTGGTCTCCCGACGGCGCGCGGCTGGCATACACCGCGCGGATCGCGGAGAAGGGACGATACGGAACGGTCGAGGGGCTGGATGCTCCGGCCGAGGCCCCGCGGCGAATCACCGGCATCCGCTGGCACGCGAACGGCCTGGGTTACGTCGCCGACCGCCCGGCGCAGCTGTTCGTGATCGATGCCCCGTCGGTGGGTGCCGAGCCCTTCTACGAGCCTGCTCCGCGCGTGCTGGCCGAGGGTGAAGAAGCGCCGGTCAAGACGCTGGTGGCGGACGAAGCCGTCGCGCTGACGGAGGGCCCGGCCAGCTGGCACGGCGCCACGTGGACGGCCGACGGCCGCGAGATCCTCGTCATCCCCGACGTCATCGAGCGGGGCGAGCGCGACCTGCGGAGCCGAGTCGTCGCCATCGCCGCCGCTGACGGCACGACGCGCGAGGTGCTGGGGACGGCGGCGAACCTTTCCGTAAGCGACCTTGCGGTGGCTGACGATGGCACGGTCTTCCTGCGGGCCAGCGACGCGGGAACCCGCGGGATCGACTTCGTGGCGCCAGGGGTGGCGCTGTGGATCCTCGAGGCGAACGGACCCCGCGCGCTCACCGACCCCGAGACCATCGACCTCGGCGAAGTCGGCAGTGCGCTCACACCGGCCGGCGACGACGTGCTCGTGCAGGACCGTACGCGCGGGCGGATGCGGGTGCTCCGCGTCACCCGGGCCGGGGAAGTCTTCGAGGTCCTCGGCGGCGACCTCGAAGCCGTCGGCGTCGCCGCGGCGGGGGAGCGGATCGTCGCAGCGGTCGCGACGCCCGAGTCGTACGGCGAGCTCGTGCTCCTCGATGCCGGCGCACCCGCTCGCGTCCTCACCGACTTCGGGCGGCCGCTCGGTGAGCGGGGAATCGTGTCACCCCGCGAACTCGAGGTGACCGCCCGCGATGGGTACCCGGTGCACGGATGGGTCGCCACGCCGGAGGGGAGCGGCCCGTTCCCGGTCATCCTGCAGATCCACGGTGGTCCGTACGCCTCGTATGGCGTGCACGTCTTCGACGAGACGCAGGTACTCGTGGACGCCGGTTACGCCGTCGTCTACTGCAACCCGCGCGGCAGTGCCGGGTACGGGCGAGCACACGGCCGCGCCATCCGGGGCGCCATGGGCACCCTGGACTACACCGACATCATGGACTTCTTCGAGGGGGCGCTCGCTGCGGACCCCCGCTTGGACGGCGGGCGCGTGGGGATCATGGGCGGCTCCTACGGCGGCTACATGACGGCGCGGGTCATCGCGCACGACCACCGCTTCGCCGCAGCGATCGTCGAGCGGGGATTCCTCGACCCGGTGTCCTTCCAGGGAACCAGCGACATCGGCAGCTTCTTCGGTGACGAGTACGTCGGTACCGATCCGGACGGGATCCGGTCGCAGAGCCCGATGGCGGTGGTCGACCAGGTGACCACGCCGACCTTCGTCGTGCACTCGGAACTGGACTTCCGATGCCCGCTCGAGCAGGCGACCCGGTACTACACCGCCCTCAAGCGCCAGGGCACCGAGGCGGAGATGCTCATCTTCCCCGGCGAGAATCACGAGCTGACCCGCGCGGGGCAGCCGCGCCACCGCATCGAGCGGTTCGACGCCGTGCTGGACTGGTGGAAGCGGTATCTCCCCGCCGACGCCTGAAGCGCGCCCGGCACCGGCAGTCCTGAGCCGACGGTTCACCGTGCGCTTCGGGAGGGGATGAACGTTCGCGAGGTCGTGTGCACCTGGGGAGGGGATGAGCGTTCGGGAGGTCGTATTCGCCCGGATCGGCCCTCCGTTGTGCACATCTCCTCCCGGCCTGCCCGCTGCTACCGCCCGGGCGGGTGAGCGCCGGGGATGGAGGCGTGGCGCTCAGTGTGGGCGTCTGGTCTGGCGTTCGGGTGTGCGCTTCGGGAGGGGATGAGCGTTCGGGAGGTCGTATTCGCCGGATCGGTCCTCCGTTGTGCACATCTCCTCCTGTGCTGCCCGCTGCCGACGGCCCGGGCGGGGCGAGTGCCGGGGATGGGGGGAGTGGCGTTCGGCGAGATCCGGAGCTTGGGTGTGCGCTACGGGAGGGGATGAGCGTTCGGGAGGTCGTATTCGCCGGATCGGCCCTCCGTTGTGCACATCTCCTCCCGAACGGCCCACGACGGGCCCGCGCGCACTGGGGCGAGCGTGGCGGAAGTGCGGCGCGCTCCGCCGCGCGCGGGGTCAGACGGACTAGCGCCCGAAGGTGACCGCCCGCACGATCTGGACGATGCCCAGCACGATGAGCGAGACGCCCAGCAACACCCAGAGCAGGGCGACGTACATGGGAGTGAGCAGGAGCACGATGCCGGCCAGGATGCTGACGATCCCGAAGAAGACCGACCAGCCCTTCGAGCCGGCGGTACGCAGGGTCGCCAGCGTCACGATCCCCTCGGCGACCCACAGAGCGCCGATGATGATGCCGAGCGCGATCGCGAATCCCGTGGTGGCCGCCGCGAGATTGACCAGCGCCACCACACCCGCGATGACGAACAGCACGCCGAGGACGGCGTAGCCGACGCGACTCCATCCGCCTAAGAACCGCGAAAATATGCCCAGTCCGACATATACCAGGCCGGCGACGATCACCCAGATGGCGATGATCGCGACCCCCACCTCCGCGGTGCGTCCGGGCCACACGAAGATGAGGATGCCGACGATCAGCGAGAGAGCGCCCGAGACGCCGAGCGCGACGCGGATCGCCGTGGTGGCGCTGCGCTGAAGCGAAGAGTCGAGAGACATGAATGCCTTTCTGTGCGGGGGAGAAGCCGGGCTTCGGCCCCACCATAGGGCACCGGCTGCGCCGCCGGGAGAGGCCTCAGTGCAGGAGGGCGGCGGCCAGGAAGAGGATGGGGATGCACCCGAGCGTTGTGACGAAGATCGTGTCACGCGCGATGATCTCACCCACGCCATAGCGCTGTGAGAAAAGGAACGCGTTCTGCGCCGTGGGAAGCGCCGCGAGCACCACGACGATGCGCGTCTGCTCGGGGGAGAGGGCGAAGGCCATGGCGAGTAACCAGGCAACGAGCGGCATGGCCACGAGCTTCAGAGCCGAGGCGAGCAGGACGTCGACCCGCCTTCCGGGAGCGGTGAGCACCCGCTGCCCGTGGAGGGACATGCCGTAGGCGATGAGCAACACGGGGATTCCGGCATCCGCGATCAAGGTGAGCGGGTCGAGCACGATGGGGGGCAGATCGATACCTGTCAGCGCAACGACGACACCGAGCGCCGCGCCCCACAGCATCGGGTTCCGGACGGTCTGGGCCACGATGCGGCGCCATGAGAGCGACCCGGTCGTGGCTGCATCCAGCAACGCGAGCGTGACCGGCATGAACACGAGCAGCTGGAACAGCACGACGGGTGCCGAGTACGCCGCGTCGCCGAGGATGTACAGGGACAGCGGGATTCCGATGTTGTTGGCGTTGACGTAGCCGCTCGAGAAGGAGCCGACGACCGTCTCACCGAGCCCGCGCCGGAGGACGAGGGCGGCGATGAGCGCGTAGAGCGCGAACATCACGAGCGCTGTGAGCGCGGAGACCGGCAACAACGCGGAGAAGAGGGTGTGCACGTCGGCACCGGCGAGGATGACGAAGAGCAGGAACGGCGAGAGGACGAAGAACGTCAGACGGCTGAGCACCGGGAGTCCGGAAGGCCCCAACAGCTGGGTGCGGCCGAGAATGAAGCCCACGGCCACAGCGAGTCCGACGACGGCGAAGCCGGTGAGGATGCCGGTCATGCCGCGGTGCGGGGGAGCGGCGATGTCCTCACGGGGTCGAGCTTACGGGGGCCTCAGCCCTTCCCCTTGCCCTTTTCCTTGTCCCCGGGGGCTGGTGCGTCCTTGCCCGGCCCGTTGTTGCCGGGCGCCGGATCGTCCTTCTTCCCGGGTTCCTCCTTGTCTTTCTTTCCCGGCCCGCCGTTGTCGGCGCCGTTGTTCCCCGGACCGCTGTTGCCGCTGCCGTTCCCACCGCCCGTGTCCGTGCCGTTTTCCGCGTCGGTCGGAACGACGTCGTCGGGAACGACCGTGACCGTCGGCTCCGTCGCCTGCTCCGGGGTGGGCTGTTCGGGCGCCGGGGTCGAAACCGGAACAGCGAGCGCGGCGAGGTCCGCTCGGACCAGCAGGATCGTCGCGAGGATCTCGTCGGCTTCGTTCGCGGGGAGGCCACCCGCATCCCGGGCGGCAACGACACGCGTCTCCACCTCGTCGATCGAGGACTCTGCCGCGGCCAGATCTCCCGAAGCGGCGGAGCCGGCGGCATCCACCACGAGCGTGCGGAGATCGTTCGCCGGCGACGGCGTGGCCGAGCAGCCGGCGATCGTCAGGGCGGTCACGAGAGCCGTGGCAAGGACCCACGGGATGCGGCGGGCTGCACCTGCTCCAAGTCTCATGGCTGCACCTGCTCCAAGAGCTGGCGAAGATGCTCGCCGAGTGGTTCGGGGAGTGCGGGCAAGGTCGGTTCCGGAGCCGGCGTCGCGCCCGGGAGCAGCAGAGCCACGGTGATGGCGGCCGCGACGACGAGGAGGACCACAGCCGCCGTTATCCACCACCCCCGGCGTGAACGGCCCCCGTGCGGGACGGCATCGCCGGCGGGGGGAGTGACCGACGGGAGCGGCGGCGGCGCACCGATCGCCGTGGCCGGAGCCGGGAACGTCGTCGACGTGGCGGCAGGGCCGGTGAGCACCTCGGTAGGAGGAAGGAGGCGCAGCGTGGGACGGTCAGCGTCGTCGGGGACAGGGGGGCGCGCCGCGGGTTGCGTGATCGCCGCGGGATCATCGGTCTCCGCGGCCCCGGTTGAGCGCAGGAGCAGAGCCGCGCGCTGCACGGCATGAGCGTCGGGACGAGAAGCCGGATCCATCGCGGTCATCGCTGTCAGGAGGTTCCGCCAGTCGTCCGGCAGGCTCGCAGGAACCTCGGGCGAGCGTACGAGACGGGCCACGAGGGCCTCGTGCGGGGTGACCTGAGGGTACGCCCGTTGCCCGGTGAGCGCCTCCAGGAGCACGAGCCCGAGGGCGTACACGTCCGCAGCGGGCGACGGCGAATCGCCGCGTGCCTGCTCCGGGCTGAGGTACGCGGCGGTACCGATGAGTGTCCCGGTCGCCGTGACGCGAGCCGAGTCGATGAGGTAGGCGATGCCGAAATCGGCGAGGGTCGCGCGAGGCGGCTCGGAGGGCAGCGGCGCCGGACGCAGCAGCACGTTGGACGGCTTCACGTCGCGATGCACGACGCCGCGGGCATGGATCACGTGAAGCGCCTCGGCCAGGTGGGCGGCGAAGGCGGCGGCCGTGGCAGCATCCACCGGACTCTCGCGGATGCGCTGGCCGAGGGTCGGACCGTCGATGAGTTCCATCACGAAGTACGGCGGGTCTTCATCCAGGCGCGCGTCGAACAGCGTGACCAGCGAGGGATGCGTGAGAGAGGCCAGGACGCGCGTCTCCGCGGCCACCCGTGCGCTGTCCGGATCATCCGGAGCGGCCGCGGCGAAGATCTTCAGCGCGACGGCACGGTCCAGGCGTTCATCGACTGCACGGTAGACGCTGGCGTACCCGCCGCGGCCGACCAGGCCGCCCAGGCGGTAGCGCCCGCCGAGAATCGTTCCGGTGAGGGGCGCGACAGGCGGGTCGACGACGCCCGTCATCGCAGCCCCTCACACCCAGCCATGCAATTGCCGATAATGCACATTATGTCAGCATGAACAGATCAACCCTGCTCCTGCGGCCTTCCGCCCGGATCGCTCAGACGATGTCGTCGCCGCTGGACCGCGTGGACTGGCGCGTGACGCGCTCTCCCGCAGCCGGGTCGACGGCCGTGCGCGTGACGGTGTCCGTCGAGCGACGACGCATCATCAGGACGAGACCGATGACGAAGACGACGACGCCGGCACCCATGAGGATGTAGCCGATGAGGTCGAGGTTGAACCACTCGAGCTGCACGTTGACGGCGAACGCAAGGATGGCTCCGATGACGAACAGGGCGATTCCCGCTCCGATGCTCATGGCTTCCCCCTTCTAGGCGTCGGCACAGCCGACGTCCTCGCGACACCATGCCGCGCTCCCAATGATGGCCACCCCATGCCCGATCATCCGAGGGCTTGACAACGCGACTCTGCGTACCCTCGACACCGGAACCGGTTCCATGAACGTCGGATGCCCCGCCTATCGTCGGGGCATGGCCACCACGATCTTCCACACCGCCGTCACCCTGAACGGGTTCCTCGCGGACGAGGCCGATTCACTCGATTGGCTGTTCGCCGTTCCGGGGGCCGATGACGCCGAGAACGACTTCGGCTCGTTCCTCGCCACCGTCGGCGCGTTCGTGATGGGCGCGGCCACGTACGAGTGGGTGCTCCGGCACGAGGAGGAAGAGCGCCCGGGGATGTGGGCGGAGTCCTACGGCGCACTCCCCTGCTTCGTGGTCACCCACCGGACATTCCCCATTCCCGAGGGCGCCAACGTGCAGTTCGTCCGGGGGGACGTTCCCTCCTTCTGGCCGCGCATCGAGCAAGCCGCGGGCGACGGTGTCGTGTGGCTCGTCGGCGGGGGCGATCTCGTCGGCCAGTTCGACGATGCCGCCCACCTCGATGAGATCCGCCTCTCGGTCGCTCCGGCCCTGCTGCCCGCGGGCAAGCCGCTTCTCCCCCGCCGAATCGGCCCGGACCGCCTGAGCCTGGAGACGGTCGCACGCCACGGCCAGTTCGTCGAGCTGGCGTACCGGGTGAACCGCTTCACCGGTGCCGCATGAACCGGCGCGTCCGCCGGGTGGTGCGCACGTGGCTGCCGACGGCGGTGATCGGCGCGATCTGCGTCGCGGTGGTGATCGGCGCCGTCGCGATGCAGAACTCCTGGTGGACCGCGCCGGCTCCGAAGCCCGCCGCCGACCAGCAGGCTGCCGATGGGATGTCGCGATTCGATCGCGCCGGCGTGGACTACTTCACGCGCGCTGGCGCTGTGCGGGTGAGGATCGGAGATGACGCCCTGCCGGCCGACGAATTGGGCCTCGCGGCGGAGGGCGAAAGCACGATAGAGCCGCTCGTCCCGGTGCGAGCCGTCGTCCTGGCGGACGAACCGCTGGTGCTGGAAGCCGTGTCCTCCGTCTCGGTGACGAGCACCGGGAACCGGGTCACCGCGGTGACCCTCGTGCCGGACACCGGCCGCTCCTGGCAAAGTGTCTCGGGCGAGCTGGAACGCACCGCCCTCACGTGGGGCTGGACCGAGGGTCAGCTCGCCCAGCTCTCATCGGATCTCGCCGCGGCCGCGCAGGGTGGCGACGGAGGCGGCTACTCGGCCGCACTCCCCGGAATCCCCTCGCGTGGCGCGCTCGTGAGCGCGGCGGTGGTGGTGGATGGCGGGGTGACAGTGTCATTCACGATCGAACCCGCGCCGTAGGCGCGCGCTCAGGCGGTGGTGGCGGGTGTGACGGTCACCCACGACGGGAACTTCGCCGTCCGTCCGTCGCCGGAGGACGTGCCGGTGAGGCGGCGGCGCACCCACGGGCCGACATGCGCGCGGTAGTAGGCGGCGCCTGCCAGGCGCTCCTGCGTCGTGTCCGGAAGCGACCACCAGCCCGCCGGCACGTCCAGCCCCAGTGCATCGAGTACGCGGGCCGCGACGCGATGGTGCCCGCGTGCGTTCATGTGCAGACGGTCCGGAGCCCAGTACGACGGCGTCGACAGCTCCCGGTCGGGCCAATTCATGGCACGCACGACGTCGGGTCGATCCGCGAAGCGTTCCACGACGGCGGCGGAAAGGCTGTCCCCGCGCCGCTGCACCATGCGTCCGAGCGGCAACTGCCCAGACGGGTTGGCGCCGGAGAGGAGGATGAGGCGGACGCCTTCTTCATCGCACCGGCGCAGCACCGCCGCGAACGCGTCGACGATGTGCGCGATGTCGGGACGCGGACGGATCATGTCGTTACCGCCGCCGTTGAAGGACAGATGAGTGGGCTTCAGCGCCAGCGCCGGCTCCAGCTGCTCCCGCACGATGGGCCACCCCAGCTTGCCCCTGATCGCGAGGTTGGCGTATTCGATCGGCTCCGCCACGGCGGTCGCCCACTGCTGCGCGACGAGGTCGGCCCACCCGCGTACGGTGCCGTCCGGCAGCTCATCCCCCACCCCCTCGCTGAAGGAGTCGCCGATCGAGACAAAGCGTACGGAAGCCACCCCGCTACCCTACGGCTGCCCGGAGAGCGTCCGGCTCAGCGTTCGTCGAGTGCGCGCCCTCGGCGGTCGGCCAGGCCCCACGTCGCGATGACGGCCACCGCGAAGAACGCGGCGAAGACGACGAAGAGGACCGGTGCTCCGCCGGCGGCCAGGAGCGGGGGCACGGTCAAGGGCGCGAGGATCGACGCGATGCGGCCCACGCCCGCCGCCCATCCGCTTCCCGTCGCGCGCAGCGACGTGGGATACGTCTCGGGAGTGACCGCGTACAGCGCACCCCATGCGCCCAGGTTGAAGAACGACAACGCCATCCCGGTCCCGATGACCATCGCCTCGCTCGTCGCGGTGCCGAACAGGATGGCCGCGACGGCTGAGCCGCCGAGGAACACGGCGAGTGTCCCCCGGCGTCCCCACACCTCGATGAGCCACGCGGCGACGGCGTACCCGGGCAGCTGCGCGAGGGTGATGATCAGCGTGAAGCCGAACGACCTGACCAGGTCGTAGCCCGAGGCGACGAGGATCGTGGGGATCCAGATGAATGCCCCGTAGTAGGAGAAGTTCACGCAGAACCACACGACCCACAGGCTCGCGGTCCTCAGGCGGAACTCCGGTGACCACAGCGCCCCGAGACGCTCCCCTGCCCGTCCGGCCGCGGGCGGGGGCACAGCCGCGGCGGTCGCCGCCGGTACCGCTCCCCCGGCACTGCCGCCCTCGAAGGACGCCAGGATGCGGGCTGCCTCGGCCGAGCGCCCCTGCCGCTCGAGCCACCGCGGTGACTCGGGAAGACCCCACCGTACGACGAGGGCGTACGCCGCCGGGACGGCCCCCAGCGCGAAGGCCCACCGCCACCCGTCGTCCGAGGCCGGGATCACGAAGTAGCCGATCAGCGCCGCAGCGGTCCATCCCACCGCCCAGAACGCCTCGAGGATCACGATGAGCCTGCCCCGGATGCGCGCGGGAGCGAACTCGCTGACGTAGGTGGATGCCACGGGGAGTTCCGCACCCAACCCGAGGCCGACGAGGAAGCGCAGCACGATGAGGGCCGCCAGTCCGCCCGCCAGCGCGCTGGCCCCCGTGGCCACGCCGTAGACCAGGAGGGTCACGGCGAAAACCTGCCGCCGCCCGAAGCGGTCAGCCAGCAGACCGCCGACGCTGGCGCCGACGGCCATCCCCACGAAGCCGGCCGACGCGATCCATGCCGTTTCGTTCGGCTGGAGCGCCCACTGCTGTGCGAGGACCGCGATGACGAACGAAATGAGCCCCACATCCATGGCATCCAGCGCCCACCCGATGCCGGAACCGGTCAGCACGCGGACGTGCCCGCGGCCGAATGGCAGTCGGTCGAGTCGCTCGGACACGGTGGCGGGCGAGGAAGCCGCAACATCGGTCATGACGCCATGTTAGGGACCTTCGGCCCTGTCACGGGTCGTCCGCGGCAGCTGATCCGCCCGAAAATGCTCAGCCCGCGCTGGACAGCATGTCGCGGACCATCGGCAGCACGCGCGTGCCGTACAGCTCGATGCTGCGCAGCACCTGGTGTTGCGGCAGGCCGCCGGTGCCGATCTTCATGTCGAAGCGGTCGGCGCCGAGGGTGCGAACCGTGTCGGCGATCTTCCGCGCCACGGTCTCGGGCGACCCGACGTACATCGACCCCTCCGGGCCGAGGTCGTGCTGGAACCGCAGCCGGTTGTAGGCGGGCCAGCCGCGCTCGCGCCCGATGGCGGTGAAATTGCGCTCCACGCCCGGGTACGCCTCCTCCTGGGCCTCCGCGTCGGTGTCGGCGACATGGCCGGGCGAGTGAATGCCGAGCGGCAGGCGGTCGCGTTCGAAGGAGTCCAGCGACCGGTGGTACAGATCCACGAGGGAGCGGAACCGGTGTGCGGGTCCGCCGATGATGGCGAGCATCAAACCGAAGCCGTGGCGCGCTGTACGCACCACTGATTCCGGGCTGCCGCCCACGCCCACCCATGCGGTGAGTCCGGATTCGGTCTTCGGATAGACGTCGGCCGCCGCCAACCCGGCGCGGGTCGTTCCCGACCACGTCACGGGCTTCTCGTCCAGGAGCTGACGGAACAGGGCCAGCTTCTCGTCGAAGAGCACCTCGTAGTCGGCGAGGTCGTAGCCGAACAGCGGGAAGGACTCGATGAACGAGCCGCGGCCGAGGATGACCTCCGCGCGGCCGTGGGACACCGCATCCAGCGTCGCGAAGCGCTCGTACACGCGGACGGGATCGTCCGAGGAGAGCACCGTCACGGCGGTGCCGAGGTGAATGCGCTCGGTCAGGCCTGCGGCTGCGGCCAAGACGATCTCCGGACTGGAGACGGCGAACTCGGGTCGGTGATGCTCCCCCACCCCGAAGAAGGACAGCCCGACCTCGTCGGCGCGAACGGCCTGTTCCACGACCTGCCGGATGGTCGCGCCGTCGCTTGCACGTGAGCCGTCCGGCGCGATCGCCACGTCCCCGAACGTGTCGAGGCCGAGTTCCACCTGTCCTGCGCTCATCGGCGCCTCCTATTCATTCGTCCGCATAAACCGCAGGCCATCCGGGGGCATTCCCACGGATTGCGCGCGTCACGAACGAGCCGAGGCCCCGGTCCTCGGGGCCTGATGCGGCGATCGCGGCGGAGCGTAGGCTCGCCGCATGGTGCTGTTCGCCGATCGCATCGCGGCCGGCCAGGAGCTCGCTGCGTGCTTGCGGACGCGGTGGGGCTCCGACGCGGTCATCCTCGGCATTCCCCGGGGCGGGGTGGTGGTGGCGGCGCAGGTCGCCTCCGCGGGCGGCTGGCAGCTGGACAGGATCCCCGTCCGAAAGCTCGGTGCGCGCGGGCGCGAAGAGCTCGCGGTGGGAGCCATCGCGGACGGCGTGCGGGTGCTGTCCGACGAGGTGATGCGGCTCACCGGCACCACCCCCGCCGATGTGGCCGACACGGAGGGTGCCGAGCGCACCGAACTCGCACGCCGAGCATCCCTCTACCCCTCCCCAGACGCCGACGTCGCGGGGCGGGTGGCGATCGTCGTCGACGACGGGGTGGCTACCGGGGCGACGGCCATGGCTGCGTGCCGCGCCGTGCGCGCGCGAGGACCCGCGGGCGTCATCCTGGCGGTGCCGGTCGCACCGCACGACTGGGCGCCGGATGCTGACGTGGTCGACGAGTTCGTGTGCCCGCATCGGCCGCGCGACTTCCGTGCCGTCGGGCAGTTCTACGACGAGTTCCCGCAGACGAGCGACGAGGAGGTCACCCGCCTGCTGGCGCGTGACCTCCCCGCGTGAAAGAGCGGCCATCGGGTCAGGGCACGAGCGCTTCGCGCAGCGTATCCAGGCCCACCCCGCCCAGGTCGAGCGCCTTCTTGTGGAAGGCCTTCAGGTCGAACGCGTCCCCCTGTGCCTCGGCGTAGCCGTCGCGGATCTGCTCCCAGATCCGCTGCCCCACCTTGTACGAGGGCGCCTGTCCCGGCCAGCCGAGGTAGCGGTTGACCTCGAAGCGGACGAACTCGTCCGACATGTTGACGTTGTGCAGCATGAACTCGAGCGCGTACTCCGCGTCCCAGGTGCCGGTTCCGTCCAGGCGCGGCTTCTCCAGGTGCACTCCGATGTCGAGCACGACGCGGGCCGCCCGCATCCGCTGGCCGTCCAGCATCCCGAGCCGGTCGGCGGGGTCGTCCAGGTAACCGAGAGACTGCATGAGACGTTCGGCGTAGAGGGCCCAGCCCTCCGCATACCCGGATGTCCCGGCCAGCAGACGCCGCCACGAGTTCAGCTGTGCGCGGTTGTACACCGCCTGCGCGATCTGCAGGTGATGCCCCGGAACGCCCTCGTGGTAAACGGTGGTCAGCTCGCGCCACGTGTCGAAGTCTTCGACACCCTCCGGAACCGACCACCACATGCGTCCGGGACGCGAGAAATCGTCGGTGGGGCCGGTGTAGTAGATCCCGCCTTCCTGGGTGGGGGCGATCATGCACTGCAGCTGGCGAATGGGTTCCGGGATGTCGAAGGCGCTCGCCCCGAGCTGTTCGATCGCGCGGTCGCTGGTCTCCTGCATCCACCTTTGCAGCGCTTCGGTGCCGTGAAGCTTCCGCGTCGGGTCTGCCTCCAGGAAAGCGACGGCCTCTTCCACGCTCGCGCCGGGCAGAATCTCGTTCGCGATGGCCTCCTGCTCCGCGACCATGCGGGCGAGCTCTTCGACGCCCCACTCGTAGGTCTCGTCGAGGTCCACCGTGGCACCGAGGAATCGGCGGGAGTGGAGCGCGTACAGCTCGCGGCCGACGGCATCCTTCTCGGTCGCCACCGGCGCCAGCTCGCCGGTGAGGAAGGCGGCGAGCTCGCCGTAGGCCACGCGCGCCGCGTTGGCGTTGTCGGCCAGTTCGCGCGCGAGCGACGCGGGAAGCTGTCCTTCGTCCGGTGCGGCGTTGGCGGCGAACTCGGCGAAGAACCCGTTGTCGGCGGTGTACCGGTCGATCTGCGTCACGACTTCGCGCACCTGACGGCGGGCCGGGACGACTGCCCGGGCGATCCCTTCGCGGAGGGTGGCGATATAGCCGTCGAGCGCCGCGGGCAAGGCCTTCAGACGTGCGGAGACCACCGTCCAGTCCTCAGCGGTAGCGGTGGGCATGAGGTCGAACACCATCCGGATGTCCTGCGCCGGGGAGGCGATGACGTTGAGATCACGCAGGTGCCAGCGGGCGTCGTACAGGTCCAGGCTCAGACGCAGTTCCCGCGCGAGGTCGGTCTTGGTCACCACGTCGATCTCGTCCGCCGGCTCCGCCGCCTCGAGGGCGGTCAGCGTCTCCCGGACGGCGCTCGCCATCCGGTCGTGGCCGGCGGGTGAGTAATCGCCGAACCGGTCGTTGTACTCGGACCGGCCGATGTACGTCGCAGCGGTCGGTTCCAATTCCGCGAGGGTGTCCACCCACGCGTCGGCGATCTCGTCGATCGGCGAGGGAGTGCGGGATGCGTTCGTCATACGTCGAGCCTACGGACGCGCCGCCCGCGCAACCAACCCGTTCTCGCGGACTCGGTCGTCAGTGGCCGGCGACCGACCAGTCGGGGCCGCGACCGATCTGCACGTCGAGCGGCACCGAGAGTGCGGCGGCGTCGCCCATGCGCGTACGCACGATCCGCTCGGCCGCGTCCCACTCCCCCGGTGCCACCTCGAGGACGAGCTCGTCGTGGATCTGGAGCAGCACGCGGGACCCGAGGCCCCCGGCGGCGAGGTCATCCGCGATGTGGAACAGGGCGATCTTCATGATGTCGGCGGCACTGCCCTGGATGGGGGCGTTCAGCGCGGCTCGTTCGGCGTTCTCGCGTAGGACCCTGTTCGGGCTGACGAGGTCGGGGAACGGCCGCCGACGACCGAAGATCGTCTCGGTGTACCCGTCGACGCGGGCCTTTTCCACGGAGGTGCGCAGGTAGTCCCGCACCGCGCCGAAGCGGGCGAAGTACTCCATCATGAGTTCGCGGGCCTCGGCCTGCTCGATCCGCAGCTGCTTCGAGAGCCCGAAGGCCGAGAGCCCGTAGACGAGTCCGTAGGACATCGCCTTCACCTTCGTGCGCATGGCGGGCGTCACGTCTTCCTGGGCGACACCGAACACCCGGGCGCCGACGAAGCGGTGGAGGTCTTCCCCGGAGTTGAACGCCTCGATGAGGCCAGGATCGCCCGACAAGTGCGCCATGATGCGCATCTCGATCTGCGAGTAGTCCGCCGTCAGAAGAGTCTCGTATCCCGCGCCCACCTCGAAGGCGGCGCGGATGCGGGTGCTCTCCTCGTTGCGGATCGGGATGTTCTGCAGGTTCGGGTCGGTGCTGGACAGGCGGCCGGTCTGGCTGCCGGTCTGCAGATACGTGGTGTGGATGCGGCCACCGTCGTCGATCGCGACGTCCAGCGATTCGATGATCTGCCGCAGCTTCGTGGCCTCGCGGTGCTGGAGCAGCAGCGCGAGGAACGGGTGCGGGTGGGTTTCCTGGAGATCGGCGAGGGCCGCCGCATCCGTGGAGTACCCCGACTTGGTCTTGCGGGTCTTCGGCAGCTCGAGCTCGTCGAACAGCACCTCCTGCAGCTGCTTGGGGGAACCGAGGTTCACCTCGCGACCGATCGCCGCGTACGCCTCGCGCGCCAGTGCGTCGGCCCGGGCGGCGAGTTCGCCGGAGAAGGTCGAGAGCTTCTCGTGCGACACCGCCACTCCGGCCAGCTCCATGGCCGCGAGCGCCTTCAGCGTCGGCAGCTCGATGTCGGTGAGGACCGTCGCCACAGGTGCGGGTAGTTCGGTCCGCAGCGCGTCGGCCACCCGCAGCAGGAACCAGGAGATCTGACCGGGGGTCGCCCCTTCCGTCTCCGGCACGAGCTGCGTCGGATCGGCCTCGGGGAGTTTCTCACCGAGGTAACGCGCGACGAGGTCGGCGAGGGTCTTGTCGGGGAAGCTCGGACGCAGGAGCCACCCGGCGAGGATGACGTCCAGCGCGACCCCGCCGACATCGACGCCTTCGCGAAGGAGCGCTTTGACCTGCGGCTTCGCGTCAGCGAACGTCTTCGGACGGTCTGAGGCGAACCACCCGGCCAGCGCGTCGCGCACCCCGGGTGTCCAGTCCGCCTCCACGGCGCCGGATGCCGTTGCCAGTCCCACCCGGGAGGGTCGACCGCCCGTGAGGACGAGGGTGACGCCGACCTCACCCTCGGCCGAGGTGACGAACGCGGCCAGGGCCGCGGGATCCGATTCGAGCGCGGCCGGAGCCTCGGCCACCGGGATGCTGGCATCGGACCCGGTCGCGTCGGCGCCGGCGACTTCGAACACCCGCGGCAGCAGGGTGCGGAACTCCAGGCGCGCGAAGATGTCTCGCACGGCCTGAGCGTCGATGGGCCGCATCTCCAGGTCGGCGGGGGCAACGGGGAGCTCGACGTCGCGGAGCAGGCGGTTCAGGGCGCGGTTGCGCCGGACGTCGTCGAGGTGCTCGCGCAGGTTGTTGCCCACGACCCCCGTGATCTTGTCGGCGTTCTCCAGGAGGGCATCCAGCGAGCCGTACTGCGTCAGCCACTTCACCGCGGTCTTCTCGCCCACCTTCGGTACGCCGGGAAGGTTGTCGCTGGTCTCCCCCACGAGCGCGGCGATCTCGGGGTACTGGGCGGGTGGCAGGCCGTACTTCTCCACCACGGCGGCGGGGTCGTAGCGCTTCAGCTGAGACACCCCCTGCACGTTGGGGTAGAGCAGGGTGACGTCATCGGTGACGAGCTGGATGGTGTCGCGATCCCCCGAGCACACGAGCACGTGGAAGCCCTCGGCGGCGCCCTGCGTGGCGAGCGTGGCGAGGATGTCGTCGGCCTCGATCCCCTCCTTCTGCAGCACGGGGATGCTCATGGCCGCCAGGCAGTCCTGCAGGATCGGGATCTGACCCTTGAACTCGCTCGGCGTCTCGGAACGGTTCGCCTTGTACTCGGGGTACTGGTCGGTGCGGAACGAGTGGCGTGCCATATCGAAGGCGACGGCGATGTGCGTGGGCTTTTCCGCCTTGATGAGGTTCACCAGCATCGACAGGAAGCCGTAGATGCCGTTGGTGTGCTGACCGTCCTTCGTGGAGAAGTTGTCGACCGGCAGCGCGAAGAACGCCCGGTACGCGAGCGAATGGCCGTCGACGACGAGAAGGGTAGGCTTTGCGGAGTCCGTCACCTGTTCAGCCTAACGACGGGAGAGGACATCTCTCCCCGCGGCGAAACGAAGGCGACGATGAGCTCCACTCCCCCGCAGACCGCTTCCGGAATCGACTGGGCCCGCGCCCGTGGCGTGGGTGCCCTCGCAGAGAAGATGGGCATCGAGTTCGTGGAGTTCTCCGTCGAGCGGGCCGTCGCGACGATGCCCGTCGAAGGGAACACGCAGCCCGTGGGGCTCCTCCACGGCGGCGCGTACGTCGTGCTGGGAGAGTCGCTCGGCTCGATGGCCGCCAACCTCTACGCCGGCCCCGGGCGACTCGCGGTGGGTGTGGACATCAATGCCACGCACACCCGCTCGGCGACCTCGGGGATCGTCACCGGAGTGTGCACGCCGATTCATCTCGGCCGTTCGCTGACCGTGCACGAGATCGTCGTCACCGACGAGGAGGGCAGACGCTGCTCGACGGTGCGCATCACTAACCACGTCAAGGACATGCCGCGCGCCTGACCCGGCTTCAGGACCGCGAAACTCCACCTGCGCCACGAGACAGCATCCGTCGCACGCAGCCTCGTGGCGGCCGTGCAGTCTCGCGGGACGGAGCGGCGGAGGCGCGGGACGGAGCGGCGGCGGCGGCGGCGGGGGACGGAGCGGGGGCGGTCAGGACTTCTTCGGCGCGAGCTGTTCGATGATCGCCTTGGCGACGTCCTGCATGGTGAGGCGGCGGTCCATCGACGCCTTCTGGATCCAGCGGAATGCCTCGGGTTCGGTCAGGCCCATCTTCTCGTTGAGGAGACCCTTGGCACGGTCGACGAGCTTGCGGGTCTCGAACCGCTCGACCATGTCGGCGACCTCGGCCTCGAGCGTGATGATCTGCTCGTGGCGGGCCAGGGCGATCTCGATCGCGGGGAGCAGGTCATTCGGCGTGAACGGCTTCACGACGTAGGCGAGGGCACCGGCTTCGCTCGCACGCTCGACGAGTTCCTTCTGGCTGAAGGCGGTGAGCAGCACGACCGGGGCGATGTGGTTCTTGCTGAGCCGCTCGGCTGCGCTGATGCCGTCCAGCTGTGGCATCTTCACGTCCATGATCACGAGGTCGGGCCGGAGCTCGGTGGCCAGCTGGACCGCGGTCTCGCCGTCGCCGGCTTCACCGACCACGTCGTACCCGTTGTCGCGGAGGATCTCGACGATGTCCAGGCGGATCAGCGACTCGTCCTCCGCCACGACGACGCGACGGGGGGCAGATGCAGCGGGGGGCTCTGAGTCGGTCACGTGTTCCATCCTAGAACTGCGGGCGTCGGCTTTCGGCCGACATTCGGGGAGAGGTGGCATACCGGCCCCTCACGGAGCCGATATGCCATCGTGCCGGTGGTGGGACTCGAACCCACACGTCCTTTCGGACAGAGCATTTTGAGTGCCCCGCGTCTGCCATTCCGCCACACCGGCCTGCACGTCGGCATCGACCCTAGCGCACGCGCGCGATCGCCCCGCATCCCGGGCGCGCTCGCGCGCGGGACATCACCGGTCGGCCTGGTAGATCGGAGCCGCTCCGTGCACCGCGTCGCCCACGCGGTGCACGCGCAGGTCGTTCGTGGAGCCGGCGATGCCGGGAGGGGATCCGGAGATCACGACCACCTTGTCGCCGACCTTCGCCAGGTCGCGCCCGAGGAGGTAGTCGTCGACCTGGATGAACATCCGGTCGGTGTGGGGCACGTGTTCGACGAGCGTCGCACGCACTCCCCAGGTGAGCGCGAGGCGGCGGCGGATGCCCGGCTCCGGGGTGAACGCGAGCATCGGGATCATGGAGCGCAGGCGCGCGAGGCGGCGTGCGGAATCGCCCGACTCGGTGAACACGCACAGGAACTTGGCCTCGACGAAGTCGGCGACCTCGACCGCGGCAAGGGTGATCGCGCCACCCTGTGTGCGCGGCTTGTTCGTCAACGGCAGGATGCGCTCCAGTCCGTGCTCCTCCGTGGAGGCGACGATGCGGGCCATCGTCTCCACGACCACGACCGGGTACTCCCCCACGCTGGTCTCACCGGAGAGCATCACAGCGTCGGCACCGTCCAGGACGGCGTTGGCGACGTCGCTGGTTTCGGCGCGGGTGGGAACGGGGCTGGAGATCATCGACTCGAGCATCTGCGTGGCCACGATGACGGGCTTCGCCATCCGGCGCGCGAGCTCCACCGCGCGCTTCTGCACGATGGGCACCGCCTCCAGCGGCAGCTCGACACCGAGATCGCCGCGGGCCACCATGATCCCGTCGAACGCATCGATGATGCTCTCGAGGTTGTCCACCGCCTGCGGCTTTTCGATCTTGGCGATGATCGGGACGTGGCGCCCCTCCTCGCCCATGATGACGCGCGCCCGGTCCACGTCCTCGGCCGAGCGGACGAAGGACAGGGCGATGAGGTCGGCGCCGATCCGCAGGCCCCAGCGGAGGTCTGCTTCATCCTTCTCGCTCAGTGCGGGGACGTTCACGGCGACGCCGGGGAGGTTGATGCCCTTGTTGTTGGACACCATTCCGCCCACGACCACCTCAGTGGTGACGTCGGTGTCGTCGGCGGCGATGACGCGCACCCGCACCTTGCCGTCGTCGATGAGGAGGAAATCTCCCGGCTTCACGTCCTGCGGTAGGCCCTTGAACGTGGTGGAGACCCGTTCTTTCGTGCCCATCACATCCTCGATCGTGATGGTGAAGATATCGCCGGCGGCCAGCTCGTGCGGGCCGTTCTCGAACCGTCCCAAGCGGATCTTGGGGCCTTGCAGGTCGACCAGGATCGCGACCGGCTTGCCCGCGTCCTCCGCTGCCCTCCGTACGTTGGCGAAGTTCCCCTCGTGCACGGAGTAGTCGCCGTGACTGAGGTTCAGGCGAGCCACATCCACGCCGGCGTCGATGATGGCGCGAACCATCTCGTACGACGAGGTTGCGGGGCCCAAGGTGGCGACGATTTTGGCGCGTCTCACTGTGTATGTGCTCCAGGAGGAAGAAGGGGAGGGTGGTCGGGTGGCCTCGGCCAGCCTACGCGGGCTGCAGACCGATGGCGACATCGGCCGGGCGCACCGGCGAGGGCAGCGCGGTCGTGCCCATGAGGTAGCGATCGACGGATGCGGCGGCAGCCCGGCCCTCGGCGATGGCCCACACGATGAGCGACTGGCCACGTCCCGCGTCGCCGGCGACGAAGACGCCGGGAGAGGTGGTGGCGTAGTCGTGATCGCGTGCGACATTGCCGCGCCCCGTGAACTGCGCGCCGAGCTGGTCTTCCAGCTGCGGCCGCTCGGGGCCGGTGAATCCGAGGGCGATCAGCACCAGGTCGGCGGGGATCTCGCGCTCGGTGCCGCTCTTGGGGACGCGACGCCCATCCACGAACTCGGTCTCCGCGACGCGCAGCGCCCGCACTTCGCCGGAGCCGTTGCTGAGGAACTCCACGGTCGAGGCGAGGTAGGTGCGCTCACCGCCTTCCTCGTGCGCAGACGACATCTCGAACAGCGTCGGGGTCATCGGCCACGGCTGATGCGACGGACGCAGCTCGGGCGGCTGCTGGCCGATCGCGAGGTTCGTCACGCTGAGCGCCCCCTGGCGGTGCGCCGTGCCGATGCAGTCGGCGCCGGTGTCGCCGCCGCCGAGGACGATGACGTGCTTCCCCTGTGCGCTGATCTGCGAGGGCACGTCGTCACCGGCCACGGCCTTGTTCGACTCGACGAGGTACTCCATCGCGAAGTGCACTCCCTCGAAATCCCGGCCGGGGATCGGGAGATCGCGCGGGACGGTGGAGCCGGTGGCGACGACGACCGCGTCGTAGCGGCTGCGCAGGTCGTTCCAGGAGATGTCCCGCCCGATCTCGACGCCCGCACGGAAGCGGGTGCCTTCGTCGCGCATCTGGCGCAGCCGCGCCTCGAGGTGGCGCTTCTCCATCTTGAAGTCGGGGATGCCGTACCGCAGGAGCCCGCCGATGCGGTCGTCGCGCTCGTACACCGCGACGGTATGCCCCGCGCGGGTGAGCTGCTGAGCTGCGGCGAGGCCCGCCGGTCCGGATCCGACCACCGCGACGGTCTTGCCCGTGAGGCGCTCCGGCGGCTCGGGCTCGACCCATCCGCGCGTGAAGGCCTCGTCGATGATCGAGACCTCGACCTGCTTGATCGTGACCGCCGGCTGATTGATGCCCAGGACGCACGAGCTCTCGCACGGGGCGGGGCAGAGCCGGCCGGTGAACTCGGGGAAGTTGTTCGTCGCGTGCAGGCGCTCGATCGCCGAGCGACCCTCGCCCCGCCACATGAGGTCGTTCCACTCGGGAATGAGGTTCCCCAGCGGACAGCCCTTATGGCAGAACGGGATGCCGCAGTCCATGCAGCGGCCCGCTTGGCGGCGGACCATCGCGGGATCCGCGGCCTCGTAGACCTCTTTGTAGTCCATGATGCGCACGGGCACCGGCCGCCGCGGCGGAAGCTCGCGCTCCGTCGTCTTCAGAAAGCCCTTCGGATCAGCCACCGGTCACCTCCATGATGCGGTTCCAGACGACGTCGCCGTCCGGGTCGAGTCCCTCGGCCAGCGCCGCCTGCCGGGTCTCCAGCACCGCCGCGTAATCGCGCGGTACGACGCGCACGAAGTCGTCCGACTCCGCGTCGAAGTCGGCCAGCAGGCGCTGGGCGAGGACGGACCCGGTTTCCGCAACGTGCTCCGACAGCAGATCGCGCAGGATCTCCGCATCCCCCGCACCCAGGGGCCCGAGGACCAACTCACCGGATGCGAGCGCCTCACGGTTCACCAGCGCGCGGTCGAGCTTGTAGACGTAGGCGGTACCCCCGGACATCCCTGCCCCGAAGTTGCGTCCGGTCGCCCCGAGGATCACCGCGAGACCGCCGGTCATGTACTCCAGAGCGTGGTCGCCCACACCCTCGACCACGGCGGTGGCACCGGAGTTGCGGACGAAGAACCGCTCCCCCACCACGCCGCTGAGGAACATCGAGCCCTGCGTGGCGCCGTAACCGATCACATTCCCGGCGATCACGTTCTCGGATGCGGCGAACGTCGACGCGCGCGGGGGCCGGACGACGATCTTGCCGCCGGAGAGACCCTTGCCGACGTAGTCGTTGGAGTCGCCCTCCAGACGCAGCGTGATGCCGGCGGGCATGAAGGCCCCGAGGGACTGCCCGGCCGAGCCTGTCAGTGACACGTCGATCGAGCCCGACGTCAGCCCGTTCTCACCGTGCACGCGGGTCACGCGGTGCCCGAGCATCGTCCCGACGGCGCGTGCCGTGTTCCGGATGGGCATCTCGATCGCGACCGACCCTCCGTGGGCGATGACATCCTGCGCAC
Organism: Microbacterium sp. Z12_35; assembly: GCF_058310475.1. Classification (NCBI taxonomy): domain Bacteria; kingdom Bacillati; phylum Actinomycetota; class Actinomycetes; order Micrococcales; family Microbacteriaceae; genus Microbacterium; species Microbacterium sp. Z12_35. The sequence continues at coordinate 891,834 of NZ_JBZEGJ010000001.1, read as the reverse complement.
GTTCGATCAGGGCGACGTCGAAGTGCTCGTCCAGTTCATGCTTCTGCGGGCGCTCGGAACGTCGCGGCTCGTCGTCGGCGAACTGGGGACCCTCCAGGATGGGGGTCAGGTCCAATCCGCTGGCCTTCCAGTGCTCGATCGCCCCGTCGACGTCCAGAAGTTCAGCGTGGCCGATCGCCTCGTCCAGGGAACGGAACCCCAGGGCGGCGAGGTACTCGCGTACCTCGGCGGCGATGAACTCCATGAAGTTCACGACGAACTCAGGCTTTCCGGTGAACCGCGCCCGCAGCACGGGGTTCTGTGTCGCCACACCGACCGGGCAGGTGTCGAGGTGGCAGACGCGCATCATCACGCAGCCCGAAACCACCAGGGGCGCGGTCGCGAAGCCGAACTCCTCTGCGCCCAGCAGCGCGCCGATGATGACATCGCGCCCGGTCTTGAGCTGTCCGTCCACCTGCACCACGACCCGATCACGCATGCCGTTGAGCATGAGGGTCTGCTGCGTCTCGGCCAGCCCCAGCTCCCAGGGGGTGCCGGCGTGCTTGAGCGAGTTCAGCGGGCTCGCACCCGTGCCGCCGTCGTGACCGGAGACGAGGATGACGTCCGAAAGCGCCTTGGCGACACCGGCGGCGACCGCCCCGATTCCGGACTGGCTCACGAGTTTGGTGTGGATGCGCGCGCTGGGGTTGGCGCGCTTGAGGTCGAAGATCAGCTGCTTGAGGTCTTCGATCGAGTAGATGTCGTGGTGGGGCGGGGGCGAGATGAGGCCCACGCCGGCCGTCGCGTGCCGCGTGCGCGCCACCCACGGGTACACCTTCGCCGGCGGAAGCTGGCCGCCCTCGCCGGGCTTGGCGCCCTGGGCGAGCTTGATCTGGATGTCGTCGGCCTGGGTGAGGTAGAGGCTCGTGACGCCGAACCGGCCCGAGGCCACCTGCTTGATCGCGCTGCGACGTTCGGGGTCGAGGAGCCGGTCGACGTCTTCGCCGCCCTCACCGGTGTTCGACTTGGCACCGATGCTGTTCATCGCGATGGCGAGCGTCTCGTGTGCTTCCTTGGAGATCGAGCCGTAGCTCATCGCACCCGTGGAGAAACGCTTGACGATCGACGAGATCGGTTCGACCTCGTCGATCGGCACCGCCGGCCGGGCGTCGGTGCGCAGATGGAACAGCCCGCGAAGGGTCTTCAGCTCGTTCGCCTGGTCGTCCACCAGTCGCGTGTACTCGCGGAAGATGTCGTACCGCCGCTCGCGGGTCGCGTGCTGCAGCCGGAAGACCGTGTCGGGGTTGAACAGGTGCGGGGAGCCGTCGCGGCGCCACTGGTACTCGCCACCGGTCCACAGCCGCTCGTGCGCGCGCACCGCCTCGTCCTCGGGATAGGCGAAGTCGTGGCGGGCCTGGTTCTCCGCGGCGACCTGCTGGATGCCGATGCCGCCGAGCTTGGTCTCGGTGCCGGTGAAGTACTTCCCGACGAACTCCTCCGACAGCCCGACGGCCTCGAAGACCTGCGCTCCGGCGTAGGACGACACCGTCGAGATTCCCATCTTCGACATGATCTTCAGCACGCCCTTGCCCAGGGCGTAGATGAGGTTCTTGACGGCCTTCTCGGGGGTGATCCCGGTGATGAAGCCCGCGCGCACGAGGTATTCGACGGTCTCCATGGCGAGGTAGGGGTTCACCGCGGATGCTCCGTAGCCCAGCAGCGTCGCGACGTGGTGGACTTCCCGCACATCACCGGCCTCGACCACGATGCCCACCTTCAAGCGGTTCTGCCGCCGAATGAGGTGGTGGTGCACCGCGGAGAGGAGCAGAAGCGACGGAATCGGGACCTGGTCCTTGTTCGAGTCGCGGTCGCTCAGGATGATGAACTCCGCGCCGTCCTCGATCGCCTCGTCGACCTCGGCGCAGATGGCGTCGAGACGCTTTTCGAGCGCGCGGCGTCCCTGATCGAAGTGATACAGGCCTCGGATGGTGACGGAGCGCCGCCCGGGAAGCGCCTTGTCGATGTTCTGGAGCTTCGCGAGCTCGTCGTTGTCGATGACCGGGAAGTCCAGGGTGACGACGCGGGTGTGATCGGGGCCCCAGTCCAGCAGGTTGCGCTCAGGGCCGAGACCGAGGCTGAGGGACGTCACGACCTCCTCGCGGATGGAGTCCAGCGGCGGGTTCGTCACCTGGGCGAACTGCTGGACGAAGTAGTCGAACAACAGGCGGGGGCGCTCGCTGAGGACCGCCACGGGCGTGTCGCTGCCCATCGCCCCGAGCGGTTCGGCACCGTTCTGCCCCATCGGGGTGAGAAGGATGCGGACCTCTTCCTCGGTGTAGCCGAACGTGCGCTGGCGGCGGGTGATCGAGGCGATCGGATGCACGATGTGTTCGCGCTCCGGCAGCTCGCTCAGCTGCACGCGCCCCGCATCCAGCCACTCCTGCCACGGCTCCATGTTCGCCAGGTCGGACTTGATCTCGCTGTCTTCGATCACGCGGTGCTGTGCGGTGTCCACCAGGAACATCCGACCCGGGCGAAGGCGCCCGCGGCGCTTGATCCGCGCCGGCTCGAAGTCGAGCACGCCCGTCTCGCTCCCGATCACGATGAGACCATCGGTGGTCTCCATCCAACGCCCCGGGCGCAGGCCGTTGCGGTCGAGGGTCGCCCCCACGAGGGTGCCGTCGGTGAAGATGAGCGCCGCCGGGCCGTCCCACGGCTCCATCTGCATGGAGTGGTACTCGTAGAACGCGCGCAGCTGCGGATCCATGTCCGGCTGCTTCTCGTAGGCCTCCGGGACCATCATCATCATCGCGTGGGGCAGGCTGCGTCCCGTCAGCGTGAGCAGCTCGAGCACCTCGTCGAAGGACGCCGAGTCGCTGGCGCCGTCGGTGCAGATCGGCAGAAGCGGGGTGATGTCCCCCAGCAGCTCGGACTCGAGCTGCGACTGACGCGCCCGCATCCAGTTGCGGTTGCCGTTGACCGTGTTGATCTCGCCGTTGTGGGCGAGCATGCGCAGCGGCTGCGCGAGCGGCCACGACGGGAAGGTGTTCGTCGAGTACCGCGAGTGCACGACGGCGAGTTCTGAGGCGAACCGCTCGTCCTGCAGGTCGGGGTAGAACGGCTCGAGCTGGAGCGTGGTGACCATGCCCTTGTAGCCGAGCGTGCGGCTGGACAGCGACACGAAGTAGGCGTCGAGCTCGTGACCGACGCGCTTGCGCAGGCGGTAGACCCGGCGGTCCAGCGCGAGCCCCGACAGTGCCGGGGCGTCCCCGACGGCCGGACGGGCGATGAACAGCTGCTCGAAGGCCGGCCGCGCCTTGTAGGCGAGCTTGCCGAGGTGCTCGGGGTCGACCGGAACCTCGCGCCAGCCGAGGACGACGAGGTTCTCGCTGTGGGCGAGCCGTTCGATGCCGGCCTTCTGCGCGGCACGTTCCTCAGCATCCAGGGGCAGGAAGGCCATGCCGGCCGCGTACTCGCCCACGGGGGGCAGGTCGAAGTCGACGACCTCCCGCAGGAAGGCGTCGGGCATCTGCGTCAGGATGCCGGCACCGTCACCCGTGCCCGCATCGGAGCCGATGGCGCCGCGGTGCTCGAGGTTGCGCAGAGCCGTCAGCGCAAGGTCGATGATGTCGTGCCCGGGTTCGCCGCGCAGCGTCGCGACCATCGCCAGGCCGCAGGCGTCCTTCTCGAATGCCGGGTTGTACATGCCCTGCCGGGGAGGCAGCGCTCCTCCGACGGCTCCGGAACGGGGGCTCGAGGCCATACCAACCGTCCTCACGTTGTTGCTCAAGATGGGACGACGTCGGCCCGGAAATTTCCTAACTCGTGACAGTGGTGCTTGTGGCGCTGCCGACGCGGTTCTCCGTCGCGGGCGGCTCGCTCACATCGACGAAGTCGTTGGGGTCGGTCGATTGTACAGCCCCTTTGCCCTTCGCCTCGCGACCGGGCACGTAGGGCGACGGCTCGTACCCCGGGTGCCGGCGACGCTGGACGAAGAAGAGCACGAGTCCGAGCAGAACGCCGGCGATCGCGGCCCACACGTTGGTGCGGAGCCCGAAGTAGATCTCGCTCGGATCGATCCGGATGGACTCCCACACGATGCGTCCTGCGCTGTACCAGATGAGATAGACCGCGAAGAGGCGCCCCCACTGGAGGCGGAACCGGCGGCCGACCCACAGGAGGACGGCGACGCCGAGGAGGTTCCAGAGAACCTCGTACAGGAACGTGGGGTGGAAGAGGGTGCCGGGCTCGAGCCCTGCGGGGAAGGCGGCGTTGTCGCTGTCGATCTCCAGTCCCCACGGCAGATCGGTGGGAAGGCCGAACAGCTCCTGATTGAACCAGTTGCCGAATCGCCCGAGCGCCTGGGCGAGGAGCAGCCCGGGGGCGATGGCATCCGCCAGTGTCCAGAAGCGGATACCGGTCCACCGGCATCCCAGCCACGCGCCCACGGCGCCGCCGAGAAGCGCGCCGTAGATGGCGATGCCGCCCTCCCAGATGCGGAACACCGCCCAGGGGTCGGCGCCCTCGCCGAAGTAGAAGCCCGGGTGGGTGAGCACGTGATAGATCCGCGCGCCGATGATGGCGAGAGGTACCGCCAGCAGCGCGATGTCGATGACGATCCACGGCTCGGCGCCGCGGCGGGTCAGGCGCGCGTTGGTCAGCAGGGTCGCGGCGATGATGCCCACGATGATGCACAGCGCGTAGAAATAGATCCGCAGCGGACCGAGCTGGATGAAGCTGATCTCGGGGCTCGGGATGCTGCCGAGCACGCCGCTGAGGGCGCTCGAGGAGGCGAACGTCATGCGAAAGAGTCTACGGCCGGTCGAGAATCTACGATCGCCATCCGTTTTCTCCTCGCTACGGTGGTGCGTGATGGGGGGTGAGGTGGATGGACCAGGCGACCCTGACCATGCTCGGTAACGTTCCGGAGAAGACCGGACGCACGCTGGACGAATGGTTCCAGGTGATCGACGGGACGGGTCTGGGCACACACGGCAAGATCCTCGGACACCTCAAGAGCGAGTACGCGGTGTCCCACGGCTTCGCGAATCTCATCGCGGCCCGCTACCTCGCGCGCGGTGAGATGCCGGCCTCGGACTCCGCGATGCTGGATGCGCAGTTCACCGGCCGGAAAGCGGCACTGCGTGGGCTCTACGACGCGGTGGCGTCGGCGGCCACGGGCCTCGGGGCCGACGTCGAGGTCGTTGTGAAGAAGACGGCGGTGTCCTTCCGGCGCGGTCGCCAGTTCGCCTACGTCGAGGTGCCGAGCGCGGCTCGAGTACGCGTCGGCCTCAACCTTCGCGGTGCGCCGCCCACGGAACGACTCCGTGCAGCCACGGGGATGTGCACGCACGCCGTTGACCTGGCCACCCCCGCAGAGGTGGACGACGAATTGCGCGGCTGGCTGCGCGACGCCTATGAGCGCGTCGGCTGACCCTCGGGAGGAGGGAGCTCCGACAGGGGGACGAACAGCGCGGCGTCGGGTCCGGAGGCGCGAACCCGCTTGAGGTACTCGCCGGGGGTCCAGCCCGTGAACCGTCGGAAGGCGCGGATGACGTCGGCGTGATCGTAGTAGCGCGAGCTCACGGCGACATCGGCCCATCCCGGCGTGCCGGATCCCAGCGAGCTGATCAGAGTGTGGAATCGCCACACCTGCGCATAGGCCTTCGGTGCCATGCCCACCGCGCCCCGGAACCGACCGATCAGCGTGCGGTGCGAGACACCCAGCGCGATCGCCAGGTCGCCGATGGGACGGGCCGGATCCTCACGGATCGCAGCCAGGACCGCGGAAGCGACCGGATCGGCCGGCACCGGCCGGTACGCGTCCGCCAGGCAGGTCACGATCGCGTCCAGCGCATCGCCTGGGGGAACCGGAGCGGAGCCACGGCGGAGCGCGGAGGCCACTTCGTCGATCCCGTCGATCACCGCGGCAGCCGGCTGTACCCGCCCCACGACCCGAGCCGGGCTGACAGCGGAGACGGAGCTGAGCGCGTTCGGCTCGAGCTCGACGCCCACGTGGCGGATCGTCTCGGGAAGCTCGGTGATCAGGTATTCGGCGTGCGGTCCGGAGATGAAGGCATCCGCGACGGGCAGCGGCGTTCTGTCACGGGTGAAGATGCGGTAGGGAGTGGAGAGGTTGACGATCAGGTGGATCCACGGGAGCGGAAGGATCTTCTCGTACGGCCGGGCACGTGGTGTCTCCAGGAACCAGACGCGGCGGACGGGCCCTTCCAGACCGGGGGGCGCCGACCGCTCGAGGTAGATCACCGCACGGTGCCGCCGGAAAGGGAACGCGCGGTTTCGGCGAGGCCCTCGAGTCCGCGGTCGCGGAGGGCGCGTACCAGCGCCGTGCCGACGATCGCGCCGTCGGCGTACTCCACCACGCCGGCCACCTGTTCGGGGGTCGAGATGCCGATTCCCACACACGCGCGCGTCGCGCCGTGTGCCCGGAGACGGCCGACGAGCGTCCGGGCCGCTGCATCCAGCTGGGCGCGTTCGCCCGTGATGCCCATCGTCGAGACGGTATAGACGAAGCCGGTCGAGGCCGCGGCGATCAGCTCGAGGCGTTCGTCGGTGGAGGTGGGCGCGGCCAGGAACACGCGATCAAGGCCCGTGCGCTCGCTGGCGGCGATCCACTCCTCCGCGTTCTCCGGAGTGATGTCGGGCGTGATCAGACCCGCGCCGCCCGCGGCCAGCAGGTCGTCGGCGTAGCGGTCCACGCCGTACTGCACCACGGGGTTCCAGTACGTCATGACGAGAACGGGCACATCGACCCTGCGCGTGATCTCCGCGATCGCGGGAAAGAGATCGGAGAGTCGGAAGCCGCCGGCCAGGGCCGCCTGCGTGGCCTCCTGGATGATGGCGCCGTCCATGACGGGATCGCTGTAGGGCGGTCCGATCTCCAGGACGTCGGCGCCGTTCTCGGCCAGCGTCACGGCGGCTTCGATCCCGGTCCGCAGGTCGGGGAACCCTGCAGGCAGGTACCCGATGAAGGCCCCCCGTCCTTCGGCATGAGCGGCGTCGAGGGCCGCGGCCACCCGGGAGGTCACAGTTCCACGCCTTCTCCGCTGGCGGCGTCATCCGCCGGCGGAACGTTCACGATCTCCGCCTGCTGCGCGTCGTACAGCTCGAAGTACCGGGCGGCGGTGTCCATGTCTTTGTCGCCGCGACCGGACAGGCACACCGCGATCACGGCGTCGGGTCCGAGGTCGCGACCGATCCGCAGAGCGCCGGCCAGGGCGTGGGCGGACTCGATGGCGGGGATGATCCCCTCCGTCTCGCTCAGGAGGCGGAGGGCCTGCATCGCTTCGTCGTCCGTCGCGGGGATGTACTCCGCGCGGCCGATCGATGACAGCCAGGCGTGCTCGGGGCCGACGCCCGGATAGTCCAGGCCCGCCGAGATCGAATGCGACTCGATGGTCTGCCCGTCCTCGTCCTGCAGCACGAACGTGCGAGATCCGTGCAGGACGCCGGGACGCCCACGTTCGATGGATGCCGCGTTCCGCGGCGTGTCCACGCCGTCGCCGGCCGCTTCCACGCCGTACAGGCGCACATCCTCGTCGTCCAGGAACGCGTCGAACATGCCGATCGCGTTGGACCCGCCGCCCACGCAGGCGAACACGGCGTCGGGAAGGCGCCCGACCTCGTCGAGCAGCTGGGCGCGGGCTTCCTCGCCGATGACCTTCTGGAAGTCGCGCACCATCGCCGGGAAGGGGTGGGGGCCGGCCGCGGTGCCGAAGATGTAATTGGTCGTCTCGACGCTGGCCACCCAGTCGCGGTACGCGTCGTTGATGGCGTCCTTGAGGGTGCGTGAGCCGGTGCGGACGGGGATGACCTCGGCGCCGAGGAGGCGCATGCGCGCGACGTTGAGCGCCTGGCGCTCCGTGTCGACCTCGCCCATGTAGATCGTGCAGTCGAATCCGAACAGAGCGGCGGCGGTCGCTGTGGCGACGCCATGCTGACCCGCGCCGGTCTCGGCGATCACCCGTGTCTTGCCCAGGCGCTGGGTGAGCAGCGCCTGGCCCAGGACGTTGTTGATCTTGTGTGACCCCGTGTGGTTGAGGTCTTCGCGTTTGAGGAAGACGCGGGCGCCACCGGCGTGCGCCGCGAACCGCGGCACCTCGGTGATCGGCGACGGGCGTCCGGCATAGCTGTGCAGCAATCGGCGGAGTTCGTCCAGGAACGCCGGGTCGGCCATCGCCGACTCGTACACGGCCGTGAGCTCGTCGATCGCGGCGATGAGCGACTCGGGCATGAACCTGCCCCCGAAATCGCCGAAGAACGGTCCGGACTGGTCACGAAGACTCATGAGGATGCTCCCAGAAAGGCCCGTAGCGTCGCGACGGGGTCGCCGGTGACCAGGGCTTCTCCCACCAGGACAGCGTCGGCTCCGGCGGCGCGATAGTGCGCCACGTCGGCGGGGGCGAGCACAGCCGACTCGGCGACCTTGATGGCGTCGGCCGGCACACGGTCGACGAGGCGGCCGAACAGATCACGATCAAGCTCGAACGTCGACAAGTCACGGGCGTTGATCCCGATCACGCGTGCCCCGATGTCGGAGGCGCGAGCGACCTCGTCCGCCGAGTGGGCTTCCACGAGGGGTGTCATCCCGAGGTCCAGAACGAGCGCGTGCAGGTCGATCAACACCCGCTGCTCGAGCGCGGCCACGATGAGCAGCACCAGGTCGGCGCCGGCGGCGCGCGCTTCCAGCACCTGGTACGGGTTCGCGATGAAGTCTTTCCGCAGCACCGGAAGGGCGACCGCGTCTTTCACGGCCTCGAGGTCGGCGAGACTGCCCTTGAAGCGACGTCCCTCCGTGAGGACGGAGATGGCGGATGCGCCGCCTTCCTGGTAGAGCGCGGCCTGACGGGCCGGGTCGGGGATTTCGGCGAGATCTCCGCGGGAGGGGCTCGCGCGCTTGACCTCGGCGATGATCTTCACCCGGTCGGCGGGTGCCAGGGCGGCCAACGCGTCTCGCGCGGGAGGCCGATTCAGCGCGTCGCGTTCCACCTCCGCCAGCGGACGAGCGACGGCCCGCGCAGCGGCGTCTTCCACAGCGCCGGCCGTCAGGTCGGCGAGCATGCTCAATGCTCTTTGACGGTGGTCTTCGAGCCGCCGACGCCGTAGCCGGCCCGCGACATACCCCAGCCCACGAGGAGCCCGACGACCACCAGAACAGCAGAAGCGATCACCAGCCAGGCGAGGTCGAGGAAGAACGCGACGGTGCCGATCGCGATGGCGACCAGCATGATCGTCACGGCCGTCCAGGCGGCCGGAGAGTGTCCGTGACCGGGGTCGCCGATGTTGCTGCTCATGGGTCTCCTTCGGGTGCGGGCACGGCCTGTCGTGTGCGCACCCCAGTCTACCGGTGCCCCTTGCCGGTCCGAATCACCGGGGCGTTCAGCGCGTCGGGTCTTCGCCCCGGGACAGGTCGTCCCAGGAGTCGATCGCATCGGGCGGCCGCGACCCGGCCGGCCCGGGGGCCGAGCTGTACCGCCGGTCAGCGCCGCTTCGCCAACGGCGGGCGGTGACGAGGGTGAATCCGCTGGCGGCCGCCAGCAGGACCTGCGCGAGCAGCGTGATCAGAGGCCACGGCGTCGGATCGATGCTCGCCACCAGGCGGGCGACGGCGTCGACCCCGGCGATTCCCGTGGCGGTGGTCACCGTCGAGGCGACAGCGGTCACCGAGGGTGAGAGGGCGATCATGGCCGTCGCCCAGCCCAGGGCCACGGCGAGCACGACGCCCAACGCTCCGAAGATCACACGCACGACGGTTCCGACGATCGACAGTGCGGCGCCCAGGGCGAGCACGGCCAGGCTCAGCGGCGTCAGCACCGGAAGGGCGTCGGCGCCGGGGACGAGGAGAGGTTCGGCGGAGCCATCTGCGAGTGTCACGGTCAGCCACGTCTGCGTCGCCGAGATCACGCCGATCGCCCCGGCGGCGAGCATGGCGACGACGGCGAGCAGCCGGGCGCGCCGCTTCATGACGAGGCGCCCACCACGGGCTCCAGGTCATCGGCGTCGAAGCACGTGCGGGTTCCCGTGTGGCAGGCGGGGCCGACCTGCTCCACCTGGATCAGGAGGGCGTCCCCGTCGCAGTCCAGGCGCGCTCCACGGACGAGCTGGATGTTGCCGGATGTGTCACCCTTGCGCCAATACTCCTCGCGCGATCGCGACCAGAAAGTCACCCGGCCGCTGGTCAGCGTGCGGCGGAGGGCTTCGGCATCCATCCATCCGAGCATGAGTACCTCGCCGGTGTCGTGCTGCTGGATGATCGCGGGGGCGAGGCCCTCGGGCGTGAACGCGACGCGCGCGATCCTGTCCTCCACGCTCCCGCCTTCGTCGTTCTGCGTGGTCACGAACGCACCTCGATCCCGTCTGCGGCCAGCGCCGCCTTGACGTCCCCGACGGTCAGCACCCCGGTGTGAAACACGGATGCGGCCAGCACCGCGTCGGCACCGGCGTGGATGGCCGGCGCAAAGTGCTCGACGGCGCCGGCGCCCCCGGAGGCGATCACGGGGACGCTGGACACCTCCCGCATGAGGGCGACGAGCTCGAGGTCGAAGCCTTCCTTGGTCCCGTCGGCATCGATGGAGTTGACCAGCAGCTCGCCGGCGCCCCGCTCGATCGCCTCACGCGCCCAGTCGAGCGCGTCGAGGGTGGTCTCGGTGCGGCCTCCGTGCGTGGTGACGACGAACCCGGATGCGGTCGTGGCGGCACGCTTCACGTCGAGCGAGAGGACCAGCACCTGCGCACCGAACCGGTCGGCGATCTCGTCGACGAGGTCGGGGCGCGCGATCGCGGCGGAGTTCACGCCGACTTTGTCGGCGCCGACGGCCAGCAGCCGCGCGACGTCATCGACGGAGCGCACTCCCCCGCCGACGGTCAGCGGTATGAAGACCTCTTCGGCCGTCCGCCGGACGACGTCGTACGTGGTCGCCCGCTCGTCGACCGTCGCGGTCACGTCCAGGAACGTGATCTCGTCGGCGCCCTGGTCGAAGTAGAGCCGCGCGAGCTCGACCGGGTCGCCCATGTCGCGGAGGTTCTCGAAGTTCACGCCTTTGACCACACGGCCGGCGGCCACGTCGAGGCAGGGGATGACACGTCGTGCCAGAGACATCGTCACAGACCGTTCGTCACAGGCGTGCCGCGTGGATCTCGGTCACGAGGATGGCGCGGGCACCGATGGCCCAGAGGGCGTCCATCACCTGGTTCACCCCGCGCTTCGGGCTCATGACCCGGACGGCCACCCATTCGGGGTCGCGGAGGGGAGAGATGGTGGGCGATTCGATTCCCGGTGCGACCGTGACGGCGTCGTCCACGAGACGGGCGGGCAGGTCGTAGTCGATGAGGACGTACCGCCGGGCCACGAGCACGCCGCGCAGGCGCCGCAGCAGAGTGTCGGTGCCGTCCACGTCACGGGGGCCGGCGATCAAGACCGCTTCGGACTGGAGGAGCGCCGGACCGAAGATCTCCAAGCCGGCCTGACGCAGCGTCGTCCCGGTCGAAACGACATCGGCGACCGCATCCGCCACGCCCAGCTGCACGGCGGATTCGACCGCTCCGTCCAACGGTACGAGGTCGACGGCGATGCCGCGCTCGTCGAGGAAGCCGTCGACCAGACCCGGGTAGGCGGTGGCCACGCGGGCGCCTTCCAGGTCGGCGAGTTCGGTGAAGCGTCCGGGACGTCCGGCGAAGCGGAACGTGGAATCACCGAAGCCCAGCGCTTCGACCTCCCGTGCACCGGGCATGCGAGCATCCAGCAGCAGGTCGCGACCGGTGATCCCGACGTCGAGGGCGCCCGATCCGACGTACGTCGCGATGTCGCGGGGTCGGAGGTAGAAGAACTCGACTTCGTTAGCGGGGTCGATGACGTGAAGATCTTTCGGGTCCCGCCGGCCGGTGTAACCGGCCTCCGAGAGCATTTCGGAGGCGGTCTCGGCGAGCGAGCCCTTGTTCGGCACGGCGATGCGCAACATGACGGGCTTTCGTGGGAGGAGGCGAATGGGAGGGAGGGAGCGCTCAGAGATGTCGGTAGACGTCCTCGAGGCTCAGGCCTTTCGCGAGCATGAGAACCTGCAGGTGGTACAGCAGCTGGGAGATCTCCTCGGCTGCGGCGGCGTCGGACTCGTACTCCGCGGCCATCCACACCTCGGCGGCCTCTTCGACGACCTTCTTGCCGATCGCATGGATTCCCGCGTCCAGTTGCGCGACGGTACCGGAGCCGGCCGGGCGTTCGATCGCCTTCGCGCTCAGCTCGGCGAACAGGGCGTCGAACGTCTTCACTCAGCCAGGGTATCGAACCTGCGGCGGCCGCCGGGTCAGTGCGCGGCGATGCTGAGCCGGCTCACCACCAGCTCGAGCCCGGCCGAGACCAGGACGGGCCATGTCGGTTCCGCTCAGGGAGCGGTGTAGTGGCGGCGCGCGAGGGAGCGGAGGTGGGCGATCGCGGCGTCCGGGTCACCCGCCCCGAACACGGCGGAACCGGCCACGAAGGTGTCGGCTCCCGCCTCGGCGGCCTGCGCGATCGTCGACTCGGAGATGCCGCCGTCGACCTGGAACCACACCGTCGAGCCGCGCCGGCGGGCCTCGTCCACGAGGGCCCGCAGCTTCGGCATCGTTTCGGGTCGGAAGGACTGCCCCCCGAAGCCGGGCTCCACGGTCATGACGAGGATCTGATCGAACTCGTCGAGGACGTCGAACAAGCCCTCTCCGGGAGTGTCGGGCTTGATCGCGACCCCGGCGCGCGCGCCGATCTCCCGCAACCGGCGGGCCAGAGTCACCGGCTCGGCGGATGCTTCGAGATGGAAGGTGACCGATGCGGCGCCGAGCTCGGCGTAGGCCGGAGCCCAGCGCTCGGGGGCGTCGATCATGAGGTGCACATCGAGTGGGACCGGGCTGGTGTCCTGAACCCGTCGCACCATCTGCGGCCCGAACGTCAGGTTGGGCACGAAATGGTTGTCCATGACGTCGACGTGCACGAAGTCCGCCCCGGCGATCCGTGCGAGCTCGGACTGCATGTTGACGAAGTCGGCGGCGAGGATGCTGGGGTTGATCCGGACCGGATCATCGGAATCGCGCGGAGGGGCCACGGGTCCATTATGGCCAGCGCGCCTCACGCCGTCTTGCGCAGGAGCGCGATCGACATCGCGTCCGTTCCGTGCCGATGGGGCCAGAGCTGCGCGCGACCCGATCCGTCGGCCTGCTCGGGAAGCTCGATCGGCGAGCGGGAGATCGACCGGAGCACGGCGCGGGCATCGAGCTCTTCGATCCTTCCCCCCACGTCGCGGCGCACGTCGGCGAGCACTCCGGCCGTCTCCGCCAAGTGCGGCGAGCACGTGACGTAAGCGACGATGCCGCCGGGCCGGAGCCCTTCGATGGCGGCCAGGAGGAGTTCCCGCTGCAGTTCGGCCAGACCCGGCACATCGCCCGGGGTCTTCCGCCACCGCGCCTCGGGGCGCCGACGCAGCGCGCCGATGCCCGTGCAGGGCGCGTCGACCAGGATGCGGTCGTAGGAGCCGGGTGCCGACGCCGCGCGGCTGCGGCCGTCCTCCTCCGAGACGGGGACGTCCAGCGGCACTGCGGCGACCGCGCGGCGGACGAGCTCGGCGCGCGCCGGGGAGATTTCGTTCGCTTCCAGGGAGGCACCGGCTGCCAGCGCTTCGGCAGCCAGGAGCGCCGTCTTACCGCCCGGCCCGGCGCAGAGGTCCAGCCACCGCTCCCCCGCTCTCACCGGCGTCGCGCGACTGAGCGCCAGGGCGGCCAGCTGCGACCCCTCGTCCTGTACGCGGATGCGGCCCTCGCTTGCGCGGACCGTTTCCTCCGGGTCGCCCCCGGCCAGCGGGAAGGCGAAGGGCGAGTAGCGGCCGCGGCGCGCCTCGGCGGGCACCTCGGCGAGACCCGGCAGGGCGGCGAGCGTCACGCGCGGGGCGTCGTTGTCGGCCTGGAGGAGGTCGTCGAGCTCGTCGGCGCGGCCCTCGGCGGCCAGCGCGCGGCGGAAGGCGCGCACGATCCACACCGGATGCGACGACGCGAGCGATATGCGTTCGTCGTTCGAGCGCGCAGCCTCACCCACGCGGGCCAGCCATGTGCCCGGCGTGTCGCGGGCTACGCGCCGCAGCACGGCGTTGGCGAACCCCGCCGGACCGCGGCCGGCGGCCCGCCGGACGAGCTCGACCGACTCGTTGACGGCGGCGTGCGAGGCGACGCGTGTGGAGAGGATCTGGTGCACTCCGAGGCGGAGCGCATCCCGCACGGGCGGATCGATGTCGTCGGCGGGGCGGGCGGCGGCCAGCGCGATCACGGCGTCGTACGTTCCGCGCCGGCGGAGCGTGCCATAGGTCAGCTCGGTCGCCAGCGCCGCATCCTTCGTGTCCAGACCTGCTCGTGCGATGGTGTGCGGCAGCAGGAGGTTCGCGTAGGCGTCGGCGTCGTCCACGGCGCGCAACACGTCGTACGCCACCTGCCGTGCCGCTTGCACGCTCATGCGCCCGCCCTCCGGGCTTCCGTGCGGAGCCCGCGCCACCAGTCGGCGGCGGCCATGGCGCCGCGGCCGGCGGGCTGGACGCTGACCAGTTCGACGGGGACGCTCCCGGTGCCGGCGAGGACGCGGCGACCGCTGAGCGTCAATTCGCCGGGAGCGAGGGATGCGCCTTCGGCCTCCGCCGGTGCGGCTCGCGTGATCTTCAGGCGTGCGCCGTCCACGGTCGTGTGCGCGCCCGGTTCGGGGGTGGTGCCGCGGATGCGCGCGAGCACGGCCGCGGCGTCGGTGGTCCAGTCGATCTCGCCGTCGGCGAGGGTGAGTTTGGGGGCGAAGGTCGGCTCGCCGAGTTGGGGTCTTGCGACCGCGCGCCCGGCGGCGATGTCGTCGACGACGCGCGCGAGGAGGCCGGCGCCCGAGGAAGCGAGCGCCTCCAGCGCCTCACCTGCCGTCACGTCGCCCGCGGGCAGGGACTCCTCGGCGAACACGGGCCCGGCGTCGAGCTCGGCCACGAGCTGGAAGACGCTGGCGCCCAGGGTGTCGTCCCCCGCGATGAGCGCGCGTTGCACGGGTGCGGCCCCTCGCCAACGCGGCAGGAGCGAGAAGTGGAGGTTGATCCACCCGTGGGTGGGGGCGGACAGCAGCGGCTCCCGCACCAGCCCGCCATAGGCGACGATCACTCCGAGGTCGGGGGCGAGTGCCGTGACGGCGTCGGTGATCTCCTCGTTCAGCCGGTCGGCCTTGAGAACGGGAAGCCCGAGCTCCGTGGCCGCGTGGGCCACCGGGGACGGGGTGAGGACGCGTTTGCGGCCCAGCGGAGCATCCGTGCGGGTGAGTACCGCAGAGATCTCGTGGCTGCCGGCCGCGAGGGCGCGCAGGGAGGGGACGGCCGCCGCGGGGGTGCCGGCGAAGACGAGGCGCATGGTTCTCCTCACAGGTCCGGTTCGGGGATGTCGAACCGGACTCTGAGTGTATTGCGGGCGCGTGTGCCCTTGCCGCGACTCCGGGCGCGGGCAGAGACGGCGTCGGCCACCACCGCGGCGCGCAGGCTCTCCGCCACGGCGCGGCCGGCCGCGTATTCGAAGCGCACCAGCGCGCGGGCAACGGGAGCATCCCCATCGGTGGCGGGGCGCGTCACCGGCCCGAGGATCGCCTCGGTGGCGAGGTCGGGCACGTCGGCACGCAGCTGGGTCAGTGCCGCGTCCACGGCGGCGAGGGGTCCTTCGACCGAGGCGAGACGCACCGCCGGCGGCATATGCAGCGGGGCGCGCTCGGCGAGTTCGCCGCGGGCATAGGACGGTTGCGTCCACGTGGCCAGCGCGCGGGCCACAGGCCCGGTCACCCCCACGAGGTGCACGGGGGCGCCGGGGGCGGCCAGCGCGGCCGCGTTGGACCACCAGCGCAGGCAGTCCTCCCCGATGTGCAGGGCCTCCGACATCAGCATCCGCTCTCCGTCCAGCAGGATGACGGTGGCGTACCCGCCGGGCGCGAACGGCTCGGCGCCCCGGGTCGCCACGACGAGGGCGGGGCGTCCATCCACCTCCGCGACCTGGTGGGCGCCGTCGGAGACGATCACGCGGACGCCGGGGAACGCGCGCCCGAGCTCGTCCGCGGTTCGCTCGCTGCCGGAGGAGGCCATGCGCACGGTCTGCCCCTCGCAATGCGGGCACGTCCAGCCGTGTGCGCTCCGGCCGCACCACGCGCAGGTGGGAACGACCCCCGGGCGTGTCGCCCGCAGAGGACCCGCGCAGAAGGTGCAGCGGGCGGGGCGGCGGCACTCGCCGCACACGAGCGAGGGAGCGTAGCCGGGGCGGGAGACCTGGATGAGCACCGGGCCGTGCGCGAGGGCTTCGCGGGCGGCCTGGAACGCCGACGACGGCACCCGTGACCCGCGCTCTCCCTCACGGGTCGCGCTGAGCACGACCCGCGGTGAGGCGCGGCGCTTCAGGTTGGCCTCCCGCACCCACCGCACATCGACCAGCCGCTGCACGTCGGTGGTGCGCGTGTGTCCGGCGAACACCAGCGCCGACCCCTCGAGTTCCTGCCGCACCAGCGCCGCATCGCGCGCGTGCACGCCCGGGCTGAGCGGTTCCGACAGCAGCGGATCGCCGTCATCCCAGATCGCGACCAGCCCCGCCCGGACGGGCGCGTAGACGGCGGAGCGGCGGCCGATGACGATGCAGGGTGCGTCATCGAGCATGCGCAGGAACTGGGCGTACCGCGCCGGGCCCGACTGGTCGGCGTCGTCGCGCACGACAGCCTCGGCGGGGACGAATGCCCCCAGGGCGCGCTCCAGCTGCGCCTGGTCGCGATAGTCGGGCACGACGAGGATGACGCTTCGTCCGGCGGCGAGGACGTGAGCGGCGGAGGCCGCCAGCAGCACCGCCCACGCGCCGGTGGCGATATCGCGGGCGGGGCGGGGCGGGGCATCCACCACCAGGCGCTCCCCCGCAGCCAGGCCGGCGACCAGGTCGGCGTACTCCTCCAGCGCCGCGTTCGCGCGGGCGAGTGCCTCAGCAGGCACGAGCGGCGCGACGAGCGGGTCAGCCGCGAGCCAGGCCTTCTCGGCGCGCACCATGCGCTTGGGAACCGCCAGGCGCAGGATGTCGGCGGCCGACCCCGCGGCCCGATCGGCGACCCGTCGCGCGAGTGCGTAGAGCCGGGGAGGAAGCACGGCGACCGACGACACGACGCTGTCGATCTCGGACAGCGGCCGATCGCCGTCGTCGGCCTCATCGATCTCGACGACGAACCCGTCGACCTGCCGTCCGGCCGACCGCAACGGCACACGGACGCGGACCCCCGGTGTCACCTCGACGCTCGCCGGGATCGCGTAGTCGAACAGACGGTCCAGCTGCGGAAGCGGCGAATCCAGCAGCACCCGGGCGACCCGCCGGGCACTCATCCGAACGCCCCGCCGAGCGGAGGCACGTCAGAGTCCGGCGGCGGCGCGCAGCTCTTCGACGCGGTCGGTGCGCTCCCACGTGAAATCGGGAAGATCGCGACCGAAGTGTCCATACGCAGCCGTCTGGGCATAGATGGGGCGCAGCAGATCGAGGCGGTCGATGATCGCCTTCGGGCGCAGATCGAACACGTCGAGGATGGCGCGGGTGATCGCCTCGTCATCGATGCGGCCGGTGCCGAAGCTCTCGACGTACAGCCCGACCGGGCTCGCTTTTCCGATGGCATAGGCGACCTGCACCTCGAGGCGCTCGGCGAGGCCTGCCGCGACCGCGTTCTTCGCGACCCAGCGCATGGCGTATGCGGCCGATCGGTCGACCTTCGACGGGTCTTTGCCGCTGAACGCCCCGCCGCCGTGACGCGCCGCTCCCCCGTACGTGTCGATGATGATCTTCCGGCCGGTGAGGCCGGCGTCGCCCTTCGGGCCGCCCACGACGAAGGGGCCCGCCGGGTTGATGTAGTACTTCACGTCGGGGAGGTCGAGGCCCGTGTCGGCGAGGACGGGGTCGATGACCTCGGCCCGCACGAGGGCACGCAGGTCGTCCTGCGAGATGTCGGGATGGTGCTGGGTGGACAGCACCACGGACTCGACGGTGCGGGGGATCTGCCCGTCGTATCCGAGGGTGATCTGCGTCTTGCCGTCGGGGCGCAGGAACGGCAGCCGGCCATCGCGGCGCGCGGCGGCCAGCCTCTCGGCCATGCGGTGAGCGGTCCAGCTCGCCATCGGCATGAGCTGCGGCGTCTCCGTCGTGGCGAAACCGAACATGATGCCCTGGTCGCCCGCGCCCTGCTCGTCGCGGGGGTCGATCGATCCGCGTTCCCGCTGCTCGAAAGCCCGGTTCACTCCCGCGGCGATATCGGAGGACTGCGCGCCGATCGACACGCTCACACCGCAGGACTCGCCGTCGAACCCGGTGTCGCTGGAGGTGTACCCGATGCGATTGACCACGTCGCGCACGATCGCGGGGATCTCCACGTAGGCGCTGGTGGAGACCTCACCCGCCACGTGCACGAGACCGGTGGTGACGAGCGTCTCGACGGCGACCCGGCCCGTCGGGTCTTCGGCGAGGATCGCATCGAGGATGCTGTCGGAGATCTGGTCGCAGATCTTGTCGGGGTGCCCCTCCGTGACGGACTCGGAGGTGAACAGCCGCAGCTCGGTCATGCATGCTCCCTCAGGCGCAGAAGCTGATTCGGGTGTGGGGTGCAACGGACACGAGTATGCCCCGGACGGCGGACAGCCGACCGGGGCCGCTCACGCCCGACGGGACGTCACTCGACGTGACGCAGGCGGAGCTTGTCCTCGTGGATCTCGTGCATCGCGATGGTGAGCGGCTTGTCCTCGACGGTCGAGTCCACGAGCGGGCCCACGTTGTCGAAGAGGTTGCCCTCGTGCAGGTCGGAGTAGTAGTCGTTGATCTGACGAGCGCGCTTGGCGGCGTAGATCACGAGCTGGTACTTGGAGTCGACCTTCTCGAGAAGGCTGTCGATGGGGGGCTCGATGATGCCCTGGTTCGTTCCGGCCATGGAAGACCTCCTGGTTCGGGGTGGAAAGGCTGATGCCGAGGATGCGGCGCCCGATGAGCGCCGAAGCATCCCCCTAGTCTACCGGGCCATGCTCGGCCGGCGGCGACGGCCTGTATGGTACGAGCGTGGGGTCGTCACCGTGCGACGGCGACGACCTGTTCGGCTGCGGCGGCGACGTCGTCGTTGACGACACGGAAGTCGAACTCGTTCTGCGCCGCCAGCTCGGCACGCGCGGTGCGCAGGCGTCGCGAGCGTTCCTCGGCGTCCTCCGTGCCGCGACCGACCAGGCGGTTCACGAGCTCATCCCAGCTGGGCGGCAGGAGGAACACGAGGGCAGCCGACGGATCGGCCGCGCGCACCTGGCGTGCTCCCTGGAGGTCGATCTCGAGGAGGGCCGTCCCCCCGTCGGCGAGAACTTTCTCGATCGGCGCGCGGGGCGTCCCGTAGCGATACCGATTGTGCACGGTGGCGTGCTCCAGCAGCGCCCCCGACTCCACGAGCCGGTCGAACTCGGCGTCGTCGACGAAGAAGTAATGCTCCCCGTCGACCTCCCCGGGCCGCGGCGGACGCGTCGTGGCCGACACCGACAGGTGGATCTCGGGGTGGTGCTCCTTGATGTGCGAGGCGACGGTCCCCTTGCCCACGGCCGTGGGACCGGCGAGCACGACGAGGCGGCTCCGCCCCGGCCGCGGTTGCGGCTCGGGCCACCGCCGGTCGAGGTAGTCGAGGAGTGCGCGACGCTGGCGCGCCCCGAGGCCGCCGAGGCGTTTGACGGGCGAGATCGCCAGATCGGCGAGGATGCGGTCGCGTTTGCCCTCGCCGATCGCGGGGATCGCCGTGAGGAACTCCGGAACGCGCATCGCCCCGGCGGCGGAGTCGGGCTCGGCCAGGGCGCGCCGGAGCAGTTCCTGCGGCGTGATCACACGGCTCGTGACGTCGCGCTTCAGGGCGGCGCGTTCGCGCCGCGCCGCGACGGCGCGCCGCGATGCCGCGGCGCGATCGACCTCCGGGGGACGGCGGACGTCAGTCATCGAGCGCCTCCTGGTACAGCGTCGAGCGTTCGTCGATGCGTGCGGCGAGACCGTCCGGCCCCGCCGAGAGGATGCTGCGGCTCTCGCTCGCGATCACCGCGCCGGCACGCGGTCCGAACCGCGACGAGAGGTCCCGCGGCTGGGCGCCCTGAGCGCCGAAACCCGGTGCGAGGATCGGGGCGACGGGATCCTCCGCGCCGTGACCGAGCCCGGCGGCGAGCAGATCGACGGTTGCGCCGATGACCACGCCGATGCTCCCCCACTGCTGGTCGGGAGTGGATGCGGCGTTGAACGCCGTGACCTGCTCGACGACGAGGGCCGACACGGTGTCTTCGTCCACGTCCGCTCGTTGCAGTTCGCGCGCCTCGGGATTGCTCGTCGCCGCCAGCACGAACACGCCCTTGCCTCCTGCAACGGCCTGGCGGAGGGTCCCGCTGAGCGCTTCCACGCCCACGTACGGGCTCACGGTGAGGGCGTCCGCCTCCAAGGGTGCTCCGGCCTCCAGCCACGCGGCGGCGTAGCCGTCCATGGTGGAGCCGATGTCGCCGCGCTTCGCGTCGGCGATGACGACGAGGCCGGCCCCGCGGGCTGCCCGGAGCACATCTTCCAGCGCTGCGAACCCGGCGGCACCGAACCGCTCGAAGAACGCCACCTGCGGTTTCACGATGCCGACGCGTCCTGCCGAGGCCTCCACCACGCGGAGGCCGAAATCGCGGACGGCGGATGCCGTGGCATCCAGCCCCCACTGCGCGAGGAGGTGCTCGTGCGGATCGATTCCGACGCACAGGGGGCCGTAGGCGTTGCGCGCCGCCCGCAGGCGCTCACCGAAGCTCGTGCTCATGCGCGCGCCGCCCGGTCGGCCGCGTACTCCTGGAGGCTCCGCACGCGGAACCCTTCGCTGACGACCCCGAGCGCGCTGACTGCGGCGCCGAGCACCGCCATCGTGGTGAACAACGCCTTATCGCCCGCGACCGCCGCCGCGCGGATCTCGTACCCGTCCGCCCGAGCGAGGCCACCGCTCGGGGTGTTCACGACGATGTCGATCTCACCGGCGTTGATGAGGTCGACGATGTTGGTCTCCCCCGAAGCCTGCGTCGCGGAGTACTTGTTGACCACGCGCACCTCGATACCGTTGCGGGACAGCACCTCCGCGGTGCCCTCGGTGGCCACGAGCGTGAACCCGAGCTCCTGCAGGCGGTGGGCGGGCAGGATGACGGCGCGCTTGTCGGCGTCCGCGACGGAGATGAACACCGTGCCGGTCAGCGGCATGCCGCCGTATGCGGCTTCCTGGCTCTTCGCGAATGCCGTGGGGAAATCGCGGTCGATGCCCATGACCTCGCCGGTCGAGCGCATCTCGGGGCCGAGGATGGAATCGACGGTCTGCCCGTCCCTCGTCCGGAAGCGCTTGAACGGCAGCACGGCTTCCTTGACGGCCACCGGGGCATCCAGCGGAACACGTGACCCGTCTTGCGGCGGGAGCAGCCCCTCGCCCTTCAGCTCGGCGATCGTCGAGCCGGCCATGATCCTGGCGGCGGCCTTGGCGAGCGGGATGCCGAGGGCCTTGGACACGAAGGGCACGGTCCGGCTCGCGCGCGGGTTGGCCTCGATGACGTAGAGGACACCGGCGCTGATCGCGAACTGCACGTTCAGCAGTCCGCGCACGCCCACGCCCTCGGCGATCGCGAGGGTCGCGTCACGCACCCGATCCACGTCGGCTCGGCCGAGGCTCATCGGCGGCAGGGTGCAGCTGGAATCGCCGGAGTGGATCCCGGCCTCCTCCAGGTGCTCCATCACGCCGCCCACATACAGCTCGGCACCGTCGTAGAGCGCGTCGACGTCCAGCTCGATGGCGTCGTCGAGGAAGCGGTCGACCAGGAGCGGCATGCCGGGGCCGATGATGGCCTGGTCGGCGACGCGGACGAAGTAGTCGCGCAGGCTGGGAGTGTCGTAGACGATCTCCATCCCGCGTCCGCCCAGCACGAAGCTCGGACGCACGAGCACGGGGTATCCGACCTCTTCGGCGACCGTGACGGCACCGTCGACGTCGATCGCGGTGCCGCTGCGCGGGGCGACGAGGCCTGCCTCATCCAGCAGCCGGGAGAACAGCTCCCGCTCTTCTGCGAGGTCGATCGCGGCGGGGCTCGTCCCGAGGATGCGGTAGCCGGCGGCCTCGATCCCCTTCGCCAGGCCCAGGGGCGTCTGTCCGCCGAGCTGGCAGATGACCCCGAGGATCTCCCCCGACGCGGATTCGGCGTGCAGGACCTCGAGCACGTCTTCGAGCGTCAGCGGCTCGAAGTACAGGCGGTCGGAGGTGTCGTAGTCGGTGGAGACGGTCTCCGGGTTGCAGTTGACCATGATCGTCTCGAACCCGGCGTCCGACAGGGCGAACGAGGCGTGGACGCACGAGTAGTCGAACTCGACGCCCTGCCCGATGCGGTTGGGGCCCGACCCGATGATGACCACCTTCGTGCGGTCGGAGGGCTCGACCTCCGTCTCCCAGTCGTAACTGGAGTAGTGGTACGGGGTGAGGGCGGGGAATTCGCCCGCGCACGTGTCGACGGTCTTGTAGACCGGGCGAACGCCCAACGCCGTGCGGACCCCGCGGACCTCGGTCTCGGTGTCGCCGCGCAGTTGAGCGATCTGAGCGTCGCTGAAGCCGTGTTCCTTCGCCAGGCGCAGGGTGTCGGCATCCAGTTCGTCCGCCGTGTGGACGGTCTCGGCGACCTCGTTGATCAGGACGATCTGGTCGAGGAACCAGGGGTCGATGGCGGTCGCCTCGAACGCCTGCGCGACGGTCGCGCCCTTTCGGAGCGCCTGCTGCACGACGACGATGCGTCCATCCGTCGGCGTCTTCGCGACCTCCAGAAGCTCCTCGACCGGCCGGTCCTCCGTGCCCCAGTGGAAGCTCGACCCGCGCTTCTCGAGCGACCGGAGCGCCTTCTGCAGCGCGGTGGTGTAGTTGCGTCCGATCGCCATGGCCTCGCCGACCGACTTCATGGTGGTCGTCAGCGTCGGATCGGCCGCGGGGAACTTCTCGAAGTTGAAGCGCGGCACCTTGACGACGACGTAGTCCAGGGTCGGTTCGAAGCTGGCCGGGGTGACCTTGGTGATGTCGTTGGGGATCTCGTCCAGCCGGTAGCCGATGGCCAGCTTCGCGGCGATCTTGGCGATCGGGAAGCCGGTGGCCTTGGACGCGAGAGCCGACGAGCGGGACACGCGCGGGTTCATCTCGATGACGATGATGCGGCCGGTGGCCGGGTCGACGGCGAACTGGATGTTGCACCCGCCGGTGTCCACCCCCACGGCGCGGATGATGTCGATGCCGATGTCGCGGAGCTTCTGGTACTCGCGGTCGGTGAGGGTGAGGGCCGGCGCGACGGTGATGGAGTCGCCGGTGTGGACGCCGACGGGATCGACGTTCTCGATCGAGCACACCACCACGGTGTTGTCGGCCGTGTCGCGCATGAGCTCGAGCTCGTACTCCTTCCACCCGAGGATGGACTCCTCCAGGAGCACCTCGGAGGTCGGGGAGTCGTGGAGGCCGGCCCCGGCGATGCGACGGAGGTCTTTCTCGTCGTAGGCGAAGCCGGATCCGAGGCCGCCCATCGTGAACGACGGGCGCACCACCAGCGGGTAGCCGAGTTCGTCCGCGGCGGCGAGAACCTCGTCCATGGTGTGCGCGATCCGGGATGCGGCGACCTCGGCGCCCGCGTCGATCACGAGCTGCTTGAAGATCTGGCGATCCTCGCCCTTGTTGATCGCCTCGAAGTTGGCCCCGATCAGCTCGATGTCGTACTTCTCGAGGATCCCGTGGTTGTGGAGTTCGATCGCGGCGTTCAGCGCGGTCTGGCCGCCGAGGGTGGGGAGGATCGCGTCGGGGCGTTCCTTGGCGATGATCGTCTCGATGACCTCCCACGTGATCGGCTCGATGTAGGTGGCATCGGCGAAGTCGGGGTCGGTCATGATCGTCGCGGGATTCGGGTTGACGAGGATGACGCGCACGCCCTCCTCGCGCAGCACACGGCAGGCCTGCGTCCCCGAGTAGTCGAACTCCGCGGCCTGACCGATGACGATCGGGCCGGAGCCGATGACCAGGACGGAATGGATGTCGTCGCGCTTGGGCATCAGTGGGAATCCTTCGTAGTGTCACGGCGCTTCGTCTCGTCGCTGCGCTCCTCGCTCAGCGACCGGGTGGACTGGTCCTCACGGACCAGCTCTGCAAATCGGTCGAAGAGGTAATTGGCGTCGTGGGGTCCGGCCGCCGCCTCCGGGTGGTACTGCACCGAGAACGCCGGGATGTCGAGGGCACGCAGCCCCTCGACGACCTGGTCGTTGAGGCCCACGTGGCTGACCTCGACGCGGCCGTAACCGTGCGGGCTGTCGGTCGGGCCCTCCAGCGGCGCGTCCACGGCGAAGCCGTGGTTGTGGGCGGTGATCTCCACCCGTCCGGTGGTCTTGTCCAGGACCGGCTGATTGATCCCGCGGTGTCCGAAGGGGAGCTTGTACGTGCCGAAGCCGAGAGCGCGGCCGAGCAGCTGATTGCCGAAGCAGATGCCGAAGAACGGCAGCCGGTCATCCAGCACCGCGCGGAGCAGCTCGACGTGCTCGTCGGAGGCGGCCGGGTCGCCCGGTCCGTTGGAGTAGAACACCGCGACCGGCTCGATCGCGCGGAGCTCATCGATCGTGACGTCCTGCGGAAGCACGTGCACGTCGAAGCCGCGGGCGGCGAGGTTGTGGATGGTGGCCTGCTTCACTCCGAGGTCGAGGACGGCGAGATTGCCGATGCGCTCGCCCGTGGCGGGGGTCACTTCCGCGACGGCCACCGACACCTCGGCGGACAGGTTCCGCCCCGACATCTCGGGCGTCTCCTGCACGATGCGCAGCTGCTCCCCCGGCTCGATGGCGGCGGCGTCGCCGGAGAAGATGCCGCCGCGCATGCTTCCGGTCGAACGGATGCGGCGGGTGACCGCCCTCGTGTCGATGCCGCTGATGCCCACCACGCCGTCGGCGACGAGCGCGTCGTCGAGCGACTCCTCCGCGCGCCAGTTGGACACGACGCGGGAAGGGTCGCGCACGACATACCCCGAGACCCAGATGCGGCGGGACTCGGTGTCTTCGGTGTTCATGCCGGTGTTGCCGATGTGGGGGGCGGTCTGCAGCACGATCTGGCCGGCGTAGGAGGGGTCGGTGAGCGTCTCCTGGTAGCCGGTCATCCCGGTGGCGAAGACGACCTCGCCGAGCGTCGTGCCGCGGGCGCCGTAGGCGCGGCCGGGGTAGCGGGTGCCGTCCTCGAGTACCAGGACGGCGGGGTCGGTCGAAACACGGGAGATCATGCGTTTCCTGTCGGCAGAAGGCGGCGGATGGCGTCGGCCACGGCTCGGGCAGACGCATCCTGGGGGCGGAGGTAGGTGTCGACGATGGTGTCGTCGTCGATGCGCCAGGAGAGGCGCGTGAGGCCGTCTCGCTCGACGACGCGGTCGATCGCGACGGTGGCCTGGGCGGCGTCGACGATGCGGTCCGTGGGGAGGAACATCCGCGGCTGGCCGGGGAGGTCGAGAACCACTCCGGCGTCGGTCACGGTGATGTCGGCGCGGGAACGGAAGGCGAGCCCGCGGATCGCGAGGCGCTCGAGCGGCTCGCCCGCGCGCGTGGTGGCGACGTACAGCCCGGGGAAGGTCGCGAGGACGGATGCGCCGGCGGGCGCCTCGCCGATGGGAGCGTCGAATCCGGCGTCGCGGCGGGAGCGTCGCATCCACGCCCACGCCAGGACCGCCAGGGCGACCACGGCGACGCCGATCATGACGGCGAGTGCGCCTTCCCGGCTCATGCGCGCGCCCCCGGTGCATCCAGCACGCGGCCATCGGCGACCGTGGGCGTGCCGGCGTAGAACGTCCACCGCACCTCGCCAGGAAGCTCACGGCCGAGGTACGGAGAGTTCCTGCTGCGCCCGTGCAGGTCGTCCCGGCCGAAGGCACGGGTGGGGCGCGGGTCGTACAGCGTGAGCGAGGCGGGCTGGCCCGCCGTCAGGGGCGTGCCGGCGTCGGTGCGGCGTCCGATACGGGCCGGGACGCGCGACATCACCCGTGCGACGTCGGCCCACGTGAGCAGGCCGGTGTCGACCATGGCGAGCTGCACGACCCGCAGCGCGCTTTCCAGCCCCACCATGCCGTTCGCCGCTGCCGGCCATTCACAGGCCTTCGCTTCGGCGGGGTGCGGGGCGTGGTCGGTGGCGACGATGTCGATCGTGCCGTCGGCGAGCCCCTCGCGCACCGCGAGGACATCCTCTTCGCGGCGGAGGGGTGGATTCACCTTGAAGCGGGCGTCGTAGCCGCGGGCCAGCTCCTCGGTGAGGAGCAGGTGGTGGGGCGTCACCTCGGCGGTCACGTCCACCCCGCGCTTCTTGGCCCAGCGGATGATGTCCACCGATCCGGCCGTGGAGAGGTGGCAGACGTGCAGCCGCGAGCCGACGTGTTCGGCGAGGAGCACATCGCGCGCGATGATCGACTCCTCGGCCACGGCCGGCCATCCGGCCAGCCCCAGCTCGGCGGAGACGGCCCCCTCGTTCATCTGCGCGCCCTCGGTCAGGCGCGGATCCTGCGCGTGCTGAGCGACGACCCCGTCGAACGCCTTCACGTATTCCAGCGCGCGGCGCATGATGAGCGGGTCCCACACGCAGAAGCCGTCGTCGCTGAACACGCGGACCCGGGCGCGCGAGTCGGCCATCGCTCCCAGTTCGGCCAGCCGCTCGCCCTTCTGGCCGACGGTGACCGCGCCGATGGGCTGCACGGAGACGAACCCGGCGGCTTCACCCAGCGCGAGTTCCTGTTCGACGACGCCGGCGGTATCGGCCACCGGCGAGGTGTTGGGCATGGCGAAGACGGTCGTGAACCCGCCGGCCGCGGCCGCGCGCGATCCGGAGAGGATCGTCTCGGATGCTTCGTAGCCCGGCTCGCGCAGGTGGGTGTGCAGGTCGACCAGCCCGGGAAGGGCGATCAGTCCGTCGGCGTCGATCACGGTGGCACCGGCCCGGGTCGCCCCCACCCCGGCTTCCACCAGCATCCCGTCGGCGAGAACGAGGTCGGTCGCGCCGCCGCCTTCGACGCGGGCCCCGCGGAGGACGAACGTTTCGGCGGAGCCACCCGGGGCGGCGTGCAAGGCGCTCATCGGTGGTCCTCTTTCTCGGTCGCGGGGCGCTCGCCCGCCAGCAGCAGGTACAGCACGGCCATCCGCACGGACACGCCGTTCGCGACCTGCTCGAGCACCGTCGAGCGATCGGAATCGGCGGCTTCGGCGGAGATCTCCAGACCCCGGTTCATCGGTCCGGGGTGCATCACAATGCTATCGGTCGGCAGCGACGCCAGCCGCCGCGCGTCCAGGCCCCAGCGCCGGGAATACTCCCGCTCAGTCGGGAAATACGCGGCGTTCATGCGTTCCAGCTGGATGCGGAGCATCATGAGCGCGTCGGGATCCTCGGCGATCGCCTCATCGAGATCGAACAGCACCCGCACGGGCCAGCGCGACATGTCCTGCGGGACGAGGGTGGGGGGCGCGACCAGCGTCACCTCCGCTCCGAGCGTGTGCAGGAGCCAGACGTTCGAACGGGCGACGCGCGAGTGCAGGACGTCGCCGACGATGGTGACGCGCAGGCCCGAGAGGTCGCGACCGCGGCTGGAGTCGCGGTGGGTGCGCTTGCGGATCGTGAACGCGTCCAGGAGGGCCTGGGTGGGGTGCTCGTGGGTGCCGTCGCCCGCGTTGATCACGCCGGCGCTGATCCACCCGCTGGTGGCCAGGGTGCGCGGAGCACCGGAGGCGCCGTGGCGGATGACCACCGCATCCGCCCCCATGGCCTGCAGGGTCTGGGCGGTGTCCTGGAGAGACTCCCCCTTCGAGACGCTCGAGCCCTTCGCGGAGAAGTTGATCACGTCGGCCGAGAGACGCTTCGCGGCGGCCTCGAACGAGATGCGGGTGCGTGTGGAGTCCTCGAAGAAGAGGTTCACGACCGTTCGGCCACGCAGGGTGGGGAGCTTCCGCACCTCGCGCTGCTGCGTGTCGGACATGTCTTCGGCGACGTCGAGGATCCGGAGGGCGTCGTCGTACGCGAGGGTCTGCGTGTCGAGCAGATGCTGCATCCGCTCAGTTCCCTTCGATGATGACGAACTCTTGGCCGTCGGTCTCGGCGAGCCGCACGAACACGTGCTCCTCGCGGGAACTCGGCAGGTTCTTTCCGACGAAGTCGGGGCGGATCGGCAGCTCCCGGTGGCCGCGGTCGACGAGGGCGGCCAGGCGTACGGCGGCGGGCCGGCCGATGTCCTGCAGCGCGTCGAGCGCGGCGCGGATGCTGCGACCGGAGAACAGCACGTCATCGACGAGGACCACCGTCTTGCCGTCGATCCCGCCGGGCGGGATCTGCGTCGGGTGCGGCGCACGCGTGGGGTTGCGGTGCAGGTCGTCGCGGTACATCGTGACGTCGAGCGCACCGACGGGCACCTGCGCGCGGGTGAAGTCGCTGATGAGCGAGGCGATGCGTTCGGCCAGCGGAACGCCGCGGGTGGGGATCCCCAGGAGGACGAGGCCATCCGGCCCCTTGTTGGACTCCAGGATCTCGTGGGAGATCCGAGTCAATGCTCGGGCGATGTCGGCCTCGTGCAGCACGGTGCGCGTGCTCATCCGCCGCTCCCTTCTCCGCCTCACGGGACGGTGTTAAAGGTTGCTTGGTCCTCTCAGCCTACCGGAGGCCCGGGCCGCGAAACCGCTCCTGCGCCACGAGACCGCCGACGACGGCTGCTGTCTCGTGGCGGACATGCAGTCTCGCGGTCGCCGGTGTGCCGCGCGAGCGGTCAGGCGGCGGGGGCCGCGGCGACCTCGGGCGCCAGGGAGGAGCGGATGGGGTGCCCCTGGGTCGTCAGACATTTGCCGGACGTGAGGTCCCACTTCCAGTCGTGGAGGCTGCACGTGAGCACGCCGTCCTCGATCTTGCCGGTCTTGGACAGGTCGGCACGCAGGTGCGGGCAGCGGCGCTGCACGACCCACTCGTCGAGCTGGATGTCCTCGGTCTGGTCGGACTGCTCGGCGTACCAGTTCTCGACATACTCGATCCGGTCGCGCGACAGGCACTTCAGGAACGTCGTGAGGAACTCGTTGAACTTGCCGCTGCGGCCGACCTCGAACTGCATGGACAGGAAGATCGAGTTCGACCAGTCGACCTCGTGGTCGCGGATGTTCGTGGACACGAGGTCGGCGGGGATCGTGTACCAGTAGATGCACTCCTCCCCCGCGTACTCGCGCACCTTGGCCTTCGGGAAGTCCACGACCATGTCCAGCTCGCCGATGCGGAAACGGACGGCGCCGCCCACGCCGTTGCGGATGGTGCGGGCTCGGCGCAGGAGGGGCTCCCACCATTCCTTCAGTGCCGCGAGCATCTCCGCCGGCGGCAGCACCTCGGCGCGCGAGGCCTCCTCAGCGCGGACCTCGTCCTGACGGGTGTCGCGCTGCTCGGCGAGGTAGTCCCACTTGGCGCCGAAGATGCGGTCGATCTCGGCGTCGCTGAAGAGCGTCTGCGTCACCTCGACGGCGTTGCCGCGGACATCCACCTGCGTGCCCGGCAGGAACAAGTACCCCTTCTGCCCGGGGCGCTGCCGCGACATGTGCTCGAGGAACTGGCTCTGATCGGTGAAGATCGAGTCGTTCTGCTCCCCGAGGCCGTTGTAGCGGAAGAGCTCTTCGCGCAGGAACATCGGGGGCCCCGCCATCGGGAAGACGTGCTCGGCGTCGACCTTCTCGATGTAGTACATGGCGCGCTTGTTCTGCGCGTCTCGCTTGAGCTGGGCGAAGTTCTGCTTCGCCTCCAGCGGCAGGTCGTAGACCATCGGCCACCAGATCGCACCGGACACCTGGGTGAAGTACGCGTCGGGTTTGCTGAAGCTCAGCAGCTTCTCCAGATCGAGGGGGTGCGAGTCGTTCTGATTCAGGATGCTGGCCGTGCCGTCGTCCACGCTGAGCGACGAGTCGCCGATGGGTCCGTCGCTGGGCGCGCGCAGCGGCGTGACCATCAGCTTCACGTCGCCGTACTCCAGCACCTCGCCCGTGTGCGTGTAGATGATGTTGTCGTAGCCGAGGCCCCGGAGATCGCGCTCGAGGTCGTCGGTCGGATAGTCGGGAAGCAGCACCCGGATGTCCTTCGGAACGTACTTCTCGAGGAGTGCCGGGTCGAAGTGGTCGCGGTGACGGTGCGAGATGTAGAGGAAGTCGGCCTTGCCGAAGCGTTCCCAGTCCAGTCCGCGGTTGTCGGGGAACGGGAACCACGATCCGAAGAAGCTCGGTCCGAGGACCGGGTCGCACAGGATGCTGCCGCCGGCGGTCTCGATGAACATGCCCGCGTGGCCGAGGCCCGTGATGCGCATTTTTCCTCCTCGTAGGACGGCTCCGATTCTACGCGAGGGTCACCTGGACGCCCGGTGGACGGGCGGGGCATGCCGGTCCTCGGGCGGGTCAGTCTTCGAACAGGCCGCGGATGTCGTCGGGGGTGAGTGGTCCGCCGAACAGCGCGTCGTCGTCGAGGACGGAGCGGAACAGGCGGGCTTTTCGGCGCTGCAGCGCCATCACCTTCTCCTCGATCGTGCCGTTCGCGATGAGCCGGTACACCAGGACGTTGCGCGTCTGCCCGATGCGGTGCGCGCGGTCGACCGCCTGCGCCTCGGCGGCGGGGTTCCACCACGGGTCGAGCAGGAAGACGTAGTCGGCTTCGGTGAGCGTCAGTCCGAAGCCGCCGGCCTTGAGGCTGATGAGGAACACCGACGCCTCTCCACCGCGGAAGGCCGCGACGGCCGCGTCGCGGTCGCGTGTCGACCCGTCGAGGGAGGCGTACGGGATGCCGCGCTGTTCCAGCCGGGTGGCCACCAGCGCGAGGAAGGACGTGAATTGGCTGAACACGAGAGCGCGGTGGCCCTCGGCGAGGGCCTCGTCCAGCTGCTCGAACAGCGCGGTCAGCTTGCTCGGCTCGATGTGCGCGTGCGCGGGATCGATGAGCTCGGGCGCCAGGCTCAGCATCCGGAGGAGCGTCAGCGAGCGGAACACGATGAAGCGGTTGCGGTCGAGGTCGTCGAGCAGCCCCAGCACCTTCTGCCGCTCTCGCTGGAGCACCGTGTCGTACAGCGCCCGGTGCGCTGCGCTGAGTTCGATCCGCACCTCCTGCTCCTGCTTGGCCGGCAGGTCGGCCGCAACGACGTCCTTCGTCCGCCGCAGCACCAGCGGGCGGATGCGGCGCCGCAGCCGCGCGAGCCTGCCGGCGCGGTAGGCCGCGCCC
The DNA here is from genome assembly GCF_058310475.1 of Microbacterium sp. Z12_35. Taxonomy (NCBI): domain Bacteria; kingdom Bacillati; phylum Actinomycetota; class Actinomycetes; order Micrococcales; family Microbacteriaceae; genus Microbacterium; species Microbacterium sp. Z12_35. The sequence continues at coordinate 860,555 of NZ_JBZEGJ010000001.1, read as the reverse complement.
TCGTCCTCGGGCACTTTGCCCTTCTCGATGGGGCCGACATACTGCTCGCGGAAGGCTCGCGCCGAGGGGAACAGCCCCGGTGCGGTGAGGGAGAGCAGTGCCCACAACTCGGTGAGGCTGTTCTCCAGGGGCGTGCCGGTGATCGCGAACACGACATCGGCGGTCAGCGCGCGAACGGCCCGATACGCCCGCGTCTGGCTGTTCTTGACGAACTGCGCCTCGTCGAGGATCACCCCGGCCCAGTGCACTCCGGTGAAGCCCGCTTCGTCCAGACGGAGGAGCGTGTACGAGGTGACGACGACGTCCGCGTCCGCCGCCGCATCCGCGACCGTCCGACCGCGCTTCCCGGCGGTCGCATCCACGATGGCGACCCGCAGGTCGGGGGTGAACCGTGCCGCCTCCGTGCGCCAGGTGGAGACGACGGACGTGGGAGCCACCACGAGGAACGGCCGGCGTTCTCCCGTTTCGCGGGTGTGCGCAAGGAGCGCCAGCATCTGCAGCGTCTTGCCCAGACCCATGTCGTCGGCGAGGATGCCGCCCAGCCGGTGCTGCCACAGGAAGGCCAGCCAGTCGTAACCCTTCCGTTGGTAGGGCCGGAGGTCGGCGTGCAGACCCGCGGGAACGGAGGCCGGTGGCACGCCGTCCGCGGTGCGCAGCCCCTCGGCCGTCGCACGCCACGAGACCGCCGGTTCCGCCTGGTCGGCCAGGTCCTCGAAATCGGCCCAGAGGTCGACCTGGGAGCGACTGATCCGCGGACCGGCCTCCCACTCCTGGAGCTCCGCCGCCTCGTCGATGAGCTCGCGCAGGCGCGTCAGCGCCGGATGTGCGAGCGAGAAATAGGCGCCGTCGCTCAGGAGCATCTTCTTCCGGCCGCGGGAGAGCGCCGTGAACAAGGGACCGAACGGGATGCTCCGCCCCTCGACGGTGACCACGATGCCGAGGTCGAACCAGTCCGGGTCGGTGGTTTCGATGCCCGACACCTCGATGCGCGGATCCCCCGAGAGCTCACGGTAGCGGGGACGCTCGCCCGACAGTTCGACGACGACGTCCGGCTCGGCTTCCATCCTCGGCAGCAGCCGCGAGGAGAACTCCGCCGCTTCCAGCTTCTCGAGCCTGCCCGACGCGGCCCACGCCACCGGAGACACGTCGCCCCACAGCTTCTCGACCCGGCTGCGGATCTCGTCCTCGGCCGCGGCGTCCCGGTCGCCGGTGGCCCGGGCATCGAACGGAAGGGTCTCGCCGGAGCCGTAGCGCCACGCCAGGCGGTACTCCAGCACGTGCGACGGTGCGAACCGGACGCTCACGACGAGAGTAGGGCGCGGCGGGGCGAGGATCGCGATCCCGGGGGCGTCGACGATCACCCGTCGGGCGATGCGAGGGAGATGCTCGCGGGTGAACTCGTCGGCCTCCTCGGGAGGGATCGTCACGGGCCGGCGCGCCGCGAGCAGCGCGGGCAGCGGGTCAGGCAGCGGGAGAGCGGCGAGCGTCACGTCGATGCGCTCGCGCTGCACCTCGAACCGGTACACGCCTGTACTGCCGATGGGGCGGATGCTGTCGGCATCCGCGTCTTCCCCGTCGAGCGCGATACGCGGGGAGACCTCCCACCCGCCGCCCACGGTCGCGGCCCGGATGGCCGCCGACGCTGAGGTTGCCACGTGCACCGTCTGCGACCGCTTGGTGGGAACCACGGCAATCCCCAGCTGCGTCGCGCCGGCGAGGTGCGGCCACAGGAGGCCGGAGGCGATGTCGTCCAGGGTGAGCCATTCGGAGACGTCGGAGAACGCGCCGAAGGAGCGCACATCGCGACCGATGCTGTGGAGCTCCGCGAACCAGCGCGCCTGAGCGGGGTCGTACGCCGAGCCGAAGCGGCGGAGCGCATCCCACGACACCGTCCCCTTGATCCACGACCCCGACCGTTCGCTGTGTTCGAGGGGGCGCAGGCCGACGAGGACATCGGGTCCGTGCTGGTGCAGGCTGCGCGGTGTGGCCGTCTCCAGGCGTACCGGCGTCCACGTCGATGCGCCCCGGCGCACCCGCTGCCGCAGCTCCACTCCGAGAGCGAGGGACGTCCACCGTCGCGGGGTGACCGGCGCCGGGGGTGCGAGCACGGACCGCCATGCGGGGATGGCGGCCGACGCCCGGTCGGTGAGGCGGTTGCCCGCGAGAATCGTGGCGACCGCGTGCTTGCAGCCCGTGTGCATCGGGCATGTGCACGACGTTCCGACGATCGGACGTTCGCGCTCCCGAGGGTCGAGGCGGATGCGGCAACGGTAGACCGCGGTCCCGCTGCCGGAGACGACCGATTCGAGCACGCCCGCAGCAGGATCCCAGCTCACCTGCTGCACCGCGCCGCCGGCGAAGTAGGCGACCCCGCGCTCATACGACCCGTCGTCCACGACGCCGCGGATGTGCGCGGCGTCCACGATCGGCGGGGTCACGGTATCCATCCTCGCAAGGGCCCCGGCCGTGAGGTCGAGCCCACCGGAGCGACCGCGGTCAGCCGGCGCGTGAAATCCGGCCCAGCACTCCATGCACGAAGGCGCCGGAGTCGTCGGTGGAGAACTCCTTGGCGAGCTCCACGGCTTCGTCGATCGCCACGGCGGCCGGCACGGCGTCGTTGTAGAGGATCTCCCACGTGCCGATCCGCAACAGCGCGCGATCGACGGCGGGCATCCGGGCGAGCGACCAGTCCTTCGCGAACGTGGTGATCTGCTCGTCGATCGCGTCGGCGTTGTCGATCACGCCGTCGACGATCTCGCGGGCGTAGAGCCAGGACGCTTCGCGGGCGGGTTCACTCGCGGCGCGCTTGGCTTCCGCTGCGAGCACCGTGCCGAGTTCCTCCCCACGGACGTCGGCGGAGAAAAGGATGTCGAGGGCGCGCTTACGCGCCTTCGTGCGAGCACTCATCGAAACGTCGGCGGCGCGTCAGCTGACGCGGCCGAGGTAGTCGCCGGTACGGGTGTCGACCTTGACCTTGGTCCCGGTCTCCAGGAAAAGCGGAACCTGGATCTCGTAACCGGTCTCGACGGTGGCGGGCTTCGTCCCCGCCGAAGAGCGGTCGCCCTGAAGCCCGGGCTCGGTGTAGGTGATCTCCAGCACGACGGATGCGGGCAGCTCGACGTACAGCGGGTTGCCGTTGTTCAGCGCGATCTGGACCTGCTGGTTCTCCAGGAGGAAGTTCGAGGCGTTACCGACGACCGTGGCGGGGACGGTCAGCTGGTCGTAGTCCTCGACGTCCATGAAGACGAACGCCTCGCCGTCGTTGTAGAGGTAGGTGAAGTCGCGGCGGTCGACGTTCTCGATCTCGATCTTCGCCCCCGCGTTGTAGGTGCGGTCGACGGTCTTGCCGGTGACGACGTTCTTGAGCTTGGTGCGGACGAACGCGCCGCCCTTACCGGGCTTGACGTGCTGGAACTCGATGACGTTCCACAGCTGTCCGTCGATGCTGAGGACGACGCCGTTCTTGATATCTGCGGTGGAGGCCATGGGGGAAGAGGGTCCGTTCGTCGGGGTGCGGGGCCGAACGCGGCCCGGCACAGCATTCTACGGGATGCGGCGCCCTCCCCCGCGGGCGTCAGCCCTCAGCCTGCCCGGTGATCACGTCAGACAGCAGCGCGACGGCGCGGGCGTAGCCGGGCACGCCTTCCCCGATCACATGGACGACGGCGATGTCCGCGATGTAGGAGTGCTGGCGGAACGGCTCGCGCGCCGACAGGTCGGAGATGTGCACTTCCGCGACCGGAAGCGCGACCGCGGAGAGGGCGTCGCGAAGCGCGACCGAGGTGTGGCTGTAGGCGCCGGCGTTGATGATGATGCCGGCGCAGTCCTCCCGCGCCTCGTGTATCGCGTCGATGAGGACGCCCTCGTGGTTGCTCTGCACCGCACGGATCGTGAAGCCTCGCTGGGCAGCGGCATCGGCCGTTGTCCGCTCCACATCGGCGAGGGTGGCGGTGCCGTAGATCTCCGGCTCTCGCGTGCCGAGCAGATTGAGGTTCGGGCCATTGACGAGGAGCAGGCGGCGGGCGGTCGTCACCGCTGCACACTACCAGCGGCCCGCACGCGCCAGCTCCCGAGAAACGACGATCCGGACGAGACGGGATGCGACGCGGCATTTCTCATCCGGATTGTCGTTTCTCGCGCGGCTGCGGCGCGCGGCGCGCGCGGCGGGCTACGCCGCGATCTCCTGGTAGGCGGCGAACAGCAGCGATTCGTCCGGCGCCTGGAGCACGGTCGGGCGGGCGAGGTCGTCGAGCACGATGAAGCGCAGCATCCCCCCGCGGCTCTTCTTGTCGCGCTGCATCGTGGCCAGCAACTGCGGCCACGCCCCCGCGCGATAGGTCATCGGCAGACCGAGCGCGCCCAGGATGTCGCGGTGGCGCTGCACGACCGCGTCCGGGAGGCGGCCGGCCAGGCGGGAGAGCTCGGCGGCGAATGTCATGCCGACCGAGATCGCGGCGCCGTGACGCCAGCGGTACCGTTCGGCATGCTCGATGGCGTGGCCGAGGGTGTGGCCGTAGTTGAGGACTTCCCGAAGCCCCGCTTCGCGCAGGTCTTCGCCGACCACCCGAGCCTTCATGTCGATGGCGAGTTCCAGCGTGCGCCGGAACGCCTCCCCGCGCGGGTCGACGACGGCGACGGGGTCGGCCTCGATGAGATCGAGGATCTCGGGGTGCCAGATGAACCCGGCCTTCACGACTTCGGCGTACCCGGCGGTCCGCTCGTTGGGCGAGAGCGAGTCCAGCAGATCGAGGTCGCACACCACCGCGGACGGCGGCCAGAACGCGCCCACGAGGTTCTTCCCCTCCGCGGTGTTGATCCCGGTCTTGCCGCCGACTGCGGCATCCACCATCCCGAGTACCGTCGTCGGCACCTGGACGAGGGCGACGCCGCGCAGCCAGGTCGCGGCAACGAACCCGGCGAGGTCGGTCACCGCTCCCCCGCCGAATCCGACGACCACGTCGGTGCGCGTGAAATCTGCTTGACCGAGGATCTGCCAGCAGAACGCCGCGACCTCGATGCGTTTGCCCTGCTCGGCGTCGGGGATCTCGGCCAGGAGCACCTCGCGATCGGCCAGGAGCGACTGCCGCAACTGTTCGGCACGCTCGGCCAGCGTCGGGGGGTGCACGATCAGCACCTTGCGTGCCGCGGGTGGAAGAACCGCGCCGAGGCCGGCGAGGAGCCCGCGGCCGACGGTGACGTCGTAGGGGGTGGTGCCGGTGACGGGGATGGTCGTGGTGCTCATGTTGTGCTCGATCCGGTCGGGGTGGACGCGTGGGTCCAGCGGACGACGGCGTCCACGACGGCCTGAAGCGGGCCGCGGGAGGTGTCGAAGGTGACGTCGGCCGCGGCTTCGTACAGCGGGCGGCGGGCTTCGAAGATCTCGGTCCAACGCGCGAGCGCGTCGCCGCTGCCGCTGAGCAGCGGGCGCGACCCGTCGCGGATGCGGTGGGCCACCACGTCCGGTTCGACTGTGAGGAAGACGACGCGGCAGGTGGCGAGGTCGTCGCGGGTGTCGGGGTGAAGCACCGCACCTCCGCCGAGAGCGATCACGCCGCCGGAGGCGAGGCTCTCGCGGACCGCGTTCCGCTCGAGGCGGCGGAACCCGTCCTCGCCGTGCTCTGCGAACAGCGCCGGGATCGGTCCGTGTGTGCGGGCGATGACAGCGTCGCTGTCGGTGAACGGGACGCCCAGCTGTTTGGCGACGCGACGGCCGATGCTGGACTTACCCGCCCCCATCGGTCCGATGAGAGCGATCGTGTCAGTGGGAGCCATCGGACGCGGCGAGCGTCGCGTCGCTGGCGGAGGTTGTCCGCAGCGACGGAGAGACGGCGTCGAGGTACGACAGCAGGTTGCGACGGGTCTCTCCGACGCTGTCGCCGCCGAACTTCTCCAGGACGACCTCGGCGAGCACGATCGCCGTCATCGCCTCGGCCACGACGCCGGCGGCCGGCACGGCGCAGACGTCCGAGCGCTGATGGTGGGCGGCCGCGGCTTCGCCGCTGGCGACGTCGATCGTGCGCAGCGCGTGCGGCACGGTGGCGATGGGCTTCATGCCCGCGCGCACCCGCAGCACGGTTCCTGTCGACATCCCGCCCTCGGTACCGCCGGCCCGGTCGGTGGCGCGTGCGATTCCCTCTGCGGTGGCGAAGAGCTCGTCGTGCGCCTGCGATCCGCGACGGGTGGTCGTGACGAAGCCGTCGCCGACCTCCACGCCCTTGATGGCCTGAATGCTCATGAGCGCCTGCGCGAGCTTGCCGTCCAGACGCCGGTCCCACTGCACGTGCGAGCCGAGCCCAGGGGGCAGCCCGTACGCCAGTACCTCGACGACACCGCCGAGGGTGTCGCCGTCCTTGCGGGCGTCATCGACCTCCGCGACCATCCGCGCACTGGTCTCGGCGTCGAAGCAGCGCAGCGGATCGGCATCCAGGGCGTCCACGTCGTCGGGGGCGGGGATGACCGCATCCTCCGGAACGCGCACCGGGCCGATGGACAGGGTGTGGCTGACCAGGCGGATCCCGAGTTCGGAGAGGAAGGCGCGGGCGAGCGCTCCCAGCGCCACGCGGGCGGCGGTTTCGCGGGCGCTCGCGCGCTCGAGGATGGGGCGGGCTTCGTCGAAGTCGTACTTCTGCATGCCGACGAGGTCGGCGTGGCCGGGACGCGGCCGGGTGAGCGCTGCCCCGCGGCCGCGGGACTTCTCGGTGAGTTCGACCGGCTCCGGGCTCATCACTTCGACCCACTTGGGCCATTCGGTGTTACCGATCCGCAGCGCGATGGGGCTGCCCAGGCTGAGGCCGTGACGCACGCCGGAGGAAATCGTCAGCTCGTCCTCTTCGAACTTCATCCGCGAACCGCGTCCGTATCCGAGCTTGCGCCGCGCGAGGTCCGCGCGAATCCCGTCGGACGAGATCGGAACGCCGGCGGGAAGACCCTCCATGATGGCGACCAGTTCGGGGCCGTGGGATTCGCCGGCCGTGAGCACGCGGAGCATTCGTCTAGTCTCCCATGAGCGCTCGGCGCATCGCGGCCAGCACGGCGGGTTCGCCGGGCAGGGCCAGTTCGGGGTCGCCGGAGACGAAGATGCGCACCTGCAGCAGCGCCTGGTGCAGCAGCATCCCGAGTCCTGAGTGCGCTGCGCCCCCGGCCGTCTCCCATGCCGACGCGAGCGCGGTGGGCCACTGACCGTAGACGACGTCGACGAGGACGCCGCCGGCCGCCGCGAAATTCTCCGCCGCGCCGCCGAGGTCGATCCCGCCCGGGAGCGTGGCCACCGTCACGTCGACGGCGTCGGGGTTCTTCTCGTCCAGGCCCACGGGGGTGACGAGGACGCCGAGCGCTTCGCCGAGACCGACGAGGGCCGCGGATGCTTGCCGACGACGTGCAGCGACGTCTACCCGCCGGACGCCCAGTTCCGAAAGGGCGACGAGCGCGGACGTGGCCGTCGCGCCCGCGCCGAGGATCCGCGCGGTGGCCGCCTCCGTCACGCCGTGCTCGGTGAGGCTGAGCACGAGCCCACCGACATCCGTGTTGAACCCGCGGATCCGGTCGTCCAGCAGCAGCGTGTTCACCGCTCCGGTGAGCTGGGCGCGGCGGTCGAGGTCGGTCGCGGCGCGGGCCGCTACGGATTTGAGCGGCATCGTCAGCGACAATCCCCGCCACGTGGAGTCCCGTTCGGCGAGGGCGTCGTCGAAACCGCTCTCGGTGACCTGGCGGCGCCCGTACTCCCAGTCCAGTCCGAGCACCGCATAGGCCGCCGAGTGCAGCAGCGGCGAACGGCTGTGGGCGATCGGGTCACCCCAGACGGCGAGACGCGTTCCGGTCAGCATCCCGAGTCGGGGTGGTCCTTGCACCAGTTGACCCACTGGTCAACGGCCGCCTGATGATCGTCGGCGTTCGTGGTGAACACCGTCTCCCCCGTGTCGAGGTTGACCGTGACGAAGAACAGCCACGGTCCCTCGGCCGGGTTCATGGCGGCATCGATGGCCAGGTCGCCCGGGTTGGAGATCGGTCCGGAGGGCAGCCCGTCCACGACGTAGGTGTTCCACGGGTTCTCGTCGAACTGCGCTTCGCCCGACGTGCTCGCCGAGCCCTCGTGCAGCTCTCCGTATCCGTACTGAGCTGTGGAGTCCATCTGGAGCTTCATGCCCTCATCGAGGCGGTTCTGGATGACCCGCGACACCTTGTAGAAGTCGTCCTCGAACCGCGCCTCGCGCTGGATGATCGACGCCACCGTCAAGACGCGCTGGCGCTCCTCCGCCGGAACGCCGGCGGTGTCGAGCGATTCGACGGTGCGATTGACCATCCGGGCGACGACATCGGTGGCCGTCACACCCGGGTCGAAGGTGTACGTGGCGGGAAACAGCCAGCCCTCGAGCGAATCGGCGGCCACGCCGTAGGCGGCGGGGTCGGCCACCGCCGACTGCAGATCTTCGATCGGCATCCCCATCTGCTCGGAGATCGCCTCGGTCGTCTGCTGCACGGTGAGCCCCTCGCGCAGCTGGGCGGTGTTCTCGAGCTTGTTCGCGGGGTCACGGAGCGCTTCGAGCACGGCCGGGGACGTCATCTCCAGCTGCAGGCGGTATACGCCCGGCTGGAAGGTGAAGCTCACGGAGTTCTCCACCATGTAGTCGTAGAGGGACGTCGGCGTCTTGGTGACGCCGGCGTCGAACAGCTTCTGCGAGACCGGGGCGCCGGTGTCGCCGGCAGCGACCGTGAGCTGGGCCTCACCGTGGGCTTGACCTGCGGCGAAGTCATCGACCGTGGTCCCCGCGAAGAAGCCCTCGATCCGCTCGCTGAAGGTGTTCCACGCCCACACACCGCCCCCGACTGCGCCGCCGATGAGGGCCAGCACCACGATCAGGGCGACCCACCCGCCGACGCGACGCCGCTTCTTGGGGCGCGGTGGCGGGGCGCCGATCTCCTCGGCCGTCCGCTCGCCGGTGAACAGATCCTCGAGGGTGCCGGCGCGAGCTGCGCGCACGGGGGCGCCCGGGCTGCCGGCGGTCGCGCCCACGGTGGCCGGTTCGCGCAGAACGACCGGCTCGTCGCGGGGGGTGGGCTGAGGTTCGCGGGGCGCGGGGACGGGCTCGTGGTCCGTCGCCGGTTCGGGGGCGCGCGGCGGGGTGACGCCGCCCGAGCGGGCCGCACGGGCGGCGCGCCGCGACGGCGGAACCGACGAGTCCTCACCCGATCCGTGTCGGCGCGGGTCGGGCAGTTTTCCGTAGAGATCCGCGAACGGGTCGTCGAATCCGGACGTGTTGTCGGGCATGTCAGGCGGGCTCCTGTCCCGAAGATACGGCGACTCCGGCCGGGTTGCCGGAGCGTCTCTCCACATCGAGCGCCTGCTGCAGGAGTACAACGGCGGCGACTTGGTCCACAATGCTACGAGAACGACGCTGGGAACGCCCGGCGGAGCGCAGGACGTCGTGTGCGCTCACCGTACTGAGGCGCTCATCGATCAGCCGCACCGGGGTGCCGGATGCCGCCGCGAGGTCGGCCGCGAACGTTCTGGCGTCGGTCGTCGAGGGCGTGTCGTTGCCAGTCAGGTTCGTGGGCAGCCCGACGACGAACTCGAGAGCCTCGTACTCGGTCGCGAGTTCACGGAGCCGGGCGATCGTCGCCTCCGATCGCGGCACAGTCTCGACCGGCACCGCGAGGAGGCCGTCGGGGTCGCTCCGGGCGACACCGACACGCGCCTTCCCGACGTCGATCCCGAGCCTGATGCCGCGGCGGATGACCGTCACTCCCCCGTCGAAGCCAGTTCCGCGGTCACGGCGTCCAGCGCACGAGGCAGCGCGGCAGCATCCGTGCCGCCGCCCTGCGCGACATCGTCGCGTCCACCGCCGCCGCCGCCGAGCACCGCCGCGGCGGCCTTGGCGAGCACACCCGCCCGCGCGCCGGCGGCCCGTGCCGCGTCGTTGGTCGCCACGACCACTGTGGCGCGGTCGCCGAGCGTCGCACCCAGCGCCACCACCGCGGGCGCGGAGCCCATCCGGTCACGCACCTGCAGGGCGAGCGACCGGACGTCGTCCGCGGAGGACGCCGCGCCGATCGACTGGGCGACGACCCGCACGCGTCCGGCGGAAACGGCGCTCTCGGCCAGCTGCGGAACGCGGTCGGCCAGGGCGCGGGACTCGAACTGTGCAATCCGCTTCTCCGCCGCCTTGAGACTGGCGGTGAGCTCCGCGATGCGAGCGGGCAGCTGTTCGCGTGGGGTCTTCAACGTCGACGTCAACTGCGAGACGATCGCGCGTTCGGCGGCGAGGTCACGGAACGCGTCCAGGCCCACGAGGGCCTCCACGCGCCGGTTGGATGCTCCCACCGACGACTCGCCGACGAGGTTGATGAGACCGATCTCGGCGCTCGAGGAGACGTGCGTTCCCGCGCACAGTTCCCGAGACCACGGGCCACCGATGTCGACCATGCGCACGGTGTTGCCGTACTTCTCGCCGAACAGCGCCATGGCGCCCAGCTCGCGGGCCTGATCCAACGGAAGCACGCGCGTGGTGACTTCGAGATTGTCGCGCACGGCGTTGTTGGCGATCTCCTCGATCTCCGAGCGGGTCTCGGGCGAGAGCGACTGCCCCCACGAGAAGTCGAACCGCAGGTATCCGGCACGGTTCAGCGAGCCCGACTGGGTCGCGGACTTCCCGAGCGTGTCACGGAGGGCCGCGTGCACGAGGTGCGTCGCGGAGTGGGCCTGACGCGCGGCGCGACGGTTGGCGGCGTCCACGACCGTGGTCGCGGCCTCGCCGACGGCGACCTCCCCCGTCGTGACCTGGACGGTGTGGCTCACCAGACCCGGCACGGGCTTTTGAACGTCGAGCACCTCGAGCTCGTAGCCCGGTCCGATGATGGCACCCTTGTCGGCCACCTGGCCGCCCGACTCGGCGTACAAGGCGGTCTCGGCGAGGATCACCTCGGCCACCTGCCCGGTGCGCGCCCGGTCGACCGAGATGCCGTCGACGAGCACGCCGAGCACGCGGGACTCCGCCTCCAGGTCGGTGTATCCGGTGAAGACGGTCTCACCGAGAGCGCGGAAGTCGCGATAGACGCTGTGATCCGCGATCGCACGCTTGCGCGACTTGGCGTCGGCCTTTGCGCGATTGCGCTGCTCGAGCATCAGGGTGTCGAACGCGGCGCGGTCCACAGACAGCCCCGCCTCCTCCGCGATCTCCAGCGTGAGGTCGATCGGGAAGCCGTACGTGTCGTGCAGGAGGAACGCTTCCGGACCGGAGAGAGTCGTTCCGCCGGTCTGCTTGGTGTCTTCCACCGCGAGGTCGAGGATCGTCGATCCGGCGGCGAGGGTGCGCAGGAACGTCTCCTCCTCGGCAACCGCGTACTGCGAGATGCGCTCCCAGTCGGTCTCGACGACGGGGTAGGCGTCCTTCATCGCGTCGCGGGATGCGGCGAACAGCTCGGGGAAGCTCGGAGCATCCACCCCCAGCAGCCGCATCGCCCGGACGCTGCGGCGCATGAGGCGACGCAGGATGTACCCGCGCCCGTCGTTGGACGGAGTGACGCCGTCGGACAGCAGCATGAGCGAGGACCGCACGTGATCGGCGATCACCCGGAAACGCACGTCGTCTTCGTGGTCGGCCCCGTAGCGGCGTCCGGACAGTTCGACGGCACGGTCGAGAACGGGACGCACCTGGTCGGTCTCGTACATGTTGTCGACGCCCTGCTTGATGAACGCGACGCGCTCGAGACCCATGCCGGTGTCGATGTTCTTGGCGGGGAGTTCGCCGATGATGTCGAAATCGATCTTCGAGCGCACGTTGTTGATGGCGTACTGCATGAAGACGAGATTCCAGATCTCGGTGAACCGATTGTCGTCCACCGCCGGACCGCCCTCGCGGCCGTACGCGGGGCCGCGATCGAAGTAGATCTCCGAGCACGGACCGGCGGGCCCCGGCTGGCCGGTGGACCAGTAGTTGTCCTCCCGGCCCAGGCGCTGGATGCGGTCGGCGGGAAGGCCCGCGATCTTCTGCCACAGCTCGGCGGCTTCGTCATCGTCCTGGTAGACGGTGACCCACAGGTCGTGTTCGGCGAAACCCAGACCGCCGTCCGACTCCGAAGAGGTCAACAGCTCCCACGCGTAGGAGATGGCGCCTTCCTTGAAGTAGTCGCCGAACGACCAGTTGCCGAGCATCTGGAAGAACGTGCCGTGCCGGGCGGTGTGACCGACCTCTTCGATGTCGTTCGTGCGGATGCACTTCTGCACATCGGCCGCCCTCGAATAGGGCGCCGGCACGACACCGGTCAGGTAGGGGATGAACGGCACCATCCCCGCGACGGTGAACAGCAGCGAGGGGTCGTCGGTGACGAGCGAGGCCGACGGCACGATTGTGTGGTCGTTCTTCTCGAAGAAATCGAGGTAACGCTGGGCGATCTCAGCGGTCTTCATGCATCGGGTCTTTCGGGAGGCGCGGGCGCCCAGCCCGGTTGAGCCGGGCGGTGGCGGAGGGGGTTCAGGCGGTGGTGCGGGGGCTGTCTGCAGCGCCGAGCGAGGAGTCGGGAGTGGCTCCCGGCACGGATGCCGCGGCGTCGGCGGCCTGCTGTGCGACCGCGTCGGCGGCCTCCACGGCGGCGACCCTCGCCTCGGACAGGGGGTGGGAGAAGCGCGCCTCCTGGTCGCGGTAGGCGGAGCCGATGCGGTCGGTGAACTCGCTGATGCGCGAGTCGATCTGGGCGAGCACCTCGTGACCGCGAGGATCCCTGTTCACGAAGTGGGCGACCGTGACGCCGCCGGCAACGCCGAAAAGGAACCAGAGCAGGCTCTTCACGATCTCACTCCTCGGATCGGGCCGCGGGCGCGGCATCCCTTCATCGTAGACGGCATACGGCGAAGGGCGCCGGGTGACCCCGACGCCCTCCATATCGTTCATCTCCGGTCGCTGAGCGAGCGAAGCGAGACGAAGCGTGCTTAGCGCGCCGCGTCGCAGTGCATACGGCCGCTGCGCGGCTGTACTACGAGCCGCTTAGCGCGCCGCGTAGTACTCAACGACGAGCTGCACGTCACACGTGACGGGCACCTCGGCGCGCTTCGGGCGACGGACGAGCCGCGCCTGCAGCTTGTCGAGCTCGACCTCCAGGTAGCCCGGAACGGGGGGCAGCACCTCGGCGTGCCCACCAGCGGCGGCGACCTGGAAGGGCTCGAGGCCTTCGCTCTTGGGCTTGACGTGAACGACCTGGCCCGGCTTCACGCGGAACGACGGGCGGTCGACGAGCTGGCCGTCGACGAGGATGTGGCGGTGCACCACGAGCTGGCGGGCCTGGGCGGTCGTACGGGCAAGACCCGAGCGGACCACGATGGCATCCAGTCGCATCTCGAGCAGCTCGACCAGGTTCTCACCGGTCAGGCCGTCGACGCGGCGGGCCTCGTTGAACGCGATGCGCAGCTGCTTCTCGCGGATGCCGTACTGCTCGCGCAGACGCTGCTTCTCCCGCAGACGGACGGCGTAGTCGCTGTCCTGCTTGCGCTTGGTGCGGCCGTGCTCACCCGGAGCATACGGGCGCTTCTCAAGGTACTTGGCTGCCTTGGGGGTCAGCGCGATGCCGAGCGCGCGTGACAGGCGGACCTTACGGCGGTCCTGGGACTTCGTTGCCACGAAGGGTTCCTTCCGAATACGTGGCCGCGCGCTTCGCGGCTCACGGACGTATCAACCCCTTCCGCCCGTCCGGTTCACACGCCGGGGCGCACCGCACGGTGATACAGGAAGAGGGGGATGCCCGAAAACTCTGTTTCGAGCCGATCCAGTCTAACAGAGCCCGGCTTCCGCCCCGCGGTGAGTGGGCGGCCGCCTCCAGCGATGACCGGCGCACCGTGCCGGGATCAGGAGATGTGGCGTAGCCAGGCTGATTCCGGGTGGTTCGTCCTGTGTCCGCGGCATCGCCTGATCTCGATACCGGTCACGAGCCGTCGACGATGCGGCGGATCTTCTCCAGCCGCGCCGCGACATCGCGTTCCTGGCCGTGGTTGGTGGGCTCGTAGTATCGCCGCCCACGCAGCTCGTCGGGCAGGTACTGCTGCGCGACGATGCCGATCTCGCTGTCGTGCGGGTATCGATATCCCTTGCCGTGTCCGAGACGCTTCGCGCCGGGGTAGTGCGCATCACGCAGGTGCATCGGCACGCGGCCGAAGCCGCCCGAGCGCACGTCGGCGATCGCGGCGTTGATCGCGTTGTAGGCCGCGTTCGATTTCGCCGTCGTCGCGAGGTACGCGGTCGCCTCGGCCAGCGGAATACGCCCTTCCGGCATGCCGATGAACGCCACGGCGTCCGCGGCGGCCACCGCGATCTGCAGCGCCTGCGGGTCGGCCAGTCCGATGTCTTCCGAGGCCGAGATCACCAGGCGCCGCGCGATGAAGCGCGGGTCTTCACCGGCCTCGATCATCCGGGCGAGGTAGTGGATGGCAGCATCCACGTCGGATCCGCGGATGGACTTGATGAACGCGCTGATGACGTCATAGTGCTCGTCGCCCTGCCGGTCGTACCGGAGCAGCGCGCGGTCCACGGCCTGCGCGATGTGCTCTGCGGTGACCACGGCCGGCACGTCGTCATCGCCGTCGTCGGCGGCGACGGATGCGGCCGCCTCCAGCGCGGTGAGCGCCCGGCGCGCGTCGCCCGACGCCAATCGGACCAGCGCCGCGCGGGCTTCGGGCTCGAGGGTGACTGCCCCGTCGAGTCCGCGCGGATCGGACACGGCCCGGTCGATGAGGAGCCCGAGGTCGTCGTCGCCCAGCGGCCGGAGCGTGAGCAGGAGCGAGCGCGACAGGAGCGGCGAGATGACGGAGAACGACGGGTTCTCGGTCGTCGCGGCGATGAGCACGACCCATCCGTTCTCCACACCCGGCAGGAGCGCATCCTGCTGCGCCTTGGTGAAGCGGTGGATCTCGTCCAGGAAGAGGATGGTCGACTGCCCGTACAGGTCGCGCTGGTTCAATGCGTCCTGCATCACCTCGCGGACATCCTTCACACCCGCCGTCACGGCCGACAGCTCCACGAAACGTCGCCCCGACGAACGGGCGATCGCCTGGGCGAGGGTGGTCTTGCCTGTTCCCGGCGGTCCCCACAGGATCACCGAGACCGCGGTCGCCGCGCTCGACACCTCGGCCGACGCCAGCGCGACGAGGGGCGAGCCGGGGCGCAGGAGATGTCCTTGGCCGGCGACGTCGTCGAGCGAGGTGGGTCGCATCCGCACGGCCAGAGGCGTCTGCCCACGGAAGAGCGCGGCAGAGGAGGTCACTCCCCCAGGCTATCCGGGGCTACCGACACGGCGCGCGCGCTTTTGGCCGTTGCCCACAGCCCTGCGTAGGATGCTTCGCGCCCGGGAACACCGGGCGAGGGAGGATGCTGTGGCCACCGGCGGCAAGGATCGCGAGACGCGGGAAGCACGTGAGCGCGCCCGGGTGTACCAGGCACGTCAGCAGCTCCATCTGGCGCAGTCCCGACGCCGCCGGCGCGACAACCTTCTCGCGGGAGTTGTCGGCGGGCTCGTGATCCTCGGGGCGGTCGGCGGCCAGACGGCCTATTTCATGGCCGGTCCCGGCGCCCCCGAACCTTCTCCGAGCTCCAGCCCGAGTGCGCCCGCCACACCCTCCGTCGGGCCCACGCCGGGTGAAACCCCGGCGATGCCCACCGAGGGTCCCGCGACACCGACCCCGTAGCCGGCTCCCCGCAGACGCTCTGCGCACCGGCCGCGTCACGTACTAGGCTCGACCCCGTCCCCAACCGAGGCGGCCCGAGCCGCGATGAGGTGCAATCCGTGACTGCCGACGCCGAGACTTCCGACACGACCCGTGACCCCCAGCCGGCCTGGGGCCGCGTCGACGACGACGGCACCGTATCGGTCCGCGAGGGCGACAGCTGGCGTGTGGTCGGCCAATTCCCCGACGGCACGCCCGAAGAGGCGCTGGCGTACTTCGAGCGGAAGTTCACCGACCTCGCCGGCGAAGTGACGCTGCTCGAGGCCCGTGTCCGCCGCGGCGGCGCGCCCGCCGCCGACCTCCGCTCCACCGCCGCAACGCTTCGCACACGCATCGCGGATGCGGCGGCTGTCGGAGATCTCGAAAACCTCCGCACGCGCGTCGATGCACTCACCGAGACTCTTGCCGAGGCCACCCAGGCCGAGTCCGCGGCCGCGAAGGCGGCCGTCGAAGAGGCCACCCGCGAGCGGACGGCGATCGTCGAAGCGGCCGAGGCGCTCGCTGCCCGCGACCCCGAGACGGTGCAGTGGAAGCAGGCGTCGACGGAGATGACCGAGCTTTTCGACCGCTGGCAGACCCACCAGCAGAACGGTCCTCGACTGCCGCGCGCGTCCGCGCAGCAACTCTGGCGACGCTTCCGCGACGCGCGGTCCACGGTCGATCGGCACCGCCGCGAGTTCTACGCCAGCCTGGATCAGACCCACAAGGCCGCGCGTGACACGAAGACCCGGCTCGTCGAGCGGGCCGAGGCGCTGGCTCCGCGTGGCGAGGACGGCATCGGTGCGTACCGTGACCTGCTCGACGAGTGGAAGAACTCCGGCCGCGCGGGCAAGAAGCTGGACGACGCCCTGTGGGCGCGGTTCAAGGCCGCCGGTGATGCCCTCTACGGCGCCCGCGCCGAACGCGAGGCCGCCGACACGGAGGCGTCGAAGGAGAAGATCGAGGCGAAGCGCGCTCTTCTCCTCGAGGCCGCCCCGATCGTCGACGAGCGTGACATCGCCCGCGCGCGGTCCCTCCTGACCAACGTTCAGCGCCGTTGGGACGACATCGGTCGGATCCACCCGCGAGAGACCGAGCGGTCGCTCGACGACGAGCTGCGCAAGATCGAGCAGAGCGTACGCACACGCGAGGACGCCGACTGGAAGCGGAACAACCCCGAGACCAAGGCGCGCGCGAACGACATGACCCGCCAGCTCACCGACGCGATCGACAAGCTCGAGGAAGAGCTGGCCGATGCTCAGGCGCGCGGAGACAAGCGGGCCGAGAAGGAAGCGCACGACGCCCTCGAGGCGCGACGTACGTGGCTGCGCGCCGTCGGAGGCTGACCAGCCCTCCCCTGCCGCGCTCCCGCGCCGGTTGTCCACAACCCGTCTTCGCGGCCGTGTCGGCGCGGCCCGGTCGGCGAGACTTCGGGGGTGGCGTCACCGTTCATCTACTTCGCGGGCAGCCGGCTGTCTCGAGCCGAGCTTTCCGCGGCGTGCCTGGACGGTGACGTCATCGCCCTCGGCGAGGCCTTCGTGCCCGCCGATGTGGTCGAAACCGCGGCTCTCCGCGCGGCGAGTCTCGCAGAGATGCTCGGAGCATCCCTGGCCGCGTCGCACCTCAGCGCTGCCTGGATCTTCGGCGGCATCGACGATCCGCCGACCCGGCATGGTGCGCAGCGCGCTGTCGGACGTCGGCTTCATCACATCATCGACCGCCGCCTCGTTTATCACGACTCGTTCGTGCCGCCGGAAGACCTCGTCCAGGTCGGCGGCGTGCGGGCGACAACGCCTGCTCGGACGCTCGCCGACCTGGCGCGCGCACCGACCGAGGCGCACGTCCGCGCGTTGCACTCCTGGGTGAGCCGTGACGCGTCCGCCGTGCGTCTCGCGCGGGAGTGGTTCGCCGAGCGGCCCCGCATCCCCAACCGACGGCGAGCCGAGCTGCTGCTGGCCGCGACGGACGAGGCGGTGGGTCAGGAGGACGTCACGCGGTAGACGTCGTAGACGGCGTCGATGCGACGCACCGCGTTGAGCACGCGGTCGAGATGCACCGTGTCACCCATCTCGAAGACGAACCGGCTGATGGCGAGGCGGTCGTTGGTGGTCTGCACGGTGGCGGACAGGATGTTGACGTGGTGCTCGCTCAGCACGCGGGTCACATCGCTGAGGAGCCCGGAGCGGTCCAGTGCTTCCACTTGGATGTGCACGAGGAACACGCTCTTCGACGTCGGCGCCCAGTCGACGTCGATCATCCGCTCAGGGTCCTGCCGGAGCGAGCTGACGTTCGTGCAGTCCGCGCGGTGCACCGACACGCCGCTCCCCCGGGTCACGAAGCCGACGATCTCGTCGCCGGGCACCGGAGTGCAGCACTTGGCGAGTTTGACGAGGATGTCGGGGGCGCCACGCACGAGCACACCCGCGTCGCCATCGCGGGGGGCCTTGCTGCGGCCCACCTGTGGGAGATCGATCGGCCCGGTCGTGGGGTCGCTGGCGCCGACGAGCGCAGTGACCTTCTCGATCACCGACTGCGTCGAGACGTGGCCTTCACCCACGGCCGCGTACAGCGCGGAGACGTCTTCATAGCGCAGCTGGTGCGCGACCTCCGTGAAGGAGTCCTGGTTCATGAGCCGTTGCAGGGGCATGTTCTGCCGCCGCATCGCTCGCGCGATGGCTTCCTTGCCCTGTTCGAGCGCCTCTTCGCGGCGCTCCTTGGTGAACCACCCGCGAATCTTGTTGCGCGCCCGTGTGCTCTGCACGAAGCCCAGCCAGTCCTGGCTCGGGCCGGCGTCGGGATTCTTGGAGGTGAAGACCTCCACGACATCGCCGCTCTTCAGTTCCGACTCGAGCGGCACCAGGCGGCCGTTGACCTTGGCCCCCATCGTGCGGTGACCGATCTCGGTGTGCACGGCGTAGGCGAAGTCGACAGGCGTCGCACCGGCGGGGAGGCCGATGACGCGCCCCTTCGGTGTGAAGACGTAGACCTCTTTGGCCCCGATCTCGAAGCGGAGGGCGTCGAGGAACTCCCCCGGGTCGGCCGTCTCGGCCTGCCAGTCGGAGATGTGCGCAAGCCACGCCATGTCGGTGTCGGCCGCCTTGCCGTCGGCCTTACCGCCGTTCATCCGCTCTTTGTACTTCCAGTGCGCGGCGACACCGTACTCCGCCTGCTGATGCATCTCGTTCGTGCGGATCTGGATCTCGACCGTGCGGCCCCCCGGGCCGATCACGGTGGTGTGCAGCGACTGGTAGAGGTTGAACTTGGGCGTGGCGATGTAGTCCTTGAACCGCCCGGGCAGCGGGGTCCAGCGCGCATGGATGGCGCCCAGCACCGCGTAGCAGTCGCGCACGGTGCTCACGAGCACGCGAATCCCGATGAGGTCGTAGATGTCGTCGAACTCGCGCCCCCGAACGACCATCTTCTGGTAGACGGAGTAGAGCTGCTTGGGGCGCCCTATGACGCGCCCGCGGATCCGAAGTTCGCGGAGGTCGGCGTCGACGGATGCGATCACGTTCTGCACGTACTGCTCGCGCTGCGGCGTGCGCTGCTTCACGAGGCTCTCGATCTCGGCATAGAGCTTCGGGTGCAGGACCGCGAAGGACAGCTCTTCGAGCTCGGACTTGATCGCCTGGATGCCGAGGCGGTGCGCGAGCGGGGCGTAGATCTCGAGCGTCTCGGTCGCCTTCTTGGCAGCCTTCTCGGGGGGAACGAATCCCCACGTGCGGGCGTTGTGCAGCCGGTCCGCCAGCTTGATGACGAGGACGCGGATGTCACGGGACATCGCCACGATCATCTTCCGGACCGTCTCGGCCTGTGCACTCTCGCCGTACTTGACCTTGTCGAGTTTGGTGACGCCGTCGACGAGCATCGCGACTTCGTCGCCGAATTCGGCGGCCAGTTCGTCCAGCGGGTAGCCGGTGTCTTCGACGGTGTCGTGGAGGAGCGCGGCGGCGATGGCCTTCGGGCCGAGGCCCAGGTCGGCGAGGATCTGCGCCACGGCGAGCGGGTGGGTGATGTACGGCTCGCCGCTTTGGCGCTTCTGGCCGTCGTGCTGGGTTTCCGCGACGGCGTACGCGCGCTCGATGATGCCGAGATCGCCCTTGGGGTGATGCGTGCGAACGGTGCGCAGCAGCTGGTCGACCCCGTCGCGCTTGGCCGAGCGGGAGAAGATCCGCGGAACCAGCCGTCGCAGTGAGGAGGTCTGTGCGACCGGGGGCGCGGTTTCGGTCATCCGGTCACCTCCCCTGTTCGCTTCGACGCGACCATCTTACGCCAGCGCCGCAGGGGCTCAGGCCGGGGCGACGGCGCGCGAGCGGGCCTCCAGGACGCGCGCGTCGCGCTCTTTGATGCGCGGCTCGTTCTCGCGCAACAGCGAGTACAGCGGCGCCGCCACGAACAAGGTCGAATAGGCCGCCACGATGGTGCCGACGAAGATCGACAGCGAGATGTCGCTGAGCGTACGGGCTCCGAGCCAGATCGCGCCGATGAACAGGATCGCACCGACGGGGAGCACCGCGACGACCGTCGTGTTGATCGAGCGGATCAACGTCTGGTTCACGGCGAGGTTGACCGATTCGCCGAAGGTGCGGCCGGAGATCTCGCCGTCGTCACGGGTATTCTCGCGGACCTTGTCGAAGACGACCGTGGTGTCGTAGAGCGAGTACGACAGGATCGTGAGGAATCCGATCACCGCCGCCGGTGAGATCTCGAACCCCGCAAGCGCGTACACGCCGATCGTGATGACGAGCACGTCGACGAGCCCGACGATGGCGGCGACCGACATCTTCCAGGTGCGGAAGTACAGGGCGAGGATGAGGAAGGTGAGGGCGAGGAAGATCGCCAGGCCCCACAGCGACTGCCGGGTGACGTCGGCCCCCCATGTCGGACCGATGAACGATGCGGTGACCTCGCTGGTGGAGACGCCGTAGACGTCCGCGAGGGCGGCGACGATCTCCTGCGTCTGGGCGTCGTCCTGTCCCCCGTCGAGGAGTTCGGTCTGCACGCGGACGGCATTGTCGCCCACGGTCGTCACGCGCGCCGTCGCATCCGGCACCACCGACTGCACCGCCTCCGACGCGAGCGACTGATCCGGCGAGCTCAACCCCGACACGGTGAACTGCGAACCGCCGGTGAACTCGATCGACAACTGCACCGGCCGGATGAGAGGCACGAGGGCCGAGCCGATCACGAGGATCGCCGCGATGATGAACCACAACCGGCGACGCCCGACGAACGGGAACGAGGTCTTGCCGGTGTAGAGGTCGTTTCCGAGCTGACCCATGGTGCGCATCAGTCGTCGCCCTTCTTACCGGCCGTCGGCGTATCGCCGCGCGAGCTCCTGGATGCGGCCAATTCGGCCTGCTTGCGCTCCGCGATGGTCTGGCGGCGCTGCGCCTCACCGCGCGATCGAGCTGTCCGGGCGCGGTCCGCCACGACGGGCGCGCGGAACTCGGCTCGCCCGCGGTACACGGCCCCGAGCGCCGCAGGATCCATGCCCGACAGCGGGTGTCCCGAGCCGAAGAATCTCGTGCGGGCCAGCAGCTGCATCACCGGGTGGGTGAACAGGATGAAGATGAGGATGTCGATGGCGGTGGTGAGCCCGAGCGTGAAGGCGAAGCCCTTCACGGTCGCGTCGGCGAGGACGTACAGCACCACCGCCGCCAGGATGTTGATCGACTTCGAGATGTAGATCGTGCGCTTCGCGCGCGCCCAGCCGTCTTCGACGGCGCTCGTGATCGACTTCCCGTCGCGGAGTTCGTCTCGGATGCGTTCGAAGTAGACGATGAACGAGTCGGCTGTGAAGCCGATCGTGACGATGAGGCCCGCGACGCCCGCCAGTGAGAGGCGGAAGCCCATGCGCCAGGCGAGGATGCACAGCGTCACATAGGTCAGCACGGCCATCACGGCGAGCGAGGCGATGATCACCGTGCCAAGGGTGCGATAAACGAGGAGCGAATAGATCGCCACGAGAGCGAGACCGATGAGGCCGGCGATGAGGCCGATCTGCAACTGCTGCGAGCCGAGAGTGGCCGAGACGGTGTCGGAGCTCACCACCGTGAAGCTCAGCGGCAGCGCCCCGTATTTCAGCTGGTCGGCGAGGGCCTTCGATGACTCCTGCGTGAAGGATCCGCTGATCGACGGGTTGCCGTCGAGGATGGTCCCGTTCATCTGGGGCGCCGACAGCACCGAACCGTCGAGCACGAACGCGAACTGATTCAGCGGCGGAGTGGCTCCGTAGAGGCGCTGGCTGATCTTTCCGAAGACGGAGGTGCCTTCGTCGTTGAAGTCGAGGTTGACGACCCAGCTGCCGTTGTTGGGATCGACCCCGTTGGTGGCGTCGTCGATCGACGTACCGTCCAGCTCCACCGGGCCGAGGATGTACTTGACCGATCCGTCAGCGCTGCACGTGATCAGCGGCTGGTCCGCGGGCGCATTGGCGGGGTCGTTGTCCGGGTTGGCGCAGTCGTAAGCGAGGAACTGGGACTGCAGAGCCGGGGTGATCCAGGCCTGGTCGCTCCCGCTGGTGGGCGCCGCCGTCGGTGTGGCCGGCAGAGCGGGATCGGCCGAGGGGTACGGAGTTTCCTGGCCGTCCTCCCCCACGAACGTGTTGGCCGGAGCACCGGTGAACAGCACCGCGCGCAGCTGGAGCTGAGCGGCGGCCTGGATGCGGTCGCGCGTCTCCTGGTCGGCTTCGCCGGGAATCTGCACGACGACGTTCCGGCCGCCTTCGCTGGCTACATCGGCCTCACCGACGCCCGTCGCATCCACGCGCTGTCGGATGATCGTGACCGCCTGCGCCAGTTGCTCCTCCGTGGGCGCGGCACCATCCTCGGTCTGCGCCTGCAGGATGATCTGCGTGCCGCCCTGGAGGTCGAGCGCGAGTTCCGGCGTCCAGGAGCTCTGGTGGAAGACATACACGCCGAGCGCGTTGATTCCGAAGAGCACCGCCGTGATGGCGAGCAGTCCGGTCAGCGCGCGCCAGGCGTGACGAACGGGGGTGGAAGGCGCCACGAATTCGGCTCTCTGTACGTCGAACGGGAGGAATCAGGCCTGGGGCTTGTCCTTGGACTCGCCGTCGAGACCGCGTGCACGCTTCTGGTCATCGCTGATCGAGGTGATGTCACCCTCGGCGACGCCGGCGACGTACTCGGCTTCGCTCTCCTCCGCCTCGATGAACTCGTCGTCGGTGACCACGCCCTCCGCGGGATCGACGATGCGCAGGATCGCCTGGCTGTGCACCTTGATCTCGACGCCCGGTGCGATCTCCACACGAGCGGGCCGGTCGAGGTTGTCGGGGTCGTACTCGACGATCGTGCCGTAGAGGCCGCCCTGGAGGAGAACCTCGGCCCCGGGGACCGTCTGGCGCGCCTTGGCCTCCTGCTCGGCCTTCTGCTTCTGCATCCGACGACGCGAACTCCAGAACATGAAGACCAGGAGGAGGACGAGCAGGATGATGAGCCCGTAATCGGCGAGGAATTGCATTGGTCGGGCACCTTTCGATTTCGGCGCGCCGCTGCGGTACTGCCTTCAGGGAGGGAGGGCGGCGATAGCCTTCAGCGATTATAGGTCATGCAGTCGCAGAGCACCGTCGCCCGCGGGCACGCCCATGTGTGCTGCTGCGGCGGCGGTTGCGACTCGGCCGCGCGGGGTCCGGCCCATGAACCCGATGCGGACAAGATAGGGCTCCACGACCGACTCGATCGTCTCGGCCTCTTCACCGACCGCGACAGCGAGGGTGGAAAGACCCACCGGGCCTCCGCGGAAACGACGGACCAGCGCTTCGAGCACCGCGCGGTCGAGACGGTCGAGCCCGATGGCGTCGACGTCGTAGAGGTCGAGGGCCGCGTCCACCGCCGCGAGGTCGGCGTCCAGCGCGTCGTGCACCACGAGGTAGTCGCGCACCCGCCGCAGGAGCCGGTTGGCGATGCGGGGCGTTCCCCGCGAGCGGCGCGCGATCTCAGCGCGGGCGCGCGGCGGCAGGGGGACGCCGAGCATCGCCGAGGAGCGCTCGACGACCCGTTCCAGCTCCTCCGGCTCGTAGTACTCCAGGTGCGCGGTGAACCCGAACCGGTCGCGGAGTGGATTGGGGAGGAGGCCCGAGCGGGTGGTCGCACCCACCAGCGTGAACGGGGCGAGATCCAGCGGGATGCTGGTGGCACCGGCGCCCTTGCCGACCATGATATCGATGCGGAAATCCTCCATCGCGAGGTACAGCATCTCCTCGGCCGAGCGCGCCATGCGGTGCACCTCGTCGATGAAGAGCACCTCGCCCGGAGTGAGGCTCGACAGGAGGGCGGCCAGATCACCGGCGTGCTGGATCGCCGGACCGCTGGAGAGGCGGAGGGGCCGTTCGCTCTGGTGAGCGACGATCATCGCGAGGGTGGTCTTGCCGAGCCCCGGCGGACCCGACAGCAGGATGTGGTCGGGGGAACGCTGCTGGATGCGCGCGGCGTCCAGCAGCAATTGCAGCTGGCCGCGCACCTTGTGCTGCCCGACGAAGTCGGCGAGGGAGGTCGGGCGGAGCGCTCCTTCGATGGCGAGTTCGCCGTCGTCTTCCGGAGTGCCGACGTCGCGCAGATCATCCACCGGCAGGCTCCCGGCGGGCAGGGCCCAGCATCGCGAGCGTCAGTCGGAGGAGCGCCTGGACCGACGCGCGGTCGGCCTCGGACGCGTCGTCGGATACGCTCGCGACCGCTTCGACGGCGATGCGCTCCGACCAGCCGAGTCCGACGAGCGCCTGGGCGACCTGGGCGGGGACCGCGCCCGCGGATCTCGTGAACGACGGAGCTGCCGCGCGGGGCGGGGCGAGCTTGCCGGCGAGCTGGACGACGATGAGCTTCGCCGTCTTCGGCCCGATCCCCGAGACACGGCGGAAGGGTGCGTCGTCGTCGGCCGCCACGGCCTCGGCGATCTGCGAGACGGTGAGCGAGGACAGCACGCCGAGGGCCGACTTCGGGCCCACCCCGGTGACGCTGAGGAGCTGACCGAAGACCACGAGCTCTTCCCGTGTCTCGAAACCGAAGAGCGACAGGGCGTCCTCGCGGACGATGAGGTTCGTGTGCAGGTGGATGTCGGAGCCGACCATGGCGGCGCGGGCGAGCTGAGGCACGACGGCCACGCTGAACCCCACGCCGCCGACGACGACCACGAGCGCGTCGTCGTCGACGTGCGCGACGCTTCCCGTGACGGAGGAGATCATGAAGGCGAGCCTACGTGCGGGTTCGCATCTTTGTTCGAGCGACACGCGTAGTGCGCTGCTCGGCGTCCCGCCAGGCCTTCTGCGCCGGAGTCAGCGCGTCCGTCGCGCCGGGCGCGCTGCCTGGTCCCGACCGCCAGGCGTGGCAGAGCGCCAGGGCGAGGGCATCCGCGGCATCCGCCGGCTGGGGAAGCTCATCGAGCCGGAGAACCCGGGCGACCATCGTCTGCACCTGCCGTTTGTCGGCAGATCCGTAGCCGGTGACGGCGGCCTTGACCTCGCTCGGGGTATGGGTAGCGGCGCGCAGGCCGCGCTCACCGGCGAGCATGAGCGCGATGCCGCTGGCCTGTGCTGTTCCCATGACGGTGTGCAGGTTGTCCTGGGCGAAGACCCGCTCGACGGCGACCACGTCCGGAGAATGCGCGTCGAGGACCTCGCGGAGACCGGCGGCGATGGTGGCCAACCGGCGCTCGATGGGCAGGTCGACCGCCGAGCGGATGACGCCCACGTACACCAGGCGCGCCGAACGGTCGGGCGCGACATCGACGATTCCCACGCCGCACCGGGTGAGTCCGGGGTCGACGCCGAGCACACGCAGAGACGGGCGGGAGGTCACTCCCCCACGCTAAGCGCGGGGGCGGACGGCGGCGGGCAGGCGCGCCTGTTCAGTCGTCTTCTTCGAGCTGCGCCTGCACCTCGGGAGTGAGGTCGAAGTTGCTGAAGACGTTCTGCACATCGTCGCTGTCTTCCAGCGCGTCGATGAGACGGAAGACCTTGCGCGCCGTGTCGGCGTCGACTTCGACTTTGAGGTTGGGGACGAATTCGATGTCCGCGGACTCGTAGTCGATGCCCGCATCCTGCAGCGCCGTGCGCACCGGCACGAGATCGGAGGCTTCGGTGACGACGGCGAAGTCGTCTCCGTGCGGTTCCACCTCTTCGGCGCCGGCATCGAGCACGGCCATCATGATGTCGTCCTCGGTCGTGCCGTCACTGGAGACGACGATGACGCCCTTGCGGGTGAAGTTGTATGCGACGCTGCCCGGATCGGCCAGGTTGCCTCCGTTGCGGCTGAGCGCGGTGCGCACTTCCGCCGCCGCGCGGTTGCGGTTGTCGGTCAGACACTCGATCATGAGCGCCACACCGTTGGGCCCGTAGCCCTCGTACATGATCGACGTGTACTCGACCGCCTCGCCGCCGATGCCGGCGCCGCGCTTGATCGCGCGCTCGATGTTGTCGTTGGGAACGGAGGTCTTCTTGGCCTTCTGCACGGCGTCGTACAGCGTGGGGTTTCCCGCAAGATCGGCACCGCCCATCTTGGCGGCGACCTCGATGTTCTTGATGAGCTTGGCGAACGACTTGGCACGGCGAGAGTCGATGACGGCTTTCTTGTGCTTGGTGGTCGCCCACTTGGAGTGGCCGGACATGGAGGCAATTCTACCCGTGGCGTTCTCGCGCCGAACACCCGCGGTCTCGTCGGGCTCCGACCGCGTCCCGATGAGGCGTCGACTGCACGGGTTGATGCCGAGTGCACGGGATGTCTGCGCCGATAAGCCGTGCGCTGGGGAGGAGGTCGTGCACTCGGCGGATGTGGCGGGGATGCGGCGGGGAGGTGGCGGGGACGCGGGCGCGGCGGGTCTTGATGCGCACCCGCAGCGGGTCCACACTGTCGACGTGGACGAACGCGATGGAGCGTTGCACGCCGCACACGCAGCGGCCTCCGCCTTCCTGGCGAGCCTGCCCGAGCGGGCGGTGTGGCCTCGGGCGACCCTCGACGACATGCTCGCACGATTCGGGGGTGCCCTCCCGGACGAGGGGATGCCGGCCGAGGCCGTCGTCACCGACATGGCGGAGGGGGCCGAGCCGGGGCTGGTCGCCATCCCCGGCGGCCGGTTCTTCGGCTTCGTCATCGGCGGCACGCTGCCCGCAGCTCTCGCGGCCGACTGGCTCGTATCGACGTGGGATCAGAACTCCGGATCGAGCACGATGACGACGGCGACGGTCGCCCTCGAGCGCGTGGCCGGCGAGTGGATCCTCGACCTCCTGGGGCTGCCGTCGGGCGCATCCGTCGGGTTCGTCACCGGCGCACAGATGTCGAACTTCGTCTGCCTGGCCGCCGCCCGCGCCGCCGTGCTGCGGCGGCGGGGATGGGCTATCGCCCGGCAAGGCGTGCACGGCGCGCCGCGGGTGCGACTGGTCGTCGGCGCAGACCGGCACGGCTCGGTGGATCGCGCCGCGCGGTTCCTCGGCATCGGCGAGGACGACATCGTCGTGGCCGCCGCGGACGACCAGGGTCGGATGCTGCCGGATGCGCTCGAGCAGTCGCTCACGCTGTGCGGCGGCGACCCCGTGATCGTCTGCGTGCAGGCCGGAGAGGTGCACTCCGGCGCGTTCGACCCCTTTCCGGAGCTCATTCCCCTGGCACGAGCGCGCGACGCGTGGGTGCATGTGGATGGTGCGTTCGGGGCGTGGGCGGCAGCATCCCCCGCCCTGGCGCACCTGACGGTGGGCATGACCGAGGCGGACTCATGGACGACCGACGCCCATAAGACCCTGAACGTGCCGTACGACTGCGGCATGGCGATCGTGCGGAATCCCGCCGACTCGATCGCGGTGTTCCGCGCCGGCGGCGACTACCTCATGTACTCGAGTCTCGACCCGTGGGATGTCACCCCGGAGCTGTCGCGTCGCGCCCGCGGTGTTCCGGTGTGGGCGGCGCTGCGAAGCCTCGGGCGGTCGGGCGTGGCTGACCTGGTCGAGCGACTGCACACCCACGCGCGTGCGCTCGAGGCCGGGCTCCGCCGCATCCCCGGGGTGACGATCATGAATGACGTTCCCTACACGCAGGTGATGTTCCGCCTCGACGACGACGCGGACACGCAGGCGCTCGGAGCGGCGATCCTCGCCGAGGGAACCGCCGCGGTGACCGGAGCGGTGTGGGCGGGGCATGCGGTGCTGCGCTGCTCGATGTCGTCGTGGGTGACGACGCAGGACGACATCGAGCGCACTCTCGAGGCATTCGCGCGACTGGTGGCGCTCACCCGAGGATCTTGAGCACCGTCCTGAGGTTGCGGTTGGTCGTCCGCTCCTTGTAGGTGCGCTTGGCGATGAGTTTCGCGAACGCCGTATCGGTGCTGGAGCCTTTCGGGGGGTTCCAGTAGACGACGCCGGGGCCGCCGGCGACGGGGTCGATGGCGGAATCGAGGGATGCGGCGGCGTCCACGAGCTCGTCGCGGGTCGCGTCGTCCGCGCAGAACAGCAGCCACGGCTGGCGCGCCGGGTCGTCGGCGTCGAAGGGAAACCCTTCGGCTGCACGCGCCACCTCCTGCCGGGTGAACAGCAGCACCCGGGCCTCGTAATCGAACCGGTCGCGGAGCGCGCCTTCGATGCGGTTCTTGAGCTGCGCCCGCTCCGCAGGCGTTCCGCCACCGGTGAAGGTCGCGTTGCCGCTGGCCAGCACCGTCTGCACGTCGGAGAGCCCGAGCTCGGACAATGTCGCGCGCAGATCGGCACTGCGGACGGTGATGCCGCCCACGTTCACACCGCGCAGCAGCACCACCCACTCGGTCATGCGCTCAGCGTAGGCCGGACATCAGGTCCGCTCACGCACGCGCGCCAGGAAGCGCTCGTGGAATCGGGTCTCCCCCGTCACCTCGGGGTGGAACGCGGTCCCGAGCACGGCGTCCTGCTCCACGGCCACGACCCGGCCGTCGGGGAGCGACGCGATCGCGCGTGCGCCCTCTCCCACGTGCTGGACGATGGGCGCGCGGATGAAAGCGGCGTGCACCGGTGCATCGAAACCGTCGACGTCCAGATCGGTCTCGAAGGATTCCGCCTGACTCCCGAACGCGTTGCGCGCGACGACGACATCGAGTCCGCCGAACGTCTCCTGGCCTGCGATCCCGCCGGTGATCCGGTCCGCCAGGAGGATGAGCCCTGCGCACGTCCCGTAGACGGGCAGCCCGTCGGCGATGGCCTCGCGCAGCGGCTGCTGCATCCCGAACGTCCGGGAGAGCTTGTCGATGACGCTCGACTCGCCGCCGGGGAGCACGAGCCCGTCGACGGCGGCCAGCTCCTCCGGGCGGCGGATGAGGGCGACATCGGCGCCGAGAGAGGCGAGCATGCGTGCATGCTCGCGCACGTCGCCCTGCAGCGCGAGGACGCCGACGCGGGGCCGGTGCGCCACCGCTACCAGCCGCGCGTGGCCAGGCGGTGCGGGGCGGCGAGGTCGGCGACGTTGATGCCGACCATGGCCTCGCCGAGACCGCGGGATACGTCCGCGATCACGCTGGGGTCGTCGAAGAAGGTGGTGGCCTTCACGATGGCTGCCGCGCGCTCCGCCGGATTGCCCGACTTGAAGATGCCCGAGCCGACGAAGACCCCGTCGGCGCCGAGCTGCATCATCAACGCCGCGTCCGCGGGAGTGGCCACGCCGCCGGCGGTGAAGAGCACCACGGGGAGGGTACCGGTCTCGGCGATTTCGGCGACCAGGTCGTACGGCGCCTGCAGCTCCTTGGCTGCGACGTACAGCTCGTCCTTGGTCATCGAGCGGAGCCGGTTGATCTCGCCCGTGATCGTACGGATGTGCTTGGTCGCCTCGGAGACGTCGCCGGTGCCCGCCTCGCCCTTGGAGCGGATCATCGCCGCACCTTCGGTGATGCGTCGGAGCGCCTCGCCGAGGTTCGTCGCGCCGCACACGAACGGCACGGTGAAGCCCCACTTGTCGATGTGGTTGACGTAGTCCGCCGGTGAGAGCACCTCGGACTCGTCGATGTAGTCCACCCCGAGCTGCTGAAGGACCTGCGCTTCCACGAAGTGCCCGATCCGCGCTTTCGCCATCACCGGGATCGACACTGAGGCGATGATCTGATCGATGAGGTCGGGATCGCTCATCCGGGCCACGCCGCCCTGTGCCCGGATGTCCGCGGGCACGCGCTCCAGCGCCATCACGGCGACGGCGCCGGCGTCCTCGGCGATCTTCGCCTGGTCGGCGGTGACGACGTCCATG
The DNA here is from genome assembly GCF_058310475.1 of Microbacterium sp. Z12_35. NCBI lineage: Bacteria > Bacillati > Actinomycetota > Actinomycetes > Micrococcales > Microbacteriaceae > Microbacterium > Microbacterium sp. Z12_35. The sequence goes on along the minus strand of NZ_JBZEGJ010000001.1, from coordinate 830,672 downwards.
ATGACGCCGCCCTTCAGCATCTCCGCCAGTCCGCGCTTCACGCGCGACGTTCCGTTGGTGCTCATCGTGGGGTCCTTCCGCCGTGGCGGGTTCAGTCCGCGACCGGGCGATCGCGGATGCACATTGGCATAGGCCAGAAAGTACCATGTTCCACGCCCTTAGGATCGAGGCGGAGGACACATATGACAACGCAGATCGGCGGCAGCTCTGCGGCCGAGATCGCCGAGAGCGTCCGCGGCCTCCGCGAGCGCGGCGCCCTGCGCGCGGGCGATCCGCTTCCCTCGGTGCGGGCGCTGGCCTCTGAGCTCGGGGTGAATCGCAATACCGCCGTCGCCGCCTATCGCCAGCTCGTCGCGGCGGGGGTTGCCGTGACCCGGGGGCGCGGGGGTACCCGCATCGCCGGTCAGAGCCCGATCCCCCAGGAAGGATTCGCCGCCGACACGGTGCTGCGCGACGTGGGCACCGGGAACCCGGATGTCACGCTCATTCCCGATCCGACCCCCGCGCTCGCCCGGGTCGTCGGCCGGCCGGTGCTCTACGGAGAGCCGGTCGTGGACGCAGGCCTCGAGGAGTGGGCGCGCGGCTGGCTCGCGGCCGACCTCCTGCCCACCGATGTGCGGGTGACCGTGACGAACGGCGCCGTCGATGCCGTCGAGCGGCTTCTCTCGCAGGCGCTGACCCGCGACGACGGGGTGGCGTTGGAGGACCCCTGCTTCCTCTCCGCCATTCACACGGTCCGCGTCGGGGGCTACCGCCCGGTGGCCGTCCCGGTCGACGCCGAGGGGATGACCCCGGCCGGGCTCCGCGCGGCGCTCGACGGCGGGGTGCGTGCCGTGCTGTGCACGCCGCGGGCGCAGAACCCGACCGGAGTGAGCCTCTCGCCGCGCCGCGCCGAAGAACTGCGCGCGGTCCTGGCGGAGCATCCCTACGTTCTCGTGATCGAAGACGACCACTACGCGATGCTGTCGCGTCAGCCGTACACGTCCCTCATCGGCCCGGAGCATCAGCGCTGGGCGCTCATCCGGTCGGTGTCGAAGTCACTCGGTCCCGACATGTGCCTCGCCGTCACGGCCACCGACCCGGAGACCGCGGAGCGCCTCGCCCTGCGGCTGCGCCCCGGGACCACCTGGGTGAGCCACCTGCTCCAGCGGCTCGCCCTCGCCCAGGTCAGCGACCCCGACGTGACGGGCGCGATCGAGCGGGCCGCTGCGCACTACTCCGAGCGCAACGCGGCGTTCGCCGCTCGGCTGCGCGACGCGGGCTTCGACTGCACCCCCGGCGACGGGCTGAATCTGTGGGTCGATGTCGCGGCGCCTGCCCGTGCGGTGTCCGAACAGCTGATGCGTCGCGGATGGCTCGCGCGTACCGGGGACGAGTTCTCCCTCGCGCCCGGGGTCAGCACGCACCTCCGACTGACCGTCCATGACCTCGATGAGACCGCCGCTGCGGCCCTCGTCACCGATCTGTCCGCTGCGGCGCGTGCCGCCTCGACTTCCAGAGGATGATGTTCCCGTGAAGATTCTGTCCATCCAGTCCGCCGTCGCCTACGGCCACGTCGGCAACTCCGCCGCCGTCTTCCCCCTGCAGCGCATCGGCGTCGAGGTTCTCCCGGTCTATACGGTGAACTTCTCCAACCACACCGGGTACGGGGCGTGGCGGGGCCCGCTTATTCCGCCGGGCGACGTCGCCGAGGTCATCACGGGTGTGGAAGAGCGCGGGGTGTTCCCGCAGATCGACGCCGTGCTGTCGGGATATCAGGGCAGCGAGGGGATCGGCGACGTCATCGTCGACGCCGTGCAGCGCGTGAAGGCAGCGAACCCGAACGCGCTGTACGCATGCGACCCGGTCATGGGCAACGCCACGTCGGGATGCTTCGTCGCGCCGGCCATTCCGGAACTCCTGCGTGAGCGGGTCGTGCCGGTGGCCGACATCATCACGCCGAACCAGTTCGAGCTCGGCTTCCTCACCGGCACGGATCCCGACACCCTCGAGTCGACGTTGGACTCGGTGGATGCCGCGCGCGCCATGGGTCCGCGGACGATCCTCGTCACGAGCGTCGAGCGCCCCGACCGCGAGCCGGACACGATCGAGATGCTCGTCGCCGACGACACGGGCGCGTGGATCGTTCAGACGCCGCTGCTGCCGATGAAGGCCAACGGGTCGGGCGATGTCACGGCCGCGTTGTTCACGGCGCATTACGTGCGCACCGGGGATGCCGCGGACGCGCTGGCGCGCACCGCATCCAGCGTCTTCGACCTGCTGCAGCGCACCCTCGACTCGGGCGAGCGGGAGTTGCAGCTGATCGAGTCGCAGGAGGCCTACGCGCATCCGCAGATGCAGTTCCCGGTCCGCCAGGTGCGGTGAGCGTCAGCCGTACAGGGCGGCGAAGGCTGTTTCCCACTGCGGAGCGTCGGCGGGACAGATGAACGTGGTGCCGAACACCATGATGCTCACCAGCCCCTGGGTGGCGTCGGGGTCGCCGCCTGCGACCTCCGTGATCAACGGGGAGCTTTCGATGTGCATTCGGGCGGTCTCGACGCTGACGTCGTGGCCGTTGAGGATCGACGTTTCGCACGCGTCGAGCGCCAGGGCGAGTGCGACTCCGTCGTAGACCTCGTCCCACGTGCCGCCCTGCGACTCGACGTACGCGCGCTGCTGCGCGAGGAAGTCTTGCTGCTCGGGTGTCTGCGGGGTCGGCAGCGTGCCGTCGGCCGGCTGCCCCTGCGCGGCGAAGAACTCGTCGCGCTCGGCCAGCGCGTCGGCGGGCGGCGACGTCGGCGCCGCCGAGGGCCGGGACGTCTCCTCCCCCGTGACACCCGATGTGCCCGACGGCTGGGGATCGGATCCGGGCGCCGTGCACGCGGACACCCCGAACGCGGCACCGGCGACGAGGAGCAGAACACACGTGGCACGCACGCGACGGGTCGGGGTTTGCGTCATCCCCTCACGCTACGCGTCGACGAAGCCGGGACGTCAGCGGGCGGGAGCGGGCCAGGCCTCGGCCACGGCCTGGCGCACTTCGCCCAGAAGCTGCGGCAATGCCTTCGTCTTGGCGATGATCGGGAAGAAGTTCGCATCGGTGGCCCAGCGCGGCACGACGTGCTGGTGCAGGTGGGCGGCCACTCCGGCACCGGCCACCGCGCCCTGGTTCATCCCGATGTTGAACCCGTCGCATCGCGACACCTGGCGGAGCACGCGCATCGCGGTCTGGGTGAGCTCACCGATCTCGGCGACCTCCTCGGGGGTGGCCTCGTCGTACGTCGCGATGTGGCGATACGGGCAGATGAGAAGGTGCCCGGAGTTGTACGGGAAGAGGTTCAGCAGCGCGTAGGCGGTTCGCCCTCGGGCCACGATCAGCCCGTCCTCGTCGCTCTTGAGGGGCGCCTCGTCGAACGGGCACACGTCCCGGAGTGGCTCGGGCCCCGCCTGGATGTACGCCATGCGGTGCGGCGTCCACAGTCGCTGGAACTCATCCGGCACACCCGGGAGGTCGGATGCGGCGATGAGGGCCGCATCCGGATCTTCCGGGTTCTCGCTCACGCGAGATCCTCCGCGGTGTTGACGAGAGCGTGGGTGGCGATGGCTTCGCGGATGCGGCGGATCGCTTCCTCCACGGGCACACCGTTCTCCTGGGTCCCGTCACGGAAACGGAACGACACGGTGCCGGCAGCGCGGTCCTGCTCCCCCGCGATGAGGATGAGCGGCACCTTGGTCGTGGTGTGGTTGCGGATCTTCTTCTGCATGCGGTCGTCGCTGTGGTCGACCTCGGCACGCACTCCCTCGACGCGCAGCCGATCGACGATTCCGCCGAGATACTCGGCATACTCGTCGGCGACGGGGATTCCGATGGCCTGCACGGGCGACAGCCACACGGGGAACGCCCCGGCGTAGTGCTCGAGGAGGATGGCGAAGAATCGCTCGATCGATCCGAAAAGAGCCCGGTGGATCATGATCGGGCGGTGCTTCTCACCGTCGGGTCCGGTGTACTCCAGCTCGAAGCGCTCCGGCAGGTTCACATCGACCTGGACGGTGGACAGCTGCCAGGTCCGTCCGATGGCGTCCCTGGTCTTCAGGTCGATCTTCGGACCGTAGAACGCGGCCTCCCCCGGCACCTCGGTGACCTTCAGCCCGCTCGAGTGAGCGACGTGGCGGAGCGCGTTGGTGGAGTACTCCCAGAACTCGTCGCTTCCGATCCACTTCGACTTCTCGTCGTCGCGCATGGACAGCTCGAGCTCGAAGTCCTCCAGGCCGAAGTCGCGCAGCATGGAGATGACGAACTCGAGCACGCGGGTGGTCTCCGCCTCGAGTTGGTCCGGGGTGACGAACAGGTGCGAATCGTCCTGGGTGAAGCCCCGCACACGGGTGAGGCCGTGCAACGCGCCGGAGAGCTCGTTGCGGTAGACCGTTCCGTTCTCGGCGAGGCGCATCGGGAGATCGCGATAGCTGCGCGCACGCTCCTTATAGATGAGGATGTGCATCGGGCAGTTCATCGGCTTGAGGTAATAGTCGACGCCCTGCTTGGTGACCTCCCCCGCCGCGTCGCGCTCCTCGTCCAGGGTGATGGGCGGGAACATGCCCTCCTTGTAGGTGACGAGGTGGTTCGACTGCAGGAAGAGGTCCTGCTTGGAGATGTGCGGCGTGTACACGTAGGTGTACCCGTCGGCGATGTGCCGGCGACGGGCGTGCTGCTCCATCTCTCCGCGGACGACCCCGCCCTTGGGATGCCACACCGACAGCCCGGAGCCGATCTCGTCCGGGAAGGAGAAGAGGTCGAGCTCCTTGCCGAGCTTGCGGTGGTCCCGCTTCGCGGCCTCCTCGAGACGGTGCTGGTAGGCGCGCAGCTCATCCTTGGTCGGCCATGCGGTGCCGTAGATGCGCTGGAGCTGCGGGTTCTTCTCGCTGCCACGCCAGTACGCCCCTGCGATACGGGTGAGGTCCCAGCCGTTGCCGATCATGCGCGTGCTCGGCACGTGCGGGCCTCGGCACAGGTCCTTCCACACGGTCTCGCCGTCGCGGTTGACGTTGTCGTAGATCGTCAGCTCGCCCGAGCCCACCTCCACGTCCGCGCCCTCTGCCGCAGTCGACGACCCGCCCTTCAGATCGATCAGCTCGAGCTTGAACGGCTCGTCGGCGAGCTCGGCACGGGCCTCGTCATCGCTCACGACGCGACGGACGAAGCGCTGCCCTTCGCGGACGATGCGCTCCATCTCTTTCTTGATCGCTTTGAGGTCGTCCGGGGTGAACGGCTCGGCGACGCCGAAGTCGTAATAGAACCCGTCGGTGATCGGCGGGCCGATGCCGAGATTCGCCTGCGGATTGATGCGCTGAACGGCCTGCGCGAGCACGTGTGCGGTGGAGTGGCGCAGGATCGAGAGACCATCGGGGCTGTCGATGCGCACCGGCTCCACCTCGTCGGACGCCTGCACGGTCGCGGCGAGGTCCTTCAGTTCGCCATTGACGCGGAGCGCGACGACGGAGCGGTCGGGAAAGAGGGCGAATCCGTCGGCGGGGTAGGACACATCGGACGGGGAGGCGGCATCGGTCACGGGAACTCTCCTGGGTGGCTCGGCTTCAAGGCTACGGGCAGCCTTGGCGGGCCCGCGCCGGGGAATGTCTCAGCTTCGGGCGCGCGCCGCGCCCCGCCCGCTCAGGCGTCGGGCGTTCGCGTTCCGACACGCGCGGATGCTGCGGCTCCCGTGGGGCGGAGCATCCGGAGTTCCATGGCCAGAGTCTACCGTCGAGAGGCGCGATGATGGTTCGGTGAGGTTGGGGGTCGCGGGCGGAGTGCTCTGCTGTGCGGGGGCTCTTGCCGTCGCCCTCGGCATCCTGCCGTTCGATGGTCTTGCCGCCATCGCAGAACGCGTCTGGCCGGTCCTCCTGTTCGTGGTCGCTGTCACGATCGTCGCTGAGCTGGCCTCCACCGCCGGGCTCTTTGCTGTGATCGCGGAGCGGCTCGCCCGCCTGGCCGGCGGACGGACCCGGGTGCTGTGGCTTCTCGTGGTCGTGCTGGCCACCGGGACCACCGCGTTCCTTTCGCTGGACACGACCGCCGTGCTCCTCACCCCCGTAGTCGTGACCATGGCGCGCCAGCACCGGCTCGACCCGCTGCCCTTCGCGTTCCTGACGGTGGTCCTGGCGAACACCGCGTCGCTGCTCCTGCCCGTGTCGAACCTCACGAATCTGCTGGCGGCTGAGCGGACAGGGTCGACCGATCCTTGGCGTTTCCTCGGCCTCCTCGGCCCCTCGGCCGCCCTGGCGATCCTCGTGTCGGCCGCCGTCCTGACCGCCGTGTTCCTTCCGGGCCTTCCCGTCCGGCACCCCGAAGCCGCCGCGCCCGCCGTCTCCGACCCGGTGCTGCTGCGGGCATCCGCCGTGGTGGTGGGCCTTCTTCTGCCGCTGCTGGTGGCGGGAATCCCGCCCTGGCTGCCGACGGTCGCTGCGGCGACGGCGCTGGTCGCGGTCTTCGCGTTGCGCGCGCCGCGTGCGGTGCAGCCGCGCCTCGTGCCGTGGTCGACGCTCGTCTTCGCGTCGGGCCTCTTCGTCGTCGTGGCCGCGGCCGAGTCCCTCGGGCTGGGGCTGGTGGCGGGGGCACTGGTGGGCGAAGACGGCGGGCCCGGCGGAGTGTGGCAGGTGGCCGGCGCCGGGGTGCTCAGCGCGAACGCGATCAACAACCTCCCCGCCTTCCTCGCGCTGGAATCGGCCGCCGGCGGCGGCGAGCGATTGGCGGCCTTGCTGGTGGGCGTGAACGCCGGACCTCTCATCACCCCGTGGGCCTCGCTCGCGACCCTGCTGTGGCACGGCCGTCTCGTCGCGATGGGAGTGGATGTACCGTGGCGGCGTTTCGTCGTCCTCGGCGCGCTCGTCGTTCCGCTCACGGTCGCTGCCGCGGTGCTGCCGCTGGCCCTCTGAAGGCCGCGGCGGCTCCGTCAGGTCTCGGGAGCGGGCTGCAGGCGGGAGAGCCAGTACTCCGTACGGGCGACGTGCGCTACGGCGGCGGCGGTGGCCGCGGCCGGGTCTCGACGGGCGAGCGCATCGACGATCGCGCGGTGCCCTTCGTCACTGGACCGCTTGGCCGGCGACGCGGGTCCGGAATCGAAGATCCGGTAGTGACGTCCTCGCGAGCGGAGTACGCCGATGAGGGAGGTCACCGTCGGGTTGCCGGCCGCGAGGCAGATCCGCTCGTGGAACTCGTCATCCAGTTCCGCGACGTCACCGTTGTCGCCCCGTTCCATCTGGTCGCACAGTTCGGACAGACGTGGCACCAGGTCGTCGGGGGCGCGGGCTGCGGCCTGGGCCGCAGCATTTCCCTCGAGGACCCGACGAATCTCGAACAGCTGCAGCAGCCCCTCGAGCGGGAGCAGATCGACGGTCAGCGAGAATCCCCGGATGATGTCGGCGGGATTCAGGCGCGAGACGTAGGTTCCGGATCCGTGCCGCACCTCGATGACACCGAGCGTGTCGAGCACCCGCACGGCTTCCCGGAGAGAACTGCGGGACACATCCAGCTGACGGCACAGTTCCGCCTCGGGCGGGAACTTCTGGCCCGGGGCGAGCGCGCCGGAAGAGATCATCTGGCGGAGCCCGGTCAGCGCCGTCATCATCACCGTCATGGCTGACCTTTCTCGCACCCTCACTGTAGAACCCCCTCAGTCATCTGATGACTATTTCTCCAGCTCGTCACCGCCGCGACCGGATGAGGGGAAAAACAGCGTTGCGGCGGTGGCGGTCTCAGCCCTATGTTGTGCGTGAGTGTCCCAAGGTCTTATGACTTCGAGAACCGGTGCATGTGATGACCCCTGAGCCCGCGACGGCGTACGACGTGCCGCGACCCACGAGCGGCGGGGCCGCCCGTGACCTCTGGGCGCTCACCAACGACGCCGTGCACCTCAACCACGGGTCGTATGGCGCCGTTCCGACGGCCACGACGGACTATCAACTGACGCTCATCCGGCTCATGAACGCCGCCCCCGGTCGCTGGTTCACCGAGCTGCCCGGCCGTGTGGGCGGAGCGCGCCACAGTATCGCCGCGTTCCTCGGCACGGACCCCGACCGCACAGCGCTGGTTTCGAACGCCAGCGCGGGCGTTTCCGTCGTGCTGCAATCTCTCGATCTCCCCCGTGGAGCCGAGATCCTGATGACGGATCACGCCTACGGCGCGGTGCGGATGGCGGCCGAACGCGCCGTCCGCCGCGTGGCCGGCATCGTGACCGAGGTCGCCATCCCCCTGGAGGCCACCGACGATGACGTCACGGCCGCGCTCTTGGATGCCGTCTCCGAGCGAACGGCGCTCGTCATCGCCGATCAGATATCGTCGGCCACCGCGCGTGTGTTTCCCATCGGCGACATCGCGCGGCGGTTGCATGAGCGGGGCATCCCTCTGCTTGTGGATGCGGCCCACGCCCCGGGAATGGTGGCGAAACCGGCCGCGGACGCGGAGGTCGACTACTGGGTCGGCAACCTCCACAAGTGGGGGTGCGCTCCGCGCGGGACCGCGGCGCTGGTGGCGTCGGCGCGCGTGGCTGACACGCTCTTTCCCACCATCGATTCCTGGGGTGCCCCGCATCCGTTCCCCACGCGCTTCGACACCCAGGGAACGGTGGACCTGACGTCCTACCTCGCCGCGCCGCACGCGCTCGGTCTGATCGAGGACGAGTTCGGGTGGGAGCATGTCCGCGACTACTCGGCGTGGCTCGTCGGCGAGGCGCAGTCCAGGATCCGGACGGCATTGGAATCAGCCGTCGACGCCTCGGCCGCCGTCGAGGTCGCCGCGCCGGCACCCATGATGCGGCTCGTGGCGCTCCCACCCGGTCTCGTGGCCGGCCCCGATGACGCGCACGTCCTGTCGGCCGCGCTCGCGAAGCTCGGCTTCGAGACCGCGATCACCGCGTGGGGAGGCCGCGGGTTCCTGCGGCTGTCCGCGCACGTCTACAACACCCTGGACGACTACACGCGTTTCATCGAACGGGGTGTGCCGGCTATCGCGGCCGCCCACGCAGCCCGAGCCAAGAGCGGCGGGCCGCTTGCGTCGGCAGTGGCCGACCTTTCCCCGACCTGACCCCCGCCGCCGGTCAGACGGCGGTCATCCATGAGTGCGACGAAGCCCCATCGACAATCGGAGGAACGAATGAACAAGCGGATGAGTGCAGCAGCTGCCGTCACCGCGGCCACCGCCCTGGCCCTGACAGGATGCTCGGGGTCGTCGGGAGACGACACCGTTCGGTTGCGGATGGTCGAGACGCTGACCAACCCGGTGCGGCAGGAGATTCTCGGGGAACTCATCACGGAGTTCGAGGAGGAGAACCCCGGAGTCACCGTGGAGCTGGTCTCCCCGCCGAACGAGCAGGCCCTCACGACGGTGCAGCAGATGCTGCAGGCCGGTGACGGCGTCGACGTCCTGGAGGTGCAGGACTCGACCGTCGGCCCGTTCACGGCCAACGACTGGATCTACGACATGAATGCCGACCTCGCGGACTGGGAGGGCTGGGACGAACTCACCCCGAACGCGGTCTCCTTCGCGAACCAGGACGGTCCTACCTATCTGATCCCCTACGGCTTCTACGGGTTGAGCCTGTTCTATCGCACCGATCTCATCGCCGAGGCGGGCTTCGACGAGCCGCCCCACAGCTGGGAGGACATGATCGAGATGGCCGCGGCCATCAACGACCCGTCATCGAACACCTACGGCTACGCGTTCCGCGGTGGCACGAACGGTGCATCCAACGCCGCTGCCATCATCACCGCCTACGCGGCAGATCAGATCGACCCGGAGAGCGCGTTCCTTCTCGAGGATGGATCCACGGTCTTCTCGACGCCCGAGGCGCAGCAGGCGATGGACGACTACCTGGAGCTCTTCCAGACCGGTTCGCCGCCCTCGTCGATCGCATGGGGCTACCCGGAGATGGTGCAGGGCTTCGCCTCCGGGTCGACCGCGTTCCTGCTTCAGGACCCGGAAGTCATCGCCACGATCCGCGACGACTCGAATCTCACGGAAGACCAGTGGAGCACCACGCCGCTCCTGGTCGGTCCCTCCGGCAAGGCGGCACAGCCGCTCGCCTCGGCCGGCTGGGGTGTCGCCGAGAGCAGTGAGCACAAGGAGGAGGCCGTCGAACTGGTGAAGTTCCTCTCCTCCGGCGACGCTCCCTTGACCTTCGCGAAAGGCAACTCGCTCATTCCGATCGTGACATCGGCACAGGACGACCCGTTCTTCAGCGAGGGCCCCTGGGCCACCTACGTCGCGATGAACGAGCAGCCCGAGACGTACATGACCGTCGTGCAGCCGCGCGGTGTCGCATGGTGGACCGAGTGGGAGGAGAAGGCGGACCGGGAGCTGCAGTCCGCGCTGCTGGGCGAGCTTTCCACGGCCGACCTCCTCGCCGGATGGGACACCTTCTGGTCTGAGAAGTACGCGTCCGAGGGCTGAGGCGCATGGTCGACACCGTCCGGGAGCGGCGTCCCCCCGCGGACGCCGCTCCCGAACGCCCACCGCGCGATCGCGGGTCGCGGCGCCGGGTGTTCACGCGCCGCCGCGCGGCGACGATCGCTCTGTTCCTGGCGCCCGCATTCCTATTCGTCGCCGTCTTCACCTACTACCCGATGTTCTCGGGCAGCCTCGGGGCGTTCCGCACGTGGACCATCTACAACATCACCGAGCAGCCCTGGATCGGCCTGGACAACTTCCGCGCCGTCCTGTCCGACCCGCTGTTCTACAACACCGTCGGCAACACGATCATCTGGGTCGTCGGATCGATCGTGCCCCAGTTCGTCATCGGCTTCGCGCTGGCGTTGTGGATGCGACGAAAGTTCCGCTTCCGCGGTGTTTATCAGGCGCTCGTCTTCTTCCCGTGGGCGATCTCGGGCTTTCTCATCGGCATTCTGTTCCGCTGGATGTTCAACAGCGAGTTCGGCGTCATCAACGACTTGCTGATGCGCAGCGGCCTCATCGACAGCCCGCTCCCCTGGCTGGCGACGCCGGCGCTGGCGATGCCGGCGGTGATCATCGCCAACGTCTGGTACGGGGTGACGTTCTTCGCCATCATGATCCTCGCCGCGCTGCAGTCCGTGCCCGATGAGCTCTACGAAGCGGCGGCGCTGGACGGCGCGGGAAAGGTGCGCGTCTTCTGGAACGTCACCATCCCGTACATCCGCACGACCTTGGCGCTGACGGTGCTGCTGCGAACGATCTGGATCTTCAACTTCCCGGATCTCATCTTCGGGATGACCGCCGGGGGTCCCGGGGGTCGCACGCACATCGTCACGAGCTACATGATCGCCACCACACAGCAGGGAGAGTACGGACGAGCCAGCGCCCTGGGCCTCATCGTCATGCTCGTCCTCGCGGTCTTCGCCGTGTTCTACCTGCTGGCGACGCGGGAGAAGAAGGAGGTCGCCCGGTGATCACCACGCAGTCTCGAAGCAGCAAGATCGTGCGCTTCGTCGCGCTGGGGATCTGGTTGGTCATCACCCTCTTCCCCCTGTACTGGATCGTCGTGACGGCGGTGAAGCCGCGCAACGACATCTATGCCTTCCCCGTGGAGTACTGGCCGCAGACATTCTCGTTCGAGAACTTCGAGAACCTCTTCCGGGTGTCGAACTTCGGCACGTACCTGCTCAACAGCGTCATCGTCTCCGTCGTGGCCGCGAGCTCGGTCACTCTGATCTCGCTGTTGTCGGGGTACATCCTGGCCCGCTTCGAGTTCCGGGCGAAGACGACGGTGCTGATGGCCTTCCTCGTCACTCAGATGATCCCCGGCTTCATCGCCCTGGGGCCCCTCTACCAGCTGATGGTCGACCTGAACCTGGTCAACGACCGGACCGGACTGGTCCTGGTGTACATCGCGATGTGCATACCGTTCTCCACGATCCTGCTGCGGGGGTTCTTCGAGAACGTTCCCGACGCCCTGGAAGAAGCCGCGATGATCGACGGGTGCAGCCGCATCACGGCGCTGTTCCGGGTGATCGTCCCCGTCATGACCCCGGGGATCGTCGCGGCGTTCATCTTCAACTTCGTCAGCTGCTGGAACGAATTGTTCCTGTCCGTCACGTTGTTGACCTCGGACGCCAACAAGACGGTGCCGACGGCGCTGAACGGCTTCATCACCAGTTACAACATCGACTGGGGCTCGATGACCGCCGCCGCCGTGCTGACGATCATCCCCACCATGGTGCTGTTCGCTTTCGCGAGCAAGTACATCGTGCAGGGGCTCACCTCGGGGGCAGTGAAGGGCTGATCGCTACGAGGACACCAGGGGCGGGGAGCATGGGCGTGTGCACCCGGGGTTTCGCTTCAGTGGGCGTCGGCGACCGTCTCCCGGAGGAGCTCGATCAGGGCGGCCGCCGCGGCGCTCGGACGACGGTCGGCGGGGACGGCGAGTGACATCGGCCACACAAGCTCGGTGTCGGTCAGGGGTACGACCGCCACGGAGGGACCGGGATGGATGGCGAACTGCGGCAGCAGCGCGATACCGAGGCCATGACTGACGAAGTCGCTGATCGTTCCCACATCCGCGACTTCGATCGTCACCCGGCGGGAAACCCCCGCCTCGATGAACGCGCGGTCGACCAGGGTGCGGTTGCCGTAGCCGATCGGGGAGTCGATGAAGTCGCACTCGGCGAGGTCGGAAAGGCGCGCAGAGCCCATGCTCGCGAGCTCGTGGCCGGACGGCACGAGGAGTTCGATCGGCACCTGGGCGACATCGACCAGTTCGATCGAGGCGGGGCGCCCACCGGGCATGGACACGAGCGCCAGGTCGACTTTTCGCTCCTCGAGGGCGGCCACGAGCTCCTGTGAGCCGCCGCTGGGTGCCGCCGTCACCTGCACCGCGACGTGAGGATGTCGCGCCCGGAATCGCCCGAGGATCGCGGCGAGATCGACGATCCCCACCGACGTCATCGTCCCGATCCGTACGGTGCCGCGGATCCCGCCCTGCACCGCGTCGACAGCATCCCGAGCATCCGCGGCTGCCTGCAGGGTCTTGCGCGCCTCGACGAGGAGCGCGGCGCCCGCCTCGGTGAGGTCGACGCGTTTGGTGCTGCGTTCGAGCAGCGTCGCGCCCAGCTCCTTCTCCAGCGCTTTGATCCCGGCGGAAATCGCCGACTGCACGACGTGCACCCGCGCTGCGCCCCGAGTGAAGCTCCGCTCCTCGGCGACGGCGATGAAGAACTCCAGGTGACGCAGTTCCATAGGACGATTATCTCTGCATGCGATCAATATGAGCACGATTAGGCGTTGGACATGATCGACGCTGCGGAGCACGCTGGGAATCTCCCGACCACCCGATGGAGCATCTCGTGCCCGCTACCACCGCGCCCGTTCCCATTCGCACCGGCCTCAACCGCCGCGCGCATTCTCGCGCTCGCCACCACGCCGGCTTCTGGGTGATCGCGTTCGCCTTCTTCGTCGCCATGGCATTCTCCGCCGCGCCCGCACCGCTGTATCCGCTCTACCAGGCGCGCGACGGATTCTCCACGTTCACGATCACGATCATCTTCGCCGCCTACGCCGTCGGGGTCGTCATCAGCCTGATCCTCGCCGGGCATGTCTCGGACTGGGTCGGTCGCAAGAACATCCTGGTTCCCGCCCTGGCCCTGGAGCTCGTCGCCGCCATCCTGTTCCTGACGGTTCCGGAGCTCTGGGTCATTCTCCTCGCCCGGGTCCTCTCGGGTCTGGGCATCGGGATGCTGACCGCCACCGCCACGGCTCACCTGCACGACCTGCACGTGAAGCACCGGCCCGATGCGTCGAAGCGGCGCTTCGAGGTCGTCTCGACCGCCGCGAACATCGGGGGCATCGGCTCCGGTCCGCTGATCGCCGGTGTGCTCGCACAGTATGTCGGTGAGCCGCTGCGGACCCCGTACGTGGTCTTCGCCGTGCTCCTCATCGTGAGCATCATCGGGGTGGTGCTCACCCCCGAGACGGTCGAGGCACGGACCGTGAAGCCTCGCTATCGTCCCCAGCGGGTCAGCGCCCAGCACGGCGATCGCGTCCGGTTCATCGCCGCCCTCGGCTCGGGGTTCGTCGCGTTCGCCCTGCTCGGGATCTTCACCTCCGTCGCACCGGGATTCATCGCAGGCTCTCTGCAGCAGACCTCCCCCGCGATCGCAGGGTTCGTCGTGTTCGCCGTCTTCGGCGCCGCGACGGTGGCTCAGACCGCGACGACCCGCATGGGCCTTCAGAGCCGCCAGGTCAGCGGACTGGCGGCGCTGGCGGTCGGGCTCGTCCTGCTCGTCGTCGGGATGGCGGTCGGCAGCTTGCCCATGTTCCTCACCGGCGGCATCCTCGCCGGCGCTGGCGCCGGCCTGCTCTTCACCGCAGCGGTGGGCACCGTGTCGGCCGGGGCGGCCCCCGAGAGACGCGGTGAGGCACTCGCGGGACTGTTCCTCGTCTCCTACGTCGGGCTGAGTGTGCCCGCCGTCGGAATCGGCGTCGCCACTCTCAGCGTCACCCCCGTCGTCGCGATGGGCGGGCTGGCGGTCATCCTGTTGCTCGTCATCGGCGGTCTCGGGGTTCTCGCGTTCCGCCGGCGCGCGTGAGGCGGCCGTCGGCCGTGGGCCGCCGTCGGCCGTGAGGCGCGCGTTCGCCGGCGCACCGCGCGCCTGACCTGCGGGACGGGGGCGCGGGCGCGGCTGCTCGTCGGACGGGCCCGCGTGTTGCGTTGACCCCATATGGGCGGCGCTGCGCGGCTGACCCCCGGACAGGCGCGCGCCGTGTCGAATCACGCCGGCGGCGTCGATCCGGTTGCGCGCTCCACTGCGGATGCCCATACCCACGTCCGTAGCTCCCTCTCCCCCACGTGGAAGCGGATGCCGATGGCACGGGCCGTCCACCGTAGAGCCTCCGCATCCACCCGTACCGGGGTGTCCCCGAAGCGCACCCACGCTCGCACCGGTTCGGGGACCGGCGTGATGGTCAGCGGATGCCGGTCGAGCTCGAGTTCACCGGGAGTCAGCGTCTGCAGTGGTCCATCGCGCGAGACGCGCTCGAGGATGCGGTCATCCACACGCGCGTCCACGCGATGCGCGTAACGCCGATTCGTGCCCACAGCCATTGCCTCCCGCCACCTCGACCCTAGGCACGAGCGACGACATGCCTCCCGCCCGCCTCGTCGACCGGTCGCACCGCACCCCGGCTGGGCCCCACGGGAGGAGATGTCACTTCGGGAGGATGCATATGGCTGATATGGCCCTCCGGATGCGACATCTCCTCCCCTGGTGCGCGCAGGCGGGCGGTACCACGACGGCGCTCCGGCGGCATCCGCCGCATCTGCCCGCGCACCGGGCGTTCCGGGAGGAGATGTCACTTCGGGAGGGTGAATACGGCCGATATGGCCCTCCGGATGGGACATCTCCTCCCCTGGTGCGCGCTGGCGGGCGGTACCGCGCCGGTGCTCCGGCGGCATCCGCCACATCCGCCTTCGCCCCGGGCGTTCCGGGAGGAGATGTCACAACGGGAGGGTGAATACGCCCGATATGGCCCTCCGGATGGGACATCTCCTCCCCTGGTGCGCGCTGGCGGGTGGTACCACGCCGGTGCTCCGGCGTGGTACGCCACATCCGCCCTCGCCCCGGGCCTCACGGGAGGAGATGTCACTTCGGGAGGGTGAGTACGGCTGATATGGCCCTCCGGATGGGACATCTCCTCCCCTGGTGAGCTCTGCCGGCCGGCACCCCCCGCCGGTGCTCCGGCGGCCTCCGCCGCATCAGCGCTCACTCCGGGCGTTCCAGGAGGAGATGTCGCAACGGGAGGGCGAATATCGCCGATATGGCCCTCCGGATGCGCCATTTCCTCCCCTGGTGCGCGCTGCCGGGCGGTACCAGCCGGTGCTCCGGCGGCATCCGCCGCAGCAGCGCTCGCACCGGGCGTTCCGGGAGGAGATGTCACGACGGGAGGGCGAATACGGCCGATATGGCCCTCCGGATGGGACGTCTCCTCCCTTCGCGCCCGGGCATGCGTCGACCGGCCACCGCCCCGGCCGCGACGGCCCCGCCCCCGGGCCGCGGCACACCGGCCCGCGGGCGTGGGGGCGGTCGGCGATATGGTCGCGCACATGGCGGAGCGCGTGGAGCTGTGGTGGGCGCGTCGGCAGTTCTCCAAGGGCGTCGACGTCCCTTACGGGGTGGGGACCTACCGCGAGGCGTGGGCGCCCTACCCGATGCTCATCCGGCAGTATCACCCGGAGCTCAACGCCGGCATCACGCTCACGCAGATCCCCCCAGCCGCGGATGTGCTGCTGTGCTGGGAGTGCGACGCCGGTCACCGCTTCGCTGCGACGCCCTCCGAGCAGCGCAACCGTCCGGGGCGGGAACGCCGACGCTCGGCCTGGTGCCCCGACTGCGCCGCCCTCGCCAACCCCACGCCCGTCCGAACTCGGGACTCGCCGCCCCGGCCCCCCAAACCTCGGCGGGCGCTGTGCGAGAAAACCCCCGCCCTCCCGGCCGGCGAAGCGTTCGTCAGCGATTGCGCGCCGAAGCCGGCCTCGGCCGTGGAAGCCCGGCTGCGCGCCGAGCTGTTCGAACGGCTCGCGCTCACCCCGGGGTTCAACGCCGTCCGCACCGCGCGCCCCTTCTTCGACCATTTCGAGGTGTGGCCGGACATCGTCCTCCCCGAGCTGCGCATCGCCGTGGAGTACGACAGCACCGGCCGTCACGGCCTCGAGCACGTCGGTGCGCGCGAGCAGTCCGACCGTCGGAAGGATCGTCTGCTGCGGGCGTCAGGCTGGGAGGTCGTGCGTATCCGCACCGGCAAGCTCGAAAAGCTCGGACCCTACGACCAGCAGATGAACACGCTCGGCCGACACGGCGTCGATCGCCTCATCGAGACCATCCGCGATGTCCGCGGCTCGATCACGGTCGACGCATATCTGCGCTGAGCCAGCGGCGGCTCAGCCGTGGCGAGAGGACGTCACCTCTTGGCGCGCCGCGCGCGCTCCCGGACGGCACCGAAGGCGATCGTGCCCAGGAAGAGCACGATACCGATGATGCCCAACCACAGCAGGCCTTCGAGGGCGAAACCGACGATCGCCAGCACCGCCCACGCGACGAGCAGGATGACGAGAACTGTCCACATGCCTCAGACGTTACGCCTTCTTCGCAAGCCGGAGGAGCGGGTTGACGCGGACGCGCCGTCGCGTTGTTATGCCACCGAGAGGAATCCCTCCGGCACGCGGCCCCGTTCCTCCCAAAGCGGCCGTGCCGGTGTCGATCCGGCGGCGGGCGAATCGTCATCAGGGTGAAGCATCCGACAAACCGAGACGGAAGGACATGCCATGCGTTATGCGCTGCTGTTGCACTACCCCGAGATGACCGCCGAAGAGCTGGGCCCGGAGGGGCTCGCCGAGGGGATGCGGGAGTTCGATGAGTATGCCAAGGCACTGGAACAAGCGGGGGTGTTGATCTCCGCCGAGGTGCTGCGACCCGCCGAGGCGACCACGACCGTGCGGGTCGCCGATGGTGCACTTCGGATCCAGGACGGGCCGTTCGCCGACACGAAGGAGCAGATGGGCGGCACGTTCGTTCTGGAGGTGCCCGATCTGGATGCGGCGATCTCGTGGGCCGCGAAGGCGCCTGCCGTGTCGTGGGGGGCCGTGGAGATCCGGCCGTCAGCCACGCACTTCGCCGACGGCGCCTGGCAGGTCTTCGAGTACCGATGACATCGCCGGACGCGGCGCGGGCCGCGGAGCACGCGGTCCGCGCTTCGTACGGGCGGCTCATCGCTGTGCTGTCCGCCCATACCCGTGACCTCGCAGCCGCGGAGGATGCGCTCGGCGACGCCCTCGAACGCGCGCTACGGGTGTGGCCCGACGCCGGCATCCCCGCCAATCCCGAAGGGTGGCTGATCACCGTGGCACGTAACCGCCTTCGCGATCACTTCGGTTCCGCCGCGCAGCGCACCGCCGCGTCAAGAGCGGATGCAGCGCTGAGTGCGATCGCCGACGATACCGACGTGATCGCCGCCGTGGAGCGGGGCGACGACATCCCCGATCAGCGGCTGCAGCTGCTCTTCGTGTGTGCGCACCCGGCGATCGACGCGGCCGCACGCGCGCCGCTCATGTTGCAGACCGTCCTGGGGTTCGAGGCGGCTCGAATCGCCACCGTCTTCGGCGTAGCGCCCGCCGCGATGGCACAGCGGCTCGTACGTACGAAGCGCCGCATCCGCCAGGCGGGCATCCCCTTCGTGGTGCCGACGAGGGCCGACATGCCCGACCGGCTTCCCGCGGTTCTCGAGGCGATCTACGGCGCGTACGCCATCGACTGGCTCAACCAGTTCGACAACGTACGGGAGTCGGTGGCCGACGAGGCCCGCTGGCTGGCCGTGCTCGTGGCCAACCTGCTGCAGGACGAGCCGGAGGCATGGGGGCTGGCGGCGCTGTTGACCTTTGCGCAGTCGCGCGCACCGGCGCGCGTCGGACCGGCGTGGCCCGCGCTGGACGATCAGGATCCGACCTCGTGGGACCGCGGCCTGATCGCCGAGGGCGCGGCGTTCCTCCGGCGGGCATCGGCGCTCGGCCGCCCTCTCGGGCGTTTTCAGCTGGAGGCGGCGATCCAATCCGTCCACTGCGATCGCGCACGAACCGGGCTTCTCGACGTCGAGGCGCTCCTCACCCTGTACCGGGGCCTCGTCGTGATCGCACCGACGTCGGGTGCCCGTTCCGCCCTCGCCGCCGTGGAAGCGCGTCACCTCCGGCGCTGACCTCCTAGCGGGCCCGCCGCACGCGAATCCACTCTCCGCACCCCCAGGCGGGTGGAGCTGATTGCGTGCGGCCGGCGGGCCCCGGAGCGTTCGCCCCACCCCCCAGTGGCACGAACACAGGGGCAACGCTATCCGCCGTTTTTCCGTCTTGACGGTTCCTTCTGGAACCCTCGCGCATTCCTTCAGCGCCCCACGCGACGTCGCGCCAGCGAGGGTTGCCGACTTCGTATCGGTGTGGTGTCAAGGGGGCGCGGGCCGCGCTGTGTGCGGGGTTGAGTGTGAGTGTCCGGCCGCCCCATCGGCCGGGTAACCGGGGCTCCCTCGCGACCCGTCTCCCCCACTCAGGTCGCTTGAGGGAGCTCCCCCTGTCGGCGCGGGATGGGCGGATCAGCTGCGGCGCAGGCGAGAGCCGCTTGCCGGAGAAACCAGAAAACCCCCGGAAATCCGGGGGTTTTGTGGTGCGCGATACTGGGATCGAACCAGTGACCTCTTCCGTGTCAGGGAAGCGCGCTACCGCTGCGCCAATCGCGCCTAAAAGGCTATTCACTTGTTGAGTGGAGGTGGCGACGGGATTCGAACCCGTGTAAACGGCTTTGCAGGCCGGTGCCTAGCCGCTCGGCCACGCCACCGCGTGTGGTTCGACCCACGTGCGTGATCGGCTTTCGGGTTTCCCCGGGTGGCGATCCACTCGAGCGGATGACGAGACTCGAACTCGCGACCCCAACCTTGGCAAGGTTGTGCGCTACCAACTGCGCTACATCCGCGTATCCGGGCTTCCCCGGGCACTCGAATGACTTTATCCCATCGCGACCCCTGCTTCAAACCGAGGCGCACCGAGCGTGTCGCGGGGGCCGCGTTCAGCGGCGTCCGCAGCATCCGGTAATATCGACCGAGGTCCTACGGGGCCGGCGGGCGATTGGCGCAGTTGGTAGCGCGCTTCCTTCACACGGAAGAGGTCATCGGTTCGAGTCCGGTATCGCCCACAGAATATAGCCCCGGAATCACGCGGAAGCCGCGAGTGAACGGGGCTTTTTCGCGCGCTCAGAACGGCGCTGTGTGGACAGAATCGCTGGTTGTGTGGACACGGTGTCCGGCACGATACGAGCGCGACCCGCACCCACATTCCTCTGGTCACCGCTGACCCCTCGGCCGCGTGGGTCGCGGAGGGTGCGGAGATCACCGCGTCGGACCCGACGCTGGATGACGTGATCGTGACCCCGGCGAAGATCGCGGGCCTGTCGATCATCACGAACGAACTCGCCGCCGACACCAGCCCCGCCGCCGCGGGCATCGTCGGGGACGGCCTCTCTCGGGATATCGCCCGCAAGATCGACCCCGCATTCTTCGGCTCGAAGGGTGCCAGCCTGGTTCAGCCCGCGGGCCTGGAGGACCTGTTGGGCATCTCGGCTGTGGATGCCGGTGCGACGTGGGCGAACCTCGACCCGTTCGCGGAGGCGCTGGCGAACGCGGAGGCGTTCGGCCTGGCCGTGGATTCGTTCATCGCGAACCCCGCCGACGCGCTGATCCTCGCGACCCTGAAGGAGTCCGCGTCGAGTCAACGGCCGCTCCTGACGCCGGACCCCACTCAGCCGTCGAAGCGTCTGCTTCAGGGTGTCCCGCTGTTCGTGTCGTCGGCTGTGACGCCGGGCACCGTGTGGGGCATCCCGCGGGTGCGGGCCATCCTGGTGCGCCGGAACGATGTGGACCTGGCCGTGGACCGCTCCGCGTACTTCACCAGTGACCGCACGGCGATCCGCGCGACCATGCGCGTGTCGTTCGCGTTCCCGCACGCGGCCGCGATTCAGAAGATCAGCCTGGACTGATCGGAGGCTGTTGGGAGGGACCGGGCCGATGTGCCTGGTCCCTCTCTCATTCCCCGTCGTCTTCGACTATCTCGGCGTCCTCAACGTCCGCGGCCTCTTCAATCTCCGCTTGCTTGCGCTCGGGCACGACCTCGACCGCGGGGTCGCCGCGATTCACGAAGGATTCACTAGGGTCCAGTTCCTTTTCAGCGAACGGACTGCCAGAGCGAAGAGTCTCAGTTTCGACGCGCTCAGGGGTGTAGTTGCCCATGAGATTCAACGCGGCATACGCCGCCATGCCTCGGGTGCCGCTGGCCGGGGTCACGAACTTTCGGAACGTTCGCCCGACTGAAATCTTCGGCTGGACACTCACGATCTTGACTTCAGTCTTCGGCCACTCGACGCTCCCCAGCGGTTCGTCGGTGTCGGGGTCGGTGATCGCTATCCCGCCGGGGTAGAGAATCCGGAAGCGCATTCCCACTGTCACGCCGTCGTCACTACCTACGTTCAGAACGAGTTCTCGTTCATTGAGCACGGATGCGACCTTGCCCTCGATGCGGCTCATTTCTTCCCCTCCTCAGGCGGCCTCAGCGGCTGATCCTTCACGGTGTTGTCTACGGCGTTCCTCAGTTTGAACGCTTCAGGGTGGAACTGCGCCCAATTGTCGGCGCCGGAGATGAATCCATCCTCCAGATACGAAAGGTGGCTACTGAGCCGGCCCATGTCGCCCTTCAGCACGCTTTGCGTCTTCGACTGCTCAAAGCCATCCTCAGCGATGACGCGGGCTTCGGATGCACGCTCGGCAAGCCTCAGAAGATCACGGACGGATGCACGTGCGAGCGCTGGGTCAGCCCTACCGACGCTGTTGAAGAGGAGCACGCTTGCGCCCTGCAAAACCGCGGCCAACAGGACCAGCAAGACGTTGATCAAGGTGGCGGTTTTCGGATCGGAGGATACGACCGCTAGCCAGATGGTGACCCCCACGCCACCTAGGAAGAGCACTCCTCCGAGCCACGGTCGCCAGTTCAATGTGCGTTGTGACCGGACAATCCCCATGTGCTCATCCTGGCGGAGTGTGTGGACTCAGTGTGGACAGACTCGCAGGGAGCCGTCGTGAGCGGCCGTCACGAAACGGGATGAGTCCCCTCCCAGCCCTTGATATTCCAGGCCGAAAGGGGACTCACTGGGACTCGAAGGGATGGCCCTTCGCTCCTTCACACGGAAGAGGTCATCGGTTCGAGTCCGGTATCGCCCACTCGACAGAGGCCCGGGATCACGCGGAAGCGGATGCTGGGCCTCCGCACTTCCCGTCAGGGACGAGCCGCTTCTCGCTGAGATGATCTGCCTCCCCCGGCGACCCTGCTCCCGGCGACCCTGGCTCCCCCGGCGAGTGGACCACCCCGGCGACCGGACGCCCTGGACACGTAGTGAAGCCCCCGGCCGGCATCCTCACGGATGCAGGCCGGGGGCTTTGGCTGTCCCAGGCAGTGCCCGGGACAGGGCTCGGCCTGCCGCACGCCTTCGGCTTCTCCCGCATCCCCAGGCGGTCGAATCTCTGCGTGCATCTGGCAGTCCGTCGGTGCCGTTCTCGCCACCCCCAATGGCTCGAACACGTGCAACGCTAGCGGTCACCTGTCGGCCGTTTGTGCGTCTTCACAATTACTTCAGGCACCGTCGCGGATATCTTGCGGGGAACGCAACGGCGAGCCACTCCAGGGGCGCGGCATCGACCGGGGGAGCATGAAAGCGGGCGCTTCGCGACGCCCCGGAGGCATCTCGCGACCCGCCCGACAGCGTCATCGCTCAGGCGCCGGTGCGCCAGCCGTACCGACGGTGCAAGGCCGCGGACACGCGGCCGAAGCGGGCGGGGTCGAGGGCGGATGCTTCGCGACGCATGCCGTGCTCGTGCACGCTGTACAGCTGGCTGATGTCCACCCAGGAGGCACGGTTCTGCGCATCCCACTCCCCCGGACCCAGCGCCACGTGGTCGGCCGACGCGTCGTGCGGGGTGCTCGTCAGTCGCACCGCATAGACGCGGTCGGCGCTCTGCCGCCCGATGACGAGCACAGGGCGATCCTTGCCGCGGCCGTCACGTTCCTCGTACGGAACCCATGTCCACACGATTTCTCCCGCATCCGGCGCGCCATCGGCGTCCGGCGCGTAGGCGACGACCACACCGTGCGACCCCGGCGGCGTCAGGTGCACCGTGGCCGTCGCCTCCGCTCGTCCCGGTCCGCCGTCCGTCGCGACCTTCGGCGCAGCGGCGCCCCGAGTCGAAGGCCGGAAGAGACGGGTGAGCGCGGAGACGAGGCGAGACGGCACACGCACACCCTAGCGAGACCGGGCGCACAGGAAGGGGCGCCGCGGATCATCCGCGACGCCCCTTCGAGGTGGTGTGGGTCAGGACCGGCTGTCGGCCAGGACGTATCCTTCCTCGCCGTGCACGATGGTGTCGATGCCGGCGACCTCGTCCTCGTTCTTCACGCGGAAGCCCATGGTCTTCTCGATCGCGAAGCCGATGATGTAGGCGAGCACGAAGGAGTAGACGAGAACTGCGAGGGCGGCGATGGCCTGCACGAGGAGCTGCGTGAACTCACCGCTGTAGATGAGACCGGTGCTGTTCGCGAAGAACCCGAGGTAGAGGGTACCGATCAGACCACCGACGAGGTGGATACCCACCACGTCGAGCGAGTCGTCAAAGCCCCACCGGTACTTCAGCTCCACCGCGAGGGCGCAGACGGCACCGGCGACGAGGCCCAGCACGATCGCCCAGAACGGCGTCAGCGACGCGCAGGCCGGGGTGATCGCGACCAGGCCGGAAACGGCACCGGATGCTGCTCCCACGGACGTGGGCTTGCCATCCTTGAGCTTCTCGACGAGAAGCCAGGCCAGCAGAGCGGCAGCGGGAGCGGCGATCGTGTTGACGAACGCGAGGGCGGCGGTGCCGTCGGCGGCGAGCTCGGAGCCGGCGTTGAAGCCGAACCATCCGAACCAGAGCAGGCCGGCACCGAGGAGAACGAACGGCGGGTTGTGCGGGACGTGCACGCCCTTCTGGAATCCGACGCGCTTACCGAGCACCAGCGCGAGAGCGAGAGCTGCAGCACCGGCGTTGATGTGCACGGCCGTGCCGCCGGCGAAGTCGATCGCGCCGACGCCGAACCACTCCTGCATCCCGTAGGTGATCCAGCCGCCGTAGGCGAAGCTGCCGTCGTCACCGAGCCCGAAGTTGAACACCCAGCTGGCGACCGGGAAGTAGACGATCGTGGACCACAGAGCGGCGAAGACCATCCAGGAACCGAACTTCGCCCGGTCGGCGATGGCGCCCGAGACGAGTGCGACGGTGATGATGGCGAAGGTGGCCTGGAAGGCGACGAAGGCCAGCGGCGGGTAGGCGGCGCCTTCCGGAGTCTCCAGGAGGCTCGACAGACCGAGCGCCGACCAATCGATCGACCACGGCGCGATGATCCCCTCAGCTCCGGGGAAGGCGATGGCGTAGCCGTAGAGGACCCAGATCACGCCGATGAGGCCCATTGCGCCGAAGCTCATCATCATCATGCTGATGACGCTCTTGGCCTTGACCAGACCGCCGTAGAAGAACGCGAGTCCTGGCGTCATCAGCAGGACGAGTGCTGCCGCTATCAGGATGAATGCTGTGTTGCCTTGATCCATCTCGAAGTGAACCTCTCTGCAGGGACGCAGGTGTAGCGTCGGGTGCTCCCAGTGTCCTCAGCGCGGGTTACCACCGCCCCCCGTTCGGTGTTTCGGGCCTGTTACGTGGTGGGTGCGCGCGTAAACATCGTGTTTCGGCGCAGCGCGAGGATGACAGGAATCCTTGACCGCTGTGCGGCGACGGGGATCGAATACGGCCGAGCTCAGGCGTGCGTCAGCGCGACGAGCCGAGAGATCGCCCGAAGGTATTTCTTCCGGTACCCACCGGCGAGCATCTCGGTGCCGAACACCTCGTTCAGCGGCACTCCCGTCGCACGGATCGGGATCTGCGCGTCATACGCCCGGTCGACGAAGGCCACGAGCCTCAGCGCTGCCGACTGGTCCGTGAGTATGGCGACATCGCGCAGACCGATGAGGTCCAGGTCGTCGAGAAGGCGGATGACGCGCGACGGGTGCACGCGCGCCAGATGCGCCACCAGGGCGGCGAACTCGTCGTCCGATGCCACTCCGTCGGTGCTCACGCGTTCGATGTCCGCCGCGTACTCCTCCGGCGTGCGGACGACGGCCGAGCCGTCGATCGCACGCTGGCGGTAGTCGGTGCCGTCGATGCGGATGGTGTCGAAGCTCGAGGACATGGCGTGGATCTCGCGCAGGAAGTCCTGCGCGGCGAACCGGCCCTCCCCGAGCGCATTCGGCGGCGTGTTGGATGTGGCGGCCAACCGGGTTCCGGATGCCACGAGCTCGCCCAGCAGACGCGTCATCACCATCGTGTCGCCGGGGTCGTCGAGTTCGAACTCGTCGATGCAGAGGAGGTCGGAGCCGCGGAACAGCTCGACGGTGTTCTGGTAGCCGAGGGCGCCGACCAGCGCGGTGTACTCGATGAACGAGCCGAAGTATTTCCGGCGGGCCGGCAGCGCGTGGTAGATCGCGGCCAGGAGGTGGGTCTTACCGACGCCGAAACCGCCGTCGAGGTAGACCCCGGGCTTGGTTTCGGGGCCCCGTTTGGCGCGCCGGAAGAATCCACCGCGTGCGGCCGGTGCACCCTGGCCGGCGAAAGCCAGGAGTCGCTCCTTGGCCTCCTGCTGCGAGGGGTACTCCGCATCAGCGCGATACGAGTCGAACGTGGCCTCGTCGAACTGCGGCGGCGGCACGAGGGCTGCGACCATCTCGGACCCGGTCACTTCCGGGGTGCGATCGACCAGGTGGACGATCCCTGTCCCGGTGGAGGTGCCTGTCGAGGTCATTCGCCATCCTGTGTCGCCGTTTTACGAACGTGGTCCGCGCCCCTGGCAGCGGATCTAGGCTCGAAGGGGCCGTGCCCAGCCTACGCCGAACCACCCACCGCGCTGACCGAGGAGCCACCATGACCGTCGAGTACGACACCACGTCGGAGAAGTTCGCCGAGTACGCCACGCCCGGGCGTCTCGTCACCGGCGACTGGCTCGAGGCCCACCTCGGCGAGCCCGGTCTCGTCGTCGTGGAGTCCGACGAGGACGTGCTGCTGTACGAGACCGGACACATTCCCGGGGCCGTCAAGGTCGACTGGCACACCGAGTTGAACGACCCGGTGGTACGCGACTACATCGACGGCGCCGGGTTCGCCGAGCTGCTCAGCAAGAAGGGCATCTCGCGGGATGACACCGTCGTCATCTACGGAGACAAGAACAACTGGTGGGCCGCCTACGCGCTGTGGGTGTTCTCCCTCTTCGGACACGAAGACGTGCGGTTGCTGGACGGCGGGCGTGACAAGTGGGTCGCCGAGGGCCGGCCTCTCACGACGGACGCCTCCGCCCGGGAGCGCACCGAGTATCCCGTGGTCGAGCGGAACGATGCGCTCCTTCGGGCCTACAAGGAAGATGTGCTCGCCCACCTCGGCAAACCACTGGTGGATGTCCGCAGCCCGGAGGAGTACTCCGGCGAACGGACGACCGCGCCCGCATATCCCGAAGAGGGAGCGCTGCGGGCCGGCCACATCCCGACTGCTCAGAACGTTCCGTGGGCCAAGGCGGTCGCCCCCGACGGCGGATTCAAGTCGCGTGCCGAGCTCGACTCCATCTACCGCGACGGCGCGGGCCTCAAGGACGGCGATGAGATCGTCGCCTACTGCCGCATCGGCGAGCGCTCGAGCCACACGTGGTTCGTGCTCCAGCATCTCCTCGGGTTCGAGAACGTCCGCAACTACGACGGCTCCTGGACGGAGTGGGGAAGCGCGGTCCGCGTCCCGATCGCCACCGGGAGCGAGCCCGGCGCGGTGTGACCCGCCGACCACTCTCCCCAGGAGCGCGTCCCGATCGGAGCCGGGGAACCGTGCCCGTGGGATGATGGCGTGGATGACCGAAATCGCTCTCCCCGCAACGCTGGCCGCCATCCGCGATGAGTTCCTGGAACTCGACGAGCCGGAACGGCTCCAGTTGCTGCTCGAGTTCTCGCAGGAGCTTCCCGCTGTGCCTCCCGAGTACGACGGTCACCCCGAGATGTGCGAGCGGGTCGTGGAATGCCAGTCGCCGGTGTACATCGTCGTGGACGTGGATGCGGACGACCGGGTGGCGATGCACGCCACGGCACCGGCCGAGGCTCCCACCACCCGCGGATTCGCGAGCATCCTCGTCCAGGGGATCAGCGGCCTGAGTGCGGAGGAGGTCCTGGCCATCCCGGACGACTTCCCCCAGAGCATCGGCCTCACGCGCGCCGTCAGCCCTCTCCGCATCGCCGGGATGACCGGCATGCTCCTGCGCGCGAAGCGTCAGGTACGGGCCAAGCGCGCCGCCTGACATGCGTGTCCGCCAGATCGTCCCCTCGGCCGACCGGGATCACGACATCACCGACGCCGAAGGACGCTCCTGGCTGGAATCCGTCTACGCGTGGGACGAGCCGCGCTACGTGCGGCTCAATATGATCACGAGCCTCACCGGTGCCGCCGTCGGCGTCGACGGCACGAGCGAGACACTCACCAGCCGCACCGACCGAGCGATCCTCGGCATCATCCGTTCGCATGCCGACGTCGTGGTGGTGGGAGCCGCCACCGTCCGGGCGGAGGGGTATCTCCTCCCCCGCCGCTCCGTGCTGGCGATCGTCACCGCGACCGGCCATCTCGACGGACACCGCCTCTCGGAGGCCGCCGACCGCGTGGTCCTCGTCTGCCCGGCAGACCGCGCAGAGTCCGTGCGCGTCCGCGCCGATCTGCCGGCGGCCCAGGTGCTTCCGGTGGCAGGCGAGGGCGAACTCGATCCCCGCGGGATCGTCGATGCGCTGACCGCCCACGGGATGGGCCGTATTGTCTGCGAGGGCGGGCCGACCCTGGCCGGACGGTTCGCCGGAGCCGGCGTGATCGACGAATACTGCCTGACCGTGGCTCCCGTGCTCGAGGCGGTGGAGCGTCCCTTCCTGCCGGTGGCGACACGGGTCGACACCGATGTGGCGGGGATGCTGGTGGACGAGGCGGCGTTCAGCTACGTGCGTCTACGCCCTCGACGGTGAGCCCCTGCCTCCGCAGCCACTCGCTGATCGCCTGCGACCAGCGCTCCTGGTCGTAGTTCCACAGCTTGGTGTGCCGGGCGACAGCGAACGTGTGCATCTCGACGAGGTCAGGACGGGCAGCGGCAAGCCGGTGGGATGCGTCGGAGGGCACGAACCCGTCATCGTCGCTGTGCAGCAGGAGAATGGGGTGCCGCAGCTCGTCGGCGCGGGCGACGCCGTCCAGACGGTCGAACGGAATGGGCGCGCCGGTACGCGCGACAGGAGATGCCCACTCGGATCCGAGCGCGCCGAGTGCGAGCCCGGTCACCGGGGCGGGGAGGTGCATCTGCTTGGCCTGATATTCCAGCACGACCCGCCAGTCGACGACCGGCGACTCGAGGATGAGCCCGACGATCATGTCCTGATGAGGGGAATTCAGCTCCACCTGCAGGGCCACCGCTCCCCCCATCGACCAGCCCATCACCACCACGCGGCGCGCGCCGGCGCGACGAGCGTGCCCGATCGCCGCATCCACGTCGCGCCACTCGGTGGCGCCCAGCGCGTAGGTCCCCGTGCGGCTTCGGGGAGCGTCGCCATCGTTGCGGTACGACACCAGCATCGACGTGTATCCGAGCGAGTGGAACAGCGGCACCGCACGCAGCGCCTCAGCGCGGGTGGTGCCCCGGCCATGCACCTGGATGACCCAGAGGTCCGAGTCGACAGCCGCGGGGAAGACCCAGGCGGGGCACGGGCCGATCGAGGTCCCGATGAGCTCGTTGCGGAACGGGAGCTGGAGGTCCTCGGGGCGGTCGAAGTACCAGCCACTGAACGCCGCATCCGGGGCCAGGCGTGCACCGCTTCCCACGTGCGTGAGCAGCTTTCGCTTGACCGTGCGCTCATCCTCGGAGAGGACGGATCCGAGCTTGACGTACGGGAGGGTGCCGGTGGTGAACAACCCATAGCGTCCGGGCAGCTCGGTGTCGGCATTGCGTTCGAGGGTGATCGTCTGGGCGCTCGTGTCGAGGTCGACGATCCGGGTGTCGGGCACGCGATCCGCCGGTGTGACCACGCGGCGTGCAACCCGGACGGTGATCGCTCCGATCGCGGTCACCACAGCGCCCAGCGAGATCGCCAGGAGCGCGATCGACGTGCGCAAGGCTGCGGCATGCCGGGGAGAGGCGCCGGGGGTTGCGGCGCGCCTGGAGGCGTTCATCGAGGCCTCACTCTAGTCTGTCGCCGTGACCGACCTTCCTCCCGACGGGTCTCCGACGGAGTTCGCGCGTGCGGCCGACGACCTGCGTTCGCTCGCGTTCCGCCCCGACTTCGCGGTGCGCGAGATCCCCGCGCCGGAAGGCCTCGCGCCCGAGGCCCTCGCCCTCGCCGGTGACGTCCGACCTGACGACGGGGGCGGGCTGGACTCGCCGTACGGCACAGGGCGCTTCATCCTGTTGCACGATCCCGTCGAACCCGAACCGTGGGAGGGCGCGTGGCGCATCGTCTGCTTCGCGCAGGCACCGCTGGAGACGGAGATCGGCACCGACCCGATGCTGGCGGACGTGGCATGGTCGTGGCTCACCGACGCCCTCGCCTCGCGTGGCGCGGGCTACCATTCCGCGTCAGGAACGGCCACGAAAACACTGTCGAAAGGGTTCGGCTCTCTGTCCGCCCACGGCGACGGAGCACAGATCGAGTTGCGCGCATCGTGGTCGCCGGAGGGACCCTTCGGCCCACATGTGGAAGCATGGGCTGAGCTGGTGTGCATGCTGGCCGGGCTGCCGCCGGGCTCCGAGGGAATCGCCGTGTTCGGCGCACGAAGGACTGTGAGTGACTGATTACGCCGTGATCGCCGACACGGACGGGTTCTCAGCAGCCGTTCGCGCGCTCGCCGCAGGTACCGGACCCGTCGCTGTCGACGTGGAGCGTGCCTCCGGATTCCGCTATTCGCAACGCGCCTACCTGATTCAGGTGTTCCGTCGCGGCGCGGGCAACTTCTTGTTCGACCCGACGCAGATCGACGACTTCGCTCCGCTGCAGGAGGCTATCGGCGACGCCGAGTGGGTCTTCCATGCGGCGAGCCAGGATCTGCCATCGCTCCGGGAACGTGGCCTCGAGCCCCCCAAGATCTTCGATACGGAGCTTGCGGCACGGCTGTTGGGGCATGAACGAGTGGGCCTGGGCGCCGTGGTCGAGTCGACCCTCGGGATCACTCTGGCGAAGGCCCATTCGGCCGCCGACTGGTCAACGCGACCGCTTCCGCAGTCGTGGCTGGAGTATGCGGCTCTGGATGTCGCCCACCTCCTGGATGTGCACGACGCCCTCGTCGTCCAGCTCGAGGAGCAGGGGAAGACCGCTTACGCCGCCGAGGAGTTCGAAGCGGTGCGCACGCGCACGCCGAAGCCGCCCCGTGAAGACCCGTGGCGCCGGCTGAGCGGGCTGCACACCGTGCGCGGGCGTCGCTCGCTCGCCGTCGCGCGCTCGCTGTGGCAGGCCCGTGAGGACTTCGCGCGGGAACAGGACGTCGCCCCCGGCCGCCTCGTGCCCGACCGATCGCTCGTGGCGGCCGTGCTCGCCGATCCCCAGTCCAAGCAGGAACTCGCGAGCATCAAAGAGTTCAACGGCCGTGCCAGCCGATCGCAGCTCGACCGGTGGTGGAACGCCATCGTGGAGGGTCGCGCCGCGGAGGAACTTCCTCCCGACCGTGTGCCCTCCGACACGCTTCCTCCCCCGCGGGCATGGGCCGATCGCAATCCGGAAGCCGACGCCCGATTGCGCGCGGTGCGCCCCGTCGTCGAGGCGCGCGCGGAAGAGCTCGGGATGCCGACGGAGAATCTGCTCACGCCCGACCTGCTCCGCCGGCTCGCCTGGGCGCCGCCGCTCGACCCGACCGCAGACGAGATCGGGCTCGCCTTGCGGGAACTCGGTGCGCGCGAGTGGCAGATTGAGCAGACCGCACAGCTAATCGCCGATGCCTTTGTAGAATCCGTCAAAGAGCCGGACGAGGCCTCGTCCGAGGATTCGTAGGTTCGATCCAACCGATTCGGGGCGGCCCATGGGCGCTCCTAGGCTGGCGGCATCCCTACTCTTGGAGGCAGAGTGCCCGACATCTCGGACGTCTTTTTCGTCGATGGAATGCGCACGCCGTTCGGCCGCGCCGGCGAGAAGGGCATGTACTGGAACACCCGCGCGGATGACCTCGTCGTCAAGGCGATCATCGGACTGATGGAACGCAACGCACAGGTGCCGAAGGACCGCATCGACGACGTAGCGATCGCGGCGACCTCGCAGACCGGCGACCAGGGCCTCACGCTGGGACGCACGGCCGCGATCCTCGCCGGCCTCCCGCAGTCGGTGCCCGGACTCGCCATCGACCGCATGTGCGCAGGCGCGATGACGAGCGTCACGACGATGGGCGCGTCGATCGGCTTCGGCCAGTACGACATCGCCCTCGCCGGCGGCGTGGAGCACATGGGCCGGCACCCGATCGGTGCGAACACCGACCCCAACCCGCGTTTCGTTGCGGAGAAGCTCGTCGATCCGGGCGCGCTGAACATGGGCGTGACCGCCGAGCGCATCCACGACCGATTCCCGCACCTGACGAAGGAGCGCGCCGACCGTTACGGGATGCTGAGCCAGCACAAGTTGCAGGCCGCGTACGAGGCCGGCAAGATCCAGCCCGATCTGGTTCCGGTGGCCGTCAAGGATGCGGAAGGCGCGTGGGGTCTCGCGACCGAAGACGAGGGCCGCCGCCCGGAGACGACCATGGAGGGTCTCGCCGCCCTCAAGACGCCGTTCCGCCCGCACGGACGGGTCACGGCCGGCACCTCCTCACCGCTCACCGACGGGGCGACCGTGTCGCTCCTGGCCGGCGGGGACGCCGTGAAGGAGCTGGGTCTCCAGCCCAAGATGCGCATGGTGTCGTTCGCGTTCGCCGGCGTGCAGCCCGAGATCATGGGCATCGGCCCCATCCCGTCGACCGAGAAGGCTCTGCGCAAGGCCGGACTCACCATCGACGACATCGGGCTGTTCGAACTCAATGAGGCGTTCGCCATCCAGGTGATCTCGCTCCTCGATCACTTCGGCATCGCCGACGACGACCCGCGCGTCAACGCGTGGGGCGGCGCTCTCGCGGTGGGCCACCCCCTCGCCGCATCCGGCGTTCGGCTCATGATCCAGCTCGCCGCACAGTTCCAGGAGCGCCCCGATGTCCGCTACGGCCTGACGGCGATGTGCGTCGGCCTCGGCCAGGGCGGATCGGTCATCTGGGAAAACCCGTACTTCAACGGCAAGAAGCGGAAGTAAGTGCACATGACGAGTTACGACGACATCGATTTCACCGTTCTGGAGTCCCTGTCCGCCGACGAGGTCGTCACGCAGTCGCGTGTTCGCGACATCCGGCTCGCCTCGGGCAAGGTGCTCGCCCTCATCACGCTCGACAACGGTCGTGACCACACCCGGCCGAACACGCTGGGTCCTGCGACGCTCGCCGAGCTCGGTGCAACCTTGGGCGGGCTGAAGAAGCGCGCCTCCGCCGGCGAGATCGACGCGGTCGCGATCACCGGGAAGCAGTACATCCTGGCGGCAGGAGCCGACCTCTCCGAGGTGGCGAACCTGCCGTCGAAGGATGTCGCACGACTCATCGCGCAGCGCGGACACCAGGTGCTCGGCTCACTGTCCGAGCTGGGCGTGCCCTCGTTCGCGTTCGTGAACGGTCTCGCGCTCGGAGGCGGTCTCGAGATCGCGCTGAATTCCACCTACCGCACCGTGGATGCGTCGGCGGCGGCGATCGCGCTGCCCGAGGTGTTTCTCGGCATCATCCCGGGGTGGGGCGGTGCGTACCTGCTCCCGAATCTCATCGGGATCGAGAACGCCCTCGAGGTCGTGATCTCCAATCCGCTGAAGCAGAACCGGATGCTGAAGCCGCAGCAGGCATTCGACCTGGGCATCATGGACGCGATCTTCCCGGCATCGAACTACCTCGAGGATTCGCTGCGCTGGGCCGACGGCGTCCTCACCGGCGCGGTGAAGGTCTCGCGGAAGCACGAGCCGGGGAAGATCGAGCGCCTGACGAAGTGGCCCATTGCGATCAAGATGGCCCGCGGCATGCTCGAGAGCCGGATCGGCACCGTGCCACGCTCCCCGTATGTCGCGCTGGATCTGCTCGACAAGGCCAAGAGCGGCACCAAGGCCGAGGGGTTCGCCCGTGAGGACGAGGCCCTGGCCGATCTGATCGTGGGCGACCAGTTCGCCGCATCCATGTACGCGTTCGATCTCGTGCAGAAGCGGGCTAAACGGCCCGTGGGGGCGCCGGACAAGGCGCTGGCGAAGAAGGTGACCAAGGTCGGCATCATCGGCGCGGGCCTCATGGCCAGTCAGTTCGCACTGCTGTTCGTGCGCAAGCTGCAGGTTCCTGTGCTCATCACCGACCTCGATCAGGCGCGCGTCGACAGGGGCGTCGCCTCCATCCACGAGGAGATCGGCAAGCTCGAAGCCAAGGGTCGGCTCGACTCGGACGCCGCGAACCGGCTCCGTGCGCTGGTGCGTGGCACGACCGACAAGGGCGCGTTCTCCGATTGCGACTTCGTGATCGAGGCCGTCTTCGAGGAGGTCGGCGTCAAGCAGCAGGTCTTCGCGCAGATCGAAGCGATCATCGCCGACGACGCGATCCTCGCGACGAACACCTCGTCCCTCTCGGTCGAGGAGATCGGCGCCAACCTCGCCCACCCCGAGCGCCTGGTCGGCTTCCACTTCTTCAACCCGGTCGCCGTCATGCCGCTCGTCGAGATCGTGCGCACGCCCGGAACATCGGACGCGGCCCTGTCGACCGCGTTCGTGGTCGCGAAGAATCTCGGCAAGAACGCGGTGCTCACCGCCGACTCCCCCGGGTTCGTCGTGAATCGCTTGCTCGCCATCGTGATGGGCGAGGCCGCGCGTGCGATGTTCGAAGGTACGCCGCTCCTCACGGTTGAAAAGGCCTTCGGACCCCTCGGTCTGCCCATGACGCCGTTCCAGCTCATCGACCTGGTGGGCTGGAAGGTGGCCGCCCACGTGCAGGACACCATGGCCTCCGCCTTCCCCGACCGCTTCTTCGCGTCGGAGAACTTCCACGAGCTTGCCGAGCTTCCGCAGGTCGTGGAGAAGGACAAGAGCGGCCGGGTCACCGGCTGGACGAAGGCCGCGCAGAAAGTGCTGAAGACCGGCTCGTCCCCCGCATCCGAAGAGGCCATCCTCCACCGAGTGCAGGACGGACTCGCGCAGGAGATCACGCTCATGCTCAACGAGGGCGTCGTGCCCGCGGTCGAGGACATCGACCTCTGCCTGATCCTCGGCGCCGGCTGGCCGTTCATCGACGGCGGCGCATCGCCCTACCTCGACCGCGAGGGCGCATCGGAGCGGGTTTTCGGCGACACCTTCCACCACCCGCCGATCCGCGGCATCGGCAGCTGAACGGCATCCACGAGGGGCGGTCCTGCGGGGCCGCCCTCTTGGCGTCCGCGCCGGAAGTGCCGCTGAGCGGCGGCCGACGCTTCGCGGCGGTGGCGGGTCGGGTCAGCGCTCGCGCGCGTCGCGTCGCGCGGAGACGTCCATCAACCACACGGGCTGCTGCTCCGTGGGCCGCGCGACGGGGATGCGGGTGCCGAGCACCTGGGACACCACATCCTGGGCGATCTTCGCCGGCGTGAGGCCGGCGTCATCCAGGATCTGATCGCGCGAGGCGTGCGGGATGAATTCGTCGGGGACGCCCAGTTCGTCGACGGCGGTATCGACCCCGGACTCGCGGAGAACCTGCCGAATCCGTGTACCGACCCCGCCGACGCGGATGCCGTCTTCGATCGTGATGACGAGGCGATGGCGCGCGGCGAGCTCCACGATGGACGGCTGGACCGGGATCACCCAGCGCGGATCGACCACCGTGGCGCCGATTCCTTGCGCGCGCAGGCGCTCCGCGACGTCGACCGCGATATGAGCCATCGGTCCGATGCCGATCAGGAGAACATCCTCCGCGTCCGAGCGGACCAGCACGTCGACCCCGTCGGCCAGGCGCTCGAGCGCGGGGAGGTCGGGCGCGGCCGCACCCTTCGGGTAGCGCACCACCGTAGGAGCGTCGTCCACGGCCACCGCTTCGCGCAGCTCTTCACGCAGGCGCGCCGCATCGCGGGGTGCGGCGATACGGATGCGCGGCACCAGCTGGAGCATGGCGAGATCCCAGATCCCGTGGTGGCTCGGACCGTCCGGGCCGGTGATGCCCGCGCGATCGAGTGCGAACGTGACGCCCGCTCCGTGCAGCCCGACATCCATCAGCACCTGGTCGAAGGCGCGGTTCATGAACGTCGCATACATGGCCACGACGGGATGCAGCCCGCCGAACGCCAAGCCCGCCGCGGAGGCGACGGCGTGCTGCTCGGCGATGCCGACGTCGTACACCCGCTCGGGGAAGCGCTCGGCGAACACCTGCAGGCCGGTGGGGCGCAGCATCGCCGCGGTCATCGCGATGACGTCCTCGCGTTCCGCGCCGATGGCGGCGAGCTCGTCGGCGAACACGTCGGTCCAGTCGTTGCCGCCGCTGAGGGAAAGCGGTTCACCGGTCACCGGATCGATCCGCCCCACCGCGTGGAACTGGTCGGCCACGTCGCTGCGGGCCGGACCGAAGCCCCGTCCCTTGTCGGTGATGGCGTGGACGATGACCGGGGCGCCGTACGACTTCGCCAGCTCCAGAGTCTCCAGGAGAACCTCGAGGTCATGACCGTCGACCGGTCCGAGGTACTTGATGTCGAGATTGGAGTACAGTGCCGCGTTGTTGGTGAATCGCGAGAGGAACCCGTGCGTGCCGCCTCGGACGCCCCGGTACAACGCGCGGGCTGCGGGGCCCAGCCGACGGAACAGCGAGTCGGAGCCCCGGTACAGCGTGCGGTAGGCGTCACCTGTCCGTACCCGGTTGAGGTAACGTGCCATCCCCCCGATCGTGGGGGCGTAGGAGCGGCCGTTGTCGTTGACGACGATGACCAGGTTGCGGTCGTTGTCGTCGGTGATGTTGTTGAGCGCTTCCCACGTCATCCCGCCGGTCAGCGCACCGTCGCCCACGACGGCGACGACGTGCCGGTCGCGGCGTCCGGTACGCGTGAAGGCGCGCGAGACGCCGTCCGCCCAGCTCAGGGAGCTGGAGGCGTGGGAGGACTCCACCACGTCGTGGGGGCTTTCCGAGCGCTGCGGGTAGCCGGCCAGTCCGCCCCGGGAGCGCAGACCGGAGAAGTCCTGACGCCCCGTGAGGAGCTTGTGGACGTACGACTGGTGACCCGTATCGAAGATGATCGGGTCGGCCGGCGAGTCGAAGACGCGATGGATGGCGATGGTGAGTTCGACGACGCCGAGATTGGGACCGAGATGCCCACCCGTACGGGCGACGTTCTCGACGAGGAACGAGCGGATCTCGGCGGCGAGCTGCTGCAGCTGCGGAAGGTCCAGCGCATCGATGTCGCGCGGATTCCGGATTGTCGGCAGCAGCTCCATGAGACCCTTCTTCGGCCGGTCGCGACGCCGGGCGTCGTGCTCAGAGTTTAGCCGCGCACTCTTGGACGATGCCTGTACGCGCGGGAAAAGGCATCCGTGTGTACCGTTGCGCCGCATCCGCCGGCAAACGGCCGGTGGCCCCGAGGTCTCCCCCGGGGCCACCGACGCGCGTGTTCAGACGAGCGAACGCAGCACGTACTGCAGGATGCCGCCGTTGCGGTAGTAGTCCGCCTCGCCGGGCGTGTCGATGCGAACGACCGCATCGAACTCGATCGGCTGCTTGCCTTCGGCCGACGCGTCGCTCGGCTGGGCGGTGACCCGCACGGTGCGCGGCGTCGTGCCCTCGTTGAGCTGAGCGATGCCCGACACCGAGATGATCTCGGTCCCGTCCAGGCCGAGCGACGCCGCCGACTCCCCCGCCGGGAACTGCAGCGGCACGACACCCATGCCGATGAGGTTGGAACGGTGGATGCGCTCGTAGCTTTCTGCGATGACCGCACGCACGCCCAGGAGGCTGGTGCCCTTGGCGGCCCAGTCGCGCGACGATCCGGAGCCGTACTCCTTGCCGGCGAGGATCACCAGGGGGGTGCCCGCCGCCTGGTAGTTCTGCGACGCGTCGTAGATGAAGGCCTGCGGCGCGCCGTCCTGGGTGAAGTCGCGCGTGTAGCCGCCCTCCACGCCGTCGAGGAGCTGGTTGCGCAGGCGGATGTTCGCGAACGTACCGCGGATCATGACCTCGTGGTTGCCTCGGCGCGATCCGTAGGAGTTGAAGTCCTTCCGATCCACGCCGTGCCCCATGAGGTACTGACCGGCGGGGCTGTCGGCCTTGATCGAGCCGGCGGGCGAGATGTGGTCGGTCGTGACCGAGTCACCCAGCTTCGCCAGCACCCGTGCGCCCGAGATGTCGGACACCGCGTCGGGCTCGATCGTCATGCCCTCGAAGTACGGGGGCTTCCGGACGTAGGTCGAGGCGTCGTCCCACTCGAAGGTCGCGCCCGTCGGGGTGGGAAGGGAACGCCACCGCTCATCGCCGTCGAACACGCTCGCGTACTGCGTGTCGAACATGTCGGTCGAGATCGAGGAGTCGATCGTGGCCTGCACTTCGTCGGCGCTCGGCCACACGTCGCGCAGGAACACGTCGTTCCCGTCCGCGTCCTTGCCCAGCGCATCCGTCTCGAAGTCGAAGTTCATCGACCCGGCGAGGGCGTACGCGATCACCAGCGGCGGCGACGCGAGGTAGTTCATCTTCACGTCGGGGTTGATGCGACCTTCGAAGTTGCGGTTGCCCGAGAGCACCGCGGTGACGGCGAGGTCGTTCTGGTTGATGGCCTCCGAGACCTCTTCGATCAGCGGGCCGGAGTTTCCGATACACGTGGTGCAGCCGTAGCCGACGGTGTAGAACCCCAGAGCCTCGAGGTCGCCCGTGAGACCGGCCTTGTCGTAGTAGTCGGTGACGACCTTGGAGCCCGGCGCCAGGGTG
The DNA here is from genome assembly GCF_058310475.1 of Microbacterium sp. Z12_35. Lineage (NCBI taxonomy): Bacteria > Bacillati > Actinomycetota > Actinomycetes > Micrococcales > Microbacteriaceae > Microbacterium > Microbacterium sp. Z12_35. Next base: position 793,075 of record NZ_JBZEGJ010000001.1, on the reverse strand, counting down.
GTCTTGACCCACGGCTTGGCCTTTAGCCCCTTCTGTGCGGCGTTGCGGGCGAGCAGGCCCGCCGCGAGCATGACCGAGGGGTTGGACGTGTTGGTGCAGGAGGTGATCGCCGCGATTGTGACCGCGCCGTGGTCCAGCATGAAGGACTCCCCGCCCTCCAGCGTCACCTTCGTCGGCTTGGACACCGTCGAGGGCGCGTGCGCCAGCGATTGCGCGTCGTGCTCGTGCTGGTGGCTGACCTCCGTGGGCGGCTCGCCCTGGCTGTGCTCGTCCTGCGGCGTGAAGCCGATCGGGTCGGATGCCGGGAAGGTCCCCTCCACCGCCGCATCGACGGGCGTGTGTGCGCCGGGCTCGGCGTAGTCCAGCAGGTCGTGCCCGAACTGCTCCTTGGAACGGGACAGCTCGATGCGATCCTGGGGGCGCTTCGGACCGGCGATCGACGGCACGACGGTGGAGAGGTCGAGCTCCATGTACTCGCTGAACGAGGGTTCGGTCGCCGGGTCGTGCCAGAGGTGCTGAGCCTTGGAGTACGCCTCCACGAGGGCCACCTGCTCGTCGCTGCGGCCGGTGAGACGCAGGTAGTCGAGGGTCACGTCGTCGATGGGGAACATGGCCGCGGTCGAACCGAACTCCGGGCTCATGTTGCCGATGGTCGCGCGGTTGGCCAGCGGCACCGAGGCGACGCCCTCGCCGTAGAACTCGACGAACTTGCCGACCACGCCGTGCTTACGCAGCAGGTCGGTGATCGTGAGCACGACGTCGGTCGCCGTCACGCCGGTCGGGATGGAGCCGGTCAGCTTGAACCCGACGACACGGGGAATGAGCATCGACACGGGCTGGCCGAGCATCGCGGCCTCGGCCTCGATACCACCGACGCCCCAGCCCAGCACTCCGAGGCCGTTCACCATCGTCGTGTGGGAGTCGGTACCCACGCACGTGTCGGGGTACGCGCGGAGCACGCCGTCGACCTCACGGGTGAAGGTCACCTTGGCCAGGTGCTCGATGTTCACCTGGTGCACGATGCCGGTTCCGGGCGGGACGACCTTGAAGTCGTCGAACGCCGTCTGACCCCAGCGGAGGAACTGGTACCGCTCACCATTGCGCTCGTATTCGATCTCGACGTTGCGCTCGAATGCGTTCGGCGTGCCGAAGAGGTCGGCGATGACCGAGTGATCGATGACGAGTTCGGCCGGCGCGAGCGGGTTGATCTTGGTCGGGTCACCACCGAGGTCGGCGACGGCCTCGCGCATGGTGGCGAGGTCGACGATGCAGGGAACACCGGTGAAGTCCTGCATGACGACGCGCGCCGGCGTGTACTGGATCTCGGTGTCGGGCTCGGCCGAGGGGTCCCACGAGCCGAGGGCGCGGATGTGTTCGGTCGTGATGTTGGCGCCGTCTTCGGTGCGCAGAAGGTTCTCCAGGAGGACCTTGAGACTGAAGGGGAGCTTCTCGTAGCCGTCGACCGAATCGATCCGGAAGATCTCGTAGTCGGTGCTGCCGACCGTCAGGGTGCTCTTGGCACCGAAGCTGTCAACCGTGGACACGTTCGTCTCCTTCGTCGGCGAATGCGGGCGAGCCCGTCTTCCCATCTTCCCTGTCGCATTCCGCGGGAGCTAGGAAGGTTGACCTAACCGGCGGGGGCGGGAATTTATCTTGATGTCGAGATAAATGTATCAGGTTTGCCGGGGCGGATAGAGCGCCCGCACGGCGAGCCAGGTGACCGCGAGGAGGGGCGCGAACAGCGGCAGCCCCATCGCGATCTTCAGGGTTCCGAGCGTCGTGACGTCACCCGCGAAGTAGAACGGGAGCTGAACGAACAGGCGGGCGGCGAAGAGCGCAGCCCACGCCAGCGAGAGCCAGAAGAACACCCGCCGCTTGCGGACATTGGTCCGCCACCGCGTGCCCTCGTTCATGAGGAAGCCGACGGCCAGTCCGATCAAGGGCCATCCGATCAATGCAGTGATGAGGAACGCCGACCCGTAGATGCCGTTGGTGAAGAACCCGAGAACGAAGTTGTCCTGGCCGCGACCGGTCCACAACGCGAGGGCGGCAGCCGCGGCGGTGGCGATGAGGCCGCCGAGGGCGGCGCCGGCGGGTCCGCGCTGGACCAGACGGACGACCGTGAACACCACGGCGATGCCGACGGACACTCCCAGGCTCAGCCAGAGGTTCCCCTGCCCGGCGTCGGGGTCGTGGGTCGCCGTGAACAGGATCACGAACGCCAGGCTCGGCAGCACCGACTCCAGGATGCCGCGCCATCCCCCCATCGCGGTCCAGACCGCCGCACCGGTGGAGGCGTTGCGTGACGGGTCGAGGCCGGCCCGGCGGGCGGCGGCGCCGAGCGCCGCGCCCAGCGCCTCGGAGGCGGGCGGCGGCGTCTCGGGCGTGCCGTGTGCCGCCTCCACGCCCGGCGAGGCGGGCTCTCGGGGGCGCTCCGGATCGGTCACGCGGTACCCGGGGTAGCGGGCATCTTGAGAGGGATGAGGTCGCGCGGTGGCATCGGCGCCGTTCCGCGCACGACGACGATCGAGCGGAAGAGATCCTCGACCTTGGCCGCAGCATCCGTGTCACTGGTTGCCGCGCCGCCGATGACTCCACGGAGGAACCAGCGTGGCCCGTCGACACCGACGAACCGGGCGAGGCGCTTGCTGCCTCCGTCGGCGCCGGCGGTGACCGGTACTTCGGCGAGAAGCTCGGGCCCGAGCGGACCTTCGCGTTCCTCGACGCGGCCCCCCTGCTGACGGACCTGCTGGCGGATCTGGTCGCGGGTCTCGGTCCACAGGCCGGTCGTGCGCGGTGCCGCGAACGGCTGAACCTGCAGGGTGGAGTCGGCGTAGTCCAGGCCCACGGCGACGATGCGCTTGGTCTGCTCTTCGACCTCGAGCCGGAGGTTCAAGCCCTCCCTCGGGAGGACCTTGATGCCGCCCAGATCGATGTACGGGCGGACCGGGTTCGCCTCGGACTCGTCGAACGGTCCGGCGACGTCACGGTCGGTGGGAGATTCCTTGACGGCGGGCGTCTCGGGGGGAAGATCGGTCATGCGCGGGTCCCTTGCTGGCTGGAGTAACCGGTGGACCCGAAACCGCCCTCGCCTCGGGCGCTGTCGGGGAGGACGTCGACGGGAACGAACCGCACCTGCGGTACGGGCATCACGATCAACTGGGCGATGCGGTCGCCCACCGATACATCGAACGGTTCGCGCGCATCGGTGTTCAGCAGCGCGACCTTGATCTCGCCCCGGTAGCCGGCGTCCACGGTGCCGGGTGCGTTGACGATCGTGATGCCGTGCTTCGCGGCCAGCCCGCTGCGGGGAACGACGAAGGCGACGTAGCCGTCGGGGAGGGCGATGCGCACGCCCGTGCTCACCAGGGCTCGCTCGCCGGGCTCGAGTCGCACGGACTCCGCCGCCGTCAGATCGGCGCCGGCATCGCCCGGGTGCGCATACACGGGAGCCGCGGCGGCGATAATGGGCACGTCGACGGTATCGGTCACCCCACGAGGGTAATGCAGATGGGAAGGTGCAGCATCCGCGAGGCAATCACCTATCGGGAGCGGCTGAGCCCGTCTCTGTGGGCGCTGGTCGCTGCCGCCGTGTGCGGTCCGATGGCGGCGCTCGTGTTCGCCCCGATCGATCGCACGATCGCGCTCATCGCCGGCGCAGTCGTGGGTGTGGGGGTGGTTGCCGCTCTCGTCGCCCTCGCCCCCGTGTTGGAGGTGCGTGACGGCGTGCTGCACGCGGGAGCGGCGCACATCGACGCGCGTCTGCTGGGCGACCCGGTTCCGGTGACCGGCGACGAGGCGCGGATGGCGCGCGGCGCCGGCATCGATGGCCGGTCATGGATGCTGATTCGCGGTGGGATCGACGGGGTGGTCACGATTCCCGTGACCGACCCGGACGACCCGACTCCGGCGTGGGTGATTTCCACGCGCACGCCGGATCGGTTGGCGGCGGCGATCCGCCGCGCTCAGGTCAAGCCGCGCATTCCCGGCAGATAGGGCCGGAGCCGGTCTCGTGGTCGAGCTGTGAGCGGTGCTTCACGAGGAAGCAGTTGGAACAGGTGAACTCGTCCTCTTGCGGGGGGAGCACAACGACGTCGAGTTCCAGGTCGGAAAGGTCGGCGCCGGGCAGTTCGAAGCCCGAGGGGTTGTCGGCGTCCTCGACGTCGATTGCACCAGAGGTCTTGTCCGGCACGCGCTCCTTCAGGGCCTCGATCGACTCGCTGTCGTCCTCGGTCTTGCGGGGGGCGTCGTAATCGGTGGCCATGCGTGAACGTCTCTTCTTTCAAATAAACAGGGGGTGCGTCGCCCGAGCGGGCGGCCATAGTTTGCATGACCGACCGTCGTTTCGCAAATACACGCGCGACGACATCGCCTGTGTGGTTCGGGATATCGGCAAAACGCGCGGCGCGCCCGCGATATTCCCGGTGGTGAGCGGGGCCTGTGTCAGCATGGGCGCTGACCGCAGATCGAAGGGGTGTTTCGCATGGAACAGCTCAAAGTCATCGGCACCGAGGAAAATCTCCTGGTCCTGGCGACCGACTCCGGCGAGAGGTTCACTCTCGCTGTCGATGAAGTGCTGCGCGGCGAAATGCGCCGCGCCCGTCGCGAACGCAGCACCGAGGAACGCGGGCCGCGCCCGAGCCCCCGGGAAGTGCAGGCGCACATCCGTGCCGGCCTCTCGGCGCAGGAAGTCGCCGTGCTGATGGGCGCCCGCCTCGAGGACGTGGTGAAGTTCGAGCATCCTGTCCTCGCCGAGCGCGAGCACATCGTCGGGCAGGCTCTCGCCGTGCCCGTGCTGCTCGGTGGTGAGCTGGAGCACGAGCACGTCACCTTCGGCGCAGCGGTGCGCGCCAAACTTGCCGAGGCCCACGCCACGGGTGAGCGGTGGAGCAGCTGGAAGGAATCGACCGGCTGGATCGTCAAGCTCGAGTTCACAGCGAGCGCCATCGATCACGATGCGCGGTGGGGCTACGATCCGCGGCGCAGCACGCTGTCGCCGCAGAACGCCGATGCGATCCAGCTGTCGCGGCAGGGATCCCTTCCGGAGGGCCTCATCCCGCGTCTGCGCGCGCTGGACGTGCCGGCGGCCAAGGACGACTCGCGCTTCGACAGTGGAGCATTCGGTCCGCGACGCATGGAGAACGACACCGAGCCGATCCCCGACTCGCCTTTTGCGGGACCGTCCGCTCAGGATGCGGCGATCAAGCGGGCGCCGGAGATTCCTGTGACATCGACGGAGACCGCTGACCTTCTCGAGGCGTTGCGGCGCCGTCGCGGCCAGCGGGAGCCCCTCCCCGGCACGGGTGCGGAGGCCGAGGCGCGACACTCGGCGGCGCCGGTGGCGCTGTTCGACGCGCTGGAGCCCGGATACGACGACTCCCCCACCACCGGCCAGGACGCTGATCCGTCGCGAAGCACGCCATCATCCGACGCTGGCGGGCGACGCAAGGGACGCTCGTCGATGCCGTCGTGGGATGAGATCGTCTTCGGCGCTCGCGGCGACGAGAGCTGACGCACCTCCGACGCGGGTGAGCTGACCCGCGTAGCCGGGTTCGGGGGGTTCGGCGGTGACGCGGGTTTGTGGGTCCGGGCTCGTGCTCCGCGGGTTCGGTGGGGCCGGGCTCGGGCTCTGCGGGTTCGGTGGGGCCGGGCCCGGGCTCCGCGGGTTCGGTGAGCGGGAGGCGCCCGCCGCGTGCGGGCGGATTCTTCCGCCGTGTGAGTGCCGCGTGCGCTCCGGGAGGAGATGGCGCGTCGGGAGGAGAGAATCCCCGGATCCGCCCTCCTGGGTGCACATCCCCTCCCGAACGGCCCGGGCGGCGGGGTACGGGCGGCGGGGTTCGGCGTGCGCTCCGGGAGGAGATGGCGCTTGGGGAGGAGAGAATCCTCGGATGCGCCCTCCCGGGTGCACATCCCCTCCCGAACGGCCCGGGCGGCGGGCTACGGCGTGCTCTTCGGGAGGAGATGACGCTTGCGGAGGAGAGAATTCCTCGGATCGGCCCTCCCGGGTGCATTTCCCCTCCCGAAATGCCCAGGCTGCGGGGTGTGGCGTGCGCTTCGGGTGGAGGTGGCGCTTGGGGAGGAGAGAATCCCGGATCCGCCCTCCCGAGTGCACATCCCCTCCCGAACCGCCCAGGCGTAGAGCCAAAAGGCTGGCGGGTGCAGCAGCGGCAGGGGCCCACCCAGGCTGCGGGGTGGGGCGAAGGCACTGTGACGCACCCAGGCGCATGGGTGGGAACGGCGCGCACCTCGGGAGGAGATGGCGCTTCGGGAGGAAAGAAATCCTGGGATGCGCCCTCCCGGGTGCACATCCCCTCCCTAACCGCCCAGGCTCCGGGGTCGGCGGGCGTTTCGGGGGGAGATGGCGCTTCGGGGGGAGATGGCGCTTCGGGAGGAGAGAATCCTGGGGTGCGCCCTCCCGGATGCACATCCCCTCCGGAACTACCCGAGGTGGCGGCTCGCCCGACGCGCCTTCAGCGCCACCAGAGAACGCGGAGCCGGCGCCGCGCGAGCCGAAGCAGTACCGTCAGGCGAAGGCGCCGAGGCGGAGCAACGGCACCATCCGTTCCTCGATGGTGAGCGATCCGTGCTGCCCGACCATCCGCTGCGAAGCCTTGTCGGCTTCGCGGTCGTCGTAGTACGCCACGCCGGCGCGGGCCGCCACCAGGACGTCGCCGATGCGTTCACGAACCGCGGGGTCGACCGGGCCGAACAAGCCCGCGTCGATCGCCTCATCCCGGGCGAGCACCCACGCCCGGCCCGATTCGGCGGCGTGCCAGGCGGCATGCACGTCGGCAGCCCGGCCGTCCTCGGCATAGAGGTGCAGCATCCGAGGCTCACCGCCAACGACCGCGACCCCGTCCCACAGCTGTGAGTCCGCCCCGAACAGCAGCCGGCGGTGCGCCGGCACGTCGACCATGCCGTGGTCGGCCGTGATCAGCGCGCCCGTCGTCGGATCCAGGACCTCCGCAAAGTGTTGAGCCGCAGCGTCCACCCGTTCCAAGGCGGAGGACCATTGATCGGACTCCCAGCCGTGCCGGTGCCCGACGCCGTCGAGGTCGGGGGCGTAGAGGTAGGTCACCGACCCGGGATGCTCCGCCGCGAGGCGGGCGGCCGCCTCGACGCGCCCGACGAGATCCTCGACTCCCACGATCTCCGCTCCGCGGAGTGTCGCCTCGGTGAAACCCGTTCCGCGGTACTCGGGGCGGGACACGACGAAGGTCGGGCGACCCGCGTTCGCTTCGCTCTCGAGGATCGGTTGCGAACGCTGCCAGGTGCGGGGGTCCAGGCCATGGGTCTCCCATCCGTGCAACTGGTTCGGCGCGGAGTCCGTGCCGGGGATGCGCACGCGGTAACCGACGATGCCGTGCACACCGGGGTCGGTGGCGGTGAGCAGGCTGGTCAGCGCGGCCGCCGTCGTGGACGGGAAGACGGTGCGGGCGACGGCGGATCGCGAGCTCAGCGAGGAGACGAACCGGGCGTGCCCGCGCCGAGCGGCGAGGTTGTGCGCGCCCAGGCCGTCGAGGACGAAAACGATCGCGCTGCGGGCGGGGGGAAACGCACCGGGGGTGCCTGCGACCGCGGCGAGCGCGTCGGCCAGCACGCCGGTGAGGCTCCGGGCGCGTGGCGGGTACGCCGGTAGGCTGAGAGACATCCGGGTCAGTCTCGCACAGGCGAACGGCCCCTGGTCGAGGCGCAACCGCCGCGATCGACACCGCCGACCCGAGGCCGAACGGACATGCCCTCTTCCCGCCCCTCCCCTGCCGTCGAAGAACGCATCGAAGACGTCGACCTCTCCGCCGAGATGCAGGGCTCGTTCCTCGAGTACGCCTACTCGGTCATCTACTCGCGCGCGCTCCCCGACGCCCGCGACGGGTTGAAGCCGGTGCAGCGACGCATCCTGTACCAGATGGCCGAGATGGGTCTGCGGCCCGACCGAGGCCACGTCAAGAGCGCCCGCGTCGTGGGCGAGGTCATGGGAAAGCTGCATCCGCACGGCGACGCGCCGATCTACGACGCCCTCGTTCGCCTGGCCCAGGCGTTCTCGCTCCGCGTGCCTCTCGTGGATGGACACGGCAACTTCGGGTCGCTGGACGATGGTCCTGCGGCTCCGCGCTACACCGAGGCGCGACTGGCGCCTCCTGCCCTCGCCCTGACGGCCGACCTCGATGAGGATGTCGTCGACTTCATCCCGAACTACGACGGGCAGTTCCAGCAGCCGGAGGTGCTGCCGGCCGCCTTCCCCAACCTGCTCGTCAACGGGGCATCCGGCATCGCGGTCGGTATGGCCACGAACATGGCGCCGCACAACCTCATCGAGGTGGTGGCAGCCGCCGTGCACCTGCTGGCGAACCCGGAGGCCACCCTCGAAGAACTCATGGAGTTCGTTCCCGGGCCGGATCTGCCCTCCGGCGGCATCATCGTCGGACTCGACGGAATCCGCGACGCGTACGCCACGGGGCGCGGCTCCTTCCGGACGCGGGCGAAGGTCTCGGTCGAGCCGCTCGGACCGCGCCGCACCGGACTGGTCGTGACCGAGCTGCCGTACCTCGTCGGACCGGAGCGCGTGATCGAGAAGATCAAAGACGCCGTGACGAGTAAGAAGCTCACCGGCATCGCCGACGTCACCGACCTCACCGACCGCACCCACGGCCTGCGTCTTGTCATCGGGATCAAGACCGGGTTCGATCCGAACGCCGTGCTGGACCAGCTGTACCGCCTCACGCCGATGGAGGATTCGTTCGGCATCAACAACGTCGCACTCGTCGACGGTCAGCCCCAGACGCTCGGGCTGCGAGAGCTGCTGCAGGTCTATCTTGACCACCGCATCCGCGTCGTCACGCGCCGCAGCGAGTACCGTCTCGCCCGTCGGCGTGAGCGCCTGCACCTCGTCGAGGGCTTGCTCATCGCGATCCTCGATATCGACGAGGTCATCCAGGTCATTCGTGCGTCGGACGACGGCGAGCAGGCGCGTGGACGGCTGATGGACGTGTTCGACCTCAGTCAGCCGCAGGCCGAATACATCCTCGAGCTGCGCCTGCGCCGCTTGACCAAGTTCTCGCGGATCGAGCTCGAGGCCGAGCGCGATGCACTGCAGGCGGAGATCGCCGCGCTCGTGGAGCTCCTGAGCGACCCGGCGCTGTTGCGTGCGCAAGTGGCCCGCGAACTCGAGGCGACATCGGATGCCCTCGGCACGCCGCGGCGGACAATGCTGCTGAACGGCGGACCGGTCACGCCCCGCGCGGCCCGCGGCGCTGCCGCCGCCGATCTCCAGATCGCTGACGCGCCATGCCGCGTATTCCTGTCGGCGACCGGGCGGATGGTGCGTGCCGAGCGCGCACCGGATGCTCCGAACGAGGGCATCGTGACACCGGCGCGCCGATCGAAGCACGACGCGATCCGCTCAGCCGTGGACACCACCACGCGCGGGGACGTCGGTGCCGTGACCAGCGCGGGCCGACTCATCCGCTTCTCCCCCGTCGACCTGCCCTCGGTTCCGGGGAACGCGGTGCAGCTGGCCGCGGGCACGCGTGCGGATCAGTATCTGGGCCTCTCCGGGGGCGAGCACGTGGTGGCCGTCGTGCCCCTGGTGGCCGATCCGCCGATCGCTCTCGGAACCGCGCACGGTGTCGTCAAGCGGGTGGCCGCGACCGAGTTGCCGGCGGGTAAGCACGACGTCTCCATCATCGCTCTGCGGGACGGCGACCGCGTGATCGGTGCCGCTCCCGCCAGCGACGGCGCCGAGCTCGTCTTCATCGCCGCCGACGCACAACTGCTGCGCTTCGACGCGTCCTCTGTGCGACCCCAGGGGCGCGCAGCAGGCGGCATGGCCGGCATCCGCCTGGCCGACGGGGTTGAGGCGATCGGGTTCTCCGCGGTCGGCGCATCCGCCTTCGACGCCGTCGTCGTGACCGTCGCCGGCTCCAGCACGGCGATTCCCGGTATGGATGCGGGAAGCGCGAAGGTGTCGGCGTTCACGGAGTACCCGGCGAAGGGTCGGGGCACCGGCGGTGTGCGCGCACAGCGGCTCCTCAAGGGCGAAGACGGGCTCACCCTGGGCTGGGTCGGCTCCGACCCCCGTGCGGTGGGCACGGACGGCGGCGTGCGACAGCTTCCACCCTCGGGGGCGAAGCGCGACGCGTCAGGCACGCCGGTCGACGGCATCATCGGCGCGCTGGGCACCACCGTCCGCTGACCTGGCAGTGTGGGGGCGAAGGATGCGGCCGGTCAGGCGTCGATGCGCTCGCGCGCGAGACGGTCGCTGGCGTCCACGATGAACTCGCGGCGCGGCGCCACGTCGTTGCCCATGAGCAGTTCGAAGACGCTCGCGGCCACCTCGGCGTCCTGGACGCGGACGCGGCGCAGCGTGCGGCCGGCGCGATCCATGGTCGTCGTGGCCAGCTGGTCCGCATCCATCTCGCCGAGGCCCTTGTAGCGCTGCACGGGCTCCTGCCAGCGCTTGCCCGCCTTGGTGAGCTTCGTCAGCAACGCGTGCAGCTCCGGCTCGCTGTAGGTGTAGATCGTCTCGTTCGGCTTGGTGCCCGGGTTCATGACCACGACCCGGTGCAGCGGCGGGACCGCCGCGTAGACGCGGCCCGCTTCGACCAGCGGCCGCATGTAGCGGAAGAAGAGGGTCAGGAGGAGGGTGCGGATGTGCGCGCCATCCACGTCCGCGTCGCTCATCAAGATCACCTTGCCGTACCGGGCGGCTTCGAGGTCGAACGAACGACCTGATCCGGCGCCGATCACTTGGATGATCGAGGCGCACTCGGCGTTGGAGAGCATGTCGCTGACCGACGCCTTCTGCACGTTGAGGATCTTGCCTCGGATCGGCAGAAGTGCCTGGTATTCGCTGCTGCGCGCCAGCTTCGCCGTCCCCAGCGCCGAATCACCCTCGACGATGAAGAGTTCGGAATCGCTGACGTCGTTGGACCTGCAGTCGACCAGCTTCGCCGGGAGCGACGACGACTCCAGCGCGTTCTTCCGGCGCTGGGTTTCCTTGTGCGTGCGCGCGGAGATGCGCGACTTCATCTCGGAGACGACCTTGTCCAGCAGGAGGGCGGTCTGCGCCTTATCGTCACGCTTGGCCGACGCGAAGCGGGCCGCCAGTTCTTTGGTGACCACGGACGACACGATCTGCCGGACGGCGGGCGTACCCAGGATCTCCTTGGTCTGCCCCTCGAACTGCGGTTCGGGCAGTCGCACGTTCAGCACCGCGGTGAGTCCGGCGAGGATGTCGTCCTTCTCGAGCTTGTCGTTTCCGACCTTGAGCCGACGCGAGTTCTGCTCGACCTGGCTGCGGAGCGTCTTCATGAGGCCCTGCTCGAACCCCTGCTGGTGCGTGCCGCCCTTGGGGGTGGCGATGATGTTGACGAAGGAGCGCATCACCGTGTCGTAGCCCGTCCCCCACCGCAGCGCGACGTCGACCTCGCACGTGCGCTCGACCTCTGTCGGCACCATCGCCCCGGCTGCCTGCAGGACGGGCACGGTCTCCGTGAACGTGCCGGAGCCGGTGAGGCGCCACGTGTCCGTCACGCCGCTGTCGGGCGCGAGGTAGTCGGCGAATTCGGAGATACCCCCGTCGAAGCGGTAGGCCGTTTCGACGGGCTCGGCGCCACGCTCATCCCGGACCACCATCTCGAGTCCGGGGACGAGGAAGGCCGTCTGACGAACGCGCTGCTCGAGCTCGTTCAGTCCGAACGCGGCGTCTTTCGTGAAGATCTGCCGGTCGGCCCAGTACCGGATGCGCGTGCCGGTCACGCCTTTGGGCGCTTTGCCCACGACCCGCAGTTCGCTGCTCTTCTCGAACGGGGTGAAGGTGGAATCCGGCGTGGGACCGGAGAACACGCCCGGCTCACCGCGGTGGAACGACATGGCGTACGTCTTGCCGCCACGGTCCACTTCGACGTCGAGGCGTTCGGACAGGGCGTTGACGACGGATGCGCCGACACCGTGCAGACCGCCCGATGCGGCGTACGAGCCGCCGCCGAACTTGCCGCCGGCGTGCAGTTTCGTGAAGACCACCTCGACGCCGGGCAGGCCGGTACGAGGTTCGATGTCCACCGGGATGCCGCGCGCGCGGTCCCGTACCTCGACGCTGCCGTCGGCGTGCAGGAGGATGTCGATGCGATTGCCGTGTCCGCCGAGGGCCTCATCGACGGAGTTGTCGATGATCTCCCACAGGCAGTGCATGAGACCCCGGGAGTCGGTGGAACCGATGTACATCCCCGGGCGCTTGCGGACCGCTTCGAGCCCTTCGAGCACCTGAAGGTGGTGGGCGGAATACTCGGAGGTCACAATCTCCCACGATAACGGGGGCCGCCCCCACTGGGACGCAGACACACGGCGCCCGTGGGCCGCCGTACGCGCTCAGCGAAATGGGGGGACAGGCGGGCATGCACCCAGAACCCCCGTGGTTGTATGTGATGACCGAAGCACCGCGAGCACCGGAGGAGGGTACCGAGATGAACACGCTTTCGACACCGACCGACAACGCTGCCGTCCTGGAGTACCGTCTCACCGCCGCTGATCGGTGTGACTCGTGCGGGGCGCAGGCATACATCGCCGCAGAGGTGAATGGCAGCGAGCTGCTCTTCTGCGCGCACCACGGCCGCAAGTACGAGGAGAAGCTGCGCAGCATCGCTTCCTCGTGGCACGACGAGACCGCGCGCCTCAGCGAGTCGGTCTGAACCGATAGATCCGCTCGATCGTCGGGGAGATCCGCAACGCGATCTCCTCGCCGATCGTCGCGATGCGCTCGGCAGCATCCGTGAACGGATGCGGCGAATCCGCGCCCAGCACGATCACCTCATCGCCGGGGCGCATGCCGTCCCACCCTTCCACCACCAGCCGATCCGGCAGTACGGAAATCACGCGCCGGACACCGCCGGGCGTACGGATACTGAGCATCCCGCCCAAGGGTGAGGGAATCCCATCGAGGTTTCCGACCCCCACGTGAGCGCGGACGCCGTCCGTCTCGATGACTTCGGCTCGAAGCGAAGCGATCGGCCTGATGCCGAGGGCTTCCTCGTCCGGGCCGCCGGCGGCACGGATGCCATACGCGAACGCCCCGATCCGGACGAGGTCCTCCCGGAACTCCGGGCGCGCGAAGCCGGCAGCGCTGGCCGCGAGGTGCGCGAACCGCGGTGTCAGCCCGGCGGCGACTGCTGTTTCCTGGGCCTGGAGGAACAGTGCGCGCGCTGCGTCGTCCTCCGCGTCCGACGCCTCGGCGATGTGGCTCCACACCCCCTCGACACCCAGGATGCCCGCTCGCTCCAGCTCGGCAGCGCGGGCGACCGCGTCCGGCCACTGCTCGGGACGGATGCCGTTGCGATGCAGCCCGGTGTCGATCTTCAGGTGCACGCGGGGCCGCGACCCGGCGGGTGCCGGTCCCCGTGCCGCGACATCCTCGAGCAACAGGTCATCCCCGACCCCGAGGTCGAGGTCCGCTTCCACGGCTGTCTGCAGATCTTCCTCGGAACTGATCATCCAGACGAAGATCCGGACGTCCGGGCCGAGCTCTTCGCGAACCGCGAGTCCGGTGGCGGTGTCGAACGCACCGAACCATCGGATGCCTTCCGCGTGGGCGCGGTGCACGATCGGGCGGAGCCCGTGCCCGTATGCGTCATCCTTGACGACCAGCATGTGGTGCGCTGGTGCGATCTGCTGCCGGATGACCCGCAGATTGCTCGCAAAGGCGTCCAGGTCGACCACCAACCGGGCGCTCACGGGCCCACCTCCCGGGCGGCGCGGAGTCCGGTGGTCGCGACGATCTCTCCCGCGGTCCATCCCGTCGCCCGGACCCACTCGGCCAGCGGGGGCGCGTCCTCGCGCGGGTCGCCGAAGAACACGACTTCGTCACCGCGTGATACGGCGTGTTCGGTGATGTCCACCACGCAGACGTCCATCGCCACACGTCCGACCAGCGGATGAAGCGTCCCGCCGATCCGCACCGCGACCCGGTTGCCCAGCATCCGCACGACCCCCTGCGCATACCCCCCGGCGACGAGGGCCACACGGGTGTCTTCGGGGGCGCGGTGGGCGTACCCGTACGAGACGCCTTCGCCCGCACGCAGGTGCTTGGTGGAGAGCACCCGGCCGACGAGGGTCAGTACGGGGCGCGCGTCCGAGTCCCCTCCGGGCAGCCCGAAGAGCGTCTCGGCCTCGACCGCCGCCTCGTCGACGCCTGCGGCGGCGAGCACATCCGTCACCCACGTGGCTCCGTGGCCCCACGCGTCGGCGTACAGCGCCGCCACTCGTCCCGCGCGCCGCGACAGGGCCAGCGGGATGTTGTGTCGCAGAGCGGAAGCGGACAGGCGGGCCACCGGCCCGGAGCCTTTCGGCGCAGGCCGGGGGGTTCCGAGGTCCGGCGCAGTCACGCCCAATAGACTATCCGCGTCCCGTCCCCCGACCCCGGAGACCGCATGCCTGAAAGAGGCTTCGCCCTCGCGCCCCGCGTCCGCTACCTGATCGGCCGCGCGCGGCGGATCGATGTCGGATCCGTCTTCGAGCGTGCGCGAGAGGCCTCGCAGCAGCACGGGAAGTGGATGCCGGTGATCGTGGCCGACATGCTGTTTCAAGCCGGATTCCGTAACGTCGGGTTCCAGGACTACATCGACTACGACTTCGCGATCCTTTCTCGCGCCGAACGCGGCACGTACATGACGCATCCGGTGTCGAACCAGATCTCGCAGAAGTACGACCACCCGGACTTCCGGCACCTGTTCCAGGACAAGATCGCGTTCGACCGTGTCTTCAGCGAGCATCTCCACCGCGAGTGGATGGTCGTCGAGGAGGACAACGCCGATGCCGTTCGGGCATTCGCCGAACGCCACGGCACGATCGTCACCAAGGAGCCGGTCGGTCAGGCGGGTACCGGGGTGCACCGGTACCACGCGGCAGAGGTGGACGACTGGGCGGCCTTCCACGCGGGCCTGCGGCAGCGCGGTGAACTCCTCCTCGAGCAGCTCATCGTGCAGCATCCCGATCTCGCGGCCGTCTGCCCCGGCACGGTCAACACCACGCGGGTCACCGCGTTCTTCGACGGTTCCACGACGCACATCCTTGCGATGGCGCAGAAGTTCGGCCGCGGCGCGGTGAGCGACCAGATGACGTTCGGCGGCTTCTACACGATGCTCGACGAGAACGGCCACGCCGTCGGCGCAGGTTACGACTCGCACGGCCATGTGCACGAGCACCATCCTGATTCGGGGTTCCGGATCGCGGACTTCCAGCTGCCGATGATGGACGAGGTGCGCGCGTTCGTAGACCGGGTCGCCCGTGTCGTGCCGCAGGTGCAGTACGTGGGCTGGGACATCGTGGTGACGCCTGAGGGCCCCGTGCTTGTCGAGGGCAACTGGGGTGCGGGCGTTTACGAGAACAAGCCCAGCGTCACGGGCATCCGCACCGGGCACAAACCGCGGTACCGCGCCGCCATCGGCTTCTAGCTCCACCCACGCGCGGCCCTTCGTCTCGGTCGCTGCGCTCCCTCGCTCAGGGTCCGGAACTTGCGATCACCGGGCGCTGAGCGAGCGCAGCGAGACGAAGCGTCAAAGGCCGCGCGGAGTGGCCCTTCGTCTCGGTCGCTGCGCTCCCTCGCTCAGGGTCCGGGGATTGCGATCACCGGGCGCTGAGCGAGCGTAGCGAGACGAAGCGTCAGGGCCCGCGCGGGGCCCTTCGTCTCGGTCGCTGCGCTCCCTCGCTCAGGGTCCGGGAATTGCGATCACCGGGCGCTGAGCGAGCGCAGCGAGACGAAGCGTCACGGCCGCGCGCGGCGTGTCCGGGTGCAGACCGACGGGTCAGGCGGGGCGGACGACGCCGAGCGGCGTGGACTCGTGGCCCTGCCCGAGCGGGTTGTCCTTCAGAATCGCCACCAGCCGGCGCTCACCGGCCTTATCCAGCGTCGAGCCGAGGATGTTGCCACCCAGGTCGTTGATGTCGACCACGGCGACCTCCGCCACTCCGCCGAGCAGCGACTTCAGATGCTGAGCGACCTCGCGTGGCTTGTCCGGACCCAGCACGACCGCCTTGTTGTACGGCGGGATTGTTCCGCTCGTCGGGCCGTCGATCGCGCGGGCCTTGTCTCCCGCGATGCGGTAGAAGTCGCCCTTGCGGCCGAAAGCCTTCGTCACGGCCGAGACCGCGGCAGCGAACAGGATGCGGGGTACCCCGCACTCGCGCAGCGCCATCTCCATCGTCTCCGGCATGCCGAGGCCGATGCCGTAGGGCGTGCGAACGACGAAACGCGACAGGAACAGTGCCAGACGCCGCGGATGGATGTCTTCGACGAGGTACGACCGGCCCTGCGTGATGGCGACGATCTTCTCCGTGACGAAGAAGATATCGCCGGGCTGCACGACGTCGGCGGCGTACTCGCGGATGAACGGATCGAGCTCGTCGCCCGGCATCACAACCCGCGTACGGATCGGGATGCGGGCGAACGACGCCCCATCGACGGTGACCGTCAACGCCTTGCCGGCGTTGGCCTCACCGGTCACTCGAGGTAATCCCGCAGCGACTGCGAACGGCTCGGGTGGCGCAGCTTCGCCATCGTCTTCGACTCGATCTGGCGGATGCGCTCGCGCGTCACACCGAAGGTGTCGCCGATCTGGTCCAGCGTCTTCGGCTGGCCGTCGCCCAGGCCGAAGCGCATGCGGATCACGCCCGCCTCACGCTCCGACAGGGAGTCCAGGAGCGACTCGAGCTGACGCTGCAGCATCGTGAAGCCGACAGCATCCGCCGGAACGACCGCCTCGGTGTCTTCGATGAGGTCACCGAACTCGCTGTCGCCGTCCTCGCCGAGCGGGGTGTGCAGCGAGATGGGCTCGCGCCCGTACTTCTGCACCTCGATGACCTTCTCGGGGGTCATGTCCAGCTCGCGGCTGAGCTCCTCGGGCGTGGGCTCCCGGCCCAGGTCCTGCAGCATCTGCCGCTGAACGCGGGCGAGCTTGTTGATGACCTCGACCATGTGCACCGGGATGCGGATGGTGCGGGCCTGGTCGGCCATCGCGCGTGTGATCGCCTGACGGATCCACCAGGTGGCGTACGTGGAGAACTTGAAGCCCTTGGTGTAGTCGAACTTCTCGACCGCGCGGATGAGGCCCAGGTTGCCCTCCTGGATGAGGTCGAGGAACTGCATTCCACGACCCGTGTAGCGCTTGGCGAGGGAGACGACGAGGCGGAGGTTCGCGCCGAGCAGATGCGACTTCGCGCGCTGACCGTCACGAGCCACCCACTGGAGGTCGAGGCCGAGCTGGCCCGACTTCTCCGCCGCCGACATGTGCGACAGCTTCTCCTCGGCGAACAGTCCCGCCTCGATGCGCATCGCCAGTTCGACCTCTTCGGCCGCGTTCAGCAGCGGAACTTTACCGATCTGCTTGAGGTAGTCCTTGACGGGGTCGGCGGTGGCGCCGGTGATCTGAGCGGAGTAGACCGGGACGTCATCCTCGTCATTGGACGAGATGACGATCGCGCCGGTCGGCAGCGGTTCGCTGAAGGCCGGCTTGGTGGCGTCTTCTTCGTCGTCGTCGTCCGCAGCGCCTTCGGCGGCCGGCTTGGCTGCGGGGGCAGCCCCCGGCGCGTCGTCATCGGTCACGTCGGTCGTGTCTTCTTCGACGACTTCGATATCGGCGTCCAGTTCGACGTCTTCGATCTCTTCGTCGACGTCGGCTTCGTCAGCCTTGGTCTTGCCCTTGGCCGTCTTCGACTTGGCAGCAGCCTTGGGGGCCGCCTTCTTCGCGGGCGTCTTCTTCGACGGCACCGCGGCGGTCTCGTCGACCGTGTCGATGTCGGTGTCCTCGCCGCTGCGGGAGCGGGTCTTGGTGTTCGTGCCTGCCACGTTTCGCCTTTCACCGGTGGCGCGCGTTACACGGTCGCCGGTCGTTCTCGGACACTATTAAGACCCTTGTCAAGTCCGCGGCGGTGAGCGGATGCTCCCACCGAGGATCGACAACGGGCCAGGTCCTTTATTGTCTCATACCTTCTCCGAGCAGCTGACGCGCGCAGAGAATACACCAGTCATAACCTCTGGCGACGGGTGGATATTCCCCCGCGTCAGCCCAGACTCGGCCCGCCGCGCTTGTCCTCGTCACCGCTCGGACGCGTGGCGAGGAAGCGCTCGAGTTCGGCCGCCAGTTCATCCGCGCTCGGGAGGTCTCCCGTGTGGATGATGGGCGTCGCCTGGTTGGAGCCGGCCATCCCCGCCATGTACGAGTCGTAGCGCTCCTCGAGGCCTTCGAGCATCCGGGTGAGTTCGTCGCTGCCGGTGACCTGCTCCTGGACCTTGTCGAGGTACTCCCGGTTCTCCTCGCGCACGGCGTCGCCGTCGAAGACCAAGCCGGTCGCGACGGTGATGCTGTCCATGCCCGCGAGAGCTGCGGCGGGATACTCCGTGTCGCCGAGATAGTGAGGGATGAGCAGGACGAAACCCGCCACCTTCGCGCCTGCCTCGGCGAAGCGGTACTCCAGCAGGTGGCCGACGGTCGCCGGAACCCGGGTGTGCGGTCGCCACACCGAATGGGCTTCGACCAGCTCGGTCCGCGTGCCGCTGACAGTCGTACCGATGGGGCGGGTGTGGGGCACGGGCATCGGGATGGCATGCACCCACGTGACCGATGACACCTGGAGACCGGCGCTGAGTTCCAGCACGGCATCGACGAAGGCATCCCATGCGAAGTCCGGCTCGTAGCCGGCCAGCAGGACGAAGGGCTGGCCCAGGGCGTCGTGGGCGAGGGAGAGCTCCAGGCGCGGCGGGTGATATCCGGTCAGGTGGTCTTCGTCGAAGGAGATGACAGGGCGCCGGGCACGGTAATCGAGCAGCACGTCGTTGGAGAAGACGTACAGCGCGGAGGGCTGCAAGTCATCGCGGAAGTAATCGATCAGCCGGGACACGGCAGAGCCGGCGTCGGTGAACCCTGTCAGCGCGATGACCAGCGGAAGCCCGGACGGCACCGGCGGCGCCGAGACGGCACGGTCGAACAGCGACGCGGGATAAGGCATACCTCAACTCTACGAGCGCAACCGACCTCGGGGAGCCGCGACCCCTCCCGCTCACAGCGAACACGCGAACCTAGGATGGAGCGCATGCCGTTTCCCCTCGTGACGCACAGCAGCACCCCCCTGGATGAGATCTCCGCCGATGCCATCCTTCTCGTCCTGCCGGCGGCGGGTGAGGATGCCGCGGTACCCGGCTGGCCAGGTCTCCGTGAGACGCTCAGCGCGGTGGGCTTCACCGGGAGCGCGGGGTCGTTCCAGCGGGTGGCCGTTCCCGGGATGACGACGCCGATCGCGGTGGCCGGAGCGGGCACCGACCCGCAGGCCTCTGGGTTGCGGGCGGCAGCCGGAACCGGCATCCGCCAGCTCACCGGATTCGCCCGAGTCGCCGTCGGCGCGCCCTCGACGCCGGATGCTGCGTGGCGCGCCCTGGCGGAAGGCGCAGCTCTCGGCGGTTACCGATTCGCCGGATACAAGACCGCTGCTCCGCCCTCGCGGGCCGAAGAGGTCGTGGTGGTGACTCCCACGGCGCCGGATGATGCTGAGGTCGAGGCCGTCGCTGCGATCAGCGACGCCGTGGCACTGGTGAAGGATCTGGTCACCACTCCCGCCGAGTGGCTCGGGCCGGCCGATCTCGCTGAGCGGGCGGCGGAATCAGTCGCGGGTCTCCCCGTCGACGTGACGATTCTGGATGAGGAAGCGCTCCGGGAAGCGGGATACGGCGGCATCCTCGGCGTCGGCCAGGGATCGGACCGTCCGCCGCGGCTCGTTCGCCTCGAGTACTCCCCCGACACCGCTACGCGCTCGGTCGCGCTGGTCGGTAAGGGGATCACCTTCGACACCGGTGGGCTGTCGTTGAAGCCGGCGGCGTCGATGGTCGGGATGAAGTACGACATGTGCGGTGCCGCCACGGTGCTCGCGGTGGTGCGGGCGGCGGCGGCTCTCCGCCTTCCCGTGCGCGTCACGGCGTGGATGTGCATCGCCGACAACATGCCCTCGGGCCGCGCCACCCGCCCCGGCGATGTCGTGCGGACGCTCGACGGAACGACCGTCGAGGTGCTGAACACCGATGCGGAGGGACGCGTCGTCCTCGCCGACGGCCTCGCCGCCGCAAGTCGGGAACACCCCGACCTTCTCATCGACGTGGCCACGCTGACCGGCGCGATCACCGTGGCTCTGGGAACCCGGCACGCCGGCGTGATGGGCGACGAGGAGGCCGTGAGCCGGTACCTGGATGCGGCGTCCCGCGTCGACGAACTGGCCTGGCCGCTGCCGCTCCCCGACCACATGGCCGATGAGCTGGACTCCCCCATCGCCGATCTGCAGAACGCGAAGATCGGCGACCCGGCGGGCGGCTCGCTGTTCGCGGGGCTGTTCCTCCGGCGTTTCGTCGGGCAGACTTCCGACGCGGAGGACGCTCCCCGCATCCCGTGGGTGCACCTCGACATCGCGGGCGTCGGCATGAACAAAGGTGCGCCGTATGGCTTCACGGACAAGGGTGTGACCGGCGCGACGGTGCGCTCGCTCATCGAACTTCTGGCCACGGAGGCGGCAGCATGACGGAGCACACGGCCGACCTCGTCGTGCTCGGCGGTGGCAGCGGGGGCTACGCCGCGGCGCTCCGCGCCGCGGAACTGGGCTCCTCGGTGATCATCGTGGAGAAGGACAAGGTGGGAGGCACGTGCCTGCACCGCGGATGCATCCCGACGAAGGCTCTGCTCCACTCGGCGGAGGTGGCCGACGCCACGCGCACCGCCGCCTCTGTCGGCGTGCGCGCAACCCTGGAGGGGATCGACCCGGCGGCCGTGCGGACCTACCGCGAAGGAATCGTCTCCAAGAAGTACCGCGGCCTCGAAGGCCTGCTCTCCGCGCGCGGGATCACTGTCGTCGCCGGGGAAGGCAGGCTCGAGGCGGGGCTCGCCGTCCGTGTAGGCGACGACCTGTACCGCGGCGCGGATGTCGTCATCGCCACCGGCTCGTATAGCCGGACGCTCCCGGGGCTCGACATCGGCGGTCGCATCATCACCAGCGAACAGGCTCTCGAACTCGACGCGATCCCCGCCCGCGTGATCGTCCTCGGCGGCGGCGTCATCGGCGTGGAGTTCGCGAGTGTCTGGCGTTCGTTCGGCTCTGAGGTCACGATCATCGAAGCACTGGATCATCTGGTGCCCGCAGAGGACGTCGCCTCCAGCAAGACGCTCGAACGCGCCTACCGCAAGCGCGGGATCGACTTCCGCCTCGGCACGCGGTTCGCTTCTGCCTCACAGAGCCCCGACGCGGTCACGGTGCAGCTCGAGGACGGCAGCTCTCTCGAGGCCGACTACCTCCTGGTCGCCGTGGGGCGCGGTCCCGCGACTGCGGGACTCGGGCTGGAGGAGTCCGGCGTGCTGCTCGACCGCGGTTTCGTGCGCACCGACGAGCGCCTGCGCACCGACGCCGAACACGTCTGGGCCGTCGGTGACGTCGTCGCCGGCCTGCAGCTTGCCCATCGCGGGTTCCAGCAGGGCTTCTTCGTGGCGGAGGAGATCGCCGGTCGCTCCCCCGTGCGTGTTCCGGAACACCACATCCCGCGAGTCACCTACTCCCACCCCGAGGTCGCCTCCGTCGGGTGGACGCAGGCCCAGGCCGCCGAACAGCACGGTGCCGACGCGCTCGTTGTCACCGAGTACAACCTGGCCGGCAACGCCCGCAGCGAGATTCTCGGCACGGCGGGTATCGCGAAGGTCGTCCGCCTCAAGGACGGCCCGGTTGTCGGGGTCCATCTCGTGGGCGACCGCGTGGGTGAACTCATCACCGAGGCTCAGCTCGTCGTGGGGTGGGAAGCGCATCCCGAAGACGTCGCTCCGTACATCCATGCGCACCCCACGCAGAGCGAGGCGCTCGGTGAAGCGTTCCTCTCCCTGGCGGGCTCGCCGTTGCACACGCTCTGAGCTGCCCGGCGCGTCACTAAGCTAGATACGAATCCGCCTTTGAAGGAGACAAGCTCATGAGCACTTCCGTCGTCCTCCCCGCGCTCGGAGAGAGCGTTACCGAGGGAACGGTCACCCGCTGGCTCAAGAAGGTCGGTGACACGATCCAGGAGGACGAGGGCCTGCTGGAGATCTCGACCGACAAGGTCGACACCGAGATCCCGTCGCCCGTCAGCGGAGTGATCGAAGAGATCCTGGTCGAAGAGGACGAGACCGTAGAGGTCGGCGCCGTGCTGGCGAAGATCGGTGACGGCTCGGGCGCGTCCACGGACGATGCCCCCGCGAGCGAGGCAGCAGCGGCGGAGTCGGCTCCGGCCGAGCAGTCCGCTCCCGCGGAGGAGTCCACCCTCGCCGAGCAGCCCGCTTCCGCCGAAGAGCCGGCTCCGGCGGCGGAGGCCCCACCCGCCGAGCAGCCCGCCGCCGAGCCGGCCGCCGCTGAGCCGGCTGCCCAGGATGGTGGCGAGAGCCGAGAGGTCGTTCTGCCGGAACTGGGTGAGAGCGTCACGGAGGGCACGGTCACCCGCTGGCTGAAGCAGGTCGGTGACGACGTCGCCGTCGATGAGCCGCTCCTGGAGATCTCGACCGACAAGGTCGACACCGAAATCCCCTCCCCCGTCGCCGGCGTGCTGCAGGAGATCCTCGTGGGCGAGGACGAGACGGTGGCGGTGGGGGCAGCCCTCGCACGCATCGGCAGCGGCTCAGCTCCCGCTCCTGCTGCGGCAGCCGCGCCCGAGGCGCCTTCCGTGGACAAGCCCGTAGAGGCTGACGAGCCCGCGGCGCAGCCGGAGCCCGCAGCCGCCCCAGCTCAGTCCGCCGAGCCGGAGAAGACGGCGGAGCCGTCCAAGCCGGCTGAACCGGAGAAGCCCGCCCCCGCGCCCGGAGCCTCCACTCCCGCCCCGCAGGCCCCGTCGACGTCGTCGGAGTCGCTGTCCGCGTCGAACGACGAGGTGACGTATGTGACCCCGCTCGTGCGCCGACTCGCACAGCAGCAGGGCGTCGACTTGTCGAAG
This sequence comes from Microbacterium sp. Z12_35, assembly GCF_058310475.1. Taxonomy (NCBI): domain Bacteria; kingdom Bacillati; phylum Actinomycetota; class Actinomycetes; order Micrococcales; family Microbacteriaceae; genus Microbacterium; species Microbacterium sp. Z12_35. Next base: position 770,109 of record NZ_JBZEGJ010000001.1, on the reverse strand, counting down.
ATCACCGGAACCGGTGTCGGTGGACGCATCCGCAAGGAAGACGTGCTCAAGGCTGCCGAGCAGGCAGCGCAGGCGGCGCAGGCACCGGCGCCGGAGCCCGCGGCGCCCGCCGCCGCGGCACCCGCACCGCTCGAGGTCTCGCCGCTCCGCGGCACGACGCAGGCGATGTCTCGCCTCCGGAAGGTACTCGCCGAGCGTGCCGTCGCATCCATGCAGGCCACGGCTCAGCTGACGACTGTCGTCGAGGTGGATGTCACGAAGCTCGCGTCGTACCGCGATCAGGTCAAGGGCGATTTCCAGTCCAAGACCGGTGACAAGCTGTCGTTCCTGCCGTTCTTCGTCCTGGCCGCCGCCGAGGCGCTGCAGGCCTACCCCGTGATCAACGCCACGGTGGACGGCGAGACCATCGTCTACCCGCCGTCGGAGAACATCTCGATCGCGGTCGACACGGAGCGGGGCCTGTTGACCCCCGTGGTGCGTGAGGCCAGTGGGAAGAACCTCGCTCAGATCGCGCACGAGATCGCAGATCTGGCGGCGCGCACGCGGAACAACAAGCTCAAGCCGGACGAGTTGGCCGGCGGCACCTTCACGGTCACGAACACGGGCTCCCGCGGCGCGTTGTTCGACACCCCGCTGGTGTTCCTGCCTCAGTCCGCGATCCTCGGCACCGGAACGGTCGTCAAGCGCCCCGGCGTCGTGTCGGTGGACGGTAAGGACGCGATCTCGGTTCGCTCCTACGTGTTCCTCGCGCTTTCCTACGACCACCGAGTCATCGACGGGGCGGACGCCGCCCGGTTCCTCTCCGCGGTCAAGGCACGCCTCGAGGCGGCACAGTTCCAGGACAACCTCGGCATCTGATCAGGCGGGTGGATCCGCGACGTCGAACGCGTCGCGGATCCGCCAACCCCCCGGTGTCGTGACCACGGTCACGAACTGGGAGAGTTCCCCGGGAGCGTCCACCCGGAGGACTGCAAGGCCGCCGAAGTCGTCAAGCAATGCGATCGTCCGTTGCTCGGCGTCAACGGCGCCCGGGGGCAGCGTCTTGCCCTGATCCTCCTGAGCCAAAGCTCGGCAGGGCGCGTCCGGACACGCGGCACGCGCATCCAACAGCCCGCGCAGTGCCTCCGCGGCGTCGGCCGGCTGGTCACCGCTCCCTGTGCTCGCTTCCGCATCCGGTGCGACGGGCGACGCGGATGCCGGGGTGGACGGAACCGGCTTCTCGGCGCCGAGGGCAGCGTGAGGCCCGCTCGGCTCCGGCCAACTCAGTCCCACGACCAGGACCACTGCGGCCAAGCCGGCGGCCCACGCGACCGGACGGACCTTCCTGCCACGGCTCGTCATTCGCACGCGGATCCGATGCATGAGATCGAACGCGCTGGCGGCGAGCCCCGAGTCGGCGGCGACGGCCAGGCTGCTCCACCACTCGCGGCGCAGCGCCTCCGGCTCTCCGCCGGCCACCGTGTCCGCTGCCGGGATCGTGGGAGGCCGCACCGGACCGATCACCTCGGTCATGAGGGGTTCCGCCTCGACGACGGCGAATAAGGCGTCCTCCCACCTGTCGGCGTTACGGGGAAGGACGCGGGGCTGAGTCAGAGCATCGCGGAAGTCGTCGAGGACGTCGCGCAGACCTGGATCAGCGACTGTTTCCGCGAGTCCGGCGACGAGCTCTTGCGACGCGCGAACGGCGTCGCTTTCGCCCGAACCGCAGACGAGCACGGGCTTCCCTTCGACTGTGACCCACCAGGACGCGGTCTCGCCATCGAGCTCTTCGGTGAGCGCCGTCACGAGCCCGCGCAGGACGCTGACGGCCACCGTGAGCGCCTCACCGTCCGACACCGGCGCGCCCGCACCGCCCCGCCGGGCCACCAGACGGTCGAGGCGGTCGGCCACGGCCGGAAGCACGATGTCGTGCCCGTCTTTCCGTCGCACGACATCGAGCGGGGCGAGCATGTGGCTGTCGCCCGGTGCGCGCCACGCCGGCCAGTCCTGAAGCAGGTTCCGATCGACCAGCAGGACCGTGCCATCGCCGGCGCCGCGAGCAAGCACGCCCTCGAACGGCGCATCGGGGGGACCGACGGCGCGGATGGCCGGATAGGCGGTGTAGGCGGAAGGAACCGGAAGCGCTCGCACGCCTTGATCCTGTGCGCGGACGCGCCGGTGGTGGCGCCGTGGCACGGAATCAGGGGAAAGAGCCATCAGGACGCCGGTTGTGGAGGACGGACGCCCGGGGCGCCGGAAGGTAGAATCCCGTTATGGCCGCTCGCAGTTCCGCACCCGAGAAGCGCCCTGGCTTCTTCTCGCAGCTTCGTACCCTTTTCCGGTTCACACGCGAGGCTTACCGATGGCTCCCGTTCGCCCTCATCGGGATCCTTCTCGCCGGTATCGCTCTCGGTATCGGCATCGGCTTCCTCATCCCGCCCGTCGCGGTGTGGAGTGTCATCCTGTGGGGCGTCACGGGCCTGATGGCCGGCATCCTGGCGGCGATGATCACGATGACCCGTCTGTCGACCAAGGCCATGTACAAGAAGATCGACGGGATGCCCGGTGCCGCCGGTCACGTGCTGTCCACGGGGCTCGGCCGCAACTGGAGCGCATCCGAGATGCCGGTGGGTGTCAACCCGCGTACGCAGGAGGCGGTGTACCGCGCGATCGGTCGCGGAGGTGTCGTCATCGTCGGCGAAGGCGCGCGCGGCCGCCTCACGCGGCTCATGAACGATGAGCGCTCGAAGGTACAGCGGGTGGCGTCGGGTGTCCCCGTGCACGTGTTCTACGTCGGGCACGGCAACGATGAGGTCCCCATCGGCAAGCTCGCGTCGACCATCAAGGCGCTGCCGAAGAAGATCGACCGGGCCACGATGGCCGCTGTCATCAAGCGTGTCGACTCGATATCGCAGTCGGTGACGTCGCTGCCCATTCCGAAGGGCGTCGATCCCACCAAGGTCCGCGCGCCGCGGCCCCGCTGACTCCCGCACCACCAGCCCGCTGACTCCCGCACCATCGCGGCCCTGAGCGCGTCGAAGGGTCAGGCGCGAACGAGGACCGTGCCGGCCGCCCTGTCGTGGAGGCCGCGATTGTCCGCATCCCAGATCACCGCGGGAATCACCAGCGCGAGCAACACCGTCCGCACGATCGGCCGCCACAAGCCGGTCCAGCCTCCGGTCACGCGCTGCAACCGCATCCCGAACACCCGGTGACCGGGGCTTCCGCCGATCGTCGGGATGAAGAGGATCTGCACGAGCGCGAAGATCACCGTGGTGGCGAGGGCGTCGTACGCGAAGAACGCGATCGAGATCACCACTGCGCACGCCCAGTCGAGGATGATCGCCCCCACACGGCGGCCCAGGGTGGCGATGCTGCCCCTCCCCTGCGCCGGCAGCCCCAATCGCTCACCGGGATAACGTTCTGCGGGTGTAGCGTCGGGCATTACCTCAGCCTAATCAGGCACGCGTAACATGCCGGAAACATGAGAGACACTGCCGGGCAATGCCTCCTGGGTAGGTTCGAGGGGCCAGCCCTGGCAGGCCGGCGAATCCCGATGCCCTACCTCTGGAGTCTTCCACATGTTCAAAGATTCATCCGAGGTGCTGAAGTTCATCAAGGACGAGGACGTCAAGTTCCTCGACATCCGATTCACGGATCTCCCTGGCGTGCAGCAGCACTTCAACATTCCCGCGGCCACCGTCGATGAGGACTTCTTCACGGTCGGACAGCTCTTCGACGGCTCGTCGATCCGCGGGTTCGCGAACATCCATGAGTCGGACATGCAGCTGATCCCGGATGTCACCACCGCGTACCTCGACCCGTTCCGCGAGGCGAAGACGCTCATCATGGTCTTCGACATCTACAACCCCCGTAACGGCGAGATCTACTCCAAGGACCCGCGTCAGGTCGCCAAGAAGGCCGAGAAGTACCTCGCCTCGACCGGCATCGCCGACACCGCCTACTTCGCGCCCGAGGCTGAGTTCTACATCTTCGACGACGTCCGCTACGAGGTGAAGCAGAACACGAGCTTCTACGCGGTGGACTCCGAGGAAGGGGCCTGGAACACCGGCCGCGCCGAAGAGGGCGGCAACCTCGCCAACAAGACGCCTTACAAGGGCGGCTACTTCCCCGTCTCCCCCGTCGACAAGCAGGCCGACCTTCGTGACGACATCAGCCTCAAGCTCATCGATGCGGGCCTCATTCTCGAGCGCGCGCACCACGAGGTCGGCACCGGCGGCCAGGCGGAGATCAACTACCGCTTCGACACGATGGTGCACGCCGCCGATGACATCCTGAAGTTCAAGTACATCGTCAAGAACACGGCGCTCGAGTGGGGCAAGGTCGCGACCTTCATGCCCAAGCCGCTCTTCGGCGACAACGGCTCGGGCATGCACACGCACCAGTCGCTGTGGAACGACGGCAAGCCGCTGTTCTACGACGAGACCGGCTACGGCGGCCTGTCCGACGTCGCGCGCTGGTACATCGGCGGCATCCTCGCCCACGCGCCGGCCATCCTGGCCTTCACGAACCCGACGCTGAACAGCTACCACCGCCTGGTGAAGGGCTTCGAAGCTCCGGTGAACCTGGTGTACTCGGCCGGTAACCGCTCGGCGGCCATCCGCATCCCGATCACCGGCTCCAACCCGAAGGCCAAGCGCATCGAGTTCCGGGCACCCGACGCGTCGGGCAACCCGTACCTCGCGTTCGCCGCTCAGCTCATGGCCGGCATCGACGGCATCAACAACCGCATCGAGCCGCACGAGCCCGTCGACAAGGACCTCTACGAGCTGCCCGCCGAAGAGGCCAAGAACATCCCGCAGGTTCCGAACTCGCTGCTCGACTCGCTCGAGGCGCTGCGCGCCGACCACGAGTTCCTGCTCGCCGGTGGCGTCTTCACCGAGGAGCTCATCGAGACCTGGATCGAGTACAAGATCGAGAACGAGATCCAGCCGATCGCCCAGCGCCCGCACCCGTTCGAGTACGAGCTGTACTTCGGCGTCTGAGTTCTGGTCTGCGCGAAGGGGCTCCGGTTCGCCGGGGCCCCTTCGTCGTTTCCGGGATGCTGCGACTGCGCAGCGACGAATGCACGACGTGATGTCGAGCGCACGGCCTGATCACGTTGGGACGTCGTGCGTTGGGCGAGAACCCGTGCAGTCGGCGCGGTCAGGGCCGGCGCGAGACCACGGTTGCGAGCGACTCCTCGAGGTCAGGCCGACCGAAGACGAACCCCGCCTCCGTCAGCTTTCCGGGCAGCACCCACCGGCTCTTGAGAACGAGCTCCGGCTCCGTGCGCAGCACCCACATGGCCGGCTCCAGCATCCACCGCCACGCCGGAAGACCGATCGGCGTCCGGACGGCACGGCGGAGGGTGCGCATCAGCGTACGGTTGTCGACCGGATGCGGGCTGGCGAGGTTCACCGGCCCGGAGATGTCGTCGCGGGCCAGGAGGAAGTCGACCGCCGCCACGACGTCGTCCACATCGATCCAGCTGAACTTCTGCCGACCCCGTGTCCGGTGTCTGGGGGCGCTGCCCCCGGTGGGGCGCGGACCGATCCCGCGATAGCGCCGGTGCGGGAACCACCATCCGTCGAACTGCGGTCCGCCGAGCCCCACCCGCGCGAGCCGCAACAGCGTGCGCGTGGCCGGTCCGTCGCCGATCACGATGGCCATCCGCAGCGCGACCCGGCGCGTCGTCGGCAGGTCGCCGGCGAAGAATTCCTCTTCCCAGGCTCGAGCGACGTCGACTGAGAACCCGCTGCCCAGATCGCCGTGGTTCTCCGTGTTCGGCCGGTCCATCGCGTGACGGTAGATCGTCGCCGTGGACGCGTTCAGCCACACCCGAGGTGGCCGCGCAGCCGATTCCACCGCCTCGCGCAGTTGACGTGTGGTTTCCATGCGCGACCGCAGGATCTCGTCCCGGTTGGCGTCGGTGTACCGGCAGTTGACCGACTTCCCCGCCAGGTTGATGAGCACGTCCGCGCCGTCGACGAGCCGGCGGACCCCGGCCGCGTCGCCCCACACGGCGTCCCCGGACCGCCCGATCGTCCGTACGGCGAAGCCCTGCGAGGAGAGGGACCGGGTCAAGGCGCTTCCGACGAAGCCGCTGGCGCCCGCGATCACGGCCGTGCGGGGGCTCACATCATCCATAGAAGAGCTTCTCGAACACTCGGCGGGCCCGACGGGTGGCGGCGAGGTAGTCCTCCTCGACGCGCGTCGCGGAGCGGGGCGGGTACTCCAGGATGCGGCCGATGCCGTCGAGCTTGGTGCGGTCGGTAGGCAGCACGTCGCTGGTCTGCCACGACAGCAGGGTCGCCGCCGACCGCAGGCGGCTGGCCAGGCGCCACGCCTCCCTGAGTCTGGAGGCGTCGACATCGCCGACGAACCCGGCTTCTCGGGCCGCCTCGAGCGCGTCGAGTGTGGAGGTGGTCCTCAGACCGGGGACGGCGGCGGCGTGCTGGAGCTGGAGGATCTGCACGAGCCATTCCACATCGCTGAGCGACCCCGGGCCCAGCTTCAAGTGGCGCGCCGGGTCGGCGCCTTGAGGGAGGCGCTCGTTCTCCACACGCGCCTTGATGCGCTTGATCTCCCGCAACCCGTGGGGGTCGACCTGCGCCGGATATCGCACCTCGTCGGCGAGCTCGGTGAACGCGGCGATGAGCTTGACGCTGCCGGCCACTCCCCGCGCGCGGAGGAGCGCCTGGGCCTCCCACGACAGCGACCAGCGGCGGTAGTACTCCGCGTACGCCTCGAGCGACCGCGCGACGGGGCCGTTCCGTCCTTCGGGGCGCAGCCCGGCGTCGAGGTCGAGCGGCAGGCGGTGGTCCTCGGAGTACCGGCGCAGGCCGGCGACCAACTGCAGCGACAGTTCGTGTGCACGCTGCGGGTCCACCCCGTTCGCGCGGTAGACGTACATCACATCGGCATCGGAACCGAACCCGAGTTCGCGGCCGCCGAACCGTCCCATCGCGATCACCGAGAAATCGAGCGCCTCGTCTTCCGGCGGCACGACCTCGCGTCGTACCGCACGGAGCGTCGCCTGGATCGTCGTCTCCGTGATCGTCGTGAGCGCCCCGGCCAGCTCGTCGATCGTCAGCACACCGAGCACGGCCGCCATGGCCGTGCGCAGCATTTCCCGGCGCCGCAGGGTGCGCACCGAGCGCATGGCGTCTTCGATCGAGGTGTGCCTCGTCTGGATGGCGCGAGCCTCCGCCTGAAGCGCCATCCCCGTGCGGGGACGCAGCAACGCGTCGCCGTCGAGCCACGCCGCCGATTCCGGGATCCACTCCATCAATTCGCCGACGTAGCGCGACCCCGACAAGAGGCGGGTGAGGCTCTCAGCCGCGCCGGAGGAGTCGCGCAGCATCCGGAGGAACCAGGGTGTGTTGCCCAGCCGCTCGCTGATCCGGCGGAAGGCGAGGAGACCGTAGTCCGGGTCGACGCCTTCGGCGAACCACCGGATCATGATCGGCATGAGGTGCCGCTGGATCGTGGCTTTCCGACTCAGGCCGCTCGTGAGGGCGGCGATGTGACGGAGCGCCCCGGCCGGGTCACGGAACCCGATGGCCGCCAGACGGTCGTGGGCCTGCTCGGTCGACAGCATGCGCTCGTCTTCACCCAGGCCCGCCACAGCGCTGAGGAGCGGACGATAGAACAGCCGCACATGGATGTCGCGGACTTCGCGTTTGATGCCCTCCCACGCCTCCTGGATGCCGGCGCCGGTATCGGCGATGCGGGTCGCCCGAGCGAGGACGCGGAGGTTCTCGGGTTTCGTCGGCATGAGGTGGGTGCGGCGCAGGGCGCGGAGCTGGAGGCGATGCTCGATGACCCGGAGGACCCGGTAATCACGCGCGAAGGCGCTGGCGTCCGAGCGACCGATGTACCCCTCGGCTTCGAGCGCATCGAGGGCCTCGAGGGTGCCGCGCTGGCGGATGCGGTCATCCGTCAGTCCGTGCACCAGCTGCAGGAGCTGCACCGTGAACTCCACGTCCCGGATGCCACCGGGGCCGAGTTTCACCTGACGAGCCACCTCGTCCGGCGGGATGTGCTCGGTGACGCGCTCGCGCATCCGTTGCACACTGTCGACGAAGTTCTCCCGCGCGGCGCTCGTCCAGATCTTCCGCTGCACGGCTTCGACGTACTCTCCGCCCAGTGCGGGGTCGCCGGCGATGGCTCGCGCCTTCAGGAGCGCCTGGAACTCCCAACTCTGCGCCCACCGGTCGTAATAAGACAGGTGGGATGCCAGCGACCGTACCAACGCGCCCTGCTTGCCCTCCGGCCGGAGATTCGGATCGACTTCCCACAGCGCGGGCTCGATCTCCGGGCCGGAGATGCCGCGCATGGTCTGGACCGCCAAGCGTGTGGCGATATCAATGGCGCGCGCCTCGGTCACGAGGTCTGCGTCTGCCGTGCCGCCGACGAAGATGACGTCCACGTCGCTGACGTAGTTGAGCTCGCGCGCCCCGGCCTTTCCCATGGCGATGATCGCGAGCTGGGTGGGCGCGACCTCCTCGCGGGGAAACAACACCGGTGAGCAGCCGATCCCCGACACGCGAGCGCGTGCGACGGCCAGCGACGCCTCCAACGCGGCGCCGGCGGCGTCGGCCAGGCGCGCCGAAACCTGAGCGACGACGTCGGCGGGGTCGTCCTGCGCGAGATCGAAAGCCGCGATCCGCGCCAGCACCCGGCGGTAGGCGACACGCAGGAGGACCCAGGAGTCATCCGCGCCGGAGGCCGCGAATCCGTCCGCGGCACCCACCGCCTCGAGCATCGCGGCGCGGAGCTTCTCCTCATCGGGAAGGTCCTCGCCGGCGCCGTGGAGGTTCGCCAGCTCGTCGGGGTGGCGCTGGAAGAACTCGCCGAAGCCGCTGGACGCACCGACCAGCCGCCACAGCGCGGACCAGCCGAGTTCGTCGGTAGCGAGCGCCTTGACGGCACCGGCGTCGCGTCGCGCGATGCGCACGACGGCATTCAGTCCGTCGTCGGGGTCTGCCCCGAGTGAAGCGTGATCAGCGAGGGTATCGGCGGGCAGACCGATCGCATCGGACAGCTCGGTGAGGAGGTCGTCTGCCGCTTCCAGGCGCGTGAACCCACGGCGCGCGAGCGCCGTGAGCGAGCCGCTGCGTTCTCCCGACGTCATCGCCGGCGCCGGATCAGAGCATCTCGAGGTTGCTGCGGAGCTCGAAGGGTGTGACCTGGGAGCGGTACTGCTGCCATTCGCGACGCTTGTTCAGCAGGACGTAGTTGAAGACCTGCTCGCCGAGCGTCTCGGCGACCAGCTCCGACTCCTCCATGTACCCCAGCGCGTGGTCGAGGCTCTGCGGGAGCGGTGCGTAGCCGAGCGCGCGGCGTTCCGCGTCGGTCAGCGACCACACGTTGTCCTCCGCCTCGGCGGGGAGCTCATACTCCTCCTCGATGCCCTTCAGGCCTGCCGAGAGCATGAGCGCGTAGGCCAGGTAAGGGTTCGCCGCGGAATCGAGAGCGCGGTACTCGACACGCGACGACTGTCCCTTGTTCGGCTTGTACAGGGGCACCCGCACGAGGGCCGACCGGTTGTTGTGACCCCAGCAGATGAAGCTCGGGGCCTCGTCGCCGCCCCACAGTCGCTTGTAGGAGTTGACGAACTGATTGGTGACGGCCGAGATCTCGTTGGCGTGGCGCAGAAGTCCTGCGATGAAGTGCCGGCCGACCTTGGAGAGCTGGTACTGGGCGCCCTCTTCGTAGAACGCGTTCAGGTCGCCTTCGAACAGCGACATATGCGTGTGCATCCCGCTTCCGGGCTGTCCGCTCAGCGGCTTGGGCATGAACGTCGCGTACACGCCCTGCTCGATCGCCACCTCCTTGATCACCGTGCGGAAGGTCATGATGTTGTCCGCGGTGGTCAGCGCATCGGCGTAACGCAGGTCGATCTCGTTCTGGCCGGGGCCGCCTTCGTGGTGGCTGTATTCCACCGAAATGCCCAGGTCTTCCAGCATCCGCACGGACCGGCGGCGGAAGTCGTGGGCCGTGCCGCCGGGCACATTGTCGAAGTACCCCGCGGAGTCCACCGGTTCTGGCCGCCCGTCCGGGCCGGGTGCGGAGGACTTGAGCAGGTAGAACTCGATCTCGGGATGGGTGTAGAACGTGAACCCGGCGTCGGCGGCCTTGGCGAGAGTGCGCTTGAGCACGTGCCGCGGGTCGGCGACGGCAGGCGCCCCGTCGGGCGTCGTGATGTCGCAGAACATCCGCGCCGTCGGGTCGATCTCGCCGCGCCAGGGCAACGTCTGGAACGTCGTGGGATCGGGATGTGCGAGCAGATCCGACTCGTACGAGCGGGTCAGGCCCTCGATGGCCGATCCGTCGAAGCCGAGTCCCTCTGCGAAGGCGCCTTCGACTTCAGCCGGCGCAATCGCGACAGACTTGAGCGTCCCGATGACATCCGTGAACCACAGGCGCACGAACTTCACGCCGCGCTCCTCGATCGTGCGCAGTACGAAGTCGCGCTGCTTGTCCATGCTTCCCCCTCGTTCCCGGTTTACTTCCGGGATCCTTCGCCGCCCCAATTGTCATCGCGAGCTTCGTCCTCCGACCACGCACGCGAGCGCTCCTTGAAGATCTCTGGTGCCCGCGCGGCCTCTTCGGCGGTGTCGAAGGGGCCGGCCCGGTCAACGGCCGGAGACGCGAAGCCGCGCTCGACCGAACCGGTCGTGAGGTTGTACCAGTACTTCTCGCTATCGGCGCTCACAATGACTCCCTGCGTTCGCGTGCGCCCTGACCGGCCGGGCACCTCCATCGATCCTACTGACCCCGGCCCCGAGCCTGGATAGGCTGGGCGCATGGCAACGAACACGTCCCGCGCGGTGGGAGTCGACATCGGAGGAACCGGCATCAAAGCAGGTGTCGTCGACCTGGAGGCGGGTGCCCTCGTCAGTGACCGGATCAAGGTGCCCACGCCCGCCGGTGCGGAGCCGAAGGATGTCCTGGCCGCCGTCACAGAGGTTCTCGACCGGCTCGGCGTCGCCGGCGACGACTCTCTTGCGCTCGGCGTGGCCTTCCCCGCCATCGTGAAGAACGGGCGGACGATGTCGGCCGCGAACGTGTCGGAGAAGTGGATCGGCTTCGAAGCCGAGAAATTCTTCGAAGACGGCCTGGGCCGCGACATCCATTTCGCCAACGACGCCGATGTCGCCGGCATCGCCGAGGTGCGCTTCGGCGCGGCGAAGGGGGTCGAGGGTCTGGTGATCCTCACGACGCTGGGCACAGGCATCGGCTCCGCGATGATCTACGACGGCGTCCTCATCCCCAACAGCGAGTTGGGTCACCTGCAACGGGCGAACCACAAACGGGACGCCGAGGGCTACGCGGCCTACTCCGCCATGGAGCGGGAGAGCCTGTCGTGGGCGAAGTGGGCCGCGCGCCTGCAGTGGTACTACGACTACGTGGAGTTCCTCTTCAGTCCCGATCTGATCATCGTGGGGGGCGGGGTCTCCAAGCACGCGGATCAGTTCCTGGATTTGCTGAAGTTGAAGGCCCCCATCATCCCCGCGGTGCACCGCAACAACGCAGGGATCATCGGGGCCGCCGCACTCGGCCTGGCCGTACCGGAGGCGCTGCCCGCGGTCAACGAGTAGCGGAGGCGAATGGGCCGGCCTGTACGCCGGGTTCTGTTCGGGGGCCGAAGCCCCGTCGACGGTCATCTCTCTCGGCGACACGTTGCCGTGCCGCTCCAGCGGCCTACCCGGGGACTCGGCGAGCCGCGTCAACATCCCCTGTCTGGCCTTGCTCCGGACGAGGTTTACCTTGCGAATCGCGTCACCGCGATCCCGGTGGTCTCTTACACCACCCTTTCACCCTTACCGCTCCCGACCCTTCGACAAGCTCGGGGTCGGGTGCGGCGGTCTGCTCTCTGTGGCACTGTCTCGCGGATTGCTCCGGGTGGGTGTTACCCACCGTCCTGCCCTGTGGAGCCCGGACGTTCCTCGGCGCGGGAATCCCGCTACGCGACCGTCCAGCCGACCCATTCGCACCGCCGAGTGTAGCGGGGTGCGCTGAACGCGGCCTCACTCCTTGCCGGCATGGTCCACGATCCGCAGGTCAAGGAGGAAATCCACCGGGAAGTCCCCGAACAGCAGACGCCCGGCGGATGCTGCGGACTCCTGCACCGACGCGGCGACGGCATCGGCATGCACCACCGGCGTATGCACGATGATCTCGTCGTGCAGGTAGAACGCGACGTGCGGCCGGCGTGCGAAGGCCGGTCCGGAGCGCGGCGCGGACTGGTCCGCCGTCACCTCCGGTAGCGCTGTGAGCCGGCTGCGGAGGTCGGCCAGCCAGGCGAGCGCCCACTCCGCAGCTGTGCCCTGAACCACGAAGTTCCTCGTGAACCGGCCGCGGTCGCGCGCCGACCGGCGGGCGTGGGTCTGATCGACGTCCGAGGCGTCGGCATCGCTCGCGCGCGACTGGAGCTGTGCCCATCGCGCCCCCGGCTGGGGCGACGTCCTTCCGAGCCATGTGGACACGGTGTGGCCCTCCTCGCCCGTGCGAGCGGCGTCATCCACCAGTCGCATAGCGCGCGGAAACGCCTTCCGCAGGCGTGGGACCAGACGGCCTCCGTCGCCGCTCGTGGCCCCGTACATCGCACCGAGGAGCGCCACCTTCGCCTCGGCGCGGGATTCCAGGGCGCCCTGGGCCACGATCCCCGCGTAGAGGTCACGACCGCGCGCCGCCTCCGCGAGAGCGGTGTCTCGTGCCATGGCGGCCAGGATGCGGGGTTCGAGCTGGGCCACGTCGGCGATGACGAAGCACCAGCCGGGATCGGCGCGGACGGCGGCGCGCAGCTGTCTCGGGATCTGCAGTGCCCCGCCGCCGGACGAGGCCCATCGCCCGGTGACGACCCCCGCCGGCACGTAGACCGGGCGGAATCGACCGTCATGCACCCACTCCGCGAGCCACGCCCACCCGTTGGCCGTGTACAGGCGCATGAGCCGCTTGTACTCGATCAGTGGTTCGACGACGGGATGCCGGTGACGCTGGAGCTCCCAACGACTGGTCGACTCCACGAGGACCCCGGCGCGGTGCAGGGCGCGCAGCAGCTTCGGCTGCGAGTCCAGGCTCGCCGTCGGATCGCCCAGGGCCGCGCGCACTTCGGCAGCGCGACGGTCGAGTTCGCTCGGAACTCCGCCAGGCCCTCGCTCCCCCAGCATCCCCCGCAGGATCTCGTCGTGCGCGGCGGCTTCCCAGGGGAGGCCCGCTGCGCGGAGCTCGCACGCCAGCAGCGCGCCCGCGGACTCAGCGGCCACCAGGAGGCGCAGTGGCCCGGGCGTCCGCGCGCGCTCCAGCGCCGTACGCTGCCGGGCGAACTCCGCTAGCGACTCCGCAGCGTCCTCGGGCACCCCTCCGCCAGGGTCGGCCAGCTCGAACAGCGCGGGTTCCCCACGTCCGTGCTCGCCGCCGGCCGCATCCCACGTGCTCGCCGCCCGCAACCCGGCATCGTCGGCCACGGCATCCGCATCCCGCAGAAGAGCATGCGACAGCCGCAGGTCGTGCGCGCGGGAGACCCGGACCCCCGCCGCCAGGAGTTCGTCGTACCACCTCGGTGTGTCGTTCCACACCCAGCGCGGCGCATACGCCTCCTCCCGCTGCGCGACCCACGGCACGAGCTCCGCGACTGTGAGGTCGGTCCGTCGGCGTTCTCGGCCGTCCCCGTCCAGCTCCACCGCCACGACCCCGTTGCTCGCACGGGCGAGGACGATCCAGGTGGGCTCAGTCTCGTCCATGCGGGTCGAGGTCGCGCCGGAAACCCTCGCGGCGGTCCATCGCCTCATTCGCCGCCTTGTCGGCGCGGGAGTTGGACAGCCGTGGAACCCATTCGAAAGTCACGGGACGACCCGCGATGATCGCCTGCGCCTCCCGGACCAGCTGCTGCATGTCGGGATGCTTCACCTTCCAGCGGCCCGTCATCTGCTCGACGACGAGCTTCGAGTCCATGCGCACGTGCACGACCGCCTCTGGATCGCGCTCGTAAGCGGCGCGGAGTCCCGCGAGCAGGCCGTTGTATTCGGCGACGTTGTTGCTGGCGATTCCGACATACACGCCCAGCTCCGTCACGACGGCTCCGGAGTCGTCGATCACCACCGCGCCACCGCCGGCGACACCCGGGTTGCCGCGCGATCCCCCGTCGGCTTCGACGACGAGGGTGGTCACAGACCTGACTCCTCCGTGCGGACGAGGATGGCACCGCACTCGGGGCAGGTCACCACCGCATCGGCGGCCGCCTGACGGACCGCGTTGAGATCCGTGCCCGACAACACCATCCGGCACGCTTCGCAGGTGCCGCGGTGAAGGAGGCCTGCCGCTGTTCCGCGTGCGGCGATCCGGTCGTACAGGGCGAGGAGATCCGCCGCCACGGAGCCGGCGATCGCCGCTCGATCGCGCTGCGCCGCTTCGAGATCGCGCGTGGCATCGGCGACAGCCGCCTTGGCCTCTGCGCTCAGCCGGGTGCCTTCGTCGTTGGTCGCCGCAACGAGCGCCTCCTGCGAGGCCACCTCGCTGTCGACGGTATCCAGACGCTCCATGATCGCCAGTTCGGCGTCTTCCAGATCGCTCTTGCGGCGCGCCAGCGAGGCGAGTTCGTGTTCCAGGCCCTGCGCCTCTTTGGCGTTGGCGCTCGTCGTGAGCCGCTGCGCGTCGCGCTCGGCGCGGGCATCCACCACGGCGACATCGGACTCGATGCGCGCGAGCTCCGCCCGGAGATCTTCGCGGAGCCCCGACAGCCGGCTCAGCTCCTGCGTCTGCGTCGTCCGCTGCGTGAGCAACTCCTGCACGCGCGAGGCCTGCGGTGGGTTGGTACGCGCGGCCTCGACACGGCGAATCCGCACGTCGAGGTCGGCGAGGTCGAGCAGTCGGCGCTGGTCTGCAGGGTCGGCATTCACCCGACCAACCTACCTCCGACGCGTGCCAGCGGACGGCCGCCTCCGTTCGCGAGAGCGCAACGGCACCCGCCGCCGACAGTGCCACGCGTTCACCGCGGCATGACCGTCACTGGGTACACTGCGGGCCATGACGTCAGACACCGCGTCGCCCGCCTCCCCTCGCGACCTGCCCCGTGACGGGCGACAGGAAGAAACCGGGCGGCAGGATGCGCACAGCGTAGGGCGGCTGCACCCGGAGAGCGGCCGCCAGGTCACCGAGCCGTTCGCGCTCGACCTGCAGCGCATCCAGTTCTCTCCGTACTTCTCCCGCCTGTCGGCGGTCACCCAGGTCGTGTCGCCGTCGATTTCCGGAGCCCCGGTGCACAATCGCCTCACGCACACCCTGAAGGTCAGCGCGATCGCTCGCGCGGTGGCGCTGCACCTCAACGACCGTTCCCGCCGAACGGATGGGTCAGAGGTCTGTGACGTCACCGTGGTGGAATCCGCGGCCCACGCGCACGATCTCGGTCATCCTCCGTTCGGCCACCTGGGTGAATCAGTGCTCAACCGGGTGGCGCGGGAGGAGCTGGGACTTCACGACGGCTTCGAAGGCAATGCCCAGACCTACCGCATCCTGACGGCCCTGGATGTCACGGAGCAGGTTCCCCAGGGCCTCAATCTCACGGCGGCCGTGCGAGCCGCCACCGCGAAGTACCCGTGGACGGCGGTGGCGCCCGGCCAGGAGCGGGAGGACCGCGGCCTGCCGCGGGGCATGCGGCGCGACTCGGACGGCGGCGTGAGGGTCTTCAAGTACTCCGCTTACGACATCGACGCGGCCGATCTGGACCAGGCACGCTCCTTCCTGGCAATCGCGCCGCTCCGGCAGTCGGTGGAGGGCGCGGTGATGGACATCGCCGACGACATCGCGTATTCCGTGCATGACGTCGACGACTTCTATCGCGCCGGGATCCTCAATCACGCGCCGATCGCCGCCGAGTTCGATGCCTGGTTGGCCGCGCCCCACGAGTGGGGGCGGCGCGAGGCGAGTGACCTCCGCAGCGATTCCGCCCACGGGGCGGCGCTCGAGCGACTGCGACGCAAGATGCGGCGCGACGACGCGTGGATCGCCGAGGACGACGCTTTCCACGAGGCCGTCGCGACGGTGCACACCGAGCTGGTCGAGGAACTTCTGGCCCGGCCGTTCGACGGCTCCCTCACGGCGGAGCGTCAACTCGCGACCTTCACCGATCGATGGATCCGCGCCCTGGAGATCTCCGTGGTGACGAGCACCGCCGATGACGCGCGCTCGGGCCCGGTGCGCTTGTCCCCCGCCGCGTGGCACCACGTCGAGGTTCTGAAGTTCGTGCACAAGCATTTCGTCCTCAGCAGGCCCGACCTCACGATCTACCAGCGCGGACTGGGTCGGGTGCTCACCCGTTCCGTCCATGCGCTCGTCGAGTGGCTGGAAGACGCTCGCGATCGGGACCGCACGCCTCGGCGACTGCGGGAGCTGATCGAGCTTGCCCACCAGGGGTACGAGCGCTCCCGCGACGGCGAGCACTCCCCCACCACCGGAAACGAACTGCACCGCCTGGCACAGGCGCGGGGCATCCTCGACTACGTCGCGTCCCTCACCGATGCCCAGGCGACAGCGTTCTCGGAGGCCATCTCGGGCCGTACGGACCGGTTGTGGTCGCTCGGGCAAGGCCTCTGACCGCGGCACCCGCCGCCTCCGGCCTCGCGGCGAGTGCGGGCGGGCGGGAACACGCGGGGCGGCCAGTCCGGGGTTGTGCCCGGGCGTTTCGGGAGGAGATGTGCACTGCGGAGGCGGGATGGCGCCGATTCGGTCCTCCCGAAGCGCCATCTCCTCCCGAACGGTTCGGGGGTCCGGGGTTAACACGCGGGGATGCAGCGGCGGGCGATGCGGAGGGACGCTGCGGCGGGTCCCGGGTTGTGCCCGGGCGTTTCCGGAGGGGATGTGCACTGCGGAGGGGGGATAGTGCCGATTCGGTCCTCCCGAAGCGCCATCTCCTCCGGAGCGGTGCGGGGTTACGGGCGATGCGGAGGGACGAGGCGGCGGGTCGGGCTGTGCCGGGGCGTTTCGGGGTTGTGCCCGGGCGGTTCGGGAGGAGATGTGCACTGCGGAGGGGGGATGGTGCCGATTCGGCCCTCCCGAAGCGCCATCTCCTCCCGAACGGTTCGGGGGTGCGGGCGATGCGGAGGGATGCGGCGGCGGGTCGGGGTGTGCCGGGGCGTTTCGGGGCTGTGCTGGGGCGTTTCGGGGTTGTGCCGGGGCGTTTGGGGGCCGTGCTGGGGCGTTTCGGGAGGAGATGTGCACTGCGGAGGGAGGATGGCGCCGGCTCGGCCCTCCCGAAGCGCCATCTCCTCCCGAACGGTCCGGGGTGTCCGGCGATGCGGAGGGATGCGGCGGCGGGTTCCGGGTTGTGCCCGGGCGTTTCCGGAGGAGATGTGCACTGCGGAGGCGGGATAGTGCCGATTCGGCCCTCCCGAAGCGCCATCTCCTCCCGAACGGTTCGGGGTGTGGGGTAACGCGCGGGGATGCAGCGGCGGGCGATGCCGAGGGATCCGGCGGCGGGGCAGGGTGGTGCCGAGCGCCTCGGGAGGAGATGTGCACTGCGGAGGGCGGATGGCGTCGATTCGGTCCTCCGGGGCGCGAATCGACGTTCTCGAGGGCCCGCACCTAAACTGCTGAGGAGGGGCCTTTAGCTCAGCTGGTAGAGCGCCACGTTTACACCGTGGATGTCGTCGGTTCGATCCCGGCAGGGCCCACACACTCGCGCCGCGCTGGCCGCGGCGCATCGCGCCTCACCCACGCGCGCCTCCCGCCGTTCCCCACCGCTCACGCGACGCGCCATCGACACGCGCGCGTGCCAGAAGTAGGCTGGTTTCGTGGAACGATACGACATCCCGCGTGGCGGAACTGACGTGTTTGCGGCGCTGGAAGCTGCGTGGGCGACGTCGCCCCTGCTTCCGGTGCTTCGCACCGCCGACGCGACCCAGGCGATCGCCCATGCGCGCCTTCTGGCCGACGCCGGGCTGCAGACGATCGAACTCACGGCCACGACCCGAGACTGGCGGGTCGCCCTGGACGAGCTTCGCTCGCTCGACGTGCTCCTGGGTGTGGGCACTGTCGTGGATGCCGAGACGGCGTCCATGGCCCTCGACTCCGGCGCGGACTTCCTGGTGTCTCCGCGGTTGGCGCCCGAGGTTCGCGAGATCGCGTCGGCGCGGGACGTCCCGTTCATCGAAGGGGGCTTCACACCGACCGAACTCGCGGCGGCGCTGAGCGGAGGGATGGCCAAGCTCTTCCCCGCACACGTGGGCGGACCGGCTTACCTCCGGAGCGTGCTCGCGGTGGTTCCCGGGGCGCGGATCGTCCCGACCGGTGGGATCGAGCTGGACGACATCGACGAGTGGCTGTCTGCCGGTGCCGTGGCCGTCGGAGTCGGCTCGGCGCTCATCGCCCGACTCGCCGATGATCCGCAGGCGGTGGCGGGGCTGGTGCAGCGATGACCGACGCCATCGACGTACTCGTTCTCGGTGAGCCGCTCGTCGAGCTCTCCGCCTCCGCGCCGCTGGACACCGCCGAGACCTTCTCCCTGTCGTTCTCCGGCGATGCCCTGAATTCCGCGGCTGCCGCTGCCGCCGCCGGGGCACGCACGGCCCTTCTCACCCGCGTGGGAGACGACGAGGTCGGCCGTCGGCTGCGGCGCAACCTCGGCGAGTTGAACATCGACACCCGGCACGTGAGCGTCGGAGCGGAGCACACCGGCGCGTACCTCGTCGGGGCAGACCCCGACGGCACCCGCGACTTCGTCTATCTGCGGGCCGGGTCGGCCGCATCCCACCTGACGCCCGCAGACCTGGACCGGATCACGCCGTCCGAGGTGAAGGTGCTGCTCGTCAGCGGCATCACGATGGCCATCTCCGAGTCCGCGGCGGCAACCGTCCTCCGGGCGGTGAACGAGGTTTCCGAAGTCGGCGGCCTGGTCATCTACGACCCGAACTTCCGGCGGCGCCTGACCAGCGCCGAGGAGGCGCGAAACGCGTTCCGTGCCATCGCGCCCCACTGCCACCTCGTTCTCCCGTCGTGCCCCACCGACAGCAGCGCCCTTCTCGATACGGACGATCCCCTCGTCGCCGCCGAGCGGTCACTCGAGTGGGGAGCCGCGAACGTGTGCGTGACCCAGGGTGCGGCCGGCGTGCTCTTCCACGACGGAACCGACGTGAGCCGCATCCCGCCGTCGGCTGCTCCGATCATCGTCGACGCCACAGGGGCGGGGGATGTCTTCGCGGGAACCCTTGCCGCGTGCCTGTCACGTGGTCCTCTGGATGCCTCGGCCATCACGCTCGCCGGCGCGGCTGCCGCGCTGTCGCTGCGCGGCCAGGGGGGAACCGGATACCTTCCGACGCTCGCCGAGACGCAGAATCATGCGGCCGGCGTGAACGACCCCGCCCGCGCGTAGCGAACGTTCGGGTCAGGACCAGCCGATGCTCGCGGAGACTTCACGCGCGGTCTGAGCCACGAGGGGTCCGGCCACTTCGGGCGGCATCTCCTCGAGGTCGCTCACGAGTTGCGAGACGCTCACGGCCGCGACCACCCGCCCCGTGGCGTCGCGGACGGCAGCCGCCACGCACACCACGCCGACCTCATTCTCCTCATCATCGAGGGCCCATCCTCGGCGCGCCGAGGCATCGAGGTCGGCGGAAAGCGCCTCCAGAGTGGTGCGCGTGTTGGGCGTCCGCGCGAGCTGGCCGGTACGTTTCACGATCGCGAGGGCGTCCTCGCGGGGAGCCCCCGCGAGGAGTGCCTTGCCGATGGCGGTGCAGTGAAGCGGTAGCGACATGCCGATGCGCGATGCCATCCGGTACGGCTTGCTGGCCTCGAGCTTGCGCACATATATCGCCTCATCGCCCGCGAGCACCGCGAGATGCACGGTGGCCCCCGTTCGAGCGCGCAGTCGGTCCAGGGCGGGATCTGCGCCGGAGAGGGTGTCGAGGCGACCGAACACCCGGCCCGCCAGCCCCATGAGTTTCGGCCCCGGGAGGTAACCGCCGGCATCATCGACGGTGCAGAAACCGGACCGCACGAGGTCCTGGAGGATGCGGTGCACACTGGATTTCGGCAGACCCGTGGTGTGTACGAGATCAGCGAAACGCCGGTGGTCGCCCAGGGCATCGAGTACGGCGAGTACCTTCGAGGTCGCGTTGCCGCGCTGCTCTTCGTCCACTTCGGCCTCCCCCGTCACTCTAGAGCGACGTCAGTACGTTATGTGCTTCCCTCCGTCGACGATGACATCGACCCCGGTGACACCCCGCGCCCCGATGAGACCTGCGACCGCTTCGGCGACGTCGTCCGGGCCCAGCGTGCGCGCCAGGGGGGCCACCGCGCGTTCGCGCGCAGCCAGTTCCGCGAACGCGTCGCCGTGGTGATCGAGCTGCCACCGCGTCGATATGGTGCCCGGTGAGACCGAATTGACCCGGATCTCGGGGCCGAGGGTGGCGGCCAGCGTGCGGGTGAGCTGAACCAGCGCGGCCTTGCTCACGCCGTACGGGATCGAAGACCCGATGCCCCGGTATGCCGAGATCGAGGCGACGTTGATGATCACGCCTCGGCTGTCCTTGAGCAGTCCGGCGAACGCCCGAGCGGTGCGGAAGGCCGCCACCACGTTGACGCTGAAGAGCTCGTTCCAGGTGTCCTCATCGAGCGCGTCGAGGTCGGCCAGGGGGATCCACCGCGTGGTGCCGGCGTTGTTGACGAGCACATCGCAGCGTCCGAACTCCTCCTCGCAGCGCTTCGCGAGGGCACGCACCTGGGCGTCGTCGCGCACATCCGTCCGGACGGCGATGACCTGTGCTCCCGCGCTCTTGAGCCGGTCGACGGTCTCCTGGGCCGCGTCGGCGGAGCCGTTGTACGTGATGACCAAGCGATTGACGCCGGAGGCACGCAGGTTCTCGGCGATCGCCGCGCCGATTCCCGTTGCCCCTCCAGTGATGACCGCGACTCGTTCCGTGTCTTCCGTCATGACGCTCCTCTCTCGAACAGTTCCCTCACCGCGGCGTGTGCGCCTCGCCGCGCAAGAGTGTCTCGCCTGTCCGCCACTGCCGCCACGAACGTATCCGGAGCAACATGTCCCAGGCCGGCCGCACCCACGATCGTCCGCGCTTGATCCAGCCGAGTCCCTTCGGGGCGCAGAGCGGGCTCTTCAACCAGTCCACGGGCGCTGCAGTCGGCCCACGCGGCGAGGCAGAGGGCCAGCCATTCCCCGTCGCGACCGTGCGCGGATGCGTATCCGAGCGGGGACACCAGACGTTGCGCCAGCTTCTGGGCACCCCCGGCGGCGATCTGGTCCAGGCGGTGGTCGATCCGGGGGTTGGCGAATCGCCGGATCGAGGACTCGGCTTCGGCGATGGGTGAAATGCCTGGTGCCTCGGGGATCGCGGGAACGAGGTCCTCTGCGAAGGCGGCCTCGAGGCCGCGGCGGAGCACAGAGTCCTGTACCGCCGCGTACGTGTTGGTGTGCCCGACCAGGAGACCCAGGTAGGCGAGCAGCGAGTGCGGCGCGTTGACCAGGTTCAGCTTGACCGCCTGCCAGGGAGCGACGTCGTCGACGAAAAGCGCTCCGGCGCGTTCCCATCGCGGCCGCGCCGCGGCGAAGTCGTCCTGGAGAACCCAGCGGAAGAAGGGCTCGGTCGCCACGAGCGCGGCATCCTCGGCGCCGGTGGCCTCCTGCGCCTCCCGGACGATCTCCTCCGTGGGCGCCGGCACGATCCTGTCGACGACGGCATTCGGAAAGGCCGCGCTTTCCGCCAGCCAGCGTTCCGCGCCCGACTCGCCGCGCGCCCCGGCGAACTCGAGGGCGAGGGTGCGGAGCACGTCTCCCCCGTTGAGGATGTTGTCGCAAACGACGAAGGTCGCAGCGCCTGCACCCGTGCGTTCGCGTTCGCGTGCGGTGGCCACCACCTGCCCGATGATGCTCCGCATGCCGCCATCCCCGAGGTCGTCGGCGACGAGTGCCCGGTCGAGGCGACCCGCAGCTGTGTGTGGGTACGCGGCTTCGGTGGCGGTGATCGTGATGACCTCGGTGCGTTCGTCGGCGAGGGCGCGCAGGAGCGCGTCCGGTTCCCGCCGGGCGACGATACCTCCGGTCACGACCTCCACGCGTTCTGCGGTGACTCCTCGGGCGTCGCCTTCCACCACCGTGTACGCCCACTGGTTGTCGCGCAGCGATCCGACCACTCGATCGGATCGCTGCGCGACTGCCACCACTCCCCAGCCGTCCGCGTCGCCCTCGCGCTGCGCGCGAGCGGTGCCCAGCCAGGTGTGGGCGCGGGCGAAGGCGCCCGCCCCGAGGTGGACCTGCGTCCGAGAGGCGGTCATCGCCCCTGCGGGTCGCCCGGTCCGAGGTCCTCGATGTCGATGTCCTTGCCCTCCTTCGCCGCGGCGAAGGCCACGAACGACACGAGGGAGAGGATGACGAACAGGCCGGCGATCAGCCAGGGCTCGCCTCCGAGCTGCGCCTGGAGTCCCGCGGCGACGAGCGGGGTGAACCCGGCCAGGGCGGCGCCGATCTCTCGTGACGTCGCGAACCCCGAGTAGCGCACCCGCGCACCGAACAGCTCGGCATAGAACGCCGGCTGCACCGCGATCATCGGCGCCAGTCCCAGCGAGGTGGCGAGGACCAGGGCGATCCAGATGAGCACGGGCTGCCCGGTGTCGATCATGAGCCAGAACGGGAAGGCGAACGCGGCGGTGAAGATGACGCTGAACAGGTTGAGCGGTTTCCGACCGATGCGGTCCGAAAGAGCTCCGTAGATGGGCTGCAGCACGATGACGATGACGGAGAAGATGATGACGCCGGTCAGAGCGGTCGACCGCGGCAGACCGAGGGTTCCCGTGACGTAGCTCACGACGAAGGTTGCGCACAGGTAGACCAGCGCGGTGTCGGCGATGTGGGCGCCGATACCGATGAGCATGTTCTTCGGGTAGCGGCGCACGGCGTCGAGGACCGGCAGCTTGACCATCTTCTGGGTCTTGCGCATCTCCAGGAAGATGGGCGACTCCTCTACGCGCAGTCGGACGTACAGCGCGACCCCGATGAGAGCGAAGCTGAACAGGAACGGAATCCGCCAACCCCACGACAGCAGCACGTCGTCGGGCAGCATGCCGACGATGAGGAACACGACGGTGCCGAGGAGAAGACCGATCTGCACACCCGTCTGAGCGAAGGAGGTGAAGAATCCGCGCCGGGCCTGGGGGGCGTGTTCGGCGAGCAGAGTGGATGCTCCGCCGAACTCCGCGCCGGCGCCGAGACCCTGCGCCACGCGGAGGAGCACGAGCAGCAGTGGCGCGAGCAGGCCCACGGATTCGAAGGTGGGAAGCAGTCCGATGATGCCGGTGGAGACGCCCATCACGAGGGTGGTGATCACGAGCGTCGCCCGGCGGCCGATCCGGTCACCGATGTGACCGAAGAAGATGCCGCCCAGCGGACGGAACACGAAACCGACGCCGAAAGTGGCGAAGGCGAGGATGGCGCCGATGGCGGGTTCGCTGTCGGGGAAGAACAGGGGCGCGAAGACCAGGGCCGACGCCGTGCCGTAGATGAAGAAGTCGTACCACTCGAGTGCGGTGCCGACGACGGATCCGAACACCACGCGACGGAGGTCGCGTGGGCTGGTCGGTGTGGTCTGCGGCGCGGTCGCAGCATCATTGCTGGCGTGGGAAGAGCTCATGCTCGGTTCTCCTCGTTGAGGGTGGACAGGGATGGGACGTTCTGTTCGGTGGCCAGGCGGTCCAGGGCCTGGACGGTGCCGGGCGCGACCGATATTCCGGACGCGAGGCGCTGGCGACGGGTGTTCCATTCCGGCTCACCGGGCATCAGGATGCCCTGCGAGCCTTCGGCGGGCTCGGACCCGTGTACGCGCTCGCGCAGCGCTTCGACCTCGGCCGAGAATTCGTCGACATCGACGAAAGCCGCTACGTCGATCGCGATCAGGAGGGTTCCGAACGTGCCGTCGTACGCGGACGAACTTCCGCTCCCCGTCCGGCTCAGCAGCCCGGCGGCGATGTCGGCGATGAGCCCGAGGCCGTAGCCCTTGTGTCCGCCGAACGGAAGGAGGGCGCCCCCGGCGTAGAAATCACGGGGGTCGGTGGTGGCGCGGCCCTGCGGGTCGACGATGAGCCCCTCGGGGATCGACGCCCCGTTGGCCACGGCGACGGCGAGTTTGCCCTCGGCGGTCGCCGAGGTGGCGAAGTCGACGACGACAGGGGCGGTGCCCGCTGCCGCCGGGACCGCCCACGCGAGCGGGTTGGTCCCCAGCAGACGTGTCCGACCTCCCCAGGCCGCGACGGTGGGGTCTGCGTTGGCGATGGCGAAACCGACGAGGCCTCGCTCGGCCATCCGTTCGACGTACTCCCCGAGCCGGCCGACGTGCTGGCACCGGCTGAGGACGGCGGTCGAGATGCCGAACTGCGCGGCGCGTGCAGCCGCTTCGTCGGCGCCGAGGCGCGCGGTCAACTGGCCGAACGCGTTTGCACCATCGATACGGGCGACGGCCGGCGTCGGGGACTCGGCGACGACGGGGACGGCCGCGGGATCGAGGCGTCCCTGTCTGATCAAGTCCGCGTAGGGGGCGATTCGACGCACCCCGTGCGAGTCGTGGCCGCGGAGGTCGGCTTCGACGAGCGATTGCGCTACCGTCTCCGCGGTGTCGGCCGGCGCGCCGAGCGACTGGAGGAGGTTCGTCGCCCAATCCTGCAGCCTTTCGGCGCTCAGGGTCACTGCGTCGTTGATCACGTCGACGTCCTCGTCATTCGATCGGTGGCGAAAGTTCCGTGGAACAGAACGCGGTTCCATCCCGACACAGACGTTACCGCCCCACGCGCGACAGGTAAAGAGGGATCCCCCGGCGGTATCATGCGTCGTTTCGCGGACCGCGATGCGGGCGGATGCACTCCAGAAGCCTCCGACCGTGGTGTCACTCGCTAGGCTGGTGGGTGGTGCGTTGTGCGGAGCGGACAACGCTTTGCACGCACCGTTGGCGATTCCCTGGCACGATCTGCCAGCCGTAGAAAGGTCTGCCGTGACTGTTCACGATCAGGATCCGTACTCGCAGGACGCGCTCGACAGCGATCCGGATGAGACCGCAGAGTGGCAGGAGTCGCTCCAGGAGCTGGTGAAGGCCAAGGGCCACGGCCGTGGTCGCGAGATCATGCTGAGCCTGCTCAAGGCTTCGAAGGATCTCCACCTCGGCGTGCCGATGGTGCCGACCACCGACTACATCAACACCATCGCGCCCGAGAACGAGCCCGACTTCCCCGGCGACGAGGAGATCGAGCGACGCTACCGCGCCTGGATCCGGTGGAACGCGGCAATCACGGTGCACCGCGCCCAGCGGCCCGGGATCGGCGTGGGCGGGCACATCTCGACGTATGCCTCCTCCGCTGCCCTGTACGAGGTGGGCTTCAACCACTTCTTCCGCGGCCCGGACCACCCATCCGGCGGCGACCAGATCTTCATCCAGGGACACGCCTCCCCCGGCACCTATGCGCGGGCCTTCCTCGAAGGCCGGCTCACCGAGGCGCAGCTCGACGGCTTCCGTCAGGAGAAGTCGGCAGCCCCCAACGGCATCCCGTCCTACCCGCATCCGCGCCTCATGTCGGACTTCTGGCAGTTCCCGACGGTCTCGATGGGGCTCGGCCCGATCAACGCCATCTACCAGGCGATGACCAACAAGTACCTCACCAACCGCGGTATCAAGGACGCCGGAGACTCGCACGTCTGGGCGTTCCTCGGTGACGGCGAGATGGACGAGGTCGAGAGCCGCGGGCAGCTCCAGGTCGCCGCGAACGAGGGCCTCGACAACCTCACGTTCGTGATCAACGCCAACCTGCAGCGCCTCGACGGTCCCGTCCGCGGCAACGGCAAGATCATCCAGGAGCTGGAGAGCTTCTTCCGCGGCGCGGGGTGGAACGTCATCAAGGTCGTATGGGGTCGGGAGTGGGACGACCTGCTGAAGCGCGACACCGACGGCGCGCTCCTCAACCTCATGAACGTCACCCCTGACGGCGATTACCAGACCTACAAGGCCGAGAGCGGTGCCTACGTCCGCGAGAACTTCTTCGGCCGCGACGAGCGTGCCGCCGCTCTCGTGAAGGACTACAGCGACGAGCAGGTCTGGAACCTCAAGCGCGGCGGGCACGACTACCGCAAGGTGTACGCGGCGTTCAAGGCGGCTGTCGAGCACAAGGGGCAGCCGACGGTCATCATCGCCAAGACCATCAAGGGCTACGGTCTCGGACCGCACTTCGAGGGCCGCAACGCGACCCACCAGATGAAGAAGATGACTCTGGATGACCTCAAGCTCTTCCGCGACGCGATGCACATTCCGATCAGCGACGCGAAGCTCGAGGAGAACCCCTACCTCCCGCCGTACTACAACCCCGGCGCGCAGGACGAGACGATCCAGTATCTCCTGGAGCGGCGCCGGTCACTCGGCGGCTTCCTCCCGGAGCGTCGCTCGCACCACGTCGGGCTGACCCTCCCCGGCGACGACGCGTATGCGCTGCCGAAGAAGGGGTCCGGCACGCAGGAGGTCGCCACGACCATGGCGTTCGTGCGACTTCTGAAAGACCTGCTGCGCGCCAAGGACTTCGGACACCGGATCGTGCCGATCATCCCCGACGAAGCACGCACCTTCGGGATGGACGCCTATTTCCCGACCGCGAAGATCTACAACCCCAACGGCCAGCACTACACCTCGGTCGACCGGGAGCTCCTCCTGGCATACAAGGAGAGCCCGCAGGGGCAGATCATTCACGTCGGCATCAACGAGGCCGGCGCCCTGGCCGCCTTCACCGCGACGGGCACGTCCTATGCCACGCATGGTGAGCCGCTCATCCCGGTGTACGTCTTCTACTCGATGTTCGGCTTCCAGCGCACCGGTGACGCGCTGTGGGCGGCCGGCGACCAGATGGCCCGCGGATTCCTCGTCGGCGCGACCGCCGGCCGGACCACGCTGACCGGTGAAGGGCTGCAGCACGCCGACGGTCACTCTCCGCTCCTCGCGTCGACGAACCCCGCCGTCCTCAGCTACGACCCCGCGTACGGGTACGAGATCGCGCACATCGTCCGCTCGGGCATCGAGCGGATGTACGGCGGCAACCACCCCGACCCGAACGTCATGTACTACCTCACGGTCTACAACGAGCCGCTGGTCCAGCCGGCCGAGCCCGAGGGCGTGGACGTCGACGGCATCGTTCGCGGCATCCACCGCATCTCCGAGGGTCAGGGCGACGGCGCGCGTGCGCAACTCCTCGCCTCCGGCGTCGGTGTCCCGTGGGCCCTCGAAGCCCAGAAGCTGCTGAAGGACGACTGGGGGGTTGGCGCCGACGTCTGGTCCGTGACCTCGTGGGGGGAGCTGCGTCGCGACGGCCTGGCCGCGGACGCACACAATTTCCTGCACCCGGAGGACGCACCCAAGACGGCCTACATCACCGAGAAGCTCGCGGGCGCTCCGGGCCCGGTGGTTGCCGTGAGCGACTTCGAGCACGCGGTGCAGGAACAGATCCGTCCGTGGGTGCAGCACAATTTCCACACTCTCGGCGCTGACGGCTTCGGCTTCTCGGACACGCGTCCGGCTGCTCGCCGCTTCTTCAATATCGATGGGCCGTCGATCGTGGTGCGCACGCTCCAGGCGCTCGCTGCCGAAGGCGCGGTCGACCCGGGTCTCTCCGCACAGGCGATCGAGAAGTACCGCCTGCACGACGTGACCGCGGGCACGAGCGGGAACGCCGGCGGCGAAAGCTGAATCGGGATGACCGGGCGCAGCGCCACGCCGGCTGACAAGGCGGAGACGCTGGCGTGGCTGCGCCGTATCTCCGGTGACCTCGCGACCGCCACCATCCAGCGGCTCGAGGAATCGCTGCCGTGGTACGCCGAGATGCCGCCGGCCCGCCGCTCAGCGGTGGGGCTGGTGGCGCAGGCGGGCATCACGTCGTTCATCTCCTGGTACGAAGACCCGACCTCCACTCCGTGGATCGCCGCCGACATCTTCGCCGCCGCGCCCCGCGAGCTGCTGCGCAGCGTCAGCCTGCAGCAGACGCTGCAGTTGATCCGGGCGACCGTCGAAGTCACTGAGGAACGCGTCAAAGGCCGCAGCGGCAACGTCCGCGACGCCATCCTGCTGTACTCCCGCGAGGTGGCCTTCGCGGCCGCTGACGTCTACGCGCGCGCGGCCGAGGCGCGCGGGCTGTGGGATGCCAGGCTGGAGGCGCTCGTCGTCGACTCGATCCTCACCGGCGAGGCGGATGAGGAGCTCCCCAGCCGTATCGCCGCACTCGGCTGGCACGGGCACGGTGAGGTCGCCGTCCTCGTGGGGACCACTCCCCCTCAGCTCGACGTCGACCAGCTCCGCCGCACAGCCCGCAAGCTCGGCGTCGATGTGCTCATCGGTGTGCAGGGAATCCGCCTCGTCCTGGTCGTCGGCCGCGCGCAGGCGGCACGGACCGAGGATGCGGCGCCCGAGCTCCCCTTCGCCGAGATCGCCCGGCGCCTGGAACCCGGCTTCGGCTCCGGCCACCTCGTCCTCGGGCCGACCGTTCCCGCGCTGGTCGATGCCGGCCAGAGCGCCCGCGCGGCCCTCGCCGGCTTCGCGGTCGCGCGGGCGTGGCGCGGCGCTCCGCGCCCGGTGGACGCGGACGATCTCCTCCCCGAGCGCGCCCTGGCCGGCGACCCTCTGGCCAAGCAGACGCTCGTGGAACGCATCTACCGTCCGCTCCAGACGCACAGCACCGACCTGGTCTCGACCCTGTGGAGCTACCTCGACAACGGCCGCTCGCTCGAGGCGACCGCCCGCGAGCTGTTCGTGCACCCCAACACCGTCCGCTATCGCCTCAAGCGCGTGTCGGAGGTGATCGGCTGGGACGCCACCGGGCCCCGCGAGGCGCTGATCCTGCAGACCGCCCTCATCCTGGGGGCCATCGGCACCGACACCACCCGCCGTCGCGCGCCCACGCTGCGCCGGAACCCGCTGTGATGGAAGGTGGATACAAAGGTATGGCGCATTCTTGTGCGACGATCTCCGAAATCACACGCCCGATCCTTGGCAGGATGGACAAGTGATCATCGCCGTCTTCCCCGGTCAGGGTTCCCAGACCCCGGGCTTCCTTGCACCCTGGCTCGAGCTCGACGGGGCACGCGAGCGTCTCGAACGGTACTCGCACGACGCGGGTCTCGATCTCGTCGCGGCGGGGACCGAATGGGATGCGGACCGTATCCGCGATACGAAAGTCGCCCAGCCCCTCATCGTCGCGGCGAGCCTGCTGTCGTGGGCGGAGCTCACGGCGCAAGCCGACGCCGCGATCGATGGAGTCGCCGGGCACTCCGTCGGTGAGATCGCAGCGCTCGTTGCGGCGGGAGTGCTCTCCGACGACGACGGGATGCGGCTGGTTGCCCTCCGCGGACGCGCTATGGCCGACGCTGCGGCGCTGGAGCGCACAGGGATGAGCGCGGTCATCGGCGGCGATGCCGGCGACGTCCTCGCACGCTTGCAGAACCTCGACCTCACCCCGGCCAATCACAACGGCGGTGGACAGATCGTCGCCGCCGGAAGTCTGCCCGCGTTGGCCGAACTCGCCGACGTGCCGCTGCCCGGCAGCCGCGTCATCCCGCTTCAGGTGGCGGGGGCGTTCCACACGCGCTATATGGAACCCGCCGTCGAGACGCTTCGCTCGGCTGCCGCCCGCCTCTCCCCGGCCGACCCGGCCGTTACGCTGTGGACCAACTCCGACGGCTCCGTCGTCACCGACGGCCGCACCGCACTCGACCTCCTCGTCGCACAGGTCGCCTCACCGGTCCGCTGGGACCTGTGCATGGAGTCCTTCGGCACACACGGGGTCACCGGGATCGTCGAGCTCGCGCCCGCCGGTACGCTCACCGGCCTGGTCAAGCGCGGCCTTCGCGGCACGCCCACCGTCGCGGTGAAGACACCCGATGACATCGCCGCAGCCGTCGCGCTGCTGAAAGGAGATGCCGCGTGAGCGCCGTCCTCGTCCAACCTCAGGGCCCGGCCCATACGCGGATCTACTCCTACGGCGCAGCGCGCGGTGAGCGCGTGGTGCCCAACGACGACCTCGTCGGGCCGATCGACTCGAGCGACGAGTGGATCCGTCAGCGGACGGGAATCATCACCCGCGTCCGCGCGAACCCCGAGACCACGGCGATCGAACTGTCCACCGACGCCGCAGCCGAGGCGATCGCCCGTTCCGGGATCCCCGCCTCGGAGATCGACACGGTGATCATCGCCACGATCAGCAACCCCCGGCAGACTCCGTCCGTGGCGGCCATCGTCGCCGACCGCGTCGGGGCGAATCCCGCTGCCGCCTATGACATGAACGCCGCGTGCGCGGGCTTCGCCTACGGCGTGGCACAGGCCGACGCGCTGATCCGCGGCGGCAGCGCCCGGTATGCCGTGGTAGTCGGGGTGGAAAAGCTCAGCGACATCGTCGATCCCACCGACCGCAGCATCTCCTTCCTGCTCGGTGACGGTGCCGGCGCGGTCGTGATCGGCCCCAGCGACACGCCCGGCATCGGGCCGACGGTGTGGGGCTCCGACGGTTCCAAGGCGGACGCCGTCACCATGAATCACACGCTCATCGAGTTCCGCGATGGCGTGGCACCGTGGCCGACGCTGCGTCAAGAGGGGCCCACAGTGTTCCGCTGGGCGGTGTGGGAGATGGTGAAGGTCGCCCGTCGAGCGCTCGAGGCCGCGGGAGTGCAGGCGTCCGATCTGGCGGCGTTCGTCCCGCACCAGGCGAACATGCGCATCATCGACGAATTCGCCAAGCAGCTCGGCCTCCCCGAGAGCGTGGTGATCGGGCGCGACATCGAGACGACCGGCAACACCTCTGCGGCATCCATCCCCCTGGCCACGCACCGCCTGCTCGAGGAGCACCCGGAGCTCAGCGGTGGCCTCGCACTGCAGATCGGCTTCGGCGCGGGGCTCGTCTTCGGCGCGCAGGTCGTCGTCCTCCCATAGCCGCACGGAGCCGGACCCTAGACTGGACGAGGCCCTCCGGGGCTGGCGAACCCCACGAACGAACAGGAGTAACCATGGCATTCACCAACGACGAGGTCCTCGCCGGACTCGCAGAGCTCATCACCGACGAGACCGGGATCTCGGCCGACGAGGTCGCCCTCGAGAAGTCCTTCACCGATGACCTCGACATCGACTCGATCTCGATGATGACGATCGTCGTCAACGCCGAGGAGAAGTTCGGCGTCACCATCCCCGACGATGAGGTCAAGAACCTCAAGACCGTCGGTGACGCTGTCACCTACATCACGTCGAACCAGGCGTAATCGTTTCCGGTGGGGGTTCGCCCCCACCGGTTTCCCCTGAGGAACCCCATTTATGAGCACCTCTCGAATCGTCGTCACAGGTATCGGGGCATCCAGCCCCCTCGGTGGCACCGCACCGGAAAGCTGGTCGGCGCTGCTGGCCGGAGAATCCGGCGCCCGCAGCCTCGAGCATGACTGGGTCGAGCAGTACCAGCTCCCGGTCACGTTCGCCGCCGAGGCGAAGGTGCGTCCCGACACCGTGCTGGAGCGCCCGATCGCCAAGCGCCTGGACCCTGCGTCCCAGTTCGCGATGGTGGCCGCCATGGAGGCGTGGGCGGATGCCGGCAGCCCTGAGGTCGAGCCCGAACGCCTCGGCGTGGACTTCGCCACCGGGATCGGCGGCGTGTGGACGCTCCTGGATGCATGGGACACGCTGCGCGAGAAGGGTCCTCGCCGTGTCATGCCGATGACGGTCCCCATGCTCATGCCCAACGCCGCAGCGGGAAACCTCTCTCTGCACTTCGGCGCCCGGGCTTACGCCCGCACGGTCGCCAGCGCCTGCGCTTCCAGCACGGAGTCGATCGTCAACGCCCTCGAGCACCTTCGTGCCGGTTACGCCGATGTCGTCATCGCAGGCGGCACGGAGTCTGCCATCCATCCCATCACCCTCGCGGCGTTCTCCTCGATGCAGGCGCTGTCCCGGCGAAACGACTCCCCCGAAACCGCGTCGCGTCCGGGCAGCATCGACCGTGACGGCTTCGTGATGGCGGAAGGCGCAGCGGTTCTCATCCTCGAGACCGAGGAGCACGCCCGAGCACGCGGCGCGAAGATCTACGGTGTCGTCGTCGGAGGCGGCGTCACCGCCGACTCCTACCACATCACCGCCAATGACCCCGAAGGCCGAGGCGCGGCGCTGGCCGTGCGACAGGCTCTCGAGATGGCGGATGCTTCGCCTGATGACGTGACGCACATCAACGCTCACGCAACCTCCACCCCGGTCGGCGACCCCAACGAGTACCAGGCGCTGCGATCCGTATTCGGGCCGCGTGTCGAGGAGATCCCCCTGTCTGCCACGAAGGCTTCCACGGGCCACCTGCTCGGGGGCACTGGCGCACTGGAAGGGATCTTCACCATCCTCGCCCTGCGCGACCGGATCGCGCCGCCGACGATCAACCTCACGGAGCGCGACCCCGAGGTGCCCTTCGCCTTCTCCGGCGACCCGGTGGAGCTGGGCTCCGGAGACCAGCTCGCGATCAGCAACTCCTTCGGCTTCGGCGGGCACAACGCGGTTGTGGCCTTCGCCAACGCCTGACGGTTCATTCAGAAGACCCCCGTGCCTCGCGGCACGGGGGTCTTCCTGATGTCGGGCGGGGACACGATGTCTCGGCTGCCAGGGCACTCACCGGCTTCCGGTACCCCCGCGTCACGCCGCCCGAGGTCTGAGGGTCAGCCGACCTTGTGCAGCCAGACGACGGATGCGTCGTCGCTCGCGTGGCGGAACGGCTCGAGTTCCTCGTCCCACGCCGCACCGAGCGCAACCTCGAGCTCGGAACGAAGTTCCAGCGCGTCTCCGGCGGCGACCTCCATCGCGTAGCGGAGGCGATCCTCGCCGATCACGACGTTTCCCGCTGAGTCGGTCTGGGCGTAATGGATGCCCAGCCCGGGCGTGTGCATCCAGCGCCCGCCATCGCTGCGCGGTGTCGGATCTTCGGTGACCTCGAACCGCAGATGCTCCCACCCGCGGATCGCTGTCGCCAGAGCGGCGCCCGTGCCCACCGGACCCTCCCAGTAATACTCCGCGCGGCGTGCGCCGGCGAGTACGGGCTGATCCGCCCACTCGAAGTTCACGGCGCGGCCGAGGCTCCGACCCACCGCCCACTCGAGGTGCGGGCACAACGCGCGTGGCGCGGAGTGAATCAGAATCACTCCACGCGAAAACGTGCTCGCCATGGTTTCTCCTTCGTCAGGTACGTCTTCCCCTACGACCTGACCGGATACCCGGCGTTATTCGGTTGTGCTGACGCCATTATCGCTGTCTCGCGCCGGAACCACAAGGACGCCTCGCCGTCCGGCTGCTGGGGCTCGAGCGAGAAACGACGATCCGGACGAGAAACGCCGCCGCGCGTTGTGTTTCGGCCGGATCGTGGTTTCTCGGTTGGGGGTGGCGGGCGGCCTCAGCGGTTCACCGCGATCTTCTCGTCTCCGCCGTGGACGGCGTCCACAACCCGCTCATAGGCCTCCTCTTCGATGGCCGTGCTCACGGTCCTCCCGGCGCCCCCCAGTCCGGTGTCGGCGCGGTCGAAGTAGACGTCATCGACGACGGCGACGATCGCGGATGATCCCGCCGGCAGCCACTCCGCAGCATCCATCCCCACCCGCTTCTCGGCGTGGCGTTGGTCGATCGCACCCCCGTCAGCCTCAACCGGAACGCCGCCCGCCGCGAGCTGGAGCGGTGGCTCGAACAGGCCCACCACCAGGCCGGCCACAGCCGTGGGCGCCGTGCCGTACACGGTCAGTCGACCGCCGTGCTCGGTCACTTCGACGCGACCCTCCCGGTCGCTCGTGAGCACCACGGCGGCGACGACGTTGAGGTCGTCGGCCGACTTCATCTGTGCGAAATCACCCTGCGCCGAGGCTTCGTCTTCGAACGAGGCGACGAGCAGCGAGTAGCTGCGGCCAATCATGGGTCGTCCTTTCCGTGGACCCACCTTCCGCCGCGTTCGCCGGCAGTGCCAGAGCAGAACGTCCTGGCAGCGAGAGAGGGGCGCCCCGGTTCGACCGGAACGCCCCTCTCACCTGTTCAGCGAGGCTCAGGCCTCGCTCATGACGGTCTGCTCCGCCTGGCCACGGGCAGCCAGGGCCGCGGCGCGAGCCGCGAGTCGGCGGGTCTGCTCGGCCTGACCGGCGTCGAGGTACTCCTGCGAGACCTCGTAGTTCGGCACATGCGTGCGGCCGTTGTACTTCTCGATGTACGCGTCCAGCTCGGGTCCGGACGTCCACGACGTGATGAGGCAGTAGCGGGGATCGTTGCCCGGGTGGGTCGCGGCATGCCACAGACGCTGGGTGTCGACGATGAGCTGCGCCCCGGCCGGCAGGGCGATCCGGTACTCGACGCTCGGGTCGGTCCGGTTGTCCCGCAGGACGAAGAAGCTGTCCTTGTCGTCGGTGAGGTTGAAGAATCCGCGCACGACCCAGCCGGTGCCGTCGGGGTTCAGCCGGTTGTTGTCATCCTGGTGCAGGTTGTACAGGCAGTCGGCGTAGGTGTTCGGCTGCAGCTCGATGATGCGGCAGCGGCCGACGTTTGCGCCCGGCTCCTGTGCGCGACGGACGAGGTTCGGCGCCTTCTCGACCTGAGAGGGGATCCAGATGCCGTCTTTGTCGGTCCGCGGGGTCTTGCCGCTCCAAAAGCCGCCGCATTCGATTTCGCCGTCCTTGGAGGCCAGGGGTGCGAAGCGGGTGTCGCCGGAGGACTTCCAGTCGACGTACTCCAGGTCGAGCCACTCCTGGGGGTCGAGTTCCTGGTTGTAGCGGTCGAGGACGACGTAGCCGGTCTCTTCGAGAGCGGCGGACTTGATGTAACCCATGAGGTGAGTCATGCCTTCCGTAGGGGGCCAGTACGTTTTTCCAGGCCCTGGTAAGGCAAGCCTACCTGGGGCACCTGAGCCCTCTCGGGAGGCGAGGCGGAGAGCGTCGCCCGCCCCGTCTGCCCAGGTCTCCGCGGTTAGACTCGACGGGGCCTTCGTGCCGATCCCGGATCGCACGCGGCCCTTTCTCACGAGTGGAGGTCGAAACGGCACATGGTCAGCGCCACGAACGTCGATGCGAACGCGGTCAACACGGTGGGCTGGCTCTCCTCCCCCGACACGAACATCGTCGTCCCGGTGTATCAGCGGCAGTACCGGTGGGACATCGGCGGCTGCGAGCAACTCCTCGCCGACATCCGCGCGGTGGCAGACGCGGATGACCGCACCATGCACTTTCTCGGATCGATCCTTTCCGCCGCCAACACCGACCGGGGGAACGGATCTCCCGAGCTCGTGCTCATCGACGGGCAGCAGCGCATCACGACTCTGATGCTCCTCATCGCCGCTCTGCACCACACCGTGCGGGCCACCGACCCGGCTCTCGCGGGCGACCTCGAACGCGTGCTCGTCCGGGCTGCCGACCGCTCACGGACGAAGCTCCGCCCGCACCGCGCGTGGGCCGAGATGTTCGAGGCGGTCGTTCTCGACAGGTACGGCGACGACGCCGTGCGCGACTCCCGATTCGACGACAACTACTCCTTCTTCCGCAGTCAGGTGAGCCTGGACGAGGCGCCGCGAATCTGGCGAGGCCTTCAGAAGCTCGAGCACGTCGCCATCAACCTCGGCGCGGGCGCCAACGCACAGCAGATCTTCGAGAGCCTCAACTCCACCGGCGAACCGCTGCGCGACCACGAGCTCATTCACAACTACGTGCTCATGGGCCTCACCCACGCCGAACAGACGGAGATCGAGGACGAGTACTGGCTCCCCATCGAGCAGAACACCGGTGACTCTATTGCGGCATTCTGGCGCCATTACCTCGTGATGCGCACGGGGCGGGAGGTCACGACCGTCGGTGAACGGGGTGTCTACGACGCCTTCCGGACGGAGTTTCCGCGCCTTGACCGCGCACAGCTCGTTTCCGCTGCCGCCGAATGGAAGGCCTACTCGGAGATCTACCGGGTTCTGCTGGAGCCCGCCCACGCAGCGGACGGCGAGATCACCCGCGAACTCGGCTACCTCAACGTCTTCGGGCGGGGCATGTACCCCCTGGTCATGCAGGCGTACGGCGATTTCGCCGCAGGGTCGCTGTCGAAGACCGAGCTGCTGAAGACGATCCTCTACGTCCAATCTCTGCTGCTGCGGCGCCGAGTCTCGGGCCTCAGCAACGACCGGCTCGTTGCACGGCTCTGTCGAGCGCGCGCAGTCAGCAGTGAGGCTCTGGAGGCCGCGATCTCCCGCATCACTCCGTCGGATGAACGCGTGCGCGTCGGGCTGAAGTACGCCGACCTGCCGCATCCCGCGTACGTTCTCAGTCGGCTTGCCGGCGTTGACAACCCCGCTGACCTGGAGGTGGAGTACATCTTCCCGCCCGTTCCCGGCGATGCCTGGACGGGTGACGGCGTGCGCCCCTGGTCGGAGTACTCCGAGGACGAGCAGAACAGCCACCGCGCGCTGGCGAAGACGCTCGGCAACCTGACTCTGCTCGAGGAAGGTCTGGCGGAACGGGCCGCCGGCCGTTCCTTCCCCGAGAAGCGGGATGCGGTGTACCCGCGCAGCGCGGTGGGGCTGGCCCGGGAGCTCGCCCAGGTGGACACGTGGAATACCGCGGCGATCTCGGCCCGGTCGGCGGCCCTCAGCGAGCGCTTCCTGGAGATCTGGGCGAAGCCGCCGGTGGTTGCCATCGACGACGACGATCTCACGCCCATCCTCGACGCCAAGCGCCGCCGCGGCTGGCCCCGCGGCTGGCAGCGCGAGTGGGATTACGTGGAGTACCGCGGCGAGCACTGGGAGGTCTACGACGTCAAGTACCTCTTCAACCGCATCTTCAAGCGGCTCTGGGCTGACTCCCGCGATTCCGTGATCGCCTTCAGCGCCCGTCGCGGCGGCCCCGTCTATGACGCGCAATCGTGGAACGGGCAGTGGGACGCGCTGGATGACAGCCACTTCCTCTACATGGGCTGGGACTCGCGCTACATGCTCGCGGCCGTACAGGGGCTGCTGGACGAGGCCGGGATCGCATCGGAAGTGTTCGTGAAGTATTCCTACGTCGGCAACGCTATGCCCTGATCAGGAACCGATTCCACACTGTCGGGCTCACACATCGGCCCGGGCGCAACCCCTGTGGGGCGCAGGGGCGGGCAACGTAGAGTGGCCCGCGCATGGGGGGATTCCTGGGGTCAACAGAGTGAGGATGAACCGATGAAGTACAACAAACTGGCGGTGGCAGCGGCGTTAGCCGTGGCGCTTCCCGCCTTCGCCGGCACCGCTGCATCCGCTGCGGCCCCTGTCGCGACGCAGGCACCGACCGTCAGCATTTCCGCTGTCGCTCCCGCCGACGTCGCCTCCGCGCGGGCGACCATCCTGCCGCAGACGAACGCTGCCCGGGCCGCTGCCGGCCTCCCCGCGCTGACCGAAGACGCGGATCTGAACGCCATTGCGCAGTCCTGCTCCGAGACGCAGGCGGCCAACGGCGTCATGGCGCACTGCGACGCCTACTCGGCGTATCCCGCCGGCTGGACACGGGCGGCGGAGAACGTCGCATCCGGTCAGTCCGTCGAAGAGGTCGTGGCCGCATGGATGGCTTCGCCGGGTCACCAGGCGAACATCCTCGACCCCTCCACGACCCACATCGGCATCGGGTACGCGGTGGGCGCGGACGGACGCACCTACTTCACGCAGGACTTCGCAACCTACCCGGCCGGGACACGTCCGGCGCCCGCGCCTGCGCCTGCACCGGAGCCTGCCCCCGCGCCTGCTCCCGCACCTGCGCCCGCGCCTGCACCGGAGCCCGCCCCCGCGCCTGCTCCCGCACCTGCGCCCGCGCCTGCGCCCGCGCCTGTGCCTGCCCCTGCGCCTGCACCCGCACCTGCGCCTGTCCCCGAAACGCCCATGGTGCCCGAGGTGGACGTGCCGACGGCGGCCGAGATCCGCGAGCTCGTCTGGTCACACCTGCGGGAGTCCGGCTACCCCTGGGTCGACCGCGAAGCGCTGCAGCAGCAGATCCGCGATCAGCTTGCTGCGGCAGGCATCCCGTTCGAGCTGAACATCGCCGACTACCTGCCGTAAGCACCTTCGCCACACCAGAGCCCCGCGGGCGGATCCCCTCCGTGCGCGGGGTTTTCCCTGCCGACCACTCCCCCGAGTGAACCGCGTCCGCGCGCCACGCACGTGCGCGGTTGGCGCCGACGTCAGGCGTCGAGGTCGCGGACGTCCCAATCCCGCGAGTCGATGCGGAGCGCTCGATCTCCGACAAGCGTCCGGAGGATATCGACGACGGTCGCCAGCGATGCGGCGCCCACCTGCTCCTCCCATTGCTCTCGAAGCTCGTCGAAGATCAGTTCTCCCTCGTGAAGCATCGCCAGACCGTGATCGGTGACGCGCACCCGAATCCGCCGCCGATCGTCCGGATCCACGTCGCGCGTGACGTAGCCGCGCTCCTCCAGCGCCGCGATCGTCTTGGCTGCGGCCTGCTTCGTCACAGAGGTCGCGCGGCCGAGATCCGACGCGCTATCGGCACCGGCAAGGATCGCGCGCAGCGCGAAGTCGTGGGTCGGTCGGACGTCTTCGTAGCCCCGTTTCGCCAGCTCCGTGGTGGCCCGGTCGGCGAGGGTGCGAAAGCCGCCGAGCAGGAGCAGGGCGAGTTCGGCACCGGACCTGGACATGCCCCCAGCGTACGGAATATTGATGCGGACAACCCGGTTGTCTAATGTAGAGACAACCCCGTTGTCGATTTAAGGAGCACCATGACCATCATCACCCCTGCCGGGGCGACCATCCCCGGCGTCACCCACCACGTCGCGGAGATCAACGGCACATCCCTGCATTACGTCGCCGCCGGCGAGAGCGGCACACCCATCCTCCTCGTTCACGGCTGGCCGGAGACCTGGTGGGCGTTCCGCAAACTCCTCCCCCTCCTCGCGCGTTCCCACCGCGTCTACGCGGTCGACCTTCGCGGCTTCGGCGACTCGAGCGCCGACGACACCGGGTACGGAGAAACCGTGTCGGCGGAGGACCTGCACCACCTGGTCGGTCACCTGGCCGCCGGTCCGGTGCACGTCCTCGGCCAGGACATCAGCGGCGGCACGGTCTTTCGTTTCGCCGCCACCCACCCCCAGGACGTCTTGAGCCTCATCGCCGTCGAGACGACTCTCATCGGTTTCGGGCTCGAAGCCCTCGCTGACGTGAACAATTTCGGCTCGTGGCACGTCGGGTTCCTCGGCACGCCGGGGATCGCCAGCATGCTGGTGCCGGGGCACGAGCGACAGCTCCTCGCGGATTGGGCCTACCCCCTGATGAACGGCACGGAAGGCGCCGTCACCGAAGGGGACCTGAATGAGTTCCTCCGCTCGTACGTGCGCCCGAACGCATGGCGCGGGGCAGAGGGTCTCTATCAGCAGCTCTTCATCGACAAGGGCGAGACCAAGGCTCTGGCCGAGGCCCACCCCATCGCGGTGCCGGTCCTGGCAGTGGACGGCGTGAACGCCCCGTTCACCGCGGCCACCTTCCGGCAGGTGACCGCGGGCGAGGTCACAGAGGTGCACATCGAGGGTGTCGGTCACCTCGTGGCGCAGGAGGCGCCCGAAGCACTGGCCGAGGCCATCCTGGCATTCACGCACTGCGTTGAGAACAGTCGGTAGGGCGGGTAGGGCGTCGCGCATCACACGCCAGGCTCAGCGCAGGCGCCAGGACCGAGTGACGTCGGAACCTCATCGAGGCGGCGCATTCCGCACAAGACGCGGAATCGCGGCCGTCGTCAAGACGGCCCAGACAGCGGACCCGGTTGGGGGCGCAGGCGAAGGGGGTCAGCCAGGAAAGGCGAGGAGCATGCGCTCTGCGACCGCTGCGAGCTGCGCCCGAGAAGCGCCGCCGGCCGCCTGGACCGCCAACCCTGCTGATGCCGTCGACAGATACTTCGCCAGTTCGGCGGGGTCTTCGGCCTCGGAGAGATCACCTTCGGCGATGGCTCGTTGGAATCGTTCGGCCATTCGCGTTTCGCCGGCGCGACGACTGTCGCTCAGAAACGCGACGATGGCCTCGTCCTCCGCTCGCCCCGACAGTCCACCCTGGATCGACAGGCATCCGGCAGGCCGCCCCGGCGTGGTGATGGCGGCCACGTTGCTTCGAAGGTAGTGCTCGGCGACGGCCCTCGCCGTCGGCTCTGCAAGCGCCTCACGCGCGTACGCCATGTCGACCTCTGCGTAGCGCGAGACCGCCCGCTTGAAGGTGCTCTCCTTATTGCCGAACGCCGCGTAAAGGCTGGGCCGAGTGATGCCCATGGCGTTGGTGAGATCGTCCAGTGTCGTTCCCTCGTAGCCGTGCCGCCAAAAGACGTCTATCGCTCGATCGAGTGCGTCATCCATGTCGAACTCCCGGGGTCTCCCCCGCATCACCATGTGATCGCCTCGCCCGAGTTTTTCATACTGTCCAGGATAAAACGCAGGAACGATCACCGAGGCCCACAGCGTGCCCAGCCTCCCCACCGGGAGGCCGGGCACCGTGCATGGGTTAGATGTGAACCTCGCCTCCGTCCACGATGAGCTCTCCGCCCGTCATGAAGCTGCTTTCATCCGTCGCAAGGAAGAGCGCCGCATTCGCGATCTCCTCCGGCTCGGCGAGACGGCCCATCGGCACCGAACCGGCGATGAACTCCAGGAGCGCGGGCGCCTCCTCTTCACTGGAAGCCAAACCGCGAAGGCCCGGGGTATTTGTCGGGCCCGGGATGAGGGTGTTCACTCTGATCTTGCGATCCTTCAGTTCCGCCGCCCATGTTCGGCCGAACGAGCGAACCGCCGCCTTGGACGCCGCGTAGACGCCGAATGCCGGCGTGCCCCCGAACGTTGCCGAGGATCCCAGGAGAATGACGCGGGCGCCGTCCTTGAGGAGTGGAAGCGCCTCCTGCACCGTGAAGAGAGTGCCGCGGACATTGCTGTCGAACGTATCCGAATAGTGTTCCGCGGTTATGCCGCCCAGGGCTGCGAACGCGCCCCCGCCGGCGCCCGCGTACAACACGTCGATCTCCCGCCCGTCACGAGCGAGCGCGGTGAACAGCCGAGCAACCTGCTCGAGGTCAGCGACGTCTGTCTGGACGCCCGTCGCCGCGGGGCCGAGGTCGCGCACGACTTGCTCCAGCTCGGCGGGGCGCCGCCCCGTGATGATGACGCTCGCGCCCTCGGCGACGAATCGCTTCGCGGTGGCGAGTCCGATGCCCGCAGTTCCGCCCGTCACCAATGCGGTCTGTCCAGTGAGTTTTCCCACGGTCTTCTCCTTCGACACAAAGACGGTGGATCCGTCCGTGGGCAATTCTATATCGCGTAGTACAGAATGCGGCGCGCGAGCGGCGTCCGGCTGTATGGGCAGTCGTCGGCGCCTGCACCCGGGAGCGCCATGGTCCCTCGTCCAAGCGCACGAACTCAGGCTCAGGTCGGGTGGGGCGCGTGTTCCGGGGCGGAATTCCGCCGCCGTGGAGGCGCGTTGACGCATCGAGCCTGAGTTAGGTTCCGGCGGGAGGCACCCCAGCGTGCCGGAGCGCGGGCAGGACGCGGCGGAGGAGGCCCCTGCGGTCGTACACGTCGGAGAGGGTGCGGTCGGCGGCGGATGCGGCGCGCCCGGCGTTGTCCGCCGGTACGCGGTCGAGTGCGGCCGGGCCGTCGAGCATCGGGTATGCGGATGAACGCTGGTGTACCTCAGCTTCCGCGTGATTCCACGGAGGCCGGACTGCGACACTGTAGGGCGGGTGGGACTTGAACCCACGATCGTCGGGTTATGAGCCCGCTGCCTTGACCAGCTTGGCCACCGCCCCCTGCTGCTCCGAGCCTACCGGGCTGGGAGGAACAGCACGGGAGTCCTGGTCTTTCGCGGCCTCGGTGCTGTCAGTGCTGCGGCGGTTCGTTGCCGCCTCGCGGAATCGGCAATTCGTGCGAGGCGCTGACCACCTGCGGATGGAACCGAGTGAGCTGGATGACCCCCCACACCGCCACGGCGCCGGCCACGGCGAACCCGGCCAACGCCCAGAGAGGCGCGGTTGAGGCCTCTCCGAGGACGAGCAGGCCGATGAGGACGGCAACCAAGGGGTCGATCACCGTGAGTCCGGCGATGACGAGATCGGGAGGGCCGACGGAGTATGCCGTCTGCACGAAGTACGCACCCACGGCGACGGCCGCCAGCAGAGCCACGACGCACAGGAGTGTCAGCCACTCGAAGTCGCCGCTCTGGATGCGGCTGATCACGACCTTCGCGAGGGTCGCGACGAAACCGTAGATGACGCCGGCTGCGGTGATGTAGAACAGGGCGCGCATGCGCTTGCGCAGCCATCCCCACAGCACGGCGAAGATCACGATGACGACCGCGAGCACGGCAAGGATGATCCACAGCTCGCGGGGTGTCACCGCGTGCTCGGTGGCGAAGAACGCGGCGATCACCACGAAGATGAGGATGCCGCCGATGCACGCCGCGATCGCGATGAGGGACTGTCGTGTGGGCTTGTGACCGGACAGTCGTGCGTTCAGGAGAGTCGTCACGACGAGGGCGACGGCGCCCAGCGGCTGAACGAGGATCAGCGGCGCGACCGAGAGCGCTCCGAGCTGGGAGACGATCGCGAACGCCAGCATGACCGTTCCTACGACCCACGACGGCCGCCGGAACAGGGCCACCAGCTGCCCGCCATTCAGGCCCGAGGTGCCGGCCTTGCCCGACAGTCGCTCGACCTTCGCGACCCCGCGGGACTGGTACTGCGCACCGAACGACATGAACACCGCGCCCAGCAGTGCCAGAGGGATTCCGAGGAGGATCCGAGGGTCGCGGAAGATCCCGACGAGCTCGTCGGTGACATCGCCCAGCGATGCGTCCACGCCAATCACCCCTCGACACTAACCGTCCGAAGCCGTCGGTAGGCTCAAGGCGTGGCTGTTCTCCCGATTCGCATCATGGGCGACCCCGTCCTGCACTCTCCCGCCTCCCCGGTCGAGGTCATCACGGACGAGGTCCGTCAACTCGTCGCCGACATGTTCGAGACGATGGACACCGCGCCCGGGGTCGGTCTCGCTGCCCCCCAGGTCGGCGTGCCTCTGCGCCTGTACGTCTATAACTATTCAGACGATGAGGGTGCGCCGTGGCGCGGCGTCATCGTCAATCCGGAGCTGTGGATGCGCCCGCTGGAGCCCGGATCCCCCGACCCGGTCGAGGAGTCCGAGGGATGCCTCTCGTTCCCCGGCGAACGGTACCCCCTCCGCCGTTCGGAGGAGGTTCTGGTGAACGGCACCGACCTGGACGGTCACCCGGTACGCCTCCAGGTCTCCGGATGGCGCGCTCGCATCATGCAGCACGAGTTCGACCACCTCGACGGCATCCTGTACATCGACCGGCTCGAGGACAGCGACTGGAAGACCACGCAGAAGATCGCCCGCAAGCGGGGATGGGGTCAACCTGGCCAGAGCTGGCTGCCCGGCGTGGACGACATCGACGCGTGATTGTCCCTTAGACCCATCCCGTGGTGCGGCGCCACCCCATTCATCCGGAGGTCCGCATCGGATTGGGTGGACTCATGCCCGACACCTCGACGCCCCTGACCGTACTGTTCGACATCGACGGAACCTTGGTCGATTCCAATTACCTGCACGTGGAAGCGTGGGCGCGCGCGTTTTCAGAGGCGGGACATCCCGTCGACACGTGGCGGATCCACCGCGGCATCGGCATGGATTCCGCACTGCTGCTGGAGACGCTGCTCGGAGACCAGGCCGAGACCGTCGGCCCGCCGGCGAAGGAGGCGCACGGCCGCATCTACGCCGGCATGGCGGACCGCCTCCGCCCCTTCGGGGGCGCGCGCGAGTTGCTGATGGAGCTTTCCCAGCGCGGTCACACGGTGGTGCTGGCCACCTCCGCACCCCAGGAGGAGTTGGATGCCCTGCTCCCGGTGCTCGACCTCGGTGACACCCTCGACGTCGTCACCTCCGCGGAGGATGCGGAGACAGCCAAGCCGGCGCCCGACATCCTGCAAGTAGCCCTGAAGCGAGCCGAAGTACCGCCCGAGAGCGCGGTGATGATCGGCGACGCGGTCTGGGATGTCGAGGCGGCGGCGCGCGCGGGCGTCCGATGCATCGGCGTGCTCAGCGGCGGTACCGGCCGTGCCGAGTTGATCGCCGCCGGCGCGGTCGCCGTCTATGACGACGTCGCCCAGCTCCGCAGCGAGCTCGATGACAGCATCCTGGGCGGAGCCGGGGAATAGCCCGCTGACCGGGATTGTTCTACGCCCGGGAGGAAAGAAATGAAGGGTGATCGAGTAGAAATCGTGGTGGATGCCGGGGGCGGGATCGCGCGCACGTATGAGATCGAGGCGAGCCGCGCCGGTCGTCGACTGGACGTGACGCACGGACGCGGATTGATCGAGGTCGCAGAAGTGACCCGAAGCGGCAG
Source organism: Microbacterium sp. Z12_35 (assembly GCF_058310475.1). NCBI lineage: Bacteria > Bacillati > Actinomycetota > Actinomycetes > Micrococcales > Microbacteriaceae > Microbacterium > Microbacterium sp. Z12_35. The sequence continues at coordinate 725,727 of NZ_JBZEGJ010000001.1, read as the reverse complement.
GCCGGTGCGTTCAGCAAGGTTCATGGCGAACCGAGTGATCGCTCTGGTGGAGCACCCCGCGGACCAGCACCAGCAGCAACCCGACGAGGTCGTGGCGTTCGCGCGCGCAGCATGACGCAGCGCACCAGCCGAGACGCCGGGAGGCGTCAGGCGGTGTGTGCGTCGCGGTGCGCCGCCTCCATGGCGGTCGACTTCAGTTGAAGAATGGCGACGGCCTCGTGCAGTGAGCCGAGAGGCGCCTCGATCTCGTCGAAGTGGTGCACGAACCCGTTCGCGTCACGCGCGGTGACGGTCACGAACGCGTGACCGTGCCGAGGCACCCGGGTGCCCTTTGTTCGCACCTTGCGTTCCCCCATGCGCGACGCTCCTTCCGCTGAGTCGAATGTACCCGGCGACAGTGGCGCCTGCCCGGCGGACACGCGCTCATGTACGCGCGCACGCTCGCCACAAAAGGAAAGGCCCGGGGTGGAAGCCCGGGCCTTAAGTGAGAGCCGCGTTAGATGACGCGGTACTCTCGCTCCCCGGCTTGGACTCGAACCAAGAACCTATCGGTTAACAGCCGATTGCTCTGCCAATTGAGCTACCGAGGAATACGTCCCGCGCCATGCGCGCAACCCCACCATCCTAGCAAAGCATCCGACGTGCTTCGAACTCAGCGTGCCACCGCGCGCGTCGCGTCCACACCGTCAGGCGTCCACAGGAGGGCGTCGGCCCCGTGTCCATAGGCGACGGGATGTCCGCCACGGAGCACGAGAACATCTGCCGCCAGCTCCCGTGTCGCCTCGGCATCGTTCGTGACGACGATGGCCGACATGCCGTACCCATCGCGGCGCCGGAGGATGGCGTCACGTGCCGCTGCGCGCACCTCGATGTCGAGGTTGGCGTAGGGGTCGTCGGCGATCAGCAGCCGGGGGTCGAGAACGAGAGCTCGAGCCAACGCCACGCGCTGGCGCATTCCGGCGGACAGCTCGTATGGGTACTTCGCGGCCGCCCCGAGCGGCAACTGCATCTCATCCAGCAGTGTCGCCACGCGCACCGCCAGGGCACGCGTGTTCACCCGGCGGTCGCGGCTCGTGATGGGTTCGGAAATCACCTCGGAGACGGTCAGCCGCGCCGGCAGGTCGGCGCCGGCTCGCTGCGGCATGTGGCCGACCACATACGTGAGCTGTCGACGCGCACGGCCGGGCCGGCGGGCGTCGATCCCTTCCACGTGGGCCGAACCCCCCACGGCGACCACGCCGTCCTCCGTGCGCCCCGCGAGAAATGTCCCGAGCGTCGACTTGCCGGCGCCGGTGGGTCCCATGACAGCGAGGATGCCGCGCCGCGGGAGGGTGATCGAGACGCCTTCCACGATGCGCACGCCACCGCGTGCCACGGAGAGGTCGTCGGCGCGCACAGCGGTGTCCGCTTCGGTCGGGCGGGGCATCCCCTCATCCTGCCGTGTCGGACCTGCGCGCGCTACTGCGGCTCCAAGAGCCGCTGTCTGTCGCGATCGAGGTCACGCAGCCGGATGCGGAGGCTCCGACCCTCTTCGGAGTCCGGGGTCACCCGCTGGATGGCGCCCAGAAGTTCGCTCTTCTGTCGTTCGAGGGAGCGCACGATCAATCGACGCGCAAGATCCTTCGCGGATGCGACCGCGTGCGCTTCGTCGCGGGCGGGAAAATCGGCGGTGAGCAGCTCGGCGGCCAGGGACCGGAACGGTTCCCGCACGGCGCCGACGACGTCGGCCGCCCACCCGGGACGCGACGCCCCAGCCGCCCCGGCCACGACCGCGCGGACCGCCTCGAGAGCGGGCGAGCGGAAGGGGACCGAGAGGGCGCCGGCCAGCATCTCGGCATCGACGCGGTGCCCGTATTGCAGAAAGGCCATCAGCGCGTCCCGCTCCAGCGCTGTGTCGCGGTCGCGCGGCAGCGAGGCGATCGAGATCCGCACCTCCACCGGCTGGGCGTCGCCGGGATCCGCGCCGCGCTCGGGCGTCACCCGGTCGAGGGTACTCGCGCGTGCCGCTCCGCGCGCGGCGCGCTCCACGGCGGCGGACACCTCGGGGAGGTCCAGGCCGAGCCGGCGCGCGAGCACGCGCGTGTACCCCGGGCGCAGTGATGGGTCGCGGATCTCGGCGACGATGGGGGCCGCGCCCCGGAGCGCCCCGGCGCGTCCCTCCACTGTCGCGAGGTCGAAACCGGCCAGGCGCGAATCGATGACGAATTCGTACATCGGGACCTTGGTGTCCATCAGACCGCGCACGGCACCGTCGCCGCGTTCCAGTCGGAGGTCGCAGGGGTCCAGGCCCTCGGGCGCCACGGCGACATATGTCTGCGCCGCGAACCGCTTCTCGTCACCGAACGCCCGCAGGGCCGCCTTCTGACCTGCCGCATCCGGGTCGAAGGTGAAGACCACTTCTCCCGCGGCGGTGTCGTCACCCATGACGCGCCGGAGAACCGTGATGTGGTCCGATCCGAATGCCGTGCCGCACGTGGCCACGGCGGTGGTCACCCCGGCGAGGTGACACGCCATGACGTCGGTGTAGCCCTCGACCACGACGACCCGGTGCTCTCGCGAGATCTCCCGCTTGGCGACATCGAGCCCGTACAGCACCTGGGCTTTCCGGTAGATGGGGGTTTCGGGCGTGTTGAGGTACTTGGGGCCGTTGTCGTCGTCGTAGAGCTTGCGCGCCCCGAATCCGATGACCTGGCCTGTGACATCGCGGATCGGCCAGACCAGCCGCCCCCGAAAACGGTCGTACACGCCCCGCTGGCCCTGGGAGACGAGACCGGCCTGAGTGAGCTCTTCGCGGGTGAATTTCTGCGCGAGCAGGTGATCGGTGAGGGCGGACCATCCCCGGGGCGCGTACCCCACGCCGAAGTGCGCGGCGGCTCCGGCGTCGAAGCCCCGCTCGCCGAGGAACCTTCGTCCCGCCTCCGCCTCCGGGTCGGCAAGACGCGAGCGGTAGAACTCCGCCGCCGCGGCGTTCGCGGCATAGAGCCGCGACCTGCCGCTGGTTTCCGGCGCTGCGCCGCCATCCTCGTAGTGCAACGAGTAGCCCACCCGCCCGGCCAGGCGTTCCACGGCCTCACTGAACGAGACGTGGTCCATCGCCCGGAGGAACGAGTACACGTCTCCCGATTCGCCGCATCCGAAGCAGTGGTAGTACCCGACCTGAGGGCGCACGTGAAAACTCGGGCTGCGCTCGTCGTGGAACGGGCACAGTCCCTTCAGTGAGCCCACGCCGGCCGTTTTCAGGGCGACCCGCTCGCCCACGACGTCGGCGATGTTCGTGCGCGCCTTCACCTCATCGATGTCGCTCTGGCGGATGCGGCCGGCCATCAGGATCCGACCTCCGTCGTGCGCGAGAACCCGGGAGCCCAGATGCCGATGGATGCCGCATCCACCTCGCCGACCAGCCGGCTGTGCCACGCGAGCGCGAGCTGGTCGGTGAGGCTTGCGACCTGGTCGACGACCACGCGCCGGCGGTCGGCGTCGTTGTCGGCCGTGGCGAAGTCTGCGGCATGCAGCGAATCGAGAGACTCCGGAGAGTCCCACAGGGCCGTCGCAAGGCGCTTGAGAACGCGGCGCTGCTCCTTGTAGAGCGACCGGCGGCCTTCGATCGAGACCACCGTCGCGCCGATGATGCCCTTGAGGACGGCCATCTCGGCCTCGATCACGCGCGGAACCACCACGTGGGCACGGTAGCGGGTCAGCGTCTCGTAGGGGTAGGCCTCGCGAGTGGCGGTCGTGGCCGCGCGGGCGAAGCGTCCGATGAGGTCGCTGGTGAGATTCTTCAGTCGGGCCAGCGCCGGACGCGTGCCGTCGAATCCGCCGATCCACTCCGGGAGGCGCATCAGCCGGTACAGCGCGTCCGCGAGTTCGTCGCGGGCGAAGTCATACCCCACCCAGGTCTGGATGGCCGTGAGGAGGGCGTGGTGCTCACGGGTGTCGGCGAGGCGCGCGGGGTCGAGGTAGCGGTTCACGATGGCGTCCTCGAAGTCATGCACCGAGTAGGCGATGTCGTCGGAGAGATCCATCACCTCGGCCTCGATGCAGCGCACGCGGCCGGGCGCGTCAGCGCGCATCCAGTGAAAGACGTCTTCGTCATCGGGGTACACGCCGAACTTCAGCCGACCGCCGGGGTCCGGCACCGGGTGATCCGCCGTCCACGGGTACTTGCACGTCGCATCCAGGCTCGCCCGCGTGAGGTTCAGCCCGTGGCTCCGGCCCCCCGGGTCGACGACCTTCGGCTCGAGGCGGGTGAGGATGCGCAGCGTCTGCGCGTTGCCCTCGAACCCGCCGATGTCCTCGGCCCACTCGTTCAGCGCGCGCTCGCCGTTGTGACCGAACGGTGGATGACCGAGATCATGGCTGAGGCATGCGGTGTCCACGACGTCCGGCGACAGCTGCAGGGCGGTGGCCAGTTCGCGGCCGACCTGAGCCACCTCGAGGGAGTGAGTGAGACGGTTCCGGGCGAAATCCGCAGGGCTGGCGGGGCTCAGCACCTGCGTCTTCGCGGCGAGGCGCCGGAGGGCTGCCGAGTGCAGGACACGGGCGCGGTCCCGGGCGAAGTCGTCACGCTGGGACCCGTGGTGCTCGAACGAGTAGCGTGCGGCGTCCGCGTCGTCGTAGCCGGTCGGGCGGGGGGCACCGCTCCCGCGTTCGACGTCAGCCGCCACTGGAATCGAGCTCCGCCTCAGCAAGGTCTCGGGATGCGGCGTCGCCGAGGTCACGGGACTGCAGCCATCCGTCCGGCAAAGCAGGACTCTTGGGGGTGCCGGCCCGTCCCCGCTGGCCCTCCGCGGCCGCACCCGGGTAGGGCGCGTCCAGCTCGAGCTGCGCAAGCAGCTCGTCCATCTCCGCAAGGCTGGAGACGGTGGCCAGGCGTGCCCGCAGCTCGCCGCCGACAGGGTAGCCCTTGAGGTACCAGGCCACGTGCTTGCGGATGTCGCGGCATCCCCGGTCTTCGTCCTCGAAGAACTCGACCAGCAGCTCGGCGTGGCGACGGAAGGCCTGCGCCACGAAGCCGAGCGTCGCATTTACCGGCTGGGCGGCCGCCGCTCCCCCGCTGGTCGATCCCAGCGCCCGGGCGAGATCTCCGAACAGCCACGGACGGCCCAGGCACCCGCGTCCGACCACCACGCCGTCGCATCCGGTCTCGCTCATCATGCGCACCGCGTCCTCGGCCGACCAGATATCGCCGTTACCGAGCACCGGGATGCTGGTCACTGCCTCCTTGAGCGCGGCGATCGCCGCCCAGTCGGCCGTGCCGGAGTAGAACTGCGCCGCCGTCCGTGCATGCAGGGCGACCGCAGCCACGCCCGCATCCTCCGCGATGCGGCCGGCCTCCAGGAACGTCAGGTGATCTTCATCGATGCCCTTGCGCATCTTCACCGTCACGGGGATGTCGCCGCCGGCGCGCACCGCCCGCGTGACGATGTCTCGGAAGAGGCCGGTCTTCCACGGCAGGGCCGCGCCTCCGCCCTTCCGGGTGACCTTGGGGACGGGGCATCCGAAGTTCAAGTCGATGTGATCGGCGTGATCCTCCTCCACGAGGATTCGCACGGCGGCCTCCACGGTCGCCGGGTCGACGCCGTACAGCTGGATCGACCGGGGCGTCTCGGACTCGTGATGGCGGATGAGGCGCATCGTCGTCGCGTTGCGCTCCACGAGAGCCCGGGTCGTGATCATTTCGCTGACGTAGAGGCCCGCACCGTATTCACGGCACAGACGGCGGAACGCCGTGTTGGTGATTCCGGCCATGGGAGCCAGCACGACGGGAGCATCGAGCTGCAGCGGGCCGATGCGCAGGGGGCGCGTCGGGGCGAGGGCGGTGGTCACTCTCATATTCTCCCAGACGAACGGGGCCCCCTGCCCCGGAGAAGTCCTAACCTGGGGACATGACGACGACGTCCACAGATCTGCGCGACATTCCCTTCACGACCGCTGATGGCGGCACCGCGACGTTGGGCGACTATGGCGACAACGTGCTTCTGATCGTGAACGTCGCGTCCCGCTGCGGGCTGGCGCCGCAGTACGAGAAGCTCGAAGAACTCCAACGCACCTATGGCGACCGGGGCCTCACGGTCCTGGGCTTCCCGTGCAATCAGTTCATGGGGCAGGAGCCGGGCTCGATGGAAGACATCCTCGAGTACTGCTCCACCACGTGGGGCGTCACCTTCCCGATTCTCGAGAAGGTGCGTGTCAACGGATCGCACGCCGCTCCGCTGTACAAGGCGCTCAAGAGCGCGAAGGATGAGGAGGGCAAGCGCGGACCGATCCTCTGGAACTTCGAGAAGTTCGTCCTGACGCCCGACGGCGACGTGCACCGGTTCCGGCCGACCGTCACCCCCGACGACCCGGCGATCGTGTCGGTCATCGAGGACGCCCTCCCCCGCTGATGTGGACCGGCCGGGTGCCGGTCAGTCGGCGGCGACCCCTGCAGGCTCTTCCTCGACGACCGCGTTCCGCTCGGTCCACAACTGCCGGGTGATCTGCGCGAAGGCCGCCGGTGGTTGGGCGCCGCTGACGCCGTACTTCCCATCGAGGACGAAGAACGGCACGCCGTTGATCCCGTAGGCGGCGGCTTGCTCCTGGTCGTTGCGCACGTCGGAAAGATGGCGGTGCGACTCCAGCGCGGCTCGCGCCTCCGCAGCATCCAGCCCGACCTCGGCAGCCAGGGAGACGAGCTCCTCCTCCCGCCCGAGGTGACGACCCTCGATGAAGTACGCCGACATGAGCCGCTCGGCGAGCTCCAGCTGACGCCCCTGCGCCTTCGCGAAGTGCAGCAGCTCGTGCGCCTTCACCGTGTTGGTGTGGTGGACGAGGTCGAAGCGGTAATGGAGCCCGGCTTCGACGGCCACCCCCGTGACGCGGTCGAGCATCTGCTGTGCCTGCTCGCGTGAGATGCCTTTGTTGAGCGACAGGTAGTCCGCCTCGCCGCCTTCGAAGTCGACCGGAGTGTCCGGTGACAGTTCGAAGGAGTGGTACACCACCTCGACCTGGGGCGCGTCGTCGTCGCCGGCGACCTCGGCCAACCCCTTCTCCAGGTTGCGCTTGCCGATGTAGCACCACGGGCAGGCGATGTCGCTCCACACGTCGATCTTGATGGTTTCACTCACGTGCGGTGCAACCGCACAGTGTGCGTTCGCATTCCGCGCGGCGTATACCCGTCGGGCGCCCTCACCGAGGAACGACATCCAGGATGGGAAACAACGCGTCGCGGGGCGTCTCGTCCGGAATTTCGTTTCTCGGTGAAGGCGTGCCGTCAGAGCCCGCCCGGCGCGTCGATGGCACCGCCGAAACGCCGGTCGCGGTCGAGGTAGAGCTCGATCGCCTCCCACAGGTGCGTGCGGCGGAAGTCGGGCCAGAGCGTGTCGAGGAAAACGAACTCGGCGTAGGCCGACTCCCACAGGAGGAAGTTCGAGCTTCGCTGCTCGCCGCTCGAGCGGACGAACAGGTCGACGTCGGGCATGTCCGGTTGGTAGAGGTGACGCCGCACGAGCTTCTCGGTGATCGCGGACGGCCGGAGCTTTCCGGCAGCGATCTCTTCCCCCATCCGCCTCATCGCGTCGACGATCTCGATGCGCCCCCCGTAGTTCACGCACATCGTGAGAGTCAGCACGTCATTGCCCGCGGTCAGCTGCTCGGCGAACTGGAGCTCCTTGATCACCGACCCCCACAGGCGGGGCTTGCGCCCGGCCCACCGCACACGCACGCCCCACTCGTTGAGCTGGTCGCGGCGGCGATGGAGCACCTCGCGATTGAACCCCATGAGGAAGCGCACCTCGTCGGGAGAGCGCGTCCAGTTCTCGGTGGAGAACGCGTACACCGACAGATGCTTCACGCCCGCCTGAATCGCGCCGGCCACGACATCCAGCAGAGACGCTTCACCGGCGCGGTGCCCCTCCACCCGCGAAAGCCCGCGACGGTTGGCCCACCGCCCGTTGCCGTCCATGACGATGGCGACATGCTCCGGCACGGAGCCCTTGCGGAACTCCGGCGGGCGCTCCCCGGTCCAGTCGACAGGGCGAAAAGGCACCGCATCCTTGTGGGTGTAGGGCTTGGGGGTCATCGTCCCGTGTCCACGTGCTCGAGCGAACGGATGCCGCGCTCCAGATGCCACTGAGCGTAGGCCGCGATCAGGCCGGATGCGGCGGACATGGCACCGGGTGCCGCCTCATCCACCTGTGTCCAGTCGCCCCGCAGCAATGCGCGAAGGAGGGACGCGGTGGGAGCGGCGACGCGCGCCGACCCGACCGGCGCGCAGTTCGTGCACACCATTCCGCCGAGCTGGGCGACGAACGATTCGTGCTCGCCGGGAGCGCCGCAGCGCGCGCACTCCTCCAGCCCGGGGGCCCACCCGGACAACGCCATGGCACGCAGCATGTACGAATCCAGCACACTGCGTGAGGCATGCTCGCCGCGCGCCAGAGCCCGAAGGCCGCCGACGAGCAGGAGGTACTGCTGCGGCGTGGCCTCGGCTTCGTTCAACCGGTCGGCCGTCTCCACCATCGCGTTCGCTGAGGTGTAGCGGTCGTAATGCACGGCGATCTCGGCGCCGTACGCACCGACGGACTCGGCCTGCTGCACGATGTCGAGCGAGCGGCCCTGGTACAGCAGCACATCGGCGACCATGAACGGCTCCAGCCGCGACCCGAACCGCGAGGAGGTGCGGCGGACGCCCTTAGCCACCGCGCGGATCTTGCCGTGCTTGCGCCCGAGCATGGTCACGATGCGGTCCGCCTCCCCGAGCTTGTGGGTACGCAGGACCACAACCTCGTCGCGGTAGGTGGGCACTCCCCCATTATCCGCCGCGGGGCGCTTCCCGGCCTCTGCCCGCGCCGCGAGAATGGACGTGTGACCTCCCAGATGCTCATCATCCCGTTGTGGGCCGACCTGACCGCCGTGGGGCTCGGCGGTATCCAGGGCGCCCTGTTCGCGTCGGGCTTCCGCGGGCAGACGCGGCTGGACTTCCTCGGGGTCGCGATCATCGGCGTCATGATCGGGATGGGGGGCGGCCTCATCCGCGACCTGCTGCTCGGTGTCGTGCCCACGACCCTGCAGAGCAACTGGTACCTGCTCACCGCGGCCGGCGCCGCACTCGTCGGGATGCTCCTGGCGGGGATCTTCGAACGCTTGAACAAGGCGATCGTGGCGCTGGATGCTCTCGTCATCGGGCTGTTCGGAGCCTTCGGCACCAGTAAGGCCCTGGCTATCGGGCTTCCTCCGGTGCCCGCGGTGTTCGTCGGCGTGTGCTCGGCGGTGGGTGGCGGCGTTCTCCGCGATGTGCTGATGGGGCTCCCGGTGGCCATCATGCACGTCGGGTCTCTTTACGCCGTCGCGGCGGGGGCGGGGTGCGCCGTTCTCGCTACGGCCGCGACGCTGGGCGCTCCGCTCGAGATCGCCGCGATCGTGGGGATCGTGGTGACCACCGTGCTCCGCATCCTCGCGGTGATCTTCGACGTCTCTCTTCCGGAACAGCGGATGCTGCATCGCCGCAAGGTCGCCGTCGAGACCTCCGCGATCCCCGTCGTCCGCCCCGGCGACGCCTCCGACTGACCCCGCGCCTCCCGCGCGGCGAGAAACGACATTCCCGGCGAGAAACAACGCGACGCGCTGTTTCTCGCCGGAAATCCCCTGTTTCGCGGGGCCGCCCGGAGGGGTCAGACGGTGGCGAGTGACGGCGATTCGCTCCGCGCGCGGATGGCGCGGTTCACGGCCGAGACGACGGCCTTCAGCGACGCGGTGGAGATGTCGCCGTCGATGCCGACGCCCCACAGGCGCTGACCGTCCACCTGCAACTCCACGTAGGCGGCCGCCTGCGCGTCGCCGCCGGCGCTGAGCGTGTGCTCGACGTAGTCGTAGAGCGAGATGTCGAAGCCCCGCGACGAGAGGATGTCGAGGAACGCGTCGATCGGCCCGTTGCCGTGCCCCGTCGCATCCTCGACCTCTTCGCCGTCACGCAGGCGGATGACCAGTTCGACGTCTCCGGTCATCTCGCTCGAAGTGCGGGTCGCGACGAGCTCGAAGCGGCCCCACCGGTTGTCGGCGACGGAGGCCGGCAGGTACTCGTCGGTGAAGACATCCCAGATCTGTGCGCTCGTCACCTCGCCGCCGTCGGCGTCGGTCTTGGCCTGGATGACCCCGGAGAACTCGATCTGCAGGCGGCGCGGCAGGTCGAGGGCGTGATCCGTCTTCAGCAGGTACGCGACACCGCCCTTGCCCGACTGGGAGTTGACGCGGATCACGGCCTCGTACGACCGGCCGAGATCCTTGGGGTCGACCGGCAGGTACGGCACCGCCCATTCGATCTCGTCGACCGAGACGCCCGCGGCCTTGGCCCGCGCCTCCATCGCCTCGAAGCCCTTCTTGATCGCATCCTGGTGCGATCCGCTGAAGGCGGTGAAGACGAGGTCGCCGGCCCAGGGGCTCCGCTCGGGGACGGGGAGCTGGTTGCAGTACTCAACGGTGCGCTTGATCTGGTCGATGTCGCCGAAATCGATCTGCGGGTCGATCCCCTGCGTCAGCATGTTCACGCCCAGCGCGACCAGGTCGACGTTGCCCGTGCGCTCTCCGTTGCCGAACAAGCACCCCTCGATGCGGTCGGCGCCGGCCATGTATCCCAGCTCGGCGGCCGCGATCGCGGTGCCCCGGTCGTTGTGCGGATGCAGCGACAGGATGACGTTCTCGCGGTGGTTCAGGTGACGCGACATCCACTCGATCGAATCGGCGTAGATATTCGGGGTGGCCATCTCGACCGTGGCGGGAAGGTTGATGATCACCTTGCGCTCGGGGGTCGGTTCGAAGACCTCCAGCACCTGGTTGCAGATGTCGGCGGCGAACTCCAGCTCGGTGCCGGTGTAGCTCTCCGGCGAGTACTCGTAGAAGACCTCCACCTCCGGGACGGTCTTCTCGTACTGCCGGCAGAGCCGGGCGCCCTCGAGCGCGATGTCGATGATGCCCTGCTTGTCGGTGCGGAACACGACCTCGCGCTGCAGGACGCTCGTCGAGTTGTACAGGTGCACGATGGCGCGCTTCGCGCCGGCGATGGACTCGTAGGTGCGTGCGATGAGGTGCTCACGCGCCTGCGTCAGCACCTGGATGGTGACGTCATCCGGGATCAGGTCATCCTCGATCAGCTGACGGACGAAGTCGAAGTCGAGCTGGCTCGCGCTGGGGAAACCGACCTCGATCTCCTTGTACCCGAGGCTGACCAGCAGCTCGAACATCACGCGCTTGCGCTCAGGTGTCATCGGATCGATCAGGGCCTGGTTGCCGTCACGCAGATCCACAGCGCACCAGCGCGGTGCGGTCGTGATGCGGGCGTCGGGCCACGTGCGATCGGGCAGGTCGACGCGGATCTGCTCGTGGAACGGACGGTATTTGTGCGTCGGCATGCCCGACGGCTTCTGGGTGTTCTCCATGAGGGATTCGCTTCCGGTTTGTCGAGGATACGGGCCGACGACAAACTCCGCGACGAGGAAGGCCCTTAGAACGAGGCCTCGCCGCGGCAGCTAAGAAGGAGCCGACCGCCGGAAAGCACGATGTCAGGCTACACCAGCCCGTACGCGCGGTCGAACGTGGCATCCCCCGCCCGTGCGGGAATCGAGGACATCCTGGAGAAAGAGGCGCGGATGCGGCACCCCGCTCCTCGATACGCGGGATCCCCTCGATTTGCGCGACGGCAGGCGGCGCTCGAGGCTAGAAACCCAGGCGGCCGAGCTGTTTGGGGTCGCGCTGCCATTCCTTGGCGACGCGCACGTGGAGCTGCAGATTGACCTTCGTGCCCACGAGAGGCTCGATCTGAGCGCGTGCGCGCGCGCCGACGTCCCGCAGCCGCGAGCCCTTGTGGCCGATGATGATGGCCTTCTGGCTGTCGCGCTCGACGACGACATTGGCGAAGATGTCGGTCATCGAACCCGTCTCCCGCTTCGAGATGTCGTCGATCGTGACCGCGATCGAGTGCGGGAGCTCATCGCGGACCCCCTCCAGCGCCGCTTCGCGGATGATCTCGGCGATGCGATCCTCGGTGGACTCGTCGGTGACGACACCCTCCCCGTACAGCGGCGGACCCTCCGGCATGAGGCCGAGCAGCTCGCCCGCGAGCACGTCGAGCTGATCGTGGGTGAGGGCGGACAGCGGGATGACCGCGTGCCAGTCCTCGCGCAGCGCGTCCACCTCCAGCAGGCGCTCGGTGATCTGGTCGCGTCCGGCCGCGTCGGTCTTGGTGACGATCGCGACCTTTCTGGCGCGCGGATAGTTGCTGAGTGACTCGGCGATCCGTCGGTCTCCCGGGCCGACCTTCTCCGTGGCCGGCACGCAGAAGGCGATCACATCGACGTCGCCGAGCACCTGCTCGACGAGGTCGTTGAGGCGCTGCCCGAGGAGCGTGCGGGGACGATGGATGCCGGGGGTGTCCACGATCACCAGCTGACCTTCGGGACGGTTCAGGATGCCGCGGATGGCGCGCCGGGTCGTCTGAGGCTTCTCGCTGGTGATGGCCACCTTCTCGCCCACCAGCGCATTGGTCAGCGTCGACTTGCCCACGTTGGGCCGACCGACGAATGTCACGAAGCCGGACCGAGGTTCACTCATCGCCCTCTCCCTTCCGTGGCACGCGGATCTCTCCCGTGCGCAGTCGCGGGGGCGCCTCCTCGGCGGCCTCCGATTCTTCAGCGCGTTCGACGAAGACGGTGGAGATGCCTCGCCCTCTGCCGCGCGACGCTCCCCCGGTCATCGAGAGCCCCGCGTACTCGGCGGTGGCCCCGGGCTGCGGGATGCGGCCGAGCGCCTTGCCGAGCAGACCGCCGATGGAGTCCACCTCTTCGTCGTCGAGTTCGAGACCGAACAGATCGCCGACCTCGTCGAGACCGAGTCGTGCGCTCACGCGGAACCGCCCGGGCTCCAGCTCGCTGATCTCGGAGGAACGGGGGTCGTATTCGTCGGCGATGTCACCCACGAGCTCCTCGATGAGGTCTTCCAACGTCACGAGGCCCGACACTCCCCCGTATTCGTCGATGACGAGACAGACGTGCACCGCGTCGCGGCGCATCTGCTGCAGGAGCGTCTCGGCACGCATCGACTCCGGGACGAAGACGGCAGGACGGGCGATGCGGCGGATCGGGGCATCACGCCATCCGTCCTCGTCGCGGAAACCGAACTGCACGAGATCCTTGAGATACAGCATCCCCACGACGTCGTCCGCCTCGTCGTCGATCAGCGGGATGCGGGAGATCCCCTTCTCCAGGAAGAGGGTGAGCGCCTGGCGGGTGGTGGCTCCGGCATCGACGGAGACCATGTCGGTGCGGGGAACCATGACTTCACGGACGTAGCGGTCGGTGAAGTCGAACACCGAGTGAATGAGCTGGCGGTCATCCTGCTCGATCAGTTCGTTCTCCGCCGCCTCGTCGATGATGCTGAGCAGCTGTTCTTCGGACGCGAACGACGATCCCGGTGCCACCCCGGGGGTGACGCGGCTGCCGAGTGCCACCAGCCCGTAGGCGAGCGGTCCGAGAAGGATGCGCACGGCGCGGACCACGGGAGCTGTCGCCTGCAGGAGCCCGCGCGCATGCTGGCGGCCCACGGAACGCGGGCTGGCTCCGACGACCACGAACGAGATTCCCGTCATGATCACCGCGGCGACCAGTGCCGCCCACCCGATGTTCCCGAACAAGCGCACGAACGCCACGGTGACCAGTACGGCCGCGGTGGTCTCCCCCAGAACGCGGATGAAGGCGACCGCGTTGGCGTGGGCGTCGGGGTCGGCAGCGATCCGGCGGAGCGACGCGCCATTGCGGCCCTCGGAGCCGAGATCCGCGAGGTCCGCACGGGACGTCACGCCCAGCGCGGCCTCGAGAGCGACCATGAGGCCGCTGAACGCCACCAGCACGAGGGCAGCGAAGAGGAGGAGTACTTCGGTCATGTGCGACGGCGGCGCTCGGCCGACTGGAAGCCGACGATGAGGTCCTTCTGCAAGCCGAACATCTCCCGCTCCTCCTCCGGCTCGGCATGGTCGAACCCGAGAAGGTGGAGCAGCCCGTGGGTGGTGAGGAGGACGAGCTCGTCCTGTGTGGAGTGCTTCGCCGCCACCGCCTGAGTCTCGGCGACCTGCGGACACAGCACGATGTCACCGAGGAGCCCGGCGGGAGTGGGAACGTCTTCCGTGCCGGGGCGGAGCTCGTCCATGGGAAAGCTCAGCACATCGGTGGGGCCGGGCTCGTCCATCCACTGCACGTGCAGGGCTTCCATCGCCCCTTCATCGACGAGAACGATCGCGACGTCGGCATCCGGGCTGACGTGCAGCTCGGCGAGGTTGTACTCCATCAGCCGGAGGAGGACCTTCTCATCGACGTCCATGCCGGACTCGTTGTTGATCTCGATCGTCATGAGCGTCCTCGTCGGGGCAGGTGGTCGCGTGGCCCGGGGGCGCGCCCAGACCGCCGGTCGGCCCGGCTGGCGAATTCGGTCGCTTCGTCGCGCTCCCGCTTGGATACCAGCCGCTTCTCGTCGTACTCGCTGTACGCGTCGACGATGCGGCCCACCAACGTGTGGCGGACGACATCTTCGCTCGTGAGGTAGGAGAAGTTGATGTCGTCGACGTTCGAGAGGATGCGGGTGACCAGGCGGAGGCCGGAACTGCCCTGCGGTAGGTCGACCTGTGTGATGTCGCCGGTGACAACCATGCGGGTGCCGAATCCGAGACGGGTGAGGAACATCTTCATCTGCTCGGGCGTGGTGTTCTGTGCCTCGTCAAGGACGACGAAAGAGTCGTTGAGCGTGCGACCGCGCATGTAGGCGAGGGGAGCGACTTCGATCGTGCCCGTCGCCATGAGCTTCGGCACGATCTCGGGGTCCATCATCTCGTTCAGCGCGTCGTACAGCGGCCGAAGGTAGGGGTCGATCTTGTCGGTGAGCGTTCCAGGGAGGAACCCGAGCCGCTCCCCGGCCTCGACCGCCGGACGCGTCAGGATGATGCGGCTGACCTCTTTGCGCTGCAGAGCCTGGACGGCCTTGGCCATGGCGAGGTAGGTCTTACCCGTCCCGGCGGGACCGATGCCGAACACGATCGTGCTCTCTTCGATGGCGTCGACGTACGCCTTCTGCCCCAGAGTCTTCGGCCGGATCACCTTCCCGCGGGAGGACAGGATCGCCTCCCCCAGCACTTCGGACGGTCGCAGCCCCCCGCCGGCGTCGGCGGCGTTGCGCAGGATGCGGCTGGAGCTCGACACGTCGGCGGGATCCAGTCCGTGACCGGCCCGCGTCATCGACAGCAGCTCGTCCACCAACTCCCGCGCACGGGCGACGGCCTCGGCCGGACCCGTCAGAGTGATCTCGTTTCCACGGACGAGCACGTCCACATCCGGATGTTCCTTCTCCACGACCCGCAGCAGGCGGTCCTGCGGACCGAGAAGCTGCACCATCGCCACGCCGTCCGCGTAGACGCGATCGACGGAAATGCCGGAATCATCAGCCACCGAGGCTCTTTTCATCAAGGTCACCCGCGAGGACGTGGGCGTGGACATGGAAGACGGTCTGACCGGCGCCGGGGCCGGTGTTGAAGACGAGACGGAAGTCGCCGCCGGCCTGTTCAGCCGCGACGCTACTGGCGAGCCCGACAAGCTCCGCCAGGAGTCCCGGATCCCCGGCGGCCAGCTCGACGACGTTGCGGTAGGCGCTCGTCTTCGGGATCACCAGCAGATGCACGGGCGCCTTCGGCGCGACGTCCCTGATGGCGAACGCGTTCTCCGTCTCGGCGATGATCTCGCCGGGGACTTCGCCCTCGAGGATGCGCGTGAAGATCGACGGTTCGCTCATACGTCCAGTCTATCGACGGGCCGCCCACCCCAGGCGGGGCGGGTCACCAGCGGCCGAGGGCCACGTTCGCCACCGAGAGAGCTGCGGCGCCTGCAGTCGAGGTGCGGAGCACTGCCGCGCCGAGGCGCACGGGCTCTGCTCCGGCCGCGGTGAGCGCAGCGATCTCGCCCGGCGACACGCCGCCCTCGGGCCCGACGACCAGGGCGATGTCGCGCGCGTCGGCACCGAGGTCGAGCCCGGACAGCGGCAAGGACGCGGACGGTTCGAGGACCAGCATCCGCACTGCCGGTGACAGCGCCGAGAGTGCCGTCGTGTCGACCGGCTCGGTCACCTCCGGCAGCCACGCGCGGTGCGCCTGCTTGGCCGCCTCTCGGACGATCGTGCGCCAGCGGCCGAGGGCCTTTTCGACTTTGCCATCCCACCGCGACACGCTGCGCTCCGCTTGCCAGGGAATGATCCGGTCCACGCCCAGCTCGGTGGCCGCTTGCACGGCGAGCTCGTCGCGGTCGCCCTTTGCGAGGGCTTGCACGAGGATCAGTCGCGGGGCCGGCGCCGGCACCTCGGTTCGGGCCGAGACCCGGACGACGACCTCCCGCGCCGACACGGAGGTCGCGGCGCCGTCGAGCCACACCCCGCGTCCGTTCCCCACGGTCACGCCCTCCCCGGACCGGAGGCGCCGCACGTTCGCCGCATGGTGCGCCTCCGCGCCGGTGAGGACCACGTCGCCGCCCGGCTGCGCGTCGGTCGCCTCCTCGGTGAGGAAGTGCAGCGCCACGGCTCAGGCGTTTCGGAAGCGGTCGCGCAGCTTCGCGAACAGCCCCTGGTGGAACTCCGCCAGCCGCGGCTCGGGCGGCTTCGCCCGCCGGGCGAACTCCTCGATGAGCGCACGCTCCTTGCCGTCCAGCCGCGTGGGGGTGACCACGTGCACGCCGACCCGCAGATCGCCGCGCTGAGTGCCGCGCAACGGGGTGACGCCGCGGCCCTTGATGGTCAGGACATCGCCGGATTGCACGCCGGGGCGCAGCTCGAGTTCGACCTCGCCATCCAGAGCTTCGATGGTGGTCTCCGTGCCGAGGATGGCGTCGGGCATCGACACCTCCAGCGTCGCCAGAAGATCGTCGCCCTCCCGGCTGAACACCTCGTGCGGCGCGACGTTGATCTCGAGATAAAGGTCGCCGTTCGGCCCGCCGGCGGGACCGACCTCGCCGGACCCCGGCAACTGCAGCCGCAGCCCCGTCTCGACGCCCGCAGGAATGTCGACCGACACCGTGCGACGCGAGCGGACCCGGCCCTGGCCCTGGCACGTGGCGCAGGGGTAGGGGATGGTCGTGCCGTATCCCTGGCACGTCGCGCAGGGCTGCGAGGTGACCACGTTGCCGAGGAGGCTCCGCACGGTCCGCTGAACATTGCCGGTGCCGTGGCAGATGTCGCACGTGACCTCGGACGTGCCGGGCTGACAGCAGGAACCCTGACACGTCTCGCACAGCACGGCGGTGTCGACCTCGAGGTCGCGATGCGCGCCGAACACGACGTCGCCGAGCTCCAGCGTCACCCGAACGAGCGCATCCTGGCCGCGCTCACGCCGCGACCGCGGGCGCCCACCGCGCCCGCCGCCGCCCGTGCTTCCGAAGAAGGACTCGAAGATGTCGCTGAAGCCGCCGAAGCCGGCGGCACCGCCCCCGCCGAACGGGTTCGAGTCGCCGCCCATGTCGTAGCGGCGGCGCTGTTCCGGGTCGCTCAGAACGTCGTACGCATGCGTGACGAGCTTGAACTTCTCCGCTGCATCCTCGCCGGGATTGACGTCGGGGTGCAGTTCGCGCGCCAAACGCCGGTAGGCACGCTTGATCTCGTCCACGGACGCGTCGCGCGCGACGCCGAGGACCTCGTAGTGGTCAGCCACAGTCGCCTTCCTGCCCGCAGAGCGCGGGATCGTTCGGGAACCGGATGCCCGCCTCAGCGGCTGTTCTCGTCCTCTTCGAGCATCCGGGTCAGATAGTGCGCGACGGCGCGAACCGTCGCGAGATTGGAGGGGTAGTCCATTCGGGTCGGACCGAGCAGACCCACGCGTGCACCACTGGCAGGTGCGTCGTAGTCGCTGATGAGCACGGAGGCCTCGGGGAGGCCGAACGGTTCGTTCTCGCGCCCGATACTCGCCGAGAGTCCCTGTTCATCCGCGACCATCTCGCTCATCAGACGGAGCAGGGTCACCTGCTCCTCGATTGCTTCGAGGAGCGGGTAGATGCTGCCTCGGAAGTCAGACTCCCGCCGCGCGAGGGTCGCCGTGCCGGCCATCACCAGGCGGTCCTGGCGGAATTCCTCGAGCTCCTCGGCGAGCACGCGAAGGATGGGGTGCGCGATCGCGTCCAGTCCGCCGCCGGCAGGCGCAGCGCCGTTCAGGAGGGCCGTGAGCCGCTCCGCGCCGTCCCGCACCGAGCGCCCGACCACCAGCGCCCCGATGCGGGCTCGCAGCTGGACGAGCTCAGCGTCGGTGGGTGCCTCGCGGGCGAGCGCGATCCGCTGCGTGACACGGCCGGTGTCGGTCACGACGACCACCAGCATCCGGCCGCCGCCGAGCCCCACCAGCTCGACGTGGGTGACGTTCGCGGCGGCGAACGACGGATACTGCACCATCGCGACCTGCCCGGTCAGACGAGTGAGGGCACGGACGGTGCGCGCCAGCAGATCGTCCAGGTCGCCGGAATCGCCCAGAAACGACGCGATGGCGGAGCGTTGGGCCGGCGTGAGGGGGCGGAGGCCGGCGAGGTGATCGACGAAGACGCGGTATCCCTTGTCGGTGGGGACGCGTCCCGAGGAGGTATGCGGGGCGGTGATGAGCTCTTCGTCTTCGAGCAGCGCCATGTCGTTGCGGATCGTGGCGGCCGAGACGCCGAACGCGTGGCGATCGACGATGGCCTTGCTGCCGACGGGCTCACGCGTATCGACGTAATCCTGCACGATGGCTCGCAGCACCTGGAGACCGCGTTCCGTGACCATGGCGCTCCTCCCCTACGAACGTTGGCACTCGTCATCCCTGAGTGCCAATTCTAGCGGATGAGTGTGGACGTCAGCCGGAAGCTCACCGCGTCAGCGTGTGCACGACAGCATCCGCCAGCAGGCGCCCACGACGAGTGAGCACCACGCGCCCGCGCACGGCTTCGCCGCCCTCCACGAGACCGTCCGCCACGAGCCCGGCCACGGCGTGGCGTCCCTCGGCCAGGAGCTCGGCCACGGGGATGCCCTCCCGGATGCGCGAGCGCAACAGCACCGCCTCGAGCCGCTGGGCGTCGGCGTCCGGTCGCTCCCGTCCGGCCGCGGGCGACTGGCCCTGCGCGAGCCGGGCGGCGTACGCGGCCGGGTGGCGGACGTTCCACCATCGGACTCCCCCGACATGACTGTGCGCGCCAGGGCCGTAGCCCCACCAGTCGGTGCCGCGCCAGTACGCCAGATTGTGCCGGGAGCGCTGCTCGGGGGTGCGTGCCCAGTTCGACACCTCGTACCAGTGGAGCCCCGCCGCCTCCAGCAGGTCGTCGGCCAGTTCGTACATGTCGGCCTCGAGGTCGTCGTCGGGCTCGGCGAGCTCCCCGCGCCGGATCTGCCGCGCGAGCTTCGTGCCGTCCTCGACGATCAGCGCGTAGGCCGAAAGATGGTCGGGTTCGAGCGAGATGGCCTCCTCCAGGGAGGAGCGCCAGTCTCCGAGCGACTCACCGGGGGTGCCGTAGATGAGATCGAGGCTCACGTCGAGGCCGGCCCGTCGCGCGGCAGCGACGGCGGTCCGGACGTTCGCGGGATTGTGCGTGCGGTCCAGAGCCGCCAAGACGTGAGGTTGCGCGGACTGCATGCCGATGGACATCCGGGTGACGCCGGCGGCGGCCAGTTCGACGGCGACGGCGTCGGTCACGGTGTCCGGATTGGCCTCGACGGTCACCTCCGCGCCGGGGACGACTCCGAACGCGCCTCGGACGCCGTCCAGCATCCGTGCGAGGTCGCCCGGCGGAAGCAGGGTCGGTGTTCCGCCACCGAGGAACACCGTGGATGCCGGTCGCACCTCTCCGGTGGCCGCGAGGACGCCGACCGACATGTCGATCTCTCGGAGGAGAGTGTCGGCGTACTGGTCCTGCCGGGCGCCGCGGAGTTCGGAGGCGGTGTAGGTGTTGAAGTCGCAGTACCCGCACCGCACTCGGCAGAACGGCACGTGGAGGTACGCCCCGAAATCGGCCGCGGGATCGGTATGGATGTCAGCAGGGAGGGCTCCGTCAAGCGGTGCGGGCTCGCCGAGAGGAAGAGCAGCGCCCATCAGCGCGACGTCGCGTACAGCGGAGAGATCGCGCGCAGGTACCGCTGGAACAGGTCACGACGCCGGTGGCGGATGAGCCGCGGGTAGAGCCGGTAGAGCAGCGCAGCAGGAGCGTCGAAGGCCCGGACGGTGAACCACACCTCGTCGTTCTCGCGCCACTCGAGCAGGAACAGCTCCTCGCCGCTGACGACGGAGTCTCCGACCGTCCCGAGGATGAAGCCCACGCGACGCGGCTCTTCGCTGACGGAGATCACACGTAGTTCGGCGTCGACGCGCATCCGGCGCACGCGACCGCGCAGGCGCACCGTCGTACCGGGGGCCACGAACGGGGTGCCGTCCGCGTCGAATCGCTGGTCGGATTCGAGCCGGCTGGGGGCGACCGGATTGCCCTCGGCGTCGTAGCCGACGCCGGCATACATCGGCCCCTGCGCGGGGCGGACGTCGGTGAGCGAGAGACCCCCCTCGCGCTGCGCAGCCCAGGACAGGAGAGCTTCACTCGCCACCGCGAAACGCTCCTCGCCGCTGCCGATCCGCCAGCTCTCCTCCGCGGGAATGGACCGCTCCGGCGGGTAGTGCATGAGGTCGGGTGCCTGGGTCGCTCCCACGGCGGCGTAGTCGACCGTCTCGTCTCGAAAGGTCCCACGGCGCATGCATCCAGGGTACTTCGGGTTTCCCGTGTGGCGCCCGTGATCTCCCCAGCCCTGTGGAACATGCTCCGATTCGGGCGGTCTCCCGCGGCCCGGCGCCCGGGCGCGGGCTACTTCTTGGTGTCGATGTCGCCGGAGAGAGCGGCGATGAACGCCTCCTGCGGCACCTCGACCCGGCCGACCATCTTCATGCGCTTCTTGCCCTCTTTCTGCTTCTCGAGGAGCTTGCGCTTGCGGGTGATGTCACCGCCGTAGCACTTGGCGAGCACGTCCTTGCGGATGGCGCGGATGTTCTCACGGGCGATGATGCGCGCGCCGATCGCCGCCTGGATGGGGACCTCGAACTGCTGGCGCGGGATGAGCTTGCGCAGGCGCTCGGTCATCAGTGTGCCGTAGGCGTAGGCCTTCTCCCGGTGCACGATCGAGCTGAAGGCGTCCACCTTCTCGCCCTGGAGGAGGATGTCGACCTTCACGAGGTCGGCCTCCTGCGAGCCGGCGGGCTCGTAGTCGAGGCTCGCATACCCCTGCGTGCGGCTCTTGAGCTGGTCGAAGAAGTCGAACACGATCTCGCCGAGCGGCATGTTGTACCGCAGCTCGACGCGGTCCTCGCTCAGGTAGTCCATGCCGAGGAGGGTGCCCCGGCGGGACTGGCAGAGTTCCATCACCGTGCCGACGTAATCCTTCGGCAGCAGGATCGCCGCCTTGACCATGGGCTCCGACACCGAAGCGACCCGCCCGTCCGGGTACTCGCTGGGGTTGGTGACGGTGATGGTCTCCCCCGTGTCGGTGGTGACGGTGTAGATCACCGACGGCGCCGTGGTGATGAGGTCGAGTCCGAACTCGCGGGCGAGGCGCTCGGTGATGATCTCCAGGTGCAACAGCCCGAGGAAACCGGCCCGGAACCCGAATCCGAGCGCCACCGAGGTCTCAGGCTCGTACTGCAGGGATGCGTCGGAGAGCTTGAGCTTGTCGAGCGCCTCACGCAGGTCGGCGTAGTCGCTGCCGTCGATCGGGTAAATGCCCGAGAACACCATCGGTTTGGGATCGGTGTACCCCGGCAGGGCGTCGGTCGCGGGCTTGCGGTGCGTGGTGATGGTGTCACCCACCTTGGACTGGCGGACGTCCTTCACACCGGTGATGAGGTAGCCGACCTCGCCAACGCCGAGCCCCTGGGTGGGCGTGGGTTCGGGGCTGGACACCCCGATCTCGAGGAGTTCGTGGGTGGCCTTGGACGACATCATCTGGATGCGCTCACGCGGATCGAGCTTGCCGTCGATCATGCGCACATACGTGACGACGCCGCGGTACGCGTCGTACACGGAGTCGAAGATCATGGCGCGGGTGGGGCCTTCGGCCTTGCCCTGGGGTGCCGGAATCTCTTGGACGATCCGGTCGAGGAGCTCTTCGACGCCCTGGCCGGTCTTGCCGCTCACCCGCAGGACATCATCGGGGCTCCCACCGATCAGTCCGGCAAGCTCAGCGGCGAACTTCTCGGGGTCAGCCGCGGGGAGGTCGATCTTGTTGAGCACCGGGATGATGTGCAGGTCGTTCTCGAGCGCGAGATAGAGGTTCGCCAGGGTCTGCGCCTCGATCCCCTGCGCGGCGTCGACGAGGAGGACCGCACCCTCGCACGCGGCAAGAGACCGGCTGACCTCGTACGTGAAGTCCACGTGCCCGGGCGTGTCGATCATGTTCAGCGCGTAGGTCTGGGAGGCCGAGGCCCACGGCATACGGACGGCCTGGCTCTTGATCGTGATGCCACGCTCGCGCTCGATGTCCATGCGGTCGAGGTACTGCGCACGCATGTCGCGGTCGGCGACGACACCGGTGATCCCCAGCATCCGATCGGCCAGCGTCGACTTGCCGTGGTCGATGTGGGCGATGATGCAGAAGTTTCGGATCAGCTCGGGCGGGGTCGCGGACGGCGCGAGAGGCTGTAGGGCACGGGGTGACATGTCCCCTCGATTCTACGGGCGCGGCGCGCGCGGCGCGGGCAGTCGCCG
Source organism: Microbacterium sp. Z12_35 (assembly GCF_058310475.1). Taxonomy (NCBI): domain Bacteria; kingdom Bacillati; phylum Actinomycetota; class Actinomycetes; order Micrococcales; family Microbacteriaceae; genus Microbacterium; species Microbacterium sp. Z12_35. The sequence continues at coordinate 702,982 of NZ_JBZEGJ010000001.1, read as the reverse complement.
CATCCCCTCCACGAGCGCCTCTCGATCGCTCGCCACGCACACGCGGATCCACCCCTCGCCGGACGCCCCGAACGCGGAGCCGGGGGCCACTGCCACACCACGCTCGTCCAGGAACCGCTCGCACCATGCCGCCACGTTTCCCTCGGTCGCGTGCGACATGTCGATCCAGAGGTAGAAGGCGCCGCTGGGCTCGAGATAGGTGAATCCCCCGTCGTCGAGCACCGCTGTGGCGGCTCTGAGGTTGGCGGCGTAGTGCGCTCCCGCCGCGATGACGCCGTCCTGAGGTCCGGTGAGAGCTTCGAGGGCGGCGTACTGCGCGGCGGTGTCGACGCAACTGATCGCCGCCTCCTGCACGCGAAGCATCGTCTCGGTCATCCCCGGCGGGGTGACGAGCCATCCGACTCGCGCACCGGTCATGGCGTAGGTCTTGGAGGTCGAGAACACCGTGAACACGCGCCCGTCGGTGTCGAACCTGGCTGCGCTGGCGTGTGGAGCACCCCACGTGAACCGTTCGTACACCTCGTCGCTGATGAGCCACAGATCGTGCCGACGGGCGAACGCGACGAGCTCGGCGATGAGGTCGGGGGCGTAGGTGACTCCGAGGGGGTTCGACGGCGAGTTGATCACGATCGCACGGGTGCGCGGTGTGACCAGCTGCGCAAGGGTGTCGGGGTCGGGCGCGAAGCCGCGTACGGCTTCGAGTCGGTACGGCACGGGCCGGGCCTGGAGCATATGAGCGTTCATCGTGAAGGTGGTGTAGCCCGGGTCGGGAACGAGAACCTCGTCGCCGGCGCTGAGCGCGAGCGTCATCGCCTGGTGCAGCGCCTGCGTTCCCCCCACGGTGACCCAGATCTGCTCGACGTCGACGTCGAGGTCGTTCTCGCGTGCGAGCTTGGCGACGATCGCCTCGCGGAGCGGCCGGATGCCGCCGTTGGGCGTGTAGCGGGTCGCACCGTCCGTCCACGCCTGCGCGCCTGCCGCGCGGATCCGCTCCGCGACGGCCTCCCCGGGCTCGCCGACGGACAGGATGATCGTCCCCGGGCGCCGCAGCGCGATCTCCAGAATCCGGCGCACGCCCGACCCCGGCATGTCGTCGATGTGCGCGGAGACGTGCGGCATGCCGCCATCGTAGGGGGCGCCCCCCATCTCCGAACCCAGGCGCGGGCGACCCGCCGACGAGCATCATTTCGATGGCGGGAACGGACTGTTCACACCCCGGAAACCCGGTGTCCGCGGCCATCCCTATGATCGGAGTCAGGTCCCCCCGACCCCCCACGGTGCCCACCCCGGGCGCATCGCGACGCTCGCGTGCGCTCAAAATCTCGGAGAAGAGTCTGTGACGACGCATCCCTCGGTCCCGGTTCTGCGTGATTCCCACCGGACGGGGACGATCCGCTCCCTGCTCTCGGCCGCGCTCGTCGGCGCGCTGTCGCTCGGCGCGGTCGGTCTCGGCGTCCCCGCCTCGGCCGCAGTGAGCCCGGATGCCCCGGTCGTCATCAACGAGGTGTACGGCGGTGGCGGCAACAACGGCGCCACCCTGACCCACGACTTCGTCGAGCTGGTCAACGTCAGCGACGCACCGGCGGCGCTGACGGGCTGGACGCTGCAGTACGCCTCCGCCACCGGCGCATTCTCCCAGCAGTTCCCGCTGACGGGCACCATCCCCGCACGCGGCCACTTCCTCGTTCAACTCGCTGCGGGCGACGGCGGAACCACTCCCCTGCCCACCCCGGACGCCACCGGCTCGCTGGCGCTCGGGGGCACCGCGGGCAAGGTGGCCCTCGCGTCCGACACCACGGCGGTCAGCGGCCCGGATGCGGCGAACGTCGTCGACTACGTCGCGTGGGGATCGAACGCCACTCCCGCGGCCGGCACCCCCGCGCCGGGGGCGACGAACACGACGAGCGTCTCTCGGGATACCGCGCACACCAACACCGCCGTCAACGGGGCGGACTTCACCGCGGGAACTCCCACCCCGCGGAACTCGCAGGGGGCCGCCGAACCCGCCCCCGGGCCGACCCCGGAACCCACACCCACCGAACCCGCGCCCGAGCCCACGCCGACGGACCCGGCGGTCGTGACGATCGCCGGCATCCAGGGCACGGGACCGTCGAGTCCGCTCGGCGGTCAGACCGTGACGACCGAGGGTGTCGTGACGGCGCACTACCCCACGGGCGGTTTCAACGGGTACGTGATCCAGACGCCCGGCACGGGCGGCGCGCTGGATCTCGCCACCCACACCGCGTCCACCGCCGTGTTCGTTTTCGCGCCGCAGGCGGTCTCGGAGGTCGCCCTCGGGCAGACCGTCCGCGTGACCGGAGTGGTCGGTGAGTTCAACGGCCTGACGGAGCTGACCGTCGGGCCCAGCGACGCGCAGGTGATCGCCGACGCGGCCGAGCCCGTGCCCGCCACCGTGGGGTGGCCCACCGATGACGGCCAGCGTGAGGCACTCGAGTCGATGCTCGTGCAGCCGCAGGGCGCCTTCACCGTCACGAACACCTTCACGACCAACCAGTACAGCGAAGTCGGACTCGCAGCTGGCGACGAGCCGCTGCGCCAGCCGACGGATGCCGCGACCCCGGGCAGCGGCGAGGCGGCGGCCGTCGCAGCTGACAACGCGGCGCGTGCCGTGACCCTCGACGACGGTGCGTCGACCAACTTCCTGAGCGCCGCGAACAGCGGGCTGACCCCGCCCTACGTGTCACTGACGGAGCCGGTGGTCGTCGGCGGTGCGGCGCGCTTCGCCGCACCCGTCATCGTCGACTGGCGCAACGGCGCCTGGAAGCTCAACCCCACGCGCGCGCTGGTCGGCGACGGCTCGGGCGGCGACGACGGCGTGGAATTCTCGAATCCCCGTACGGCGGCTCCCGCCGGCGTGGGGGGCGCTGTGAGCGTCGCATCCTTCAACGTCTTGAACTACTTCACGACGCTTGGAGACAGTGACCCGTCGTGCGAACCATTCGTAGACCGCACCGGCAACGGCAACAACGTGGACGAGGGATGCCTGCAGCGGGGCGCTTGGGATGCGGCGGACTTGGAGCGCCAGCAGGACAAGATCGTCTCGGCCATCACGACCCTCGACGCCTCCGTCGTCGGGCTGATGGAGATCGAGAACTCCGCGGCGGTCGGTGAGACCCCGGACGAGGCCACAGCATCGCTCGTGGACGCGCTGAACGACGCGGCCGGAGCAGGCACGTGGGACTACGTCCGATCCTCGGAGGAGCTGCCGCCCGTCACGGAGCAGGACCTCATCACCAACGCGATCATCTACCAGCCGGCGCTCGTCGAGCCCGTCGGACCGTCCCGCGCCCTGGGCGCCCTGAGCGACGGCGACGAGGCGTTCAGCAACGCGCGTGAGCCGATCGGTCAGGTGTTCGAGCCCCTCGCCGGAGGCGACCCGTTCCTGTTCGTCGTGAACCACTTCAAGTCCAAGGGATCGGCCGGACCGCTCCCCGGCGACGAGGACAGCGGTGATGGACAGGGGGCATCGAACGCTTCCCGGGTGGCGCAGGCGACCGCGCTGCGGGACTGGGTCACCGACATCCAGGGTGATACCGCCTCCGTGATCCTTGCCGGGGACTTCAACTCCTACGGCCAGGAGGACCCGCTGCAGGTGCTCTACGCGGGGGGTTACGCGGACGCGGAGGCTGCCTTCGAACTGGGCGAGTCGAGCTACTCGTTCCAGGGACTGTCGGGCTCACTCGACCACGTGCTGCTGAACGAGGCGGCGCTCGCACGCGCCACCGGCGCCGACATCTGGAACATCAACTCGGGCGAGTCCGTCGCTCTGGAGTACAGCCGCCACAACAACCACGGCGCCCTCTTCCACGAGCCCGGCCCGCACCGCTCATCGGACCACGACCCCGTCAAAATCGGCCTCACCGCCGAGGAAGCACCGGTCGAGATCGACATCCTGACCATCAACGACTTCCACGGTCGACTGGAAGCGAACCCGTCCGGTGACGAAGCGGGTGCTGCGGTGATCGCCGGGGCCGTGAAGGCGCAGGAGGCGGAGAACCCGAACACCTTGTTCGTGTCGGCCGGTGACAACATCGGGGCATCGACGTTCACGTCGCTGATTCAGGACGACAACCCCACGATCGACACCCTGGTGGCATCGGGGCTGGACGTGAGCGCGGTGGGTAATCACGAGTTCGACCGGGGGCTCGATGACCTCGTGAACCGGGTCATCCCGCGGTTCGGGGGGAACACCGACCCGGCGAATGTGACCGCCGAGCAGCGTGCACTTGGTGAGGCGTACGGCCTCGGGGCGAACGTGTACGCGAAGGGCACCGCCGATCCGGTGCTTCCGGAGTACGTGATCAAGGAGCAGGACGGTGTGGGGGTCGCCTTCATCGGGACGGTGACACCGGACACGGCCACGATGGTCGACCCCGCCGGGGTCGCGACGATCGAGTTCGGCGACCAGGTGGAAGCGGCCAACCGGGTCGCCGCCGAACTGGCAGCGCGGGATGATGTGGACGTCATCGTGCTGCTGACCCACTCCGGCGCCGCGACCTCCGGCGACTGCGCGGCCCTCGCCGCCGATCAGGCCGGGTTCGGGGCGCTGGCGACCGGCGCGTCGGCGGAGATCGACGCGATCGTGTCGGCGCACACGCACCAGACCTACGCGTGCGACGTACCCGTCGATGGGGCTGCGGGTCAGACCCGCCCCGTGATTCAAGCGGCGGAGTACGGCAAGGCGATGGGCAAGCTCGACATCGCCTACGACCGGGTCCGCGACGAACTGGTCTCCATCGATGGAAGCACCTTCCCCTTGAAGGGCGCGTACCCCGCCGACGCCGGCATCCAGGCGACCGTTGACGCGTACGTCGCCGAAGCCGACGTGCGCGGTGCCGTACCGGTCGGGGAGATCAGTGGCGACATCCTCCGCGGCGGTGCCAAGCCCGGTGATGACCGCGGGGTGGAGTCGTCGATGGGGAACTGGGTCGCCGACGTGTACCTGTGGGCCACCAGTGACAACCCGCAGTTCGCGGGCACCCCGGCCCAGATCGCGTTGATGAACCCGGGCGGACTGCGAGCGGACCTGCTCCGCGGCGAGGACGGCATCGTCACCTACAAGGAAGCGGCCCTGGTACAACCCTTCGCCAACACCCTGGTGACGGTCACCCTCACCGGCGCGCAGATCCAGGAGATCCTGCAGCAGCAGTGGAAGGCGACCGGCGACCGACCCAAGCTGCACCTGGGGGTCTCGGACGGGTTCAGCTACGAGTACGTCGAGGATGCGCCGCCGCCCGGGCAGGCCGCACCGCGGAGCGGGCGGGTGGTCTCGATGAGCTATCAGGGTGAGGCGATCGCTCCGACGGACACGTTCACCGTCGTGACGAACTCGTTCCTCGCCAACGGCGGCGACGGATTCGCCACGTTCGCCGAGGGCACCGACCGCACCGACACCGGTCAGGTCGACCTCGACGCGACGCTGGCGTACTTCGAAGAGTTCGACGTGGTCGACCCCGCGCCGCTCGGTCGCGCGATCCTGTCCCTCGTCGGCAACCCGGGTCAGAACCCGGGGACGCCGCCGACGCCGGTCGACCCCGGTGTCACCCCGCCCGCGGCCGGTCAGCAGACGGGTGGCGAGTGGGCCGACGTCACGCTCAGCAACGGCGGTCGCGTCGAACTGGGCGGCGTGCTGCGGGTCACCGTCAGCGACCTCGACCCCGGGCAGCAGATCGCCGCGACTCTGTTCAGCGACCCGATCATCGTCACCGGCATCCCCGCGGCCGACGCCTCCGGCGTCACCTCGTTCTCGATCGCGATCCCCGTCGACTTCGACCTCGGCACCCACCGCCTGGTCATCACGGCAGCCGGACTCGACCCCATCCAGGTCGGCGTCACCGTCCTCCGATCCGGCACCCTCGCGGTCACCGGTGCGGAACTGCCGTGGGGTGTCGCCCTGGCGGGCGGGTTCCTGCTGGTGGCCGGCGGCCTGGCGTTCGTCCTCCGGCGCCGGACCGCCGCGTCGCGCTGACGCGTGCAAGGCGGCCCCGGTCTCCCGTGCGGAGAGGCCGGGGCCGCGTCGTATCGTGGGTGCATGACGGTCCAGGTCGTGCTCGTCCACGGCATCCGCACGTCGGCGACCATGTGGCGCGCCCAGGTCGCGTACCTCGAAGGCCGCGGCACGCCCGTGACGGCGGTGGACTTGCCGGGCCACGGCACGAGGATGGCCGAAACGTTCACCCTCGACGGCGCATTCGAGACGATCGACACCGCCGTGCGCGCCGCCGCCGAACGCGGCCCCGTGCTCCTGGTGGGACATTCAATGGGCGGGCTGCTGTGCATCGAGTACGCCGGTGCAACGGACCCGCCGCCTCTTCACGGCTTCATCGCCGCGTCCTGCACCGCCATCCCCCGCGGCTTGGGCCTGGCCACCTACCGCGCACTGGCACGGGGATTCGACGCGCTTCCCGGGCGGGGGCTGCGCATCACGCAGTACATGCTGGAGAAGACCCTCCCCGCCGAGACCCGTGAGGACTTCGGCGCCGGCGGTTACGCCTTCGATGCGCAAGACACCGCCATGGCCAGCCTTTCCGTGCTGGACCTGCTCACGGCGCTGCAGCGGATCCACGTTCCCCTGTGGTTCGTCAACGGCCAATACGATCAGCTGCGATTGAACGAGCGACTCTTCCGCAAACTCGCCCCGCACGCCGAAATGGTCATCGTTCCGCGCACCACTCACCTCGTCTCCGCCATGCGTCCCGAGGTCTTCAACGCGGTACTGAACCTGGCGATCACGACCCTTGAGCACAACTGATAGACTCGGTCATTGGCTTGCGTGTGGGTCCCACCCCTCACGACCGCTGCGTGGCACCCCTCTACTGTCATGCAGCATTGACCAGACAACTCCGAACGAAAGACGTCGACCGTGGCGAATATCAAGTCGCAGATCAAGCGCAACAAGACCAACGAAAAGGCGCGTGCGCGCAACAAGGCCGTCAAGAGCCAGCTGAAGACCGAGGTGCGTCGCACCCGCGAGGCCATCGCCGCCGGCGACAAGGCCGCCGCGGAGAAGGCGCTCATCACGGCGACCAAGAAGCTCGACAAGGCCGTGAGCAAGGGCGTCATTCACGAGAACCAGGCAGCGAACCGCAAGTCGGCCATCGCCAAGCAGGTCGCGGCTCTCTAAGACCCGTTTCGAAGGCCCGCTCCGTTCGCGGAGCGGGCCTTCGGCGTACCTGCGCCGCGTCAGGCGGCGAACGGTGCGCGGGTCGCGATGACGGTGATCATGCGCTCCAGGGCGAAGATCGGGTCTCGTGAGGCGCCCTTCACCTCGGCGTCGGCCCGCGCGGTGGCATGGATGGCCATGCCGAGGGTGACCTGTGACCACCCGACCAGGTCGCGGCGCGCGCGATCGACCTGCCAGTCCTTCATGCCCAGCCGCGCAGCCAGGGCTCCCGAAGGCTCCCGGCTCCCGGCGACTCGCGCCATCGTCCGGAGCTTGAGGGCCACCGCGGCCACGAGCGGCACAGGGTCGGCGCCGGAGGCCAGAGCGTGCCGTAGCGCGAGAAGCGCGTCTCCGTAACGTCCGGAGATCGCCATGTCGGCGACGGTGAAGGCTGATGTTTCCACCCGTCCGCCGTAGTAGCGCTCGACGATCCGGTCGTCGATGTCGCCGGGAACGTCGGAGATCAACTGCTGGCACGCGGACCCGAGCTCGGTGAGGTCGTCCGCGAAGGCCGAGACGAGCGCCCGGAGCGCCGTGGGCGCGATGCGTTTGCGCGCCGCGGAGAACTCGCCCGCAGCGAAGTCGTATCGGTCGGAGTCGCGCTTGATCGCCGGGCAGGCGATCTCGATGCCGCCGCCCTGCCCCGCTCGGATGGCATCGAGCAGCTTCTTCCCGCGCACGCTCGCGCCGGTGTGCCGCAGCACGACGGTGGCACCCTCCTGGGCTTGCGAGAGGTAAGAGACCGCCTCAGCCAGGAAGACGTCCGAGCACCGTTCCACGCCCGACACGCGCACCAGGCGTGGTTCACCGAACAGCGAGGGGGACGTCACCCCCAGCAGCGTCCCGGCGACATAGTCGTCGGCGCGCACGTCGCTGACTTCCAGGCTGGGGTCTTCCGCCTTCAGGAACTCGCGAATGCCCCCGATCGCCCGTTCTGCGCACACTTCTTCCGGCCCCGAGACGAGCACGATCGGAGCCGGCTGCGGGTTCCGCCACGACACCTGCGGGATCGCGGAGCGCGCCTTGGCGGGGGCGCTGCGGCGTGGTGTCGAAGCCATGCATTCAGCCTAACGATCGGCGGGGACGCTGCGCTCACGCCACAGTCGCAGCGCCTCCCCCTCCCGCCACACGGCGACCGCTCCGTCGGTGTCCGATCGGACGATGCGCGTGCCGTCGGCGCGGAGAAGATCCAGAAGCGTCTCGCGCGGGTGGCCATAGTCGTTGTCCGGGGCGACGGGGATGAGAGCGAGTTCGGCGCCTGCCTCGTCGTAGAGCTCGGCGTCCTGATCCGCACTGCCATGGTGCGCGACCTTCACGATGTCGTAGTCGCCCAGCTCCGAGGCGGCGCGCAGACGCGTCTGAGCCTCTTCCCCGAGGTCTCCGAGCAGGAGAGTGGAGGGGACGCCTCCTCCCGTCACACCGATCGCGACGCTGGCGTCGTTGCCCGGCTCCCGCACGGATCGCGCCGGCCAGAACACGCGAACGGCCGATGGCCCGAGCCGGCCGGAGTCGCCCGCGGCGACCTCACGCCGCGCGGCACCGCCCGCCTCGAGCGCCGCGAGAACCCGTTCGCCGTCGGCATCAGGCGGACCGTGCCAGACCGTCCCGACCCGGCCGGCCAGCGCCTCCACCCCTCCGACATGGTCGGCGTCGAAGTGGGTCAGCACGAGGAGCTCGACCTTCTCGATGGCGAACCGATCGAGGCATGCGCGAAGCGGCGTCGGGTCCGGCCCGGTGTCGACGAGCGCCACCGCCTCCCCCGAGCGGAGGAGCACGGCATCCCCCTGCCCCACCTCGCACAGGGCGATCTGCCATCCGACGGGCACCGTCCACGGCGCTGCGACGCTGACCAGGGCTGCCTGTCCCGCGGCGAGCCCGCTCGCCAGGGCCAACACCGCCCAGCTGATCCCGCGCACCGCACGCCACTGGCGCATGCGCGCGGGTCGGGTGACGATCACCGCGAAGATCGCTGCAGACAGGAGCGCGAGCGTGCCGACGCCGAGAGGACCCTCGATCCACGGAATGCGCTGAGCGGGGAGGGCGGCGATCGTCTCCGCGACGCCGGCGATCCAGGATGCCGGAAGCCAGGCGACCGCCACGAGGCCGTCCTGCAAGACGGGAATCGGTGCCGCGAGGCACGCGAAGAGACCCACCACGGTGGCGAGTGGGGCAGCCGGCCCCGCGAGCAGGTTGGCCACGACCCCGAGCACGGGAACGTGCGGGTCGAGGAGGATCAGGAGCGGGGCGCACGCCAGCTGAGCCGAGAGCGGAACCGCGATCGCCGCGGCCAGCAGCCGCGGTATATGACGCGACAGACCCGCCGCGAGCGGTCTGGCCAGGAGAAGCAGGGATGCGGTGGCGGTGACCGACAGGGCGAAGCCCCACGTCACGGCGAGCCACGGGTCGAACATCAGGAGGAGGGTCACTGCCGCGCTGAGCATCCCCATCCCGGCTCCCGAACGTCCGAGTCCCACGGCGATCATCGCGATCGATGCCATCGCGGCGGCGCGCACCACGCTGGGCTCCGGGGTGACGAGCAGGACGAACAACCCCAGCGCCCCGAGCCCCGCCGCGATGCGCACGGCCCGACGTGCCCCGCACAGTGCCGCGCAGCCGAAGGCCAACCCCACGACGATCGCGCAGTTCGCGCCGGACACCGCTGTGAGGTGCGTCAGCGACGAAACGGTCATCGCATCCTCGAGCCTCGCGGCCACCCCAGCGGTATCGCCCACCGCCAACCCCGGAATCAGCCCGGCCCCGGGGCCCGGCAGGCGCTGCGCCGATTCTGCGAAGCCTCTCCGCACGCCCGACAGCGCCTGCCAGATCCCCGTGGGCGGCGTGAGCGTGTCGATGGGCTCGGTGGCGCGCACGATGGCCACCGCACGATCGCCCGGGTCGGCCCCCAGCGACGCTCCGTGTACGCGGATGGTCGCCCCCAGGTCGACCCCGGCAAGCGAGCCCGCGTGATCGGCGCTGACGCCGACGCGTACCGAGACGTCATGGGATGCGGTGCGACTTCCCGCCCGGATCGTGTGCGCGGTGGCATCGAACCACACGTCCCCGGATGGCGCGGGGTCCAGTCGCCCGGTGACCGTTGCCACCACGTCCAGGGGCCGGCCTTCCAGGCCGGTCACAGAGGTCGCGGCCTCCCGCGGCGGCTGGGCCCCGGCGACGTGGAGGCAGGCGCTGCCGGCGACGGCGAGACCGACGGCGGCGATCCCGAGCCAGGGCCGAGGATGCCGGATCGAGGCGACGACGGCAGACGCCGCCGCCGCCCACAGCCCGAGCCCGGCGAGACCTGCCGCGGTGGGAAGGAACACCGCGAACGCCGCCGCGCCCCACGCGGTGACCGCAACGGGTACGAGCCGGAAGCCGCGGCTGAGGTTCACACCCGCACCTGCTCGCGGAGGCCGGCGAGGAGCTTCTCGCCGATCCCCGGCACGGCAAGCAGATCCTCGACGCTGGCGAAAGGTCCGTGATCCTCCCGCCAGGCGAGGATCCGCTCGGCCAGCGCCGGTCCGATGCCGGGGAGCTCTTCCAGCGCGCTGATGTCGGCCGTGTTGAGGTCCACGACCACGTCCCCCGCTTCGCCCGGTGGGGCCGGTGCGGGCGCGGCGCCGACGACGGGCACCAGGATCTGCTCGCCGTCTGCGACCGGGCGTGCCAGATTGATGGAGCCGCGGTCGGCGTCCGCAGCGAATCCACCGGCTGCTGCGACCGCGTCCACCGCGCGCGCACCGGACGCAAGCGTGTACAGTCCCGGCGCAGCCACCGCGCCGGCCACGTGGACGTACACCGCATCCGCGGTCTCCGCCTCCGCGCTCGCCCGGACCGGTGAGGGTGCGACCGTCTCGGCTCCACCGGCCGCACCGCGGAACATCCCGATTCCCACCGTGATGGCGAAGGCAGCCAGCACCACCACGATGACCGCCCCCGCGCCCCATCGGCGGCGGACGCGGGTGCCCTCAGATGGTGACGCCACCCGCGACACGCTAGGCGGCGGGATGCGGCCTCCCCGCCCCCCGCCGGCATCCCGTGGATGACGCCTCGCGGACGCCGGCTGGGGAGGAGGCTACTTCGTGGCGAAGCTCACGACCTTCGGCGGGCGCACCACCGCACGGACGATCTCGCGGTCACCGAGCGCCCGCTGCACCTTGACGTCGGCACGGGCGCGCGCCTCCAGATCGGCGGCGTCGATGCGTGCCGGCACTTCGAGCGTTCCGCGCACCTTGCCGTCGACCTGAACGACCGCGGTCACCGTCTCCTCGACGAGAAGCGTGGGATCGGGCGAGCGCCACGACACCAGCCCCACGAAGGGCTCGTAGCCGAGCACGGCCCACATCTCCTCCGCCGTGTGGGGCGCGAAGAGGTCGAGAACCATGGCGGTCACCTCGGCGGCCTCGCGGACGGCCGGATCGCTCGCGCCGGCGCCGGAATCGATCGTCTTGCGGGTGGCATTGACGAGCTCCATCAGGCGGGCCACGACGACGTTGAACTTCGTCTGCTCGATCAGCCCGGGAGCATCCGCCAGCAGGCGGTGCGTCACGCGGCGCAGGGCCGCGTCGCCTTCCGCCCACACGACGTCCGTGCGGCTGTCGACGTCGTGGGCGACCCGCATCGCGCGGGCGAGGAACTTCGACGCGCCCGTCGTGGACACGTCATCCCAGTCCTTGTCGTCCTCCACCGGGCCGGCGAACGCCAGCGCGACGCGGAGGGCGTCGGCGCCGTGCGTGTCCAGCTCCTCTTGGAAGAGGACGAGGTTGCCCTTGCTCTTGGACATCTTCGTTCCGCCGAGGATGACCATGCCCTGATTGATGAGGTTCGAGAACGGCTCGGTGAACTCCACCATCCCCATGTCGAACATGGCCTTGGTGACGAAGCGCGCGTAGAGCAGGTGCAGGATCGCGTGTTCGACGCCGCCGATGTAGAAGTCGACCGGTCCCCACTTGTCGGCTTCGCGGGCGGAGAAGGGCTGCGTCTCGTCCCCCGGCGACAGGAAGCGCAGGAAGTACCAGGACGAGTCGACGAACGTGTCCATGGTGTCGGGGTCGCGGCGCGCGGGGGCGCCCGTCTCGGGATCGACGGTCTCGACCCATCCGGTGGCGGCGCCGAGCGGCGAGGTGCCCTTGGGCTTCAGATCGAGGCCTTCCACCGCGGGCAGCTGCACGGGCAGTTCATCCTCGGGCACGGGGATGATCCGCCCGTCCTCGCCGTGCACCATGGGAATCGGCGTGCCCCAGAACCGCTGGCGGGAGATGAGCCAGTCGCGCAGGCGATAGGTCTTGGCCGCACGGCCGCGGCCGGCCGCCTCGAGGATGTCGATGACCCGGGCGATCGCGGTGCGCTTGGACAACCCGTCCAGGGGTCCGGAGTTGATCATCCGGCCTTCGCCGGTCAGCGCCACACCCGTGCGGGCCGGGTCCAGGTCGTCGACCTCCCCCTGCAGCGGGTCGATCGGCACGCCGTCCTCGTCCACGTCGATCACGGGGATGGCGCCGGTCACCGGGGCCATCGTGTCCACGACCACCTTGACCGGGAGGTCGAACGCGCGAGCGAAGTCGAGGTCACGCTGGTCGTGCGCGGGAACGGCCATGACGGCGCCGTGCCCGTAATCGGCGAGCACGTAGTCGGCCGCCCAGATCGGCAGGCGCTCTCCGTTGACCGGGTTGATGGCGTACCGCTCCAGGAAGACACCGGTCTTCGGACGGTCGGTGGACTGGCGGTCGATGTCGGTGGTCTTGCCCACCCGGTCCAGGTAATCCTGGAAGCGCATGCGCACTTCCGCTGATGCGTCGACGACGAGTTCTGCCGCCAGGTCCGAATCGGGGGCCACCACGAAGAACGTGGCACCGTACAGGGTGTCGGGGCGGGTGGAGAAGACCGAGACCGTGCCGGCACGCCCTTCGATCTCGAACTCGATGTCGGCGCCGACGGAGCGCCCGATCCAGTTGCGCTGCATCTGGAGGACCTTGTGCGGCCAGAAACCCTCGAGCTGGTTGAGGTCGTCGAGCAGCCGGTCGGCGTAATCCGTGATCTTGAGGTACCACTGCGTGAGCTTCTTCTTCACGACTTCGTTGCCGCATCGCTCGCAGCGGCCGTCGATGACCTGCTCGTTGGCCAGCACGGTCTGGTCGAAGGGGCACCAGTTGACCGGGCTCTCCTTGCGGTATGCCAGGCCGCGCTCGTACAGCTTCAGGAAGAGCCACTGGTTCCACCGGTAGTACTCGGGGTCGCTCGTGTGGAGCACCCGGCTCCAGTCGAACGAGACGCCGTAGTCGTGGAGGCTCTGCTTCTGCTGCGCGATGTTCGCGTACGTCCACTCCACCGGGTCCGCACCGCGCTGGATGGCCGCGTTCTCGGCGGGCAGCCCGAAGGAGTCCCATCCGATCGGGTTCAGGACGTTGTAGCCCCGGTGCCGCCAGAAGCGCGCCACGATGTCGGAGTACAGGTAGTTCTCGGCGTGCCCCATGTGCAGGTCGCCGGACGGATACGGGAACATCGCCAGCACGTACTTGCGGGGGCGAGAGTCCTCGTCGCCACCCGCGCGGAACGGGTCGTGCGCGGCCCAGAGGTCCTGCCACTTCCGCTGGATCGCGTGCGGGTCGAATCCACCGCTGTCAGCTGCGGTCGAAGGGGTCGTGGTCTGGGACACGGGGAAAGCCAATCTGGAACGTCGGAATCTGCGCCGAGGGCGCCCCTCTCAGGGTACCGGACCCCCGCTCAGCCCAGTCTGGCGGGAGGTGCGCGCCCGCAGCGGCCAGCGGCGCGCGGGCTTTCAACGCCACCTCGGACACCTCGGCGTCGGCGCGGGAGCGCCAGGTGATGCCCCCGCCGGCACCGACGTAGGCGCCGCCCGGGAACGTCACGATGCTCCGGATCACCATCGCGAGGTCGGCGGCGCCGTCGTCGCCGACCCATCCGAAGCACCCCGCGAACACCCCTCGGGGTGCCCCTTCGAGCTCGGAAAGGATCGTCATCGCCGAAAGCTTCGGCGTTCCGGTCATACTCCCCGCAGGAAACGCCGCATCCAGGACGGCGCCGATCGTCGTCCCCGGCTCCAGCTCGCCGGCGATGGAACTGACGAGCTGGTGCACGGCCGGGTAACTCTCGATCTCGAGGAGCCCTTCGACGGTCACGCTCCCCGGCCGGCTGACCCGCGAGAGGTCGTTGCGCATCAGGTCGACGATCATGACGTTCTCAGCGCGCTCCTTGGGATCGGCGCGCAGCTCATCGGCCAGCGCCCGATCCGTCTGCGGGTCGGAGTCGCGCCGGCGCGTCCCCTTGATGGGATGCGTGCGCACCGAGCCGCCCGAGATCTCCAGGAATCGCTCGGGCGTCGCGCTGGCCAGGGCGACGTCGCCGCTTCGCACCAGTCCGCCGTGGTGCGAGGGGGCCGCCGCGCGCAGCCGCGCGTACGCGTCGAGCGGATCCACCGGCTCGGCGACGGAGAAGCGCGTCGTGAGACAGAGCTGGTAGGCGTCGCCGTCGCGGATGCGATCGCGACACCGTTCGATGGATTCGGCGTATTGCGCCGTGGTGTGGCGTGCCGAAGCCGGCCGTGTGCGAGCGGCGGTCGGCACCCCGGGGTCGCGGGCCGCCAACAGCCGTTCCGACAGGTGCGGAACCCGATCCTCCGGTGCGATCAGCCACGCTCGCCGCGCGGCGTGGTCGAAGGCGATCACGTCGTCGACCCGAAGCCACATCTCCCCCGGCACAGGGTCCTCCGCGGGGTGCACCGGCGCGCCGGCCGCCGCGGCGCCGGTTTCGTAACCCACCCAGCCGACCCACCCGCTTCGGAACGCCCCCGCCTCCGATGGGGTCGGGCGCTGCGTCGCATCCACCTCGCGCACCCTCCCGGGATCCGCCTCCGGGCTCCCGACACCGATCCAGCTCCACCCGTCGGCCGCGTCGGGTCCGGCATCCAGCCAGAACACATGCGGGTCGGTCGCGGCCAACGTCGCGAACACCGCCGCCGGGTCGACCCACCGCGGCAGCGGAACGGTCACGGATATGGGCGGCACGCTCCCAGGCTAGAGGGGCTCCGCGGCTCTAGGCTCTGTCCCGTGAACGAGATCCTGACGGACCTGCTCAATGCGGTCCAGGGTGTGGATCCGGTCATTCGCACGCTCGTCGCCGGCCTCGCCATCCTGCTGGAGACCAGCGTCTTGGTGGGGCTCGTCGTTCCCGGCGACACGATCGTCATCGTCGCGGGCACGGCGGTCGCCTCGCTGTGGGAGGGGATCGCTCTCGGCGTCTCCGTGGTTCTCGGCGCGCTCGTGGGCGAGAGCATCGGGTTCGGGCTCGGCCGGTTCCTCGGACCACGCATCCGCGCGTCTCGCCTCGGCAGGCGCATCGGTGGCCGCAATTGGGAGCGTTCGGAGAGGTACCTGCGGCGCCGCGGAGGCCTTGCGATCTTCCTGTCCCGGTTCCTCCCCGTCCTGCATTCGCTGGTTCCGCTGACCGTCGGGATGAGCGGGTACAGCTACCGCCGGTTCCTCGCGTGGACGGCTCCGGCCTGCGTCATCTGGGCCAGCCTCTACATTTCCGTTGCCGCTCTGGCAGCCGGTACCTACCGGGACCTGGCCGACACCCTGCACTTCGCCGGTTACCTCTTCGTCGGTGTCATCGTGCTCTTCGTGGTGCTCGTTTTCGTGGGGAAAAAGGTCATCGAAAGGGTCGAACGTCGCCACCTCGACGAGTCGCAGTCCGAAGACGTGGAAAACTAGACCCGATGTCCTCCGACGAACCCGAACGCACCAAGATCCTCTGGCTCGCCCGCCTCGAGCGCCGCGCGCACTCGTGGCGCGAACGGCGCGCCCGGGCGCGCGGTCTCCAGCCGCAGGTGACCGGGTTCCCCGGATACGGCGCCGAAGACTGGGTGCGCATCGTCGGCCGGGTGCTGATCGCGCCCCCACTGCGCAAAGACGCCTCCGGAGAGTACGCGAGCGTTCGCGGATGGCGCAGCTTCGTGTCCGTCCCCGTGGGATACGCCCAGGTGCGCGTCACCGTGGAGGGGACGACGCATGAGGTCGTCGCCGATCGCGGCGGCGTCATCGACACGGTCATCCCCGCTCGGCTGGAGCCGGGATGGCAGACGCTGACGATGTCGGTGGAAGACAGCGAACCGGTCGAGACGCGCGTGTTCATCGTGGCGTCGGACGTGCGCTTCGGCATCGTCTCGGACGTGGACGACACGGTCATGGTCACCGCGCTGCCGCGTCCGCTCCTCGCGGCGTGGAACTCCTTCGTGGTCGACGAGCACGCGCGGCAGCCCGTGCCCGGTATGGCGGTGCTGCTCGAACGGCTGACACGGGAGAATCCGGGCGCCCCCATGCTGTACCTCTCCACGGGGGCGTGGAACGTCGCACCCACCCTGATCCGGTTCCTTCGGCGGCACCTGTTTCCGCCGGGGTCGGTGCTCCTCACCGACTGGGGCCCCACGCACGATCGTTGGTTCCGTAGTGGCCGTGACCACAAGGCGGGCAACCTCGAGCGGCTGGCCGCGGAGTTCCCCCAGATCCGCTGGCTGTTGGTCGGTGACGACGGGCAGCACGACGACGAGATCTACACGAAGTTCGCCAGTGAGAATCCCGGCGCGGTCGCGGCCGTGGCCATCCGTCGCCTCTCCCCCGCCGAGGCGGTGCTCGCCGGCGGTCGCACGGTCGTCGACGACCACTCGGCCGCGAAGGTGCCATGGGTGACCGAGTCGGATGGCGCGGGTCTGCTCGAGCGGCTCGAAGCCGTCGGGATCGCGTCGACGGACCCTCACGCCTGACATCGCAGCCACGGCGTACGGTGGAGCCATGTGCGGTCGATTCGTCGTAGCGAACGTCGGTTCCGAGCTCGTGGGCGCGCTCCGGGTGGATGTCGAAGCCGATGACCTCCCCGCGCCGTCGTACAACATCGCCCCGACGGCGACGGCCGCGATCGTGCTCGACTCGGCCAAGACCGACCCTCCCACGCGGCGCCTGGAGCCGGCGAGATGGGGACTGGTGCCCAGCTGGGCCAAGGACCCGAAGATCGGCGCACGCGCGTTCAACGCCCGCAGCGAGGAACTGGAAGACAAGTCGATGTTCCGAGGCGCGCTGCACAAGCGCCGCGCGATCGTCCCCGCGTCGGGCTACTACGAGTGGAAGGTCACCGACTCGGGCAAGGTGCCGCACTTCATCCATCCCGCCGAGGGCTCCCCGATGTTCTTCGCGGGCCTGTACGAGTGGTGGAAGAACCCGGCCCTGCCCGACGACGACCCCGACCGATGGATGCTGAGCTTCACGATCCTCACGCGGGATTCGATCGGCCACCTCGGCTCGATCCATGACCGGATGCCGCTGTTCATGGACCCCGATCATGCGGACGCGTGGCTCGACCCGTCCACGGAGAACGTCCGCGATGTGCTGGATGCGGCGATCGACGCCGCACCCGCGGTAGCCGACGCGCTGGAAGACCATGTCGTGTCCAAGGCCGTGGGCAACGTCCGCAACAACGGCCCCGAGCTCATCGAACCCGTCGACGAGTGACGCCGCTTATCCTCGAAGGATGTCCGTCGACCTTGCCCCCGCGGTCGTGCTCGATGCGGCGGAGTGGCGCGAGGCAGCACACGCGCACGCAGAGCGTGCCGACGCTCTGACGGCGGGACGGCGCGAGCGGGCGGCCCGGGGACAAACGCATCCGGTCGAAGACTTTCTCTTCACGTATTACTCGTACCGGCCCGCGCTTCTGCGGCGGTGGCATCCCGGCGCCGGGGTACAGCTGCGCGACGCGGCGGAACGGGTCGCGTGGCGGTGGTACCGCGCGGGCGACGAGCCGGACACGGCCCTGGTCGACGACGCTCGCCTCGGCGCGGAAAGGGCCGGGCTGCTCCGCGGCATCCGTGGCCTCCTCAGGGCTACCGCGCAGCGAGCACCCGTGTACGGATGCTTCGGACTCCACGAGTGGGCCATGCTGTACCGCACCAGCGAGGTGCGCCATCCTGCCCCCCTGCGGCTGGGGTCCGACGGCACCGACGCGGTGGTCGAGGCTCATGATCTGCGGTGCACGCACTTCGACGCGTTCCGCTTCTTCACCCCGGATGCGGCACCCCGTAACCGCGCCGCGCTCAGCCGTGAGCAGCAGCTGTCGTTCGAGCAGCCCGGGTGCCTGCACGCCGGGATGGATGTGTACCGATGGGCGGTCAAACTCGGCCCGCTGGTGCCGGGGAAGCTTCTGCTGGACAGCTTCACTCTCGCGCGTGACATCCGCGAACTCGACATGCGCGCGTCCCCCTACGACCTCACCGAGTGGGGGTATGAACCGGTCGCGATCGAGACCGCCGAAGGGAAGGCGGAGTACGTGCGGCAGCAGCGTGGTTTCTCTGCGCGGGCGGCCGGTCTCCGAACGCGGCTCCTCGCCGTCGTGGGCTGATCAGCCCGCCGGCGCGCACGCCGGACACGGCGCGAAGCCGGCACCGGCAGCTGCCCGAGCGAGGCGCAGGTCCGCGACGCGGGTCGCAGCCTCGTCGAGCCGCTCGGCCGGGAGCGCGCCCGACTCGACAGCCGCGACGATGCCGTCGACGAGGCGCGGCGCCGAGTCGGCGGTGGTGAACATCACGGACAGGACAAGGTCGTTCCCGGCTGTCAGCGCCGACACGGCATTCGCGACAGGATCGGCATAGGCCGGTTCGCCCGAAGCCTGCAGCATCCCGAGATCGTCGGTGACCGAGACTCCGGTGAACCCGAGTTCTTCCCGGGCGATCCGATGCCACTCGGGGGAGAGCGATGCGGGGGCCGAGTCCACTGCGGAGTAGCGCAGGTGACCGTACATCAGGAGCGGAGCGCCCGCCTCGATGCCCGCGGCGAAGGGCACGGCATCGCTCGCCCGCCACTCGTCCAGCGGCTCCCCGGTTTCCGGGATCCCGGTGTGTGAGTCGCCGGGCGCTGCGCCGTGACCGGGGAAGTGCTTGAGGGTCGAGGCCGCCTGGCCGCCCTCGCCGAGCACGGCGGCACGCACCCGCTCCGCGGCCCCTGCCGGGTCGGCCCCGAGCGCCCGGCGGAAGATGAACATCGACCGGTCGGAGGTGACGTCGGCCACGATGCCGAAGTTCACGGCGATTCCGGCGCGGTCGACGAGCGCCGCGCGACCGGCGAAGGCGTCGCGTGCCGCATCGGGCGGTGCATCTTTCAAGGTCCGCGCTGCCGGGAGGTCGTCCCACGGAAGGCGCGAGACGTCGCCGCCCTCTTGATCGACGGCGATCAACGTCGGGAAGGCCGGATCGGGGGTCAGGGCCGAGGTCAGCGCGCGGAGCGCGTCCTCATCGCCGCTCACATTGGCGCCCATGAGGATGAACCCGCCCAGCCCGTTGGCGGTGACGTACGCGGCGGCGGCGGCCGGGTCGGTCGTGGGAATGTGGCCCATCACGACACTCGCCGCCTTCTCGCGCAGCGTCATCGCGGCGACCCGCGCGGCCGCCCGCTCGCGTGTTGCCCCGTCGTCCGGGGGTGCGGGAGCGACCCGGACCCCGACGCCCGGCGACGGGGTGGGCACGTCCGCGGGTGAAGGAGAGCCGGCTGCGCCTGCCGCCAATACGACGGCCGCCGCCAGCGGTGCCAGAAGGCGACGCATCATCAACTCAGCCTACGCCGCGGCCCCGCACGCCGATTCGGAGATCGCCCGCGGACATGGACCCAGCGGCTCGCAGCATCCGAATCCGCCGCGCCTCGACGAATCTGCGACGCGGTCTCGGCGACCGCCGCGACGACTCGGCTGCCTCACGACGTCGAGGCGAGCCGGGCGGTGGAAGCTCTCGGGATGACCGTGGGCCTCTCCACCACGACATCCTGCACTTCCTCCCCCGCCAGCGCGCGGATCAGCACATCGGCCGCCGTCTGCGCCATCGCGTCGAGTCCGAGGGCGAGCACGGTCAACGGGGGCGCGCTTCCGGCCGCGCGCGGTCCGTCGTAGTTCGTCGCAACGAGGAGGTCGCCACCGATGACCCGCCCGCGATCCCGTGCGGCGCTCAGGGCTCCCAGGGCGAATGCGTCCAGCGGCGCGTAGATGGCGTCGACCTCCGGGCGCTCGCGCAGCAGTTCGGCGATCGCGTGGTGCGCGGCGCGTTCGCCTCCCGCGGCATCGGCGGCGACGACGATCACCTCGGCGTCACGCCAACGGCCACCGTTCGCCAGGGCGAGCCCCTCGAGCACGGAGGCTGCGCCATAAGCCTCCGCGCTCCGTACGACGGCGATGCAGCGGGCCCCGCGGTCCACGAGATGATCCAGCATGACGTCGGCCCCCGCCATCCCCCGGTCAAGGATCGCGTCGGCACGAGCGCCCTGGGCTCTCCCGATCGTCACCACGCGGACCCCGCGAGATTCCAGCGCGGCGCAGCTCGGATCGTCGACGAGCGGGTCGATGACGATTGCGCCGTCGATATCGAGACCGTCGAGATAACCACTGCCGGCACCCGGCGGGACCAGCACGAGCGAGTATCCGTACGAGAGGCAGGCCCGCGCGGCCGGCATCGCCATGTCGAGGAGGAATCCCATCTCCGACCCTTCCCCCACGATGGAGGGAGGGAGGGCGGAGAGGATGGCCACCGAGCGCGCGCTTCCTCCGCGCAGGCGCTGTGCCCGCGGGCTGGGACGATATGCGAGATCGGCAGCCGCCCGCAGGACGCGCTCCCGCGTCGCGGGGTCGACACGCCCCTTGCCGGCCAGCGCATGGGAGACGGTGGTCCGAGAGACACCGGCGCTTTTCGCGACGTCCGCGATGGTCGGTCTGCCGGCGGGCGATGGCGTCATCGGGCCTCCTCTCTCTGGCGCCATGCTAACGAGCACCGGATCCCCGCGCGCGATCGCCCGCGTGACTGTCTCGTTCCCGCTCTGTGACGTTCTTGTTTCGGCGCCCATTCGAAGCCTGGTCGACGCGTAGATTGATGACAAATCGATTTGGCATCCCATCGAAACGAGTGCGCCATCTACCTCATCGACACCGATCCCGGGCTCGACGACGCTCACGCCATCGCCATGGCGACGCGTTCTGCCGCACATCCCGATCTGGTCTTCACGACGGTCTCCGGGAACGTCGGCATCGACACCGTCACCGCGAACGCGGCCTGGCTCATCGAGCAGCTCGCACCCACGGCGCCGCTGTACCGTGGCGCAGCCGCTCCCCTGGTGGGACCTGTCGTCGGCGCCGCACACATCCACGGGGACGACGGTCTCGCCGGTTTTCCGCGCACGCGCGCCGGAATCGTGACCCGCCCGGAACACGCCGCCCTCGCGATCGTCGAACACGCTCGCACGCACCGCGCGGAGCTGCACATCGTCGCGCTGGGACCGCTTACCAACATCGCCCTCGCCCTCGCCCTGGAGCCAGACCTTCCGAACCTGGTGGGCTCCCTCACGATCATGGGCGGCAGCCCGGCCCAGCACGGCAATGCCTCACTTGCGGCCGAGTACAACATCTACGCCGACGCGGCGGCGGCCGAAGCCGTGTTCTCGCGCATGCAGCGCATCACCCTCCTCACGTGGGACGCGTCGTTGGCCACGCGCTTCTCGGGCGAGGAGATGGCCGCCTTCTGGGCCGGCACCTCCGCCGAGGCTCGCCTGCTCGGCGGCCTCGCCGAGCACCGGCTGTCCACGGATGCCGCGTACGCGGCCAGCGCCGACTTCGGACGTGCCGACCCGCTGGCGATGGCCATCGCCCTCCGGCCGGAGGTCGTCGCCGACTCACGCCACCATCGGGTGCACGTGGTTCACGACGGCGGGTTGGCGCACGGCGTCACCATCGTCGACGAGCGCGACGCGACGGATGACCGCGAGCCCGTGCGCATCGTCACCGCCTTCCACCGCGAGCTCCTGCTCGATGCCCTCACCCTCTGATACCTCTACCCACCCCAGGAGCGACACCATGAACTCGAACCCGAACTCCCGCACCGTCGCACGTCGCATCACGGCCGGTGTGGCCCTTGCCGCGGTCGGCACTCTCCTCGCCGCCTGCGCGCCGGGCGCCACCTCCTCGGCAGATTCGTCCGAGGATGCGCTGACCCCCGCCGCAATCCAGCTGGGCTGGCTGCCGAATGTGGAGAACATGTCCACCATCGTCGCGGACCAGAACGGGTACTTCGCCGACGAAGGCATCGACATCGAAATCCTTCCCGGTGGCCCGGACGTGAGTGCAGACGCGCAGATCGCCGGTGGCAACGCCCTCATGGGCGTGCTCTCCGCCGAGGCGCTGGCGAACTCGGTGGCCGCCGGATCGGGGCTCGTGGGAATCGCGGCGACGTATCAGACCACCTCCTCGGCCATCATCACGCTTGCCGGATCCGGGATCGAAGAGCCCGCCGATCTGGCTGGACGCAAGCTCGGTATGTCGCAGACCGACGTCCCCGTGTACACCCCGTTCTTCGACCTCGTGGGCGTGGACCCGACCGACATCGAGCAGGTGCTTGTCGGTTCCGACCCCGCAGCCCTCGCATCGGGCGAGGTGGACGCCATCACCGGCACCCTGCCCAACCAGCCGGTCGTGCTCGCCGCTCAGGGCCTGGATGTGACGTCGATCCCGCTGGCCGACTACGGATACAGCCGCTGGAGCGGCGTGTTCGTCGTGCGGGAGGAATCGTTGCAGGACGAGGAGGAGCGCGCGCAGATCGTGGGCATGCTCACCGCCCTCAAGCTCGGCACGGAGTACGCCGTGGGTGACCCGGAGGCCGCCGGGCAGATCGTGTTCGACGCGTACGGGGAGCAGCTCGGCCTCGAGCTCGAGACGCAGACCGAGGGCGCAGTCATCTGGGCTGAGCTGGCCCAGCGCAACACGGAGGACACGGGGCTGCTCAAGGTGGACGACGAGGCTCTGGCGGAGCTGCAGTCCTTCTACGACGCCGTCGGCATCCAGCAGCAGGCCACCGACATCTTCGACCTCACCGTCGGCGAGGAGGTCTTCGAATGAGCTCGGCTGCCGGGGGCTTGGAGACGCACTCGGTCGCCAAGCGCTTCTCGACGGGCAGGGGCGTCGTGGAGGCACTGTCGGGCGTGACGCTGCGCACTGCTCCCGGGTCCTTCAGCGCCCTCATCGGACCATCCGGGTGCGGCAAGTCGACCTTGCTGCGCATGTTCGCGGGGTTGGAGGCGCCGACAGCAGGCACCCTGAGCGTGCTCGGTCGTCCACCCCAGGAGGTCCAGGCCCAGCATGAGATCGGGGTGGCGTTCCAGGACTCAGCGCTCCTTCCCTGGCGGTCCGTGACAGCAAACATCGCCCTTCCGCTGCAAGTCGCCGGACGCCGCGTCGACCGGAAGGCGATCGCGGACCTGGTCGCGTTGACCGGCCTCCAGGGGTTCGAGGATGCCCGTCCCGCGCAGCTGTCCGGCGGGATGCGTCAGCGCGTCGCCATCGCCCGCTCGCTCGTCCTCGAACCGCAGGTGCTCCTGCTGGATGAGCCGTTCGGCGCCTTGGATGACATGACGCGCCGGTCGATGAACGTGGAATTGCAGAGGATCTGGACCGAGCGGCCCACGACGACTCTGCTCGTGACGCATTCCCTCGACGAGGCGGTGTTCCTCTCCGACCGGGTGCTGGTCATGGCGGCCCGCCCGGGACGCATCGTCGAAGAGTTGCCGATCGATATCCCCCGGCCCCGCCGCCCCGAGGTGCAGCGGACCGAAGAGTTCCATGGTTACCGCGACCGACTGTCGGAGCTGCTGTTCGCGGCCCGGGACCAGTCCAGCTCGGCGGCATGACTACCGCGGTCCTGACCTCCGCACGCGCGCGGCGTACCGGCCTCCGCATCGGGGCGCTGACGATCGCGACGATGATCGTCCTGTGGTGCGCGGTCGCTGCGGGGTTCGCGTCCACCGGCATCGTCCCGTATCCGTGGGAGCTCGTCGCGCAGATCGCAGCCGACTGGGGTCTGCTGATGATCAACACGGCGGTGACGCTGGGCGTTGCGGCAGCTGGGCTCTTCTGGGCGATCGTCGTGATCGTTCCGCTGACCTGTCTCTGCCTGGTGCTGCCCGTGAGCGAGCCGATCGTCATGCGTGTCGCCGTGGTCGTGCACGTCGTGCCGTTCGTGGCGATCGCGCCGATCCTGATGGTGGCTCTGCCCGGCGAAGTCTCGCGCATCGTCATCGCGGCGCTGCAGGTGTACTTCCCCCTCCTGATCGGCCTGCTGCTGGGACTGCGCTCCACCGACGCTGCCGCCCTCGACGTTGTGACAGCCAGCGGCGGTCGCAACCTCGCCAGGCTTCGCTTCGTCCGCGCCGCGAGTGCGGTGCCGCAGATGATCGCCGGCTTGCAGATCGCGGTACCCGCGGCCATCCTCGGCGCCGTCATCAGCGAGTTCTTCGGCTCCGATCGGGGCCTCGGCGCGATCATCGTGACCTCGCAGCAGTCGTTCCTCACCGATCGCACGTGGGGAATCGCCATCTTCATCGGCGCGCTGGCGGCGATCGGCTACGGCCTGGTCACCCTCGCCGCGCGCATCCTCGCCCCGTGGGCCGGGCGAGGTGCCGGTGTCGGGACCGGCGTCGCCGGCACCGAGCGCGCCGTCCTCCCACGGTGGCAGACGCTCACGGCAGCCGCGCTCTCGCTCCTGCTGTTGATCGGATTCTGGCAGTCGCTGCGCACCGTGTTCGAGCTTCCCGAGTTCTTCACGAAAACCCCCGTGGATATCGCCGGGTTCCTGGTCGCGGGAAACCCTCGGACCGGCGCGCCGGCCTCGGAGTTCTGGGAGGTGTTCCTGGGTGGGCTCGGCCAGACCCTGCTCGATGCCTCGGTAGGCTTCCTCGTCGGCACCGTGGTCGCCGTGGGCGTCGCGATCCTGTTCGTGGCGGTGCCGGCGCTCGGCCGAGCGGTCATGCCCTTCGCGATCGTGCTGCGTTCGGTGCCGCTCCTCGCCCTCACCCCGCTGCTGATGCTCATGTTCGGGCGCGGTCTGCTCGGGGTGACCGTCCTCGTCACTCTCGTGACCTTCTTCCCCACTCTCGTGACGGTGATGGCCGGGCTGCGCGCTGCCCCCGAGGGTGCACTGGATGTCGTGCGCGCGTCGGGCGGTTCCGCCGGACACGCCGCCCGGTTCGTCCGGCTGCAGTACGCGCTCCCCTCGATCACCGCGGCGGCGAGGATCGCCGTCCCCGGCGCGATCGGCGGAGCGACCCTGGCCGAATGGCTCGCCACCGGTAAGGGGCTCGGTCAGCTGCTCACGCAGTCATCCATCCTCGCCGACTACTACACGCTCTGGGCCGCCGGAATTCTGCTGGTGGTCGTCGCTCTCCTGGCCTACGGGGCCATCGGATGGCTCGACCGCGTCGTGACGCGCCGCCTCGGCCTCGCCTGACAGCCCCACCCGACCCTGCACTCCGAGGAGCACCATGCACCCCCGCCCCGTCGATCTCGTGCTCGAGCACGCCTACATCGTCGCGTTCGACACCGATCGCACCGTCATCCGCGACGGTGCGATCGCCATTGCCGACGGCGCGATCGTCGACATCGGCCCCACCGCCGATGTCCGCACGCGCGTCGCTCCCGCCGCGAGCCGCGATCTCGGGGGCCGGATCGTCATCCCCGGACTCGTCGATGCCCATATCCACACTGCACAGACGATGATGCGCGGCCTGCTCACCGACATGCGCCGCACGCGCGAGCTGCGCGTCCCCACGTGGCGCGAGTACCTCGTCCCCTTCGAGGCGAATCTCGACGAGGACGACGTGGAGCTTTCCGGCCTTCTGGCGTACTCGAGCATGCTCGCCACAGGGACGACGGCCTTCTTCGAAGCGGGAGGGCCGCACCCCTCGGCGATGGCCCGGGCAGCGTGGCACGCCGGCATCCGCGGGGTCGTGTCGCAGAACACGATGGACGGCGGCGCGCGGATTCCCGGCTCCATGCAGCTGACGAGCGACGAAGCGGTCCAACGCAACATCGACGTTGTCGAACAGCACCGCGCCGCTCCCGACGGATCGGTGCGCGTCACGGGGGGCATGTCACTGCGCCAGATCGTCGCCTGCTCTCCCGGCCTCGTCGTCGACATCCATCGCGAGGCACGCGCTCGGGGCGTGAAGGTGCACACGCACCTGGTCGAGGGCACCTACGAGATCGACTACGCCCTGGAGCACTTCGGTCGGCGACCGGTGGAGTATCTGCAACATCTCGGAGTCTTCACGGACACCCTCCACGGCGCGCACTCCGTCCTCGTGGGTGACGAAGACATCGCCGCCTACGCCCGCAGTGGCGTTTCCGCCGCGCACTGCGCGAAGGGGAACTTCGGCATCGGCCCGGCACCGGCGGTGCGGATGTGGCGGCGCGGTGTGGACATCGGCCTCGGGTCGGATGGGGTCGCATCCCTCGGCACCCTCGATCTCTTCCGCATCGCGATGATCACGCGCGTCGGCCAGCAGCTGGTGGAAGGGGTGCACCGCCACAACCGCAATGAGATCGACCCGCGTGAGCCGCTCGAAATGGCGATCGTCGGCGGCGCGCGCTCGATGGGATTGGGCGCGGTCATCGGTTCGATCGAGGTCGGCAAGCGCGCGGACCTCGTCGTCATCTCCATGGACAGCCCGGACGCCGCCGGATACGACTCCGAGGAGGCGTTCCTCTACGAGTGCGCCAGCGGCCGCGACGTCCGGGATGTCTACGTCGATGGTCAGCGCGTCGTCGAAGAAGGCGTCAGCACCACCGTCGATGCCGCCGAGATCCATGCCAGGGCGCGTCGCCGGCAGCGCGAACTCGCCGACCGGATCGCGTGAGCTGATCGACGCCCCGCGGCTTCCTCAGCCGAGATCGTTCACCGACCTCATCCGCCAGTAGGACTCGCTGTGCTCGTGGTGTCGCTCGGTCGGGGTCGCGCCCTGGAGCACGAGGCGGTTGAGATCGTCGATCACGCGCGGGTTGGTGCAGAAGTAGGCGTGGCCCGTCCAGTCGTCACGGGTTTCCTCCACGACGATGCGGGTCACCTCGATCGTGTCCATGGGAAGGGCGACGAGGATGCCGTCGCGAGCATCGCCGGCGCGGAAGAAGTTGCCGTGCAGGAGGCGAGAGAAATCGAGCGCTGAGTCCACGCCGCACGTGTACAGAGTCAGGTGCGGCGCCCTGGGCGGTTCGAAGGAGGCGACCAGGTCGTTGAAGCGCCGAGCGAACTCGCCGAAGGTGTCTCGGTCGACGTCCGGCGCGGCGAAGACGATCTCACGGACCGGGGTCCGGTAGACGGTGTTCTCTTCGGCGATGGATCTCAGCGCGTTGGTCGTCAGGCGATTGCCCATGCTGTGGGCGACCAGATGCACCCGGCGCGCGCCACTGTTCGCCAGCACGTCCTGGAGAAGCCCGGTGAAGTGGTCCTGCGCCCAGAGCACCTGGTCCTCATCCCTTCCATAGCCCAGGAACGTGCCGCGGGAGGGCCAGGAGTACATCACGGTGCGGCCTTGGAACCCCAGGTCCCAGGTGAACTGGGCCGCGGTTCTCGCGGCATCACCCCACGTCGTGTTGTACCCGTGCACGAAGACCAGGACGTCGCCCCGGGTGTCGGTGCCGGCAGGTTTCCCACTCTGGAGCCCGTATCGCAGGGACCTCATCCAGGCGTCGTGGCCGAGCTCCCGGATGCTTCGGACCACGATGTGCAGGTCGGGGTCCTCCTGCTGCCACGGTTTGTACCACTTCGGGCGCTCCTTCTCCCCCGCTTCGTGGACATCCGGGATGCTGACCGTCACGGTTCCGTAGCGAAGAAAGGTGCCGTTCTCCGCTGTACTCCGCTCGCTGCCGAAACGGTCGGACGGTCCCTCCCCCGGCCGGTGGTCGCGGTCGGTCGCATACCAGATCGGCACGAGCACGTGCTTCGCGTTCGGCGGCCTCACGACGTCCGCCGACGTCAGCACGTCCTCGACGGCAGTGAGCGCGTCCGCGTCGAACGGAGGGACGCCGACAGGAGCGATGTCGAGGAAATCGCTCGAGGGCGGGCCGGCCGCGTCATCCACGGAGAACGTCGTCCCGGCGGGATCGAACACCTCAGCCAGGGGGGCCTCGTGCGCCGCGAGGGCGGGCCCGAGCGTCGCCGTGCTCGCGAGAAGGTCTGTGATGCGGTCGTCCGGATCGCCCTCAGGGGTCTGCGTGTAACGGCGGACCAGCTGCACGGTATCGCTCGCGGCAGCTCGACTGTCATCGCCGTCGAGCTCCCCGAGAAGTGCGAGGAGCGCGGCCTGAAACTCGTCGGCGCGGCCACCGAGGAGTTCGATCAGGCGGTCCCCGATCGCTTTGAGGTCCAGCAGGACACGATCGATCTCACGCATGGGTGCTCTCCCCCGGGCTTGATGCCGCACACGATAGTCGCCGCCGGCGTTCCGCGCGAGGGTGTCCTCCCACCACCGGGTTGCCCCACGACCGAAGACGGAGGGGGCCTCTCCCCCGGGAGGGGGAGGAGATCCCGACGTAGCCTTCGTAGGGTGCTTCGTATGGCGACGGACGACGAGAAGCAGCTGAACGGCACGGCGTGGGCGGCCGGTATTCCCCTGGGCGTCGCCATCGGCGCAGCCATCGGTGTCGCGATGGGAAACATCGGCGCCGGTATCGCCGTCGGCATCGGTATCGGCGCCTCGCTCGCCGTCGCGTTCTCGCTGTGGGAATCCGAGAAGGCGAAGGGGTCGAAGACGGCTGCTGACGGCTCCGACGGCTCGGCCGCGGCCGCGGGGTCCGGTGACCACGACCGCACCATCGGTCATGACGGTGACTCCGGCGACGGTGGCGGCGGCGACGGTGGCGGCGGGGGCGGTGGCGGAGACTGACCGTCCTTGCCACCGCCCTGCCCTCGCGCGGTACCGGATGACAGCGTTTCCTCAGGTGCCCCCGCGATGCCTCGGCCAGGCCGAGGTGTGCGCATCGCCGGGGCCGCAACACGCCCCGCAACGCGAAAACCCCCGGTCTCCCGGGGTGTTTCGTGGACCTGAGGTGACTCGAACCCCTGACCCCTGCATGCCATGCGTGATTCCTGGGTGATCCTGGTGTTGCCTGTGGAGGTCACCAATGCGGTCACCCTGCCCCGTATCCAGTCACCGGCCGCCGGCTCCAGGAGCACTGGGGGACCCACTGGCGCACAGCTGCACGCCTGTGGTTCCCTATGCGGGAGACCTTCGGGGGTGACGGTGATGAAGAACCACATCCTCTGGCTCTGGGTTCTCGCGATTCTGGTATAAGGCGCGACGGTCGTCGCTGTGTTCGCAGGCGGCCTGGACGCCGAGGCGCTGGTCATCGTCATCACGTCGATAGGAACAATCGCGGCTTTCATCACACTCGCTGTCGCACTCCGTAACAGCGGCAAGGAACTCGAACTCGACGAGCCGGGAGAAGGCCAGGTTCCCCGCCATGACGAATAACCCACAGAGCAGTGTGAACCGTCGCCTTTACAAGGTCGTCCACGTCATGGGTATCGCGGTGACGATCCTCGGGCTCCTCATGCTGGCTGGCGCGATATACCTCGAGATGTGGGGTGGGCTGTGGGGAGCGCTCACGCTCCTCATCACAGGGATCTCGGCCACCGTCGTCACGGCCCTCGAGCTCAGGAAACCGCGCCCGCCACTATCCGAGCCGCGTGGCTGAGGGCTAGAGCGTGCGGACGCTCAGCAGCTGCCAGCCGTCGGGCACCTTCGTGCGCAGCGCCCCTCTGTCGTCCGCTTCGATCTCCGTCACGCCGGTCCGGCGGGCGAACGTGCCGACCGCGTCGAGGGTGATGGAGCCCCTTCCGGCGGTGCCTCTGGACACAATCCGGGCACTGGACCGACGATAGTGCCCGCATCACCGGCGCGGCATGAAGGGTGAAAACACGAAGACCCCCGCAATGACGGGGGTCTTTCGGTGGACCTGAGGGGACTCGAACCCCTGACCCCCTGCATGCCATGCAGGTGCGCTACCAGCTGCGCCACAGGCCCGAAGCTGCCTCACGAGGCAACTACGCAAGACTACTACATCCCGCCGAGGCTCTCGAACCGCGGCGGCTGTCGGCGGCGGTCGATATCGTGCTGGCAACGAAGGGATGCGCTATGCCGTCACTGGGAAACATCGTCATCTATGCGGATGACCCGCCGAAACTCGCGCGTTTCTGGTCGGACGTGTTCGGGTACCCCCATATCGAGTTCGAGGGCGAGCTGCGGGATATGCTCCTGGCCAACGGGCTGACGGAGGAAGACCTCTCCCATCGCGGACTGGCGGAGGATCCGACGGGGAAAGGCCCGCGGATGTTCTTCCACCATGCCGACGGACCGAAGACGGAGCGCAATCGCCTGCACATCGACCTCACCGCCGATCGGCCGGACGGTCAGCTGCAGGTGGACGCGGCGACCCTCGACGCAGAGAAGGACCGCCTGGTCGCTCTCGGTGCCGAGGTCGTTCGGCTGGTGGAGCAGAACTGGGGGCCGTGGCCGGAGCGCTACTGGCAGCTGCGCGATCCCGAGGGGAACGAGTTCTGCCTGCAGTGAGGGCGTCGTCGCGACGCTACTCCGCGTGTGCGGGAAGGTCGATGGGGACGACCGGACAGTCCTTCCAGAGGCGCTCGAGCCCGTAGTACACGCGCTCCTGCTCGTGGAAGACATGCACGACGAGGTCGCCGAAGTCCAGCAGAATCCAGCGCGACTCCGCCCGACCCTCCCGGCGTAGGCGTTTGTGTCCGCCTTCCAGGAGCTTCGCTTCGATCTCGTCGGCGATCGCAGCGACGTTGCGTTCGTTTCGCCCCGTGGCGATGAGGAAGATGTCGACGAGCGGAAGCGGCTGCGAGACGTCGAGCGCGACGAGGTCTTCGCCACCCTTGGAATCGGCGGCGTGGGCGGCGATGTCGAGCATCGTCCGCGAGGACTCGGTGGCGGCCATCAGAAGACTCCGGTTGTGACGGCGGCGATGAGCACACCGACGAGGGCGAGGGCAAGGACGCCGGCGGTGATCACCAGGGCAAGCATCAATCGGTTGCCCTTCTCAGGTGCCGGCGGTCGGATGATCTCCTCGCCGGGGTGTCGCGCGGTGCTGATCGCCGCGCTCGCGGCGATCGGTGTCGGGGAGGACGAGGCAGGGAGCTCGCCGTCGATGAGGACGGCGTCGACGTCTTTGCCGTCCGTGGTTCCGTGCGCGTGCCCGACAGACCCCAGCCCGGCAGGCAGGTCGAACGAGCCCGTGATGAGGAGCTCGCCCGTCGCCGATATCGGTGAGAGCGGGGCCGCGCTGGGCGTCTGGGAGAGGATCAACGCGTTCGGCGTCGCGATGGACCCGGTCGCAGAACTGCCGCGCGCAATCAGCTGATCGAATGAGGACGGGGCGGAAACGGGAGGCGTCTGGCCGGCAAGCAGGCCGGAGCCCAGCTCCGGATTCACCACGGACGGCGCGGGCGCCTCTTCGTCCTCGGCGGGGCGTGGGAGGTGGGCGATCGGACCAGAATCGGCTTCGGCCTCTTGCCCTTCGGCCTCTTGCGCTTCGGGCTCGGCAACCCCGGCGTCGGTTTCCGCCTCTTGTGCAGCATCCGGCTGCGCGCCGGTCGGCTCCGGCTCCGGTCGCGGGTCGGCGGGAACCTCATCCTCGGGCGTCTCCTCCGATGCCGTCGGCGCGTCCGTCGCGGGCGGCACGGCAGCCGCCGACGCGTCCGACAGCATGTCGGGCTGGATGACGGGGACCGAGGCGGTGCGGATGCGCTCCTGCGCCCGGGCCTGGCGGCGCGTCAGGGCGGTCACTCCGAGGTCGATGGAAGTGTCGGGCAGGGGTGCGGGAGCAACCGGGGCGGGTTCGGCGGCGCGCGGCAGCGGGGTGGGTGCTGCGGCGACCGGCTCCGGTACAACGGTCTCGGCGGGCGAATCGCCGGCCTCTTCCTCCGTTGGCGGAGGAATGATGGGGTTGGCGCCGGTCGCGCGGATCTCGCGGATGCGGCGACGGGTCAGCGGAGTCGTCTCGGGCTGATCTGGTGTGCTCATGCCTTGCTCCGGTAAAGGTGGTGCTTTGCGATGTACTGAACGACCCCGTCGGGGACGAGGTACCACACGGGGTGTCCTCGGCGGACGCGGTCCCGACAGTCGGTAGACGAGATCGCCAGCGCCGGGATCTCGAGTTGGCTGACGTCTTCGGTGGGCAGCCCTTCCGTGCTCAGTACGTGGCCGGGCCGTGACACCGCGACGAAGTGCGCGAGGTCCCACAACTCATCATGGTCCCTCCAACTGAGAATCTGCGCCACGGCATCCGCACCGGAGATGAAAAACAGCTCGGCGCCCGGGCGTTGGGCCTGCAGGTCGCGCAGAGTGTCGATCGTGTACGTGATCCCGATCCTGTCGATGTCCACCCGGCTGACGCTGAACTGCGGGTTGGACGCGGTGGCGATCACCGTCATGAGGTAACGGTGTTCGCTCGGCGAGACCTCTTGCTTGTGCCACGGCATACCGGTCGGCACGAAGATGACCTCGTCGAGCCCGAAGCCCTGTGCCACTTCGCTGGCCGCAACCAGGTGACCGTTGTGGATGGGATCGAAAGTCCCGCCCATGACCCCGATCCGCGCCGCGCGCTCCCCCGACATCCAGTGGGCCTAGTGGCCGTGTCCCTCGTGGCTCGGTGCCGGGTGGGTGCGAGCGTATGCCTCCGCCTTCGGTGCGTGACGGTTGGCCACGTTGCGGTAGGACAGCGTCACGATCCCGAGGAGGGCGAAAACCGCGAGGGCCACAGCGCCGTACCAGAACGTCTCGAGGGCGACGTTGCCGTGATGCTCCGCCTCCGCAGCGGCCAGGGCGATCAACGTGGCGGTGGTCATCGGGTCTCCGTTCGGGTCGAGCGCGACGCGCCCTGCCATTTTAGTGCGCTCATGTGCGGATCTGCCCGTCGCCGCGCGCCAGCCACTTCGAGCTGGTCAGCTCCGCAAGCCCCATCGGCCCGCGGGCGTGGAGCTTCTGCGTCGAGATACCGACCTCAGCACCGAAGCCGAACTCGCCGCCGTCCGTGAACCGCGTCGATGCGTTCACCATGACCACAGCCGAGTCCACCTCGGCG
This sequence comes from Microbacterium sp. Z12_35, assembly GCF_058310475.1. Taxonomy (NCBI): domain Bacteria; kingdom Bacillati; phylum Actinomycetota; class Actinomycetes; order Micrococcales; family Microbacteriaceae; genus Microbacterium; species Microbacterium sp. Z12_35. The sequence continues at coordinate 669,843 of NZ_JBZEGJ010000001.1, read as the reverse complement.
AGGAACCGTTCCGCATTGGCGGCATCATCGGTGACGATCGACTCGGTGTGGTGCGTCGAATACCGCCGGATGTGAGCGAGGGCATCGTCGAGGTCGGCGACGATGCGTACCGCGACGTCGAGGCTGAGGTATTCGGTCGCCCAGTCCTCCTCGGTCGCAGGGACAGCGCGGGGATGCAGACGCACGACCGCCTCGTCTCCGTGAACGGTGACGCCCGCCTCATCCAACGCGGCGAGAACGCCCGGCAGGACGCGCTCGGCGGCGTCACGGTGCACCAGGACCGTCTCCACCGCGTTGCAGACGCTCGGACGCTGGACCTTGGCATTGACGACGATGTCCCGTGCCCAGTCCGCGCGCGCCGTCGCGTCGAGGACGATGTGGACGACACCTGCGCCGGTCTCGATGACCGGCACGAGCGACTCGGTCACGACCGTTTCGATCAGCTGCGCGCTTCCGCGCGGCACGAGGACATCCACGATGCCGCGAGCCTGCATCAGCTCACGGGCACCGTCACGGCCGAACTCGTCCACGGTCTGTACCGCGTCCGGATTCACGCCCACGTCGACCAATGCGGCGCGCATGCTGCGAACGAGCGCCGCGTTCGTCTGCTCCGCGGCACTCCCACCGCGGAGCACGACGGCGTTGCCGGAGCGGAGCGCGAGGGCAGCGATGTCGACCGTCACGTTGGGCCGGGCTTCGTAGATGGTGCCCACCACTCCGAACGGCACCGAAATCTTCTGCAGCCGCAGGCCACTGGGCAGGGTCCGTTCGTCGAGAACGCGGCCCACCGGGTCCGGGAGCTCAGCGATCTGCCGCACTGCGGCCGCGAGAGCCGACACGCGCGGTTCGTCCATGCGGAGGCGGTCCAGCAGCGCCTCGCCGATCCCGTTCTCGTGACCGCGCGAGAGGTCTTCGGCGTTCGCGGCGACGATGGGCCCGGCATCGGCCTCCAGCCGGCCGGCGATCGCACGCAGAAGCTCTTCCTTGCGAGCGGCGTCCAGCAACCCGACGGAGCGCGAAGCATCGTGAGCGAGAAGCATCCTCTCGCGTGCGGATGTGGCGACGACGGTCATCCGCTCAGTCTACCGATGGGGGTGGTGACGGTCCCGACGGGGCCGGTCGGTGCCGGCGCCGTCGCGTCGGGGTCGGGGTGGAACCAGGTGCCGATGTCGCGCCCGCTGAGCGCATCGGCCACGAGGTCGGCGCTGGTGACGAGTACGCCCACTCCGGAAGCCGCAGCAAGCCGCGCGGCCGACACTTTCGTCGCCGCTCCCCCGGTCCCCACGCTGTTGACGACCATGCTTCCGAATTCGTAACCCTGCAGGTCGTCTCCGAACTCGATCGCGGGGATGGGGCGGGCACCCGGGTCCCCCGGGGGGCGGGTGTAGAGGCATTCGATGTCGCTGAGGAGAATCAACGCATCGGCACCCAGGAGCGCCGACACCAGAGCTGCCAGCCGGTCGTTGTCACCGAAGCGAATCTCGTGGGTGGCGACGGTGTCGTTCTCATTGACGATCGGGAGGATGCGTAACCCGAGGAGTCGCTCCATAGCGCGGCGGGCGTTGGAACGAGAGGTGGCGTTCTCCAGGTCGCCCGCGGTGAGCAGCACCTGCCCGGCAAGGAGCCCGAAGCGGTCGAGCGAGGTCTGGTAGCGCCACATGAGCACGTTCTGACCGACCGCGGCCGCCGCCTGCTGCGTCGCCAGGTCGGTCGGGCGTCCGGCGAGGTCGAGGAACGGCAGGGCGGTGGCTATCGCGCCCGAAGAAACCAGGACGATCTCCGTGCCGCGGGCGTGCGCCGCAGCCAGGGCCTCCACGATGAGATCGATACGGTGCGCGTTGTCACCGCTGATCGAGGACGAACCGACCTTCACCACGACTCGATCGGCCCCGGGGACCTCGGACCGCGTGAGCGCGGTCATCCGCCGTCTCCGTCCCGTCTCGCCAGTCGCTCAACCTCGAGCTCTGCGCGGGCGTCAGCCTTCGCATCCATGCGCTCGTGGTAGCGCTCGCGGCGCTGGGAGGTGGTGCGACGGGGGTTCTCGTCCAGGCGCGGGTCCGTGCCACGGGGGGCGGTCATGAGCTCCGCAGCGGAGGACAGGGACGGCTGCCAGTCGAAGACGACGCCGTCGCCCTCACCGATGACGACGGTCGCGCCGGGCGTCGCCCCCACGCGCAACAGTTCGTCCTCCACGCCGAGGCGTTCCAGGCGGTCGGCAAGATAACCGACGGCCTCGTCGTTCTGGAAGTCGGTCTGCTGAACCCACCGCAGCGGCTTGGCACCGAGGATGCGGTAGACCGGGCCGTAGGTGCCGCCCTCGACCCGCACGCTGAAGTCGCGCTCGGAGCCCTTCGGGCGGATGACGATGCGCTCGGCAGGCTCGGTCGCGGCAAGCTCCGCGCGGTGGTGCTCGATGAGCTCCCCCAGCGCGAACGTGAGTTCGCGCAGACCAGAACGGGAAACGGTGGAAATCTCGAAGACCCGGAATCCGCGCGCTTCCAGATCGGGGCGGACGAGTGCGGCCAGTTCTTTCGCCTCGGGAACGTCCACCTTGTTCAGCGCCACCAGCTGCGGGCGATCCACCAGGGGGGTTTGGCCTTCCGGAACAGGGTAGGCGGCCAGTTCGGCGAGGATGACATCGAGGTCGCTGAGCGGATCGCGGCCGGGCTCCAGTGTGGCGCAGTCCAGGACGTGGACGAGTGCCGTGCAGCGCTCGACGTGACGGAGGAACTCCAGCCCCAGACCCCGACCTTCGCTTGCCCCTTCGATGAGCCCGGGGACATCGGCGATGGTGAACCGCACGTCGCCGGCCTGGACGACACCGAGGTTCGGATGCAGCGTGGTGAACGGATAGTCGGCGATCTTCGGTCGCGCCGCCGAGACGGCGGCGATGAGGCTCGACTTCCCGGCCGAGGGATAGCCGACGAGTGCGACATCTGCGACGGTCTTCAGCTCGAGGACAAGGTCACCCTCCCACCCGGGAGTGCCGAGCAGAGCGAAGCCGGGGGCCTTGCGCTTTGTGGAGGCGAGGGCAGCGTTGCCGAGTCCGCCCTGTCCGCCGGGCGCAGCGATGAATCGCATGCCCGGCGTGATCATGTCGACGAGCGTCTCCCCGTCGGCGGACTTCACGACCGTGCCCACCGGAACGGGCAGCTCGAGCGACTCGCCGAGCGCACCGGAACGGTGATCTCCCATGCCGAATCCGCCGTTGCCGGCCGAGCGGTGCGGGGAGTGATGGTAGGAGAGCAGCGTCGTGACCTGCGGGTCGGCGACGAGCACGACGTCGCCGCCATGTCCGCCGTTGCCTCCGTCAGGGCCGGCGAGGGGCTTGAACTTCTCGCGCTTGACCGAGACGCATCCGTTGCCGCCCTTGCCCGCGCGCAGGTGCAGCGTCACCTGGTCTACGAATGTGACCATGGGTCTTCCCTTCGGGCGTGAGCCGCGGATGCGGGGGTGGAGGAGGATCGGACGCGGGAAAAAAACGAGGGGGTGGGCCTACGCCCACCCCCTCGTGAAACCGTTCCGACGCTCCGGGTCACTCCGCCGCTGCGACGATGTTGACGACCTTCCGGCCGCCCTTGGTGCCGAACTGCACCGCGCCGGCGGACAGCGCGAAAAGCGTGTCGTCGCCGCCACGGCCGACGTTGGCGCCGGGGTGGAAGTGGGTGCCGCGCTGGCGGACGATGATCTCGCCCGCACCGACGACCTGACCGCCGAACCGCTTCACGCCCAGTCGCTGGGCGTTGGAGTCGCGACCGTTCCGAGTGGAGCTTGCGCCCTTCTTGTGTGCCATGTCTACGTCTCCCTGGCTTACTTGATGCCGGTGATCTTGACGCGCGTGAGGTCCTGACGGTGCCCCTGGCGCTTCTTGTACCCGGTCTTGTTCTTGAACTTCTGGATCACGATCTTCGGACCACGCTCTTCGCCGAGCACCTCGGCGGTGACGGTCACCTTCGCAAGCTTGTCGGCGTCGGTCGTGACAGCGTCGCCGTCGACGAGGAGGACCGCGGGAAGCTGCACCTTGTCGCCCACCGACGCGGCGAGACGATCGAGAACGACAACCGTGCCGACCTCGACTTTCTCCTGCCGGCCACCGGCGCGCACAACTGCGTAAACCACTTCACACCTGTTTCATTCGGGAGCGCACTGCTCCGGGGTTTGTCTGATGACGGAAGTCTCGGCACGATTTCGTCGTCTCACCGCGTTGCGGCTGAGAGACGAACGACGAGGTCACCCCCGCGAAGGAGGCGAACGTGACGCACCAAAGGTCGAGTTTACCTGATGCCCGGACTACTGGCAAAGCGGGAGGCTCCGCCGCGTGTCGTGACCTCCCACATATGATCGCTGGGTGGCGATCCTGATCGATAAGCCGATTTGGCCGGCGCACGGGCGCCTCTGGTCTCACCTGGTCAGCGACACCGATCTGGACGAGCTCCACGCATTCGCCCGCGCCCACGAGATCCCGCGGCGCGGATTCGATCTGGACCATTACGACATTCCCCAGGAACAGCACGCCCGCCTGGTCGCCGGGGGCGCACAGCCGGTTGACGGGCACGAACTGGTCCGGCGTCTCATCGCCTCGGGACTGCGGGTTCCGGCGCGCGACCGGCGCCGGAACCGCTGACCGCTCAGTTATCGTCGGCCGGAGAAGCCTGCACGGGCGTGCCGCTGAGGGCAGCCGTGGTGACGCGTCGGCGTGAGCGCCCCTGACCGGGCGCCTTGGGCTCGGGGAGCGCGTTCAGCACCGAGTCCAGGAGCAGGTCCTTCTCCGTGCGCTGAGACTTCGTTCCGGCGTCCGAGCGCTTCTTTCGCGTCTTGCGCGGGGCTTCGGTGGTCTGCTCCGCCGGCTCGATCTCGATTTCGGCCACCACCGGCTCGGACGGCGTCTCGATGATGTCGATCGCCGCCGTCTGAATGGTGGATGCCGCGATCTGTGCGAGCGCCGACTTCACGCCCTCCGTGATGACGTGGGTGCCCGTGGAAGCGGCGGACCCGTTGCCATTGCCGTTGCCGTTTCCGTTGCTTCGGCCGCCGCGCCTGTTCGAGGCCGGGCCGGCGCTGGCCGAGCCGTTCGAACGATGCTTCACGACGGGGTCGTGATGCACGACCACCCCGCGGCCCGCACACACCTCGCACGGCTCGCTGAAGGTCTCCAGCAGGCCCAGACCCAACTTCTTACGGGTCATCTGGACAAGGCCGAGCGAGGTGACCTCCGCGACCTGGTGCTTGGTGCGGTCACGGCTCAGGCACTCGATGAGTCGGCGCAGCACGAGATCTCGGTTGGACTCGAGCACCATGTCGATGAAGTCGACCACGATGATGCCGCCGATGTCGCGCAGCCGCAGCTGCCGGACGATCTCCTCGGCCGCCTCGAGGTTGTTCTTCGTGACGGTTTCCTCGAGGTTGCCGCCGGAGCCGACGAACTTGCCCGTGTTGACGTCGACGACGGTCATCGCCTCTGTGCGGTCGATCACGAGCGACCCGCCCGAGGGCAGCCACACCTTGCGGTCGAGAGCCTTTTCGATCTGCTCGGTGATCCGGAACTCGTCGAACGGGTCACCATCGGAGTCGTACGACTCGACACGCTCGAGCAGGTCGGGGGCCACGCCGGCGAGGTAGGACGAGATCGTCTGCTGCGCGTCCTCGCCCTGGATGAGCATCTTCGTGAAGTCCTCGTTGAAGACGTCGCGGACGATCTTGACGAGGAGGTCAGGCTCGGAGTGCAGGAGCGCGGGCGCCTGGATCGACTCGACCTGCTGCGAGATCAGCTCCCACTGCGAGGTGAGTCGCTGCACGTCGTGAGTCAGCTGCTCCTCGGTCGCACCCTCGGCCGCCGTGCGCACGATCACGCCGGAGGATTCGGGCAGCACCTCCTTGAGGATCTTCTTCAGACGCGCCCGCTCGGTGTCGGGGAGCTTGCGGGAGATGCCGTTCATGGCGCCGCCCGGGACGTAGACGAGGTAACGGCCGGGAAGGGAGATCTGACTGGTCAGTCGCGCACCCTTGTGGCCGACGGGGTCCTTCGTGACCTGGACGAGAACACGATCGCCCGACTTCAGTGCGAGCTCGATCCGGCGCGGCTGGTTGCCGGTCTCCGCCGCATCCCAGTCGACCTCGCCCGAGTACAGCACCGCGTTGCGGCCCCGGCCGATGTCGACGAACGCCGCCTCCATGCTGGGCAGGACGTTCTGCACACGGCCGAGATAGACGTTGCCGATCAAGGATGCGTCCTGGTTGCGTGCGACGTAGTGCTCCACGAGCACGTTGTCTTCGAGAACGGCGATCTGCACGCGGCCGTTCTTGGAGCGCACCACCATGACGCGGTCCACCGCCTCGCGGCGAGCGAGGAACTCGGCCTCGGTGACGACGGGACGGCGGCGCCCCGCCTCGCGGCCATCGCGTCGACGCTGCTTCTTGGCCTCCAGGCGCGTCGAGCCCTTGATGCGCTGAGGCTCGGTGATGTACTCCACGGCACGCTGACGCGGCGCGGGCTGCTGCGGCTCCTGCTGCTCCGGCGCCGGCGCCTCATCGGCGCCCGCCCCCCGGCGGCGGTTACGGCGGCGCACGTTGGTGGGGCCGGCGGGCTCCTCCTCGAGCGGGGCCGGTGGGAGGACCGGGATCTCGGGCGCGTAGAAGTGCAGCGCCGTGCTCACGGTCGACACGAACGTCTCCGGCAGGAGTCCGAGCGAGACCGCCGTGGGCGGCCCATCAGGCTGGGTCTGCTGCGCGGAGAGTTCGGCCGGCACCGCAGTAGCGGTCGGCCCGTCGCCGCTCGGCGCGGTCTCGTCCTCCGACGAACTTCCGTCCGTCAGCGTCAGCGCGGCGGGCGCTCCGGTGTCGGATTCGACGGCCGCCACCGCATCGATCACCGCAGCGATCTCATCCTCGGCGAGCGACGCCTCGGTCAGATCCGGCGCGACCACTGTCTCGTCGACGGTCTCGTCGGCGGCTTCTGGCTGGTTCTCTGTTGCATCGGCCATCTCTGGCATACTCCCTGCGGGCGACGCCGCGCGTCGTCCGGAACTCATGCGGCGCCGCACCCGGCGGTGCCATCAACTCTCGCGGTCTGCAGTCGGCTCGAAGCACATACTGCGAAGGGCGTCCATCGCCCGAAGTCTGGTCGTGATGCGTTTGCGGCGCGGCCGCGGTGCATCGACCCCTATTATCGCACTTCCTGCGGCCTCGTGCAGGCACCGCTCCGAATGGCGCGTCTTCGCCGCCGCGCAACGGGCGTTTCATCCAGCCGCCGATGCCATAATCCGAGCCATGAGCAACACGGTCTCCCCCGCTCGTCCGACTGCGCTTGCCGTCTGGCTGATCCTGGCCGGGCTGATCGGATGGTGGGCCGCGTTCTCGCTCACGCTGGAGCGGCTGCATCTCCTGGCCAATCCCGGAAGCTCGGCCTCGTGCGACTTCAGCGTTCTCATCCAGTGCGGAAAGAACCTCGACTCGTGGCAGGGCAGCGTCTTCGGTTTCCCGAACCCGCTTCTCGGGCTCACGGGCTGGATGGCGCCGATCGTGGTGGGTGTCGCGTTGCTGGCAGGGGCTCGCTTCGCCCGCTGGTTCTGGTGGCTTTTCACGCTCGGGATGACGGGCGCCTTCGCGTTCGTCCTCTGGCTGATCGCGCAGAGCATCTTGGAGCTGTCGACCCTCTGCCCGTGGTGCATGGTCACCTGGATCGTCACCATCCCGTCGTTCTACGCGGTGCTCCTGCACGTCCTGCGCACGGGGATCGTGCCGACGTCGGCGGCGGTCCGCCGCGCGGCGGGTGCCCTCGCCGGATGGGTGCCGCTGCTGGCCGTCCTCAGCTACGCCGCCATCGCGGCGATCGCGCAGGTGCAGTTGCACTGGATACAGTCGCTCTGACATGGCCGGCCGATGGCACCGCGCGACAGCGACACTCGTGCTGCTCGGGTGCGCTGCGGGCGTGCTCGCGGGTTGCGCACCTCCGGCGGCCCCGAACGTCTGCGTTCCGGAGTTGTCCGTCACACCCGACGATCCCCGCCCCGGACGCATCGTCACGGTGGAGACCACCCGCTCCTGTCCCGGCGAGCTGCCCGAGGGAGCTCGCTGGGACGTCCGCATCCAGCCGGAAGGCGAGCGGATCCCGATCGCGCGTGCCTCCGTCGACCCGGAGCCGGACGGCTCCTTCACGGTGAGCATCACCGTGCCGCCCACGATCGGGCCCGGCCGGGCGGTCGCGCACATCGCGAACTACTGGGACTATGCGAGCTGCCCCGGGAGCGCGAGTTGCGCGGCCGCCGCGGTCATCTTCGACGTTCGCGAGTAGTCAGGCGAACCAGATCGCCAGTTCGCGCGCGGCGGACTCGGGGCTGTCGCTGCCGTGCACGAGGTTCTGCTGGACGGCCACACCCCAATCGCGCCCGTAGTCGCCACGGATCGTTCCCGGGGCGGCCGCGGTGGGGTCGGTGGTGCCGGCCAGGGAGCGGAACCCCTCGATCACCCGGTTGCCCGCCAGGCGGATCGCCACCGACGGACCCGACATCATGAACTCCAGCAGGGGCTCGTAGAAAGGCTTGCCCTCATGTTCGGCGTAGTGCTGCTCCAGCCGGGCGCGGTCGGGTTCCACCAGCCGGATGTCGACGAGCGCATACCCCTTCGCCTCGATCCGGGCGAGGATCGCGCCCGTCAGCCCACGAGCCACACCGTCGGGCTTCACCAGCACCAGGGTCTCTTCGGTCGCCATTGTCATTCTCCGTTCGCGGGTTCGGGATTCCGGGATGCGGCGGCGTTGCGCCGATCGAGGGAAGCCCCCTTGATCGTCGCATACGCCCACATCCCGCCGAAAACGAGCGCCACCAGCACCAGCGCCGGCAACCAGATGCTGCCCAGCGCCAGCACGACCTGAAGAGCCCATCCGACGGCGATCGCCCAGCGGTGGCGCAGGAGACCGGCGGTCAGCATCATGAGGACGGCGAGGACGCTGCCGGCCACCACCGCCCACCACGGTTCGATACCGGCCGGGAGGACGCGCAGGCCATAGGCGACGAGCCCGCCGAGAAAGACCACGATCGACTCGAACCCGAGCACCACGGCCCCGAGTGATTCGGCGGCACCGCGCGGCCGTCGCTGCCGAGGACTCACGCCTGCCATCCGTCTTTCCATCCCTCGATCTCCGACACGCGCAGCGCCTCGCCGGCCAGGACGACCGAACCGGCGATGACGACAGCGCGGCGGTCGGAGGCCGCGGCCCATTCCCGAGCCGCATCCGCCGCATCCTCCACGTTCGGATGAACCGTCACGGTGAGACCTGCCGCCTCGGCCAGGTCGGCGAGGACCTCCGGGTCGGTGGCCCGCTCGGAATCCGGCGCGGTCGCGAAGACGTGCGCCGCTGCGGGCGCGAGGGCAGCGACGATGCCGGCGACGTCCTTGTCCCCCAGAACGCCCAGGACCACGCCCCACTCGTCCACGTCGAAGGAGTCGCTCAACGCTGTCACCAGCGCGCGGGCACCGTGGGGGTTGTGCGCGGCATCCACGAGCACCGTGGGATGCGCACCCACCAGCTGGAGGCGACCCGGGGAGGTCACCTGCCCGAGGCCGTCGCCCACCACCTCGTCGGTCAGAGGCTGGGAGGCCCCGCCGATGAGAGATTCCACGGCGGCGACGGCCAGCGCGGCGTTGGCGGCCTGGTGCGCTCCGTACAGCGGAAGGTACTCGTCCGCGTAGGTCCCGGCGAGGCCTCGGACGGAGATCTGCTGGCCGCCGACGGCAAGACGTTGCGCGTCGAGGGCGAAGTCCTGCCCTTCGAAGGCGATGGTGGCGCCGCGGGAGGCGGCCGCCTCACGGAGGACGGCGGCGACCGCGGAATCCTGTTGCGCCGAGACGACGGCCGCGCCGTCTTTGATGATGCCGGATTTCACACGCGCGATCTCGGTGAGGGTGCTGCCCAGCCGGTCGGTGTGGTCCAGATCGACCGGGGTGAACACCGCAACGTCGCCGTCGGCGGTGTTGGTGGAGTCCCAGGACCCGCCCATCCCCACCTCGAGCACCAGGACGTCGACGGGTGCGTCCGCGGCGACCACGAACGCGAGGACCGTCAGCAACTCGAAGAATGTCAGCGGCGCGTCGCCGGCTGCCGCGAGTTCGGCGTCGACGAGGTCGACGAAGGGCGTGATCTCGTCCCATGCGTCGGCGATAGCAGCATCGGCCACCGGTTCGCCGTCGATCATGATGCGCTCGGTGAACCGTTCCAGATGCGGGCTCGTGAAAAGCCCGGTGCGAAGGCCCAGGGCACGCACGAGGCTTTCGATGATGCGACTGGTCGAGGTCTTGCCGTTCGTCCCCGTGACGTGGATGACGCGGTACGTGCGCTGCGGGTCGTCCAGCAGCTCCAGCACGCGGCGGGTTCGTTCCACGCGGGGCTGCACCCACTGCTCGCCCTGGCGTTGCAGGAGCGCCGCGTACACGGCGTCGGCGCGCGCCCGATCGTTCACAGTGTCTCCTCTGCATCGAGCCGGGTCACCGCGACGCGGAACGCTCCGGCGTTGGCGAATGCCCCGGGCGCGAACTCGCCGGTGTGCTCGGCATCCGCGTCGGGGGTGGATCGCAGCGTGTTACGGGCGAGTACGGTAGCGCCGTCGGCGACGACGCACGCCTCGCGAGCAAGAGTCTCCCCCGCGATGTCGGCGACGTCGAAGGCGGTCGTGACCGCGGCAGCATCGTCGGCGTTCTCGAACGCCAGCACGAGACGGATACGGTCACTGACGTCGAACCCCGCAGCTTTTCGCGTGTCCTGTACCGCACGGATCACATCGCGGGCGAGACCTTCGGCCTCGAGCGCCTCGTTGGTGGTCGTGTCCAGGAGAACCAGACCGCCCGACGGAAGAACCGCGAGCGCCTCGCCCTCCGGTCGCCCGGCCGTCTCCACGTGAAGGTCGTACTCGCCGGGCTGCAACACGACACCGCCCGCCGTCACGACACCGTCCACATCGCTCCAGTCGCCGGAGCGGGCACCCTGGATGGCCTGCTGCACCAGCTTGCCCACCCGCGGGCCGGCCGCCCGGGCGTTGACGTTCAGCCGGTGCGTGATGCCGTACTCCGCCGGGGTGCCGGCTTCGAGTTCGACGAGGTCGATGCGCTTGACGTTGAGCTCGTCGGCGAGGATGTTCTCGAACTGCTGCAGAGCTGCGGCGTTCTCGATGACGACCGTCAGCCGTGGCAACGGGAGCCGCACGCGCTTGCCTTCCCTCTTGCGCAAGGCGTTGGCGACGCTCGAGACCGCGCGCACGGCGTCCATGGCGGCGCGGATGTCTTCCGCGGCGTCGAAGGCGCCCGCATCCGGCCAATCGGTCAGGTGCACGCTCCGTCCACCGGTGAGCCCCTGCCACACCCGCTCCGCGACGAGCGGGAGCAGCGGCGCGGCAACCCGGGTGAGCGTTTCCAGAACCGTGTACAGGGTGTCGAAGGCTTCGCGGGAGGCCGGGTCTTCGTCCCGGACACCGAGCCAGAACCGGTCGCGAGAGCGCCGGATGTACCAGTTGGTCAGCACCTCACCGAAGTCGCGGAGGCGCTCGCTCGCCGTCGTCGAGTCCAATCCATCCAGGTCGGCGGCCACGTCGCGGACGAGCTGCCCCGTCAGCGCGAGGATGTAACGGTCCAGCACATCCGTCGAGTCGGTGCGCCAGGAGGCGTCGTAGCCGCCGGTCGCGGTCCCTGAAGCGGTCGCCGGTCCGCCCGCCGCGTTGGCGTAGGTGGCGAAGAAGTACCACGCGTTCCACAGCGGGAGCAGGAATTCACGGACGCCGGAGCGGATGCCCTCCTCGGTGACGACGAGGTTTCCCCCACGGAGGACGGAGCTGGACATGAGGAACCAGCGCATCGCGTCCGATCCGTCACGGTCGAAGACCTCGCGGACGTCGGGGTAGTTCCGCAGCGACTTCGACATCTTCTGTCCGTCGTTACCGAGGACGATGCCGTGGGCGGACACCGCCTTGAACGCCGGCCGGTCGAACAGCGCCGTGGACAGGACGTGCATCACGTAGAACCAGCCGCGGGTCTGCCCGATGTACTCCACGATGAAGTCGGCCGGCGCGTGCTCCTGGAACCACTCGTGATTCTCGAACGGGTAGTGCACCTGCGCGAACGGCATCGAGCCGGAGTCGAACCAGACGTCGAGCACGTCGTCGATGCGGCGCATCGAGCTGCGACCGGTCGGGTCATCCGGGTTCGGGCGGGTGAGTTCGTCGATGAACGGGCGGTGCAGATCCACGTCACCGTTCTCGTTGCGGGGAAGCCGTCCGAAGTCCACCTCCAGGTCGGCCAGCGAGCCGTACACGTCGACGCGCGGGTACTCCGGGTCGTCGCTCTTCCACACCGGGATGGGCGAACCCCAGTACCGGTTGCGGCTGATCGACCAGTCGCGGGCGCCTTCGAGCCACTTGCCGAACTGACCGTGCTGGACGTTCTCCGGCACCCACCGGATGTCCCCGTTGTTCTCGATCAGGCGGTCCTTGATGTCCGTGACACGGACGAACCAGCTGGAGACCGCCTTGTAGATCAGAGGATTGCGGCAGCGCCAGCAGTGCGGGTACGCGTGTTCGTAGCTGGCCTCGCGGACCAGCCGCCCGCTCTGGCGGAGCATGCGGATGAGGGGGGTGTTGGCGTCCATCCACCGCGTCCCGGCAACATCGGCCACGGCCGGCAGGAAGCGCCCGCCGTCATCGAGCGAGAGGATGGTCGGGATTCCGGCCGCATCGGCGAGACGCTTGTCGTCCTCGCCATAGGCCGGCGCCTGGTGGACGATGCCCGTGCCGTCGGTAGTCGTGACGTAGTCGTCGACGAGGATCTGCCAGGCGTTCCCGGTGCCCCACGTGTCGGCGTCGGCGTAGTAGTCGAAGAGGCGGTCGTACGCGACGCCCTCCAGCTCGGAACCGACGACGGTCTGCTCCACCGCGGCGGCGGCATCCTCCGCCGAGGAGTAGCCGAGGTCTTTGGCGTAGCCGGCCAGGAGGTCGGCGGCCAGGAGATAACGGTGCGCGGAGGTCTCCACCACGTCGTCGGCTTCGCCCCCGGGCGTGCGGTGCACATCGGCGGCGCCGTCCGGCCCGCCCGGCACCACGACATAGCGGATGCCGGGACCCACGGCCAGCGCGAGGTTGGTCGGCAGCGTCCACGGCGTCGTCGTCCACGCCAGGGCGCGCACGCCGGTGAGACCGAGCACTTCGGCCTTGGCGCCCACGAGGGGGAACGTCACGGTCACCGACGGGTCCTGGCGCGACTTGTAGACGTCGTCGTCCATCCGAAGCTCATGGCTGGAAAGCGGCGTCTGGTCCCGCCAGCAGTACGGCAGCACGCGGTAGCCCTCGTACGCGAGGCCCTTGTCGTGCAGAGTCTTGAACGCCCACAGCACCGACTCCATGTAGGTGGGGTCGAGCGTCTTGTAGCCCCGCTCGAAGTCGACCCACCGCGCCTGCCGGGTGACGTATTCCTCCCACTCCCGGGTGTACGCCAGCACCGACGAGCGTGCCTTCGCGTTGAAGGTGGCAACGCCCATCCGCTCGATGTCGTCCTTCTCCGTAATGCCCAGCTGCTTCATCGCCTCGAGCTCGGCCGGCAGCCCGTGCGTGTCCCAGCCGAAGACGCGATCGACCTTCTTCCCGCGCATGGTCTGGAAGCGAGGGAAGAGGTCCTTGGCGTATCCGGTGAGGAGGTGGCCGTAGTGCGGGAGCCCGTTGGCGAAGGGCGGCCCGTCGTAGAACACCCACTCCTCAGCATCCTGGCGCTGAGCGATCGACGCACGGAACGTGTCATCGGAGGCCCAGAAGGCGAGGGTGTCCTCTTCGATCGCGGGGAACCGGGGACTCGGCACGACAGGGTCGGCGGCGGGTCCGAACGCGGACTTCGGGTAGGTCATGTCACTCCAGCAGGTCGTCTTCTCCCTGCGAGGACGACCCTTTCGGCCGCGGTACCACCCCGCGTGACGGATGCTTCGCGCATCCGCCCTCTTTCACTGCGGCTGTGACGGGCCTGACCCGCTCGGTTCTACTGGGGACTGGCGTCCTGTTCTTCCGAGAGCTCCCCGGTGATGGCCGGATCGGTGCTCTTGCATCGATTGTACCCGCCCGCCCGCTACCGTGCGGCGAGCAGTTCCCGCGTGAAGGGATGCTGCGGGTCGGCGAACACCGCCGCTGTCGGCCCCGACTCGACCACGGCGCCGTCCTGCATCACGATGACGTCGTCGGCGACCGATGCGACCACGTCGAGGTCGTGCGAAATGAAGATCATGGTGAGGCCCCGCTCGCGCTGCAGCCGCTCAAGCAGGGCGAGCACCCGCTCGCGCACGGTCGGGTCGAGGGCGGACACCGGCTCGTCCAGCACGAGGATGTCGGGCGCGGGGGCGAGGGCGCGCGCGATCGCGGCGCGCTGCCGTTGGCCGCCGGACAGCTGCGCCGGACGGCGACGCGCGAGCGCGGGATCCAGATCGACCTCGCGCAGGAGCGCCGTTACGGCAGCGGCGCGCTCGGACCGCGCCATCCCGCCGGCGGCGAGGGCTTCGCGGAGAGATCTGCCGATGCGCCAGCGGGGGTCGAAGGCCCCGAGCGCGTTCTGCTGCACGAACTGGATCCGCCGTCGCAGCTGCGTGTCGTGCCCGCTGCCCCACTCCAGTCCCCCGATGCGCACCTCGCCGGCGTCCGGCCGTGATGCCCCGACGATCATGCGGGCGAGAGTGGTCTTGCCCGACCCCGATTCGCCCACCACGGCGACGGTGCGTCCCGCTGCCACGTCGAGGGAGACATCCCGCACCGCGGGGCGGTCGAAGGCCTTCGACAGGTGACGAGCGCTCAGCGCGACCGTCCCGCCTGGCATCGATACGGGACGCGGGTCGTGGCGGGCCGCCGCGACAAGAGCACGGGTGTACGGGTGCTGAGGATCACCGAGCACGGCATCGGCCGCTCCGGTCTCGAGGAAGCGACCGTCCCGCATGACGGCGATGCGATCGGCGACGCGGCGCACCGCAGCGAGGTCATGGCTGATGAGCACGACCGCGACGCCGGTGTCGGCGATCCGGCGGAGGAGATCCAGGACGCGCGCCTGCACCGTGGCGTCGAGCGCGGTGGTGGGCTCGTCGGCGACCAGGATCGCCGGGCTCGCCGCGAGCGCGGACGCGATGAGCGCCCGCTGACGCTGGCCGCCGGACAGTTCATGGGCATACTGACGCACCCGACGCTCCGGATCACGCAGGGCGACGTCGGCGAGGAGTGCCAGAGTGCGCGCGCGACGCTCGGCGCGGGGCATCCTCGGCTCATGCAGCCGGAGCGGCTCCTCCACCTCCGCACCGATCCGCCGAAGCGGGTCGAGAGAGACCAACGCGTCCTGCGAGACCAGTGCGATGCGCGCCCCCCGAAGCCGCCGCCATCCGCGGTCGCCCATGCCACGCGCGTCGATCCCGTCCACCATGAGCTCGTCCGCGTGGACCAGGGCGCCGCTGGGCGACAGTCCCAGCAGAGACCGCGCGGCGAGTGATTTGCCGGCGCCGGACTCTCCCACGATGGCGAGACACTCCCCCGGCGAGACGGCGAAGTCCAGTCCGTCGACGACCACGCTCGCTCCGAACGACACCCGCAGGCCCCGCACACGCAGACCGGTCATGTCGCCCGTCCGTCTGCGCGGGCTCGCACCGCACGGCCGAGGACGGTGGCCGCCACGACGGTGAGCGTGATGGCGGCTCCCGGGAAGACGGCCACCCACCATGCCTGGCCGAGGACGTTACGCCCGCCCGACAGCATCAGCCCCCACTCGGGGGTGGGTTCGGTGGGGCCGAGTCCCAGGAAGCTCAAGCCGGCGGCGGCGAGGATGCTGGAGCCGATCCCGATGGTCGCCAGCACGCTGAGCGACCCGAGGACACCGGGGGCCACATGGCGGACGAAGGCGGCGGGTGCCGGCACACCGAGGATCCGCGCCGCCTCGACGTGCTCCGCTGTTCGCAGGCTGCGCGTCTGGGCGCGTGCGAGTCGCACGTACACGGGGACCGCGGCGACCGTGACGGCGATCGCCACGTTGACGGCGCCCGGGCCGAGGACGGCGACCACGACGAGCGCGATGAGGAACTCGGGGAAGGCCAGCAACACGTCCGTCGCACGCATGGCCGCCGCATCCACCAGTCGCGGGGCGACCCCGGAGAGCGAGCCGACCACCAGACCGACGATCAGCGCCAGCCCCGTCGCGAGCAGACCGATCCCCACCGAGCGTGACGCCCCGTAGACCACACGTGAATACACATCCCGCCCGCTCTGGTCGGTGCCGAACACGTGCTCCGCGCCAGGCGGGAGCAGCGCCTGGGTGACGTCGGTCTGCAGCGGGTCCTGGGTCGCCAGCAGCTGCGGCGCGACCGCCGCCAGTGCCACCAGGCTCAGGACCGTGATGGCCGCGCCCACCAGCACGCGCCCACCAGCGGTCACGACACCCTCCGGGCGCGCGCGGCGGCCGTGCGGGCATCGCGCAGCCGAGGATCCAACAGCGGGTAGAGCACTTCGACGATCGAGGTGACGACCACGAACACCAGCGCGCTCAGCAGGATGATTCCGGTGATCACCGGGAGGTCACGGTCGCTGATCGCGGCCAGGGTGACCCGGCCGAGTCCCGGACGGGCGAACACGGTCTCCACGAGCACGGCCCCGCCCAGCAGCGACCCCACGAAGTAGGCCGCGAGCGTGACGGCGCCCGTCGCGCCGTGGCGCAACGTGTGGCGCAGCGTCAGCCACGTGGGCCCCGCACCCCGCGCCCGCACCGTGACAGCGAAGGGCTGGCGTTCGGCGGCCTCGACACCGTCGCGCAGCACCTGACCCAGAAGGGCCGCCACCGGCAGCGCCAGCGTCACCGCCGGGAGGACGATGGTCGCCGGGTTCCGCGAGCCGGACACCGGGAACCATCCCAGTCCGAAGGCGAACACGCTCAGCAGGAGCAACCCGATCCAGAAGACCGGGGACGACAGGATCACGAGTTCGACCGCCGCGACCACTCCTCGCGCGGTGCGCCCTCGCGCGAGGAGCACGGCCGAGAGGGCGAGGATGGTGGCCAGCACGAGCGCGGTGGCCGTCAGCTGCAACGTCGGTCCGAGTTGACGTCCGATGACGTCGGCCACCGGCATCCGCAGCTGATACGACTCGCCGAGGTCACCGCGCAGCAGTGCGCCGAGGTACGCGACGTACTGCTCGAGGGGCGGGCGGTCGAGTCCCAGCTCGGCACGGATGGAGTCCTTCACGGCGTCGCTCACCTGAGCCTGGGGGCCGAGCATCACCTCGACGGGGTCGCCCGGGATGAGCCGGAAGACCACGAAGGCGAGTGTCGCGGCCCCCCACAGCACCACCAGGACGGACACCACGAGGCCGCCCAGGCGCGCGACCCATTCGCGCGTGCGGGTACCGCTGGTCATCCTGCCCTCCCCGCCGGATGGGAAACCGGGGACGCGCCTCAGCCGACGGTGACGTCGGAGAACAGCGGGCGACCGTACAGGTCGAAGGTGAGCCCCGACACCGTCTCGCCGACGGCGGTGATGAACGACGGGCTGTACAGCGGCACGATCGCGACGTGCTGCGCATTCCACTGCTGGAGCTGCGCGTAGATCGCGGTGCGCGCATCCTGGTCGGTGGCGGCCACGCCCTCTTCGAGCAGGGCATCCACGGCAGGATCGCTCACCTGGGAGGCGTTCTGGAAGCCGTCAGTGTGCAGGTGACTCCGCAGCAGATCGGGGTCCACCCCGGAGAATCCCCAGTCCGTCAGATCGAAGGTCTTCGGCCCGTACTGCTCGTTGTAAGCGCCCGGCTCCAGCACCTCACGAACGACTTCGAAACCCACGGCCCTCAGATCCGACTGGATGGCGTTGGCCAGCGCGACGCGATCGTCGGGCACGGGCGTCCACGCGATCCACCGCGCGGAGAGCCGCACGCCGTCCTTGACGCGGTAGCCGTCAGCATCGCGCTCGGTCCACCCCGCCTCATCCAGAAGCTCGCCGGCCACCTCGGGATCGAACTCCCACGTGCCCTCCAGCGAGGGGTCATAGGCGGGGGTGGTGGGACCGAGGATGCTCCAGGCCCGAGGGAACTGGCCGTGGAAGATCTCGGTGACGGCGGTGTCGACGTCGATGGCGCGGGCGAACGCCTGGCGCACCCGCTCATCGGCGAAGACACCATACTTCTCGTTGAGATACAGGGAGTAGGGCAGCCCCGGGTACGCGATCGAGTCGATGGTGACGGTGTCCGGCAGCTCCACGGCGAGGTTCGGCGGAATGTCGGTCGCCAGATCCGCTTCCCCGCTTTCCACCACGCCCGCTCGCACGGCGGCCTCGGGGAGGATCTCCACCCGCAAGGTCTCGAACTGCGCGGCGCCGCCACCATCCGGCCCCCACGCGTAATCGTCATTGCGCGTGTAGACGATCTCTTGGTCGGGGGTGTATTCGGTCAGTTCGAAAGGTCCGGTACCCACCGTGATACCCGGGCCGCCGGCCTTCAACTGGTCGGCGGATTCCTCCAGCACGGCCGGCGAATAGAAGCCGAGCAGAGCCGTGCTCGCCGCCTGCAGGAACGGCGCATACGGCTGGGTGAAGCTCACGCGGACCGTGTGGTCGTCCACCACCTCCGTGCCGGCGTAGAACTCGCCACCGAGCATGCTCGCCGCCTGCGCCGACGCGGTCTCCGGGTCGGCGATGCGGTCGAAGTTCGCCTTGACGGCCGCAGCATCAAACGCTTCGCCGTCGTGGAAGGTCACGTCATCGCGCAGCGTGAAGACATACGCGGCGCCGTCGTCCTCGATTTCCCACTCCTCCGCGAGCCAGGGAGAGAACGTGCCGTCCGCTTCCTGATGGACGAGGGAGTCGAGCACCGTGCGCTGGACCATCGCCGAGACGTCGAGCTGGCTGGTCTGCGGATCCATGTGCCCGGCGGACAGGTTCGCGCCCTCGATGGCCCACACCACCTCGTCGCCGGCTTCTTGTCCCGCGGGGGCGCACGAGCTGAGCACGAGCGCGCCGAGGAGGCTGAGGGCTGCGGCCGGGACGACCCGGCGCGAGGTACGGAAGGGCATGGCAAAACCTTTGAACGAAGGTGGGAACGGCGTCAACCGTATCGGATTCCTGGACGCGGTCGAACAACGCCGGCCGCGGCTCCCGCATTCCCCCCATCGCGCCCGGATTTGGCCGACCGGCGGAGCGGGCGGAATTCGAGGAGATCTCGCGTATCGAGGGCGAGGTTGCCGCATCCGCCCCTCGATTTCTGCGATCTCCTCGATTCCCGAGTCGGCCAGTTCTCCTCCCCAGGGTGCGCGGGAGTGACGTTATGCACCGGTGCACCCCCGGCTCCCTCGCGGCATCCCCACCGGGGTGAGGATCCCAGGATGGATGTCCTCGGATGGGTGGCCGCACACGGCGGCGTGGTGCGGACCTGCGACCTTCCGCGCCGGTGCGAGCGAACACCGCATCAGGCAGGACATCGCCGCAGGCCTTCTCATGCGGCCCCGCGGCGGGTGGGTCGCGCTCCCCTACGCCGATCCGGATCTGATCGCCGCGGCGCGCGCGGGAGTCGTCCTCACGTGCGTGACGCTGGCAGCGCGGGCGGGGCTGTGGGTGCTGCGCAACAGCGACGATCACCATGTCGCGGCGCCCCGGCATTCCGGCGCTGTGACCGCCAAAGGAGCACATGTGCACTGGGCGGAGCCGCTGGTCCCCCGCATCCCCGGCGCGCTCACGGATGCGCCGGAGAACATGCTCGCGCTGGTCGCCGGGTGCCAACCCTACGAACGTGCCCTGGCGACATGGGAGTCGGCGATAAAAGCGGGAATGGTCGACCTCCATCAGCTTCGTCGACTCCCCCTCACCGGCACCGCGCGGGAAATCGCCTGGGTTGCAACGCCTTTCAGCGACTCCGGGCTCGAGACGTTCGTGCTCATCCGTCTCCGGTGGATGCGGCTGCCGATCGTGCCGCAGGCGTGGATCGCCGCCACAGGGTGGATTTCCTCATCGGTGACAGGCTCGTCCTGCAGATCGACGGCGCGCATCACGTCGGGCAGCAGCGGGCAGAAGACATCGCGCACGACGCGCTCCTCACCACGATGGGGTACCACGTCATCCGGGTCGGTTACATCCAGGTCGTCGACCGCTGGCATGAGGTGCAGGGGCTCGTCATGCAGGCCGTCGCTCAGGGGCTGCACCTGCCGCGCTGACCGTTTTTCGAGGAGATCCCGCAAATCGAGGAGCCGGATGCGGGGTCCGCTCCTCGATATCGGAGATCCCCTCGATTCCCGTGCCGCGCTGAGCTTCCGCCCGCGGACTGCGCGGGCCATTCCCCGCACGCGAACCGCCCAGCCCCGAGGCGGGCGCGGGGTCGGCGCCCACGTTTTTCGAGGAGATTCCGCAAATCGAGGAGCCGGATGCGGGATCCGCTCCTCGATATCCGAGATCCCCTCGTTTTCCGCCGGCTCGCGGGCGTCCCTCACGCGCGTGCACGAAGACCGGCCGCGGGCGGGCGGTAGAATCGAGCACGCCCACACTCAGGCACGCTCACACAGTGCCGCACATATCGAGGAGTTCCCATGGCCGACGCGCACATTCCCGACAAGCCCGCCCTGGAAGGCCTCGAACGGAAGTGGGATGCCGCGTGGACGGAACGCGGCACGTACCTGTTCGACCGCGCCCGTGCCGTCGAAGCCGGTCGCGGCGGCGTCTTCTCCGTCGACACTCCCCCGCCGACGGCGTCCGGGAGCCTCCACATCGGCCACGTGTTCAGCTACACGCACACCGACGTGAAGGTACGTTTCGAGCGGATGCGCGGAAAGACGGTGTTCTACCCGATGGGGTGGGATGACAACGGCCTGCCCACCGAGCGCCGCGTGCAGAACTATTACGGCGTGCGGTGCGACCCGTCGCTGCCGTATGACGCGGAATTCGCCCCGCCGTACGAAGGCGGCGACAACAAGTCGAGCAAGGCGGCCGACCAGGTGCCCATCAGCCGGCGGAACTTCATCGAACTCTGCGAACGGCTGACGGTCGAAGACGAGAAGACGTTCGAGGCGCTGTGGCGCTCGCTCGGACTGAGCGTGGACTGGACGCAGACCTACCGCACGATCTCCGACGACACCATGCGCACGAGCCAGCTCGCGTTCCTGCGCAACCTCGATCGCGGCGAGGCCTACCAGGCGCTCGCGCCGACGCTGTGGGACATCGACTTCCGCTCGGCGATCGCCCAGGCGGAGCTGGAGGACCGCGAGCAGCCCGCCGCGTACCACCGCCTCGCCTTCCACGGCCGCGAGAGCGACGTCTTCATCGAGACGACCCGCCCCGAACTGCTGCCCGCCTGCGTGGCCCTCGTCGCCCATCCCGACGACGAGCGGTACCAGCCGCTCTTCGGCACGACGGTGCGCACGCCGCTGTTCGACGTCGAGGTGCCGGTGTTGGCCCACCCGCTTGCCCAGCCCGACAAGGGGTCGGGCATCGCGATGATCTGCACGTTCGGCGACGTCACCGACATCATCTGGTGGCGCGAGCTCGACCTGCCCAACCGCACGATCCTCGGAAAAGACGGCCGCGTGCTGCCCGAGGCCCCCGACGTGGTTCAGACGGATGCGGCGAAGGCCGCGTACGCGGAGCTCGCCGGCAAGACGGTGTTCAGCGCGAAGAAGCGGATCGTCGAGCTCCTGCAGGAATCGGGCGAGATGGTCGGCGACCCGAAGCCTTTCACCCACGCCGTCAAGTTCTTCGAAAAGGGCGACCGGCCGCTGGAGATCGTCTCCACGCGCCAGTGGTACGTGCGCAACGGCGCCCGCGACGCTGAGCTGCGCGAGCGCCTCATCACGCTCGGCCGCGACATCTCGTGGCATCCCGACTTCATGCGCGTGCGCTACGAGAACTGGACGAACGGACTCACCGGAGACTGGCTCGTCTCGCGCCAGCGGTTCTTCGGCGTTCCGATCCCCGTCTGGTACGCGCTCGATGAGAGCGGTGAGCGCGATTACGGGCGCGTTCTCACACCTGACCTCGCGAACCTCCCCGTCGACCCGACCACCGACGTGCCGCCGGGGTACACCGAAGACCAGCGGGGCGTGCCGGGTGGGTTCGATGCCGAGCGCGACATCTTCGATACCTGGGCGACGTCCTCGCTCACGCCGCAGCTGGCCGGCGGATGGCAGCGCGACGAAGAGCTGTGGAACACCGTCGCGCCGTTCGATCTGCGCCCCCAGGGGCAGGACATCATCCGTACCTGGCTGTTCTCCACGCTGCTGCGCAGCGCCCTCGAGGACGGGCGCGCTCCGTGGACGGATGCCGCGATCTCCGGCTTCATCGTCGACCCCGACCGCAAGAAGATGTCGAAGTCCAAGGGCAATGTGGTGACGCCCGCCGACATCCTCGTGCAGCACGGTTCCGACGCGGTGCGGTACTGGGCCGCCTCGAGCCGCCTGGGGACGGATGCCGCCTTCGACCCGCAGAACCCGACACAGATCAAGATCGGGCGGCGCCTGGCGATCAAGCTCCTCAACGCCGCGAAGTTCGTGCTGTCCTTCCCCGTGCCGGAGGGCGCGGAGGTGACGCACGCGCTGGACGCCTCGATGCTCGCGACGCTGGACGGCGTGGTTCGGGAGGCGACCAAGGCGCTCGAGGGGTACGACCACGCGCGCGCACTGGAAGTCACCGAGTCCTTCTTCTGGACGTTCTGCGACGACTACCTCGAGCTCGTCAAGGAACGCGCCTACGACCCCTCCTCCGACGTCGGCCAGGCGTCGGCCGCCCTCGCGCTGAGGATGGCGCTGTCCACCCTCATCCGCCTGTTCGCGCCCGTGCTCGCGTTCGCTGCCGAAGAGGCGTGGTCGTGGTTCAACGATGGCTCTGTGCACGGCGCGGAGTGGCCGGAGCCGGTCGGGATCGACGGTGACCCGGCGATCCTCACGGCCGTGGGTGAGGCGTTGATCGGCATCCGTCGGGCGAAGACCGAGGCGAAGGTCTCGCAGAAGACCCCCGTGGAGTCGGCGACCGTCGCCGGCCCCCATTCCGCTGCCCTGCAGCTCGCCGAGGGCGACCTGCGCGCGGTCGGCCGCATCGCGTCGATCACATTCACCGACGCCGAGTCCACCTCGGTGCTCGACATCCGCTTCACCCCCCAGGAGGACTGATGCAACTCGGAACCCGCTGGACCTCCGGCCAAACCCCGCCGTCCGCCGTGCCGGAGGTGCTCCACGCCCAGATCGCCGCTGTCGAGCGCCTCCTCCCCGCCGACCAGCTGGCGCACCAGCCGACGCCGCGCTGGACGCTGACCTGGCTGGAACACCGCCCCGTCGCCGAACTGGACACCGGTGTGATCGTCACGGTCGACCCGAACGGCGAGGTCGTCGTGCGCAAGGACGACGACACCGGCATCTCTTAGTCGTCCTCGACCGGCAGGGCGCCCGCCTCGGCCCCGGCTTCCCGCGTGCCCCGGATGAGAAGCCGCGAGCAGGCCAGCGTCGTGATGAGGACCACCGCGGCGGCGACAACGAACGGCAGCCGCAGATCGACGCGCGCCACGACGCCCCCGAGCACGGTGGCGACGGGGAAGAGTCCCCATGTCAGCATCCGGATCACCCCCAGCACCCGTCCGAAGAGCATCGGCGGCACGATCTGCTGTCGAAGGGCGGACCAGGGGACGTTCCAGAGCGACACCGCGAAGGCGAACACGGCGAACGACACGACGGCGACGACCACCCCGGGCGCCAGCCATATCGCCGTCATCCCCGCCACGGCCACGAGGTTCGCGCCCAGCATGACCGGGCCGCGGCCGAAGCGGCGCACGAACCATGCTGCGAGGACCGACCCGAGGATGGCGCCCACTCCCAGGCCGGCCGTGACGAACCCGATGGCCCCGGGGGCGACCCCCTGTTCGTCGAGGAAGTACAGCAGCGTCGTCGCCTGCGCGAAGCTGAACGCCGAACCGAGGACTGAGACGAACACCACCATGGCCCGGAGGTAGCGGTGCCGCGCGAGATAACGGAGAGCGTCCCGCGTCGGGACTCGCGCGGGGGGCGCAGGGACCGCGCCGGGGGCCGAGGGCGGTTCAGCCGAGGTCGACGGAGGCGCCTGGCGGAGCGGTCGCGCGGCCGTCACCGGCAGGAAGAGGGCGAGTACCACCGGCACGAGGTATCCGGCCGCTCCGCACCACAGCGGCAGCGCGAGCGCGACGGCGTAGAGGACTCCCGCGATCGGCGTGGCGACGAAATTGTCGATCGTGACCTGCGCAGTCTGGATGCGCCCGTTGGCGCGCTCAAGCTGATCGCGACGAACGACGCCGGGGACGACGGCATTGGTGGCGTTGTCGAAGAGCGTCTCGCCCAGACCGAACAGAAGGGTGCCGGCGAGCAGGGCGGCCACCGTCACGTCACCGGTCACCCCGAGAATCGCCAGCCACAGCGCGGCCGCGCCCCGCAGCCCATTCGCCGCGGCCATCACCATCCGGCGATCGAAGCGGTCGACGACCATGCCCGCGGGAAGGCCGAACACGAGCCAGGGCAGGAAGGCGAGAGCGCCGAACAGGGAGATGGTCAGCGGGTCACTCGTGAGGGTGGTCGCGACCAACGGCACCGCGGTGCGCCCCACCCCGTCCGCGAAATTGCTGAAGGCGGCGGCGGTCCAGAGCTTGCCGAAGTCTCGTCCCAGGCCGTCACGCGCTGCCCGTCGACGACGACGATCAGGGCGAGCCCCTGTCAGTGCCATCACGGAATCAGGTCCGGATGCACGCCGGATCCGGCGTCGCGCTGCGGTTCCGCACCGCCGCCGCGCGGGAGGAGACGCTCCGCCCCCGACCCGTCCAGAGCTCGGTATGCCGGTATGGCGTGAATGGTCATGTCAGGGTCCTTCGGCAATGCCTTCAGCGGAATACGTGCAAGTCCTCGTTGTCACAAGCTCCGCCTCCGCCTTCCCATTCCCGCTTCCGCGGACCCGGTGCGCCGCCGCCGGGCTCCGCGGCGCTGCGAAGCCCCGGACCCTGGCTACGCTGGCGAGATGGACCGCACCAACCCGCTGCTCACGGCCAGCCCGCTCCCCCACGGGCTCCCCGATTACGCCGCCATCCGGACCGACGACTACCTCCCGGCCTTCGAGCAGGCGATGGCCGCGCAGCGGTCAGCCGTCGACCTCATCGCCCGGGCCGCAGAGCCCCCGACGTTCGAGAACACCTTGCGGGCGCTGGAGGACAGTGGCGAGAAGCTTGAGCGCGTCGCCCACACGTTCTACACGGTCTCATCGGCGGACGCGACGCCGGAGATCCAGGACATCGAAGAGACGCTCGCCCCGCTGATGTCCGCGCATCAGGACGCCATCGCGCTGAATGCGGAGTTGTTCGCGCGCATCCGAGCGATTCGCGACCGCCTCGACGAGCTGGACCTGACCGACGAGCAGCGCTATCTCGTGCACCGTCGATTCCGGGAGATGTCCCGCGCCGGCGCAGGTTTGAGCGAGGACGAGAAGTCGGTCCTCATGGACATCAACCAGCGACTCTCGGTCCTGACCACGACGTTCGAGAAGAATCTGCTGGCGGACACCAATGATCTCGCGGTCGTGTTCGACGACGCAGCCGAGCTCGACGGGCTGTCGGAGGGTGAACTCTCCGCGGCCGCTCAAGCCGCCGACGATCGCGGACTTCCCGGAAAGTACGTCGTCACACTGACCCTGTTCACGGGCCATCCGTATCTGTCCACACTGACCGTCCGCGACAGCCGCCGACGACTCCTCGAGGCCTCCCGCTCCCGCGGTACCCGGGGCAACGCCCACGACAATCGCGACGTCCTGCGGGAGATTGCGCGCCTCCGCGCTGAACGGGCGCAGCTGCTCGGCTACACCAGCCACGCCGCCTACGTGACGGCGGACCAGACCGCCGGCTCGCCCGAGGCCGTCCACGGGATGCTCCGCCGGCTCGCTGCCCCCGCCGCCCGCAACGCCCGCCGAGAGGAGGAGACGCTGCAGCATCTTCTCGACGAGGAACACGGCACGTTCACCCTGGAGGCGCACGACTGGGCGTTCTACACCGAGAAGGTCCGCGCAGCGGAATACGACCTCGACCGCACGGCGCTCCGTCCCTGGTTCGAGGCAGAACGCGTGCTGCAGGACGGCGTCTTCTTCGCCGCGGAACGCCTTTACGGCATCCGATTCCGTGAGCGGGATGATCTCACCGCGTACCACCCGGACGCCCGCGTGTTCGAAGTTTTCGAGCCCGACGGCTCGCCACTCGGCTTGTACGTCCTCGACCTTTACACCCGCGACACCAAGCGCGGCGGCGCCTGGATGAACTCCATCGTCACCCAGTCCGAGCTCCGCGGCACGACGCCCGTCGTGGTCAACAACCTGAACGTCTCCAAGCCCGCCGCCGGAACCCCGACGCTCCTCACCCTCGACGAAGTCACGACGCTCTTCCACGAGTTCGGGCACGCACTGCACGGGCTTTTCGCGCGTGTGACGTATCCGCACTTCGGTGGAACGGCGGTGTTCCGCGACTTCGTCGAGTTCCCCAGCCAGGTGAATGAGATGTGGATCTTCGACCCGGAGGTCCTGGCGAACTATGCCCGGCATGTCGACTCGGGCGAGCCCCTTCCCACCGATGTCGTCGACCGGCTCCACGCGTCCGAGGCGTTCAACCAGGGCTTCGCCACGAGCGAGTATCTTGCCGCGTCCTGGATCGACCAGGCGTGGCACGGGTTGTCGGCGGCGGACGCGGCCGCGGACATCGACGTGTCCACGTTCGAGCAGGCGGCGTTGGCCGACATCGGCCTGGACAACCCGGTCGTGCCCCCTCGCTACGCCTCGACGTACTTCCAGCACGTGTTCTCGGGCGGATACAGCGCCGGATACTACTCGTACATCTGGAGCGAGGTTCTCGACGCCGACACCGTCGAGTGGTTCCGGGAGAACGGCGGCCTGCGCCGCGACAACGGCGACCGATTCCGGGCGCGGCTGCTCGGAGTGGGCGGGGCGAAGGATCCCCTGGAGGCCTACCGCGACTTCCGCGGCCGCGACGCGGACATTCAGCCGCTGCTGGAACGTCGCGGGCTCACCGACTGACCGCACTCACGGCAGCGACCCCAGAAACGCGCGGATGCGGGAGGCCAGCTCCTCCGGGATCTCCGCGGCCGTGAAGTGCCCGCCCGCCGCGAGGCGCTCGAAGACGCGCAGATCCCGGTAGAACCGGCGGGCGAGCACCTCCGGGTAGTCGTGCTCGTGCCGTTGGATGAACACCGCCGCCGGGACGTCGGTGGGCGCCATGGGCTCCGGCTGATCGGCGCCTTCGTAGTACGGGCGGAAGGACGTTCCGATGGACTGCGTGACCCAGTAGATCATCGCTTCCGTGAGAAGCCGCTCCCGGCTGATGCGTGCTTCGATCCGGGCCGGGTCACCGGGGGCGACGTCAGCCCACTCGACGATCTTTTCGACGAGCCACGCCAGCAGACCGGCCGGCGAGTCGTTCAGCGCCGTCGCAAGGGTGTCGGGTCGTGTCGCCTGGATCTGGCCGTAGCCTCCGTGGAGCTGATGATCAGCGGCCAACCGCTCGAAGAAGGCCTGCACGTCGGGCTCGTCGGCCCTCGCGCGCTCCGCCGGGGAACCGAAATGCGCGTGCGTGGCCACAATCGCCCGCACCGCGTCGGGGTGGGTCGAGGCGAGCAGGTCGCTGACATTCGCCGACACGTCCTCCCCGTAGGTCACATAGCTCCGGTAGCCCAAGACCTTGGTCATGAGGGCGTGCATGGTCTCCGCGAGGCGGAGTTCCGTCATCGGGGCATCGGCGTACGGCTCCGAAAACGCGAAACCGGGAAGGCTCGGGAGGACGACATCGAAGTCGGGAAGACGATCGGCCAGCTCGAGTTGGAGTGCGAACGTGTGCGGCCACCCGTGCATGATCAGCAGCGCGGGCGCGTCCGGCGCCGTGGACTTCCGGTGCACGAAGTGCAGGCGGGACCCGTCGATCCCGGTGAGGTACTGCGGATGCGAATTGAGCCATTCCTCCCGCGCGCGCCAGTCGAAGACGATCCACGCATCCACGAGTTCGCGAAGGTAGGCCGCTGTCATCCCCGACGGCATCCGCCTCGGGGAGTCAGCGAGCAGCCGCGCACCGCGCAGACGCGCCCGCAGATCGTCGAGGACGTCGTCCGGAACGGAGATACGGAAGGGCCTGGGCGTGCTCATTCCGCCACGCTAGAGGCACCCGCCGACAGCGGAGTGGCTGAGTCAGGCGCTCTTGCGCTTCTGGTGCAGCACGAGCGTCGGAGTCGCGCCCTCGTTCACGGACGGCTGAGTGATGATCACCTTGGCCACGTCGTCGGCCGAGGGGATGTCGAACATGATCGGCCCGAGGACGTCTTCGAGGATGGCGCGGAGCCCGCGAGCGCCCGTCTTTCGGCCGACAGCGAGATCGGCGATGGCACGCAGGGCGTCTTCCTCGAACTCGAGCTGCACCCCGTCGAGCTCGAACATGCGCTGGTACTGCTTCACGAGGGCGTTCTTGGGTCCGGTGAGGATCTCCATGAGCGCGTCCTGATCGAGCGGGTGCACCGAGGCGACGACGGGCAGACGTCCGATGAACTCCGGGATGAGACCGAACTTGTGCAGGTCTTCGGGCAGGACCTCCCCGAAGAGGTTGAGGTCGCCGCCCTTGTCGTGCAGTGGGGCGCCGAAGCCCACACCGTGCTTGCCGACGCGGGAGGAGATGATCTCCTCGAGCCCGGCGAAGGCACCGGCGACGATGAACAGAACGTTCGTCGTGTCGATCTGGATGAACTCCTGATGAGGGTGCTTGCGCCCGCCCTGCGGGGGGACCGAGGCGACGGTGCCTTCCAGGATCTTCAGCAGTGCCTGCTG
The DNA here is from genome assembly GCF_058310475.1 of Microbacterium sp. Z12_35. Classification (NCBI taxonomy): domain Bacteria; kingdom Bacillati; phylum Actinomycetota; class Actinomycetes; order Micrococcales; family Microbacteriaceae; genus Microbacterium; species Microbacterium sp. Z12_35. The sequence continues at coordinate 641,027 of NZ_JBZEGJ010000001.1, read as the reverse complement.
CACGCCCTCCCCCGACACATCGCGGGTGATGGAGGGGTTCTCGGCCTTACGGGCGATCTTGTCGACCTCGTCGATGTAGATGATGCCGGTCTCGGCGCGCTTCGTGTCGAAGTCAGCGGCCTGGAGGAGCTTGAGCAGGATGTTCTCGACGTCTTCGCCGACGTAACCGGCCTCGGTGAGGGCCGTGGCATCCGCGACGGCGAACGGCACATTGAGTCGCTTCGCCAGCGTCTGGGCGAGGTAGGTCTTGCCACACCCGGTCGGGCCGAGCAGCAGGATGTTGCTCTTGGAGATGTCGACGTCTTCGGCGCGCTGTTCGGCGGGCTGGAGCGTGCCGTGCGCACGGATGCGCTTGTAGTGGTTGTACACGGCGACCGAGAGCGCACGCTTGGCCGCGTCCTGGCCCACCACGTACTCCTCCAGGAAGGAGAAGATCTCGCGGGGCTTGGGCAGGTCGAACTCGGAGACGACGCCGGCGGAGGACTCGGCCATCCGCTCTTCGATGATCTCGTTGCAGAGTTCGACGCACTCGTCGCAGATGTAGACGCCGGGGCCGGCGATCAACTGCTGGACCTGCTTCTGGCTCTTTCCGCAGAAGGAGCATTTGAACAAGTCGGCGCTCTCACCGATGCGTGCCATCCGGCTCCTCCTCCTTCGGCAGGGTCATACAGGATGCTTCGAGCCTAACCGCTGGGGCCGACATCGGAGCGTATTGCGACGGCGACGGATCGGCGCCGCCTGGAACGCCGAAGCCCCGCCGGTGTGCGGCGGGGCTTCGGATTCGATCAGCGGGTGAGAGCGGCCGCTGGGGTTCGCTTGCGCGTGGTGAGGACCTGGTCGACAAGTCCGTACGTGACCGCCTCTTCGGAGGAGAGGATCTTGTCACGGTCGATGTCCTTGTTGACCTCCTCCTGCGAGCGGTGGGAGTGCTTTGCGAGCGTCTCCTCGAGCCAGGTGCGCATCCGCATGATCTCCTGCGCCTGGATCTCGATGTCGGAGGCCTGACCGTGGCCGGCCTCGCCCATCGCAGGCTGGTGGATCAGGATGCGCGCGTTGGGCAGCGCGAGTCGCTTGCCCGGCGCACCGGCGGCCAGCAGGACAGCGGCAGCCGAGGCTGCCTGTCCGAGGACGACGGTCTGGATCTGCGGCGAGACGTACTGCATCGTGTCGTAGATCGCGGTCATCGCGGTGAACGAGCCACCGGGCGAGTTGATGTACATGATGATGTCGCGGTCGGGGTCCTGGCTCTCCAGCACCAGCAACTGCGCCATCACGTCGTCGGCGGACGCGTCATCGACCTGCACACCGAGGAAGATCACGCGGTCTTCGAACAGCTTGTTGTACGGGTCCTGGCGCTTGTAGCCGTAGGCCGTGCGCTCCTCGAACTGCGGGAGGACGTAGCGGCTGCCGGGCATCTGCAACGCCTGCGGGTTCGCGCCGCCGAATGTGGGTGTCTGCATATCGGGAATGTCCTTCTTTTTCGACGCGGGTCTCAGGCTGCCGGTCCGCCGTCGGCGGTGCCGCCGCCACCGATGACGTCGGTCGCGGATTCGCGGATGTGGTCGACGAAGCCGTACTCCAGCGCCTGCTGGGCGCTGAACCAGCGGTCACGGTCGCCGTCCGCGTTGATCTGCTCGACCGGCTTGCCGGTCTGCGCAGCGGTGATCTCGGCGAGCCGCTTCTTCATGTCGAGGATGAGCTGCGCCTGGGTCTGGATGTCACTGGCGGTACCGCCAAAGCCACCGTGGGGCTGGTGCAGCAGGACGCGGGCGTTGGGCGTGATGTAGCGCTTGCCCTTCGTGCCGCTGGTCAGCAGCAGCTGACCCATGGAAGCCGCCATCCCGATACCGACGGTGACGATGTCGTTGGGCACGAACTGCATCGTGTCGTAGATCGCCATGCCGGCCGTGATGGAGCCGCCGGGCGAGTTGATGTAGAGGTAGATGTCCTTCTCGGAGTCTTCGGCAGCCAGCAGAAGGATCTTGGCGCAGATCTCGTTCGCGTTGTCGTCGCGCACCTCTGAGCCAAGCCAGATGATGCGGTCTCTCAGCAGCCGGTCGAAGACGCTTGTTGCGACCAGGGGTTCGGGCATGTGTGCTCCTGTTTCCGTTCGATCTGGGTTCGAATCTACCGGCGCGTCAGAGGCCCGGTACGCGTGTTCGCCGTCGGCAGATCAGGCGCGTCCTTGCGCGATCTCCCGCGCATAAGCGGTCACGGCGCGGGTGTACATCGGCAGGTGAGGCGCCAGGCTCTGCAGCGCGACGGATGCGGCGCGATCGGGCTCGCCCGCGGACACCAGCGCAAGGCTCAGGAACGCCGCAACCGCGTCGCGCAGGGGACTCCCCGCCGCGCTGACGGACTCCTCCTCCAGCAGGGCGACGGCCTCATCGGAGCGCCCCAGATTGCGCAGCGTGCTGGCCAGCTGGATGACCGCCTGCGTCCGCAGGTCCTCCGGGAGGCCCCCACGGAGCGCGGCCCGGTAGAGCGGCTCGGCCTCTGCTTCCCGCCCGGCCGCGTCGCGGGCGCCCGCCCGCTCGAACAGCGCGCGCGGGTCGGTGGGGTCGCGCTCCGCGGCCAGCGCATCGATCGCGGCGATGCGCTGGCCGTCACGCAGCGTCGCATCGTCCCAGACGGCCGCCACGCGGTCATCCCATGTCTCGGTCACGATCGTCCTTTCATGCAGAAGGGGGTGGATGCCGCAGCATCCACCCCCTTCTTACAAACCGCGTGTCACTCTGCGGCGTCGGTCTTCTTCTTCGCCGGGGCGCGCTTCTTCTTGGCGGGCTTCTCCTCGGCCTCGATGGCCTCGCCTGTGCTGGGCTCGGGCGAAGGCTCGGCCTCGGCGGCGGCCTTCTTCGCGGGGGCACGCTTCTTCTTGGCCGGCTTCTCCTCGGCTTCGACGGCTTCCTCGTCCGCGGCGGCGTCAGCGATCTCCTGGGCTTCCTCGACGACGTCTTCCTCGGCCGCCGCTTCGTCCTCGATGGCGACGAAGCCGCTGAGGTCGACCGGGTTGCCGTTGGTGTCGACGACGTTCACCCGGGCGAGCGCGACGGCCAGGGCCTTGTTACGCGCGACCTCGCCCATGATGGCGGGCAGCTGGTTGCCCTGCTGCAGCGCGTCGACGAACTCCTGCGGCGCCATGCCGTACTGCGCAGCCGACTGGATGAGGTACTGGGTCAGCTCGTCCTGCGACACCTGGACATCCGCCTCTTCGGCGACCTTGTCCAACAGCATCTGCGTACGGAACTGCTTCTCGCTGGCCTCGGCGACCTCGGCGCGGTGCGTGTCGTCCTCGAGACGGTTCTCGTTCTCGAGGTGGGTGTGCACCTCGTCTTCGATGAGCTGCGGCGGCACGGGGATCTCCACCTGGGAGAGGAGCTCGTCCACCAGCTTGTCGCGGGCGGCAGAGCCCTGCGTGAAGTTGGACTGCTGAGCGACGCGGTCCTTCAGGCTCTCGCGCAGCTCGCCGATGGTGTCGAACTCGCTGGCGATCTGCGCGAAGTCGTCGTCGGCCTCGGGGAGCTCGCGCTCCTTGACGGCGGTCACGACGACCGCGACCTCGGCCTCTTCGCCGGCGTGGTCTCCACCGACGAGCTTCGAGCGGAAGGTGGTCTCCTCGCCCGCGGTGAGCGACTCGATCGCCTCGTCGATGCCCTCGAGGAGCTCACCGGAGCCGACCTCGTAGGACACACCTTCGGCGCGGTCGATCTCGGTGCCGTCGATCGTGGCGACGAGGTTCAGCTCGACGAAGTCCCCCGTGGCGGCGGGGCGGTCGACGGTCACGAGCGTGCCGAAGCGGGCGCGCAGGCGGTCGAGCTCCTCGTCGATGGCGGCCTCGTCGACCTCGAGAGCATCCACGGTGATCGTGATGCCTTCGTAGGCGGGCAGGTCGAACTCGGGACGAACGTCGACCTCGACGTCGACGATGAGATCGCCGGAGAAGTCCTTCAGTTCGGGAAGCTCGACGATGTCGGCGTTCGGCCGGCCGAGCACGCGCAGGTTCTGCGCCGCGACGGCCTCACGGTAGAACTTGTCCAGTCCCTCGTTGACGGCGTGCTCGAGAACCGCGCCGCGCCCGATGCGCTGGTCGATGATCGGAGCCGGCACCTTGCCCTTGCGGAATCCCGGAATCTGCACGTCCTGCGCGATGTGCTCGTACGCGTGCGCGATGCTGGGCTTGAGCTCGTCGGGCGAGACCGTGATGTGCAGCTTCACCCGCGTCGGGGTGAGCTTCTCGACGGTGCTGTTGACCATGCCTTTTCGTTCTCCTTGTGATGGTCCGCGCGCAGAAGCGGCGGTCATACGTTTGGGTCTGAGGGATCCGACCGTCGGGGCGACAGGATTTGAACCTGCGGCCTCCCGCTCCCAAAGCGGGCGCTCTACCAAGCTGAGCTACGCCCCGGGCGGTGCGCACGTGCGCGCACGACGAACGTCCCCCGGAAGTCTAGTCGATCCGCCCGTGCCAGATCTGTGCCCACATCCCGAAGCCCTTCGGCGGCACGTCCGTTGCAGCCTCGCTTGCGCCGATGCGCACGGATGCGGCGCGGGCGGCGCGGCTCCGGAGCGGGCGCGGTGCGGATGTGGCGCGGGCGGCGCCGGTGCGGAGCGGGCCGGTGGGGGCGCGGTGCGGGCGCGGTGCGGATCCGGTGCGGGCGGCTCGCGAGTCATGCGTCCAAGAGCGGCGCGGCGTTCGGTTAGACTCGGGGATGCTGCGGCGCAGGCCGCTGCGGGGATGTAGCTCAATGGTAGAGCCTCAGTCTTCCAAACTGATGGTGCGGGTTCGATTCCCGTCATCCCCTCCACATCCGCGAGAAACGACAATCCGGACGAGACACCACGCGCCGCGTGACGTCTCGTCCGGATTCTTGTTTCTCGGAGCGGGACGCGGGGGGCGGTCGGAGGCTCCGCGCGCCTCGCCGCCGCAAGCGAGGGCGCGGGGACGCCGCCATCCCCCGCGAGACCCCCTTGGGCGTCTACTCGCGATGTGCGTGGGCCGTGGCTCGTGCAGTTCGGGAGGAGATGTGCGTTCGGGAGGACCGAATCCGACGACTCCGTCCTCCGCAGTGCACATCTCCTCCCGAGCTGCTCCCTCCGGAGCTGCCCGCCGCACGCTGTGGGCGCTGCGCGCGCAGGCCGTGGCGGCAGCGCACCGCAGCGCACGCCGACGCACGCCCACGACCATCAGGGCCTACCGGCACGTGCAGGTCGGGAGGAGATGTGCGTTCGGGAGGACCGAATCCGACGACTTCGTCCTCCGCAGTGCACATCTCCTCCCGAGCTGACCGCCGCGCGCCGCGCGGGAGCGAGACCCGAGGGGCGGCGGGGTGGCTTCCTGTTATCACCCCGTACCAAGGGAGGAGGCGAACATCGTCCTTCCGGGTGATGTGCCGCCACACGAGCGCCGCTTAGCGTCGCACCATGGACGTCTTCGCGCTGTTCCACCCGTCCGCACACGACGCGCGGCTGGACTGGCAGACGCGGAACCAGCTTCCGGCCCCCGCCCCATCTGCGGGTGAGGGGCCGCGGCTCGGCGAGATCCAGGATGGGCGCATCGTCATCGAGGTCTCCCCCGCCCCCTGACGCGGGCCCGGCCCCTCATTCGATCGCGGCGACGAAGCTCTCCGGCAGCACGACGTTCTCCGGTGCGCCCGCGAAGAACCCGGCCACCTGCTCGGGCGTATAGCCGGCGATGCCGCAGCCGACCTCGGTCACGAGGAACCTCAGCTCCGGATGCTGCCGGGCGAAGTCGAGGAACCGCCCGGCCTGCTCCTCGAACACGCCGAGACCCGACATCGTGTCGATGCCGTACGACTGGCCCTGCAGCCCTTCGGACTGGCCCCAGACCGCACCGAACCGGTCATACGCGAACCGCGCTGCTCCCCCGCCATGCGCGCCGGACGCGTTCGACCCGAAGACGAAGACCTCGCCCGGCTGCAGGACCTCGATGCGCATGGGCCGACGCTACGCCGGGTCCGCCGCCGCGTCCACGGCCGCCGCGTGCGTGCGGACGTGGTCACGGTAGATGTCCGCGTTCGCACGCAGGCGGGCGCGTTCCTCGCCGGTCAGCTCGCGCCGCACTTTCGCGGGCACCCCAGCGACGAGGGAGCCGTCCGGGATGACGCTGCCCTCGAGGACGACGGCGCCCCCGGCGATGAGGCATCCGGCGCCGATGACCGCGCCGGAGAGAATGACGCTGCCCATGCCGATGAGCGACCCGTCGCCGATCGTGCACCCATGGACGACCGCGTTGTGCCCCACCGAGACGTTCTCGCCGATGCGCACCGGGTGTCCGGCATCCACGTGCACCGACACATTGTCCTGCAGATTGCTGCCGGCCCCGATCGTGATGGGGGCGCTGTCGGCCCGGAGAACCGCGTTGTACCAGACGCTCGACTCGGCGGCGAGAGTCACATCACCCACCACACGTGCCCCCGGTGCGACGAAGGCGGACGCATCCACGGAGGGGGTCGAACCAGGGAGGGCCAGAACGGTGGCGTCGGCGGCGATCGTCATGAGGCGAGCCTACTGAGAGCCCGCGAGCGCCTCCCCGACCGCCTCGGTGAACCACGGTGCCAAGGTGTCGGCGAACGTCACGGTCAGGTGGTCCTGATCGCGGTACACGTTCGCGCCGCCCACGACCGGCGAGCAGAGCTCCTCCGTGCAGTAGACGTCGGTGAAATCGAGCAACGTGACGCCCTCGGCACCCTCCGCGGCAGCGCGCAGCGGGTCGTCCGCAACGAGCACCTCCGACCGCGCTCCCTCGCACGACGCGGCATCTCGCGTGCGCAGGCACTTGTTCGGGTCGGTCTCCCACACCGGGTTGTCCACGACGGTGATCACCGGGACGCCGCGGTCGGTCATCGCCGACCACGCCTCGCGGTAGCCCGCGACCGCCGCGTCGAACGAGGAGTCGTACCCCGCGGCGGAGAACGGCGTCGTGGCGAGGGCCGCCGTGAAGACCGCGTCGACGTCGGCCTCCTGCAGCTCGGTCGCGACGCTGTCCCGCCACTGGGTGCAGGCGTCTCCGAAGGACCCGGGCGTTGACAACGGCGTCGTGTTCCACGGGCAGGCACCCTTGAAGAACGTCGTCAGGTGCCATCCCTCGTTCTCGGCGATCCGCTGGAAGGTGGACAGCAGCTGGTAGGCGTGGCTGTCACCGACGAGGGCGACGGTCGGAGCATCCGGATCGTCCGAACCGAACTCGCACAACACCGCGCGGGCGTTGTTCAGCTGCACGAAGCACTGTTCGTCGGCGGGGCGATCGACGCCGGCGAAGCCGGGCGCGGGCAGGATCGTGTCGTCCCATTCCGTTCCGGCGCAGCCGGCATCCAGCACCGCGGCCGCCCCGAAGCACTCCGGGGGATCTTCGCGCAGCTGCTCGAGCGCCTGTACGCCATCCCGATACGCCGGCGCGTTCACGGCCCACGCCCCCGCGGCCACCGCGCCCACGACCACCATCGCGGCCAGTGACGACCACAGGGTCACGCGCGCGGGGCGGGATGTCAGCACACGCCACGAGCGCGCCGGATCCTCGACGAAGCGCTTGGTCAGCCACGCGAGCACGAAGCACAGCACGAGGAGCGCGACACGGTGGTAGATCGTCAATCCCCAGAACGGCACCGACGGTGCGATCACGATCAGCGGCCAGTGCCACAGGTACAGCGAATAGGAGATGTTCCCCACGAACTGTGCGGGGCGGAGGGCCAGCACCCGGGTCGGGTACCACCACCGTTTCGTATTGGACGCAGCGATGATCGCGGCGGCTCCCAGGGTCGGGAGGGCGGCGGCGTAGCCGGGGAACGGGGTCTGGCCGTCGAAGCGGAACGCGACGTAGAGCAGCACAAGAACGCCGCCCCATCCGAGGATGAAGCTGACCACCGGATGCTGCACCCGCAGCAGCGGGACGAGGGCGAGCATCGCGCCCACCCCGAACTGCCACATCCGCCCGAAGGTCACGAAGTACGCCGGTGCGGGGTCGGTCAGCGTGAAGAAGACGCAGAAGACGAACGAGGCGATGGACACGACACCGAGGACGATCACCACGGTGCGGCGCGTCGATCCGTGGAGCCACTTCACCGCGATCCACGCGGCGAGGAGCATCAGCAGGGGCCACAGGACGTAGAACTGCTCTTCGAGAGACAGCGACCAGTAGTGCTGCACGGTGGTGGGCTCCCCACCGTGGCCGAGGTAGTCGGCGGAGTTGAGGGCGAGGAACCAGTTCTCCACGTAGAACGTGGATGCGACGATCTCCTGCACCTCGTTCGGCAGCGCGGATGTCGGCGTCAGGTACGGGGACATCGCCACGATCGCGCAGAACAGCAGGACCAGGAGGGATGCGGGAAGAAGCCGGCGGGCGCGTCGGGCCCAGAACTGGCCCAGGCGGACGGTACCGGTCGCCGTCAACTCGCGCATGAGGTGGGACGTGATGAGGAAGCCCGAGATCACGAAGAAGATGTCGACGCCGACATAGCCGCCCGGCAGGCGCCCCGGCCAGAAGTGGTAGAGCACGACGAAGAGGACCGCGATTGCGCGCAGGCCCTGCACATGCGGAAGGAACCGCGCCGGCTCCGCGTGCTCGGGCGAACGGTCCACGGGGATGCGGCGGCGCACATCGGCCGGATCGCCGAGGTGCTGCGGAGCGGGGGTCGGGTCGGCGGAAGGCACCACTCGACGGTAGTCGACACAGCAGGCGGTCCCCGGGATTTGCGCGGGTTCGCGCGGATGTAAGCCCAGCCTTCGCTTGCTTGCGGAATGTTCCGCCCTGAGTAGCGTTGGTCCTCACGGGCATCTCCTGCCCAGTACGGAGGCGAGAAATGACTCACACGCAGACCACACCGGCCACCGCTGCCGACCCCACCGTGGCAGCAGCCGCCGCACAGTTCCTCAGCCCGGTCGTCGTCGGGCTGACAGCCCTGTCGGTCAACGGCAAGCAGGCGCACTGGAACGTGCGCGGATCCAACTTCATCGCGATCCACGAGCTCCTCGACACCGTCGTGGAACACGCTCGCGAATGGTCCGACGACGCCGCCGAGCGGATCGTCGCACTCGGCCTCCCCGTGGACGGTCGCCTGACGAGCGTCGCCGAGAAGTCCACGTCGGCCGTTCGCGCGGGCTTCACGCAGTGGGAAGAGATGGTGCGCGACGTCATCTCCGACATCGACACCGTACTCACCGACCTGCAGGTCGCCATCGACGGCCTCGACGAGATCGACCTCACGAGCCAGGACGTCGCTGTCACCATCAAGGAAGGCCTGGAGAAGGACCGCTGGTTCCTCTTCGCCCACCTCGCGGAGTAATCCGCCACGTTCGAAGCCCCCGGCCGCCGCAGAGCAGCCGGGGGCTTCGTCGCGTCAGGCCGCGAAGGTGACGCGCCCGGCGACGAGCGTGGCGGTCACCCGCATTCCCCGCATCCCCGCCTCGTCGGCGGTCCGCGGGTCGCTCTCACAGAGCGCGAGATCAGCCAGGGCGCCCGGCTCGATCCGTGCGCCGGAGGTCGAACCTCCCGCCGTGGATGCCCCGAGGGCGGTATCCACGTCGATCCGCTCGTGCGGCCGCCACGGCTCCCGCCCTCCCCGCGTGCGGAACACCGCGCCGGCGATCGCCGCCCACGGATCGAGGGGGGAAACGGGTGCGTCGGATCCGAACTGCAGGTTCGCGCCGCTGTCGGCGAGGGAGCGCAGCGGATACGGGTGCGCCGTCTGACCCGCCCACACGGTGTCGGTGAGGTCGCGGTCATCCAGCGCATGTTCCGGCTGCACGCTGGCCGCCACGCCCAGGCGGGCGAACCGGGGGATGTCCGTGTGCGCCACGAGCTGCGCGTGCTCGATCGTTCCTGTGGCACCCGTGGCCGCGAAAGCGTCGAGCGCGGACGTGTTGGCCACGTCGCCGATCGCATGGACGAAGCACGCCAGACCTGCCCCGGTGGCGCGGCTCATGAGATCCAGCAGCGTCTCGGCGTCCACCGTGAGGACCCCGCGCTCGCCGGTTTCCGGATAGGCGTGTGAGCAGGCGGCCGTGCGGGTACCGAGCGAGCCGTCTGTGATGACCTTGAATCCGCCCGTCCGCACCAGCCGGGAGGTGCTGCCGCGAACCGCGTCGCCGCTGCGCAGTCCTTCGGCGATCGCACGGTCCAGATCTGAGGGGTAGATGCCGTACGACACCCGGAGGGTGTCGAATCCCTGGGAAGTGCGGCGCATCCAGGCCTCGTCGTTCCATGCCATGTCGAGGTCGACGATGCCGACCACGCCACGCGCGGCGGCCTCCTGCGCGAGGCGATGGACCTGACGGTCACCCGCCGTCGCGTCGACGGCGTTGAGTCGACGCGAGACCTCGAAGGCGCCCTCCTCCCGGAGCATCCCGTCATCGTCGGCGCGCAGACCTTCGCGGCGAAAGGCGGCGGAGTTGAGCCACGCACTGTGCACGTCGGCGTTGACAAGGTAGGTCGGCACCTCGCCGGTGGCGGAATCGAGCAGCTCGAGGGTCGGAGCATCCGCCCAGAACGCGTCACGGAAGCCGACGCCGATCCGCCGGCCGTCGATCGGCGCGGCGGCACCCATGATCGCCGCCGCCTCGGCGGCGGAATCCGCGGACCCCAGCGGCACGCGTACCCCCGCCATCGCGGCCTGGAGCATGTGGACGTGATGGTCCCAGAGGCCGGGAATCAGCCACGCGCCCTCTGCATCGAGCACCGCGCCGACCGGCGGGAGTGCCCCCGATGGTGCGATGTCGGTGATGCGCCCGTCGGTGACGAACACGTCGACCGGACCGTCGTCCAGGAGCATTTCGCGGCCGGCCCCCGCTACGCGGGCACCGCGGATGGTGCCGATGGCCTCCCCGATCATGCGCGGGGTCGCGCGTCGGCGGCGCGCTGCATCTCCGCGGCCAACCGCGCGTCGGCGTACGGACCCGATGCGGAGAGTTCGGCGATGATCGTCTCGACGACCTCCGGTGTCTTGTTCTGGCTGAGCTTGCGCTTGGCGACGACGCGCCGCGGGGTGAGGCGGAAGCCGACGGTCCCCTTCTCCAGGCGCTCGACGAAGGTCGCGTCGTTGGGGAGCTCCCACAGCTGCCGCGGCTGCGGCAGCCGGTTTTCGAACCGCGCCACGAGGCGGTCGAGGATGCGGAGGTTCTCCTCGGGGCTGAGCAGCTCGGGCACACCGGTCAGGTGTGCCGAGACGAAGTTCCACGTGGGGACGGATGCGACGTCGCCGTACCAGCCGGGCGAGATGTAGCCGTGCGGGCCCTGCACGACGACGAGGAGCTCACGTTGGCCGAGGCCGTGGATGAGGTCGTCGGGCTTGCCCACATGCCCGACGATGGTCAGGTCGTCGCGGTCGTCGTCCAGGAGGACGGCGTAGTGCGACGCGACGAGCCCCTCGTCGGTGGCACTGACGAGGGTGCCCCAGGGGTTCTCCTCGACCAGCCGCCGCAGCTCGCCCACGTCCGTCATCGCGAAGCTCGGATTCTGCCGCATCCGGCCAGCCTACGACCCGCGCTCGACTCGATGCCGAACCCTCCTCCTGCACCGTTCGGTACGTTTGATGCCATCGAAGGAGTCGCACGTGGCGTGGAGTACTCGTGAACTCGCCCACCTGGCGGGGACGACGGTGAACACAATCCGGCACTATCACCGGTTGGGCCTGCTCGATGTCCCTGAGCGCAGGTACAACGGTTACAAAGAATACGAGGTACGGCATCTGGTGTGTCTCCTGCGTATCCGGCGTCTCGTCGATCTGGGGGTACCGCTGTCTCAGATCGGGGAGGTGGCCGCAGGTGGGGGCAGCACGCCAGAGGCGCTGAGGGATCTGGACGCTGAGCTTGCGGCGAGGATCGAGCGCTTGGAGCAGGCGCGGTCAGATATCGCGGCCATCCTGCGCGACCGTGCGCCGGCCGACGCACCCGCAGGCTTCGAGTCCGTGGCGTCACAGCTCTCCGAGGCCGACAATTCGATCCTCCACATCTATACGCGGTTGTACGACGAGGACGCGCTCGCGGATGTGCGGAAGATGGTCGAGGCCGACACCGACGCCGTCGGCGCCGAAATCGACGCGCTCCGCGCGGATGCGGACGAGGCGACCAGGCGGCAGCTTGCCGAACGGCTCGCGCCGGTGATCGCGCGGAACATGATCGACTACCCCTGGCTGAACGATCCGAAGGCGCACCTGTCGAAGGGCCCGCAGGTCACGCAGCAGACGTTCATAGACGCACTCGTGGAGCTGTACAACCCCGCTCAGCTCGACGTGCTGGGCCGTGCCAGCGTCCTCGCCCACGAGCAGCTCCGCCGCGCATCCGAACAGAGCGGGGAGGCTGACTGACATCCCTGTCGGCCAGCGCTTGACCATGTCCTGAGAACACGGTTTCTACTGGGGATCAGCCGGGACAGATCCCGGCGTCTCGCCATCTCTTCAAGGAGCCGTTCCGATGAATCCCATCGAAGAACTCGTCCAGAACTTCCAGAATCTCGTGGCCCAGGTGCCCGAACTCATCCAACCGTTCATCGTCATGCTCGCCGGCGCCATCCCCTTCATCGAAGGCGAAGGAGCGGCCATCATCGGCATCGTCGGCGGAATCAACCTGTTCGTCGCCGCGATCGCTGCGGCAGTGGGCAATTTCGTCAGCGTGCTCCTCGTCGTGCTTCTCAGCTCGGGTGCACGAACCGCCGTCGTCAACCGCCAAGCCAGCCGGACCGCCGCCGTGGGCAGCGCCGGAGGCGTGACCACGATGGAAGCGCCCGTCGCGAAACCGGAGTCGAAGGGACGCCTGCGCTTCCAGAAGATGCTCGTCCGATTCGGTGTGCCCGGTGCCAGCATCCTCGGCCCCCTGGCGATCCCCACCCAGTTCACCTCCGCCATACTCGTGGCCGGCGGGACCTCCCGAGCGTGGGTGCTGCTCTGGCAGGGCATCGCCATCGCCATCTGGACCACGGTCGCGACCGTCTCGCTGTGGCTCGCGCTCCAGGTCGTCCTGGGGGCGTGAGCCTCCCTACCTCGGTCGACTCGCCAGAAAACGTCGCAAACCGGGCCGAAATCGCGCATAAGTTGGCGAGTCGACCGGAGGTTCAGGCCTGGTCGCGCGGGCACCAGTACAGGTTCCGCCCGGCGGCCTCTTCCACCAGGATCGTCGTGCCGCAGATGCGGCACGGGAGGCCCGCGCGGTGGTAGACCCAGTGCCGGTCGTCGCGGCTCGCCATCGCCCGGCGGTAGCCGTCCGGGTCGAGGTCGTCCATCGTCATCATCTGTCCGGTCTCGACACCGATGGTGAGCAGCCGCACCCAGTCTCGCCAGATGGCGCGGACGACCTCTTCGGGGACGTCTCGCCCCGGGGTATGCGGATTCTGCCGCGCGCGGAACAGCAGCTCGGCCCGGTAGACGTTGCCGATGCCACTCACGACGGACGGATCCATCAGCAGCAGTCCGATCGGCGTCGCCTTCCGGCGGACGGTGGCGACGAACCGCTCCTCGCCGGCGGCCGCACCGTCGACCAGCGGATCCGGACCCAGCTTCGCGATCGTCGCGGCGACCTCGTCCGGGGTCTGCAGAACACACGCGGTGGGGCCGCGGAGGTCTGCGCAGGTGACGTCCGTGAGGAGTCGCAGGCGGACCTGCCCGACCACCGGCGGCGGCCACTCGCTCTCCTCCTCCATCCCGGTGGTCTGCTCCGACATGCGCACGCGACCGCGCGCCTTGCGGGGAGCGCCGATCGATGAAAGCGAGTTCTCCCCGGCACCGTCCAGGATCGGTGCGTCGCCGAGCTCGGTGCCGCGCTGGTTCGTCTGGCCCATCCGGCCGTTCGCCGAGGCGATCGTCGGGTCGACGAGGATCTCGCCGGCGAAGTCCCAGGCGCCGTAGAGCCCGAGGTGCACGCGCAGCCAGAGGTCGCCCTCGAATTGCAGGAACATCTGCTTGCCGACCGCGCGGGCGGCGAGCACCTCGCGCCCATCGATCAGCGACGCGCCTTCGACGAACCGGCCCTGCGGACTGGATGCGGCGACCCGGCGCCCCACGAAGTTACGGTCGAACTGGCGAGCGATGCGGTGGACGGAATGCCCTTCGGGCATCAGCCGGCCTCGGGATCGAAGGTGTCACTGGCATCGAGCACGTCGGGGCCGGCGGTGGTGGCACGCGGATCCGGCGCGAGCGCACCGTCCTCCTCGAAGGCCGCGATCTGAGCGATGCGTCGCGCGTGCCGCTCTTCACCGGAGAACGGCGTCGCGATGAACCGGTCGATGAAGGATGCCGCCTCGTCGAAGGTGTGCTGACGCGCCCCGATGGCGATGACGTTCGCATCGTTGTGCTGGCGCGCGAGCTCTGCGGTCGGGATGTTCCACACCAGCGCTGCACGCACACCGCGGACTTTGTTCGCCGAGATCTGCTCGCCGTTGCCGGATCCGCCGAACACGACGCCCAGCGTTTCGATGCCCGCTTCCTGGTCGCGCACGACCGCCTGAGCGGCGCGGATGCAGAACGCCGGATAGTCGTCCACCGCGTCGTACTCCAGGGGGCCGTGGTCGATGACCTCGTGCCCCTGTGCCGCGAGGTGATGCTGCAGCTGGGTCGAGAAGTCCAGACCGGCATGGTCGGTGGCGATGTGGATGCGCATGCCAGACATTTTATGGAGCCACCCCGGCGGCGGCGGGCTTGAAACCCGCCCGCACGTTCTCGCAGCAGCCGGGTCGGCAGACGTCGAACCAGGGGCCGAGGGCGGTCGTGTGAGGGCGGTCGGCCGCGGGTGTGCCCCGGAGCCGCTCCTGGATGAGGTCGACGAGGCCGGACACGTATGCCGGGTCGACCCCGGGCGTCGGCGTGCGCACCGCCCGCAGCCCGGCCTCGGCGGCGGCCTCCATGGCCTCGGTGTCGAGATCCCAGAGGACTTCCATGTGGTCGCTGACGAAGCCCAGCGGCACGATGGCGACCGCCTCGACCCCCTGAGCCGGAAGCTCCGCGATGACCTCGTTGACGTCAGGTTCCAGCCACGGCTGGGTGGCCGGACCTGAGCGGGACTGGTAGACGAGCTCCCACGCCACGTCGGCGGTTGTGGCCGCCACTTCCGTCATGACGAGCTCGGCGACAGCACGATGCTGCGCAGCGTATGCGCCGCCCTCCCCGAAGTCGACGTCGCGCGGACCGGATCGTTGAGCGTCCGCCAGGGGGATGGAGTGAGTGGAGAAAAGCACGCGGATCGCGGCCGGAGCCACGCCCTCGGCGAGGAAACCGGCTACCGCGGTGCGGACCCCCTGGATGAAGGTGGAGACGAAGCCGGGGTGGTCGAAGAACTGGCGGACCTTGTCGATGGTCACGGTCTCTCCGAGGCCCGTCGACTCCAGAACGCGGGCGAAGTCCTCGCGGTACTGCCGGCAGCTGGAGAACGAGCTGTACGCGCTGGTCGCGATCGCGAGAAGCGTCGTGTCGCCCGCCGCCGAGGCATCCTGGACCGCCTCCTCCAGGTACGGCGCCCAGTTGCGGTTCCCCCAGTAGACCGGCAGATCGAGGTCGCGTCGGGCGATCTCGGCCTCCAGCGCCGCCTTCAGGGCTCGGTTCTGGGCGTTGATGGGACTCACGCCGTCGAAGTGGCGGTAGTGATGAGCCACCTCTTCCAGACGCTCGTCCGGGATGCCCCGCCCCCGGGTGACGTTCCGCAGGAACGGGATGACATCATCCTGACCCTCCGGCCCCCCGAAGCCGGCGAGGAGGATCGCGTCGTACGCGACCGGCTCCTCCACCCACGGCAGACCGGCACGCGCTGCGGGACTGGCGTACGGGACCTGGTCGGATTCGTACGGAGGGTGGGGGGCATCGTGGGGCACTCCCCCATCCTCTCATCGTCCACCCGGTCCTTCTCCGGGCGGGCGCCGACGCTAGGCTGAGACGGTTGCCGCCGGCGTCAGCAGCGCCGCCCGCGACATCCGCCCTGACACCCCTGGGAGCATGCACGTGCCTGGAGAGAACCTCACCCGCATCGAAGCGCAGGAACGCCGCGCCATCGTCGACACGCAGTCGTACGAGGTCGCCCTGGATCTGACCCGGGGTCCCGAGATCTTCGGATCGCGGACGATCATCCGCTTCAGCGCCACCGATGGCGCCGACACCTTCGTCGACCTGATCGCGCGCGACGTGCGCGAAATCACCCTCAACGGCCGCTCGGTCGACCTCGGCGCCTTCGCCGACTCGCGCATCGCGCTGACCGGACTAGAGCGCGAGAACGAACTCATCGTGGATGCGGACTGCCTCTACACCAACACCGGCGAAGGCCTGCATCGCTTCGTCGACCCGGTGGACGGAGAGGTGTACCTCTACTCGCAGTTCGAGGTGCCCGACTCGCGGAGGATGTACGCCGTCTTCGAGCAGCCCGACCTGAAGGCGACGTTCCAGTTCACCGTCACCGCGCCGGAGCCGTGGGCGGTGGTCTCGAACTCCCCCACCCCCGAGCCCCAGCGGCACGGGGACGGCACGGCGACGTGGCGATTCGAACCGACCCCGCGGATCTCCTCGTACATCACAGCCCTCATCGCCGGCCCGTACGAGTCGACGTTCTCCGAGTTGACGAGCGCCTCCGGCCGGGTCATCCCCCTCGGCGTGTACGCACGAAAGAGCCTCTGGCAGCACCTGGACGCCGACTACGTCTTCGACAAGACGCGTCAGGGATTCGCGTACTACGAGGAGAAGTTCGCCTACCCGTACCCCTTCGCCAAGTACGACCAGCTCTTCGTCCCGGAGTTCAACGCCGGCGCCATGGAGAACGCCGGCGCGGTGACGTTCACGGAGTCGTACGTCTTCCGCAGCAAGGTGACCGACGCGATCAAGGAGCGTCGCGTCGTGACGATCCTTCACGAACTCGCGCACATGTGGTTCGGCGATCTCGTGACCATGAAGTGGTGGAACGGGCTGTGGCTGAACGAGTCGTTCGCCGAGTGGGCGTCGACGATCGCCACCGCCGAAGCCACCGAGTGGACCGAGGCCTGGACGACCTTCAACGCCATGGAGAAGACCTGGGCGTACCGGCAGGATCAGCTGCCTTCGACGCACCCGGTCGTGGCCGAGATCAACGACCTCGAAGACGTTCAGGTGAACTTCGACGGAATCACCTACGCCAAGGGCGGCTCTGTGCTCAAGCAGCTGGCGGCCTGGGTCGGGATCGAGCAGTTCTTCGCCGGCGTCGCGGCGTACTTCGCCAAGCACGAGTGGTCCAACACCGAGCTCGGCGACCTGCTGACCGAGCTCGAAGCCACCAGCGGTCGCGAGCTGACCGCCTGGTCGAAGAAGTGGCTCGAGACGGCCGGCGTCAACACGCTGTCCCCGCTCATCGATGAGTCCGGGGACGGCACGATCTCCCGGTTCGCGATCGTTCAGACCGCTCCGGCGGATTACCCGACGATCCGCCCGCACCGTCTCGGCGTCGGGTTCTACGACCTCACCGACGGCGGGCTCGAGCGAGTGCACTACCTGGAGCTCGACGTCGACGGCGACCGGACGGATGTCCCCGAGCTCAAGGGCCAGAAGCGACCCGACCTGGTGCTTCTGAACGACCGTGATCTCGCCTACGCCAAGATCCGTCTGGACGACCGGTCGCTGCGGACGGCGATCGCGCACCTGAAAGACATCCGCGAACCCCTCGCGCGTTCGCTGGTGTGGGGTGCGGCCTGGGACCAGACCCGCGATGCGGAAGCGTCTGCGAGCGACTACGTCGACCTCGTGCTCGCGAACATCGGCTCCGAGACGGAGTCGACGACCGTACGCACCACCCTCGCGCAGCTGCAGCTTGCTGCGAACTCCTACGTCGCCCCCGACAGGCGGGATGCCACGCGCACGCGCGTCGCCGAGAGCCTCTGGCAGCTCGCGCAGGGTGCCGATGCGGGGAGCGACAACCAGCTGCAGTTCGTGACCGCGTTCGCCTCAGCCGCGGCTACGGCGGAGCAGTGGGCGCAGGTCCGTGCCCTGCGCGACGGCGAGGCGCGTCTCGAGGGCCTCGAGGTCGACACCGACCTCTCGTGGCAGCTTCTCGTGTCGCTCGCCGCAGGCGGACTCGTCGACGTGGCCGACATCGACCGCGCACTGGCCGCCGACAACACCGCCAAGGGCGGTGAGTTCGCCGCACAGGCGAAGGCGGCCATCCCCGACGCGGCGGCCAAGACGGCCGCGTGGGAGTCCCTGGTCACGACGGATGATGCTCCGAACACCATCGTGCGTGCGGTCGCGGCGGGATTCGTCCACCCCGCGACCGTGACCGAACTCGCCGAGTTCGTCACGCCCTACTTCGACATGCTTCTGCCGGTGTGGGAGTCGCGGACGTACCAGATCGCCCAGTACCTCATCGTGGGGCTCTACCCGGCGCCCCTGGCCAACCGCGCGCTGCGCGACGCCACGCGCGCCTGGCTGTCGGCGCATCCCGACGCGCCGCCGGCCCTCCGCCGTCTCGTGCACGAGAACCTCGCGGGCGTCGAGCGCGCCCTCTCCGTGCAGGACCGCGACGCGGAGGATTAAGAATCGCCCGACCGGATGCCTCGACGCTCAGCCGGCGCCGAGGCATCCGTCGTTAGCATGGCTGGGATGCCTGTTCTCTTCGCCCCCTCGCTCCCGCCCGTCACCGATCCCGACTTCTGGACGACTCTCGGCGAAGGCGCGATCGTGTTCGGCTTCCGGGCCCTCAACGTCATCGTCGTGATCGTCGTCAGCGTCCTGATCGCCTGGGGGCTCCGCTTCGTCATCCGTCGTGTGGTCGGGCGGATCGTCAACGGCGCCAAGAACAAGGCGAACGTCGACGACACGCAGGCGCTCGACCGTTCACCGATCGCGGCCGTGCGACTCGTCCAGCGGACGCGGACGCTCGGCTCCATCCTGCAGAACATCGTGAACGTGGCGATCGTCGTCGTGGCGCTCGTCCTCATCGCCGGCATCGTCGCCCCCGACGTTCTGGCGTCGTTGACGCTGCTCACCGCCGCGATCGGCGCGGGTCTGGGCTTCGGTGCGCAGAACATCGTCAAGGACGTGCTGAACGGGATCTTTCTCGTCGCGGAGGACCAGATCGGCATCGGCGACGTCGTCGACCTGGGGTTGGCCACCGGTGTCGTCGAGTACGTCAGCGTGCGCATCACCCACGTCCGCGATGTCAACGGCACCCTCTGGTACGTGCGCAACGGTGAGATCACCCGCATCGGCAACATGTCGCAGGGGTGGTCGCGCGTCATCATCGACCTGGCCGTCCCGGTCGACGCGGACATCGCGGAGGTCGAGGCGACGATGCTGGACGCCGCGCAGGCGCTCACCAAGGACGCGAAATGGCGCACGCGTGTCATCGAGCAGCCCGAGGTGTGGGGCCTGGAGTCGATCGCGGGCGATGCTCTGGTCATCCGCCTGGTATTGAAGACCCGGGCCAACGCGAAAGACGACGTCGCACGCGAACTACGGATGCGGCTGAAGCACGCGATGGACGATCTGGGACTGAAGCTGCCGCAGCTCAGTTCGATCGTGCTGAGCGGAATCGAAGGCGCCCAGCGCGTCCGCGGGGCGAACCCGCCGAAGACCAAGCCCACCGCGGTTCCCACCCCCGAACGCCCGGTGTGGAAGCCGCGGCGCAAACGCGACGCGGATGCGGACGCCGCATCCCAGGCCGGAGCATCCGGCGCTGCGGCCCCCGCCCCGAAGACGCCACCGGCCAAGCGCGCCCCGAAGAAGCCCGCGTCCGACGCGCCCGAGGGGACCGGCGCATGAGCGAGCCGCTTGCCTTCTATGAGGAGATCGGCGGGGAGCCGGTCTTCCGCCGCTTGGTCGATATCTTCTACCGCGAGGTGGCGCGCGACGACGTGCTCAAGCCGATGTACCCCGAGGAAGACCTCGGTCCGGCGCAGGAGCGTCTGACCCTCTTCCTCATGCAGTACTGGGGCGGCCCGGGAACGTACAGCGAGGGGCGCGGACATCCCCGGCTGCGGATGCGACACCTCCCCTTCGCCGTCGATGCCGACGCGCGCGACCGCTGGCTCCGCTGCATGCGCACGGCCGTGGATGAATTGAACCTGCCGCCGCTTCACGAGGCCACACTGTGGGACTACCTGTCGCGAGCGGCGCATGCGATGGTGAACACGGTCGACACCACGGGTGCCCGGGGCGGACGACCGTCGCTCCCCCTGGCGGGAGACGACCGACGCTGACCGCCACGACGACGAGGGAGTCGCCATGACCGTCCAGACCTACGAGACCGACGTCCTCATCATCGGATGGGGACTGTCCGGACTCGTCGCCGCCCGCGAGGCTGTCCGGGCGGGCAAGCGGGTGGCCATCGTCGACCAGGAACCGCGCACGAACCTCGGCGGCCAGGCATGGTGGTCGTTCGGTGGACTGTTCTTCGTCGATTCCCCCGAGCAGCGCCGAATCGGCATCAACGATTCGCTCGACCTCGCCCGGCAGGATTGGTTCGGCACGGCAGGGTTCGACCGCGTCGAAGACGCCCGCCCCCGCGAATGGGCAGAGGCCTACCTCGCATTCGCGGCCGGCGAGAAGCGGGCGTGGTTGAAGGAGCTCGGCGTCGGGTTCTTCCCGATCGTCGGGTGGGCCGAGCGCGGCGGCTACACCGCGACGGGACCGGGGAACTCCGTCCCCCGCTTCCACATCACGTGGGGCACCGGTCCCGGCGTGGTTGCCCCCTTCCAGGTCGCCGTCGAGGAGGCCGAGCGCGACGGCCGCGCGGTTCTTCTTCCCCGCCATCGCGTCACCGAACTCCTCACCGTGGACGGCGTCGTCACGGGTGCCGCCGGCGACATCCTCGCCCCGAGCGGATCGCCTCGGGGCGCAGCATCCTCTCGCGAGAGCATCGGAGGATTCCGGATCACCGCCGGCGCGACGATCGTGTCCTCCGGCGGTATCGGCGGCAATCACGACCTGGTGCGCTCCCAATGGCCGGCGAGGCTGGGGAGTGCGCCGACGTCGATGGTCGCCGGCGTTCCGGCCTACGTGGATGGGTCGATGCTGGCGATCGCGGCATCCGCGGGCGGCCGGCGCATCAACGGCGACCGGATGTGGCACTACGTCGAAGGCATCCGCAACTGGGATCCGGTGTGGGCGAACCACGGCATCCGCATCCTTCCGGGGCCGTCGTCCGTATGGCTCGACGCCACCGGGGCGCGGCTGCCCGCACCCCTCTTCCCCGGGTTCGACACGCTCGGAACCCTCGCGCACCTGCGGGCCACCGGCCACGACCACTCCTGGTTCGTGCTGTCATCCCGCATCGTCGAGAAGGAGTTCACCCTGTCGGGCAGCGAGCAGAACCCGGACTTGACGGGGAAGGACCTGGGGCTCCTCGTCCGCTCGCGCCTCGGCAAGGGCGCGGCCGGACCGGTGCAGGCGTTCCTCGACCACGGAGCGGACTTCGTCGTACGGGACGACCTGGACGCGCTGATCGCCGGGATGCGGGAACTGCCCGGCGGCGAGGTCCTCGACCCGGCACGGGTGCGCACCGAGCTGGAGGCGCGGGACCGGGAGATGGCGAACGACTTCACCAAGGACGCGCAGATCGCCATGCTGCGATCGGCGAGAGCTTTCCGCGGCGACCGGATCATCCGCACGGCCGCGCCCCACCGCATCCTCGATCCTGCGGCCGGGCCGCTCATCGCCGTGAAGCTGCACGTGCTGACGCGAAAGTCCCTCGGAGGTCTCGAGACCGATCTCGGCGCACGCGTGCTCGCCGCCGACGGGGCGCCTGTCCCCGGCCTGTATGCGGCGGGCGAGGCGAGCGGCTTCGGCGGGGGCGGGATGCACGGCTATCGCGCGTTGGAGGGAACCTTCCTCGGCGGATGCCTCTTCTCCGGACGCGTCGCCGGCCGTACCGCCGCCGCCGCGGTGTAGCCGCCGGCCGCCGGTCGAAGCCGGGCGAAGCCGGGCCATTCGGGAGGAGATGTGCACTCCGGAGGTTCAAATACGCCGGATGCGCCCTCCCCCACGCACATCTCCTCCGCAGCCGCCCGGCCGGGCGCGCACCCGGGGCAGCCAGGAAACCTCAGAAGGCGGGTAGCTCCGAGTGCGAGCCGCCCGGGAGGAGATGTGCACACCGGAGGTCCTATTACCCCGAATCCGCCCTCCTCAACGCACATCTCCTCCGCTAGCGCCCGCCCCGGACCAGCACCCGCCGCAGCCCGCACGCCTCGGACGGCGGTCCGCCCCGGCGCGCGAGCCGCCCGGGAGGAGATGTGCACACCGGAGGTCCGAGAACGCCGGATGCGCCCTCCCCAGCGCACATCTCCTCCCCTAGCGCCCGCCCCGGACCAGCACCCGCCGCAGCCAGCACGGCTCGGACGGCGGTCCGCCTCGGCAGCGCGCGAGCCGTCCGGGAGGAGATGTGCACTGCGGAGGTCCAAATACGCCGGATGCGCCCTCCCCAACGCACATCTCCTCCCCAACCGCCCGGCCACATCTCCTACCTGACCGCCCGGCCTAGATGTCCTCCCCGACGGCCCGGCTAGATCTCCTGCCCCACGGACGTCTCCCCACAGCTGTCCGGCTAGGTCCCGGAGGAGGGCGAGCCGGTGCGACGCACGGGGGTCAGGCCAGAGCGCATGGGACCGCGGACGAGGATGTGTCCGCGGACCAGGGTGATCCGAGTCCAGGGTCCCGCCGTCCGTACCACCGCCTTCTCCTCGCCCGCGATGAACCCGAGCGCGAAGGCGGCGAAGGCCACGCCGAGGGGAAGACCGCCGAGCGATTCGTCGGGGGGACCCCACACGTGAGCGCGCACGGCGCGCACCGCGTCCTCGCCCGCGTCGGCGGGCACGCCGTCAGCGACCGCGGCCATCCCCCACTGCGCCCGCGCTGCGAGGGTGGATGCTG
This sequence comes from Microbacterium sp. Z12_35, assembly GCF_058310475.1. NCBI lineage: Bacteria > Bacillati > Actinomycetota > Actinomycetes > Micrococcales > Microbacteriaceae > Microbacterium > Microbacterium sp. Z12_35. The sequence goes on along the minus strand of NZ_JBZEGJ010000001.1, from coordinate 618,219 downwards.
CGAGCTCGCCGGCCGCGACCCACCCGGCCCGCGGGGGCGAAACGCCCGCCCACGCGGCCGAGACCGCGGTTTCGGGCAGCGCGACGGCCGCGTTGTCGTCGAGCGCGATCGTCAGGGCATCTGCGGGCACGAGCAGATCGCACTCCAGGTCGGGGTCCACCGCCATCGCCCGCATCCCGAGCACGGTCGGGGTGGCGTCCAGAAGCCCACGCGGCGCCAGCGGGGCGGAGGTCACCACAAGCGTGCCTCCCGCCGCGCGCAGCCGCACCGTCCCATCGCCGAGCGGCGCGGCGCGTGCAGCGAAGGTGAGCACGTCGGCCGCGGCATCGGGGTCGGGGAAAACAAGGCGCGCAGACACCCGCCCTAAACTATCAAGGGGCGGAGCACAGCCGCCCGTCTGGAGGACGAGTGTCGGACGCGATCGACCCGGTGGGCGCACTTCTGCACGTGCTGGATCTCAAGGATGCCGGCGCCCGCACCTCCGAAGACATCTTCACCGGCGCATCGCACGCGATGCCGAGCGGGCGCGTCTACGGCGGTCAGGTACTCTCGCAGTCCGTGGTGGCCGCGTCCCGAACGCTCCCCGCCGGACGCATGATCCACTCCATGCACGGGTATTTCCTCCGCCCGGGCGACGTGAACTCCGGCATCACGTTCTCGGTGGATCGCATCCACGACGGCCGGTCGTTCTCCACCCGCCGCACGCAGGCCTTCCAAGACGGAGTGCCGATCTTCTCCATGATCGCGTCGTTCCAGGACGACAACCCGGGCGTCGACCACCAGGAGCCCATGCCCGATGTCCCCGCGCCCGAGGACCTGCCCGACCCGGCGCTAGGCCCGGAGGCGCAGCATCCCATGACCCGCAGGCTCTTCACCGAGCGGCCGGTCGACCTGCGGCATGTGCCGTCGCCGATCTACTTCGCGGTCGAGGGCGAGGCGTCGCCCCACCAGGCGGTGTGGATGCGCGCGCGCCGGCGGTTGCCCGATGACCGGCTGCTGCACCGCGCGGCCCTCGGCTACCTCAGCGACCTCACCATCCAGGAGCCGATCCTGCGCGCCCACGGCATCTCGTGGGCGCGTCCTGGCCTGAAGGTCGCAAGCCTGGACCACGCGATGTGGTGGCACCGGGACGCGCGTGTGGACGAGTGGCTCCTCTACGTGCAGGACTCCCCCAGCGCACGCGGTGGACGGGGCCTCGCCACCGGGCGGATCTACACGCGCGAGGGTGTGCTGGCGGCCAGCGTCGCGCAGGAGATCACCGTCCGCGTCCCTCAGGACTGACGGCGCCGCCGATGGTCGATCGGCTCGTCGAGGAACGGCGTCCACGCGGCGCGCTCTTCGGCGTTCCAGCGGATGGGGCGCCCCGAGGCCGTGTCGACGATCACGACGACGGCCGTCGCTCGCGCGTAGAGGACCGGCGGCTCGACGCCCAGCGGGCTGAACACCTCGAAGCACACGTCGGCGCTCGACCCGCCGATGCGGCCGATCCACAGCTGCACGTCCAGCGGGCGCTGCCCGTAGGGCACCGGCCGGTAGTACTCGATCTCCTGGCGGGCGATCAGCGTCGCCCGCGCCCCGCCGTTCTCGAGCACGTCCATGTCGAACACCGCCGTGGGCAGTGGCTCATCCGTCCCGTCGCCCCGCCAGAAGGCACGAAGACGCGCCTCTTCCAGAAGCTTCAGCATCGACGTGTTGTTGACGTGGCCCAGCGCGTCCAGATCGCCCCACCGCAGATGGATGGGGATGTGCAGGCGGGGCCCGTCAGTCACGAGTGAGCTTGCGATACGTCGACCGGTGCGGGTTGGCGGCGTCCGGCCCGAGACGCTCGATCTTGTTCGTCTCGTACGCCTCGAAGTTGCCCTCGAACCAGTACCACTTGTCGGGGTTCTCCTCCGTGCCCTCGTACGCGAGGATGTGCGTTGCAATGCGGTCGAGGAACCACCGGTCGTGCGTGATGACCACGGCGCAACCCGGGAACTCCAGCAGCGCGTTCTCCAGGCTCGACAGCGTCTCGACGTCCAAGTCGTTCGTCGGCTCGTCCAGCAGCAGCAGGTTGCCGCCCTCCTTGAGCGTGAGGGCGAGGTTCAGCCGGTTACGCTCTCCGCCGGAGAGCACACCCGCCTTCTTCTGCTGATCGGGCCCCTTGAACCCGAACTTGGAGACGTAGGCGCGCGAGGGGATCTCGATCTTGCCCACGGTGATGATGTCCAGGCCGTCCGAGACGACCTCCCAGAGAGACTTGTTCGGGTCGATGTTGGAGCGCGTCTGATCGACGTAGCTGATCTTGACCGTTTCGCCGATCTTCAGATCGCCACCGTCAAGGGGTTCGAGACCGACGATCGTCTTGAACAGCGTGGTCTTGCCCACGCCGTTCGGACCGATCACACCCACGATGCCGTTCGGCGGAAGGCTGAAGCTGAGCCCGTCGATAAGCGAGCGCCCGTCGAAGCCCTTCTTCAGGTTCTTCGCCTCGATGACGACGCTGCCCAGGCGCGGCCCCGGCGGGATCTGGATCTCCTCGAAGTCGAGCTTCCGCGTGCGGTCTGCCTCGGCGGCCATCTCCTCGTACCGGGCAAGGCGCGCCTTCGACTTGGTCTGACGCCCCTTCGCGCTGCTGCGCACCCACTCGAGCTCGTCCTTCAGGCGCTTCGCGAGCTTGGCGTCCTTCTTGCCTTGGACGTCGAGACGCTCGGCCTTCTTTTCCAGGTACGTCGAGTAGTTGCCCTCGTAACCGATGAGCCGGCCCCGGTCGACCTCCGCGATCCACTCCGCGACGTGGTCGAGGAAGTACCGGTCGTGGGTGACGGCGATGACGGCGCCCTTGTACGCCTGCAGATGCTGCTCGAGCCACTGCACGCTCTCGGCGTCGAGGTGGTTCGTGGGCTCATCGAGCAGCAGGAGGTCCGGCTTCTGCAACAGCAGCTTCGCCAGCGCGACCCGACGCTTCTCTCCACCCGAGAGCGGACCGACGGCAGCGTCACCGGGAGGGGTGCGCAGCGCGTCCATGGCCTGCTCGAGCTGCGAGTCGAGGTCCCAGCCGTCCGCGGCGTCGATCTCCTCCTGCAGCGTGCCCATCTCGGCCAGCAGCGTGTCGAAGTCGGCATCGGGGTCGGCCATGAGACCGGAGATCTCATTGAAGCGGTCCAGCTTGGCCTTGACCGCGACACCCTCCTGGATGTTCTCCAGCACCGTCTTGGTCTCGTCGAGCACCGGCTCCTGCATGAGGATCCCGACCGAGAACCCCGGTGCGAGTTTGGCCTCCCCGTTGGACGGGGTGTCCATCCCGGCCATGATCTTCAGGATCGTCGACTTGCCCGCGCCGTTCGGACCCACCATGCCGATCTTGGCACCGGGAAGGAACGCCATCGTGACGTCGTCGAGAATCAGCTTTTCGCCCACGGCCTTACGGGCGCGCACCATCGAGTAGATATATTCCGCCATAACCCGTCCAGTCTACGGTCCGGGCGTGCGGGCCCGCCGCGTCACCAGTCGATGGGACGGGTGTTGCCCACCAGGCAGCCGCCCGACTGGAGCCCCGGCATCACCAGCGCGACGGGTTCCCCCGTGGCCGGTCCGACCTGGCCGATCAGGCACTCCTCGCCCCAGCGCACCGAGAACTGGATGCTCTCGGCGGCGTTGCCCACCGTCGTCTGGTCGGGGGTCACCTGCATGGCCGCCTTGTCGAAACCGGCGGCGGCGAGAGCGTCCACGTAGGCGCGGCCGGCAACCTGTTCCGGCCCCGCCCACACTTCGCGGACGATCTCCGTGAAGTACGGGAGGTTCTCGTCAGCGGTTCCCTCCGGAACGAGCGTCGGGCCAGCAGGTGTCGGCGCCGGACTCGACACGACCGGGTCCGGAGCGGGTGAGGCCGCGGGCGGCGCTTGCGCCGTGCAGCCCGTCGCGGCCCCTCCCACGATCACGACGGAGAGAGCAGCAAACAGACGCCGGTGCGCGAGCGATCTGGCCACCCGACGAGTCTATGGGGATCAGAACGGCGTCTCGTCGCCTCCGCCGGAGGCCCGGTCGGCCTCCACTCCGACACCGACGAGCTCGGGCGAAGCGGCGGGGATAGCCCACCCTGCGCCGTCGGTCACCGCCGGAGCCGGCGCGTCGGCCGGGCGATTCTGCTCCTCCGAGGGCCGTTCGCGTTCCCGGTCGCCCGCATCCGCTCGGCTGTATGCCGTCGTGCCCCACAGCAGGTCGTGTCCGATGGCGTCGGCGTCGATATCGGCTGAGGTCCCGTGGCGCGTGCCGTTGTCCCAGTCGCGCAGGCGCAGCCGGCCCGTCACGATAACGCGGTCACCGGAATGAAGAGACGCGTAAGCGTGCTCGCCGAGCCCGCGGAACGCCGACACCGTGAAGAAGTTGGTGAACTGCTCCACCCACTTGCCCGAGCTTCTGTCGTACCGGCGGTGCGGCGACGCGATCCGGAACGAAGTGACCCGCACTCCGTCTGAGATGTTGCGTTGCTCGGGCTCGGTGGCGATGTTGCCGGTGACGGTGATGATTTCGGTCATGTCGCATCCTTTCGTCGGATGCTCCGGTGTCCGCGTGCCCGTCGGACACCGGAGCTGCGACCATCGTCGCGGCGCCGTCTTCTCGCCGGGACAGCCTCGTGCGCTGCTGGGGAGAATTCGCCGGAGGACCCGCCTGGGGAGGAAGGTCAGCCCGGGAGGATGTAGTCGGCGAACCTCGCGCGGACCTTGTTCACCTTCGGGAGGGCGACGGCCAGACAGTAGCCCTGCGTGGGGTTCTTCGCGAAGAAGTCCTGGTGGTTGTCCTCGGCCCAGTAGAAGTCCCCGAGCGGCTCGATCGTCGTCACCACGCCGCCGTCCCACCACTGCGCGGCGCGGTCTCGCGCGGCCTCGAAGAGAACCCGTTGCTCCTGGTCAGCGGGGAACATCGCACTGCGATACTGCGTGCCGATGTCACCTCCCTGCCGGTTGAGCTGGCGAGGGTCGTGCATCGTGAAGAACGCGTCGAGGATGATGTCTGAGGGAACCACCTCGGGATCGAAGGAGACCGCCACCGCCTCCGCATGTCCCGTGCGGCCAGTGCAGACCTGCTCATAGGTGGGAGAAGGCACGTCACCCCCCGTGTAGCCCGACACGACAGCGGTCACTCCGCGGAGCGTCCGGTACGCGGCATCCAGGCACCAGAAGCAGCCGCCGGCCAGTACGAACGTGGTCATTTGCCCCTCCTCGGACTCGCTTCTCCACGTTACGCGTTGGACCGTTGCCCGTCCCGTCCGTCCCGCGGTGGGCGGCCTCGTCGGAATGTCGGAGGGGGTGCCTAGCGTGGAGACATGATCTGGACCGACACGCCCGAACTATCGGCACCGACGTGGGCGCGACTCAGCCGCGTCGCGCGCGGCCGGTGGCGGGTGACGGACCGCTCCGGACGGGTTGTCGGCCATGTGCACAGCATGCTGACCGACGGCGGATGGCGGTATGCCGCTGAGAAGTTCTCCGCCGGGTCACGGTCTTTCCGGCGGATCGGAGAGTTCTGGACTCCGGAGGAGGCATTGGACTGCCTCCGTTACCAGAACTGACCGTCAGACGACAGCGTCGAGGCGGTCGACGCGCGCAGCCGGAGACCCGGCGCGCACCTCCGGCCACGTCTCCCCCAGGATGCGGGCGGCCCGCACCAGGTCGTCGGGAGCGCCCGTGAACGGGATGCGCAGATGGCGGTCGTGACCGCCTTCGACAGCGAAGCGAGCACCGGCCGACAGGTACAGGCCGCGCGATCGGGCCGCGAGGACGAGCGCGGAGCTGAGCGGCGCATCCAACTCCACCCACAGCGCCACTCCGCCGTTGACCGTGGGAACGCGCCAATCGGGCAAGATCTCGGCCAGTGCGTCCGTCACCGCGTCACGCCCGGCGCGCAAGTGCGCCGCCCGTTGCGCCACGACTTCGTCCATCCGCGGAAGGAGCGCTGCGGCCACGGCCTGCTCGAATTCCGGCGTGCCGAGGTCGTGCATCGGGCGAGCGGCGATCAGGCGACGGATGATGTCGGCCGAGGCCCGCACCCATCCCACGCGCAGCCCGCCCCACACCGTCTTGCCCATCGACCCGATCCGCACGACGGTCTCGTCACCTCCGAATGGCTCGGTACGGTCGGGATCCGCGTCGATGGCGAGGTCGGCAGTGGTCTCGTCGATGACCACGAGCGTGCCTGCCCGCTCCGCCGCGGCGGAGAACACCGCGGCTTCGGAGGGGCTCATGGTCCGGCCCGTGGGGTTCTGGAATCTCGGCATGAGGTAGGCCATCACCGGGAGCGTGCGCGCGAACGCCTGCTCGGCTCGGTCGAGGTCCCATCCGTCGTCGGTGGTGACGGGGACGCCCACCAGCCGCGCGCCGGCGCGACGGAACGCGTCGGCGGCGTGCGGATAGGTCGGCGTTTCGATGAGGACACGGTCGGCCCGGCCGAGCATCACGGACGCCAGGAGATGGATCGCGCTCTGGGCGCCGCCGGTGATGAGAATCTCCTCCGGGCGGGTCGGGATGCCCCGCATCCGGTAGCGCGCGGCGACGGCCTCCCTCAGGGCCAGACCGCCGACCACGTCGAAGCCGGCTCGAGCGACGAGACTCGCGGCCTTCGCGGCCACCTCGGTGAACACTCCGGCGAGCCCCGGCCATGCCGGCGGCGACGCCCGCTGGAGGTCGATCGCGTCGGCCACCCCCGCGCGGATCCCCGGGTCGCGCCGCGCGAGTGGGAGCGTGACGCTGCCCGATCCCCGGAGGCTGCGGATGTGTTCGCTGTCACGGAGGCTGCGGTACGCCGCTGCCACCGTCGTCCGGCTGACACCGAGCGCGGCGGCCAGTTCCCGCTCCGCCGGCAGTGCGGTGTGCGCGGCCAGCCGATTGTCCAGGCAGAGCAGACGCACGGCGTCCGCCAGCGCTTCGTAGGCTGGCTCGCTGCTGCGCCATCCGCCGAGGGCGGCGGCCAGGGCGCGGGCCGAAAGACGAGAATCCATCAGGCCAGGCTAGCCGAATTGGCCTGCTATCCGCGGGCCACTGAGGTGATTGGATCTTGGTATGCCCCGTCGCGTGACGCAACTCCTGATCGGCCTCGCGCTGTACGGATTCGGCTGCGGCCTCACGGTTGCGGCCGGCCTCGGCGTCGATCCGTGGACGGTTCTGGCCGAGGGGCTGTCGTTGCACTCCGGGATCGGCGTGGGCTGGGTCACGAATCTCCTCGGCGCGGTCGTGCTCCTCGTCTGGATCCCTCTGCGCCAGCACCCGGGCATCGGCACCATCACGAACATCGCCCTCGTGGGCACGGCCATGCAGATCACCCTGGGCCTCATCCCCCCGCCGGGCAGCACCCTCGGGCGCGTCTCGATGCTCGCCGCGGGTGTGGTGTCCGTCGCGGTCGCGTCGGGCCTGTACATCGGCGCCCACTTCGGACCCGGACCACGCGACGGCCTGATGACCGGCCTTCACTCGCGGTTCGGCGCGCCGATCTGGCTCTGCCGCCTCTCGGTCGAGGGAACCGTCCTGGTGCTCGGCTGGTCGCTGGGCGGCACCGTCGGGATCGGCACCGTGGTGTTCGCGCTCAGCATCGGACCGCTGGTGCATATGGCCCTGCCGCTGTTCGACATCCGCACGCCTACCCACGGGACGTGTCCGGCACTGCAGACGCCGACGATCGCGCACCGCTGAGGCCGGTCTGCAGGTGGCGGGACCGACCGGGGTCAGTGCTCGCGGTACTCGGGCGGCTCGGCGCCGGGCTTGAGATGCGACTGCAGCGCCCGCTTGGCGATGTCCATCGACGGGTATGTGCCCAACGGGGCATCCTTCCCGGCCATCTGGACGGTGAAGGAGTCGGCGTCCTTCTGGATCTTGCCGACGGCACCGGCCGGTCCGTACGCCACCCACAGTCGGCGCGTGGTCGGTTCGGTCATCATCGCTTCCTTCCTGGTGCGCATGCGACGGTACGCCGCATCCCACCGCCGCACCAGTGCACGCGCGCCCGCGCATCGGTAACCTGGGGAGCCGACCCCCAGTAGCTCAGTGGATAGAGCAGCGGCCTTCTAATCCGTTTGTCGCACGTTCGAATCGTGCCTGGGGGACGCTGCGCACCCCGGTCGGCGGCCATCGTTAGGATGGTTGTCATGGTGGGGCCTTCCGAGAATGACCGCCTCGTGTGGATCGACTGCGAGATGACGGGACTCGACCTCTCCGTCGACGAACTCGTCGAGATCGCCGTCGTGGTGACAGATTTCGAACTGACCGTGCTCGACCCGGGGTTCCAGATCGTGATCAAACCGGACGAGTCCGCGCTGGCGAACATGAGTGAGTTCGTCACCAACATGCACCGCTCGTCGGGGCTTCTCGAGGAGATCCCGGCAGGGGTTTCCCTGGCGGATGCGGAATTCCAGGCACTCGAGTACATCCAGCGATTCGTGCCCGTGGAGGGAAAGGCACCGCTGGCGGGCAACACCATCGGCACCGATCGGATGTTCCTGGCCAAGTACATGCCGCGGGTCGACCGCTGGCTGCACTACCGCAACGTCGACGTGTCGAGCGTCAAGGAGCTGTCCCGCCGCTGGTTCCCGCGTGCGTACATCCACGCACCGGCCAAGAACGGCGGTCACCGCGCCCTCGCCGACATCCACGAGTCCATCCGTGAGCTGGCGTACTACCGCACCGCGGTCTTCGTTCCGGAGCCCGGACCGACGAGCGACGGCGCGCGCGCCGCGGCGGCAGCAGCGGTGTCGGCGTACCCCTTCTCGGTATGAGAGAATATTCTGGTTGTTCCGCAGCCGCGGAGCGCATGGTGGGTATAGCTCAGTTGGTAGAGCGCGGCCTTGTGGTGGCCGATGTCGCGGGTTCGAGCCCCGTTACTCACCCCAATACCTCCCGCGAGGGGCGATGACCGACCTCTCCGATCAGGCGGGCGGCCTCGGGGACATGGATGCCGAACGGTTCGAGCGGATCGTCATCGACGAACTCGACCGTCTTCCGGACGACATGGTCGGAGGACTCGACAACGTCGTATTCGTCGTGGAAGACCGGCCCGAGGACGGCTCTCTCGATCTGCTCGGCCTCTACGACGGCTGGTCGCTGACCGAGCGCGACCGTTACGGCAGCGCCGGGGAGCTTCCCGACCGCATCATCCTCTACCGGGAGTCGCACCTCGCCGCGTGCGCCTCGCTCGAGGACCTACGGGACGAGATCCATACGACGCTCGTCCACGAGATCGCCCACTTCTACGGCATCGACGATGCTCGACTGCACCAGCTGGGCTGGGCATGACCAGCACGCTCCTCGAGGACGACCTCCGGCTGGACGAGGCCTCCGCAGGCGACCGGCCGTGGCAGACCGTCGTCTGGAATGACCCGGTCAACCTGATGAGTTACGTCGTGCATGTCTTCCGTGAGTACTTCGGGTACTCCGTGGCCGAAGCGACCCGCCTGATGCTGGCCGTTCACCACGAAGGGCACGCCATCGTGGCAGAGGGTGCACGCGAGCAGATGGAACTGCACACCTCCGCCATGCACGATTACGGCCTGTGGGCCACCGTTCGAAAGGCGCCGGAATGAACGGCAACCGGCTGCTCGTGCTCGATCTGACCGCGGTGGAGGTCGCCCATCTCGCGGCGGTGACGGGTCAGTTCCTCGAGCTCGTCGACGAGGGCGAGGGCGCGGCATCCGAAGATCCTGCGGTGGCCCGCCTCGTCCCCGACGCGTACCCCGACGACGCATCGTCGTCCGCAGATTTCCGTCGGCTGACCTCGGGTGATCTGCTGGGGCGCCGTGCGAGCGACGCGCGGACGGTTCTCGACACGCTCGCGCAGTCCGGCCCGATCCCACTCGTGTCCGACCTGGACGAACGACGCGCGATGCAGCCCGTGCGGGTCACCCTCGATTCCGGCGAGGCTTCTGCGTGGCTGCGCACCCTCGCGGCCGTACGGCTCGTCCTCGCCTCCCGCATGGGTATCGAGGACGAGGACGACGACCCGAGCGACGACCCCCGGTCGCTGTTGTACGACTGGCTCGGCTCCCGCCTGGACGGTCTCGTGATGGCGCTCGACGCGGACTGAGGCCCGCGCACCCGGAATAGGGCCCGCTGGCACCCGCGCGTAAGCTCGATCGTTATGGCCACCGGCGCGACAATGCACACCTTCTCGGTACAGCTGGCCGACGTGGACCGCGCCGTTTACGAGGACTTCGCACTCCGGGTGGCGCGTCACCCCTCCGAGACCGCCGCCTACATGATGACGCGCGTGCTGGCGTACTGCCTCGAATTCGAGGACGGAATCGCCTTCAGTGAGGGCATCTCCTCGACGGACGAGCCCGCCGTGCTCGTCCGCGACGCGACGGGGAGCATCATCGCGTGGGTCGAGGTGGGGTCCCCGGACGCCGCGCGCCTGCACTACGGAAGCAAGCTCGCCGACCGTACCCGTGTGTACACGCATCGCGATCCCACCACCGTCGCCGCGCAGTGGACCGGCAAACGCATCCATCGCGCCGAAGACATCGCGCTCTACAGCTTCGATCCGAGCTTCGTGGATGCTGCCGCGGCCCTCCTCGAGCGTCGCAACACCATGACGTTGTCCATCACAGAGCGCCGGATCTACCTGGACCTGAACGGCTCGACGCTCGAGTCCGCCGTCCACGAGCACGCCCTCGTCTAGCGCGCGGTCGCGGGCGGTCAGGGCAGTCTGATGGTCACAGTGGCGTGCGACTTCGGGTCGTCGGCCGTCAGATGCACGTCCTCCTGCGCGGCCCACCGCTCCCAGTGCGGCCGGTAGCCATCCCCATCGCGTGCCAGCGCTCGCGTGCGGCGCGCGTCGGCGGGTGCGTCCAGCCAGACCCGAACGTCGCCCAGGGGGGCGGTACGTGGGGCGAGCAGCCCCGAGCCTTCCACGATGAGCGGCAGTGACGGGTCGACCGCGTGCGCTTCGGCGCGGTCCGAGGCGTCCCAGTCCCAGCGTTGCCACACCCCGATGAGGCCCCTCGCGTGCGGGACCAGGATGGTGGTGCGGGCGTAGTCGACCCCGTCGGCGAGCCCGTCCCAGCCGGGGTAGACGGCGTCCAGGGCGACGAGTTGCACACGGCCGCGCTGCGGCCAGCGGCCCACCAGAAGGCGGGCCAGCGACGTCTTGCCCGCGCCGCTCCGCCCGTCGATGAGCACCACCGCGTTGGCGGCTGCGACGCCGCGCACAGCGTCGACGACCGCGTCGACCGCGGTGTCCAGGGCGCGTGCGAACGGGTCGGGGTTACTTCTTGAGAGCCCGGATGACACGGCTGAGCGCGCGGCCGGCGACCCACACGAAGGGGATCGCCACCGCGAGGAACGATACGACGTTCGGCTCGAAGCGCAGGTCGTCGCCACGGCGGACGTACGCGCCGATGGGCACGGTGTAGCCGCCGCCGCCGCCTCCGCCGTTGCCGTTCTCGTCCTCGCCGCCGCCGAACCCGCTCCACGTGAGGGCTACGGGCACGAGCCGCACGCCATCGACGTCCTGCTGCTCTCCGTACGCGGCGGTGACGCCGAACTGTGCGGCCTGGTTGCCGAGGTCGAGTGCGATGTTGGGCATGCCTCCACCGTACCGCCCGACGAACCGTCTGCCCAGCGTCAGTCTCCGCCGGGCGGGAGGGGATGCGACGGCAGGGAGCCGCCGTCACGACGCGGGCCGAGCAGGGCTGCGCGGGTGACCGCGCCGCGGCCGAAGCGCGCCGTCGCGTCGTCGAGCGCGTCTTCGACGGCCCGCCATTCCTCGTCGTCATCCCACAGGCCGAGCGGACCGGCGGCCGAGCGCAGCTTCTCTCCCCGCACGCCTACCAGCCGGACCGGCAGCGGGCGCGGGATCGCATCGAACATCTCGATCGCAGCCTCGCCGATGCGTTGCCCGACAGCGGTCGGCTCGGCGAGGGTGCGCGATCGGCTCAGCGTCGTGAAATCGGAGAACCGCACCTTGATCGCCACCGTCGAGGTCTCCACGCCGTGGCGTCGAAGCCGAGCGCCCACACGGTCGGCCAGCCGGCGGAGCTCCACATGCAGGACGCGCGTGTCGGCGATGTCCTCGGAGAACGTCTCCTCGTGGCCGATGCTCTTCTCGACGCGTTCGGTGTGCACCTCACGCGCGTCGATCCCGTGGGAAAGCTGCCACACCCGCTCCCCCATCGCGGGGCCGAGGGCCCGGTCCAGGAGCGGGCGCGAGGAGGCCAGGACGTCGGCCACCGTCCGGATGCCCCGCGACTCGAGAGCATCGGCCGCCTTGGGGCCCACCCCCCAGAGTGCCCGCACGGGCCGCGCGGCCAGGAACGCCTGCGTATCGGCTTCGGCGATGATGAGGACGCCGTCGGGCTTGCTGATGGTGGAGGCGATCTTCGCCACGTGCTTGGTGGACGCCGCTCCCACGCTGCAGGTGAGCCCGGTCTCCTCGAGGACCCGGGCGCGCAGCATCCGCGCGATCTCCCCGGGACTCCCCCACAGCCGGCGGGCACCGCGCACGTCGAGGAACGCCTCGTCGATGGAGAGGGGCTCCACGAGCGGGGTGAAGTCGCGGAAGATGGCCATCACGCGGCTGGACAGCTCGGTGTACCGATCGAAGTGCGGCGGAACGACGGTGGCGGTGGGACAGAGCCGCAGGGCCTGCGAGACCGGCATCGCCGAGCGGACGCCGAACCGTCGGGCTTCGTACGAGGCGCTGGAGACGACGCCGCGTCCCTCCGGGGCTCCGACGATGATCGGCTTGCCGCGCAGCGACGGATCGTCGAGGATCTCGACCGACGCGTAGAACGCATCCATGTCGACGTGCAGGATCCCCGCGCCGGTGTCGTCGGCACCCGCGGCGGAGACGATGCGCCCCGATCCATCGCCGCGTCCCATGTGATCTATTCTCCCGTGGAGCGCCGACATCCAGCGACGGCCCCACGACGAAAACGCCCGGACCAGGACCCGGCGACTCCGGATGCTCCTGATTCGGGCGTTTCGCCTGATTCGGCTTACTCGGCGGCGCGCTCGAGGACGAGTTCGCGCACGCGCGCCGCGTCCGCCTGGCCCCGCATGGCCTTCATGACCGCGCCGATCACGGCCCCGGCTGCCTGAACCTTGCCGTCGCGGATCTTCGCCAGCACGTCGGGCTGGGCTGCCAGGGCCTCGTCGATGGCTGCCAGGAGCGCGCCGTCGTCGGACACGACCGCAAGGCCGCGCGCATCCACGACCTCCTGCGGGGTGCCCTCCCCGGCGATGACGCCCTCGAGCACCTGGCGGGCGAGCTTGTCGGTCAGCGTGCCCGCGTCGACGAGCTTCTGGAGGGCGGCGACGTTCTCCGGCGAGACGAGGTCGGTCGCCTCACGGTTCTGGGCGTTCGCGATGCGGCTGATCTCACTCATCCACCACTTGCGCGCCGCGGCGGGCGACGCGCCGGCAGCCACCGTGGCACCGACCTCCGCGAGCAGGCCCGCGTTGACGACGCCCTGGAAGTCGATGTCGGCGAAGCCCCACTCGCCCTGCAAGCGGCGGCGGCGGGCGGCCGGCGGCTCGGGCAGGGCCGCGCGGAGTTCTTCGATGAGCTCCTCGGAAGGAGCGACGGGAAGCAGGTCGGGCTCGGGGAAGTACCGGTAGTCATCGGCGTCCGACTTGGGCCGGCCGGGCGACGTGGTGCCGGTGTCCTCGTGCCAGTGACGGGTCTCCTGGATGATCGTGCCTCCGGCGGCGAGGATCGCCGCCTGGCGCTGGATCTCGTACCGCACCGCGCGCTCGACCGATCGCATCGAGTTGACGTTCTTCGTCTCCGTGCGCGTGCCGAGCTTCTCCTGCCCGCGCGGACGCAGGGAGACGTTCGCGTCGCAGCGCAGGTTTCCCCTCTCCAGCCGGGCCTCGGAGATGCCGAGGGACAGGACGATGTCGCGGATGGTCTGCACGTACGCCTTCGCCAGTTCCGGGGCCGAGTGCTCGGCGCCGAAGATCGGCTTGGTGACGATCTCCACGAGCGGCACACCCGCACGGTTGTAGTCCACGAGGGAGTACTCCGCGCCCTGGATCCGACCGGTCGAGCCGCCCACGTGGGTCAGCTTGCCCGCATCCTCCTCCATATGGGCGCGCTCGATCGGCACGGTCACGAGGGTGCCGTCGGGCAGCTCCACTTCGACGGAGCCCTCGAAGGCGATGGGCTCGTCGTACTGCGAGATCTGGTAGTTCTTGCCGAGGTCGGGATAGAAGTAGTTCTTCCGCGCGAAGCGGCTGGAGGGAGCGATCGAGCATCCCAGCGCGAGCCCGAGCGAGATCGAGAACCGCACCGCCTGCTCGTTGACCACCGGCAGCGCACCGGGGAGTCCCATGTCCACCGGTGCGACGAGGGTGTTGGGAGCGGCGTCGTGGTTGTCGGAGTGGGCGGGGTTCGGCGCTCCGGAGAACATCTTCGTGCGCGTGTTCAGTTCGACGTGCACCTCGAAGCCGAGCACGGGCTCGAACAGCTCCAGTGCCTCATCGAAGCCCATCAGCGTGTCTTTCGCCATCAGCGGCTCCCTCCGTTCGGTCCCTGAGCTTGTGGAAGGGCAGGTGCGCGGTCCAGCAGCGGACCGCCCCACTCCTCCACGAGCAGCGTCTCCAGAGCGGCGCCCACGCGGTACAGGCGGGCATCCTCCCGCGCCGGAGCGAGGAACTGGATGCCGACGGGCAGCCCGTCCTCCGCGGCCAGGCCGGAGGGGATCGAGATCCCCGGCACACCGGCGAGGTTCGCCGGGATGGTCGTGACGTCGTTGAGGTACATCTGCAGCGGGTCATCGATCTTCTCGCCGAAGCGGAAGGCCGTCGTCGGCGCCGAGGGCGTCGCGATGACGTCCACCTGCGCGAAGGCGGCGTCGAAGTCGGCCTGGATGAGGGTGCGCACCTTCTGGGCGCTGCCGTAGTACGCGTCGTAGTATCCGGCCGACAGCGCGTAGGTGCCCAGGATGATGCGGCGCTTGACCTCGTCGCCGAAGCCCGCGTCGCGGGTGGCGGCCATGACCTCCTCCACGGTGGCAGCGGCGTGCGGGGTGACCCGCATCCCGAACCGCACCGAGTCGAACTTCGCCAGGTTGCTGGAGGCCTCCGCCGGGAGGATCAGGTAGTACGCCGCGACGCCGTACTCGAAGTGCGGCGCGTTGACCTCGACGATCTCGGCACCCTGGGCCTCCATCGCCGCGAGCGCATCGCGGAACGACGACGCCACGCCCGCCTGGAAGCCGCTGTCGGGGAGTTCGCGGATGACACCGACCTTCAGTCCCTTCAGGACCTCCCCGGTGGCGCCGTCGCGCGCGGCGTCGGCGAACGACGGCCATGCGTCGGTCAGCGAGGTGGCGTCATGCGGATCGTGTCCGGCGATGACGTCGTGCAGGAGCCCCGCGTCCAGCACCGTGCGCGTGACCGGCCCGACCTGGTCCAGGCTCGAGGCCAGCGCGATGGCGCCGTAGCGGCTGACGCCGCCGTAGGTCGGCTTCATCCCGACCGTGCCGGTGACGTGTGCGGGTTGGCGGATGGAGCCGCCCGTGTCGGAGCCGAGGGCCAGCGGCGCCTCGAACGCGGCCACCGCCGCCGCCGATCCGCCGCCGGAGCCGCCGGGGATCCGGTCGCGGTCCCACGGGTTGCGCGTCGGACCGTAGGCGGAGTGCTCGGTGGAGGACCCCATCGCGAACTCGTCCATGTTCGTCTTGCCCAGCGGCACGAGGCCGGCCGCGCGAGAGCGCGCAACGACCGTCGCATCGTACGGCGAGAGGTACCCCTCGAGGATCTTCGAGCCGCTCGTGGAGGGCATGTCGGTCGTGACCAGCACGTCCTTGATGGCCAGCGGCACGCCCGCGATCGGGCCGAGCTCCTCGCCGGCCGCGCGACGGCGGTCGATGTCGGCGGCTACGTCGAGAGCTCGGGCGTTGACATGCAGGAAGGCGTGCAGGTCGCCGTCGACGGCGGCGATCCGGTCGAGGTGCGCCTGCGTGGCCTCCACGCTGGAGACCTCCCCCGCGGACAGGCGCGCGGCGAGGTCGGACGCGCTCAGGCGCGTGAGGTCGTCGGTCACTGCTCCTCCCCCAGGATCGCGGTCACGCGGAAGCGGTTATCCGCCGCATCCGGGGCGTTCTGCAGTACCTCGTCCAGGCTCAGCACGTCGCTCGGCACGTCGGTGCGGAACACGTTCTGCAGCGGGATCGGGTGACTGGTCGCCACGACGTCGGGGGTGGCGACCTCCGACACCTTCGCGATGTTGTCGACGATCACGTCGAGCTGACCGGTGAGACGCTCGACCTCCTCGTCGCTGAGCTGGATCCGGGCGAGCACACCGAGGTGGCGCACGAGATCGGGGGTGATTTCAGACACCCCTCCAGTCTAGGTTCTGTGCGCGATGGGCCACATTCGCCCGCACCCGCCCGCCGGCGCCGTCGCTGACCCTCCGCTCGAACGAAATAGGGTGGCGAGATGACCACGTACGACCCGCCCCGGCCCTGGATTCGCAGCTACGCCGACGGTGTACCCGAAGACCTCGACCCGGTCTCCGGATCGCTCGGCGACATCGTGGCAGCGTCCGCGCGCGACTACCCGGATGCCCCGGCTCTCGAGTTCTTCGGACGAACCACGTCGTACCGCGAACTCGAGGAGCAGATCGCGCGTGCGGCCGCCGGCCTCCGTGCCCAGGGCGTGCACGCGGGCGATCCGGTGGCGATCGTGCTGCCGAACTGCCCTCAGCACATCGTGGCGTTCTACGCGATCCTGCGGCTGGGCGCCGTCGCCGTGGAGCACAACCCGCTCTACACCGCGCGCGAGCTCCGCAAGCAGTTCGAGGACCACGGTGCCAAGCACGCGATCGTGTGGAGCAAAGTGGTCGGCACGGTTCAGGAATTCCCCGAGGACCTGCGCGTCGACACGCTCGTATCCATCGACGTGACGCGTGCCATGCCGTTTCGCACGCGTGCCGCGTTGCGCCTCCCCGTGGCGCGGGCCCGCGAATCGCGGGCCGCTCTCCACGCGAAGGTCTCCGGGACCATGACGTGGGAAGACCTGCTGCGCGCGGATCCGCTCCCGGCGAGCTACCCGCAGCCGGCGACCGACGACCTCGCGATCATCCAGTACACCAGCGGCACCACGGGCACGCCCAAGGGCGCCGCACTGACCCACCGCAACCTGCTCGCCAATGCCGCCCAGGCGCGGGCGTGGGTGCCGTCGATCCGTCGCGGTGAGGGATGCGTCGTGTACGCGGTACTGCCCATGTTCCACGCGTACGGCCTGACCCTGTGCCTGACGTTCGCCATGTCGATGGGCGCGCGACTGGTGCTGTTCCCGCGGTTCGACCCCGATCTCGTGCTCGCCGTGACGAAGAAGCATCCGGCGACGTTCCTGCCGCTGGTCCCTCCGATCGCCGAGCGCCTTCTGAACGCGTCGCGGGAGAAGGGGATCCCGATCACCGGCACCGGGATCGCCATCTCGGGAGCGATGGCTCTGCCCCACGAACTGGTCGTGCCGTTCGAGGATGCCTCCGGCGGCTACCTCGTCGAGGGGTATGGCCTCAGCGAGTGCTCGCCCGTGCTCATGGCCAATCCCGTCGCCGACAACCGCAAGCCCGGAACGGTCGGGCTCCCGATTCCCGGCACCGAATGCCGCGTCGTGGACCCGGATGACCCGCGGGTGGACGTGACCCCCGGGGAACGGGGCGAACTCCTGGTGCGCGGCCCGCAGGTGTTCAGCGGCTACTACGGCAGACCCGAGGAGACGGAAGCCGTCTTCGTCGACGGCTGGTTCCGCACCGGCGACATCGTAACGATCGACGACGACGGGTTCGTGCGGGTCGTCGACCGGATCAAGGAGCTCATCATCACCGGCGGATTCAACGTCGCCCCGACAGAGGTCGAGAACGTCCTGCGCCAGCATCCGCGGGTCGCGGACGTCGCCGTCGTCGGGTTACCGAACGAGCACTCCGGCGAAGAGGTGGTCGCCGCGATCGTTCCGGACGGCGATGACGACGTGGACGTCGAGCAGATCCGCGAGTTCGCGCGGAGCGTCCTGACCGCCTACAAGGTGCCACGGCGCATCTTCCTCGTGGACGAACTCCCCCGCTCGCTCATCGGCAAGGTGCTTCGCCGTCAGGTCCGCGACCGTCTCCTCACCCTCTCCTCGGGTCGCTGACGGGCGACGCAGGGTCGACGCCGCTTGTAGGATCTCGCGGACACGCTCGTGCCGGTCATTCCCCTCGCCCGCAACCAGAGAAAAGGCGCACCATGACACACGACACGTCCGAGGACGTCGCGAACGAGGCGGCTCGCCGATCGCTGGAACAGCGAGTCAGCGCCCTCGAGTCGATCCTGCTCGTCCTCCCGATCATCCTGATCGAGACCCTGTTGGTGCTCGCGCTCTTCCTCCCTTTCGTCACCACGGAGGTATCCGAGGATGACGAGACGGCGAACCTGTTCGGCCTGATCTTCAGCCTCTTCGCTCCCGACGAGTCGGGCGAGCTCGACCGTGGCGGTGCGCTGTTCGGCGGCGCCTTCACTGTGCTCGTGATCGTGATCATCGGCGCGATCCTCACCGTGCCGATGATCGCCCGCCGGCCGCTTCGGGGACGGGCGGCGGTGGCCCCCCTCACCTTCGCTGTGCTCCTCATCCTCGGCACTTTCGGAGCCTGGGTGGTCATGGGAATGGGAACGAATGCCGAATACTCGCCCTGGTTCACCGAACCCGCACTTCCCGTGCTCACCCTGGCGACCACCCTCACCGCCCTCCTCGTCTTCCTCCCCGCATACCGCAACATGAGGACGGACTGAGACCGGCGTCTCAGCGACGGTTCCGGATGCCCGCGGTCTGCCGGACCCGGCCCGCCGATCTACCGGAAACTGCGGCGCATCATCCGGCGTCCAGCGCCGCCGGACCCTCCGTGACGAGGACGTGGAATTGCGCGGCATCGATGATGCGCAGCCCCAGCTCCTCCGCCTTGCCGAGCTTGGAGCCCGCTCCCGGACCGGCGGCGACGAAGTCGGTCTTCTTGGACACGCTGGATGCGGCCTTCCCGCCGGCGCGGAGGATCGCCTCCTGCGCCCCCTCGCGGGTGTAGCCCTCGAGCGACCCGGTCGCCACGATCGTCAGTCCCTCCAGGACCCCGCCCTCGGTAGTGGCCGCCCCGGGGCCGGGGTGGCCGGGGGTCCACAGCTGTGCCCCTGCGGCCGTCCACCGCTCCACGATCTCGCGGTGCCACTCGACCTCGAACCAGTCCGTCAGGGCGTCGGCGATGATGCCGCCGACGCCTTCCACCGCAGCGAGCTCATCCCGGGATGCTGCGCGGATCGCGTCGACGGATCCGAACCACTGGGCGAGGGCGCGCGCGGCGACCGGCCCCACATGACGGATGTTCAGGGCGACCAGGAATCTCCACAGCTCCTTGGTCTTCGCCGCCTCGATGTTCGCGAGGAGCTCCTGAGCCGACTTGGACAACACGAAGCCCGCGTCGCCGTCGAACGGCCCGTCCGGATCGAACGCGGGGTCGGTCTTCTTGCGCTGACGGCGGAAGGGCGACCGGGTGTCGGGCGCGCCGTCCTCGAGCAGCCGTGGCAGCCCGGTCTCGGCATCGCGGACGACGACGTCGATCGGGAAGAGGTCTTCAGGGCGCAGATCGAACAGTCCGGCTTCGGTGTCCAGCGGCGGCTGTTCCGGCCGCACCGGCTGGGTGAGCGCTGCGGCCGACACCTCACCGAGACCCTCGATGTCCAGCGCACCGCGCGACCCGATGTGCTCCACCCTTCCGCGCACCTGGGCGGGGCAGGCGCGCGTGTTCGGGCAGCGCAGGTCGATGTCGCCGGCCTTGGCCGGGGCGAGGGGGAACCCGCATTCCGGGCACTCCGCCGGCATGACGAAAGCGCGCTCGGTGCCGTCGCGAAGTTCCACCACGGGACCGAGGACTTCGGGGATGACGTCTCCGGCCTTGCGCAGCACCACCGTGTCGCCGATCAGCACACCCTTGGCCTTGACGACCTCCTGGTTGTGGAGCGTCGCCTGACGCACGACACTCCCGGCGACGCGGGCGGGCTCCATGACGGCGAAGGGCGTGGCCCGTCCTGTCCGCCCCACGGACACCACAATGTCGAGGAGCTTGGTGTTGACCTGCTCCGGCGGGTACTTGTAGGCGATGGCCCAGCGCGGCGCGCGGCTGGTCGCGCCGAGCTCGTCGTGGAGTGCGAGGTCATCCACCTTGACGACGACCCCGTCGATCTCGTGCTCGACGTCGTGGCGGTGCGCACCGTAGTGGCGGATGTACTCGTCGGCCTCCGCGGCGGAGGTCACCACGCGGAAGTAGTCGCTCGTGGGGAGTCCCCACTCCGCCAGCAGGCGGTACACCGCGCTCTGCGAGTTCACCGGCGGGTTCGGCCACGCGCCGATCCCGTGCACCGTCATGCGCAACCGCGACAGGCGCTCGTGCATCGCCTGCAGTTGACGCTCGTTCTTCCCTTCCGTCTTCTGGCGGAGGGAGCCGGATGCCGCGTTCCGCGGGTTCGCGAAGATCCGATCGCCCACGGACTCCTGGTACGCGTTGAGGGATTCGAAGTCGGCCACGTTGAAGAACACCTCACCGCGCACCTCGACGAGGTCGGGGTGCCCCGTGCCCTTCAGGCGTTGCGGGATGCCGCGGATGGCCCGAACGGTCTCGGTCACGTCCTCCCCCACGCGGCCGTCCCCGCGGGTGGCCGCCGACACGAGCCGGCCGCGCTGGTAGCGCAGCGACAGGGCCAGGCCGTCGATCTTGAGCTCGCACAGGTAGTCCACCCGCCGGCCGGCATCACGCTCGACCCGGGTCGCCCACGCCAGGAACTCCTCGTCGCTGAAGACGTTGTCCAGGCTGAGCATCCGTTCGGCATGCTCCACGGGAGCGAACAGCGTCCCCGACGCGGCCCCCACCGACTGCGTCGGGCTGTCCTGCCCCTGAAGCTCCGGGTAGAGGCGTTCGATGGCGTCGAGCCGCCGCATCCACTCGTCATAGGTGGCGTCGTCGACGATCTCGGCGTCGTCGCCGTAATACGCGTCGCGCGCCTGGAGGATGCGGGAGATGAGATCGCCCGATTCCGCGCGCGCCTGCTCGAGGGTCAGATCGGGAAGTTCGTCGCCGTTCACCACCCGGTCAGTTTAGGGATGACCTCCGACGCGGCCGGAGGGGTGGACACCTACGCGGGAACCGGTACCGCCGAAACCGTGCGGTCGATCGTGAACTGACCGATCACGCGGGTGCCGTCGTACAGCACCGCGGTCTGCCCGGGTGCCACGCCGTCGAACGGCTCGTCGGGCGTCACCGCCAGGGTGCCGTCGGCCCACGTCGCCCGTGCGGGCACGGGATCGGCGTGCGCCCGGATCTGGACATGGCACGTGAAGGCGCCCTCGCGGGGCGGGCGGCCCGCCCACGTGTACCGGCTGCCGGCGACCTCCGCCGTCGCCAGCGCCTCCTTCGGCCCTACGACGACCGTGTTGCTCACCGGACGGACCTCGAGCACGAAACGGGGCTTGCCGTCCGGAGCGGGCGTGCCCAGCTGCAGCCCGCGCCGCTGGCCGACGGTGTAGGCGTGGGCGCCCTCGTGCGAACCCACGACCGCGCCGGTGCGATCGACGATGGAGCCCTGTTCGGCGCCCACCTTCTCGGCGAGCCATCCGCGCGTGTCGCCGTCGGGGATGAAGCAGATGTCGTGGCTGTCGGGCTTCTGGGCGACCGTCAGGCCGCGCGCCTCGGCCTCGGCGCGCACGAGCGCCTTGGACGGCGTGTCACCGAGCGGGAAGTAGGTGTGCGCGAGCTGCTCGGCCGTCAGGACGCCCAGGACGTAGGACTGGTCCTTCGCCGCATCCGACGCCCGGTGCAATTCGCGGCCGTCGGGTCCGTCGACCAGAGCGGCGTAATGCCCCGTGCAGACGGCGTCGAAACCGAGCTCGAGCGCCCGCTCCAGGAGCGCGGCGAACTTGATGTGCTCGTTGCACCGCATGCAGGGATTGGGTGTGCGACCCGCGCTGTACTCCGCGATGAAATCGTCGATCACGTCTTCGCGGAAGCGCTCGGAGAAGTCCCACACGTAGAAGGGGATGCCGAGGCGGTCGGCCGCGCGGCGCGCATCCATCGCATCCTCGATCGTGCAGCATCCTCGGCTGCCGGCACGAAGGGTCCCCCCGGCGCGGGAGAGGGCCAGATGCACGCCGACGACGTCGTGTCCCGCCTCCACGGCCCGCGCAGCCGCGACGGCAGAGTCGACGCCACCACTCATCGCCGCCAGAATACGCATTCCCTCAGTCTACGAGCGCCTTCCTGTGGGCGGCGTGGGGAAGGTGGATGGGCGGGGCCGGTGTGGGGCGGGCGGCGCGGGCGGCGGGCGGCGCGCGGCGGCGGCCCGGGCTGCGCGGGCGTGGGGCGGGGGTTCCGCGTGCAGCCTGGGAGGAGATGAACGTTCGGAGGGCGAATCCGGCACAATCCGCCCTCCCAGTGCACATCTCCTCCCTAGCGGCTCGCCGCGGGACCGGCGCCCGCAACCACGAAGCCACGCCGCACAGCGGCCGCGTACAGCTAGGGAGGAGATGACCATTCGGGAGGGCGAATCCGGCACAAACAGCCCTCCCCAGTGCACATCTCCTCCCCAACCGCTCGCGCCCGGACCGGCCCCTGCGAAGCCACGGACCCACGAAGCCACGCGCCCCACCCCACCCCACTCCCGCCCGCCGTGCGGCGACGGACCGCGGGGCGCCGGATCAGCGGCGGGCTGCTCGGGATGCGGCAGCCGCCGCCCGCGCGTGGGCCTCCGGGAGCGCCGCGAGGAACGCCTCCACGTCGGCCTCCGTCGAGGTACGGCCAAGGGTGAGGCGCAGCACGGACCGCGCCTCCCGATCCGTGCGGCCGAGGGCCAGCACGACGTGCGACGGCTCGGGGACGCCGGCCTGGCACGCCGAACCGGTCGACACGGCGATGCCCGCCTGGTCGAGGAGGAAGAGGAGCGTCTCCCCCGCCGCATCCGGGAACAGCACGTGGGCATTGCCCGGCAACCGCCGCACCGGATCGCCCAGCAGCTCTGCCCCGGGCACGCGAGCGCGGATGCCCGCCACCAGCGCATCGCGGAGCCCCGACAGTCGCGTGGCCTCCGCCTCGCGCTCGGCTTCGGCCCGTTCGGCGGCGACGGCGAAGGCGATTGCGCCGGCGACGTCCTGCGTCCCCGCCCGCAGCGCCCGCTGCTGGCCCCCGCCGTGGACGAGGGCACCCAGCCGCGCGGAGCGCGACACCACGAGCGCTCCCACCCCGACCGGTCCACCCACCTTGTGCGCGGAGAGGCTCAGCGCGACCAGGCCCACCCCCGGCGGCGCGTCCCCGCGCCAGGCGGCGACGTCGATCGGCACGTGGCCGAAGGCCGAGACGGCGTCCAGGTGCAACGGAACGGCGGCAGAGGCGGAGGCGGCGGCCAGCGCCGCGGCATCCTGCACCGTGCCGACCTCGTTGTTCGCCACGATCGCCGTTGCGAGAGCCGACCGGCCGGCGGCTGCACCGAAGGCTTCCGGGTCGATGCGGCCCACCGCATCCAGTGCCACCGGCTCCACCCGCGCGCCCTCGCTCTCGACGAGCCAGGCGACGGTGTCCAGCGTGGCATGGTGCTCGCCCGCGGGGACGGCGATGCGGTCGGGCCGGTCGCCCCGCGCCCACCACAGGCCCTTCAGAGCCGTGTTGATCGACTCCGTGCCCCCGGAGGTGAACACCACCTCGACAGGGTCCGTGTGGAGGACCGCCGCCAGGCGCTCACGCGCCTCCTCCAGCAAACGACGCGCGGCCTGCCCGCCGCCGTGGATCGACGAGGCATTGCCCCCGATGGATGCGGCGGCGAGCCAGGCGTCGCGCGCCTCCTCACGCAGCGGCGTCGTTGCGGCGTGATCGAGATACACCGACATCGCCACCTCCCGCCGTAACGCGCCTGACCTACGGCCTAACTACTGTAGATCCATGGCGCGACCCGCATCCCCTTTCGTGCTTCCCGCCACCGCAGGCCTCCTCAGCCCTTCCCTCGACGGCCTCGGCGTCACGCAGGGGCCGGACGGCGGAACGTTGCGCGTCTGGTCGGCGCACGCCGACGCGATGGAGCTCGTCGTCTTCGATGACACCGACCTCGACTGGGCGGTGGCGACATTGGCGATGTCCTCGGCCGGCGGCGGCGTATGGACGGTGACGACCGAATTGCTGCGCCCGGGGGCGCGGTACGCGGTGCGCGCCGACGGTCCCGTCGGCCCGCAGGACACCTTCAACCGGGAGAGCCTGCTGCTCGACCCGTACGCCCGCGGGATCGTCACCGGCGGCTTCGGCGACCACCGCGCCGTGGTGGTCGACGGCGGGTTCGACTGGGGCGGCGTCGCGAAGCCCGGCGTCCCTCTTGATCGCACCGTGATCTATGAAGGCCACGTCAAGGGGCTCACCAAGCGGCACCCCGGGGTGCCTCCCGCTCTGCACGGCACCTACGCGGGCCTGGCGCACCCCGCGATGATCGAGTACCTGGTGGGTCTGGGCATCACGGCGGTCGAGCTGCTTCCCGTGCACGCGTTCACGACCGAACCGCGCCTGCTGCAGCTCGGGCTCACCAACTACTGGGGCTACAACCCCCTCAATTTCTTCACACCCCACGCGTCCTACGCGACCGTCGAGAACCAGCGGAACGGGCCCGAGGCGGTGCTGCGGGAGTTCAAGGGGATGGTCAAGCTGCTGCACGAGGCAGGACTCGAAGTCATCCTCGATGTCGTCTACAACCACACCGCAGAAGAGGGGGTCGGCGGCCCGCGATCCAGCCTTCGGGGCCTGGACAATCGGTCGTACTACCGGCAGACCGAGGACGGGGGTTATATCGACGTCACCGGATGCGGCAACGCGGTGAACACCGCGACGGACGGCGCAGCACGCCTGATCCTGGATTCGCTGCGGTATTGGGCGAACGACGTGCAGATCGACGGGTTCCGGTTCGATCTGGCCGCAACACTCGGCCGCGACGCCGCACACACTTTCACCCCGGACCATCCCCTGCTCCGGGCCATCATCGACGATCCGGCGCTGGCGGGCGTGAAGAAGATCGCCGAGCCGTGGGACGTCGGAATGGGCGGATGGCAGACCGGTAACTTCGGCGCCGGATGGCACGAGTGGAACGACCGGTACCGCGACCGGGTGCGGAACTTCTGGCTGAGCGACGTCGACTACGCGCGCCGCGCCGACACGTCACCGACCGGGATCGGCGGTTTCGCCACCCGGCTGGCGGGCTCGTCCAACACCTTCAGCGTCGAGCGCGGCCCCCTCGCCAGCATCAACTTCGTCACCGCGCACGACGGGTTCACCCTGCACGACCTCGTCTCGTACGACGTCAAGCACAACCTCGGCAACGGCGAGCAGGGCCGAGACGGCGCCGACACGAACCGGTCGTTCAATCACGGGATCGAGGGGCGCACCGATGACGAGCGGATCCTGGCCGCCCGCCGAAAGGCGATGCGCAACCTCCTCGGCACGGTGCTCCTCTCGGCGGGAGTTCCAATGCTGACCGCCGGCGACGAGTTCGGGCGCACCCAGCGCGGAAACAACAACGCCTATTGCCACGACTCGCCCCTCACCTGGTTGGCGTGGGAGCACGCCCCGTGGCAGCAGGACCTGTCCGCACACGTCCGACGGCTCCTCGAGGTGCGGCGCGAGAACCCGGCACTCCGCCCCAGCCGCTTCGCACGGCTCGGCGAGCACACCCCCTCGGCCTCCGTCATGGAGTGGTACGACGAGCACGGCGAGACGATGTCGACCGAGCGGTGGACCAACCCCGCCCACCGGACGCTGCAGTACGTCGCCGCATCGACGCCCGAGCGTGAGGCGTTCAACCGCATCCTGCTGGTCATCCACGGCAACGAGTCGCCCGTCGAGGTGACTCTCCCCGTGATCGCCGGCGCCGAACGGTTCGTGTCGCTCTGGTCAAGCGCGGACGAGCGCCCGCTCGAGGCGGGCGCGCAGTTCGCGCCAGGGGGCACCCTGACCATGACCGACACCTCGATGCACCTCTTCCGCGTGGAGTGATGCGCGCTCTCGCGGGGAGTGATCCAACGACGCGCGGCTTGTCAACCGCCGGTGTCCTTGTGTGCCGGTCGCGGCCGCCAAGGTAGGTTCGGATCGTGGCTCCTCCGACGCGATCTCCCATCTCCCGTCCCTGGCGCAGCGGCACGACGATCCCCGTTCGCCCCGCAGCCAACACCGACTCCGAGACCGTGACGCCCCGCATCCCGATGGTTGCGCCGCGCCCCTCCGTGCCGGGCGGACGTTTCCGCCCCTCGGCATACGTCGAAGAGGCCGTACCGTTCACGGTCACGGCCTTCCGCGAGGGGCACGACCTCATCGGCGTGCACGTGCGGCTCTTCTCCCCCTCCGGGGACGAGTCGCTGCACCGTCTCTCCTCCCTCAACGACGGCCTGGACCGCTGGTCGACACTCGTGGTGCTGCTCGAGCAGGGGATCTGGCGATTCCGGTTCGAGACGTTCGCGGATGACTTCGCCACGTGGCAGCACGCCGCCGAAGTGAAGATCGCCGCCGGTGTGGACCCCGCCCTCATGCGCGAAGCAGGTGCCCTGCTGTTCGATCGCGCTGCCGCGGAAAAGAACCGCCCCCGGGCCGAGCGTGTCACCCTCCAGGCTGCGGCGACCACGTTGCGGGATGCCGCGCTCTCCGACGAAGCCGCGTTGGCGATCGTGACGGATCCGACGATCGCCGGTTACTTCGCCGAACGCCCCCTCGCGAGCCTGGGGTCGGCCGGAGACGAGCTCGAAGTGCTCGTCGAGCGACGGCGAGCCGGTGTCGGGTCCTGGTACGAGTTCTTCCCCCGTTCCGAAGGCGCCCGCCAGGCCAAGGACGGCACGATCACGTCGGGCACGTTCCGCACCGCCGCGCGGCGGTTGCCCGCCGTCGCGGCGATGGGCTTCGACGTGCTGTACCTGCCGCCCATCCACCCCATCGGGGAGACGAACCGCAAGGGCCGCAACAACACGCTCGATCCGCAGGCGGGCGATCCCGGTTCACCCTGGGCGATCGGGTCCGCCGCGGGCGGTCACGACGCCGTTCACCCTGATCTCGGCACGCTGGCGGATTTCCGCACGTTCGTGCGGGCGGCACGGGCGGACGGCATCGAAGTCGCCCTGGACCTCGCCCTTCAGGCCTCCCCCGACCACCCGTGGGTCACGGAGCATCCCGAGTGGTTCACGACCCTCCCGGACGGCTCGATCGCCTATGCGGAGAATCCGCCGAAGAAGTACCAGGACATCTATCCCGTCAATTTCGACAACGACCCGGAGGGCATCCGGGCGGAGGTCATCCGGATCGTCCGGCACTGGATCGCCCAGGGCGTGCAGATCTTCCGCGTCGACAACCCGCACACCAAGCCCCTCCAGTTCTGGGAATGGCTCATCGCCACCGTCAATGCGGAGCATCCGGACGTCGTCTTCCTCGCCGAAGCCTTCACGCGCCCTGCCCCTCTGCGGGGCCTGGGGATGGCGGGATTCCAGCAGAGTTACACCTACTTCACGTGGCGCAACACGAAGGAGGAGCTGGCGGAGTTCTTCACGTCGCTCGCGACCGAGACGGATGACTTCCTGCGGCCGAACCTGTTCGTGAACACCCCCGACATCCTCAGCGAGTACCTGCAGTTCGGCGGTCGTGCCGCCTACAAGGTGCGCGCTGCCCTCGCCGCCACCGCGGCGCCGACCTACGGCGTCTACGCCGGGTACGAACTCTTCGAGAACGTGGCGCGGCCCGGGTCCGAGGAGAACATCGACAACGAGAAGTACGAGTACAAGATCCGGGATTGGGAGGGCGCTGAGGAGCGCGGCGAGTCGCTGGCGCCGTACCTGCGGATGCTGAACGCCGCCCGTCGCTCGCACCCCGCGCTCGGGCAACTGCGGAACCTGTCCCTCCACTGGAGCGGGGATGACGCCATCCTCGTGTACTCCAAGCACCTCGACGCCGCGCTCTCACCGACGGGCGTGGCAGACACGATCATCGTGGTGGCCAACGTCGACCCTCACTCCATCCGGGAGACGACGGTGTTCCTCGACACGACCGTCTGGGGTGTCGAGCCGGGCACGCCGTACGAGGTCGAAGACCTCGTCACCGGCGCGGTGTGGACGTGGACCGATCGCAACTACGTGCGGCTGGACGCCTTCACCGAGCCGGTGCACATCTTGCACGTGAAGGAGATCCGATGACCGGTCAACACCTCGACGACGGCATCCTCGACGCCGTCGCCGCCGGAAACCACCACGATCCGCACGCCGTGCTCGGGGTGCACCCCGCCGACGACGGGACGTGGGTCATCCGCATCCGCCGCCCGCTGGCGACCACGGTGACCGCGAACCTCACCGGGGGCACCGCTGCGCGCTTCGAGCACCTCCGCGCGGGCATCTGGGAAGCGGTGACTCCCCGTCAGCCGCAGGACTACACCGTGACGGCGACCTACGACGACGGCAGCGAGTACACCGCCGACGACCCTTACCGTCATGTCCCGACCATCGGCGAGGTGGACCTCTATCTCATCGGGGAAGGGCGCCACGAGGAGCTGTGGCGCGTACTCGGCTCGCACGTACGCACACTCGACGGCTCTCCCGGCGTGGCCTTCGCGGTGTGGGCGCCGGACGCGCGCGCCGTCAGGGTCGTGGGAGACGTGAACGGATGGGATGGCCGCGGGCATGCCATGCGTTCCATGGGCGGCAGCGGCGTGTGGGAGCTGTTCGTCCCCGGCATGGCCGCCGGCGACGCGTACAAGTTCGAGATCCTCACTCGCCGCGGCGAGTGGATCCAGAAGGCCGACCCGATGGCCCGGTATGCCGAGAAGCCGCCGGCGACCGCATCCATCGTCACCGACTCCTCGTACACGTGGCAGGACGACACATGGATGACCAAGCGGGCGCGTACCTCGCCGCTGTCCTCACCGATGTCGATCTACGAGATCCATCTGGCCTCCTGGCGCCCCGGGCTCTCCTACCGCGACGCGGCCGATCCGCTCGTCGAGTACGTGACCGCGCAGGGCTTCACGCACGTGGAGTTCCTCCCGCTGGCGGAGCACCCCTTCGGCGGCTCCTGGGGATACCAGGTCACCGGGTACTACGCCCCCACGAGCCGGTTCGGCGAGCCCGACGATCTGCGATACCTCATCGACCGACTCCACCAGGCCGGCATCGGCGTGATCATGGACTGGGTCCCCGGCCACTTTCCCAAGGACGCGTTCGCGCTCGCCCGCTTCGATGGCGAACCCCTGTACGAGCACCCCGACCCCCGCCGTGGCGAGCACAAGGACTGGGGCACGCTCATCTTCGACTACGGGCGCAACGAGGTGCGCAACTTCCTCGTCGCGAACGCGCTCTACTGGCTGGAAGAGTTCCACGTCGACGGCCTGCGCGTGGATGCGGTGGCCTCGATGCTGTATCTCGACTACTCGCGCCAGGACGGCGAATGGGTACCGAACCAGTACGGCGGCCGGGAGAACCTCGAGGCGATCCGGTTCCTCAAGGAGGTGAACGGGACCGCCTATAAGCGGTACCCCGGCATCGCCATCATTGCCGAGGAATCCACGAGCTTCCCCGGGGTCACCGCCTCCACCGACGCCGCGGGCCTGGGCTTCGGCATGAAGTGGAACATGGGCTGGATGAACGACTCGCTGCAATACATCGCACGCGACCCGCTTCACCGTAGCCACCACGAGGGCGAACTGTCGTTCTCGTTCGTCTACGCGTTCAGCGAGAAGTTCATCCTCCCCATCAGCCACGACGAGGTCGTGCACGGCAAGGGAAGCCTGTTCGGCCGCATGCCGGGCGATCACTGGCAGAAGCTCGCGAACATGCGGGCGTTCCTCGCCTACATGTGGGGTCATCCGGGCAAGCAGCTGCTGTTCATGGGTCAGGAATTCGGCCAGATGTCGGAGTGGGCGGAGGCGCGGAGCCTCGACTGGTGGACCCTGGAGCAGCCGTCGCACGCGCAACTGCACGACTTCGTCGCGGTGCTGAACCGGGTCTACGTCGAGCAGGCGCCGCTGTGGTCCCGCGACTCCGATGGAGCGGCCTTCACGCGGCTCGGCGCCCCGTCGTGGAACCCGAACGTGCTCGCCTTCGCACGCCGGGACTGGCACGGCAACACCATCGCGGTGGTGTGCAACTTCTCCGGCGCACCGATCTCAGGCTTCGAGCTGACCCTTCCCGAGCACGGCGTGTGGCAGGAGATCCTGAACACGGACGCCGCCGCGTACGGCGGCTCCGGCGTCGGAAACCTCGGAGTGGTGCACGCCGACGAGAACGGTCACGCCGTCTTCACGCTCCCGCCCCTGGGAGTGCTGTGGCTCCATCACCGTAAGGACGCCGCGCGCCTCCCCGCCCCCGGCAAGGGCTGACGCCCCGAGACCGCGAGACTCCATCTCCGCCACCAGACTGCCGCCGTTGGACGCGGTTTCGTGGCGGGGATGGAGTCTCGGTGCCGTGTCTCAGAAGAGGAGCGAAGCGAGGCGCCCGCGGGCGCGGATGACGCGTGGGTCTGCGTCGCCGATGAGGCCGAAGAGCTCGAGAAGCCGTTCGCGCACCGGCGGCCGCGTGTCATCGGGCAGCGCGGCGAAGAGGTCGAGGAGACGGTCGAAGGCGTCCTCGACGTGACCACCGGCCAGGTCGAGGTCGGCGACGACGAACTGCGCCTCCACGTCCGTGGGGTCCGCCGCGGCCGCCGCTCGTGCCGCCTGCAGGTCGGCCCCCTGGATCCGGGCGAGAAGGCGCACCTGACCGAGGCCGGCCTGAGCATCCTCGTCGCGCGGGTTCTCCGCCAGCGCCTGCTCGTACGCCGCTATGGCCCGGGCGTAGTCACCGCTCTCGATCGCCTCGAACGCCTCTGCGTGGAGCGGTGGCATCGGCGCCTCGACGGGCTCGTCCGAGGGCTCCACGGCCTCCACGCCGACGGTGCCCGTCACCCCGTTCTGCGCCGCCAGCTGAAGCAGCTGCGCGAAAACCTCCCGCACCTGCTGCTCGGGCACCGCTCCGGTGAACAGCGGGACAGGCTGTCCGCCCACCAGCGCGACGACCATCGGGATGGACTGGGCACGGAACCCCTGCGCGAGCTGCGGGTTGGCGTCGACGTCGACCTTCGCCAGGACCATACGGCCGCCGTACTCGAGCACGACCTTTTCGAGGATCGGGCTGAGCTGTTTGCACGGTCCGCACCACTCGGCCCACAGGTCGACGACCACCGGCACGGTGCGGGACAGCTCGAGCACCTGCCCGAAGGTCGCGTCCGTGACGTCCACCACGAGGGACGGCACCGACGCGGCATCGGTCGCGGGCGCCCCTGCGCCGGCGACGGGCTGTCCCGCGACGGGCTGTCCGGGTCCGGCCGCGGGCGGCGCCTGCGGGCGGTTCCGTAGGGCGGACAGATCGACAGCGCCGCGCAGGACGGAGCCGGGCTGAGGAGTGCTCACTCGATCACCTTCGCTTCCAGGATGTTGGAACGGTAGCCGAGGAGGCGGATCGGTTCATTGGTCCCCTCCAACGGCACATAGAAGAACAGCTGGTCGCCGTAGGTCGTGGTGAACCCCGTCGCGGACTGCTCGACACCCGTCAGCGCGCGCGCGGCGGGATTGTCGGGCAGCCGGATGACCGCGTCGGGATTCGTCGGCTTGACGGTGTCGGTCTCGTGGATATCGACGGCGACGATGGCGCCGCCGTCGACAGTGGTCAATGCCATGGGGGCGGATGTGCCGGGAACGGCCAGGAATTCCAGCGTCGACGTGTTCGCGCCGGTCTGATTGAGCTGATCCAGACGGCTCTGCTGGCTCTGCTTGATGTTCGCCAGGAGAAGGTCGCCCGCGGTGTCGAAGTCGCCCCAGTACGCGCTGTTCTCGCCGTTGTTGATGAGGTCCGCATACGCTCCGGCGAGTTCATCCGGCCGCAGGCGCAGGAACGGCGAGTCAGGGGGTGCCAGCGCCGCCCCGACGTACTCGGCGGGAAGATTCGGAAGCAGCGTCGCTGCCTCGAGGCTCGCGATGAAGCTCGCCTTGTACTCCGACCACGGATCGGCCTGGGTCATCAGCATGATGGTCGGCGCGACGGTCGAGTCGGCCGGGTCCTCCACCACCGTCATGAACGAGCGGGGCCATGCGTCGAACGCCTGCGGCAACACGATCTCGACGGGGCGGTCGGGAATCCCCGGCAGGTCGGTCTGCTCGGGCAGCTGAGCGCGGAGGGTGTAGTTCGTCTGCCGCTCCGCCAGAGCAGCTCCCTCCAGGCGCGCGCCGGCGAGCGCGGGATCCATGGCCGCATCGGCCTCCGCGACCGTCGTCGAGACGCGCGTCAGAATGCGCTCTGCCTGCGTTTTCGTGACCGCCGGGGACTGCTGCCCGTCCGGGACGATGACGGACTCCGACGGCGAGGGAGTCGGACTCGGAGAGAGATCGGGCCACGCGTCGGCGGAGCATCCGGCGAACAGCACCGCCGACACCGCCACGGCGGGAATGACGATGAAGGACCGGCGGCCGGACACGGCGCGGCGCCGCCCCGCGCTGATGACTCCCTTGTCGGGGTCCTCCACGGCAAGGTCGATGGGCTCGGTCGGCGGCATCGGGAGGCCCTTGCGGCGTGGGCCGCGAGAACGGCGGACATGACGGATGCCGAGGAGATACAGGACCACGCCGACGACGAGCACGACGCTGCCGCCGACGATGAGGGGTCCGGCCCAGGGGGTGCTGCGGTCAACGGGCCACATCACGGCGATCTCGGAAGGAGCGGGCGCCGTCCCGTCGGTTGCCAGCAGAACGCTCATCGTCTCCGGCAGCTGAAGCGGAGTGGAAAGGCGTCCCTCCTGCTGGAACTCGTCGAGCCACAAATCGGAGCCGACGGGCGAACGTCCCACGGTGCTCGCGGAAGCGTCGTCGGTCGGCGCCGGGTCAGTGGCCGGGTCCGGGGCAGCTGTCTCGTCGACGCTTTCCTCTGCCGCCGGCTCGATGACTTCGGTTTCCATCTGGCCGTCATCACCGACGGTCACATGGTTGTACGGCACGTCGGAAAGCCACGCCTGCACGTCGGGGGTGCGGCCGTAGGCCGCGAATACGGTGCCGTCACCCTCCGCGGTCAGCGTCTGCGCTCCGGAGAACAGATTGAGTACCTCGCCGTCGACGAGGGTGTACGGCAGGTCCTCACCGGCGGGAAGCGGTGTGCTTTCAGCGGGTGCGGGCTCGAAGACGGTGCGCTGTGCGATCCCCGCGCCGATCATGAGCGCGGCGAGGATGAACGCCGCGACAGCCCAAACAAAACGCACGAAATTCAAACCTTCCCGATGGTGGTCCTTCGGGTCGGACCACGCATACGACATTTCAGACTAGTGGCAACGACCTGAAAGTTGCCCAGGAGGGAGTCCCTGCCGCGCTGGATGGTGCCGAATGCGTATCCTGGCGGAACAAGGCGCGGCCAGTGGCCGGCCGCCGCCCGACAGGAGACCCGTGAAGATCTATAACCCGTTCCGCGTCGCGCTCGTTGCCACGCTCGGCGTCGGCGTCGGAATTCTGCTCCTCAACAGTGTGCAGACGCTCTCGACGATCCTCCTCTACGTCGGTACGGCCCTGTTCCTCTCGTTGGGCCTGGATCCGGTCATTTCGTGGCTGGAACGGCGGAAGCTCCCTCGGTGGGCGGCGGTCCTGGTGACGATCCTCGGAGTCCTGGGAATCTTCGCCGGCATCATCCTGACCATCGTGCCGGTCATCGTCGACCAGATCGCGCAGCTGATCGCGAGGATCGAAGCCACCACCCAGTCGTTCGACTGGGAGGACGCGCTGCCGATCGCTCGCGAATGGGCGCAGTCGGTCTTCCCCGCGCTGGACGTCGACGTCGTGTGGGGGTACATCGAGGACTGGTGGGGCTCGCTGGACTTCGGCGAGATCTCCAGCAATGTCGGGAGCGGCATCCTGGCCGTGGGCGGGGCCGTCGTGGCGGGATTGGGCGGCGCGTTCATCGTGCTCATCCTGACGATCTACTTCACGGCGTCCACGCCGTCGCTCAAGGCAGCGGTGTACCAGCTGGTTCCTGCGTCCAAGCGTGCGCGCTTCATCGATCTCGCGGAGCAGATCACCGACTCTGTCGGCTACTACGTCATCGGTCAGGCCAGCCTCGGCGTGATCAACGGCGTCCTGAGCGCCATTCTCCTCACGATCATCGGGGCACCGTTCCCCGCCGTGCTCGCGGTGATCGCCTTCTTCTTCTCCCTCATTCCGCTGGTCGGAACTCTGACCGGGTCTACGCTCATCGTCCTCACGTGCCTCGGACTCAGCTCGCCCACCACCGCGCTGATCGCAGCGATCTACTACCTGATCTACATGCAGATCGAGGCGTATATCGTGTCGCCCCGGATCATGAACCGTGCGGTCGCGATCCCCGGCGCTGTCGTGGTCATCGCCGCCCTCGCCGGCGGCTCCCTGCTCGGGCTCCTGGGCGCACTCGTCGCGATCCCGGTCGCGGCGAGCATCCTGATCATCTACCGCCAGGTGATCATCCCGCGCCAGAACGAGCGCTGACGCATCATTCCTGTGCGACCGGTCCGTCCCACGTGTCCGGGAGCGGGAGGGCGCCCGGGTTGACGACTCGGACGATCTCGGTCAGCACTCGCCGCGTCTGGCTCTCCCCCACCCAGAGGTGCTTGCCGTCCTCGATCGGGATGAGGCGGGCGGCGGGTACGGAGGCGAAACGCTCGGCGGCCTCGGCAGGCCGAAGGTAGTCGTCGAACTCGGGAACGATGACCACCAGGCGGCGGTCACCGTCATTCCACGCGGCGACCTCGTCGGCGCTCGTGCGGTGCAGCGGTGGCGACAGGAGGATGGCGCCTTCCACGTCGTGCTCCCGGCCGTACTTCAGAGCCAGCTCGGTGCCGAAGGACCACCCGAGGAGCCACGGATGCGGCAGCCCGCGGTCGGCGGCGAACTGGACGGCCGCTGCCACGTCGTAGCGTTCGCCCTCCCCGCCGTCGAACGCGCCCTCGCTCGTCCCGCGCGGGGAGGTCGTGCCGCGGGTGTTGAACCGGAGCACGGCGAGGTCGGCCAGAGCGGGCAGCCTGGCTGCGGCTTTCCGGAGAATGTGAGAGTCCATGAACCCGCCGGCGGTGGGCAGGGGGTGCAGGGTCACGAGGGTGGCGACCGGGTCGCGGTCCTGGGGAAGGGCGAGCTCGCCGACGAGGGTGAGCCCGTCCTCGGTGTGCAGCTCGATGTCTTCCCGCCGTGCGGGCAGGGCAAGCGGTCCGCGGATTTCCATGTCAGCTGATCCTCCAGCAGTGGCTGTGCCAGTGTCGACGGCCGGCCAGGTCGGCCGCGTCGCCGAGGACGCCGTCGGCACGCCACACGACGACGTGGGCTGTCCCTGGCTCGATGGTCTTGCCGCATCCCGGGCATACGTATGCCTTCTGCGCCGACGTCGCCGACACCGGCTGGACCGTCCATGCGACGCCGCGGCGGGTCTCCGTGCGCTTCCACCCGGCGATCAGGCGGGCAAGTGAGTCATCGCCCGCCGGCTCGGGGCGCCGACGATGGGACCGCGGCACCGGTCAGTACCAACCGCGGCTTTGGGAGCTCCCCCACGCACCGCAAGGGTCGCCGTAGCGGCTGCCGATGTATCCGAGTCCCCACGCGATCTGCGTCGCGGGATTGGTCTCCCAGTCCGCTCCGGCGCTGGCCATCTTGCTGCCCGGCAGCGCCTGCGGGATGCCGTACGCCCCGCTGGAGGCGTTGTAGGCGTTGACTCGCCAGCCGGACTCCTTCTGCCACAGAGCACGCAGGCACGCGAACTGGTCGTCGCCCCACCCCCGTGCCAGGACCATCTCGTAGGCGACCGCCTGCGCGGTTCCGGGGTCGGGTGCGACGAACGGGGGGCGCCACCCCGAGCCGGAGGAAGAGGCCGACGCTGCCGGACGCGCGGTGGGGGTCGGCGTGGGTTTCGGCGTGACGTACACCGAGTAGCTGCTGCGCTGGAGGGATGCCGTCGTGACCGCTTCGGCAGAAAGCGTGTACGTCTGCATGTCGGCCAGGGCGCTCTCATACAGCGACACACGGTCGGCATCGGCCTCAGCGAGGGCTGCGCCGGTGGGTCCCACGTATGCGGCGACGAAGCCGAGCACGGAGAGGCCCGCGAACACGGCGAGAACGCCGCGACGGCGCGACCACCGCGGTGCGCGCCGCGGTGTGACGGGAGCCGGAACGACGTCGACGCCTGCCGGCCCCCGGCGGACGATCCGTCCGGACGTGGCGCGCGTGATCTCGGTGCCGGGGGTCACAATGCGCTCGATTCTAGCCGCCTGCCGAGAGGCGTGCCATCCGTGGCACGGCGATCGCGGCGACCGGACCGGCCGGGATCATCCGACGGCGAGCATCACTTCCACGACGGCATCGAGCACCGCATCGACCTGTGCCTCGCGGTACCCGCCGCGTTGCATGCGGAACGCCACAGCCCGCACTTGCTCCACCGTCACCGGCTCCCCCACGGCAAGATACCGCGCGAGCTTGTCGGTGACGAGATCGACCTCGTCCACGCGGTACCCGTACCGCAAGACGCTCACCCGGTCGAAACGTCGCCCCTTCGGACGGAGCAGCCGATCGAGGACGACCTGGGCGACGTCGCGTGATTCCGCCACCCACGCCCGGGCGCCCCGCCTGCTCATGGCTCGTTCACGCTCGCGGGCGGCGAAGGCATCCTCGATACGTCCCAGCGCCGCGTCGACTGCGGCGATCGCATAGCCCTGGCGGACCAGCGGAAACGCGGCGGCGCGTACCTCCGCGGAACGGAGGGCGTCGTCATCGTCGTCAGACTCGAAGGCCGCCCGCGCCTGAGCCAGGAATGCGTCGACGGCTCGTTTCTCGTACCCCTTCCCGCGCCGGGGGGCTTCGGGAAACGGCGTGGCGCCGGAAGTCGCGGCGTCCGAGCGCTCGATCCGGGGATCCTCCGCTTCGGCGGGCTCGGTGCGGGAATGCTCGGCGCTCGGGTGTTCGGTGTCTATCGTCATGTCACCGCCAGGGGGGTCAGGAGGTAGTACAGCGCGAGCGCGGCCGTCGCCGAGGGCAGGATGGAATCAAGCCGGTCCAGGACGCCGCCGTGACCGGGCAGCCACGAGCTCATGTCCTTGATCCCCAGGTCGCGTTTGATCATCGACTCGCCGAGATCGCCCGCAGTGGCGGTACCGAGGATGACCGCGCCGAAGATCAGTCCCGCCCACCAGGGCAGTTCGAGCATGTACAGCGCCAACACGACCCCGGCGGCCAGAGCGGCCACCGCCGAACCGGCGAAGCCCTCCCAGGTCTTCTTGGGGCTGATCCGCGGTGCCATGAGGTGCCGCCCGCTACGGCCGAAGGTCAGCCCGGAGGCATAGGCCCCGGTGTCGGCGACGACCGTCACGATGATGAAGGCGAGAACCCACCACTCGCCGCGGTCCTGGCTCAGCAACACCAGCGCGAGGCTCGCGAGGACCGGCACGTACAGCTGCACGAAGGACGAGATGAGGACGTCCGAGAGCACGGCCCCGTAGGTACGTCCGTCGCGCCGGAACATCTGGCCGAGGAGGCGCCACACCACCACGACAGCGACCGCCGAGATCGTGGCCACCCAGTGCAGCCACAGCGTCGCGAAGTAGCCGGACACGAGCAGCAACGTTCCGGCGATCAGTTGCGGGACCAGGTCGATCCGGCGGCCGGAGGCCTGGAGTGCACGGGTGAGCTCGAACGTGCCGAGGATGATGGCCGCGATCGCGAAGAGGAGGAAGATCCACTTGTAGAAGAGCAGTGAAGCCATGACCGCGGCGCCGATGGCGAGACCGATCACGATGGCCAGCAGCAGGTTGCGGCCGGTGCGCTGCGTGATGCGCGCGTTCGCCTCTTCGAACTCGGCACGCGCGTGCGCGACCTGGCTCTCGAACTCGGAGCGTGCTGCGCGGATGCGTGGCTGGAGGCCGTCACCGACATCGGCGGCGCTCTGCGCACGCCGCGCGCGGGCGGCCTCGCGTCGCGAGAGCGGCGCGTCGAGCGGTGACGCGCTGTCCGGGCCGGATGGATCGGTCATGGGGCTAGACCTCGAGGAGCTCTGCCTCTTTGCGCTTGAGCGCCTCGTCGATCGCGTCGACGTGCGCCTTGGTCAACGCGTCCAGCTCCTTCTCGGCACGACCGAGCTCATCCTCACCGACGTCGCTCTTCAGAGCGTCGAGCTCGTCCTTGGACTTCCGGCGGATGCCGCGGACGTGTACCTTCGCGTCCTCACCCTTGGACCGCACGATTTTGACGAACTCCTTGCGCCGCTCAGCGGTCAGCTCGGGCATGGTGATGCGCACGAGAGTGCCATCGTTCGTGGGGTTCGCACCGAGATTGGGCATGTCGCGGATGGCCGACTCGATCGCCTTCAGCGCGGACTTGTCGTAGGGCGTCACCACGAGTGTGCGCGCCTCGAGCGCGTTCACGGACGCGAGCTGCGCGAGCGGCGTGGGCGAACCGTAGTAATCGACCAACACCTTCTGGAAGAGCTGGGGGTTCGCGCGCCCGGTGCGAACGGTGGCAAAGTCCTCCTTGGCCGCTTCCACGGCGCGGTCCATGCGCGTTTCGGCGTCGGCCAGAACATCGGCGATCACGGGGACTCCATTCGTTGGGCTCGACGTCCCAGTCTAGACAGGCGCACGCCATCCGGCAGGCGCACGACGCGCTCAGGCCGTGACGAGCGTTCCGATCGATTCGCCCAGGAGAGCACGCGTCACGTTGCCCTCCGGCTCCATGCCGAACACGCGCATGTCCATGCCGTTGTCCATGCAGAGGCTGAACGCCGTCGAATCGACGACCTTGAGCCCCCGCTGGAGAGCGTCCATGTACGTGATGCTGTCGATCCGCGTGGCTGTGGCGTCCTTGCGCGGATCGGCGGTGTAGACGCCGTCCACACCGTTCTTGGCGACGAGCACCTCGATCGCGCCGATTTCCAGGGCACGCTGGGCGGCCACGGTATCGGTGGAGAAGTAGGGCAGGCCGGCACCGGCGCCGAAGATGACGACGCGGCCCTTTTCCAGGTGGCGTTCGGCACGGCGCGGGATGTAGGGCTCGGCGACCTGGGTCATCGAGATGGCGGACTGCACGCGCGTGGCGGCCCCGGCCTGCTCGAGGAAGTCTTGCAGGGCAAGCGCGTTCATCACCGTGCCGAGCATTCCCATGTAGTCGGCCCGGCCGCGGTCCATGCCGCGCTGGCTCAACTCCGCGCCCCGGAAGAAGTTGCCCCCTCCGACGACGACGGCGATCTCGACGCGGTCCACCGCGGCGGCGATCTCCCGAGCCATCTGGCTCACGACGTCAGGGTTGACACCCAACTGGCCCCCGCCGAATGCCTCGCCCGACAGTTTCAGTAGAACGCGGCGGCGCCCGGTTGCTTCATCGATCACGTGTGATCCCTCTCGTCGGATACAACCTATCCCCCTCCGCCGTGGACAGACTGAAGGGCCCGGGATGCGGTGCATCCCGGGCCCTTGATCCGGTCCCCGACCCTGCGGGCTTCCGGTGCGTGATCCCGTCGAAGGCTACGCGCCGACCTTGAAACGCGCGAAATCGGTGATCGTGAGACCCGCGTTCTTCGCGACCTGAGCAACCGAGAGCTTGTTGTCCCGCGCGAAGTCCTGATCGAGGAGGACGACCTGCTTGAAGAACGCGTTCACGCGCCCTTCGACGATCTTGGGGAGAGCGGCCTCCGGCTTGCCCTCGTTGCGAGAGATCTCCGTGACGATCTCGCGCTCCTTGTCGACGTCGGCCTCCGGCACGTCCTCGCGCGACAGGTACGTCGGGTTGGCGAAGGAGATGTGCTGGGCGATGCTCCGGGCGGCCTCAGCGTCCTCGCCGGTGTAGGCGAGCACCACGCCGACCTGCGGGGGCAGGTCCTTGCTGGTCTTGTGCAGGTACACCGAGAAGTGCTCACCGCTCAGGGTGCGAACGCGACGCAGCTCGACCTTCTCGCCGATGATCGCAGCCTCGTCCGAGATGAGCTGGTCCACCGTCACGTCGCCCGCGCGGGCAGCGAGAGCAGCCTCGGCGGAGTCGGCGGACGCGGCGACCGCCGCCTCGAGGACCTTCTCTGCCAGTGCGATGAAACGCTCGTTCTTCGCCACGAAGTCGGTCTCGCACGCGAGCTCGATCAGCGTGGCCTTCCCGTCCTGCTCGCGGGCGGTGATCAGTCCTTCGCTGGTGGACCGGTCGGCACGCTTGGCGTTGCCCTTTGCGCCCTTCAGGCGCAGGATCTCGACGGCCTTCTCGACGTTTCCGTCGGCCTCTTCGAGCGCCTTCTTGGTGTCGACCATGCCGGTGCCGAGCTGCTCGCGCAGCGCCTTGATGTCAGCGATCGTGAAGTTTGCCATATGTCGGCTCCTTGTTCTGAAAGTTCTGGAAGGAAGCGTCGGCGAGGTCGTTCGGGACGACCTCGCCGACGAGAAATTCGTTCGTGCGGACTCTTACTTGTCGGCAGCCTCAGGCTCGGCGTCGGCGACCTCTTCGGTGCTCTCTGCAGCCTCGGGCTCGGCCGCGGCGACCTCTTCGGTGCTCTCGGCAGACTCAGCGGCGATGACCTCGTCGTGAGCGGCCGCGCCCTCGGCGTCGGCGTCCGACTCGGTCGCTGCTTCACCCTCGATGGCCTGCTCGTCGGCGATGAGCTCATCTGCCTCAGCAGCAGCCTCGGCGACGTCGGCGACCTTCTCGGTCTCGGCGGACGACTGGGCCGGCGCACCCTGCTCGAGCAGCTCGCGCTCCCACTCGGTCAGCGGCTCGGCGACCTCAGCGGTCTCGCCGGCGGGCTGGTGACGCTGGATGAGGCCTTCCGCAGCGGCGTCGGCGATGATGCGGGTCAGCAGGCCGACCGAGCGGATCGCGTCGTCGTTGCCGGGAATCGGGTACTGGAACTCGTCGGGGTCGGCGTTGGTGTCGAGGATACCGATCACGGGGATGCCGAGCTTCTTGGCCTCGTCGACAGCGAGGTGCTCGCGCTTCGCGTCGACGACCCAGATCGCCGAGGGGGTCTTCTGCAGGTTGCGGATACCGCCCAGGGACTTGTGCAGCTTGTCGAGCTCGCGCTTCTTGAGCAGCAGCTCCTTCTTGGTGAAGCCGCTGTTGGCGGGGGTCTCGTAGTCGAGCTCCTCGAGCTCCTTCATGCGGGCCAGACGCTTGGAGATGGTCTGGAAGTTGGTGAGAAGACCACCGAGCCAGCGCTGGTTGACGAAGGGCTGCCCGACGCGCGTCGCCTGCTCGGCGAGCACTTCCTGCGCCTGCTTCTTCGTGCCGACGAAGAGGATCGTGCCGCCGTGGGCCACCGTCTCCTTGACGAACTCGTACGCCTTGTCGATGTACGACAGCGACTGCTGCAGGTCGATGATGTGGATACCGCTGCGCTCGGTGAGGATGAAGCGCTTCACTTTCGGGTTCCACCGGCGGGTCTGGTGTCCGAAGTGGACGCCGCTGTCGAGCAGCTGGCGAATGGTGACGACGGCCATGGCCGTTCTCCTTCTTTGGGCGCGTGCGCGCCTGGTTGCGGTTGTTTCGCGCCTACCCGGTCGGGCGGCGAGCCTGGTGTCCGGCGGGCATCCGCTCCCGTGCGATTGCTCGGGAGACCGGTGGATGCGAGATGCCACGCGTGCGGTTCGGAGGAATCGCGGTGCGCTATGGACACGCGGAGTCACCCCGGCGGACGGGGTGCCCTCCTACTGTACCAGCCACGCCTCCCCAGGCGGCTTGCCGCTGCAGTCCATCCACCCATCGCCGCTGGACGCCGCCACCCAGGCCCTCGGGAGGAAAGCTGGAGCGATGTCGCATCCTCTCCGCTTCGCCGTCGCCATGGCCGTCGCGTTCGTCGGGATCGTTGCGCCGGGATCACCGACGCCGGCGGACACCTCGTGGACATGGCCGGTGACTCCCGTGCAGGTCAGCCGGCCGTTCGCGGCGCCCGCGACTCCTTACGGCGCCGGGCACCGCGGCGTCGACCTCGCCGCAGTGGGCGCTGTGCGCTCACCCGCGGACGGAGTCGTGGCGTTCGCTGGAGCCGTCGTCGACCGCGGTGTGCTCACGATCGATCACGGGGGCGGGCTGGTGACCACGTTCGAGCCCGTGGAGACGACTCTTCGATCTGGGGATGTCGTCGCCGGAGGGCAGGACGTGGCGGACGTGGCGGCGGGAGGGCACGCGGAGCCGGCCACGGTGCACTTCGGCGTGCGCCTGAACGGCGACTACATCAATCCGCTGCTGCTCCTGGGCGGTGTCCCCCGCGCGGTGCTGCTGCCCTGCTGTTGACCGTGCGGCAGAGGCCGCTCGAGGTCATCCGATCACGTTGCGCGCGCCCTCGTCGGATGCGGCGCCGCTGTCATCCATCCCGCGCACCGTGTTGTCGTTGCCCTGAACGGTGACGTTGTCGATGGAGTCGGTGGCCGTGACCGAGTTGCGGTCGCCGCGGACGACGAGGACGTCGATCTCGTCGGCGGTGACGGTGTCCTCGTTGCCCTGAACCGTCACCGAGTCCGCATCATCCAGGGCCACCGTCAGGCGATCCCCCGCCAGCGTCACGATGTCCACGTCGGCCGTGGTCAGATCCACGTGGAGGTCGTTCCCCTGAATCTGCACATCGGGGCAGTCGCCCGCCAGGACGAGAGACGGAGAGTCCGCCGTGAGGGTCACCGGCGAGCCTGCGCAGTTCTGCGCGACGCCGGGAGCGAGGGGGGCGGCGGATGACTCCGCCGTCGGAGCGGCGCTCGCAGACGTCGAGGGAACCGGACGCGCCCCGTCGCTGGGCAGACGCGTGACCGCCGGCCCCGACGGCGAAGCGGAGCACCCGACGAGCATCGCGGCCGACAGCGCGACCGCTGCCAGACCCGCCTGTCGCTTGCGCATGGTGTACACGCTACGCCTCGTCGGCGCGCTGTGTCAGGCCCGCGGGTGAGCGAGCCGATAGGCCTCGGTGAGTCGCTCGCTGGACACATGGGTGTAGATCTGCGTGGTGCCGAGACTGGCATGGCCGAGGATCTCCTGGACCGCCCGAAGATCGGCGCCCCCGTCCAGCAGGTGCGTCGCCGCCGAATGACGAAGGGCGTGCGGACCGACCGCCGCCGACCCCACGACCGGGCCGATCGTGCGCGCGACGAGGTCGTAGACCGTCCGCGGGCCGAGGCGGCGTCCGCGTGCACCGAGGAACAGTGCTGCGCCGGCAGTGTCGGTGCGCGCAGCCAGCACGGGGCGCGCACGCACGAGGTAGCCGTCCAGCGCTCGACCGGCAGCGCCGCCGTACGGCACCACGCGCTCCTTGGAGCCCTTTCCGAGCACGCGTACCGTGCGGCGGTGGGGGTCCAGGTCGTCGACGTTCAGTCCGCACAGCTCGGACACCCGCAGCCCGGCGCCGTAGAGCATCTCCAGCACGGCCGAATCGCGCAGGGCGCTCGTGTCGCCGTCCACGGCGCGGACGGCGGCCGCCTCCAAAGCCTCGCGGAGCCCGTCGGCCGTCGCGACATGCGGCAGCGTGCGGCCGCGTTTGGGCGTCACCAGCCGCAGGGTGGGATCCGTTGCGACGAGCCCTTCCTCAAGAGCCCACCGGAAGAGGCCCCGCACGGCGGCCGTCCGGCGCGCGAGGGTGCTCCGCGCGAGGCCCTGCTGCGCAGCCGACCAGGCCCATTCACGGAGGTGCTCGACGTCTATTCCCGGGAGCGGGGCATCGCCGAGGGAGGCGACGAGGTCGTACAGATCGGCACGGTAGGCCCTCACCGTCGCAGGGGCGAGTCGCCGCACCTCAGCGAGGTGGGCGAGGTAGGAATCGATCGCGGCGCGCAGCTGCACTCCCCCAGGATGACCCACGATGGGCCAGCCCGGCCCCGGCCGCGCGGCGCGTCACCGGCTCGATGCGCGACGCCACCCCTCACCGTCGGCGACGAGACGTCCATCCAGGAGGGCGAGCCCGACGAGTGCCTCGACCTCGCCGATGGCCAGCCCGCTGCGTCGGGCGAGTTCGGCCGCCCCTGCGGATACCCGTGTGCTGGCCGCATCCAGAAGCCGCGTGAGGTCGTCGGTGCGTCCGGGCACTCCCGCGGGGCCGGCGACGGTCACCCC
Organism: Microbacterium sp. Z12_35; assembly: GCF_058310475.1. Taxonomy (NCBI): domain Bacteria; kingdom Bacillati; phylum Actinomycetota; class Actinomycetes; order Micrococcales; family Microbacteriaceae; genus Microbacterium; species Microbacterium sp. Z12_35. Next base: position 574,160 of record NZ_JBZEGJ010000001.1, on the reverse strand, counting down.
GAGGAGCTCACGCACATCGTCGGGGCCGGTGATGCACACGCCGTCGTACTCGCGGAGGATGCGGTGGCAGCCGGCTGAAGCAGCGCTGGTGACCGGGCCCGGCACGGCCCCCAACGCCCGCCCCAGGGAGGCTGCATGCGCGGCGGTGTTGAGCGACCCGCTGCGCGTGCCCGCCTCCACCACGATGGTCGCGTCCGACAGTGCGGCGATCAATCTGTTGCGGGCGAGGAAACGCCACTTGCTGGGGGCGGTGCCGCACGGGGTCTCGCTGGCAACGATGCCCGTTTGCGCGATGCGGGACAGGAGGTCGGCGTGGCCTGACGGATAGGGGCGGTCGACGCCGCCCGCCAGGAGCGCTGTCGTGAGTCCGCCTGCGGCGAGGGCCGCGCGGTGCGCGACCCCGTCGATCCCGTAGGCAGCCCCGGAGACCACCGTGATGCCGTCGGCAGCGAGTTCTGCCGCAAGCTCCGCCGCAACGTGCTCTCCGTACCCTGTCGCGGCCCGCGCCCCCACGATCGCGACGGCCGGTGCCGCCGTGGCGGGGGCGACGTCCCCCCGCTGCCACAGCGCGTGCGGCGCGTGGTCGCCCAGATCGGCGAGCCGCGTCGGCCACGCCGGGTCACCGGGAACCACCAGACGCACGTGCGCACGGCGCGCTCTCTCCAGCGCAGCGGACACCAGCTCCGGGTTCGCCCGCGGCATCCACCGATCTCGTGCGACCGCGAACTCCCGCGGCGCGAGGTCGACGGTATCGTCCATCAAGCCGGTCATCGCCCGCCGCAGCGCCGCCGCAGCCCCGAGCGTTGCGATCAGCACGCCGGCGACGCGGTCGCCGGGCTCGGTCAGAACGCTCCACACCGCACGGGCATAGGCCTCTCGGGCGTCGCCGGACCGATTCCACAGGCCCCTGAGCTCCGTGGCAGAGCGTTCGGGTGATAGGTCGAACATGCTCACACTGTGACTCCTCTCTTCAAGAACAGCGCCCGGCCGACGTCGTTCACATCCACGGCGGCTCGGCCCGCAAGGTCAGCCAGTGTCCACGCGACCCGCAGGACGCGGTCGTACCCGCGGAGTGTGAGCGAACCGCGGTGAAGCGCCGCGTCCAACGGCCGCCGCACGATCGGCGGTGGGGCCAAGGGACCCTGACGCAGCCAGCTGCCGGGCACGTCGGCATTGCGTCGCCATGGGGTTTCGGACAGCCGGGCCGACGTGCGCTCCCGGGCAGCCAGGACCCGTTCTCGCGCGGCGGCGCTGGTCGCGGCCGCAGGGACGACGTCGCGGTGTGCGACGGAGACGCGGCGCAGCGACAGCTCGATGTCGATGCGGTCCAGCAGAGGGCCCGACAGCCGACCGAGGTATCGGCGGATCGCCGAGGGCGGACACACGCACGTGCCGCCGGGGACGCCGTACTGACCGCACGGGCAGGGGTTCGTCGCCAGAACGAGCTGGAACCGAGCCGGATAGGACGCCTCCGCTCCAGCCCGATGGATCGCGATGGTGCCGGACTCCAGAGGCTGGCGGAGTGCATCCAACGCTGACGCCGCGAATTCGCCCGCCTCATCGAGGAACAGCACGCCGCCGCTGGCCCGCGCGATGGCGCCGGGCCGCACCACCCGCGACCCGCCGCCGACGAGAGCTCCCACGGTCGCGCTGTGGTGCGGTGCTTCCCAGGGCGGCACGCGTGAGAGGCGGGTCACCGATGCGCCCGCCAGCGACCGGACGCAGGCCGCGGTCAGGGCAGCCTCGTCGTCCAGGGGCGGCAGGATTCCTGGAAGCCGTCGGGCGAGCATCGTCTTTCCGGCCCCCGGGGGCCCGCTCATCAGCAGGTGATGTCCGCCCGCCGCGGCCACCACCAGCGCCTCGACGGCTTCCGGTTGCCCGATCACGTCGGCCAGGTCGGGAACGTCTCCGGCCGCGCCGGAATCGTCGGCGGCGGCGGTGACGGGCTCCAGATCCGGGGCGTCCACTTCGGCTCCGTGCCAGCGCAGCACGTCGGCCAGGCACGTTGCCCCGAGAACCTCGATGCCGTCGACGAGTTCCGCCTCCTGCCGATTCGCGAAGGGCACGACGACGCGGGTGATTCCTGCCCGGGCGGCCGCCAGCACCGCCGGAAGGACCCCGGGAAGCGGACGGAGCCGGCCGTCGAGCCCCAGCTCGCCGATGTGCACGGTCGTCGCCAGCCGCGCCGCATCCATCTGACGCTCGGTCGCCAGTGCCGCAACGGCGATCGCGACGTCGAAGCCGGCACCGTGTTTGGGCAGGCTGGCCGGTGACAGGTTGACCGTGAGGCGGCGCCGCGGGACGGGAACGTTCCGGTTCGCGCACGCGTTTGTCACCCGTTGCACGGCCTCACCGATGGCCTTGTCCGGCAGCCCGATCACACGGAAGCCCGGTGTCTGCGGGGAGAGGTCGGCCTCCACCTCCACGACCGCTCCGTTGAGGCCGGACAGCGCGATCGACAGCGTCCTCGCGGTCGTCACAGCGCGTCCTCGAGGTGTTCGAGCACCGCAGTCGGCGCGTCGGGTCCGGTGAGCGCTATCGCATCGATCCGCAGACGACGGCCCCGCGCCAGGTCGGGGTGCGCCACGATCCACGCAAGTGCCAGACGCCACAGCCGGGCGGCTTTGCGCGCGTCGATCGCCTCCAGCGGATGCCCGAAGGCCACGGACCGGCGTGATTTGACCTCGACCACGACGAGGTCTCTTCCGCGGACGGCGACGATGTCGATCTCGCCCTGTGGACACCGCCAATTGCGGTCGATGACGGTGAAGCCCGCAGAGCGCAGATGGGCCGCCGCCCGTTCCTCACCCGCTCGCCCGAAGTCGTCTTTCGCTGCCATGCAGCCCAGCCTCGCGGCCGGTCGTCTCCCTCGGGGCGCCCGCGGAAGGAACCGGGGATGAGTTCGACGGGGCCGCGCCTGGGGAGGAGAAGTCGCTCAGCCGTCGAGAGAGAGTTCCTCGGGAAGCTGGAAGTCCCGCCGCGACAACTCCTCGACGTTGACATCCTTGAAGGTGAGGACGCGAACGGACTTCACGAAGCGGTCGGCGCGGTAGATATCCCACACCCAGACGTCCGTCATGGAGATCTCGAAGTAGAAGTCGTGCTCGGTGTCGCGGCGTACGACGTTCACCTCGTTGGCGAGGTAGAACCGTCGCTCGGTCTCGATCACGTACTGGAACTGCGAGACGACATCGCGGTACTCGCGGTACAGCGCCAGTTCGAGTTCGCGGTCGTAATCCTCGAAGACATCGTCATCCATGGTGTCTCCATCCTAGGCCGAGCGGCACTGCCCGCGGTGGGCGTGCCACCGGACGCAGGGGCTCAGAAAAGCGTCGGGGCGTCGGTGATCGACCAGGACTGCCGATGATGCGCACTCACGCCATGCGAGCGGATCGCTTCGCGGTGTTCGGGACTGGCGTACCCCTTGTTACGCGCCCAGTGATAGGCGGGCAGCTCGTCGTGCAGGCCGGTCATGACGTTGTCGCGCGCGACCTTCGCAATAACCGAGGCCGCAGCGGCGCTGGCGCAGTCGCGATCGGCCTTGATGACGGGGGTCACCCGAAGGCCGGTGGCACCCGCCGGCGTGATGTAGTCGTAGTTGCCATCGAGGATCACGATGGCGCTCTCCGGCACCACCCCGGCGACGCGCAGATCCGCGATCGCCCGGATGGCGGCGAGCCCGAGCGCGCGGATGATCCCGACCTCGTCGATCTCGATCGAACTGGCCCACCCCACCGCGCTGGCCGCGACCCACCCCGCCGCCCGCGCCGCGACGTCGGCGCGCTTGGGCTCGGGGACCAGCTTGGAGTCGCGGAGTCCCGCCGGCACGCGTTTGCGCGAGCGTTCCGGGTCGATGACCGCGGCGCCCACCGCGACCGGGCCGGCCAACGCGCCACGCCCCACCTCGTCACACGCGATGATCAGTGGATGCTCCTTCAAGAGCCGCCGCTCGAGGGTGAGTCGCGGCTCGACGACGGTCATGGCGCGTCCTCCGCGGCGGGGATGCCGGCGAACGCATCGTGCTGGAAGTCGATGCCACCGAAGCGTCCCAGCGGCCAGGTGATCAGGAACGCCCGGCCGACCACGTTCTCCAGCGGGACGAACCCCTGGCCCGGCTGGTCCTGGTTGTAGCGCGAATCACGCGAGCTGTCTCGGTTGTCGCCGAGCACCCACAACGACCCCTCGGGAATCTCGACGTCGTACGGGACGGGTTCGGCGGCCGAGCGACCGGGAGGCAGGTTCAGGTAATCGGTCTCGTCGATCGGCACGCCGTTCACCGTCACCTGACCCAGCGCGTTGCAGCACACCACGTGGTCACCCGGCAGACCGATCACCCGTTTGATGAGGTGGTCGTCGCTGTCGGGAGCTGACAATCCGACGAGCGAGAGGATCCAGTCCCCGGCTTCGACGATCGCCGGCCGCTCAGGCTCATTCGAGGGCGGGAGCCAACCGCCCGGGTCACGGAACACGACGACGTCGCCGCGCTCGTACTCCCCGAAGCGGGGTGTGATCTCATCGACGAGGATGCGGTCGTTCACGAGGAGCGTCTGGGCCATGGAGGCGGACGGGATGTAGAAGGAGCGGACCAGGAACGTCTTCACCAGGAACGAAACGAGCAGCGCGATCACGACGATCACCAGGACGTCGCGGAGGAAGATCAGCAGCCCGCGCCGGCGATCACGTTCCCCACCGACCTGGCCTTCGGCCCGTGCGGGGGCGGATGCGGTCTGCTCGCTGCTCATGGGATCCTTCACCCGGCCCGCATGACGACGCGAACCGCCCACCAAGCGTCGCACACCTCACGCAACCGGCGGCAATCGTCGGCGCAGTTCATCGACAAACGACGAAACGCCCCGGGCGATGCCGGGGCGTTTCTCGGGAGTGCGATCAGCGGTCGCGCTTCTCCTTGATCTTGGCCTTCTTGCCGCGCAGGGCACGGAGGTAGTACAGCTTGGCGCGGCGCACGTCACCGCGCGTCACGACCTCGATGTGGTCGATGACGGGGCTGTGCACCGGGAAGGTGCGCTCGACACCCACCTGGAAGCTGATCTTGCGAACCGTGAAGGTCTCGCGCACGCCATCGCCGGAGCGACCGAGCACGATGCCCTGGAACACCTGGATACGCGAGCGGGTGCCTTCCGTGATGTTCACGTGCACCTTGACGTTGTCGCCGGGAGCGAAGGCGGGGATGTCCGAGCGGAGTGAAGCCGCGTCGACGGCATCGAGGATCTGCATGATCTTCTCTTCCTGCGGCCGCCACAGGTCGACCGCATGATGTATGAATAGTTTCGGATGTGCCCGAGGCCGCGAAAGCGGCGGACTCCCCTGAGGCAGAGCCGGTCAGGACACAAACATCCATTCTGCCATGGATGTGGTGCGGCCCCAAACCGTCAGGAGCCGGAGGGTCGCTCCGTGACGACGATCACGGGAGTTTCGGTGGGCGCCGCCCGCGGTGGTTGCGATGGCGGGAGATACCCGGTGCCGTCTGCCGCGCGGAGAAGCGACTGGGCCCCGGCACGCGCCTCGCGCCAGAGCTGCCAGACCGTCAGCCAGAAAAGGGCGACCGCGCCGACGAGGGCGGCCACGAAAGCGATGCCGAACCACGCCGGACTGAAAAAGCCCGTGGCGATCACGAGGACGTGCCACACCCCGAACCCGAGCACATCCCACCACGACACGGCCCGCAGAGCCCGCACGCTGCTGCGTGCACGGACCAGTAGTGCGAGCACGATCTGTCCGAAGAACACCGAGGGCATCGCCAGGAAGAGCACCCAGATGAGGGCCCACCCGCCCGCATCGAAGGCGATCCACCCGGCCAGGAGCCACACCGGCAGCACGACGGCGGCCGGGAAGAGCCACCAGAAGAACGCCCGTCGAAGCCACATGCCCCTGATGCTAATGCCGCCGCCCTCCCCACCGCCCGGGACGGGCGCATCCCTCGGCATCCTCACGGCTTGGGCATCCGCGACAATGGAACAGACGGAAGGATTTCCATGATCGAGTTGCGCACCCCCGCGGAGATCGAGGCGATGCGGCCGGCCGGCCGGTTCGTAGCCGAGGCCCTGGCGACCCTGCGTGAGGAAACGAAGGTGGGGACCAACCTCCTGGCCATCGACCGTCGCGCACACGATCTCCTCCGCCGCGCCGGCGCGGAGTCCTGCTATATCGATTACCACCCGTCCTTCGGGGCGAGCCCGTTCGGCAAGGTCATCTGCACGTCGATCAATGACGCCGTGCTGCACGGCCTTCCTCACGACTACGCGCTCCGCGACGGCGATCTCGTCTCTCTGGATTTCGCCGTGTCGATCGACGGATGGGTCGCCGATTCCGCTGTCTCCTTCGTCGTGGGCACCCCTCGCGACGAAGACCTCGCTCTCATCGACACGACCGAGCGTGCTCTGGATGCGGCCATCGCTTCGGCCGTCGTCAGCAACCGGATCGGCGACATTTCCGCCGCGATAGCCGCGGTCGCCCACGCGGACGGGTACTCCATCAACACCGACTTCGGTGGGCACGGGGTCGGCCGGGAGATGCACGGCGACCCGCACGTCCCGAACGACGGCAAGCCGGGCCGCGGCTACCCGCTGCGGGCGGGGCTCGTCCTGGCGCTCGAGCCCTGGTTCCTGGCCACCACCGACCGGCTGATCACCGACCCCGACGGCTGGACGCTGCGCAGCGCAGACGGCTCACGGGGTGCGCACTCCGAGCACACCGTTGCCATCACCGAGGACGGCCCCATCGTGCTGACCGACCGCTCGTTCCTCGGCGTGGACTGACACCCGCTCTCGGTTCAGTCGCCCAGGAGATCGGGGCGCCGCTCGCGCGTGCGCTCCAGCTGCTGCTCGCGGCGCCACGCGGCGATGGCGGCATGGTTGCCGCTCAGCAGCACGGGCGGAACCTCCCGGCCGCGCCAGACGGCGGGCTTCGTGTAGGAGGGGTATTCCAGCAGGCCGTCCTCGTGGGACTCCTCGACGAGACTGGCCGGATTGCCCACGACGCCGGGGATGAGCCGTCCGATCGCTTCGATCATCGCCATCGCGGCCACCTCGCCGCCGTTGAGGACGTAGTCGCCGAGGCTCACCAGCCGGACGTCGCCCAGGCTCGCCGCCTCCGCGAAGACGCGCTCGTCGATGCCTTCGTAGCGCCCGCATCCGAAGACGAGGTGCGGGGCCTCGGCGAGCTCTCGGGCGGTGGACTGACGGAACACCTCGCCCGCGGGAGAGGGGAAGACGAACACGGGGCGGTCCGCCGCATCCCGCGCGATCTCCTCGAGGGCCTCGCCCCAGGGTTCCGGCTTCATCACCATGCCCGCTCCGCCCCCGTACGGGGTGTCGTCGACGGTGCGGTGACGATCGTGCGTCCAGTCGCGCAGGTCGTGCACGCGGATGTCGAGCAGGCCCGCCCCGCGAGCCCTACCCAGGAGAGAGACTTCGAGCGCGTCGAAGAACGACGGGAAGATCGAGACGACGTCGATGCGCACGTCAGTCCTCCCGGTCGCCGTCCTCGGTCACCGTTTCGTCGACGGTTCCCGGCTCCGGCTCATCGGAGGCCCCCGGCAGGTCTTCGAAGAGACCGGGAGGCGGAGTGACGACGACACGGCCGCCGACGACGTCCACCTCGGGGACGAGAGCCTTCACGAAGGGGACCAGGACCTCGCGCTCCCCCACCGTCACGATCAGCAGGTCCTGCGCCGGCATGTGGTCGACCCGGGCGACGCGCCCGACGATCTCGCCGTCGCGGATGACGTCGAGGCCCACCAGTTGGTGATCGAACCACGCGTCGTCTTCGGCGGGTGAGGCCAAAGCATCCTCGTCGATCCACAGGATGGCACGAACAAGCTCCTCGGCGGCGGACCGATCGTCCACGCCTTCGAAGAAGGCGACGGCGTGGCTGTTCATCCACTTGAACTCGCGGACGGTGAGTGACTTACCGTGCCACGGCGACGCGGTCGGCACCTGGAGCGTGAATGTCGCTCCCGGGGTGAATCGGCCGTCCGGGTCATCGGTGTAGAGCTCGAGCTTCAACGCGCCCTTGAGCCCGTGGGCTTTCACGAGGCGCCCCACGCGCAGCTGAGTGCGCGCGGGTTTCGGGGAACGGGACGGAGCGGCGTCCGACATCAGTCGTCGGCGACGTCGACGCGAACGCGACGACCGTCCGCGAGCGCCGAGATCAGGGTGCGCAGGGCCTTGGCCGTGCGTCCGCCGCGCCCGATGACGCGGCCCCGGTCATCCGGGTGCACGCGTACCTCCAGCACGTCACCGCGAGGAGATGTGCTGGAGGTGATGGCGACATCGTCCGGGTGATCGACGATCCCCTTGACGACGTGCTCGAGCGCGGCGGCGAGCAACGGATTACTCGGAGTCTGACGCCGCAGCGGCGTCGGCGTCCGCGGCGGGGGCCTCGGGCGCCTTCTTCTCCGCCTTGGGCTTCACGACGGACTTTTTGGCCGAGTCGATTTCGAACGGCTGCTTCGGCTCGGCGACCTTGACCGTCGAGACGGCGTTCTCGTCGCCCTTGAAGCGACCCCAGTCTCCGGTGAGCTTCAGCAGTGCGGCGACCTGCTCGGTCGGCTGTGCGCCGACGCCGAGCCAGTACTGCGCGCGCTCGGAGTCGACCTCGATGAACGAGGGCTCCTCCGTGGGGTGGTACTTGCCGATCTCCTCGATGACACGACCATCGCGCTTGGTGCGCGAGTCGGCAACGACGATGCGGTAGTAGGGCGCGCGGATCTTTCCGAGACGCTTGAGACGGATCTTGACAGCCACGATTCTCCTGGTGATATGGAAGTGACGAACTGGTCGCCGGAGTGGGGTACGCATCCGGCGGAAGCTCAAATGGTTGGACCGAGGCTGGATAGAGGGTCGAGCAGACGGTCCAGCCCTCTATTCTGCCAGACATCTGCGGATGCCGCGAAACGCGGGGTCGTGCCGCCTCCCATGCCAGACTGTCGCCATGACGGTCCCGTTCGCGCCCTCTGCACGTTCGTCGGTCGGGATCGAGTGGGAATTGATGCTCGCCGACCGCGAGACCGGTGATCTGGTGCCGCGTGCGCCCGACATCGTGCCGCCGCTCGAGGAGCGCACGAAGCTCGAGCGCTTCACCATCACGCAGGAGCTCCTGACCAACACCATCGAGCTGACCAGCGGGATCGGCGGCACGGTGGCTGCGGCCGTTGACGACATCGGCGACGCCATCGCCGCCGTACGGACCGAGACCGAGCCCCGCGGCGTGGAGCTGCTGTGCGCCGGCAGCCATCCGTTCGCCCAGTGGTTCGATCAGGAGGTCACGGACAAGACGCGGTACCACAAGCTGATCGAGCGCACCCAGTGGTGGGGGCGCAACATGATGATCTGGGGCATCCACGTGCACGTGGGGGTTGAGGACGTCAACAAGGTCTTCCCCCTCATCGACGCACTGTCGGTGTACCTGCCGCACCTTCAGGCGCTATCGGCCTCGAGCCCGTTCTGGGCGGGTGAGCGCACCGGGTACGCCTCCAACCGCGCACTCGTATTCCAGCAACTCCCGACCGCGGGACTGCCGTGGCAGCTGGAGAACTGGGCCCAGTACGAGGCATACATCGACGACATGACGCGCACCGGAGTCATCGCCGATGCGACAGAGGTCCGCTGGGACGTCCGGCCGGCCCCCCGGTGGGGCACGATCGAAGTGCGGGCGTGCGACGGGATGTCCACGCTCCCGGAGCTCGCCGCCGTGGCCGCGCTCATTCAGTCGCTGGTCGAGCGGTTCTCCCGCGACCTCGACGAGGGCCGCCCCATCCCCCGCATCCCGCCCTGGTACATCCGTGAGAACAAGTGGCGGGCGGCGCGGTACGGCCTGGGCGCGCGGATCATCGTCGATGCCGACGGACGGCAGGCGCCGGTCGTCGAGCATCTCCGCGAGACCATCGCCGAGGTCACCGATATCGCCGTGGAGCTGAAGTGCGGGCGCGAACTCGCGGCGCTGGACACCATCCTTGCCACCGGAGGCAGCTCGGCGCGCCAGATCGCGGTCGCCGAGGCCGCGGACGGCGACCTCCGTGAGGTCGTACAGCACCTGATCCGGGAGTTCCGCAGCGGTCCCACCCTGCGCGAGCACCTGCGTTCCGTCGCTCCCTGACGCCGCCTGCTCGCCGGTCCGGCCGGCCGCCCGGGTTCGGACAGGGGTTAATCCCCGCGTTGCCGAATCAGGAGATGTGGCCGACACAGGCTCGTTTCGCCTGCATCGGCCTGTCTCCGCCAAAACTCCTGAACTCGTGAACCGGCACGGCGGATGCGGGCGCGGTCGGGCCCCGGCGGCGGATGCGGGCGGGTCGGCCCGGCGCCGCGCCGGCGGCGAGAATGCAGGCGACGTCAGCCCCGGGAGCCATCCCTGCGTCCCCGAATCAGGAGATGCGGCCGACACAGGCTCGATTCGCCGATTCCGTCCTGTCTCCGCCAAAACTCCTGAACTCGTCACACGGTAGTGCGGATGCGGGCGGGTCGGGCCGCGCGCCCGCGGCGAGCGCAGGCGGTGCCGACCCCCGGAGCCATCCCCGCGTCGCCGAATCAGGAGATGTGGCCGACACAGGCTCGATTCGCCTGCAGCGGCCTGTCTCCGCCAAAACTCCTGAACTCGCCCCCGCATGGTGGATGGGGCGGGGTCAGACCCGCGGCGGATGCGGGCGGGGTCAGCCCCGGCCGAGGAGCTTCTGGAGCTCGGCGAGGTCGGCCTCGCTCGGCGGCGCGGCGGGACCCGCGCCCGCACCGCCGCCGGCACCGCCGCCGAGCCCGAAGCCGGAGCCGGACGGCGCTGCGGGGGCAGCCGCGGCGATCCCCGCGTTCTCGGCCGCGCGCTTGGCCGGATTGCCCGACCGGGATCCCTTGGCCTTCTGCTGCTTTCCCCGCTTGGCGGATGCGCCGGGGCGCCCCGCGCCGGGCACGGGGCCCATCCCGGGAATGTTCGGCACACCGCCCCGGGCCATGGTCTTCATCATCTTCGCGGCCTGTTCGAACCGCTGGACGAGGGAATTCACGTCCGTGACGGTCATACCGGAGCCGCGCGCGATGCGCAGGCGACGGGAGCCGTTGAGCACCTTCGGGTTCCGCCGCTCCCCCGGTGTCATCGAGCGGATGATCGCCTCCGTGCGGTCGATCTCACGCTCGTCGAAGTCCTCCAGCTGCTGCTTCATCGACCCCATGCCCGGGAGCATCCCGAGCATCTTCTTCATGGAGCCCATCTTCTTCATCTGCTGCATCTGCTCGAGGAAGTCCTCGAGCGTGAAGGTCTCCGTCGCCAGCTTCTCGGCGACCTTCATCGCCTCTTCCTCGTCGAACGCGGCCTGCGCCTGCTCGATGAGGGTCAGGATGTCGCCGAGGTCGAGGATGCGCGACGCCATCCGGTCCGGGTAGAAGGGCTCGAGATCGTCGAGTCCCTCCCCCGTGGAGGCGTAGATGATCGGGCGGCCGGTGACGGATGCGACGGAGAGCGCCGCACCACCGCGGGCGTCACCGTCGAGCTTGGAAAGCACGACGCCCGTGAAGTCCACACCCTCCTGGAACGCCTTGGCGGTGTTGACGGCGTCCTGACCGATCATCGCGTCGATGACGAACAGGACCTCGTCCGGATCCGTGGCGTTGCGGATGTTCGCGGCCTGCTTCATCAGCTCGGCGTCGACGCCCAGCCGGCCGGCGGTGTCGATGATGACGGTGTCGTGCTGAGAGCGACGTGCGTACTCGACCCCGTCACGGGCGACCTTGACGGGGTCGCCGACCCCGTTGCCCGGCTCGGGAGCGTAGATCGCCGCACCCGCACGCTCGGCGACCACCTGCAGCTGGTTCACGGCGTTCGGTCGCTGCAGGTCGGCCGCGATCAGCAACGGCGTGTGCCCGTCCTTCTCGAGCGAACGTGCGAGCTTTCCGGCGAAAGTCGTCTTCCCCGACCCCTGAAGGCCCGCGAGCATGATCACGGTGGGCGGGTTCTTCGCGAACTGCAGTCGACGCTGCTGACCACCGAGGATGCCGACGAGCTCCTCGTTGACGATCTGCACCACCTGCTGTGCAGGGTTCAGGGCCTTGCTGACCTCGTCGCCGAGTGCACGCTCGCGGATCGCCGCGGTGAACTCCTTCACGACGGGGAGAGCGACGTCGGCGTCGAGCAGGGCGCGACGGATCTCTCGAACCGTCCCGTCGACGTCGGCAGGCGTGAGCTTGCCCTTGGTGCGAAGGTTGCGGAAGGTCTCGGTGAGCCGGTCGGAGAGCGTGCCGAAGGTAGCCATGATGCGGCAAGTTTACGCGAGCGCGCCACCCGCTCCGCCGGGGATCACCGCGGCACGCAGTCGAGGGCCTGACTGAGGATGTCGGCGAGGTTCGTGCGGCCGGGGCCCAACGCCGCCCAGCGCGAGATGGCCGCGAGCACCGCCCCGCCGTAGGCCGCTCCGATGACCTCGGCACGGAGGGGCTCGACGCCTCCGCGCCGCAACCGTTCGGCGACCGCATCCGCAATCCGCGCGCGCCGCACCCCCGCCTCGCGCTGCAGGTCCTCGCCGATCCCCATCGTCTCGGCCTGCCCGAGCGCCAGCGCGAGGCTGTCGGGGCGGAACCCGTCGGCCAGCGACGCGACTGCGGTCGGGATGGCAGCGAGGGTGTCGGAATCGTCGGCGCGCAGCCGGTCGGCGAGGGCCGCGATGCGCTCATCCAGGGCCGCCCAGAAGACATCGCCCTTGGTCGCGAAGTAGTTGAAGAAGCTCGAGCGGCTGACGCCGGCCCGGGTGGTGATGTCCGTCACGGACGTCGAGTGGTAGCCGCGTTCGAGGAACAGTTCGCAGGCGGCTTCGGCGAGCGTCTCGCGTGACGACGCCCGGGGGCGACCGGTGCGGCTCTCCGTCGGCATGTCCCCAGGTTATCGCCGGCGCTCCCTCGCGCGATGTGTTGTTGGGCTGCATCCATCAACGAGGGCCGGGCGTCGCCCCCGCCCGAGATCGATCCCGCCGACCCGGCGGCCGCCCTCCCTGCGGGCGACCGAGGTTTCGCGCAGGGCGTCTGACGTCGACGGTCCCGCTCAGACGGTCGGCCAGATGTAGGGCAGGTCGTCGGGGATGTCCCCGAAGATCGGACGGTAGTGCTCCGGGTCCTTCCGCAGGAGGTTGGACCGGTGCGACAGGTGGAACGCCTCGTCGCCGAGCCAGGGCGGCAGGACCAGGTCCGCCTGTGCGACCCCGTCCACCTCGGGTGCGAAGAGCAGGAGCTTGTCTCGTACCGTGTCCGCACGTCCCGAGGCGATCCACACGTCGGTCATCGCCAGGCCGTACGCGACGAGCGCCGGCAGGTACCCAGTCCACATCTTCGCCGCCGGGTGATGGCGCCAGCCGTAGCCCGGCACGGTGTTCGCCCGCAGGAGCTGGAACGTCTCGACTCGCTGCTTGCCGAGCCTGGGCGCATCCAGCGCCCGCGCCGACTCGAGGAAGGAAGGGTACGGCAGGAAGGTCTGCACGCGCAGCCGAGGGGTCAGTCCGCGCTCGTGACGGACTGCACCGACCCGTCGGAGGCGAGGTTCACCAGCAGAACGTCGTCGGTTGCGTCGGGGTCCAGGGCGTACTCCAGCACCGCGAACGGCTCGGAACCGCCATGCTCGTCGGCCAGGATCGTCATGCTCATCAACTGCAGAGACCGGATGACGTCCACCTGCACGTCGCCGGAGACATCCACCATCAGGTCCTCGAGCTCGTCTCCGAGCGCCTGCTGCTGCTGCAGGATGTACTCGATCACCTCGCTCGTGCGATCGTCCAGCTCCGACACCATCGCGTTGCGGGCGGTCGCGTCGATGCCCTCGAGCGAGGACACCATGGCTGCGGCCACATCCAATGCGGCCTGGGAGACGTCGTCCTGGTCGGGAGCGGTCAGATCGACCGTCACGGTCTGATCGCCGAGCTCGACGTTCTCCGACCAGAAGATGGATCCGTCCGGGCCCGACTCGAGGAGTCCGAAAAAGTCGTGCTCGATCGCCATGGCCCTATGAAACCAGTCCCTTCGCTCGTGCGATAGTCGGCAGCATCAGTCGACGAGGGACGCCGCGAACACGTGCGGGGTGAAGCCGGTCAGGTCGCCGATCCCCTCCCCCGAACCGAGGAGCTTGACCGGGATGCCGGTGCGCTCCTGTACCGCCAGGATGAACCCGCCCTTGGCCGAGCCGTCGAGTTTCGTGATCACGAGACCTGTCACGCCGGCATGCTCGAGGAAGGCCTGCGCCTGCATCACGCCGTTCTGCCCCGTCGTGGCATCCAGCACCAGCAGCACCTCGCTGATCGGCGCCTGCTTTTCGACCACGCGGCGGATCTTGCCCAGTTCATCCATCAGCCCACCTTTGGTGTGCAGGCGGCCGGCGGTGTCGACCAGCACGATCTCGGTGCCGGTCTCCTTCGCGTAGGAGATGGTCTGGAAGGCGACGGATGCAGGGTCCTGCCCCTCGTGCTGCGGGCGGACGATGGTCGCCCCTCCCCGTTCTGCCCAGGTGGCGAGTTGGTCCACCGCTGCCGCCCGGAAGGTGTCGGCGGCACCGACGACGACGGAGCGGCCGTAGCGCTGCAAGAACTTCGCGAACTTCCCGATGGTGGTGGTCTTGCCCACGCCGTTCACGCCCACGACGAGCACCACGGCGGGGCGCTCGGTCAAGCGCAGCGTGGTGTCGAACTTCGCGAAGTGCTCTTCGAGCGTCTCCCGCAGCATGCGCTGAAGGTCGCGGGGGTCGGTCGTGCGATATCGGTCGACCTTCTCGCGGAGTTCATCGACGAGGCGCTCCGTGATGTCGGGACCGAAATCGGCGGTCAGCAGGGCGGTCTCGAGGTCTTCCCATGTCGTCTCGTCGATCGTGGGCTTGACGAACAGACCGCGCAGCGCGCGACCGAGCGACCAGGAGTTCTCCGCCATGGGTCCAGCCTACGGCGCGCGCTCAGGCCGAAGCGCGATCGCCGACCCGCTGCCCCACCACGGCAGACACGCCGTCCTGACGCATCGACACACCGTAGAGCGCGTCCGCGATCTCCATCGTGCGCTTCTGGTGCGTGATGACGATGAGCTGGCTGTTCTCGCGCAGACGCTCGAACACGCCCAGCAGCCGCCCGAGGTTCGCGTCGTCCAGCGCGGCCTCCACCTCGTCCAGGATGTAGAACGGGCTCGGGCGGGCGCGGAAGATCGCCACGAGGAACGCCACCGCTGCCAGCGACCTCTCCCCGCCCGACAGCAGACTCAGCCGCTCGATCTTCTTTCCGACGGGCCGCACCGACACTTCGATCCCCGTCGTCAGGGGCGATTCGGGGTCGGTCAGCGAGATGCTCCCGGTTCCCCCGGGGAAGAGGATCGGGAAAACCTCCGTGAACGCATTCCGGGTGTCTTCGAAGGCAGCCAGGAAGATCGTCTGCATCCGCTCATCCAGCTCATCGATGATGGTGAGGAGGTCCTTGCGCGTCTGCGTGAGGTCGGTGAGTTGCTCCGTGAGGAACGCGTGACGCTGTTCGAGAGCGGCGAACTCCTCGAGTGCGAGCGGGTTCACACGGCCGAGCTGTCCCAGCTTGCGCTCCGCGTCAGCGAGCCGACGTCGCTGGCCGGCCCGGTCGAAGGGGGTCGATTCCGGCTCCTCCCCGTCCGCGGGAGGGGCGTCCGACGGCACCGGCTGGTCCGGACCATATTCTGAAACAAGAATGTCTTCGTCGAGACCCAACTCCGAGGAGACGCGTTCGAGCAGGCTCGTGGCATGGAGACGCTTCTCGTGGATCTTCAGCTCCAACCCGTGCACGTTCTCCGTGAGCGCACTGAGCCGCTCACGCAGGGCCGCGTCTTGGGACCGGGCCTCCGCCAGCTCTGCGGTGACCGCGGTGCGCGCAGACTCCGCCGCGGCCAATTCCACCCGCGCCTGGCTCACCGAACGGTCCACGGAATCCAGCAGTGGGGGCAGCTGCCTCGCCACGTCCGCGGCGATCTCGCGCTGCGCGCGCCGGAGAACGGCCCGGCGAGCGGCCTCCTCCGCCGCAACGCGTTCGCGCTCCCGCTGCCGCTCGAGTTGCACGACGCGGGCCTCGCCCGCGCGCACGCGTTCGCGGAGGGTCTCCACGTCGAGGCGTGCCCGCATCTCGGCGTCACGCGCCGCCTCCAGCGCAGCGAGCATGCCTTCACGGGCCGACGCGTCCAGGATCGGCCGGGGAGCTTCCAACGCGCGCGCCAGCGCATCCCGCGCGGCTCGCTCCGCCGACTCGGCGTCGGTGACGGCCGCCTGCGCCGGCACGAGGCCTGCGACGAGTCGGTCGCATTCGGCAACCGCCGCCTCGTGCCGCACGCTCGCGCGGTTCACCTTCTCGGCGTGTGCGGCGAGAGCCGCGTCCTGCGCTCGCAGCGCCGCCAGAGCCTCCCGCGCGCGCTGGCGTGCCGTGTGATGAGTGGAGACCGCATCGGCAAGGGCCTCTCTCAGCGAATCGGCCACCACCGAAATCTCCGTCAGGCGCTCAGCCGCTGTATCCCGCTCGGCGGCGAGTTCGAGCCGCGACCGCCCCGCCCCCGAGCCTGCGCGCAGCGTGAAGGCGGTGATCACTTCGCCGGCGCGGGTCACCAGAGTGACGGAAGCGGCCACCGAGTGCAGTCGTTCCAGCGCGGCACGCGCGGTGGGCAGGTCGTCGGCGATGAGGACCGAACCGAGGATGCCCCGCACACCCTCCGGGGCGGTCACCACATCGGCGGCCGACACGATGCCGGGGATGGCCGGGAGTTCGACGGGCATGGCGGAGACGTCGGCCGCCGCGATATCCACCACCCCCAGGTCGCTGTCACGGGCGAGTTCCGCGGTAGCGAAGGCGTTGTCCCGCGTGTCGACGAGCAGGCCCTCACCGAGAGGACCGAGCGCCGCCGCGATCGCCGCCTCGAACCCGGGCTGCACCTTCACGGCGTCGCTGACGAGACCGCGGATGCCGCGACCGCCCCCCGAAACCAGCTCGGCGGCGGCGTTGCGCACATCCAGAGCGCGCCCGAGCGCGGTGGTCTGCGCGGTCAGAGCCTCCACTTCGCGCTCGGCGGCGTGCAGCCGGTCGCGAAGTTCGGAGACCGTCGTCTCCGCATCGGCGGCATCCCGCTGGGCGCGTTCGTACGCGGCGGCATGCTCGGCCGCCGACTCCTCGGGCGCGAGCTCAGGGTCGAGCCCTTCCCATTCCGCTTCGGCCTCTGCCCGCCGCACGAGCGCCGCATCCAGCGCGCGCTGCTGGCGCTCCACCGCCGTCCGTACGGCTCCGAGCGCCGACGCCGCAGCCTCGGCCGTTCCGCGCAGCGTGCTGATGCGCATGTCATGCTCGGAGACGAGGGCGCTCTGCGCGGCGATGTCGACGTCCAGCGCGTCCAGTTCCGCGCGAGCCCGGCTCACGGCGCGCGAAGCATCGGCGGCCGCATCCTGGGCATCCCCCAGTCCGGCCGAGATCTCGTCGATCTCGGCGCGTGCGTCGTCGATCATCCCGCGGGACACCGTGGGGGTGAACCCGGACGGGTCGTCCCCGTCCGCGGAGAGCAGCGCGAGCCGCTGACCGGCGAGGGAATACAGACCGCGCAGGCGCTCCTGCACCTGTTCCAGCGCGAAGGACACGCGTCGCGCTCGATCCACTGCCTCGGAGCGCTGGTCGTTCTCCAGCCGCTCGATCCGCGCCCGCAGGTTCTCGGCCTGGTCCTGGAGAACGACCCGTTCGGTGTGCCGCTCGCTCTCGGCTCGCGCGTGGTCCGCGAGCTGTGTGCGCAGGGCCACCAGTTCGTCGGCGAACAGGCGCGCCTTGGCGTCACGCACGATCGCGGCGATGGTGGCTGCCTCCCGGGCGATCTCGGCTTGACGCCCCAGAGGTTTGAGCTGGCGGCGCAATTCTCCGGCCAGGTCGCTCAGGCGCGTCAGGTTCGCCTCCATCGCGTCCAGCTTGCGCAGGGTCTTTTCCTTGCGGCGGCGGTGCTTGAGGATGCCGGCCGCCTCCTCGATGAAGCCGCGGCGGTCCTCGGGGGTGGCCTGAAGGACGTTGTCGAGCCGGCCCTGCCCGACGATCACATGCATCTCACGGCCGAGCCCCGAGTCGCTGAGGAGCTCTTGGACGTCGAGCAGCCGGCAGGTGTCTCCGTTGATCGCGTACTCGCTCGCACCGGTTCGGAACAGGGTGCGGCTGATGGTGACCTCGGAGTACTCGATCGGCAACGCTCCGTCGCTGTTGTCGATCGTGAGCTGCACCTCGGCCCGCCCGAGCGGTCCACGCGTGGAGGTGCCGGCGAAGATGACGTCTTCCATCTTCCCGCCGCGCAGGGTCTTGGCACCCTGCTCGCCCATCACCCACGCGAGAGCGTCGACCACATTGGACTTTCCGGACCCGTTCGGCCCGACGATGCAGGTCACGCCCGGCTCGAACGCGAACGTCGTGGGCTGCGCGAACGACTTGAAGCCCTTCATCGTCACGCTCTTCAGGTGCATGGATGCGCCTTCCCGACCGGCATTCTCACCGGTTCACGGTATCGGACCTGCACCGCTGACCTCGCACGGCGTGCCGTACACCCGCCGACTCGGCTCGGGACGACACGCCCGGCGGCCTGGGTTTTCTGGGAGATCCCTTGACGCGCCCCGCGGAGATCCGCTAGCGTCACAGATCGCGTTCGAAGTTGAGAGGAGGTCACCCCAGATGATTCAGCGAATCGCGCACCGCGTCGCACCCACCAGCATGCCATTCGGCACCGGGGTGATCGGCTCCTTCCGCGCCCTCCCCGGCCTCGCCGGCTGACCCACCCCCGGGGGAAGACTCCGCCTTTTCGGCGGGGTCGATCACCGCGCGGGTTTCGTCGCCGCCCTGTGCGACTCCGCGTCGCCCATTCCCGTCGCACTTCTCTGCGGCCATCCGCCCGACTCCGGGCACGCCCCTTTCCTTCGCTCGAAAAGAAACAGCCATGAATACCACCCTTCCGCGCGTACGGGCTCTGGACTCCGAGAACCAACGCACGCTCAACGACCTGCGGTCGCTCCCGCAGCCTCTCTCAGCGATCGACCGGCTGTCGCTGCGGGTCGGGCTGTGGCTCCTGTTGCGGAGCACACGCAGCACGGCCCTCCCCCTCCCGGAGCACGCCGACCACACGCGGCGCCTCGCCGCCCTCCGCGATCGGGAGCTCCGCGAGCGCGCGGGACAGAAGCTCGCGGCTCTCCTCACGGTGCGCACCTGACCTTCGCTATCCGCGCCGGGGACTGCAGGTTCTGCGGTCCCCGGCGCACCGATCCACTCCGACGAAAAGACATTCCGATGAGCACCACCCCGGCCGGCCTCGAGCTGCGCCCGCTGACCCTGCCCACCACCATCGACGACGACGACGCCGCCGACTTCATCGAGATGGTTCGCGTGCGCAACATCGTGTACGAGGAGATCTCCGGACACGGCGACTTCCGTCTGGCTCCGCAGGAGTTGCTGCCCGCGTACGC
Source organism: Microbacterium sp. Z12_35 (assembly GCF_058310475.1). NCBI lineage: Bacteria > Bacillati > Actinomycetota > Actinomycetes > Micrococcales > Microbacteriaceae > Microbacterium > Microbacterium sp. Z12_35. Next base: position 554,723 of record NZ_JBZEGJ010000001.1, on the reverse strand, counting down.
CCCCGACCCCACCGAACTGCGGCTCGTCTGGGTGGCCGTGCTGGACGGCGAGATCGTCGGCCGCGTGGGCGTCGACATCCCCCGCGAGCCCGGATCCCGCGTGGCTTACTGGCTGATCGAGCTGCGCCGCGCGGTGTGGGGACGCGGGATCGGCACCGCCGCCTATGACCTCGTCGAGCGCACCGCCCGCGGCCATGGGCGCACCGTGCTGCAGTCGTGGGCGCAGCATCCGGAGGCCGAAGGCCCGCGCATCTCGTCACCGACCGGTTTCGGCAGTATCCCGCACGACCACGCCGCGCGGTTCTATCTCCGCACCGGCCATTCGCTCGAGCAGGTCGAACGCAACAGCGCCCTCGACCTGGCTGATCCGCAGCTGCGTCGCCACCTGGACGGGCTGCTCCAGGACGCCACCCGGGCTTCCGCGGGATATCGCGTCGTTCAGTGGCAGCTTCCGACGCCGCCGGAGTTCGTCGACGGCTACGCGTGGATGAAGTCGCGGATGGCGACGGATGTGCCGGCGGGGATGCTCGAGTTCGACGAGGAGACGTGGGATGCGGACCGCCTGCGGCGCCACGAGCGGGTCTACCTCGACGCAGGCAGAACGATGCTCGTCACGGCGGCGCAACACGTGGACTCGGGCGACGTCGTGGCTTTCAACGAGCTCGTCATCGGGAACGACCCCACGCAAGCCACGTCGCAGGAGGACACGCTCGTCCTCTCCGAGCACCGCGGCCACCGGCTGGGCATGCTGGTCAAGTGCGCGGCGCTTCTCGCGTGGCTGGACATCGCCCCGAACTCGCCGCGGGTGCTGACGTCCAACGCCGAGGAGAACCGGCCCATGCTCAGCATCAACGAAGCGATCGGGTTCGCGCCTATCGCCTACGAGGGAGCGTGGAAGAAGGTTCTTGCGGACTGACCGTCCGCGCGTGCGGGAGTCGCTGGCAGCGCGGGCAGTAGTGGCTCGAGCGGTTCATGAACGATGCGCGCACGAGGGGCCGGCCGCATCGTGGACAGGGCTTGCCGGTGCGGCCGTAGGCGTTCAGCGAATGGGCGAAGTATCCCGCTTGGCCGTTGACGTTCACGTACTGCGCGTCGAAGCTCGTCCCGCCCTCGGCGAGGGCCTTGTCCAGGACCGCACGCACCTCGGCCAGCAGGCGCCCGACGGCGCGTGCGGACAGGCTCCGCGCCGGCGTCTCAGGGTGAAGGCGGGAGGCCCACAGTGCCTCATCGGCGTAGATGTTGCCGATGCCGCTCACGGTGGTCTGATCCAGGAGCACGCGCTTGATGCCGGAGTTCTTGCGGGCCAGTGCCGCGCGGAAACGACCCTCATCGAAGGCAGGGTCGAGCGGGTCACGGGCGATGTGCGCGACCTGCACCGGCACCTCCGCCCGCTCGCTCCCGCGTCCGCCGGGAGCACCGTCGGGGGTCGGCACCAGGTCGTCGATGGCGAGCGAGCCGAACGTGCGCTGATCGGCGAACGCCACCGCAAGCTCGCCGTGGTCGGGATGCTCCACATCGATGCGGATGCGCTCGTGCCGCTCCGGTGCCGCACCGGGCGTCCGCAGCAGCAGCTGGCCGCTCATCCCGAGGTGCGCGATGACCGCCTCCGAATCGTCCGCCAGCGGCAGCCAGAGGAACTTCCCCCGCCGCGCCACGCCTTCGATGGTCCGGCCGATGAGCGCCGCTTCGAACGCCTCCCCCGGTGCGTCGTGGCGAGTCAGTGCCCGCGGGTCGCGTACCGACACGCCGGCGATACGGGCTCCGGTCAAGGCGGGAGCGAGACCGGCACGAACGACCTCGACTTCCGGGAGTTCAGGCATGGGCGCTGAGCTCACGCCATGCGGTGAGGGCGGCAGCCATCTCGGCCTGCTTCTTACTGGATCCCTCTCCCACCCCGGCGAGTTCGCCCACGAGCACGGTCGCGGTGAAGCGCCGGTCGTGGTCGGGCCCGCGGGCGTCGACCTTGTAGGCGGGGGCAGAAAGTCCGCGCCGCGCGGCAAGCTCTTGCAGGCTGGTCTTGGGATCCATCGCCGCGCCGTAGCGGTCGGGATCGGCCAGCAGAGGCTCGGTGAGGCGCAGCACCAGCGCCGTGGCAGCGTCGGGCCCGGCGGAAAGATACGTGGCGCCGATCACCGCCTCCATGGTGTCGGCCAGGATCGAATCCTTGTCGCGCCCCCCGGTGAGGTCTTCGCCTCGGCCGAGCAGCAGATGGGCGCCGAGGCCGATGGCCCGCGCGATCTCCGCCAGCGCCACCGTGGACACCACACTCGCGCGCCGCTTGGCCAGTTCGCCCTCGTCCAGGTCGGGATGCTGCGTGAACAGCCGTACCGTCACCGCCTGCCCGAGCACCGAGTCACCGAGGAACTCGAGGCGCTCGTTATGCGCGATGCCGCCGTTCTCGTACGCGAACGACCGATGTGTCAGGGCCAGTGACAGAAGCTCGGGGTCGATGTCGACCCCGAGCTTCTCGGTGAGCGTCTTGCGCTGAGGTACGTCGGTCACGGCACATGCCGTAGACGTCAAACGTCAGCGACCTTGCGGCCCTTGTACTCGAGGAACAGCTCGGTGCCCTGCGAGTCGGTGACGACCTTCGCCTGGTGGGGACGGCTGTAGACGACCTTGCCGTTCTCGATCGTCTTGACCAGGGCAGTCGCCTTGGCCTTCCACTGCGCGCGGCGCGAACGGGTGTTGGAGCGGGATACCTTCCGCTTCGGGGGGTTACCTGCCATGGCTAACTCTTTCCTGTGTTCTGGACATCGTGGTGCGGTGCGTCGTCGCCGGGCTCTGGGGTGAATTGCTGCAGGGCGGCCCATCGAGGATCGACGGTTTCCTGCGGTCGTTCCTCGATGCTTCTGGTCAGTCGCTCACCCGTGGCCGGGTCGAGGCCGGGGCAATCCGGCTGACACACCGGCTGGAACGGAAGCGACAGAACCATCGCGTCTCGGACGAGAATTTCCAGATCCACACGGTCATCGCGAACCTCGAAGTCCTCCGCTTCATCCCCAGGATACGCGAAAAGCTCTTGGAACTCGACTTCGACCGGCTGGGTGATGTCGATGAGGCACCGTCCGCAGACGCCGGAGTACGTCGCATCCGCGATTCCGGACACGAGCATGCCCTCGTGCACCGACTCCACTCGCAGGTCGATGCCGATCGGCTCGCCCTCGGGTATGGAGACCAGTCCCTCGCCCCACTTCGTCGGGGCCGGGACCTCGAGCTCGAATTCGCGCATCTCCCCGGGCCGGCGAACGATGTCGCGGACGGCCACGGAGAAGGGTCCAGGTCGGGTTCTCACGGTCGTCCATGCTACCCGCGCCACGAGATGCGCGGGCCGAGTCAGGGCCGAGCGCCTCGGTTCAGGAAGCGGGAGACGGCCGGCGGGACGAAGGGGGACACATCTCCACCCAGTGCCGCCACCTGCCGCACGAGCGAACTGGAGACCATGGCGTGCGCAGGATCGGGCAGCAGGAACACCGTCTCCACGTGCGCCAGGTGGCGGTTCACGATCGCCATGGGCGTCTCGTACGCGACATCCACTTGCGACCGGATGCCCTTGACCAGCACTCCGGCGCCCACGTCGGTGGCGTAGTCCACGAGCAACCCCATGGTCCAGGATGCGACGACGATCTCGGCGCCGTCGAGGGCGCTGTCAGCGATCGACTGTTCCAGCAGTGTGAGCCGCTGGGCGATCGGCAGCATCGCCTCTTTGCCCGGGTTGTGCACCACGAGCACGTGCAGCTCGTCGTAGAGCGCCGCGGCGCGGCGGATCACGTCGAGGTGTCCGAGCGTCGGCGGGTCGAACGATCCCGGGACGACAGCGATCCGGCTGTTCATGCCACCACCCTATCGGCGCCGCCCGTCATCCCTTCGCCAGGGCCGCGCGCTCCTCCGCCCCGACCCGGCGTTCGATGGCCGCCGCCAGCCCCCGGTGACGCGTGAGCGCGGGATCCTCCGCGAGCACCGTCTCGGCCACAGCCCGCGCCTGGGTGATGAGATCCGCATCGGCGACCACGCGCAGCAGTCGCAGCGATGAGCGCGCGCCGGACTGGGCGGCACCCAGGACATCGCCCTCCCCGCGGAGTTCGAGATCGACTTCGGCCAGCTCGAACCCGTCCAGGGTGCGTGCCACGGCCTCCACGCGGGCGCGCGCCGGCGTGCCCGGCGAGGACTCCGTCACCAGGAGGCACAGTCCCGGTACGCCACCACGACCCACACGGCCGCGCAGCTGGTGCAGTTGCGACACACCGAACCGATCGGCTTCCAGGATGACCATGGTCGACGCGTTGGGCACGTCGACGCCCACCTCGATCACGGTCGTGGCGATGAGCACGTCGATATCGCCGCGGGCGTAGGCCTGCATGATGGCGTCCTTCTCGTCCGCCGGCATCTTGCCGTGCAACGTGGCGACGCGGATGTCGGCGAAGAGCGGATGCCGCGACAAGACGTCGGCGACCTGCACGACACCCCACCGCGTGCGGGAGACCTCCCCGGCATCGGATACGACGTCCTCCGCGGTGTCGTCTTCGGCTCCGGTGTCGGAATCGATGGCGGCGCACACGACGAAGGCCTGCCGTCCTTGCTCGACCTCCTCCGCAACCCGCTCCCACACGCGCGCGAACCACCCTGGTTTCTCGGCCACCGGAGCGACGAACGTCTGGATGCCCGCGCGCCCGGCCGGCATCGTACGGATGGTGGAGACATCCAAGTCGCCGAAGACGGTCATGGCTACCGTCCGCGGAATCGGCGTGGCCGTGAGGACCAGGGTGTGGGGCGCCGTTCCCTTGGCCCGCAATGCCTCGCGCTGGTCGACGCCGAAGCGGTGCTGCTCGTCCACGACGACCAGACCGAGGTCGGCGAAGGTCGTGGTCGCGCTGAGGAGCGCGTGAGTGCCGACGACGATGAGCGCCTGCCCCGAGGCCACCCGGAGTGCGGCCTTGCGCCGTTCGGCGGCGGAGAGCTGGCCGGTGAGCAGCGTCGGCATCAGCTGGGGCGCCAGCTGGGGCCCCAGCATCCGTGCGATCGAGCGCACGTGCTGTGCCGCCAGCACCTCTGTGGGCGCGATGAGCGCGGACTGCCCCCCGGATTCGGCGACCTGCAGCATCGCGCGCAACGCCACGAGGGTCTTTCCCGAGCCCACCTCGCCCTGGACGAGACGGTTCATCGGCCAATCCCCCGCCAGGTCTGCGGCGATCTGGTCTCCCACCGAGATCTGGTCGGGGGTGCGACCGAACGGCAGGGCAGCGTCGAAACTCTCCAGGAGTCCGCCTGCTGCGGCCGAACGCTTCGTCGCCGACAGCGCGCGGACGAACTGGCGCTGCTGGAGGAGCGCGGCCTGCAGCACGAACGCCTCGTGCATACGCAGGGTGGCGACGGCCGGTCCGACCTGGTCCTCGAAGTCAGGCCGGTGGATGCGTTCGAGAGCCGTCCGCGCATCCAGCAGCTGATAGCGGGCGCGGAGGTCGTCGGGAAGCGGATCGTCCACCTCATCCAGCCCGTCGAGCACGAGACCGATCGCCTTGTGAATGAGGGTGCTGGGCACGGAACTGGTCGCCGGATAGATCGGGATCGGCAGGTTCGCATGAGCCTCCGCGGCCAGCCGGGCCGTCTCGACGTCTTCGAAGAGCTCGTAGTCGGGGTGCGACAACTGCGTCGTCCCGCGGTACTCCCCCACCTTCCCCGAGAAGATCCCGCGCCGTCCGGGATGCAGATCCTTCAGCCGCCACGCCTGATTGAAGAAGGTCAGGGTCAGGCGCCCGTCGCCGTCGCTGATGACGACCTCGAGGATCGAGCCTTTGCGATTCTGCATGCGCCGCTCGCCGGCGCTGACGACTTCCGCGACGATGGTGACGGGCTCGCCGATCGGCAACGACGCAATCGGCGTCAGCTCGCCACGCGAGGCATAGCGACGGGGATAGTGCGTGAGCAGGTCTCCGACGGTCGCCATGCCGAACGCGCGCTCGAAGGCACTGGCGGTCTTGCCGCCCACGGCGCCATCCAGGCGCGAGGCGAGCGTGAGGCCGGGCATGCTTCGAGTCTAGGCACGAGCGGGGACACGGCCGGCTCCGCAGGTTTGTAGGGTGAGACGGTGACACGCATCATCGCCGGAGCGGCCGGCGGCACCGGCATCGCCGTACCGCCCACCGGCACGCGACCCACCAGCGACCGCGTTCGAGAGGCGCTCTTCAGCGCGCTGGATGCGGCGGACCTGCTGGAGGGCGCCCGAGTGGCCGACCTGTACGCCGGCTCCGGGGCGCTGGGCCTCGAGGCCGCCAGCCGGGGCGCGCTCAGCGTCGATCTCGTCGAGAACGCGTCGGGCGCCGCCTCCGTCATCCGGCGCAACGCCGACCTGGTGACCAGACCCCCCGGCGTCCGCGCCGTCGTCCGCGTGCACCGGACCGCGGTGGCCACGTTCCTCCGCGGCACCACCCGCGGACCCTACGACCTCGTCTTCCTCGACCCGCCGTACGAGCTCCCCGAGGCTGAGCTGACCGAAGCGCTGGGAGCTCTCGCGCCGCACGTGACCGCGGAGGCCGTGGTGATCGTGGAGCGCGCCCGCCGCTCCCCCGAGCCCGCCTGGGCGGACGCGGGGCTGGAGCTGCTGCGATCCCGGTCGTACGGTGACACCGTGACGTGGTGGGCTCAGCCGCGCGCGGAGTCCCAGTCCCGATAGGGATCCCATCCCCCACGGCCCGCCCACGCAGCACCGTCGACGGTCACCGCGTCCGCTCCGCGAGCGCGGACCGCGCCGATGCGCCGCCCCGGGCCACCGCTTCCCGCGGGAGCCGTCACCAGCAGCGCGTGGTCCTCACCACCGGAGAGCGCAGACTCCGGGTCCAATCCGAGCTCGGCCCGGTCCAGGTCGAGCGTTACGCCCGAGGCATCGGCCAGGCGCGCTGCATCCAGCGCCAGGCCGTCTGACACATCCATCATGGCGGTGGCCCCGGCCCCGGCGGCGGCGATGCCCGCCGCGATCGGCGGCACCGGCGCCAGTTGGCGCGCCACCGCGTGCGCGTCGGCCGGGGAAAGAGCGTCCAGGCCCTCGGGAGTCAGGGGAATGGGGTCGCCCGCCTCGTCGACGAAGCGCTCGAACAGCACGGCGAGACCCCGCGCGGCCACGCCGACGTCGCCGACGATGCGCACCTCGTCGCCGACACGCGCCCCCGACCGCAGCACCGGTCGGCGCCCGTCGAGGGAGCCGAGCGCCGTCACGGCGATCGTGAGCGTGTCGGAGACCGTGAGGTCGCCCCCCTCCACCGCGCACCCCGGTGCAAGCTCGGCACACGCGGCGGCCAGCCCGTCGGCAAGGCCGTCGACGAAACTCAACGGAGTCGCATCCGGCAGGGCCAGAGCCACCAGCAGCGCCGTCGGACGCGCGCCCATCGCGGCCACATCGGCCAGGTTGACGGCCGCCGCCTTCCAGCCGAGCTGGAACGCCGAGGACCAGGCGAGGCGGAAGTCGGGTCCGTGGACGAGGGTGTCGGTGGTGGCCACCACGCGGCCATCCGGCGCCGCGATCACGGCGGCGTCGTCGCCGGGACCGACCAGCGCAGCGGAGGCGGGGAACCGGGCCAGGATGCGCCGCAGCAGCTGACCTTCACTGATTGCGCCGACTGTTGCATCCACGCGACCACGCTACCGGGCGGGTTAGCCTGGACGTGTGATCCGTCTGCGCCGTCTGCTCGCCGCCGTGGCGCTCCCCGCCTCTCTGGCGCTCGCGATGTCGTCGTGTGCGGCGACGGTGTCGTTGGAAGCCGCCGACAACGCCGGGGATCCGGCCTGCGCGGATGTGTCCGTGCGGCTGCCCGACACCGTGGCCGGCGAAGAGCGGCGATGGACGGACGCGCAGGCGACCGGGGCCTGGGGATCGCCTGCCGCCATCATCCTGACGTGCGGCGTCGCGGAACCCGGCCCCTCCACCCTCCGGTGCGAGACGGTGGAGGGCGTCGATTGGCTCATCGACGAGTCGGACGCTGCCGACGATCGCTATCGGTTCACGACCTTCGGGCGTACTCCTGCGGTCGAGGTCTACCTCGATTTCGACGTGGTGGGAAGCGCGGACACCCTCCGCGCGCTCTCGCCGATCCTCGACCGTGCGCTCCAGAAGACCGATTCGGTCTGCACGCCCCGCGCCTGACCGTCGAGTCGCCAGCATCCGTCCCCTCGGGGCCGAAAATCGCGCGTTTCCTGGCGAGTCGATGGGCTCAGGCGCGAGCGAGGCCGTCCTCGATGAGCTCGGTGATGAGCTGCGGATAGGTCATCCCCGACTCGATCCAGCAGCGCGGGAACATGGAGATGGGAGTGAACCCGGGCATCGTGTTGACCTCGTTGACGAAGAACTCCGCGCCCGTGTAGAAGAAGTCCACGCGGGCCAGACCCTCCCCGCCCAGCGCCTCGAAGGCGCGCGCGGCGATGCGTTGCATCTCGGCCAACTCGCCGTCGCGGAGGTCGGCGGGGCACACCAGGTCGATGCCCGGCGCGTCGAGGTACTTGGCCTCGAAGTCATAGAAATCTCGGCCGCTGACGACGATCTCGCCGGCGACGCTCACGCGCGGCGACTCCCCATCGGCCCCCGGCAGCACGCCGCACTCGAGCTCGCGGCCGATGACCGCCTGCTCGACCAGCGCCAGCCCGTCCTCGGCGAACGCGACCTCCAGTGCGGGCTGCAACTCGTCCCACGACGTGACTTTCGATACGCCCACACTCGACCCTGCCCGGTTCGGTTTCACGAAGAGCGGGAGGCCGAGCGACGCGATCCGTCGCTCCCACAGGTCACGGTTGCGCGCCAGGTCGGCACGTGTGACGGCCACCCACGGCACGACCGGCACGCCGGCCGAGCGCAACACGGTCTTCGCCACGTTCTTGTCCATCCCGAGCGCCGACATGAGGACGCCTGCGCCGGCATACGGAAGGCTCAGCAGCTCCAGCATCCCCTGCACGGTGCCGTCCTCGCCGAACCGGCCGTGGAGGATCGGAAGTACCACGTCGACGTCGCCGAGCGAGCGCTCCCCCGACGCATCCACGACCGTCAGTTCGCGTGAGACGGCTGACTCGGGCCAGCGGATGCGGGTGCCGTTGTCGACGACCTCCGGGAGCCGGGCGGCATCCAGCGCGAACTTGTCCGGATCGTCGTCCTCGAGCACGTAGGCGCCGTCGCGTGTGATCCCGACGGGGATCACACGGTAGCGGTCACGGTCGATCGCCCGAAGCACGCCGCCCGCCGTCGCGGAGCTGATCGAGTGTTCGCTGGATCGACCGCCAAAGAGCACCACGACCGCCGGCTTGTCCATTCTGCGTCCTCTCGCCCGTGGGCTTGTCGTCGTCGGTGGTGAGGTGGGGGGCGATGTCGCGCGGATCCATCGTGCCGTCCAGCACCATCTTCACCTGCTCGACGATGGGCATGTCGACCCCCACTTCGCGTGCGAGCTGAAGCACCGGCGCCACCGATGCGAGCCCCTCCGCGGTCTGCTGCATCTGCTTGATGACGTCCGGAAGGGTGACCCCCTGGCCGAGCAGCCGGCCGGCCGTGTTGTTGCGGCTCAGGGGCGACTGGCACGTCGCGATGAGGTCGCCGAGTCCGGCGAGCCCCTGCAGCGTCTCGGGGTGCGCGCCCTGCGCGACGGCGAAGTCTGTCATCTCCACCAGGCCCCGCGTGATGATCGACGCCTTGGTGTTCTCCCCGTAGCCGACGCCGTCGACGATCCCGATCGCCACGGCGATGAGGTTCTTCAAGACCCCGCCGAATTCGGTACCGATGACGTCGGTGTTGACGAACGTGCGGAAATACTTGTTGCGGGCGCGGAGCGCCACGGCTTGGGCGGTGAGCTCACTCGTGGAGGAGATCACGGCCGCGGTGGGCTGCTCCCGGGCGATCTCGAGCGCCAGGTTCGGTCCGGACGCCACCGCGATCCGATCCGGGTCGCACTGGAGCTCCTCCTCGATGACCTGGCTCATGCGGAGCCCGGTGCGCTTCTCGACGCCCTTCATGAGCGACACGATGGGAGCCTGCGAATGTGCGAGCAGCGGGCGCACGGCCTTGAGGTTCTCGCGCAACGCCTGACTCGGCACCGACAGGTAGACCTGTTCGACCCCCTCCAGCGCTTCAGCGAGGTGCGAGGTCGCCGTCAGCGAGCGGGGAAGGTTGATGCCGGGGAGGTACTGGGTGTTCCGGTGGGCTTGGCGGATCTCTTCGGCCTGCTCCGGACGGCGTGACCACATGGTCACGTGCGCACCGCCGTCGGCGAGCACCTTGCCGAACGTCGTTCCCCAGCTTCCGGCGCCCAGAACTGCGACGCGCGGCATCGCCGCATCCTGCCTACGGCTCAAGGCGCCCCGTCTCGGTCTGCCCGTGCACGGCGGGGTTCCAGCGTTCGGTGGGTGCCGGGATGCCACGCAAGGGTTCGAGCAGTTCGGTGATCCGATCCATCACGACCGCCGTGGCCTCGGCGAGCACTGCGGGCTGGGCGCCGCGGTCGCGGAACGCGGAGAGATCGACCGGCTCGCCGACCACCAGACGCACGCGGCGACGAGGGGGCCACAGGCGGAGCTTGCCGTACCGGGGCATGATCTGCTGGACGCCCCAGTGCGCCACGGGGATGACGGGAAGACCGCCCGCGAGCGCGAGACGCACCGCCCCCGTCTTCCCGCGCATCGGCCACATGTCGGGATCGCGCGTGAGCGTCCCCTCCGGGTAGACCACGACGCCGCGTCCGCTCTTGACGAGAAGCTCGGCGTTGCGGATCGTCTCGCGAGCCGATGCTCCCGAGGATGCGCGCGCCACGGGCACCATCTTTGCCGCACGCATGGCCGCGCCCAGGACGGGCACGCGGAAGAGGCTCTCCTTCGCCATGAAACTCGGCGCGCGACCCATCCGCCAGACGGCCACGGCCACGATAAGCGGGTCCAGTTCGGAATAGTGGTTGGGCGCGAGGACGTACGCGCCCTCCGCCGGGAGATTCTCTTCGCCGGAGATCTCGATCTTTGCCAGGACGCCGACAGCGGGGACGATCAGGCCGCCCAGCAACCAGTAGGCGCTGGGCCGGGTCTTCTCGCTCGACCGGCGGCGGGTACGTGCCACGACTATCCGATGACGTCGAAGTCGGCACCCAGCGCGTCGAGCTTCGCCAGGAACTTCTCGTAACCCCGGCGGATGATGCCGATGTTGCGCACTACCGATTCGCCTTCGGCAGCGAGGGCCGCGATCACGTAGCTGTAGCCACCGCGGAGGTCGGGGACCACCACATCCGCCCCGTGCAGCGGCGTCGGGCCGTTGATCACGGCGGCCTGCTCCAGCAAGCGGCGGGGCACGCGGCGGTCGGGGCTGTCGATCCCCTGCGGGTGCACGACGATGTCGGCGCCCATCTGCACCAGCGCCTCGGTGAAGCCGAGGCGGTTCTCGTACACCGTCTCGTGGACCACGGACGTGCCCTCGGCCTGCGTGAGCGCCACGATGAGGGGCTGCTGCCAGTCGGTCATGAACCCGGGGTGCACGTCGGTCTCCACCATCACGGGCTTGAGCGTGCTGCCACGGCGGAACTGGATGCCGTCCTCGCGGACGTCGAACCACCCGCCGGCCTTGCGGAAGACATTGAGGAAGGTCAGCATCTCCTGCTGCTTGGCGCCGCCGACGAAGATGTCACCGTCTGTCGCCAGGGCCGCGCACGCCCATGATGCCGCCTCGTTGCGGTCGAAGATCGCGCGGTGATCGTACCCCCGCAGCGAGTCGACGCCCTCGATGAGGATGACACGGTTGGGCTCGTAGGAGATGATGGCGCCCATCTTCTGCAGGACGGCGATGAGATCCATGATCTCCGGCTCGATCGCCGCGCCGCGCAGTTCGGTGACGCCCTTCGCCCGTACCGCTGTCAGCAGCACCTGCTCGGTGGCGCCGACGCTGGGGTAGGGCAGGTCGATCTTGGCGCCGTGGAGTCCGTCGGGCGCCGAGATCCGGATCCCCTCGTAGCTCTTGTCCACGACGGCGCCGAAGGCGCGCAGGGCGTCCATGTGGTAGTTGATCGGCCGGTCGCCGATGCGGCAGCCGCCCAGGTCGGGAATGAGCGCCTCGCCGAGCAGGTGCAGCAGCGGACCGCAGAAGAGGATCGGGATGCGGCTCGCGCCGGCGTAGGCGTCGATCTCCTCGAAGTGCGCCGTGACGGCGCCGCTGGGGTCCAGGCGGATCTCGCCGTCCTCCGCGCCGTCTTCCACCCGGACGCCGTGCACCTCGAGGAGGGAGCGGACGATCTGAACGTCGCTGATGTCGGGGACGTCGCGAAGGATGCTGGGGGTCTCACCCAGCAGGGCCGCGACCATCGCCTTCGTCACGAGGTTCTTCGCACCCTTGACCTCGACCCGACCGGTGAGCGGCCGTCCGCCCCGGATGGAGAGGACCTCGCCGGATTCTCCTGCCGGTCCGGAGTAGGCGGTACCGGTGTCGGGGACGAGTGCTCTCATGCGGGGACCTCACTTGGTGTGGACGAGGGATGGGCGCCGGCCCTGGTGGGGCAGACGTGACTTACGGGACGGGCAGTGTCCGCGGGCGCCAAGCCTCGCGGCGAGCCTCGAACTGCGCGATCTTGTCTTCGCTGCGCAGAGTGAGCCCGATGTCGTCGAGCCCCTCGAGAAGCCGCCATCTAGTGTAATCGTCGATGTCGAACGGGACTCGGAGGTCGCCGAGTCGCGCTTCGCGGGCCTCGAGGTCGACCGTCATCGAGACGCCGGGATCGGCGTCGACTGCCGCCCAGATGCGGGCGAGATCGTCCTCGCTGATGACGCCGGTCACCAGGCCCTGCTTGCCGGCGTTGCCGCGGAAGATGTCGGCGAACTTCGGGCTGAGCACCACGCGGAACCCGTAGTCTCGGAGCGCCCAGACAGCGTGCTCGCGGCTCGACCCGGTGCCGAAGTTCGCGCCGGCGACGAGGATCGAGGCGGCTGAGAATGCCGGCTGGTTGAGGATGAACTCAGGGTCCTGCCGCCAGCTGGCGAACAGCGCGTCTTCGAAACCGGTCTTCGTGACCCGCTTGAGGTACACGGCGGGGATGATCTGGTCGGTGTCGACCGCGGAGCGCTTGAGGGGCAGGATGACCCCGGTATGCGTGAAGAACTTTTCCATCAGCGGTTCACCTCACCCTTCGTCTCCTCGCTGCGGTCGTCGGTCAGGGCGCCGTGGCTGCCGTTCGTTTCGCTCCGCTCGACCGTGAACCGTGCGCCCGGAGTGAGAGACGACGCGCCCACGAGCTCGTTCAGATCGCTCGGGCTGGACAGCGTGCCACGCACCGCGGTCGCGGCGGCCACGAGCGGCGACACCAGGTGGGTGCGTCCGCCCTTGCCCTGCCGACCCTCGAAGTTGCGGTTCGACGTCGACGCGCAACGCTCCCCCGGTGCGAGCTGGTCAGGGTTCATGCCCAGGCACATCGAGCACCCCGCATAGCGCCATTCCGCGCCGAACTCCTCGAAGATCTTGTCGAGGCCCTCGGCTTCGGCCTCCAGCCGCACGCGAGCCGAACCGGGGACGACCATCACGCGCACACCGTCCGCCTTCGTACGCCCGCGAATGATGGACGCGAAAGCGCGGAGGTCTTCGATGCGACTGTTCGTGCAGGAGCCCATGAACACCGCATCCACCGGCACGTCCTTGAGCGGCGTCCCCGGAACGAGGTCCATGTACTGCAGCGCGCGTTCCGCGGCGGCCCGGTCGCCCTCGTCGTCCATGGCAGCCGGGTCGGGCACGACGTCGCTCAGCGACACTCCCTGTCCGGGGTTCGTGCCCCAGGTCACGAAAGGTTCCAGCTCGGCGGCGTCGAGGAACACCTCGGCGTCGTGCACGGCGCCTTCGTCGCTGGGGAGCGTCCGCCAGTACGCGACGGCCTCGTCCCAATCCTGCCCTTGCGGCGCGTGCGGGCGGCCCTTCAGATAGGCGAAGGTCGTCTCGTCCGGCGCGACCATGCCGGCGCGGGCGCCGGCCTCGATCGACATGTTGCAGATCGTCATCCGCCCCTCCATCGAGAGGGAGCGGATGGCGGAGCCGCGGAACTCCAGCACGTAGCCTTGCCCGCCGTTGGTGCCGATCTTGGCGATGACGGCGAGGATGATGTCCTTCGCCGTGACGCCCGGCTTCAGCTCACCCTCGACAGTGATGGCCATCGTCTTGAACGGCTTCAACGGCAGCGTCTGCGTCGCCAGCACATGCTCGACCTCGCTCGTGCCGATACCGAAGGCCATCGCGCCGAACGCACCGTGGGTCGAGGTGTGAGAGTCTCCGCACACCACCGTGATCCCCGGCATGGTGAGCCCGAGCTGCGGGCCCACGACGTGCACGATCCCCTGCTCCTTGTCGCCGAGGGAGTGCAGACGGACGCCGAACTCCGCCGCGTTGTTGCGCAGCGTCTGGATCTGCGTGCGGCTGGTGAGGTCGGCGATCGGCTTGTCGATGTTGAGCGTCGGGGTGTTGTGGTCCTCGGTCGCGATCGTGAGATCGAGCCGTCGGACCGGTCGCCCTTCCGCACGCAGTCCGTCGAACGCCTGCGGGCTGGTCACTTCGTGGACCAGGTGCAGGTCGATGTAGATCAGGTCGGGCTCACCGTTGTGGCCCTTGACGACGAGATGGTCGTCCCACACCTTCTCCGCGAGAGTGCGGGGACGATCGGGAATGGACGTCATTTCGGGATGGGGGATGCCCATGGGTTCTGCCGTTCTCCTCGGATGGGATCAAGCCCGCGACAACTCCGCGACGAGAAAGGCCTGGTTACGAGGTCCCGTCGCGGCCGCTAAGGAGAAGGCGAGCGATCCGCACGCGCCCACGATACCACCGCGCCGCGGCCGATCGTCCGACAACGCACCCGCCACGCGGTTCACCCGCCCCGTTCTGCGGCGCTCTCGCTGCTCAGCCCGGGACGGGCGATCCAGATCAGCGGTCGCGCGTCGCGGCTGCCGCTGCCGCGCGCCGCTCGCGGGCGGAGGCGAGGAGGCTCGCGACGGTGGCCACGGCCATCGCGGCGACGATCACGACGAGCGACGCGCCCGTGGAGATCTCCGGCGCCCATTCGATGTGCTCGCCGCCGTTGATGAACGGGAGCTCGTTGACATGCATCGCGTGGAGCACCAGCTTCACACCGATGAACGCGAGGATGAACGCGATCCCGTAGTGCAGGTAGCGCAGGCGGTCGAGAAGGTCGCCGAGCAGGAAGTACAGCTGCCGGAGGCCCATGAGCGCGAAGATGTTGGCGGTGAAGACGATGAAGGCGCTCTGTGTGATTCCGAAGATCGCCGGGATCGAGTCGATCGCAAAGAGCAGGTCGGTGACCCCGATCGCGACGAACACGATGATCATCGGCGTCCAGATCTTCTTGCCGTCGACGACGGTGCGGATCTTGGAGCCGTCGTACTCGTCGCTGATGTCGATGGTGCGGCGTAGAAGACGCACGATGAAGTTCTCGCGCTTCGCGGTGTCTTCGTGCTCGCCGCCGGGGAAGGCCTGGCGGATCGCCGTGTAGACCAGGAACAGCCCGAAGAAGTAGAAGATGGGGCTGAAGTTCTCGATGACCGCCGCGCCGACGAGGATGAACGCGCCGCGCAGGACCAGGGCGATGATGATGCCCACCATCAGCACCTCCTGCTGGTACCGGCGAGGCACCGAGAACTGCGACATGATCAGCACGAAGACGAACAGGTTGTCGATCGAGAGGCTGTACTCGGTCAGCCATCCGGCGATGAACTGGCCCGCGTACTCACCCCCGGCGAAGATCCACATGAGCCCGGCGAAGATCAGCGCCAGCACCACATAGAACACGACCCACATCGTCGACTCACGCGTGGACGGGATGTGCGGCCGCTTGAGGATCAGCAGCAGGTCGGCGATCAGGATGAGCGTCAGCACGACGAGCGAGCCGATCTCGAACCAGAGCGGCAGTTCCAGGTCCATCGGGGCCTTTCAGAGGTGAGGGGTCGGCGGAATCCGAAAGTCTCTCCCCGCGACGCTTGTCGCGGCGCGTACCCGGGGCCCGAGGAAGAGCCCGTGATGACGGATGCGCACTGTCGGGATACTCCCTCTCGCGGCGTCGAGTCTATCGCCATGACCGCGGGCGCGAATGGACGTGAGACGATCGCGGCCGGTCGGACACCTTCTCAGTGAGAGACAATGATCCGGCGGCGCGGGGGCGCTTCCGGGGACGGGACCACATGACGCACGACCAGGTCGACGACGCGACGCTCGTGGCGCACGCCGCGGGCGGATCGGAGTTCGCGTTCCGCGCGCTCTACCAGGCGTATGTGCGACCGGTCTACTGGATGGCCCACCGCCTCCTGAGCAACGCGGCCGACGCCGAAGACGTGACGCAGGAGACCTTCGTCGTCGCGTGGCGGAAGCTTCCGCAGCTGCATCTTCAGGGCACGTCGCTGCTCCCGTGGCTCGCGACGATCTGTCGCCTGCAGGCCGCAAACAGGCTCCGCGCGCGCCGAAGGGACAGGGCACGGTCAACCGAACTGGACGAGAGCGTTCCTGCCACCATCGACGTCGAGCAGCAGGTGGTGGACGGCGCCACGGTGGCGGCCATCCTGCGGGAAGTGGAGGGTCTGAGCGAGCTCGATCGCGAGATCTTCCGTCTGTGCGCCGCCGAGGGGTACGCGTATCAGGCCGCCGCCGAAGAACTCGGCGTCGCGCACGGGGTCGTTCGGAACCGTCTCTCCCGCATCCGCACGCGTGTGCGAAGCGCTGTGACCGAGACGGAGAACGCATGAACACCACAGACGCCCAGCCCCCGGTGCTGCCCGCCCTCAGCGACGACCGCGTCGCCGGAATGGAGCGCGCCGTCTTCGCCCGGATCGCCGCGGACCGTGACCATGAGCGGCGGCGCCGGCGGCTGCGCTGGTCGGTCGGCGGGGCTGCGGCAGCCATCGTTCTCGTCGCGGCCGTGATCGCGCCGGGTGTCATGTCGTCGCTTTCCGGCGGGACAGGCGGAAGCTCGGCCGTCGCGCCCATCGACGACCGCGGAGAGGTCGAGTGGGGGGCTGTTCCCGAAGGGGCACAGGATGTCGCGGTCGACGACTCCCGAGGGGCCGTCGTGGCCGCCGAGGGCCTGGCGGAGACCGGTCGCGAGGTCATTTCCACCGCCTCGGCGACCGTCGTCGTGGAGGACGTCGCCGAAGCCGCCGCTGCTGTCGCCCGCGATGCCGAGGCACGCGGGGGCTATGTCGAGTCGCAGAACCTCGGCGCCGGCGGCGGGGATGCACGCAGCGGGCCCGACGGTTCGGAGATGCTCGTCTACCCCGCACCGGGCGCCACCGGCGAGGGGTGGGTCACCGTCCGGGTTCCGGCCGATCAGCTCGATGCCGCGATGGCGCAGCTGCGCGAAATCGGAGAGGTGACGTCATCCACCGTGTCGCGTCAAGACGTCACGGACCAGGCGATCGACCTACGCCCCCGGATCGCGTCCGGCGAAGCATCCGTCGCCCGGCTCACCGAACTCATGGCGCAGGCGGCCGACGTCGCTGACCTCATCGCCGCCGAAACAGCGCTGTCAGAGCGACAGGCGACTCTGGAATCGGACCGGCAGCAGCTTGCCTGGCTGGAGGGTCAGGTCGAGCTCTCCACGCTGAGCGTGCAGCTGACACCGCGATCCACAGCCGTCGAAGCCGACCCGGCGGGTTTCACCGATGGCGTCGTGGCCGGCTGGAACGGCCTCGTCGCGAGCCTCAACGGTCTCGTCATCGCGATCGGATTCCTGCTGCCCTGGATCGCTGTCGCCGCCGTCGCCGCCGCCGTCGTCTGGGGCATCGTGCGCCTCGTGCGGACCGCACGGCGTCGCCGCACCCGGACGTCGGGGCCCTCCGACCCCCGCTCCTGAGTTCGAGCGGGTTTCAGGCGACCTGTCGGCCGCACATGCCGCACTCACCCGTGGCAGACACCTCGACGAAGCAGTCCGGGCACATCGCCCGAACAGTGTCCGACGGCGCGGGGCGGCGGACGGGGGCCTCGGCGCGCGGAGCCCGGGGCTTCGACGAACGCGCGGGTCGCACCGGCGCGACGACGGCGGGCGGTGCCGGGGCGGCGGGGGTGTGCGCGCTGCAGTAGAAGCGGACATAGCCGGCGTGGTGGTTGGGGTGACGGTGCTTCACAACCCACAGCTCGGTGCGCGGAAGGGGATCGCCGGCCACGCCGCACGTGAAGCAGCGCGTCGGCTCGCCCGGAGCCGCCTCGGCCGCGGGGGTGGGTACGTCGAACGGGATCTCGTCCCGCCAATCCGATGACTGCACAACCCGCACGGCGTCTCCTCCTCGTTCGTCTCAACGGTACGCGACGCCGGTGGTGCCCGCGGCCGAATCCGGGTCCCGGGGGCGAGGCTCCCTGTCCTGCCGGCCTAGGAGCGGGCGAGCAGGCGCTCCCGAACCTCTCGTCGCAGCACCTTGCCGATGAGCGAGCGCGGCAGGTCGTCCACGGCGACGATGCGACGCGGGACCTTGTACGCCGCGAGGTGCTCGCGGCAGTGGTCGCGGAGTGCCTCCACGTCGAGCTCCGCACCCTCGCGCAGAACGACGGCCGCTGCCACATCCTCACCTCCGCTGGAACGCGGAAGCGCCACGACCGCGGCCTCGGCGACGTCGGGATGGGTCTCCAGCGCGAACTCGACCTCCGTCGGTGCCACGTTGAAACCCCCCGTGATGATCAGCTCCTTGAGCCGGTCGACGATGGTGACGAAACCGTCGGGCGATACGGAGGCGATGTCGCCGGTGCGCAGCCATCCACCGGGAAGCAGGGTGGCGGCTGTTTCCTCCGAACGGTGCCAGTACCCCTGGAACACCTGCGGTCCACGAAGGAGCAGCTCGCCCGGCTCCCCCAGCGGCCGGTCGACGGCGGGGTCGTCGGGGTCGACCACGCGGATCTCCGTGCTCGGAAAAGGGACGCCGACGGTGCCCGGGCGCCGGGTGGGTCCCATGGGGTTGCCGAGCGCCACGGGAGACGTCTCCGTCATCCCGTATCCCTCGACGAGCAGTCCGCCGGTTGCCTCCTCCCACCTCTCGACCGTGGCGGTCGGCAGGCTCATGGCGCCGGAGATCGCGAATCGAACGCTCGAGAGGTCGATGGTGCCGCGGGATGCAGCGCGCGCGAGGCGGTCATAGATCGGAGGAACGGCGGGGAGGAACGTCGGTGGGCTCTTCTTCACCGCATCCGTCACCAGCTCCAGGTCGAACGTCGGGAACAGGACGAGCTTCGCGCCGATACTCATCGCGAACGTCAGGCACAGGGTCATCCCGTACGCGTGGAACAGGGGCAGGACGCCGTAGAACGTCTCGCGACCGTCGACCAGTCCGGGTACCCAGGCCCGCCCCTGCATGGCATTCGCGCGCAGGTTGGCGTGGGTGAGCATCGCGCCCTTCGGAGTGCCCGTGGTGCCGCTGGTGTACTGCAGCAGCGCCAGATCGGTGACCACCGGGCCGGCCACCCGCCGCGAGAGACGGCGCGAGGCGATGAGCTTCTTCCAGGCCAGCGGATGCCGCGTCTTCGGCGTGCTCGTCATGCGCTCGCGCGCTGCCCGCGCCTTCGGAATCGGAATGCGCAGAGCGAGCCGCTTGGCAAGAGGGAGGGCCTCGGTGATGTCGACGCTCACGATCCGATCGAGCGCCAGATCGGACGGGAACCCCGCGACGGTGTCGTACACCTTGTCCCAGACGATCGCGAACCGCGCGCCGTGATCCTCGAACTGATGACGGAGTTCGCGCGCGGTGTAGAGCGGGTTGTGCTCGATCACGACCGCACCCAGCCTGAGCGCCGCATAGAAGGCGACGACGTGCTGCGGACAGTTGGGGAGCACGAGGGCCACCCGATCTCCGCGCCGAACGCCCATCCGCCGCAGGCCTTCCGCGGCGCGCTCGATCTCCTCGCCGAGCCGCCGGTAGGTCGTCACAGCTCCGAAGAATTCCAGCGCCGGCCGTCGCCCGAACGCGCGGACGCTCGCGTCCATCATCGCGGGGAGCGTCTGCGTGGGTTCCTCGATGTCGGCGGGAACGCCGTCGGCATAGGAGGAGAGCCAGGGACGAGACTCGTACGGATTGGTGGACATACCCTCATCCTCCCCCGCGGTCGCCTCGCCGGGACAACCGCGCTCCCGGGGTTGCGCGCGCCTCCGAGGCGAGCTAACGCGCCCCGGCTCTTGCCTGGGGGAATACGGAAGAAGCCCGTCCATCCGGACGGGCTTCTTTCCCTGTTGTGACCCCAGCGGGATTCGAACCCGCGTTACCGCCGTGAGAGGGCGGCGTACTAGGCCTCTATACGATGGGGCCGTCGACAACCGTTCGATTATGCCATGCACGCGGGGAGGCGGCCAAATCGGGGGCGACCCGGCGAGGGGTGGTTGCCCGGCGGCTCACGGCGCGGTTGACTCGGCCGTATGCGAGTGACGAAGTATGAGCACGCGGCCCTCCGCGTGGAGGTGTCGGGCAAGCATCTGATCATCGATCCGGGGGTGTTTACCACTCCACTGACCGACCTCGGCGGCGTGATCGGCGTCGTGGTCACGCATGAGCACCCCGACCACTGGACGGCCGAACACCTCGACCGCATCCGGAAGGCGACCGGGGGTGTCCCCATCTTCGGTCCCGAGGGCCTCGCACACGCCGCGCCGGGCCACGACATCACGGTGGTCGCGCCCGGCGACACCGTCGAACTCGAACCGTTCCGTTTGGAGTTCTTCGGCGGTCGGCACGCCGTGATCCACGAGTCCATCCCGGTGATCGACAACGTCGGTGTGCTCGTGAACGGCGCCTTCTACTACCCGGGCGATTCCTACGCCGTACCCAAAGGCGCGGATGTACAGCTCCTGGCCGCCCCGGTGGGGGCTCCGTGGCTCAAGATCGGCGAGGCGATGGACTTCGTCCTCGCCGTGCGCCCACGACGTGCGTTCGGCACCCACGACATGACCCTGTCCGTAGCCGGCCGCGATATGGGGCGCGCACGGCTGCAGTGGGCCACCGAGCAGCACGGGGGCGAGTTCCTCGCCCTGGACCCGGGCGACAGCGCGGACATCTGACCCCGGCTCAGCTCTCCCCGGATGGCGGGCGGATCCAGACGTGCACGCGGTCGCTGTGGTGGGAGAAACGGAGGAACGTGTTGGGGGGAAGATCACCGAAGACGTTGGCGCGCATCCCGCGCCAGATCCGGAGATCGATCGTGGGATCAAGTCCACGGGGCGTGCAGTTCACGCCGAGGATGCCGTACCTCTCCGCTTCGATCACGAGGCATCGCTCCCCCGACGCCGCCACCACCAGCCAGATCTGAAGCGCCTCGTAGGCTTCGAACCTCTGGACCTCGTCCGCGGTGACGTCCGCCGCATCCAGGAACCCCTGTCGAGCCAGGCGCTCCGCATCCTGCCCGGCGGGAATGCGCCCCAGAGACATGTCGGATCCGGGTGCCGAGAGCTGGGAGACGCCCCACACGAGCACGGCCGTGAGGGCGACGGCGAGGACGGCCACGAGCCACGGCTTCCGGACCCGGCCGAACCCTGGCGGAACCCGGCGCGACCGTGCCCCGGTCCCCTCTGACGCGGCACCGGTGTCGCCGATGTCATCGGCGGGAGCGTCGGCGAGGGTCCCCCCAACCTTGGGTCGGTCCCCCCGCGGGGACGATGGAGCGGATGCGGTCGGTGCCGGCACCGGCGCAGGCATCGCGCCCGCGCGGTGCAGCAGCGCTTCGAGAGCCTCCAGCCGAGCGACGGCGACAGGGTCGGCGGCGATGTCGGGCCTCGGGCCGTACGCCCGGCGACGCAGCGCGGCGAGCTCCCGAGATTCCTCAGGACTCAGCGCCGTTGCGTCCATGCTTCATTATCGCCGCGTGCGGGTCACTGACGAGGGGGTCTGGTGCCGATCACGGTGCCGTTGCGTGGGAGCCGGCCACCGAAGGAGATCGGGAGAGGGCGCGCCCGACGGGGGTCCCCATCGTCCATCGCCTGAAGGTGAATGTGCGGCTCCGTGCTGTTACCGGAATTCCCGCACTCCCCCACCTCCTCACCGAGAGCGACCTCGGCGCCCACCGCTGCGTGGACGCTTCCCCGCCGCAGGTGGCACACCGCCACGAGCACGTGAGGACGCGCGGCGATGATCACATGGTTTCCGGCTGCGGATGCCCACCCCTGTCTGACGCGCCGCGTCTGCGTCAGTGCGTACCAGAGCGAGGGGACGCCACGGTAGGTCGCGTGGTCAGGGTCGCCATCACGCAACGCGACGATTCGGCCGGCGATCGGCGCCAGGATCGGCCGCCCGAACCCCGGGAAGGACTCGGGCGACTCCGGGCGCCACAGCGTCTTTGCGCGCACCGGTGCCGTCCGACCGCGATCGTCCACGGGCACGAGGTCGATCGCGTACGCGGTGGCGAGAAGCGTCGTCCCATGGCTGGGAACGCGATCGGCCGGGCTGTTCCGCACGAGCCAGAGACCTGGGCCCGGCAGCGCCACGTCCACCGCCCGCGCCGGACCGGGTCGATCAGGGGGCCGCTGATGGAGCATAGGTCCAGTGTGACCCGCTCCTCGCCGGAGAAAACTAGAAGCCCGGGGGTATCCGCGCTTCTGCGAATTTCCGGGCTGCTTCGTCTTGCTGGGGTACCTGGACTCGAACCAAGAACAACGGTACCAGAAACCGCCGTGTTGCCAATTACACCATACCCCACCGGGTCACAGCCGAAGCCGTGCCGACGATCCAGTCTAGAGGACAGCCGGACCCTCGCCAAACCGGCGGCTACCGCCCGAGGCGTTCCACCAGCGCTCCCAGGCGACGGATGCTGACCGCCTTTCCCAGCAGCTCCATGGACTCGAACAGCGGCGGCGACACACGGCGGCCGGTGAGAGCCACGCGGGGCGGACCGTAGGCGACGCGGGGCTTGAGCCCGAGCTCCTCGACCAACGCCGTGGACAGCGCCTGCTGCACGGCTGCCGCGGTGAACTCCGCCTCGGGGACGAGCTCCAACGCACCGACGGAGGCGACGAGCACCTCGCCGGCATTGGCCGGGAGCGACTTGAGGGCGTCGTCTTCGTACGCGACCTCCTCCACGAAGAGGAACCCGAGCATCCCCGGAACCTGCCCGAGCAGCTGAACGCGTTCCTGCACCAGGGGCGCCGCCGCGGTGATGATGGCGGTCTGCTCGGGCGTGGGGATCGCGTCGACCAGGCCGGCGGAGGCCAGGTAGGGAACGATGCGTCCGGCGAAATCAGCGGGCTCCAGCATCCGGATGTGGTCACCGTTGATGGACTCCGCCTTCGTCTGGTCGAACCGGGCCGGGTTCGGGTTGACGTCGGCGATGTCGAAAGCGGCGACCAGCTCGTCGAGGGAGAAGACGTCGCGATCGGGCCCGATCGACCACCCGAGAAGGGCGAGGTAATTCAGGAGGCCCTCGTGGACGAAACCCTTCTCACGCTGGAGGAACAGATCCGCCTTCGGGTCGCGCTTGGAGAGCTTCTTGTTCCCGGTCTCCCCCAGGACCAGCGGCATGTGGCCGAACCGGGGGACGAAGTCGGTCACGCCCGCGTCGATCAGCGCCGCGTACAGCGCGAGCTGGCGGGCGGTGGAGGGCATGAGGTCCTCGCCGCGGATCACGTGCGTGATGCCCATGAGCGCGTCATCCACAGGGTTCACGAACGTGTACAGCGGCACTCCCCCGGCGCGGACGACCACGAAGTCGGGGAAGCTCCCGCCGGGAAAGGTGACCTCGCCGCGGATGAGGTCGACGTAGGTGAGGTCGTGGTCCGGCACGCGGAGTCGCCACGCCGGCTCGCGGCCCTCGGCGCGGAAGGCGGCCTTCTGCTCGTCGGTGAGGTGCCGGTCGTGATTGTCGTAGCCGAGCTGCTTCGCGCGGCCGTTCGCCTCGTTGCGGGCGTCGATCTCTTCGGCGGTGGAATAGCTCTCGTACACGGCGCCGGATGCGACGAGCTTGTCGAGCACGTCGCGGTAGATGTCGTGCCGCTGCGACTGCCGGTAGGGCGCATGGGGGCCGCCGACCTCGACGCCCTCGTCCCAGTCGATGCGCAACCAGCGGAGAGCGTCCAGAAGCTGGAGATAGCTCTCCTCGCTGTCCCGGGCGGCGTCGGTGTCCTCGATGCGGAAGATCAGCTTGCCGCCGTTGTGCCTCGCGTACGCCCAGTTGAACAGGGCCGTGCGGATGAGCCCGACGTGCGGCAGTCCTGTCGGAGACGGGCAGAAACGGACGCGGATGTCGCCGCCGGAGGCGGTCGTGGTACGGGGGTGGGGCGTGGCAGGCACCCCCCGATCCTAGTCGCCGCATCCACCGCCTCCCGCTGAGCGCCGGGGGGAGGCGCGGCGGCCGGCCGTGCTCAGAACAGCCCGATGACGAACCCTCCGAGCGTACATCCCACCAGGTGGTATCCCCCCGTGATGGCCGCGAACCGATAAGGCTGGGGTGTGTGCGGCGTCAGGGCATTCGTGGTGGACGCCGCCGCGATCGCCAAGCCGACCCCCGCGCCGACCGCGGCAGACATCAGAACCCCGTCGGCTCCGGCCAGTGCGGCGAGAGCCGCCACGGCACCCGTGCTGATGGCGGTTCCTGCCAGTGGCACGGTGTAGTAGGCCAGGGGGAACCGGTCGGTGTCGTTCGCGCGGTCGTAGCCGATGGACCGGTCCCAGGCGCGACCGAAGAAGGGCGTGAACCACAGCGCGCCGAGCGCGTAGTAGACGATCGCGGCGACGGCGACGCCCCACCACGTGATCTCCCCCGTCACCCTCAGGCCCGCCGCGAACGCATCGCGGACTTCTGGCTGAGATCCGGCCGGGCGATGAGCCGTTCGTAGTCGGTCGTGCCGACCCCGTACACCGCCACCCGCCCGTGCGCGTCGTGGTGCGTTCCCCACCCGTACCGCTTTCCGAGCGGCGAGGCGCGCAGGCACGCCTGTTCTCTCGCCCAGAAGCGCTCGCGCTCGGCGTCGAGCTCGTCGGCGCGGATGCCCTTGCGTGTGGCATGCACCGCGAAGAGGATGTCGTCCGACGTCATCGCGTAGGGATGCGCGGCGATGAGCTCGAACTGCAGCGTGGCAACGGTCGGCGTGCCCGCCGTGAGCGGAGGAATCTCGGCGCTCGACACCCGGCAGTCGGGGGCGACCGCGATGAACGTGTTGAGGTAGTTGGTCGTCACCCTCTGATGCTCTCGACAGCCGGCCCCGCTGTCTTGGAGAATTGCGCCAGATCATGGACGCCCGGACCCGACGCATAGACGACAGCGAACGGTCGGGGGTGCTCGTGCCGTCGAATCTCACCCGGTTCCGGGCCGAATGGGTGCAGCCGGCGGCCGCCGTCCGCGACGTCGTGGACACCTACTGGGCCGTCAACTGGCAGCTCGCCCCCGCAGACGCGGTCGAGCAGCGGATCGTGGACTTCCCGGCGGTCACCCTCAGCATCGAGGAGGGCGATGTGCCGGCGCCCTTCGTCGGTACCACGGTGCGGCCAGGCGCATGGTCGCGGGTCATCAGAGGCCGCGGCGCCGTCTTCGCGATCCGGTTGCGGCCGGCTGGCCTCGCGGTGGTGTCTGATCTCGACGTGCGTGCGATGGATCACGAGCAGGAGATCACTCCCGAAGTGGACGACCGGGCCCACCGCCTCCTGAGCGCGGTCTCACGGGCTCACTCCGTGCCCGACCGCGCATCGCGGGCGGATGACCTTATTCTCGGGATGTTGCGAGAACGAAGCCTCAGCGCAGCGCAGCGGCTGGCGAACGTTGCCCTCGACGCGCTCACCGCGAGCCCCCGGGTTCGGAGGGGCAGATCGATCGCTGCCGAGATCGGGACGAGCGAGCGCACCCTGCAACGCGCTTTGCGCTGCACGATCGGCCTCGGACCGAACGACGTTGCGCGACGCATCCGGCTTCAGGAGGTCGTTCGTCAGCTGTCACTGCCGGACGCCGACGCGGCGGCCACGGCCGCCGCTCTGGGATACGCCGATCAGGCGCACCTCATCAACGAGTTTCGGGCGGTGGCGGATACGACGCCGGGGCGCTACGTCCGCGATCTCCAGCGGTCGATGCGCGCTCTGCACGGCTGAACGGCAGCCCCGCGCACACGGCGGCGACCAGGACGAGCGCGGTCAATGCGAGCCCGCCGTAGCCGATCCACGTCAGGACCACCCCGGCGATGATGGCGCCGGCGGCGCCCACCATGCTCATCGTGAAGTCGCTCAGCCCCTGCCGGCGGACGCGGGACGAGGCGGCGGACGCCTCCGTCAGAAGCGCAGACCCGGCAACGGTCGTGGCGCTCCAGCCGAGCCCCAGCACGACCAGCGCCGTCGTCACGGCGGGCATGCTGTCCGGTGCGGCCGCGGCGAGGACGAGGGATGCGGCCAGGAGCGCCTGGCCGATGAGGATGGTCGCTGCGCGCCCTACACGGTCAGCCAGGAAACCGAACACCGGGGAAAGCGCGTACATCCCGGCCACGTGGAGGCTGATGGTGAGCCCGATGATCGACAGGGTGGCGCCATGGTGCAGCAGGTGCACGGGAGTCATGGCCATCACCGAGACCATCGTGGCGTGCGCCGCCGCGACGGCGAAGATCGCGTACCGGGCGGCGCGCGGGTGGTCCTCGTTCGCGACGGCGGCGGCGGGGGAACCCTCGGCCGCGCGCACGGCGAGTCGCTGGGCCAGGAGCAGCGGATCGGGGCGGAGACCGACGAGGTACACCACGACCGCCAGGAGCTGACCCACCACGGTGAACACGTAAGGACCGGTGAGCTCCGGCATCCCCAGGAGCCCCCCGAGCACCTCACCGGGCCCGACGAGGTTCGGGCCGAGGACGACGCCGATCGTCGTGGCCCAGACGACCATCGACAGCGCGCGACCCCGCGATGCATCCGACGCGAGGTCGGTCGCGGCGAATCGCGACTGGAGATTGGACGCTTGCCCTCCCCCCACCAGCGCGAACGCCACCAGGAGAAGGGGAAAGGCTCGTGCCGCGGTGGCGACGATCACCAGGAGCACGCCCGCGAGAGCCACCAGCATCCCGGTCGTCAGGCTCAGCCGGCGGCCGCGGCGGCGCGCGAGTCCCGCCAGGGGGATCGCGACGAGCGCGGTACCGAAGGTGATCGCGGCGGTCGCGAGTCCCGCGAGGGATTCGTCGCCGGAGACGTCGGCGGCCAGCAGGACGCCGAGCGACAGCGTGGCTCCGAACGCCACGCCGCCGAGGATCTGGGCCGCGGCGAGCACCGCGATCGTACGGCGCTGGATGCGGGCGAGGTCGGTGTCCGCGGGGACCGAGGAGTCAGGCATCCCGCGCGGTATTGCGCAGCACGCCGATGCCGGAGATCTCGACCTCGATCGTGTCGCCGGCACCGAACGGGCCGACGCCGGCGGGCGTACCCGTGAGGATGACGTCTCCGGGGAGCAGGGTGAAGGCGGCGGACGCGTAGGCGATGATGTCGGCGACCGAGTGGATCATGTCGGTGAGCGGAGCCTGCTGCTTCACGTCACCGTTCAGGCGCGTCGTCACGGTGGCCGAGGAGGCGTCGAACTCCGTCTCGATCACCGGGCCCAGCGGGCAGAACGTGTCGAAGCCTTTGGCGCGCGACCACTGGCCGTCGCTGCGCTGCAGGTCACGCGCTGTCACGTCGTTGGCGACGGTGTAGCCGAAGACGTAGTCGAGTGCTCGCTCGGCCGGGACGTTCTTGGCGATACGGCCGATGACGGCAGCCAGCTCGCCCTCGAAGTGGGTGTTCTGCGACTGCGACGGCCGCACGATGACATCGCCGGTCCCGATGACGGCGGTGTTGGGTTTGAGGAACAGCAGCGGCTCGGCGGGGGCTTCGCCGCCCATCTCGGCGGCATGGTCGGCGTAGTTCTTGCCGACGCAGACCACTTTCGACCGCGGAATGACCGGCGCCAGGAGAGCGGCGTCTCCCAGGGGCACGCGCTCCCCGGTGGGCTCGAACCCGGCGAACATCGGGTCGCCCGCGAGGACGACCAGGTCGTCGTCGTCGACGATGCCGTAGCGGATGGCGTCCTGGTGGCTGAACCGCGCGATCTTCACCCGTCCACCCTACCCAGCCGCTCCCGCCCTTCCACCCTCCCCCGGCCCGTCCGTCCCGCGCGTCCCGCTCCCCCGAGCCGCGAGACTGCACGCACGCCACGAGACCCCATCCATCGGACGCGGTCCCGTGGCGGAGACGCAGTCTCGCGGGTCGCGGGTCGCGGGTCGCGGGTCGGGTCAGGTCAGGCGTCGAGGCGCGTGAGCCAGTGATGCCGGTCTTCGGCGCGGCCGTACTGGATGTCGGTCAGCTCCTGGCGCAGCTCCAGTGCGAGCGTGCCGGTCGGCTGCACGTCGATGAAGTCGCGGCCCTTCAGCATGCCGATCGGCGTCACCACGGCTGCGGTTCCGCAGGCGAAGACCTCGGTGATGTTCCCGGATGCCACGCCTTCGCGCCATTCGTCCAGGGAGACCGAGCGACCCTGCACCTTGTGGCCGCGGTCCTTCGCGAGCTGGAGGAGCGAGTCACGGGTGATGCCCTCGAGGATGCTGGGCGACTCGGGCGTGACGATCGTTCCGTCCTTGAAGACGAAGATCACGTTCATCCCGCCGAGCTCCTCGACGTTGCGCTTCTCGTCGAGGAAGACGACCTGGTCGCACTCGTGCTCGTAGGCCTCCGACTGCGGAAGCAGGCTGGAGGCGTAGTTGCCTCCGGTCTTGGCGGCGCCCGTGCCGCCGCGGCCCGCACGCGCGTAGTCCTCGCTCAGCCAGATCGACACCGGCTGCACGCCGCCCTTGAAGTACGCGCCGGCCGGGCTCGCGATCAGGTAGTACGCCACCTTGTTCGCGGGTCGGACGCCGAGGAAGGCCTCTTTCGCGAACATGAAGGGGCGGAGGTAGAGGCTCTGGTCATCGCCCGAGGGCACCCACGCGCCATCCACGGCGATGAGTTCCCGCAGCGACTGCAGGAAATACGCGGCGGGGAGTTCGGGCAGCGCGAGGCGCCGGGCGCTGCGCTGCATCCGACGGGCGTTCTGGTCGGGGCGGAACGTGTGGATGGATCCGTCGGCGTGACGGTACGCCTTGATCCCCTCGAAGACCTCCTGGCCGTAGTGCAGCACCGCTGCCGCCGGATCGAGGGAGATGGGTCCATACGGCGAGACCCGCGGCCGGTGCCATCCGCCGCGGACCGACCAGCAGATGTCCACCATGTGGTCGGTGAAGTTCGTACCGAACCCGGGGTTGGCGAGGATCTCCTCGCGCTGGGCCGGGGACTTCGCGGCAAGGTTTCGCGTGACGGCGAACTCGAGGGGCTCGAGTCCGGTGTCGGGGTCGCTGTCGATGAGAGTCATGTTCGTCCTGGCGGGTTAGGGAGCAGGGCGTCGGTGCGCGCTGGGCTTCAGACTACGCCTGGAGCCGCGCGACGATGGCGTCGCCGATCTCCGACGTGGTGCGGGCGGAGCCGCCCCGGGATGCGATGTCCTCCTCGACCGCAGCGGTGACGCGGTCGGCCTCCGTGGACAGCCCGAGGTGATCGAGCAGCAGCGCGACGGAGAGGATGGCGGCGGTGGGGTCGGCCTTCTGCTGTCCAGCGATGTCGGGCGCCGATCCGTGCACGGGTTCGAACATCGAGGGGAAGGCGCCGTCGGGGTTGATGTTGCCCGAGGCTGCCAGGCCGATACCACCGGTGACGGCGCCGGCCAGGTCGGTGAGGATGTCTCCGAAGAGATTGTCGGTGACGATCACATCGAAACGGCCCGGGTCGGTGACCAGGAAGATCGTCGCGGCGTCGACGTGCAGGTAGTCCACGGCGACGTCGGGATGCTCCGCAGCCACGGCGTCCACGATCCGCTTCCAGATCCCGCCGGCGTGCACGAGCACGTTGGTCTTGTGCACGAGGGTGAGCTTGTGCCTCCGCCGCCCGGCGAGCTCGAACGCGTATCGCACGACGCGTTCCACCCCGAAGGCCGTGTTGACGGATGTCTCATTGGCGATCTCGTGCGGGGTGCCCCTGCGGATCGACCCGCCGTTGCCGACGTACGGGCCCTCGGTGCCCTCCCGGACGACGACGAAGTCGATTTCGCCCGGATCGGCGAGCGGGCCCGGGGCTCCGGGGTAGAGCTTGGACGGGCGCAGGTTCACGTAGTGATCGAGTTCGAAGCGCAGCTTCAGGAGCATCCCGCGCTCGATGTTCGCGTCCTTCAGGCGCGGATCGCCCGGGACCCCGCCCACAGCCCCGAGGAGGATCGCGTCGTGCGCCTTGATGGCGTCGAGGTCGTCGTCGGTGAGGGTGTCGCCGGTGTCGAGGTAACGGGCGGCTCCGAGCGAGAAGGTCGTGCGCTCGAAAGCCACGTCACGACCGTCCGTGGCGGCGTCGAGCACCTTCACGGCCTCCGCGACCACCTCCGGGCCGATGCCGTCGCCCGGGATGACGGCAAGCTTGACGACACGCGACATGGCACTCCTAGCGAGGATCGGGCGCGTCAGGACTTCGCGCCGCGGGGTCCTCCCAGGCTAGCGGCCGCGATGACCCCGGCCAGGACGATGAGCGCCGCGCCGATCAGGGCGGTGACCACGACCCCGGAGTCGAACGCGTGCGCGGCGGCCTCGTGGAGCGCTGCGCCGACATCCGGTGGGAGCGACTGGGCGGCAGCGACCGCTCCGGCGAGTGTCTCGCGCGCCGCATCCGCTGCGGCGTCGGGCACCCCGGCCGGGATGACGAGCTGCACACGGTACATCGCGGTGAGGATGCCGCCGAGGACCGCCGTTCCCAGAACCGCTCCCAGCTCGTAGGCCGTTTCGGATACGGCGCTCGCGGCGCCGGCCTTGGCCGAGGGTGCACTCGAGAGGATGAGCTCGTTGGACACCGTCTCGGCCGCGCCGAGACCGATCCCGAGCGCGACGAACGCGCCGATGAGGGCGGGTAGATCCCCGGTGGCGAACGCCACGACGAGGTAGGCGACGACGGAGAAGACCAGGGCAACGGGCACCACGATCTGTGGCGGGAAACGTTTGGCGATCGGTACGACGAGGAGCCCGGACGCGATCATGGCGGCGAGTCCGGGCAGCAGCGCGAGTCCCGCCTGCAACGGCGAGAGTCCGACCACGAGCTGCAGATGCTGCGCGACGAAGTACAGGAAGCCGACGAGCCCCACAACGCTGAGCAGATTGACGAGGATCGCCCCGGAGAAGGTGCCGCGGCGGAAGAGGCTCATGTCCAGCATGGGCGAGTCCAGCCGCAGCTGCCTGCGGACGAAGAGCACGCCGAAGACCGCACCGACCGCGAACATCCATGGCGCAGGGCTGAGGATGCCGTGCACGGCGAGCTCCTTGATGCCGTAGACGATCGGGACCATGGTTGCCAGCGACAACAGGATGCTGAGGACGTCGATGCGACCCGGGCTCGGGTCTCGGCTTTCGGGCACGAGGAGGGGCGCGAGGATCAGCAGCGGGACCAGCACGGGTACGGCGAGTAGGAAGACCGACCCCCACGAGAAGTGCTCCAGCAGGAATCCGCCGACGATCGGGCCGAGGGCGGATCCCGCCGAGAAGCCGGTGGCCCAGATCGCGATGGCGATGCGGCGCTGATCACGGTCGCGGAAGATCGTCCGCAGGAGCGAGAGGGTCGAGGGCATCAGCATCGCGCCGAAGACGCCGAGGAGTGCCCGCGCGGTGATGAGAAGCGCCGCCGTCGGGGCGAACGCCGCCAGCGCCGAGACGACGCCGAATCCGGTCGCGCCCAGGAGCAGCATCCGCTTGCGGCCGAACCGGTCGCCCAGCGATCCCATCGTGACAAGGAGGCTGGCGAGCACCAGCGGGTACGCGTCGATGATCCAGAGCTGTTCGATGCTGGTGGGCGCGAGGTCGAGGGCGATCGCGGGGAGCGCGAAGCTCAGCACCGTGTTGTCGACCGAAACCAGGAGGACAGGCAGCATGAGCACCACCAGGGCCACCCATCCGCGCCAATCCGCCCGGATCACGGGAAGGGTCGAGGTGGTGCTTGTCGTTTGGAGCATGAGTGCCTTTACTTAACCGTCCAGCCGGTATAGTAACACGTGCCCCCCGCCCTCTCCCCTGGATACCATCCACTCATGAGCCGTCCGCCCCGCGCCCGCGAACGCGTCCTCGACGCCTTCGCCGGCATCCTCGCCCAGGATGGTGAACGCGCTGCCACCATCGATGCGACCGCCCGTGCGGCCGGCGTGTCCAAAGGCGGCCTGCTCTACCACTTCGCCTCCAAGGAGGCACTCGAAGCCGGCCTCCTGGAGCGCCTGGAGACCCTGGCTGCCGAGGACATCGCGCGCATCAGGGAGTCGCCCGAAGGCGCCGCTGCTGCCTTCATGCGTACGTCGCTGCATACCGGCACGCCGTTGGATAACGCCATCGTCGCGGTGTCCCGCCTCGCCCAGAACGGCAGTGCTCCCGCGATCGCAGCCCTCCGTCGCGTTCGCGACCTGTGGGAAGACGCGATCAGGCCGGATACGCGCGACGAGACAGCACTTCAGCTCGTGATGCTCGTGAGCGACGGGCTCTACTTCAACAACGCCCTCACCGTCGGCTCCGTCCCCGGCCCCGTCCCCTCGGGCGCCGAGCTCGATGCGCTCGTCGCGCTCGTCCGCGCCGCGACGCGCCCCGGCGCCTGACGCGTCGGCCGCCGCCCGTCCTGGCGCGGCATCCGCGGGTGCGGCTCGCCGCGAGATCAGGAGTTTTCGCGGACACAGGACGATCCCCGCCGAATCATCCTGCCTACGCGACAACACCTGATCCGGCGACACAGCGCGCCGCCGGCATCCCGTGCGACGCGAACCCGCGCGCTCCGCGGAAGCCGCGGGGCATCGGGCCTTGCGCGGCGCCCGCGGACGCCTCGAACCGGGCCCGAGATCAGGAGTATTCGCGGACACAGGAGGATCCCCGCCGAATCGTCCTGCCTACGCGACAACACCTGATCCGGCGACACAGCGCCCCCCGGTGGCACAGCAAGCCACCGGCGACACAGCCGCCCGCATCGGTGCGGCGCTCCCCGCACCGCGGCGGATGACGGCGGTCAGGACTCGGTGATCTCGATCTGACGGAAGAGGTCGGCGTCGATGTCGGCGCGCACTCGCTCGAGGAGGTCGTCCGGCACCGGCGAATCGACCGTGAGCACCGACAGCGCCTGGCCGCCGGCCGCAAGACGGGCGATCTGCATTCCGGCGATGTTGATTCCTGCCTCGCCGAAGCGCTGGCCGTAGACCGCCACGATTCCGGGCCGGTCGGTGTAGAGCATCACGACATGGTGCTTCTCGATCGGCAGCTCGACCGCGTACTCGTTGATCCCGACGAGCTTCTCGATCTGCTTCGTGCCGGTCAGCGTGCCCGATACCGACAGCTGCGAACCGTCGGCCAGCGCACCGCGCAGTGTGATGACGTTGCGGTATTCGTCGCTGACGTCGTCCACCAGCAACCGCACATCCACTCCGCGCTGCTCGGCCAGGAGCGGGGCGTTCACGTACGACACGGTCTCGCTGACGATGTTGGTGAACACGCCCTTCAGCGCGGCGAGCTTGAGGACGCTCACGTCGTACTGGCTGAGGTCTCCGTGCACCTCGACGTCGAGGCTCGTGAGCGGGCTGTGCGCGAGGGAGGCGAAGATCTGTCCGAGCTTCTCCACGAGCGGGATGCCGGGGCGCACATACGGGTCGATGACGCCGCCGGCGACGTTGACGGCGTCGGGGACGAGCTCACCGCCGAGGGCCAGACGCACCGAGCGTGCGACGGACACGCCGGCCTTCTCCTGGGCCTCCTCGGTGCTCGCGCCCAGGTGCGGCGTGACGACGACGTTCGGGAGATCGAGCAGGCGACGGGCGGGGCCGTCTTCGGCGGGAGGTTCGGTCGTGAAGACGTCCAGGCCCGCTCCGGCGATCTCGTTCGTGGTGAGCGCCTTGTAGAGCGCGTCCTCATCGATCAACCCGCCGCGCGCCACGTTCACGACGTAGGCGGTGCGCTTCATGCGGCGCAGCTGATCGATGCCGATCATGCCGGTGGTCTCGGGCGTCTTAGGCATGTGGATGGTGAGGAAGTCGGCCTGCTCGAGCAGTTCCTCCAGGGTCACCAGCTGCACGCCCAGCTGCTGCGCGCGCGCACTCGTGACGTACGGGTCATAGGCGATCACGCGCATGTCGAACGCCTGGAGGCGCGCGGCGATGAGCGCCCCGATGCGACCCAGCCCGACGATGCCGACGGTCTTCTCGAACAGCTCGGTGCCGGTGAACGCGCTGCGCTTCCACTGCCCCTCCGCGAGCGACGCGTGGGCGGCCGGGATGCGACGGGCAAGGCTGAGGATGTGACCGACGGTGAGTTCGGCCGCGGAGACGATGTTCGACGTCGGCGCGTTGACCACCATCACGCCGGCGGATGTGGCCGCCTTGATGTCGACGTTGTCGAGGCCCACCCCGGCGCGGGCGACGACCTTCAGAACGGGCGCCGCGGCGATCGCCTCAGCATCCACCTTCGTCGCGGAGCGGACGAGGATGGCGTTGGCGTCGGACAGGGCCGCCAGAAGCGCGGCACGGTCGGTGCCGTCGACGGAACGTACGTCGAAGTCGGGACCGAGGGCGTGGATCGTCGCGGGTGAGAGTTCTTCGGCGATGAGGACGACGGGCTTCGTCACAGGCAATTCCTTCGGGCGCGCGGGCAGGAGAGCCGCGCCGCCGAACCTTCGGGCCTCGGGAGGCGTGGCGAGGCCTCCGCCAGCCTAGCGCGGGCGCCGGGAGCGCTCTGACCGTGTGACGGACCGCGGCATCAGCCGCCGTAGAGGGCGAAGGATGTGACGGCGTAGGCGAGGATGTTGACCCAGAACGCGGCCGAGAGCGCGAGCCCCGCGAACAGCACGAGCGCGAACTCCCACGATCGGCGACGCCAGCCCAGGGCCAGGGCGACCGCGAACGCGATCATCGGGAAGACGATCGGCAGGATGTGGACGAACCACCCCCATCCGTTCAACCCCAACGGCCCCGTCGCCTGTCGCACCAGCACGTCGACGGCGCTCCACACGAGGTAGGCGTAGAAGAGTCCGAAGACGGCGGCGATCGCG
This sequence comes from Microbacterium sp. Z12_35, assembly GCF_058310475.1. Taxonomy (NCBI): domain Bacteria; kingdom Bacillati; phylum Actinomycetota; class Actinomycetes; order Micrococcales; family Microbacteriaceae; genus Microbacterium; species Microbacterium sp. Z12_35. Next base: position 519,722 of record NZ_JBZEGJ010000001.1, on the reverse strand, counting down.
ACCGTCTTCCACGGAAGCCGCGCCGCGCGCGGACCGGCGATGTCCGCGGTCATCCGAGTCCTCCCGTCGCGAGGAACGGCCACGGCACGAGCAGCACCACGCCGGCCAGGAGCCAGGCGAATCGCACCCAGGTCTTCGAGCGACGCGTCAGGAGGTAGGCCGCGGCGAACCAGATCAGCGGCGCCGCCGCAGCGGCGAGGCTGATCGTGACGAGCGCGACGGCCGGCACCGGCAGCCCTTCCACGGCCTGCAGCCGGAAGCTGACGAAGAGCCAGCCCACGGCGAAGAGGACGAACGCCGCCCCGACCGCCCCGATGCCGATGAGGGCAGCGTTGCTGAGCGCGGTCGGTTCCGTCTCGGGGTCCGGCGCGTGATCCGTGCGCCTACGACCGCTCCCCCGCCCCACGGCGGTGTACCCCGGCGGCAGGTCGCGCCCGTTCCGTTTCGGCGCGCGGGGAGGGGTGGAATTCGCACGCGCGTCGAGCGTCGGATCGTCGTCGCCGTTCCAGTTCAGGGCGTCGTCGTCGCGTCCGGTGCTCATTCCCCCAGAGTATCCGCGGCGCCTCCCTCTGCCGACAGGGCCCCGCTCGACGGGCGTCCGGGTCGATCCCTGTTCGATGCCGGGATGTCCCGTCGCCGTGGCCGTGGCTCAGCCGACCGGCAGCGACGCCAGCAGCCCGTCGATCTCGGAGCGCGTCCGCGCGGCACGGTCTGCTGTCGCCGCGAGGGGCGCGGCGTCGTGCGGATCCCCCGCGTCGCCGGCATGCGCCTCAGCCAAGCGGACGTTGGAGCGCAGGTTGATGAGGGCGGCACCGAGCCCCGCGCGCAGGGCCTCCCCCGCCACACCGGTGTCGGCCACGAGGTGCGGGTTCCCCACCTCGGCGATCACACGCAACTGCTCCGCGAGGGCGATGCCGAGTTCGGCGAGCCGAGCCGAGGATGCTGCGGCGGCGACCGCCTCCCGGTGCAGGTTGCCCTCGCGGCCGGGTCCCTTCGCGGCCAGCGCTGCGCCGAGGGCGACGGAGCGGACCCCATCCTCGTGGGCGGCGTCGAGAGACTCCTCCCGCAGCACCCGCACGCGTTCGCCCGCCCGCGCAGCGACGGGCTCGTCCGGCGTGTAGCCGCACACCATGTGCAGGAGGGCGGCGGCGATCGCCATCATCACTCCCGCGGCCGACCCGCCGCCGGGGGCGCCGGTCGGTTCGGCCAGACGGGCCAGCCACGCATCCAACGCGAGCGAGGTGGGCACATCCGGGTCTGCCTGCATGAACTCACGATACCCAGGCACGAACGCCGGATGCCCCGGACCTCGACGGGTCCGGGGCATCCAAGGAAAGAAAGGTCAGCGCGCGGCCGAGCCCTCCACGTAATCCGAATCGGTCTGCTTCCACGCGAACAACGACCGCAGCTCCTTGCCGGTGGCCTCGATCGGGTGGTTCTGCTCCTTCTCGCGCAGAGCGAGGAACTCGGGCGCGCCCGCATCCTGGTCGGCGATGAAGCGCTTCGCGAAGGCGCCGGACTGGATGTCGGCGAGGATGCCCTGCATGCTCTCCTTCACCGCCGGCGAGATGACGCGCGGGCCGGAGACGTAGTCGCCGTACTCCGCGGTGTCGGAGATCGACCACCGCTGCTTGGCGATGCCGCCCTCCCACATGAGGTCGACGATGAGCTTCAGCTCGTGCAGCACCTCGAAGTACGCGATCTCCGGCTGGTAGCCGGCCTCGGTGAGGGTCTCGAACCCGGCCTGCACGAGGTGGCTGACGCCGCCGCAGAGAACCGCCTGCTCGCCGAACAGGTCGGTCTCGGTCTCTTCGGTGAAGGTCGTCTTGATGACGCCCGCACGCGTGCCGCCGATGGCCTTCGCGTACGACAGGGCGGTGTCCCAGGCGGTACCCGACGCGTCGCGCTCGACCGCGATGATGTCGGGGATGCCGCGACCGGCGACGAATTCACGTCGCACGGTGTGACCGGGAGCCTTCGGGGCGACGAGGATGACGTCCACACCCTCGGGTGCGTCGATGTACCCGAAGCGGATGTTGAACCCGTGCGCGAAGGCGAGGGTCTTGCCGGGGGTCAGGTTGTCGCGGATGCTCTCGTTGTAGATGCCGCGCTGGTGCTGGTCGGGCGCGAGGATCATGATGAGGTCGGCCCACGTCGTCGCGTCGGCGACGGAGAGGACCTCGAACCCGTCCTCCTGCGCCTTCGCCGCCGACTTCGAGCCGTCCTTCAGCGCGATCGCGACCTCGACGCCGGAGTCGCGAAGGTTCTGCGCGTGAGCGTGGCCCTGCGAGCCGTAGCCCACGATGGCGACCTTCTTGCCCTGAATGATCGAGAGGTCGGCGTTGTCGTCGTAGAAGATCTCTGCCATGGGGTTGTTCTCCTTCATGAGGGGTGGAATCGGTGGTCAGTTGCGCAGAACGCGCTCGGTGATGCTCTTGCCGCCGCGCCCGATCGCCACGAGTCCGGACTGGGCGATCTCCTTGATACCGAACGGCTCGACCGCCCGGAGGAAAGCCTCGACCTTGCCGTGGTCGCCGGTGATCTCGACCACGAGGGCGTCGGGCGCGTAGTCGACCACAGACGCGCGGAAGAGGTTCACGACCTCCAGGACGTGGGAGCGCGAGGCGTTGTCGGCCCGCACCTTCACGAGCATGTGCTCGCGCTGCACGGATGACGCGGGATCGAGCTCAACGATCTTGATGACGTTGATCAGCTTGTTCAGCTGCTTCGTCACCTGCTCCAGCGGAAGATCTTCCACGTCGACGGCCACCGTGATGCGGGAGAGCCCGGGAACCTCGGTGACGCCCACCGCGAGAGAGGTGATGTTGAAGCCCCGGCGGGCGAACAGCCCCGCCACGCGGGTGAGCAGACCGGGTTTGTCCTCCACGAGGAGGCTCAGCACATGACTGGGCATCGTGTCAGTCCTCCTGGCCGAAGGCGGGCGAGTGGTCGCGCGCGTACTGGACGTAGTTGTTGCTCACGCCTTGCGGCACCATCGGCCACACCATGGCGTCAGCGCTCACGACGAAGTCGATCACGACGGGGCGGTCATTGGTCTCGAGGGCCGTGCGGATGGCGGCGTCCACGTCCTCCTCCTTCTCCACGCGCAGCGCGAGGCAGCCGTACGCCTCGGCGAGCTTGACGAAGTCGGGGATGCGGATGCTGTTGTGGCCGGTGTTGAGGTCGGTGTGCGAATACCGGCCGTCGTAGAACAGCGTCTGCCACTGGCGGACCATGCCCAGGGACGAGTTGTTGATGATCGCGACCTTGATGGGGATGTTGTTGATGACGCAGGTGGCGAGCTCCTGGTTGGTCATCTGGAAGCATCCGTCACCGTCGATCGCCCACACCACCCGGTCCGGCTCGGCGACCTTGGCCCCCATCGCCGCCGGAACCGCGTAGCCCATCGTGCCGGCACCGCCGGAGTTCAGCCACGAGTTGGGCCGCTCGTACTTGATGAACTGCGCCGACCACATCTGGTGCTGCCCCACGCCCGCGGCGTACACGGCTTCAGGACCGGTGAGCTCTCCGATGCGCTGGATCACGTATTGCGGCGACATCAGTCCGTCGGTGGGCTGCGTGTAGCCGAGCGGGAATTCCGCCCGCAGACCGTCGAGGTAGGCCCACCACTCCTCGGTGTCGGGCGTCGCGGTGCCGAGAGCCTCGCGGTAGGCGGCATCCAGGTCGACCAGCACCTCGCGCAGGTCGCCGACGATCGGGACATCGGCCGTCCGGATCTTGGAGATCTCGGCGGGGTCGATGTCGACGTGCACGACCTGCGCATGCGGGGCGAACAGTGCGGCCTTGCCGGTCACCCGGTCATCGAACCGCGCGCCGAGCGAGATGAGCAGGTCGGACTCCTGGAGGGCGAGCACCGCGGGAACGGTGCCGTGCATGCCGGGCATGCCCAAGTGCTGGGCATGCGAGTCGGGGAACGCCCCTCGCGCCATCAGAGTCGTCACGACGGGGGTGCCCGTGGTCTCCGCGAACGCCAGCAGCTCCTTCGAGGCGCGGGAACGGATGACGCCGCCGCCGACGTAGAGCACCGGCTTCTTCGCCCCGGCCAGCAGCTGCGCCGCCGCCTGAATCTGCTTGCCGTGGGCCTTCGTCACCGGTCGGTAACCGGGCAGGTCGATCTTCGGCGGCCACACGAACGGCGCCTCGGCCTGCTGGGCGTCTTTGGTGATGTCCACCAGCACCGGACCGGGGCGGCCGGTACCGGCGATCTCGAACGCGGCGGCCATGGCGCCGGGAATCTCCTCGGGGCGCTTCACCAGGATCGAGTGCTTCGTGATCGGCATCGTGATCCCCACGATGTCGGCCTCCTGGAAGGCGTCCGTGCCCATGAGGGTCGAGAAGACCTGCCCGGTGATGCAGACGATCGGCACGGAGTCCATGTACGCGTCGGCGATCGCCGTCACGAGGTTCGTCGCGCCGGGCCCGGATGTGGCGATCGCCACGCCGGTGCGTCCGGACGCCGATGCATACCCTTCGGCGGCGTGGCCGGCGCCCTGCTCATGGCGCACGAGGATGTGGCGGATCTCGGAGGTGTCCATGAGCGGGTCGTAGACGGGCAGGATCGCGCCGCCGGGCAGACCGAACACGTCGGTGACGCCGAGCAGTTCGAGCGAGCGGACGACCGCCTGCGCGCCGGTGAGCACGGGAGCGGCCGCGGCGCGAGCGGGTGGCCGGGGAACGGCCGGGGCGGATTCGGCGGGCATGGTGAAATCCTCAGAACAGAGAAGGGATGACGGGTGGGCCGGGTTACCCCGTGACCGCGCCCTCCGCGGCGGAGTGCACGAGCTTGGAGTACTTGGCCAGGACGCCACGGGTATAGCGCGGGGGAAGCGGCTCCCAGCCAGAGCGGCGGGAACTGAGCTCGGCCTCGTCGACGAGTAGGTCGAGAGTGCGAGCCGCGATATCGACCCGTATCAGATCACCATCGCGCACGAAGGCGATGGGACCAGCGTCCACCGCTTCGGGTGCTATGTGGCCGATGCACAGGCCGGTTGTGCCGCCCGAGAATCGTCCGTCCGTCAACAGTAGTACATCTTTTCCGAGGCCTGCGCCCTTGATGGCAGCGGTGATGGCGAGCATCTCGCGCATGCCCGGCCCGCCCTTGGGGCCCTCGTACCGGATGACCACGACGTCCCCCGCGGCGATCTCTCCCGCTTCGAGGGCGTCCATCGCTGCGCGCTCGCGCTCGAACACGCGCGCGGGTCCTTCGAACACTGCGGCGTCGAAGCCCGCGGTCTTCACGACCGCTCCCTCGGGGGCGAAGGACCCGTGCAGGACGGTGATGCCGCCGGTTGCGTGGATGGGGTTGTCGAAGGTGTGGATGACCGTGCCGTCGACCGGGTCGGGGTCGAGGTCGCGGAGGTTCTCGGCCAGCGTCTTGCCGGTGACGGTCAGGGCGTCGCCGTGAAGGAGGCCTTCGTCCAGCATCGCCTTCATGATCACCGGGATGCCGCCGTGCCGATCGACATCGTTCATGACGTACTGGCCGAACGGCTTCATGTCGGCCACGTGCGGCACCTTGTCGCCGATGCGGTTGAAGTCGTGCAGGTTCAGCTCGACCTCCGCCTCGCTCGCGATGGCGAGGAGATGGAGGACGACGTTGGTGGAGCCGCCGAGCGCCATCGCCAAGGCGATCGCGTTCTCGAACGCCTCCTTCGTGAGGATGTCGCGGGTCGTGATTCCCAGGCGGAGGAGGTTGACGACGGCCTCACCCGACCGGTGGGCGAAGTAGTCGCGACGACGGTCGGCCGAGGGCGGCGCGGCGGAACCGGGGAGGCTGAGCCCCAGCGCCTCGGCGACGGAAGCCATGGTGTTGGCGGTGTACATGCCACCGCAGGCGCCCTCGCCGGGCGCGAAGGAGCACTCGATGCGCTTGAGATCGGCCTCGCTCATCCGCCCCGCGAGGCACGCACCGACGCCCTCGAAGGAATCGATGATCGTGATCTCCTTCTCGGTGCCGTCCGAGAGCTTCACCCAGCCGGGGGCAATCGAGCCCGCGTACAGGAACACGCTCGACAGGTCGAGGCGGGCGCTTGCCATCAGCATCCCGGGAATGGACTTGTCGCACCCTGCGAGCAGCACGGATCCGTCGAGGCGCTCGGCCATCATGACGGTCTCGACGGAGTCGGCGATGACCTCCCGGGACACGAGCGAGAAGTGCATCCCCTCGTGCCCCATCGAGATCCCGTCCGAGACGGAGATCGTGCCGAACTGCAGCGGGTATCCCCCGCCGGAGTGCACGCCTTCCTTGGCGCCCTGCGCGAGCCGGTCGAGGCTCAGGTTGCAGGGGGTGATCTCGTTCCAGCTGGACGCGATGCCGATCTGGGGCTTGTCCCAGTCCTCGTCGCCCATACCCACGCCGCGGAGCATCCCGCGGGAGGTCGTGGCTTCGATGCCATGGGTCACGACGCGGCTGCGCGGCTTGATGTCGATGGTGCTGTCAGGCATTCTCGAAGTCTATTGCCGCCGCGCGGCTCGCATCTCCGCGAGCAGCCCGAGAAGATCGGCGAACGCCGGGATGTCGGCCACCGTCACGGTCGCGGCGGTGTCCCCCGCCCCGACTCGAACCCCGAGATCGCCGGCGCCGAGTGAGCGCAGCGCATCCTCGTCGGTCACGTCATCGCCCGCGAACAGCACGGCCGTGGCGTTCGTCCGCTCCCGGAGGTTTTGCACGGCGGTGTCCTTGCCCTCATGGCGGAAGGCGTACTCGACGATGTTGTGCCCGGTGCGCCGGCGCCACGTCGGCGCTTGGGCGTGCATGAGCTCGTCGACGACGGCGTTCGCCCGCGCCGCGGTGGCCGCGTCTGCGACGCGGGTATGCACCGCGATGCCGAACGTCTTCGGCTCGATCCGCACGCCCTCCATGGCCCGCGTGGCTTCCTCGGCGGCCAGGCGCACACGATTGCGCAGAGCGAAGTCCGCCGGCGCTTCGTCGGGTTCGACCGCGCCGATGCCCGGCTCCCAGTATTCGGCGCCGTGGGAGCCTGCGAGCCACAGCGGGGAAGTGTCATCGTGCTCGGCGATGATGCGGAGATCGCTGAGGCTCCGACCCGACACCAGCGCCACGACGGTGTCGGGCAGGGCGGCGAGCTTCTCGACCGCCTGCGCGGCGGCGGGAAGCATCCGCGCGTCCATCGGTTCGTTCTGCAGCGGCGACAGCGTGCCGTCGAAGTCGAGGGCGAGCAGCAGGCGTGGGGTGTCGGCCAGGGGTGCCAGGACGTCCTCGGCCACCGTGGTGGTCACGACGTGACCGCCGAGGGACGGTCGTGGAACGCGGAGAGGGCGTCGAGGAAGTCCTGCGACCAGTCCTCGACATCGTGCTCGCGCACGCGGCGGCGGAGCGCCCGCATCCGCCGCCCTTGTTCCGCCCCGGGCATCTTTATCGCGCGCATGATCGACTCCTTCAGTCCGTCGATGTCGTGCGGATTGATGAGGATGGCGCTTCCGAGTTCGTCGGCGGCGCCGGCGAACTCGCTGAGGAGCAGGACTCCGCGGTTGTCCACCCGGCTGGCCACGTACTCCTTGGCGACGAGGTTCATCCCGTCGCGGAGGGCGGTGACCAGCATCACGTCGGCGGCGAGGAAGAGCGCCACCATCTCCTCGCGGGGATATGCCTGATGAAGGTAGCGGATCGCCGTATGGCCCATCGTGTCGTAGTCGCCGTTGATCCGGCCCACCGTGAGCTCGATCTCGTCACGCAACTGGACGTACGCCTCCACCCGCTCGCGACTCGGGCTCGCCACCTGCACGAGCGTGACGTCATCCACGCTCAGCTGGCCGTCGTCGAGCAGCTCGCCGAACGCTTTCAGGCGGTGGCGGATGCCCTTGGTGTAGTCCAAGCGGTCGACCCCGAGAAGGATCTTCTTCGGGTTGCCCAGACTTTCGCGGATCTCCGCCGCGCGCGCCCGGATGTCGGGGCGATGCGCGAGTTCGATGTAGGAGTCGGCGTCGATGGAGATCGGAAACGCCTTGGCCAGCGCCGTGCGGGTTCCGCCCGTGCTGTCGGGTACCGAGATCCCGGATGCCTTCGTCTCATAGCGCAGCTGCCGCCGCACCGCGCGAGCGAAGTTTCCGGCGTCAGCCACGCGCTGGAACCCGATCACGTCGGCCCCGAGGAGACCCTCGAGGACCTGGCGCCGCCAGGGCAGCTGGGAGTACAGACCGTACGCGGGAAACGGGATGTGGTGGAAGTACCCGATGGTGAGATCCGGTCGGGCATCGCGCAGCATCCGCGGGACCAACTGCAGCTGATAGTCCTGTACCCACACGATCGCGTTCTCCGCCGCGACGGCGACAGCCGCATCGGCGAAGCGCTGGTTGACCTTGACGTACGCCTCCCACCACTGCCGTTTGAAGCGGGGCGGCGAGATGACGTCGTGGTACAGCGGCCAGATGGTGTCGTTCGAAAAACCCTCGTAGTAGTTCTCGACATCGTCGGCCGAGAGAGTCACCGGCACGAGGTGAACGCCGTCGAAGTCGAACGCATCCAAGTCGAGGTCGGGCTGTCCGGCCCAGCCGACCCACGCTCCCGCGGCCTTGCGCATGACCGGTTCCAACGCGGTGACCAGACCGCCGGGTGAGCGACGCCATGCGGTGTCATCGTCCACCTCCGCGTCCGCGATGCGGTCGACGGGAAGTCGGTTGGCGACGACGACGAACTCTGCCTGGGTCACACGGGGCTCCTCGGTGCGGTTCCCCCCAGGCTAACAGCGCTCCTTCTGGGCGCCCGGGGGCGACCCGTGTCAACCCTTCCCGCGCTACCCTGTGCGCACCGCTAGCGTTGACGCATGCGCAAGTACCTCTTCGGCAGTGGACTCGTGACGGCGATCACCGGCGGTCTGACGTTGCTGCGGAGCCTCCGCAGCAACGAGCCCTTCACATGGCGCACCGCTCTGGCGCTGCTGAGCTGGGGTATTTCGCTCGCTCTGGCCATCGGTTCCGTCGTGGACACCCGCCGGGCGGGGCGAGGCGGCATCGTCCCCTCCGACTCCCCGATCTCGGGCAAGGAGCAGAAGTTGCTGCAGAAGCGGCTCCGCAAGCGCTGACCCCGCACCCATCCACGCCACGGCCCCGTCCACGCGACGGCCCGTGGCTCACGCTCGGCGGTTAGCGTTGGCAGGTGGACATCGTCAGCGAGGCGCTCCGCGGCGTTCGGATCGGGCGAGCGGAGGCATGCTCCGTGCGGGAGTCGGGAGCGTGGGGTTGGCGGTACCCCGCCTTTCCCGGAACCGGTTTCCACCTCGTCCTGGAGGGCGATGCGTGGTTGGCCGTCTCCGGCGCGGCGCCGCGGCGCCTGCGTCCCGGTGACGTCGTCTTCACCCCTGCAGGGGCCGAGCATGGCCTGAGCCACGCGCCACGCCCGCTGCACGAGCTGACGCCCGCGGACGCCAAGCAGGATTTCCCGGGTCCGGCCAAGGCCGACGCGGCGTTCCTGTGCGGCGCGTACCGGCTCCACGAGGGCCCGGTGCCGCACCTCTTGCGTTCTCTCCCCGAGGTGATCGCGATCTCCCCCGACCATGACCGTTATCCGGAGCTGAGCCCGCTGTTGACGCTGGTGCGGGCGACCCTTGCCGATACCGGTCCCGGGGCGCGGGTCACCCGCCCGGCACTGCTCGACCTGGTCTTGACGCACCTGTTGCGCCAATGGCTGGCGGACAACCGCAGCGCCGAGGCCGCGGATGTCTCCGACCCGACGATCGTGGAGGTGCTCCGGCGCATTCATGCGGCCCCCGACCACGCCTGGACGGTTCCAGAGCTCAGCGCGATCGCCCGCGTGTCGAAGACCACCTTCCTCGAACGTTTCACGGCCGCCGTCGGCCAGCCACCCAGGCGATATCTCACCGCGTGGCGTCTGTCCTACGCCGCCCGTCTGCTCCGCGAAACCGACGCCCCGCTGGCCGCGATCGCCCGCCAGGCCGGCTATTCCACCGAGTTCGCGCTCAGCCACGCTTTCCGGCGCGAGTACGGCATCCCACCCGGCCGCTTCCGGTCGATCGGCGGCTGAGCCTCGTCACCGCCGAGCGCTGATGAATCGTGCGGTGGACGGCAGGGCGTAGCCGCCCGACGCGGTCCGGTGCTCTTCCATCTCACTGAGCATGGCGCGGCGCGCCGCGAGACGCTGCTCCTCGTCGAGGGCACCGAAGAACGCGGCGAGTGGCCCGAAGCCGGTGTCGAACTCCCACCACGCCCCGAAGTCGGGATACGTCGTGTCCCAGTGCACCCAGGAGGCTTCGACGTCGCGGAAGCCCGCTTCGGAAAGGAACCCTTCGAAGACACCAGGTGCGCCCACCTCGCGGAACAGCGCGTCCATGTCGGGAACCGATCCTTCCGGAAGGATCCGGCGCAGCACGGAGATGCCGATCCGGGTGTAGGGGCTGTCGTCCAGGGCGCTCCACGTGGCGATGCTCAACGGCCCCCCGGCGCGCAGAATCCGCGCGGCCTCCCCCGCCGCCACAGCGAACGGGGCCGTTCCCGGCAGGAACAGACCCATCCGGGAGATGACCGCGTCGACGCTGGCGTCCTCGAACTCCAGGGCGCCCATGGACATGAGTCGGAAGTCGACGCCGAGCCCCTCTCTGTCCGACTCGGCACGTCCGGCGGTCAGCACGGCCGGATCGATGTCGATAGCCGTGATCCGCAGATCCGGGCGTCGACGAGCCAGCGTCAGGCTCAGCCCGCCGGTGCCGGAGGCCAGCTGCACCACGTGGGCACCCTCGGGCAGGCCCTCCACGGGACGGAGCAGGGGGTCGGCCAGTCCCGTCAGCAACCTCATGACGTTGGCGGTCGGGTCGGTTTGGGCGTAAGTCACTGAGGTCCTCCTGGAAACGGCGCACCGGTTGTGTGCGCCTCTGGATATAACCAGGCCACGCAGCGGTACACCATGCTCCCCCGCCCGCCGTACATACGATTGCGCGCAGCGGCCGCGCGGCTCCGCACTATAGCTCGGGGTGAGATCGTCTGCGAGGGGGGTGGAACCCTGTCCGCGACAGCGGAGGCTGGAAGGGAACCAACGAGAGGACCCGCCATGAGCGATGTCGCGAACGAACCGCCCGCACCCAGCGAAGAGGACCGCCCGATCCTGACCAACCGACAGGGTCACCCCGTCTACGACAACCAGAACTCCCGCACCGTCGGGGACCGCGGCCCGGCCACGCTGGAGAACTACCAGTTCCTGGAGAAGATCAGTCACTTCGACCGGGAGCGCATCCCGGAGCGCGTCGTCCACGCGCGCGGCGCGGTCGCGTTCGGACATTTCGAGGCCACCGGCAAGTGGGGCGACGAGCCCATCGAGAAGTACACCCGCGCCAAGGTCTTCAGCACGGCGGGGAAGAAGACCGACCTCGCGATCCGCCTCTCGACCGTCATCGGCGGTCGGGACTCCTCCGAGGCCGCGCGCGACCCGCGTGGGTTCGCCGTGAAGATGTACACAGAGGACGGCAACTGGGACCTCGTGGGCAACAACCTCGCGGTGTTCTTCATCCGCGACGCCATCAAGTTCCCCGACGTCATCCATTCGCTCAAGCCCGACCCGATCACCTTCCGCCAGGAACCGGCGCGGATCTTCGACTTCATGTCGCAGACTCCGGAGTCGATGCACATGCTGGTGAACCTCTTCAGTCCCCGCGGCATCCCGGCCACTTACCGGACGATGCAGGGCTTCGGCGTGAACACCTACAAGTGGGTCAACGCCCAGGGCGAGACGCACCTGGTCAAGTACCACTGGCTCCCCCGCGCCGGCGTGAAGAGCCTCACCGAGGCCGACGCCGCGAACATCCAAGCCGGCGATCTGGGCCACGCGTCCAAGGACCTTTACGAAGCGATCGAGTCGGGCGACTACCCGCAGTGGGACCTTTTCGTTCAGCTGATGAGCGACGACGACCACCCGGAGCTCGACTACGACCCGCTGGACGACACCAAAGTGTGGCCGGAGAACGAGTTCGAGCCGAAGCTGGTCGGCACGATGACTCTCACCAGCAACGTCTCCGACCATCACAATCAGAACGAGCAGATCGCGTTCGGCACCGGTGTGCTCGTGGATGGGCTCGATTTCTCGGACGACAAGATGCTGGTGGGTCGTACGTTCTCCTACTCCGACACCCAGCGGTATCGCGTGGGTCCGAACTACCTGCAACTGCCGGTGAACAGCCCGAAGAACGCGCGGGTGGCCACCAACCAGCGCGGCGGGCAGATGTCGTACGGCGTCGACCTCGGCGAAGGCCAGAACCCGCACGTCAACTACGAGCCATCAACCATGGGCGGGCTGCGCGAAGCCCAGTACGCGACCAAGGACGAGCAGGGTCCTGTGATCAGCGGACGCCTCACACGGGCCCGCATTCCTCGCACGAACGACTACATGCAGGCCGGTCAGCGCTACCAGCTCATGGAGCAGTGGGAGAAGGACGACCTCGTTCTGAACTTCGTGACGCTCATCGGAGAGGCGACGCCCCAGGTCCAGCAGCGGATGGTGTGGCACTTCCTCATGGTCGACGATGAGCTGGGCCTTCGCGTCGGCGAGGGACTGGGCATCACCGTGGACGATGTGAAGGACCTTCCGCCGCTGCAATCCCAGACGCTGAACGAGGAAGAGATGCAGCGCCTGCAGAACCTCGGCCATAACGGCCCGCGCGATGTGTCCGGCCTCACCATGACCCACGTCGTTCCGAACGAGCACGTGGTCGTCGACCGGAGCTGACGCACCGCGCCGCCCGACGAGACGAAACAAGCCCCGCACACTCGCGAGAGGGTGCGGGGCTTGGTGCACCCCTGGGCATGACCGCTGAGGACGCGTACAGGCGATCGTCACGCAGCGTTCACACGTGGGGAACACCGTTGACGCCGGAGGAGCGGAGCATGGAGCCAACGTTTCGGGCTCTGGGGGCACGAAACCTGGGGTAGGGATCCATGCGTGCCGACGGCGCTGCGGATGGGGGCACCGCCGTCCATGGGGAAGGGAACCCAATGGCACGCATTTCATCCACGCACCAGCGCCGCCACGGCCACTCGCCGGAGCATCCGGAGAAGGGCGGGGAGCCGACGCCCGTCATGATCCTGCTCGTCGTGATCGCGACCATCGGGGTGCTGGCGTATACGGGGTTCCTGCTCGCCCCGGGCAGCCGCGGCGATCTGCTGCCGTATGTCATGATCATCGTCGCCGAGTCCGTTCTCGTCCTACAGGCGCTGCTGTCGATGTGGACGATCCTCTCCAGCGGCCGCAACCCCCGGGATTACGCGGCGCACGAGGCCGCCGCGCGCCTCCTGCCGCGTCTGGCCCGCGGCGACGACCGGGTCCACCTCCGTGGGAGGCCGGTCATGATCGATGTGCTCGTGACGGTGTACGGCGAAGACCTCGACACCGTCCGGCGCACGGTCACGGCCGCCGTGGGGATGCAGGGCGCCCATCGCACGTGGGTCCTCGACGACGGCCGCTCCGACGACGTGCGGGCTCTGGCCGGAGCCGCCGGTGCCCGTTACGTACGCCGGCTCAGCTCCCACGGCGCCAAAGCCGGCAACATCAACCACGGCCTGACGCTGGCCAAAGGCGACTTCTTCGCCATCTTCGACGCCGACTTCGTTCCGGTGCCGACGTTCCTGCTGCAGACCATGCCGCTGTTCGTGCACGACGACGTCGCGTTCGTCCAGACCCCGCAGGTATACGGAAACCTGCACACGGTCGTCGCGCGCGGAGCCGCGTACATGCAGACCGTGTTCTACCGGTTCGTCCAGCCCGGGCGCAACCGGTTCAACGCGGCGATCTGCGTGGGGACCAACGTGGTATTCCGCCGGTCGGCGATCGACGAGGTCGGCGGGATGTACACCGACTCGAAATCCGAAGACGTGTGGACGTCACTCCTCCTGCACGAGCGAGGCTGGCGTTCGGTCTTCCTCGCCGACGCTCTCGCGGTCGGGGAGGCGCCCGAGACCATCGAGGCGTACAGCAAGCAGCAATTGCGCTGGGCGACGGGGGGCTTCGAGATCCTCCTGCGCCACAACCCGCTGGGCCTGCGGCGTCGCCTGACGATGGATCAGCGCATCCAGTATCTGGTGACGGCCACCTTCTACCTCACCGGCATCTGCCCGCTCCTGCTCCTGCTCGTTCCGCCGCTGGAGATCTACTTCGACCTGCGGCCGATGACGCTGGAGACCACCGTTTTCACGTGGGCGCTGTACTACGGCGGTTTCTACGCCATGCAGATCCTGCTCGCGTGGTTCGCCGTGGGGTCGTTCCGCTGGGAGACGCTGACCCTGGCGACGGTCTCGTTCCCGATCTACGTCAAGGCGCTGTGGAACGTCCTTCTGGGGCGGGACATCGGATGGCACGTCACCGGATCGGCGTCGCGCCGCTCGCCCTTCAACTTCGTCATCCCGCAGACCCTGTTCTTCGTCTTCCTCGCGCTGACGACAATCGTGGCCTGTTGGCGCGACGTCGAGAACGGGGCGCTCACTCTCGCCACGGCCTGGAACGCCACCAACACCCTGATCCTCGGGGCGTTCCTGGTGACGGCGCTCCGTGAAGCGCACGCCCTCGCACATCCGCAGGAACGCCTCGGGCTCCCCGCGGCGCCGGTCGTGACGGCCCCGCTGACGATCGTCGCACGACCGCTCGCGCTCGCCCCCGTCGCGGCGGAGCCCACCGCCGATGAACCGACCCTCGTGTCCGCGGGAGGTGCCCGATGACGTGGGGGAACCGGCTGAGAATGGCCGGAGGCATCCTGTGCGTGCTCGTCCTCGTGGCCGCCTTCACGGTCGTTTTCAATCAGCGGCAGCAGCGCGTCCTCTCCACGAGCGCCACGATCGCTGCGGAGAGCTTCCCGGTCGGCACGGATTACGGCGGCATCGTGACCCGGCAATACGTCGAGGTCGGCGACGAGGTCTCGGTGGGCGAGCCGCTCTTCGACGTGCGGAGCCTGCACCTGCAGCGCGACATCGCCTCGGGCCAGATCGCGGACCCCGCTGTGGCGGTCGGTGTCTCGGCGGACGGCACATCCACCATCGCGGCGACGGTGGACGGCACCGTACGGGAGATCGCCGTCCCGCAGGGCGGCTTCGCCCAGGCCGGAAGCATGCTCGCGACCGTCGACGAGAATTCCTCGCTGTTCGTGGAAGCGGAGTTCCAGCTTTCCGCACGGGACTACGCCCGGATCTCCGAGGGAAGCGACGTCGAGCTCTTGCTTCCCAACCAAGCGGTACTGCAGGGTTCCGTCGTCGGCATCGAAGTGACGACCGTCGACGGGGAGGCGCTGTCGACCCTGCGGATCGACAGCGAGGAGCTCTCGGACAAGAGCGCCACAGGCATGTTCCAGGCCGGAACCCCCATGCAGGCGACGCTGCAGCTGCGCGAAGACGGGCCTTTGGCCGGGGTCGGCGACGCGGTGCGCGATCTTCTCCGGAAGGTCGGCCTATGACCGCCCGCCGGCTGTTGCCGGCGCTGGCGCTCGTCGCGGCGCTCGCCGTCACCGGATGCACCGCCGCGACGCCCGCGGATGAGGCTGCCCCCGCCGGGGAAGACGCCGCACAGCCGTCCGCGTCGATCGCCGCGCTGCCCGTGGAGCGGATGGCCGATATCGGCGAAGCCCGCCTGGCAGAGGATCTCATCCCGCCGACCAACCGATGGTATTCCGGGCTGATCTTCGGCGCCGAACCGCAGCCGGTCTACCCGTTCCCCATCGCCTTCGCCGCCGACGACGACGCGTTCACCGTCGACCTGCCGGAGGTGAGCGCAACGGAGAAGACCATCGCCGCCTCCTTCGGCGGAGGGCTGCGCATCGGGCTGGACGCCGACCGCTTCGCGGCGGTGCGGGCCGATCCCGTGTCCGTCACCCTGCGCTGGTCGGACGGCGACGCTCCGGTCGGCGACGTCACCATCGCCGAGGGATCGCCCGTCGTGGGCTTCACCGCTGCGCGCGAGAGCGCGCTGGTTCCGGCCGCGCCGCTGCGCGCGGCCGGCGATGGGGTGTGGACGGCCGCGACAGACGGAACGAGCTTCGGGGTCGTGGCAGCCGGGGCCAGCTGGGACGGGCAGACGCTGACCGTCCCGGAGGGAGGTCATGCGCAATGGTTCGCCATGCCCGAAGGCGCCGACGTGACCGAGTGGGCCGACGCCCTGGACGCGCCGATCGAGGCGGTGCGCGTGGAGCCCGGCACGAGCGCCTCGGGTTCGTCGACCACCCTGACCTATGCCGGGACGGACAGCACCGTGCTCGTGCCTTTCCCCAGCCACGCCGGCGCGGGTTCGGACTGCGAGCTGGGCACGTTCCGCACCGCCTATGGCGAGGCGGACGCGTGCCGCGGCACGGAGTTGACGTGGACGGTGCCCGAGATCTCGCCGCGCGCCTCGTTCGATCTCGAGGCGATCGATGGTGACACCCGCGCCGCCATCCTGGCGCAGGTCGCCGCGGACCTGGATGCGACGCCCGCTCTCCCTGCGGACACCTACTACGGCGGCAAGGCCCTCGCCCGGCTCGGCGCGCTCCTCACCCTCGCGCGCGACCTCGGCGACACGGCGCTGTCCGAACGCGTCGCAGACCGGTTGTGGACGGAGCTCGCACCGTGGGCGGAGGCGGATGGCTGCCGCGAACGTGACAGTCGCTGCTTCGTCTACGACGACGAATTGCGGACCGTCGTCGGGCTGACGCCGTCCTTCGGCTCGGAGGAAGGCAATGACCACCACTTCCACTACGGCTACTTCCTGGCCGCCTCGGCCGCCCTCGTCTCAGCCCAGCCGGACAAGGCCGCTGAGCTGACAACGGTGATGGACGCTCTCGCCGCCGACATCGCCGGCGGTGCATCGGCGGAGTCGCTCCCGCGCCTGCGCGTGTTCGACCCGTATCGCGGGCACTCGTGGGCGTCCGGGCTGGCTCCCTTCGCCGACGGCAACAACCAGGAGTCCAGCTCCGAAGCGGTCGCGGCGTGGAACGGCCTGGCGCTGTGGGCCGAGACCCGCGACGACGATGAGCTGGCGCAGACCGCCGCATGGCTGCTGTCGGCGGAAGTGGCCGCCGCGCGTGCCCTCTGGCTCGAGCCCGACCCCGCCACCCTCCCCGACGGGTTCACCCACCCCGTCGTGTCGCTGACGTGGGGCGGCAAGCGCGACTATGCCACGTGGTTCAGTCCGGAACCGTCGGCGATCCTCGGCATCCAGGTACTGCCGCTGACCCCCGTCACGCTGGATTATCTGGGGCAGGAACCCGACCGCGTCGCCGTGAACGTCTCCGACGCCGGCCCACAGGCCTTCAGCGGCCCGCTGGGCGAGTACGTGCTGATGTATTCGGCGCTGGGCGGTGCGGCCCCGCGTGCCGCCGCGAGCGAGGCCCTGGCGGCTCTCCCCGGCGACAGCGTGGATGACGGCAACTCCAAGGCCGTCATGCTGGCGTGGCTCGCCGCGAGCGAGGCGGCACCCGGGCAGTGACCCGCGGACCTCTCGCAGGCGAGCCCCTCGCTACACCGGCAGCGGCACTCGCCCCGCCAGCGCCGTCATTGATCTCACGCTTGCGCCGTCGGGCGGACGACGATTTCGCCGACGTCGATCCCGTCAGGTTGTTCGATCGCGAATGCGATCGCACGCGCGATCGCCGAGGGGGGCATCGCCATGCTGTCGATCGTGCCCTGGAGGTTTGCGCGGATCTCAGGATTGGTCACCGCGTTGGCTGCCTCAGTGGACGTCATCCCGGGGGTGATGAGCGTCACACGCAGATGCTCTCCCGCTTCCTGTCGCAGTCCCTCGGTGATCGCGCGAATGGCGGATTTCGTACCGGCGTAGACGGCCATCGTCGGCACGACCCTCAGGCTCGCGGTGGATCCCGTGTTGATGATGTGGCCGGATTTCTGAGACCGGAATACGGGAAGGGCAGCTGCGATGCCGAACAGCACCCCCTTGATGTTGATGTCGACCATGGACACCCAGTCCTCCACCCGGAGTTCATCCAGCGCGGAGAGGGGCATGACGCCGGCGTTGTTGATAAGCACATCGAGTCGCCCGAAGGTCGCCGTGGCCAGCTCCACCAACATCTCGACATCGTGACGACTGCTGACGTCGACCGCGGCGTACACAGCCTCCCCACCCGCCGCGATGATCTGGGCCGCGAGCTTCTCGAGCCGCTCGACGCGACGCGCGCCGAGGACGATCTTGGCCCCCCGTTCGGCCAGGAGAAGCGCGGTTGCCTCCCCGATCCCGCTGCTGGCCCCGGTGATGGCGATCACCTTGCCGTCAATCCCGTTCATGGCGTTCTTTCCTTTCCCCGCAAGCCTGTTGGCTGTTCACACCTGGGCCAGTCCACCGTCGGCGAACAGCTCCACGCCGTGGATGAAGCTCGAATCCTCAGATGCCAGGAACAGGACAGCCTTGGCGATCTCGCTCGGTCGGCCGATACGACCGATGGGACTGCCGGCGCCCATACGGTCGACCTCCGACTGGACGCGCTGCTCGCCCTGGGCGCGGGCGATCGCGGCGCGGAGAGACTCGGTGTCGACAGCACCAGGGCTGAGCACGTTGATACGGATGCCAGACCCCTTCGTGTCCTGGATCCAGCTCCGAACGAAATCGCGCACAGCGGCCTTCGCTCCCCCGTACATGCTCATGCCACGGGGCGGGCTGATGGATCCGGTCGAGCCGATGATCACGACGCTGGAACCCGCCGTGAGATAGGGCAGCGCCGCCTGCACTGTGAAGACCACGCCCTTCGCGTTCGTATGGAAGGTCTGGTCGAACTCCTGCTCCGTGATGGAACCAAGTGGGGCGTGGTACCCGGCACCGGCATTAGCGATCACGATGTCGAGGCGCCCGTGCCGGGCTTTGACGTCTGCGTAAAGAGCATCGACGTCGGTGAGGGAGCCGACGTCGCCGGTGAAGACGGAACACGCATCCCCCAGTGACGCGGCCGCCGCCTCGAGAGAATCCGGATGGCGGCCGGTGATGGTCACCTTGGCGCCGACAGCGATGAGTTCTTCCGCGATGGCGAGCCCGATCCCCGAACTGCCGCCGGTGACGACCGCGACCTTGTCGTGCATATCCATGAGTTCCACGATTCTTCGTTGGCGTCCGCCACGCTCGTGGCTTAGACTATTGTCGAAACGGACAGGTGTCCGTTCGGTCTGCGACGTTAGCGGACAGCTGCCCGTTTAGCAATGCCCCGGCTGACCTGTGCCCGGGAACTCGAAGGAGCTGGTGTGACCCCGCCGACAGATCACGCCGGCAGTCAGCCCCACATGCGTGCGGATGCTGCGGCGAATCGCCAGAAGATTCTCGACGCCGCCCGCGCGGTGCTCGCACTCTCCGGAGATGCCACGATGCAGTCCGTCGCGAAGGCGGCCGGGGTCGGGCAGGGCACCCTTTACCGGCACTTCTCCACGCGCGAAGCGCTCATCATGGCAGTCCACCGGAACGACGTACGTGCGCTGGTGGAGGCCGCGCCGAAGCTGGCGTCCTCACGGCCAGCTCGCCAAGCACTCCGCGAGTGGCTCGACCAGCTCGCGGCCTACGGCAAGGTCAAGCACGGCCTTGCCGACGCGCTTTACTCCGCCATGCGGGAGACGCTGTCCGAGGAGGGGTACAGCTCGATCGTGGACGCCATCGCTCTGCTCCTGGACGCCGGGAAGGCGGAGGGCACCGTGCGACCGGATATCCAAGCCGAGGAGATGATCCTGCTGGTCGGGTTCCTGTGGCGTATAGAGACCGATGCCACGTGGGAGGCACGCTCGAGCCACTTGCTCGATCTCGTCATGGACGCCACGCGTCCGCCGGCCTCATAACCCCCGGCTCGGCCGCCGCGAACAGGAGCGTGCGCCCTGTGACGAAAGAAGCCCCGCAAACTGGCGAGAGTTTGCGGGGCTTCGTGCACCCCCTGGGACTTGAACCCAGAACCCACTGATTAAGAGTCAGTTGCTCTGCCGATTGAGCTAGAGGTGCGGACGGGCCGGGGTCTGAAGACCCGGGCGGACCGAGGGATCACATTACCATCCCGATCAGCCGTGCCGCCAATCGCGCATCCCGGCGCCTGTAACCTTGACGACGTGTCCCCTGCCGACGCTTCGCCGCCTTCGCTGCGCGGCCCATACGCCGACGATCTCGCCCTCGCGCTCCGCCTCGCCGACGCCGCCGATGCGGTGTCGATGGCACGCTTCGACGCGGCCGACCTGAATGTGTCCGCGAAAGCCGATGCGTCGTTCGTCACCGAAGCAGACCTGGCCACCGAGCGCGAGATCCGCCGCATCCTCACGGCCGAGCGCCCCGACGACGCGGTGCTCGGCGAGGAGTTCGGAGCCGGTGGGTCCAGCGCTCGGCGCTGGATCATCGATCCCATCGACGGGACGCACAACTACCTGCGGGGCATCCCCGTCTGGGCAACGCTCATCGCCCTCTCGATCGACGGCGTCCCCGTGGTCGGAGTGGTGAGCCAGCCCGCGATCGGCCGACGCTGGTGGGCGGCGGAGGCGGCGGGCGCGTGGACGAACACCCCGGACGGGCAGGCGCGCCGCATCCACGTCTCCGATGTGTCGCACCTTCCTGAGGCGAGCGTGAGCTTCCAGAGCATCGAACAATGGGCGGATGCGGGGCACCTCCCGGCGCTGCTCGAACTCACGCGCAGCGTCTGGCGCGACCGCGGCTACGGCGACGCGCTTCCGTACATGTGGCTCGCGGAAGGGCGCCTGGAGATGGTGGCCGAGTTCGACGTCAAGGAGTACGACGTCGCCGCGGTCGCACCCATCATCCGAGAGGCCGGTGGCCGGTTCGGCTCGTATGACGGAACCGACTCCCTCGACGCCGGGTCGTCGCTGGCCACCAACGGCATCCTCCACGCCGCATTCCTCGATCTGCTCCACGCCGCCGACGCCCGCTTCACTGAAAGTGCCCGATGAAATTCCTGCGCCCTGCGGCGGTCGTCGCACTCGCCCTCTCACTCGCCGCCCTCGCGGCGTGCTCGACCCCGAACGCCCCGGAGACGACGCCCACCACTCCCCCGCCTCCGACGGCGGTGCCGACCTCCCCCGCGCCCACGCCGTCCGGCGATGCGGCCGACCCCGGCGAGCCGTCGTGCGAGACCATCATCCCGGCGGCCACCGTCGCCGACTTCGAGAAGGTCGGCTGGACCGCACAGGCCGACGTCTTCCGCATCGGCGGCACCGAAGTGGCCGGCGGCATCCAGTGCACGTGGGGCGACTACTCGGTGGCGACGGACCATGTGCAGATCTTCGGCTGGGCGCCGATCGGTCGCGCCCAGGCTGAGGAAGCGCAGTCCGAGCTGCTGCGCACCGGGTGGCGGCGGGAGGAGGGTGAGGGGGGCTTCTACGTCACCGAGAGCCCGGAAACGGCCATCGCCCCCGATGAGGACGGCTACGGGTTGACCTACTTCTTCGGGGACGGCTGGGTGACCCTCGCCGACACCAAGCAGACCCTCGTGCTCGTGGAGTGGCCCATCGGCTGACCCGCTGAGGCGGGCTCCCGGGCGGTCATGATCCCGCTCGTTCGCTCTCCCCGACGGTGGGGTCCGTGGAATCCGGGTGCGGGGATGCGGCGGCGGCTCCGCGCACGCCCGCGATGGCCGCCTCGACGACGACGGCGGCAAGCGCGTCGATCACGGCGGGCGGTTGCCACTGCAGCGGGCCGTGCACGGCGATGTCCGCGAACCCGTGGACGGCCGACCAGCACGCCCACTCGGCGTTCGGACGGCGTTCGGCAGCGAGGGCTCCTGTGCCGACCATCGCATCCAGTGCATCCAGAAGCAGCCGGAAGGGCTCCACCACCTCGCCGTCAAGGGTCACGATCGCGTCGCTCGGAGTCTGGTCGTGCACAGCGAACGCCAGTTCGAACCATCCCGGCTCGGCTCTGGCGAAGTCGATGTAGGCCAGTCCGATGGACCGGAGGCGCTCGACGGATGCTGCGGCGGTGGAGACGTCACCTGTCTCGGCCTGCGCCCGCGCGAGGATCGCCCGGGCGAGGGCGAGCTGGGCTTCCGCGGCAGCTGCGCGCACCAGCTCGCCCCGATCGGCGAAGTGACGGTACGCCGCGTTGGGCGAGACTCCGGCGGCGCGTGTCACCTCGCGCAGGGTGACCGCGGCCGGGCCTCCCGTCCGCGCTCGGGCGAAGCCCTCCTCGATCAGCGCGCGTCTGAGGTCACCGTGATGATAGGTGCGCGCCTCGATACTCGTCATTGCATTGCCCAACCTCGGTGTGTACGGTGTGAACATCAATGTACACGGTGTCCACATAGACGGCGCACTCCGTCACCCGTCCGGCGCGAAAGAAGCCCGCCATGACCGAATCCGACCTCCCCTCGGGGCAGCTCGAGGAACGCGCGCAGGGGGGTCCGGGCCCGGGGACGGTACGTGCGTTCTACCAGGTGCTCGCCAACACCGCCGTCGCGAACGTCACCTCCAGCTACCTGTGGTGGGCGCTCACCTTCTGGGCGTACCTGGAGACTCGCTCAGTACTCGCGACCGCCATCATCGGTGGCTCCTACATGCTGTTGGTCGCCGTTCTCGGTGTCGTGTTCGGCGTGATCGTCGACCGGCTCAAGAAGAAGGCCGTCATGGTGCTTTCCAGCGTCGTGACCCTGGCGACGTATCTCCTGGCCGGCGCCCTGTACCTGTCATTCCCGGAGAGCGTCCTCGTGAACTGGGGAGGACCGTGGTTCTGGGTGTTCGCGGGCGTCATCCTCATCGGCGGCGTGGTGGAGAACCTGCGCAACATCGCGCTTTCGACCACCGTCACGCTCCTCGTGCCCGCCGATCGCCGGGACCGCGCGAACGGCCTGGTCGGCGCGGTCCAGGGCATCGCATTCATGGTCACGAGCGTCTTCTCCGGTTTGTCCATCGGGCTCCTCGGGATGGGCTGGACCGTCGTCATCGCCATCGTGGCCACCGGAGTCGCCCTCATCCACTTGCTCTTCGTCCCGATTCCCGAGCGAGGTGTCGCGCATGTAGAAGGCGAGGTGCCCCGGGGCTTCGGCTTCCGGGAGGTCATCCCCGCCGTCGTGGTGGTACCCGGACTTCTGGCCCTGATCCTCTTCTCGACCTTTAACAACCTCGTCGGCGGGGTGTTCATGGCACTGATGGACCCCTACGGGCTCACCCTCTTCTCGGTCGAGGTGTGGGGCATCGTCCTCGGGGTGACGAGCATCGGCTTCATCCTCGGTGGCGGGCTGGTCGCGAGGTTCGGGCTGGGCAAGAACCCGGTGCGCACCCTGCTGGTGGTCAACGTCGGGATCGCGCTCCTCGGAATGACCTTCGCCATCCGCGAGTGGTGGTGGGTGTATGCCCTCGGGATTCTCGTCTTCATGGCCCTCATGCCGATCGCCGAGGCGGCCGAGCAGACGATCGTGCAGCGCGTCGTGCCGTTCGAGAAGCAAGGACGCGTCTTCGGGTTCGCCGCGAGCATGGAGTCCGCCGCAGCACCCGTCTCGTCGTTCCTCATCGGACCGCTTGCGCAGTTCTGGCTCATCCCGTTCATGAACTCCCAGCCCGGACGCGACTCGTTCGGCTGGCTCCTCGGCCCCGGCGAGGCCCGCGGCATCGCGCTCGCGTTCGTCGGTGCGAGCTCCGTGCTGCTGGTCGTCGTGCTCCTGGCCTTCCTCTCCCAGCCGTACCGCCGACTTTCTGCCGCCTACGCGGCGGCCCCGCCATCCCTCCCTGCGGCGGGTGAGGATGCGGTGGCATCGGACCCGGAGCAACGCACGCCGGAACCACGCCCCACGGTTCAGCCGCCGGTGGGATAGGGGCCACGACGCGGCGCCGTCGGCCGTCCGCGCAGAGGCTCAGCAGGCTTCGCCGACACGCTCAGCGGGGTTCGTGAACGTCCACCCCGCGGCCCGTTCGCAACGCCCGCGCCACCAGGTTGGGCCGGTAGTCGAGCTCCTCGATGGCGGCGAGGACACGCCGCCGAGTGGGCTCCGACACGTTCACCGTGCCGGTCACCACGTTGGAGACGGTCTTGACGGAGACCCCGGCGCGGGCCGCGACGTCGACCATCCGCGGCACACGTTGTCCTGCATCCGCCAGCGGAAGGGCATCCTCGGCTGATGCCGCGGGCGAGTTACGGCGGCGCATCTTGATGTAGTTGCCGCACCCCTGCATCGAGCACCAACGCCCCGACCGGTTCCGGGAGTCATCCCAGTACGCCCATCGGCACGAATCCCGCGAGCAGGCTTTCACCCGCATCCAGGTGCCGTCCGTCCGGGCGGTGTCGATGGCGAGGACGATCGGCGCAAGCGGTGCGGGGCTCGTCCCGGGGGCGATGCTCGAGAGCGCCGGGCCGGCGTCCTCGCCGAACGCCATCCGCACCGGTACGTGCTGCAGGGCGTCGTTGAGGTCGGCGAGCGAGCCGGGGAGCGCTTCGTGGCCGGCGTGCGTCAGCAGCACCTCCCTGAGCCCCTCCCGGATGCGGCGGGCGAGAACGAGGTCATCCTCCGTCACGTCAGCGGAGAGTTCCCCGACCCGTTCGCGCAGCCAATCTGCGAGCGCGGACGGCGACGTCCAGGTCTCGTCGTCGACCTGCCACTCCACCGTGTTGACGAAGTCGCGCAACAGACGCGCCGCCGCCGGCACGGTTTCGGGCGCTCGCCCCTCCGTACTCCGAACCATGACACCAGTAAAGGCATGACGAAGGTGTTGCACAAGAGAGGGAGCGTCGGACGCGCCGCCGTCGGGCACCGGGCGCGCGCCGCCGGCGTGAAAGGATTTCGGATGTGCCACAGAGTTCCACACCCCCAGATCCGGAGTACATCGTCGCGACCGATGGCGCCTGCAAGGGCAACCCCGGACCGGCAGGATGGGCCTGGGTTGGCATGGATGGCGAGTGGGCGGCGGGGTCGGTACCCCTGGGCACGAACAACATCGGTGAACTGCTCGGGCTGCTTCGCGCCCTGCAGTACCACGCCGATGTGCCGAACCTCCGGGTGCAGGCCGACTCGAAATACGCCATCGACACCTACGCCTCCTGGATGGACGGCCACCGTCGACGCGGCTGGAAGACCTCCACCGGTGCACCGACGAAGAACCGCGACATCCTCGAGCTGCTGATCACCGCGCGCGATGCGCGCGAAGCTGCGGGACTCCCGCCCGTGACTCTCGAACATGTCCGCGGGCATGCCGGGCACGTGCTGAACTCGTGGGCCGACAACCGTGCGGTCCGGGCTTCTCACCACGCTGCATCCGGCCTCGCGAAGGAATGGGCCACACGCGCCGGTCAGGAGCGGGTCGACGTGAGCGCGATGCCGCCGAAGAGCGGGGAAGACAAGCCCAAGCCCCGCCGCGCACGGACCGCCTGATCCGCGGCCGGCGAGACCCACGACCGGGCGTCAGCGGAACGGGTTCTGCGCGCTGCCGTCGCCCGTGTCGGTGACACCCGCCGCGTGGCCCTGATCCCACGCATCCCCGCGAGCCTCGAGGTCCCGCGACAGGGCGTCGGCGTCGAGGATGCGCTTGGCCAGACGGACCCAGTCGCCCCATTGCGCGTCCACGGCACCGTGCTCCGCCGACCCAGCGCTGACCTCCCAGCGCTCGGGGGCGTCTGCCGGCTGAAGCGAGAGTGTACCGACGCTGATTGTGCGTCTGCGCGGATCCGGCATAGGTGACCGTCCTGACTGCGGGGGGACCTGGTTCTGCCTTCATCGTCCCCCTCTGATGCGGCCTGTCGTGGGAGGCGCTCGGCGCTCGAGAGAACCTGTTGCGCCCGCGCACCACGCCGACTGCCTACTGCGCCGGTCGGCGCGGGCGCGGGTCGGGCGGGGGCGGCACTTCCTTCGCGGCGATGATGTCGGCCACGGGGATGCGTTCCACGCCCCGCTTGCCGTCGACCACCACCGTCGAACCGTCGGCGCTCAGGAGCTGGCCCAGCGCATCGGTTGCCTGTCCGGACGGAAGGAGGTAGCGGATGACCACCCGGCGCCCGACTGGAGGCAGCTTCACCATGCGCCGGGCGCGTAATCCTTCAGGAACACCCCGAACAGGTCTTCGCCCGCTTCGCCCCGCACGATGGGGTCGTACACGCGGGCGGCGCCGTCGACGAGGTCGAGCGGCGCGTGGAACCCCTCTTCGGCGAGCCGGACCTTCGTCGGGTGGGGGCGCTCATCGGTGATCCAGCCGGTGTCGACGCTCGTCATGAGGATGCCGTCGGTCTCGAACATCTCGCGGGCGCTCGTACGCGTGAGCATGTTCACCGCCGCCTTGGCCATGTTGGTGTGCGGATGCCCGGGACCCTTGTATCCGCGACCGAAGACGCCTTCCATCGCGCTGACGTTGACGATGTAGGTGCGTCGGGCACTGCTCGCGGCCAGCGACGGACGGAGTTTGGAGACCAGGAGGAACGGCGCGGTGGTGTTCGCCAGCTGCACCTCCAGCATCTCCAGGGGGTCGACCTCGTCGACGCGCTGGGTCCACGAGTTCGCATCGTGCAGGTCGGGGATGAGCCCGCCCGCGTCGATCGCGGTTCCGGCAGCCAGTCGCTCGAGCGAGCTCGACCCGGCCGTCATCGCCTGCTCGGTCAGCTCATCGGCACGCTCGGCCGCAGCCGCGAGAATCGGGTGCGCGGCAACCGAACGCTCGAGTGCCTTCGGGTGCTGGTCATTCGTGTGGCCGAAGGTGACCAGCTCCGGCAACGGGCCGTCCGGGAGCGGGGCGAGTTCGGCATCGACGAGCGGCTGGTACGCCCCCGGCGAGCGGCGAACCGTCTGGGTCGCGTTGTTGATCAGGATGTCGAGGGTGCCGGCTGACGCGACATCCTCGGCCAGTCCGACCACCTGTGCCGGATCGCGCAGATCGATCCCGACGACCTTGAGGCGGTGCAGCCACTCCGGAGCATCCGGCAGGCTGCTGAAGCGGCGCACGGCGTCGCGGGGGAACCGCGTGGTGATCGTCGTGTGAGCTCCGTCGCGCAGCAGGCGCAGGGCGATGTACATGCCGATCTTCGCGCGACCGCCGGTGAGCAGTGCGCGCTTACCCGTGAGATCGGTGCGCGCGTTGCGCTTCTCATGGCTCATCGCCGCACACGTGGGGCAGAGTTGGTGGTAGAACGCGTCCACGACCGTGTACGGCTGCTTGCAGATGTAGCACCCGCGTGCCTTGATCAGGGTGCCGGCGGTGGGCGCGGTCGTCGCGGTGGTGATCGGGACTCCGCGGGTCTCGTCGTCGATCCGATCGGCAGCGCCGGTCGCGGTGGCGGCGACCACCTCGCGGTCGGCCTGAGCGATCGCATCGCGGATCCCGCGGCGCCGCTCCTTCTTGGCCGCCTTGAACATGTGCGCGGTCGCCCGGCGAACGGCGATGAAGTCCGGATGCGACTGATCGACGTGGGCGATCTCTTGGAGCACGTCCAAAGCGACGGCCAAACGCTCCGGATCGATGCCGCTGGACGGCGTGGCGGGGGCGTCGGACATCTCAGGAAGCACACGCGATTCTACGTCGGCCGACATGGGCGGATGCTGTTACCGTGCGACGGTGCACTCCTCCCCCGTTCCCCCCGTGACCCGCCGCATCCACGTGTCGGCCGCCGTGATCGCGGATGCGGAGGACCGCCTGCTGCTCGTGCGCAAGGAAGGCACCTCCGCGTTCATGCAGCCGGGTGGGAAGCCGGAGCCGGGCGAGTCGGCGAGCGAGACCCTCTGCCGCGAACTCGCGGAGGAGATCGGCGTCCATGTGCGTCCGGAAAACCTGCGCGCTCTCGGGACCTACACGGCCGCTGCGGCCAACGAACCGGGGTTCGTCGTCGTCGCCGAGGTATTCGCGGTCGACATCGGCTCGCAGCGTCCCGAAGCCCGGGCGGAGATCGCGGAGCTTCGGTGGGTGTCGGGAGCGGAGGCCGAGCACCTTGAGGTCGCACCGCTCGCGCGCGAGAACTTCCTGAATGCCGCGCCCTGACCGCCGCGCGGAGCCGCGCCACTCCTCAGTATCTCCTTCAAACCCTCCGGCAAAGGGTGCCCCCCCCTCGCGCGCCGTTAGTTCCCGGGCTCCGGGAGCGGCCCGCCACCTGGACGACCCTCCGCGGGGAGTGACTAGCCGCACCCCGCCGCCGAAGGTAGGGTGAGCCAACGCCTGGTCCTGGGGAGGCACCGGTATGGCCCGTTGGGGATTGGGAACCGCGTCGATCTTCGTCGTCGCCCTTGTGTCCGGGGGGTGGCTGGGGTTCACGGCGACCGCACAGCCGGCCCTGACGACGCTCGATCTCAAGGACAAGATCGAGCTGTGGGCGGAGAGCGAAGACGCAGAGTTCGGCCTCACCTGGCAACTTGCGCACGACGGGAGAGTCGAGCTGCGCGTTCACCGGACTATGAACCGGCAAGCCGACAGAGATGTGACCGCCCTCGTAGTGCTCGCGTGTGGCGCGCGTCTGAAGGACGCTACGCCGCGCCTAGACTTCCAGCAGATCGAACCGCCCCCTCACGAGCTGACACCGGCCGGGGATCCGGCGGGATGCGGTCAGTTGGGTCAAGCAGTGGGTCGCACCGAACTGGAGTACCAGCTTCTGACTGTTGACCTCCGCCCTGGAGACGGGCTGGTCCTCACCGGAACCCCGGTGGAGGCGTGGACAACTGACACGCTCGGATCGCGATTGGCGCGCACGCCTCAGATGTCGTCGATCTCTGCCGGTCAGGAGGAAGCGAGTACCCCTGAGGAGCTGAAGCCGCTCAGCTTCTCCCACTTTCCGCTGCTCGAGGAACGCGGCGCGGTGCGGCCGCGAGCCTCCAGCTTCACAGCCGTCTTACTGTCAACCGCGACCGAGGAGCGCCAAGCCGTCTACGGACCGTCCGCAGATGGGGTGGTCGAGCACACCGACAATGAGGTCGTCGATTGGGGCGACGGTGGATTCATCCATTCCGTCCAGTGGAGAGGAGACGGCGTCCAAACGCTCGGGCCAGGGATCGTGAGGTGGTCCGAGCCGGCGGGCGCGAATAGGACACAGATCTTCCTCCTCCTATCGGGCGTCCTACTCGGCG
Organism: Microbacterium sp. Z12_35; assembly: GCF_058310475.1. NCBI lineage: Bacteria > Bacillati > Actinomycetota > Actinomycetes > Micrococcales > Microbacteriaceae > Microbacterium > Microbacterium sp. Z12_35. Next base: position 490,785 of record NZ_JBZEGJ010000001.1, on the reverse strand, counting down.
TGGCCGCCGCACTTCTCATCGAGAGCATCCTCGAGCGGTCGAGAAGAAGGCTCCCCCGCCCCTGACGCTGGGCCCGTCATCCTGTCCCCTGGTACCAGTAGGTGCCGGCAGCCGGTGCCGAGCAGGCGGAGCTGGCGCCGCTCGCGCGGGAGATTTCCTCTCCGCTGAAATCCCCGGGGCAACATCTCCCGGAGCATTCTCTATCTCGACAACACGTAACACTCCGGTTACGCTTCGCGGGTGGATGTCTTCGAGTGCCTCGCCGACGCGACGCGTCGCCGGCTGCTGGGTGTGCTCGCGCACCGCGAGCACACCGCAGGGGAGCTCGCCGCCCTCGAGCCGATCAGCCGCCCCGCGGTCAGCCGTCACCTGCGCGTGATGCTGGAATCCGGCCTCATCGGCGCCGTCGCCGACGGCCGCCACCGGCGATACCGCTTGCGGGCGGAGAAGCTCGAGGCGGTTGAGGAGTACCTCAGGACGCTGAGGCGTCCGCCTGTGCCGGAGTCCGCGTTCGACGCGCTCGACCTGGAGGTGCGCCGGGCTTCGCGCGACCACCGCCATTCCGCGTCCCCGAAGGAGCGCACCGGGGGCGCGGCATCCATCGACACCGAGGAGATCGCATGAGCAATCCCACTCCGACCGGCGCCGTCGGCGAAGGCCCGCGGGGCCGCGAGGTGCAGTTCGTCCGCCGGTACCGCGCCGAACCCGACGCGGTCTGGGCGGCCCTCACCGAGTCTGATCGCCTGGAGCGCTGGATCGGCCGATGGGAGGGCGACCCCACCACCGGGACGGTCACCTTCTTCATGACCGCCGAGGGCGACGACGTCGAAGGCGAAGCGGTCTCGATCGTGGAATGCGATCGGCCCAAGCGCTTCGCCGCGGACACCGCGGTGGGCGACCAGCGCTGGCATCTGCGCTTCGACCTGGAGCAGGAGGCCGGTGGCGTGACGGTGCTCACCTTCGCCCAACTGTTGTCCGACGGCGACATGTCGAGCGTCGGGCCGGGCTGGGAGTACTACCTCGACCGGCTCACGGCCGTCATGGACGGTGCCGACGTCGATGGGGTCGACTTCGCGGACTACTACCCCAACATGGAGGAGTACTACGGGGCGCTCGCCTAGACCGGCTCAACTCTTCTGACAGGGGGAACCCCCGTCCGCCGACCTACCAGACGGTGCCGCCGCCGATGGAGATGCCGCCCCATGTCAGCGCGATGAAAATCCCGGCGAACACGACAGGCGCGATGCCCTTGCCGCTGCGCGCGAGCCCTTTGAGAAGGGCGATCACGGCGAGAATCGCGGCGATGATCGAGAGCCCGCCGCCGAGGATCAGCCCGATGAACAGCGGAACGGGCATGAGCACGAGGCCCGCCAGCGCGACCCAGAACGCGGCCCAGGCAGACGGGTTGGAGGTGCGTTCGACAGAGGAGGCCATGCATCCATTATCTCGTGTTCATGAGCGCAACGCCGTGAGACCGCGCTGCTCGTCCTGCTGCGGCCGGCGCCGGCGCGCGTCACTCCGCGGCTCTCGGCCTTCGAAAGGGGAACAGGGGCAGCACATCTTCGTGGTGAGCGGCGCATCGAGGCTCGCGCACTGCGGTCATCGCGCGATAGACAGGGCGCGTGACGAGCGAAGCGCGTACGTTTCCCAGCCCTCGGATGCTGGGGGCACTGTTGATCGCCGTGAGTATCGCGGTCGGAATCGCGGCGGGGTGGCTGATCTCCGTGGCGCCTTGGGCGATCCTCGCCGCGTGTCTTCTCACCCTCGCGACGATCGGCATGGGCGTCGGCGTGCTCTGGTGGTTGCGTCCCAGTTGGGCGAATAAGACGTGGCCGCCCACAGGTCACGAGCTCCCGGCGGCCGTTCGTGCGCGGCGAAGCCTGCGGAATCTCGGGGTCATCCTGCTCGCACCGCTCCCTCTTGCTGTCGCCGGACTCGCCTGGGCGCTCGCCGACGCCTCGCTCGGATGGGAGCGGGTGCTCGTTCTCACGTTCTTCGTCATCATCTACGGGACCGCCGGCGCCTGGTTCCTCCGCGCGTCCAGATTCGACGCTGATGCGGCCACACAGCGCGACTCGTATGTGACGCGCCCCACGGTGAAGGCTGGACCGCTCGACCCGGAGGGGTGGCGTGCGCTCGGCGGGCCGCTGAAGGGGACCTTGCCCGCCGCCACCATCGCACCGTTCGCCATTGCGGTGGCGGTGGTCCCCGCGCAGCTGCTGCTCATGCTGGACGACATCACGTGGGGCATCCTGATCGGGTTCGTCGCCGTCGCCCTCGGCGCGGTTGTGGGGCTGGTGGCGCTCCGCCGATACCGGACGCCGGTCGAGGCGAACCCGTCGACCAAACTCGTTCGCCTTGGAGGGAAGACGCTGCCGTGGGCAGACGTGACCAGAGCAGAGCTGGTCGTCGACCCGTTGTGGGCCGGAGCGCCGCGAACGCTGATCCTCACCCTCGGTGACGGCTCGAACCGTCGCGGACGCGTGGTCCTCCGCAGAAAGGGAAACCTCGAACTGAGCAAGGAAGAAACTGAACTCGCCCTGCGCATCATCGACGCATCCACCATCGAAATGCCTCGCGACAAAGACGACCCGCGCGGACGCTTCTCCCGACAGCTTTACCCCAACAGCCTCACCAAGACCGAAGCCTCAGCGCTCATCGCCCAGCCTCCGGGAATGAATGACGACCTGCCGATCAGCATGCCCCACTAGGTCATGTCTCAGTCAGTGCAGCAGTTAGCCGGTCGCGAGCGGCGCAGTGCCGGGTCGTGGAAGACCGAGCCTCGGAGCGCCAGCGGAGAAGCGAGGCTATGCCGCGAAAGCCCGGAATGGAGTCACTCGTGAACGCTGCGCTCGCTCCGTCGGAGTCGGGCTGACAGGTCGTAGCATCACGGTCGCCGCGCACGAGACGCAGATGGACAGTTCGTCCACCCTAACGAGCCTCTCTCTCCACGAGAGATCCACCGGCACGCCCGGTCGCGCTATGTCGTCGCTGCGCGAGCCGTGATCCTCAGCACCATGAACTCAGCGGGTTTGGTCGGTGCGAATCCGACCAAACACACGAGGGTGCCGGCCGCGATCTCGGCGTCGGTCATGGTGCTTCGGCCGCACCGGACGAAGTAGGCCTCCTGGGCAGTCTGGCCACGAAAGGCGCCTCTTCGCCACAGCTCGTCCAGAAGCGTCGAAACATCCCGGCCCACCGCGCCCCACAAATGCGGGCCGTTGGGTTCGAACTCCGTCCACCCGAGGCCGCGCGTTAGGGAGGCCTCGAGGAAGAGAGCCAAGCGCCTGACCGGCAGGAACTTCCACTCCCGTTCGGCCGAAAGCGTGCGAGCGCCCCACAACACCGTTCCCCGACCCGGAAAGGCGGCGATGACATTGATGCCGAGCGCGCTGCAGGCCTCGCGCTGCGCTGTGGTGAGGTCCACTGCCGGGGCGAGAACGCCGGGCAGCGCGCCCCGAGGTCCCGTCGCAGCGGTGAAGACATCGGTCACCGTCAACGCGCCGGCGACCGACCCGAGCGGAGAGATCGTCTGGCGCCGGCCCGAGCTCGTCCCCCGGTGCACCCGCGGCCAGAACAGCGCTGCATCCGGGCCCTCGACTCCCACCGCCGCAGCCGGACCCGCGGCCATCGCCGTCTCGGCCGACTCAGTATCTGACCATGGGCCCTCGACCAGCAGCGTTACCGGGCGGGAGGCGAGCGCCTCCGCCACGGCGGCGATCACCGCTAGAGGCGCGGCAGGATCAGCCACGACGGCGACGAGCGAGGCATCCGGATGCAGGTCGGGGATCGTCGATCGCGCGGCTTCGGGCGTCAGCTCCGGCAGCGGCGCGACCCACGCGCGCCGACCGCCGGCGAGGAAGAACATCTCGACGGCGGTTGTGAGCGCACCCGGTTGCGGCGACCGCTGGGCGAATTCGGACATGCTGTGGACGAGTGCCGGGCGCCCGTCGCCCGCTCCGAGGAACGCCGGTATGTCGGTGGGGACCGACGCAATCGGATGCGGCGGGACGCTGCGCGGTCGGGGGGCATCACCGGTTGCGGGTCCACTCTGCATGCGCGCATGCTAGACGCTCCGGCGGGCCGTGACCATCCGTGCGGCGAGCACTCGTCCGAGGACGAGATCGCAGCGCGGTCGGCTCGCCGTCAGCGCCGTCATGGCATATGCAGTCCCGCGGTGGTTACCCCGAGCGGCCGCGACCTCGAGATGCCCGGCGTGCTCGTCCTACGCGCGGGGTCGGCCCGCACTGCACCTGTTGCGATCAGGCGCAGCATTTCGCTTGGAATGGAGCCCTCGAACCATGGAAGTAGGTCGACAGGGGATGCCTGTGTTCAACGAATGCTGGGGATCCACAAAGTGCTCGCATGCATCGCTCTTCTGTTCCTCGCCATCCATGGGTCGCTCGTAAGGTGTCGGGGGTCCTGCTACCGGCGCGGTGATAGGGCCAGCTGCCTGTCGCGTTTGTCGTTCCGTGAGCGGACATGGCTGCGGGCGGGTGTTGCGAGAACCTGGACGCTTAGCGGCGCGACACAACCATCCCGCCCACCAACGATGCAGCTGAGGGCCGCTTTCGCGCTGCGCCGAATCAGTGGCTTTGATCGTCAGAGTCGGTGAGATCGATGAATGCGTCGCGCTACGGATGAGCGCGGGCAACGTCGGCAGGTGGGATCTCATGAGGACGTGCCGCGGCGTTGGAGTCGGCCTTGCCGTAGGGAACGATCTCCACCGCAACGAAATCCCAGCGGTACAACGTGGTTCCTGCTGCAGGGCGCTGCGAGGTGATGTAGTAAAGCCCTGGCCATGCCAGCGCACCGATCGGCGGGCCGTCCGGATCGGGGTTAGCGAGTGTCACGCCCGCGTCGCCGGCCACATCCCGGCCGACATGAAATGGAAGCCCGAAGACATCAGGCACTGTCACCTGATCCGCGAACCGCTCCGTCATGAGTCCGACGCACGCCCAGATCAGCACCCTCCGATACGCCCCATCGAGCACCGGCTGACGCTCAGTCTGGATCGGAAGGTATCGTGCATGCGTGAATGAACGCCCGCTTCCTAGCATCGGCGCACCCCCTATCAGGGCGCTCGCCGAGGCTGGGGTGCTGAACTTGGACGACGTCAAGAGAGTCGGCGTTACGCATCTGGAAACACTCCACGGAGTCGGGCCCAAGGCGATCCAGCTGCTCGCAGCAGCGCTCGAAGAATAGCGAACCGCCTCGCACGTAGAGCGACCCCAGCCGGTCACACGCGATGGAAGTGTCAGTAGATCCGACCAGTGGTACGAACCGCAAGTCGATCACAGGATCATCGGGGCTCTGTTGCGTTCGCTGGCCTGATCGGAAGCTCGCATCTCCCGGCTCGTGGACCTACTATCCCCCGTACTGACTCCAGCACGGGGTGGTCTCGCTTAGTTCGAGATTCGGGGTGCGTCTATCGCGGTTCGCCGACGATGCCGCTCCCGGAGAGTAAAACACTGTGTGGCCCGTTATCCGCGTCGCTGTCGATAATGAGTTGGGTGCTCATCGATCCGGAATTTGAGGGGCTGAAGAGAACTGTGAGTTCCAGCGATCGGCACGGCTCGATGTAGCCGCTGACCTTTTGCCACCGAAACGGTCCCGTCCCGGGCTTGACCTCAACCCGGATGGCATGCGTTCCGATGTTGCGCATCACGACCTGACGACCTTCAACGTCACGGATCGACGCGCGACCGTACCCGATGCTGGGCGGACCGACGCGTAGACGCCTTGTACTATCGGCGAGCTTGATCGCTGGCATAACTTCTGGATCGAAGACCTCGATAGGGATCTCGCCGATTTCTTCATTCGGGCCGACCCCACCGCCTTCGATCGATTCAGATCGCCTAGCCTGGCGCTCCACAAGTTCTTGCTCTAGCTGAGTATCACCAAGGTAGATGGTCCCTAGCTCGGGATGGTCAAGCATGGATCGTGGCGTAGCGCCGCCCGCCATAGGTTCGTCCTCGGGCACGCGAGACGAATAGCTCCGGTTGTCGACATTGGCTGGGTCGAGGTTGTACTGGTCCGCAAGAGGGTGAAGCTTTTGCCAGAACGCCCAGAGGCGGTCGATGTTGCAGTGGTGCAAGTAGAAGAGCGGATCGGCAGGGCTATACGGGGTCATCATCGTCCCGCCGACGAATTGGTGAGCGACACTGTGAGCTGCGTTTTCGATCTCGCGAAAGCTGGCGAAACCGGGTCGCTCAAGATACCAGGCAATATTGCTCAGTTTGGGTTGATTGTCTGCTGCGTCCTCTGAGGCGTCCCCGACGCCGTGAGCGTGGTGACCGGCGTCTCCCGGCCTCGCGCCTCGCTCAAATCCGCCTTCCTCTGGCCGCCAATCATCAAACATTCCGCCACTATTTGAACGTCCTCCAAAGAAGGACTTCCACGGCTCATCGTCGAGCGCCCATGAGTCGTCTCGCGTCCAGTCCCAGTACGGCAAGTGGACGCGGGGGTTGATCCGCTGGAGGTGCTTCTCGAATCGCAGGAGAAAGTGTCGGTGCCATGGCAAGAAGGCCGGTCCGAAGTGAACCTGAGACCACGCATCGGAATGCTCGCTGGCAAAGGCGCGAATGATGCCACTCTCCCACAGAGCGTTGAGGGCGACCCCAAACTCCCTTCGAGAACCCTCATTCATTGACATGAAATCGGGGCGAGCGCAGTACAGCCGTGAGGGACCAACGACTTGGCCGGTGGGAGGCGGTGGTGACGACAGAGTCAGCTGACGGCGCGAGATCACCGTGACGTCACCACCGCCGAGCATCTCGCGGACAGCGCTTAAGAGTGAGTACTCAGGGGCCGCGTACGCATCCGCGTACATGGTGTACCCCGAAGAGTTCACCCAGTAGCGCTGACGCTCGCCATCGATAAGTACATCCTGGTGGCCGGCGACCGCTCGGACTTCCACCGTGTGAGACCCGACGAGGAGTAGGTCCGCCCATTCCTCATCGAGCGCGACGATCTCCACGTCCTTCGCCAGTGAGGCTGACTTTCGAGGTGCCACGGCTTGACCCCTGACTCGGCAAGCTCCGCACTAAGCCAGCCGTTGATTCTGGGTTACACCCGCGACTCATCTGCGTCAAGAACCCGTTGCGAACTCTCACTCACCGAGCCCGTCGACGCCCGCTCATCGCCACACGGCCGTTGCTCTTCGCGAGCAGTGCCCGGGTGGGGATCCGCTAACGAACCCCCTCCGCGGTAAGCGGCGGCAGTCTCAGAGCCGTCGCGACAAATTCGGCCGGTGTAGTTTTGCGGCATGCGCGACATCACTACGCCGATAGGCCCGGCGGCGTACCGTCGATTCCTCAAGCGCAGCACTGCATTCCGCGCGGTAATCGCAATACCGCTTGCCGCCGGCTTGGTTGTTCTCGCAGTGCTTGGCGGCACGCAGGATGCACAGATTTTGCCCTTGTTCTGGATCAACATCGGTTTGCTCGTCTTCGACGTGCTGTGGGTCGTGTGGGGCCTTCAACAGATCGGCAAACTCACCGACGACGCTCACCGAGACACCCAACCCCTTCAGGACGTCTGATACGTGTTGATCACCCACTCCCCATTACGGAACGTCTGACCCACTCGGGGATCGGGCTGCGGGCACCAGGAGAGAGTGCGCCGTAGGCTCGGACCATGGAGCCAAGGGCGCGCGGATGGTGGGTTACCGGGAGCGCACTCCTCGTACTCGTTGGGGTGATAGTCACCATCGTCTATTTCTTCCGGCCGTGGCGCAGTTGCGATTACGAGGACACGTCGGCGGGATGCGCAATGCTCCCCGCCGACGCAACCGTTATGGCCCTGGCAGCGGTCATGACGCTCGTGTCGGTTGGTGTGTTCGTACTTGCACTCTTCGCCAAGGAGCGCTCGGCTGTCCGGTGAAGCACCGGGTTTCGGGCGGGTGCCGGATCGGACGTGCCTCAACCGTTGGTACGGGAAACAAAAGCCGATCAGCGACCGGGCAGCGGGCTGCTGGTTGTCAGGTTCTGACTTCGTGTCGGTGGGGCTTGAGTCGAGCGGGTGCGTCGGTGGCGGGTATCCATTCGGCCTGGAACGTACCGCGGTAGCCGAAGAGGAATCCGAACCGGCGGTTGCGCACCTCAAGATCGATGTGAAAGCGCTGGTCGCTGTCGTCGTAGTACTCGTGGAGGAAGGCGCGACCACTGAACCGCATCGGGAATCGGAAGCCGATAGGTCCTTCGTAGAAGCGCTGCGCGTCGGAGGTGAGCAGGAGCCCGCCGCGTTCGTCGACGCGCAGGTCGAGGTCGACGGCGAGGTGCTGGTGGGTGCCGAGGTAGTCAACGATCCGACCATCGTTCAGGATCATGGTGGCGTCGAACCGGCGGCGCTTTGGTCCGAGGGTGTACTCGCGGACGAACGTGACGGTCTCGCGGCCGAGCGGGTCGAGGTACGGAAAGTTCTCGATCGCGAAAGGCACGTCGGTGCCGGTGTCGGGGATGAGGATGTTCCGGAGCCGGCCGATCTGCAGGAACGGGACGGTCCACCACGGCCCGCGCCGGATGCTCGTCATCACCCCACGCCCGACGCACGCTTCCCCGGAGTCCAATCCCACGCCGAACCGTCGTCGCATCATCGGGTGCAGTCGGTCGAAGTCCGCTCCGAGTGCCGTCTCGAAGATCGATGTCACCGGGTGACCTCCGGGTCCGGCAGGGCCGCTAGGGATGATGGCGCATCGGCGAGATGGTCGGCTCGCCGCGGTGTGCCGCGCGGTGCTCGTAGACAATGGGCGGCACGCGGGCGGTCAGGCCTCCACCACCAGAGCACGCTCCGCAGCGGCCAACGCTCAGGCGGGACGCCGGTCTCTAACCAGATCCGCAGCCGGTCGAAGCTCCACGCTGTCGCCCACCCGAGAACCGGGCGGACGAAGACGTCCAGCACACCCCAACCCGGGGAGTAGTCGTATCCCGTGACGAAGACCGTGACCTGCCGCCCCCCGGCGACGTACCGCCAGTAGCCGCGACCGGCAGCGATCGGAGACAGCCGGTCCTTCGTCTGGAACCGCAGCGCCGACGTCCGGGCCCCGTCGAGACCGTTCTTCTCGCCCAGGCTGACACCACATCCCCGCACTGTGTGGAACGGGACACGCCGTTCGTACGTGAATGTCGAAGCGCCGGCCACGGTCACCCCATTGGGCGAGATTTTCGAGAACCGCACATCCCAGCGCACGTGCTGAACAGGGTCCTGCGTCGCATCCCAAACGGCATCCACCTCAGCACGGATCGACGTCTCCACATAGATGCCCCGACCCCGCACAAGACGAACCTACGGCACCCACTGGTCGGATCGCGTGTGTACCCGGCTCGAGCTGAACGACCCGCCGCTCGCAATCGGCTCCTCAACCGAGCGCCACACTCCATGTACCCGACGCCCCCTTCCACGCCAATGCCCGCAGGGCGACCGTCATTCGGCCAGATAGCCGGTGCGCGGGTCGATCCCCGACAAGAATGCGCGGACCTCGGAGCGCACCTCGTCGTCCGTGCGCGCTGCCGCGCGCAATCCTCCTACCGAGAACCCGTAGCTCGCGTCCGGGCCGCTCACCCAGGTGTGGTGCATCGAGCTGCCGTCTCTCACAACGTCGAACTCTTCACCATCGACGACGAATCGCACGGGTTCGGTCACGGCGCCATAGTCTCACGACGGGAGATTTCTGGCACGATGGCCGAACCCCCCGTGGGCTCAAGATGGGCCGTCCCTGCGCCGGTCCCCCAGCGGGCGTGGCACGCTGGAGCCATGAAGGGTCCCTCTCTCCGCGCGCGGCTGCTCACGGCGCTTTCGGGCGATCCGGACGGCATGCCCCGGTGGGTGCGTGAGCTCGCCGAGGGCGACGACGACGGGTACTTTCCCGACGGGGGCGCGGTCTGGACGGTCCACGCGGGCACCGCGACCTTCGTCGCCGGCATCCGAGCGCTGCTCATCCAAGCCCTCCACCCCGGCGCGATGGCCGGCATTCACGACTTCTCGCGCTACCGAGAGGATCCACTAGGCCGACTGACGGGCACCGTGCGGTGGATCATCTGCGTCACGTACGGCTCGACGACGCAGGCGAAGCAGGAGACGGCGCGCGTCGGCCGGCTGCACGAGCGCGTCGAGGGAACCTACGCGACGGATGCCGGGGCTCACGCCTACTCGGCGTCGGACGCCCGTCTCGTGGAATGGGTGCACCTCGCCTTCGCAGAAGCGTTTCTGGGCGCGCACGAGCGGTGGGGCGGTCCGATTCCTGGAGGTGCCGACGGATACGTGCGCGAGTGGGCGACCGCTGGGCGTCTCATGCGTGTGGAGAATCCGCCCGAGACGGAGGCCCACCTGAGGGAGAGGCTGCGGGGGTTCCTCGACCGTGCGGAGCTCCGCCGCGACGAGCGCGTCGACGAGGTCGTGCGGTTCTTGCGTGACGTGCCCTTCACCGGCTCGATGCGACTTGCCTATCGCGTGCTGTTCGCCGCGGCTGTCGCGAGCCTGCCGCGGCCGTACCGCAAATTGCTCGGGGTTCGTCGCAGTGTCCTGCCCGTCGTGACGGCGACTCGCATCGTGCTCGCGGTATCGCAGCGCGCGCTCGGCGCGGGCCCTCGCGCACAGGATTTCGCTCGAGAGCGGCATCGCCGCCTCGCGCACGAACAAGCCGGGGCCCATCCCGCAGGGTGAGGCTTCGCCTCCCCGGGCGTTGAATCGCCCCGGCTCCCCATCGAGGAACCACGTCACGGGGCATCACAGCGCGCAGGGAGCGTCCGTTTGACGACCGGGCTTCGGGCAGGGCTTATCGAACAACGGGCTCGAACCGGCTACTCGCCCGTAGCGGTCGCTGACCCTGGTTTCGTGCTCGTGGGGTCACGCCATACTGAGCGCATGTCGCTTCACCGTGGAATCGTCGGGCCAGGTCAGGATCCCACCAGACGAGGAAGAGTCAACGTCCGGATCCGCGACGTGAGTACCCATGCGCAGTGGGCGGAGCTGCTAATCCCCTTGGGCGGCGCAGGCGCCGTGGCTCCGGGAGAAGGCGATGGCGTGTGGGTCATGTACGAAGGCGGCAACTCCGCAACTCCCGTCATCATCGGACACGTGCGTGAGCCCTCACTCATCACAGCTGTTGAGCTCGCTGCGGAGCTGGGCCACGACGACGGCGAGCAACCAGGCCACAGGGTGCGTCAGTACCTGCGCAGACACTACCCGGATCACAAGCCGAACTCACGCTGGCTCCTGACGGCCGAGCAAGCCGACGACGTCCGCGAGCACTTCCGCGCGCGCTGACGGTCGTCAACGGATAGCTCGTTGGTATCGAACCGTCGCTCGATCAGCGACCGGATGCGGGCGGGGCGGAGGTCTGGGCATGATTGCGGTGACTAGCCAGGAGGGCTGATGCGATCAAGCAGACCGATCCCCGGCAACCCGTGGCCGCGCGACATGGGGATCACCGTCGAGGACAGGCCCACCGCGCTGCTGGAGTTGCTGTGGATCCGCCAGGCCCACGACCTGCACTTGGAAGGGGCGGACCTCCCGCCTCTGCTCGTAGATGCGCCCGCTGGCGTGAGTGGGGCGGGGCCGTCCGCTGCGGAAAGGGTCGAGTGGGAGAGGGCGTGGCCGCCACTGTGGCACGCAGCGGCGGAGCACGCTGGCCGTGACCAGGATCCCCGACAGTTCGAGCGTCTCCAGCAGACCGCGAACCGATCGCCCGAGCGCGAGATGATCCTCCACGAAATGGTCGGCCCCTCTTGGCGGGACGCATTCGGCGACGCGATCTTCGACGACGGCTACCAGGACTGGTCTCGCCGCGGGGCGGACGTTCGCCTCTCGTCGATGCGGCAGAGGATGATGCATTCGCCGGAGCACAGGGATCTCGATGCGCTCATCCCCGCATGGCGTGCCGGTCTGACCAAGATCGTGACCATCCCGTGCGAGGGCGAGTACTCACGCAAGATCACCCTCAACGCTTTGCTGATGACTGACGCTACTCGCAACGACAGTGTCAGCTACCAGCGCGCCCTCGAGTCATTCCACTGACGATTCAACGGGGCTCCTCCGCACACGTTCAGGCGCGGACGGCAGGTACGACTCTCGGGCGGAGCCCGGAGACCGACCGTCATCCGCACGGGGACTGGCTGGGCTCCGGCGTGTTGGACCCAACGCGCGACGCATACGTGTGTGGTTCTACCGCTGACCTGCGGCTCACCAGTGCTGGCACCCGGACTGCCAGCCCCAATATGGTGGCGACATGAGCCTCGCCGGCAAGATCACCCTTGGAGCCGCCGTACTCGTCGTTGGTGGCCTCGTCATCCTCGCTGCCCCCGCTGTGGCTTCTGTGGCTGGCGTGGTCTCGTCATGGGCAAGCTCCACTCCGACTGAGGAGTCGCCCGAGGTGGATTCAGTGGCGGACGATGACGCCGCGGTCGAGAAGATGCTGGGCGAGTTGGGCGATGGGTACGTGTATGTCGGCAACGGCACGGCGATCCCAGAGAACAGCCCAGCAGGGTGCGAGGAGCCGCGCTGGCTTCACGTGGGCGGCGGACGCGCCAGCATCAACGGCGACCTGATCGACCGGGGAGTCAACGAGCTTGCACGGGGGACGGCGGGCCTGGACGCTGAAGGCAACGTAAAGACGTACACGGTCGAGCCCGGTGACGCGCTGTATGCGATCGGTGACCGGTTCTGCATCGCAAACGCGCTGACTATCGCGACCCTCAATCACACGCGCACCATCCAGCCTGGCGAGGTACTGCTGCTTGCTCCTGACAGTTCGATCCCGTGGGTGGAGTACTACAGCCCGCGGAGCGCTGAGGGCGGCTACCAGCAGATTCCCTACCAGCTCGCGGTCGAAGCGATGAGCGCCGCTGCCTGGGCGGGCGAAGTCGACCAGATGCGTGACATCTTCACGAACGAGCTACGCGCGCTGTATCCCGACCCGGCCGAGGCCGACGTCATCGCGCAGGCGCTCGACGCTGGCGACCTCGACGTGCTGCGCCAAATGTTCGCGTAGCCCAGTAACGTCCTCGACGGGCCCGCGCTTGCCCCGGCATTTGGGGTCAGTCCCAGTTTCGGCGTCCCCACTGGACGATCGCAGGGAGCGCGTCTCCGCCCGCTGCGCACGCCCACGTCTCGTCACCAGAAATGGTGCCGTCCGTCTGCGAGCCGGAATGGACACCAATCGCACACGGGTTGTCCCTCCCGAACCATCCGAAAAGCGGCGACCCGGAGGCTCCTGACGCTTCATCGGCATCGTTCTCAACCTGCGTCGTGTCAAATGTGCTGCCGTCCAGGTTGATGTCGTCCCCGTCGTCGTCGTCGCGCACGGCGATACCGAATTGAGCCGACATCGCGACCTGGCTCCGGTCGTAGGGGAAGCCCGCCATCGTCCACGACCGCTGCCCCTCCCAGTCCGAGTCGTAAACGCGGGCACCGAAGAACCCCATCGAGTCCCCGATCGGGTCTGCGAGCTGACAGATCTGCAGATCGTTGCCCGAGTCGGAGTGCCACCGCCTCCGACGTCTCACCCATGTGATGAGCCCGAGCCCGAAAACCGGTCGATTCGCCCAGCACGCTGGAATCACGCGTATCCGGACCTGGCCGCTTGACAAAGAAACGCTGTCGAAGGAATGCCCGCTGGTCATCAGCGTGCGACGGCCGACGAGAAAGCCCGACGCGTAGCTGCCCGAGTTCATCCAGGTACCCGATGCGTCGGGCTGCCACAGCTCGATCTTGCACACGGCGGTGTACGGGTAGAAGGTCGGACGAAGGAAGTCGCGAGACTCACCGTCGATGATTGTCGAGTGCGCATCGCCATCCTTCGTTTTAACGACCACTGTCGACAGGTCCACCGTGCCCCCGCGAGCGGAGGTGCCGACAGCGGCGCGTAGGTGCACGTTTGCAAGGGTGCGCGGCAGGTAGGCGATCGGGGTGCCCCTCGGCCGCGAACCATCCACCCTCTCCGCGCGAGTACGCTCTTGCAACCGGCGCTCGTGCCGCAGCTCCCGCGCTCGCACTCGTTCGGCAAGCGTCCGGGCGACCACCTCGCCATGCGATGCGTCCTCATCGACGATCGGCACCCCCGGGATGATTCGGCCGCTGAGGCTATACACCCCATCGAACTCGGTGGTCGTCACGGTGGGCGCCTCGTCGGACTGGAATGCATAGGCGTACTCGTTTACGTGTCCCCAGGGCCGGAGGTCCTCTTGGATGCAGTCTTCCTCGTCCAGCGCGACGAGTTGGTCGATTGCGATGGGTCCGTCATCACCCTGTGGCATGGCGCCTTCCCTTCATTCGACGGAGGCCGCCCGCCGGGCTCAGATGCATCGGAGAGGCGAGAAGGTGAAGGTGACCCGTCGGTCGGCGGCTCATTGTCCCGCCGCCTCGGCAGCGGGTCAATACACCCCGCGTAGGCCCGTTGCATGCTTGGCTCCAGCTGGGAGATCGTTGCGACCAGTTCAACGAGCCGACAGATCAGCGTCGCAGCGCGTGGGCTGTCGCGTTGATCGACCGCCTATCGGGGCGGGGGATGACTCACTTGCCGCGGCGTCTATGTACGCAGCGCGACGGACTCGTCTTCGCGGTCACGAAAGGTTCTTCGTCGATGGAGGGATGTCGGAGAAGACAATTTCCACGAGCGGGCTCCCGGCCATCCAGTCCTCGACGTGCTGGGGCTGTCGAACGATGGCGGGATTGTGGGGTTGGTTGAAGTCGTCGACGATGTACTCGAAGATCGGCTGCTTCTGCGCGGGATCGGTGATCGGCAGAGCGGTCGCCCGGAGGTCGGCTCGAATGCCGTGTTTGAGATGGAAGACGAACTCGGGGTTGCCGAGCAGGTTCGAGTACCAGTCGCGGCGTGCGGGGGTGCTGCTGAGGTACCACCGGCCATAGACGCGATGGAACCAGATCTCGATCCGGCGAGGCTTCCCTGACCGGGCACCGATGGTGGTGATGTCGACAGTGCGCTGCCAGGCCGTGGAATCACGGCTGATGTTCAGCGCGCTCAGGATTTCAGTAGTGCTGGGCATGATTTCTCCTCGTGCCGCTTGCCTCGCGCCTCGCCCTGGACCAATCCAGGCCGAGGCGGAGGATGGTGTGTGGTTAGACCGTGAGGTCCCATTCGGCGGCCTGCGCTTCACGGGTCTCGTGCTCCATCGACGGCGGGAACACGTTGCGGTATGTGGTGATCTCGCCGGTGATGACCTTGACGATCACGTCGACCATGTTCTGCGGGTCTTCCTGCCCGACCAGGGTGAACGGCGGTTCCCACCCCGGCAGGATGGCCGTCTCCGGGTCGTACCAGTAAGTCGACGCTTCGAGTGCGGTGTCGTTGAAGCCGGTCAGATAGAACCCGGGCTGCACGGTCGCCACGGTGATGCCGATGGGCTTCAGCTCCTCGCGCAGGGTCGCGGCAATTGCTTCAATGGCGTACTTCGTCGCGCTGTACGCGCCTCCGGAGGGTGGAGTCTGCAGACCCGCGTCAGAGGAGTTGAACACGATCTTTCCACTGCCCCGCGCGGCCATCTGCCGGATGAAGCCCTTGGTCAGTTCCATCGGGGCGAACACGTTCGACTCGAAATTCGCCCGAAGGCGGGACATCGGGAGGTCCGTCAGCGTTCCGCTGTGGGCGACGCCGGCGTTGTTGAACAAAACGTCGATGTCGTAGCGAAGGGCGTGAGCGACATCGATCTCGTCGAACAGGTCGAGCTTGATGACCTCGATATTTTCCAGACCTGCTGCCGCGATCTCCTGACGCAGCTGCCAGGCCTGCGGCCAGATCTGCACGCCGGCAATCACCCGATATCCGAGGCGCGCAAGGTCGAGTGCGGTCAGGCGGCCGAAGCCGCTGCCTGCGCCGGTAATAAGAACGGTCTTCATGATCTTCCCAACTCCTAAAAATACTAACTGGTCCGTACGTGACGGTAACTCTAAGCGTCAGTGATGTCAAACGGACTAGTTGGTAGTTATGCTTAAGAGATGACGACGACGAGCAAGGGCGAAGCCACCATGCGGCGCATCCTCGACGCCGCCTCCACGGAATTCGCCCACTACGGGATCGCCGGGGCGCGGGTGGACCGGATCGCTGCCGCCGCAAACTCCAACAAGGGCCAGATGTACAGCTACTTCGGCAACAAGGACGCGCTCTTCGACGCGGTCTATGCCGAGCACATCGGTTGGATGATCAATTCCGTTCCGCTTCGCGGAGACGACCTGCCGGGCTATGCGACAGAGTTGTACGACGCGTACCTCGCCCACCCGGAAATCGTCCGACTCACCACCTGGGCACGCCTTGAACGCCACCCCGTCGGCGACCTCTACAACGACGGCAACGACCACAACCGGGGAAAGACCGATGCGATCCGGCAAGGCCAGAGGTCCGGCAGCATCGACCCCTCGCTCGACGCCGACGACATCCTCTCGATCGTTACAGCCATGTCGATGGCTTGGTCGCCGGCCAGCGCGCTCGTGGCAGCCAGCGCGGACGAACCCGGAACGGTGCACGCACGCCGCAAGAGCGCTCTCGTAGCGACGGTGCGCGGGGCGTTCTCCGCGCCCCATCGCTAACGAGGACGGCACTCAGGCGACCGCACCCTTGGTAGCCGGATAGCCGTCGGGTGAGTGCGCATGATGCTCACAGCCCGAGCTGGGCCTTCCTGCGCAGGCTCATCTCGCCCAGAAACGATCGATTACGGACCGGCTTTCGGGCAGCCTGACCGGCTCGCATGGATAGACGCGACATAAGCGACGGCCTGAACTGTCCCGAAAGAGTCTCGTCCCTCGTGCCATCTCTCCAAGGACGCGCATACTGTGCGTACCCGCCGTCGCCGGCACGGAGCCGAACCTTCCTTGGATGAGGAGTGATCATGCCGAGTTCTAATTCCGCGTTCGAGGGCTCCATCCCGGTCCTCTACGAGCGTTACCTGACGCCGTTGCTCTTCGAGCCGTACGCGGTTGACATCGCAAAACGCATCGCACCGCTTGCGCCGCGGCGGCTGCTCGAGACCGCGGCCGGTACCGGGGTCGTGACCCGCGAACTCGAACGGATGCTCGGAGAGGGCACGACCATCATGGCCACGGATCTGAATCAAGCGATGATCGACGTCGCCACTACCACGCGAGGATTCGGCCACGCCAGCTGGGCGCAGTGCGACGCCATGACACTGCCCTTTGACCGGGACACCTTCGATGTCGTTGCCTGCCAGTTCGGGGTGATGTTCTTCCCGGAGAGAACACGGGCGTATCAAGAAGCAGCGCGCGTGTTGGCCAGCGAAGGCGTTTTCATATTCACGGTCTGGGACCGCCTTGCGGCCAACGATGTCACCCGCATCATCGCGGAAGCGTTGACAGCACGGTATCCCGACGATCCTCCGTCCTTCATCGAACGAGTCCCGTTTGGATACTTCGACGTTGACTTGATCCGCTCAGAACTGATCGAATCCGGCTTTTCTGAGGTCGTCGCCGAAACGGTGACCCTCCCCAGTCGAGCCGACGCCGCGCACGACGCGGCGGTCGGAGTGTGCCAAGGCACCCCGGTGCGCGCCGAGATCGAATCGCGGGAAGCCGACGGTCTGCAATCAGCTACGGAAGACGCGGCGCAGGCGCTGGTAGCAAAATTCGGCTCCGGTCACCTTGAGAGCACCATCCAGGCGATCACCGTGACAGCGCGGCTGTGATCCCCGGCCATCCGGCCGAACCCGCCGAGGGTAGGACTCTTTCGAACCCACGGCATTGACCGCGTGGCCCGCAGGCGGATCCCTCACCGAACGCCCGCGAGTGTCGGCTCGTCGGGCCGAGCACTGGACGCTTTGGCGGAAGCGGCCCGGGGCACGGGCCCACCCTGCGTCCCCGGGCCTCGGGGTCGCTTCAGGTGCCCGTCAGCGACGCGGCTGGATCTTCAGATCACCGCGCGTCTGCACCCGGATGTGGTCGCTGGCCAGCATCGCGTGCGGGAAGCCGAGGTCGATCGCGCTGATCTCGTCGAGCCGGGCCATGTGCTCCGTCGAGAGGGTGACCTCAAGAGCGCCCAGGTTGTCTTCGAGCTGCGCGAAGGTGCGCGTGCCGAGCACGGGGGCCGTCACCGCGGGGTTGTGCAGGCTCCATGCCAGGGCGATCTGCGCGGGCGTACGTCCGAGCTCCGCGGCGACGTTGCGCACGACGTCGACGATGTCGTGGTTGCGATCGTTGATGCTCCCCAACGCAACGTTGAGGCTCCCGCGTGAGCTTGCGGGTTCTGACCCGCCGGCGAGGCCGTCGCGGGTGTACTTGCCGGAGAGGACGCCGCCGGCCAGCGGCGACCACAGCACCGGCGCGATGCCGAGCTGCTGAGCCATCGGCAGCAGATCGCGCTCGGCGGATCGCTCCACCAGGCTGTATTCCATCTGCAATGCGACCAGCGGCGACCAGCCGCGCAGGTCTGCGATCGTCTGCATCCGTGCGATCTGCCAGGCCGGCGTGTTCGAAATGCCGATGTAGCGGACCTTGCCCTGCCGCACAACGTCGTCCAGGCCGCGCATGATCTCCTCCACGGGGGTGGACTCGTCCCACACGTGGAGGTAGAGCACGTCGACGTAGTCGGTGCCGAGTTCGCGCAGGCTCGTCTCCAGTGCGCCCAGCAGGCTCTTGCGGCTGGCCCCACCGGAGTTCGGGTCGCGGGGATCCCGCAGCGTGGAGTACTTGGTCGCGATCACCAGGCTGTCGCGGTGGCCCCGGGTGAATTCACCCACGACGCGCTCGGACGTGCCGTAGGTGACGGCAGTGTCGATGAAGTTGCCGCCCGATGCGACGTAGTGGTCGAAGATCCGACGGGCCTCGTCGACGTCGGAGCCCCAGCCGAGCTCGTTGCCGAAGGTGGCGGCGCCGAGCGCGAGCGGCGAGACGCGCAGTCCCGATCGGCCGAGCTGACGGTAGGTGTCGAGAGTGAGAGTGATGTCGGTCTCCTCAGAGGGTCGGAGGGCAATTGGAGGTGGGCGTGCGGGGGAATCGGGTTCAGGCGCTCAGCCCGTGGCCACCGGCGACGGTTATCTCCTGCCCGGTGATGTAGGCGGCGGCATCGGAGGCCAGGAAGGCCACTGTCTCGGCGATGTCGCGGGCGGTCGCGAACCGTCCGAGCGGGATCTGCGCCGCGATGGCGTCGCGCGCGCTCTGCGGCAGGCCGAGCTTGTCCAGCAGTGGCGTGTCGGTCATGCCGGGGCTCACGGCGTTCACGCGGATGCGGCGGGGTGCGAGCTCGACCGCGAGTGAGGGAAGCATCGCGAGCATCGCGCCACGCGTTCCCGCTCCGAGCGTGGCTCCGGCGCTGCCGCGGCTCGCGCCGAGGCCGACCGTCATGACGACCGATGCACCGTCGCTGAGGATCGGCAGCGCCCGCTGCAGTGCGAAGAACTGCCCCTTGAAGTTGATATCGGCCTGGGCGTCGAACTCCGACTCCGTGACGTCAGTCACCGGCGCCGGCCGGAAGACCCCGGCGTTGAGGAACAGCAGGTCGAGCGATCCGAATCGCTCCCCCACGGCGCCGACGAGCTCGTCGATGTCTGCGACGGAGCCGCTGTCGGAGCGGAGGACGAGCACGTCGTCGCCGAGCGCGGCGCGGGCGGATGTGACCGATTCGGGGTTCTGGCCGGTGACGGCCACCTGGTAGCCGCGTCCGCGCAGGAGCTCGGCGGTCGCCCGGCCGATGCCGGTGGTGCCGCCGGTGATCAAAGCGGTGGGCATGAGCTTTCCTCTCGTCGTGGGGCCGCCCTCAATCGGAGGACCCTCCGGTTACGCCACTGTACACTGATCCGGAGAGCACTCCGCTTTTCCCTGCATTCGGGAGCACCCATGACCGCCACGCCGCCCATCCTCCGCGTCGACGCCCGACGCAACCGCGATCGCCTGTTGTCAGCGGCCGCTGATGTGTTCGCGGTGGAAAAGACCGTGTCGCTGGACTCCATCGCGAGGCGGGCGGGGGTGGGTATCGGCACCCTGTACCGACACTTCCCCACAAAGGAGGACCTCGTCGAGGAGGTCTACCGCGATCAGGTGCGCACGCTGCGTGACGACGCGACGGCACTGCTCGCCGCCGAGCGGCCCGCCCGCGCGCTCCTGGCATGGATGCTGCGCTTCGCCGAGTGGGCGCGCGAGCGACGCGGCGTGGGCGAGGCCCTCGTCGCGATGAGTGCCACCGGCCGCTTCGGCAGCGGCCCGGTGTGCGACGAGGTCCAGCAAGTGATCGGGATGCTGCTCGAGGCCGGCATCGCGACGGGCGAGCTGCGCGCGGGTGTCGACCCGGTCGACCTGGGGGCACTCCTGGCCGGCGCCCTCTCCGTCGCGGGCGCCCCCTCGCAAGCTGCGCAGCTCACCCGCATGCTCGACATCATCGTCGACGGCCTCACCCCGCGGCTCGCATGATCGGGTGAGAGGCCGACGCTATCGACCAAGGCGAGGTGGGAACGCGGTACGGGCCCCGAAATTCAGCGCTCGCGTGCGGACGGCCGCGATGACGCTCGGCACGTACGCCGATCGCTCAGCGACCGGCTCATGTTCGCTCGTCCCAGCGGCAGCAGCATCCCGGCGATTCCGTGTCGTGGTGCCTCATCGAGGACAAACAAAGGCCCGAGATCCGCGATACTCCGCGGCTCTCGGGCCTTGTTCGGTGACAGCGGCTGGTGGAGATGGGGGGAATCGAACCCCCGTCCATCGCTGAGATATCGCGTCTTCTCCGGGCGCAGTCTGTGCAGACGTTCTGCTCGGCTCCGACCTTTGTCACAGACACCTAAGTCGACGAGCCCAGCCTGGGAAGAGTCCCGAGCGGCGTCCAGACGCCACCGCTCAGCAAGTCCCCTAGATGACGCCAGGATCCGTAGCGGGGACGCCTACGGTCTGACGGAGTTCAGGCTCGCTTAGGCAGCGAGGGCGAACTCAGTGCGGTTAGTTTCAGCACTTATTGTTTTACAGGGAGCGTTTACGAGATAACCCTGTATCCTCGGCCCGCTTCTCGCGAATTCACAGGCGATGTCGAAACCGATCATCCCCGTGATCCTCCGTGTGGAGGGGCCACTGTCACTCTGTGGAATTGTCGCCGGCTGCCGAAGCACCCGAGCGTTACAGAGTACAACGGATGCGGCGGCCAAGCCATTCCCGAGCGGTTCTCGCCGAACCCTATGATCAGCCCATGGAGAAGCGGTGGGTGTGGATCATCGTGGGAACCATGGCCGTCGGCACGGTCCTGGTCATCGCTCTCGTTCTCACGTTCGGGTGGTCGCCCGTGGTGGCGCCGGCCGCGTCACCGACTTCGTCGTCGTCGGGGGCTGTGGAGTCGCCCTCGGCCTCGCGGACCCCCTCGCCCGCACCGAGTGAGCCGCCCGCCCCAGCCGGCTGGCAGGAGCCGACGTGCGAGAACATCATGCATCCGGCGTTCAGCACCGACTGGCTTCCGGCACGCGTGGAGGACCCCGAGACGCTCTTCACCGACGGCATCCAGTGCTGGTGGGCGGTGGACCCCACCGTCGGCACCGACAACGTGCTCCTCTACGGATGGGCTCCGGCCACGGCGGAGGTGTGGGCAGCCCTCATCGCCGAGCGGACCGCCGAGACCGACACGGCGTGGTTCACCGAGGAGGACGAGCGCGGCGTGTATCTGACGCACAAGACCGACTACTGGGTGCAAGACGCCGACGGGTACGGAACCACCTACCTGTTCACGGGCGGCGCGATCCTCTTTGCGCAGACGAAGGCTGAGACGGAGGATGTCGTCGGCCCGCCGTCTGCGTGACGGCCCGGAGAGCGCCGTATGCTCGCGGCATGAGCGAGGTCGTGGTCACCGTCCGAGGCGAGCAGGAGCGGCGTGTCGCGCCCGAGCACGCCATCGTCAGTCTTTCAGTCCGGCGGGACGGGCCCGAGCGCGGGCCGGTCGTCGAGCGGGTGACGACACTCGCCGAACCCCTCCGCGACGACCTGGTCGCCCATCAGCGGTCGGGCGAAGTGGTGGAGTGGTCGAGCGGTCGGGTGTCGGCGTGGTCGGAGCGGCCGTGGAACGCGGAGGGGCGTCAGCTTCCCCCGGTGCACCATGCGTCGATCGACATCACCGCGACCTTCGGAGACTTCGTGGCGCTGTCGTGGTGGATCGGTGAGGTGGCCGAGACGGATGCGGTGCAGGTGACCGACGTCCGCTGGGAGCTCTCCCCCGCCACCCGCGCAGAAATCGAGCGTGAGGTGGGGGCCGAGGCTGTTCAGGTTGCCGTCGACCGCGCCCGCGCCTACGCGGAGGCCCTGGGTCTGGAGTCGGTGACGCCGCTGGAGATGGCCGACGCGGGGCTGCTGCTGCCGCATCCCGAGCGAGGCCCGGTGATGATGCGCGCGATGGCGGCGGCGGATGCGTCGGGTGCGGGCCTGGCGTTGCAGCCGGCCGACATCGTGGTCAGCGCCGCCGTGGAAGCACGGTTTCTCGCGCGCTGACCGCTCAGTCGCCGAGGCGGTTGCGCGACCGCATGGCGCGCTCAGCCTCGCGCTTGTCTTCGCGCTCGCGGATCGTCTGGCGCTTCTCGAACTCGCGCTTACCCTTGGCGACCGCGATCTCGACCTTCGCGCGTCCGTCGGAGAAGTACAGCCGCAACGGCACGAGCGTGTAGCCGCCCGCCGACACGGCGTGAGATATCTTGACGATCTCGTCCTTGTGCAGCAGCAGTTTTCGGGTGCGCTTGGTGGCGTGGTTGGTCCAGTGCCCCTGCGAGTACTCGGGGATGTGCACGGCGTCGAGGAAAGCCTGACCACCGTCGATGTAGGCGTAGCCGTCGGTGAGGTTCGCGCGCCCCTGCCGGAGAGACTTCACCTCGGTGCCGGTGAGGACGAGGCCGGCCTCATAGGTCTTCTCGATGGCGTAGTCGTGACGGGCACGACGGTTGGTGGCGATGACTTTTTCGCCCTTTTCGCGAGGCATGTCCCACCTCCCTCGGATCCCAGGCACACGCAGCCGTTCAGTCTACAAGGCCGGCGCCGCCCGTGAGGTCGGTGCCGCGGGCTCCGCTACGTCCGCAGCCAGCGGCGGATCGCGAATCCGGCCGACAAGGCTGCCAGCACCACCCCGATGAGCACGATGACCGGGACGACGATCGCGATCTCGGCGGGGCCGACCCAGGTCGAGACGAACGTGATGCGGCTGCGGAGGTAGTCGTCGACGCCGAAGTTCACGATCGCCCACACTGCGGTGCTTGCGAGGGCAGACCCGATCAGCGCTGCCAGAACCCCCTCGAGGACGAACGGGGTCTGGATGAAGCGATTGGATGCGCCGACCAGCCGCATGATGCCGATCTCCCGCCTGCGCGCGAAGGCCGACAGACGGATCGTCGTGCCGATGAGAAGCACCGCTGCCACGAGCATCAACGCCGCGATCCCGACCGCGATGTACGTCGCGACGGTGAGCGCGGAGAAGAGCGGCTCGAGGTACTGCATCTGGTCCTGCACCTCTTCGACGCCGTCCATCCCGCCGAAGGCCTCGGCGATCACCTCGGATTGACTCTGATCGACGAGGTTGATGAAGAAGCTGGCGTTGATCTGGTCGGCGGTGAGGATGTCGGCGTAGTCCTCGCCGAGCTGCTCCAGGGCGTCCTCGTACGCGTCTTCGCTCGTGACGAAGCGATAGTCCCGGATGAGGGGAGCCAGCGCCTCGCCGTCGAGGCTGCCACGCACCTGCTCGATCTGCTCTTCCGTGGCCACACCGTTCACACACGTCTCCGAGTCCGAGACGCTGGTGCACATGTGGACGGCGACCTGCGCGCGATCGACCCAGAAGTCGCGCATCTGACCGATCTGCATCTGCATGAGCATCGCGGCACCGACGAAGGTGAGCGACACGAAGGTCACGAGCACGACGGAGATGACCATCGAGGCGTTGCGGCGGAGGCCCGAGAAGGCCTCGGACAGGATGAGTCCGAGTCTCACGAGGTGGGCCCCACTTCGTCGTTACCGTCGTCGAGGCCGAGACGATCGGCGAGCCCCAGCTCGTCGATGTCGACCGGCGGAAGATCGATCGCGACGGGCCGCGTGTGGGTCGACAGTTCCTCGGGGCGGACGGCCGCCTCTTCCGGCGGCACCGGAACATGGCTTTCGGATGCTGCCGGCGCGGACACCGCGGACGCGGTGATCGTCGCTCCGCCCATGGCAGCGACGGCGGGCTCGGCCGTTGCTGAGTGGGGGGCGCGGACCGGCGGCGAAGGCGCGCGTTCGGGTGCGGTCGCCTCGGCGGGCCACACGGACGGAGCATCCGGCTCGGGCGGCCACACGG
Source organism: Microbacterium sp. Z12_35 (assembly GCF_058310475.1). NCBI lineage: Bacteria > Bacillati > Actinomycetota > Actinomycetes > Micrococcales > Microbacteriaceae > Microbacterium > Microbacterium sp. Z12_35. The sequence continues at coordinate 466,550 of NZ_JBZEGJ010000001.1, read as the reverse complement.
ACGGAGCATCGGCCTCGGCGGCGCGGGCGTGAAGGATGGGCGCATCCGGCGCGGCGGCGGCGCCGAGCGCTTCGGCGGCGGCCGGTGCGAGCTCATCGGCGGCAGCATCCAGGGCGACTGCGGCGGCGGGCGCGACGTGGGCGACCTCGCGCTGCACCTCGAGCACAGCGGTCAGGGCCGCGACGGCGGCGGCGCCCCGCTCTACCTCGGGCGTGAGGCGCGGCAGTCCGGACGTATCGCCGTATCCGCCGTGACGCTCGTCGCGCATCATCTGGCCGTTCTGCAGTTCGATGACGCGCCGCTGCATCTGGTCGACGAACCCGGCCTCGTGCGTGGCCATCACCACGGTCGTGCCGCCGGCATTGATGCGGGCGAGCAACTGCATGATGTCGATGGAGGTTCCCGGATCGAGGTTTCCCGTCGGCTCGTCAGCCAGCAGCACCTGGGGGCGGTTCACGAGGGCGCGTGCGATCGCGACGCGTTGCTGCTCACCGCCCGACAGCTCGTGCGGCAGCCGCTTCTCCTTGCCGCCGAGTCCGACGAGGTTCAGGACCTCGGGCACGGCTTGGTGGATGAAGCCGCGGGATGCGCCGGTCACCTGCAGCGTGAAGGCGACGTTCTGGAACACCGTCTTGGTAGGGAGAAGCCGGAAGTCCTGGAAGACCGCCCCGACGTGGCGGCGGAAGTAGGGCACCTTCCGGTTCGGCAGGGTGCGCAGGTCGCGGCCCAGCACCACCACCCGCCCGCTGCTCGGGGTCTCCTCGCGGAGGATGAGGCGCAGGCACGACGACTTGCCGGACCCGGAGGCGCCGACGAGGAAGACGAACTCGCCACGCTGCACCTCGAAGTCCACTGCATCCAGAGCGGGTTTGGAGGTGCCGCGGTACCGTTTGCTGACATTTTCGAACCGGATCATGGCGCATTGAGCCTAAGCGCCGGTCCGCGACCGCTCGCCGTGACGCGCCGCCCGGGCCCACTTGCGTGAACCGGCTGCGACCTCCGCAGAATGAGCGGCCGATTCAGGCCGGTCGGGTGGATCAGTCGTCGAGCTTGCGCTTGCGCCAGCGGATCCCCGCGGCGATCAGGCCGTCGAGGTCGCCGTCGAAGACGGACGCGGGGTTGCCCACTTCGTAGCCCGTACGGAGGTCTTTCACGAGCTGCTGGCCGTAGAGGAAGTAGGAGCGCATCTGATCGCCCCAGCTGGCCGTGATCGTGCCGGCGAGCTCCTTCTTCTTGGCCGCTTCCTCTTCGCGCTGGAGGAGCATCAGTCGTGTCTGCAGAACGCGCATAGCCGCCGCGCGGTTCTGGATCTGCGACTTCTCGTTCTGCATGGACACGACGATGCCGGTCGGGAGGTGGGTGAGGCGCACGGCCGAGTCGGTGGTGTTGACCGACTGTCCGCCCGGGCCCGAGGAGCGGAAGACATCGACGCGCAGGTCGTTCTCCGGGATTTCGACCTCCACGGCTTCTTCCATCACCGGGATGACCTCGACGGCGGCGAAGCTCGTCTGCCGCTTGTCGGCCGACCCGAACGGGCTGATGCGGGCCAGGCGGTGGGTTCCGGCCTCGACGGAAAGGGTGCCGTAGGCGTAGGGGGCATCCACCTCGAACGTCGCGGACTTGATACCCGCGCCCTCGGCGAAGGAGGTGTCCATGACCTTGACCGGATACTTGTGGCGCTCGGCCCAGCGCAGATACATGCGCATGAGCATCTCGGCGAAGTCGGTCGCGTCGTCGCCGCCGGCACCGGAACGGATCGTCACCACGGCGCCGCGGTCGTCGTACTCGCCGTCCAGCAGTGTCTGAACCTCGAGCTGACCGATGACGCCCTCGAGTTCTGCGAGCTCTCGGCGGGCCTCTTCGGCGGCGTCTTCGTCGTCCATCTCGTGCGCGAGTTCGACCATGACATCGAGGTCATCCAGTCGCTGTTCGATCTCGGTGATGCGGCGCAGCTCCGTCTGGCGGTGACTCAGTGCGCTGGTGACCTTCTGCGCCTTGTCGACGTCGTCCCAGAGGTCTGGCGCGCCGGCTTCCTCGCTCAGACGGGCGATCTCTGTGGCGAGCCCCTCCACGTCGACGACCGACTTGATGTCGCGGAAGGTGGAGCGCAGGGCCTGGATGTCGGCGGACGGATCGAATTCGAGCATGGCAGTTCAGCCTACCGCCGTCGCGGCGGCGCCTGCCGCGCCCGCGTCTGGTGGAGGGGGATGGCGCGCGGGCGTCCGGGGAGGAGGATGGCGCGCGGGCGCACTCCTCCTGTCATGCCGGCCGGTGCGCTCCTCCGGGTCCGCATCTCCGCCCCGACCACGGTCGCGGTAGGGACATTTCGGGAGGAAATGGCGCTTCGGGAGGGCCGATAAGGCCAGAACCGCCTCCCCCGTGCACATCTCCTCCCGACGCGCTCGGGGGGAGCTCGCGACCTCTCCGAGCCTCGAACAAATGTCGGAGGGTGGTGGGACGATGAAGTCATGACCAGCCCCACCACTGCCATCGCCGAAGCGCTCACCGCGCTGGATGCGGCGTGGGATGACGCAGCGGATGCGACGACGCTTTCGGATGCGAGAGTCAAGCTCGTGAACGAGCGCCTGGCCGACCTCCGTCGCCGGGTGGACGGGCTGCACGCCCGCGTGGCGGCAGAACTTGCCGCGCGGTCCCGTCCGGAACTCGGGAGCGAAGGATTGGCGCGGAAGAACGGCTTCCGCACCCCGGCGAAGCTGATAGCCGAGGCCACGGGCGGCCACACCGCCGACGCGGCACGACTCATCCAAGTGGGTCAGGCCACGGCACCCCGGCTCTCCCTGTCCGGCGAGCCCCTACCCGCGAAGCATCCGCACGTCGCGGCAGCGCTGGACGCGGGGCACATCAGTGTCGCCGCCGCATCCGCGATCACGACGATGCTCGACCGCGTCTCGCTGCGCGTCGACGTGACGACCCGTGATCACGCCGAGCGGACGCTGGCCCAGCAGGCGCCGCTCCTGACATACGACGAGCTGCTTTCCGTGCTGCGCCGGGCCGAAGCGCACCTCGACCCGGACGGGCTCGAGCCGCGGATCGCCGAGCAGCATGGCGAGCGTTCCTTGAAGATCACTCAAGACGCGGTGGGCATGACCGTACTGACGGCACGGCTCGACCCCGAATCCGCCGCGCCGGTCGTCGCCGCGATCGAGGCCATCGTCACGCACCAGCTCCGCACGTCCCGCGGCCACAATGCCTCCGACCCTGACAACGACGACGGCACGACGTCGCCCGACGACGCAGTGGGCGCCAGTGGAGCCGGTTCCTCCGTCGAGCAGGGCAGGGAGGGCGTGATCATGGACGAGACGCGGTCGTTGACGCAGATGCGGGCCGATGCGCTCGGCGCGATCTGTCGGCACGCGATCGGATGCGACGCCGGCACACTCCCCGGCACGTCAACGTCCGTGGTGGTGAGGATGACTCTCGAGGATGTGCGCACCGGCACCGGAGTGGCCACGATCGACGGGATGGAAGCGCCGATCGACGCGGGCACCGCGCGCCGCATGGCCGCGGCGGCCGACATCATCCCGTGCGTTCTGGGCACTGACAGCGAAATCCTCGACTGGGGGCGCGCGAAGCGCCACTACACGAACCCGCAGCGCCTGGCTCTGGTCGAGCGGGATGGGGGATGCTCCTCGTGCCACCTGCCGCCCGCGTTCGCTGAAGCGCACCACATCCGATGGTGGGTGCGAGACCACGGGGAGACGAACCTCGATAACGCCATCCTCCTCTGCACGTCGTGCCACCACCGGGTTCATGCCGATGGGTGGGAGATCCGTATCGACACTCCTCCCGGCGCACCTCCTAGTGCGGGAACGGTGTGGTTCATCCCACCCGCCCACGTGGATCCGAACCGCACTCCGCGCCTCGGTGGACGGCGACGGTTCGATCCCCTCGCCTGGAGCTTGACCGCTTGACCGCTTGACGGCTGACCGCTTGACCGCTTGACGGCTGACCGCTTGACCGCTTGACCGCTGACCGGCCCACCACCGCCCGCCGTCTGCGTCCCTCCCCACGCGCCGGATGCGTCGCCGCTGTCACGCGGCGATGACGCCGCTGGCTAGGGTGAGAGCGATGACCGACTCGCCGCGACACGTCCTCCGACGCTTCGCGCCCATGATCTACGGGCCCACGCTGCTCTTCGCGCTCGGCGAAGGTGCGGTTCTCCCCCTGATCCCCGTCATCGCGAGCAACCTCGGCGCCGACGTCGCCCTCGCGGCCCTCGTCGCATCCGCCCTGGTCGTCGGTCAGCTCTGCGGCAACATCCCTGCCGGGTGGGCCGTCGCCCGGTTCGGTGAGCGCGCGACGATGGCCTCCGCCGGATTCCTCGCTCTCGCCGGCATCGTCGCCATGGCCCTCGCTCCGAACCTCGCGTTGTTCGCCGCTTCCGTCTTCCTCATCGGGTTCTGCGCGGCGGCGTTCGGCCTCGCGCGCCACTCGTTCATGACCACGCGCGTGCCGCTGGTCTTCCGGGCCCGTTCCCTCTCGCTCCTCGGGGGCACCTTTCGTCTGGGGATGTTCCTCGGCCCGTTCGTCGCCGCCGCTCTTCTGGCGATCTTCGCCGACGAGCACGCCGCCATCTGGTTCTTCGCCGTCACGCTCCTCGCTGCGATCCTTCTCGTGCTGTTCGGGCGAGACCCGGAAGAGACGCTCGCCGCCGAGGAGCGCGCCGAGAGCGTCCGAGGCTCGCGCGACACCGAAGACAGCGGTGAGGCCGTCACCGGCTCCATCCCCGTCGTGGAGCGCGTGGGGGTCTTTCGCACCATGTGGCGCTTCCGCCGGGTGCTCGGCCGGCTGGGGCTGGCGGCAGCATCCCTCTCCGCCGTCCGCTCGGCCCGACAGGTGGTACTTCCCCTGTGGGGCGTATCGATCGGGCTGGATGCCCAGACCATCGCTCTCGTCGTCGGCGTCTCGGGCGCCATCGACTTCGCACTCTTCTACGCCAGCGGCCAGGTAATGGACCGGTTCGGCCGACTGTGGGCTGCGCTGCCCGCCATGCTGCTCATGGGCGCCGGTTTCCTCGCACTCTCCGTCACGCACGACACCGCCGAGCCGGGGCTGTGGTTCGGGCTCTTCGGCGCCGTCCTGGGCGTAGGCAACGGCCTGTCCAGTGGAATCCTGCTGACGCTCGGCGCGGATGTCGCCCCACCCTCTGACCCGGCGCCCTTCCTCGGCTCGTGGCGCACACTCACCGACGCCGGCGGAGCGGCCGCGCCGCTCATGGTCTCCGCCGTCACGGCGCTGGCCTCGCTTCCGGTCGCGATCGCCGTCGTCGGCGTTGTCGGCTTCCTGGGTGCTGCCGGATTCGTCCGTTGGGTGCCGCGGTTCGTCCCACGCCAGCGCTGACTCAGAGAACCCGCCAGATCGCCGCGTAGGCCGTTGTCGTCACGGGCCCGCCACGTACGTGTGCATTCGTGCGCCGGCCTCGTTGAAGATGCTGATCACCACGGCCGGGCGGGAACCGGCGGCCGAGAGGGCGTGCGGGATGCGGGTGTCGAATTCGGCTGCCTCTCCGCGGGCGAGGATGAGATCCTGCTCGGCCAGACGCAGCCGGAGCCTTCCACTGACCACATACAGCCACTCGTATCCGTCGTGCACCCGGAGACCCGGGAGCTCGTCCACGGGCGGGAAGGTGACCCGGTAGGTGTGGATCGGTGAGCCCTCAGGGGCCAGCGGGGCGATGATCATCCCGTCCCGCCGGATCACAGGGCGGCGCACCCGGGGATCGGGGGTCTCCGCGCGCACCAGATCATCGATGCGGATACCGAGCTGGCGAGTCAGCGGAAGCAGCAGCTCGAGGCTCGCCTGCCGCTTCCCCGACTCCAGCCGCGACAGCGTGCTGGTCGACATCCCGGCGCGCATCGCGAGCTCCTCGAGCGTGAAACCCCGTTCGCGGCGCGCGTCGCGCAGTCGCACCCCCACCTGCCGCAGTTCCTCCGACATGGCACTCCCTTGCTGATTTGGCAAAACTGTTTGCACTCCCGTCATTGTGCGCGGAAAGTGGGCCGCATGGAAGACGACCAGTGGGATGTCATCGTGATCGGCGGCGGCGTGGCGGGACTCAGCGCCGCTCTCATGCTCGGACGGGCGCGCCGCCGCGTGCTGGTCATCGACGCGGGGAGCCCCCGCAACCGCTTCGCCGCCCACATGCACGGGGTGCTCGGTAACGAGGGGACCGATCCCGCGGCGCTCCTCGAGCGCGGACGCCGTGAGGCTTCGGCGTACGGGGTGCAGTTCCATGCTGCATCCGTCACGCAGGTTGATGAGACCGAGGACGGGGTGAGGGTCGCTGTCGCCGGAAACGACATCCACGCGTCGCGTGCGGTCATCGTCGCGACGGGGATCACCGACGACCTCCCCGCCATCCCGGGACTGGCCGAGCGGTGGGGGCGCACGGTGCTGCACTGCCCCTACTGCCACGGTTGGGAGGTGCGCGACAAACACCTCGGCGTGCTGGCCACCTCTCCCCTGAGCCTTCATCAGGCGCAGCTGGTGCGGCAGTGGAGCGACCGCGTCACGGTCTTCACCGCCGCCCTCGGCGACCTCGACCCTGCGACCGAGCGGCGCCTCCGCGCGCGCGGCATCGTCCTCGTCCCCACGCCCGTCACCGAGATCATCGGCGACGGGGAGGAGATCTCCGCGGTGCGCACGCAGGACGGTGGGGAGGTCGCGGTGGACGCGATCTTCACCGGCGGCACGCTCCGCCCGCACGACGACTTGCTGTCACACCTCGGGCTCACTCGTGAGGAGAACGCGATGGGCACCTTCCTGCGCGTCGATGCGATGGGCAAGACCAGCAGCGATCGCATCTGGGCCGCGGGCAACGTGGTCAGCGCCGGGGCGAACGTCCCCCTGTCCATCGGCGCCGGTACCTCCGTCGGCGCGGTCGTCAACGCCGCGCTCGTCTCCGCCGACTTCGACGCGGCGGTGGTGGCAGCATGACGACACCGGAGGCCCTGCCCGCGGAGTTCTGGGAGAACCGGTACGCGAGCACCGAGAGGGTGTGGTCGGGGGCGCCCAACGTGACGCTCGCCCAGATCGTCTCCACCCTCCCGCCCGGGCGCGCCCTCGACCTCGGCAGCGGAGAAGGGTCCGACGTCCTGTGGCTCGCCGCGCACGGATGGGAGGCCGCCGGGCTCGACATCTCCCCCACCGCCGTGGCCCGCGCGCGGGCCGCCGCATCCGCTGCCGGCCTTTCGCCGCGGGCGAGGTTCGCGACCGTCGACCTCTCCACGTGGACGAGCGACGAGGGCTACGACCTGGTGACCGCGAGCTTCTTCCAGTCGCCGGTCGCGCTCGCGCGCACCGGTATCCTGCGTCGCGCGGCGGGTCGCGTCGTACCGGGCGGGCACCTGCTCATCGTGTCGCACGCGGGGTCCCCGCCGGGTGCATCGCTGCCGGCGGGGGCCGAGCATCTCTTCCTGTGCCCCGACGAGGAGATCGCGGCGCTCAGCCTCCCGCCGGAGGCGTGGATGACTGTGATCGCCGAGACACGCGGGCGGCCCGCGGTGGGGCCGCACACACATCACGAGGACGCGGTCGTGCTGCTTCGGAGAAGGTGATCGGTCATTCGGGGACAGGCCGAGCGGCCCGGGGAGAACGCGCACCAGGCGAGCCGTGCGTGGTGCGGCGAATCACCGCTCACGCCTGACGAGTCGGCTCCTCCCGCCGGTCACCCACTCCCCCGCCGGGACCTGCCCCCCAACTGGCGAGCATCAGGAGGCCGTCTTCCGACGGCGATCCCTCCGGCGCCATGTAGACGACGACTTTCTGGTCCTTCTCCCCGGGCACGTCGAGGGCCTGGTACTCGATCGTGAGCTTCCCGGAGATGGGATGGGTCATCCGGATCGTCCCGAAACTGCAGCGATGCACGCTGTACTCAGCCCACACGCGGCGAAAGTCTTCGCTCTTCACCGTCAACTCGCCGACGAGTTCGTTCAGAGCGGTGTTGTCGGGGTGGGAACCGGCGTCGGCACGGAGAACAGCCGCGGCCTCGGAGGCAGCGGTCTCCCAGTCGTCGTAGAGACTTCTCGCCTCGGGCGACAGGAAGATCCACCGGGCGAGGTTTCGCTCACGCGAGGGCACCTTGGTGAAATCGAAATAGAGCGAGCGGGCCAGGGGGTTCATCGCAAGGATGCTCATCCCCAGTCCCATGACGACCGCGGGGGACGTTTGGAAGGCGGCCAGCGTGCGGTGCACGTTCGGCTTCACGCGGGCGGTGTCCTCACGCGCCGACCTGCGGGGGTCATAGTTCTTCTGCGCGACGAGAGCGAAAAGGTATTCGCGCTCTATCGGATTCAAGCGCAGGGCGGACGCCACCGCGGCGAGCACGGCGTCGGACACATGGCGGGTGCGTCCCTGCTCGATCCGCGAGTAGTAATCGACGCTCACGCCGGCCAGGTGCGCGACCTCTTCACGCCGCAAGCCCGGGACGCGACGGGAGGAACCGGAGCCGCGCTGCACCGAGTCGTCGAGCCCCACATCGGCGGGGACGAGCCTCGCCCGGCTCGCGTGGAGGAACTCTCTCAGTTCGTCTTCGATCGCCATACGCCCATCATCCACCGCGAAAGCGGGCAGGGGGCGGTGTGGGTAGCACTGCCAGACCTAGGCAGAACGGTGCGTGCTGCGGCCTCTCTCGGAGGCCGGCGCTCGGTTGAACTGGACATCGCGGTTCACAGAAGCGACCCGACGTTACGGAAGGACTACCCCATGACTCTCGACACCTATGACGTGATCATCGTCGGCGGCGGATCGGCAGGCGCTGTTCTGGCCAACCGGCTCAGCAGCGACCCCTCCCGATCGGTGCTGTTGATCGAGGCAGGCACCGCCTACCCCCCAGACGGCAACCCCGAGGTCATTCTCAGGGCGAGCATGGTCGGCGGCGATGCCGACCACGACTGGGGCTACACCGGCCGTCACAATTCAAGCGTCCCGAACCAGGCGATTCCGCGGGGAAAGGTGCTCGGCGGCAGCTCTGCTGTCAACGCCGCCGTCGCGCTCCGGGCCCGGACATCCGACTTCGCGAAGTGGGAGGCCCGCGGGCTTGCGGGGTGGTCGTTCGCCGACGTGCTGGAGACCTACAAGTCTCTGGAGAACACCCCGGACGGGGATGATGCGCTCCGCGGGCGCACGGGGCCTTTCCCCATTCGGCAGCGCCGCTACGACGAGAGCACCACCTCCATGCGCGCGTTCATCGACGCGAGCGTGGCCGAGGGCTTCGCTCGCGTCAGCGATGCCAACGGCGCCGACCAGGACGGGGCCTCGATGAACCCCCTCAACATCGTCGACGGGGTGCGGCAGAGCACCGCGCTGACGTATCTGACCGCCGACGTGCGTTCTCGCCCCAATCTGACGATCCTCGGCAGGACGCACATCGATCGCGTCGTTTTCGACGGCACGACGGCTTCCGGCGTGATCACCTCCGACGGGCAGGCCTATTCTGCCGGCGAGGTCATCCTCTCGGCCGGCACATACGGGAGCGCCGCGATCTTGATGCGCTCGGGCGTGGGCCCGGCCGAAGACCTGACCCGACTCGGGATCGACGTCGTGGCCGATCTGCCCGTCGGGCGGCGGCTGCAGGACCACCCGTTCTACTACAACGTCTACGCCTTGAAGCCCGACGCCCTCGAGATGACTCCCCAGTTCGGAGCCATGCTGTGGGTGAAGTCCAGTGAAGCCGAGGAGGGTGACCTCGACCTTCAGATCTCGGTGAGCCACCTCTTCGATCCGGCGAACAGCCCCACCGGCGGCGCCATCGTGCTGGCGGTCGCCCTCGTCCAGCCGGAGTCGTTCGGAACCGTGACCCTGCCGAGCACCGAGCCGCTGGCAGCGCCCATCATCGACCTCAATCTGCTGTCCACGCCGCGTGATCGCAGCCGCATGCTCGAGGCCGTCAAGCTCAGCCGTCGGGTCGCGCGTAACGAGATCTTCGCGGCTGTCTCCGAAGAGATGGTACCCGGCGCGCAGGTGGAGTCCGATGAGGAGCTCGCCCGAGTGATCGATGAGCAGATCGCCTCCTACGCCCACCCGACGTCGACGGTGCCGATGGGCGGACCGGATGACCCGTGGCACGTGGTGGACGGCGGCGGTGCCGTGCGGGGGCTCGCCGGAATCCGCGTGATCGACGCATCCATCATGCCGGTCGTGCCATCGGTGGCGACGAACGTGACGACGATCATGCTCGCCGAGCACATCTACAAGAACACCCTGGCGCGATAGGGCGGGGGCCGGCTCGGGAGCGGCGGATCACCGGCGCCCTCACCGCAGCGCGTTGCGGCTGGTGGCCGTCGCCGAGAGAGCGACGCCGCCGGGGACGAACATCGTGATCACGGGCGGATGCCACGTGCCGGCGACCGTGACGCGGGCAGAAAGCCCGTCTGGCGTCGTCGCGGCCACCAGGGTCGCTTCCTCACCGACGGCCGCCACCATGTCCGTCGCCTGCGCGAACACCCCGGCGTCCGTCAAGTCGGTGCGCGGCTGCCCCGACTCCACGGTCAGGGTGAAGCCATCGGCGGCGGCGAGCGCGGCCGCATCGGCGAGCGCGTCCAGGCGCTTCTGCGCGAGGTACAGGCTCGTGGCGTTGGCACACACCAGGACGAGCACGAGGGCGAGCACCGCGTAGCCGATGGTGAGGAGGAGGACGCTCCCCTCCTCCTCACCACGCCGGATCGCCATCAGTCCTCGCTCCAGAACCGCGACACCTTCTGGGCCGCCGATGCCTCGATCGGGATTCGGGCGATCCGGTCCAGTCCCAGCACGGGAGGAACGAGGGGCAGCGACACCTCCGTCCGTACCGTCACCACGACGGTGGCCCCCGCCTCCGGGCACGCGGATGGCGCGTCCCGGCACGACACGTCGACATCGGCGCGATCCGGATCGATGCCGTACTCGGTGACGACGGTCGCGAGGATCGCCGAGGCCCGGGTGTCCGCCGCATCCGCCCCCTCGGCCGTCGCCACCGCGCGGGCGATGTGCCGGGCGCCCGACTCGGCGCCGAGGCTCTGCCCCTGGATCATGCCGAGGGCAACGACGAGGTACACGATGGGTACCAGCAGGAGCAGTCCCACGAAGATGAACTCGAGCGCGGCCGAGCCCTTATCGTCGGCGGCGCGCACTCTCACCTCACTCCAGAGATTCGACCGGGGCAAGAGCGCTCACCTCCAGCGCACGCTCGATCCCCAGAAGTCCGAGCAGGGGCAACGTCGTGCGGATGGTGACCCGCACCGCGGGGCTTCCCGCCGCATCCGTCTCACGCACGGCGATGTCGTCCGCATAGGACTCCCCCACCGCCCGGGCGACCAGCCCCCGCGTGCGCTCGGCGCCCTCGGCCAGACTCGTGTCGGCGAGCGCCGCGTGAAACGCACCCTCGACGGCAGCGTCGTGGACCACGTTGCGGACATAGACGCCGAGGGCGAGTTGGATGACCGCGAGTGTGAGCAGGGTCAGCAACGCCCCCACCAGGACGAACTCGACGGGGCTGGAACCCGCGTCGTCAGCGAGCGCACCGCGCACGGCACGCCCGACGACATCGCGCAGTCGGCGCATGCGTCACAGCCCGGAGACGCGGGAGATCGCCTGCTCGAACAGCTGCGCGAGAGCGGGGCCTGCGAGTGCCCAGATCACGACGACCAACCCAGCGGTCATCAAGGTGATGAGCACCCAGCCCGGAACGTCGCCGCGCTCGTCCGACAGCACGTCCCCCCATGCGGTGCGCAGGCGGCGGATGAAGTGGTTTCCTCGCATGTGTCCTCCTTTCCGATGGTCAGCCGATTCCGAGCCGCAACAGGAAAATCCCCGGGAACACCGCGTAGAGCACGCTCAGGGGAAGAATGAGGAACACCAGCGGGATGAGCATGAGGATTTCTTTCCGCCCCGCCTGCTCGATGAGTGCGCGCTTGGCGTCTTCGCGCGCGTCCGTGGCCTGCGCCTGCAGCACCTGCGCCAGCGGGGCGCCCCGGTCCAGCGCCGCAACGACCTGATCAAGGGCCCTGGACAGCGCGGGCACCTGCAACCGGCTTCCCAGCGACGTCAGGGCGTCGGTGAGCGGCTCACCCGTGCCCACGGTCAGCAGCGTCGTGCGGATCTCGCCGGTGAGTTCCCCCGAGCCGACCTCCCCGACACGGCGGAGAGAATCCAGGATGCCTTCGCCGGCGGAAAGGCATAGCGCCAGGAAGTCCAGCACGGTGGGGAGCTCCTCCTCGATCCGCCGCATCCGCCGGCCGGCCGCCCACGTCAACCGCGCGTCGCACAGCACCACCGCGCTCGCCGCCAGCACCGGCGCGACGATCACGGCCGCGGGCGTGAGCCCGCCGGCGAGCGCGACCAGCACCACGAGCAGAGCGCCGACGCCGAGACCCGCGAGACCCCACACGAGCTGCCGCGTGCGGAAGGCCGTGGCGTTGATCGTCCAGCCGGCCTGGCCCAGGCGGCGCGAGAGAGCCTCCGAACCGCCGAACATCGCGGCGACTCGATCGAGTGCCCCGCGTACGGCGTCGCGAACCGTGGGGACCGGTGACAGGGCGGGTCCGATACCCAGGGGATCCGTGACGTCGCGGATGTACGGCGCGATGCGCCGGGCGAGGCTCGGCGCGCTCACCCGGGGGGCCAGGGAGACCAGCAGACACACGCCGATGCCGAGGGCGGTTCCCAGCACCACGGCGACGGCGGACTCGGTGAGAAGACCCGGTGTCATCCGAACCACCGCCGCGGCTCGGGAAGGCGACCGATCCGCAGCATCAGGCGGAATGCGACCACCGACACGAGCCCGCCGGCCAGGATCAGGCCGACCCCCTCGGGGCTCGAGTACGCATCGGCACCTTCGGGGCGCAACGCCAGCAGGACGAGGATGATCCACGGGGACACGACCCCGAGCACCGCTGCGCCACGGATCCACGACTGCCGGGCTTCGACCTCCCCGCGGAGCAGAGCGTCGGCGCGTACGGAGGATGCCAGGGCGCGCAGCACGGTGGGAAGCTCCGTGCCGCCCACCTGCCGCGCCATGCGCAGGGTCTCGATGATGCGGTCCGCCACAGGGTCGGCCAGCGCGGTCTTCAGCCGCCCGATGCTGGACTCGAAGTGACCCGAGGCGTGGATGTCGACCGCGAACGCGGCGAAGGCCGACCGCAATGCCGGCGGCGCAGAGCCGGCCAGGCTCGCCACGGCGTCCGGCAGCGACATCCCGGCGCGCACCGAGGCGATGAGCAGGTCGCACACGTCGGGCCACAGGTTCCGTCGCGAGCGCAGCAGGCGCACGCGACGCGCACGCAGCCACACGAACGGCGCCGCTGCCGCCGCGCCCGCCACCACGAGCGCGAAGGCGGGGACCGACGTGAGGAGCCAGGCCACCGCGGCCGCGATCACCGCGCTCGCCAGCGAGAGCACGAGGACGACGCGACCCCGCACCCCGGCGAACCCCGCCGATTCGAGGAGCCGCGCCAGCGGTCCCGCGGGGGCGGAAGGGCCGGCAGCCCGCATCGAAGCGGCGGGCCACAGCCACGGGGAAGCGACCAGCAGGACGCCCGCGGCGAGCGTCGCGCCCAGGAGGACCGTCATCGCCGGCTCCCGGGTACGACGCGGCGCACCTCCGGAGCGTCGCCGAGGATGCGACCGGTCGGCTGGACGATCTCCGCCACACGCCGCCGGCCGGAGGCGTCGCGTTCGCAGTGCACGACGAGATCGACAGAGCGGGCGACGGCCGCCGTCACAAAGGTCGCATCGATGTTCCGTCCGGCCAGGAGCGGGAGGGCCGCCAGCTTGACGAGGGCTTCCGGCGCGGAGTTGGCGTGGATGGTTGCGGCGCAGGGCACACCCGTGTTGAGCGCGAGCACGAGGTCCAGCGCCTCCGCATCCCGCACCTCGCCGACGACGAGGCGGTCGGGTCGCATGCGCAGCGCCTCTTTCACGAGACGCCGGAGGGTCACCTCTCCGGTCCCTTCCAGACTCGGCTGCCGTCCCTGCATCGCCACGATGTCGGGCGCGTCGACGGCGAGTTCGAAGGTCTCCTCCACGGTCACGATCCGCTGCCCGGATGCCGCCGCGGCCACCAGCGCGCCGAGAAGCGTCGTCTTCCCGGCATGCGTCGGACCCGAGACCAGGATGCTCCGCCCGTCGCGCATGGCACCGGCGAGGAGGTCGGCGCCTGCCCCGCTGATCGATCCGGACTGCACCAGGTGCGCGAGGTCCCGATACGCCGGCAGGAATTTCCGGATGTTCACGGCCCAGTGTCGCCGGGTGATGTCGGGGATCGCCACGTGAAGCCGGGACCCATCGGGCAACGACGCATCGACGAAGGGCTGACTGAGGTCGACGCGCCGCCCTGTCGTGTGCAGCATCCGTTCCACCAGATCCCGCACCCCGGAGTCGGTGAGAGCGAGCGGCACGCGCTCGGCCCGGCCTCCCCGTGCCACGAACACGCGGTCGGGCGCGTTCAGCCAGATCTCCTCGATCGTCGGGTCGTCCAGATACGGCTGCAGCGGACCGAACCCCGACAGCTGCGCGAGCACATCGCGGACGCACCCTGCCTCATCATCGACCGGGTCGAGCCCCCGCGCCAGGGCGTAGTCGTTGTGCCGGCGCACCTCGTTGGCGGCGATGCTCGTGGCGAGCTCGGGATCGAGGGTCGGATCCGCCTGCTCGGCGCGGAGCCGCTCGCGCACCCGTTCGGCGACCGCGGCGGCCGCGGAACCCGGAGAGGCGAAGGCGAGACTCACGCGGGAATCCTCGCAAAACCCCGATGAGCGCGCGGAAGTTCTCCACACCCCGCGGCCGTCTGCACCCCCAACGGCGCGTTACGCCGCTACCGATCGCGGATCGCGCGCCCGTAGCGGCGCGCGAACCCGCCGCTCGAGGGAGCTGACCTCAGGAGCGGGGCTCGTCCACGCGCCGGGCGATGACGTCGACCGGAGCCGAACCCTGCGGGGAGACGAAGGCGGCGGCGACCGGATCTCCTTCGCTGGTGGTGAAAGTGATCGACCCTTCCAGGCTGGATGGTGCGAATCGTTCTCCCCACTGCTGCAGTGCGAAGATCGGAAGGGCCAGTTCTCGCCCGGATTCGGTGAGGACGTATTCGTGCCTGGTGCGCTCTCCGCTGTCCCGGTACGTCTGCCGCGTCATGATTCCCGAGTCGACCAGGAGGGCGAGCCGGGCGGTGAGGATGTCGGGGGCGACGCCGAGCCGGGCTTTGAACTCGGCGAATCGCGTCACCCCCGCCAGGGCCTCACGGATGATGAAGAACACCCACCGCTCCCCGACGATGTCCACGGCCTTGGCGAGCGAGCACTTGGTGTCGCCGCGGTACTCGGTCGTTTGGTCCTCGGGCATTCACGGTCTCCTGTCGATGTGTTCAGCTCGCGAATTGGGGGTACAGCTGGCCGGTGCTTTCGCCGAGCCGGCTCTTCCATGCTGCCGTGGCGTCGTCTCCGAAGAGGTCGAGCGCGCCGGCCTCGAACTCGTCGAAGGCGCGACGGGCGACGTCCTTCGGGTCGTTCTTGGGGCCGTCGTACCAGGCCATCATGTCGGTGTCGGTGCTGGCGAGCGACAAGGAGGCCACCCGGGTGCCCTGGCCGGCCAGCTCGAAGCGGAGGCTGTTGGTCGCTGCCAGCAGTGCCGCTTTGGATGCCCCGTAGCCGCCGGAGGCGTCCATCGCCAGGTAGGCCATGATCGAGACGACGTTGATGATCGCGCCGCCGCCGTTTCGCGCCAGGACCGGTGCGAAGCGATGCACCATCTCCATCGTTCCGAAGTAGTTGGTCTCCATCTCGGCGCGGGCGTCGGCCGGATCGCTGCCCAGGAGCGGAGAAAGGGTCGTGAGACCTGCGTTGTTCACCAGGAGCGTCGTGTCGGCGGCGAGCTCGGCCGCGGCAGCCACGGATCGCGGGTCCGTGATGTCGAGCTGCACGGGGATGATGCCCTCCGTGGTGATCGTCGACGCATCGCGTGCGCTGCCGTAGACCTTGGCTGCGCCTCGCGCGAGCAGCTCCACGGCGAGAGCCTTGCCGAGGCCGCGGTTGGCTCCGCTGACGAAAGCAGTCTGTCCAGCAATATGCATGACGATTTCCGTTCCTGAGTTTGACTTTCCTACCTAGAAGGCTACGCCCCTGAGTAGGAAACCGCAACCCAGATTTCCGGACGGCTGCCGGACCGTAATCCCTCCGTCCTAGCGCCGCTCACCCAGAACGCGCCGGATGTCCTCGGCGACGACGCGCAGGTCCCCGCCGAACTGGTGTCCCCCAGGCAGCGAGCGCGCAACAGCGCCCGGGATGGCTGCGGCGTAGAGGTCACGGTGGGCGAACGGGACGATGTCGTCATCTTCACTCGCGTACAGCATCACCACCGCGTCCACCGGCATGCGTTCGGCGAGGTCATCGGGAAGGTCGAACCCCTCGAACGTCCAGTCGGGATCGCCGCCAGGGAAGGGCGCCGCGAGAAGGCAGACAGCGGCGACCGGCGGAAGGAGGCGGTCGCCGGCGAGATAGGTGAGGAGCACGTAGCCACCGGCCGAGTGCCCGACCAGCACGACGGGCGCCCCCGCGCGACCGATCGCCTGGGCGATCGCCGAGTGCCACAGCCGATTGTCGGCGCCATCGTCGTCGGGCATCGTGGGAAAGTCGACCGAGTACTGCTCTCCCAGGTGTTCAGCGAGGCTTGCCGCCAGCGGAGCATCCTCTTCGTGAGCACCGGCTCCGGCGCCCTGGACGAAGACGACGCCGATCGTCACGTCAGAGGGTCCTCGTCATCTGACGGCATCGACGCCAGGGCCGCCCGCGCCGCGTGGGCTGCATCGAACAGCACACGCGGGTCCGGGTCGCCCTCCCAGTGGGAGAACACGATCGTGGTGAGCCCGGCCGAGACGAGTTCGACGGCCTGAGCACCGGGATCCGCACCAGGCTTCACGTACCCGACGACCTGCAAGCGCTCGTTCTCGAGCGGGGAGCCTGCGCGGCCCTCCCGCACGATGGCGACCTTGGCGGCGACCTCTTCCCCGGTGGGCACCTCGTCCAGGACCACCCCGTCCGCGAGTTCGCCCGCCAGACGCAACGCCTTGGGTCCGTTCGCGCCGAGAAGGAGCGGCGGCACAGCGGAGGGGAACGGCGGGTGGCTCAGCTGCACGCGGTCGAGGTGCACGTATCGACCGTCTACGGTCACTTCGCCACCGCGCAGCAGTGCGCGGACCGCAGCGACGTATTCGCGCATCAGCGTCAGCGGGCTCTCCACGGCTGCCCCGGCCTGCACCATCCACTCGCGGACGCCGTGCCCGAACGCCGGCACGAATCGCTCGGGGTGGATCCGGGCGAGCGCCGCGATCTCCATCGCCGCCAGCGCGGGATTGCGCAGGGGCGTCGGCATGAGCCCCAGTCCGACCCGCATGTGAGAGGTTACCGAGAGGGCGGCGGTCGAGGTGACCAGTCCGCCGCCCCAGAAGCTGTCTTCCCAGAACCAGAGATCGTCGAACCCTTCGGCTTCGACGGCCCCCACCGCGGCGAGCAGGTCCTCGGGAGGTAGCTGAGGACGGATGACCACACCGACGCGCGCTCGCTGCTCTGCTTCGTGCACGCGCCGAGCCTATCCGAGACCCGCACGGCCCACGATGGCGCGACAGCACCCGGCGCACCCCCGGCGGGCGCCCCTTTTCGGGGGGTTCCCCCACCATCGGCGCGAGAGTGCTCGCCTAGACTGATCCCACTCGCGGGAGTGGTGGAATTGGCAGACACGCAGGATTTAGGTTCCTGTGCCTCCGGGCGTGTGGGTTCAAGTCCCACCTTCCGCACGGCGACGCTTGCGTGTGCGCCATGCCGCCGACCGAACGACGGGACCCTTCGTGATCACCCACGCCGCTCTCATCCCCTGGCTCGACCCTGAGACGATCATCACGGCCGCCGGGCCCTGGGCGCTGCTCGTGGTGTGCCTCATCATCTTCGCCGAGACGGGGCTCCTGATCGGGTTCCTCCTGCCCGGGGACACTCTGCTGATCATGGCGGGTCTGCTCTCGCACCCCTCCGCGATCGCCCCGAACGGTGTGTTCGGTATCAATGTCTGGCTCGTCGGTCTCCTCATCGGCCTGGCCGCCTTCCTCGGCGGCGAGGTGGGTTACCTCATCGGCCACAAGGCCGGCCCGGCGATCTTCGAGCGCAAGGAATCCGGCCTCTTCAGCGTCAAGAACGTCGAGCGCACGAACGCGTTCTTCGAGCGCTTCGGCGGGCTCACCGTCATCCTCGCGCGCTTCGTTCCCATCGTGCGCACCTTCGCCCCCATCGCGGCGGGCGTCGGGCACATGAACAAGTGGAAGTACACGATCTACAACCTCGCCGGGGCACTGCTCTGGGGCTTCGGTCTCACGATGCTGGGCTACGGCATCGGGCTCATCCCCGGCGTCGGTGACTTCGTCGCCGAGTACATCGACGTGATCCTGCTCATCGCCGTCGCCGGCACGATCGGCTTCGTCGCCTTCCACTACTTCCGCGAGCGCGCCCACGCGAAGCGCGCGCCGCACGGGGGCGAGCCGGAGACGGACTCCGGCGAGGCGCAGTCGCTCGTGCTCGACCAGGAGAGCCTGGAAAGTCGCCGCCCGGAGGCGCCGAAGGACTGACGGCCGTCAGGAGGCCTTCGCGGTCTTCTTCTTCGCTGCGGTCGTCGTCTTGGCAGCAGACGCCGGCTTCGCCTTGGTCGTCGATTTCGCGGGCGACCCTGATTTCGACGACCCGGATGCTGCTGCGCCCGAGCTCTTCGGCGCATCCTCGCCCTTGGTGCCCCGTGCCGCACGGCTGCGCTCCACGCTCGCGCGGAGGGCCTCCATGAGGTCGATCACTTCGCCACCGGAGTCCTCGTCCTCGGTCTCGCCGAAGGTGGCAGCGGTGTCCAGCGCGTCGCCCTGTTCCAGCTTGGCGTCGATGAGGGTGCGCAACTCCGCCTGATACTCGTCCGTGAACTCCTCGGCATCGAAGTCCTTCGCAAAGCTCTCGACGAGCGCCGCCGACATCTCCAGCTCCTTCGCCGAGATCCGCACCGTCTCGTCCAGCGCCGGGAACGCGGCATCCCGCACCTCATCGGCCCACAGGAGGGTCTGCAGCACGAGCACGTCGCCGCGGACGCGCAGCGCCGCCAGGCGGGTCTTCTGACGCAGCGAGAACCGGACGATCGCGGTCCGGTCGGTCTCCTCCAGCGTCCGCCGCAGCAGCACGTAGGCCTTCGGCGAAGCGGAGTCGGGCTCGAGGTAGTACGCGCGGTCGAGCGTGAGCAGGTCGACCTGATCGCTCGGGACGAACTCGACCACATCGATCTCGCGGCTGCGCTCGGAGGGCAGGGACGCGAGGTCCTCCTTCGTCAGCACGACCGTCCGGTCACCGTCGTCGTAGGCCCGGTCGATGTCGGAATAGGGCACGACCTCGCCGTCCACCTCGCAGATGCGCTGATAACGGATGCGGCCGCCGTCCGTGCTGTGCACCTGATGCAGCGGCACGTCGTGGTCCTCGGTCGCGGAGTACACCTTGACCGGCACGTTCACGAGACCGAAGGTCAGCGCGCCTTTCCAGATCGCCCTCATCACACCAGTACACACCTGTCACAGCAATCCCCGAAACCCCTTGCGATCCGCGCCGCTACGGTGAACATATGGCCGCGGGAGAGCAGACGGTGCGCATCGACGGCCGTCGGCTGCGCATCACGAACCTCGACAAGGTGCTCTACCCCGAAACCGGCACGACCAAGGGCGAGGTCATCGCCTACTACACGCGCGTGGCGCCGGTTCTCCTGCCCCACGTCGCCGGACGCCCGGTCACACGCAAACGATGGCCCGACGGTGTCGGCACACCGGACGACCCCGGGATGTCGTTCTTCGCCAAAGACCTGGAGGCCGGCGCCCCGTCGTGGGTGCAGCGCCGTCCCATCCCGCACTCCTCCGGCCCGAAGGACTATCCCCTGGTCGCCGACGTGCCGACCCTCGTCTACCTCGCGCAGGTGGCGAGCCTGGAGTTGCACGTTCCGCAGTGGCGATTCGCACCCGACGGTGACCGCGGCAACCCCGACCGTCTCGTCCTGGACCTCGACCCCGGCCCCGGCGTCGGGCTCGCCGAGTGCGCCGAGGTGGCCCGGCAGGCGCGGTCGATCCTCACGGACATGGGGATGGACCCTTACCCCGTCACCAGCGGCAGCAAGGGCATCCACCTGTACGCCGCGCTGCCTGGCGAGCAGTCCAGTGACGCGATCACCGCCTTCGCCAAGGAGCTCGCCCGGGCGATCGAGGCCGACTCCCCCGACCTGGTGGTGAGCCAGATGGCGAAGGCGGCCCGGCCGGGCAAGGTCTTCATCGACTGGAGCCAGAACAACGGATCCAAGACGACGATCGCCCCGTACTCACTGCGGGGGCGGGATCATCCGACGATCGCCGCCCCTCGCACGTGGGAGGAACTCGACGATCCCGGTCTTCGGCACCTCCTCTTCGACGAAGTGCTCGAGCGCGTCGCTGCCGACGGTGACCCGATGGCGGCGCTCGGATTCAGTGCCGGGGCGCGGGCCGCCGACGACGGCCCGCTGAGCATCTACATCGCGAAACGGACGGCGGGGGCGACACCCGAGCCGGTGCCGGCGAATGCGATCGGCGCGACCGCATCCGAAGGGCTGCCGCGCTTCGTCATCCAGGAGCACCACGCGACCCGGCTCCACTGGGATCTCCGGCTCGAGCGCGACGGCGTGCTCGCGAGCTGGGCGGTGCCCAAGGGGATCCCCGCCACGACCGGGCGCAACAACCTCGCTGTGCAGACCGAGGATCACCCGATGGAGTACGCGACGTTCTCCGGCACGATTCCGGCGGGCCAGTACGGCGCCGGGTCGATGACGATCTGGGACGAAGGGCGTTACGAGCTGGAGAAGTGGCGCGACGACGAGGTGATCTTCACCCTCGAGGGCCGCCCGGGCGGTCCGCTCGGGCGGGTGCGGCTCGCCCTCATCCGCACCGACGGCAGCGGAGAGAAGTCGACGTGGCTGCTGCATCGCATGAAGACGGATGCGGCGGGGCATCCGCAGCACGACGGCGCCCCCGTCGTCGCCACCGAGGCCGACTCCCCGGCCTCCCATGCCCCGGCTTCTCGCGCCGGGGCCTCCCGGGCGCCGGCAGCCGACGGCCGCGCACAAGACCAGGCCGGCGACGACGCCGCCGCCATCCCGCCGCCGTCCGAGCTGCGCCCGATGCTCGCCACGTCCGCCAGCCCGGGGATGGCGCGGGAGGCGGCACGGCGGTGGGGCTCCGGCAGCGGGCCATGGGTGGAGGGGAAGTGGGACGGCATCCGCGCCATCGGGGTCTGGGACGGCTCGCGCCTGCATCTCAGGGCGCGAAGCGGGAACGACATCACGGCGAAGTATCCGGAGCTCACGACCGTCGATCTGGGTTTCGGGTCGCAGCCCGCCGTCGTGGACGGGGAGATCGTGGCGCTGGACGCCACGGGGCGACCGAGCTTCCCCCTGTTGCAGACGCGGATGAACCTCGCCAAGCCCCGGGAGATCGCCCGCGAGAGCCCGCGCACCCCGGTGAAGCTCTTCCTCTTCGACATCCTCTCGCGCGGCGGCCGCGACCTCGCCGGCCTGCCGCTCGCCGAGCGCCGTGCCGCGCTGGAGGAGTTCGCCGCGTCCGCCTCGGAGCCCGTGGTGCTGCCGCCGGTGTTCGACGACGTGGATGCGGCGCTGGCGGGAAGTCGCGCGCTCGGGCTGGAGGGGATCGTCGTCAAAGACCCGGGGTCGACCTACCGCCGCGGCGCCCGCTCGGAGCAATGGCTGAAGGTGAAGCTCACCCGCACCCAGGAGGTCGTGATCGGCGGCATCCGCCCCGGCAAGGGCGGGCGCAACGGCACGATCGGTTCACTCCTCCTCGGCATCCCCGACGGCACCGGCCTGCGGTACGCAGGCCGGGTGGGATCGGGCTTCAGCGAAGCGACCATCGCGAAGCTGGAGGCGGAGTTGCGCCCCCGGCGCACCGACGAGAACCCCTTCGTCGAGGTGCCGCGTCCCGACGCGCGCGACGCCCTGTGGGTCCGCCCCGACCTCGTCGGCGAGGTGGAGTTCGCAGAGTTCACCCCCGGCGGCATCCTGCGGCACGCGCGGTGGCGGGGACTCCGCCCGGACAAGGCGCCCGGTGAGGTCGTCCGCGAATCCTGATCGTCAGGCGTGACGGGCGTCGTCGTGCTCGATGTGACCGGCCGGCTCGAGCTGGAACGTCGAATGCTCGACGTCGAAGTGCTGCGAGAGGCATCCCTGCAGCGCGGCGAGAACGCTCCCGGACCGCCCGTCGCTCAGCGCGGCATCCTCGACGACGACGTGCGCGCTGAACACCGGCGCTCCCCGCGTGAGCTGCCACACATGCAGGTCATGCACGTCCACGACACCCGGGGTCCCGAGGATGTGGTCGCGGATCTCCTGCACGTGCATGCCCTTCGGCGCGCCTTCGCCCAGCACGGAGACGACCTCCCGCAGCAGGCCGATCGCCCGTGGCACGATCATCGCGGCGATGAGGAGGGAGGCCACCGCATCCGCCGGCGCCCACCCCGTGGTCACGATCACGATCGCCGCGACGATGACGGCGGCCGAGCCCAGCAGGTCGCCGAGCACTTCGAGGTACGCGCCCCGCACGTTGATGCTGCGCCGCTGGGCGCTCCCCAGGAGCCACATCGCGATCGCGTTGGCGACCAGGCCGATCACGGCGACGCCGAGCATGAGGCCGCCGGCGATCTCGGTGTCGGCGGGGTTCATCAGCCTCATAACCGCCTCGACCGCGACCCACACCGACAGGGCGAGCAGGATGACGCCGTTCGCGAGGGCACCGAACACCTCGGCGCGTTGGTACCCGAAGGTGCGTCGGTCATTCGCCGGCCGCGCAGCGACCGCACTGGCGACCAGGGCGATCACGAGCGCTGCAGCGTCGGTGAACATGTGGGCCGCGTCCGCGAGCAACGCGAGCGACCCGGACAGTGCGGCGCCGACGATCTGCACGAGCATGACGACCGTCGTGATCGCGAGCGAGATCGCCAGCAGGCGGCGATTGCTCGCGCCACGGACCCCGGGCGCATGATCGTGCATATCCCCAGGCTACGACCGACCCCGGGTCGGGGGGTGCCGTGTCGTCATGTCGGGAACGAGAACGATTCTCCCTCGCGTCACATCCGCCCCAGCAGCGGGACGAGGGCCGCGAACGCGCGTGCACGGTGCGACTCGGCGTTCTTCTCGGCAGCCGTCCACTCCCCGACCGTCCGCTCTGCGCCGGGCTCCTGGCCGTCCGGGATGAAGATCGGGTCGTATCCGAATCCCCCCTCGCCGGATGCTGCGGCAGCGAGCCGCCCGTCCCACCGGCCTTCGACGACATCCTCACCGCCGCCGGGCGTGACCAGCGCGATGGTGGAGACGAACTGCGCCGTGCGGTGCGGATCGGCCACATCGGAGAGCTGGTCGAGCAGCAGCGCGAGATTGGCCGCAGCATCCTTGGCGTGTCCCGCCCAGTACGCGGAGAAGACACCCGGGGAGCCGCCGAGGACATCCACACACAGCCCCGAGTCGTCCGCGAGCGCGGGGAGACCGGTGTGCGCGGCGGCAGCGCGGGCTTTGATCAGCGCGTTCTCGGCGAACGTCACGCCGTCCTCGACCGGCTCCGGACCGTCGTAGCCGACGACCTCGAGGTCGGGACGCACGGCAGCGACGATCGCGCGGAACTCGTCCACCTTGTGGGCGTTGTGGGTCGCGAGGACGATCTGCCGCCCCATGGGTCAGCCCGCCAGCGCCGCGGCCTGAGTGTCGCGCAATTCGCCGCACCCGGCGACGCCGAGTTCGAGCAGCCGGTCGAGCTCGCTCTTGTCGAAGGGCGCGCCCTCGGCGGTGCCCTGCACCTCGACGAACAGGCCCCGGCCCGTGACGACCACGTTCATGTCGGTCTCGGCGCGCACGTCTTCGACGTAGGCGAGGTCCAGCATCGGTGTGCCGTCGATGATCCCGACCGAGACGGCCGAGACCGAGTCGATGAGAACCTCGGAGCGCTGGGCGATGAACTTCCGCTCCTTACCCCAGGCGATCGCATCGGCCAGAGCCACGTAGGCGCCCGTGATCGCGGCCGTCCGCGTCCCGCCGTCGGCCTGGAGCACGTCGCAGTCGAGGACGAGGGTGTTCTCCCCGAGCGCCTTCGTATCCACGACGGCGCGCAGCGCGCGGCCGATGAGCCGCGAGATCTCGTGGGTGCGGCCGCCGACGCGCCCCTTGATGCTTTCCCGGTCATTGCGGCTGTTGGTCGCCCGCGGCAGCATCGCGTACTCGGCGGTGACCCAGCCCTTGCCCTTGCCGGCCAGCCACCGGGGCACGCCGTTCGTGAACGACGCCGTGCACAGCACGCGCGTTTCGCCGAAACTGATGAGAGCCGAGCCTTCGGCATGGCTCGACCATCCTCGCTCGATGGTGACGCGTCGCAGCTGGTCGACGGCGCGGCCGTCAGCGCGGGTGATGTCGGTCATGGGATGCCTTTCCTTCGGGTGAGGTCTCGGTCTGCAGATCTCCCGGGGGACGTCTGCAGGGTGAGGGAAGAGGCCGCTCAGCGCGGCAGGTCGATAGCTCCGGTCTGGACGAGCTGCACCTCGCGCACCTCGCGGCCCATGAGCCGGTGGGCGAGCGACAGGAACTCGTCGACGGAGTCGCCGGTGGCTTCGTACACGTGCGAGGCGACCGCGTCCGGGCCGGCGAGCAGATCGCGGCTCACGAGCTGGCGGTAGACGTCCTTGGCCGTCTCGGTGTCGCTGGAGACCAGGCTCACATCCGGGCCCATCACGTAGCTGATGGCCCCCTCGAGGAACGGATAGTGCGTGCACCCGAGCACGAGCGTGTCCACGCCCGCGTGGCGGAGGGGCGAGAGGTACTCCTCGGCGACGGCGAGGACCTCGGGCGAGTCGGTGACACCGGCCTCGACGAACTCCACGAACCGCGGGGAGGCCTGTGCGAACACGGTGAGACGTTCGTTGACCTCGAGCATGTCCTGGTACGCGCCGGACGAGATCGTCCCCTCGGTGCCGATGACGCCGATCCGGCCGTTGCGGGTCGTCGACATCGCCGTGCGGACGGCGGGACCGATCACCTCCACCACCGGGACGTCGTACCGCTCGCGGGCGTCACGGAGCATTGCCGCCGACGCGGTGTTGCAGGCGATCACCAGCATCTTGACGCCCTGATCGACGAGCGAGTCGAGCACTTCGAGCGAGTACCGCCGCACGTCCGCGATCGGCTTCGGCCCGTACGGCGAGTGGGCTGTGTCGCCGACGTAGAGGATCGACTCCCGCGGCAGTTGCGCCGACACGGCCCGGGCGACGGTGAGACCGCCCACGCCCGAGTCGAAGATTCCGATCGGCGCCTCATCCACGACATCCCACCCTACCCGCGCCTGCCGGCACACCCGATCCGTGGATAGGGTGACGGGATGAGCGCGAGCACCGCCTTGAAGACCGACCGGTATGAGCTCACGATGCTGGATGCGGCGCTGCGCGACGGCACCGCGGAGCGTCGATGCGTGTTCGAGGTGTTCGCTCGGCGCCTGCCCGGTGCCCGCCGCTTCGGTGTCGTGGCCGGGACCGGGAGGTTGCTCGGCCTGCTCCGGGACTTCCGTTTCGGCGACGAGGAGCTCCGCTTCCTCCGCGACGAGAAGGTGGTGGATGCGGCGACGCTGGAGTACCTCGCCGACTACCGCTTCGGCGGGTCCATCACCGGCTACCGGGAGGGTGACCTGTACTTCCCCGGATCGCCGCTCCTCACCGTGGAGGGCACGTTCGCCGAGGCCGTCCTCCTCGAGACGCTCGTTCTGTCGGTGCTGAATCACGACTCCGCGATCGCGACGGCCGCCGCCCGGATGAGCGTGGCCGCCGGAGACCGTCCGCTGGCGGAGATGGGGTCGCGGCGCGCGGGCGAAGATTCGGCGATCGCGGCGGCGCGCGCCGCCTACATCGCAGGCTTCAGTGCGACCAGCAACCTCGCTGCCGGCCAGCGCTGGGGCGTTCCGACCATGGGAACCGCCGCCCACGCCTGGACGCTGCTGCACGACACCGAGGAGGCGGCCTTCCGTTCCCAGGTCGACGCCCTAGGCCCGGAAACGACCCTGCTCGTGGACACCTACGACATCCGCAGCGGGGTCGAGACCGCGGTGCGCGTGGCCGGCACGGGTCTCGGCGGGGTACGGATCGACTCCGGCGATCTGCCGACGGTCGCCGCCGACGTGCGCGCACTTCTGGACGAGCTCGGCGCGAGAGATACGCGCATCACGGTCACGAGCGACCTGGACGAATTCGCGATCGCCGCCCTGGCCGCCTCCCCTGTCGACTCCTACGGCGTCGGTACCTCCCTGGTGACCGGGTCGGGAAGCCCCACCGCCGGCATGGTCTTCAAGCTGGTGGCCCGCCAGGGAGGCGACGGGTCGTGGCTGGGCGTGGCGAAGGCATCCACCGACAAGGCGTCGCGAGGCGGGCGGAAGGCGGCCTTCCGGACGCTGCAGGAGGGCGTCGCCACGAGCGAGCTCGTGGTCGTCTCCGACGGCTTCGAGGATCTGGATGCGGCCGCGGCCCACCCCGACGCGCGTGCGTTGCAGGTGCCGCTCGTCGTCGACGGCCGCATCGATGAGGCGGCCGAGGGGCACGACGGCGTCGCCGCAGCCCGGGCCCATCATGCGCGGGTGCGGGAGGAGTTGCCGGTGCGCGCCCTGGCGCTCAGCCGGTCGGACCCCGCTCTGCCGACGGTGTTCGTCGACGCGGACGCTGCAGTCCGCTAGCCCTGCAGGGACTCGTAGATCTCTTTGCACGTGGGGCAGACGGGGAACTTCTCGGGGTCGCGGCCCGGCGTCCACTTCTTCCCGCAGAGCGCCCGAACGGGCTTGCCGGTGATCGCCGACTCGAGGATCTTGTCCTTCTTCACGTAGTGCGAGAAGCGTTCATGATCGCCCGGCTCGACGTTCTCCTCGCGGATGAGCTCTTCGAGCTCGCGGTCGAGGGTCGCGATTCCGCCCGGATCGGGCTGGTCCAGTGGCGTGCTCATGATGTGCCAGTGTAGCCGGGGGCGGGCTCCCCCGGCCCGTCACGACGCTTCCGCGAACTCCATGATGCGGTCGCCACGCCGCTCGAACACGGCGGCGCCGATGGCGACGCCGGCCGTCAGGACGATCACCCCCACGGCCACGCCTCCCCACAGCGCCGCGATCGCGTAGCTCACGTCACGGGTCAGGGCCAGCCATGCCCACCACAGGGCCGGTGCACTGAGAACGATCGCGCCCAGCAGCACCAGCGCCTGCGAGGTCGCGGCGCCCGAGCCGGTGCGCTGCGGCTGTTGGAACGGGCTGTCACCCGGGTGCGAGACCGCATACGGCGCCGCCGCCGAGGCGATGCTCGACAGGCCCAGCCCGGAGAGGAAAAGCGAGGCGCTCACCCCTGCGAGCGCGGGGAGGATCGCCCATCGACCATGCACCGCCGTCGCCACCGACACCGCGATGGCGAGCACCGGGAGGCCGATGAGAAGCATCGGGACGAGCCGTCCCACCCGGTCGGCAACGCCCCGCACGCCGCTGGCGATGTGCATCCAGATGGCCGTGGAGTCGTACGCGACATCGTTGTGCGGCAGCCACCCGAAGAACAGCGCCAGTACCGGCACCGGCACGAGCGCCGCGATCCCCAGCGGCACGCCGGCAACGAGCAGCGGGACGACGGTGAGAAGCGCCGCGATGGGCACGACCAGGTAGTTCACGAGGTAGCGCCGGTCGCGGAGCCAGTAGACGAGGCTCCGTGCGGCCACCGCTCCGCCCGGGGTTCCCGGAGCCACCGCGAACCATCCGAGGCCCCCACGCTCACGCACAGCGGCGGGCCGCTCGATAGTCGTCAGCATCCGCGTCACCAGCGCGAACCAGGCCGCCGCGAGGGCGACCGGGGTGGCGACGGCCACGGCCAGGGCGATGGCCAGGTCGCCCCCTGCCAGAGAGGGGAGCCCCCAGGCCGCCCCGAACGGTGTGACCGCGAGGATCCCGGCGGCCTCCCGCAACTGCACCGGAACGGCGCCGCGCCACTCGAGCGAGGCGAGGAAGACACCGACCGGAACGACGACGACGAGGACCCCCACGAGGAACAACCCGGTGAGTTCGCGCGACCGCCGCTCCCGCACGACCAGCGCGGCGACCGCCTCGCTCACACGCGCGAGGAGGGTGCACGTGAGGACGCTGAGCACCACCGAGGCGGCTCCCAGCCCGGGTGACGCGCCGTGTGCCCGCCACATGACCGCGGCACACACGGCGAGGACGAGGACGACGGCGATCGGCACACTAAGAAGTCCGGTGACCGCCAGCGCTCCCGCCAGGCGCGCCGGCGGGAGCCCGAGGACCGCGAATCGTCGGGGATCGAGCGGATCGACCGCGCCGAGGACGAGCGGGGCGACCGCGAACCCGAGCGTGATGGCCGAGCCACCCAGCACGGTCACGACGTGGGCCGCGGCATCGGAGGCGTCGCGAAGGCTGAGGATGGCGGTGCCGGCCGCCGAAGTCGCCGCGGCCAGGAGAACGAATCCGGTCGTCATCCGCAGCACGTGGCGGCGGTCACCGTGCACCGCGCCCAGGAGCGACGCGAGTCTCAGTCGGAGAAGGCGTGCAACCACTCCAGGCCCTCCACGTCGCCATGGCCACCGGCGAGCTCCAGGAATCGCTCCTGCAGCGTGCCGGCGCCCCGCACCTCTTCGACGGTGCCCTCGGCCAGCACCTGTCCGGCCACCAGCACCGCCACGCGCGTGCAGACCCGCTCGACGAGCTCCATACCGTGGCTGGAGAGGATCACCGTGCCGCCGTGCGCGACATAGGTCGTGAGGATGTCGAGGATCACGGCGCTGGACACCGGATCGAGGGATTCGAACGGTTCGTCGAGAACGAGGAGCCGCGGCGAGTGGATCATCGCCCCGGCGAGCATGACCTTCTTCGTCATGCCGGTGGAGTAGTCCGAGACGGAGCGCCCGAGTGCGTCGACCAGATCGAAGGCGCGCGCGAGGTCGATGATGCGGCGCTCCACGACCGCTGAGGGCAGGCCGCGAAGCACTCCGTAGTAATACAGCAACTGGCGGCCGGTGAGCCGATCGAAGGTGCGGAGCCTGTCGGGGAGGACGCCCATGGCCCGCTTGGCCTGCGTCGACCGCGTCCGAGAGTCGACGCCGTTGATGGCGATGGTCCCCTCGTCGGGGCGGAGAAGACCCGCGATCATCGACAGCGTCGTGGTCTTGCCTGCCCCGTTGGGGCCGACGATTCCGTAGAAGGATCCCACCGGGACGGTGAAGCCGACCGAGTCGACCGCCAGCGTCCCACCGAACGTCTTCGTCACGCCGCGCACCGCGAGAGCGGGCACCGCTTCGTCGACAGCGTCGTCCGCCGCGGCATCGTCCAGGATCGCCGTGATCGCATCCTCCGCGGGATGCTCCGGCGATGCTTCGTGCTCGGGCGGCCCCACCGGCTCCGGCGCGGGGTACGGCGCAGCCGGGGCGACATCCGGGCTCGCCTCGACCGGAAGCACCGGCTCCTCGGTCGGAACCGCCTCGGAGAGGACCGCCGGCTCGGGCTGCTCGGTCGGGACCGCTTGGGAGAGGACCTCCGGCTCAGGCTCAGGCTCAGGCTCAGGCTCGGGCTCGAGCTCGAGTTCAGGCTCGGGCTCGGGCTCCGGCTCCGGCTCTGTCGCGCTGTCGGGAACCGCGATCGGCGGCAGCGGCGGCAGCGGCGGCACCGGGGGCAGCGGTGGCCGCGGTGGGATCACGAGTCCGTCGGGCAGCGGCGGCGGCGGACCAGGGATCGGCACTGCGCTCTGCGGAGCGGCGGCGCCGGCCCCGCTCGTCGGGGTGGCATCCGCCATCGTCGGTGCGCCCGGGGTTTCCGCCCGCGTGGGGGCAGCGTGAGAAGCGGCGGGTGGGTTCGGCGCGGGCTTGTTCACCGCGGACTTCCTCGCCGGCTTACTGACCGTCGCCGCGGTCGGAGCGGCAGCTCGGGCGGCGGCGGGTCGTTTCGCCGCGGGCTTCTTCGTCGCCGGCTTCTTCGTCGCCGGCTTGTTCGCCGCCGGCTTCTTCGCCGCCGGCTTGTTCGCCGGCGTGGGCTTGGCACCCGACACGGTCGTCGAGCGTGCGGGAGAATTCGTCCGCGAAGGCGTCCGGGGCTGGGGCGGCGCGGCCGTCGGAGCCGCCTCCGGGTCGATGTGCCTCTGGACGTCCGGGGGTGAGTCGTCAGGCAGCGGCAGCGAGGCTGTCATCGGTCCAAACTATCAAGCCCCACCGACTCAGCGGCCTGTTGTTCCCCTGTGAGACCGGCAGCCGATGCATCACGAATCGGCAACGGGTGGCCGATATTGTGCACCCTTCCAGGCTGGATCGCTACCATGAGGGGCGCACGAAGGAGTGGCGTTCCGGTGAACCGGAAGTGAACCAACCCCCAGGAGCAACAGTGTCCCCTCAGATCGTCATCCTCGCCGCCGGCCTCGGCTCGCGCCTGGGTCGTAGCCTTCCCAAGCCCCTCACCGAGCTGGGTGACGGTCGCACCATCATGCAGCAGCAGCACGACAACGTCCACGCGGCCTTCGGTCAGGGCGCGCGGATCCTCACCGTCGTCGGCTACCGCGCCGAGACCATCGTCGACGCCTTTCCCAAGGCGGACTACGTGTACAACGAGCGCTACGACCAGACCAACACGTCCAAGAGCCTCCTGCGTGCGCTGGCACAGACGGGTAAGCGCGGCGTCCTGTGGATGAACGGCGACGTCGTGTTCGACCCGCGCATCCTCGGCCGCGCACTGCCCCTCATCGAACGCGACCAGTCCTTCGTCACGGTCAACACCGCGAAGGTCAGCGACGAAGAGGTGAAGTACACCGTCGGCGCGGACGGCGTCATCAAGGAGCTGTCCAAGACCGTCGTCGGTGGCATCGGCGAGGCCGTGGGAATCAACTTCATCTCCGCCCGTGACAAGAAGGCGCTCCAGCGCCAGCTCGCCCGCGTGGGTGACCAGGACTACTTCGAGCGCGGACTCGAGCTCGCCATCGCCGAAGACGGGCTGCGTCTGGAGCCGATGGACATCTCCGACCTGTACGCGGTCGAGGTCGACTTCGCCGAAGACCTCGAGCGCGCGAACCTCTTCGTCTGAACCGTTCGGCACGCGCGCAGACGTTCCGCGTAGGATCGCCTCGATGAGCGACAAGGTCCACCGCATCCATTCGCTCCCCGAAGACGCGCCCTGGTCGGGCGGGCTGCCGCCAGTCGGCTCCGAGGAGCATCCACGATCCATCCGCGCGCTCGATCGCGTGTTGGCGATCCAGCGCCCCGCGGTGCTCGCCCACTTGCGCAGCATCCGGTTGCGCCACCCGGATGCCTCGCCCGCTGAGCTCGTACGGATTCTCGAGCGTCGCTACCTCGCCACCGTCACTGCGGGGGGCGCGGCGGTCGGCGCCACCGCCGTGGTCCCGGGCGTCGGGACGGGCATCACGCTCGCGCTCAGCGGCGTCGAGACCGTGGGATTCGTGGAGGCGACCGCCCTGTTCGCCCAGTCGATCGCCGAGGTCCACGGCATCGCCGTGGACGATCCCGACCGTGCGCGCGCGCTCGTTCTGACCCTCATGCTGGGCAAGGAGGGCGTAGACCTCGTCGCCCAGCTGGCAGGACAAGCCGCCGGTCGGGGGCCGACCCGCGCCGGCTACTGGGGTGAGATGGTCACCAAGACCCTCCCTCGCGCCTCCGTCGGGCCTGTCGTAGACCGCCTGAAGCGCGCCTTCATCCATCAGTTCGCGGTGCGCGGCAGCGCGTCCTGGATCGGCAAGGCCCTCCCCTTCGGAATCGGCGCCGCCGTCGGCGGGGCCGGCAACAACATCCTCGGCCGTCGCGTCCTGGTCGGCTCACGGCGCGCGTTCGGCGTCGCACCGGTGCTTCTTCCCGCCGAGCTCGAGCCGCGGCCCGGCACTCTTCGCATGGAGCACGCCGCGGTCGTCGGCGCGCAGCGCGTCGGTGGCGCGATCGCCGGTGCCGCCGGAACGGCGGCGCGCGGCATCGCCACGGCCGGACGGTCCGTCGGCGGCGCCACCCGGCGCGCCGGCGGGGCCGCACGTCGTGGCCGGACGGGACGACCGGACGCGCACGACACGGCCGGCGATGGCGGCGCGCCGGCCACGGACGCGACGCCTGCTGCCGACACCGTCCCCGAGCGGTAGCGTCGGGAGCATGGACAGCACGCTGGCGTGTCTGCGCGAGTGGATGCCCCGCCAGCGGTGGTACGCCAACAAGGGAGCGGTGCCGCGACTGCGGCTCATCGCCGAATGGGACCTCGGCGGTCGCCCGGACGCTCGTGTCCAGGTGCTCCTCGTCGCCGACACGAGCGGCGACACCCCGGCGCTGTACCAGATCCCCGTCGTGTGGCGATCGGCACCGGCGACCGGTGAGATCGGGCGTCCCCACGGGTCGGTCATGGTCGATGGTGCAGCCGACCCGGCCTTCCAGGACATCTTGTTCGCCTGGGTCACGCGCGGCGGTCGGGTCGGCGGGGTGGATGGCCCGCTCTACGGCGAACCGGCCTCCCGCCACGGTCACTGGCCGCACACCCTCCCCGCCACGGTGCTGGAGGGCGAGCAGTCGAACACGTCCATCATCTTCCGCGGCACCGCGTCGGCGCATCCGGTGATCTGCAAGATCTTCCGCCAGGTGCACGCGGGCCTCAATCCCGACATCGAGTTGCAGTCCGCGCTGTCCGAAGCCGGCGCTCGGTCGGTGCCGCCTCTGGTGGGGACGGTGTCCGGCGTCTGGCGGCAGCCGGGTGACGAGGGACATGTCGTGGCCGGGTCCCTGGCGCTCGCGCAGGAGTTCTTCCCGGGAGTCGAAGACGCATGGCGGGTGGCGCTAGGCGCCGCGGCGGGTGGTGTGGACTTCCAGCAGCAGGCGGCACGGCTCGGCGCCGCCGTGGCCGACACGCATACCGCGCTCGCACGCCTGTTCCCCACGCGCGATGCCACCGACGGCGACCGCGCTCGGACAGCGGAGGGCTGGCAGACCCGCCTGACGGCGGCCGTCGACGCGGTGCCCGCGCTGCGTTCGGTCGTCCCCGCGATCGACGCCGCGTTCGACCGAGCCCTCGGGGCGGACTGGCCGCGGCTGCAGCGCATCCACGGCGACCTTCACCTCGGCCAGGTCCTCGACGTGCCGCGGCGCGGGTGGGTTCTGCTCGACTTCGAGGGTGAGCCGATGCGGCCGATGGCCGAGCGGCATGCACCGGACTTCACTGTTCGTGACGTGGCGGGGATGCTGCGCTCTTTCGCCTACGTCGCGGAATCGGTCGACTCCGCTGCCGTCGACCCGCGCGCGTGGGCGGAGGCGGCACGCGAGGGTTTCCTTCGCGGGTACGCGGCCACCCCGGGCGCGGTCGTTGCCGACGGCGACCTCCTGCGTGCGTTCGAATTGGACAAAGCGCTCTACGAGACGGTGTACGAGGCTCGCAACCGCCCGGACTGGGTGCGGATCCCCCTCGCGGCGGTCGAACGCCTCGCCGGGGTCTGATCAGTCGTCGACGTCGGCTTCGGCACCGTCGCCGACGTCGTCCTCGGCCCCCGGCCGGGTGTGCCACTGCTCCCACCGCTCCATGAGTTCCTCGATGGCTGCAGAAAAGCGCGCTGTCGCCGCTCCCGGCGACGTGTCTCCGAAGTAGTACCGCACCCAGTGCTGCAGGCGCGCCACCGACTCCGGGTCGGCCAGCACCCGCTCGGACTCGGCGACGACCGCCCCCGCGTCGGAGGCATCCAGCCATTCGCACGCCGACAGGTAACCGTGCGTGTCGACGGCGGCCTCCGGGTCGGCCGGGCGCGTGATCATCAGCGGCTTGTCGGCGGCGAGGCGATCGTAGACCATCGCGGAGATGTCCACGATGGCGAGATCAGCGGCGGCGAGCTGCCAGCCGAGCTCGGCGCCGTCGTCGTAGACGTGCTGCGCTCCGGGATCGGCGTCGTTGGCCGCGGCGATGGCGGCGATGATCCGCCGGTTGGCCGCGCCGTACTCGGGATCCACAACGCCCGAACGGGGGTGCGGGCGGTACACCACGCGGTGCTGCCCGGTGGCCAGGAGCGCTGCGACGAGCGCTTCCCCGTGGGTACGGACCGACCCGTAGTGCGCGGACGGGCGATCCCCCTCCCACGTGGGGGCGTAGAGCACGACCGTGCGGTCATCGGGCGTGTACGGCAGCACTCCCGAGTAGTGATCGGCCTGAGGACGGCCGATGGCGAAGGTGCGGGCATCGAGGTCGTAGTCCCACAGGACGCGTGAAAGGCGGTTCCGCGCCGCTTCGCCCGCCACGAAGGCATAGTCGTAGGCCTTGAACTGGTTGGTGGCCATGTACATCTTGTCGGACTCACCGTGGTTGATGAACACGTGCCAGCGGTGGCCGTACCGGAACATCTGGAAGTTGCGGGTGTTCTGGTTGACGTACAGGACGACGCGAATGTCCTGGTCCGCAACGAAGTCCTCCAGGTCGCGGACGGAGGGCACATAGGCCACCGGCAGCGCGTCTTCGGCCAGAAGTGCCCGCGCACCGAACGCGGAGCGCGCCAGCACCACGACAGGCCAGCGCTCGGCCAGCTGCGCGAGGGGCTTGTACCACTGGCGCATCTGGTACATGTTCACGCCGCCATCCGCGAAGTACACCGCGATGCGGTAGTGGTGAGGCGGATGCGGGGCCTCGCCCTGCAGCGCCCGCCGCACGGCCGCCGCCGCGGCCCGGTTGGCCAGGCCTTTGCGGAACAGACCCCACGCGAGCTGGACGTCGCTGAGCAGTCGCATCCTTCCAGCGTACCCAGACAGCGCCGTGACAGAATCGACGGATGCATGTCGCCGCACCCGGACGCAGGGACGCGCCGGTTCCCGCGGAGGAGGCCGGCGTGACCTTCGTCATGCCCGTGCTCAATGAGGAGCGGTACCTGCGCCGGGCGGTGGAGACGGTGCTCGCCCAGGACGTCCCCGGTCCGGTCGAGCTCGTCCTGGCCCTCGGACCCTCGTCCGACCGCACCGACGACATCGCCCGGGCGCTCGCCCAGGAGGACCCGCGGATCCTGCTCGTGGACAACCCGGCGGCCGACATCCCCGTCGGGCTGAACCGCGCCATCCGCGCCGGGCGGTACCCGACCGTCGTGCGCGTGGACGCGCACTCCGAGATCGCCCCCGACTACACCCGGCGAGCCCTTGCCACCCTCGCGCGGGTGCGGGCCGCGAACGTCGGGGGCGTCATGCACGCCGAAGGGCGGACGCCCTTTCAGCGCGCGGTCGCACGCGCCTACAACTCCCCCATCGGCCTCGGCGGCGGTGCGTACCACGGCGGGACGAAAGAGGGCCCCGCCGAGTCGGCGTACCTCGGCGTCATGCGCCGCTCCGTGCTCGAAGAAGTGGGTCTGTTCGACGAGTCCATCCGCCGCGGCGAGGACTGGGAGCTCAACCTGCGGATCCGCCGCGCCGGGTACCGCGTGTGGTTCGACCCCGAGCTTTCGGTGATCTACTGGCCCCGCGAGAGCTGGGTTCGTCTCGCACGGCAGTTCCGCGCCACCGGGGCATGGCGCGGCGAGCTCGTGCGGCGCTACGGCCGCCGCAACTCGCTGCGGTTCTTCGCTCCCCCGGCCCTCGTCGCCGCCGTCGGGCTGAGCGCCACCGTGGGGATGCTGCAGGCCACGCGGGTCACCACCGGGGCGTGCTCGCGGATCGCGTCGGTCGTGCACGTGCCGGTGGCCGCCTACGCCGCGCTGATCGCGGGCGTCGCCGCTGGTCGCGGCGGCGGAAAGGGATGGCGCGACAAGGTCTGGACTCTCGCCGTCCTCCCCACCATGCATCTGTCATGGGGGGCCGGCTTCATCTCGGGGCTGCTCACGGGCGCCCGCGACACCGTGGACACCTCCCGGCTCGACGGGCGCAACACCCCCCTGCCCTGACCGCCGGGCGACAGAGTCTCGCGTTCCCTACTCGGGGCCGGAGACGAAGCCCTGGTCGAGGATGCGCGCGACGACCCGTTCGGCGGCAGCGCCGTCGTCTCGGGCGTTGAAGGTCCGTCGC
The DNA here is from genome assembly GCF_058310475.1 of Microbacterium sp. Z12_35. Classification (NCBI taxonomy): domain Bacteria; kingdom Bacillati; phylum Actinomycetota; class Actinomycetes; order Micrococcales; family Microbacteriaceae; genus Microbacterium; species Microbacterium sp. Z12_35. The sequence continues at coordinate 430,481 of NZ_JBZEGJ010000001.1, read as the reverse complement.
CAGCGGTCGTACCGGTCGGCGTAGGGAGTCTGGTCGTCGTTCCGCAGCGCCGCGATGAGCTCGTCCTGCGTGCGGACGATCGGACCGGGTGCGGCGTCGGCGAGGTCGAAGTAGAAACCGCGCAGCTCGCCCCGGTAGTGGTCCATGTCGGGCACGAGGAAGTACATCGGCTTGCCCGTGACGCTGAAGTCGAACATCACCGAGGAGTAGTCGGTGATGAGAGCGTCCACGGCCGTCAGCAGACGCGACGTGTCGGGGAATCCGGTGACGTCGATGACCCGCGGTCCCTCGGCGTCCTTCCCGGGGAGCAGGGTGCGGGAGTGCCCACGGACGAGCACGACCGCACCGAGCTCGGAGGCGAGCGTGGCCGGGTCGAGGAAATCCACGATCTCGTCGCGGTCGTCCCGCCACGTCGGGGCGTAGAGCAGCACGCGAGCGTCGGCGGCGATGCCGAGATCGCGCCGGGTCGCCGATCCGTCGTCGGTGACGAGCACGTCGTTCCGCGGGTATCCCTCCACCCAGATGGGGCGGCGGAAGAAGGCGTACGCCTTCCGGAGGATCCGTCCGGCGTACGGGTTCTGCGCCAGCAGCACGTTCCAGCGCCGAGACTCCTTCACCACGGCCGCCGCCCGCCGCGGGTCGAAGCCGGGGCGGTGCAGCGCCAGTCGCTTGAGCGGAGTGCCGTGCCACGTCTGGAGCACGACCTGCCCCGGCCGGCGCGCGAACCGGCGTCGCATCCAATCGTTGATCACCAGCAGACGGGATGCTCCGCGAGCACGCCACCACTGCGGGCTTCCCTCGACCACGGGGATCGCGCCGTCGGGGACCTGGACGGAGAGGTCGACGACGCTCCAGTACCGCGTCACCCCGGGCGCGCGGCGGGCGAGCTCCCGGTCGATCGCGAGGGGATTGCAGCTCGCGTTGCGACCGTAGAAGCTCTCGAAGAACACCGCGTTCTCGAGTTGTTCGCGGGCCGCGGCGTACCGCCGCTCGAGGGCCGCCTGCCCCTCTCCGGAGTCGTACGCGGGGTTGACGGGTGGCCCGATGCGCGCCCGCGTACCGTCCCACGACGCGCGCAGCGTCCCGAGCAACGTGATCGGGACGTGATCCTGCGGCAGACCCGCATCCGTCGCCTCCCCCGGCTCGATCGTCAGCGCGTATTCGCCCCCGGGGAGCGGCAACGGGGGGCCGCCCCAGCGCGAGGCACGCAGCTCGATCACCGCGCGCCACGTCCCGCCGTCTTCGCTCAGGCGCCCCTCGGCGCGCGCGCGCCGACCGACGAGGGTCACCGCGTCCGGCCGTTCGCCGCTGCCGGACACTTCCAGCGTCGCGACGCCATCGTCGCGCACGAGGAAACGGGCGTGGGTCATGAGACTCTCTCTCTCGCGCCGACGGCGGCGCGGATGGCTTCGTAGACGCGCTCGGCATTACGGCCGTCGCGGAAGGCGTGAATGCGTTCGCTCAGAGCGAACGAGCGGTCCAACCGCTCACTCGGATCCTGCAGCACGGCCTCCAGCTGCCCGCACAGGACACTCCAGGAATCCGCCCAGTCCGGGCCCGCGACATCCGCGTACCGCCCGTAAAGCCCCCGTCGGGCGCGGTACGCGTCCAGATCCGGGGCGAGATACACGACGGGGAGGGGCACGAGCGCAGCGTCGAAGGCCAGCGAGGAGTAGTCGGTCACGAGGACGTCCATGCCCGGCAGGAGCGGGGTGACGTCGCGCACGACATCGCTCCCCAGCGCCCGGACGCGATCGGTATCGAACGGCGGACGGTACTCCCCCGCGCCGAGTGGATGCGAGCGGACGAGCAGCACCGCCTGGAATCGCTCCAGCACGTCGATGATGGTCCGCCACTCCGCGGGCGTCGGAACCGCCGGGTCGGGCTCGCCGTCGCGCCACGTGGGCGCATAGAGCACGACGCGGGTGCCCGCACCGATCGGGCCGACCGCGTCACGGAGGGCGACGGCTGCGGCGGCGCGCCGCTGGCCGGCCGTCCCGCGGGAGAGCACGTCCACCCGGGGTTCTCCCGTGACCGGTACGCACGCGCTGGGCAGCCCGAACGCCGATTCGAGCCGGCCGCGCACCAGGTGCGAGGCCGCCGGCAGGATCCGGATGCGGCTCGTCGCGGCCGCATACATGCGTCGGAGGACCCCGCGCACGAGGCGGGAATTCGGCAGGATGCGGCTCCGGAGCGTCTCCGGGGAGTCCAGACCGATGCGCTTGAGCGGGATACCGTGCCAGAGCTGCACGACGAGGGCGCCGGAGACGCCGTACCGGTTGACGTCGCCGAATCCGTGCGTGACGACGACGACGCGCGCCCGCGCGGTGCGCCAGAACCCGCGGAAGCCCGTCTTGCGGACGTGCGGGATCCCCCGCCGGTCGGCCTCCCGCGCTTCGTCGTCGGTCGCGACCAGCCAGACGGCACGCTCCCCGGCGGAAGCGGCCTGCTCCCACAGCGCCAGAGCGCCGTCGGCGATGCCCACGGCGCATCCGAACACCCACTCGTCGCGCGTGCGCGGAATGAGGGCGGTAGCGAGGCGGCCCAGCGCGTAGATCGGGATGCTCAGGAGCTTCCGCGCATTTCCCGCACCGAACGAGAAGGACGCCACCCCGCGAGCCTATCGCGGGGTGGCGTCCGTGCCGGGAGCGCTACGAACCGAGCTCCCCGAGGGTGACATCGGCGGTGCGCGACTCACCATCGCGGACATACGTCAGGGTCGCGTCCGACCCGGCGGCCAGGGCACGAACCTGGGCCGTGAGATCCGTCGAGTTGGTGATCGGCTTGCCATCGAACTCGATGACGACATCACCTTCGCGAAGCCCCGCCTGCTCGGCTGCGCCTCCGGGGACCACCTCGGCGATGTACGCGCCGGCGATCTCGGCGTCCTCGACCGCGGAGGCGGCCTGGACCTGGGCACCGAGGAGACCGTGGGTCGCCGCGCCGTCCTCGATGATCTCGTCCGCCACGCGCTTGGCGACGTCCGAGGGGATCGCGAAACCGACCCCGATGTTACCGGCCTGTCCGCTCGACGAGCCGCCCGCCGAGGCGATGGCGACGTTGATGCCGATCAGTCGTCCCTGAGAGTCGACGAGCGCCCCGCCGGAGTTGCCCGGGTTGATGGCGGCGTCCGTCTGGATGACGGAGATGCTGATGCTCTCCGTCGACCCCGGCTGCTGCTCTCCCTGACCGAAGTCGAAGAAGAACGGCCCCTCCTGGCCCGGTGTCTCCGCATCGCCCCCGTCTTCGCCGTCGTCCGGTGCGGCCGCAGAGGCCACCTGGATCGAGCGGTTGAGGGCGCTGATGATTCCGGTGGTGACGGTGTTCGACAGTCCCAGCGGCGCACCGATCGCGACCGCCTCGTCACCGACGTTCAGGTCGTTCGAGTCGGCGAATTCGATCGGCGTGAGCCCCGACGCATCCTGGAGCTGAATCACCGCGAGGTCGTAGATGGGGTCGGTGCCGATGATCTCGGCGTCGTAGACACGCCCGTCCGAGGTCGTGGCGGTGATCTGCGCGTCAGCGCTCTGGCCGTCCAGCGTCACGACGTGGGTGTTGGTCACGACGTAGCCGTCCTCGCTGAGCACGACGCCTGACCCGGTTCCGCCCCCCTCGCCGGTGCTCGCGCTGATGGTGACGACGCTGGGCACCACCTTGGCGGCGATCGCGGCGGTCTGGTTCACGTCGTCGGTGTCGTTGATGGTGATCGTTCCCGGACCTGCGACCAGCGCAGAGTCCTCGCCGCCCCACAGAGCGAGTCCGGCGTAGCTGCCACCGAGCCCTGCGGCACCGCCGACGAGGGCGGCAGCGACGATCAGACCGACGACTTTGCCGGCACCGGACTTCTTGCGGGACTCCGCCTCATTCTGGGCCGCCGGCACTGCGGCGGGCTGCGCCGCCGGGGCGGGGGCGGAACCATACGCGTACCCGCCGGGCTGACCCGCGTACGCGGGTCGCGCGGGGCCGGCGTACTGTCCGGGTCCGAAGCGGGTGGGGGGTTGTTCGCCGGCCGTACCCCACCCTGCGCCCGTCGACGCGGCGCGCGTCGGGACGGGACCGGGATGCGGTGGCACGGGTGTCGAGCCGGGAGGCGTCGTGGACGTCTCGGTTGCGAGGCTCTGTTCCGGGGTCTCCGGGGTGTGCGGCGCCTCTGTGGCACTGCTGTTGGTCTGTGCGGGCGTGGGAGAGCCGTCCTGCGGCGAGGATGCCGGGACGTTCTCTGAGGGCCGCTCGCCCTGGTTGTCGCTCATGGTTGCTCCTTCTGCCAAGCAATATCCAGCGTGACGTCGGTTGCTGTGCGTTTTCTATGGTCCGACCGGGATCCGTCTATGCGACTAGCGTGAGGGGGATGCGAGACATTCCCGGAGCTTGGCGGCGTGCCGCCGAGGGTGCCGGTCTGAGGGCACCGGACGGCTCGACCGTACCGACCATCTTCGCCGAGATGAGCGCTCTTGCGGCCAGAACCGGTGCCATCAACCTCGGCCAGGGCTTCCCGGATGAGGATGGACCGGGCGTGGTGCTGGAGACGGCCCGGGAAGCGATCGCTCAGGGCGTAAACCAATATCCGCCCGGGCGCGGCACAGCCGACCTCCGGCGGGCGATCGCCGAGCATCAGGAGCGCTTCTACGGCCTGCGGCTCGATGCCGAACGCGATGTCCTGGTCACCGCCGGTGCGACGGAGGCGCTCTCCGCCACGCTCCTGGCTCTCCTTGACGGCCCGGACGACGAGGTGGTGGTGTTCGAGCCCTATTACGACTCGTACGCCGCCTGCGTGGCGTTGGCCGGGGCGCGGCTCGTGCCTGTACCGCTGCGCTGGCCGGACTTCCAGCCCGACCTCGACGAACTCGCGGCTGCCGTCACCGACCGCACCCGCGTCATCCTGGTGAACGACCCGCACAATCCCACCGGTTCGGTGTTCTCCCGGGAGGTTCTGGAGCGCATCGTCCACCTGGCCGAACGCCATGACGCGGTGATCGTCACGGATGAGGTGTACGAGCACCTCGTGTTCGACGCTCCGCACGTGCCGATCGCGACGCTTCCGGGTGCCTGGGAACGAACGATTTCGATCTCCTCGGCCGGCAAGACGTTCTCCGTCACGGGATGGAAGATCGGCTGGGTCACCGGCCCGGCGGAGCTCGTGTCGGCCGTGCTCGCGGTCAAGCAGTTCCTCACCTATGTCAACGGCAGCCCTTTCCAGCCCGCCGTGGCCACCGGTCTGCGTCTCCCGGACGCCTTCTTCACCGGGATCGCCGCCACGCTGCGGGGGAAGCGCGACCTGCTGGGCGCCGGTTTGCGCGCCGCAGGCTTCGCGGTATCGGTGCCCAGCGGCTCCTACTTCACGGTGGCGGATGCCGCGCCCGTCGGTGCCGCCGACGCCGACGAGTTCTGCCGCACCCTTCCCGAGCGAGCGGGCGTCGTGGGGATCCCCCTCACGGCCTTTGCGACATCCGCTCACCGGGACCGCTACCGCACCCTGGTGAGGTTCGCCGCGTGCAAGCGGACCGACGTCCTCGAGGACGCCGCCTCCCGGCTGGCGAGTCTCCGAGCCTGAGCAGACGCGGCTGCGTCAGGCCGGCTCGACCCGGAACCGGCGGAGCTTCAGCGCCGGGTTGACCCGCCGCACGCGCTCCACCGCCTCGCGGTCCAGATGCGCGACCGCCACATCGGTGCTGGTCCCGACCCCTGCGGCGACGACTCCCTGCGGGTCGACGATGAGGGAGTTCCCGACGCCGAGGGGCGGCGGATGGTCGGCTGCCGCCACGAAGAGCGTGTTCTCGATGGCACGTGCCTGAAGCAGCGTCCGCCAGTGGTGCTCCTTCAGGGGCCCCCGCACCCACTCGGCCGCCACGAGCACCACCTCGACGTCGGCATCGGCCAGGACGCGGGCGACCTCGGGAAATCGCAGGTCGTAACAGGTCATCAGCCCGAACCGCATCCCGTCGACCGTGAAGGTCTGCGGCGGAGCGATCTCTCCCGGCTGCACCCAGTCCGACTCGCGCTGGCCGAACGCGTCGTACAGGTGCAGCTTGCGGTAGGTGGCGAGGAGGCCCGTCCGGTCGACCGCGACGACGGCGTTCCGCACGCGGGCGTCGTCGTCCGCACGCTCGAGCAGACCCGCGGCGATCGTGACATCGTGCTCATCGGCCAGACCGATCAGCGCCGAGACGAAGGGACCGTGAACCGTCTGGGCGTTCGCGGAGAGCGACGCGTCGAACGGGTCGAGGAAGTAGCTGGAGTACTCCGGGAAGAGCACCACGCGCGCTCCGCGCGACGCTGCCCGCGCGACCAGGGAGCCGATGACGTCCAGGTTCGCCGCCACGGAAGCCGTGGGCGCGAACTGCGCGACAGCGACCCCGACCGAATCCACGCTCATCCGTCCTCATCTCCCTCGAGCCGGAGGCGGATCGTCACCGGCACCACCACCCACAGTACGAGGATCAGGGCGGCCAGGGCGGCGGACGCGGCGACCGCCGCACACCAGCCGACCACGACATCGAACACGAACGCGACCACTCCCGCCAGCAGAAGCGACACGGTGATCAACGCGAGCAGCAGTGCCCGGTGGCCATACCGGACGACCGAGGCCTTGGCGTGCTGGCGGAACAGGAAGCGATGCAGCGCCACCGGGGCGAGGGCCACGATCGCACTGAGCGCCGACAGCACCACCAGCGCGAGATAGAACACGCGCTGCCCGCGGTCGAGGTCGGCGAAGGCCGGCTGGAAGGCCAGGGCGAGGAGGAATCCGGTCAGGATCTGCGTGCCGGTCTGCAGGACCCGCAGCTCCTGCAGCACGTCGTTCCAGTTGCGATCAGCCCGCTCGGCGGGCGTCTCGTCGCGACCTTGAGAGGTGTCATCCTTCGCTTCGGCCCCGTTGTCCCTGCTCATGTCCGAATCCTTCCGACACCGCGCTCGAACGGCAACCACGACGTCCGCCCGGTGAGGCACTCCGACGGACCGTGCTAGGCTGGTGATGTGCCGCGGGGTGGAGCAGTTCGGTAGCTCGCTGGGCTCATAACCCAGAGGTCGCAGGTTCAAATCCTGTCCCCGCAACAATAAAAGGCCCCGGATCTGATCCGGGGCCTTTCTCTCTGCCTGACCGGGCTCGGCTGCGCACCTGCCGCCCGCCGAGGGCCCCTGCACGTCCCTGCAGTGATGCGCCAGGGGTTACCGCGCGGCGGGACGTCGTGTAGTCACGTCGGTGTGAGCACCTCCCCAGCGACCGATGATGCGCCCGACGTCGGCATGTCCCGCCGCCGCGTCGGTGTGATCTTCGGCGCGCTGCTGGCCGCGATGTTCCTCTCCGCTCTCGATCAGTCGATCGTCGGCACGGCATTGCCCACGATCGTCGGCGATCTGGGTGCGGCCGAAGGCGAGGGCTGGGTCGTCACGGCGTATCTGCTCGCGATCGCGATCGTGATGCCCATCTACGGCAAGACGGGCGATCTGTTCGGTCGCCGCGTGCCGTTTCTGCTGGCGATCTCGCTGTTCCTGGTGGGCTCCACCGGCTCGGCCCTGGCGGGTTCCTTCGCGGAGCTCATCGTCTGGCGCTCCGTGCAGGGCCTGGGCGCCGGCGGGCTCGTCATCCTGTCGCAGGCGACCATCGCCGACATCGTCTCGCCGCGCGACCGCGGTAAGTTCATGGGTCCGATGGGCGCGGTGTTCGGCATCGCCACCGTCGCCGGGCCGCTGCTGGGCGGCTGGTTCACGGATGGCCCCGGGTGGCGGTGGTGCTTCTGGACCAATGTCCCCGTCGCGATCATCGCCCTGGCGATCGCGTGGTTCGCCCTGAAGCTCCCCTCGCGTCGGCCGGCGCGACGCTTCGACGTGCGGGGCGCCCTGCTCCTGGCGACCACGACCGCGGGCATCGTCTTCCTCACCAGCTGGAACTCGCTCACCGGCGGAGCGGGCTACGACTGGCGCGACCCCTGGCTTCTGGCCCTGACCGCGGTGACCCTGGCCGCGCTCGGCAGCTTCCTCTGGATCGAGTCCCGCGCGGCCGACCCGATCGTCCCGCTGCAGCTGTTCCGCAGCCGCACCTTCACGGTGGCCGCGCTCATCGCCCTCGTGCTGGGCATGGCGATGTTCGCTGCGCTGTCGTTCCTGCCGACCTTCCTGCAGATGTCGGAGGGCGTCGGAGCGACGGCATCCGGCCTGCTCATGCTGCCGATGACGGCGGGACTGATGATCAGCTCGCTGGTCTCGGGCCGGCTCATCACCCGCACCGGACGGTACAAGGTGTATCCGATCGCCGGGATGGCGCTCGCCACCGCCGGCCTGGCCTGGCTCACCCAGATCACGGGGGGAATGTCGACGGTGCTGTTCGGCGCCATGATCTTCGTTCTGGGGCTCGGGCTCGGCCTGGTGCTCCAGACGATCGTGATCGCCGCCCAGAACGCCGTCTCCCCCGACCAGGTGGGCGTGGCGACGTCGACGAACAACTTCCTCCGCGAGATCGGCGCCGCCGCGGGAACCAGCATCTTCTCCGCCGCCTTCACCACACGGCTCACGACCACGCTGAGCGAGGCGACCCGCAACGTCCCGCCATCCGACATCCCCTCCGGTTTCGGCGCCTCGTCGCTCACCCCGGCCGCCGTCGAGACGCTGCCGGCAGATCTGCGCGATGCCGTGGTCACGGCGTACGCCGACGCGCTGGCGCCCTCGTTCTGGCTTCTCGTGCCGCTCGGGGTGGTGGGCTTCGTCGTCGCCTTCTTCATGAAGGAGATCCGGTTGTCGGACAAGCCCGCCCTCCGCTCGCGCGCCTGATCGCCGCGCTCACGGATTCTCGGTGGACTAACGGGGGTCGACTGCCTCGGCGATCTCCCCCAGGAAGCGGGCGATGACGGCGAGCTCCTCGTCGCTGTAGTCCGCCGCGACCGCGCGCATCGACTCCAGGTGGGCGCCGAAATGCTGGAAGAACTCGCGTCTCGTGCGCTCGGTCAACACCACGATGCGCGCGCGACGGTCACGGGGGTGGGGCCGCCGCTCGAGATGACCCGTCGCGGTGAGCCGGTCCAGGAGCTTGGTCGTGGATGCCGTGGAGATCCGCAGGTGCCGGGCGACCTCGTGAGGGCTCACCGTCTCCCCCCGCTGCTCACGGACGATGAGCATGCGTAGCGCCGCGAGGTCGGTCGCGTTCATGTCCATGTCGCCCTTCATGCCACTGTGCATGCGGTCCATGGCGTCACTGAAGGCACGCACGGCGAACAGCGTCGCCGTGATCGTCTCGCGTCTTGTACCAGGTGCCTGCGCAGGTTGCGACAAGATGGACACTCCCTCCCTCCGCTTGTATAGTCGTGGCCACTCGCTAGCTAAACTAGCAAAATGGAGGCGCGATGATCGAAACCGAGTATGTCGTTCTTTTGGACGACGACGGCCAGGAGATCGGAACAGCCCCGAAGAGCAGTGTGCACGGTACCGACACCGCTTTGCATCTCGCGTTCTCGTGCCACGTCGTCAACGACGCCGGGCAGGTGCTGGTCACCCGGCGCGCGCTGGGGAAAGCCACGTGGCCCGGCGTGTGGAGCAACTCCTTCTGCGGGCACCCTCGTCCGGCCGAACCCGTGATCTCGGCCGTTCGCCGTCGCGCCTCGCACGAGCTCGGGCTGACGCTGACGGAGATCGACCTCGCCCTGCCGCTCTTCCGGTATCGCGCGATCGACGCCACCGGGATCGTGGAGCACGAGATCTGCCCCGTGTACACCGCGCGGACCTCGGAAGAGCCGGAGCTCAACCCACTCGAAGTCGCGGACGCGGAATGGGTGGACCCGACCGATCTCGCCACCGCCCTCGATGCCACCCCGTGGGCCTTCAGCCCGTGGCTCGTCCTGCAAGCCGAGCAGCTGCGCCTTTTCGGCGCACCTCGGCAACAGCGACGCCGCGCCTCATGATCACGCTGCGCGCCGCGCCGGCCACCCGCGAGGCGATCGACGACGCCATCGATATCGCGCTGCAGCGTCTGGAGGGGCGGATGGCGCAGCTCGACGGTTCCGCCGGTGCCTTGGCCACCGCCATCCGGCGCGCATCGGCCGGCGGCAAGCGCTTCCGTCCCACGCTCGTCGTGTCCGCTTACGAAACCCTCGGCGCGGCGGGCGACGAGCGCGCGGTGTACCAGCTGGCGGCGGCGTTCGAGCTGCTGCACACGGCGTTCGTGGTGCACGATGACGTGATCGACCACGACACGCATCGGCGGGGTGTCCTCAACATCGGCGGCGAGTTCCGCGCACGGGCGCAGGCCCGGGGGGCGGATGCCGCGGGCGCGTCGCTGCTCGGGGATGCCGCGGCCATCCTGGCCGGCGATCTGCTGCTGCACGAGGCCATCCGGCTCGTGGCACTGGCCGACGTCCCTTCCGGGGTCCGCGCCGAGCTGATGGCGCTCGTCGACGAAGCCGTCGTCGTCTCGGCGTCGGGGGAGCTCGCCGACGTCGAGAACGCCGTGATCGCTGACGCGGGGGTGGCATCCGAGGCGATTCTCCTCGCCACGGCGAACAAGACGGCGGTGTACTCCTTCTCGGCACCTCTGAAGGCCGGAGCAGTCCTCGCCGGCGCACCGTCGGCCAGCCGCGCGGTGCTCGGCCGATTCGGATTCCAGCTGGGGCTGGCATTCCAGCTGGTGGACGATCTCATCGGCGCGTTCGGTACCGCCACCGTCGCCGGCAAGTCCGAGGGTGGCGACCTCCGGGAGGCCAAGCGCACTCCGCTCATCGCCCTGGCCCGCGAAAGCGAACGCTGGCCGGAGGTGAGCGACGCACTGGCCCGTGCACACACGGGTCCCGTCGCCGTCCGCGCCGCCCAGACCGCCCTCGCCGCATCCGGTGCGCGGCAGCGCGTGGAGTTGCTCGTCGGCGAGACGCTCGATGACGCGCGCCGCACCGCGAGGGACCCCGCTCTGCCCGGCGACTGCCGCGCGATGCTCCTCGACCTGGTCGAGGGCGTGCGGGAGCGCGTGCCGTGAGCCACTCCCCCACAGGGCTGGCGCTGTACGACCGCACGGCGGAGGATGCGGCGGCCGCAGTCATCGCCCGCTACTCGACCTCGTTCGCTCTCGCATGCCGCCTGCTCGGCCCGCGCGTGCGGCCGCACGTGCGGAACGTCTACGCGCTGGTCCGCGTCGCGGACGAGGTGGTGGACGGCCCGGCCGCCGACGCGGGGCTGAGTCGCACCCGTGAGCGCGAGGTGCTCGACTCCCTCGAGCAGGAGACGCTCGAGGCCATCGAGCGCGGCTTCAGCGCCAATCTCGTCGTCCATGCCTTCGCGCGCACGGCGCGGGCGTGCGGCATCGGGGCCGACCTCACCGCCCCGTTCTTCGCCTCGATGCGCACCGACATCGACACGACAGCCCACGACGCCGGGTCGCACGACGCCTACGTCTACGGGTCGGCCGAGGTGGTGGGCCTGATGTGCCTGCAGGTGTTCCTCAACGCCGGCTCCCCCCATCCGCTCCCCGCTCCCCCCGACCTCGCGGGAGGCGCCCGCCGCCTGGGCGCGGCCTTCCAAGACGTCAACTTCCTCCGCGATCTCGACGACGACGCCGGGCGGCTCGGACGCGACTATCTGTCGGGGGCGACGACCGGCAACGGCCGCACCGAGGTGCTCGACCGTATCGACGCCGATCTGGCCGCCGCCGCAGCGGTGATCCCCCGGCTGCCGCGGGACTGCCGCCGGGCCGTCTCGACCGCGCACGACCTCTTCGCCGAGCTCTCTCGGCGTCTGCGCCGTTCACAGGCGGCGTCAGGACGCCGCCTGCGGGTTCCTGACCCGGTGAAGGCCGCTCTCACGCTGCGCGCAGCGGTCACCGCGCGTCCGCGGGAGCGGCGGCGGTGACGCGGACGGTCGTCGTCGGAGGCGGGATCGCGGGCCTCGCGACCGCTGCGCTGCTCGCCGCCGAGGGGCATGAGGTCACCGTGTGCGAAGCGCGTGCGGAGCTCGGCGGCCGCGCGGGCTCGTGGGCGCGGGACGGATTCCGCTTCGACACCGGCCCGAGCTGGTACCTCATGCCCGAGGTCTTCGACCACTTCTTCGCCCTGCTGGGCACGAGCGCCGCCGAGCAGCTCGACCTCGTGCCGTTGCGCCCGGCCTACCGGGTGTTCGGTGCGGACGGAATCCCGCCCCTGGACGTGGTGTCGGGTCGGGATGCGGCCACCGCGCTGTTCGAATCCGTCGAGCCGGGCGCCGGGCCGCGTTTGGACGCGTACCTGGACTCCGCCGCCGATGCGTACGAGCTGGCGGTGAACCGCTTCCTCTACGACCCCTACACGACCACCGCAGGGCTCCGGGATCCGGCGCTCCTGCGGCGTCTCCCCCGGCTGCTGCCGCTTCTCACCCGCACGCTCGCCCGGCACGTCGAGACGCGCTTCACCTCCCCGCGCCTCCGGCAGATCCTGGAGTATCCCGCCGTGTTCCTGGGCGGCTCGCCGTACGGTGTCCCGAGCCTCTACCACCTGATGAGCCACCTCGACATGAACGACGGCGTCCGGTACCCGCGCGGGGGCTTCACGACCGTCATCGCGGCAATCGATCGCCTCGCCCGCGAGCGGGGCGCCGCGGTACGCACCTCGGCGCCGGTCGAGGAGATCCTGGTTCGCGACGGCGCCACGCACGGCGTGCGCCTGGCAAGCGGCGAGATCATCCCCGCCGATGTCGTCGTCTCCACCGCCGACCTCCACCACACCGAGACGCGGCTGCTGTCGGATGCGGCGGACCGCACCTACCCGGAGAAGTGGTGGCAGGACCGCACCCCGAGCCCCGGCGCGCTGCTCGTGCTCCTCGGAGTGCGTGGCCAGCTCCCCCAGCTCGCCCATCACTCGCTGCTGTTCGCCCCGCAATGGCGGGAGAACTTCGAGGCGATCCTCGGAACGGATCCCCGCATCCCCACGCCGGCATCCCTCTACGTGTGCCGCCCGAGCGCGACCGACGACACCGTCGCCCCGGAGGGGCACGAGAACGTGTTCGTGCTCGTACCGGTGCCCGCCGACCCCGGCCTCGGGCGGGGCGGCGTCGACGGCGGCGGGGATGCCGCGATCGAGGCCGCCGCCGACCGTGTCATCGCGCAGATCGGCCAGTGGTGCGACATCCCCGACCTGGCCGATCGGGTCGTCGTCCGCCGCACGATCGCCCCCGGCGACTTCGAGGCCGACCTCCACTCGTGGCGCGGCAATGCGCTCGGCCTCGCGCACACGCTCCGCCAGAGCGCGGTGTTCCGCCCGCGCAACCAATCCCGCCGGGTGCGCCGGCTGTACTACGCGGGGACGTCGGCGCTGCCCGGCATCGGCCTGCCGATGTGCCTCATCTCCGCCGAGCTCGTCCTCAAGCGTCTCCGCGGCGACCGCTCCCCCGGTCCGGTTCCCGAGCCGGCGCGCAGGGAGGCGTGAGGTGCCCGGGCTCTACCTCCTTGCGATCGTCCTCTCCGCCGCCGGCATCCTCGTCCTCGACGTGCGCCTGCGCCTGATCGGCCCGCGGGCGCCCGGCGCGACGGTGGCAGCCGTGGTGATCGGCACCGCCTTCTTCCTGCTGTGGGATGCCGCGGGCATCCTCACCGGTGTCTTCGTCAAGGGGGGAAGCACCCTGCTTCTCGGCGTCGATCTCGCCCCGCACCTGCCGCTGGAAGAACCCGTGTTCCTGGCGTTCCTGTCCTACCTCGCCCTGGTCGCATGGGCGGGAGCCGAGCGGATGCTTCGCCGCCGGGAGGCCCGCGCATGACCTACCCCCTCCTCGTCCTGCCGTTCCTCCTGGTCACCGCGGCCGTCACGGCCCTCTCCGCACGCCGGCCCGGGTTCGGGGCGCGGCTGCGGGCGTCGGCGGTGGGCGCCGTCGCCCTGCTCGCGCTGACGGCCGTGTTCGACAACGTCATGATCGCGCTCGACCTGTTCAGCTACCCGCCCGAGCACCTTTCCGGGCTCCGCATCGGCCAGGCACCCATCGAGGACTTCGCCTATCCGCTGTGCGCCGCCTTCGGCCTCCCCGCGGTGTTCACCCTCCTGCAGCGCACGCCGAAGCCGTCGTGAGCGGCGCGTCACTGCCTACGGGGCGCGTGGTGCGCGACCTCCTGGTGTCCTCACGTCCGGTGAGCTGGATCAACACGGCCTACCCCTTCGCGGCGGCGTACCTGCTCACGGCCCAGAGCATCGACGTCACGCTGCTCATCGGCACCGTCTTCTTCCTCGTGCCGTACAACCTCGCGATGTACGGCATCAACGACGTGTTCGACTACGAATCCGACCTGCGGAACCCACGGAAGGGCGGCGCGCACGGCGCCGTCCTCGACCGGCGGATGCACCGCATCACCCTGTGGGCCGCGGCGGTCACGTGCGTTCCGTTCGTGGCGGCACTGGTCCTCCTGGGCGACCCGCTGTCGTGGCTCGTCCTGGCGGCCAGTCTCTTCTTCGTCGTGTTCTACTCCGCCCCACCGCTGCGGTTGAAGGAGCGGCCCTTCGCCGACTCCGTCACCAGCAGCATCCACTTCTTCTCCCCCGCCGTGTATGGGCTCGTGCTCGCCGGAGCCACGTGGACGGCACAACTCGTCGCGATCGTCGTGGCGTTCGCCCTCTGGGGGGTCGCGTCGCACGCCTTCGGCGCGGTGCAGGATGTCGCCGCCGACCGCGCCGCGGGAATCTCCTCGATCGCGACGGCCCGCGGAGCGCGCTGGACCGTGCGCTTCGCCCTGACGTGCTACGTGCTGGCGGGGCTCACCATGTTCGGAACGGCGTGGCCCGGCCCGCTCGCGGCGCTGCTGGTCGTGCCGTATCTCGTCGTCGTGTGGCCCTACCGCTCGGTCTCCGACGCCACTGCCGACAGCGCCACGGCGGGATGGCGCCGGTTCCTGTGGGTGAACCAGATCGCCGGTTTCGGCGTGACGCTGCTGCTGATCTGGTGGGCGCTCCTCCGCACCCCCTGACCCCGCCGTGAACCGCGAGAACCCATCCCGCCGGCGAGTGCACTGCGTACTGCGGTGCTTTCGCTGCGGAGATGGGTTCTCGCGGCGCGCGAGGTTACTCGCCCGGCTGCGGCTCCTCGAGGGCGAGGAGGCGCTCGACCGCCGCGGTCAGGCGGGCATCGGCCTCACCGAAGGCGGCGAAGTCACCGGCCTGCAGAGCCGCCTGGCGCTCGGTGAGGGCGACGCGCGCCTCTTCGAGCGCGGCCTGATACTCGTCCGCCGGAACCGTCGGGGTCTCGGGCTCCTCGGTGCCGTCGCCGGGCTCGGTCGGAGCCTGGTCCGGGTCTTCGGGGATCACTTCTCCGTCGCCGGTATCAGCGCCCGAATCACCGCCGAAGAGCACGTCCAGCGCTTCGCTGAGGGTGTCTTCGAACGCGATCTGATCGCCGAAGGCGACGAGCACGCGCCGCAGCTGCGGCAGCTGCGTGCCACCGGAGGACTGCACGAACACCGGCTGCACGTACAACAGGCCGCCGCCGACGGGCAGGGTCAGCAGATTGCCGTTGAGCACTTCGGACTGGCCCTGCTGCAGGATGTTGATCTGCGACGACACGGCCGTGTCGGAGTCGAAGGTGTTCTGCACCTGGCCGGGGCCGGGCACGGTGGTCGCGGAGTCGATCACGAGCATGCGCAGCTTGCCGTAGTCCTCCCCCTTCACCCCGGCTTCGGAACCCGCGTTGGAGTCGACCGCGAGATAACCGGTCAGCACGTTCCGGCTGTTGCCCTGCGACGACGGGATGAACGTGGTGAACATGGAGTACGCGGGCGACTCCTGCCCCGGCATCTGCATCGTCAGGTAGTACGGCGGCTGCAGCCGGGTGTCGTCCTGCGGGTCGTCCGGCGTCGCCCACGCGTTGTCGCGCTGGATGAACGAGCGCGCGTCATCGACGTGGTAGACCCCGAGCATCGACCGCTGCACCTTGAAGAGGTCGGTCGGGTAGCGCACGTGCGCCATGAGCTCGGCCGACATCTCGCTGTACGGCTCGAGCGTGGACGGGTACACGTTCTGCCACGCCTGCAGGACCGGATCCTGGTCGTCCCACGCGTACAGCGTCACGCTGCCGTCGTAGGCGTCGACGGTGGCCTTGACCGAGTTGCGGATGTAGTTGATGTCATCCAGCGCATAACGCGGGGCGGGGTTGTTGGTGTCGGCGATGGCCTGCGACAGGCTCACGCCGGACGAGTACGGGTAGTTCGCGCTCGTGGTGTAGGCGTCGATGACCCACTTGATGCGTCCGTCCACGACCGTCGGGTACGGGTCGCTGTCGAGCGTCAGGTACGGCGCCACCTTCTCCACGCGCTCGCGCGGGTTGCGGTCGTAGAGGATCTGCGAGTCATCGTTCACCGCGTCGGAGAAGAGGATCTGCTCGGACTGGAACTTCAGCGCGTAGATGAGACGGTTGAAGACGTTGCCGACGCTCGGGCCCCCGTTGCCGTTGAAGGTCGTGCGCGTGTCGCTGCCCCCGTCGCTGCCGATCGGGTAATCCAGCTCGATGGGCTCGGTCCCCTCGGGGGCGCCGACGATCGAGTACTCGGGCGAGTATTCGCCGAAGTAGACACGCGGCTCGAAGTCGGTCTCCGACAGGAACCCGGTGGAGGGGATCGCCTGCTCGAGGAAGACGGGATCGCCGTCGCTGGTCCGCTCGTTTCCTGCCGCGGCGACGAGGCCGTACCCGTGGGTGTAGACCAGCGACGTGTTCTGCCAGGTCGCCGCGTCCGAGAGCTGGTCCATGTTCAGTTCACGGACCGCCACGATGGTGTCCTGCGACTCGCCGTTGATCTCGTACCGGTCGACGTCGAGGACGTCGGGGAACTGGTAGTAGGCGCGATACTGCTCGAGCTGCCGCACCGTCGGCCCGATGATCGCGGGATCCATGATGCGGATCTGCGCAGTGGTCGCCGCGTCCGCCCGCAACTGACCGGCAGCGGCCGCGGTCTCGGCGGTGAAGTCCTGCTTCTCGAGGTCGTCGACGCCGTACGCCTGCTTGGTCATGTCGATGTTGCGCTGGAAGTACTCGCTTTCCAGCTGCAGCGTGTTCGGGCGCACCTGGAAGGTGTTCACCACCCACGGGTAGCCGACGCCGAGAACGAGCGAGGAGACGACCAGCAGCGCGGTGGCGATGAGCGGGTAGCGCCAGCGACCGATGACCGCGGTGACGAAGAAGAGGATCGCGACGAGGACGGCGATGATCGCCAGGATCGTCTGCCCGGGGATCGTCGCGTTGACGCCGGTGTACCCGGGTCCGGTGATGCGCTCACCCGCCTCCACCAGCGTGCGGTACCGGTCGAGGAACAGGCTCGCACCCTGGACGAGCAGGTACAGCCCGGCGAGGACGGCGAGCTGGATGCGGGCAGCCTTGGAGATGCGCAGCTCACGCTGTCCCACGCGCACCGACCCGTACAGGTACGACACGGCGGCGGTGAGCAGCAGGCAGATCAGGATGACGGCCGAGGCGAAGCCCAGCGCCGCGCTGTAGAACGGCATCGCGAACAGGTAGAAGCCGGTGTCCAGCCCGAACTGCGGATCGGTGGTGTCGGTGGCGACCCCGTTGAACCACAGCCAGGTGGTCTCCCACTGCGCGGAGGCGGCGAAACCGGCAAAGAAGCCGAAGAAGATCGGGATGCCCCACATGGCCAGGCGCCGCAGCGGCTCGACGACCTCCTGGTAGCGGTCCAGTTGCGAGCTGAGGCGCGCGTACACCGGGCGGAGGCGGTAGGCGAGCTGGATGGCGCCCCACACCGGCACTGCCATGGCGAGGAACCCCACCACGAACATCACCACGCGAGCGATCCACTGGGTCGTCAGCACCTGGGTGAAGCCGAGCTGGTTGAACCACATCCAGTCGGCGTAGAGGCTCGCGAACACGAAGAAACCGACCACCAGCGCGGCGATGACCGCAAGGGTGATGGCGATGACGCGTCGGGAACGGTTGGGCGTGGCCGGCTTCGCAGGACTGGTCGTGGTCACTCTGCCATCCTAGGCGGCGAGTTCTGGGGGAACGCCGTGGATGCCGGAACCGTTATGCGTTGCCCCCGATGACGCGTCGTCCGTCAGGAACCGCAGGTGGGCAGGGCGGCGACGTCCCCGTCGGTGCGGATCGCGTCGAGCACGGCCAGCGCGTCATCCAGCTCGCCGACGGCGAAGACCTGCAGGTCGCCCGGAATGTGCCCGACGACCTCCTCGCAGTTCTCCTCGGGCGCGAGGAAGTAGTCTGCCCCGGCCCGCTCGGCGCCGTAGAGCTTCTGGCGGATGCCGCCGATCGGTCCCACCTCGCCCGCGGCGTCGATGGTTCCCGTCCCGGCGATCTGCTCACCACCGGTGAGGTCGCCGGGGGTGAGCACATCGATGATCCCCAGAGCGAACATCATCCCCGCGCTGGGTCCGCCCACGTCATCCAGCTGGATGGTGACATCCACCGGGAACGAATAGTCGGCGATGAGCTGGACGCCCACGAGCCAGGTGGTCTCGCCCTCGACCTCCGCCTCTCGGGGTGTCACCGACACCTCGTCTTCGCGGCCGTCGCGTTCGATGGTCAGGGTCACCGGGTCGCCGCCTCCGGCCACGACGGCGTCACGCACCTGCTGCGCATCGGTGACGTCTTCCCCGCCGACGGCGAGGACGACGTCGCCGGGCTCGAGGATGCCCTCGGCCGCGGAGTCGTCCGTGAGGGAGTGGATCGCGATGCGCGACGCGACGTCGTAGCCGAGTTCCCGCAGGGCGGCGGCCATCGCCTCCTGCTGCGAGTCGGTCATGAGCGCCGCGTTCTCCTCGAGGCGTTGCTCGGTGCTCTGGCCGGGCGGGAAAACGCGGTCCAGCGGGAGCACGGCCCGCGAGGGGTCGAACCAGGCCACAGCCAGTTCGAACCATGACGGGCGTCGCTCGGGATTGCCGACGACCTGCACGGTGAGGAGGTCCAGCGCGCCGTCGGGCGGGTAGGTCTCCACGTCCTCGACCGCGATGAGCGGCACCTCTTCGCCCTCCGCGTTGGTCACCGTGCCCAGGGTGTTGTACACGGGCCCGGGCTGTTGGATGACGTAGGCGGTGGGGAGGAAGGTGAGGACCAGCAGGACGATGAGAGCGATCGAGATCGACCACAGTCCCACGAGCGATGCCCGGCTCCAGCGGCGCCGCTGCGCGGGCACGATCGTCGTGTTCTCGTCGAACAGCGCCACGGGGACCCTTTCTTCGCCTGGTCGTTCGCGACCGGCGTAAGGGACCAGAGGTCAGCCGGGGAGTGCGAGGAGAGCGTCCGACTAGCGTAGATCGCCAGGACTAGACCCGGCTGAAAGGCGGCTGAAGTGGCGGACGAGGATCGGAGCCCCGAGGAGGAGCTCCAGGAGCTGCTGCGTCGGCTGCTCTCGGGAGAGAGCAGTGCACTCGACGCGGAGCAGCTGTCGCGGCTGTCGGGGATGCCCATCGACCCCGCGACGATGCAGACCATGATGCGGCACCTTCAGGGGGCTTTCACCTCGGGTGACGACGGCATCTCGTGGGACCTCACCGAGCGCCAGGCGCTGCACATCGCCAACCAGGGCGACCGCGGCATCACCAGCGGCCAGCGGACCGACCTGGAGTCGGCCTTCAGCCTCGCCGCACTGTGGCTCGGCGAGGCCACGACCATCGCCGATCTCGCCGCCGCCCCTCGCGCGATCACCCGCGGCGCGTGGGTGGAAGCGACCCTGCCGGTGTGGCAGGAACTGGCCGAGCCCGTGGCCACCAGCATCGCGGACGCTCTGACCAACGCGCTGGGTGCGCAAGCGCCGGAGGAGATGCAAGACCTCATCGCCGGCGCCGGACGCCTCATGCGCACCGTCGGCGGCTCTCTGTTCGCCACGCAGCTCGGACACGTCGTCGGCCGTCTTTCGACAGAGGTCCTCAGCGGCGGTGACGTCGGGATCCCGATCATGCCCGCCGGTGACGCGGCCATCCTCCCGCAGAACTTCGCCGACTTCGGTCGTGACCTGGAGATCCCCGACGACCAGCTCGCGCTGTACCTGGCGACACGCGAGCTCGCGCACGCGCGCCTGTTCCGCCACGCCCGGTGGCTGCGCCTGCACGTCATCGCGCAGGTGCGCGATTTCGCCTCCGGCATCCACGTCGACACCGACGCCCTGGAGGATCTCGCCGCGCGCTTCGACCCGTCCCAGCCGGAAGAGCTGCGCCATGCGCTGGAAAGCGGAGCCCTGCTGCCGGCCCGGTCCGAGGAGCAGACGGCCGCTCTCGGCAGGTTGGAGAACCTGCTCGCGACGATCGAGGGATGGGTCGACGTCGTGACGGCGGACGCCACGACGCGCCTGCCCACCGCGGAGCGGATCGCCGAAGCGGTGCGCCGTCGGCGGGCCGTCGGCGGACCCGCGGAGGAAGCGCTGAGTTCGCTGGTGGGGCTGGAGATCCGGCCCCGGCGGATGCGGGAGGCCGCAGCAATGTGGCGTGCCGTCACCGACGCGGTGGGGATCGCCGGCCGGGATGCGCTGTGGGACTACCCCGACCTCATGCCCACCGCAGAAGACATCGACGACCCGGCACGGCTCGTGGCGCGCCTTTCTGCGCAGGCGCGGGGCGAGGCGCCGGAGAGCGACGCGATGGACGACGCCCTCGCGCAGCTTCTGGCCGAGGAGAGCGGCGAGGCTCCCCCGGCTCCCGACGCGGATCCGGACGACCCTGACGAGCCCACCCCGGAGGGACCCCGACCGGTCTGATCCCCTCCTCCCCAGGCCGCCCACGACCCCCTGCGGTCGGCGGGGTGTGGACAGACGGCGCGGCGCGCCCGGCGCGGGGGCAAACTCGGGCCATGCTGCGCCTGAATCCCGCCCACCCGCCGCTGTGGCGCGACGCCACCACCCTGCAGTTCGGAGTGGATGACGTCGCCCGGCTGGAAGACCCGCAACCCTGGGAGGAGCGCCTCCTGGAGGAACTGGCCCGCGGCGTCCCGGAGAACGCGCTTGCGGGGATGCTGACGTCCCGGCGCATCCGCCGCGCGCAAGCCGACGCGTTCTTCGCCGAGCTCCAGCCTGTGCTGCAGCGCACTCCGGAGCCCCCGCGGATCGCGTTGCAGACCACGGACGGGATCGAGACGGCGATCGTGGACGTCGTCGCTGCGGCACTCCGTCGCGCCGGCGCCGAGGTGGGCGTCCTTCCGTGGGCGCCGTTCTCGCGCGTGGCGATCCCCTCCGGATTCACGGCCGTGGTGCTGGCCGCGCACCTCGTCGATCCGCACCGCGCGGCCGCGCTCGTCTCCGACGACGTCCCCCACCTCCCCCTCGTGTTCGAGGGTGCAGGCGCCACGGTGGGGCCCGTCATCGAGCCGGGTGTCACCGCCTGCCTGGCGTGCCACGCCGCTCATGCGCGCGACGCCGACCCGACATGGCCGGTGGTCGCCAGTCAGCTGGTGGGGCGAGCGTGCTCCGTGGATGCCGACCTGGCGGTGGAGGCCGCGCGCGTCGCGGTGCAGTTGATCACCGGGCCGAGGACGACTCCCGCGCGTTCGGTGCGCCTACGCGTGGACGCGCCGAACCGCGTGTGGCGATCCCATCCCCCGCACGAAGACTGTGCGTGCCGATCTCTTGCAGGAACCGCGACGGAGTCCGCGCTGTCCGTCCTCTCCCCCGCGACCAGCTCAGCGAGAGGGTTCGCCCGGCCCGCGTGATCCCCACGTAGGCCAGCCGGCGCTCCTCGTCGACATCATCGAAGGTGGTGGCGTAGGAGATGGGAAGAAGCCCCTCGCTCACCCCGATGAGATGGACGTGGTCCCATTCCAGCCCTTTCGCGGCGTGGAGGGTCGCCAGGGTGACGGTGCGGGTCGCCGGTTCGTGCTGATCCTTCGCTCGCGCGACGAGGTCGTCGGTGAACGCACGCAGGCTCGTGCCGGCGGGTGCGGTCTCCGCCAGTCGCAGGAGAGCCGCGCGCGCCTCCCAGGCATCGCGCAACGCGCCGCCGGCGGGAGGGGGTTCCTCGGCCAGCCCCAGCGAGCGCAGCACATCGCGCACGGTGGTGACGAAGTCGGTCTCCAGGGGGGCGACGGATGCTGCGCGCAGCGCGAGCACGGCCTGCCTCACCTCGGGCTGATCGAAGAAGCGTCGCCCGCCCAGCACCGTGGTGGGGACGCCTGCGGCCCCCAGTGCCGTCAGGAGGACCGCCGACTGTGCGTGCGAGCGGTAGAGCACCGCGATCGCGGATGGTTCGACGCCCCCGGCGATCGCGTCGGCGATGGAGCGGGCCACGGCCGCAGCCTCCGATTCGTCGTCGTCGAAACCGCGCACCACGGGGACGGGGCTCGCGCCCGCCGGCCGCGCGGGCACGAGCTCCAGCGCCCCGGGGCGGCCGCGCATCAGGGAGTTGGCCACATCGAGGACGGGAGCGGCCGACCGGTAGTTCGTCTCCAGCCGAAACACCTGGGCGTCCTCGTGGGTACGCGGGAACTCGAGCAGGTAGCGCGCGTCCGCACCGGCGAACGAGTAGATCGTCTGGCTGGCATCGCCGACCACGCAGAGATCACGGCGATCGCCCAGCCACAGCTGCAACAGCCGGTACTGCAGGGGCGAGACGTCCTGGAACTCGTCGACGGTGAAGTGACGGTACTGCTCCCTGACCTCCTGGGTGACGCGCGGCTCGGCCTCCAGCATCCCCGCGCACGTGAGGAGGACATCCTCGAAGTCCATCTGGCGACGCTCGTCCTTGAGCTTCTCGTAGGCGCGTTGCAGGTCGGCCACCTTCTGCACGTCCAGCCGTCCCACCGCGTGCGGACGGGCCTGCACGTAGGCGTCGATGCTGCGGAGGGTGATCTTCCGCCACTCGATGGCGCTCGCCACGTCACGGAGCGTCGGAGTGTCGGGCGAAAGCCCGAGGCTGTCGGCGGCGTGGGCGAGGAGCTTGACCTTGTTGCTGACGAGCGCCGGCGCCGAATCCCCGGTGAGCGACGGCCAGAAGTAGTTCAGCTGCGCCAGTGCGGCGGCGTGGAAGGTGCGCGCGGCGACCCCCTCGACTCCGAGCGCACGCAGTCGTCCGCGCATCTCACCGGCGGCCTTGGCGGTGAAGGTCACCGCCATCACCCGTCCGGGCGAGTACGCGCCGGTGTCCACGCCGTGCGCGATGCGGTGCGTGATGACGCGCGTCTTACCGGTGCCCGCACCCGCGAGCACGCAGACCGGTCCGCGCAGCGCCGCCGCGGCCGCGCGCTGCTGGTCATCGAGGGCGTCGAGGGGGCCGCGAGCACTCACGGGGCCGCCTCGTACCAGCCGCGGATGAGCCGCGAGGCGATGGATGCCGTGCCGGGCAGCTGGAGAGCGCTCCGGCCCGCGAGCGCCTCACCGATCTCCGCGCGGGTGAACCATCGCACGGCGACGATCTCCTCACCGTCGGCGAGGGCGACCTCCCCTGCCGGAGCCTCTGCGGTGAAGCCGAGCATGAGGGACCGGGGGTAGGGCCAGCCCTGTGACCCCTGGTACCGGAGGTTCCGCACCGTCACACCGGCCTCTTCGTGCACCTCGCGCACCACGGCGTCTTCCAGCGACTCCCCCGCCTCGGCGAAACCCGCGAAACACGAGTAGCGCTCCGCGCCCCACAGGGCGTTGGAACCCAGCAGCAGCACGTCGGGGTCGTCCTCCCGCGTGACGGCGACGATCACGGCGGGGTCGGTGCGGGGGAAGTGCTCGCGCCCGCAGTTCGGGCAGTGCCGTGCCCATCCCGCGTGGCGCAGCTCGGTGCGCGCGCCGCACGCCGGGCAATGGGGCGCGTCCACCAGCCAGCGCCCGAGCGCCACCGCGGTGACGAGGAGGCCCGCGTCGTCGACGGGCAGGTCGCCGCCGATGACCCGCAGGACGCCCCATCCCCCCGGCGCTGCGACGGGATCGTCTCGGTCGGGAGCGAAGGAGGCTGCGAGCACGGCCGCGCCGTCGGGGCGACGACCGAGGAACGCCCACAGCGCGTCATCGGGCACGTCCGCCACGCGCGCGGGCGCGAGGCCACCGTCGGCGGCGAGCGGCGTGGCATCGCCGCGGACCACCAGGACGACGGTTGCCGCATCGGCGAGGGCTCGGCCGATCAGGTCGTCCGCCATGCGCTCGGTGGGTGATCGGTCCACCGGGCCGATGCGGGCGGGAGTCGTGACGGGAACCGTCATCGAGTACCTCTCTCACAGGCGTGGCGCGGGGGCGGGACGGCGGGCCCGGCCTAGCCTGGGCGCATGGCACGCTCACCTCTCACTCTAGCCGCGTCGGCGACGGCCGCCCTCCCGCGGATCGGCGTGGTCGGGGTGGGCGCTCTCACCGAGGGAGGCGCCGGCAGATTCGATGCGGCCCTGGTGCGTTTGGACGACGGCCGCGAGGCGGTCGTCCGGATGCCCGCGACCGAAGACTCCGCCGCCGACCTCGCCGCCGAGTCGCGGGCGCTGGTCGCGCTCACCCCCGGCGTGCGGGCGCTGCTGCCCTTCCAGGCCCCCGAGGTTCTCGGCGAGTCCGGTTCGGGCGTCGCACGCGTGCTGGTGGTCGACCACCTTCCCGGGTACCGCGTCGACCCCACCCACGTCCCGAAGGGTCGCGGCGTCGCGACCGCCATCGGCGCGGCTCTCGCCGCCGTCCACGCTCTGCCCCCGTCCATCGTGCGCACCGACGGGCTCCCCGTGCGCACCCCTGACCAGGTGCGCGATGACGTCACCCGCCTGCTGGATCGCGTGGAGGCCACCCGCCGCGCGCCCGACATCCTCATCGACCGGTGGCGGCAGGCCGCAGAGACCGACGAGCTCTGGCGGTTCGACTCCGCGGTCATCTTCGGGGGTGCCTCATCCTCGACGTTCCTCCTCACCGACGACGGCGACGACATCCGCGTCGCCGGTGCGCTCGAGTGGGGCGGGCTCAGCGTGGGCGACCCCGCGACCGACCTGCGGTGGCTGGCTTCGGCACCCGAGGCCGCCGAAGACGTCCTCGCCGGCTACGCGGCCGACGCGAGCAGGGCGCCCGACGGCCTGCTGCGGGAACGCGCGCGTCTGTACGCCGAGCTGGAATTCGCCCGCTGGCTGGTCCACGGGTTCGAGAACGGTGACACCGTCGTCGTGGACGACGCCGTGGCGCTCCTGGACGCCCTGGCCGACGGAGTGCGCGGCGACAGGATCGTGCCGGATGCGCCGGTGAATCTGGATGCGGCGCTGGCCTTCGTCGAGCGGATGCCGGAACCCGGTGCCGCCCCCGTGGACACCTCCATGCAGACCGACACGTACGACCCGGAGATGCTGTCGCTGTTCCTCGCGACCGAACGCGACCGCGAGGACGCGAAGGCGGATGCCCCCGACTTCGGACTCGACGGACTCCGGTCGCCCGAAGACACGTCCACGGCCCCCATCGACATCGCCGGCTGGCAGGAACGCGCGCCCGAGCCCGCTTCCGCGGGCGAGGACTCCGACGGGCCCGAACTCGAGGACGAAGCCGAGCGCGCCTCGCGCGCGGCGCTGCGCTGGTGGGGTCGGGGCGACGAGCCCCGCATCAGTTCCGGAGCGTGATTTCGTCGGCGACGTAGAACAACACCACGTCGATCTGCTCGCGCGGCACACCGTGCCGGACGGCGTACGCCTCCCGGTACAGTTCCAGCTGCAGCATCCGCTCGCGGCGCTCGGCCGCGGTGGCGGGCGGGCGTCCCGTCTTCCAGTCGACGATCTCGATGCGCTCGCCCCGGCGGTAGACGGCGTCGAGCTTGCAGATGACGATGTGCGGACGCCCGTCGAGGTCGGTCGCGACATAGTCGATCTCGGTCTCGACCTCCAGCGGCCGAAGGCGCGCCCACTCCGACCGCTCGAAGTTCCCCTGCAGGCGGGAGAGGTCGGCCGCATCCGCCGGTGAGGCGTCGGCATGCTCGTCGTCGTCCCACAGCGCGTCGTCCAGGCCGGTCCCCGCGCCCACGAGTCCTGAGCGCTGCTCGACCCACGCGTGGAACAACGTGCCCAGGCGTGTCTGGCGGTAGGGGCGCTCGGGCAGCGGGCGGTCGAGGGCTTCGACGGCGCCGGCGTAGTCGGCGACGAACTCCTTGTACCGGGAGGCGGGGATCCGCACGGGTGCGGCACGGGTGACGGGCGTCATGCGCGCGGCCCGCTCGGCGAGGAGCAGCTCCGTTTCCGTCTCCGGGGCGGGCAGGGGGGCCGAACGGGCGCGCTCGACCTCGGCGGCGGCGCCGGCCACCGCGGGACGCCGCGCACCGAGGGGATCCATCGGCCAGTGCAGCAGGCGCCGCTCCGCGCCGTACGGGTTCTCGCCGGGGTCTTCCGCGGGGAGCTCGATCCCGAGCGCGGCGGCCGCCTCGGTGAGGAACGTGCTGCGCGTCCGGGGCCGCTTGGTGCCCGCCCAGCTCGATCCGCTGAGGAACAGGTGATCGCGCGCGCGGGTGATGGCGACGTACGCCAGGCGGCGGTCTTCCTCGAGCTGGCGCCCGCGATTGGCGGCCACGTAGGCGTCGATCCGTGCCTTGAGCTCCTGTGAGGTGGCCGCCGATCGCCAGGCCAGGTGCGGGAGCCACGGCGCATCGCCCCGGAACTCCGTCGGGAGCACCCCGAACCCGAGCCACCCCGCCGTGTCGCGGGGAAGGGAGGGGAGCTCGTCGGTGACCAGGCGCACGACGGCCACCGCATCCCACTCCAGGCCCTTCGACCCGTGAATGGTGAGCAGCTGCACGACGTCGTCTTCGGGCGGCTCGGTGCGCGGGGCGAACTCGTCGAGTTTCTCGGCGTGGTCGAGCCACGCAAGCAGGCTCGACACCGACCCCGACTCGTCCGCGGCGAGGAATCCGGAGATCTCGTCCACGAAGGCGCGCAGCTGCGCGGAGGCGATGCGGGCCGGCCCGCGCGACTCGTTCGCCGCCAGTTCGACGTCGAGGCGCAGTTCGAGTTCGATCAGGCGGATGAGCTCGGGGATGGGGGCACCGATCGCGCGGCGGAGACCGGCCAAGACGGCACCCGCCTCGCGGAGACGCTCGCGCGCGGACGGGGTGAAGTCGGCGAGCCACCCATGGGTGTCGCTCTGCCGGGCGACGAAGTCGAGGGCGTCGATCAGCGACGCGCGGTCAGCTCCCGGGATGGCCCGAAGCCGCTCGGTGACCGCCGCATCCAGCGGCTGCAGGGCCGCGTCGTGCGTGGCGAGGCGCCGGGCAAGAAGTGCCAGCCGGCGGAGGTCGGCCAGTCCGATCGCCCACCGCGGCCCGGACAGCAGCCGCAGCAGAGCCGAACCGGCGTCGGGATCGGCGAGAACGCGGAGCGCGGCGACCACGTCGACGACCTCGGGCGTGGTCAGCAGTCCTCCGAGACCGAGGATGCGGTGCGGCACCCCCCGACGCCCGAGCGCGTCGCCGAAGCGCACCATGTGCTTCTTGCTGCGGAAGAGGATGGCCCCCGTCGTCCCCTTCCCGTTCACCGCACGCGCGGCGCGGACACCGACGAACCACTCCGCCACGCGATCGGTCTCCGCATCCAGATCGCGCTCGAACGCGGTCGTGATCTCCCCCACCGGAGCGCCCGGCCGGGCTTGCAAGGCGCCCACCTGCACGGCGCCGCCGGCCGCCAAGGGCTCGAGGACCGCGTTGGCGGCATCCAGAACACGGGCGCTGTTCCGCCAGCTGGTGAGCAGCGCGAAGCGGAGGCACTCCGCATCCGCGGCGAAGGCCGCCGGAAAACCGGCGAGATTGCCTGCGCTGGCCCCGCGCCAGCCGTAGATCGCCTGGTGCGGGTCCCCGACCGCCATCACGCCGGTACCGGCGAACAGGGCGGCGAGCAGATCGGTCTGCACCACCGAGGTGTCTTGATACTCATCCAGCAGCACGACGCGGTAGCGGCCACGCACCTCATCGACGACCGCCGGATGCCCGCGCACGATCTGCAGCGCGCCGGCGACCTGGTCGGCGAAGTCCATGACGCCCAGTCGCTGCTTCTCGCGGGCGTACTCGGCGGCGAGCGCGGCGAGCAGCGAGAGCGCGTTCACCTTGCGTTCGGCCTTGACCACCGGCGCGTAGGGGCCGGTCTGGCGGGAGGTCTCCGACGGCAGCTCGAGGACGTCGGCGAACCGCTCGGGGAAGGCGGCGAGCCGGTCCAGGTCGACGAGGTTGTCGACGCCGTCACGGGCGATGCGCAGCGCCGCGTCGATGATCGTCCGCGGCGCCTCGGTGCGTTCCTCCAGCCGCGGATCGTCGGAGGTGAACACCACTCGGCGCATCAGCAGCCACGCGGCGGACTCGGAGAGGATCGCCGATTCAGCGTCCCGGCCGATCCGCACCCCATGCTCGCGCACGAGGGCGTCGGCGAAGCTGTTGTACGTGGCCACGGTGGGGCGGTGGAGCATCTCGTCGCCGTCGACGTCGGCGGCCGACGCGCCGGATCGGAGGGCGAGTTCGTCGAGAATCGCCCCGCGGTCCGCGTCCGCGCGCGCACCCTCGCCGAGGTCGGCGAGCCGGTCGAGCTCGCCGGCGGCGTGCAAGCCCGGCAGCATCGGCAGAAGGCCCCGCCGCTCGAATTCGCTCAGCCGGGCGAGGCGGCGGGAGATCCGTTCGGCAAGCTCTCCGGCCGCCTTGCGCGTGAAGGTCAACCCCAGCACCTCGTCGCGGCGCACGATCCCGTTGGCCACGAGCCACACGACGCGGCCGGCCATGGTCTCGGTCTTGCCGCTTCCGGCGCCGGCCACGACGAGAGCGGGCTGCAGGGGCGCTTCGATGACGGCAGCCTGCTCGGGCGTGGGTGCGAACTGGCCGAGGGCGGCCGCGATGGTGGCGGCCGAGAGCATCCCGCTCACGACGCGCTCACCGCCGCGATCGTGTGGATGCGGCAGACGCCGTAGGAGTACTCGTCACGGCAGTGCTCCTCGTAGGCGGCCGCGAAGCTCGTCCCCCGCATCACCGTGACCGCTTCCCCGACCCGGGCGACGAACGCGGCCCGCTGCTCCTCGTCGAAGGGCGCCTGGGTGGGCGTGACGTAATCGGCCGATGCCGCCGTGGGCCGGAGGACGAGCAGTTTGGCGCCGCCGGACGGCATTCCCGCGACCGCCTCGATCGCCCCGGACGCGTGGGCGAGCTGATAGGCCGCGAGCTGCGGGTTGTCGGCGACCTTCGCGTCGGTCTGGGGTTCGTTCTTGCCGGTCTTGAGATCGACGATCACCACCGAGCCGTCGGGCGCCACCTCGACCCGGTCGATGTCACCGCTGAGCACGGCGCCGTGTGCGGCGGCGTCCTCGAGCGCAATCGGCACCTCGAAGTGCCGCTCCGCTCCGAGGAGGCTTCCCCCCGAGGCGTCGAACCGCCTGAGGTAGACCGCCAGGCGGCGCACCAGGTCGCGCGCTCTCGTCCGCTCGGCCCGCTCCCGCCACGCCGCCTCGAACTCCAGCTCACCCCAGCGCGATTCGACCGCGGCCCAGAGGGACTCCTCGTCGGCGGATTCCGCCGTCTCCAGCGCGGCATGGAGCACGGTTCCGATCCCCGCCGTCATCCCCTGGCGGTCACCGCCGAGGTCGGTGATGACCCAGTCCAGTTGGCACTCCTCCAGCGCGTGCAGCCGCGACGGCGACACGCGCACGGGCTCCTGGTCGAGGTCGCGCAGCGGGGCGGTCGAGGTGGGCGGCAGCATCCCGTACCAGGTCGCGGGGTCGGCGCCGGCGACACCGGCCGCGGCGAGGACCGCGAGCTGACCGGCGGCCGCCTGGCGCTGGGCGAGCGGCGAGCGGGCGCTCGTGAGCGTGCGGCGGTGCAGCGCAACCATCCCCCGCAGCGACAGCGGGTGCTCGGCCAGCGCTCCGGCGGGTTCGGGGGCGGGCAGCAGCTCGAAGAACACGCTCGGTCCTTGATCGTCGTCATCGACGGCGGTCACCACCAGGCGAGCCTGCGCGCGGGAGACCGCCCGGGCGAACAGCCTCAGCTCGTCGTGCATCGCCTGACGGCGCCGGTCCAGGATGCCCGCGGCCGGCGCATCCGGGTTCCGCACGGCGTCGGCGAGCCGCCAGGTTTCCAGGAGACCGCCGCGCACGCGGGTGTTGGGCCAGACGCCGTCCTGCACCCCGGCGATGATCACGGTGTCGAAGGATCGTGCAGCCGCGGCAGCCGGAGTGAGCACGTGCACCGCGTCGGCGCGCTCGACATCGTCGAGCCGGTCTTCGGCGACGTCGCTGTCGCGGACGGCGCGGACGAAGGTGGCGGCCGGCTCTCCCGGCGATCGCTCACCGAAACGCTTCGCCGCCTGGAAGAGCGCCACCATGGCGTCGAGGTCGCGGGAGGCCTGGTCGGCCACCGGTCCGCTTCCCCGCGCCGCCTCTCGCCAGGAACGCTGCAGGCCGCTGCGCTCCCACACGGTCCACAGCAATTCGTGCGCGGTGGCATGATCGGCAGCTTGGGCGCGCAGTGCCGCGAGCGTGAGTCCGAATCGTGCCGCGCGACGGGCCTCGCGGGTGTCGAGCGCCTCGAGCTCCAGAGGATGCCGAACGCCCGAGGCGAGCAGGTCGGCGGCGGTGCGCTCACCCCCCGCCGCCAGCTCGGCCGAGCGCAGCAGCATCCGGAGCCGGCGAAGTTCGATCGGGTCGAGCCCCCCGAACACGCCGAGAAGCGCGTCGGTGACCTGCGGCGGTGTCCACTCGTCGGGGTGCTGCACGGCGAGTTCCACCAGGGCGAGCAGGTCACGGACGGGACGCTGCATCCCGAGGGGGCGCCCGGGACCGCTCGCCCGGGCCGGCACGTCGCGGGCGGCGAGTTCCGTCTCGATCGTCGCGACCTGGCGCGAGTCATGGGCGATGACGGCGCATTCCCGCCACGCCACGCCGTCCAGCACGTGCCGCTCGCGGAGGATCCGCGCCACGGCGTCCAGCTCTTCCGCCGGTGAGCGCAGGTGATAGGTCCGCACCGACCCGTCGGGCTGCGCGCCTCCGACGGCCCGCCGGTGGGCGACGACGCCGGCCGCACCGATCCGGGCCGTCACCGACCGCACGAGGTCGACCTGCAGGGCGGTGCCGCGGTGCACCGTGGGGAGCACCTCCGTCCGGCCGAGTATCTGCGCCAGCCGCGCGAAGTTCTCCGGCGTGGCACCCCGGAAGGCGCCCGACCCGACGTCGGGATCGCCCCACGCGACGACGCCGATTCCGCGCGCCGCGCACGCCTCCAGCAGCTCCACTCCGCCGGCGGTCAACTCCTGAGCGTCGTCGACGAGGATGCAGCGCAACCCCGCGAAGCGCCCCAGCATCCCCGCCCCGGCCTCGGCCGACCGGACGATGCCGATCGCCTCGCGGACGAGACCCGCCGCGTCGCGGTACGCGCCCCGCATGTCGGAACGCACACGGTGATACTCCCGCGCGAAGGACGCCAGCGCCCGCCACACCGGCACCTCGGCCCGGTCGGACAGCGCCTCGAGGTCGACCGGGCGGACCCCGAGCGTCGTGCATTCGGCCAGGAAGGCGCGCACGTCGCTGCGGAACCCCTTGGTCGCGCGGATGCCGGCGCCGAGGTCTTCCGGCCAGCGCCGGAATCCCCCCGCCTCATCCTCGGCGTCGCCGGAGAGGAGGTCCTGGATGATCTGGTCTTCGTCGCGCCCGGTGAGCAGCTGCGGCGGCTCCCCGCCCGCGTGCACTTCGGCGCCGCGCACGAGGTGGTAGGCGAAGGAGGCGACCGATCGGGCGACGGGTCCGGCGGTCGCGCGACCGATGGCCAGCCCGAGCGGATCACGGAGCGCCGTTGCACTCGGTCGGGTGGGGGTGAGGACGAGGAGGTCGTCGGGGTCGACTCCGGCGGCCACGAGCGCACGCACGCGGGCGACGAGCGACGCGGTCTTGCCGGCACCGGGTGCGCCGACGACGACCGCCGAGGCGTCGGCAGGAAGGGCGGCCACACAACGCTGCGCGTCATCGAGAGCTGCGTCCGCGACGAACGTGTCCCCCGAAACCATGCCGGCTACGCTACCGCCGGTTTCCGACATCGTTCGCCCAGAGCGTTGCGTCCGCGAGCGGGGAGCCGAAGCGGCTGCCGTAGAGTTTTTCGTGGTGCCGGATCAACCCCGGCAGGAAGGCAGTGACCGTGGAGATCCGCATCGGAATTGCGAACACCGGCCGAGAGCTCACGTTCGAGACCTCGGAGTCGTCGGAAACCGTCAAGAAGGCCGTAGCCGACGCACTGGACGCTTCCGCCACGCACGTGACCTTCACCGACAGCAAGGGCAACGCCTACATCGTGCCCACCGCGGGCCTCGCCTTCGTCGAGATCGGCACGGAGGACGCCCGACGCGTCGGCTTCGTGGCCTGATCCCATGCAGCTTCTCCTCGGGATCCTGATCGGGGCCGTGATCGGCGTCGCCGTCCACTTCGGGCTGCCGCAGCGCAACACCCGGGGAGCAGGGCTCGCCCCCCTCCTCGGGGCGGCCGTCGGGGCGGTCTCCTGGACCGCCTTGACCTGGGCGGGCCTCGGCGTGGACAACCCGCTGCTCTGGCTCTCCGCGATCGTGCTTCCCGCCGTCGTCACGATCCCGGTGATCGCCTGGCTGAGTGCGTCACGCTCCCGCGCGGATGCCGCCGCGCGGGAACGGCTGAGCGCGCGCTGACCCGCGGAGGGCGCCTGCCGCGCGAGCTGACCCGGGAAGGGCGCGCGCCTGCCGCGCGAGCCGCGGCGGGCGCCTGCTTGCGGGCGGAGCGGATCACCTGGTGCACCGATGTGCGGGTTTCTCAGGCGGCGAGACCCATCGCGTCCATGCGCCGGGCGTGGCCGCCCATGAGAGCGGTGAACACCGGCTCCACGCGGGCTTGATCGGCTTCGTCGAGCGTCCGGGTGCGCAGGGCGGCGCGAGCCACGAGCAGCGTGTCGCCGACGAGCCGCCGGCCCCAGAGGGCGAGCAGCGAGCCCCACTCCGGGTCGCTGGCGATCGTCTCCACCGTGATCTCGACGATCGCGTGGCGGTCGTCATCGGCCTGCAGGATGCGCGCAACTCGTCGCCCGGTGTCGCCGTAGCTCGCCGACAGGGCCAGGTAGAAGTCATCCAGCATGCCGGCGGTGATGTGCACCGACAGCATCGTCTCCTGCGGGCGCACGCCGTGCGTCGCCCTCCGGAAGGCGTCGAGCTGCTCTCGGAAGGGGAGCATCAGGGCGGTGGGGTCGTCGCCGCGGTCGCGGATGAGCGCGACGAGCTCCTCGTGCTTGCGCAGCGCCGCACCGGCGGCACGCGACAGCGACTCTTTCTGCGCGAGTTCCGGGGTGGAGGCGATCAATTCGCTCAGGGTCTCGAAGAACCCCAGCTGGAGGTAGGCCGCCTGACCCAGGTAGGTATCGACGTCCGGTGCGAGCTCTTCGAAATCCACCCGCGTGGCGTCTCCCGCATCCCCGCGCGAGCGCAGCGTGAGGGCGCGCCCCTCGGGCCTGGCGCGGCGACGGAACCACTCGAACACGGGGTACAGCCTAGGCGCGAGCGGGGGATGGGCGCGGGACCGGTATCCTGGAAGGGCCCCGACATCGGATCGGGGCCCCGCGCCTGTGGCTGAAGAGGGCGTGGACCTTCGACACCAAGGCGGGTCTCCCCCGCCGGACAGGCATTCATCGTGACGACCTTCGCCGAGCTCGGCGTGGACCAGGACATTGTCGACGCTCTCGCGTCGAAGGGCATCGTGGATGCCTTCCCCATCCAGGAGCAGACCATCCCGCTCGGCCTCCCCGGCCAAGACATCATCGGCCAGGCCAAGACCGGTACCGGCAAGACGTTCGGTTTCGGCATCCCCGTCGTCCAGCGTCTGGGCCTCAACCCCGAGCACGGGGTGAAGGCGCTCATCGTCGTCCCCACGCGCGAACTCGCCGTGCAGGTGTACGAAGACATCGACATGCTGACCAAGAACCGCTCGACCAGCGTCGTGGCGATTTACGGCGGCAAGGCCTACGAGGGTCAGATCGAGCAGCTGAAGGCCGGCGCGCAGATCGTGGTCGGCACCCCCGGCCGCCTCATCGACCTGGCCAACCAGCGTCTGCTCGACCTCTCGAACGCGACCGAGGTCGTGCTGGACGAGGCCGACAAGATGCTCGACCTCGGATTCCTCCCCGACATCGAGAAGATCTTCACGAAGCTTCCCGCCGTCCGGCACACGCAGCTGTTCTCGGCGACCATGCCGGGCCTCATCGTCACCCTGGCGCGCCGGTTCATGTCGAACCCGATCCACATCCGGGCGACCGACCCGGATGAGGGCCTCACGCAGGCGAACATCGAGCACCTGGTCTACCGCGCGCACTCGCTGGACAAGGAAGAGGTCATCGCCCGCATCCTGCAGGCCGAGGGTCGTGGCAAGACGGTCATCTTCACGCGGACCAAGCGCGCCGCCCAGAAGCTCGTCGACGAGCTCGGCGACCGCGGGTTCAACGCCGCCGCCGTCCACGGCGACATGAGCCAGGAGGCGCGCGAGCGCTCGATGGCGTCGTTCAAGGCCGGCAAGCGCGACGTCCTGATCGCGACCGACGTCGCCGCGCGCGGCATCGACGTCGACGACGTCACCCATGTCATCAATCACACGATCCCGGACGACGAGAAGGCGTACCTGCACCGCGTCGGCCGTACCGGCCGCGCCGGCAAGACCGGCATCGCCGTGACCTTCGTCGACTGGGATGACCTGCACAAATGGGCGCTGATCAACCGTGCGCTCGAGTTCGGTCAGCCGGACCCCGTCGAGACCTATTCCTCGAGCCCCCACCTGTACTCCGATCTGGGGATCCCGACCGGTACCAAGGGACGGCTCGTCACCGCCCCCAGGGCCAGCGTCGAGAAGAAGCCGGCCGACAAGCCTGCCGCTGACGAGTCCGCGGATGCCACGCGCCGGCGTCGTCGGCGGCGCACCGGCGAAGAGGGCGCTTCCGCGGAGTCGGGCGAGCGTGCGCCGCAGGGCGCAGGCACCCACGACGGCGGCGGCACGGAACACCACGACGGCAACTCGGCGCCGCGCCGGCGTCGCCGTCGCCGGGGCGGCTCACGCGCCGACGGCGCCGCTCCCGCGGCCTGATGCTCGCCGCTCAGGCCGCCTGACGCTCGCCGCTCGGGCCGCCTGACGCTCGCCGCTCGGCCGCCTGACGCTTGCCGCTCGGCCGCCCTGACGCTCGCCGCTCGGCCGCCTGGCGCTCCACCGTTCCGGTGCGGCGTCCGTGCCGCGTGCCGTTCGGGAGGAGATGCGCACTCGGGAGGACGCATCCGCCCCATCGCCCCTCCCCAACGCACATCTCCTCCCCACACGCCCGCGGAACGTCTCCTCCTCCGCCGCCAGGCCGGTATCACCCGCCGTCGCACGTGCGCCTCGGGAGGAGATGCGCACTCGGGAGGACGCATCCCCCCAATCGCCCCTCCCCAACGCACATCCCCTCCCGACACGCCCGCGGAACGTCTCCCCCGCGCCGCCAAGCCCGTAACACCCACCGCCGCACGCGCACTTGGGGAGGGGATGCGCATTCGGGAGGACGCATCCGCCCTAATCGCCCCTCCCCAACGCACATCTCCTCCCCACACGCCCGCGGAACGTCTCCTCCCCCGCCGCCAGGCCGGCCTCACCCGCCGCTCGCACGCGCACTTGGGGAGGAGATGCGCACTCGGGAGGACGCATCCGCCCGAAACGCCCTCCCCAACGCACATCTCCTCCCCATCGGCCCAGCGGAGAGTCTCGGCAACAGGGTTGCCACGCCACAGCCCGGCGCCGCCGGGGCGTCGCGCCGCTAAGGGAAGACGGGCGCGGTGCCGGAGCCGGCAGCCAGGATGCGGGCCACCATGTCGTCGGATGTCGTGTTCTCGCCCGGCACGTTGGGTTTGCCGAGCCCGTGATAGTCGCTGGAGCCGGTGAGGATGAGGTCACGCTCGGCAGCGATGCGGCGCAGCGTCCGCCTCCCCGACTCCAGATTCTCCCGATGGCCGATCTCGAACCCGGCGAGCCCGGCAGCAAGCATCTCCGACAGCAGCGGCATGGGCAGCAGCCCCGCGCGGCCAGCGGGGTGGGCGATGATCGGCACGCCTCCGGCTCCGACGATGAGCTGCACGGCGGTCACCGGATCTGGCGCGTACAGCGCCACGTAGTAGTCGCCGCCCGGGCTCAGGATGCCGTCGAACGCCTCCGCGCGGTCACGCACGACCCCTCGCGCGACGAGCGCGTCCGCAATGTGCGGCCGCCCCACGGTGGCTCCGTCGATGGTCTGCGCGACGATGTCATCCCACCCCAGGTCGTAATCGCGGGAGATGCGGTCGGCCATGACCCGCGCGCGGTCGAGACGCGACGAGCGGATGCGGTCTGTCATGGCACGCAACGCCGCCTCATCGGGATCCACCAGGTAAGCGAGCAGATGGACGCTGCGCCACTGATGGCGCGCGGACAGTTCCATCCCCGGGATGAACGTCATACCGAGCGAGGTCGCCGCATCGGCGGCCTCTGCCCACCCGGACGTCGTGTCGTGGTCGGTCAGCGCGGCCGTGCGCAGGCCGTGCCGGTGCGCCGCGGCCATCACCAGCGCGGGGGCCTCCGTGCCGTCGGAGTGCGTCGAGTGCAGGTGGAGGTCGCTGGGACCACTGAACCGGGGCGTCTGCACCCTCCGAGCGTATCGCGGCCCCGAGACGCCCCCGATGCCGCGAACCTGGCGCTCGGGAGTGTCGCACGCGCGCATCTCCCAGCATGCTGTTCTAGAGTTCCCGACGTGCGTCGCCTCCTCGGACTCCTCGTGGCGGGGCTCTTCCTCCTCGCTGCGGCGGTGCTCACCTGGCCCCCACTGCTCCACGTGGAGCGGGTCTTTCCGATCGCTCAGATGATCGCCTTCCGGGGGCCGATCGCCGTGGCGTTCGCGGTCCTCGGCATCGTGTCGCTTCTGCTCGCGATCGCTCGCCCCCTTCGCGCGCTCGCCCTGTCACTGGCGGTCATCTCCGTGCTCGCTGCCGGAGTCAACGGGGCCGTGCTCTTCAGCCGCGGATTGGGAAGCGACACCCTGCCGGAAAAGACCGCCGGAAGTATCCGCGTGCTCACCTGGAACACGGCGGGCTCGGCCACCACCGCCGACACGATCGCCCAGATCGCCGTCGCCATGAGCGCCGACATCGTCACCCTGCCGGAGACGACGATCCAGACCGGCGAGCAGGTCGCCGTGGCCATGCGCGACCTGGGCGCTCCGATGTGGGCGCATCACGCCGCGTACGGGGAGTACGGCGTGGACGGGTGGGATGCCACGTCCACGACCCTTCTCATCTCTCCCGCGCTCGGCGACTATGCCGTGATCGAGTCGTCGCAGAACGGCTCCAGCAACACCTCCACGGTGCCCAGCGCCGTCGCGATGCCCGTCGATGGCGACGGACCCACCGTCGTCGCCGCCCACGCCGTCGCGCCGCGTGAGAGCTACATGCAAGCCTGGCGCGACGACCTTCAGTGGCTGGCCGACCAGTGCGCGAGCGCGAACGTGATCCTCGCCGGCGACTTCAACGCCACCCTCGACCACATGTGGGGAATGGGAGTGGATGGGGGCACCCTGGGGCGCTGCCATGATGCGGCCGCGGAAACGGGCAACGGTGCCGTCGGCACCTGGTCAACCGCTTTCCCGGCACTTCTGGGCACCCCGATCGATCACGTGCTCGCCTCGCCGGAGTGGACGGCAACGGGGTCGGCCGTGCTGAAATCCCTCGACGGCTCGGGCAGCGACCACCGGCCGCTGGTCGTGCAGCTGGAGCCGGCCGGCGGGTGACGCGCATGCGCCCCGATGAGAGACTGGGGCCATGGAGAACACAGGCCCCGCCGCCACCGGCGAGAGCGACACGATCACCCCGGCCGATGAGTCGGAGTCGTCGAACACCAATCGTCGTCAGCCCTTCCCCCGCGGCTTCCTCGAGACGATCTCGGCCGGATGGGCCGAGCGCCCCGAGACGCTCCCCGTGCGCCGGGAGGCGGCCGCCTGGGCGGGTGCCCGACGCGATGCGGTCTCCCGCGCGTTCCCCGGTCGGCGCCTCGTCATCCCCGCCGGAACGCTGCAGCAGCGCAGCAACGACACCGACTATCCGTTCCGCGCTCACTCCGCTTTCGCGCACCTGACGGGTTGGGGTTCCGACGCCGAGCCCGACTCGGTCCTGGTGTTCGAGCCCACCGGACGCACCGGGCACGAGGTCACGCTCTACTTCCGCGAACGCGCCGACCGCTCGACGCCGGAGTTCTACGGAAACGCCGCGATCGGCGAGTTCTGGATCGGACCGCGCCCAGCCCTTGCCGGCGTCGCCGCCGACCTCGACCTGCCCACCGAGCACATCGACACGTTCGAGTCCCGCGACGGTGACCTGGTCGTCGACGAAGACCCCGAACTCACCCGCTTCGTCTCGGAGCTCCGCCTGGTCAAAGACGAGTTCGAGATCGAGCAGCTCCGCGCGGCGGTGGAGGCCACGGCCCGCGGCTTCGACGACATCGTCGGCGACCTGCCCCGCATCCTCGACCACCCACGCGGCGAGCGCGTGGTCGAGGGCGTCTTCCACACCCGCGCGCGCACCGACGGCAATACCGAGGGCTACGACACGATCGCCGCATCCGGCCCCCACGCGTGCTACCTGCATTGGACCCGCAACGACGGGCCGGTGGTGGCGGGCGACCTCATGCTCGTCGACGCCGGTGTCGAGGTCGACAGCCTGTACACGGCCGACATCACGCGCACGCTCCCGGTGAGCGGCCGGTTCACTCCCATCCAGCGGACGATCTACGAGACCGTGCGCGAGGCCGCGGACGCCGCGTTCCGCGCCGCGCGTCCGGGGGTCAAGTTCCGCAGCGTGCACGAGGCGGCGATGACGGTGATCGCCGAACGCGTCGCCGAATGGGGTCTCCTGCCCGTCTCCGCCGAGGAGGCCTTGGATGCTGACCTCGGCGGTCAGCACCGCCGCTACATGGTGCACGGGACGAGCCACCACCTCGGCCTCGACGTGCACGACTGCGCGCAGGCGCGCCGCGACATGTACTACGACGGCCCCCTGGAGCCTGGCATGGTGTTCACGATCGAGCCGGGCCTGTACTTCCAAGTGGACGACCTCACCGTGCCTGAGGAATACCGGGGCATCGGCGTGCGCATCGAGGATGACATTCTCATGACCGCCGACGGACCGGTGAACCTCTCCGCGGCGATCCCGCGCACGGCCGACGAGGTCGAGGCCTGGATTGCGCGACGCGCGTAGCCCGGTCAGCCGACCGCGACCGCCCGGCGGCGGATCTTCAGGGCGTATCGCAAGGCGATGGCGAGGCCGATCACGCCACCTTGGACGATGAACTGCACCGAGGTCGGTGCGCCGAGCGCGGAGATCACCTGCTGCAGCTGGATTAAGAACAGCGCTCCGAAGGCGCTCGCGACGACGCTGCCTCGACCACCCGACAGGGAGGTCCCTCCCACCACCACCGCGGCGATGGTCGGTAGGAGGTAGGTGTTGCCGGAGAAGAGGCTCGGGGTCCCGAGGAAGCCCGCTAGCATCACCCCAGCGATGGCGTATGACACGTTCGCCGAGACGTATGTCAGGACGGCGTACCGTTTGGTCGGGATGCCGGCGGTGTGTGCCGCGCGGGAGTTCACGCCGTTGGCGATGAAACGCCTGCCGAAGGGTGTCCTCGTCGTCACCACTGCCGCCACAGCCACCACCGCCACAGCGATGAGGACGGTGTTCGGTACGCCGACCGTTCGTCCCAGCGTCAGCGATGAGAGGGATGTCGGCGCCGCGACCGTCGAACTGCCTCCGGTGAGCGCCAGGACAGCACCCAACAGTAGGGCGTTCATCGCGAGGGTGACAACGAGCGCAGATACCCGCAACCACGCGACGACGAGGCCGGTGATGACGCCGGCTGCGGCGAGCGATGCCACAGCCAGGAGCAGACCCAGCAGCATCCGGTCGTCGTCACCGTTGGCGACGTAGGTCACCACGACGGCGCCCAGCGAAATCGCCCCCGGGACCGACAGGTCGATCCCCCCTTGCTGGATCACCAGGGTCTGCCCCACGGCAGCGACGGCGAGGATCGCCGCGAAGGGCAACATCGACAGGAGGGCCGAACCCGAGAGGCTTCCCGGGGCCAAAGCGACGCTGAGGACGAGGAGGAAGACGAGGGCGATACCCGCGGAGCTGTATGGCGAATCGATAGTACGCCGGATACCGTTCATCGGCGGGCCCCCTGGCCGAGTCGGATGGTAGTGAACACGACCGCCGCGACGAGGATCAAGGCGCCCGGCACCCAGTACTGCCACTCGGCCCCGAGGTGGAGGAAGGTCGTGGCCTTTGAGAGGATCTGGATGAGCACGGCCGCGAGCAGTACGCCGATGAAAGACCCGCGGCCCCCGAGCACGCTCACACCACCGAGAACGACGACGGTGACCGACGTGAGGGTGAAGGCCTGCCCCACATTGGCATCGCCGATGCCGACCACGCTGGAGAGCACGACTCCCGCCAGCGCGGCGGTGAGCCCCGCGAGGACGTACGCGGAGTAGTAGCTTCGCTCCACCCGCGCACCGAGCTGTCGGGCGCTGTTCTCGTTGGAGCCGACGGCGCGCAGCTCTCTCCCCCACCGCGTCCGGCGGAGCGCGACCTCCAGCAGAACAGCGAGCGCGACGGCGACAAGAAAAACGTAGGGTATCGGCCCGGAGCCGAGTTTGGACAGGTCCGTGATGGAGGATCCGATCGGGCCACCGGGTTCCGGGCGAATCAACAGCGCGATCCCCTGCAGAACTATCGAGGTGATAAGAGTCGCCAAGACCGGGGATAGCTTCGTACGCCTGATCAGCACCGCATTGATGAAGCCGATGGCGACTCCGACCGCCAAAACCAGCACGATGCCGACAAGCGCGCTACCGGGAGCTTGGTCCGCGCCCGCGAACAGCGACAGCGTGACGACGGTGACGCTCATCGTGGGTCCGACCGACAGATCGATCCCCCGGGTCATGAATACCGCTGCCTGTCCCACACTCACCAGGAGCAGGACGCTCGCGGCGATGAACAGGTCGAACAAACTCCGGGGCGACAGGAAGAACCCGTTGATGGCCTGCGTGCCGAGGCTGAGCGCCACGATCAGCACAGCCAGGATCGATGCCGGCAAGAAATCTCCGCCGAGAAAGCGGCCCGCACCACCGCGCGAGCCTGACGACTCGCGCGTGGTGATCTTCTCGGTCACCGCGGTGACGGCCGTGCCTGTAATGACGCGTTCGGAGACCCGTTCGCCTTCGAGAACCTCGACGACGCGGCCTCTTGAGAAGACGATGACGCGGTCGCACAGTCCGGCCAGCTCCGCGGCGTCGGACGACAGGATGACCACCCCCGAGCCGGAGTCCGAGTAACCTCGCAGCTGCCGATAGATCTCGGCGCGTGCGCCCACATCGACACCGCGCGTCGGCTCCTCTGCAAGAACCACCGCGGGAGACGGCGCAAGTGTGCGGCCGAGCAGCACCTTCTGCTGGTTGCCGCCGGACAGCGTTCCGACCAGCGAGGCGCTGCCCGGGGTCTTCACGTTGAAGCGCTCGATGACAGAGGCGGCCAATGAGCGCTCCGCCGCGTTGCTCACGATGCCGGCGCGGGAGAGCTGGGGAAGCTGCAGCAGCGACACGTTCTCAGCCACGCTCAGGGGCAGGAATACCCCCTCCGCGTGCCGGTCTCCCGGCAGGTAGTAGATTCCGTTTTTCTGGGCCGCCGACACTGACCTCACCGACACCGGCGCCCCTGCCAGGACGACTCGACCCGCCGCGTGTCCGAGCCCGGCCATGCCTCGCAGGGCCTCGCGCTGACCGTTGCCTTCGACACCGGCGAATCCGAGGATCTCGCCGCGGCGGACCTCGAGGTCTACGTCGGCGAATCCGGTGCCAGTCAGCCCCTCGACGGTCATGACCACCGGTGCTGCCGCGTCATCGGTTGCCTTAGGCGGGAAGGTGCTCCCCGCCTCACGACCGATCATGAGCTCGACGATGTCGTGCTCACTGATCTCCCCCGTGTCGAAGGTTCCACGGGTACGACCGTCGCGCAGAATCGTGAATCGATCCGATATCCGCCGCACGTCTGCCAGTCGATGCGAGATGTAGACGACGGCCGCGCCACTGGCCTTAACTTGCGCGATGCGCTCGAACAGCACCTCCGACTCGGCCTGCGTCAACGACTCCGTCGGTTCGTCCAGCAGCAGTACAGAACAATCAAACGCGAGCGCTTTAGCAATCTCGAGCATCTGACGCTGCGCGGTCGACAGGTCGGACACTCGGGTTTGCGGGTGCACACCGAGGCCGGCGCGGTGGAGGCTCGTTTCGACCCACGCACGCGATCCCAGTTTCTGCCCGCTGCGCTCGGATCCCCCCATGCCCGGAGGAACGGAGAGCACTAGGTTCTCGAAGACGGTGAGGTCCTGCAGCGTGGAGGAGTGCTGGTAGACGACGGCGAGCCCGAGGGCCGCCGCCTGGGACGGCGACGGCTCCGTCAGGCGCGTGCCACCGATCTCGACCGTTCCCTCTTCGGCGACGACGACGCCGGCCGCGACCCCGATCAGGGTGCTCTTACCGGCGCCGTTCTCGCCCACCAGCGCGTGCACTTCGCCCGCTCGGACCTCGAGCGACACCCCATCCAGTGCGCGGACTCCTGGATAGGACTTGCTGACGCCCGTGAAGCGCAGCAGGACGTCTGTGCGGGTCTCCGCAGCCACGCCGGGCATGCAATCTCCTTCGTTTGGGACGATCGAGGCGCGGTGCGCCGTGCCTCAGCTGGCCTTGCCGTAGGTGGCGATGTCGTCCGGCGAGAGCTCGTTTGAGAAGAACGTTTCCGGCGAGACCGACGGATCGCACTTCGGGGGGTTGCCAGCCGAAGAGTCCTCGAACAAGGGCAGGTCGAACTGGGTGGGGTCGTCCTGCGGGAGGCCCGACGCGGCGGCCACTGCCTTACGGGCGGCGATGCGGCCTAGCCAGTTACGCGCGGAGATTGTCGCGACCTCCAAGCTCGGGTTACTGGCGGTGGCCTCGGCGTAGGCGCAACCGAGTGCGTTCGACTCTAGGGTCGCCA
The DNA here is from genome assembly GCF_058310475.1 of Microbacterium sp. Z12_35. Classification (NCBI taxonomy): domain Bacteria; kingdom Bacillati; phylum Actinomycetota; class Actinomycetes; order Micrococcales; family Microbacteriaceae; genus Microbacterium; species Microbacterium sp. Z12_35. The sequence goes on along the minus strand of NZ_JBZEGJ010000001.1, from coordinate 387,605 downwards.
TGACGGGCAGTGCACGACCGGAGCTGGCGAAGGCGCGCAGTGCGCCCTGCCCGGAGCTGCCGTCGTCGGTGATGACAGCGTCGATCTGCGGGTTCTTCGCGATGAGCGAGGCCATGATGTTCTGCGCCTGCGCCGGGTCCCAGTTGGTAGCGGGGAACGTGTCGCTGCCGGTGAGAAGTTCGATGTCAGGGTAATCAGCGAAGACCGCGCCGATCCCCTTCAGGGTCCCCACGGAGACCGGGTTGCCGGCCGGCCCGCCCAGGTAGACGACCTTGCCGGTGCCGTCGAGCTTCTCCGCAACCCACGTGGCCCACCTCTCGCCGGCCTTTTCGGGATCCCAGTCGACAAGAGCCAGGTAGTCTGTTCCGGGCTCTCCGCCCGGGTCGGCACCCCACACCACCACGTCGACGCCCGCCGAGGTCGCGGCCTGCAACGAGGGCAGTTGGCCCTGACCCAGACTCGGAATGCTGACGATCGCATCGACGCCCTGCGAGACCAGTCCGTTGACGTCGCTGATTGCTTTGCTCAGGTCGCCCTGCCCGACGGTCACAAGCTGTGTCACGTTGTCGCACTTGGCGAGTTCCGATCGCACCGCGGCATAGGACGACTGCGACCATCCGTTAACGCCGAACGCGTCGGCGACACCCACCGTGATGGGATCCTCGCCGCACCACGAGGTGTCATCGACGATACCGGCCGACTTCACGAGCGCCTCGGTCTGTTCCTGGGTGGCGTCGGCGCCGGTGTAGTCGTTCTCCGACTGGGTGGCGCCGTCTTCCTGGGCGGCTGACGGCGCGCACGCGGCGAGAAGGAACAGCGCCGAGACGGAAAGCGACACCGCGGCGAGGGATCGGAGCCGGGCACGCGGCCGGGGGGCAGGGGTACGAGTCATCATTGTCTTTCGTCTCCATTGATCGGGCACTGCGATGGTGTTCGCGCTGCGCAATTCGGGTGGCAGTGAACGGGGATGATGCGGCGCTCCCGACGCCTCTCGCTCGTGGCGTCGACGTCGAGGCTTCAGCTCGCGGCGACTGCTCCGGGCATCCACTCGCCACCGATGTGAGCATCCTGAATGAGCGGATTGGTCGACGCCTGCGCGAACAGATAGTCACGCGTCTCGACTGCGAGGGCGCGGATACGCTGCAGGTCGAGATCGACGAGATCCCCGTCGTACTTGACCAGACGGCCGGCGACCATCACGGTGTCTACCAGGCCGGGGTGGCCCGAATACACGAGCGCGCCATACGGGTTGTTCATCGGCGTCATCGACAGGTCGTCTGCCTTCACCAGGATGATGTCGGCCTGCTTGCCGGGCGTGAGAGAGCCCACCACGTCGTCCAATCCGACCGCGCGAGCTCCCTGGACCGTCGCGAACTCCACTACGTCCTTGCAGCTGAGCCGCAGCCCGACTTGCGCGTCCGCGTTCTCGACGGCCGCGTTGTCCAGGGCGCGCTGGGTGCTGATCGTTGTCTTCATGGCGTTGAACATGTTGCCGCCGTTCGACGAGCACGTGTCGATCGACAGACTTGGCCGCACTCCGGCATCCAGAAGGCGACCGGTGGCCGGCCAGCCGTGGCCCATCTGCGTCTCGATGTCCGCAGAGACCGACGCTGTGCCGCCCGTGGCCGCGATGATCGCCATCTCTTCGTCGTCGATCGTGTTGCAGTGCACATATGTGACGTCGGGACCGGTGAGACCGTGCTCGTGCATCCATCGCACGGGGCCGGACTTGCCCCACTCGCCGTCCCCGACGTGCACGGTGATGCGCACGCCGAGCTCGCGGGCGAGAGCCCAGTCTTCGAGGCTGGTCTCAGCCGGTGCGTACTGGGGGCCTCGCGCCGCGAACCCGAGCGTGACGAGGTCTTCGGGGCGGGAATCGGCGAACTGCTCCCGCTGAATACGCAGCACATCGCGCGTGTGCGGCACTTGGCTCGGCACCGCCCACATCGTCGCGCCGCCGCCGTGGGCGAAGATCGCCCGCAGACCAGAATCGCGCAGGCCCTGCAGAGCAGCATCGGCATGCGCCGGCGTCTCGAGATTGTGCGACCAGTCCAGCAGCGTCGTGATGCCTGCGTCGAGCGCTTCGGCGGCCCCCAACAGGTTGCCGATGTACGTATCCTGCGGACGATAGAGCTGGCTGAGCCCGAAATGGATGCCCGTGAAGTACTGCCCCAGCGTCCAGTCCGAGCCGATGTGGCGGACGGGCGACTGCCAGGTATGCCGATGCGTATCAATGAAGCCGGGAAGAACGAAATGGCCCCTTGCGTCGATGATGCGGGCGCCGTCAGCTTCGAGGTCGGTACCGATTCGCACGATCGTCGTGCCTTCGATGAGCACATCACCGACTGCGAAGTCGCCCACGCCGGGGTCCATCGAAAGGACGGTTCCGCCTTGAATGAGGATTCGTTCGTCGGAGGTTGCAGACAGCATCGTCGGAGCAGGCCTTTCTGCTGGTGATCCCATAAGGAGTGGCAACCGATTGCATCACATCCGGTCGCTGCGCACAATACCGGGTCCAACCCACACATGCACACCCGCCTCGCCGTGGGCCGGGTGCCAAGAAGCAATTTGCTCATCGGTCGCTCTGTCAGGTCGCCCGCTCAAGCCGGATAGCATGCAACCGATTGCCACGGAGCAGGCTATTACGATCAAGGCATGGCAAAGCGACCGCTGCTGGAGGACGTCGCCCGATTGGCCGGCGTACACAAAGGCACCGCGTCGCGCGCGCTAAACGACTCCACACGCGCACGAGTCAGCCCGGACACGGTGAGGAAAATCGAAGCCGCGGCGACCCAGCTGGGTTACTCCCCCAACGTGGCCGCACGAGAGCTCCGCCGACAGCGGACCAACACGGTGGGCGTGCTGATCCCCGACCTCACTAACCCTTTTTGGCCACCCATTCTGCGTGGCATCCAGAATGCGCTGGAGGCGGAGGGGTACGCGGCGCTGGTCGCGAGCACCGATTCTGCTGTGGAGCGCGAGCGACGGGGCTTCCACGCCCTGCTTTCCCGCCGTGTGGATGGTCTCATCGTCGGCACCGCTCTGCGGTCGTATCCGATCATCGATCGCGCCCGCGACTTGAACATCCCCACAGTGCTGACGCAGCGGCTCCGAGATGATCGAACCTTCTCGTCGGTGGCCGGCGATGACCGTGATGGCGTCCGGCAGATCGTTGAGCATCTGGTGGCTCTCGGCCATCGGCAGATCGCTCACATCGCCGCGCCGTTAAGCACCTCGATCGGCTACGAACGTGTCGCCGCCTTTCGGGAGGCCGTCGCCCATGCCGGGCTAGACACCCACGAAACCCCCGTCGTCCACAGCGCGGACCTGACGATCGACGGAGGAAAGGAGGCGGCCCAGAAGCTGTTCGCCAAGTGTCCTTCGGTGACCGCCATCTTCGCTTGTAACGACCTCGTAGCCGTGGGAACGATGCGCGCCATGCGGAGCCTCGGGTTGCGCTGCCCGGCAGACGTCTCCCTGGTCGGCTTCAACGACACGCCGCTCTCATCCGATCTCGGGCCACCGCTGACCACCGTGCGCCTGCCGCTGACCGAACTCGGCACCGAGTCCACGAAACTGCTGCTCGACGAATTCGTCGGACCCCGCATCGCCCGGCAGGTGCTGCTGCCAGTGCATCTCATCGTCCGATCCTCGAGCGCACCGCCTCCTCCACGCCAGTGATGCGCCGGAGCTGATGGGACGAGCAGCGACTCCGCCGGCTCAGGAACGCTTGGCGAGGAAGGCCGCGACCAGCGGCGCGAGACCTTCTCCGAGCGCGTCCGGATCCCGCGGGCCTCCTTTTCCCTCGAACGAGTGCGCGGCGCCGTCGATCCATTCCAGCCGTGCGTCCAGGCAGCCGGCGACGGCGTCCTCGAGCTGCGCGTTCGGGTCGACGAACGGGTCGCGGGTCCCCGACACGAACAGCTGCGGCTGGGTGATGGCCGGGAGATGCGCGACGCGCGCCTTTTCGGGGTGACCGGGCGGATGCAGCGGATACCCCAGGTAGACCAGCCCGGCCGGGTCGATCGCCCGCTCGGCGGCGGCCATCGAGGCCATGCGGCCGCCGTAGCTCTTCCCCGCCGCCCAGAGCACCCCGGGCGCCTCGCGCTGCTCGAGCCACCACATCACGCCGCTCCACGTGGCGACCGCGTGCGAGGCGGGCCCGGGCATCCGCCGCCCGGCTTCACGGTAGGGGAAGTCGAACAGGACGGTTGCGATCCCGAGGACGCGCATGCCGCGCGCGAAGCCCGTGAGGAAGGGGTGTTCGCGCCCGGCGCCGGCTCCGTGCGCGATGGCTATCGTGGCCGACGCGCCGGCGGGCTCCGCGTAGTCGGCCGACACATCGACCCGCCCTGACGGCAGCTCGACGGCGATCCGCTCGGGCTCGGCGGTCACCCTTCGGTGCGCTCCCCGTAGCGCGGCGGCTCGGGGTGCTCGGGCGCGGCCCCATCCGGCTGTGGGTCGTTCCCGCCCGCGTCCGGTGCGGCCGGTCCCGGGACGGGCGCCTCGGAACCGGGGTCGGGCAGACGCTCGCCGTACTGCGGCGGCGCAAGCTCGATGGAAGGAGCAACGGGCGGAGGCGCCGCCACGGTGGAGACGGGGCCGAGCGTCTGACGAGCCTTCGGCAGGCTGGTCGGCACGACGCACACCTCGTACCGATCGGCGGTCACCTGCATGACCGACGCGAAGTCGCGACGACGTCGCACGATCGAGTAGGTGATGAGGCTCATGAGCATCCCGATGGCCACCCCCACCAGGAGCACGCCGAGGAATACCGAGATCTGCACCGTCGGCATGCCGAGGACGAAGATGAAGGAGAACAGCAGACCGAGCAGCAGACCGTTGATCGCGCCCGAGCGGGCGGCGGTGGCATACCCCAGTCGCCCGGTGACGCGCTCGATCGACCGCAGACCCTGGCCCACGATGGCGATGTCCCGCGCGGGGATCTCGGCAGAGATGAGGGTCGACACCGCCTTCTGGGCTGCCTCGTACGTGGGAAAGGACGCCACTGTCTCGCCGACCGCCTCGCGGCCGGGAGGGACGCGCCCACCGAGCATGCTCATCTGTCCATCTTGGCACGCGCTCCCGCTGCGGCCCCTGGCCACGGGGGGCGCGGACTACGCTGGAAGCGTGAGCACGCAGAGGGTTTTCGTCGCGCGTCTGGCCGGCTGCGCGGTCTTCGACCCTGCCGGCGACCGCTTGGGCAAGGTGCGGGACGTCGTCGTCATCTACCGCTCCGCCGACCCGCCGCGCGTGGTCGGTCTCGTCGTGGAGATCCCGGGCCGCCGACACGTGTTCCTCTCCATCGGACGGGTGACCTCGATCGCGGGCGGCCAGGTCATCACGACCGGCCTCATCAACGTGCGCCGCTTCCAGCAGCGCGGAGGCGAAGTTCGCGTGCTCGCCGAGCTCGTCGGCCGCCGCGTGTACTTGAATGACGGCTCCGGCGACGCCGTCATCGAAGACGTCGCCATCGAGCGCAGCCGGCTCGGTGAATGGGACATCGGGCAGTTGTTCCTGCGGCGCCCCAAGACCAGCGCGTCGCCCTTCGCCAAGGGGCCGACCACCTTCGCGACCTGGGGAGAGGTGCGCGAGCAGCAGACCGCCGGTGAAGCACAGTCCGCCGAGCAGCTGGTGGCCACCTATGCCGACCTCAAGGCGGCCGACCTCGCCAACACGCTGCTCGACCTCCCGGAGGACCGGCTGCTGGAAGTCGCCGAGGAGCTCTCCGACGAGCGCCTCGCCGACGCCCTCGAGGAGATGCCCGAAGACGAGCAGGTGCACATCCTCGAGCGGCTGGGCGACGAGCGTGCCGCCGACATCCTCGATGCCATGGAACCCGACGACGCCGCCGATCTGCTCGGTCAGCTCCCCGAGGGCCGACTCGAGCAGCTTCTCGAGCTCATGGAACCGGAAGAGGCCGACGACGTCCGCGCGCTGCTGAAGTACGGCCCCGACACCGCCGGCGGCCTGATGACCCCCGAGCCGATCGTGCTCTCCGCCGACGCCACGGTGGCGGAGGCCTTGGCCCTCATCCGCCGGCACGAGCTCCACCCCGCCCTCGCCGCATCCGTCTTCGTCACCCTTCCCCCGTACGAGACGCCCACCGGGCGGCTGCTCGGGACGGTGCATTTCCAGCGGATGCTGCGCTACCCGCCGCACGAACGGCTGGGCGCGATCATCGACGACACGCTCGAGCCCGTGCCGGCGACCGCCTCGGCCGCCGAAGTCGCCCGGCTGCTGGCCAGTTACGACCTCGTCTCCCTGCCGGTGGTCGACTCCGCCCATCGGCTCGTGGGCGCGGTGAGCGTGGACGACATGCTCGACTATCTGCTGCCGGAGGATTGGCGGTCGCACAACGGGGATGATCCGAGACCGCGGACCACGACCCGGCCCCAGCCCGCCACGGCGAGCGTTCCGACCACGAATCCGAGGAGGCGCTGATGGCCCGTGCGAACCGGCAGTCCGTCTCGCTGGATGCGCCCCTCGGCCGGGGCGGCGTCCTGCCTCCCCGCCCCCCGCGCCCGTCGCGGGATCGCTTCGGGCGCTTCTCCGAGGCGTTCGCCCGGGCGATGGGCACTTCCGCCTTCCTCCTCGGCATGACCGCGTTCGTGGTGGTGTGGCTGGTGTGGAACAGCACCGCCCCGCGGGAGTACCAGTTCGACCCGTCGTCGATGAACTTCACGCTGCTGACGCTCATCCTCTCCCTCCAGGCCTCCTACGCGGCCCCGCTGATCCTGCTCGCGCAGAACCGGCAGGATGACCGCGACCGGGTGCAGATCGAGCAGGACCGGCAGCGCGCCGAACGCAATCTCGCCGACACCGAATACCTCGCGCGCGAGATCGTGGCGCTGCGGATGGCGGTGCGTGACATGACCGACGGCGTGCTGACGAAGGACGCGCTGCGCTCCGAGCTCAAGGCTCTCCTCAAGGAGCTCGACGCGCCGGGGCGCGAGACGCGCGCGCAGTGAGCGATGCCGCACTGACGGATACCGCGCGCACAGACGCGGTGCGCGCAGCGGTCTCCGCTGTGAGCGACCCGGAGCTGCGCCGCCCGCTCGGCCAGCTCGACATGATTCGCGCGGTGTCGGTCGCCGGAGACGTGGCGCACGTGGAAGTGGCGCTGACGATCGTGGGATGCCCCGCCGCGGACCGTATCGAGCGGGATGTGCGTGCGGCCGCGGCCTCCGTCCCGGGCGTCGCCGCGGTCGACCTCGCCATCGGGGTCATGACACCCGATCAGCGCCGCGCGCTCACCGAGCGCCTCCGCGGCGGGCGCGCCGCGCGGCAGATGCCGTTCGGCCCCGACTCCCTCACCCGTGTGATCGCGGTGACCAGCGGCAAAGGTGGCGTGGGCAAGTCGACCGTCACCGCGAACCTCGCCGTCGCCCTCGCCCGCCGCGGTCTTCGCGTCGGCCTGGTCGATGCGGACGTGCACGGGTTCTCCATCCCCGCCCTTCTCGGTCTCGTCGACGCGGACGGGCTGCCCCCCTCCCCCACGCGCATCGACGACCTGATGCTCCCTCCGGTGGCCTTCGACGTGAAGGTCATCTCGATCGGCATGTTCCTCCGCCGCCCGGGCGAGTCCGCGACGGGCGCCGTCGCGTGGCGCGGGCCCATGTTGCACCGGACCGTGCAGCAGTTCCTCACCGACGTCTACTTCGGCGACCTCGACATCCTCCTGCTCGACATGCCGCCCGGCACCGGCGACGTCGCCATCTCGGTGGGCCAGCTTCTGCCCAACGCCGAGGTGCTCGTCGTGACGACGCCGCAGGCCGCCGCATCCGACATCGCCGTGCGCAGCGGCCTCGTCGCACGACAGACCGGCCAGCGCATCATCGGGGTGGTGGAGAACATGGCGGCGATGACGCTTCCCGACGGTTCGTCGCTCGATCTGTTCGGCGCCGGTGGGGGTGCGGAGGTCGCCCGAGCACTGTCGACCGAGGCGGATGGCCCGGTGCCGCTCCTCGCGTCCATCCCGCTCAGCCCCGCCCTCCGCACGGGTGGGGACACCGGCATCCCTGTCGTCGCGGGGGAACCGGCGGATGCGGCGGCGCGAGCCGTGGATGACCTCGCGGGCCTCATCGCCCGGGGCGGCCGCGGGCTCGCCGGTCGGCCGTTGCCGATGTCGCTCCCGTAAGCCGGACGCCCGTGCGTCAGGTGGCCTCGGAGTCGAACGGCGGCTCTTCGCCTGCTCGGAAGGTCGGTGGCGCAGGGGGTGTCGTCCCCACAGCCGCGGCGGCCCCGGCGACGGAGGCCGCCCGTACGGTGGCGACGGGCGCATCCTCGAGCAGGGCCTCGCGGATGATGCGACGCGGGTCGTACTGACGGGGATCGAGCTTGCGCCAGTCCACCTCGTCGAACTCCGGACCCATCTCCTCGCGCATGCGGCTGCGCGCGCCCTGCATCATCTCCCGAGCCCGGACGGTCAGACGCGCCAGGCTCTCCGCGTAGCGCGGCAGCCGCTCGGGACCGATCAGCATCGCCGCGATCACGCCGATCAGCAGCAGCTTCTCGATCGTGAGCCCGAAGAACATGACTTCAGGTTACTCGCCGCGCCTCGGCGTTCGGTGGCACGCCGCCGCCTAGTCTGGCGGAGGAGGTTGGGATGAGCGGATCAGAGGCGAATCAGCGGTTCGTGCTCGAGGCGACGGTGGAACCGGAGCACATCGCGCGCGCCCGCGCGCACGCGCTGGAACTGGGCGCAGACCCGATCAGCCCGCCCATCGGAGCTCAGATCGCCGTTCTCGCGGCCGCCTCCCGCGCCCTGAACATCGTCGAGATCGGCACCGGCGGCGGTGTGTCGGGGCTGTGGCTGCTGCACGGTTCGCCGCGTGCGACCCTCACGACCATCGACAGTGAGCCCGAGCACCTCGGGGCGGCGCGTGCCGCGTTCGCCGAGGCGCGGATCCCCGCCGCGCGCGCACGTTTCATCACCGGCCGCGCCGCCGATGTCCTGCCCCGCATGAACGAGGCATCCTACGACATCGTCTTCGTCGACGCGGAGCCCGAGGGCGTCATCGAGTACGTCGAGCACGGTCTGCGCCTGGTGCGCGCGGGCGGAACGGTGCTCGTCCCGCGGGTGCTGGGCGGGGGTGCCGTCGCCGATCCGGTGCGACGCGACCCCGTGACGACGGCCTACCGCTCCCTGATCTCGGAAACGCAGTCCTCCCCCGCCGTGATCGGCGCCCTGTCGACCTCGGCCGAGGGGCTGCTGCAGCTCACGACCATCGCCGACGCGCGCTGACGCGTCGGACACGCGAAACGGCCGGCCCCTCGCGGGACCGGCCGTTTCGGCGTTGCGCAGAAGCGTCAGGCTCCCACCACTCCGCCCAGCACGTCGTAGAGCTCCTTGGCTTCGGCGTCGTTCACGGAAACAACGAGCCGGCCCCCGCCCTCGAGCGGAACGCGGACGATAATGAGACGCCCCTCCTTCACGGCCTCCATCGGTCCGTCACCGGTTCTCGGCTTCATGGCTGCCATCGCGGGCTCCCTTTCGTATAGGTCATTCACAGTTTATCGTGCGCGCCGGCTCACACGGGACCTCTGGGGAGGAGTTCGGCTGCGCGAAGCCGCCCAGGAGCGCCGCGGACCTGCGCGTGCGTCCTGCGTCGTGGTCAGGGGATCTGCCAGTACGTGTTCCCCAGCGCGTACATTGCGAAGATCCATCCCCATTGCCCGGCCAGCCCGGCCAGAAGCACACCCACACGCCAGGCGAGCGAAGGCGGTGCCGCGAGGGCGCCGGCCAGCGGCGCGAGCGGAAAGAGGAGACGGAAGATGCTGGACTGCGGGAAGAAGACCGCGAGGAGGTACACCAGGTACGCCGCGCTCCAGAGCCGGATCTCCACCCCGAGCCGGCGCACGTGCGGTTCCACCAGCAGCGCGGCGGCGACGCCCACCACGAGCAGGCCGAGCGCGATGTAGCCGGCCACCTCCCCCAGCCCCCAGGTGCCGAACCAGAAGGCGGCAGCGGTGACGAAGCCCTCGAAGGGCACGAAGCCCCCCGCGGCGTCGGGAATCCAGTTGCGCCGCCAGGCGAGCTCCGTGGCGAGGTAGGCACCGAGGTCGCCGGTCACGAACCACGCGATCGCCTGCCACGCGAAGCCGACCGCCGTGGCCAGGGCGCCGAGGGCGACGATGTGCAGGGCCTCCCGGGCCGGCAGCGGGTCGGAACGGCGTCGGAACCACCGCCAGATGCCGTAGAGCCCGAGCGTCAGCGCGAAGGCCAGGACGCCAGGACGGGTGAAGCCCATCACCGGGATGAGGAGATACAACCATCCGTATCGCCGACGCAGGATGCAGCGGAGCGCCAGGAGCAGAAGGAAGACGAAGAGCGACTCGGCGTAGGCCACCTGGAACAGGGCTCCGAGGGGGCCCGCGGCGAAGAAGACGACGGCCCACATCGACGTCGCCGCATCCGTGCGCTCGCGCAGCAGCCGGTACAGCGCCACGCACGCGCCGTAGCCGGCGGCGAGGGAGATGAGCACGGCGCCGGCGCCCCACGAGCCGAGGAACGCGCCGAGGGCGGCGGCAAGGTACGGGTACAGCGGCATGAACGCCCACGCGTTCTCGGCGACGGCGCCGGACTCGGTCAGCGGCAGGTCGGTCGGGTATCCGTGAACGGCGGCGAACCAGTACCACTGGCCGTCCCATCCGATGGCGAGGTCGGCGATGGTGGCGTCCGGCCCGAAGCGGGAGCCGGACGTGGAGAGCTCCGCGGCGAGAACGAGGAACGCGGTGGTGATCAGACGCGCCGCGACGTAGACGATGCCGATCGCCGCGGGGACGGGAAGCCTCCGCGCGACCGTCAGGAGGCGCTCAACCACGCCCGCAGGCCGCGCTCGACCTCGAGGATCTGCGCGAGCGGCACGCGCTCCTCATCGTGGTGTGCAAGGGAGGGATCGCCCGGTCCGTAGTTGACCGCCGGGACGCCCATCTCGGAGAAGCGAGCGACGTCGGTCCATCCGTACTTCGGCCGCGGCTCGGCACCCACGGCCGCGACGAACTCCTGCGCGAGCGGGGCGTCGAGCCCGGGCCGCGCGCCGGCGGCGAGATCCACGACCTCGACCTCGAACCCGGCGAAGACGTCGTGGACGATCCGGGTGGCCTCCTCCGCGCTCCGGCTCGGGGCGAACCGGTAGTTCACCTCGACCTCGCACGCGTCGGGGATGACATTGCCCGCGACCCCGCCCGTGATCCGGACGGCGTTGAGACCCTCGCGGTACACCAGGCCCTCGACCTCCACCTCGCGCGGGCGGTACTCGGCCAGGCGGGAGAGGATCGGCGCCGCTTTGTGGATGGCGTTCTCACCGACCCAGGCGCGGGCGCTGTGGGCGCGCACTCCGTCGGTGCGCACCACCGCCCGCAGGTTGCCGTTGCACCCGCCTTCGACCTGACCGTTGGAGGGCTCGCCGAGGATCGCGAAGTCTCCGGCGAACAGGTCGGGGCGCGTACGCGACAGCCGCGTGAGAGCGTTGAGGTCGGCATCCACCTCTTCGTGGTCGTACCACATCCAGGTGATGTCGACGCGGGGCGAGACCAGCTCGGCGGCCAGACGCAGCTGCACCGCGACGCCCGCCTTCATGTCGACGGTGCCGCGGCCCCAGAGGTAGGGCTCGCCATCCACCTCGATGTCCCGTGTGGGGAGGTTCCCGTTGATGGGAACGGTGTCGATGTGCCCGGCGATCACCACGCGCTGCGCGCGGCCGAGGGTGGTGCGGGCGATGATCGTGTCGCCGTCGCGGATCACCTCGAGGTGCCCGAGAGGACGCACCGCTTCCTCGATCGCGTCGGCGATCGAGCGCTCGTCGCCCGACACGCTCGGGATGTCGCAGATGGCACGAGTGAGGTCGACGGATGAGGCGGAGAGGTCAAGGACGGGCACCCCTCGATCCTACCGAGGCCCGTCGGAGCGCCGCGGCGGAGCCGCTACCGTGGAACCATGAGCGACGAGCGATGGGTGTGGGGCCTGGGCCTGGCGACGATGGCCGCGGACGGCACGGTGCTCGACACCTGGTACCCCGAACCCGCCCTCGGCCGCCTGCCCATGGGCTTCAACCCCTCGCTCCCCCCGCCCGCGCTCGAACAGCTCGCGGTCCCCGATCCCCGCCGTAACGTGACGGTCGAGGTCGTCGCGGTGGAGATCGACCTGGATGCTCCGCCCGCATCCACCTCGGACGCCTACCTCCGGCTGCACGCGCTATCGCATCGGCTGGTGCGGCCCAACGAGCTGAACCTCGACGGCATCTTCGGGCACCTCCCCAACGTCGCCTGGACGACGGCCGGTCCGATGCATCCCGACGACGCCACCCGCCTGCGTCCCGTGCTCCTGCGCGAGGGCGTGCAGGTGCAAGGGCTCGATAAGTTCCCGCGGCTTCTGGACTACGTGACGCCTCCGGGCGTCCGGATCGCCGACGCCTCACGGGTGCGCCTGGGCGCCTACCTCTCCTCCGGCACGACCGTGATGCACGAGGGGTTCGTCAACTTCAACGCGGGTACTCTGGGCGCCTCGATGGTCGAAGGGCGCATCTCCCAGGGGGTCGTCGTCGGCAACGGCAGCGACATCGGCGGCGGCGCCTCGGTGATGGGGACCCTCTCCGGTGGGGGCACCCACCGCGTGTCGATCGGCGAACGCACGCTCCTCGGAGCCAACGCCGGGATCGGCATCTCGCTCGGTGACGACTGCGTGGTGGAGGCCGGTCTGTACGTCACCGCCGGAACGAAGATCGTGCTGCGGGGCGGCGACGATTCCACCCCGACGTGGGTCAAGGGCGCGGAGCTCTCCGGCCGGTCCGGCCTGCTCTTCCGCCGCAACTCCCTCACCGGTGCGGTCGAGGTCGTCCGGCGCGAGGGCGTCGGCGTGGTCCTCAACGAGGCGCTGCACGCCTGAGCATCAGAACACCAGGTACAGCGTGAAGCTCCAGATACAGATCAGCGCGAGCATGCCGAGGCTGTAGAGGATCGACGCGCGCAGGATCTCGCTCTCCCTCCCCGACAGCCCGACCGCTCCGGCGGCGATCGCGATGGACTGCGGCGAGATCACCTTTCCGGTGTTCCCGCCCGCCGTGTTGCCCGCCACGGTGAGCGCCGGGTCGGCGCCCATCCCCTCCGCGGTGACCACCTGCAGCGGCGCGAACAGCGTGTTGTTGTTGACCACCGACCCGGTGAGGAACACCCCGATCCAGCCGATGATGGGCGCGAGCAGCGGCACGACGGGCCCGAGCGCGGCGAGGGCGGAACCCATCGACGTGGAGCCGCCCGAGTAGTTGGCGATGTTCGCCAGCGCCAGGATGAGGGCGATGAGCACGAGCGCCTGCCAGAGCGTGCGCAGCGTTTCCCCGAGTTCTCGGAAGAGGACCTTCGCGTCGATGTTCGGCGTCGTGAGGGACGACACGATCACGGCGAGGAGGATCGCGGTGCCGGTGGCGTTCAGCGGCGTGAAGTCCCATGTGGCCGTCACCGTGTCCCCGGCGGCATTGGCGATCTGACCGGTGAGGCCGGGGATCGCGAGGGGGAAGACCGCGCCGGCCAGGGCGCCGCCCGATGCGAACAACCCCTTGAACGCCGGCAGGCTCCACACCAGGACGAAGCCGGTGAGGATGTAGAACGGACTCCAGGCGACGGCGATCTGCCGGATGCTGTGCCGCTCGAGCACGGGCGCCTCGCCCCCGTCCTGGCGGAAGTGACTGCGCGGTTGCCACACCCGACCGAGGGCGAACAGCGCGACCATCGCTGCGAGCCCCGCGCCGATGTCGGCCAATTCCGGCCCGAGGAACCACAGCACCCCGGCCTGGATGCCGCTGAAGACGATCGTCACGGTGAGGGTCGCGGGCAGAGTCTCCTTCAGGCCCCGCCACCCGTCGAGGATCATCACCAGCAGGAACGGGATCAGGAGGGTGAGCGGCTGCAGGATCACGACCAGGGACCGCGACAGGATCATGACGTCGATCCCGGTCACCTGCGCCGCGACGATGACCGGGATGCCGATGGCACCGTACGCGCCGGCGGCGGCGTTGGCGACGAGACAGATCATGGCTGCTTTGACGGGGCGGAAGCCCAGCTGCACCAGGAGGGCGGCACAGATCGCGATCGGCACGCCGAACCCGGCGGCGCCTTCGAGGAACGCGCCGAAGGCGAAGCTGATGAGGAGCACCTGGATGCGGTGATCCGGCGAGATCGCGCCGATCGATGAACGGATCACCTCGAAACGGCCGCTGGCCACCGCGAGACGGTACAGCCACACGGCCATGACGATGATGTAGGCGATCGGCCAGATGGCTGTCAGCACGCCCAGCAGCCCGGCGCCGGCCACCGCGGATCCCGGCATCCCGAACGCCCAGAGGGCGACCACGATCTCCGCCGCCAGCGCGATGACGGCCGCGATGATGCCGGAGAGCTTGAGCACCACGAGGCACAGGAGGAAGAGGAGGATGGGGATGGCCGCCACGAGCGCCGAGAGCCAGAGGCTCCCGAAGGGATCGGTCGTCTGCTCCCACATGGCCGCCTCCGCTCGTGCGGATAGATTCCCGCGGTCCGCAAATTACGCGCGCGAAAGCGTCCGGTCACCCCCTTGCGCGACGGCAAGGATGAGCAGCGGGGATCAGACCCCGGGGTAATCGCGCTCCGCGGCGCCGGTGTACAGCTGCTGCGGGCGGCCGATCTTCGTCTGCGGGTCGCTCTGCATCTCGCGCCAGTGCGCGAGCCAGCCGGGCAGGCGCCCGATCGCGAACAGCACCGTGAACATGCGTGTGGGGAACCCCATCGCCTTGTAGATCACGCCGGTGTAGAAGTCGACGTTGGGGTACAGGCGGCGCTCCTTGAAGTAGTCGTCATTGAGTGCGATCTCTTCGAGGTCCTTCGCCAGATCCAGCAGTGGGTCGCTCACACCGAGGGCTTCGAGAACCTCGTCGGCCGACTCCTTGACGAGCTTGGCGCGCGGGTCGTAGTTCTTGTAGACCCGGTGGCCGAAGCCCATGAGCTTGACGCCCTCTTCCTTGTTCTTCACCCGCTCGACGAAGCGCTCGACGCTCTCGCCGGAGTCCCGGATGCGCCCGAGCATCTCCAGGACCGCCTCGTTCGCGCCGCCGTGCAGCGGTCCGTACAGCGCGTTGATACCGGCGGAGATGGAGGAGAACTGGTTGGCGCCGGTGGAACCCACCAGACGCACCGTGGAGGTGGAGGCGTTCTGCTCGTGGTCTTCGTGGAGGATGAGGAGGCGCTCCAGCGCGCGCGACATGACCGGGTTGACGTCGTAGACCTCGCTGAGCACGCCGAAGTTGAGCTTGAGGAAGTTGTCCACGAAACCGAGGGAGTTGTCGGGGTACAGGAAGGCCTGGCCGACGCTCTTCTTGTGCGCGTACGCGGCGATCACGGGGAGCTTGGCCAGCATCCGCACGGTGTTCAGCTCGACGTGCTCGGGGTTGTGCGGGTCGGACTCGCTCTCGTAATAGGTCGAGAGGGCGGCGGTGGCCGCCGACAGCACCGACATCGGATGCGCCGTGTGCGGGAGGGCGGAGAAGAAGCGCTTGAGGTCCTCGTGGAGGAGGGTGTGGCGGCGGATGCGCTCGTCGAAGGCACCGAGCTCGTCGGCGGAGGGCAGTTCGCCGTAGATGAGCAGCCACGCGACCTCGAGGTACGTGCTGTTCTTCGCCAGCTGCTCGATCGGGTAGCCGCGGTAGCGGAGGATCCCCTGATCGCCGTCGATGAAGGTGATCGCGCTCTTGGTGGACGCGGTGTTGACGAAGCCGTAGTCGAGAGTCGTGTGGCCGGTCTGACGCGTGAACGTCGAGATGTCGATGCTCGGCACCCCGTCGGTGCCCGCAAGCACCGGGAACTCGGCCGTGCGTTCCCCGACGGTGAGAGTGGCCTTCTCGTCCTGCGTTCCCGTGTCGCTCACTGCGCCTCCTTGCGATTCCTGGTCGCGTCCAACCGCTCGTCCCAGAGGCAGGTCCGCACCCGCCGGGTCGGCACGGACAACGTGGATGGTGACCGCATCCCCCGTGCTCGTCCAGCCTAACGGGCCTGCGAGGCCCGTACGGACACGGCCGAAGGGGTCCCCCTCCGAATGGAGGGAGGCGCCCACGCGTCAGGCCGAGCGCAGTCTTTCCGCCGCCGCGGCGATGCGCTCGTCGGTCGCCGTGAGCGACAGACGCACGTGGCGGGGGAAGTGCGGCCCGTAGAAATGGCCCGGGCCGGCGAGGATGCCGAGGTCGGCGAGCCGTCCGAGGCTCTCCCACGCGTCGCGACCCTCGGTGGCCCACAGGTAGAGACCCGCCTCGCTCGCGTCGATGCGGAATCCGGCGCGCTCCGCCGCGGGTTTGAGGACCGCGCGGCGCGCGCGGTAGCGGGCCTTCTGCTCCGCGACGTGGGCATCGTCGCCGAGGGCGGCGGTCATGGCGGCCTGCACCGGGGCAGGGGGCATGAGCCCGAGGTGGCGCCGCGCGGTGAGAAGCGGCGCGATCAGCGCCGGGTCGCCCGCGAGGAAGGCGGCGCGGTACCCCGCGAGGTTCGACTGTTTGCTCAGCGAGTACACCGACACGAGCCCGGTCACGTCGCCGCCGGTGACCCGCGGGTCGAGGATGCTGGGAACCGGCGTATCCGCCCACTCCCCCTCCCAGCCGAGCTCCGCGTAGCACTCGTCCGAGGCGAGGACCGCCCCGATCTCCCGTGCCCGCTCGGCGGCGCGGCGGAGCGCCGCAACGTCGAGCACGCGCCCGTCCGGGTTCCCGGGGGAATTGATCCAGACCAGCCGCGTGTTCTCGGGCCACTCGGCCGGATCGTCCGCGGCGACCGGCGTCGCTCCCACGAGCCGTGCCCCCACCTCGTAGGTCGGGTAGGCCGCGCGGGGGTGGACGACCGCATCCCCGGGGCCGAGATTCAACAGGAGAGGCAGCAGCGCCACGAGCTCCTTGGATCCGACCGTGGGCAGCACGGAGGCAGGAGTGAGGCCGGGAACCCCCCTGCGCCGGGCGTACCACGCGGCGATCGCCTGACGGAGCTCAGCCGTGCCGCTGGTGAGCGGGTAGCCGTGCGCGTCCGTCGCGGCGGACAGGGCGGACGCGACCACGGGGGGCGTCGGATCGACCGGCGAGCCGACCGAGAGGTCGACGATTCCCCCGGGGTGACGCCGAGCCTTCTCCGCATAGGGGGCGACGGCATCCCACGGGTAGTCGGCGAGGTCGGCGACGCCCATCAGGCGCGGGTCACTCGCCCTGCGGCGGAAGAACGGAGATGACCGGGTGATCCTTGTGGATGACCCCCACCTTCGCGGCTCCCCCGGGCGAGCCGATGTCGTCGAAGAACTCGACGTTCGCCTTGTAGTAGTCGCGCCACTCGTCGGGCAGGTCGTCCTCGTAATAGATCGCCTCGACGGGGCACACCGGTTCGCACGCACCGCAGTCGACGCATTCGTCCGGGTGGATGTACAGGGAGCGCTCGCCTTCGTAGATGCAGTCGACGGGGCACTCATCGATGCACGCGCGGTCCTTGACATCCACGCACGGAAGGGCGATCACATACGTCACGAGAAGAGTCTACGTGGGCTCACCGGAGGAGACGGCCGTTCGCGGCAGGCCCGAGAGATCGGGCCATGCCACGACGAGAGCGACGAGGACGGGGACCGCGATCGTCCACGCCACCGGGATCCACTCCGTCGCATCCGACGTCGGCGCCACGATCGCGGAGCCCCCCGGACCGACGTTGCTGAACAGGAACGTGACGAGCACGACACCGAGGCCGCCCGCCAGCGCCGTCCACCGGTCGGCGGTGAGGGCACGGAACCCGACGAGCAGCGCACCGGTCCCGATGATCGCGAGCACCAGCCCGAGCGGGAACACCCCGAGGGTGAACGCGTGACCCACGGTCGCGGCGGTGCCGTACACCGCCCCGATCAGCAGCGACACGACCCACGTGAGGGCGCGCGCCGCGAGGAGTCCGGCCGGAGAGGTCACCGCGACAGTCTAGGCGGCCCGCTCAGACCGCCAAGCCCCACAGGCGGAGGAGCGCGGCGGTGACGGCGGCGGCCAGGACGACGAGGAGGAAGGGGGCGCGGAGGGCGAGGAGTCCCGCGGCGACGAGCACCGCGGGGATGCGGGCATCCACCACGACGGCCTGCCCGGCTCCGAGGGTCTGCACGGCGACGAGGGCGGCCAGGAGCGCCACCGTGAGGAGGTCGGCGATGCGGGCGGGGCGCGGCGCCTCCACCCAGCGGGCCGGCAGAAGGTAGCCGACGGCCTTGAGGGCGACGCAGATCACCGATGCCAGGAGTACCGCGGTCCACATCGTCACGGCAGCCCTCCCCGCTCGGGAG
Source organism: Microbacterium sp. Z12_35 (assembly GCF_058310475.1). NCBI lineage: Bacteria > Bacillati > Actinomycetota > Actinomycetes > Micrococcales > Microbacteriaceae > Microbacterium > Microbacterium sp. Z12_35. Next base: position 369,298 of record NZ_JBZEGJ010000001.1, on the reverse strand, counting down.
CGTCGAGGGGCTCGGGTGGGGGCTGTTCGGAGCGACCGAGCCAGTTGAACCAACCCGACCACGATCGCCACCACCGCCGCGACGATCACGGGAAGCCCCGGCAGGAGCGCCGGAGTCAGGACGGCGGCGATGACCGCGGCGGCGACCCCGACCGCGATCGCCTGGCGTCCGCGCAGACGCGGCCACAGGAGCGCCAGGAATGCCGCGGCCGCCGCGGCATCGAGCCCGTATTGGCGTGGATCGCCCAGCACGTCGCCCAGGAGAGCGCCGATCAGGGTGGACAGATTCCACCCGATGTAGATTCCGACGCCGGTCACCCAGAAGCCGAGCGTCCGCGCGCGAGCATCGGTCTGTGCGAGGGAGACCGCGGTCGATTCGTCGATCGTGAACTGGGTCGCGCCGGCCCGGCGCCAGAACCCGCGGCCGATCACCGGTGACATCCGCATGGCGTAAGCCGCGTTGCGGACGCCCAGGAGCGCCGAGGAGGCGATCGCGGCCGGTGCCGCGGCAAGCCCTCCTGCCCCGACGACGCCGACGAAGGCGAACTGCGATCCTCCGGTGAACATGAACAGACTCAGCACGCACGTCTGCCAGACGTCGAGGCCGGATGCGACGGCCAGGGCGCCGAACGACACTCCGTACGCGCTGGTGGCCAGGGAGACCGCGACTCCCTGCCGGATCGCCCGGCGCCGCTCCTCGGCCGGTTCGAGCGGAGGCGGAGCAGTCACTCGCCCGAGCCTACCCACGCCCCGGCGACGCGGGGGGTCAGACGTTGGCGTCCTGCCGCTTCAGGCGCGACGCGTTGCGGCCGCGCTCGGTCGCGTCGAGAACGACCTTGCGGATGCGCACCTTCTCCGGAGTGACCTCGACGCACTCGTCCTCGCGGGCGAACTCCAGGCTCTCCTCCAGCGACAGCTGGCGCGGCGGGGTCATCGACTCGAACGTGTCGGAGGTGGACTGACGCATGTTCGTCAGCTTCTTCTCCTTCGTGATGTTCACGTCCATGTCGTCGTTGCGCGAGTTCTCCCCGATGACCATGCCCTCGTAGACCTCTTCGGTCGGCTGCACGAAGAACGACATGCGCTCCTGCAGCGCGATGATCGCGAAGGGAGTGACGACCCCCGAGCGGTCGGCGACGATCGACCCGTTCTGACGCGTGACGATCTGACCCGCCCAGGGCTCGTAGCCGTGGGAGATGGCGTTGGCGATACCGGTGCCGCGGGTCGTGGTGAGGAACTCCGTGCGGAAGCCGATGAGGCCGCGTGAGGGGACGACGAATTCCATCCGGACCCAGCCCGTGCCGTGGTTCGTCATCGACTCCATGCGCCCCTTGCGGGTCGCGAGCAGCTGCGTGATGGCGCCGAGGTACTCCTCGGGGGCGTCGATGGTCAGGTGCTCGAACGGCTCGTACGTCTTGCCGTCGATCTTCTTGGTGACCACCTGGGGCTTGCCCACGGTCAGTTCGAACCCTTCGCGACGCATGTTCTCCACGAGGATGGCGAGGGCGAGCTCACCACGGCCCTGCACCTCCCACGCATCCGGGCGACCGATGTCCACGACCTTGAGCGAGACGTTGCCGATCAGCTCGCGGTCGAGGCGATCCTTGACCAGACGCGCCGTGAGCTTGTGCCCCTTGACCTTGCCGGCCAGGGGCGAGGTGTTGGTGCCCACCGTCATGGAGATGGCCGGCTCGTCGACGTGGATCTGCGGCAGGGGGCGCACATCTTCCGGGTCGGCGATCGTCTCACCGATCGTGATGTCGGGGAACCCGGCGATGGCGACGATGTCACCCGGGCCGGCGCTCTCGGCGGGGTAGCGCTCGAGGGCACGGGTCTTGAGCAGCTCGGTGATGCGGGCGCTGCTGACGGTCCCGTCCGCGCGGACCCACGCGACGGTCTGACCCTTCTTCAACGTGCCGTTGAACACGCGCAGGAGCGCGAGGCGGCCGAGGAACGGGCTGGAGTCGAGGTTGGTGACCCACGCCTGCAGCGGCGCCTCGTCATCGTAGGCGGGTGCGGGAACGTGCTCGAGGATCGCCTCGAACAACGGCTCCAGGTCGTCGTTGTCGGGAAGGCTGCCGTTTTCGGGACGGTTGCGCGACGCCGCGCCGGCACGGCCGGACGCGTATACGACGGGCACGTCGAGAAGAGCGTCGACATCGAGGTCGGGCACGTCGTCGACCAGGTCGGAGGCGAGTCCGAGGAGCAGGTCATGGCTTTCCGCCTCGACCTCGGCGATGCGCGCGTCGGGGCGGTCGGTCTTGTTGACCAGCAGGATGACGGGAAGCTTGGCCTCCAGGGCCTTGCGCAGCACGAAGCGGGTTTGCGGGAGGGGACCCTCCGAGGCATCCACCAGCAGCACGACGCCGTCGACCATCGACAGCCCGCGCTCGACCTCGCCACCGAAGTCGGCGTGACCGGGGGTGTCGATGACGTTGATCGTCACCGGGGTTTCGCTGTGCTTGCCGGAGTAGGTGATCGCCGTGTTCTTGGCGAGGATTGTGATGCCCTTTTCGCGCTCCAGGTCGTTGGAGTCCATGGCGCGCTCCTCCATGTGCTCGTGAGAGCCGAAAGAGCCGGTCTGGCGCAACATGGCGTCCACGAGCGTCGTCTTGCCGTGGTCGACGTGCGCGACGATCGCGACGTTGCGCAGATCGGAACGGAGGGCATGCGCCATGAAGGTGTCCTTGAAAGTTTCGGGGTGCGCCCGGAATCGGGCGACCTCATTCTACCGGCGCAGGGCTGTGCGGCGGCTGCACCCGGATTTCAGGATGCTTCGCCGTCGCTCAGCACGAGCTTTCGCGCCGCCCGCCGAGCAGCCTGCTCCTCCGGATCGGGCACCGGAACCGCCGCGATGAGCCGGCGCGTGTACGCCTCGCGGGGACTCCGCAGGATCTGCTCGCGGGTTCCCTGCTCGACGATGCGACCCCGGTGCATGACCGAGATGCGGTGGGCGAGGATGTCCACGACCGCGAGGTCGTGGCTGACGAAGAGGCACGCGAACTGCAGCTGCTCCTGCAGTTCCTGCAGCAGGTCGAGGAACCGCGCCTGGACGGAGACATCCAGCGCGGAGGTCGGCTCGTCGGCGACGAGCAGTTCCGGCGCGAGCGCGAGCGCCCGGGCGATACCGACACGCTGGCGCTGACCGCCGGAGAGCTCGTGCGGGAAGCGGTTGCGATACGACGCCGGCAGCTCGACCTGCGTGAGCAGCTCCTCCACGCGCTTGTCGAGAGCTTTGCCCTTGGCCTCTCCTGCCAGCAGGATCGGCTCCCCGATGGACTGCCCGATGGGCATGCGGGGGTTCAGCGACGACGCCGGGTCCTGGAAGACGATGCCGGTGCGCCGCCGGATGGCGAACAGGTCCTTCTGGGTGGCGTGGGAGATGTCGGTGCCCACCGTGGTGAGCGTTCCCTCCGCGATGGGCAGCAGTCCGATCGCGGCGCGGCCGAGCGTGGTCTTGCCCGAGCCCGATTCGCCGACCAGACCCATGATCTCGCCGGGGTAGATGTCGAGGGTGATGTCCTCCGCCGCGCGGAAGGCGGGGATGCGCCCGCGCTTGGGGTACTCGATGGCCACGTCGCGGAAGCTCAGCACCGGGGTGCGCCCGGCAGCGATCTGCGGCGAGCGGTCGACGGCCACCGTTCCGTGTCCCTCGACCGCGGCGACGAGGTCATCGACGTCCGCGACGCCCTGCCCGAGGTGCGGGACGGCGGCCAGCAGCGACTGCGTGTAGGGATGCTGCGGGGCGTGGAAGATCTCGTCGACCGTGCCGGACTCGACCACGATGCCGTTCTTCATCACCATGATGCGGTCGGCGAGGTCGGCCACGACCCCCATGTCGTGGGTGATCAGGATGATCGCCGAGTCCAGCCGCTTGTGGAGGTTCCGCAGCAGATCCAGGATCTCGGCCTGCACCGTGACGTCGAGAGCCGTGGTGGGCTCGTCTGCGATCAGCAGCAGCGGGTCGCACGAGATGGACTGCGCGATCATGGCACGCTGACGCTGACCACCGGAGAGCTGGTGCGGGTACTTGTTGTAGCTCTGCTCGGGGTTCGGCATCTCCACCAGACGGAGCAGCTCGATCGCCTTTTCCTTCGCGTCCGACGGCGGCAGCATCCGATCGTGGGAGCGCAGCGCCTCGCTGATCTGGAACCCCACCGTGTAGACGGGGTTCAGCGCGGTCATGGGCTCCTGGAAGATCGCGGCGATCTCGTTGCCGCGAAGGCTCCGCATCACCGCGTCCTCGACCCCGCGCAGTTCCCGGCCGAGCAGTTTGATGGATCCCGTGACACGTGCGTTGTCGGGGAGCAGGCCGAGCAGCGCCATCGAGCTGGTGCTCTTGCCCGACCCGGACTCGCCGACGATGGCGAGCACCTCGCCGCGGCGGACGACGTAGCTCATGTCCACTGCCGCGGGGTAGAACTGCCCCTCGACCCAGAAGTCCACTCCCAGGCGGTCGACCTCGAGGATCGTCTCGGGAAGCGCGGCGTGCACGGCAGCGATCGTCGGGTCGATGTTGGTGGTGTCAGTCATGTGAGGTGTTCCCATCCCTGAGAAGCTTGAAGTCATGTCGTTCCAACAGGTGACCTACCGGTCCGTCCCCGCCCGCGTGCTGGCCGCGCTCACCATTGCCGTATGTGCGGGCGGGATCGTGGCGATCGCGTGGCAGGACCCGCTGGCGGCGCTCCGCTATGGCTGGGCGCTGGTGCTGATCGCCGTGGCCGCGTGGGCGCTGTTCTGGCGCCCCTCGCTCTCGGTCGAAGAGCACGGGATCACCGTCGTGAACGTGCTGCGCACGTTCTTCGTGCCGTGGCCGGCGATCGAGCGCGTCGAGACGCGGTTCTCCCTGACGTTGCACACGGCCGAAGGAAAGGTGCCGGTGTGGGTGAGCCCCGCGCCCGGTCGCCACCGCGCACTCGGCTTGGCGCGGTCGGACTTCGACGGGGTCACCGAGTCGGCGCGGGGGCTGCGAGGAAGTCTCCGCCCGAGCGACGCCCTGACCACGACCTCCGGGGGCCTCGCGCACGTCATCCGTCGGCATTGGGAAGACCTCCGCGATGCCGGCATGTTCGCGGCCGGTCGCGAGCCCGATGCCGCGCGCGTCACGTGGCACACGGGCACGATCGCCGCCCTGGCGGTATCCGCCGCCGCCACCGCCGCGGGTCTGCTTCTGTAGCAGGGGCACGTCACCGCTCCGGATCGAAGGGTTCGCGTCGCCCGTCGCCCGGCTCTTCCGGCCGGGGGTCGTGGTAGTTCGTCACGTCGCCGGTGAACACCGCCTCACCGCCGACGGTGACGGTCGCGACGTGATCTTCGGCCGGAGCCACCGGGGCAGGACCGGCCGCGCGAGCGGCGCGGGCCATCGCCCGTTCGCTCGGCATCTTCTTCTGGCGCGGGTCGAACGCGTCCCGCAGGCCGTCGCCGATGAAGTTGACGCACAGGGCGATCGCGATGATGAAGATGCCCGGCCACCAGAACAGCCACGGCCGCGTGGAGAAGGCCGCCTGGTTCTCCGAGACGATCTTCCCGAGCGAGGTGTCGGGGTTCACGACGCCGAAGCCCAGGTAGCTCAGTGCCGACTCGAGCAGGATCGCGCCGGCCATGAGCAGCGTCGCGTTCACGACGATGACGCCCACCGCGTTGGGGAGGATGTGCCGGAAGATGATGCGCCGGTCGCGCGCGCCGGACACGCGCGCAGCATCCACGAATTCCCGCTCGCGCAGCGACAGGAACTCGCCCCGCACGAGTCGCGCCATGGACGTCCACGCGAACAGGCCGATCACGATGCCGAGAACCGCGGCGCCGAGGTTCCCGAACGCGTGGCCCAGCACGGCGCCGATCACGATCAGCGGGATGGTGATGATGACGTCGGTGAAGCGCATCAGGGCCGAGTCCACGCCGCGGCGGTAGTAGCCCGCGAGAGCTCCGATGACGACGCCGATGACGGTCGCAACGACACCGGCGAGCACCATCACCATGAGTGACTGCTGTGCGCCGCGCATGACGACCGCGAAGATGTCGCGGCCGACCTCATCCTGGCCGAAGGGGTGGTTGCCGACCTGGATCCCGGGACCCCCGAGGAACTCGGGGATGATGCTGAGCGTCGGCCGCCCGCCGTTCTCCTGGCCGGGGATCTGATCCCAGCTGTAGGGCCACCATCCATGGATGCGAATGCCCCACAGGTTCACGCCCACCGACGTGAACGACAGCAGGACGATGAAGGCCAGCACGATGATCGCGGCCACCGCGGCACGGTGACGGAAGAAGCGCCGACGGACGATCTGCCCTTGGCTGAGGCCTTCGGTCTCCTTCTGCTCGATGGAGATCTCGGCCTTGGCCTGCGCGTCGCGGTCGTCGATGGGGGGTGTTGTGGTGGTCATCAGGACACCTTGATCCGGGGGTCGAGCGCCGCGTAGAGAAGGTCGGCGACCAGGTTGAAGAACACCGCAAGGGCACCGGTCACGACGAAGAACGCCATCACCGGATTCAGGTCCGAGTGCGCCAGCCCGTCGACGAAGAGCCGGCCCATGCCGGTCCATCCGAAGACGGTCTCGGTCACGACCGCGCCGCCCACGATGGCACCCACGTCGAACGCGATGATCGTCGTGATCGGGATGAGCGCGTTGCGGAACGCGTGCCGCACGATCACCGTGCGCTGCGTGAGGCCCTTCGACCGTGCGGTGCGGATGTAGTCCTGGTTCATCACCTCCAGCAGGCTCGCGCGGGAGTACCGCGTGTAGCTGGCGAAGGAGATGAGGATGATGGCGATCGTCGGCAGCAGGAGATGGGTATAGAGGTCGATGCCCTGCACCCAGAAGTTGCCGCCGAGGCTCGGCGTCTGCGAACCGACCGTGGCGATCGGGCGCCCGCGCACGCGCGACGAGGCCGAGTACGCGGCCCAGTAGGACATGAACTTGTCCAGCGCGACGAGACCCGCGATCAGCACACCCGACAGGATCGCGGCGCGGATGACCGGAGGACGGTCCGCTCCTCCGAGCGCCCAGCCGATGACGCCGCACACGACCACGGTCAGGAGCGCGTACCCCAGGAACAGCCACAGCGTCATGCCGTTGAGGAGGAAGTTCACCATCGGGAAGTACATCGCGAGGCCGATCGCGGCCGTCGCGAGTGAGGCGTACAGGGCGCGCCGGTTACGCAGACCCGTGGTGACGGCGGTGACACCGACGGCGATGCCGAGAGCGAGGATCGCGAACACCACGATCCCGATGCTCGGCTGGGCGAACCACTGCGTCGCGGAAAGGTAGGCGAGGACTCCCCCGGTGGCGACCGCCGAGACAGCGAAGACGATCACGCGCCGCTTCCATCGGCCGCCGATGACCGACATCCACAGCAGGCCCGCGACGAGCGCGATGAGGATGATCGCCGGTACGGCGATCGTGGGCTCTGCGAGCCAGTTGTTGATCTGGATGGCGCCGTACTGCTTGAGCAGCACCGCCACCCAGAAGACCGGGAGGGAGAAGAAGAGGAAGGAGGTCAGGGTGACCGTGTAGTCGAAGCCGGTGTACTGGCGGAGCGCCGAGATGATGCCGACGATGATGCCCAGGACGATGGCCACGACGGTGGCGATCGTGACCAACGTCAGCGTTGACGTGATCGCGTTGGACAGCAGGGCATTGACCTGTTGGTTCTGGACGCTGACGCCCAGGTCGCCGCGGAACAGTCCCCCGAGCCACAGGAAGTACCGCAGGGGCGGGGGAACGTCGAGGTTGAGCAGCTTGATGCGGGACTCGATCAGCTGCTCTTTGTTGGGTGCGTTGCTCTCCCTCAGGTCCTGCAGGGGGTCACCCGAGTAGGCCGTGAGGATGTACATCAAGAAGGTGGCGGCGAACAGGACGAAGATCGATGCGATCAGCCGCCGAACGATGAATGAAGCCATGGTGTGGCTGCCTGCCTATCGGTCCGGATCAGCGTCATACGCTGCCGCAGGTTGTTCCCGCGGCAGCGTATTCGACGGGGAAAGTGTACGCGGTCGGGGTGGGGACCCCTGCGGACCCCCACCCCGCTGACGTTTCGGCCTGGTTGGTGCTCAGCCGATGCTGTCAGTGTTCGCGATCACTCGCTGTCTGCGACGCTCCAGTCCCAGGCGTTCCAGAAGATGGTCGGCGCCAGGATCGAGGGGTCGATGCCCTCGACGCGGTCGCTGATCGCCGTCACGCTCGGGAACTGGAAGATGGTGACTCCGTAGAAGTCCTCCCACAGCAGCCGGTCGGCCTCGATCATGAGCTCCTGCTGCGCGTCCGCGTCGAACTCGCTCGAAATCTCCGCGCCGATCTCGTCCATGCGGGGGTTCGAGTAGAAGTTCAGGTTGTTGATGCCGCCGGTCTCGAAGTTGGCGACCCAGTCGGTCACGCCCAGGCTCGTGGACTGCCAGCCGAACAGCGAGGCGTCATAGGCGCCCGGCGTGCCCAGGAGGCCACCCCACTCGGTCGAACCGCAGTCCGTCACGTTGAAGCCGGCGGAGTTGGCCGACTGCTGGATGAGCGCGAACTCGTTCACGCGGCGCGGGTTGTTGCTCGCGTACAGGATGCAGACCGACGTGTCGGTCACACCGGAGGAGGCCAGCAGCTGCGTGGCGCCTTCGATGTCGACCTCGGCGTAGGCTTCGGACCCGTTGTCGGCGACGGCCTCGTCGTAGCCCTCGGCGCCCGGGACGAAGATCTGCGAGCCACGGAGGGTGGCGTCGTCACCGATGATCGGCTTGATCAGGGTGTCGAGGATCTCCTGACGCGGGATCGTCTTCATGAACGCCTCACGCACCTGCGGGTTCGAGAAGATGTTCTCCGGGTTCTTGCCCTGGTCGAACTGCAGATCGACGTGCTCGTACGTGCCTTCGAGGCCGGTCTGCACCGTGATGCCGTCGATGCCCTCGAGCGCGGTCGTCAGGTCGGCGGTCGCCTGCGGCGAGATCACGTCGACCTCCCCGTTCTCCAGCGCCTGGACAGCGGCGAGCGGGTCCGGGATGAACCGGATGGTGATCTCCTCGACGTTCGGCGCGTTGTCGCCGTTGTACTCCGGGTTGGCCGTGAGCGTCACGAACTGATCGGCTTCGAAGTCGCTGATCATGTACGGGCCGCTGGCGGTCACCAGGTCGGTGTCCTCCGGCATCTCGGTGAAGTTGAAGCCGGCGTTCCAGAATGCGGAGATCGAAGCCAGGGCCTCGGCATCCTCGTTCTCGATCGCGTCGAGGACGGCCTGCTTGGCTTCCTCGGCGTCGTCGATGCCGAGGGCCTTCTCCGCCACGATGTGCGCGGGAAGCGGCGCGGTGAAGGCGAGCTCCCAGTCGACGTACGGGGCGTCGTAGGTCATCGTGATCGAGCGGCCGTCTTCGCTGACCTCCGGCGTCTGGCTGACCAGACCGAAGCGCGAGCCCGGCTGCGCACCGGAGTCGAAGTACACGACGTCGGTCGGGAACGCGTCGGTGAACTCGCCCGTCTCCGGGTCGGTGAACTCCGCCGGGTCGAACTCGGGCGTGTCGAGCCCCCGGGACAGGGCGGCCCAGTTGAGCAGAAGGTCAGCCGCGTCGACCGGCGTGCCGTCGGACCAGTTCACGTCCTCATTGATCGTGTACGTGACGGTCAGCGGGTCTTCGCTGACGAGCTCGTAGCTGCCGAAGGACGTGTTCTCCACGAGCTCCGGGGTGTTGTTGTAGTAGTTGAAGCCGTCCAACACCAGGTAGTTGATGTTGTTGTTGGCCGTGGCGTTACCGAACGACGTGTTGCCGTTCATCGAGTAGAACGCCTGGTTCCACGCGGCGGTGATCGAGGAGCCCTCGACGAGGCCCGAGTCGTCGTTGCTGCTACCAGCAGCCGAACAGCCCGAGATCGCCAGAGCTCCTACCGCGGTCAGAGCGACCGCAGCCGAGAGGCGCGTTGCTTTCACTGATTCCTCCTGTGCAAGGGGTGATGCGCCCGCCCAGGAGACAGAGCTATCCGGGGGGCGCGGATAGGGAAACTGTAGGGATGGGTGGAGGGTTGGTCAAAACCTCTGTGGAAAACGTTACATACCCTTAACTCGCGGGGAACGGCGTGTGGCAATCTGACAAGGTGCGAGTGTCGAGCGCAGTGGTCGGGTCGGGCTTCCCCGCAGCCCTCGATCCCGCGGACCGCGATGCCCGCGTTCGCCTGCGCTGGGAGGTCGGGCTGGTGCTCGCCGTCAGCGTCGGCCAGTCCGCGCTGTATGCGGTGCTCTCCCTTGTCCGCGCCTCGCTGCGAACCACCCCTCTGGGGCAGCAGCAGACCCAGCTCAACCCGGCGCGCGACGCCGAGGCCGCGTGGGACGCGCTCTACCGGTTCCTCGACATCGCCTTCTCGCTCGCCATCGTCGCGCTGGTCGTTTACCTGCTCTGGGAGCCGGGAGGTAACGCACTCCGCCGTATCGGACTGGATTTCCGGCGCTTCGGCGGAGATCTCGGCCGCGCAGCGCTCGTGGGCGTGGTCATCGGCATCCCGGGGCTCGGGCTTTATGCCGTTGCGCGCATGCTCGGGTTGAACGTCGCGGTCGTCGCATCCCCGCTGGATACGGCGTGGTGGGTGGTTCCCCTGCTCGTCCTCGCCGCGGTGCGGGCCGGGCTGACGGAGGAGGTCATCCTCCTCGGGTACCTCTTCGATCGGCTGCGGCGCCTGGGCTGGTCGTGGTGGGGCATCATCCTGGCCACCGCCGCGCTGCGCGGCGCCTATCACGCGTACCAGGGCTACGGCGCGATCCTCGGGAACTTCCTCATGGGCGTGGTGTTCGGCTGGTGCTACCGCCGGTGGGGCCGCGTGATGCCGCTCGTGATCGCGCACACCCTGATCGACATCGTCGCCTTCGTCGGTTATCCCCTCGCCGCCTCCCTCTGGCCCACCGTCTTCGCCCCCGCCTAACCCGCCCCAGGGCCGCGAGACTGCATCTCCGCCACGAGACAGCCGCCGTCGTACGCGGTCTCGTGGCGGAGGTGCAGTTTCGCGGCTGGCGCCCACCTCTCCTCCCCAGGGCGGCGGACGCGAGACCGATCCACAGGATGCGATTCCCCCCGCGGGGGGCGGGCGCGGCGGCGGATGCTGGGGCCATGATCCCCGTTCTTCCGCTCTCCCAGCGGCTCGTTCCCGCCCCCGTGCCGCTCCTGCGGGCCGGCGACCGGCCAGGTATGCGGCTCGACCGCGAGGCCGCAGCCGGCCGGCTCGTGCTCGTCCGCCCGGGCGTGTACGCGCCGGCCGACCCGTGGCGGTCCCTGCCGCCGTGGGACCGCTATCTTGCGCGCGTCCACGCGGCGGCGCTGACGCACCCGGATGGGATCTTCTGCCTCGAGTCGGCCGCCGCCCTGCTCGGTCTGCCGGTCTTCGGCGAGCCGCCGTTCGTCCATCTCCTCAGCTCGACCGCCACGTCCCGCGAATCGGCGGGCATCCGCACGCACTCCACCTCCGACTCGCGGGAGATCGTGGATATCGGCGGCATCCTCGTGACCGCACCGACCGAGGTGGCCGTGGATGTGGCTCGCGCTCGGCATGCGGGCCTCGCCCTCGCCGTGGCCGACGCGGTGCTGCGCGCCGAACCGACCGCCAGCGTCGAGCAGCTCGTCGCCCGCAACGAGGCGCGCTCCAGCAGCCGTGGCCGCCACCGCGCCCGATGGGCGCTGCACCGCGCCGACGCGCGGGCGGAGAGCCCGCTGGAATCGGTGAGCCGTGCGGTCATCGAGTGGCTCGGCTTCCCGCCGCCCGACCTGCAAGCCGTGGTCACGACGGCCCACGGGGAGTACGCGCTCGACATGCTGTGGAGGCACGTGCGGCTCGGCGGCGAAACGGACGGGCGCGCGAAGTACGGCGGACGCTACGGCGACCCCGCGGAGGTCGTGTGGAAGGAGAAGCGGCGGGAGGACGAGCTGCGACGTCACCTCGCGAGTCTGGCCCGGTGGGGCTGGCCGGAGCTGCAAGAGCCGATGACCCTGCGCCGCATCCTCATCGTCGGCGGGCTACAACCCATCGCGCCGATGCGCACGGACGAGCTCTTCTCGCTGCGGGCAGCCCTCTTCGCCGTCCCCCGGTGAGACCGCACCACCGCCACGAGACCGCATCCATCGCACGCGGTCTCGTGGCGGAGATGCAGTCTCGCGGTCCGCCGGGGCCCGGGGGGACAGGCGGGGCTAGGCGAAGGCCTCGACCGGCGGGCAGGCGCACACGAGGTTGCGATCGCCGTAGGCCTGGTCGATCCGCCGCACCGGGGGCCAGTACTTCGTCCGCACGAGGGAGCGCACGGGGTACACCGCGACCTCCCGCGAGTACGGGTGCGTCCACTCGCCCGCCACGACCGACTCGGCCGTGTGCGGAGCATTCGTCAGCGGATTGTCCTCGGCAGGCCACGCCCCCTCCGCCACGGCGTGCGCCTCGGCGTGGATGGCGATCATCGCCTCCACGAATCGGTCGAGCTCGCCGATGTCTTCCGACTCGGTCGGCTCCACCATGAGCGTCCCGGCGACCGGGAACGACATCGTCGGCGAGTGGAATCCGTAGTCGATCAGCCGCTTGGCCACGTCGTCGACGGTGATCCCGGTCTCCTCCCGCAACGGACGAAGATCGAGGATGCACTCGTGCGCGACGAGGCCTCCCTCCCCCGCGTACAGCACGGGGAAGTGGTCGCGCAGGCGCGCGGCGATGTAGTTCGCGCTGAGAACAGCGGATGCGGTGGCATCCCGAAGCCCCTCGGTGCCCATCATCCGCACATAGGCCCAGGAGATCGGCAGGATGCCGGCCGATCCGTGCGGCGCGGCGGAGATCGGACCGCCGTCGAAGACGCCGCCCGCATGATCGGCGCGCTGCGAGAACGGATGCGACGGAAGATGGGGCACGAGGTGCGCCTTCGCCGCGACCGGCCCGACACCCGGGCCGCCCCCGCCGTGCGGGATCGCGAACGTCTTGTGCAGGTTCAGGTGCGACACGTCGCCGCCGAGCTCACCGAATCGCGCGTATCCGAGCAGCGCGTTGAGGTTGGCTCCGTCGACATACACCTGCCCGCCGGCGTCGTGCACGGCCTGCGTGATCTCCAGGACGTCATGCTCGTACACGCCGTGGGTCGACGGGTACGTGATCATGAGCGCCGCGAGCTGCTCCTCATGCGCGGCGATCTTCGCGCGCAGGTCGTCCAGGTCGACGTTCCCCGCCTCGTCGCACGCCACCACGACCACGCGCATGCCGGCGAGCACCGCGGATGCGGCGTTGGTGCCGTGCGCGGAGGACGGGATGAGGCACACCACCCGGTCGAGATCGCCGTTCGCCCGGTGGTATCCGCGGATGGCGAGGAGCCCGGCGAGTTCGCCCTGCGAGCCGGCGTTGGGCTGCAGCGACACCGCGTCGTAACCGGTCACCTCGGCCAGCCACCGCTCGAGCTGCTCGATCATGGCGAGGTAGCCGAGGACGTCGTCTTCGGGGGCGAACGGGTGAACGCGGGCGAACTCGGGCCACGACACGGCGGCCATCTCGGTGGCGGCATTGAGCTTCATCGTGCACGAGCCGAGCGGGATCATCCCGCGGTCCAAGGCGTAATCGCGGTCGGCGAGGAGCTTGAGGTATCGCATCATCGCCGTCTCGCTCCGGTGTGCGGAGAACACCGGATGCGTCAGGTATTCGTCCGCGCGACGAAGCGACGACGGCACGGCGCGCACGGGCTCGGCCTCGCCGTATGCCAGGCTCCGGTCGTCCGTTTCGGGCAACCCGAAAGCCGCCGCGACCGCCGCGAGATCCTCGGCCGTGGTGGTCTCGTCGACCGACACGCCCACCGTCGCGTCATCCACCCACAGCAGCTGGTATCCGCGGTCGCGCGCACGGCGCACGACGTCTTCCGCACGTCCGGGCACCGAGACGCGGATGGTGTCGAAGAACGCGTCCGCGGCGAGAGTCAGGTCGTAGCCCCGGAGCGTCTCGGCGAGCGCTTCGGCCTTGCGCGCGACGCCGGTCGCGATCGCCTTCAGCCCGTCGGGCCCGTGGTAGACGGCGTACATGGCCGCCATCACGGCCAGTAGCACCTGCGCGGTGCAGATGTTCGACGTGGCCTTCTCGCGGCGGATGTGCTGCTCCCGCGTCTGCAGCGACAGGCGATAGGCGGGATGCCCCGCCGCATCCTGCGACACCCCCACCAGTCGTCCGGGCAGCTGCCGCTCGAGCCCGGCCCGTACGGCCATGTATCCCGCGTGCGGCCCGCCGAACCCGAGGGGCACGCCGAAGCGCTGGGTCGTCCCCACCGCGACGTCGGCGCCGAACGTGCCCGGCGAACGCAGCAGGGTGAGGGCGAGGAGGTCCGCGGCGACGACGACCAGTCCCCCCTGCCCGTGGACGGCCTCCACGACCGCCGCCGGATCCCAGACCCGCCCGGAGGCGCCGGGGTATTGGATGAGCGCGCCGAACGCGTCCTCGTCCACCGGGTGAACCGACAGATCGCTCTCGCGCAGCTCGATCCCGACCGCCTCGGCCCGGTGCCGGAGGAGCGCCTTGGTCTGCGGCAGCGCGTCGGCATCGACGAGGAAGACGTTCGAGCGTGATTTCGCCGCGCGGCGGGCCAGCAGCATCCCCTCGACCACCGCGGTGGACTCGTCCAGCATCGACGCGTTCGCCGTCGCGAGCCCGGTGAGGTCGCTGACCATCGTCTGGAAGTTGATGAGCGCTTCGAGGCGCCCCTGCGAGATCTCCGGCTGGTACGGCGTGTAGGCGGTGTACCAGGACGGGTTCTCCAGCACGTTCCGCGCGATGACCGACGGCGTGAACGTGTCGTAGTAGCCCAGCCCGATCATGGGCCGCGCCGTGCGGTTCTGTGAGGCCAGGACGCGCAGCTCAGCGAGGGCTTCGGCCTCGGTGGCGGCGGGCGGGATGTCGCTGGTGGGCCGGTCGGCCGTGTGGATGGAGGCGGGTACGGCGGTCCGCACGAGGTCGTCGACGCTGTCGTAGCCGAGGACATCCAGCATGCGGCGCTGCGCTGCGGCATCGATCCCGATGTGCCGATCGGCGAAGACGGGAATGCGGGCGGCGGATGCGGTCATGCGTCGTCGCCGCCCGTCAGCTTCGTGTACGCGTCGCGATCGAGGAACCCGGATTCCTCGACCGATCCGACTCGGATTCTCACGAGCCACCCCTCGCCGTACGGGTCGGAATTGACCAGCGACGGGTCGGCCACCACGGCGTCGTTGACCGCGACGACCTCCCCCGCCAGCGGCGCGTACAACTCGCCCACCGACTTGGTGGACTCGATCTCGCCGCACACTTCACCGGCGGCCACGCTCGCCTCGGGCGCGGGGAGGTCGACGAACACGACATCGCCGAGCTGGTCGGCGGCGAAGGCCGTGATTCCGACCGTGGCCACGTCGCCCTCGAGGGCGATCCACTCGTGTTCGGCGGTGTATTTGAGCGAGTCCAGGTCGGTCATTTCTTCCTCCGGTAAAAGGGCAGGGCGGTCACGGTCGCGGGGATGCGGGTCCCCCGCACGTCGAGAAGAAGGTCGGTGCCGGTCGCGCTGACGCCCGGCTCGACGAAGGCGAGAGCGATGGGATGCCCCAGCGTCGGGCTGAGCGCACCGCTGGTGATCTCGCCCACGAGCCGGTCACCGTCGTACACGGCGTATCCCGCCCGCCCGGCCCGGCGGCCCTCCGAGACGAGTCCGACGAGCACGCGGGCGTCGGCGGATGCTGCGGCCTCCAGGCCTGCCTTGCCGACGAAGTCGTCCTTGTCGGCGGCGACGACCCGACCGAGCCCGGCCTGTGCCGGCAGGATGTCGCGGGTCAGCTCGTGCCCGTACAGCGGCATCCCGGCCTCCAGGCGCAGCGTGTCGCGGGCGGCAAGACCGGCAGGCACCAGGCCGAAGGGCTCACCGGTGGTGAGCAGCGCGTCCCACAGCGCGCCGGCCGCCTCGACGGGGGCGACGACTTCGAACCCGTCTTCCCCGGTGTAACCGGTGCGGGCGAGGTGCACGGTCACGGGGTCCGCCCCGGGCGCGGTGAAGACGGCGTGCGCCATGCGGTAGTACTTCTGCTCCGCGAGAGGGAGCGAGAGGTCGGTGAGTCCCGGAACGGCGGCGAGGATCTCCGCGGCCCGCGGACCCTGCACGGCGATCAGCGCGGTCTGATCGGTCTCGTCGGTGACGGCGACATCGAACCCCGCGGCGCGTTCGATGAAGGCCTGGGCCACCGCATCCCGGTTGCCGGCGTTGGCGATGACGAGGAAGTGCTCGGCGCCGTGACGGTAGACGATCACGTCGTCGACGATGCCGCCGGAGGGGGTGAGGACGAGCGAGTACTTCGCCTGGTCGTCGGCGAGCGCCGACATCCTGCCCGCCAGCGCGTAGTCCAGGAAGGCTGCGGCGTCGGTGCCGCGCACGTCGACCTCGGCCATGTGCGAGATGTCGAACAGGCCGGCGGCCGAGCGGACCGCGTGGTGCTCGGCGAGGTCGGAGCTGTAGCGCACGGGCATGAGCCATCCACCGAAGTCGGTGAAGGAGGCACCGAGGGCGTCATGTCGGTCGTGGAGCACGGTCCTGCGGGGGTCTGGCATGAGTTCTCCCGTTCGCGGATCGGGCAGACACCGGACGGTGTCTGTGAACTCCCCCTCTGTCATCGGCCTGAGAGTTTCGCCGGCGCATCCGATCGGATGCGGGGGCTTTCACCGTCGGCGGACCGGGGCGGTGCATCCCGATCGCTTTCCAGAGTGGCCGAACCCGCGCGGTACGCGGACCTGAGAGATTGGCGGGGAGGCTTGCTCCTTCGGTGCCCGGCAGCGTGCGCCGGGGCTCTCCCGCGGGGGTCGAGGCCGATATTCGGTTGTCGGCCGGAGCCGGCGGCCGCCCGAGGGCGCCCTGCGCGGCCAGCTTAGCGCGCGGTCATCGCCGGCAGGAGCCCGAGGGCACTGCTTCCTCGAAAGTGCCGAGTTGCGCGATCACCGGATTCAGTTCGGTCGGGGTCATCGCGTAGCCGACCTCCTCTCCGGCGTCGGAGCGGGCGAAGACCACCCCCGCCACCTGCCCGTCGGGCGTGAGAACCGGCCCGCCGGAGTTTCCCGGCTGCACGGTTGCGGCGAGGGCGTAGATCTCGCGCAGTGCGGTGGACGAGTCGGAGATGTCGGGCACCGCGACGGTTCCGATCGACACGACGTGCGCGGGGCCCGATGTGAACGGTCCTCCGTGGGGGTATCCCTGCACGACGGCGGCCGCGCCGACGGGCAGCGCCGGAGAAATGCTCAGCGGCTCGGCGCCGAGATCGTCGACGGCGACCACCGCCAGATCGTCGACGGGGTCGAAGTAGACCACGCGCCCGTCGCGCGCGGGCTCGCCGGGAAGTTCCACCACGGGCTGTTCGACGCCGGCCACTACATGGGCGTTCGTGACGAGCAGGTGCGGCGCCACGGCGAATCCGGTGCCGCTCGCGGTGATGCCGCACGCGTACGCGACTCCGGTGATCTTCGCGACCGACTGCGCCGCACGCGCCAGGTCCGGGTCATCCAGCGCGATATCGGGCGCGCTGGGCGTCACCGCGGGTTCGAGCAGGCGACCGAGGGTCGGCAGGCCCTCTTCGAACATCGACCCGCGCAGCTGGGCGAGCGCCGCCTGCACGGGCGCGGGGGTCATCGCGTCGATCGTCTGCAGGAGCCTCGAGGAGGCCAGGGCGCTGGAGACCACGGGGGTGCCCGTCGAGATCAGTGCGCCGCCCACGAAGGAGATCGCCAGCACGGCGGCCAGACCGCTGACGACGCCGCCGAGGATCCGCTCGGGGATCCGCAGACGGATGCGGTCCACCCCGCGGCGCAACGAGCGGCCGATCGCAGAACCCACCGCCGCGCCCAGGAGAAGGAGGAAGATTCCGCTCGCGGCGACTGCGAGCGTGCGCCACGCCGCGACGGGAACCCACCCACCGACGAGCGGCATGACCCAGTAGGCGGCGACGGCACCGGCGGCGAGCCCGAGGAACATCCCGACGCTGGCGAGGAAGCCACGCCGGACGCCGATGAGGACCGCGATCGCCAGCAGCACGATCAGCAAGACGTCCACGAGCAGCACGCCATCACGCTAGGCGGGAATCCTGGGAACCTCCCCCGTCGAGTCGCCACGTTCCGTCGTTTATCGGGCGGATTCCCGACGTTTGTTGGCGAGTCGACGGGCCAACGGGGGCGAGGCGGGCGGACGCGATTGCGCTTCGAGTCACGATGACACTAAGATCGCCCCGAGTAAAGGTCACTATGACACAAACCAGCGCATCCCGTCCCGGCGTCGCCGACGCCCGCGTCGCCGTGTCCACTGTGATCTTCAGCCTCCGGCGCCGGACCGAAGACGACGTCGCCGCACTCGTCCTCCCGCTCGTGCGCCGCACCCGTGAACCGTACGACGGCGCGTGGGCGCTTCCCGGTGGATGGCTGGACCCGGCGGAGAGCCTGGATGCAGCGGCCTCGCGCACGCTCGCCGAGACCACGGGCCTCACCCCCAGCTACCTCGAGCAGCTGTACGCGTTCGGGGCGGTGGACCGCTCGCCGACGCGTGTGGTGTCGATCGTGTACTGGGCGCTCCTTCGTGCCGACGAGGTCGATGCACAGGTGGGCGCGCACGCCGAGGCCGGCGACGCGCCCGAGAACGTCGAGTGGTTCGAAGCGGCGAGCCTCCCGCGGCTCGCGTTCGATCACAACGACATCGTCGAGTACGCCCTGTGGCGCCTGCGCAACAAGGTGGGCTACAGCCGCATCGCCCACGGGCTCCTCCCCGCCGAGTTCACCCTGGCAGAGCTGCGCGAGGTCAACGAGTCCATCCTCGAGCGGCGCCTCGACCCGGCCAACTTCCGCCGCCAGGTGGAAAGCTCCGGCACCCTCATCCCGACCGAGCGCTTCCGCACCGGGAGCCACCGCCCCGCCCGCCTGTACCGCTACAACCGGGACGTCGAGCTCGCCGACCGCGGGACTCTGACGATCCGCAACTGATCGGACCCGACATGCCCGCCACGCGGCTGACCCCCCGCCCGCTCGATCCGTCGGTCGATCACGAGATCCAGGCGATCGTCACCGGCGCCTCGACCGCCTCCACGTGTACCACCGACCTCGCCGCGGGCCCCTGGGCCTTCGACGTACGGCCCGGCTACGGCCCCGGCGCATCGATGGGCGACGTGATCCCGACCGGAGCGCCGCGTCAGGGCGAGCTTCCCGCGGAGTACCGCGACGCGTCCGCCGACGACCTGGACCACCGCATCCGCGTCGCCAAGGCCACCCTCGGCGACCGCGTGATGGTCCTCGGCCACTTCTACCAGCGGGAAGAGGTCATCCGGCACGCCGACTACGTGGGCGACTCGTTCCAGCTGGCGAACGCCGCACAGGCGCATCCGCACGCGGAGGCCATCGTCTTCTGCGGCGTGCACTTCATGGCCGAGACCGCCGACCTCCTCTCCCGGCCCGACCAGGCCGTCATCCTGCCGAACCTCGCGGCCGGCTGCTCGATGGCCGACATGGCCGACATCGACCAGGTCGAGGAGTGCTGGGAGCAGCTCGAGGAGATCCTGGGCGACCTCGACTCCCCCGGGCCCGACGGTCTCGTGCCCATCGTCCCCGTGACGTACATGAACTCCTCGGCCGCGATCAAGGGATTCGTCGGCCGCCACGGCGGCATCGTGTGCACGTCGTCCAACGCCCGCACGGTTCTCGAGTGGGCGTTCGCACGCGGCCGCCGCGTGCTGTTCTTCCCCGACCAGCACCTGGGACGGAACACGGCGAAGGCCATGGGCGTACCGCTCGAGCAGATGCCGATGTGGAACCCGCGCCGTCCCCTCGGCGGCAACGACGCGGCCGCGCTCGAGGACAGCCGGGTCATCCTGTGGCACGGCTTCTGCTCGGTGCACCGTCGCTTCACGGTCGATCAGATCACCCAGGCCCGCACCGAGCACCCCGGCGTGCGCGTGATCGTGCACCCCGAGTGCCCGATGGACGTCGTGGGTGCGGCGGACGAGGCCGGCTCGACCGACTACATCCGCAAGGCCATCGCGGCGGCGACCGAGCCCACCACCTTTGCGATCGGCACCGAGGTCAACCTCGTGCAGCGCCTGGCTGCGGAGCATCCTCAGCACGAGATCTTCTGCCTCGACCCGGTCGTGTGCCCGTGCTCGACGATGTACCGCATCCATCCCGGTTACCTGGCTTGGGTGCTGGAGTCCCTCGTCCGCGGCGAGGTGCGCAACCGCATCACGGTGCCGTTCTCGGTGTCGGAGCCCGCGACCGTCGCCCTCGAGCGGATGTTGGCGGCCAAGCCTCCGGCCGCTGCCACGGACGCCGCGCCGTCCCTGAGCCTGTCGGACGGCGCGTCATGACGACGGCACCGCACGTCATCGTCGCCGGCACCGGCATCGCCGGACTCGTCGCGGCGCTGCACGCGCACGAGACGGGATGCCGCGTGGTGCGGGCGAGGGGTCTGGACTGGGCGACGACCCCCATTCCGGTGACCCCCGCCGCGCACTACCTCATGGGCGGCGTCGTGACCGACCTGCACGGGCGTACCACGGTTCCGGGCCTCTATGCGGTCGGCGAGGTCGCCCGCACCGGCGTGCACGGCGCCAACCGGCTCGCCTCCAATTCGCTGCTGGAGGGCGCGGTGTTCGGCGCGCGCGCGGGCGACGTGCTCGCCGCCGACGCCGCATCCGGGGGCTGGCCTGTGCCCGCATCAGGAGATGCGGCGGACACAGGCGGTTCTGTCGCGGAACGTCCTGCGTACGCGAAAACGCCTGATCTCGCCGCGCCGGAGGAGCCGTTCTCCCGGGCTGCCTTGCAGCGGCTCATGTGGGGCGACGCCGGACTCGTCCGAACCGGCGTCGGGCTCGCGCACGCGGCATCCGTGCTGGCGGGATGGCGTGCCGCCCTGCCGTCCGACGCCGGGACAGTGCACGCGCTCGAAGACCGCAACCTCCTTCTCGTGGCCGAGCACCTGATCGCGGCCGGCCGCGCGCGCCGGGGATCGGTCGGCGCCCACTTCCGCGCGGATGACCGCGCCGGTGTCCAGAACGAACTCGCAGGGGCAGGTGCCGCATGCTGACGCGCACGATCATCGAACGCACCGTCGCCGCCGCGCTCGAGGAGGACGCGCCGTGGGGCGACGTCACGAGCGCGACCCTCATCGTGGACACGGCGGTCGCACGCGCCGAACTGATCGCGCGCGAGCCGGGCGTCTTCAGCGGCGGGGACGTCTTCACGGCCGCGTTCACGCTGACCGACCCCCGCATCCGCGTCGATCTCCTCGTGGAAGACGGCGAGTACTTCGACGCCGGCGCGACGCTCGCCCTCGTCTCCGGTCCTGCCCGCGGCGTCCTCACCGCTGAGCGCATCGGGCTGAATTTTGTGCAGCGGATGGCGGGGATCTCCACGCTCACCGCCCAGTACGTCGCCGAGGTCGCTCACACCGGCGCGCGCATCGCGGACACCCGCAAGACCACCCCGGGCCTCCGGGCCTTCGAGCGTCACGCCGTGCGGATGGGCGGCGGCCACAACCACCGATACTCGCTCTCGGACGCCGTCATGGTGAAGGACAACCACCTCGCCGTCCTCGCCCAGAAGGGCGTATCGGTGACGGCCGCACTGCAGGGGGCGATCGCCCAGCTGCCGCACACCACCCACGTGGAGGTCGAGGTCGACCGGCTCGATCAGGTGGAAGCCGTCCTCGCGGCCGGCATCGGCACGATCATGCTCGATAACTTCTCGCTCGCCGATCTCCGGACCGGCGTCGCGCAGGTGGGCGGCCGGGCGATCGTGGAGGCATCCGGCGGCGTCGACCTCTCCACCGTCCGTGCGATCGCCGAGACGGGCGTCGACGTCATCTCCGTGGGGGCGCTCACCCACTCCGCTCGAGCGCTCGACCTCGGCCTGGACGTCTTCGTCGACGCGGGATGAGCATGCTGTACCTCGACTCGGCCGCCACGACGCCGGTGCGTCCGGAGGTGCTCCAGGCGATGATGCCCTACCTCACGCGCGAGTTCGGCAACCCCTCCAGCGTGCACACCGTCGGGGAGACCGCCGCATCCGCCCTCGCCGACGCCCGCACGCGCGTCGCCGCCGCCCTGGGGATGCGGCGCGGCGACATCGTCTTCACCTCGGGCGGCACCGAGGCGAACAACCTCGCGGTGAAGGGCATCGCGATCGCGGCGCACCTGTATCGCGGAGCGAGGCGCGTGATCACCACCGCGATCGAGCACGAGTCGATCCTGGCTTCCGCGGACTACCTCCGCCGCGTCCACGGATTCGCCGTCGACCTCGCCCCCGTCGACCACGGAGGACGCGTCGACCTGGCGGCACTGCGCGGGATGCTCCGCGACGACACCGCGCTTCTCAGCGTCGGATACGCCAACAACGAGGTCGGAACGGTGCAGGATGCCGCGGGCCTCGCCGCGATCGCGGCATCCGCACGGGTGCCCCTGCACCTCGACGCCGTGCAGGCCGCGGGGTGGCTGCCCCTTCGCGGCCTCGGCGCCGACGCCCTCTCGATCGCCGGGCACAAGATCGGTGCGCCGAAGGGTACGGGCGTGCTCGCGGTGCGCGGACGGATCCCGCTCGAGCCGCTGCTGCACGGCGGCGGGCAGGAGCGCGGGCGACGCTCGGGCACCGAGGACGTCGCGGGAGCCGTGGGGTTCGCCCGGGCACTGGAGCTCGCCGAAGCGGAGCGGGACGAGGCCGCCACCCGGGTGGCGGCGCTGCGGGATGAGTTCGTCGCGCGGGTGGCGGTCCTCCTTCCCGAGGCGCGCCTCACCGGCGATCCGCTCTCACGGCTCCCCGGCACGGCGAGTTATGCCTTCCCCGGAACCAGCGGCGAGGCGATCCTGCTCGAATTGGAGCGCCGCGGCGTGGTGTCCTCCAGCGGATCGGCGTGCGCCGCCGGCAGCGACGAGGCATCCCACGTGCTCGTCGCGCTCGGCGTCGATGTCGACACGGCGCGGACCGCCGTGCGCTTCACGTTCCCGCGATCGCTGTCGGAGTCGCTGCTCCCGGTCGCCGATGTGCTGGCGGCCTCGGTCGCGGCGGTACGATCGGGCGCGTGAGCGCCGTCACCGTCATCGTGCCCGGGCACGATGTCGAGGAGTACGCGCAGGACGCGCTCGACTCGCTCCGCGCCCAGACCCGGTCCGATTGGACCGCCCTCCTCATCGATGACGCCTCGACGGATGCGACGGGCGAGCTGTTCGCCGCAGCCGCCGCCGACGACACCCGGTTCCGCCTCGTGCGACACGAGAGTCGCCGCGGGCTCGCCGCCGCGCGCAACACGGGGCTGGACCTGGTCGACACGCCCCTGCTGGGTTTCCTCGACGCCGACGACCGGCTCCGCCCCGGCGCGCTCGCCCGGCTGATCGATGCGCTGGACGCCTCCGGCAGCGACTTCGCGGTCGGCGCCTACGTGCGCCTCCGGCCCGACGGGGTGGGCGCGTACTCGGCGGGCACCGTGCAGCCCTGGGTGGCTGCGGCAACGCATCCGGCGCGGACGGCCACGACCCTCGCGGAGCACCCGGATGCCTCCGGCAACGTCGTCGCGTGGTCGAAGGTGAGCCGCACCGAGTTCTGGCACCGCGCGGGCCTGCGATTCCCCGAGGGCCGCCTGTACGAAGACCAGGTGGTCGCGCAGCGCATGTACGCCCGAGCGCGGGCCTTCGACGTGGTGCCCGATGTCGTCGTGGAGTGGCGCGAGCGCGCCGACGGCACCTCGATCACGCAGGGCCGTGGCACCCTTCCCGTGCTCCAGGAGTACCTGGAGGCGATGCGCGGCGGAATCGAGGTGCTCGAGGATGCCGGGCTGCACGCGGCCGTGCAGTCCCGGGTGCGTCTCATCCTGGCGATGGACGTTCCTCCGCTGGTCGAGATCGCCCGCACCCACCCCGATGATGCGTACCGGAGGGCGCTCGGCGCCTTCGTCCGCGACATCTACGGCCTCTCCGCCGTGCCGGCCGTCACGCCCCCGGTGTCCGCCGCCCTGCTGTGGTAGCCCGCCGTCGGCCGCTCAGGACTCGGCGGCGGCTTCCTCGGTGAGGATGCGGGTGGCAGCGAGTTGCTCGGCGGCCAGGCTCGCGTAGAGACCCTCGCGGGCCAGCAGCTCGGCGTGTGTGCCGGATTCGACGATGCGTCCCGCGTCCACGACGTGGATGACGTCGGCACCGATGACCGTCGACAGCCGGTGCGCGATCGAGAGCGTCGTGCGTCCGCGGGCCGCCGCATCCAGCGCCTCCTGGACGATCCGCTCCGACACGGTGTCCAGCGCGCTCGTCGCCTCGTCCAGCAGCAGCACGGGAGGGTCTTTCAGGAGCACCCGCGCGATGGCGATGCGCTGCTTCTCCCCACCGGACAGGCGGTAGCCGCGCTCCCCCACGATGGTGTCGTAGCCGCGCTCGAAGCCGGCGATCACGTGGTGGATGTTCGCCGCTCGGCACGCCTGCTCGAGCTCGCCGTCCGTCGCATCCGGCTTGGCGTAGCGGAGGTTCTCCCGGATGGTCGCGTGGAAGAGGTACGTCTCCTGCGAGACGATCCCGATCTCGTCGATGATGGATGCCTGCTGCAGCTGCCGCACGTCGGCACCGGCGAACAGGACTGCTCCCTCCGATGCCTCGTACATGCGCGGTGTGAGGTAGAGGATCGTCGTCTTCCCCGCGCCCGACGGCCCCACGAACGCGACGTGGGAGCCGGGCTCGGCGACGAACGACACACCGTCGAGCGTGGCGCGGCTCTGCGCCGACGCATCCGGATACCGGAAGACCACGTCGCGGAACTCGATCCGCCCGAGCGGCCCGGGAGCCTCCGCCACCGGGATGGCGTCGGGCGCCTGCTGGATCGCCGGAACGAGGTCGACGTACTCGAAGATGCGCGCGAACAGCGCCGCGGAGGTCTGCAGGTCCAGCGCGACGCGCATCAGGCCCATGAGCGGCATCAGCAATCGCGCCTGCACCGTGGTGAAGGCGACGATCGTGCCGGCCGTGATGGTGTCGAACCCGCCGGTGACGAGATAGCCCGCGACGAGGTAGATGAGAGCCGGAACGCTCGACATGATCACCTGCACGACGGCGAAGAAGCCCTGCCCGCTCATCGCACGGCGCACCTGGAGACGCACCTGGTTGACGTTCTCCGCCGCGAACCGCTCCGACTCGGTGCGCTGGCGGTTGAACGACTTCGACAGGAGGATGCCCGAGACGCTCAGCGTCTCCTGGGTGATCGAGGTGAGCTCGCTCAGCGACTCCTGCGTCTCTCCGGCGATGCGCGCGCGAACCTGCCCGACGCGCCGCTGCACGAGGATCAGCACCGGCATGATCACCACGGCGATGATCGTCAGCCGCCAGTCGATGAGGATCATCGCGACGAGCGACGCGACGACCGTCACGGCGTTGCCGAGGATGCTGGTGACGGTGTTCGTCAGGACGCCCGCGACCCCGCCCACGTCGTTCTGCAGACGGGACTGGATGACCCCGGTCTTCGTACGCGTGAAAAAGCCCAGCTCCATCGCCTGCAGGTGGTCGAACAGCCGCACCCGAAGATCGCCGGTGACCTGATTGCCCACCGTGGAGGTCAACCAGGTCTGCACCACGCCGAGGACGGCGGACAGCAGGAACAGCCCGATCATGATGAGCACCAGCCGCAGAAGCAGCGGAAGGTCAGGTGACCCGCCGCGGAGGGGGAACAGTGCGTCATCGAAGATCCGCTGGACCAGGAGGGGCGGGATGACCGCCACCGCCGCCGCGACGACCACGAGCACCGCGGTGACCAGGATCCGTCCTCGGTAGGGACGGAACAGTTCGATGACGCGGTGCCCGAGATTGCGCACGCGCGGCGCCTGCGCGTTCTGGCGGCGCTGGGCTTCGGCGTCGACGCCACGGAACGGCCCTCCGCCGCCCATGCCCCGGCCGCCCATGCTCATGCGGGCCAGCCTACGTCGGCACAGGGATGCCGCGGACTAGGGTAGAAGCGGGGCTTGCGCAGGTGCGGTCGCGTATTTCACCCGAATCGGGAATACGCCGCCGGACCCGACCGTTGCGGTCTCAGCTTGCCACTGGCCGAAGTGGCGACCTGGCATCCCCCGAGCATCGAGGAGCACCCGTGGCCGCCGCCCAAACCGACAGCATCCGTCGTCCCGCATCCGCGACGGAGATCACCCCGCAGCAGAGCCGCGTCATCTGGCTCCTGCTCATCGCCGCGTTCGTCGCCATCCTCAACGAGACCACGATGGGCGTCGCGATCCCGCGCCTCATCGTCGACCTCGACATCACCGCGGTTGCCGCGCAGTGGCTCACGACCGCGTTCATGCTCACCATGGCGGTGGTCATCCCGATCACCGGTTTCCTGCTGCAGAAGTTCACGACTCGGCAGGTGTTCATCGCCGCGATGACGCTCTTCTCGCTCGGGACGCTCGTGGCATTCCTGTCCCCCGGGTTCACGGTGCTGGTCATCGCCCGCGTGATCCAGGCATCCGGCACGGCGATCATGATGCCGCTCCTCATGACCACGCTCATGACCATCGTCCCGCCGCACCAGCGCGGTCGGATGATGGGGCGCGTCAGCATCGTCATGGCGCTCGCCCCCGCGATCGGTCCGACGATGTCGGGGCTCATCCTCGACTCGCTCGGCTGGCACTGGACCTTCGGGATCGTCCTTCCGATCGCCCTGGTCGCCCTGTTCGTCGGCGCCCGGTGGATCACCAACCTCGGCGAGACCCGCAAGGACGCGCCCATCGACGTCCTCTCCGTCATCCTCTCGGCGTTGGGTTTCGGCGGCGTCGTGTTCGGCCTCAGCCAGATCGGCGGAGGCGGCCACACGGGGCCGGATGCCGCCGCGGCGGACGCCATGTCGACGATGACCTTCGTGGTCTCCCTCACCGTGGGAGTGGCCGGTCTTGCCCTGTTCGTGTGGCGGCAACTGGTGAAGCAGCGCTCGGACTCGGCCCTGCTCGATCTCCGCGTCTTCCGATCTGCGAACTTCTCCCTGTCGGTCGCTCAGCTCGGCATCATGGCGATGGCCTTCTTCGGCGCCATCACCTTGCTCCCCCTGTACCTCCAGGACGTCCGCGGCGTGTCGCCCCTCGACACCGGCCTCATCGTTCTGCCGGGGTCGCTGGCGATGGGCTTCGCCGGGCCCTTCATCGGCCGCGTCTACGACCGCTGGGGCACACGCGTGCTGCTGATCCCGGGCGCGTTCCTCACGAGCGGGATGCTGTGGGTCTACACGACCGTGGATGCCACCACCCCCATCTGGTTCATCGTCGCGGTGCAGACGGTTCTGTCCCTCGGTTTGGCGCTGTCCTTCACGCCGCTGTTCACGGCATCGCTGGCGTCGCTGGAGCCGAGGTTCTACTCCTACGGCTCGGCGATCGTGGGCACGGTGCAGCAGGTGGCCGGCGCCGCCGGCATCGCCCTGCTCATCACGATCATGTCTTCGGCGAGCGCGGCGACCGGCGCCGGCGCGACCGTGAACGCTCATGGCACCCAGACGGCCTACCTCGTCGCGGCCTTGCTGTCGCTGCCGACCATCGTCGGCGCGTTCCTCATTCGAAAGCCCGCGGACACGCCGGACGAGGTCCGGGCACAGGCCGGGGACATCGCCGCCCACTGATCCTCCCCGAGGTAGCGCGGTCTGGGAGCCCTCGCAACCCCCGGGCGTGCTCCCTCGGTGCTTTCTAGCGTGGGAGCACCGACATGTAAGGAGTGCATCATGACCGATCTGAACGGCAAGCGCGTCGCCTTCCTGCTGACCGACGGGTTCGAAGACAGCGAGCTGACGAGCCCGTGGGAGGCCGTGACCACCGCCGGCGCCGCGGCGGTCCTCGTCTCCCCCGCGGAGGGAAGCGTCAGCGGCAAGAACGGGCACGAGCAGGCTGTCGACCTTCCCGCCGAGGGCGCGGATGCGGGAGAGTTCGACGCGCTCGTCCTCCCGGGCGGCGTCGTGAACGCCGACCACCTCCGGATGGATTCCGCCTCGGTCGCATTCGCGCGCGACTTCTTCGCGCAGCACAAGCCGGTCGGCGTCATCTGCCACGGCGCGTGGATCCTCACAGAGGCCGACCTCGTGCGCGATCGCACGCTCACCAGTTACCCGAGTCTCCAGACGGATCTTCGCAACGCCGGAGCGACCTGGGTGGACGAGGAAGTCGTCGTGGACGCGGGTCTCGTCTCCAGCCGCACGCCCGACGACCTCCCCGCCTTCAACGACAAGCTCGTCGAGGAGATCGCCGAGGGCGAACACTCGGGCCAGACTCCCTGACCCATTCCCGCCCCTGGTAGGCGCATCAGGGCATACCCTTTTGCCCGTGGGAACCACAGAAGCCTTCGAACAGGCGCAGCAACGGGCGATCTCGACACCGCTGACCGATGACCAGTGGGAACGGATTCTGCCCTTCAGCACGGCCGAAGATGTCGAGGTGGGCGACTACCTCTTCCGCTCCGGGGACCGCGAGTACGACCTCATCCTCGTCGACACCGCCGAAGTGCAGGTGGTCCGCGACTCGCTGTGGTGGCTCGAGGAGACGGTCATCACGACGATGACCCCGCGTACCTTCGCCGGCGAGCTGGGGCTGCTCAACGGACAGGGCGCATTCCTCTCGGCGCGAGTGACCCGCCCCGGACGCATCCACCGCGTGACGCGCGCCTCCCTCCGCAAGATCATGAGCGAAGACGACGAGCTGTGCGATCTGCTCCTCCGGACGCTGTGGCTGCGCCGGGAGTCGCTGCGCAAGGGACCGGCCGCGCTCACTCTGAAATTGGTCGGGCCTGCCTCGTCCAAGGACTTCCAGTCCCTGCGCCGGTTCGCCGAGCGCTTGGATCTGGTGCACAGCTCCCACGAGGTGCAGCCCGATGACCCGTACGTCTTGGAACACCACGACGTGGCACCGGAGGACCTCCCGATCGCCTTCATCCAGGGCGAGCCGATTCTGCGCGCCACACCGGGTATCGTCGCCGAGCGGCTGGGGCTCAGTTACCAGGGCGACGCCGACGAGGTCGTCGACCTGGTCGTCATCGGCGGCGGCCCCGCCGGTCTCGCCGCGGCGATCTACGGGGCGTCCGAAGGGCTGAGCACGGTTCTGCTGGATGCGGTGGCGCCCGGCGGCCAGGCCGCGGCGACATCGCGCATCGAGAACTTCCTCGGGTTCCCCTTCGGGGTGAGCGGCGGAGACCTCATCGGGCAGGCTTCGCTCCAGGCGTTGAAGTTCGGGGTGCGGGTCTACGCCCCGTGCGAGGCCGCGCAGCTGCGCTCGACGGACAGCGGCCTGGAGGTCACCCTCTCCGACGGCCGCATCATCCACACCCGGACCGCCATTGTGACCTCCGGCGCCTCGTACCGACGGCTGCCGCTGGACCGGTGGGCAGATTTCGAGGGCGCCGGCATCTACTACGCCGCGACGCAGTTCGAGCTGCGCCACGTCGTCGACTCGCCCGTGGTCGTCGTCGGTGGAGCCAACTCGGCCGGGCAGGCGGCGCTGTACCTCTCTTCGCACGGATCGCCCGTGCGTCTGGTGGTCCGCGGCAACGACCTGGGGAGCCGCATGTCGGCCTATCTGATCGACCGGCTCCATGAAGATTCGTCTGTCGAGGTGCTCACGGGCGCCAACGTGACCGCGCTGGAGGGCGACGGCTCGCTCCAGCGGGTGCGGATCGACGCGGTCGGCGATGTGGATGCGCGTGGCCTGTTCTGCTTCATCGGCGCCGACCCCGCGACCGGCTGGCTCTCGGACCTCGACCGTGACACCGACGGCTTCCTCCGCACCGGCACGGACATTCCCCCCGACCGGCTCGACGGGCTGTGGCAGCGCCTCGGTCGCGAGCCCCTCCCCTTCGAGACCTCGATTCCGGGAGTGTTCGCCGCGGGTGACGTGCGGCGCGGATCCATGAAGCGTGTGGCGGCGGCGGTCGGGGAGGGCTCGAGCGCGGTGGCATCGGTCCACCGCGCGCTCGCCGGCTGATCTCCGTCAGCCCGGCAGCACCACACCCCCGGTCTGGCAGGTGGGGCAGTACTGGGCCCCGCCCTTGCTCCCGGGAAGATCCACGACCGTCCCCCCGCAGACCGGACAGGTTTCGCCGGTGCGCCCATGCACGCGCATCGCCGCGACCTTCTCGGCCTTCTGCCGATCGAGCGGCACTCCGCGTCGAGAGGCGAACGCCTCACCGAGAACCGATCGGATGGCCGCGTACAGGCGGCTGCGTTCTTCGGGAGTCAGGTCCGCGGCATGGACGACGGGCGAAAGCCGGGCGACATGGAGAATCTCGTCGGAATAGGCGTTGCCGATCCCGGCCAGCGACTCCTGCTCCTGCAGCAGCGCCTTGAGCTGTTTTCGCCGCTTCCCCAGTGCCCGGTCGAGGTCGCCGGGGGACCACCCGTCGTCCGTGGGGTCGGGGCCGAGTTTGGCGATTGCCGGCAGGACGGCGGGATCATCCACGATGGACACGCCGAGCGAGAGCCAGTCACCGGCATCCGTCAGCGCCAGGACGCCCCGGCCCGGGAAGGCGATCGTGACGATCACGGGTGGCGCGTCCTCGGCGGGCGGTTCCTGGTCGCCTTTCGCGCGCCATGTGGCCCAGCCCGCTCGACCGAAACTGATGACCAGGTCGGGGCCGTCCGTGTACACCGCGACATGCTTGCCGAATCGCCGCACGTCCTCGACCGTGTGGCCGGTCAGTGCATCGAGCGGCCGTGCGGGGGTCTTCAGCGCGCGGAACTCCGCGACGTCGGTGTCACCGATCGATGCCCCGATGAGCTCGCCTCGGAGGAACCCGGTGAGCGCATCGACCTCAGGGGACTCAGGCACGTCTTCCTCCCTCCCCGCGGCGATGCTCCGATCGTAGGGAGTCCGCCCGCCGCCCCGCCAGCAGGGGGCGCGGATCGTTCGCATTCCCGAGCGGCGCTGCGTCATCCCGGGCCGGCGCGGGCAGCGTGCCGGTGCTCGATAGGCTGACGACATGAACCCCCGACGCCTGAACGACGGAGCGGTCCTGCGTCCGGCAGCCCCGGGCGACGAGGCGGGGATCCTCGCGTGCATCGTCGCGCTGGCGGTGTACGAGCGTGAGCCCGATGCGGTGCAGAACACGGTCGGGGCGTTGCGCGACGCGCTCTTCGGGTCTGACCCCCGCGTCTTCGCGCACGTCGTCGAACGCAGCGGCGACATCGTGGGTATTGCGGTGTGGTTCCTCACCTACTCCACCTGGACCGGCCGGCACGGGATCTGGCTGGAGGACCTCTACGTCGACAGCGACCAGCGGGGCCGCGGGTACGGCAAGGCGCTGCTCAGCTCCCTCGCCGCCGTCTGCGTCGAGCGCGGCTACTCGCGCCTGGAGTGGACCGTGCTGGATTGGAATGCCCCGGCGGTGGCGTTCTACCGCGCGCTGGGCGCGACCCCTCAGCAGGAGTGGACCACCCAGCGGGTGGATGGCGACACCCTCGCCGCGCTCGCCGCGCACTGAACGGTCGCCGACGCCGGCTTCAGCGCTGCGGGGTCCAGCCGGGCGGGAGCGGACCGTCGGCCTCGGCGCGCTCGCGATCGGCTCGCGCAGACCATCCCTGCGCTTCATCCACCGTGTCGAAGCCGCCCCGGGCCACCCGGAAACCGAGGTCGTCGTGCGTGGCGCGCGGCGGTCCCCCGCGTCGTGTTCCGGCCCGGACGCTCCAGGCATCGTCGGCGTATCCCCCGCCGCGGAACACGCGGTAGTCGTCATAGCGGGCAGGGTCGAGGAAATCCCAGCACCACTCCCACACGTTCCCGAGCATGTCGAAGAGGCCGTTCAGGTTGGGCAGCTTCAGCCCCACATCCTGGGGAGTCGTCGTGCCGTCCGCAGCCGTCCAGGCGACCTCGGCGAGCGGGCCGTACTGTGCGGTGGTGGAGCCGGCGCGGCAGGCGAACTCCCACTCCGCCTCGGTGGGCAAGCGGTATCCGTCGGCGTCCACGTGCCACGCGACCTGCTCGCCGTCGAACGAGTACGCCGGGTCGAGGCCCTCCCACTCGGAAGCGGCATTGCAGAAGCGGATGGCGCGAAGCCAGCTCACTTCCACCGCCGGGCGGCGCGGATGCGGCGCCGGCTCGCCGATCACCTCAGCCAGTTGCTCCTGCGTGACGGGAAAAACCCCGATCTCGAAAGGCTCCAGATCGGCGGTGCGTCGGGTGCGCCGCCGCGCGTCGTGCAGGTGCACGCGTCCGCCGGGGATGCGCGCCATCTCGAGATCGGCCACCGACGAATTTTCCCATGCCGGGAGCGGACGTGGCCGCTCCCCCGGACACGCCGGAGCCCGACCGTCTGATGACGATCGGGCTCCGGGTGGTCGTGTCGGTCTGTCAGCGGGTGCTGGCGCCCCGACGACGGCTGACCGCGACGTAGATGCCGAGCACGATGATCGCGCCGAGGATCGAGCCGATGATGCCCGAGGCCTGCAGGAAGCCCGCGGCCGGGTCGCTGCCGAAGATGAGGAAGCCCAGGAATCCACCGACGAAAGAGCCGATGATTCCGAGCACGATCGTCATGACAATCCCCATGCTCTGCTTGCCGGGGATGACAGCGCGAGCGATGAAGCCGGCGATCAAGCCGATGACGATGAGGCCGAGGATAGTCCAGAGCATGTTTCTCTCCAATGTCGGGTGAACGCCAGGCGGGGGTGCGCGGCGCTCCGAGTGAGCCGCGGATCAGGCTAACAACCCTGAATTCCGCCTGCTAATCCAATTCTATCCCTGGACCTCCGGATTCCGTGAAGCGTACACTCTACGGCCGCGTTCGCGCCGCGATGTCCTCCTGCAGTCGGATGCGGACGAGACTTCTGGCCGACGACTCGCCCTCCGGGCCTGCGTAGCGTCGTGCGCATGGCCACTGCATCCATCCCGGTCCCGGTCACCCGCCGCGCCCTGTCCCCCGCCGCCGCCGGACTCCTCGCGATCGCCGGTAACGTCGTAGTGATCGCCGTTGTCGCGGTCGCGGGCCTGGCCATTCTGGCCGCAGCCGTCCTCATCTTCGGATCGGCGCTGATGCACCTCGTGTAGCACCGCGCGGATCTCACGTAGCACAGTGCTCGCGGGGCCGCGACCCCGCGAGCCGCCTGACCCGGGAGCGTAGCGTCCGCGTCGTGACCCCCACCTTCCGCTCGACCGTGCCGCGGGCAGATCGACCCGCCCGGGGCCCGAGCGACTTCACTCCGCTGGCCCAGATGATCCGTGAGAGCGGGTTGATGCGCCGCCGTTACGGCTACTACTGGGCGAAGCTCATCGCCCTGCCCCTCGTGCTGGTGGCGACCCTTGTCGCGTTCGTCATGATCGGCGACACCTGGTGGCAACTGTTCACGGCCGCCGCTCTGGCCGTGGTGTTCACGCAGATCGCCTTTCTCGGCCACGATGCGGCGCACCGACAGATCTTCGTCTCCGGCAAGTGGAACGACTGGATCTGTCTCATCCTCGGCGACCTCCTGGTCGGGATGAGCTACGGATGGTGGCAGCACAAGCACACCCGCCACCACGCGAACCCCAACAAGCTGGGAGCGGATCCCGACATCGAGCTGCCCGTCATCGTGGTGACCGCCGAGGCCTCGAATGCACCCCGTAACCGCGTGGTCGGATGGTTGCGGGCGCATCAGGGGTTGTTCTTCTTCCCCATCCTGCTGCTGGAAGGCGTCTCCCTCCACGCATCGGGCGTGCGGCGCGTCGCCACCCGCGAGCGCCTGGACCGCCGGTGGATCGAGATCACCTTCCTGACCGTCCGCGTCGTCGGCTTCACGATCCTCGTCTTCCTGGTCCTCTCCCCCTGGATCGCCTTCGTCTTCCTGGCCGTACAGCTTGGGCTCTTCGGCGTCTACATGGGCATCGCTTTTGCGCCGAACCACAAGGGGATGCCGGTGGTGCCGCGCGATGTGACCTTCGACTTCCTGCGCCGGCAGGTGATGATGAGCCGCAACGTGCGCGGTAACCGCATCCTCGACGTCTTCCTCGGAGGGCTGAACTACCAGATCGAGCACCACCTGTTCCCCTCCATGCCCCGCCCGCACCTGCGCAAGGCCGCCCCCATCATCGCCGCGTACTGCCGCGAACGCGGGGTGCCGTACACCCAGACGGGGCTGTTCGCTTCGTACGCGATCGTCGTCCGCTACATCAACCGCGTCGGGCTCGGCGAGCGCGACGTGTTCAGCTGCCCACTGGTGGAGCAGCGCGCCCAGATCGCATCCGCCTGATCGCGATCCGGCTTCGTAAAGACGACCGGTGCGAGTTTCCGGTCAGTCCTCGTAGCCGATCAGCCAGGTGACGCCGAAGCGGTCGCAGACGCTGCCGTCCGTCGCTCCCCACGAACGCCGCTGGAGCGGGTCGATCACCCGTCCCCCCGCCCCGAGAGCGTCGAACCATCGATGGAGCACGTCAGGAGGAGCGGCGCCCAGCAGCGACAGCATCAGCCCCTGGACGGCCAGGGGGCGCTCATCGCCGGCCGCATCCGCGCCGGACAGGTCGACCGGCCCGGCGAGGACCCCGTGCGCGATCGCGTCGCCCGGCCCGTCCGTCCGACCGAACTCCGCGAAGGTGTTCCGGGTGAGCTCGCCCCCGAATGTGGACTGATAGAAGCGCAGCGCGTCCGCGGCATTGCCGTCGAAGAGCAGATAGGGAGTCGGGGCGGCCATACCGTCACAGTAGTGCGGCCGCCGCCGGTCACGCCGGTCGGTCGGCGAGCTAGCTAGCGACCCAGGCCGACCCGGTCGACCTTGCGGTGGTAGCGCATGCCCGCCATTCCGCCGAGGATGGCGCCGACCAGGGTGACGATCGCTGCCCCGACGGCGGTGAGGATGCCGGTCGTCGTCGCCGCCTCGGGGGTCACCGGGATGCGGGGGAAGCTGTCGAGGTTGCCGAGGATGTCCCACTGGCTTCCGGCGATCGCGGTGATGACGGCGACGATGACGGCGATCACGATGGCCCAGATCCAGACGGCGAGCCCCTGTTTGACCCCATCGAACCGCGCCATGCGCCCGGCGACGTAACCGCCGGCGAAGTACGCGATCAGCAGCACGAGGCCGAGGACGATCGCGCTCACCACCGTCACGGCACCGGTGTTCTCCGTGACGGCGTCGGCCGCGTCTTCCATCGCCGCCTCGGAGCTCAGGCCGACGGCCGCGCCGATGGCGGCGACCAGAGCCGTCAGGATCACGGCCGTGCCGGTGGCGGTGAGCCAGCCGAAGAACGCCGACCCGAACTTGAAGCCGCCGAACCTGTCCTTCTCGCGCTCCAAGACCTCGTGGTGCAGCGTGCCTCGGTCCGCTGAACCGGTCTCCGGGGCGGTGCCGCCGTAGGCCGGCTGATCAGGATCGCGGCGGTCGGGATCGTGTGCGCTCATGTCCAGAACGTACGTGGGGTGCACATCCGCCCGAACCCCGTTGTCTCCAGAAGCGAAGCGGCGTAGCCTGCCTCGACCCGTCGCCCGGTGACTCTCCGCGCGGCCCGGCGCGACCGACTCAGCGCTTCTTGATGTTCGTGATCGCGTCGTTGTCCGCAGCGCGGCTGTTGGCCGCCCTCTTGTCGGCCTTGGCGACGCGCTTTTCCTTCAGCGTCTTCGCCGGTGCGGTCTTGCCGCCTTCTTTACGCGTGGACTTCTCACCCATGAGGTCTCGCTCCTTCGAGAGTCGCGATGACCCTGTAGGCCTGAGGCTACACGCACGCGCGTGGGGTGGGAGACGGTCGGACAGGATAAGGCCAGAGGGTCGGCCACGGCAGGGGTTGCGCTCGCGGCACGCGACACACTGAAGTGGTGCGGTGACCAAGGACACCACAGACACCGCGCCCGAGGCCAAGCACGGCCTGAAGCGCGCAATCGGCACACCGCTGCTCTTCGCGTTCATCGTCGGCGACACGCTCGGGGCCGGCATCTACACCCTCGTCGGCACGATGGCGTCCGACGTGGGCGGAGTCATCTGGTTGCCGCTGCTCATCGCCCTGGTCGTTGCCCTGCTCACGGCCGGAACGTACGCGGAACTCATCACGAAGTACCCGCACGCGGGCGGCGCCGCCCGTTACGCCGACCGGGCCTTCAACATCCCGTACCTGTCGTTCCTCGTGGGGTTCCTCATGATGGCCTCGGGGATCACCACCGCCGCGGCCCTGGCGAATGCCTTCGCCGGTGACTACCTCGGGGCCCTCATCGATGTGCCGCAGGTTCCCGCCGCCATGGTGTTCATCATCCTGCTGACGCTGATCAACCTGCGCGGCGTCCGCGAATCCCTGGCCGCCAATCTCGTCGCTTCGGTCATCGAGGTGACCGGCCTTGTGATCGTCATCGTGGTCGCCGCCATCGTCTTCAGCAGCGGCAACGGCCAGCCCGAGCGCATCTTCGAGTTCGCTCCCGACGTTCACCCACTGGCGGGCGCGTTCGCCGCATCCATCGTCGCGTTCTTCTCCTTCCTCGGCTTCGAGGCCGCAGCGAACATGGCCGAAGAGGTGAAGAACCCCTCGAAGGCGTACCCGCGCGCGCTCTTCGGCGCGATCATCACCGCCGCCGTCGTCTACCTGTGCATCGCCGTGGGCGCGGTCATCGTCCTGCCGCCGGCCGACCTCGCGGAGTCCACCGGGCCGCTCCTGGACGTCGTCAACGCCAGCGGCCTCGGTATCCCGCCGTGGCTGTTCGGGCTGATCGCCCTGGTCGCCATCGCCAACGGCGCCCTGCTCTTCATGGTCATGGCCAGCCGTGTCGGCTACGGGCTCGCCGAGGCGAACCTGCTCCCGCACGCGTTCGCACGTGTGCTGCCCAAGCGCCGCACCCCGTGGGTGTCGATCCTCGTGGTGGCCGGAGCGACCATCGGTCTGAGCGCGATCGGGGATGTCGCGACCCTCGCCGAGACGACGGTGCTCTTGCTGCTGCTGGTCTTCCTCTCCGCCAACGTGAGCGTGCTGGTACTGAAGAAGGACAAGGTCGAGCACTCCCACTTCAGCGTGCCGAAAATCGTGCCGATCCTGGCCATCGTCGCCAGCATCGTGCTGCTGACCCAGCAGACGGGCGTGGTGTGGCTCGCCACCGCCGGATACGTGGCGGTAGGGTCGGTGCTCTTCCTGGTGGCCCGCTACGGGCGCAAGCGGGGCGAGAAGCGCGCCGAGACGAGCGAGCAGTCGTCCGAGTAGGAAAGTCCTCCGTGACCTCGCGCGAGGATCAGTAGACCCGCGCGGGTTCCGAGAGGGGTCCGGTCCCTATCAGGTGGCGGTCGTCTTCTCCGGGCCCGGGAGGGATTCCCCGTTGGCGGTGGCCTCGATCCAATCGGTGGCCTCATCCGACAGGAAGAAGCCATCGGGCCCCTCTTCGCCGATCCACCAGGCATCTGAAGAGAGGACACCCCCGGCTGACACGATCTTCTGGAGGACGTCCGCGGGCACGGCTTCACCGTTGTGCCCCACCAGCCACCGCTTCGCGTCCGGCTCGAGCCGGTCCCATCACTCGATCGTCTCCATGGGATCACGGTGCAACCGATCCCGACGGAGCGTAAGTCCGTGTCCGGATGCGGTACCCCGGCCGCGGCGGACTCAGGGCACTCCTCACTGATGGCCGATCGGTCGGCGACGTCCGGTCGCGTGGACGCGTCCGGTTACGCTCGATGCGTACGACATCAGGCAGCCCCCGTTGCCCGCGTCACACCAGGGTCCCGGACCGATCCCCCGGGCGGCTGCTCGCCCCGCGGCACTCTGCATCAAGACAACGAAAGGCCCCCGTGAAACTCGCCCAGCTCAAACGGTTCGTCGCCGTGGCCGACGAGCTGCACTTTCCGCGCGCGGCGGAGGCCCTCGGCATCCCGCTCGCTGCTCTCTACTCGTCCATCGAGAAACTCGAAGCCGAGATCGGGCATCCCCTCTTCACCCGCGACAACGCCGGCACGCGCCTGACGAAAGCCGGAACCCTCTTGCTCGATGAAGCGAAGGAACGGATCGCGGCGGCGCCCCCGCCGGCCGAGAAGCCGGTCGTTCCTGCGGGCGGAAAGGCCAAGGCCTCGAAAGGCAAAGGTCGCGCCCCCGTCGTGAAGGGTGAGCCCAAGCCGTACAAGAAACGTCAGGGCCGCTGACCCGCGCTCTTCGAGGCACCCTCCGCCACGCCGCCTGCGGCGTCAAGGGGGGACCGCCGCGAACGCCCCATGGGCGAGCATCGAGTCATGACATCCGATGTGAATTCCCCCGAGCCGGCAGAGGTGGACGAAACCGAGGTGGTCGAGCAGATCGCCGAGGAGGTACGAGACGACATCCGACATGGGCACGTGGAGGACGACGTGACCCACGTGCTGGAGGACCGGCTCGACCAGGCCGGCGTCAGCCTCCGCCCGGAGGCGATCGACGACCTCGCGGAAGACATCGAAACCGACGCGTCCATCTGACGGTCGGTTTCGACCACGGGGCGACAAAAGGACGGCTCAGCGCCCCCGCCCGTGGCTCCGATCTGGCTCAGCACTGCGCCAATAGGACCGCCGCCCCGCCGTGGGCCGGCGCGGGATGTACGTCCGCCACGCGGTCACGTACCCGATTCCCGAGTACCACACCAGTGCGCCGACCAGGGCCAGCCCGGTGACGATGCCCGCGGTGATCGCGGCGGCCGCCGATCCTCCGCCGACCGTGACCGCGGCTCCCGCGAACAGTCCGAAAACAAAGCCGTCGACGACGAAAAGGAGCATCGACGAACTGCCGATCAGCACGCTGACGCTCCGAGGTCGCAGGAAGGAGTAGGTCTGCTTCATCCCTTCCTGATCGTCGGCAGTCGCACCGAGGAAGTAGTCCGCCACCTTCGGGTCCAGCTCCACGTACGCGCCGCGGAGACGGTTCATGGCGACGACGTACATCATGTCCTCTTCCGCGACGTTCATCACCCGCACGACGGTCATGAACCCGATCAGGCAGAGGAATCCGAGGATGGCGAGCATCGCGATGGCGAACGCATCGGCGAACGCGGGCGCCTGCGCGAGCAGGCCGATGACCACGAGCCCGGCAGAGACAAGGGTCAGGAAGATCGTGATGCGGGTGAGCACCTCACTCTGAGCCGTGCTGCGCGCCGCCAGAAGTCCCCAGTGCTCCGTCGCGATGATCTGCGCGCGGCGGTTGAGCACGGCATCCGGTTCGGTCGACGTGCGCTCGGGCGGCGGAGCCTGGCTCATGCCCCACATTGTGCACCCGGACCCGACTCGGTGACAGGGCCGCCACGGCGGCGCGGGTCGCCCGTCGCCGAGGCTTCCGAGGGCGGAACCCGCGTGGCATAACCTGGGCGGGCGGGATGCTCCGACGGATGCATCCGCCCACCCGAAGGAGCCCCATGCTCGTGCCCGCAGCCGCCACCTCGACGTCCGAGTGAGCACCGATGACACGGCGACCCGCCGCATCGAGCTGACGTTGACCAAGCCCTGGTTCGCGCTTTACGCCGGCGTGAAGCCGACGGTGGTGATCAGTGGGCGCGGCCAGCCTGTGCAGTGGGGCCTGGGCACGTGGCAGGTCCCGACGGACAAGACCGTCGAGCTCACCGTGTTCCTGTTCAACCGCCTGTGGCGCTTCGGTCAGGCGAGGATCGAACTCGAACCGCACGACGCGCCGTCCCTGCGCTACCGGGCGCCGGTGCTCCCGTTCCTGCGGGGCCGGCTCGTCGCTTCCCCGCCGTCGGATAGACCCGTCTGAGCGCGGCCGGCGGGCCGCCGCATCCCGTGCCCTACAGCTCGGTGACCTGACCGTCCCCGACCCGCCAGTGCCGGTCGGTCCGCACGTTCGCGAGCATCCGCCGGTCGTGCGTGACCAGGAGAAGGGTGCCTTCGAACGCTTCGAGCGCTTGCTCGAGCTGCTCGATGGCCGCGAGATCGAGGTGGTTCGTCGGCTCGTCCAGGACCAGGAGGTTGACGCCGCGCGCCTGCAGGAGTGCCAGCCCGGCACGCGTGCGCTCTCCGGGCGACAGCTCATCGACGGCCCGATTGACATGGTCTGCCTTGAGGCCGAACTTGGCGAGCAACGTGCGAACCTCCCCGGAATTCAGGTCGGGGACGAGGTCTTCGAACGCCACGGCGAGCGCCTGGGGTCCGGCCAGCTGGGAGCGCGCCTGGTCGATCTCGCCGATGCGCACGCTGGCACCCAGGCTCGCGGTTCCTTCGTCCGGGGTCTGTCTGCCGAGCAGTGTGCGAAGGAGCGTCGACTTGCCGGCGCCGTTGGGTCCGGTGATGCCGATGCGTTCACCGGCGTTGACCTGCGTCGATACTGGACCGAGCGTGAAGTTGCCCTGCCGGATGACCGCGCCACTGAGCGTCGAGACCACCGAGCTGGAGCGCGGGGCAGCGCCGATGGTGAACTCGAGCTGCCACTCCTTGCGCGGCTCATCCACTTCGTCGAGCCGGGCGATCCGGCTCTCCATCTGGCGCACCTTCTGAGCCTGCTTCTCGCTCGACTCCATCGACGCCTTACGCCTGTTCTTGTCGTTGTCCGGCGCTTTCTTCATCGCGTTGCGCACGCCCTGGCTCGACCACTCCCGCTGGGTGCGCGCCCGGGCGACGAGATCGGCCTTCTTGTCGGCGAACTCGTCGTATTTCTCCCGCGCGTGACGCCGCACGGTCGCCCGCTCCTCCAGGTAGGCGTCGTAGCCGCCGCCGAAGACCCGGTTGGCGCCCTGCGCCAGGTCCAGTTCCAGCACGCGGGTCACGCACCGGGCGAGGAACTCGCGGTCATGGCTGACGAGGACCACGCCGCCGCGGAGGCCCCGCACGAAGGCTTCCAGCCGCTCGAGCCCGTCGAGGTCGAGGTCGTTGGTGGGCTCATCCAGCAGCGCGATGTCGAATCGGGAGAGCAGGAGCGCGGCCAGCCCCACCCGGGCGGCCTGCCCGCCCGAGAGGGACGTCATCAGGGCCTGCTCCGGTCTGCCGCCCAGGTCGAGACCCAGCTCGGCGAGCACCACCGGCAGGCGCTCATCGAGGTCCGCCGCGCCGCTGGCCAGCCACCGGTCGAGAGCTGCCGAGTACGCGTCGGCGGGGTCCGCGCCCGCAGGTGACAGCGACGGATCGGCGAGGGCCGCGGCGGCAGCATCCATGTCGGTCGTCGCCTCCGCGCATCCCGTACGCCGTGCGATGTAGTCCGCGACGGTCTCGCCCACGATGCGCTCGTGCTCCTGCGGAAGCCAACCCACGAAGGCGTCCGACGGAGCAAGCGTCACCGTGCCGGCCTGCGGTTCGTCGACGCCTGCCAGCAGTCGGAGGAGCGTGGACTTTCCCGCACCGTTCGCCCCGACGACGCCGATGACGTCACCCGGGGCGACCGTCAGGTCGAGCGAGTCGAACAGCGTGCGGTGGCCGTATCCGCCGGCCAGCCCCGAGGCGACGAGTGTTGCGGTCATCCCTCGATCCTGTCATCCGACGGGCGGCGGCAGGACGCGGGAGGGGGCCGCCGGGCGAGCGCGGTGTGCGGTCAAACCGGCGCGGAACGCCCCCCTCCGCTCAGGGGCGGTGCCGGATCCCGAAGACGAAGTAGGCGGCCGGGCCGAACCAGTTGACGAGGATCGCGGGAATCCACGCCGGCTTGGGCCCACGCACATCGTCGGCGTCTCGGAACGCGAGGTCCCAGAAGGCCAGGAACGCGAACGCCACCTGCACGACGCCGAGCAGAGCCAGCCCCGCCTTCGCGCGAGTGGAGAGGTGGGTCTTCGTGGGGGTCATGGTCATGTCGTGTTCCTTCGGGTCGTCTCTCCATCCTTACTCCGATGGCGGCATTCCCGAAACCCCGTTCGACATCGGGTGCGCGTGTGCCGACTCTCACGTCGGTTGCGCGGATCCCACGCGGAATGTACTGTGTCGTTCGGTAGAGTTACTAGTTCGTCTACCACGCGGGAAGGTCCCGCTCTGTCTCAGAAAGGACGCACCATGCGCACCCTCACCCCCCACCTCACCTCGATGACCGATACCGACACGACCGGCAGCCCGTCCGCCAACCCCACCGTCGTCCTGGTGCACGGCGCCTGGGCGGACTCCACGAGCTGGTCCGGCGTCATCGAGCGCCTGACCGCCGCCGGGTTCCCCGTCCGCGCCATCGCGAACCCGCTCCAGGGCGTGGACAGCGACACGGCCTACCTGACGAGCTACCTGAAGTCGGTCGAGGGGCCCATCGTCCTCGTGGGGCACTCCTACGGCGGCGCCGTGATCACCAACGTCGACGCGGCGGCGTTCGACATCAAAGCACTGGTGTACATCGCAGCGTTCATCCCGAGCGCCGGTGAGACGGTCGGTCAGCTCGCCGCCCAGTCCACTCCCCCGCTGCCGTTGGTGACCACGGAGGTACCCGCCGGTTACGAGGTGCTCATCGATGCGTCGGGCTTCCGCGCGGCGTTCGCCGGCGACGTCGACGAGGCCACCGCCGCGGTGATGGCCGTGGCGCAGCGCCCCGCGAACGTCAAGGCCGTCTCCGAGCCCACCGTCCGCGAGGCTTTCGCCGCCGTGCCGACGTGGGCGCTCATCACCCTCCAGGACCAGTCGATCAACCCCGACCTGCAGCGGATGATGGTGGGGCGCACCACCGCAGAGGTCAGCGAAGTCGATGCCTCCCACGCGGTGATGGTCAGCCGCCCGGACGTCGTCACCGATCTGATCGTGCAGGCGTCCCGCTGACCCGCGGGGGTGCCGGGCGCATACGCGTCCGGCACCCCCGCGAATCCGGCACCCCACGCTCGGGGTCAGGGCCGGCGTCGAACCCGAGCCGATCGGGTCAGTCCCAGGCCAGGTAGTCCTCGATCTGCATGCCGATGTCGCCCGGGTGCGTGACGACGAACAGGTAACCGCCACCCTCGATGCGCGCGGCGCTCGCCCGGTCCGCCGCGGATGCCTGCAGCTGGTCGCCGTTCCCCGGCACATTCACGCGGTCCTCCGTGCCCTGGAGAATCAGGACGGGAAGACTCGGGGCGAGCGCCGTCCACTCCTCTGCCGGAGTGGCCGCGAGCGCGGCGCTCTGCACCGGCTCGGCCAAAAGGTCGCGGGCGCGCGAGAAGATGTTCCACGCCCACTGCGGGTCCACCGTGGCTCCGGCCAGCACTCGCATGGCGTCGAGCGCGTCCGAGTCGGCTGCATCCGAGAACGCGGCCTGCAGCGCCTGCGCGACCTCGTCGGCTACCGGCTCGACGCCCTCGACGCCGAGCAGCAGGATGCCCTCCGTACGGTCGGGGTGATCCAGCGCCACCGTGCGCGCGACGGCGCCCCCGAAGGCGTGTCCGCCGATCCATGCGGAGGCGAGGCCCAGGTGGTCCAGCACGTCGATGACGTCCTGCCCCAGGTCGTGCAGCGTGAGGGAGGCGTCGGCATCCGTCGGTCGACGGACGCCGATCCGGATCATCCGGAAGCCCTCCTCGACCAGGACATGCGCGAGGGTGCCGAGGTAGGAGATGTTCAGTCCACGCCCGGGGAGGAGCACCACCGCCGGGCCCTCGCCCTCATCGACGAAGGGGATGGCGCGGCCGTCGGGCTCGAACGTCTGGGAGGGCGTTGGGGCTGTCATGCATCCATTCTCCCGGATGGTGGGCGAGCCGCCGCCACCACTAGCCTGCCCTCATGACCTGGCCGGACTTCTGGAGCACGACCTTTCCCGCCTACCTCGGCGCCCTGGGCTCGATCGCCGCCAGCGCGGTCGCCGTGGCCGCGTTCGTCCGAGATATCCGGACGCGCGGGGGTCTGCGGGAGGTGGCCGGCGCGGCCTCCTCGACGATCGAACTGCCGCGGGCCGGTGCGCCGCTCGCGTCCGACGGGAGACCCA
This sequence comes from Microbacterium sp. Z12_35, assembly GCF_058310475.1. Taxonomy (NCBI): domain Bacteria; kingdom Bacillati; phylum Actinomycetota; class Actinomycetes; order Micrococcales; family Microbacteriaceae; genus Microbacterium; species Microbacterium sp. Z12_35. The sequence continues at coordinate 325,634 of NZ_JBZEGJ010000001.1, read as the reverse complement.
CCGTGTCGCCAGGCCCCGCGCGCAGTCCCGCCGATGACGCTCACGACCATGACCCGCGCCTGGAGCTGACGGTCGCGGGCGGGCGAGGCGTCCTCCGCAATCTCGGAGGGGAGACGATCCAGGTCGACCGCCTCTCCGTGCCCTCCGGCGGGAAGACGCTGACCGTCTCCGCCGAATTGCCCGCGAGGGTCGAGCCGGGCGCAGAGTTCGGCTTCACCGTCCGCGACCTGGTGGCCGGTCCGGCCGTCGCCGCGCTCCTGGTGGAGTGGACGGACGCGGGCGGCACGACGCGCGCGAGCCGCTTCTTCGTCTGAAGCCCGCCATGGACCGGACCGAGCGCCTCAGGCGTGCTCGACCGGCAGCCACAGATCGCACGTGGCGGTGCGGAAATCGGGCGCCCGATCGAGCACGGCGACGATGGAGGGCCCCGGTCGCAACCGCCACGGGTTCGACGGGAACCACTCGGTGGCCGTTGCGGCCCACGCCGCCTGCAGCGCCGCGGGATGCTCTCCGGAGGTCCGGAAGACGGCCCACTCCCCCGCATCCACGTCGATGACGTCGAGGTCATCGGGGACGGGGGTCCCCGTCTCGACGGCGACGCCGTGCAGATAGGTCAGCTCGCTGCCGTCCTCGTAGCCCGGGTCGACCTCTGCGCTCACCTGCAGCAGACCGGCGGGTTCGGTCGCGCTCAACAGCTTGAGCCGCTCGTGCTCCGCGGCCGGCAGGGCCGCGATGTGCTCTTGGATGGCCGCGTTGACGCCCTGGTGTTGGAGCGTCACGCGCGCGGCGTGGCCGACGAGCCGGAAAGCGGGGCGTTCGAGGATGTGGGTGTCCATGGGGGTATTCCCTTCGACGGTCAGGCGGAACCTGAGTTGCGGTTGGCTGCAGAGGGGGCCGCCGTCACGGCGGACGTCACCGTGGCTCACGCCGTGCACCGCGCGGAACGCGCGACCGAACGCCTCCGTCGACCCGTATCCGTAGCGCACGGCGATCGTCAGGAGATCCTCCGCGCCGATCACATCGGCCGCGGCGACGGTCATCCGTCGCCGGCGCACGTACTCCGACACCGGCATCCCGGCGAGAGAGGCGAACATCCGCCGCGCGTGATAGACGGTCGTTCCCAGCTCCCGCGCCAACGCGTCGAGGTCGAGCTCATCGTTCAGATGCGCCTCCACCTCGTCGACCAGACGGTTGAGGATCTCGATCACGGTGGCTCCCTTCCCGATCAAGATTCGTCGCCGCCCGGCGGATGCACCCGACAGTTCGGGTCCGATTGCATCGGGCCGGGCGCGGTGCTCAGGCGGCGCTCATCCACACTGCACGCCCCTGAGACACGTCGTCTATGCGGGCGACGAGGTCCTCGGCGCGGTCCACCGGAACCTCGAGCGTGATCTCGACGTCCGCCCTGTGACGCACATCCTCCAGCACCGCGCCGCACGCGTCGAGTTCGCGGCGGAGCATCCCCTCGAACGCATAGGGCACGCGCACGCGCAGGGTCTGTGTGCGGATCAGCGGCACCCGCTCGGCTCCGAGGAGGGCCTGCGCCACCGCATCCGTGTACGCGCGGACCAGCCCGCCCGCGCCGAGTTTCGCCCCACCGAAGTAGCGGACGACCGTCGCGAGCACGCCCTCGAGCTCCTGATGCCGGAGTACGTCGAGCATCGGGCGGCCGGCGGTGCCGCTCGGCTCGCCGTCGTCGTTCGCTGCCGAGTGACCACCGGCCATCAGCGCCCAGCAGACGTGGCGGGCATCCGGATGCTGCGCCCTCAGCGCCGCGACCCGCGCGACGGCCTCCTCACGGCCGGCGACAGGCTCGACGCATCCGAGGAACCTGCTCTTCTTGATGAGCAGTTCGCTGTGGGCGGGAGCGGCGAGGGTGAACGGCATCGGCTGTCCACGATAGGCGCGACGGAACGGCGATCATCCCGTGGACGCGCGGAACGGGTAGCGCGTCAGACGCCTGCGCGGATCGTCAGCTCCGGGATCTGCGCGTCGCGGGGCAGGTCGAGCACCGTGAGCATGCTGGTGACCACCGACTCCGGATCGATGAAGGCGGCGGGATCGTACGAGGCGCCCTCCTGCTCGTGAACCCGCTCTTGCATCGCCGTCGCCGTGCGGCCGGGGAAGACGGACGACACCCGCACACCGTGCGCGGCTTCCTCGGCGCGCAGCGAATCGGCGAGCGCCTTGAGCCCGTGCTTGGATGCCGCGTATGCGGCCCAGTCCGCAGCTGCACGCAGGCCCGCTCCGGAGTTGACGAACAGGATCTGCCCCTTCGCGGCCCGCACCGCCGGGAGGAGCAGTCGGGTCAGCTCCGCGGGTCCGACGAGGTTCACGTTCAGCTGTGACGTCCACAGCGCGACCGGCATCTCGGCGACGGGACCGAGGTCGACCACGCCGGCGACATGGATGACGGAGTCCAGCCGGGCGGGGAGCTCCTGGGAGCCGAGCGCCGCCGCCAGGTCCGACGGCGCCGCGAGGTCGGCGACGACGGTCTTCGCCCCGGGGAACCGTTGCTCGAGTTCAGCGGCGCGTTCCGTGCTGCGCGCGAGGAGGATGAGGTCGTCGCCGCGGGCCTGCAGACGCGTCGCGAGCGCGGCGCCGATACCCGACCCGGCACCGGTGAGGAAATGCACGGTCATGGCACCATCCTGGCATGTCGGTATCGGCCGGAGCGGGGCTCTCAGCCCCGGTCAGCTCGGCGCAGCTGCGCGCCGACGGTCAGGAAGAAGGCGCCGAGGCCCGCGACGAGGGCACTCACCCCGTAGGCCAGTACCGACGTCATCAGCGAGGTGCGCAGCGACGCCGCCGTCGACAGCGCACCGCTCTGCTTCCGCAATTCGCGTTCCTCGTCGCTCCCCGCTTCCACGTCCCGCAGCGCGTTGCTGATGTCGGAGAAGGTGCGCCCGCCCGCGCCCCGCTCCGCGTTGGCCTTGATGACGAGCGCCTCCGCGTAGGCCGTCGCCGGACCCTGCACGCGTCTGCCCGCCAGCACGGGGGCGTTCCCGGGCACGGTGATCTTCTCGTCGCGCAACTGCTTGGTCACGGCGAACCATGCCCCGGCGCCGCCGGCGAGGAGCACTGAGCCGGCGGCCACGGAGAGGCCTCCGACACGGCGGATGCGGGAGATAAGGGTCAGAGAGGTCATCGATCGTCCTTCCGGGCTGGGCAGGGATAGACGAATCCTCGCAGGTTGTGCGCCGGGTTCGCCGCCGACTCCGATGTCCTCACCACCGAGCGCCACAAGGCGATCGCCCTCGGTGTGGATGGCGAGCACGCCCCTTCAGCCGCCGGACCTCCACCCCGCCACGTGCAACCGCTCGAAACCGTCGAGCAGGATGTCGAGCGCAAAGGCGAACTCGGCGTCCTCGTCGCAGGCCTCCCCCGCATGCGGAGCGGTGGTCGCCATCCGGACGATGGCCGGGTAGGAGGAGGCGAACTCCGACATCGCTCGCGCGCGCTCGGCGGGGTCGTCCGGAACGGAAGGCGTGGGCAGCACGTCGCGCGTGATTCCCCACATCCGAGTACTGAGCGCGTGCATCGCATGGTGCACGAGGTCGGGCGGCAGCCCTCCCTCGAACATGATCGCCATCAGGGAGTCCATGTAAGCCAGAACCGTCGGGCTCGCGTGCGTCCGCGTCTCGATCGCCGCCTGCGCCCACGGGTGCGCCGTCATCACGGCCCGGGCCGACAGGATGCGAGCGCGCAGCGCGTCCTTCCACCCCAGCCCGCGCGCAGGTACCTCGATGCTCAGCACAAGGCGATCCAGCATCCCGTCGATCAGCTGTTCCCTATTCGCGACGTGCTTGTACAGGGCCATGGCGGTGACCCCGAGCGCGTCGGCCAGCCGGCGCATGCTCGTGCCCTCGAGACCGAGGTCGTCTGCCACAGCGACGGCGGCATCGAGCACGCGCGCGCGGTCCAGCTGTCCTCGCGCACCGGGAGTTGACACGTATACAGCGTATACCTAAGGTGATGTCACGCCGGTATACGGCGTATACCTCCGACGATCGGCACGCCATGACGAGAAGCCCTCGCACCTACGCCCGCACCGCGGGCGCCCTCTACCTGCTCACTCACGTCACCTCGGTCACCGCGGTCGCCGCCTACGCGGCCGGTGGCTTCGCGCTGGGGGTGGCCCTCGAACTGGTGCTCGCCGCGGGATGCCTCGGTACCGGCATCCTGCTGTGGGTGCTGCTGTGCGACGTCGGCCGAGTTCGGTCCGCCGCCTTCGCCGGCCTGCGCGCTCTGGAAGCCGCCGTCATCGCCGCCGGCACGTTGCCGATGCTCGTGCTGCTGTGGACCGCGCCGCGCGCGCCACTGGACGAGACTCTCCTCGCACTGCACACCGCCGCATTCCTCGTCGGTCAGGGCCTGGTCATCAGCGTGAACACGATCATCCTGGGCTGGCTGCTCCTCGACGCGCGTGTCGTCCCCCGCGCCCTTGCCGTGCTCGGCATGCTCGGCGGCGCCGTGGTGCTCGCCAGCAACGCGGCGCAGCTGTTCGGGGTGATCCCGCAGGGCGGCACGGTCGCCGGCTTGTGCGCGGTGCCGGTGTTCGTCTTCGAGATCTGGTTTGCCATACACCTCATCGCCGTGGGTCTGCGCGGGCGCGTCGTGCCCCCTCCCGCGCCCGCTCGGGCGGCGTCGCCGGCGTGAGGACGGACGACCGGCGCGCCGGCCCTCATGCCCCCGCGCGTTCCTAGGCTGGAGAGGTGATCGATACGCCGCCCGATCCCCGGGCCTGCCCCACGTGCGGCGATCCGCTCCGTTTCGAGATCCTCGACGAGGAGCGGTTCCTCGTGGCGTGGTCCTGTCTTCACTGCGGTCTGGTGCGCGCGACCGAACCGTCGTGATGGCCGAGCGACACCCGCCGTTGATGAGCTGCCCGGGCGTCGCAGGATGAAGGCGCACTCGCGCACGTTGTTGGACAGATGTCGGGACATCGATGATGCCGGCCCACGGGACGAAGACCGGCGTTACCGTGGACGCACTCGCCACCTGACCGAGGAGCGAGACGACCCGAGAATCGTCCCAAGCACAGCTTGGTCCGACATGAACGCGGAGGCGGATCATGGGATTTGTAACCACGGAAGACGGCGCAGAGATCTTCTACAAGGACTGGGGCAGCCCGGATGCGCAGCCCATCATGTTCCATCACGGCTGGCCACTTTCGGCTGACGACTGGGACGGGCAGATGCTGTTCTTCCTCGCGAACGGCTACCGGGTCATCGCGAGCGATCGGCGGGGGCACGGCCGGTCCTCCCAGATCGGCACCGGCCATGACATGGACCACTACGCCAGTGACGCCAATGCAGTGGTCGAGCACCTCGACCTCCGGAACGCCATCCACATCGGGCACTCCACCGGCGGCGGCCAGGTCGCGCGCTATGTCGCCCAGTACGGAGAACCGCAGGGACGCGTCGCGAAAGCCATCCTGGTGTCCGCCGTTCCTCCGCTGATGGTGCAGACCGACGACAACCCGGAGGGCACCCCCATCTCGGTGTTCGACGGATTCCGTAGCGGGCTCGCGGCCAACCGGGCCGAGTTCTACCAGGCCGTCGCCTCCGGACCCTTCTACGGCTTCAACCGCCCCGGCGCCCAGGTCTCCGACCCCGTCATCGCCAACTGGTGGCGCCAGGGCATGATGGGCAGCGCCCAGGCGCACTACCTCGGCATCGCCGCTTTCTCCGAGACCGACCAGACCGAGGACCTGAAAGCGATCTCCGTTCCGACACTGGTCACTCAGGGTGACGACGATCAGGTCGTTCCCTACAAGGACGCGTCCCTCAAGCAGCACGAGCTGCTCAGCAACTCGACCTTGAAGATCTACCAGGGCTACCCGCACGGCATGCTGACCGTCCACGGCGACGTCATCAACCCCGACCTTCTCGCGTTCATCCAGCAGTAGGTGCCGTCTACACTCCTGGGGCGCGAGCCGGGGTATCCCGGGTCGCGCCCCCCTTATGTGACCGCCGGTGCGAACAGCGGGCACGAAGTCTCACGCACCCACCCAGAGGAGCGAGCGCATCACCGACTCGACGATGCCCGCCGACGATGACCTCACCGGTACGGCGGATGAACGCAGACGACAACTGGCTGAGCGTGAAGAAGCGGGGCCGTTGTCGGCACAGTGGCTGAGGCGTCAGCTCGATGCGGCCCTGGCGGCGTGGGCGGGTGACGAGACGTCACTCGAGATCGACCAGGAATCCCACACCGACTTCTAGCCCCGCGTACTCCGCCGTTCGTGCCTCGGGCCGGGCCCGGTTCGCTGCCGGTGCTGCGGCGGCTGGCGAGTGCGTTGAGGTCAGCCGTGCAGCTGATGCCAGGCGCAGATTCGGAACCCGTACGGCGGAACTTCGCTGCCGGACGTGGGCGTGGAAGCGGAAGCGGAACGCGCAAATGGCGGAATGACAGGTTCCCCGAGATCCGCGGAAAGACGCCACCACCTACACGTTGAAGCGGAATTCCACGACGTCGCCGTCCTGCCGCGAGGCGCACCGTCCACCGAACCACCCACGCTGTAAGGCGGCGCCATCCTGGGCTCGCCGCTCAAGCGCTAGCCTGACGTGATTCCCCAGGTACCGGAACTCCTGCACACGGTCCCGATCGCGCCGGGGGCACTGAGCATTGACGGGGGGCGAAGCCGTGGAGCCTAAGGCGGCGACTACGCGTCTTGCATTGGTCCTTGTTGCCGGATGTCTCGCAGGTTGCAGCGAATCGGATGACGGCTCCTCTAACGGTGGGTTCGGATTGCCAACGGTGGACTCGGCTACCCAGCACCAAGCGCTGACGGCGGCCGGGGGGACCCCCAAGCTGATTTCGGGCAGGCTGGTTGTCGAGTCCAACGGGTGCATGATGCTCGACAGCGGCGATTTGTCACCGGGGCGATCTTGTGGATTGTCTGGCCGGACAAAAGCGAACAGGACAGCGATGCCGTGGTCCTCGAAGGGGGTCAAAGGGTCAGTGACGGCGCACACCTCGAGGGGTACGGCGCACAAGTCACGCTCGCGGACCTCCCGGACGGCGACCAAGAGTCGTCCTACTTCGGATCATTCGGGCGCTTTTGTGACTCTGCTACCGGTGGCGTGATCGTGCTGGTCGACCTACGCCGCTGATCTCAAGGGATCGATCCGTCTGGGAGGGAACGCCTTGGCGGTAACCGAAGCGATGCATCTGGCCACTCCAGGGCGATGATCTTCGACTCGCCGTCGGAGGCCGCCTGATGCACTCCGTTACGGAACTCCACCAAAGCTGGCATACGTCAACTGGCGTGAGACTGCCACCACTCGACCAGCGAACGCGCGAACTGGACCTCCGCCTTCTCGTCGCTCACAGTGAGGCCATAGTCGGTGCGGAGGAATCGGACGAGCCGCGCGCTCAACTCGTCCGCATCAACGCCCTCCCCCAGCCAGGTCATCATCGGCAAGATCAGGTCGTCGTACTCCGCATCGTCTGCAGGCCGGTCGGCATCCGCGTAAACGCCGAGGACATCCCACGCGAGGAGCCGAGCGCGCAACTCGGTGACACGCGGAAGCACTTCGCGCCTCTGATGATCACGACCGGCACTGGAGGTCATGGCCTACGTGGATCCGTCAGTTGTTGAAGCGGAACTCCACGACGTCGCCATCCTGCATGACGTAGTCCTTGCCCTCGAGGCGCGCCTTGCCGCGCGAGCGGGCCTCGACCACAGAGCCGGCGTCGATGAGGTCGTCGAACGAGATCACCTCGGCCTTGATGAAGCCCTTTTCGAAGTCGGTGTGGATGACGCCGGCCGCCTGCGGGGCTTTCCAGCCCTTGCCGATCGTCCACGCGCGCGCCTCCTTCGGCCCCGCGGTCAGGTAGGTCTGCAGGTTGAGCGTGTCGAATCCGATACGCGCGAGCTGGACGAGGCCCGACTCCTCCTGCCCGGTCGAGGCCAGCAACTCGGCGGCGTCCTCGGGGTCGAGCTCGATGAGCTCCGACTCGATCTTCGCGTCGAGGAACACCGCCTTCGCCGGGGCGACGAGGGCGGCGAGCTCAGCCTTGCGCGCATCATCCGTCAGGACCGCCTCATCCACGTTGAACACGAAGATGAACGGCTTGGCGGTCAGGAGCCCGAGCTCCTTGATGGGGGCGAGGTCGATGTCGGAGGCGGAGAGCAGCTGGCCCTTCTGGAGCGCGAGCTCGGCGGCACGCGCGGTCTCGAGCACGGAGGGGTCGAGCTTGCGACCCTTGACCTCTTTCTCGTACCGGGTGATCGCCTTCTCCAGCGTCTGGAGGTCGGCGAGCTGCAGCTCGGCGTTGATAGTCTCCATGTCACCGGCCGGGTTCACGGCGCCCTCGACGTGCACGACGTCGTCGTCGGCGAATCCGCGCACCACCTGGGCGATCGCATCCGCCTCGCGGATGTTCGCGAGGAATTGGTTGCCCAGCCCCTCCCCCTCGCTCGCGCCGCGCACGATGCCCGCGATGTCGACGAACGACACGACGGCCGGCACGATGCGCTCCGAGTGGAAGACCTCGGCGAGCTTCTCGAGCCGCGGATCGGGGAGGTTCACCACGCCGATGTTCGGCTCGATCGTCGCGAACGGATAGTTCGCCGCGAGCACCTGATTCTTGGTCAGGGCGTTGAACAGGGTCGACTTGCCGACGTTCGGGAGACCGACGATTGCGATGGTGAGAGCCACGGGAGTCCAGTCTACGTGGGGGGATGCTGCGCCCCCGCGGCGCGGGGACCCCAGCCCCACCCCGCGCGCGCGAAACGACGATCCGGACGAGACACCACGCGACGCGTTATGTCTCGTCCGGGCTGTGGTTTCTCGGCGGGTGGCGGGGGGCGCGGGAGGCGCGGCACAGGCGGATGCTGCCCGGGTGCGGCGGCGCGCGAGAAACGACGATCCGGGCGAGACACGACGCGACGCGTTATGTCTCGGCCGGGTTGTGGTTTCTCGGCGCGGGACGCGACGCGACGGGCGCGGATGGGGCGGGCGCGGCGGCTCGGACGGAAGGAGCGGGCGGGCTGGCGGGCTGGCGGGCTGGCGGGCTGGCTGGCGGGCGAGGGTGGGGCTACGGGCGGATGGTGCGGAACGCGCGCGTCACGTAGGGCAGGTCGACCACGGCGTCGGCGACGGCGCCGATCTCGTCGCACAGGTCGGCGAGCGCCTGCTCGATGCGCGCGCGCTCTGCCGGCTCGGCGGTGAGGAGGTAGCTGCGCGAGCGGGCCATGGCGAAGATGTCGTCGCGCGTCATGGGGCGCGTCCAGTGCCACGAGCGTCCCTCCACCCCCTCGAACGGCGCATCTACGCTCGGACCCCCCTCGGCGAGCATCTCCTCGGCCTGGCTGCTGTGCATGGCCGCGGTGAGACGCCGCACCCACGGCGTGCGTTCATCGCGGATGTTCCACACGAGGCCCAGCACCCCTCCGCTGCGCAGCACGCGGGCCACCTCGACGGAGGCGGCAGGTACATCGACCCAATGCCACGCCTGACCGAGCAGAACTGCATCCAACGCCGCGTCCGGCAGCGGCAGCGCCTCGGCCCGCCCGACGAACGTCGGAACACCCACGACGTGGGTTCTCAGACTCTCCAGCATCCCCGGGTCGGGGTCGATCGCGATGACCTCCGCGCCGCTCTCCACGATTCCGCGCGTGAGCTTGCCCGTCCCGGCGCCGACGTCTGCCACCCGCAGCGCGCGGTCGGGATCGCGGACGGGTTCCAGCATCCACGCCACGGCCGCGGCGGGATAGGACGGCCGCCCCGCCTCATAGGTGTCTGCGGCGGCTCCGAATGACGTCGACATCTCTTCGCGGCTGGCCATTCTTCGACCCTACGCGGACCCCCGGCAGCGGGATGTCCCCCTTGTGCAGCTTTCGGCAACCCAGAAGCTGCACAAGTGAGACAACACAGCCGGAGGAATCGCCATCCCCGCGGCGCGCCTGACGGGCGGATGCGGCGGGGAAAGCAAACCTGAGGAGGTGACCCTGGACTTCACCGCGATCGACTTCGAGACGGCGAATTCCAGCAATGCATCGGCCTGCGCAGTGGGCATGGCGCGGGTGCGCAACGGGCAGGTCGTGGCGACCGCGGGATGGCTCATCCGCCCGCCGGCCGGACACGACACGTTCTACGACTTCAACATCGGCATCCACGGCATCCGGCCCGAAGACGTCGCGTCCGCTCTCGGGTGGAGCGCGCAGCTGAAGCAGCTGACCGCGTTCGCCGGCGCGGATGTGCTCGTCGCGCACAACGCCGGCTTCGACATGGCCGTCCTGCGGCGCGCGTGCGAGGCCACCGGCGACGTATGCCCGCCCTACCGCTACCTGTGCAGCCTGCAGGTGGCCCGTCGCACGTACGAGCTCGACTCCTACCGGCTCCCGCTGGCCGCCGCGGCCGCCGGGTTCGGTGACTTCGCGCACCACGACGCGCTCGCCGACGCGCTCGCGTGCGCGCACATCGTCATCGACGCCGCCCGCCGAGTGCAGGCGCCCGACGTGGACGCCCTCGCGCTCGCGACCGGGGTCCGCGTCTCGGCCATCGCCGCCCCGCGTACGAACGCGCCCGCCCCGCACAGGGACGCGCCCGCGGCGCGCGTGGACGCGATGCTCGCCGTCGCCTGAGGCGATGTCGGGGGTCGGGCGCACACTGACGGCATGGACGCACTAGCCCTTCCCCTCGTGGCGATCGCCTGCGTGCTCGTGGGTGCCCTCGCCGGCTTCGCCGTGGGCACCTCGCGCGCCGCGGCACGCGGAGCGCGCGAGCGCGCCGACCTCACCGCGCGCCTGGCCGGCAGCGAAGCGGGTCGCGCGGGCGTACAGGCTCAGCTCGATCACCAGCAGCTTCTGTACCGCGAGCTCGCGGGTCAGACCCGCGCCGAGCAGGCGGCTCGGGAGGAACGCGAGCGCCGGGAGCAGACCGTGTTGCGCGCCCTGGAACCGGTGCGCGAGACGCTCGGCACGATGCAGCGGAAGGTGGAGGAACTCGAACGCGACCGCGGAGCCCAGTTCGCGACCCTCAGCGAACAGCTGCGGCGGGCGTCGCAGTCCGACGAGTCGCTGCGCGCCACGACAGAATCCCTCGCCTCGGCACTGCGATCGGGCAGCACCCGCGGAGTCTGGGGTGAGACGCAGTTGCGTCGCGTCGTCGAAGCCGCCGGACTTCTCCGCTATGTCGACTTCGAGACGCAGTCGACGCTCGCCACCGGCTCCGGCGGTACCGCACGCCCCGACCTGATCGTTCGCCTGCCCGGCGACAAGGCGCTCGCCGTCGACGCGAAGGTGCCGCTGGACGCGTTCCTCGAAGCCAGCGCCATCCCGCTCACGGCGGACGGCGCGGAGGGCGCCCGGCGCAAGAGCCTCCTCGACAAGCACGTGCGTGCTGTCCGCGCGCACGTGGATGCTCTGGCGAAGAAGGCGTACTGGGCGTCGCTGCCCACCAGCCCCGAGTTCGTGGTGTGCTTCATCCCGAGCGAATCGCTCCTGGCCGCCGCGCTGGAGGAAGACCCGGGGCTCCTGGACTACGCGTTCACCAAGCGCGTCGCGCTGGCATCCCCCGTCAACCTCTGGGCGGTGCTGAAGACCGTCGCGTACACCTGGACCCAGCAGGACGTGTCGCAGGAGGCGCGGCAATTGTTCGCGCTGGGAACGGAGCTGTACGAGCGGATCGGCACGGTCGCCGGTCACGCCGACGACCTGAGGCGGGCGCTGGAGCGCACCGTGGACAGCTACAACCGGTTCGCCGGTTCGCTCGAGTCCCGCGTGCTCGCCAGCGCACGCAAGTTCCCCGGGATCGACGACACGAAGCTGGATGCGGTGTCCCCGCCGAGAGCGGTGGAGACACCGTTGCGGCGGTGGAGCGCGCCGGAACTGGTGTCACCCGAGTCACCGAACGCGATCATCGGCGCCGACGTCGGTGAACTCCGCGCGCGGATCGACGTCGAATCGGCGGAGTGAGCCGGGAACCGCTCAGGCGCCGCCGGGGACGAAGCTGAGCAGCGTGATCACCGCGCCGGACACGAGAACAAAGGCACCGACCATCCACCAGGCGCTGATCTGCTGGCCCTCTTCGCGGCGCACGCGGAACAGCACATCCGGTCGGCGGGCAGGGTCGACGGCATCGGCGATGACGGCCTGGGCGCCGGTCCTCGGCGCACTGGTCTGAACGGACATCTGGCGTACCCCTCGATGATCGGTCTGGGAAGCATCCCCATCGACACCAGAAACAATTTTGCCAGACTTCCCCGCACCGGGGCGTCACGACTCGATCACAGTGCCGATGTCCTTCGAGGCTCCCCGGGAAAGCCCGGCCGCTCGATGCCCTTGCGCGGCAGGCCGTGATGATCTAGCGATCAGGGCCTGAGCCGGGACAGCGAGAAGGGACAATGTCGGTGGTCGGTGGGACGCTTATCGCATGACAGCGGAAGCCGGCTCCGGAGCTTCGGAGGGTCGCGAGCACCTCGCCCGTGTCGTTGACGACCTTTGCGCGAATCAGGAGGCGATCGCCGCGCTGGAAGCCGAGGCGATACTGCATTTCGCGTCCGGTATGCGCATCGCCCTCGACCGGATGGCCCACCGGCCGCGGCGACAGCAGACGCGCGAGATGGAACTGCGCGCGGTCGCCGCTGAGATCGGTCTGGCCCTTCGGCTGAACGATCGCACCGTGCAGCGACGCATGGGCGACGCCCTGGAGCTGACGGAGAAGTTCCCGGCCACCGTCGACGCCCTCTCGGCCGGACGAATCACGCTGCGCCACGCGACCGCCATCTGCGACGCCGGGGCCGTTCTGGCGAACCCGCGCGAGCGGGCTGCGTTCGAGCGGGTCGTGCTCGACCGGGCGGAGCGGGAGACGGCCGCCCGCACAAAAGCGTTCGCCGTTGCTCTCGCTGAACGGATGCAGCCGGAATCCATCACTCAACGGTTCCAGCGCGCCGCGCTGACGCGCATGGTCACGGTCACGGAGATCGACGACGGGATGGCCGAGGTGCGGGCCATCCTGCCCGTCACGGAGGCGTTCGCGGTCCACGACCGGCTGAGCAGACAGGCGCGAGAGATCCGTGCGATCACCACGGAGCCGGACGAAAGCATGTCAGCGGAGTCGGCCGAGGAGAAGCCAAGCGTCTGCGACACGCGCACCCTGGATCAGATCCGCGCCGACATCTTCTGCGACATCCTGCTGACCGGGCAGCCGGCGATCGATCCGACGAAAGACAAGCTCCCCGGCGGGCTGGGCGCGATCCGCGCCGAGGTCCAGGTGACCGTCCCCGCTCTGACCGCGGCCGGCAAAGATGACCGAGGCGCCCGTATCGATGGCAAGGCCCCCATCGACGCCGACACGGCACGGTGCCTGATGGCCGGATCCTCGGGGTGGGATCGGATCCTCACCCACCCCGTGACCGGCATGGTGCTCGCCGTCGATCGATACCGCGCCGGCAGCACGATGGAACGGTTTCTCGCGGCGCGCGACATCCACTGCCGGTTTCCTGGATGCCGGATGCCCGCACGGCTCTGTGACCACGATCACAATCTCGACTGGGCACAGGGCGGAAAGACCGATGTCTGCAACATGGCGTGTCTGTGCAAACGACATCACACGCTGAAGACCGAGACCGAATGGGTGGCTGAGCAGTTGCCGGACGGGTCCATCCGGTGGACCTCACCTCTGCGGCGGCACTACCTCGATGTGCCGGCGCCGCAGGTGATGTTCCTGCCCGACGGCGACCCGCCGCCCTTTTGATCTCAGCGGGTCAGAGCCACTTCGACGTCAGGTGCTCCGACACGACGCGCCGGAGCGTGCCCGACGCGCTGCGCAGCACCACGCTCTCGGTGGAGAGCCAGTCGCCCTCACGGCGCACGCCGGCGACGAGTTGGCCATCGGTGACACCGGTCGCCACGAAGATCGTGTTCTTGCCCTTGACCAGCTCGTCGGCCTCGTAGACGTAGTCGAACCTCAGGCCGGCGTCGGCGCCCTTCTGCCGCTCATCGTCGGTCTGCGGGTACAGACGGCCCTGGATGTGGCCGCCCAGCGCCTTGATCGCGCACGCGGTGACGATGCCTTCCGGGCTGCCGCCGATTCCGACGCACATGTCGGTCCGCGCGTTGTGGCGCGCCGCGTTGATGCCACCGGCGACGTCGCCGTCGCTCATGAGACGCGTGCCGGCTCCGGCGTCGCGGATCTCCTGCATGAGCTGCTCGTGCCGCGGCCGGTTCAGCACCGACACGACGAGCTCGTCGACCGGCTTCCCCAGCGCCTTGGCCAAGCGCCGGATGTTCTCCCCGATAGGGAGCCGGATGTCGACGACGCCGACGCCGGCGGGGCCGGTGACGAGCTTGTCCATGTAGAACACGGTGGACGCATCCAGCATCGTCCCCGCGTCGGAAACCGCGATCACGGACAGCGCGTTCTGCCGTCCGGCCGCCGTGAGCGACGTGCCGTCGATCGGATCCACCGCGACGTCGCACTGCGGGCCGCGGCCGTTGCCGACCTTCTCGCCATTGAACAGCATGGGCGCGTCATCCTTCTCGCCCTCGCCGATGACGATCGTGCCGTCGAAGTTCACGGTCGTGAAGAAGGCCCGCATCGCATCGACGGCCGCACCGTCGGCCGCCTCCTTGTCGCCGCGACCGATGAAGGGCACCGCGCGGATGGCGGCGGCTTCGGTCGCGCGCACAAGCTCGAGTGCGAGGTTGCGGTCGGGGTGGAGGGGGCTCATGTCGGCGGTAAGACTCACCATGCGGCCAGCCTATCCACGCCGCCGAACGAATCGACCGATTCGCCTCCCCGGCCACGCGAAGGAATCGCCATTCTTGCCGCTGGGGAAGATGCCGTCGTCCGCCCCTGCGGCACCCCACCTCCCGGGTGGTCGAGCGCCTTCGGTAGAGTGACCGACAACCCCCACTCCACAATCGAGGAGACTTCATGCCCGTCGCCACCCCCGAGCAGTACGCCGAGATGCTTGACCGCGCCAAGGCGGGCGGATTCGCGTACCCCGCCATCAACGTGTCCAGCTCGCAGACCATCAACGCGGTGCTGCAGGGCCTCACCGAGGCGGGTTCCGACGGAATCCTCCAGGTGACGACCGGCGGAGCGGACTACTTCGCCGGGCACACGGTCAAGGGCCGCGCCACCGGCGCGATCGCGTTCGCGAAGTTCGTCACCGAGGTCGCCAAGAACTACCCGATCACCGTCGCCCTCCACACCGACCACTGCCCGAAGGACGCCCTCCCCGGTTTCGTGCTGCCGCTGATCGAAGCGTCCGAAGCAGAGGTGAAGGCCGGGCGCAACCCGATCTTCCAGTCGCACATGTGGGACGGCTCGGCGGTGCCGCTGGAGGAGAACATCGACATCGCCGCGGAGCTCCTTCCCCGCCTCAACGCCATCCACGCGATCCTCGAGATCGAAGTCGGCGTCGTGGGCGGCGAAGAGGACGGCGTGCAGCACGAGGGCTCGAACGAAGCGCTCTACACCACCGTCGGCGACGTCACCAAGGCCGTCGAGCGCCTGGGGCTGGGCGAGAACGGCCGCTACATCTCGGCGCTCACCTTCGGCAACGTGCACGGTGTCTACAAGCCGGGCAACGTCAAGCTGCGCCCCGAGCTCCTCGGCGAGATCCAGGCCGGCATCGCTCAGCGCTTCGGCACCGGCCCCAAGCCCCTCGACCTCGTCTTCCACGGCGGCAGCGGCTCGTCCGATGAAGAGATCGCGCTCGCGGTGAGCAACGGCGTGGTGAAGATGAACATCGACACCGACACGCAGTACGCGTTCACGCGTTCGATCGCCGGATACATGTTCAGCAATTACGAGGGCGTCCTGAAGGTGGACGGCGAGGTCGGCAACAAGAAGCAGTACGACCCGCGCGCCTGGGGCAAGGTCGCCGAGTCGGCGATGGCCGCCCGCGTGGTCGGGGCCACCCAGCAGCTCGGCTCCCACGGCAAGTCGCAGGGCGCCTGACCCGCACGACTTCAGAGATGCCCCGGCCTCGCGGTCGGGGCATCCGTCGTCTCAGGCCGGCGCGCGGAAGTTCTCCAGCAGGCCCGGGGCGCCCTCCGGCACGGTCAGCACCTCGATCTCATCGCCGGCGCGGATGCTGCCGACCTGGCGAACACGCAGGTAGGGACCGAGGCGACGCTCCGCCGCGAACCGGCGCACCCATCCGCGTTGCTCCGCACCGCCGACCCATCGGGCGAAGGTGGCGCACGGGGTGCGCGGCATCGTCACTTCGACCTCGACGGTGTCGCCGATGCGCCACACCTCGCCGATGCGCGACGCGTTGACGTCGAGGCCTTCCACCCGGAGGTTCTCGCCGAACCAGCCCGGCGGCAGCTCCCGGCCGAGTTCAGCCTCCCAGAAGGCGGCGTCCTCCTGCGCGTAGGCGTACACAGCCTTCTCGAGCCCGCCGTGGTGCTTGCGACTGGCCTGCACGTCACCACGCAGCCCGTACTGACCGACGTGCACCGCGGTAGGCACGGGGCGCTTGTCGATCGCGGTCACCCCGAGAAAGCCGGTGTCGGGGCGGAGCTGGTGCACGACGCAGACGGCGAGGACACGGGGCATCCCGGAATGCTACGTCACGGCCGCGGCCGCGGGTCGCCTACTCCCCCGCGTCGTAACGCATCAGCACGTCTTCTCCGTCGATCGTGCGGATCTCCACCGCACCGATCTCGCTGACCGGCAGGTCGGTACCCGCACTGAGATTCGTCGTCGAGCCGGGAGACGCACGCCACGTCGAGAGTGTCGTGGTCGCTCCCTCGGCGTCGGTGACAGTCAGCGCATACGGCCACCCCTCCTCGGGGGCGTCCAGCACCTCGCCGCTGTAGCGGCAGACCAGATCGATGCGCGTCCCCCACGCCGCGTCGGTCAGGCGCACCGATGCCTCCAGTGGTGCTCCCGCGAGGTCGGTCAGGGCGTACACCACCCCCTGCGGGGCCGTCACGGCGATCGTCACCGGCACGGCCACGCCGCCCAGCACCAGCGCACCCGCGGCCGCGAGCGTCCACACGATGCGACGCCGTCGCCGGTGCTGTGCACGCTGCAGGAGCGCGTCCCGCAGCTCCGGGCGCGGGTCGGCCGGGGTGTCATCCATCGCCCGCGCCCGCTCGGCGGGCACACGCGACAGCAGCCCCGCCGTGGGCGCGAGTTCGGCGACCGCGCGACGGCATTCGTCGCATTCGGCCAGGTGGTCTTCGTACGCGCGGCGGTCGGCAGGCGACAGCGCCCCCAGGACGTATGCCGCGTCCCATTCCGCAACGCGATCATGTTCGGGATTCATCGCGTCACCCCCCTCTCCTGCAGTGCGAGCCGCAGCGCCCGCAGACCGTAGTGCAGCCGTGATTTCACGGTGCCCTCCGGGATGCCGAGTTCCTCGGCCGCCTGGGCGGTGGTGTGTCCGCCGTAATACGCCGCCACGATCACCGCGCGGTGGTCGGCGCTCAGTCCCGCCAGCGCGTCTTCGATCAGCAGCGCATCGAACAGTGCGTCGGAACCGTCCGGCCGCGCGCGCTCGGGCACGTCGGCGACGGGTGCTTCATGACGCCGCCGCGCACTCCGGGCCTCGTCGATGACGAGGTTCCGGGCGACGGTCATCATCCAGGCTCGCGCCGACGCGGGGTCCTCAAGGATCCGCGGGCTCCGCCACGCCCGCAGGAGCGTCTCCTGCACGACGTCGTCCGCGCCGGCACGATCACCGGTGAGGCTGACCACGTAGCGCCATACCGGCGCCGCATGGGCGTCGTACAGCGCACCGAGCTGAACGTCGTCCTTGCCGCGCATGGCACCTCCCCAGATCACACGAGATGGGGCGCCGCGCGGTTCATCGTCCGGCCGAGAACCGATCGATGAATTCGGCGAACGCGGGATCGCCCGACAGCGGCACGGTGAGGCACGCGGCCACGACGAGGATGGTCAGGAGGGCACCGACGAGCGGAATCCAGAACGCGACGCGCCCGCGGCGGAGCTGCCACCAGGTGAGGAGCGCGCTCGCGAGCCAGCCCACCACGTAGACGATGCCGGCGATGGGGCCCCATACGCGGGCCGCATCGAAGTTGGAGAACGACTCGTCCACGCCGAGGAACGCCAGGTACTCGTTGGCGAAGCCGGCGAAATCGAAGAACCGAGGCGTCGTGAAGAGGACGTTGAACAGCCCGTAGACGAGCAGTCCGATGCTCACGATGCGGTCGGCGAGACGCCAGCCGGTCGCCGGCGCCGCGGTCCGCGAAGCGGGAGCGCCAGGCGCCTCCGATGCGACCGGAGCCGCCGACCCCGACTCCGGTGCGGGATGAACGCCTGCCGCGAGCGCGTCCGTCGTGTCAGGCCGCGCGATGCGCGCCCGCTGCTCCTCGGGGGTGGCGTATTCGCCGTATTGCGGACGCGGTCGCGGGTCGCCGTCGCTCACGCGCGACCCCGCCCGCCGAGCGCACGCGCGTCACGGCGGCCGGAGACATCCGAGCGCAGCTCCTTGGGGAGGGAGAACATCAGATCCTCCTCGGCGGTGCGCACTTCTTCGACATCGCGGTAACCGGCGCCGGCGAGTTCTGCCAGCACCTCCTCGACGAGCACTTCGGGAACGGATGCGCCGCTGGTGACGCCGACCGTTTCCACGCCGTCGAGCCACTCCTGCCGCACCTCGTCGACGTAGTCCACGCGGTAGGCGGCCTTCGCGCCGTGCTCGAGCGCAACCTCGACCAGGCGCACGCTGTTGGAGGAGTTCGCCGAGCCGACCACGATGACGAGGTCCGCCCCCTTCGCGACCTTCTTGATCGCGACCTGGCGGTTCTGGGTGGCGTAGCAGATGTCGTCGGATGGCGGATCCTGCAACTGCGGGAACCGCGTCCGCAGGCGCCGGACCGTCTCCATCGTCTCGTCGACCGACAGGGTGGTCTGGGACAGCCACACGACCTTGGACGGATCCCGCACCACGACGGTGTCGGCCTCATCGGGCGAGTTCACGATCGTGACGTGATCGGGCGCCTCGCCCGCGGTGCCCTCGACTTCTTCGTGACCGAGGTGGCCGATGAGGAGGATCTCGCGGTCGTCACGGGCGAAACGCACCGCTTCCCGATGCACCTTCGTCACGAGCGGGCAGGTGGCATCGATCGCCTGCAGACCCCGGTCGGCAGCGGCCGAGACGACGGCCGGTGACACGCCGTGGGCGCTGAAGACGACGTGCGCCCCGGGCGGGACCTCATCGACCTCGTCGACGAACACCGCGCCTTTCGCTTCGAGTTCGCTGACGACGTGGACGTTGTGCACGATCTGCTTGCGCACGTAGACCGGCGAGCCGAACCGCTCCAGCGCCTTCTCCACCGCGATCACTGCGCGGTCCACACCCGCGCAGTATCCACGGGGTGCGGCCAGGAGCACCTTCTTGTGTCCGTCGACCGGGATATCCTGGAGCCGCCCGCGACGACCCGGGATCCGGGGCACGGGCAGCGAAACGACAGGGGTGCTCACCCTTTGATTCTACGAGGACGCCCCTGGACGACGGCCGAGTCCGGCCGATCCTCGATCGATCTCGAGAGAAGTGATGACCACTTTCCAGCCCGAAGCGGTGCCGGGGCAGCCCCCGCCGCCCGATTCCGTGCCCCCGCGCGACTCCACGATGCACGCGCCCACGTCGGTCGCGCGGCTGAATGACACCATCCGCGGCTTCGTCGACCGCTGGGGGTCGGTGTGGGTCGAGGGAGAGATCACCTCCTGGAATGTGCGTGGCGGCAACGTGTTCGGGCGGATGAAAGACCTCGCCACCGATGCGACCATCTCGTTCCGGGTGTGGTCGAGCACGGCCCAGCGCCTGTCGAAGGACTTCTCGACCGGCGACCATGTCATCGCGTGCGTCAAGGCCGACTACTTCCCCCGCTCAGGGGACTTCAGCTTCGCGGTCTCCGCCATGCGGCACGTCGGACTCGGCGATCAGCTGGAAAAGCTCGAGCAGCTGCGCGCGAAGCTGCGGGGCGAGGGGCTGTTCGACGCCTCCCGGAAGAAGCGCATCCCCTTCCTCCCCCGCCTCGTCGGCCTCATCACCGGGGAGAACTCCGATGCCGAGAAAGACGTGCACCGCAACGCCGAGCTGCGCTGGCCGCACGTGCGGATCCGCACGAAGCACGCCGCCGTGCAGGGCGACCGGTGCGTCCCGGAGATGATCGCCGCGCTCAAGGCGCTGGATGCCGATCCCGACGTGGATGTCATCGTGATCGCGCGAGGGGGCGGCGACCCGCAGACCCTCCTCGGTTTCAGCGACGAACGTCTCCTGCGAGCCGTGGCCGCCGCATCCACGCCGATCGTGAGCGCCATCGGGCATGAGAACGATCACCCCCTGCTCGACGACGTCGCAGACCTCCGCGCTTCGACGCCCACCGACGCCGCCAAGCGGGTGGTGCCGGATGTCAGCGAGCAGCGTGCGCTTGTCGCGCAGTTGCGGGCGCGCCTGAGCGGTCGGCTCGCGCAGCGCGTGACCCATGACATCGCCCAGCTGGAGCAACTGCGCTCACGCCCGGTGCTGCGCACCCCCGACGCGATTCTCACCGGCCGCGCTCAGGAGATCTGGATGCTGGGAAACCGCGGCCGCGACATCGTCGAGCGTCTCGTGGCCACGCACGACCGCCGAACGACCGAGCTCCGTGCGTCGCTGCGAGCGCTCTCGCCGCTGGCCACCCTGTCGCGCGGGTACGCCATCGCCCACATCGCCGACGGGGTCATCGTGCGCGACGCCGCGCAGGCGCCCGCCGGCACGGAAGTACTCGTCACGGTCGCTCGCGGCTCGATCGCCACCCGCTCCGAGGGCGAGGTCCCCGAATCCGCCGCGACGGCCGCGGGGAAGGAGCCGAACTAGGATGGTGGATATGACCGCGTCGCAATCGGGCACCACCGAAGTCGCGACTTTGTCGTTCGAGCAGGCCCGCGATGAGCTGGTCCGCGTGGTCGCGGAGCTCGAGCAGGGCGCCCCCACGCTGGAGGAGTCGCTCGCCCTCTGGGAGCGTGGTGAAGCCCTTGCGGCGCGCTGCGAAGAGTGGCTGCTCGGCGCCAAGCGGCGGCTGGACGCCGCGCGGTCGGCACCTGCGGAGTCGTGATGGCCCGCATCGTCGCCGAGCTCGGACGCCCCGAAACCCCCGATGAGACGGCCGCCCGGAAGGCGGCATCGTCCCAGGCTTACCGGTCCAGCAAGACGTTCCGCAACCTGCTGACGGCTCTCGGAGTCATCCTCATCGTGGTGGCCGTCGTGGTGCTCGGTGTCCCCCGCGGTGAACCGGCCGAACGGCCGCCGATCGACGTGGCGGCCGAAGCCGCCGCCCTCAGCGACACTCTGCAGCGCCCCGTCCTCACCCCCGACGTCCCCGACGACTGGCGTGTCAACTCGGCCACGCTCCAGGCCGACACGATCGACGCATGGACGATCGTGTACGCCCCCGACGACAGCGCGGGGTTCGTCCGCGTCGCTCAGGGGTTCGATGCCGATGAGGCGTGGACGGCGGAGGTCGTGGCCGGAAACCGGCCGAACGGCACCATCACCATCGAAGGCATCGTGTGGGAGGAGTACCGCGTGTCCGATCCGGCTCGTGCGGGCAACGTGTCGTACGCATTGGCGACCGACGCGGGAACCGACGTCGTGA
This sequence comes from Microbacterium sp. Z12_35, assembly GCF_058310475.1. Classification (NCBI taxonomy): domain Bacteria; kingdom Bacillati; phylum Actinomycetota; class Actinomycetes; order Micrococcales; family Microbacteriaceae; genus Microbacterium; species Microbacterium sp. Z12_35. The sequence continues at coordinate 304,057 of NZ_JBZEGJ010000001.1, read as the reverse complement.
TGGTCTACGGCTCGGCCTCCCCCGCTGTGGCCGCCACGGTCGCGGGCGCTCTGGCGCCGGAGATCGCCGACCTGCGAGCCGCATCATGACGCCGGCGCACCCCACCCCGCGGGTGGTGTGGGACGAGATGGCAGAGGGCAATCACCGGTTCGTCTCCGGCGCCCCGCGGCACCCGCGTCAGGACGTCGAGCGCCGCCACGAACTGGCCGGAGGCCAGCGGCCCCGTGCGGCCCTGTTCGGATGCTCCGACTCCCGCCTCGCCGCGGAGATCATCTTCGACGAGGGCCTCGGCGATCTCTTCGTCGTGCGCAACGCCGGCCAGGTGATCTCCGACTCCGTCATCGGCAGCCTGGAGTACGCCGTCGCGGTGCTCGAGGTGCCCCTCATCGTGGTGCTCGCCCACGACGCGTGCGGCGCCGTCGGCGCCGCGATCGAGAGCGTGCAGCCCGACGCCCCCAACCTGCCGCCGCTCATCTGGCGGCAGATCGCCCCCATCGTTCCCGCTGTTCGCCGCGTCCTTCGAGCCGACCACGCCACGACGGCGGCGACCATCGACCCCGAGCAGGTGGGGCGCGAACACCTGCGCGACACCGTGACACAGCTGCTGCACGGGTCCGAACTCGTCTCCGAAGCGGTCGCCGAGGGGCGCTTGGCGATCGTGGGCGCGAACTACCGGCTCGCGGAGGGGACCGCCGTCCCCGTCGTGATCGTGGGCGATGCGGGCGACCCGCTGCCCTGACACCCTGACAACCACCCGGCATCTGGAGGACGACGAAGTGACCGACACCGAGTACCGCATCGAGCACGACACCATGGGCGAGGTGCGCGTGCCGAAGAACGCCCTGTACGCCGCACAGACGCAGCGTGCGGTGGAGAACTTCCCCATCTCCGGCGACCCGCTCGATCCCGCACAGATCGTCGCCCTCGCCCGGATCAAGAAGGCCGCGGCCCTCGCCAACAAGGACCTCGGAACCCTCGACGGCGGCATCGCCGACGCCATCGCGCGCGCCGCCGACCGCATCATCGCCGGCGAGTACGCCGACCAGTTCCCCATCGACGTGTACCAGACGGGCAGCGGCACGTCGTCGAACATGAACATGAACGAGGTGCTCGCCACTCTCGCCAGCGGCGACCTCGGCTCCCCCGTACACCCCAACGATCACGTCAACGCGTCGCAGTCGTCCAACGACGTCTTCCCCACCTCGGTCCACATCGCCGCCACCCAGGCGCTCATCGACGACCTGATCCCGGCGCTCGACCACCTCGCCGTCGCGTTCGAGACGAAGGCCGAGGCGTGGAAGGACGTCGTCAAGTCGGGCCGTACCCACCTCATGGACGCCACGCCCGTCACGCTCGGACAGGAGTTCGGCGGCTACGCCCGGCAGATGCGGCTGGGCATCGACCGCGTGCAGTCCGTGATCCCCCGCATCGCCGAGGTGCCGCTGGGTGGCACCGCGGTCGGTACCGGCATCAACACGCCGCCCGGGTTCCCGCAGAAGGTCATCGAGCTGATCGTCGGCGAGACCGACCTGCCCATCACCGAGGCGAAGGACCACTTCGAGGCCCAGGCGAACCGCGACGGCCTCGTCGAGGCATCCGGAGCCCTCCGCACCATCGCGGTGTCGCTGACGAAGATCAACAACGACCTCCGCTGGATGGGCTCGGGGCCGAACACGGGCCTCGGGGAACTCCACATCCCCGACCTGCAGCCGGGCTCGTCGATCATGCCGGGGAAGGTGAACCCGGTCGTCCCCGAGGCGACCCTCATGGTGTGCGCACGGGTCATCGGCAATGACGCCACGATCGCCTGGTCCGGTGCATCGGGGTCGTTCGAGCTGAACGTCGCGATTCCCGTCATGGGGACGGCGCTGCTGGAATCCATCCGACTGCTCGCCAACACGATGCGCGTGCTGGCCGACAAGACGATTGCGGGACTCGAGGCCAACGTCGAACGTGCCGCGGCGTACGCGGGCATGTCACCGTCGATCGTGACCCCCCTGAACAAGCTGATCGGTTACGAGGCGGCTGCGAAGATCGCCAAGCACTCTGTCGCGAAGGGCATCACCGTGCGGGAGGCCGTGATCGATCTGGGTTACGTCGACCGCGGCGAACTGACCGAGGCCCAGCTCGACGAGAAGCTCGACCTGCTCTCGATGACGTATCCGGGGTGATCCGGTACGGTTCAGCGCTTGGATCGGCGCCCGCTCGCGCGATAATCGAAAGGTGAGCCGCCCGCCGAGAATGGGCTCGGCCCGCGCGCGGATCCTGGGGGCTGTCCTCGCCGTTGCGTGCGTCGGGCTCGTCGTGGCGGGCGGAATCACCTCCTGGGTGCAGCGACAGGAGGTGCTGGACACCGCGGATGAGCAGCTGCGGGCCTTCTCCGAATCTCTGACCGCCGAGACGGAGCGCGACCGGGAGTCGGTCGTGGAAGCCGTGCGCAGCGTCGTGCCTGCCCGCACGGACGGAACCGTCGCCGTGGCGGACGGCGTCGTGGTCGCTTCGGCGCCGACCTCCGGCGGCCTCGATCTGGCCGACGATGAGGTCTTCGTCCGCACGGTGAGCGCCTGGGCACCCGGTGACGCGCAGTACTCCACCGTCCGGAGCGACGTGGGTCTCCTGCGATACGTGGTCATCCCGAAGGGCGACGTCCTGGTGGCACACGCAGTGCTCCTCGACGCGCGCATGAAGCTGGTGGTCACGGGCGTCCTCACCTACACCGTCGCCGGGGTCGCGATCCTCGCGGCCATGGGCATCGTCGGATGGTTCGTCATCGGACGCTTCCTCTCTCCGCTGCGCGATCTTCGCGCGACCGCTGATGCGGTCACGATCGACGACTTCGGCACTCGGCTGCCTGCGGAGGGCAACGACGAGATCTCGGACCTGACCCGGACGGTCAACTCGATGCTCGACCGCATCGAGGGCTCCGTCGATGTGCAGCGTCAGCTGCTGGATGACGTGCGTCACGAGCTGAAGACTCCGATCACGATCGTCCGCGGCCACCTGGAGATGATGAACATCCGCGACCCCGCCGACGTGGCCGCGACACGGGAGATCGGCATCTCCGAGCTTGACCGCATGACCCGTCTCGTCGACGACATCGATCTGCTTGCTGCCGTGGAGGACGGGGCGCTGTCGATGAGCGTCGTCGACGTCGACGCGCTGACGGCCCGCGTCGGAGAACTGGTCGCCGTCATCCCCGGGCATCGCTGGAGCGTCGAAGCTCGCGGTTACGGGCGCGTCGACGGCGACTACGACCGCCTCCTGCAGGCCTGGTTGCAGCTCGCCGACAACGCCGCCAAGTACACCCCGGAGGGCACGCCCGTCGAAATCGGGAGCGCCCTGGATGACCGCGGCGCCCGCCTCTGGGTGCGCGACCACGGTCCGGGTATCCCTCCGGCGTCCCGGCACCGCATCTTCCGCCGCTTCGACCGGGCCGAAGGACGCCGCACGGTCGGCGGCTCGGGGTTGGGCCTGGCGATCGTCGACGCGATCGTGAAGGCCCACGACGGCCACTGCTCCGTCGCCGAAACACCCGGAGGCGGCGCCACGCTCACGATCCACATCCCGCCCGGGCGCGGACGGGCCGCCGACCTCCCGGCGCCGGTCCGCGCCGGCGACGTGGTGCAACAGCGGGAGGCCTCCGGATGACGCTCATCCTCATCGCCGAGGACGAGACCCGTATCTCGGCGTTCATCAGCCGCGGGCTCGAGTCCGCCGGGTACCGCACGCAGGTCGTCGAGGACGGCGCCGAGGCGCTCGAGACGGCACTGTCGGGCGGGATCGACCTCCTTCTCCTCGATATCGGCCTGCCGTCGCTGGACGGCTTCGAGGTGCTGCGTCACCTTCGCGGACAGGGTTCCACCCTGCCGGTCATCATGCTCACGGCGCGCTCGAGCACCCGCGACACCGTCGACGGCCTGGATGCCGGTGCCAACGATTACGTCGCCAAGCCGTTCAAGTTCGACGAACTGCTCGCCCGCGTTCGCTCGCGCCTCCGAGAGAACGTGCAGAGCAGCACGATCGCGATCGTGCACGGTGAGGTCGCTCTGGACGTGCTGACGCGGCGAGCCACCGTCGCGGGACGGGAAGTGGACCTCAGCGCGCGCGAGTTCGCCCTCGCTGAGCAGTTCCTTCGCCATCCGGGCCAGGTCCTCAGCCGCGAGCAGCTTCTCAGCCGGGTGTGGGGCCTCGACTTCGACCCCGGCTCCAACGTGGTCGACGTCTACGTGCGGTACCTGCGCGGCAAGCTGGGACACGAACACATCACCACGGTGCGCGGCGCGGGCTACCGCTGGGAGTGATTCCTCCGCACCCGCGGACACGAGAGAGCCCCCGGCGCTGGGGGACGCCGGGGGCTGATGGGGAGGACCGGAGCTGGGGGAACTCCGGGCGCATCGATCTCGTTACCCGAAAGCGATGACTCCTTCTTCGTGGGTGGACCCTTTCGGGTCCGTACCTCTCGAGGGGGGTACCCGCCACAGGGGCGGCGCGAGACTTCACTCGCGATGCTGTAATTTTCCGCCAGATTCGTGAGAGCAGGCGGAGCGGCGCGTGAGAGTGCTCTCATGTCGCGGTTCCGCCCGTCCCGACCCCCTCACGACAGCTCGCCGGCCTCCAGGAGGTCCGTGACCAGTGCCGCGATCGCCGAGCGCTCCGACCGGGTGAGCGTCACGTGCCCGAAGAGACCGTGGCCCTTGAGCGTCTCGATGACGGAGGCGATGCCGTCGTGCCGGCCGACGCGGAGGTTGTCGCGCTGGCCGACATCGTGGGTGAGGATGACGCGCGAATTCTGGCCGATGCGGCTGAGCACCGTCAAGAGCACGTTCCGCTCGAGCGACTGCGCCTCATCCACGATCACGAACGCGTCGTGCAGCGACCGACCCCGGATATGGGTGAGCGGCAGTACCTCGAGAAGTCCCCGTGCGAGGACTTCCTCGAGGACGTTCGCCGACACGACCGACCCGAGCGTGTCGAACACTGCCTGACCCCACGGGTTCATCTTCTCCGCGGCATCGCCCGGGAGGTATCCGAGCTCCTGCCCTCCCACCGCGAACAGCGGGCGGAAGACGATGATCTTCCGCTGTTGCTGACGCTCGAGAACCGCCTCGAGGCCGGCGCACAGCGCGATCGCCGACTTGCCGGTGCCCGCACGCCCGCCGAGGGAGACGATGCCCACGTCGGGGTCGAGAAGCAGGTCGATGGCGATCCGCTGCTCCGCCGAGCGGCCGTGCAGGCCGAAGACCTCCCGGTCACCACGGACGAGACGGTAGGCGCCCTCCCCCGTCACGCGCCCGAGGGCCGACCCGCGCTCGGAGTGGATGATGAGGCCGGTGTTCACCGGCAGTCCGATGACATCGGGGCTGGAGGCGACCTCCGACTCGTACAGATCGCTCATCTCATCACCACCGACGTTGAGGTCGGCGATGCCGGTCCATCCCGAATCCACTGCCTGCTCGGCGAGGTACTCCTCGGCGTGAAGGCCGAGCGAGGCGGCTTTGACGCGCATCGGGAGGTCCTTGGAGACGACCGTCACCTCCGTCCCGTCCTGCGCCAGGTGCATGGCGACGGCGAGGATGCGCGTGTCGTTGTCGCCGAGCCGGATCCCCGTGGGCAGGACCCCCGGGTCGGTGTTGCTCAGCTCGACCCGCAGCGTGCCGCCGGAGCCCACCGGCACCGGGAAGTCGAGGCGGCCGTGCTCGACACGGAGACCGTCGAGGTGACGGAGCGCCTGCCGCGCGAAGTAACCGAGCTCCGGGTCGTGGCGCTTGCCCTCGAGCTCGGTGATCACCACGACCGGGATGACGACGGAATGCTCGGCGAAGCGGAAGAAGGCGCGTGGGTCGCTCAGGAGGACCGAGGTGTCGAGAACGTAGGTGCGGAGATCCTGCTCCGTCGGCAGCTCCTCCACGGTGACGGTGTCTTCGCTGATGGTGCTGCCGTACTGGTTCGGTGCTGCGTGTGCGGTCACAACCCACTCCCGACCCGGGTTCTGCACCCGGCAGTCTCGAGTCGACCGTTGGTTGCGAGTCGCGATCCTAGAGGCCGACCCGACCGGGCGCCTTGCCCGATGCGATCACCGTACGACCGGCCTCGGACGCGCCTCTCCTCCGACACGCCACGGGATTGTGTCGGGGACGTGAATTCGGCGTGTCGGGGCGTTCAGCCCGCCGCGAAGTCGGCCAGCGCGTCACCCAGCATCCGCAGTGTCCCGGCGTCCGTGCCCGCGTGCGGGGACACCCGCACGAGGCCCGACCGGGTGCGCGTGGAGAGCCCGTGGTTCGCGAGTGCGGCGACGAGAGCCGCCGCATGCTCGGGCGCGGGCGCGAGGGCGACGATCCCCGCACGGCGCGCCGAGTCCCGCGGCGTGGCGACCGGAACGCCGTACCGATCCGCCAGACGGATGACGTCCCCGGCGCGCGCGGCAACCGCCTCGGCGACCGCGCTCACCCCGACCGCATGCAGTTCTTCCACGCTGGCGGCGAGCCGGCTGGCCGCCAGCGGGTCGGCGGCGGTCACGGTGAACCGGACGGCACCGGCCGCTGCGGGGGGCACCTCATCCAGCGGCAGCGAGCTGCCCGTTCCCGCGAAGCCTGACAGGCGAGGGATGAGGCGCTCCAGGGCTCGATCGGAGAAAGCGGCGAACCCCGTGCCGCGTCCGGCCCGGAGCCACTTGTAGCCGTTTCCCGCCACGACATCGGCGGCAGCGTAGTCGGCCTCCACCACGCCGAATCCCTGCATGGCGTCGACGATGAGCAGCCGGTCGCCCACGGCGTCGCGGAGCGCCGTCAGGTCGGCGGCGTACCCGGTGCGGAAATCGACGAGGCTGACCGCCAGCGCCGAGACGTCGTCGGTGAGCGCGGCGCGGATAGCGTCCGGGGTGACGAAGCCGGAGGGCGGCTCGAGCCAGCGGACGCCGGCGCCGCCCACCGCCTCCGCGCGAGCGGCGGTGACGGTGAGGCTCGGGAACTCCGCACGGGACACCAGAAGAGTGCCACTCAACCCGTACAGCGCCTGCTGCAGCCCGTAGGTGGTGGAGGGCTGAAGGACGACATGGTCCTGATCGGTGGCGAGCAGGTCGGCCAGGAAGGCGCGGGCGCGCGTCTCCCGTGCGGCTACGAACTGCATCCCCGACGGCCGCCCGGAGGCGAGCTGACCCAGGTCCGCCGCCGCCTCATCCCGCACAACGGGCGACAGCGGGCCGAAACTGGCCCAGTCGAGATATCCCGGCTCGATGTCGAAAGACGTCAGATAGCCGTCGAGAGCTGTCATGACAGGCATTCTGACATCGGCCGGATCCGGCCGGGGATCGCGTCCGGCGCCGTCAGCTGCCGAAGCGGCGGTCGCGGTCGGCGTAGTCGCGGATGGCGCGCAGGAAGTCCACCTCGCGGAGGTCGGGGCCGAGGGCCTCGACGAAGTAGAACTCGCTGTGCGCGCTCTGCCACAGGAGGAAGTCGCTGAGTCGCTGCTCACCGGAGGTCCGGATGACGAGGTCCGGGTCCGCTTGGCCACCGGTGTAGAGATGCTCGCCGATCTGCTCGGGAGTGAGGCTGGCGGCGAGCTCCTCCAGCGAACCGCCCTCCTTGTCGTGCTGCGCGATGATGCTGCGTACCGCGTCGACGATCTCGCTCCGGCCGCCGTAGCCCACGGCGAGGTTCACGTGCAAGCCCGTGTGGGCACGCGTCCGGTCCTCCGCGTCGCCGAGAACGCGGGCGAGTTCTGCCGGCAGGAGGTCGGCACGTCCGACGTGCTGAACCCGCCAGTCCGGCTCGTGGGAGATCCCTTCGGCGAGGTCGGCGATGATCTCGATGAGATCGGTCAGCTCCCGCGAATCACGCTTGCGGAGGTTGTCGGTGGACAGCAGGTAGAGCGAGACGACGCGGATGCCGAGGTCATCGCACCAGCGCAGGAACTCGCGCATCTTCGCAGCACCGGCCCGGTGCCCGTGCGCTGCCGTCTCGTAGCCGAGCTGACGTGCCCATCGCCGATTCCCGTCGATCATCATCGCGACGTGGTGGGGCACGGTCTCGGGCCTCAGGCGCCGGCGGAGGCGTTTGCTGTAGAGCCGATAGAGCAATCCCCTGCCCTGATTGCTGCGGCCGCCGGTCACGGCCTCTACGCTACCGTGCGGCTACGCACGTGCCGCGTCCGGAATGTGCCTGCGCGTAGGCTCGTAGCGTGACCCGCCGCACACCTCGCACCGACATTCCCACGGACGGGGCCGGTGTTCCCGAGCTGCCGCTCATCGACGCCGGCGCGGTCGGCGCGCAGAGCGAAGTCAAGCCCACGTGGCGCGGCTGGATCCATGCCGCAACCCTCCCCGTCGCGATCATCGGCGGCGTCATCCTCATCTCGGTGGCGCAGGGTGCCCCGGCGAAGTGGGCCTCGGTGGTGTTCCTGGTCACCTCGATCCTGCTGTTCGGCAACTCGGCGCTCTACCACCGGCTGGACTGGAAGCCGAGAACGAGAGCGATCCTCAAGCGCATCGACCACGCGAACATCCTGCTGTTGATCGCCGGCACGTATACGCCGATGGCCGTGCTCGCGCTCCCCACCGACAAGGCGATCATCCTGCTCTCGGTGGTGTGGGGCGGAGCGATCGCCGGGATCTTCTTCCGCATCTTCTGGCTGAACGCTCCGCGCTGGCTGTACGTCGCGCTCTACCTCGCCCTGGGATGGGCCGCGCTGATGTACCTGTTCGACCTCTTCGACGCCAACGCCGCGATGATGACGCTGGTCCTCATCGGCGGCCTGCTCTACACCGCCGGGGCGATCGTGTACGCCATGAAGCGCCCCAACCCGTGGCCCGGGCACTTCGGCTTCCACGAGATCTTCCACGTGTGCACGGCACTGGCGTACCTCTGCCACTGGACGGCGATCCTGCTCATCGTGCTGCATCCGGCGTACCACGGCGGCTGACTCTCGGAGCCCTGCCGCCGGCCGGTTTCATCGCCGCGCGGGGTCATCCTCGGGGTCGATGTCCTGGTCGTCCGCGCTGGTCGCCTGCGTCGCGGCGCGCGCCTGTTCTTCCGCGTCGAGTTCGGCGGCGATGTCTTCCCGGTAGCGACCGCGCCGGATCCGCCGCAGCATGTCGAAGACCAGCAGAGCAACCGCGAGAGCCAGGAGGGCGATCACGGCGAAGCCCCACGGCCCGGGGGTCACCAGCTCCGCCGGAGGCGCGGTCGGCTCTGGCGTGCGGGTGACCGCGGCGGCGATGAGCGCGTCGTACATGGGTCCTCGTTCCGCGCCGGAGCGCATAGCCTGGAGTGACAAGCCTAGAACGCCCCGAGGAATGATGACCACGCAGCACATGCTCGACGAGCGATATGGGCGAACCCGCTCCCGCCGGCGTCGGATCACCGGATGGGTGATCGTCGGCGTGATCGCCTCCGCCCTGGTGCTCGCTCTCGGGTGGTCAACCGTGTCACAGACCATGAACGCCGTGGATGTCGTGGGAACCGGGTACGACGTCGCCGACGAGCGCACCGTGACGGTGACCTTCCAGGTCACCGCCCCGCCCGGCGCGGGCCTCGCTTGCGTGCTGGAGGCGCAAGACGAGGAGCATGGCATCGTCGGATGGCGGGTCGTGGAATATCCGCCGGCCGACGGGCACGGCCGCGTGTTCGCGGAAACCATTCCGACGGTCGCGCTGGCCACGACAGGTTTGGTGAACAGCTGCTGGGTCACCTAAGCTGTTCGGATCATGACGCCCTGGCCTGAGCCGGGGCGTTTCCGTATCCCGGGCCGGCCCACGCCGGCTCACCGAGGCGAAGGAGAGCGACGTGTCCAGTGACGCACCCGAGACGTTCCTCACGCAGGACGCCTACGATCGGCTCGCTACCGAACTCGAACACCTTTCTACGACCGGACGCGAAGAGATCGCCAAGCGCATCGAGTCGGCGCGCGAGGAGGGCGACCTCAAGGAGAACGGCGGCTATCACGCAGCCAAGGACGAGCAGGGCAAGCAGGAAGCGCGCATCCGCACACTGCAGCACCTGATGAAGAACGCGAAGGTCGGCGTTGCGCCCCAGAGCACCGGCGTCGTGGAGCCCGGCACTGTCGTCACGGCGATCGTCGCCGGCGGCGAAGAGGTCTTCCTCCTGGGCAACCGGGAGATCGCCGTGGACTCCGAGCTCGACGTTTACAGCGAGGCATCCCCCCTGGGCGCCGCGATCATCGGCATGCGGGAAGGCGATAAAGGCTCCTACACGGCGCCGAACGGGCGTGAGATCCCGGTCGAGGTCGTGAAGGTCGAGACCTACTCCGGGCAGTGACGATTCAGTCGGCGGCGATCGTCGGCACGAATCCCGCGGCCTCGAGCGTCGCCATCACCAGCGCCTGGTGCTCGGCGCCGCGCGTTTCCACACTCAGCTGCAGGATCACCTCACTGATCTGAATACCCTGGCCATGGCGCGTGTGCAGCACCTCGATCACGTTCGCGCCGACGTCGGCGAGCAGCGCCGACACCCGGGCGAGCTGACCGGGACGGTCGGGCAGCGGAATGCGCATCGTCATGTAGCGCCCGGATGCGGCGAGCCCGTGCGCGACCACGCGCTGCAGCAGCAGCGGGTCGATGTTGCCGCCGGACAGGATCGTGACGGTCGGACCGATGGCGGGGACCTTCCCCGCGAGGATGGCCGCGACCCCCACAGCGCCGGCGGGTTCGACGACCTGCTTCGCACGCTCGAGCAGCACCAGGAGGGCGCGGGCGATGTCGTCCTCGGTGACGGTGACGACCTCGTCCACGTACTCGCGGATCATCGCGAAGGGCAGATCCCCCGGTCGGGCCACCGCGATGCCGTCGGCGATCGTCGGACGCGTGGACACCTCCAGCGGTTCCCCGGCCGCGAGGGACGAGGGATAGGCGGCGGAGTTCTCCGCCTGCACGCCGATCACGCGGACGGTACGGCCGACCGCGGCAGCGCGCATCTTCACCGCGGCGGCGACGCCGGCGGCAAGCCCTCCCCCGCCGATTCCCACGACGACCGTCGCGAGGTCGGGCAGCTCGTCGATCAGTTCGAGACCGAGGGTTCCCTGCCCGAGCACGATGTCGGTGTGGTCGAACGGGTGGATGAGCACGGCGCCGGTGCGCTGGGCGTGCTCCGCCGCCAACCGCAACGGAGTCTCGACGGTCGCGCCCTCGAGGATGACCTCCGCGCCGTATCCCCGCGTGGCGAGGAGCTTCGGCACGGGCACACCCAGCGGCATGAAGATCGTGGCCGGAATGCCCAGCTGCTGCGCGGCGAGTGCGACGCCCTGGGCGTGGTTCCCCGCGGAAGCGGCCACCACGCCGCGGGCGCGCTCGTCGGCGGTGAGTCGTGAGAGCCGGTAGGTGGCGCCGCGGATCTTGAACGATCCCGTGCGCTGCAGATTCTCCAGCTTCAGATGAACCGGTACGCCCAGAACCTCGCTGAGGTGCTGGGACTCGTCCTGGGGGGTGCGGAAGATGATTCCGCGGAGCATCTGCGCGGCGTCCTGGAAGCCCGCCAGCGTCGGAACCGCCACAGAGGCGGACGTGGAAGCGGAAACGCTCATGCGACTCTCCTCCCGCGCCGCGGCACGGTTCTCCAGATCAGATCAGCCGTCGGCGGTGGTGCGCTGCTGTCCCCCGCCCGCCGGCTCAAGTACACCGCGACGACGTTCACGAACGCGGCCAGCGGTACGGCGAAGAGGGCACCGGGGATGCCACCGACCATGGCTCCCCCCGCCACCACGAGGACCACCGCGAGGGGGTGCACCTTCACGGCCGACCCCATGAGCAGCGGCTGCAGGACGTGACTCTCGAGCTGCTGGACGCCCAGCACCACCACCAGCATCCAGAAGGCGATCCACGGGCCGTTGTAGACCAGGGCGACGAAGACCGCGACGGCGCCGGTGACCACCGCCCCGACGAACGGCACGAACGCGCCGAGGAAGACGAGCACGCCGATGGGGATGGCGAGAGGAACACCGAGGAAGAAGGCCCCGAGCCCGATCCCGACCGCGTCGATCGTCGCGACGAGGAGCTGGGTCCGCGCGTAGGTGACGACCGTCGCCCATCCCGCGCGACCCGCGCCGTCCACGGCGGGACGTGCGGCGCGGGGGAACAGACGCGTCGTCCACCGCCAGATGCCCCCACCGTCGGCGAGGATGCACAGCAGGATGAAGAGGGTGAGCAGGATGCCCGTGGCCACGTGGCCGACGGTGCTGCCGATCGCCAGGGCACCCGACAACAGCAGCTCGGCCTGCTCCTGGAGGAAGCCGAGCCCTTGCGACAGTGCGTCGTCGATCTGTTGCGCCGTCAGGTGCATCGGCCCGTCGATGAGGTACTGCCGCAGCTGGCCGACGGCGTCGACGGTGCGATCGCGGACTTCGCCCCACTCCCGGGTGATCTGCCACACGGCCAGCCACAGAAGTCCCGAGACGATCGCGAGGGTGCCGAGCACCGAGATCACGATCGCGAGCCACTTGGGCCACCGGTGCCGCAGCATCCACGAGAGCGCGGGCCAGAGCAGGGCCGACACGAGGATGGCGATGAGCAGCGGGATGACGAGGAGCTTCAGCTGGATCACGAGCCAGATCGCCACACCCGTGGCCGCGGCCAGCACCAGCAGTCGCCACGCATACGCTGTGGCAACCTGCAGTCCCCGCGGGACGAGGGGAGCGGCGGGGTCCGCGGTCACGGCGGCGGCGGCAGGGCGTCGCGACGCATCGAAGAACGAGCCGCGCTGTTCGGGACCGGAGCCGCTCATCACGCCAGTCTAAGCGTCGCGCCCGCCGCGCGGTGTCGGCGCCCGGAGCTAGGCTCGGGGGGTGAGAGCCACGCTGAGCGCCGCCGAGGCACGCCGGGTGGCCCTCGCCGCACAAGGGTTCTCGCGACAGCGTGACGAAGAACCGGGAACACGTCGCCTGTCCGCAGCGATCCGTCGCATGGCGACGCTGCAGATCGATTCCGTGAACGTGTTCGCGCGCTCGCACTACATGCCGCTGTTCTCCCGCCTGGGACCGTATGACACGGCGGCGCTGGACCGGCTGCTCTTCGCCCGCCGGGCGCCGTACGTGGAGTACTGGGCACACGTCGCCTCCTTCATCCCCGCTGAGGACTGGTCGCTCTTCGCCTTCCGGATGCAGGCCTTCCGCGAGAAGTACTCCTCCCCCGGCTCATGGCTCACCACGCACGCCGATACGGTGGCCTGGGTGCGCCGGGAACTGGCCGGCCGGGGGCCCCTGCGACCCGCGCAGATCGAGAGCGACCTGTCGCGCGGGGCACGCGGACCGTGGTGGGACTGGGGGCAGGTCAAGCAGACGCTGGAGCACCTCTGGCTGTCCGGCGAGGTGGCGATCGCGGGTCGCCGCGGATTCGAACGGCGCTACGCCCTCGCCGAGGACGTGATTCCCGGTGCGGTGCTGGCGAATCCCGTGCCGCGTGCCGATGCCGTCCGCGAACTCGTGCGGCGCGCGGCGCGCGCGTACGGTGTCGCCACCGCATCCGACCTCGCCGACTACTGGCGCATCCGCGACCGCCCTGCCGTGCTGCAGGCGGTCGGCGACCTCGTCGACATGGGCGAGCTGTCCCCGGTCACCGTCGCCGGGTGGGCGGTGGGCGGACGCCCCGCACGGGCGTGGCTGCATCGCGACGCCGTCGTGCCGCGCGAGACCGACGTCACCGCGCTGCTCACGCCGTTCGACCCGTTGGTGTGGTTCCGCGACCGAGCCGAGCGCCTCTTCGATTTCTCGTACCGCATCGAGATCTACACGCCCGCCGCGCAGCGCCGGTACGGCTACTACTCGCTGCCGGTCGTCGTCGGCGATGACGTGGTGGGCCGGGTGGATCTCAAGGCCGATCGTGCGGCCAGCACCCTCCGGGTGCAGTCGGCGTGGTGGGAGGCATCGCGCCCTCCCGATGCCGCCGAGCGCCTGGCCGCCGAACTACTGCGTGCGGCTCGGTGGCAGGGCCTGGAGCACGTGTCGGTGTCGCGCTGGGGCGATGCCGTCGACGACCTGGCGAGGGCTCTCCCCACGGCCGGCCGGCATGAGCGGGCCGATGCCGAGGCGGTGGCGCTCACGCCCGAGGAGCCGGTGTGAAGCGGCGCACCGCGGTGGCGCTCGCCGCCGCCGCGGTGGCGCTGGTCGCCGCGGCGCTCGTCCTGTGGTCCACGACGCGGCCGACCGGTCCGGAAGACGCTGCCCGGGCGTATCTGGCCGCGCTGGAAGACGGAGACCCCCGGGCGGTCGCCGGCTCCCTCGCCGACGTTCGCGGGACCGACCACGAGCGACTTCTCGCCGCCTTCGCCGCCGCGATCTCGTATCCCGAGGCTCCGCGCGTCGAGGAGCTCGACGGAGACGCCCGCACCGCCGCGGTGCAGGCGACGGCGACCCTCGACGGAGCCGAGCGGCGGATCTCGTTCCGGATGGAGCAGATCGACGGGCGATGGCAGGTCACCGACGGCTTCCTTGCCCACGTAGAGATCAGCACGACGATCGGCGCAGCCGTCCGCGTCGGAGACGTGCTCCTCGCCACGGGCACCACGTCGCTGCTCCCCGCGGTGTACGAGTTCGCGGCCGCGCCCGACGGGCTCGTGACCGGGGGCGCGACGACCGCCGTCTCGAACGACCAGGCGACCGAGGTGCACGTCGACGCCTCGTTGACCGCGGATGCGACGGCCCGGGCGCAGGCTCAGATCGACGCCTATGCGACCGCGTGCGCGAGCGGCGGCACGGAGGTTCCCGAGGCCTGCGGACTCCGCATTCCCTGGGCCGCCGATCTGGCCGCAGCCACACGCTTCGCGTTCCGCGTCGAGCAGCTCCCCGCCGTGGCGATCGCCCCGGATGCACGCTCGTTCGAGGCGACCGGGGGTGTGATCGTCGCGACCGTCAGCGGCACGGATCGCGGTGGCGCGCCGGCCGTGTTCACCTACCGCAACGACGCCTGGTCGCTGCGCGGCGAGGTCCGTGTCGACGGTAGCGAGATCCTCCTCGGCGTGCACTGATCACGCGCGCTCGCTTCCGATCACCTCGAGACCGAGCCACCGGGCCAGGTCGTCGATCTCGGCGAGGACCTCCGCGGTCTCCTCCTCGGAGAACGGCCGGTCTTCGTGCAGCGCCGTGACGCGGAGCACGCCCGACTTGGCATCGGCCTTCGCGTCGAGTTTGCCGATCAACTCGTCCCTGACCAGCACCGGGAGCGCGAAGTATCCCCACCGTCGCTGGGCGGCCGGCTTGTACATCTCCAGGAGGTACTCGAAGCCGAACAGCTCCTGAGCGCGGGTGCGGTCGGACACCAACCGGTCGAACGGCGACACGAGAGCGGCGCGTCCCGCCCACTCGTCCAGGAGGGCCAGAGCCGCCGCATCCACCCGCCAGCGCCCGGGGACGCCGTGCACCTCCGCCTCCTCCCCGACGTCGCCCCCATCGATGGGGTCCCCCCGTTGGGCCAGCGAGCCGGCCCGCGCCAGACCGAGGGAGCGGAGCCGGTTCTCGGCTCGGCCGCGAGCGGCGGTCTCGTCGTCGACATCGGGCAGGTCGTCGGGATAGACGCGCTCGGCGAGATCCCAGAGGCGCTGCCGCCCATCCCGCCCAGAGATCGCGACCTCGCCGCGCAGCGCGAGGAACTCCAGCATCTGTGTCACGTTGCGGGCATTGGTCCATCCGGTCGACGGCCACGCCACGGCACTGGTGTCAGGGATCTCTCCGGTGCGCAGCGGCCCGCCGTCGCGGAGCAGGTCGAGCACATCACGCTGGAAGGTCGCGTTGGCCTCCAGCCATTCACGGTGCTTTCGGTATGTCGGCCACGCGCGCATCTGCGGGCGGTACAGCGGCAGATCCTCCATCGGGCGGTAGAAGCCGCCCCACTGAAAGACGGTGCGGTCGATCTCCACGGCACGGGCGAGGTCAGCGGGCTGGTACGGCCAGCCGATCCGGCTCCACAGGATGTGGTCGGCGCTGGGCGCGATCGCCGGGGTCGGATCGATGCTGATCAGCCGGAGCGCGTCGAGCGTTTCAAGGATGTCGGCCGGGCGCTCCGCATCCAGTCGCTGAGCGCGCACCGCAAGACGCCGCGCGTCCCGCGGGGCGAGGCGGTGCACCGATCAGAACTGAACGCGCGGGGGCTCGGAGATGGCAGCCCCGTCGACGACCTCGAAGAACTCCCGCTCGGAGAAGCCGAGGTTCCGCGCGAAGAGGTTGTTCGGGAACACCTTGATCTTGGTGTTGAGCTCCCGCACGCCGCCGTTGTAGAAGCGGCGAGACGCCTGGATCTTGTCCTCGGTGTCGACGATCGACTGCTGCAGCTGCAGGAAGTTCTGGCTCGCCTGGAGCTGGGGATAGGCCTCCGCGACCGCGAAGATCGACTTCAGCGCCTGCTGCATGTGCCCTTCGGCGAGACCGGCCTCGGCGGGCCCGCCCGCCGACAGCGTCTCGGCACGCGCGCGGGTCACATTCTCGAACACGGCCTTCTCGTGCGCCGCGTACCCCTTGACCGTCTCTATGAGGTTCGGGAGGAGATCAGCGCGGCGTTTGAGCTGCACGGTGATGTCGCTCCACGCTTCGTCGACGCGGACATTCAACTGCACGAGCGAGTTATACGTCGCCCAGAGGTAAATGCCGGCGATCACAATGATCGCGACCACGATCAGGACAGGGATGAGCCATTCCCACATGTCCAAGTCTCCGTTCGATGAGTGCCCCTCATCCTAATGGGGGCGCGCCACCCGTTCCTGGCCGAGTTCCCATCTCCCAGTCGTTACCCACCCAGGACACGGTCCAGGTAGGCGTTGGAGAAGACGCGCGCCGGGTCGAGCCGATCACGGGCGGCGATGAACTCGGGGAATCGCGGGTAGCGGGCGCGGAGCTCGTCGGCGTCCAGCCCGTGCTCCTTGCCCCAGTGCGGCCGGCCCCCGTGTGCCACCATCAGGTCTTCCACCGCGGCGAAGTACTCGCTGGGGTCTTCTCGCCAGTAGCGGTGCACCGCCAGATACGCGCTGTCCCGGCCGTACGCCGTCGACAACCACCGATCATCCGCCGGCGCGACGCGCACCTCGACGGGAAAGGAGATCCGCCAGCGACGCTCGGCGATGAGGTTCTGGATGTCGCGGAACGCCGGCACGAGCCGTTCGAGGGGCACCGCGTACTCCGACTCGCGAAAGCGCACCGTGCGGCGCTGGGTGAAAACCCGTGCCGAGTGGTCGACGTAGGTGCGGTTGCCGAACGTCTGCCCGGCGATCCGAGCGACGGGCGGCACGACGGCGGGAACCATGGCCCCGGCCGCACACGTCATGCGGTAGACGCCGTTGGCGAGGAACGTCTCATCCACCCACCGGCGTGCGGCCGGCATCGGTCGGCGCACCCCGTGCTCGGGCAGGCGCGTGTTGGTCTTGGTGACCGCCACGTCGGTGCCGGGGAACCAGTAGAACTCGAAGTGGTCGGCCTCCACCCGCTCCCCGATGCCCCGCAGGGTCTCCTCGAGGGGCTCCGGCCGTTCCACGGCCTCCAGGAGAAACGCCGGAACGCACTGCAGCGTCACCTCGACGAGCACACCGAGTGCCCCGAGCCCCACGGCGACGGCCGGAAGCAGCGCAGGCTCGGAGGTCTCATCGACCGTCAGCAGCGAGCCGTCCCCGGGAACGAGGGTGACCCCGACCACCTGCGTCGAGATACCGCCGAAACGCAGCCCGGTGCCGTGGGTTCCCGTGGAGATGGCGCCGGCGATGGTCTGCCGGTCGATGTCGCCGAGGTTCGGCATCGCCAGGCCGTAGGGGGCGAGGAGGCCCGGGATCTCCCAGAGGCGCGTTCCCGCGCGCAGCGTCACCCGGGCGCGCTCGCGGTCGACCGCCACGACCCCCCGGAGGTCGGACAGGTCGACGAGAACGTCCGGGGCGACGGCGATCCCGGAGAAGCTGTGGCCGGCGCCCACGGCCTTCAACCGCAGGGACCGTGCGGCGGCGGCCGTGACCGCACGGCGCACGGCCTCCACGCTGGACGGGTATTCCACGCGGGCGGGGCGCGCCGAGTGATTACGCGCCCAGTTGCGCCAGATCCCGCCGGGCCGGGTCACAGGAACGCCCGGCCCTCGCCGCGGTAGGTGGGGAGGTCGCCGCGCACCGCACCGCTCTCCACCAGGTGATACCGGTCGACGCGCTCGGCGAGCTCTCCGCTCTTGGCATGACGGAACCACACCCGGTCTCCGATGGCGAGCTGTCGAGCCGCGGCACCCTGCAACGGCGTCTGCACCTCTCCCGCCGCTTCACGCCCGAGCGGGCGCAAGCCGGCCGGCCACGCCGGCAGCGGCTGGCGTGAGGCCAGCGGGGGCCCGGAGGCGATCCACCCTCCGCCGAGCACCGTGGCGATGTCGGGCAGGGGCTTGCGCACCACGTCGAGCCCGAAGGCGGCTGCGGGGGCGGGAGAGAACGCCTGATACCCGTCGAACAGGTGCCCGGCGAGGAGCCCCGAACCGGCGGTCACCTCGGTGACGGCCGGCTCCGCGACGGTGCGCTCCAGCGATCCGGTGCCGCCGCCGTTGACGAACTCGAGGTCGGCGATCTCGCGGACATCGCTGACCACGATCGCGCGCCGCTCCGCGAGCTCAGCGACGGATCGCCGCTGCATCCACCGGATCACCCGGTCGCCGGCGCCCACGGCGTCGGGCTGCCCGGCCACCTGCGCCTCGTACATCATGAGACCGACGAGGCGGAAGCCGGGCCGGGCCGCGATGCGACGGGCGAGCTGCACGACCTCTGCCGGGTGATGGAGCGGCGACCGGCGGACGCCGATGTGACCGAGCGGACCGCGCCAGGAGGCATCCACGTCGATCGCCACGCGGATCTCCGCGCGGGAACCGGGTGCGGCGACCGCATCGACGATATCGAGGTGGGCGACGTCATCGACCATGAGGGTGATCCGTGCCGCGGCCCGCTCATCCGCGCCGAGCGCCGCGAGGGCGGGGCGGTCGGCGACCGGGTAACCCAGAACGATGTCGTCGTGGTTGCCGGCGAGCCACAGCGCTTCGGCAAGCGTGAAGGCGAGGATGCCGCGATATCCGGGAAGCGCCAGTACGGCGTCGAGCAGGCCGCGGACACGCACCGACTTGCTGGCCACCCGGATCGGCACCCCGCCGGCGCGCACGAGCAGGTCTGCGGCGTTGTAGCGGAGGGCCTCGAGCGAGATGACGGCGACGGGAGCGGGGAGGGACGCGGTGGCGGCATCGATCGCGGCCCAGTGCGCCGATCCCGCGTCAGCCGATGACCGACCGCCCAGAAGGTCGAGAGTCACGAGGCGTTCCGCAGCCCACACATGAAGACAGCCTAGAGCGGAGCCGGATTCATCCCCTACGCTGTGCCACAAGGCTCTCCTCACCCCCGATCCGGGAGGTTTCCATGGCCGTATTCTCGCGAGGTTTCGGCGCCCGTCGGCGCGAATCCGACCCCGCCCTGCCACCGGGCCAGTACCTCACGGGGGATTTCCCCGTCCTCTCGGCAGGCCCGACGCCGCGCATCGACACGGCGGAGTGGGCGTTCACGATCCGCAACGAGCACGGGGTCTCCCGCACGTGGACGTGGGACGAGTTCATGGCCCTTCCGATCGAGGACGTCAGCACCGACATCCACTGCGTGACGCGCTGGTCCAAGTTCGGCACCTCGTGGCGCGGGGTGTCCCTCGATACCCTCCTGGCTGAGGTGGACACCGACCTCGAATATGCGATGGCCCACTCCTACGGCGGGTACACGACGAACGTGCCGCTGGAGGACCTCACGGACGGCAAGGCCTGGATCGCCTTCGAGTTCGGCGGCGAGCCGCTCGATCCGGAGCATGGGGGGCCCGCCCGTCTGTTGGTGCCGCACCTGTACTTCTGGAAGAGCGCGAAGTGGGTGCGGGGCCTCACGATGCAGGACCACGACGACCCCGGGTTCTGGGAACAGAACGGCTACCACCTCCACGGCGATCCCTGGCGCGAGGAGCGCTATTGGTGACGGTGCGCGGGTGGTCGCCGGCGCGGATCGCACAGATCGAGCAGGCGACCCCGACGGCGCGGATCCTCCGCGTGCACGTCCCCGGCTGGCCGGGGAACCTCCCCGGGCAGCATCTCGACCTGCGCCTCACCGCCGAGGACGGCTACCAGGCCGTGCGGTCGTATTCGATCGCGTCCTCCGGGCCGGGCGAAGACGTCGAGATCGCGATCGACGAGGTGCCGGACGGAGAGGTGTCCCCCTATCTCGTGCGGGACGTGCAGCCCGGTGACGAGCTGGAGATCATGGGTCCGCTCGGCGGGTTCTTCGTCTGGCACGACGACGACCCCTCCCCCGTCCAGCTCATCGCGGGCGGGTCGGGCATCGTGCCGTTGCTGGCGATGGCCCGCGCTCGCGCGGCGTCCCCCTCTTCCGCTCCATTCCGGCTGCTGTACTCGGTGCGGACGCCCGAAGACGCGATGTACCGCGGCGAGGTCGCAAGGCTGGATGCGGCGGGCATCCCCGTCACGTGGGTCTACACGCGCTCCGGCCCTCCGGGATGGCCGGGACGGGTCGGGCGGGTCACCCCCGACGTCTTGCGCGCGCACACCGCGTCGTCCGAGACGTCACCCTCGGTGTTCGTCTGCGGCCCGACAGGCTTCGTCGAAGCCGCCGCATCCGCCCTCGTGCAGCTCGGTCACGATCCGGCGCGGGTTCGCACCGAGCGATTCGGAGGCACCTGATGACCCCTTCTCACCCTGCACCCAGTGGTCCGGTTCGCGTCGTCGACGGCAACGCGCTGGCGGGGATGCTGGGGACCTCTCTCGCTGTCGATCCGACGATGCTCGCCCTGACGTGCGGCCACTGCGGGGATCAGTTCGTCCTCGCCGAGACGGTGGTCGAGCGCGAGCCGCGGTCGGCGCTGGTGCGCTGCCGCGGGTGTACGCATACCCTGTTCTCGCTCCTGGCGGACGACGACGGCCTGATCGTCCGCATCGGCACGCTCGACCTCCGCTTCCCCTCCTGACGCACCCTCGTCGACACGCGCGATCGGCGTGTGACCGACCCACTCAGGGTGGTCGGGATATGGTGGGAGCGCGCGGGTGTCAACGATGCCCCCAATGCGCTTCTTCCTCCCAGGTAGGCATCCCCCCATGGCCAGCACGATCTCGCCACGTCCCTTTTTCGCGCTCGCAGCCACCCTCGGGTTGGCCGTAGCAGCCACTTTCGGTATCTCTACAGCCGCGTCTGCGGCGACCGTCATCAGCGGCCCCATCGACCTCGGCACGGCCGAGAGTTACGGCGTCCTCGGAGCCACCGGCGTCACCAACACCGGCCCCACCGTCATCAACGGTGACCTCGGCGTGTCACCGGGCACCTCGCTTACGGGATTCACCGGTGCGCCTACCGGCGGAGAGGTGGATGGCGAGACCTACCAGACCGATACGGAAGCTGCGCAGGCGCAAGCGGACGCCCTCACGGCGTACAACGTCGCCGCTTCCCTCTCCCCGACCCGGTTGGGGATGGGCGAGCTGGCCGGTCAGAGCCTCGCACCGGGGGTGTACACGGGCGGAGCGCTGGCACTGTCCGGCGGCAACCTCACTCTGGCCGGGAGTGCCAGCTCCGTATGGGTCTTCCAGGCCTCCTCCACTCTGACGATCGGTTCGGGCGCCAACATCCTCTTCACCGGCGGCGCGTCCTCCTGCAATGTGTTCTGGCAGGTCGGCTCGTCCGCCACGATCGGCACAGGCGCCGCATTCGAGGGCACTGTCCTCGCCAATACGTCGATCACGGCGAACACCGACGCGACCATCGCCGGTCGGTTGATCGCCCTGAACGGCGCTGTCACGCTGCAGTCGAACGTAATCACCCCGGCGACCGGGTGTACGCCGGGAACCGTGTCCGACACACCCGCCCCGGAGATCACCTCCGGTGAGCCCACGGACGCCACCGCCGGCACGCCCTACTCGTTCACCGTCACAGCGGAAGGCACGCCTTCACCGACGTTCACCGTCACCCAAGGGAGCCTCCCGGCCGGGCTCAGCCTGGACAGCACGACCGGCGTCATCTCCGGCACCCCCACCACCCCGGGATCGAGCACCTTCACCGTGACCGCCGGTAACGCCCAATCACCGGACGCGAGCGCGATCTACGAGATCACCGTGGCGCCCCCGGCTCCCATCGTGGCGCCGGTGCCACCCTCGGGCACCGCCGGCCTCCCCGCGACCGGTGCGGAGAACCCGGGCGAATTGGCCGCGTCGGGAGGCAACGCGCTCTCACCGGTCGCCGGCGTGCTGCTGCTCGTCACCGGCGCGGCGTTCGTGCTGTTCTCCCTCCGTCGACGCCTCTCCACGTAGAAGGCGCCACTGACACGAAATCACGAAACCCCCGTCGGCTCGCGGCCGGCGGGGGTTCCTGACGTCACGGGAACGATCCCCCGCGGTTCGCGCGGCCAGCTGCGGCGGGAGAAGCCAGGGGGACCTTGTTCCCGGGACTTCCGACGCTGGTCCGATGTCGGGGGTGCCGTCCACAATCGAAGCTGGCCGGACTTTGGGGACCGGCTTCCGTAGGGATCGAGCATCAGTCGAGGTGCGCGCGGTGACGCTTCACGGGCGTTCCAGGGACGTGCGCACCTCGTCTGAGATCGGGGAGTGCGAAAGGCCCCCACCGACCGAAGTCGATGAGGGCCAGGATGCTTGATACTCCGCGGCGGGATGGTACCCCCGGTGGGACTCGAACCCACACTGTGGCGATTTTAAGTCGCTTGCCTCTGCCATTGGGCTACGGGGGCGGGACGTGCCCGCTCCCACGTTAGCGCTCAGCCCTGGGCGGCGAGCTTCTCGCTCTTGGCGGGCTTCGCGGTCTTCGCAGCGGGCTTCTTCTCCTCGACAGCGGCAGCGGGCTGCTGCGGGCGCGGACGAGCTGCGAACTCCTCGAAGACGTAGCGCGGGGTCTGCACGGCCTCGAGGTTCACGATGTCGCGGCCGAGCCACAGGTTGTTCCACCAGCCCCACAGGACGCGCCACTTGCGCTCCCACGTCGGCATGGCCAGGCCGTGGTAGCCGCGGTGCGCGACCCACGCCAGGATGCCCTTGATGGCGAGGTTGCCCGACTGGAAGACGCCGTTGTACAGGCCCAGGCCCGCAACCGCGCCGAGGTTCTTGTGGTAGTACTCCTTGGGCTCTTCGCCGCGGAGGACCGCCGTGATGTTCTTCGCGAGGAGCTTGCCCTGACGAACGGCATGCTGGGCGTTGGGAACACAGAATCCCCCCACGCCTCCGCCGGTGAGATCGGGAACGGCCGAGACATCGCCGGCGGCCCAGGCACCTTCGACGGCCTCTTCGGCCGTCCCGACGCGCAGGTCGGGACGCGTGCGGATACGGCCGCGCTCCTCGACGGGGAGGTCGCTGCCACGGACCACCGTGGGGTTCGCCATGACGCCGGCGGTCCACACGATGATGTCGGTGGGAATGATCTCTCCGGTGGACAGCTCGACGTTGCCGTCGACGGCTCCGGTGACCTGCGTGTCGAGGTGCACGTAGGCGCCGCGCTTGGCGAGGTCTTTCAGCACCCACTCGCTGGTCTTCAGCGACACCTCGGGCATGATGCGACCCATCGCCTCGACGAGGTGGAAGTGCGTCTCCTCGAAGGAGACCTGCGGGTAGAACTTCAGCAGGGAGGAGGCGAACGAGCGCAGCTCGGCGATGGCCTCGATGCCTGCGAACCCGCCGCCGACCACGACGACGGTCAGCAGTCGCTCCCGGGCGGGGCCGGGGGGAAGGACGGACGCCTTGTCGAAGTTGGACAACATGAGATCGCGGACGGCCACGGCCTCTTCGATGGTCTTCAAGCCGATCGCGTTGTCGGCGATACCCGGGATCGGGAAAGTGCGCGAGACCGCGCCGGCGGTGACGACGATCTGGTCGTATTCCTGCTGCCACGGTTCGCCCGCGATCGGGGTGAGCGTGGCGACCTTGTGCGCATGGTCGATTCCCGTCACCTTGGCGGCGAGGACGGTTGTCCGCTTGAGGTGACGACGCAGCGGCACGACGGCATGACGCGCCTCGATGGAGCCGGCGGCGACCTCGGGCAGGAACGGCTGATAGGTCATGTAGGGCAGCGGGTCAACGATCGTGACCTCCGCCTCTCCACGGCGAAGCTGCTTCTCCAACTTCCACGCGGTGTAAAAGCCTGCGTATCCGCCACCGACGATGAGGATTTTTGGCACGGTGCTGGTCACGGTGGAAGGAACTCCTAAGTGGGTGGGCGGCTCGGCGTGCGAGACTCGCGTGCCAATCGAATGCGCCGGGCGGCAGCGCTGAAGCCGAGCACAATCATTATAGACGCCACGGTACCCGCCGCGAGCGGAAGGCTCCCATAGCGCAGCGTCTCCTCGCTCGGAAGGAGCGGATGACCGGCCGGTGACGCCTCATCCGCCTCGGCGAGGGGCGGCACGACGACCGGCCCGACGGTGGGCTGCGGCGCCGGCTCGGCGTCGGCCCGGCGGTACAGACGGATCCACTCCCGGAGGTCGCCGACGGGGTTCGCGTCCACGGACGGAACGCTTGCCGTCACCGCCGCCGCGGCGTTCACGAGCCCGTATCCGTACAGCACGTCCGGGTGGGAGCCGGCCCCCACCGCGGGGGTGGCCGTGCTGATGAGGCGGTTCAGAACGTTGTTGGCATCGAGGGTGGGATGCGCTGCCCGCACGAGCGCGGCGATCCCTGCGACGATCGGCGCCGCGCCGCTCGTTCCGTTCCACTGCACGAGAGAACCGTCGGCCGACACGCCGATGAGTCGCTCGCTGGGGGCGGAGACGCCGATGGTGATGCCCTGGGTGGAGGCGTCGACGCTCGCGGTACCGGTGGGATCGACCCCGCCCACGGTCAGTACGCCAGGGATCGTCGCGGGGGCACCGACGCGGGTGGTGCCGCTGCCGCGGTTTCCCGCGGCCACGACGATGACGACATCGTGGTCGAACGCGTACAGAAAAGCGTCATCCCACGACGGATCCCACTCGAGGGTGTTGGTCGTGAGCGACATGTTGATGACATCCGCGCCGTTGTCCACCGCCCAACGGATGGCACCGGCGATCTGGTCCTTCACCGGAACCGAGCGCCCGGCGATGTCGATCGAGATCGACAAGAGCTCGGCCTCGGGTGCCACACCGATCATGCCCCGGCCCTCGCCCGTCCCGCGGGCGCCGGCGAGGGAGGCCACCCAGCTGCCGTGGTTCGCGTTGGTCCCGCCGATCGGCTCGCGTCCGTCGGGGCTGCCGAGCTCCGACATATCCGTTCCGTCCACAACGCCGGCGAACTCGACCGGAGTACGCCCGACACCCGTGTCGATCACGGCGATGCGGACCCCCGCTCCCCGCGTGGTCTTCCACGCCTCACGGACGCCGTACTGGTCGAGCCAATACTCCCCCGCGCGCACTGGATCCGTCGGATCCTCCGGCACCGATGCTGCACCGATGAGGGTTCCCGTCAGGACGAACGCAGCCACGGCTGCGGCGAGCTTCTTCACCCCGCAGCTCCCGGCGAGGCGCAGGTGCAGCGCTGCGGCGACCAGGACGAACGCTCCAGGGCGAGGTCCCCGATGGGGTTGACCCCCGGTCCGGCCGCGAGGGCGTGGCCGGCGAGGGCATGCAGGCATTTCACCCGCGTCGGCATCCCCCCGGCGGAGATGCCGGCGATCTCCTCGGGTTCGCCGTACGCGGCACGGTCGCGCAGGTACGCCTCGTGAGCGCGGTGATAGGCCGCGCGCAGGTCTTCCTCGGCGTCGAGGTCGTCGCTGAGTTCGCGCATCACGTGGTCGGCTTCCAGCGCCGACATCGCGGAGGTCGCACCGGGGTGGGTCAGGTAGTAGAAGGTCGGAAACGGCGACCCGTCCGCGAGGCGCGGCGCGGTGGCGACGACCACCGGGTTGCCGCACACGCAGCGTGCTGCGATGCCGACGACATCGCGGGCGGGGCGTCCGAGTTGCTCGCGCAGCACGGCGAGATCGGCGTCGGATGCGGGCGGCAGAGGGGGGGTGCTCATCCCCGCCAGGCTACCGTTCCCGGCTGCAAGGGTGCTGGTCCCTGCCTCGCGAGGTCACGGGGTCGGTGCCGGCAGAGGTACGCCGATGGTGGGCGCCGCCGTGCGCGCGAGCCCGGCGGTCGCCACGGAGCGGACGAGCTGCGACATCCAGTCGGTGCGGGTCTGGGCGACCTCGTCGCTGACAGCCCCCTCCTCCTGTGGCAGTTCGGCTGCGGGCAGGTCGTTGTCGACGAGGTACACCACCTCGCCCGGGCGCACGTAGTACAGGCGCTCCCGCGCCTGCGTCGTGATGTAAGCCGGGTCGGTCCAGCGTTCGCGCTGCGCCTCGAGGTCGGCGACCTCCTGCTCTCCGACCTCGACCGCTTGCCGGAGAGCCGCGATCTGCTGACGCTGGTCGACATAGGTGCCGACGGTGGGCACCAGCACGAAGGCGGCCAGCACCACGAGCCCGAGCATGATGACCATGAACCCCGACAGGCGGATGCCGCCCAGCCAGGCCCGGACGTCGACACGCTCCGGTGCCGGCGCGGACGTGCGAGAGGGGGGAACCTGTCCTCGAGGCACAGTTCCCCCCTCTCGTCGACGCTTCGCTCTTGGTTACGCGGTGTAGCGCGGGAACGCCGAACGACCGGCGAATTCCGCCGCGTCGCCCAGTTCTTCCTCGATACGCAGAAGCTGATTGTATTTCGCGACCCGCTCGCTGCGGGCGGGCGCGCCGCTCTTGATCTGTCCCGAGTTCACAGCGACGGCCAGGTCGGCGATCGTGGTGTCCTCGGTCTCCCCCGAACGGTGCGACAGCATCGTGGTGTAGCCCGAGCGGTGGGCCAGGTCGATGGCATCGAGCGTCTCGGAGAGCGTGCCGATCTGGTTCACCTTGACCAGCAGGGAGTTGGCCGCTCCTCGTCGGATTCCTTCGGCGAGGCGCTGGGGGTTGGTCACGAACAGATCGTCACCGACCAGCTGCACCCTCTTACCGAGCCTTTCGGTCAGCGCGGTCCAGTTGTCCCAGTCATCCTCCGCGAGCGCGTCCTCGATGGTGACGATCGGGAACGCGTCGACGAGCTCGACGTAGTAGTCGGTCAGCTGCTCGGCGGTCCAGTCCCTGTTGTCCAGGCGGTACACACCGTCGGAGAAGAACTCGGTGGCCGCCACATCCAGACCCAGTGAGATCTCGGTGCCCGGGGTGAAGCCGGCCTTCTCGATGGCGCGGACGAGGAACTCCAGCCCCTCGCGGTTGCTGGGCAGGTCGGGGGCGAAACCGCCCTCGTCGCCGAGGCCCGTCGCGTAACCGGCGGCCTTCAGCTCACCCTTGAGCACGTGGTACACCTCGGTGCCCCAGCGCAGTGCCTCGGAGAAGCTCGAGGCGCCGATGGGCGCGAGGAAGAACTCCTGCATGTCGATGCCGTTGTCGGCGTGCTCGCCGCCGTTGATGACGTTGAACAGCGGCACCGGGAGGAGGTGCGCGTTGGGGCCGCCGAGGTAGCGGAACAACGGCAGGTCGGCGCTGTCGGCGGCCGCCTTGGCCACCGCGAGGCTCACGCCGAGGATCGCGTTCGCACCGGAGCGCGACTTGTTCTCGGTGCCGTCCGTCTCGATGAGGATCTCGTCGACGATGCGCTGCTCACTGGCTTCGACGCCCTCCAGCGCCGGGCCGAGCTCATCGATCACCGCGGCGACGGCCTTCAGGACGCCCTTGCCGCCGTAGCGGCGCTTGTCGCCGTCTCGCAGTTCGTACGCCTCGAACGCACCGGTGGATGCTCCGGACGGGACGGCCGCGCGCTGGACGATGCCGTCATCCAGCAGCACCTCCACCTCGACGGTCGGGTTTCCGCGCGAATCAAGAATCTCGCGCGCGTTGACAGCCTCGATAAGTGCCACGAAGGACTCCCTAAAGGTTCGGGGGTGAGGTTTGCGGAGCGTCGTCGGTCCGCGGTCGAGTCTAGTGATGCAGGCGCTGCGCCACAGCGGGCCTCAGGATGCGGCGTCGGTCAGGAGAGCGATGGCGACGCCGTCCCAGCCCTTGCGGTCCAGGGTCTGCAGCGCTGTGGCGTCGAAGCGCGCATCAGTGCCCAGCATCTCGAGACCGCGGCGGACCCCCTCGATCTGCGATCCCTTGTCGGTGAGGTCTGCGACCTTCCCCGAGCGCACGACGTTGTCGACCATGACGACGGTGCCTGGGCGCCCCAGGCGTGCGGCCCAGTCGAGATAGATCGTGTTGGACTCCTTGTCGGCGTCGATGAAGACGAGATCGAAGGGCGCCTCATCCGCCAGGGTGGGCAGCACGTCGGCGGCTCGCCCCTCCCGCACCTCGACGCGCTCGGCGACCCCCGCACGTTCCAGGTTCGCCCGTGCCACGGCCGCATTGCGCGGCTCGGCCTCGATGCTGATCACCCGGCCGTCGTCCGGCAGCGCGCGCGCGAGCCAGATCGTCGAGTAGGCGCCGAGGGTGCCGATCTCCAGCACCCGTCGCGCGCCGGCCAGCCGGGCCAGCAGGTGCAGCAGCTTTCCGTTGAGCGGGGCGACCTCGATCGCGGGGAGGCCGGCGGCCTCCTGGTCGGCGATGGCCTCCTCCAGGTCGGGGTCGTGCCCCACGAGAGTGTCGGTGAGGTAAGCGTCGACGTGCGTCCAGGTGTCGGAGGTGGGTCCGGTCATGCCTCCAGACTTCCCACGCCGCCGCGCCCGGTCAAGCCCGCGCGCCGCTCGACGAGCGCTTGGAGCAGGGCGGCACCGGTGGCGGCGTCGTCGACGGTCACGACGAACTGCCGCCCGTCCTGGCGGGTGATCTGGATCGCCTCGCCACTGCGGGTGACGATGCCGAAGCGCCCGGGCGTCCAGCGCCAGCCCCACCCGCCGAACTCGCCCATCGCGTTGACGAAGACGACGCGGGCCGCCCGGATGTCGCTCGATGCGACATGCCAGCGTGGCACGCCGACCATGCTCCGGACGACGAGCCCGGTGTCGTCGATGACCACGCGGTGGGCGAGCACCGCAATGACCAGGAGCACGAGCGGCACGCCCGTCGCGAGGACGACCCACCCCGCCGCGCCGCTGCCGGTGGCCAGGAGCCCCCCGCCCGTGCCGAGCACCGCCACGGCGATGCCGACGAGTAGGAGAGCGGGTCCGCGGGACGTCGTGGCGGTGCGCGCCCACACCGCGCTCTCGTCCGCGGCGATCGGCAGTGGCTCGACCGCGACGCCCTCCTCGGGGATGTCCTGCGCACGCGGCTGGGCGAACCATCCGGCGATCGCGGCCAGGACCCCGGCGCTGAGCCCCGCCAGCAGCGGGAGGCCGAGGGGCGGCGCATCCGGCGCAGCGGGGTCGGTCTGCAACGCCGCGAGGGCCGTCGCCAGGACGCTCAGGAAGGCGACCGTGGCCAGCAGGAGTGCACCGACGAACCGCAGCTGACTCCCGGCGACCCCGGTGCGCGCGTGCGCCCGCGTGGCGGCCCGCTCGCCGGCGAGCACCATGCCGCCGAGGAGAAGCACGAGCGCCACCCCCAGCACGAGTGTCAAGGCGGGGAACGACCACGCCGGTCCGTAGCCGTCCGGCTCGCCCGCGGCGTTCCAGTGGATCGCGACAGTCTCGGGCAGCCTCGGGAGCAGGGCCGCCTGCACGGCCGCGGCGACCACGGTGATGACGAGCGGCGCGATGATGGCGACGAGCACGAAGCGGCGGCGGGGGTGGGCTGCAGAGCGGGTCACGAGGTCTTCCTTTCCTTCGGCGCGGCGTGCGGCGCTCGGGGGCACCGAGACCGGGGCGAGTCCGGGCACCAGGGCGGCGAGCGGATCGGCGCCGGTGCCGTCGGCGCGGCGCGGGCCACGAGCGCGGCCAGCGCGGCTCAGGTGAGCGGCTTGACCTCGAGATCGTCCACGGCCGCACCCGCCGATGCCGTCGCAAAGGCCGTGTAGCCGTCGGCGGCGGCGCGTTCGAGGAGCGCCTTGAGGTTCTTCGTCCGCCGCTCGAGGCGCACGCGACGGCCTTGGGCCACGAGCGCCGACTTCAGCGCGACCAGCTCGGCGACCGGCACGTCGCGGTCGTGGACCAGGACGAGGGCCGCGGATGCTGCATCCTCGCCTTCCGCGACGAGGTCGACGATGCGCTCGAAGCCGATCGAGAAGCCGACGGCGGGCACGTCCTGGCCGAGGAACCGGCCGATCATGCCGTCGTAGCGGCCGCCCCCGCCGAGCGAATACGAGACCGAAGGATGAGCGAGCTCGAAGATCGTGCCGGTGTAGTACCCCATGCCGCGGACGAGGAACGGGTCGAAGGTCAGCGGCACATCGCGGCCGCGGGCGGCAGCGACGGCATCGCCGAGGGCAGCGAGGTGCGCCACCACCTCGTCGGATGCACCCTCGGGAAGGGCTCGGCGGATGGAGAGCTCGCCGTAGGGAAGCTCTTCGGCAGGCTGCGGACGTCGCAGGAACTCCGCGAACGCCGCAACGGCGGGCGGGTGCGCACCCCGCTCGGTCAGTTCCGCGACGACCCCGTCGGGGCCGATCTTGTCGAGCTTGTCGATCGTGATCAGCACGCCCGGCCGCTCGTCGGCGGCGAATCCGAAGCCTTCCAGCATCCCGTCCAGTGCGCGGCGGTCATTCACGCGCACGACACCACCCTCGAGCCCCAGCGCATCGACGGCGTCCAGCGTCGCGACGATGAGCTCGGCCTCGGCACGCACGGAGGTGTCCCCGATGATGTCGATGTCGCACTGCACGAACTGGCGATAACGGCCCTTCTGGGGCCGCTCCGCGCGCCACACCGGCGCGATCTGGACGGCGCGGAACACCGTGGGAAGCTCGCCGCGGTGCGTGGCGTAGAACCGCGCCAGCGGAACGGTGAGGTCGTACCGGAGTCCGAGGTCCGTGAGGGCCGCCGGGTCGTCGGCGGCGGCGCGGATCGCATCGGAGTCCAGCCCCCGCTTGAGGATGTTGAAGGCGAGCTTCTCGTTGTCGCCGCCGATGCCGGCGTGCAGGCGACCGTACTCCTCCAGAACGGGCGTCTCGATCTCGTCGAACCCGTGCGCGCGGTAGCGCTGCCGGATGACGGCGAGCACGCGCTCGCGACGGGACTTCTCGGCGGGCAGGAAATCGCGCATGCCGCGCGGCGGGGTGACGGAGGGCACCCGGCTATTCTTCCAGGCCCGGCTCGCTGCCCGCGGCGGATTCGGCCGCGCGCACGTCGTCGGTCAACATCCGCAGCCGTTCGCGCAGCGCACGCTCCGCGTCCCACCCGTTCGCGCGTGCGTCGGCGACGAGCGCGAGGAGCGTGTCACCGAGCTCCGCCTCGTTCCCCGGCCGAGAAACCACATTCCGGGCGAGACGCACCGCGTCGCGGGGTTTCTCGTCCGGATCGTCGTTTCTCGCGGGCACGACGCCGACCTGGGCGGCTTTGCCGATCAGCTTCTGCGCGAGCGCAAGAGACGGCATGTGCGTGGAGACCCCGTCGAGCACGCTCGTGCGTGCCTGCTTTTCCGCGGCCTTGGCCGCGTTCCAGTGCACGAGCACCTCCTCCGGGGTGGTGGCCACCGCATCCCCGAACACATGCGGATGCCGCCGCACCATCTTCTCCGTCAAGCCTCGCGCCACGTCGTCGATGTCGAACGGGTCCTCGGCGTCGCGCGAGGCGATCTCGGCGTGGAACAGCACCTGCCACAGCAGGTCCCCGAGCTCCTCGCGGAGCTCCTCCCTCGTGCCGGACTCCACGGCGTCGATGACCTCGGCGCTCTCCTCCACGAGGTACGGAACCAGGGCTCGATGATCGATCTGCTGCGTCCACACGCAGCGGTCGCGGACGGCGCGCATCGTCTCGGCCGCTTCGCGCAGCGCGTCGCCGTCGTGGCCGGGCGCGCGATTCTCCGGTAGTGCCATGCCCGCCACGATACGAGGATCCCCGCCTTCCGGGCAGCGAGATAGCTTTGAGGGATGCACGAACTCTCCCAGACCGAGGCTCTCGACCTCGTCGGCCGCTTCGAGGCCGGGCAGGAGCTCCCCGAAGAGATGCGGGCCGATGTGCGCCTGCTCGGGTCGCTCCTGGGACGCGTCCTCCGCGAAAGCGGGTCGCCGGGACTGTTCGAGGACGTCGAGCGCCTGCGGACGGCCACGATCCACGCGTACACGGACGAGACATCCGAGGCGTTCGCGCGTGCGGCGGCGATCGCCGACGGGTTCACCGTCGCCCGCGCCGATGAGGTCGCACGGGCGTTCACGTGCTACTTCCACCTCGTGAACCTCGCCGAAGAGCACCAGCGCGTCCGGGTCCTCCGCGAACGCGACGGGAGCGCCGATTCCTCCGATGCGTCCGACTCTGTCGTCGCCGCGTACGCACAGCTGTCGGAGGAAGTGGGCGAGGATGCGGCGCGCCGTCGTCTGCAGGCTCTCCGCTTCCACCCCGTCTTCACCGCGCACCCGACCGAGGCGCGCCGCCGCGCCGTGTCCAGCAGCATCCGCCGCCTCTCGGAGCTGCTCGACGGGTACGACAGCGCGGCGGAGGGAGGCGCGGCGAGCCGACGCGCCGAGCGCCGCATGCTCGAGGAGATCGACGTGCTGTGGCGCACAGCCCCGCTCCGCTCCGAGAAACCGTCGCCGACGGACGAGGTGCGCTCGATCATGGGCGTCTTCGACGAAACGCTGTACACGGCCGTCCCGCACGTGTACCGCCGCATCGACGACGCACTGCACGGGGATGCCGCCGGCGCCCGCGCGCCGATCGTCCGCCCCTTCGTGCGGCTGGGGTCGTGGGTGGGCGGTGACCGCGACGGCAACCCGTTCGTCACGGCCACGGTGACCCGGAAGGCGGCGGCGATCGCGAGCGAGCACGTGCTTCGCGGGCTCGAACGCACCGCGCTGCGCGTCGGCCGCGGGCTGACCCTGGATGCGACATCCACCCCGCCGAGCGCTGCGCTCCTCACCCTGTGGCAACGGCTCCGTGCCGCCGACGAGGATGCCGCGGATGAGATCGCGAAGCGCTCCCCCAACGAGCCGCACCGACGCATCCTGCTGCTGCTGGCCCGCAAGATCGCGGCCACCCGCACACGCGACGCCGACCGCGCCTACCGCGACCCCGAGCACCTCCTCGCCGACCTCCGCGTCGTTCAGGACTCGCTCCTGGCCGCGGGTGCGGCCCGCCAGGCGTACGGGCATCTGCAGCAGCTCGTGTGGCAGGTCGAGACGTTCGGCTTCCACCTCGCCGAGCTGGAGGTGCGCCAGCATTCCGCGGTGCACGCGAGCGTCCTGGCCGACCTGGATGCGGGGCGAACCAGCGACCAGGCCGAAGAGGTGCTCGACGTCTTCCGCGCGATCGCCTACATCCAGGAGCGCTTCGGTCCGCGCGCCGCCGGCCGTTACATCGTCTCGTTCACGCGATCCGCCGACGACCTCGCGGCCGTGCATCGCCTGGCCGCGTACGCGGTCGGCGAAGGCGGGACGCCGCCCGTGCTCGACGTCATCCCGTTGTTCGAGACGTTCGCCGACCTTCGGGCGGCGCCGGGGATCCTCGCCGAGATCGTCGAGAACCCCGCGTTCGCGGCAAGACTT
Source organism: Microbacterium sp. Z12_35 (assembly GCF_058310475.1). Classification (NCBI taxonomy): domain Bacteria; kingdom Bacillati; phylum Actinomycetota; class Actinomycetes; order Micrococcales; family Microbacteriaceae; genus Microbacterium; species Microbacterium sp. Z12_35. Next base: position 270,571 of record NZ_JBZEGJ010000001.1, on the reverse strand, counting down.
GATGCGACGGACCGGCGCCTGGAGGTCATGCTCGGGTACTCCGACTCATCGAAGGACGTCGGGCCTGTCGCGGCGAACCTCGCGCTGTACGAGGCCCAGGCCGAGATCGCCGACTGGGCGCAACGCACGGGCATCGAGCTGACCCTGTTCCATGGCCGCGGCGGCGCCCTCGGCCGGGGCGGAGGGCCGGCCAATTCGGCGATCCTCGCGCAGCCGCCGCACTCCGTCGACGGGCGCTTCAAGCTCACCGAGCAGGGTGAAGTGATCTTCGCTCGCTACGGTGATCCGGCGATCGCGATGCGGCACATCGACCAGGTCGCCGCGGCCGTGCTGATGGCCTCGGCCCCGTCCAACGAAGCACACAACCGCGCCGCCGCCGACCGTTACGCCGACGTGGCAGCCACGATGGACGCGGCATCCCGCGACCGGTTCTTCGCCCTGGTGAAGGCGCCCGGTTTCGCCCCCTGGTTCGCGCGCGTGACCCCGATGGAAGAGATCGGTCACCTCGCGCTGGGGTCACGCCCCGCGCGCCGTGGGCTGTCGGTGGAGTCGCTCGAAGACCTCCGCGCCATCCCATGGGTGTTCGCGTGGACCCAGGCTCGCATCAACCTCGCCGGATGGTTCGGCCTCGGCACGGCCCTCGAGGCCGTGGGCGACGAAGAGCGCCTCCGCACCGCCTATCGCGAGTGGCCGCTCTTCCGCACGCTCGTGGACAACGTGGCCATGAGCCTCGCGAAGGCCGATGCGCGCATCGCCCGCCGCTACCTCGACCTGGGCGACCGCCCGGACCTCGCCGAGCTCGTGATGACGGAGATGTTCCTCACCCGCTCCTGGGTGATCCGCGTCACCGGCGGCGACGAGCTCCTGGAGACCAAGCCCACCCTGCAGCGGGCGGTGAAGATGCGAAGCCCCTACGTCGACGCGCTCTCGCTGCTGCAGCTGCGCGCCCTGCGGACGCTGCGGGATACCGCTGCCGACGCGCCGCGCGATCCCGAGCAGGAGCGTCTCCTGCTGCTCTCGGTCAGCGGGGTCGCCGCCGGGCTGCAGAACACCGGCTGACGCGCCCCCGAATTCGAGGAGATCTCGGGAATCGAGGACCGGACCGGCCGGATCCATCCTCGATCCGCGGGATCTCCTCGATTTCGGTGTCGGCGCGCAGGTGAGGTGAGGTCAGCTCGGGCCAGCAGGTCAGGACGCGGCGGATGCGGCGGCAGCCGGCTCGGCGGCGCCGGACGGCTCGGCCGCGGCGGGCGCCGGCTCGGGGAAGAGCTGGTCGAGGAGCTGCGCGACCCAGCCGATGAGGTCGCCATCGGAATCGGCCCCCGGCAGCGGCACCACGAGCGCTTCTCCGCCGGCGACGATCTTGGCCTTGGGGTGCAGGCGCTGCAGGCGCACGCGCAGCGAGTCCGGCAGGTTCGCCGGGGCCAGGCGCAGGTTCGGTCCCATGGCCACGACATCCGCCAGCCCCGCTCGCGCGGCACGACGGCGCAGCCTCGCCACGGCGATGAGCCCCTCCACCTCGCGTGGCGGTTCGCCGTAGCGGTCGCGCAGCTCGTCGATGACGGCGTCGATGGCGTCGTCCTTGGCGGTTGCGGATGCGGCGGCCGAGAGCTTCTGGTAGGCCTCCAGGCGGAGCCGCTCGCTGTCGATGTACGTCTCCGGCAGGCGAGCGTCGACGGGCAGCTCCAGGCGCAACTCCGTGGGTCCGTCGGTCTCCTCGCCGCGGAAGGTCGCGACCGCCTCACCGATCATGCGCAAGTACAGGTCGAACCCGACGCCGGCGATGTGCCCCGCCTGCTCGGCGCCGAGGAGGTTTCCCGCTCCGCGCAGCTCGAGGTCTTTCAGCGCCACCTGCATGCCGCTACCCAGGTCGTTGTTGACCGCGATGGTCTCCAGGCGGTCGGCGGCGGTCTCGGACAGCGGCTTCGTGTCGTCGTAGAGGAAGTAGGCGTACGCCCGCTCTCTCGCGCGCCCCACGCGACCTCGCAGCTGGTGCAACTGCGACAGTCCGTACTTGTCGGCGCGGTCGATCACGATCGTGTTGGCGTTGGAGATGTCCAGCCCGGTCTCCACGATCGTGGTGCACACCAGCACGTCGGCGCGACGCTCCCAGAAGTCGTCGACGACCTGCTCGAGGGCGTGCTCGCCCATCTGCCCGTGCGCGACCGCGACGCGCGCTTCCGGCACGAGCTCCGCAAGCTCGGCGGCGACCCGCTGGATCGACGACACGCGGTTGTGCACGTAGAAGACCTGGCCCTCGCGCAGCAGCTCCCGCCGGATGGCGGCGGCGATCTGCTTCTCGTTGCGCGGCCCGACGTACGACAGGATCGGGTGACGGTCCTCGGGTGGGGTCTGCAGCGTCGACATCTCACGGATGCCGGTCACCGCCATCTCCAGAGTGCGCGGGATCGGCGTCGCGCTCATCGCGAGGATGTCCACGTTCTTCTTGAGCTTCTTCAGCGCGTCCTTGTGCTCGACACCGAAACGCTGCTCCTCGTCGATGATCAGAAGCCCGAGGTCTTTGAAGATCACCTTCTCCGTGAGGATGCGGTGCGTTCCGATCAGCATGTCCACGGTGCCGTCGGTGAGGCCGGCGAGGACCTCGCGGGCTTCCTTGTCGCTCTGGAACCGCGACAGCGCGCGCACCTTCACCGGGAACCCGGCGAAGCGCTCGGTGAACGTCTCGGTGTGCTGTTTGACCAGCAGGGTCGTGGGGACGAGCATTGCGACCTGTTTGCCGTCCTGGATGGCCTTGAACGCCGCACGGACGGCCACCTCGGTCTTGCCGAATCCGACGTCGCCCGACAGCAGCCGGTCCATCGGGATCGGCTTCTCCATGTCGGCCTTGATCTCGTCGATGGTCTGCAGCTGATCGGGCGTCTCGGCGAAGGGGAACGCCTCCTCGAGCTCCCGCTGCCAGGGGGTGTCGGGACCGAACGCGTGACCCTTGGACGCCATGCGCGCCGAGTAGAGCTTCACCAGCTCCACCGCGATGTCGCGGACAGCCTTTCGCGCGCGCCCCTTCGCCTGCGCCCAGTCGCTGCCGCCCATCTTGGACAGCGTCGGCGCCTCGCCGCCGACGTACTTGGAGAGCAGGTCCAGCTGATCGGTCGGCACGAAGAGCTTGTCACCGGGGTAGCCGCGCTTGGAGGGCGCGTATTCGAGGACCACGTACTCGCGCGTGGTCTTGACCGGGTTGCGGCCGCCGCTGGACACCTCGCGCTGAGACAGTTCGACGAACCGGCCGATGCCGTGCGTCGCATGCACGACGAAGTCGCCCGGCTTCAGCTGCAGGGGGTCGACGACGTTGCGCCGCCGCGAGGCGAGCTTCTTCACCACGCGCGCGTCGCTGCCGATGGTGCGGCCGTAGAACTCGCTCTCGGTGAGAACCGCCAACCGCACCTCGGGGAGCTGGAAACCGCGCTCCAGCGGAGCGACGACGAGATGCGCGACCCCGGGCTCCGGGGCGTGCAGCACGTTGTCCACGCGCCGAGCGGCGGCGCCTCGTTCGGCGAGCACATCCCGGGCGCGATCCACGAGTCCGGCGCCGGTGGCGGCGACCACGACGCTCCACCCCGCGGAAAGCAACTCGCCGATGTGCGCGGTGGCGCCCTCGACGTTGCCCTGGAACGAGGGCACGGACTCCCCGCGGATGCGGACGGCCGCAGTGTCCACATCCAGACCCTCCGCCGACGCATCGGCGGCGCCGGAATCGAACGCGGAAAGGCTCCACCACACGCCGCCGTGCTCATGGGTGGCCTCACGCAGTTCGGCCAGGGTCAGGAAGTCGCCGGCGTCGAGATCGATCGGGACGCGGGCACCGGCGGTCGCGGCCGACCACGCCGCATCCAGGAATTCGCGGTTGGTCTCCCCCAGCGTCTGCGCGCGGGCAACGGAACGTTCCGGATCGACCAGCGCGACCGCGGACCGCTCCGGGAGGAACCCGATGAGCGGGACGAGGGAGTCGACGAGGATCGGCATGAGCGATTCCATGCCGTCGGTGGGGATCCCCGCCGACATGCGCTCGAGCATGGAGCGAAGACCGGGGAAGTCGTCTCGGAGTTCCGCGGCCCGTGCCCGCACGTCGGGGGTGAGGAGGAGCTCCCGGCTGGGGATGAGGGACACCCCGGGTACCGCGCCCGGCAGCGACCGCTGATCGGCGACCGAGAACGCACGGATCTCGTCGACCTCGTCACCGAAGAAGTCGATACGCAGGGGGTGGTCGGCGTTCGGGGGGAAGACGTCGAGGATGCCGCCCCGCACCGCGAACTCGCCGCGGCGCGACACCATGTCGACGCGGTGGTAGGCGAGTTCGACCAGGCGCACCGCGACGGATTCCAGATCGTACCCACGACCGCCCACCGTGAGATCGATCGCGGCGACATCGCCGAGCCCTTCGGCCAGAGGCTGGAGCGCGCTGCGCACCGAGGCGGTCACGACCAGCGGAGCCGCGCCGTCCCAGGCGGCGATCCGGCGGAGCACGTCGATCCGGCGCCCGATGGTCTCGGGACTGGGGCTCAGGCGCTCATGGGGAAGCGTCTCCCACGCGGGGAAGTGCAGCACCTCCGCACCGGGGAGCACGGCCGCCAGTGCGGGGCCCAGCGACTCGGCGCGGCGGCCGGTGGGCGCGACCACGAGGAGGGCCGCAGGCAGGCCGGCCGACCGGCGCCGCTCCAGCAGACCGGCGAGGACCGGCACGTCCAAGCCGTCGACGAGCGAGTATTCGGCGTCCGCGACCGAGGCGGATGCTGCATCCTGGAACGACTCCGCCTGCTCGAGGGCGCGCACGATCCCGGAAATTGTCACCGCAAAAGTCTACGGGTCTCCACCGACGGCGGCGTCGCCGATGGACCGCGTACCAGGCCGGCCCTAGACTGACCGCGTCCTCGACCGAGAACGAAGGAGTGGCCATGAGCACGACACCGCCCGAACCGCAGGGCCGGCCGACGCCGCCTCCGGCATATGAGCCTCCGGCCGGATCCGCGCCCGCGAGTTCTCCGGCCGCAAGCTACGCGCCACCCGCCGGGGAGACGGGGCCTAAGCCCAAGGGTCCCTCCACGCTCGGCATCATCGCTTTCTGTGCCGCGCTCGCCGGTGCCGTCATCGGCTCGATCATCGCCTTCATCGCGGGGATGCAGACCGGCGCTCTCGGGCAGTACGCCCAAGTCAGCGGCGGCGGCACGGTGGAACTCGATGACGACTCGCTCCCCCTCGCGGGCCAGCAGCTCGCCATCAGCGCAGGCGTGCTCACCTTCGTGGCCTTCGCCGTGTGGGGCATCCTCGCCCTGTGGGGCCTCATCCAGGGCATCATCGCGGCCGTGCAGAACCGCGGACGCGTGTGGGGCATCGTCGCCATCGTGCTGGCCGTCATCGGCGTGGGTGCGGTAGCGACCTTCTACGGGATCGGCGTCGCGGCGGGAGTCGCGCCCTACGTCTCCTAGCCGGCACTGAGCCGCGTCAGCGGGGGGCGTGGAACCGCTGCTGAGCAGTGAGCAGCCCCTCGCTGACGGTGAGCTCGGCCGCGTCCGCCGCGTCGGCGAGAAGGTTCGGCAGCGCTGCGCGTTCGGTGGCGCCGAAGGGGTCGAGTACCCAGTCTGCGGGGTCCTGGCGACCGGGCGGGCGTCCGATCCCCACGCGCACGCGCGGGAAATCGGGGGTGCCGAGGGCTTTGGCGACGTCGCGGACGCCGTTGTGACCGCCGTGACCACCGCCCGTCTTGAGCTTGATCGTGTCGAACGGAATGTCGAGCTCGTCGTGCACCACGATGATCCGGCCGGGATCGACGCCGTAGTACCGGGCGAGGTTCGCGACCGGCCCCCCGGAGACGTTCATGAAGCTGTTCGGCTTTGCGAGCACGAGCTTGGGACCACCGGGTCGGAGCCACGTCTCGGCGACGCGGGCGTTCGCCTTGTGGGACGTGAAGGTCTCGCCGCGCCGGCGGGCGAGTTCATCCACGACCATCTGCCCGACGTTGTGTCGGGTCGTCTCGTAGCGGGACCCCGGGTTACCCAGGCCCACGACAAGCCACGTCTCAGCCATCGTCTTCATTCTCCCGGATGCCGGCACCTACACCGAAGGGGCGCACTGGGCGCCCCTTCGGGAAACTGCAGAAGTCCTCGGTCACTCGGACTCGGCGGACTCCTCGGACTGCTCCTCGGCCACCGCGGCATCGGCCTCGGCGATCTCGTCCTCGGCCGCGAGAGTGTCGGTGGGGACCGAGATCGCGACGATGAGGGTCTCCGGGTCGGCGATGAGGACCGAACCGGCCGGCAGCTTCAGGTCTGCGGCGGTGATGTGCGTGCCGTCCTCGAGGCCTTCGACGTCGACCTCGACCGACTCGGGAAGCTGAGTGGCGTCGGCCTCGATCAAGATGGTGTTGGCGTCGAGGTTGGCAAGGGTCCCGGGGGCGGGGGTACCGACGAGGATCACGGGGATGTCGACGGAGACCTTCTCACCCTTGCGCACGACCAGCAGGTCCATGTGCTCGATGATCTGGTGCACGGGGTCCTTCTGCACGTCCTTCACCAGCGCGTACTCGTGCTTTCCGGCGACCTCGAGGTCGAGCAGCGCGTTGGCGCGACGGATGAGCAGCGCCACCTGGTGGCCCGGGAGGGCCAGGTGCTGCGGATCGGCCCCGTGGCCGTAGAGGACGGCGGGGATCTTGCCCGCGGCGCGGAGGCGTCGGGCGTGGCCCTTGCCGAAGTTCTCACGCAGCTCGGCGTGGACCTGGTTGTCTTCCGACATGATGAATTCTCCTTGCGGGCACACGGGCCCGGTGTGGGGGTCTGGTTTCGACTCGAACGCGAGCGCGTGAGGAAAGCCGTGAGCCTGCTTCACCGCGTCGATCACGGACGCACCGCCTGGGCTGACGCATCCCTCGCCGAAGTTTCACTCAGAAGTCTACCAGCGGCCCCGCTACCATGGAGACGCTGCCGACACACGGAGGATCCATGCCCGCCGAATTCTTCTCCCACCTGATGCTGTGGATCGCCGGCGCCATCGCGGCCCTCGGTGCCGTGGGCACCGTGGCGGCGTTCTGGTCGCTCGGCCGCGCCGCCTATCGCAAGGACTGACGGCCCCCCTTCCGGCCCGGATGACCGCCGGCGCCTCCGAGGATCACCGGCGATAGGCTGAGTGCGACCCCACCGGCGTCCCCCGACGCCAGGCGCTCAGCCGCATCCCGACCACCAGGAGCCCGCGTGTCAGCAAACGACCCTGCCCAGACGCAATTGTCCACCGATCAGGAGCAGGCACCGCACGAAGCGGCACGCGCGCACGAGGGCGCACCCGCACCCGAGGATGTGCGGCGGCCCGTCGCCGAGGCCGGCACGGCCAGCCCCGCGGATGCGAGCGGGCCGGCGAACATCGGCGTGGTGGGTCTGGCGGTCATGGGGTCCAACCTCGCCCGCAACCTCGCCAGCCGCGAGGGGAACACCGTGGCGGTGTTCAACCGTTCCCGGTCGAAGACCGACGAACTCGTCTCCGCCCACCCCGAGGCGGAATTCGTTCCGGCGTTCTCGTATCAGGAGTTCGCCGCGTCGCTGCAGCGCCCGCGCGCGGCCGTGATCATGGTGAAGGCCGGCGATGCGACCGACGCGGTCATCGAGGAGCTCGTGCGGGTGTTCCAACCCGGCGACATCATCGTCGACGGGGGCAACGCCCTGTTCACCGACACGATCCGCCGCGAGAAGGCCGTCCGCGAGACGGGGATCAACTTCGTCGGGATGGGCGTGTCGGGCGGTGAGGAAGGCGCCCTGAACGGGCCGTCTCTGATGCCGGGCGGCTCCGATGAGTCGTGGACGACTCTGGGACCGATCCTCACCTCGATCGCCGCCGTCGCGGAGGGCGAGGCGTGCGTGACCCACGTCGGCCACGACGGTGCCGGCCACTTCGTGAAGATGGTGCACAACGGCATCGAGTACGCCGACATGCAGCTGATCGCCGAGGCGTACGACCTGATCCGCCGGGGTACCGGCAAGACGCCCGGCGAGATCGCCGACGTTTTCGCGGAGTGGAACCGGGGCGAGCTCGAGTCGTACCTCATCGAGATCACCGCCGAGGTGCTCCGCCAGACCGACGCCGTGACGGGCCGGCCACTCGTGGACGTCATCGTCGATCAGGCCGGCGCGAAGGGCACCGGGGCATGGACCGTCCAGACGGCACTGTCGCTGGGCGTCCCGGTCTCGGGCATCGCTGAAGCCACCTTCGCCCGCTCCCTTTCCTCCCACCCCGAGCAGCGCGAGGTCTCCCGGGAGCTGCCCGGGCCGGCCGAGCAGCTGCAGGTCGACGACGCCGATGCGTTCATCGAGAAGATCCGCCTCGCGCTGTACGCCTCGAAGATCGTCGCGTACTCGCAGGGGTTCGATGAGATCCGTGCCGGTGCGGCCCAGTACGACTGGGACATCGACCTGGGGAAGATCGCCTCGATCTGGCGTGGCGGCTGCATCATCCGCGCGCAGTTCCTCAACCGGATCACCGAGGCGTACGCCGCGACCCCCGAGCTGCCCGTGCTGCTGACCGCGCCGTACTTCGTCGACGCCCTCACCCGCGCGCAGTCGGCCTGGCGCGACGTCGTGGCCACCTCGGCCCGCGCGGGGATTCCCGCCCCGGCGTTCTCGTCGTCCCTCGCGTATTACGACGGCCTCCGCGCCGAACGACTGCCGGCCGCCCTCATCCAGGGGCAGCGCGACTTCTTCGGCGCGCACACCTACAAGCGCATCGACAAGCCGGGAACCTTCCACACCCTGTGGTCGGGCGACCGCACCGAGATCGAAGCCGAAGACACCCACTGACGCCGCTTCACAACGTGCCGTCCGCACCCGCGGGCGGCACGTTGTGGTTGCGCCGGAAGAGATTGGCCGGATCCCACGCCCGCTTCACCTCCGACAGCCGCGCTCGGGTGGCCGGCGGATACATCCGCGGTACCCAGCCGGGATCGGTCGAGGGGCTGAAGTTCCCGTAGACCCCGAGTCCACGCGCCTCGATGCGCGCCCACTCGCTCTCGGCCGCCGCCCGGCCATCCGCGTCGAGGAGACCCGGCAGGTCGAAGGCGCCGGCCATGGCGAACCAGGTCGCCGAGCGTTCGGCGAAGGCGGTGGCTCCCGGCGGAACCTCACCGAAGGCGCCGCCGAGGGAACGCAGAAACAGCACGGCTGCGCGCCGCTCCGCCCGGAAGCGGGCGAGCGCGTCGATGAGGTCATCGTCCAGCTCGGCGACGAGGGTATTCCCGCCGACAAAGCCGGGGACCGGCTGGTCGGGGTCATATCCGGGCATGTCCAGAAGCACGTCGGGGTACGCCCGCACCCCGATATCGTCCTCGGCGACGCCGGGCACGGCGAGCAGGGGCGCGAGGACCGCGCGCAGTGCGGACTCGTCGGCGCCTGCCCAGCAGGCGGAGATCGTCGCTCCCGGCGGAGCGCTCGGGTCCATCGGCGGCACGTCCATGTACGTCACGGTGAGCTCCCGCGGCGCGTCGCGCAGGATCCCCCGGAGCGCACGCAGCACCGCGACGGCATCCTCGCCCGCGTGCAGGGTGGCGAACACGACGGCATCCAAGGGGTGGGCGGCGAAGTCGAAGCGTGTCACGATTCCGAAGTTGCCACCTCCCCCGCGGAGGGCCCAGAAGAGGTCGGGATGCTCCGCGCCTGACGCCTCGACGACATCCCCGGATGCGGTCACCACCTGTGCGCCGATCAGCTGGTCGACAGCCAGCCCCCAGGCCCGCACCATCCAGCCGATTCCGCCGCCCAGCGTCAGTCCCCCCACGCCCACCGACGCGGTGTCGCCGGAACTGATTCCCAGTCCCGCCTCGCTCAGCGTGCGAGCGACCTCGCCCCACGTCGCTCCCCCACCGACGGCGACGCGTCCGCGCGGCGCGTCGATGACCACATCGGCCAGCCCCGACAGATCGATCACCACTCCGCCGGGGATGGTTCCCCACGCGCTGTGCCCGCCGCCCCGCACCACCACCGGTGCGCCCTCCTCGGCGGCGTGGGCAACCGCGGCGCAGACGTCGTTCACGTCTGCCACGCGGACGATGAGGTCGGGCTGGCCGATCCCCGAGTGGAACAGCCGCGCCGCATCCCAGTCCTCGTCTTGCGGACGCACGATCGTGCCCGTCAGACGCACCGACAGCTCTGTCGTTTTCATGCGCACACGGTAGCCCCGGTCACGGACACCCCGATAGAGCGGGGTCTAGGGTCGGAGGATGACCTCCCGACGCATCCTCTTCCTCGGCGGTTCCGGTGTCATCAGCACGGCATGCGTGCGCGCAGCCGTGGCCGCGGGCCACGACGTCACCGTCCTCAATCGAGGCACGAGCTCGCGCCCTCTTCCCGCCGAGGTGCGCGGACTGGTCGCAGACGTGCGGGACGCCGACGCGGTGACCGCCGCCCTCGCCGGAGCGGAGTTCGACGTCGTCGCCGACTTCTTGTCGTTCCTTCCGGCGCATGTGGAAACCGCGCTGACGGTGGCGGGCGAGCGCGCCGGCCAGTACATCTTCGTGAGCTCGGCGTCCGCGTACCAGAAGCCGCCCTCCCACCTGCCGGTCACCGAGTCCACGCCGCTGCGCAACCCCTTCTGGCAGTACTCACGCGACAAGATCGCGTGCGAAGACCTGCTGGTGGCGGCGTACCGCGACCGCGGGCTCCCCGTCACCATCGTCCGCCCCTCCCACACATACGACGACACGCTGCTGCCCACCATGGCGGGGTGGACGGACATCGCGCGGATGCGGGCGGGCAAGCCCGTCGTCGTCCATGGCGACGGTACGAGCCTGTGGACACTGACCCACAGCGACGATTTCGCCGTCGCCTTCACCGGTCTCCTGGGCGCCCCCGCCGCGATCGGCGAGGCCTTCACCATCACCGGCAGCCACGCCCCCACGTGGGACCAGATCTACCGCTGGCTCGCCGAGGCCGCCGGCGTGCCCGACCCGCGTCTCGTGCACATCGCCAGCGAAACGATCGCCGCGTGGGATCCCGACCTCGGCCCGGGGCTCGTCGGTGACAAGGCGCACTCGATGGTGTTCGACAACGCCAAGGTGACCGCGCTGGCGCCGGAATTCCGCACCACGGTGACCTTCGACGAGGGCGCACGCCGCATCATCGCGTGGTACGACGCCCATCCCGAGCGGCAGCGGATCGATGAGCGCCGCGACGCCCTGTTCGACCGGATGATCGCGCACGCGGACGCGGCCGGACGCTGAAACCCGGCCGCGTCGCCCACGGTCCGCCCTTCACAGTCCGCGCATAGCGCACGCCATAGAGCCTTCATAGATTCGGGCGGACAATGGCTACATGAACGCGGCCGCACCCTCCCCCGCCCTCACCCGACCGGACGGCACCCCCCTGCGCGTCCTCGTCGTCGACGACGAACAGATGCTCACCGACCTTCTCTCGATGGCTCTGCGGATGGAAGGGTGGGACGTTCGCGCTGCCTCGTCCGGGTTGCAGGCTCTGCAGGTGGCCCGCGAATTCGAGCCCGACGCCATGGTGCTCGACATCATGATGCCCGACCTCGACGGCATGGCCGTGCTGCAGCGGCTCCGCCATTCCGGCAACGACGTCCCCGTGCTGTTCCTGACGGCGAAGGATGCGGTGGCCGACCGCGTCGCGGGGCTCACCGCGGGCGGCGACGACTACGTCACCAAGCCGTTCAGCCTCGAGGAGGTCGTCGCTCGGCTCCGGGGCCTCATGCGCCGCGCGGGGACGGCGACCTCCGGTGACGCGGAGCCGATCCTGCACGTGGGCGACCTCTCCCTCAACGAGGACAGTCATGAGGTGTTCCGCGGAAGCGACGAGATCGACCTGACGGCAACCGAGTTCGAGTTGCTGCGCTACCTCATGCGCAATCAGCGGAGAGTCGTCTCCAAGGCGCAGATCCTGGACCGCGTGTGGAATTACGACTTCGGCGGACGTTCCAGCGTGGTCGAGCTGTACATCTCCTACTTGCGCAAGAAGATCGATGCCGGTCGGGAACCCCTGATCCACACCATCCGGGGCGTCGGCTACATGATCAAAGCGCCGCAGTGACCGCCCCCTCCCGCCCCCCACGCGCCCGCGCCTGGAGTCTCCAAGCCCGCCTGATGACCGCGATCATCGGGATGGTCGCGGTCATCCTGGCCATCGTCGCCCTGTCGACGGGGGCGATTCTCGGCCAGGTGCTCCAAGAGAGTCTCGACACGCGGCTGCGTCAGGCAGCGTCGAATGTCCGTATCGGCGTGCAGAGCACCGCGCCCGAGCTGCTGGCCAGCGGACCCTTCCAGGACGGCACCCTGCTGGTCACCCGGACGCCGGCCGGGGGGACGACCGGCGCGTACGTGGACGGCGGCGCTGTCCGCGTTCTGGAGAACGACGAGATCGCCGAGATCGTCGACTCGGTGGCCACCGCCTCATCGCGCACCGTCGACATCCCAGGTCTCGGGGACTACCGCGTCACGAGCCTGACGTACCCCGGCCCCGAGGCCCTGGCCGTCCTCGGCCTGCCTCTCAGCGAGATCACCACGACGATCTCGCAGATCCTCCTCACGGTGGGCCTCGTGACCACCGGCGGCCTGGTGCTGCTGTCATCCATCATCGCGATCGTCATCCGCATCGGCCTGGGCCCCCTTCGTGCCGTGGCCGACACCGCGACTCGGGTGGCGAAGGTGCGGATGGATTCCGGCGACGTGAAGATCACCGAGCGCGTCCCCGAGGCCCAGACCGACGACTCCACGGAGATCGGCCAGGTGGGCGCCGCGCTGAACACCCTGCTCGACCACGTGGATGCTTCGCTCACGGCCCGCCAGCGTAACGAGGAGCTCATGCGCAGCTTCGTCGCCGACGCGAGCCACGAACTGCGCACCCCGCTCACCTCGATTCGCGGGTACTCGGAGTTGTCGCTGCGGGACGCCTCGCTCGGGGAGAACGCCCGCACCGCCCTCGAGCGCATCCAGGCGCAGTCGTTGAGGATGACCGCCCTCGTGGAGGATCTCCTCCTCCTCGCTCGGCTGGATGAGGGCCAGGAGCTCGTGTACGACACGGTGGACCTCACGCACCTGGCGGTCGAGGCCGTCGGCGACGCGCGGCCCGCCGGCCCCGACCACGAGTGGATCCTCGACGTCGCGGATGAACCGGTCGTCCTGGCCGGAGACCCCGCGCGCCTGCAGCAGGTGATCGCCAACCTCCTCGCAAACGCCCGAGCGCACACCCCCGCCGGAACCGTCGTGACCGTGTCGGTGCGCCGCGAGGGCGATCAGGCGGTGCTCCGCGTCCACGATGACGGGCCCGGCATCGATCCGGCCGTCGCCGACCGGCTTTTCGAGCGCTTCGCTCGCGGCGACGCTTCCCGCGCTCGCAAGACAGGGGGAACCGGCCTGGGCCTCTCCATCGCCCGGGCGATCGTCGAGGCGCACCGCGGCACGATCAGCGTCCGCAGCACCCCCGGCGACACCGTCTTCGAGGTCCGCCTTCCCGCGAGACCCGCCGACCCCGCGTAACCCCCCGTCGACTCGCCAGCAAACGTCCGAAAATGAGCTCAGACCAGACGATTGCTGGCGAGTCGACGGGTCAGTAGCCGGAGAACGCGTCGGTCGTGAGCGACCGCGCGCGCTCCAGAGCCGGGGCGAGATCCGCGATGAGTGCCGGCGGCCCGGAGATGTAGGCGTGCCGCGAGGAGAGGTCGGGCACCATCCGCATCAGCCCATCCGCGTCCAGGCGCACGCCACGGCCCGCCCACCGCCAAGAGGCCGGCAGATCGGCCGGTTCGTTGCGAGTGAAGACGATGACGGGGATGCCCGCGCGGGCGATCTCGTCGCGGAAGGCCAACTCCGAAGCATCCGAGGCCACGTAGATCAGGACGATGTCGCGATCCTGGTCGGCTGCGGCGAGATGGCGCAGGTGCGACACGAATGGCGTCACTCCGATCCCCGCTGCCACGAAGAGCAGCGGGGCGGTGGTGCGCGTCGGCAGCAGGAAGTCGCCCCAGATGCCCGAGACGGCGAGCGTCGTTCCGGGGGGCACCTCGGCCAGAGCACGCTTGAAACTGGAGTGCGAGCCGTCCTTGTAGGCGATCCGCACGGTGGGCAGGTCGGCGGGATCGGAGAGGATGGAGAACTCCCGGCGCGTTCCCCGGGCATCCGGCCGCCGGTGCGGCACGTCGAGTTCGAGGTACTGCCCCGGGCGGAACGCGAACGGACGCTGTGTGCGGAACGTCAGTTCCCGCACCGTCGGGGTGACCTCGCGCCGTCCCTCCACGACGAACCGGACCCCGCTTCGCCGGGCGAAGAGGAACGCCACGAGATTGCCCACGAGCAGGGCGAACTCCTGCCCCAGGGTGAAGACGCCGAGATTGAGCGGCCACCCGGCCAGGACGCCGACCACTGCCGCGACGGCGAACTGCTGCCACCGCCGCGGGGGCAGGGTCAGCGGCTCCGAGAGCAGGAAGGCCCCGAGGAACAGGTACGGCGACGAGAATGCGACCTGTACAGCGATGGCCCCCGCATCCACCTCGAAGCCGGCTGCGGTGTCCTGGGCCACGGCACGCAGGAACGCCACCCCCGCGGCGATCACCCAGAAGCCGGCGACCATGCGCATCTTCTCGGTGCGCCACAGGATCGCGATACCGAGGACGAGAACGGGGGCGGCCAGCGTCGGGGTGCCCACCCACCACGCCGAGGCGCCCAGGGCCGGTATTCCGATCCCGACGAGAGTCAGCACGGCGGCACCGACAGCGGCGGGGTTGAAGACGTGCCGGCCGCGCCACACGAGAAGGTACTTCGACAGGGATGCGGCGGCGCCGGCCAGGGCGATGCCGGCGAGGCCGAGCGGGTCGGTCGTCGGGAACAGCACGAACAGCAGGATTCCGGCGGTGATCAGCGAGGACTCCACCCGTCGCGGCAGCCGGAGCATGCTCTGCATGCCCAGGTCGACCAGCACGCACACGGCCGCCAGCACCCCCGCGGTGACGAGAAGGTCGAGCGGGCGCGGTCCGATGAGCCCCAGCAGCGACAGCACGAGCGACACGACCGCCAGCGAGGCCAGCGACAGCAGCACCAGCCGGTACATCGACACCCGGCCGAGGAGCCCCAGAACGCGGGTCCAGCCCGCCGTCACCGCGCCGATCACAGGAACAGCTCCGCCGTGCATCCCGGCGACCACTC
The DNA here is from genome assembly GCF_058310475.1 of Microbacterium sp. Z12_35. Lineage (NCBI taxonomy): Bacteria > Bacillati > Actinomycetota > Actinomycetes > Micrococcales > Microbacteriaceae > Microbacterium > Microbacterium sp. Z12_35. The sequence continues at coordinate 255,432 of NZ_JBZEGJ010000001.1, read as the reverse complement.
CACGCGCCCGTCGGTGCGCATGCGCACCCACTGCGCGTCCCACGCTGCGGCCAGCTCGGGGCCGCCCTCGAAGAACAGCGCGGTGGCGAGCGCGTCGGCCCGCATCGCGGTCGACGCCACGGCCCACGTGGCGGCGAACGCCTGCACGGGAGTGCCCGTCCGGGCGTCGAGCACGTGGTGCAGACCGTCGCCCCACGCGCGGCGCGCGGTGCCCGAGGCGCACAGGGCGGCGTCCTCCACCTCGATCACCCCGATCGCCCGGCGGGCGTCGAAGGGATGCTCCAGACCGACGCGCTGCGGTGCTCCCCGCACGGCCATATCGCCCGAGGCATCCACCACCGCATCGCTCGCGCCCGATTCGACGATCACCGCGAGGACCAGGTCGACGAGACGCCCCTTGCCCAGCGCTCCGACGTCGATCACCGCGGGGGCATCGAGGGCGAGCTGCCCGCGCGACCAGGTCAGCCGCTCGCGCCAGTCCGCCGGCGCCCGGCGTGGATCACCCGCCACGAGGGAGTAACGGGCGTCGTAGCCGAGCCGGGCGAGCGATTCGCCCACGAGCGGATTGACGGCGCCGCCGGTGGCGGCATCGAGTTCGGCGTACACGTCGAGCATTTCCGCGGCGTCGGGCGGCGCCGGGACGGTGCCTCCGTTCCGGCCGAGTGCGGTGACGACCGAGTCGTCGCGGAAGCGCGACCAGACCCGATCGAACTCCGACACGACCGCCTGGACGCGCGCGACCACCGCGGCCCCCAGTGGGGCGTCGGTCGCGACGTGCCACCGCGTTCCGATCGCATCGAAGAACCAAGCGGCGCGCGTGGTGGTGGATGCGGTCATGCGATCAGGCCGCGGCGTCGGCCTTGATGGCCTCGAGCGCCTCGTTGAATCCGCCACTGGTGAGGGAGGACCCGGCCACGCGGCTGACGGAGAGCTCGTCGATGTTCTTCCCGACGACCTCGTCCGAGATGCCGCCGATGAACCGGCCCTGGTACTGCTCCGACTGGGGCGCCTGCGGGTCACCGGTCACCTCGACGGCGGTGACGACGTCGCCTTCCAGGGTGATCGTGACGTCGAGGGACTCGGTCGTCTCGGGTGTCCGGTAGCTGCCCTCGGCGCTGTACGTCCCGTCGGCGTAGGCGCCCGCGCCGGCCTCGCCCGAGCCGGCCTCGCTCTGCGTCGTCTCGTCGACGGTCTGCGGTTCCGCTTCGGCAGGGCCGGAGCATCCAGCGAGGGTCACGACCCCCGCGACGCCGACGAAGGCTGCGGCGGCACGGATGGAACGGGGTAGGGGGATGGTACGGATCACAGCGTCCTCCAAAGGCGATTGCTCGTGCAGGGCCTCGTGACCGGATGGCCACACCGGTGACACGACGCGCCCCGGCTCGCGGTTCACCCGTTGCCCACTCTTCGCAGAATTCCGTTCCCGACGGGCCTCGCGAGGAACGATCTCAGGCTTCGCCGCCGAACATGCTCGTGACCGAGCCGTCCTCGAAGACCTCGCGGATGGCGCGGGCCAGGAGCGGCGCGATGGGCAGCACCATCAGACCCTCGAACCGCTCGTCCGCGGGGATCGGGACGGTGTCGGTGACCACGACCAGGTCGATCGCCTCGTCCTGCAGCCGCACCGTGGCAGGCGGGCTGAAGATCGCGTGGGTCGCGGCGACGATGACCTTGCGCGCGCCGGCGGCCTTGAGGGCCTGCGCGGCCTTCACGATCGTGCCGCCGGTGTCGATCATGTCGTCCACCAGCAGGCAGGTGCGGCCGGCCACCGCACCGACGATCTCGTGCACGGTGACCTGGTTGGCGACCTTCGGGTCGCGGCGCTTGTGGATGATCGCCAGCGGGGCGCCGAGGCTGTCGGACCAGGTGTCTGCGACGCGGACGCGCCCCATGTCGGGCGAGACGACGGTGAGCGTCTCACGGTCTTCCGGGCTGAGGTGCTCGCGGAAGTAATCCAGGAGCACGGGCTTGGCGAAGAGGTGGTCGACCGGACCGTCGAAGAATCCCTGGATCTGCGCCGCGTGCAGGTCGACGCTCATGATGCGGTCCGCGCCCGCGGTGGTCAGCAGGTCGGTGACGAGGCGGGCGCTGATCGGCTCGCGTCCGCGGCCCTTCTTGTCCTGTCGCGAGTAGGGGAAGTACGGCGCCACCACGGTGATGCGCTTGGCAGAGGCGCGCTTGAGCGCGTCGAGCATGATCAGCAGCTCCATCAGCCACTCGTTGACCGGCGGGCCGAACGACTGGATGACGAAGACGTCGCATCCTCGGATCGAGACCTCGAAGCGCGTGTAGATCTCCCCCGACGCGAACGTGCGGTGCTCGGTGGGGGCGAGTTCGGTGCCGAGGTGCGCGGCCACCTGAGCGGCGAGCTCGGGGTGGGAACGACCGGCTGCGACGACGAGGCGCTTCTTCGTCTTGGCGACCAAACCGGGGGCGATGCCGTTGTCCCGATCGAGGTCAACCGTCTTCTTCTTGCGGCCCATCGCCAGCTTCCTGTGCAGACCGGGCCTGCGCGGCGACTCGCGCCGCGCCCGTGCCCGGTCGGTTGTTTTCGACCCATCCCTCGACGTTGCGCTGGGGCGCGACGCTCAGCGCCAGAGCACCGGGGGGCACGTCCTTGCGGACCACCGCGCCGGCCCCGGTTTTGGCGCCTTCTCCGATCCTAACCGGCGCCACGAACACGTTGTGCGAGCCGGAGTGCACCTCGTCGCCGATCTCGGTGCGGTGCTTGGTCAGATCGTCGTAGTTGGCCGTGATGGTCCCGGCGCCGAGGTTGACGTTGCGACCGACGGTCGTGTCGCCGATGTAGGACAGATGCGGCACCTTGCTGCCCTCGCCGATCGTGGAATTCTTCGTCTCCACGAACGTGCCGATCTTGCCCCCCTCGGCCAGTGTGGTGTTGGGGCGGAGAAAGGCGAACGGGCCCACGGTCGCCCGCGCGCCGATCACAGCGAGGGTCGCATCGGTGCGGCGGACGACGGCATCCTCCCCCACTTCGCAATCCACGAGGCTCGTGTCGGGCCCGATCGTCGCGCCGGCGGCGACGGCGGTCGCACCCAGGATGTGCGTGTTCGGCAGGATCGTCACATCCGGCGCGAGGGTGGCGGTGTCCTCGATCCACGTCGTCGCGGGATCCTGCACGGTGACGCCCTCCAGCTGCCAGCGCCGGACGATGCGGGCATTCAGCGTGCGCGCGGCTTCCGCCAGCTGAACCCGGTCGTTGACGCCGAGCGCCGCGGTCGCGTCCGGCGCCTCGGTGGCGGTGACGACGTGGCGGGAGTCGCGGAGGAGACGGATGACGTCGGTGAGGTAGCGCTCTCCCTGCGCGTTGGCCGAGCCCACCAGTTCCAGGTGGCTCCGCAGCGGCGCGGCCTGGAAGACGTACACCCCGACGTTGATCTCGGTGACGGCGGCTTCGTCCGCGGTGGCGTCCTTCTGCTCGACGATCCGCTCCACGCCGCCGGAGGCGTCGCGGATGACGCGGCCGTAGCCGCTCGGATCGGCCACCCGCGCGCTGAGCACGGTCGCGGCGGCCCCGGACGAGCGGTGCGCTGTGACGAGGTCGGCGAGGGTGGCCGCTTCCAGGAGCGGCACGTCACCGCTGAGCACGAGGATGTCGCCGGCGAAGTCGCCGAGGTCATCCAGCGCCACCTGCACGGCGCGGCCCGTGCCGGGGATCTCATCCTGGTCGACGATGTGCACGTCGGTGGTGAGGGCGGTGAGCGTCCGGACCACGCGGTCGCGCTCGTGGCGCACGACGACCTCGATGCGCACAGGGTCGAGCAAGGCGGCGGCGTCCAGCACGTGCGCCACGAGGGGGCGCCCGCCCAGGGGATGCAGCACCTTCGGCAGGCGCGAACGCATCCGTGTGCCCTGCCCGGCAGCGAGAACCACAATGGCCAGTTCGTTCGTCATGCTCCGCCGCCAGGATTCGAACCTGGTCCTAACAGCTCCAAAGGCTGTCGTGCTGCCGTTACACCACGGCGGACCGCGCCACCGGCGCCGTTTCAGTCTGCCAGATGGGGCTGGACGACAGCCCCGGGGCACGGGCAGCGCGCGAAGCGGATAATGGGACCGTGAGCCACGAGAGCGACGAGGTCGACCGCATCGTCGTCGCGTGGATCCGGCAGCGCCCCGACCTGGACTTCTCGCCCCTCGAGGTGCTCTCGCGCGTCGACCGCCTGTCGCGCCACCTCGACCGGGCGCGGAAAGAGGCGTTCCGCCGGAGCGACCTGGAGCCGTGGGAGTGGGACGTGCTCTCGGCACTGCGGCGGGCGGGCGAGCCCTTCCAGCTGAGCCCGAAGCAGCTGCTGCAGCAGACCCTCGTCTCCAGCGGCACGATGACCAACCGCATCGACCGACTGGTCGGCCGTCGCCTCGTGCGGCGCGAGGCCGACCCGGGTGACGGCCGGAGCATCCTGGTCACCCTCACTCCCGACGGGCGGACCCGCGTGGATGCGGCGATCACCCGCCTCGTCGACGCCGAAGCCCTCCTCCTCGACGCGCTGTCCCGCAGCGACCGCGAGCGTCTCGCCAACCTTCTGCGCAAGCTCAGCCTGGGCTTCGACGCCTGATCCCGCCCGGCTCGGCTCGGCGAGCATCCGGCGCCCGAGGCGAGGAGATCTGCCCGACCGAGGACGAGAACAGGCCTCTCCCCCCTCGGCTCGGCAGATCGCCTCGCTTCGGCGGTTGTCGGTCACCCGAGAGACTCGCCGAGTTCGTACCACCGCAGCTCGAGGTCGTCGCGCTCGGCCTCGAGCGCGCTGATCCGCTGCATCTCCGCTCCGAGACCCACATAATCGGCCTGGTCGTGGTCGACGAGGGCGGCCCGGGCGGTGTCGATCTCCTTCTCGAGCTTCGAGATACGTCGCTCGAGGGCTGCGGTCTCCTTCTGCGCGGCGCGCAGGTCGGATCCCGACAGTCCTGCCGAAGCGGGGGTGCTTCCCGCACCCGCGCGGGCCGTCTCCGGCTGCATCCGCCGCAGTCGGAGGTATTCGTCGACACCGCCGGGAAGGTGGCGGAGACGCCCGTCGAAGATGCCGTACTGCTGGTCGGTGACGCGCTCGAGGAAGTACCGGTCGTGCGAGACCACGAGGAGGGTGCCCGGCCACGAGTCGAGGAGGTCTTCCATGGCCGCCAGCATGTCGGTGTCGAGGTCGTTGGTCGGCTCGTCGAGGATGAGCACGTTCGGCTGGTCGAGGAGGATCAGCAGCAACTGGAGGCGCCGCCGCTGCCCGCCCGAGAGGTCTTTGACCGGGGTGGACAGCTGCGCACTGGAGAACCCGAGCCGCTCCAGCAGCTGCCCCGGCGTGAGTTCTTGCGCCTTGGAGCCGGCGCCGAACGTGTAGCTCGTGCGGAGTTCGGCCACCACCACCCGGACGGGGTCGTCGAGGTGCTCGACGAGCTCGTCGAGGCGCTGGGTGAGGGTGGCGACGCGCACGGTCTTCCCGCGCTTGACGCGGCCCGCCGTCGGCGTCACCGAGCCGTCGATGAGTCCGAGCAGGGTCGACTTGCCCGCCCCGTTCACGCCGAGGATTCCGGTGCGCTCCCCCGGCGCGATGCGCCACTCGATACCGTGCAGCACCTCCCGCGTCCCGGTCTCCGAGCCTGGCGACGGGTAGGCCACCGACACATCCAGCAGGTCGACGACATCCTTGCCCAGGCGGGAGACGGCGAGGGACTGCAGGGCGACCGGATCGCGGAGCTCGGGAACGTCGGCGATGAGCGCGTTGGCGGCGTCGATGCGGAACTTCGGCTTCGCGGTCCGGGCAGGAGCTCCACGGCGGAGCCAGGCGAGCTCCTTGCGGGCGAGGTTCTGCCGTCGTGCTTCTATGGAGGCGGCCTGACGGTCGCGTTCGACGCGCTGGAGGATGTAGGCGGCGTATCCGCCTTCGAACGGCTCGACGATGCGGTCGTGGACCTCCCACGTGACCGTGCACACCTCATCCAGGAACCACCGGTCGTGGGTGACGACGAGCAGCCCGCCGGCGTTCGGCGCCCACCGGCGCTTCAGATGCTCGGCGAGCCACGTGATCCCCTCGACGTCGAGGTGGTTGGTCGGCTCGTCCAGGAACAGCACGTCCCAGTCACCGACGAGCAAGCGGGCGAGGGCGACGCGACGGCGCTGGCCGCCGGACAGGGTTCCGAGCACGGCGTCCCACGCGAGGTCGCCCAGGAGGCCTGCGATGACGTCGCGGACGCGCGGATCACCGGCCCACTCGTGCTCGGGACGGTCGCCGACCACCGCAGCGCCGATCGTGTCGTCGTCTGCCAGCGTGTCGCCCTGATCGAGGACCCCGATCTGCACACCACCGCGGACGGTCACGCGGCCCGAGTCGGGTTCCATCCGCCCGGCGAGCATCGCGAGCAGGCTCGACTTGCCGTCGCCATTGCGTCCAACGATGCCGATGCGGTCGCCCTCGTTCACGCCGAGAGACACCGAGTCGAAGACGACGGTTGTCGGGTATTCCAGGTGCAGGGCCTCGGCCCCAAGGAGATGTGCCATCCGTCCCAGGCTACGGCGAATCCTCGGGGCGAATTCTCGCCGTGGGCTCAGGGGGTGGCGGGCCGGGTGAGCCCGAGCGTGTCCCGGAGCGTCGTGCCCGGGTACTCGCGTCGGAACAGTCCCCGCGCCTGCAGTTCCGGGATGAGGTCGTCGCAGATCCGGTCCAGCCCTTCCGGCAGATATGACGGGGTGAGCGTGAACCCGTCGCACGCGCCGCTGCGGAACCACTCCTCCATCCGATCGGCGACGGTCTGCGCCGTGCCGACGACGACCTGGTGCCCGGAAGAGGTGGCTCGCGTGCGCAGCAGCTCACGCAGCGTCGGCTTGTCGTTCACGACGATCCGGTACAGGCCGGCGTACCGGCTCGCGAGTGGGCTGGGGTGAGTCGCGGCTACCGACGGGTCGATGAGGCGATCGGGGGGAACCGGCTGATCGAGGTCGAGGTCGGCAAGCTCCGCACCGAGCAGCAGGCCGCTGAGAGTGGCGAGGGCGATGTCGGGCTGGACGAGGTCACCGAGCTCGGCGAGGATCCGTTCGGCGTCCTCCTGGGTATCGCCGATGACCGGCATCAGACCGGGGAGGATCGGGATGCGCTCACGCCCCGCATCCGTGGAGAACTCCTCGAGCTTCGACCGGGACCGCTGCGCCGGTGCCTTCTCCACCTGCGCGGTGAACACGACCTCGGCATTGCGCGCCGCGAACCGCATCCCCTCCTCGGACTGCCCCGCCTGCGCGATCACGGGTCGCCCCTGCGGCGAGCGCGGCACGCTCAGCGCATCGCGGATCTGGTAGTAAGGCCCTCGGTAGTGGGGTTGGTGGATCTTTGCGGGGTCGGCCCACACGCCGTTCTCCCGATCGATGACGACGGCGTCGTCCTCCCAGGCGTCCCAGACCGCGATGCACGCCTGCAGGTAATCCTCTGCGCGCCGGTACCGCTCCTGCTTCTCCGGCAGCGGAACCGTGAAGTTCTGCGCGCCGTCGTACGACGTCACCACGTTCCACCCCACCCTGCCGTGGGAGAGGTGATCCAGCTGGGACAGCATCCGGGCGACGTTGTACGGTTCGCTGAAGGTGGTCGAAATGGTGGCGACAAGGCCGATGTTCTCGGTCACTGCGCTGAGCGCGGCCATTGTCGTCAGTGGCTCGTAACCGCCCATCTCGGGGTTGAGGCCGGCGTCGCCGTAGTACAGCGCATCGGCGAAGAAGACGGCGTCCATCTTCGCCGCCTCTGCCCGTTGCACGGAGTTCTTGGCGCCGTCCAGACCGTAGAGCAGCTCCACCTGGCTGTCCGGGCGACGCCAGCTCGACCTGTTCCGGCCGACGGGGCTGAAGAACAGGAACAGGTGCATCTGGTCGTCGTCGGCGCGCGGCGGCATCGCGTTCCCTTCCTCGGTACGGTCGCGGCGGCGGAACCGGTCCGCGCGGACGCTCGCCTCACCGTAGGAGCACGGTCGCGTGCAGCGGCGCGCCCACCGGGCCAATCAGGTAATAACCCCCGCCCCGCCGCCCGCCGCGCCCGCCCCGCGGACGCCCGGCCCGCTGGCAGGGCGTAGCCTGTCGGCCATGAGGCGGGCTCGCGTGGATTCCACGGCGGTCGAGTCGATCGGATATGACCCGGCCCTCGCCGTCCTGGAGATCGAGTTCACCGGCGGCGATGTCTACCGGTACTTCGCGGTGCCTCGCTCGGCGCACCGGGAGCTCATCGCTGCCGAGAGCATCGGTCGTCATTTCCTCGAGCACATCCGTGACGTCTACCCGGCCGAGCGGGTGCGGTGAACGCCACCACGATCACGGATGAGGGGATGCTCCGACAGACGGAGCATCCCCTCACCGGTTCCACGATCTCGCCGGTCAGACGAGTCCGTTCTCCTCGAGCCACTGCGACGCGATCTCGTCGGGCGAAAGCTCATCCTCGGTGGACTGAACGTTCAACGCGACAAGGCCCTCGGGGGTCAGGGCGGCGCTGACGGCGTTGAGCACGTCCGCCACCTCGTCTGCGACATCCGAGCCGACGACCGGGACGACGTTGGAGGCGAGGAAGAGGCCCTCGGGGTCATCCAGAACGACGAGGTCTTCGGTCTGGATGCGCGGGTCGGCGGTGAACACGTTGGCCACGTTCACCGTGCCGGCCACGAGATCTTCGACCGTGGTGTCTCCCGTCGCCGAGAACTCTACGGCGACGTCGTAGGTCGATTGGAGCCCCTGCGGGCCGTACGGGCGCTCGGCGAGCTCGGCCGGACCCCCGAGGGTCAGCGGGACGTCGACGTTCGCCAGGTCGGCGATCGTGGAGAGGTCGTACTGCTCGGCGAAGTCCGCCGTGACGGTGTACGAGTCCTGATCACTTGCGGTGGACTGCTCGAGCACCTCGAGGCCCTCGGGCAGCGCGTCGGGGAGCGCCGCGTAGACCTCGTCGGGCGTGCGCGCCTCGGTCTCGGCGTCGAAGTACTGCAGGAGGTTCCCCGAGTACTCGGGGAAGACGTTGACCGAACCGTCCTCGAGGAGGGGGATGTACGCGTCGCGCTGTCCGATCTGGAACTGACGCTCGACCTCGAAACCGGCGTTCTCCAACGCCTGCGCGTAGATCTCGGCGATGATCTCGTTCGAGTAGTAGGCCGCAGAGCCGACCACGATGGTGGTGTCGTCGGCGTTCTCGCCACCGGCGGAATTGTCGTCTTCCAGCGGGTTGCTCGAGGCGCAGCCGGCCAGCGCGAGCGCTGCGGCCGCCACACCGGCGACACCGGCCAGGCCCCTGCGGGTACGTCCTGTGAACATGTGATTCCTCTTTCTTGATGGGGTTCGATGGGGTCAGGGGGGCAGATGCGGACCGCTGCGGGTGACGAGGGCGGCGGGTTCGATCCGCCCGCGGAGCTTCTTCGTGGCGCCACCGGAAACGGATGCCGCCGCCCGGACTCCGCGCGGCACCACGGCGTTCTGCAACCAGGCGAACAGGGCATCCAGGAGCAGGGCGAGTGCCGCAACCAGGAGGGCGCCTCCGATGATCACCTCGAGGCGCCGCAGCTGCAGCCCGGAAATAATGTACTCGCCCAGCCCGCCGAGGCCGATATAGGCGGCGATGGTCACGGTCGCAACCACCTGAAGCGTGGCCGCCCGCAGGCCACCGACGAGGAGCGGCAGTCCGAGGGGCACCTCGATCTTCCACAGGATCTGCCACGGTGTCATGCCCATCGACCGTCCGGCATCCAGGACACGTGGCTCGATGGCCTCGAAGCCGGTGTAGGCACCCGCCAGGAGAGAGGGGATCGCGAGGACGACGAAGGTGATCACCGCCGCCTCCGGCTTGTGCAGAACCCCGAGGAGCAGGGTGAGGAGGATCAGCAGTCCGAACGACGGAATCGCACGCGCTGCCCCCGAGACGGCGACGGCGACCTCGCGCCCTCGCCCGGTGTGCCCGATGTACCAGCCGATCGGAACGGCGATCACCGCGGCGACCAGCACGGACATCGCCGTGTAGGCAAGCTGTTCTCCGGTGGCGACGGGGATCGAGGCCATGGCCCCGGTGTCACCGGAGAAGAGCCAGGCGAGCGCTTCGAGGAAGAGGTTCATGCGTCGGCCCCGACCGCGATCGCCGAGCTACGCCGCACGCGCGGGGTGGACAGGGGACGCGTCCACGGCATGAGGAGGCGCCCGGCCACCAGGAGGAGCAGATCGACCACGAGCGCGAGCACGACGACGGCCGCCACCCCGGCGAGCACTTCGGGGATGATGCGGCGCTGCAGGCCGTTGGTGAAGAGATACCCGAGGTTCGTGATGCCGACGAGGATCCCCACGGTCGCGAGGGAGATCGTGCTGGCCGCGGAGACGCGCACCCCCGCGAGGATCACGGGGCCCGCCAGGGGGAAGTCCACCGCCCAGAAGCGGCGGAACGCCCCGTACCCGATCGCGGTGGATGCCTGCCGCACGCCCTGGTCGACGGAGTCCAATCCGTCGGCGACGGAGCGGACGATGATCGCCACGGCGTAGATGGTCAGCGCCACGATGAGATTCATCTCGCTGGTGATGCTGTACCAGCCGGTCGCGCTGGGCAGCAGGATCAGCAACGCGATCGACGGGACGGTGTACAGCAGCCCGGTGGTGGTGATGACGCCGCTGCGCACCAGGCGATAACGCCACGCCACCCAGCCGAGCGGCACGGACAGTACGAAGCCGAGAAGGATCGCGAGGACGCTCTGCCGCAGATGGACGAGCGCGAGCTCACCGATCAGATCGAGGTTGTTGGCGACCCAGATCACGGGCCCGCGCCCTCCCGGAGTGCCCCCTGCGTGCGCCCCTCAGCATCCACGACGACCGTGCCGCGCGGCGTCTGCTTGAGGTGCAGGGCGCGTTTACCCGTCTCCGCGCCGATGAAGCTCGAGACGAAGCCCTCGGCGGGGTCTTCCATGATTTCGCTGGGACTTCCCACCTGCGCGATGCGGGCACGTTCCTCCAGGATCACCACCTGGTCGCCGAGAAGGAACGCTTCGTCGATATCGTGCGTGACGAACACGATCGTCTTGCCGATCTCGCGCTGCAGCCGCAGCAGTTCTTGCTGAAGTTCCGCGCGCACGATGGGGTCCACCGCACCGAACGGCTCGTCCATGAGCAGGATGTTCGGTTCGGCTGCCAGCCCTCGTGCCACGCCCACCCGCTGCTGCTGACCGCCGGACAGCTGGCTGGGATATCGATCGGCCATCGCCCGGTCAAGACCCACCGTGTCCATCAGCTCGAGCGCGCGGGCGCGGGCCGCTTTGCTCTTCTGCCCCTGCAGCACCGGAACCGTGGCGATGTTCTGCGCCACGGTGAAATGCGGGAGAAGCCCGGAGTTCTGCATCACGTAGCCGATGCTGCGTCGCAGTTCCACGGGCGGCCGCCCGGTGACGTCCTCGTCATCGATGGACACCACGCCGGAGGTCGGGTCGACCATGCGGTTGATCATCCGCAGCAGCGTCGTCTTCCCCGACCCGGACGACCCCACGAGCACGGTGGTCCGGCGTGAGGGCAGCACGAGACTGAAGTCCTCCACGGCACATGTGCCATCGGGGAAGACCTTCGAGACGGAGGAGAACTCGATCATGGACCCGGGTGACGACCGTCAGTCGACGACCTGGACTTCCTTCCAGAAGGCGACGTAGCCGGAGAAGTCCTTGCCGACGCGCTCGATCGCGGTCGGGTTCGGCGTCGGGTACGCCCACGCCCGGTCGGGAAGGCTCGTGTCTCCGACGGAGACCGTGTAGTACTGGCACGCACCCTTCCAGGGGCACGTGTAAGGGGTGGGGCTGTCGACGAGGACACCCTCCCGCACGCTCTGCGGCGGGAAGTACCAGTTCCCCTCGATCGAGATCAGATCCTGCCGGTCGGCTTCGGCGAGAACCGTGCCGTCGAGTACTGCTTTCATGGACTTCCTCCCGATGGGATGGGTTCGCCGGAACGGCGAGGGCGTCGCTGGGTGTCACGCTACCCGAGCCCTCGGACATGGGGCGCGAGAGTGCTCCTTGTTGTCATCGCATCCGGCACCGGATTCATTCCCGCGACTCAGATCAGCCGCGCCCCCGGGACGGGCCCGTGCACGTGCATCGCCCGCAGACCCGCGGCGCTCAGACTCATCCGCAGGTCGATGGCGGTCGCCTCGTCCGGGGCGAGAAATGCGAGTGTCGGCCCCGACCCCGACACGATGCCGGCGAGCGCGCCGGATCGTTCTCCTGCCTCCAGCACGCTGGCGAGATCGGGGCGGAGGTGCAGGGCAGGGGCCTGAAGATCGTTGCGGAGCGTGGCGGCCAGCATCCCCGCGTCCCCCTGCCGCAGGGCATGCAGGACGGCAGGATCCACGGCCGGGCGCCGCCGGACGGGACCGATGTCGACGAGATGGCGGGTGCGGTGCTCGTCCAGTTCGCGATAGACCACCGGGGTGGACATGCCCTCGGCGCTCGGGACGAGAACCCAGTCGAACCGTCCTCGGGCCAGCGCCGAGCTGACCTCGTCGCCGCGCCCGGTGCCGACGGCGGTGCCGCCCAGCAACGCGAACGGCACGTCGGCGCCCAGACGAGCCGCCAGGCGCAACAGTTCGGCGGTGGACAACCCGGTCCCCCACAGCGCGTCGCACGCGACGAGGGCTGCCGCCGCATCCGCCGATCCGCCGCCCATTCCTCCCGCCACCGGCACCGACTTGTGGATCTCCAGATGAACGCCGGCCTCGGTGCCGGTCGCGCGGGCGAGCAGCCGGGCGGCTCGGACGGCGAGATTCCGATCGTCGGTCGGCACGTCGTCGAGGTCGGTGTCCCCGCTCACCTCCACGGTGATCTCGTCGGAAGGGCTCGCCCACACGTCCTCGAAGATCGACACGGCCTGGTAGGCCGTCGCGACGTCGTGGTATCCGTCGTCCTGGACGTCGCCCACCTCGAGGAAGACGTTGATCTTCCCGGGCGCGCGCACGTGCACGCCGCCGGTCGACGCCGCCAAACTCACCGGGCCGAATCCGCCCAGCGATCGAGGTCGATCGTCTCGACGAGGGCGTCGATGCGCTCCAGCTCCTCCGTGTCGAAGGCCGGTCCGCCCGCTGCGGCGAGGTTGTCGTCCAGTTGATCGATGCGCGACGCCCCGATCAGCGCCGAGGTGACCGTCGGCTCGCGCAGCACCCACTGGATCGCCATCTGGGCGAGGGTCTGCCCGCGTTCCTTCGCGATGAGATTCAACCCGCGAAGGCCGGTGATGGCGGCGTGCGGGAGCGGGTTCTCGGGCAAAGAGGAGCGTCGCTGCGCACGCTGGGCGCGTCCATCCCCCAGGTACTTGTCCGTCAGCACGCCCTGGGCGAGGGGTGTGAAAGCGATCGCGCCGAGGCCCTCCTGAGCCAGCACACCGGTGAGGCCGTCCTCCACCCAGCGATTCACCATCGAGTACGACGGCTGATGGATGACCAGGGGCGTTCCCAGCGACCGGGCGACGGCCACCGCGGCGGCGGTCTGCTTCTCGTCGTACTGCGAAATGCCCACGTAGCGGGTCTTGCCCTCGCGCACCAGGGTGTCCAGTGCCCCGATCGTCTCCTCGATCGGGGTGACCGGGTCGGGCCGGTGGGAGTAGAAGATGTCGACGTAGTCGATGCTCATGCGCCGCAGAGACTGCTCAGCGCTGGCGAGGATGTATTTGCGCGACCCGAGGTCGCCGTAGGGACCCGGCCACATGTCCCACCCCGCCTTGGACGAGACGATCAGTTCGTCGCGGTAGGGCGCGAAGTCCTCCCGCATCATCCGCCCGAAGTTCGTCTCGGCCGAACCGTACGGCGGGCCGTAGTTGTTCGCCAGGTCGAAGTGCGTGACGCCCCGGTCGAATGCGTGGCGAAGGAGCTCCCGCTGCCGGTCGAACGGGATGTTGTCTCCGAAGTTCCACCAGAGCCCGAGAGACACCGGGGGGAGATACAATCCGCTAGTACCCACCTGCCGGTAGCCCATCGCCGAGTAGCGATCTTCGGCAGCGGAGTACGGGCGATGGATGTCGGAGACGTCCGGGCGGAAACGCGGTCGGTCGGTCACTCTCCGACCCTAGCGCGGACACGCCCGGCTGCGAACGACCCCGGAGCGAAATCCCGCCGTAACGGGACTGTTCTACCGTGGGCGCTCTCCCGAGCGAGGTCCCCCGGCAATGTATGGAAGGAGAGCGCAGTGCGTCGTTTCGTTCCCCTCCCCACCGAGATCGATCCGTGGCGTGCCCTGCTGGCGCGCGAGGACATCCGACTCGTGGATGGCGTTCTTCACCTCGTGACCGATGACGTCTCACCCGCGGAGGCCCTGGCCGACGACCTGCGGGACGTCGCCGAGGCCCTCGAGGCCGCGGGGATCGATGTGCTGCTCGTGCGCGACAGTAACCGCCGGCCGAAGCTCGTCGCCGACGCGGAAGCGGCCGAGACGGCCCTGCAGGCGCTGCAGTCGGCGCGCGCGGGCGAACCGTTCTACCTCAAGGCGCGCGGAGACGGCCCGGTCCCGATGCACGGCGCGGTGGTGGAGGCGGGAATCGTGGCCTCGTACGCGGTTTATCGTCCCCGCACGAGTTCGAACGGCGCCTACCGCTACGGCTCCTCGCTCGCTCCGCACCTGGAATTCTGGCGATTCGGGGAGACGCTCGTGGAAGCGCCCCGACCCACCTTGCTGACGCGCCGTGTCACGCCGCGCGAAGACTTCTCGGTCGTTCAGACCGAGCGTTACGGGCGCTCGTGGCGGACGGTGGCGGGCATGTTCGATCCGCAGCCCGACGAGGTGCTGGCCGACGTCGACATGGTCTTCTCCTGGGTGGACGGTTCCTCCACCGAGTTCCAGCGCCAGCGCGCGGCGCAGATGGACGGCTATGTCGTGGGAGACGGAGATGACTCCCCCGCCCGATTCCGCCAGATCGATGAGCTGCGCTATGCCCTGCGCAGCGTGCACATGTACGCGCCGTGGGTGCGCCGTATCTTCATCGCCACCGACTCGCCGCGACCGGCGTGGCTGAACGAGCACCCGAGCGTGACCCTCGTACGCAGCGAGGAGTTCTTCGCCGACCCGGCGGTGCTCCCGACCCACAATTCGCACGCCGTCGAGGCGCAGCTGCACCGGATCGACGGGCTCGCCGAGCACTTCCTCTACAGCAACGACGACATGTTCTTCGGCCGGCCGGTCGCGCCCGAGCTGTTCTTCAGCGGCGGCGGGGTGAGCCGTTTCGTCGAGAGCGGCGTGCGGATCGGAACCGGGGTGCCGCACGCGGGACGCTCGGGTCACGACAATGGCCTCCGCACCAACCGAGCGCTCCTGCAGGAGCGCTTCGGCCGCGTGATCACCCACGACCTGGAGCACTGCGCGGTGCCCATGCGGCGCTCGGTCGCGGCCGAACTGGAGCGGGAGTTCGCCGATGACTATGCGCGTACGGCCGCCAACCGGTTCCGTGCCGCCACCGACATCTCGGTGACCAACAGCCTTTACCACTACTACGCGCTGCTCACCGGCCGCGCGGTGGTCACCCGTGAGCCGCGCGTGCAGTACGTGCAGACCACGCAGCTGGATTCCCTCCGCATCATGGAGCGCCTCGTCACCCGCCGCGACACCGATATGTTCTGCCTCAACGATGGCAGCGTGCCGGAGATCCCCGAGGAGATGCGCATCCGAGCGCTGCGCTCCTGCCTCGAGCGCGCCTTCCCGGTGCGTGCTCCCTGGGAGCGCGCGGACGTCAGCGCAGGATCGGCAACGGGGCGGTCGGCGGCGCGGTCCGGTCGGTGACCTCCCGGGCGGCCGGCACCTCCACGCCGGCTTCCCGCAGTCGCACCGCCGACATCTCGGCGTCGACGTACTGCAGTGGTACCGCCGCATCCAGGGGCACCACCGAATGCACGATGGTCTCGTCGTAGACGTGGATGAGGTTGAACCCCTGTGCGCCGTCACGTGGACGGGTTCCCCCGACGGGGACGGTGAGATCCTGCGTGTAGCAGGTGGCGGAGGCGACCGAGACGGGGATGCCCGCGAAGGTGGCGAACGTCGAGTAGTGCAGGTGCCCGCCGATGATGGCCCGCACATCCGTGCCGCGTAGGACCTGCGCCAGCCGCGGCTGATCGCGGAGCTCGACGGAGGCGGCAAGGTCGAGCACGCTCGGCACGGGCGGGTGATGCAGCGCGAGGATCGTCCCGAGCGGTGCGGGAGTGGCCAGGACATTCGCGAGCCACCGCAGCTGCGCGTCGGTGAGCTCCCCGTGATGGAAGCCGGGGACGCTCGTGTCGAGCGTGATGATGCGGAGGCCGTCGAGCTCGTCCATCCGGTCGACGGGCGCGGATGCTGCGGCGCCGGGCTCGGCGGGAAGGAGATGCGCGCGGAAGGCGGTCCGGTCGTCGTGGTTTCCCATGACCCAGATGGCCTTCGCATCCAGCCGTTCGGCGAGGGGCTCGACGAGGGCGCGCGCACGCGCGTAGGCCCCCGGCTCGCCGTGGTCCGCGACGTCGCCGGTGAAGATCAACGCATCGGGCCGGACACCGGAGGCTTCGATCGCGTCGAGCGCGCGGGCGAGATTCGCCTCGGCATCGACCGAGCCGTACAGGTGCGGCGACCCGAAGGCGCGGAGGTGCGTGTCACTGAGGTGGAGCAGAATGCGTTCGGCTTTCGGGTACTCGGCGTACCGCATGACTCCCCTTCGCGCCGTCGGGTCCGGCGATCTGGCTTCCAGTGTGCCCTTCGCATAGAAATGTTACCGGCATGTTTCGTGAACGGGGCGTGTCCGGGTTATGAAACGCCGGAATCGGGCGTCGGCAGAGCGCGCGCGATGCGGAGGAAATCGTCGATGCCGAGCTCCTCCCCGCGGGCGGTGGGCGCGACCCCCGCGCTCTCCAGAACCGCGGATGCCGCAGCGGATGTTCCGCCGAGGACCCCGGCCAGGGCCTGCCGCAGCATTTTGCGACGCTGCTGGAACGCCGCATCCACGACCGCGAAGGTGCGTCGGCGCTCCGTTTCGCTGCCGCGAGGCGTGGCGTAGCGAGCGAAGGCGACCAGCACCGAGTCGACGTTGGGAACGGGCCAGAACACCTGGCGGGAGACCGTTCCGGCCAGACGCCACCGCCCGTACCACGCGGCTTTCGCACTCGGAGCGCCGTACACCTTGGACCCGGGCGGGGCGGCCAGACGCTCCCCCACCTCGGCCTGCACCATCACGACGCCGCGCTTCAGAGCCGGGAATGTCTCGAGGAAGTGCAGCAGCACCGGCACCGAGACGTTGTACGGCAGGTTCGCCACGAGGACCCCGGGATCTCCCGGCAGCGCGGTGACCCGCAGCGCGTCGGCGTCGAGGACGGTGAGCGCCCCCTCGGGGACGCCGCGCTCCCGCGCCGTGGCGGGAAGCCGCTCGGCGAGGCGATGGTCGATCTCGACGGCCACGACGCTCGCGCCGGTCTCCAGCACCGCGAGGGTGAGCGACCCGAGCCCGGGACCGATCTCCACCACACGGTCATCGGCCGTGACGCCGGCGACCTGCACGATCTTGCGCACGGTGTTGGCGTCCACCACGAAGTTCTGCCCCAGCTTCTTGGTGGGTACGACATCCAGCTCCGCGGCCAGGCGGCGGATCTCGGTCGCACCGAGGAGGGAAACAGGCATCGATTCACTGTAGCCGTGCCCGTCGCAGGTGCCCGGCAGTCCCTTGACAGCATGTGGGGCTCGCGGCAGGGTGGGCGGACACGGGCGGCACGGCCGGCCCTGCGGCACGAAGGAGGAATCCGATGAGTTCATCCCCGCAGTCCGGCGCCGACGTCTCCGTCCCGATCACCCGCGTCATCCTCGTCGCCGCCACCGCGGCGCTGGGCGGCTTCCTGTTCGGCTTCGACACCGCCGTGATCAACGGCGCCGTCAGCGCGATCGGCGAGCAGTTCAACGCCGGACCGTTCCTGCTCGGGTTCTCCGTCGCGTCAGCGCTCCTCGGGTGCGCGGTGGGCGCGTGGTACGCCGGGCGCCTCGCGGATCGGTTCGGGCGCGTCCGCATCATGGTGGTCGCCGCCATCCTCTTCGTCATCAGCGCGGTGGGCTGCGGCTTCGCCTTCGGGATCTGGGATCTGTCGTTCTGGCGCATCGTGGGCGGCCTCGGGGTAGGGATCGCCTCGGTGATCGCCCCGGCCTACATCGCCGAGGTCTCCCCTCCGGCGCATCGCGGGCGCCTCGGATCCCTCCAGCAGATGGCCATCGTCTCCGGCATCTTCGTCGCGCTCCTCGGCGACGCGGCGATCGTGGCTGCGGCGGGCAGCGCCGCAGCCCCGTGGCTGCTGGGCCTGGAGGCATGGCGGTGGATGTTCCTGTCGGCACTCGTTCCGGCCGTCATCTACGGCGTGCTCGCCCTCACGATCCCCGAGTCGCCCCGGTATCTCATCGCTCGCGGCGAGGTGAGCAAGGCCAAGGAGGTGCTCACGCGCTTCGTGGGCGGCAACGTCGAGAAGACCACGACCGACATCATCGAGACGGTGCAGGGCAAGCCCGACCGGCCCCGCTTCGCCATCCTGCACGGCCCGGCGTTCGGACTCCTGCCCATCGTGTGGGTGGGGATCGGCCTGTCGGTGCTGCAGCAGTTCACCGGCATCAACGTGATCTTCTACTACTCCTCGACGCTCTGGCAGGCGGTGGGATTCACCGAGCAGGATTCGCTCACGATCACCGTGATCACGTCCGTGACCAATATCGTCACCACGATCATCGCGATCCTGCTCATCGACAAGGTGGGCCGCCGGCCCCTCCTCCTCATCGGGGCGATCGGGCAGTTCCTCTCCCTCGCGGCGCTCACCATCGTCTTCGCCACCGCGCCCATCGTCGACGGCCAGCCGGTTCTCGAAGGCACGGCCGGAACCATCGCGCTCATCGCCGCCAACCTCTACGTGGTCTTCTTCGGCGCGTCCTGGGGACCGGTGGTGTGGGTGCTCCTGGGCGAGATGTTCAGCAACCGCATCCGCGCCGTCGCCCTGTCGGTGGCAGCGGCCGCACAGTGGGTGGCCAACTTCATCATCTCCACGACCTTCCCGGCGCTGGCCGCGGTGGGCCTGGGGCTGGCGTACGGGGTGTACAGCTTCTTCGCGTTCGTGGCGATCTTCTTCGTGATCAGGTTCGTCCGTGAGACGAAAGGGCGCACGCTGGAATCGATGACCGACGGCGGCCGCGATCAGAACGCGCCGTAGACCTCGACGGTGTTCGCCGCGATCTGCGCGCACAGCTCGTCCAGGTCGGCGCCGAGTTCGGCGGCCAGGAACCGCACGGTGACGGGCACGAGGAACGGCGCATTGGGGCGACCGCGGAACGGCGCGGGCGTGAGGAACGGAGCATCCGTCTCCACGAGGATGCGCTCGCGCGGCGTCACCGCGAGCGCATCGCGGAGGTTCTGCGCGTTCTTGAACGTCACGTTGCCCGCGAAGGAGAGGTAGTAGCCGCGGTCGGCGGCGATGCGGGCCATCGCCTCGTCGCCGGAGAAGCAGTGGAACACCGTCCGCTCGGGCGCGCCGACCCGGTCGAGCGTTTCCAGGACCGCGTCGTGGGCGTCGCGGTCATGGATCTGCATCGCGATGCCGTACTTCTTCGCGAGGTCGATGTGCGCCTCGAACGACCGGAACTGCGCCGGTCGGCCGTCTTCCCCGGTGCGGAAGAAGTCGAGGCCGGTCTCGCCGATCGCCCGCACCCGCGGCTGCGCGGCGAGTTCGTCGATCACCGCGATCGCCGCATCCAGCTCTCCCGCCGCCTCGTATGCCGGTGCCTCGTTCGGGTGGACGGCGACGGCCGCCAGCACGCCCGACGTGGATGCGGCGGCCTCCGCCGACCAGCGGGAGGAGTCGATGTCCCCTCCAGCCTGGACGATGCCGAGCACGCCCGCGGCGGCCGCCCGTTCGACGTGCTCCGCGAGGGTCAGCCCCGCCTCGCCGTCCTCGATCTCGAGGTGCGCGTGGTTGTCGTACACCGGCACGGCGAGCGGCTCGGGCAGCTCGGGGTAGGTGACATCCCGGCTCCCCTTCTCGCGGCGTCGCACGTACGTGCTCGGGTCGCCCGTCATGCGGGCTGTTCGACGCGGGGGAAGAGCGGGGCGAGGCCGTTGACCGACGTCCCGGGGCGGAGGAGCCCCCACGTGCCGGCCTCGCGCAACGGCTGGTGCGGGAGGCGGCCGAGCGTCTCGGCCGCACCGAGCGCCACCCACAGCTTCTCCGTCGCGATCGGCATCACCGGCGACAGCAGCACGGCCAGCGCGCGGAGTCCCTCGGCGGCGGTGTACAGCACCGTGCCGAGCCGCTCGCGCTGAGCGTCGTCCTTCGCCAGAGCCCACGGCTCGTTCTCGGTGATGTAGCCGTTGAGGTCGTCGACGATCGTCCACACCGCGGAGATGGCCTCATCGATGCGGAACCGCTCGATCGCCGCGTCGGCGCGTGCCGCAGCATCCGCCACGGTGCGCTGGATGCGCAGGTCGCCTTCGGCGTACTCCCCCGCCGGCGGCACGATGCCCTGGTAGTAGCGCTCGATCATCGCGACCGTGCGGGATGCGAGGTTGCCGAACCCGTTCGCCAGCTCGGACTGGTATCGGGCGGACAGGTCTTCCCACGAGAACGATCCGTCCTGGCCGAACGCGATCGCGGACAGGAAATAGAACCGGTACGCGTCGGAGCCGAAGACATCCGTGATCTCGGTCGGGGCGATACCGGTGAGCTTCGACTTCGACATCTTCTCGCCACCGACGAGGAGCCACCCGTGCGCGAAAACGCCGCGCGGCACCTCGACACCCGCGGCCATCAGCATCGCCGGCCAGATGACGGCGTGGAAACGGAGGATGTCCTTCCCCACCACGTGGTACGCGGGCCACCGCTCGGCGAACTGCTCCGGGTCGGACCCGTACCCGACGGCCGTGGCGTAATTGAGCAGCGCGTCCACCCACACGTAGATGACGTGCGACTCATCCCAGGGCACCTGGATGCCCCAGTCGAAGGTCGAGCGCGAGATGGAGAGGTCTTTCAACCCGTTCTTCACGAAGGAGACGACCTCGTTGCGCGCCGACTCCGGCCGAACGAAGTCGGGCACGTCGCGGTAGAGCTCGAGCAGGCGGTCCTGGAACTCGCTCAGCTTGAAGAAGTAGTTCTTCTCCTGGAGCAGCTCCAGAGGCTTGGAGTGGATCGCGCACACCTTGAGGCCCTCGAAGGCCCCGGTGCCGTCGACGATCTCCGCCTCCGTCTTGAACTCCTCGCATCCGACGCAGTACAGCGCTTCGAACTCGCCGGCGTAGATGTAGCCGCGGTCGTAGATCGCCTGCACGAACTGGCGTACCCGCTCCTCATGGCGCGGCTGGGTGGTGCGGATGAAGTCGTCGTTGGCGACGTCGAGCGTCTCCAGCAGCGGGAACCACGCCTCGCTGACGAGCTTGTCCACCCACTCCTGCGGCGTGGCACCGTTGGCGGCGGCCGCCCGCATCATCTTCTGGCCGTGCTCGTCGGTGCCGGTGAGCATCCAGGTGTCGTCGCCGGACTGGCGGTGCCAGCGCGCGAGCGCGTCCACGGCCACGGTCGTATATCCGTGGCCGATGTGGGGCACGTCGCTCGGGTAGTAGATCGGCGTCGTGATGTAGAAGGATCGGCCGGTGCTCACCCGAGAATTCTACGGGCGCGGGCCGGTCCGGCCGCGCGTATGACGGCCGACCGGACCCGATCCCTGAGAACCGCGAGACTGCATGACCGCCACGAGACTGCGGCCGAGGTACGCAGTCTGGTGGCGCAGGTGGAGTCTCGCTGAGCGGCGGGGCTCAGCCGCGGGCGTCCAGTGCGGCCTGGTACAGCTCGCGCGATGAGTGCCCGGTGACGGCGGCGACCTCGGATGCCGCATCCTTCAGTCGCGCGCCGGTGCCCCGGAGTTCGAGCACCTGCGCCACGGCGTCGGGAAAGGGCGTCTCCCGCGGTGCCGCACCGCCCACGACGATGACGATCTCGCCGCGGACTCCTCCGGCTGCCCACTCGACCAGCTCGCCGAGCGTGCCCCGCACGACCTCCTCGTGCAGCTTCGTCAGCTCGCGGCACACCGCGGCGGGGCGGCCGGACCCGAACGTGGAGGCGAGGTCTGCGAGCGTGGCGGCCAGCCGCGTCGGCGCCTCGAAGAACACCAACGTGCGGGGCTCGGAGGACAGCGCTGCGAACGCGGTGCGCCGCTCCCCCGGCTTCCGCGGCGGGAAACCCTCGAACGCGAACCGGTCGGTCGGCAGGCCCGAGACGGCGAGCGCGGTCAGCACGGCGCTCGGCCCCGGCAGCACCGTCACGACCACGCCGGCTCGGGCGGCGGCGGAGACCAGGCCGTACCCCGGGTCGCTGACCGTCGGCATCCCGGCGTCGCTGAGCACCAGCACGTCGCGGTCGCGGGCCAGGGCGATCACCTCTCCGGCTCGCTCCTTCTCGTTGTGGTCGTGCAGCGCGATCAGGCGGGGGCGGTTCTCCACGCCCAGCCCGGCCAGCAGCCGCTGCGTCGTCCGGGTGTCTTCGGCCGCGATGATCTCGACCGACGACAGCGCCTCGACCAGGCGCCGCGAGGCGTCGCCGAGGTTGCCGATCGGCGTCGCACCCAGGATGATCACGCGCCCAGCTTAGGCTGGGCCCGTGATGTCGACCGCCGAGCATGCGCCTCCCGCATCGGCGTCGACGTGGTTCGACCGGTGGCGCGCACGTGTGGTCGCCGATCCACAGCGGCAACGACTGTACTCATGGCTCGCACCCCTGCTCGTGACGCTCCTGGCGGGGGTACTCCGGTTCGCAGGCCTCGGGCACCCCCACAGCATCGTGTTCGACGAGACGTACTACGTCAAAGACGCCTGGAGCCAGTGGAACCTGGGCTACCCATCGACCTGGCCCGAGGGCGCCGACGCTCGTTTCCTCGCGGGCGAGACCGACATCTTCACCGCGGTCGGCAGCTACGTCGTGCATCCCCCGCTCGGCCGCATCCTGATCGGCGCCGGGATGGCGTTGTTCGGCGCCGACTCGTCGTTCGGGTGGCGCTTCGCGGTGGCGCTGCTCGGCACCGCGAGCGTTCTCGTGCTGTACTTCCTCGCGCACGCGCTGACCCGCTCACGCGCGTTCGCGACCGTCGCCGCGTCCCTCCTCGCCATCGACGGACTCGCGATCGTGATGAGCCGCATCGCGCTGCTCGACGGCATCCTCACCTTCTTCGTCCTGCTGGCGTTCTGGTTCGTGGTCCTCGACCGGCGCGGCTCGCTGTCACGGCTCGCCGCGCTCGTGGCGGCGCGTGAGGACGATCGGCCGTCGTCCGTGCAGTGGGGGCCGGTCTTATGGGCTCGGCCGTGGCTCCTAGCTGCGGGGGCCGCCGCCGGTGCCGCGACGGCGGTGAAGTGGTCGGGCGTCTACGTCCTGGCCGTGATCGGCCTGTACGTGGTGATCACCGACGCGCTGGCCCGACGACGGGCCGGGATCGGGATGTGGCCCGCCGACGCCGCCCTCCGGCAGGGTCCGGTGTCGTTCCTGCTCCTCGTGCCGATCGCCGCGGTGGTGTACATCGCCTCCTGGTCGGGGTGGCTCCTCACCGACGGCGGCTACTCGCGCCACGCCGTCGACGCGACCCCCGCGACGGGGTTGTGGGCGTGGGTGCCGCTGGCCCTGCAGAACCTGTGGGCCTACCACCAGTCGATCTACGGTTTCCACGTCGGGCTCAGCTCCCCGCACGGGTATGCGAGCCCCGCCTGGCAGTGGCCGTTCCTCATCCGCCCCACGTCGATGCACTGGCGCCAGGATGCTGCCGGCGAGAACGGATGCGGGCTCCCCTCGGGATGCACCGAGGCGATCTCCAGCCTCCCCAACCCCCTGGTGTGGTGGGCGGGAGCGGCTGCGGTCATCTATCTCGCCGTCCGGTTCGTTCTGACCCGTGAGTGGCGCCTCGCGCTCGTTCTGACGGGCATCGCGGCGACCTACGTGCCGTGGCTGCTGTACCCCGAGCGGACGATCTTCCAGTTCTACACAGTGGTCACGCTCCCGTTCCTGATCCTCGCGCTCACCTTCGCGCTGCGCGACATCGCCGCTCCGCCGGGGGCGCCCCCCGCCCGACGAGTGAGCGGACAGCGGATCGTCGCGGTGTTCCTCGTCATCGTGACGCTCGTCGCAGCGTTCTGGTATCCGGTGTGGACGGGGCTGCCCGTGGCGTACGACTTCTGGCGGCTCCACAACTGGCTGCCCACCTGGGTCTAGTCGCGGCGAGGTCAGGCCCGCCGAGCGGCGTGAATCAGGCCAGCTGCGCGGGGTGGCTCAGGCCAGCTGTGCGGGGTCGGTCAGGCCAGCTGTGCGGGGTCGGTCACCGGGAGGCGGCACGTGAAGGCGCGACAGTCGTAGGCGGTCGGGCGTCCCTCGATCGGCGCCTTCCCTTCGAACAGCGACAGGCCGGCCGAGGCCAGCTCGGCGGCCTGCGACGCGTCGACGATCGCCACGACATCGGCGTGCATGCGGCGTGCCCGGGCAGCGAGAGGGCTGTCGGCGTTCCCGATCACGACCACCTGGTGCGGGGCACTGGCCAGCCCGACCGCCACCTGGAGCAGGGCGCCGTGCGCGATCGGCGCGGCGAGCGCGGCGGGGCTCGCCGCCTGGACAAGAGTGGCGGCCGCAGAGCGGTAGCGCTCTCCGGCGCCCAGTTGCCACAGCAGCAGCGCGGCGGCGGCCATCGCCGCGGGGCCGGAGGGAGCCGCACCGTCGCTGGCGACACCCGCGGCCCGTACCCCCTGGGTGGCGAGCACCGGGTCACCGCCGCCGGGCGCCTCGATGGTCCCGTCCGCTGCCAGGCACGCATCCACGAGGTCGCGGGCGCGGGAGGCGTACACCGACTGTCCCGTGGAGAGCGCGAGCAGCAGCAGACCGCGGGCCAGCCCGCCGTAATCCTCCAGTGTCGCCGGGGCGGAGGACACGATCTCGTCGAGCGACGCCCGGCGGAGCATCCCGTCCGCGTCGAGGTTCGTCTCGAGTACGGCGTCCGTCGCCCAGCGCGCCGCCTCGATGAGACGGTCGTCGCCGAGCACCACGCCGGCGCGCGCGAGGGCGGCGATGGCGTGGCCGTTCCACCCGGTGACGATCTTGCCGTCGAGCGCCGGCGGGGCAAGCTCTGCCCTCCCGGCGGCGTCGCGGGCGTAGTAGCCGCCCTCGCTGCGTTCACCGTCGATGATCGATTCGGAGTCCTGGGCCGCCGCGATTCCACCGTTCGGCTGCTGCAGCACGTCGACGAGGTACCGTGCGGCGTCGGCGGCGACCTCGTCGTTCCCGGCGTCCAGCGCCGCCTCGATCAGCCCGGCGTTGTCGGTGAGCATCCGCTCGTAGTGCGGAACGGTCCAGTCCCGCCGGGTGGCGTAGCGGAAGAAGCCGCCCTCGACGGGGTCGTGCAACTCGGAGGCGGCCATGGCGGCGAGTGCGCGCGCGGCCACGGCCGCCGCATCCGGAACCGGCTCCACCAGCGCCTCCGACGCGAGGAAGCGCAGCACGGGCACGTTGGGGAACTTGGGCGTCTCCAGCGCACTGCCGGCCGCGAATCCGCCGTACTCGCGGTCTTCCCCCGCGACGACCGCGCGCGCCGCCTCCGCGAGCTGGTCGAGAGTGGGAAGCGCATCCGCGGCGGGCGGGACCGAGGCCGCCAGCGCTTCGCGGAGGGCCTCACCGGTGCGGAGGACCTCGTCGCGCCGTTCGGTCCACGCCTCCCGCACCGCGGCGAGCACGTCCCGGAAGGCGGGCATGGGCCCGCGTGCCTCGTTCGGCCAGTACGTGCCGGCGAAGAACACCGCGCCGCCCGGGGTGGTGAACACCGTGAGGGGCCAGCCGAGGTTCCGGGTGAAGGCGGAGGCCGCGTCGAGGTACGCGGCATCCACTTCGGGATGCTCCTCGCGGTCGACCTTGATCGCCACGAAGCCGTCGTTGATGATCGCCGCGGTCGCGTCGTCGGCGAACGACTCGCGCGCCATGACGTGGCACCAGTGGCACGTGGAGTAGCCGATCGACACGAGCACCGGCACGTCGCGCCGCTCCGCCTCGGCGAACGCCTCCGGCCCCCACGGGTACCACGCGACCGGGTTGGACGCGTGGAGACGCAGGTAGGGGCTGGTGGCGTTCGCCAGGCGGTTCACGTCAGTTCAGATCGTCCGGATGCGTGCTGACGCGGCCCGAGCCGTCACCGGGGTCGATCGCATCGATCGCGGTCATCTCGGCGTCGGTCAGCTCGAAGTCGAACAGGTCGATGTTCTCTTCCAGCCGCTCGCGGCGGACGGACTTGGGGAACACGATGAAGCCGTGCTGGATGTGCCAGCGCAGCACGGCCTGGGCCGGGCTCTTGCCGTGGGATGCCGCGGCCTCGGCAACGGCGCGGATGTTGAACAGGTCGTACTTGCCCTGACCGAGCGGACCCCACGACTCGATGTGCATGTCATGTGCCTCGCCCCACGCCACGATCTCGCGCTGAGCGTGAGCGGGGTGGAGTTCGATCTGGTTGACGACCGGAGTCACACCGGTGGCGTCGACGATGCGCTCGAGGTGGGGCACCTGGAAGTTCGACACTCCGATCGAGCGGGTGTGCCCGGCATCCCGGATCTCGATCATCTTCTCCCACGCGTGCAGGTAGTTGTCCTTCGCGGGGGTGGGCCAGTGGATGAGGTAGAGGTCCACCTGCTCGAGACCGAGCTTCTCCAGGCTCTCCGCGATGGCCTTGTGCGGCTCGTCGCCGTCGTGCCGGTCGTTCCAGAGCTTCGTCGTGATGAACAGCTCGTCGCGCGGGATGCCGCTGGCCGCGATCGCCGCGCCGACGCCCTTCTCGTTGCGGTAGATCGCGGCGGTGTCGATGTGGCGGTAGCCGACCTCGAGGGCTTCGCTCACCGCGCGCTCGGTGTCCTCGGGCGGAACGAGGAAGACGCCGTAGCCGAGCTGGGGGATGCTGTTGCCGTCGTTCAGGGCAACCGTGGGAATTGTCATGCCGCCAGCCTAGGAGCGGCCCCGGCCGTCGCGTCCGGGGGTTGACGGACGCGGCCCGGCGCGCGACGCCCCCCGCGCCTCCCGCCGCCTCCCGCCGTCCTCCCGCCGTCCTCCCGCCGTCCTCCCGCCGTCCTCCCGCCGTCGAGAAACGACGATCCGGACGAGAAACTCCGCGCCGCGCCCTGTGTCGTCCGGATCGTCGTTTCTCGCGCAGGGTGGGTGCCTCGGCGGCAAGATGGAGCGATGAGCGACGAGGAACTGTGGGACCTCACAACCCGGGACGGAACGCCGATGGGTCGCACCCACCGACGCGGCGATGCCCGATGGCCGGATGGTGCGTTCCACGTCGTCGTGGGCACGTGCGTGGTCCGCTCCGACGGTCGCGTGCTCATGACGCGCCGGGCCTCGGCCAAGGACTATCCGCTCACCTGGGAGTTCCCGGCGGGGAGCGTGCTCGCCGGTGAGCCGAGTACCGACGCGGCGGCGCGAGAGCTGCGGGAGGAGACGGGCGTTGCGGTGTCCGCAGCATCCCTGGTCCTGGTCGGCCGATTCCCGGAGCCGACCGCGCTCTTCGATCTCTACGCCGCACGGATCGCCGAGACCCCGACGCTGCGGCCCGATCCTCTCGAGGTGGCCGAAGCCGAGTGGGTGCCGCTGGAGTTGGCCGAGCACCGCTACCGGTCCGGCGCGATGGCGGCGCCGTGGACGCCGCGCCTGGATGCGATGTGGGAAGACCTGGTCGCCCTCATCTCCCGCCCGTCCTGACCCTCCCCCGGCCGCTCCCCGCACCGCTCTGCCCGGCGAGAAACGACGATCCGGACGAGAAACCCCGCGCCGCGTTGTGTCTCATCCGAATTGTCGTTTCTCGGGGAGGGGAGCGGGATGCCGGATACGATCGAAGGCTGTGTCCTCGCCCGAACCCGTGATCGCGTACCCGCCGGAGCTGCCCGTCAGCGCCGCCCGGGAGGAGATCGCGCGCGCCATCGCCGAGAACCAGGTCGTGATCGTCGCCGGAGCGACCGGGTCGGGCAAGACCACGCAGCTGCCCAAGATCTGCCTCGAGCTCGGCCGCACCCGTATCGCGCACACCCAGCCTCGCCGGATCGCCGCGCGCACCATCGCCGAGCGCATCGCCGAAGAGCTCCAGGTGCCGCTGGGCACCACCGTGGGCTACAAGGTCCGCTTCACCGACAACGTCTCCGACGACACCCGGGTCGCCCTCGTCACCGACGGCATCCTGCTCAACGAGATCCACCGCGACCGGCTGCTGCGCCGCTACGACACGATCATCATCGACGAGGCGCACGAACGGTCGCTCAACATCGACTTCCTCCTCGGTTACCTTCGCCGCATCCTCCCCGAGCGCCCCGACCTCAAGGTGATCGTGACGTCGGCGACCATCGACCCGCAGAGCTTCGCGAAGCATTTCGCGGATGCCGCGGATCAGCCCGCGCCGATCGTGGAGGTCTCGGGCCGCACCTACCCCGTCGACATCCGATACCGCCCGCTGGTGCCGGAGGGCGAAGCGGAGGACGATCCCGACGAGGTCGGCGGGATCGTCGCGGCGCTGCGCGAGCTCGACCGCGAGCCCGCCGGTGATGTGCTGGTGTTCCTCCCCGGCGAGGCGGAGATCCGCGATGCCGCCGAGGCGGTGCGCGGCGCGTACGCGAAGGATGCTGCGCCCACCGAGGTCCTCCCCCTTTACGGTCGTCTCTCCTCGGCCGAACAGCATCGCGTGTTCGAACCCTCCCGCGTCGCGGGCGTGCGGCGCCGGGTCATCCTCGCCACCAACGTGGCCGAGACGAGCCTGACCGTCCCCGGAATCCGGTACGTCGTCGACACGGGCACCGCCCGCATCTCGCGGTACAGCGCACGTTCGAAGATCCAGCGCCTGCCGATCGAGGCCGTGCCGCAGGCGTCGGCGCAGCAGCGCTCGGGGCGTGCCGGCCGCACGTCGCCGGGCGTCGCGATCCGCCTCTACTCCGAGGAGGACTTCACCCGGCGGCCGGAATACACCGAACCGGAGATCCTCCGCACGTCCCTGGCGTCCGTGCTGCTGCAGATGCTGTCGCTGGGCTTCGGTGACATGGCGGACTTCCCGTTCCTCACCAAGCCCGACTCGCGCGGCGTGAAGGCCGCAACGGATCTGCTGACCGAGCTGGGGGCGATCAGACCCCCCGCCCGCCCGACCGCCGGCCGCGGCGGCGAGACCCCGCGGCTCACCGGCATCGGGCGGGAGATCGCGCGGCTGCCCATCGACCCCCGCTTCGCCCGGATGCTGCTCGAGGCCCGCGACAACGGCACGCTGCGGGAGGTGCTCGCGATCGTCGCGGGACTGTCCATCCAGGATGTGCGCGAGCGCCCCGAAGAGCGGCGCGAAGAGGCCGACCGCCTGCACGCTCGATTCACCGACCCGACGAGCGACTTCCTGTCGCTGCTGAACCTGTGGGATCACCTGCAGGAGAAGCAGGCCGAGCTCGGCTCCAGCGCCTTCCGGCGCCTCTGCCGCGCCGAGTTCCTCAACTACGTCCGCGTCCGCGAATGGGTCGACGTGCACCGGCAGCTGCGCTCGCTCCTGAACATCCGGCGCGAAACCACCGAGCGGACGGCGGATCCGGATGCGGTGCACCGCGCCATCCTCGCGGGCCTGCTCTCGCAGATCGGCATCCTCGACCCCCGCACCGCGAACCCGCCCAAGGACCGCCGCGGCCCCCGGGACGCGAAGGGCGACGGGCGCGCGGCCAAGGGCGAGTACATCGGCGCCCGCGGCGCACGGTTCGCGATTTTCCCGGGCTCCGGGCTGCGCAAGCGCCGGCCCTCGGCGGTGATGGCCGCCGAACTGGTCGAGACGTCCCGCCTGTTCGCGCGCACGGTCGCCGCGATCGACCCGGCGTGGGCCGAAGCGCTCGCGGGCGACCTCGCGAAGCGGTCGCTGAGCGAACCGCACTGGTCGAAGTCGGCGGGCGCCGCATCCGCGTACGAGAAGGTCACGCTCTTCGGCGTGGAGATCGTCCCCCGCCGGCGCGTGCAGCTGGCCCGGTTCGACCGGCCGCTCGCGCGCGAGATGTTCCTCCGCCACGCGCTCGTCGAGGAGGAGTGGGATGCGTCGACGCTCGATAAGCGCCTCACCGCCTTCCTCCGACGCAACACCGAGCAGCGCCGCAGGCTGGAGAAGATCGAGGAGCGCGAGCGGCGCCGCGACATCCTCGTCGGCGACGAGGCGGTGTTCGCGTTCTACGACTCCCGCATCCCCGCCGACGTGTTCGACGTGCGCTCGTTCGAGCAGTGGTGGCGGGATGCCTCGGAGCAGACCCCGCGCCTCCTGGACCTGTCCGAAGCCGACCTCACCGGGGAGGCCGCGCGCCCGGATGACCGCGGATTCCCGTCTCGGTGGCAGCAGGGCGACCAGACCCTGTCCCTGTCCTACCGTTTCGAACCGGGCGCTCCCGACGACGGGCTCACCGTCCTCGTGCCGCTGGCCCTTCTCGCCCAGCTGCGACCCGACGGCTTCGACTGGCAGGTCCCAGGGCTCCGGGACGCCCTGGTCACCGCGCTCCTGCGCGCCCTTCCGAAGGCGATCCGCCGCAACGTCGTCCCCGCGGCGGACTGGGCCGAGCGCTTCGCCGCGGACCTGGCCGGACGCGGCCCGGAGAACACGGACGGGCTCCCCGCCACCACCCTCACCGCGGCGCTGGCCGCGCTGGTCCAGCGCGTCGCGAGCCAGCCCGTGACCGCAGCCGATTTCGATATGGAGCGGGTGCCCGGCCACCTCCTGCCCACCTTCCGCGCGGTGGATGCCCGCGGGCGCACGGTCGGCAGCGACCGCGACCTGTCCGCGCTCCAGCAGCGCCTCGCCGATCGTGCGCGCACGAGCGTGGCCGCCACGATCGATCGCCGCGCCGCGCAGGTCGCCGCCGCAGCGACGCCGGGGGGAATGGCCGCGCCCGGGGCGTTCACGGCGCGCTCGGGGGTCACGACATGGACGTTCGGTGATCTCCCCGAGGTCGTGGACACGCGGGTGGCCGGGGGTGTCGTGCGGGGTTACCCCGCCCTCATCGATGACGGCGGATCAGTGTCGCTGCGCCTGGAGACCACCCCCCAGGATGCGGCGCGCCACACCCGCGCGGGCGTGCGCCGCCTCCTGCTCCTGGCCGTCGCTTCCCCCGCGACCTATGTCCTCGAGCACCTCACGTCGACGGAGAAGCTCGCCCTCGCCGCATCCCCGTACCCCAGCGCCAAGGCTCTGATCGAGGACGCGCGTGTGGCCGTGGCCGATGCGGTGCTCGATCGTTCCGCGCCCGGCGGATCCGTCCGCACGCACGCCGAATTCGAACGCGTGCGCGATGCGCTGTCGGCCGTCGTCGTGGACGAGACCTTCGCGGCCGTCTCGCTGGCTGCACGGGTCCTCACCACCGGCCGCGAGGTGGACCGCGCCCTCCGAGGCCAGACGTCGATGGCCCTTCTCGGGGCGCTCGGTGACGTGCGCGCGCAGCTGAGTGGTCTCGTCTTCCCGGGGTTCGTCTCCGCGACCGGGCTCGCTCGTCTGGCGCACGTTCCGCGGTATCTCGCCGGCGCGCTGCAGCGGGTCCAGGCGCTGGCGGACAACCCGGGCCGCGACCGGCAGCGTCAGAACGAATACGAGCGGGCCGCCGCCCTCTACAGCGACGCGGGTGGCACCATCCCGCCGCCCGCTGACGCGCCCGCCCGGATCGTGCACGCACGGTGGCTGCTGGAAGAGCTGCGGGTGAGCCTCTTCGCGCAGCAGCTCGGCACGGCCGAACCGGTCTCGCTGCAGCGGATCGCGAAGGTTCTGCGCAGCTGAGCCCGGGGCCGCGCCCACCACTAGGCTCGGCGACGGAAAGGATCCTGCCATGCCACGCGCTGTCGTCCACACCGAGTTCGGCGGTCCTGAGGTGCTGCAGGTCCGCGAGGTGCCTTTCTCCGCTCCCGCTCGCGGTGAGCTGCGCGTTCGGATAGAGGCGGCCGGCGTGAATCCGGTGGATGCGAAGCTGCGCTCGGGCGCGCGGGCGAGCGACCCCATCCGCGAGCCCCGTCGCGTGGGCGCGGACGCCGGCGGGGTCGTGGTCGAGGTCGGGAACGACGTGGAGGGATTCCGCCCCGGCCTTCCCGTCGTGCTGACCGGCGTCATCGGAACCTACGCCGAGGAGATCGTCGTCCCCGCCGCCTCCGCGGTGCCCCGGCCGCCGGCGGTCAGTGCCGCGCAGGCCGCGGCGCTGGGGATTCCCGTCGGCACGGCGTATCAGTCGCTGCGGTCGCTCGCGATCGGCCCCGGTGACACGCTTCTCGTCCACGGCGGCTCGGGCTCGGTCGGGCGCGCGGCGGTCCAGTACGCGCTCCTGTGGGGAGCCCGCGTCATCGCGACCGCTTCGGATCGCCGCGCGGACGGGGTGCGCGCTCTCGGCGCGACCGTGGTGCGCTACGGCGACGGGCTCGTGGGACGGGTACGGGATGCTGCGCCGGAAGGTGTCACCGCCGCCCTGGACTGCGTCGGCACCGACGAGGCGCTGGACGTCTCGATCGACCTGGTCGCCGACCGCCGGCGGATCGTCACACTCGTCCGGGGCGCAGAGGCCGATGCCCTCGGCATCCGGGCGTTCCGAGGTGGGAGCCCGCGCCCCCTCTCGGCCCAGGAACTCGCGTGGCGGCACGAGGCGATCCCGGTGACGCTCGCGCTTCTCTCGGCCAGCGCGTTCTCCGTCGAGCTCGGTCCGCAGTTGCCGCTCACCGAGGCGGGAGAGGCCCAGCGCCTCGTCCAGTCCGGCACCGACGGCAAGGTCACCCTGCTCCCCTGACCAGGTCCCCGTCCCCGCGAAAATCCCGTCGGCCGACGAAACCCCGGCGCACTGCGGGGTTCTCGTCGGCCGACGGGATTGTGGAGGTCGGTCAGGCCGCGGAGGCGTTCAGCTGTTGCCGGAGCGGCGCTTGTTGTAGACGTCGAAGGCCACGGCCAGCAGCAGGACGAGGCCCTTGACGGCCTGCTGCCACTCGATGCCGATGCCCATGATCGACATGCCGTTGTTGAGCACGCCGATGATGAGGCCACCGATGATCGCCCCGCCGATGGTGCCGACACCGCCCTGGACCGCAGCGCCACCGATGAACGCGGCCGAGATGGCTTCGAGCTCGAATCCGTCACCGGCCTTCGGGCCGGCAAGGTTCAGGCGGGCGGTGAAGATCAGGCCGGCGAGGGCTGCCAGGAACCCCATGTTCACGAACAACCAGAAGTCCACGCGGCGGGTCTTGATCCCCGACAGCTCCGCGGCGTGGCGGTTGCCGCCGATGGCATAGATGTGGCGGCCGAACACCGTCCGCTTCATCACGAGGCCGTAGACCATCACGAGCACCGCCAGCACGATCAGGGTCACCGGGATGCCCTTGTACGACGCGAGCGAGTAGGTGAAGAAGGCGATCGCCGCGGCGATGAGCACGAGCTTCACGATGACCCAGACGATCGGCTCGACCTCCTGACCGTACTTGGACCGCCCCGCGCGGGTGCGCATCTGCTGCACGACGACGGCGACGATGGCCACGGCGCCGATCGCGAGCGTGAAGATGTCGGGATCGGTTTCGCCGAACAACCCCGACAAGAACCCGTTGCCCAACGCTCGGTACTCCGTCGGGAACGAGCCGATGTTGGCGTTACCGAGGACCACGAGCGCCAGCCCGCGGAAGATCAGCATGCCCGCCAGGGTCACGATGAACGCGGGAATCCCCACGAAAGCGATCCAGAAACCCTGCCACGCGCCCACCAGCGCTCCGATGAGGAGCGACAACAGGATGGCGAGCCACCAGGGCATGCCCATCTCCACCGCGAAGACGCCCGAGAGCGCCCCGACGAAGGCCGCCACCGATCCCACCGAGAGGTCGATGTGCCCGGCGATGATCACCATGACCATGCCGATGGCCAGCACGAGGATGTAGCCGTTCTGCACGACCAGGTTCGAGATGTTCTGGGGGCGGAGCAGGATGCCGTTGGTCAGGATCGTGAAGAGGGCGACCACGGCGATCAGGGCGATGAAGATGCCGTTCTTGCCCAGATCGGCCAGCACGTGGCTGAACCAGCGCGTGAATTTGTTGTCCGGCGGGTTGATGTTCGCGCCGACGGCCTCGGTGTTGTTCGTCATTGATCTGTCTCCCGAACCCCCGTCAGCGGGGGTTCTCCATGGTCATGAGCTTGAGGACGGACTCGGGGGTGGCTTCGGAGATGGGCACCTCGCCGGTGATGCGGCCCTCCGACAACGCATACACGCGGTCGGAGATGCCCAGGAGCTCCGGAAGCTCCGAGGAGATGACGATGATGCCCTTCCCCTCGGCCGCGAGCCGGTTGATGATCGTGTAGATCTCGTACTTCGCGCCGACGTCGATGCCGCGGGTGGGCTCATCCAGGATGAGCACGTCGGGGTCGGAGTAGATCCACTTCGACAGCACGACCTTCTGCTGGTTTCCGCCGGAGAGCTTTCCGGTCTTGACGAGCACGCTCGGGGCCTTGATGTTCAGTTCGCGCCGGTAGTCGTTGGCGACCTTGAACTCCTCGTTGTCGTTGACGAGACCGGCCTTCTCGAGCTTCCGCAGGGAGGCCATCGAGATGTTGCGCTTGATGTCTTCGATGAGGTTCAGCCCGTACGTCTTGCGGTCTTCCGTCGCATACGCCAGGCCGTTGTCGATCGCCTCCGACACGGTGCGCGTCTTGATCTCTTTCCCGCGCATGAACACCTTGCCGGAGATGCGGGTGCCGTAGCTGTGGCCGAACAGGCTCATCGCGAACTCGGTGCGCCCGGCGCCCATGAGGCCCGCGATGCCGACGATCTCCCCCGCGCGGACGTTCAGGGAGACCTTGTCCACGATGACGCGGGACGGATCCTGTGGATGGTGCGCCGTCCAGTCCTCGACGCGCAACAGCTCTTCGCCGATGTGCGGCTCGTGGTCGGGATAGCGGTGCTCGAGGTCGCGCCCCACCATGTCTTTGATGATGCGGTCTTCGGTGACCTCGGCCTTCGCGATCGTCTCGATCGTCTTACCGTCGCGGATGACCGTCACGGTGTCGGCGACGCGTTTGATCTCGTTCAGCTTGTGGCTGATGATGATCGAGGTCACGCCCTCTTCCTTGAGCTGGAGGATGAGGTCCAGGAGGTGCGCGGAGTCCTCGTCATTGAGCGCAGCGGTCGGCTCATCGAGGATGAGGAGCTTGACGTCCTTCGACAACGCCTTGGCGATCTCGACGAGCTGCTGCTTTCCCACGCCGATCTGACTGATCTTCGTGGTGGGGTTGTCGCGCAGTCCGACGCGGGCCAGCAGCGCTGCCGCCTCGAAGTTCGTCTTGTTCCAGTCGATGAGACCGGCGCTCGTGCGCTCGTTGTTGAGGAAGATGTTCTCCGCGATCGACAGATACGGGCTGAGCGCCAGTTCCTGGTGGATGATGACGATCCCGCGGGCCTCGCTGTCGCGAAGGTTGCGGAACTGCACCTCGTCACCGGCGTAGACGATCTCGCCGTCGTAGGTGCCGTGCGGGTAGACGCCCGACAACACCTTCATGAGCGTCGATTTGCCGGCGCCGTTCTCGCCGCAGATCGCGTGGACATCTCCCGAGCGAACCGCGAGGGTGACATTCGACAGCGCCTTGACGCCGGGGAAGGTCTTGGTGATGCCGCGCATCTCCAGGATGTTCTCTGACACGTTTCCGACTTCTTCCGAGAAATGGGGATGTAGCGGGCCGCCGCGACGGTGGACGGGAGCCGAAGCCCCCGCCCACCGTCACGGTTCAGGTTCGGACCTTAGAGGCCGAGGTCCTCGGCCGTCCAGTATTCGGACTCCACGAGCACCGGCTCGACGTTGTCCTTCACGACCGGAACCGGCGCGAGGAGGTACGACGGGACGATCTTCACGTCGTTGTCGTAGGTCTCCTCGTCGTTGACCTCGACCTCGTCGCCCTGGAGGGCGGCGATGGCCATGTTGGCCGCGACCTTGGCGAGCTCGCGCGTGTCCTTGAAGATCGTCGCGTACTGCTCGCCCGACAGGATCGCCTTGACCGAGTCGACCTCGGCGTCCTGGCCGGAGATGGTCGGCCACTCGTCACCGACGGAATACCCGGCGTCGGCGAGGGCCGAGATGATGCCGCGCGAGATGCCGTCGTACGGTGACAGCACCGCGTCGACCTGGGTGCTGCCGTCGGAGTAGGACGAGGTGAGGATGTCCTCCATGCGGCTCTGGGCGGTCTCGCCGTCCCAGCGGAGCGTGGCGGCCTGCTCGATGTCGGTCTGACCCGAGTTCACGACCAGCGTGCCGTCTTCGATCAGGGGTTCGAGCACGTCCATCGCGCCATCCCAGAAGAAGAACGCGTTGTTGTCGTCCAGCGAACCGGCGAACAGCTCGACGTTGAACGGGCCGGCGGGGGCACCATCCACGGGGTTGCCCTCGAGGTCGGTCAGGCCCAGGCCGTTCAAGAGCGTCCACGCCTGCTGCTGCCCGACGAGGAAGTTGTCGAACGTGGCGTAGTAGTCGACGTTCTCCGAACCCTTGATGAGGCGGTCGTAAGCGATCACCGGGATGTCGGAGTCGGCGGCCGTCTGCAGGACCTCGGAGAGGGTCGTGCCATCGATCGACGCCACGATCAGCGCCTCAGCGCCCTTGGTGATCATGTTCTCGATCTGAGAGACCTGCGTGGGGATGTCGTCCTCCGCGTACTGAAGGTCGACCGAGAAGCCCTGCTCCTCCAGCGTCTTCTTGACGGCGTTGCCGTCCTGGATCCAGCGCTCAGAGCTCTTGGTGGGCATCGCGACGCCGATGAGACCGCCGTCGCCGCCGCCCTCCCCGCCGCTGCCGCTGCCGCTGCCTCCGCTGCAGGCGGAGAGCATCAGGGCGCCTGCGGCGATGGTCGCGAGAAGAACCTTCTTTGCCTTCACTGTGTGTCCTTTCGTTGGACGTCTTCGTCTCGGTGTTCCGATATTCAGTTGTGTGCTTGTTGGCCGTAGACGTTCTGGTACCGGTCGTAGAGCCGGTCGATGGCGTCCTGCGGGATGGGGATCAACTCACCGGCCTCCCGCGCGTAATGGACGGTGCGGGCCACGTCCTCGAGCATCACGGCGGCCTTCACTGCATCCCGTGCGCTGGAGCCGATGGTGAACGGTCCGTGGTTCTGCATGAGCACGGCGCGGCTGCGATGCCCCCGAAGGGTCTCGACGATGCCGCGACCGATCGAGTCGTCGCCGATGATCGCGAACGGGCCCACCGGGATGGGACCGCCGAACTCATCGGCCATCGCGGTGATCACGCACGGGATCCCCTCGCCACGCGCCGCCCATGCCGTAGCGAACGTCGAGTGCGTGTGCACCATTCCCCCGACTTCGGGCATGCTCCGGTATACGTAGGCGTGGGCTGCGGTGTCGCTGGAGGGAGAGCGATCGCTCCCGGGGGTTCCGGGCACCACGACACCATCCAGGTCGCACAGGATCATGTTCTCCGGCGCCAACTCGTCATACGAGACGCCCGACGGCTTGATGACGAACAGGTCGGCCCCCGGCACCCGTGCCGAGACGTTGCCGCCGGTCCACACGACCAGGCCGTAGCGCACGAGTTCGCCATGCAGCGCAGCGACGTCGGCGCGGGTACGCGCGATCGCAACCTCGGTCCTCGCGCCCACCACATACTGCTCCTGGCGGCTGGCCTCGGCGCTCCCGCTCATCCCGTGGACTCCTTCGCCTCTCGGATGCCCGGTCTATGTGACCGTTCACATCGGGCAACTATAGTTCCCATTCCGACCGGGGTGTCAACTGTGGCGGTTTCGTTACCGTAACGGCCGCTAGAGCCGCGCGGCCGGCCCGGTCGACGTGCGGACGACGAGTTCGGGCACGATCGCCGCGCTCACCGCGTCGGTCGGCAGGTCGCCTCCCCCGAGCAGCAGGTCCACACATCGGCGTCCCAGCTCGGGGAAGTCCTGGCGCACCGTTGTCAGCGGAGGCGAGAAGTGCGCAGCCTCGGGGATGTCGTCGAAGCCGACGATGCTGATGTCGCCGGGGACCTCCAACCCTTCCTCCCTGGCGGCGTGCAGGAGCCCGAGCGCCATCTGGTCGTTCGAGGAGAAGATCGCCGTGAAATCGCGCACGCTGAGCAGTTCACGGCCTGCGTAATACCCGAAGTCCGCCGTCCAATCGCCCAGGATCGGAGCCGTGGTGGGAACGTCCTGCGCCGACATCTCCTCGAGGAAACCGCGCATCCGCGCCTCCGCCTCCACCCAATCCTGGGGCCCGGCGAGGTGGTAGATGTGGCGATGCCCCAGCTCGATGAGGTGGCGCGTGGCCATGCGCGCACCGGCGATCTGGTCCACCGACAGTGTGTGGCCCGGGTCGATTTCGGCCGACTGCAGCGTCACGTAAGGGATATCCAGTTGCTGCGCGACGATCGCCCGGATCACCCGCACCTGCGGTGCGATGACCACCAGACCCTCGATCGACTGGGCCATCAGGTGCGAGATCCCCTGCGCGATGGAGTCCGGGTCACGCGCTTCGATGTAGGCCGTGCTGACCCAGTACCCCCGCGCGCGGGCGGCTGCCTCGATCGCGGCGATGCTGGAGGCCGGGCCGTACTGCGTGCTGGAAGCGGCGAGGATGCCGATCGTCTGCGAGCGCGAGGTCACCAGCGCCCGCGCGGCCCGATTGGGCCGATATTGCAGCTGCGCCATGATGTCCAGCACTCGGGCGCGCGTCTCCGGGCGGATGCTGGGGTGGTTGTTGAGCACCCGCGAGACCGTCTGATGCGAGACATCTGCCAACCGCGCGACGTCGCGGATGCTGGGGCGTCGCCCGCTCGCGTCCTCGCTCATCCTTCTCCTCCGGCACTGTCGTGTGCGCGAACGATACCGCCCGCATGTGACTGTCACACGATGGTGAAGCGCACGTCGGATTCTGTCACATGAGTGTCACATGCCTACACTGTGCGCGTGTCCCGGTTCGCGCGATTCCTACCCCTCAGTCAGCGGGAGACCGCTGATGAAGCGGCCGTCTCGAGCGACCGGCGAGCCGCCGTTGCCGACGTGGTGGACCGTGCAGCCGATCTCATCGGCGCGGCTCCGGCGACCGCGGCGGAGCGCATGGAGCTCTTCCTCGCCGACGCGGGCCTCCGCGGCGAGGCGGGCTCGCCGCTGACCGAGGACCCGGTTGCGGCCCTGCGCAGCGTCGCCGTCGCCGTCCGCTCCGGCCGGCGGCGCAGCATCCGCACCCTCGCGGCGACCGTGCGCGCACTCCTCGTGCTCGCCCGCGAGAACGGCGTGGACGCGGGCCTCGACCCGTTCCTCGCCGGGGCCGCCGCCCTATACGCCTCGGGCTCCGCTCCCGCGGATCGTCGCGCCGTCGTCCGGGGGTTCACCGTCCGGGCAACGGATGCGGACTGGTCCTTCGGACACGGGCCGGTGCTGGAGGGCACCGCATCCGGCATCGCCGCGTTCCTCCTCGGGGTCTCCGACGACCCCCCGCGGCGACCGGTCAGCGGGCGAGAATGAGCTCGCGGTAGAACGCGATACCGCGCAGCCACACCTCCACGCCGATGCGCTCGTCGTGCGCGTGCAGCGCATCGCGCTGGGCGCGGGAGAGGCGGAAGGGCGCGAAGCGGTAGACGCTTTCGCTGATCGTGGTGAACCAGCGGCTGTCACTGGCGCCGAGCTGCACGTAGGGCAGCGTCACCGCATCGGCGCCGAGCGTCCCCTGCACCGTCGCAGCCAACCGTCGCCACTCCGGCCCGCGCCAGGGCGACACCGGCGAGGGCTCGGAGCCCTCCTCGAGGGAGATCTCCACGAGCGGATCGGCGATCGCGCGGCGGAGGTGCGCTGTCGCCCCCGCCAGGGTGTCGCCGGTCAGCAGGCGGACGTTGACCCACGCCCGCGCAGACGTGGCCAGCACATTGCGTCCGTCCGCGCCGGCCAGTTCGGTGACGACGGCGGTCGTCCGCACGAGCGCATTGGTCTCGGGTCCGAGCGCTGACAACGCGCGGGTGAGCACCGGCGCGAGGGCCCCCGCCCCCGCGTACACCGCGCGCAGCGGCTGCGGAACATGCGCGGCGGCGGTGGCGAGCATCGCCCGCACGGGAGCGGCGAGGCGGACGGGGAAGGGGCGGCGGCGGATGCGGTCGATGGCCCGGGCGAGCCGGGCGGTCGCCGGCATCCGCGGCGGAGTGGAGGCGTGACCGCCGGCTTCGCGGGCGGTCAGCACGAAGGTGGCGATTCCGCGTTCCGCGACGCCGATCATCGCGGCGGGAGCCGACAGGCCCGGCAGGACGTCCTCCACAATCGCTCCGCCTTCATCCAGTACCAGCCCCGGCTGCACGCCGCGCTCGCGGAGAGCGGCAGCCAGCGCCTGCGCGCCGGTGCCGTGCGTCTCCTCGTCGTGGCCGAACGCGAGATACACGTCCCGGGGCGGCGTGGCCTTCTCGGCGAGCAGAGCTTCCACCGCCTCGAGGATCGCCACCAGCGCGCCCTTGTCGTCGATCGCGCCGCGCGCGTGGATCTCGGCGACGGGCCCTTCCCCGACGATCTCCGCGGCGAAGGGCGGATGCTGCCACTCGGCGTCCACGACCGGAACGACGTCCTGGTGCGCCATCAGCACCAGCGGCTCGGCGGAGGTCTCACCCTCCCATCGGTACAGCAGTGCCCCGTCGCCCACGACCTCCCGCTGGAGCCGCTCATGCACGAGCGGGTAGAGCCGCTCCAGTGCAGCGCGGAACTCCTCGAACCCGGCGGGGTCGATCTGCGACGTGTCGGAGCGGGAGACGGTAGGGATGCGCAGCAGCTCTCGGAAGCGGTCGATCGGGTTCACGCGATGAGCCTAGGGGCCCGTTGCGCTCGAAGCTCAGCCGACTCCGCGGCTGCGCACGCCGGACAAGTGCCGCAAGGTGGGTCTGCGGTACCCGGGCGAGGGCGTACCCGGCAGACTGGTGCCATGCCCGATTCGCAGAACGCCCGCGTCGCCGTCTACCTCGACTTCGACAACATCGTGATGTCCTGGTACGACCGGGTGCACGGCCGCAACGCGTATGCCCGCGACCGCAGCAAGATCGCAGAGAAGCCGGCCGAACCCGAGATCGTCGAGCGGCTCGCCCAGGCCACGATCGACGTCGGCGCCATCATCGACTACGCGGCCTCGTTCGGCACGCTGGTCCTCACCCGCGCCTACGCCGACTGGTCCTCCCCCGTCAACGCCGAATACCGCACGCAACTGGTGGCGCGCGCGGTCGACCTCGTGCAGCTTTTCCCGGCCGCCGCCTACGCCAAGAACGGGGCGGACATCCGCCTGGCAGTGGATGCTGTGGAAGACATGTTCCGCCTCCCCGACCTGAGCCACGTGGTGATCGTGGGCGGGGACTCGGACTATGTTCCCCTCGCCCAGCGGTGCAGACGACTCGGTCGCTTCGTCGTCGGGGTGGGGGTGGCCGGCTCCACCGCGAAGTCTCTGGCAGCGGCGTGCGACCAGTTCGACGCGTACGACTCTCTCCCCGGCATCGCACTGCCCACCCCGGAGAAGAAGGACCCATCGCCCTCGCGGTCGCGGACCCGCAAGCGCACCACCGATCCTGGCGCGGACCTGCTCGAGCGTGCCCTGCGGCTGGGCGGGGAACGCGAGGAGAACGAGTGGCAGCACGCGTCGACGGTGAAGAGCCTCATCAAGCGCCTCGACCCGGCGTTCAGCGAGAAAACGTACGGTCAGAAGAGCTTCTCCGACTTCGTCAAGGCGTACACCGAGGTCGCCGAGACGGACGAGTCCGGCAACGTGGTGCTCGTTCGCCTAGCACCTGCACGCGGCTGAATCCACCCTCCCCCGGACGAAACTTTCGCAGTGTTTACCGAAACGTGACCTCCCGATCGATGCGCTAGCCGCGGGGGGCAGTGCATCATTTCAGGGCCACGTCCATGGAGGCGGGGGCACACCAGGAAACACCTCACACCAATGGAGGGTGAGAAATGAAGCGAAGCTCATTGTCCGCCGTGGTAGCGCTCTCAGGCGCTGCGGCGGTGCTGCTCGCAGGATGTTCCGGGGGATCTGGGGGCGGATCGTCGACCGAGGGCGGAGGGGAAGCCGCCGACCGGGCGTGCGTCATCCTCCCCGATGCCGCCTCATCGCCCCGCTGGGAGAACTTCGACCGCAAGTACCTGCAGGAGGGCCTCGAAGAGGCCGGGTTCGACGTGGACATCCAGAACGCCCAGGGCGACACCAACAAGTACTCGACCATCGCCGACCAGCAGCTCACGCAGGGCTGCGGCGTGATGCTTCTGGTCGACTACCAGGGTGCCGCGGAGGCCGTCGCTGCCAAGGCCACCGCCGAGGGTATTCCCGTCATCGCATACGACCGGCCTTTCGAGGGCGCCGACTACTACGTGTCCTTCGACAACGTCGAAGTGGGTCGCCTGGAAGGCCAGACGGTGCTCGACGGGCTCGCGACGGCCGGCAAGGACCCGGCCACCGCGGTCGTCGTCTACATGGGGGGCGACCCCACCGACGGCAACGCGGCCATGTTCAAGGAGGGCGCCGTCGAGGTGATGGAGGCCGCGGGGATCACTCCGGCCGCCGAGCCCCCGGGGATCTGGGACCAGACCAAGTCGCAGACCAACTTCGAGCAGGCGCTCACCTCCCTCGGAGGGGCCGTCGACGGAGTCTGGGTGGCCAACGACACCAACGCGGCCGGCGTCATCAAGGTTCTGCAGAACAACAACCTCGCCGGCGTGGCCGTGTCCGGCCAGGACGCCAACGTGGCGGGGCTGCAGAACATCCTGCTCGGCTGGCAGACGGCGACCGTCTACAAGCCGGTGAAGGAGGAGGCCGACGCGGCAGTGGAGGTGGCCGTCGCCCTGCTGAACGGGGAAACGCCCACCGCCGACCAGGAACTGGAAGACGGCACACCGTACATCGCCGTCACGCCGCAGCTGGTGGGCCCGGAAGAGGTCATCAACGTCGTCGAAGCCGGCGACGCGGATGCCGCCGAGATCTGCACGGGCGACGTCGCCGCCAAGTGCACCGAGTTCGGAGTGCAGTAACGCTCCTCCGTGGGGCGCCGCGTCCTCGGGCGCGGCGCCCCCGCTCTGTCCGATGGAAGACAAGGAAGCGGGAATGACACAGCCGATCATCGAACTCTCGGGCGTGAAGAAATCCTTCGGCCCCGTCAACGTCCTCAAGGGCGTCGACCTGAAAGTGCACCCCGGTACCGTGACGGCCCTCGTGGGCGACAACGGCGCCGGCAAGTCGACCCTCATCAAGGGCCTCGCGGGCGTGCAACCCTACGACGAGGGCGAGGTCCGGATCGACGGTACCCACCGCGACC
The DNA here is from genome assembly GCF_058310475.1 of Microbacterium sp. Z12_35. NCBI lineage: Bacteria > Bacillati > Actinomycetota > Actinomycetes > Micrococcales > Microbacteriaceae > Microbacterium > Microbacterium sp. Z12_35. The sequence continues at coordinate 212,185 of NZ_JBZEGJ010000001.1, read as the reverse complement.
TGCACACGCCGCGGGATGCGGCCGGCTTCGGTATCGAGGTCGTCTATCAAGACCTGGCGCTCTGCGACAACCTCGACATCGTGCAGAACATGTTCCTCGGCCGGGAGGAACTCACGGCGGGGACCCTGGACGAGGGGCGGATGGAGCGGGAAGCATCCGACACGCTGCGGTCACTGTCCGTGCGGACCGTCAAGTCCGTCCGTCAGAAGGTGGCCTCGCTCTCCGGGGGTCAGCGTCAGACGGTGGCGATCGCCCGCGCCGTGCTGAAGAAGGCCCGCGTGGTCATCCTCGACGAGCCGACCGCCGCGCTGGGTGTCGCACAGACCGAACAGGTGCTGAACCTCGTTCAGCGTCTCGCCCAGCAGGGGGTGGCTGTCATCCTGATCAGCCACAACCTCGCCGACGTCTTCGCGGTCGCCGACGACATCGCCGTGCTGTACCTCGGCCAGCTGGTCGCGCAGGTGTCGGCGAAGGATGCCACTCGCGACGACATCGTCGGCTACATCACCGGCACCAAGACACCGCCCGGCGTGTCCCTCCTCTCCACCGACACGATCATCACTCCGGGAGACCTGGCATGAGCACCGTCACCAACGCCTCACCCGACCCGGTCGCCGGCGACCTCATCGGAAGCGGTGTCGAAGGAGGACTCCGCGACCAGATCGCCGCCTGGTGGCAGCGGATCCGCTCCGGAGACATGGGCGCCCTTCCCGCCATCGGCGGGCTCGTCGTCCTGGCTCTGCTGTTTTCCACGCTCAGCCCGTTCTTCCTCACCGAGCGGAACTTCGCCAACCTGCTGAATCAGGCCGCGACGCTGGTGATGCTCGGCATCGCCCTGGTCTTCGTGCTGCTTCTGGGCGAGATCGACCTGTCGGCGGGCGTGACCGGCGGTGTGGCGATGGCCCTCTTCGTCGTGCTCAACGCACAGTTCCAGGTGAATTGGATTCTCGCGCTCCTCGTCGGGTTCGCCGTGGGGTTGGCCACCGGAGCTCTGATCGGGTTCTTCGTCGCCCGGGTCGGCATCCCCTCGTTCGTCGTGACGCTGGGCTTGTTCCTCGGCTATCAGGGGCTCGCCCTCCTGATCATCGGGGACGGCGGACTGTACCGCCTGCAGGTGCCCGAACTCGTGGCCCTGCAGAACGGAAACCTTCCCGTCTGGGCCGGGTGGGGGATGCTGGTCGTCATGCTCGCGGTCTCGGGCGGGACGTCGTTCTTCGATCGAGCGCGTCGCACGAAGGCGGGGGTCCCCAACCGGGCGCTCTCGCTCGTGTGGATCAAGCTGGCGGTCATCGCCGTGATCGGTGGGGTCTTCGTCTTCATCCTGAACCAGGACCGCGGCCAGTCCGTCGTCGCGGTGCAGGGCGTGCCGATCATCGTGCCGGTCACGCTGGTGATCCTGTGGATCGGAACCTTCGTGCTGGACCGCACGCGGTTCGGCCGCTACATCTACGCGATCGGCGGCAACGCCGAGGCGGCTCGCCGCTCGGGGGTGAAGGTGCGCTGGGTGAAGTGGTGGGCGTTCGTCATCTGTTCCACGCTCGCGGTCGTCTCGGCCCTGTTCAGCGTTTCCCGGGTGGGGTCGGTGGATGCGACGGTCGGGCGCGACATCGTCCTCAGCGGTGTCGCGGCGGCGGTGGTCGGCGGCGTGAGCCTGTTCGGAGGCCGCGGACGCCTCATCCACGCCGCCATCGGCGCGCTCGTGATCGCATGCATCACCAACGGCCTCGGGCTTCTCAACCTCCCCGCGGGCATCAACCTGCTCGTCACCGGCGGCGTCCTGATCCTCGCCGCCACGGTGGACGCCGTGTCTCGAGTACGGGCGGGAGGGTCCTTCCTCCGAAGCTGAGCGTCGGCCCGGCGACGTCAGGCGCGGGCGAGGACTTCCTCGACCCACGCGGGCACGACAACCGTCGCCGGGCCGGTGCGCACCTCGTCGAACGGCACCAGCGGGTTGCTCGGCACGAGGTTCAGCTCCATGGTGCGCCCGCCGCACGCAGCCGCCAGCGCCGCGTAACCGGCGGCGGGGTAGACCTCACCGGAGGTACCGACCGAGACGAAGAGGTCACACTCGCTGACCGCACGCTCGATGGCGTCCAATCCGTACGGCATCTCCCCGAACCACACCACGTCGGGGCGGAGCGTGCGGGCCCCGCAGTGCGGGCACTCGGGCCGACCGAGCAGGTCGCCCATCTCCGGGGTGCGCGCGCCGCAGCGGGAGCAGAGCGCCTTCTGCAGCTCTCCGTGCATATGAATCAAGCGCGACGTGCCGGCCCGCTCATGAAGATCGTCGACGTTCTGCGTCACGACCAGGAGATCGTCGCCGAGCGCCTGCTCCAGACGCGCGAGCGCGAGGTGGGCCGCGTTGGGGGCGACGGATCCGGCGATCCGGCGTCGGAGGTCGTAAAAGGCGAGCACCGTGTCGGGATCGCGGGCGAATCCTTCCGGGGTGGCGACGTCGGCGATGTCATGCCCCTCCCACAGGCCTCCCGCATCACGGAAAGTGGCGAGGCCGCTCTCAGCGGAGATTCCCGCCCCGGTGAGGACGACGATGCGCATGTCAGGGGCTCGGAATCTGCGCGTCGACGTGCGTGAGGACCCGGTCCCAGACGTCGGCGAGTGCCAGCCGCGCGTCGCCGGCTCGCGCGGGGCTCGGGGGGATGATGTCGGCGCGTGCGCTCGCGAGGTGGGCGGCGTACCACTCGGCTGCATCCGGCGGGGCCGTCGCATCCCGTGACCCGTTGAAAATGGCCGTGGCTGCGGGCACACGGGCGAGGGTGGCGGCCGTGAGATCTGCCGCGAGGGGACTGTCGGGCGGAGGCGCGGCCACGAGGGCGAGCCGGTCGACCCGCGCGCCGAGGCCGGCCGCGAGCGCGACGGTGAACAGGGCGGCCGCGCGCTCCCCCACCAACCCCACGATGCCGCGGGGCACTTCCTCGCGGAGGAGCGTGAACACCTCCGCGGCGGCCGATTCGGCCGGTGTCTCCCCGCCGAAGGTCGGCGGGTTGTCCAGCTCCGCAGCCCCGACCTCCACCAGGAGCAGCCTCACCCCGTGCCGCCTCGTGATGCCGGGTTCCGGATCCGTCAGGGCGATCGGGCCGCTACGCAGCACCAGGACGGTGCGGGGCGCCTCCGCCGGGCCGACGCTGCGGTATTCGATCTCGAAGGCGGGTCCCTGGGCGCGGGTCATGTCGTCATCCTGACACGGGCGGACCCGGACGTCAGCCCCGCAGCATCCCGCGCAGTCGCTGGATGCTGTCGGCGTCGGCCGGGCGTTTGTCGGGCCGGTACGCCTTCACGCGAGCGAAGCGCAATGCCACCCCGCCGGGATAGCGGGTGGAGCGCTGCACCCCGTCGATCGCGATCTCGACGACGGCCACCGGCTCCACGTACACGGTCCGCGCGGTGCGACGTGTCTGGATCGTCGGGAAGTAAGCGGTCTGCCAGCGCAGCAGCTCGTCGGTGAGCCCCTTGAAGGTCTTGCCGACCATGACGAAGTCGCCGGGCTCACCGAATTCCCCCTCGGCGTCATACGCGCCGAGGTGCAGGTTCGACAGCCACTGCGCTCGGCGTCCTGACCCCTCCTCGACGGCGAGGACGACGAGGTCGAAGGTGTGCACCGGCTTGATCTTGATCCACGCGGCGCCGCGGCGGCCGGCGACGTAGGGCGCGGCGACATCCTTGACCATCACGCCCTCATGGCCCGCGTCCAGCGCCGCTGCCGAAAAGGCCTCCCCCGCCGCGGGGTCGTCCGTCGTGAGGACGGGGACGCGCCAGGGACCTGCGATCCGCTCCAGCTCGCTCTGGCGGGTGGACAACGGCTCGTCGAGGAGGTCGCGTCCGTCGGCGTGCAGGATGTCGAAGAACCAGGGGCGAAGCGCGACCTCCCGGGCAGCCTCGGCGCCGAAGCGTGCCATCGTGTCTTGGAACGCACGAGGGGCGCCGGACTCATCGAGGGAAAGCGTCTCGCCGTCGAGGATGAGGTCGGTGGCCGGCAGCGCCCGGACCACCTCGACGATCTCGGGCACGCGAGCGGTGACGTCGGCGAGACTGCGTGTGAAGACGCGCACCTCGTCGCCGCGGCGGTGCACCTGGATCCGGGCACCGTCGAGCTTGTATTCCACAGACGACATACCGGTCGCCGAGACCGCATCGGCGACCGTCGCCGCCGTGCTGGCCAGCATCGGGAGCACAGGGCGGCCCACGACGAGTCCGACATCCGCGAGCGCCGCCGGCGGTTCGGTCAGCGCCACGCGAGCCGTCTCCCCGAGATCGCCCGAGAGCATCGCCGCTCGGCGCACGACGGCAGGATCGCGCTCGGCCGCGCGGGCGATCGCATCCAGCAGCACGCCCTCCAGCGCGCCTGTGCGCAGCTCCCCGAGCATGACCCGAACGATGAAGTCCCACTCCTCGGTCGTCGCCCGTTCCGCCAGCGCCGCCAGGACGCGCGTGCGGCGCGCACCGGAACCGGCGCCCGCGGTACGAGCCAGTTCCTCGAACGCGGCGTCGACGTCGGCGATCGCGAGCGAAGGCGAGTCCGGATGCGCGACCGAGAGGTCGGTCATCGAACGCCATCCCACGCCGAGGCGTCCCTGCCGCGGCGACGCGGTGAGGAAACCCACGGTCGCGAGGATCTCGTCGGGTTCCAGCCGGGCGAGCAGCCCGGCGAGCGCGTCGACCTTCGCCAGCCGCGACCGCGTCGCCGCGACGGCGGATGCGGTGGCGACGACCTCGGCGAGGAGCATCCCGGAATTCTCGCACCCACCCCCGACACCCCGCGCCGGGGTGGCGGACGCCCTGCCCGCCGGATAGGAGGTGTCCTGCGGTGCGGCGGAGGTGCGGCGTGCGGGGGCGGGGTGGGCGCGGGTGAGGCGGGGTGGGGCGTGGCGCGGCGGCCGGGGGCGGGGCGGGGGCGGGGGTGTGCTGGCGGCGCCGCGGGCGTGGGGGCGGGCACCCTCCGCCCGCCCCCACGGGCACCTCGGGAGGAGATGTGCACTCCGGAGGACCCAAACCCCACATTCCCCCCTCCCCACTGCACATCCCCTCCCCCAGTGCACACCCCAACGCCACGCGGGCGGGGCAGGCGGGCACCTCGGGAGGAGATAAGCACTCCGGAGGACCAAAACCCCACATTCCCCCCCTCCCCACTGCACATCCCCTCCGCAACCGCACACCACAACGCCGCGCGGGCGGGGCAGGCGGGCACCATCCGCCCGCGCCCCAGAGGCACGTCGGGAGGAGATGTGCACTCCGGAGGGCCCCCAAACCCCACATTCCCCCCTCCCCACTGCACATCCCCTCCCCCAGCGCACACCCCAACGCCACGCGGGCGGGGCAGGCGGGCACCTCGGGAGGAGATGTGCACTCCGGAGGACCCAAACCCCACATTCCCGCCTCCCCACTGCACATCCCCTCCCCCAGCGCACGCCACAGCGCCGCGGGGGCGAGGCGGGCGGGCACCATCCGCCCGCGCCCCAGAGGCACGTCGGGAGGAGATGTGCACTCCGGAGGGCCCAAATCCCACATTCCCCCCTCCCCACTGCACATCCCCTCCCCCGGCGCACGCCACAACGACCCCCGGGCAAGGCGGGCGGGCACCTCGGGAGGAGATGTGCACTCCGGAGGGCCCAACCCCCACATTCCCCCCTCCCCACCGCACATCCCCTCCCCAACCGCACACCACAACGCCGCGCGCGGCGTCCCGTTCGAGACGAGCACTATCCGCTCGCGCCCCACGAGCACCTCGGGAGGAGATGTGCACTCCGGAGGACCCAAACCCCACATTCCCCCCTCCCCACCGCACATCCCCTCCCCAACCGCACACCACAAAGCGCACCGCGCGTCCCCCGACGCGCGGCACCGGGCGTCCCCCGAGGCGCGCGAAGCGGGGTGCAGCGCTAGCGCGACGGCGGGCGCGTGGCCCACAGCGCCCAGGCCACGAGGATGGGCTGGAGGAAGAGCCGGATGAGGCGGGCACGGTCCGTGCGCAGGCCCGGGGCCGGCCGACCGGTGCGCCATTGATGCACGTTGCCCGGGAAAACCGCAACGAAGAAGGCCGCGATCACCGCGCCGATGCGCATCCGCTCACGCGGCAGGCCCACGACCGCCGCTCCGAGCACCAGCTCGGCCGCGCCGGAGGCCACGACGATCGCATCCTTGTCCATCCGCAGCATCCCCGGCGCCCAGTCCGGCACGACGATCCGGTAGCCGCGGCGTCCCCAGGTCAGGTGGGAGGCGCCGGCCGCCAGAAGGAGCGCGGCGAGCGCCCATCGGGCCGATGTCCGGAGGGATTCGAGGCGCAGCATGCCGACAGTGTCGCACGCGTTCAGCGCAGGCGAGCCGGCGCCGTCGCGGCGACGAAAGACAGGTACGCCTCGAGGTCCTCGGTGTCAGTCACGGCGCGGAGGACCACTTCGCCGGCTTTCTCGTACGTGGGGAGGCCCCGACGGAGCGCGGCCTCATCGGGGAAGGTCGCGGCGGCGGCGTCCACTCCCATCCGTGCGAAGTTCGCGGCGTAGTTCGGGAAGGATGCGTAACGTGCGGTCTCGGCGTCCAACCGCGGGCGCGCGCCCGCGGTAACCGCAGTCCGGACGTAGACGGCGACCTGCGCGTCGGGTGACACCGCCGCTGCTTCCTGCGCTTGCGCGACCGCCAGCTGCGGGGGTACCCAGTTCAGGAGAATGCCGTCGGCGTGCTCGGCGCCGAGTCGCCGCATCCGCGGTCCCAGTGCGCCGACGACGATGCGCGCGTCGAGGCGGCTCCGCAGCACGGCGATCGCGTCGGCGACACGCCCCACGGCCCCCGCGCGGGCGGCACCCGAACCGATGCCGAGGACGAGGCGGTCAACCGGGATGCCGGCGGCCTCGACATCATCGGCGATCTCGGCCGCGGGACGCCGGTCGACAGGGATGACCCCGGTGGCGAGCGTCAGGCGGGTGGTGGTGCGGGCCGCGGCCGCCAGCGCGGCGATCGCGTCGCCGCCGGGGGTGTCGTTCACCCACAACCTCGCGAACCCGGCATCTTCCACCGCCGGCGCGAGGCGAGCGATGAGGTCGGGGCCGAGCGAGCCTGCCACTCCCAACGAGACCGTCATGGTTCCACCCTGCCATCAAACGCCGAATGCCCCCGAGGCTGACCTCGGGGGCATTCGGCGTTTTCAGAGTCAGGCGGCTTGAGCGAAGGCGGACACCGACCGGACGGCGAGGTCGCCGTTCACGGCGTCGACCGCCACCGCACCTCCGTCGACGAGCGCGCCCGTCACGAAGAGGTCGGCGATGCGGTCATCCAGCTCGCGCTGGATCAGACGCCGCAGCGGGCGAGCGCCGTACTCGGGCTCGTACCCGTGCTCGGCGAGCCAATCCACGGCCGCCTCGGTGACCTCGAGCGTCACCTCGCGCTTCGTCAACCGCGCCTCGGTCGCGCCCAGCATCAGCCGCACGATCTGCCGCAGCTGCGGCTGGTCGAGCTTGCGGAAGAGGACGATCTCGTCGATGCGGTTCAGGAACTCCGGCCGCATGGCCTCGCGGAGCTTGCCCATGACACGGTCGCGAAGGTCCTTGTCCGACCCGAACCCGGTCGCTCCCCCGCCGTCGGCGATGAAACCGATCGCTCCGGAGCGCGACGCGAGGAACTCGCTGCCGATGTTCGACGTCATGACGACCACCGTGTTGCGGAAGTCGACCGTGCGTCCCTGACCATCGGTGAGGCGACCGTCGTCGAGCACCTGCAGGAGCAGGTTGAACACGTCGGGGTGCGCCTTCTCGATCTCGTCGAACAGGACGATCGAGTACGGGTTGCGCCGCACACGCTCGGTCAGCTGCCCGGCCTCGTCGTAGCCGACGTATCCCGGAGGGGCACCGACCAGCCGCGAGACCGTGTGCCGCTCGCCGAATTCGCTCATGTCGAAGCGGATGACCGCGGAGTCATCGTCGAACAGCGACGCGGCAAGCGCCTTGGCCAGCTCCGTCTTTCCGACACCCGTGGGGCCGAGGAAGAGGAACGAACCCACCGGCCGGTGGGCATCGCCCATGCCGGTGCGGTTGCGGCGGACGGCCTTGGCGACCGCGGCCACCGCGTCGTCCTGACCGATCACGCGTCCGTGCAGTTCGTCCTCCAGCTGTGCCAGACGCTCCCGCTCGGACTCGGTCACCCGGTTCACCGGGATGCCGGTGGCCCGGCTGATGACCGCGGCGATCTCGGGCTCGTCCACGACGGCCTCGCCGGAGCGTGCCGAACGACCGGCGGAGGTCGCCGCATCCAGCTTCTCCTGAACCTTGACGATCTCATCGCGGATGCGGGATGCCTCTTCGTAGTGCTCGCCGGAAACGGCGGCGTTCTTGTCGGCCTCGAGAGTCGCCAGGCGCTCCATCAGACCGGAAACGTCCACCTTCACTCCGAGCCGAAGCCGGAGGCGTGCACCGGCCTGGTCGATGAGGTCGATCGCCTTGTCGGGCAGCACGCGCTCGGTCAGGTAACGGTCGCTCAGCTCGACGGCGGCACGCAGCGCGTCGTCGGTGTAGGTGACGCCGTGGTGCTCCTCGTACGCTGAGCGCAGGCCGCGCAGGATCTCGACCGAGTCCTCGACCGAGGGCTCGCCCACGCGCACCGGCTGGAAGCGACGCTCCAGCGCCGGGTCCTTCTCGATCGTGCGGTACTCCTTCAGAGTGGTCGCACCCACGAGGTGGAGATCCCCCCGCGCCAGGCGCGGCTTGAGGATGTTCCCGGCGTCCATGCCACCGTCACCGGCGCCACCGGCGCCCACGACCGTGTGCACCTCGTCGATGAAGACGATGACCTCGCCCTTGCGGGCCGCGATCTCTTCCAGCGTCTGGGTGAGGCGCTCCTCGAAGTCGCCACGGTAGCGGGTGCCTGCGAGCATCGCCGGCAGATCCAGCGCGATGACGCGCTTGTCGCGCAGCTGCTCGGGTACGCGCTCCTCCACGATGGCGGAAGCGAGCCCCTCCACGATGGCGGTCTTACCGACGCCGGCCTCTCCCACGAGAACAGGGTTGTTCTTCGTACGGCGGCTCAGGATCTCGATCGTCTGCTCGATCTCGTCTGCACGCCCGATGACGGGGTCCAGCTCGCCGGCGCGCGCGCGGGCGGTGAGGTCGGTGCCGAACTTGTCGAGGTTCGGCGTCTCGCTCTGGCTCGCGGCGTCTGCCGGTGCCTCTTGCGACCCGCCGGCACCCACGGTCTCCCGCAGTCCCTGCGTGAGGGCCTCAGCCGTCACACCGGCCTGCGCGAGCACCTGCCCGGCGGGAGCGTCCTGCGCGAGGACGAGCGCGAAGAAGAGGTGTTCGGGGTCGACGTAGGTGGAGCCGGATGACCGGGCCACCTGGAAAGCGTGGAACAGGGCGCGCTGCACCGATGCGGTGACGACGGCGCCGTCCACGTCGGCCGGGGCGGATGCGGCGGGAAGCCGCTCCTCCGTGGCGCGGGCGATCGCGGCGGGGTCGGCACCGATGCGGGCGACGGCCTCCCGGGCCGGCTCGTCATCGATGAGAACGCGCAGCAGGTGCAGCGCGTCAAGCTCTCGCTGGCCGCGCTCGAGCGCGAACCGCCCCGCGTTCTGAAGCAGGGTCTGCGTGCGTGCGCTCAGGAAGCGACTGAGGTCGATCGACCGCTCCGCACGTGCACGTTCGCCGGCGAGGTACCGCGCGAGGAACTCGTCGAACGAGCTCGCGCCGTCGCCGGTGTTCGGGGTGAAGTCTTCGGGCATTCCCGTCTCCTGTAGTACTTGAGTCGTGAGCGATCAAGCTCTAACTTGAGCGCTCTGTTATCAAGTTCAACGCGGACGGTGCGACGCTATTCCCGGTTCGTGGAGAAAACGCTCGGGTCGATGTCGTCCCACAGCTCCACCGTCTGGACCAGCCAGAACACCGCGAAGAGCACCAGTGCGACAGCCTCGCCCGCGAAGACGAGGGGCCGCCCGGAGGAGGCGGCGGCAACCGCGGAGGCGCCCGAGGCGTCGAGGGCGGTGACGGCGGCGAGGAAGAGCAGAGAGACGGTGATGCCCGCCGCGATGACGGCATACACGAGACGCAGGATGCTGCGCCGCTGCGCCGACCGTGCCCAGGGGCGGAGGGCCGCCAACGCGGCCACCGCGGCGACGAGCGCGAAGAACCCCAGGGTCGCCGCGAAGTGCGCCCCGGCCACGAAGGACTCCGGCGCCAGCGTCCACCACGCCGTTCCGCCCAGCACGAGCAGGCCGGCGGCGAGGATCGTCGCCGCTCCCCCGACGGTGAGCGTCCGCTGGACCGCACCCACGACCAGGGCCGTCACGACGGCGAGGGCTCCGATCACCGACAGCGTCAGCATCCCGTTCGCCACATCCGCGAGCGCGGAAGCGGGCACGCAGGGCGTCGCGTCGGGACAGCCCGGGTCGAAACCGGGGACCGCAGCCGGCGTGACAGGCGTCGGCACGAGGGCGATCACGGGCGCCAGCACGGCGGCGAGATCCAGCAACGCCTGCTCGACGCTGCGTCCGGACAGCGCCAGAAGCGCCAGCGACACCGCGCACAGCGCACCCACGAAGACGTTGCGTGCCGGGGTGTAGTAGGCCGCGCTCACCGAACCCAGTGGCCCGCCGAGCGCCACCTGCGCCCCGATCCCTACACCGAGGAACACCAGCACCCCGATCAGGGACAGGCGCACATACCGATACGTGCGGTGTGTCGATGTGGTCCGCAGTCGCACGGCGCCTCCTCCCCCGACGGGCTCCCATCCTGTCACCGCGCTCGCACGCGGGCTGGAAGACTGGCGGTATGCGTGAATTCGCCAGAGGGGTCGGGACACTGGGGCGGGGGTTCGCACTGTGGCGCCGCATCCCCGCCGTCATGGCGCTCGGGCTCGTGCCGGCGGTCATCGTGGTCGTTCTCGTGGTGGGCGGGCTCGTCGCTCTCGCCTTCGCCCTTCCCGACATCGCCTCCGCCCTCACCCCGTTCGCCGACGGGTGGCCGGAGTTCTGGGCGGGAGCGCTGCGGATCGCGGTGTCGCTGGCCACCCTCGGCGGAGCGTTCTTCCTCGCGGCCGTGACCATCACCGCGGCGACTCTGGCCCTCGGCGAGCCGTTCTACGACCGAATCTGGCGTGCGGTGGAGCGGGAGACGACCGGTGCGATTCCCGACGCCGCTTACGGCTTCTGGCGTGCGGTGGGCGACGCGGGTCGGCTCCTCCTGCGGGGCCTGGGCGTGGCGATTCTCGCGTGGATCGTCGGCTTCGTCCCCGTGGTGGGGAGTATCGCGGGAGCGATTCTCGGCGTCACCCTCACCGGCTGGCTCCTCGCCGACGAACTGTCCTCGCGCGCCCTCGCCGCGCGCGGACTCGACCGGCGTCAGCGGCGAGCGCTCCTTCGCGCCTCCCGCCCGCGCGCTCTCGGGTTCGGGGTCGCGACGCAGCTCTGCTTCCTCATCCCCTTCGGCGCCATCGTCGTGATGCCCGCTGCGGTGGCCGGCTCCACCCTGCTCGCGCAGGACCTCCTTCGCCTCAGCGCTCCTTCGGGGCCGCCGGAACCCGGCTCTGCAGCGCGCTGATGAGCGTGGCGGAGTCGTACGGCCCCGTGTGCCGATAGCCGTTGACGAAGAACGTCGGCGTGGAGTGGAGGTCCATGATCTCCGCGTCCAAGCGGTCATCCTGGATGTGGCGCTGCACCCTCCCGGAGGCGAAGTCGCGCGCGAAGGTGTCGGGGTCGAGACCCAGCATCTCTGCGTAGCGGAAGAGATCGTCGCGCTCGAGGTGATCCTGGTGGGTGAAGAGCTTGTTCGCCATCCGTCCGAACTCGCCCTGGCGTCCGGCGGCTTCGGCCGCCTGAGCGGCCTCCTGCGCGTGCGGATGCACGTGATCCAGGGGAAGGTGACGCCAGACCCAGCGCACGTCGGCGCCGAAGTGCTCGCGCACCGCGTCGACCGACCCCGTCGCCCGGCTGCAGAAGGGGCACTCGAAGTCGCCGTATTCGACGATCTCGTACGGCGCGTCCATGGTGCCGAACACGTGGTCCCGCGTGGGGTCGACCGGTCGGGCCAGCTTCAACCCGATCGCTTGCGGCGGAACCATCCGGTCCCCGAGAGCCAGGATCGCCCAGCCGAGGAAGAACGCCAGAACGGATGCGGTGAGCACGGCGACGCGCGCGATGTCCTGGCTCTCGGGGTCGCTGATGGCGATCGGAACGAGGAAGAGGGAGATGGTGAACCCGATCCCCGACAGTGCTGCGCCGCCCGCGACCCGGTGGAAGCTGAGGCCGGGAGCGAGCTGCCCCTTTCCCAGGACGCACACGAGCCATGCCGCACCGAAGATGCCGACGAACTTGCCCACCACGAGACCCGCGAGGATTCCCCACGCGAGCGGCGAGGTCACCGCATCCTGGAGCGTCTGCCCGGTGATGTGCACCCCGGCGTTGGCCAGGGCGAAGATGGGCAGCACACCGTAGTTGATGTAGGGCCGCCATGCGGCCTGGACGCGGTCGTTGATCGAGATGGAGTCGCGCAGGCTGCGCGAGACCGCCGCCGCGTATCGGGGGTTCGGCGATTCGCGGAATGCCTGCGCCTGCTCGGCGGCGCGCTCCACGTCGCCGCGGCGGGGCGGGAAGACGGGGATGAGCAGCGCCACGGCCACGCCCGCGAGCGTCGGGTGGATTCCGGCCATGTAGATCTCGACCCATAGCGCCGCGCCGAGCACCACATAGGCCAGACCCCGGACAGGGGCGGGGAGGAAGCGCACCAGGGCCAGGAGCCCGATGAGAGCGATGGAGATCACGAAGGGCCAGACATCGAGGCCGTTGTTGTAGAACAGTCCGATTGCCAGCAGCGCACCGATGTCGTCCACCACCGCGAGGGTGAGGAGGAAGGTGCGGAGCCGTGCCGAGAATCTGGGCCCGATGATGGCGAGTGCCCCCACGAGGAAGGCGGTGTCGGTCGAGATCACGACACCCCACGCGTCCATTTCGCCGCTGTTGAGGTTGAGGAGGATGAAGATGACCGCCGGGATGATCAAGCCGGCGACGGCGGCCGCGATGGGCACCATCGCGCGCGACCGATCCGTCAGCTCACCGACAGTGAACTCGTTCTTGACCTCCAGCCCCACGAGGAAGAAGAACAGGGTCATGAGCCCCTCGTTCACGAACGCGTGCAACGTGAACGTCACCGACGCGTCTCCGGCGCCGATCGTGAGCGGCAGCTCCCACAGGTCGTGGTAGGTGTTGCCCGGCAGGTTCGCCCACACCATCGCGACGACCACGCTGCCGAGCATGATTGCGGCCGCGAGGCGGTCGCCGCGCAGGGGCTTCCTGTGGTGTCGCCCGTGAACCTGATCACTGGGGCGCGGTCGCTGGGCGGTGGTCACGTCTTCATCCTGTCTTGTCCGCCATGGGATGCGTGAGGTGCGGGGCCTCCGCGGGGATGGAACATTCGGGGCCGCTGGGCACGGTACCCTGGGTTCGGGAGGTTCCATGTACGTTATCGCGCTAATCCTGTTCCTCGGTGGAGTCTTCCTCGTGGGCATCTCCTTCGCGTTGGTGCCATTCCAGGCTCTCTTCTTCATTCTGGGCATCCTGTGCGTGTCGGCGGCCCTCGCGCTGCCCATCCACTTCAGCCGTCGCGTCTGACGCGCCGCCGCGCCCCGCGGTGTAGCCGCGCCCAGGACCGCGAGACCGCTTCTCCGCCACGAGACCGCTGACGACGGCGGTCGTCTCGTGGCGGTGATGCAGTCTCGGGGCCCGGGATGCTCCGGGGGCGAGGTCAGCGGGGTCCGCCGGGCGGGCCGATGACGAGCAGCACGACGTACAGCGCCGCCACGCCGGCGAGAAGCACAAGCGCGAGCACCCACGGTCGACGCAGGAAGAACCGCAGCATCCGGTCCAGCGGGCGCCGGTCACGCGGATCGGCGGTCTCCTCCCGCCGCCACTCCCCCGTCAGCCGGCCCGTGCGATGCAGCCACACCTCGGTGGGCACGGTCGCGTACGGGATGACGGCGCTGGCGATCGCGACCACAGTCGGCCAGGCACTCCAGCGCTGGTTGAGGGCGACGAGGATGGCGGTCGCGCCGTAGGCGAGGAACACGAAGCCGTGGATGCCGCCACCGATCGTGACGGCGATGCTCCAGCCGGCAACCGCCCGCATGATCAGACCCGCGAGAAGCAGGGTCCACGAGATCGCCTCCGCGATCGCCAGCGTGCGGAACAGCGTCAGGGGCGCGCGGAACACAGGTTCTCCTTGTCGGGTGGGTTCTCACCAGCCTATGGGCGTCCCCGGAGGGGGCCGACGCACGTCCGCCCCCGAGGGGACCGACGAACGTCCAGCGCTCGCGGGTACCGTGGGGAAGTGGAATTCTCCCTTGACGCCCTGCGCCGTGACCCCGAATCCGAACGCGAACCCGGCGACGCTGAGCTCGCTCACGATGCGGCCGATCGCCTGTTGCTGGACGCGTCCGCCGCCGCCCGCGAACCCCTCGGCCGCGATGAGATCGTCGTGATCGGAGACGTGTACGGCGCGCTCGCGCTCTCCGCCGCAGCCGAAGGCCCGTCCGGGGCCTCCGCTGTCCGGGTGCACCAGGATGCCCTGTCGGGCGAGCGCGCGCTCGGCGGGAACGCCCGCCTGACCGGCCTCGCGGATCGTGTCCGGTCGCTGCCGCTGGACGCGGATCTCGTCCGCGACGCACGCCTCGTGCTGCTGCGTCTGCCGCGCTCACTGGACGAACTCCGCGACATCGCGGGGCTCATCGCCGCGCACGCAGCGCCCGACGTCGTGGTGTTCGCCGGCGGGCGGATCAAGCACATGAGCCTCGCCATGAACGACGTCCTGCGCGAGAATTTCACGACGCTCGACGTCACGCACGCCCGGCAGAAGTCTCGCGTACTCATCGCCCGCGGACCCAAGAACGGGCATGATCCCGTGCCGAGCCGGGGCGAACACGACGGCGTCACGATCTGCGCCTTCGGCGGGGTCTTCGCGGGCGCCTCCCTCGACATCGGAACGCGGCTGTTGCTCGACCACCTGCCCTCCCCGGCGCTCCCGGCCGGCGAACCGGCCATCGACCTGGGCTGCGGCAACGGCATCGTCGCCGCGACGCTGGCGGTGCGCGATCCGGACCTGCAGGTTTACGCGTCCGACGATTCCGAGGCCGCGGTCCGATCGGCGCGTGCCACGGCCGAGGCGAACGGGATCGCCGACCGGATGACAGTGGTGCGCGATGACGCGCTCTCCCGCCTCCCGGACGCCAGCGCGTCGTTCATCGCGCTGAATCCGCCGTTCCACCGCGGCGCTGCAGTCGACGAGGGTCTCGCCTCCTCCCTGTTCGCCGACGCCGCACGGGTGCTGCGCTCGGGCGGCGAATTGTGGACGGTGTGGAACTCGGCACTGCAGTACCGCCCCACCCTCGAGCGCGTGGTCGGCCCGACGCGCCAGATCGCGCGCAACCCCAAGTTCACGGTGACGGCCTCGCGGAAGAACTGAAGGGGCTGGGGGCGGCCACCGTCAGCTCCCGCGCGATCACCCGCCGGCGCCGCCGGGATCGAGCAGCTCGCCGATCTCGGCCACCCGTACGATTCCCTCGGCCGCAGCCGCCAGCGCAGGGTCGTCGGTGATGAGGGCATCCGCCTGCAGGGACGCCACGGCGAGGTACTCCGCGAGTGCCGTGTCTTCCCAGTCGTGTTGCGCGGCGATCCGCCACGCGGTGGCTCGCGAGACCCGATCGCCGAGCAGCCGGATCTTCAACCCTGCGATCTGTTCGAGGAGCCGGCGCCCCTCGGCTTCGCCCCGGCGGCCGGCGCGCACGTCGCGATACAGGGAAGACAGAGCGTGGGAACGGAGCACCGCCGGCCCCACGAGCTGATGCCCGGAGGCGACGGGGAGCGCGTCCGTCACGATCCGGAGGGCGACAGCGGCATCGATGGCGTATCGGGTCATGACGTCATGCTCCCGCGGACCCCGGACATGCGCGCAGGGCGGATGCCGCAGCATCCGCCGCTCGCCGCAACAGCTCAGGCGACGACGTCGAAGTGTTCCACCGTGGGCTCACGGTCGACGAGGAACGCATCATCCTCGGGGTAGAACACCGCCACGGAGATGTCGGCGCCGGCGAAGGCCACGATGTCGTCCCGGGAGCGCCACAGCGACAGCGTTCGCACTTCGGTGCGCCCGTCGCCGAGGTCGCGCATCACGGCCCACGCGCCCCGGTTTCCGGGCGTGGCCCGATACTCCCGCATCCCCGTCTCGGTCAGGTAGCGGCCGTACGCGTCGCGATCGGCGGTGCGGATCCAGCCGGTCCAGCTGCGGAGAACCGTGGCGTCAGCATCCATGCCGGCAGTCTGTCACGCCCCGATCCCGGTCGCCGGGGTCGGAGAAAACGACGAAGGTCGGAGGATTCACGTGGAATCCTCCGACCTTCGTGCGATCATCCGACGCTGCGGATGCGGAACTTTAGAAGTCCCAGTCGTCGTCCTCGGTGGCCTCGGCCTTGCCGATGACGTACGACGAACCCGACCCACTGAAGAAGTCGTGGTTCTCGTCGGCGTTCGGCGACAGGGCCGACAGGATCGCCGGGTTGACGTTCGTCACGCTCGCCGGGAACATCGCCTCGTAGCCGAGGTTCATCAGCGCCTTGTTGGCGTTGTAGTGCAGGAACTTCTTGACGTCTTCGGTCAGCCCGACGCCGTCGTAGAGGTCCTGCGTGTACTGCACCTCGTTGTCGTAGAGCTCGTACATCAGCGAGAACGTGTAGTCCTTGAGGTCGGCCCGCTCGGCCTCGGAGACCCGCTCGAGCCCCTTCTGGAACTTGTAGCCGATGTAGTACCCGTGCACGGCCTCGTCGCGGATGATGAGGCGGATGAGGTCGGCGGTGTTGGTGAGCTTGGCGCGGCTGGACCAGTGCATCGGCAGGTAGAAGCCCGAGTAGAACAGGAACGACTCGAGCAGCGTCGAGGCGACCTTGCGCTTCAGGGGCGAGTCGCCACGGTAGTACTCCATGACGATCTGCGCCTTCTTCTGCAGATTCGGGTTCTCCACCGACCAGCGGAAGGCCTCGTCGATCTCCTTCGTCGAGCACAGGGTCGAGAAGATCGAGGAGTAGCTCTTCGCGTGCACCGACTCCATGAACGCGATGTTCGTGTAGACAGCCTCCTCGTGCGGGGTGATCGCATCGGGAATCAGCGAGACCGCTCCGACCGTGGCCTGCACGGTGTCCAGCAGGGTCAGGCCGGTGAACACGCGCATCGTCAGCAGCTGCTCGTCGGGCGTGAGCGTGTTCCACGACTGGATGTCGTTGGAGAGGGGGATCTTCTCCGGCAGCCAGAAGTTGTTCACGAGGCGGTTCCACACCTCGACGTCCTTATCGTCCTGGATGCGGTTCCAGTTGATGGCCTGGACAGAATCCAGGAGTTGGAGCTTCTCGCTCATCGTCTCTTCTCTCGAAATCCCTGGTCAGAGCGTTACAGCGTGCAGCTGACGCACTCGCTCATGTCGGTACCCTCGAGCGCCATCTGGCGCAGGCGGATGTAGTAGATGGTCTTGATGCCCTTCCGCCATGCGTAGATCTGCGCCTTGTTGATGTCACGCGTGGTCGCGGTGTCCTTGAAGAACAGCGTGAGCGACAGGCCCTGGTCGACGTGCTGAGTGGCGGCGGCGTAGGTGTCGATGACCTTCTCGTAGCCGATCTCGTACGCGTCCTGGTAGTACTCGAGGTTGTCGTTCGTCATGAACGCCGCCGGGTAGTAGACGCGCCCGAGCTTGCCCTCCTTGCGGATCTCGACCTTCGCCGCGATGGGGTGGATCGAGCTCGTGGAGTTGTTGATGTAGGAGATCGAGCCGGTCGGGGGCACCGCCTGCAGGTTCTGGTTGTAGATACCGAACTGCTGGATCGAGGCCTTGAGTTCGCGCCAGTCATCCTGCGTGGGGATGTGGTGTCCGGCGAACATTTCGGAGACCTTCGGGGTCTTCGGCGCCCACACCTGCTCGATGTACTTGTCGAAGAACTCCCCCGACGCGTAGGTCGAGTCCCAGAAGCCGTCGAAGGCCTGCCCGCGCTCGATGGCGAGCTTGTTCGATGCGCGCAGCGCGTGGAACAGCACCGAGTAGAAGTAGATGTTCGTGAAGTCCACCCCTTCCTCCGAGCCGTAGAACACGTGCTCGCGGGCGAGGTAACCGTGCAGGTTCATCTGGCCGAGGCCGATCGCGTGCGTGCGGTCGTTGCCCTCCTCGATCGAGCGCACCGAGCGGATGTGGCTCTGCTCGCTCACCGCGGTGAGGGCCCGGATGCTGGTCTCCACCGTCCGCGCGAGGTTGCCCCCGTCCATCGCCAGGGCGATGTTGAGCGAACCGAGGTTGCACGAGATGTCCTTGCCGATCTGGTTGTAGGACAGGTCTTCGTTGAACGTGGTCGGGCTGTTCACCTGCAGGATCTCGCTGCAGAGGTTCGACATGTTGATCCGGCCCTTGATCGGGTTGGCCTTGTTCACCGTGTCCTCGAACATGATGTACGGGTAGCCCGACTCGAACTGGATCTCGGCGAGGGTCTGGAAGAACTCACGCGCGTTGATCTTCGTCTTCTTGATGCGCGGGTCATCCACCATCTCGCGGTACTTCTCCGTGACGGAGATGTCACCGAAGGGCACGCCGTACACGCGCTCCACGTCGTACGGCGAGAACAGGTACATGTCCTCGTCGTTCTTGGCGAGCTCGAACGTGATGTCGGGCACCACGACACCCAGCGACAGCGTCTTGATGCGGATCTTCTCGTCGGCGTTCTCACGCTTGGTGTCGAGGAAGCGCAGGATGTCGGGGTGGTGGGCCGACAGGTACACCGCGCCGGCGCCCTGGCGTGCGCCGAGCTGGTTGGCGTAGCTGAAGCTGTCTTCGAGGAGCTTCATGACGGGGATGATGCCGCTGGACTGGTTCTCGATCTGCTTGATCGGCGCACCCGCCTCGCGGATGTTCGAGAGCAGCAGGGCGACACCGCCGCCGCGCTTGGACAGCTGCAGCGAGGAGTTGATGCCGCGCGAGATCGACTCCATGTTGTCTTCGATACGGAGCAGGAAGCAGCTGACGAGCTCGCCGCGCTGTGCCTTGCCCGCATTGAGGAAGGTCGGGGTCGCCGGCTGGAAGCGGCCGGAGAGGATCTCGTCGACGATCTCGGTGGCGAGCTTCTCGTCACCGTCGGCGAGGGCGAGACCGGTCATCACGACGCGGTCTTCGAAGCGCTCCAGGTACCGCTTGCCGTCGAAGGTCTTCAGCGTGTAGCTCGTGTAGTACTTGAACGCACCGAGGAACGTCTCGAAGCGGAACTTCTTCCCGTACGCGAAGTCGTTGAGCTGCTGGATGAACTCGAACGAGTACTTCTCGAGCACGGCCGGCTCGTAGTACTCCTTCTCCACGAGGTAGTCCAAACGCTCCTTCAGGGAGTGGAAGAACACCGTGTTCTGGTTGACGTGCTGCAGGAAGTACTCCCGTGCGGCGCGCTTGTCGGCGTCGAACTGGATCTTGCCGTTCTCGTCGTACAGGTTGAGCATCGCGTTGAGGGCGTGGTAGTCCATGCCGTCGAACCGCAGATCCGTCTTGAAGTCGTTCGCGGTCAATGCCGCTTCTAGTGCTGTGGATTCCACCATCGTTCCAATCCTTCGTTGACGCGCGCGACGTCGTCGGGGGTGCCGAACAGCTCGAGCTTGTACAAGTGCGGCACGGAGCACTTGCGGCTGATGATTTCGCCGGCGAGGCCGAAGTGCTCGCCGAAATTCGTGTTGCCCGCCGAGATGACTCCGCGGATGAGGCTGCGGTTGCCGGCGTCGTTCAGAAACCGGATGACCTGCTTGGGGACGGCGCCCTTCTCGACGCCGCGCCCGGAGCCCCCACCGTAGGTGGGGGTCACGAGCACGAACGGTTCGTCGACCGTGAGCGGAGCGTCGCTCGCGTGGAGAGGGATGCGCACCGCGCGGGCTCCGAGCTTCTCGATGAAACGCGCGGTGTTGCCCGACACGCTCGAGAAGTAGACCAGGAGCGGTGCGTCGGCGAGGCCTCGATGCGAGGTGGCGGAATCCGCCAACTGCGCAGTCATGGCTCGCTCCGATTCTCGAGGTCCGTCGCGAGGGTCAGGAAAGGCGGGCGGCGAGCTCGTCGATCTTGTCGGGACGGAACCCGGACCAGTGGTCCTCGTCCGTGATGACGACGGGCGCCTGAAGGTAGCCGAGCGACTTGACCTGCTCGAGGGCCGCGGGGTCCTGAGAGAGGTCGTGGACCTCGTATTCGATGCCCTTCGAGTCCAGCGCGCGGTAGGTCGCCGTGCACTGCACGCACGAAGGCTTGGTGTACACCGTGATAGCCATGATTACCTGTTTTCCCCTCAAGATCCCGACTTCCCGGAACGCTCCTGTCCCGGGAGCTCAATACTACATATGGGTGCCGACATTGGAAGTCACCACAAGGGCTAGTAGTTACATTCATGTGATTTTGCACCGCTCTCCCCAGGTACAACACATGTTGTCCACCGTTTCATCCACAGGCAGGGCCCTTTCGGGAAGCCTGGAAAAGCCCTGAATCCCGCCGCTTTCACGGGCCGTGGCGACATCTGTCCACAGGCCCGAGGCTACGGGTGGCCTCCGACACGCGGACTTCTGTGGAAAGTGCGATCACGGCGTGTCGGCCCCCGTCGGCGGGATGCCCCCGCGCTGGCCCGTCGAGGGGACGGAGTCGCTACCGTGGGATGTCGTGGCTGGTTATCGGGAGCTCCTGCGGACGCGCGGCGTCGCGCGGATCATCGCCGCGCAGCTGGCCGCCCGTTTCCCGAACGGGATGACGAGCCTCGCCGTCCTCCTCCACATCGAGCACATGACCGGGTCCTACGGCGCCGCGGGACTCGTGCTCGCCGCGACCTCGATCGGCCAGGCCATCGCGGGTCCCATCACCAGCCGTTGGATGGGCCGATGGGGGATGCGGCGGGTGCTGACCCTCACGCTCGTCGTCTGCGCCGCATCCATCGCTCTTCTCGCGCTCCTGCGTCTGCCCGTGCCGGGCTACATGGCGCTGGGGATGCTGGCGGGTCTGTCCACGCCCCCGGTCCAGTCGGCCGTGCGCACCATCTACCCCAAGATCGTGACCTCGCGTCAGCTCACGCCGCTGTTCTCCCTGGATGCGTCGTTGCAGGAGATCATCTGGATCGTCGCGCCGGTCGTCATCACCTTCGTGGCGACCCAGGTCGGCACCGTGGAGGCGCTCTGGCTGATCGTGGTGATCCTCGTCGTCGGCGGCGCGTGGTTCATCCTCTCCCCCGAGGTGGGGCGCGTCCGCATCCCACGCAGCCGCCGGAGCTTGGGCAAGGTGCTCGCCAAGCCCCCGGTGCTCCTGGCGACTATCAGCGGGTTCCTTCTCATCGCCGCGTGCTCCGCGGTGGAAGCCGGCGTCGTCGCCACCTTCGGCCACAGCGGCGCCGCCGCCGGCCTGGTCCTGGCGGTGTTCTCCATCGGGAGCCTCGCGGGCGGTCTGTCCTTCGGGGCCATCCCCCTCGGACGGTGGGCGATGGCCCGCCGTCTCGCGATCGTGGCGGTCGGCCTCGTGCTGGCGATCTTCGCCCTGGATGTGTGGTGGCTGGGCGGCACGCTGTTCCTCGCCGGCATCGGGGTCGCCCCGGCCCTGGCGGTGATCTTCGCGATCACGTCCGCCAGCGTGCGCTTCAGCGAGACGGCCGAGGCCTACGGGTGGATCGGCACCGGGCAGCTCATCGGCGCGGCAGCCGGCTCAGCCGCGGCCGGCTTCCTCATCGACGGCGTGGGACCCCAGGGCGCCTACGTCGCGGGAGCGGCCTTCGCCTTCGTCGGCGTCGTCGTGGCCGTCGCCTGCGTGCGCGGCTTCCCCGACCTGCGGCACCGCGACGCGAGCCCCATCCCCGACACCGAGCCGGTGCCCACGATCACCTGAGCACCTCGCTCACGCGATGCGGGCCAGCAGAGCCATGACGGCGAGCGCGTACGCGTCGGCGGGCTCGGGATGCTGGAAGGTGCGGCTTTCGCCGGCGACGACGATCTCGACCTCGTAGGTGTCGGTGAGCCGGCGGAGCCCCCGGAAGGTGGTGCGGAGCATCTCGCGGAGCTGCTCTTCGGAGGGCAGCCACAGCGCCTCCTCGAGGGCGACCGAATCCAGCGCCCACTCGGTCGTCCCGTTGAAGGCGAGGATCACGCCGGTGGGATAGGCCCGCGCCTCGATCGTCATCTCGCTGACAGTGAAGACGTCGGCGTCGAACTCCGGCTCGTCGAGCTGGAAGCGATCGCCCGATCGGGGGTGCCAGACGAGTCCGGCCTCCCGCAACGCCCGCGCCGCCTCCGTCGAGATCATCCCTCTATTGTGCGGGGGCCACAGGGCCCCGGGGTCGGCGGGTGTCATTAGCATGAACGCATGCCTGTCCCCGTGATCCTGCCCCGCATCACGTGGGGTGAGCCCGCCGCGGGTCGCCGCGCCCTCCTCGTCCACGGCCTCGGTTCCAACGCCGCGCTGATGTGGCGGTACGGGGTCGCGCTGGCAGAGGCCGGGTGGCGGGCGGATGCGGTGGACCTCCGCGGGCATGGCATCGCGCCGCGCGGGCTGGACTACACGATCGACGCCTACGCGGCCGACCTCGCCGGCGTCCGCCCGGAGGAGGGCCCGGGGTGGGACCTCGTCATCGCGCACTCGCTCGGCGGGGCGGCGGCCACCGTCGCCGCCGCCGACGATCCCGAGTGGACCGAACGGCTCGTCCTCGTCGACCCCGCGATCCACCTCGCCGCGCGCGACCGTGAGATCGTACGCGCGAGCCAGGAGCAGGCGTTCGCCGACACGAGCGTCGCGGCCGTTCGGGCGGCGCATCCGACGTGGCATCCCCAGGACATCGAGCTGAAGGCTCTGTCGGCCCAGCAGGCGAGCGCGTGGGCCGTCGAGCAGACCAGCGTGCAGAACCCCGAATGGGATGTGCGCGACGCCGCCGCCCGACTTTCGGTTCCGACGCACATCCTCGGTGCCGACCCCGGGGTGTACTCGATCTTCACGGGCGCGCTCGCCGAGGAGGTGCTGCAGAACCCGGCGGTGTCGATGTCGATCGTGCGGGGCGCCGGGCATTCGCCGCACCGCGACAAGCCGGAAGACACCGTCGCCGCGTTGTTCGCCGCCCTCGTCTGAGCCCCCCGGCCGAGCGGCCGGGGCTGCCCGGCCGCAGCACCGCACCCGCCCGCAGCGACGCACCCGGCCGGGATACCGGGATGCGGACGACAATGGGAGCATGACCGCCGCGTTCGATCCCGCGCAGTACCTTCCCGACGACCTCCTCGAGCGCATCCGCGAGCGCGCGGCGGTCCACGATCGGGAGAACACGTTCCCCGCCGACGACCTCGACGAACTCCGTGCCGCCGGGTACCTCAGCATCCTCGTTCCCACCGACCGCGGCGGAGCCGGCCTGGGGCTCGCCGAAGCCTCGCTCCTCCAGCAGCGCCTGGCCACGGCCGCCCCCGCGACCGCACTCGCGGTGAACATGCACCTCGTATGGACGGGCGTGGCGAAGGTGCTGCAGGATCGCGGCATCGACGACCTCGCGTTCGTGCAGGCCGGAGCCGCCGCCGGCGAGGTGTTCGCGTTCGGCATCAGCGAAGCCGGCAACGACCTCGTGCTGTTCGGCAGCGACACCGCGGCCCAACCGACCGGCGACGGCGGGTACAGCTACACCGGCACGAAGATCTTCACGTCGCTGGCCCCCGTGTGGGATCACCTCGGTGTCCACGGCCTCGACACGACCTCGGCCGACGGCCCGAAGATCGTCTACTCCTTCCTTCCCCGTACCGACGCGATCGTGACGCGCGACGACTGGGACACGCTCGGGATGCGCGGCACCCAGAGCCGCACGACCGAGCTGCACGGCGCCGTGGCCCCCGCCGACCGGGTCGTGCGGCGCGTGGATCCGGGCCCGCAACCCGACCCGCTCGTCTTCGGGATCTTCGCCGTGTTCGAGATCCTCCTGGCCTCCGTCTACACCGGGGTGGCACGCCGGGCACTGGACCTGGCAGTGGATGCGGCGACGACGCGCCACTCGAAGAAGACCGGCAAGGCGTACGCGCAAGACCCCGACATCCGCTGGCGTGTGGCCGACATGGGGCTCGCCTACGACGCGCTCCCCCCGCAGCTGGCGACGCTCGCCCGCGACGTCGACACGCTCACCGACCACGGGCCGCGCTGGTTCGCGCTGCTGGCCGGGGTCAAGCATCGCGCCGTCACCACGGCGAAGCGCATCGTGGATGACGCGATCCTCGTGTCGGGCGGCTCGTCCTACTTCTCCCGCAGCGAGCTGTCCCGGCTGTATCGCGACGTGCTCGCGGGACTGTTCCACCCCTCCGACCCGGAGTCGGCCCACTCCGCCACCGCTACGGCGTTGCTGGGGCCGCTGCAACCCTGATGTTCGCCCAATACGCCCGTGCGAGGATGACCGGGTGCCCCCGACTCCTCCCGCCCTGCTGAGCCCCGCCGACCAGGAACGGCGCCGTGCCCTGCGCACGATGAAAGCCGTCGCGCTCGGTGCGCTCATCCTGATGGCGGTCATCTTCGCGATCTCGTTCCCGCTCCAGGAGCGCTACCCGTGGGTGCAGTGGGTGCGGGCGGCGGCCGAAGGTGGCATGGTGGGCGCCCTCGCCGACTGGTTCGCCGTCACCGCGCTCTTCCGCCACCCGCTCGGAATTCCGATCCCGCACACCGCGATCATCCCGCGCCGGAAGGACGAGATCGGCCGCAGTCTCGGGGAGTTCGTCGAGACGAACTTCCTCTCCGCGCCCGTCGTCCGCGGGAAGCTCGAATCCACGCCGATGGCCACACGGCTGGGCGCCTGGCTCACCCAACCCGAGCACGCGGAGCGCGTCGCTCGCGAAGGTGCCACCGCCGCGACGGCGGTCCTCAACGCGCTGAGCGACGACGACGTCCGCGACGTCATCGAAGACCTCGCCCGAGAGCACCTCATCGCCCCCGACTGGGGACCCTCGGTCGGGGGCTGGCTGGAGCGGGTCGTCGACTCGGGCGCGCACAACGGCGCGGTGGATATGGCCGCCGACACCCTCGCGTCGTGGCTGGCGGGGAATCAGGACGCGTTCTCCGGCCTCGTCTCCCGGCGCCTCCCCTCGTGGCTGCCGGGCATCGCCTCGCGCATCGTCGACGAGACCGTCTACCGGCAGGCGCTGGCCTTCGTCGACGCGGTGCGCGATGACCCCCAGCATCCCGCCCGCGCCGCCATCGACCGCTACCTCGGGCGCCTGGCCGACAACCTGCAGCACGACCCCGAGACGATCGGCAAGCTCGAAGACGCCAAGGCGACACTGTTCGACAGCCCCCGCGTCCGCGCGCTCGCCGCGGAGGCGTGGCAGACCGCCAAGACCGGACTGCTCGCTGCGCTCGAGGACCCCGAGAGCGGCCTGCGCCGGCGTGCCGTGCAGGCGCTCGTGGAGATCGGCGAGCGGCTGACGACCGACGCATCCCTGCAGCAGCGGGTGGACGGGTGGGTGACGGATGCGGCGGTCTTCGTCGTCGAGCGGTACCGCCACGACATCGCCTCGGTCATCACCGACACCGTGGAGCGCTGGGACCCGGCGGAGACGACCGAGAAGATCGAGCTTCTCGTCGGCCGCGATCTGCAGTACATCCGCCTCAACGGCACGATCGTCGGCGCACTGGCCGGAGCGGCGATCTTCACGGTGGCCTCGCTCGCCCTGGGCTGACCGCTAACCTGAGAACGTGGCCGAGGTACCCGCCGACCAAGCTCTCTTCACCTATGGCACGCTGCAGCTTCCCGGGGTGCAGCGCGACACATTCGGGCGACTGCTCGAGGGTGAAGAGGACGTTCTGGCCGGGTACACGCTCGACTACATCGAGATCGAAGACGTCAGAGTCGTCGAAGTGTCGGGCGCCGAGACGCACCCGGCACTCCGGAAGACCGGAGACGCACGCGACAAGGTGGTGGGGATGGTGGTCTGGTTGACCGCGGATGAGCTCGAGGCGGCAGACGAGTACGAGGTGTCGCTGTATCGGCGCGCTTCGGTGACGCTCGCCAGCGGGCGCCCGGCATGGGTCTACGTGACCGCATGATCCAACTCTCCCTCGCCCGGCATGCCAAGTCCGACTGGGCCGACTCCTCCCTCGACGACCACGAGCGTCCGCTGAACTCGCGCGGTCAGCTCGACGCCCCCGAGGTCGCGCGCCGCGTGCTCCGCACCGGAGTCCGGCCCGAAGTCGTCCTGACGTCGACCGCGGTGCGCGCCCGCAGCACCGCGGAATACTTCGCCGCGGCGTTCGACGCGGAGCTGCGCCCGATCCCCGAGCTCTACCTCGCCGAGCCGGACGCCATCCTGCAGGCCGCGCGCGACAGCGGCGTCGACGAGGTGATCGTCGTCGCACACGACCCCGGGATGAGCGCCCTGGTGAGCAGCCTCGCCGGACACGACGTGAGCATGTCCACCGGCGCCGTCGCCGTCTTCACCTGGGAGCAGGGCACCTGGGATGACGTGGGTTCCGTCGCCCCCGACGACGTCCAGCTGACGACCCCGTAGCCGCCACCCCGTCGCGGCCACTGCCGACGCCCCACGTTCCACACCCCACGCCCAACGGCCCACAGGCCGGGGCTCAGCGCACCACGAGGCGCGGCGTGACCAGGACGTGCGCCGACCCGGATGCTGCAGCCCGAGGCGCCACGATGCTGCCGGTCGCGCCCATCAACAGCTCGAGGGTGCCCGCGGCGACCTCCTCCGGAAGCTGCTCGACGCTCGACAACCCGAGCGCCTCCACAGCGGGGGTGTTGTCGAACCCGACGATCGGGAGGTCCGCCCGATCGGCCGCCCCCGCGGCGAGATGCGCGCCGATCGCCAGGGAGTCGCTCGCGCACACGATGCCATCCACGTCGGCCCCGGCCTCCAGCGCCCGGGCGACGGCCGCCCGCCCCGCAGCGACCCCTTCCTCCGCCACCCACCGGGGGCCGCCGCCACCCGCCGAGCGCCATCCCCGCTCACGGTCGTCACCGGTCCCCGAGCCGGCAGGCCACCCGAGGAAGGCCACCCGGCGCCCGGCCGTCGCGAGCAGGTGACCCGTCGCGGCGGCGGTGCCGGCTGCCCCGTCGACGTCCACCCACAGGTGCGCGGGCGCCTCGACATCGTCCTCGCCCCACGGACGCCCGAACGAGACGAACGGCAGCGCGCGCTCGGCCAGCCATCCGGTGCGAGGATCACCGTGGAACGTCCCCGTGACGACCACCGCATCCACTTCGCCGCCGTCGAGCAGGTCGGCCAGGCGGGCGATCTCCTCTTCGGGGGTCCGGGCGGCGTACACGAGCACGCGCATACCCCGGTCGCTCGCGCGTTCGGTGAGCGCATGCACGAACCGGTCGAGCACGACGCCGGAGACGCCGCCAGCATAGGGGTCGAGATGGATGCCGATGGTCGAACTCCGCCGGGTCCGCAGACGCCGCGCGGCGGCGTGCGGGCGATAGCCGAGGTCGGCGATCACCGCCTCGACCCGCTCCCGGGTGGCAGCACGCACGACGTGCGGCGCGTTCAGCACGTTCGACACGGTCTGCCGGGAGACGCCGGCGACCCGCGCGACATCGTCCACCGTAGGCGCCTTGGCCATTGCATCTCCCGCCCGATCGGCTTCCCGTGCGCCATCTTAGGCGTCACGCTCGGGCGCCTTGACAGCTCCCGCCCGCACTACATACGGTGAGGAGACGCGCAGTTTGATCGTTCAAATTAGCGCGCCACATGCCTCATCGAAGGAGAGAGACACATGACACGGCACACCACGCGGGCAATGCTCGGCGCAGGCGCGCTCCTCGTGACCGGTTCGCTCACGCTCGCGGCGTGCGGCTCCGGTTTCAACGACTCCGGCAGCGGATCGGACGAATCCGCCGACGGATCGCTCAGCATCCTCATCGGCTCATCCGGCGAGGCCGAGACGACCGCCGTGGAAGAGGCGGTCGCCGCCTGGTCGGCGGACGCCGGCATCGAAGCCGAGGTCCAGGTCGCCAACGACCTCCCCCAGCAGCTGTCGCAGGGCTTCGCGGCAGGATCGCCGCCCGACCTGTTCTACCTCGCCCCCGAGGCGCTCGCCGGGTACGCCAGCAACGGCTCGATCCAGGCGTACGGCGACGAGCTGGCGAACAAGGATGACTTCTACCCGTCGCTCGTGGAGAACTTCACCCTCGACGGCGAGTTCTACTGCGCACCGAAGGACTTCTCCACCCTCGCGCTGGTCATCAACACCGACCTGTGGGCTGAGGCCGGCCTGACCGACGCCGACATCCCGACCGACTGGGACAGCCTCGCCGCGGTCGCGCAGCGCCTCACCACCGACGGGCAGGTGGGTCTCGCCTTCGGCGCGGAGTACCAGCGGATCGGCGCCTTCATGGCGCAGGCCGGCGGCGGTCTCCTCACCGACGGCGCAGCCACCGCCAACAGCCCGGAGAACGTCGAGGCGTTGACCTACGTGCAGAGCCACCTCGCCGACGGCTCCTTCGCCTTCGCCAGCGACATCGGCGCCGGATGGGGCGGCGAGGCCTTCGGAACGGGGGCCGCGGCAATGGTGATCGAGGGCAACTGGATCACGGGAGCGTTGACCAACGACTACCCGGACGTGAACTACGCGGTCGCGGAGCTCCCCGCCGGTCCCGCCGGTCAGGGCACGCTGCAGTTCACCAACTGCTGGGGCATGGCTGCCGACAGCGCCAACCAGGAGGCTGCGCTCGAACTCGTGGAGTACCTGACGGGCACCGAGCAGCAGCTGGCCTTCTCGGAGGCGTTCGGCCCGATGCCGTCGATCCAGTCCGCAGCGGATGCGTGGACCAGCGCCAACCCCGACCTGTCGGCGTTCCTCGCCGGGGCCGAGTACGCGCAGTTCCCGCCGAACCTGGCCGGTGCCGCCGACGTCATCTCCGACTTCAACGCACAGATCGAGTCCCTCGCCACGGGTGACCCGCAGGCGATCCTCGACACCGTGCAGGCCAACCTCGAGGCCATCGTCGAGTAATGACCGCGTCATCCACCGCGGTTCGCCGCGCCGGGTCCTCCTCTCGGGGGCTCCGGCGCGGCGAGACCGCCGCGGGATGGATCTTCACGCTCCCCGTGCTGGTCATCCTCGGCGTCTTCCTCCTCATCCCGGTGCTGATGGCACTGTGGGTGAGCTTCTCGGACTGGAGCGGGCGCGGAAGCCCCTTCGCCCCGGGCGTGAGCTTCGTCGGCGGGGACAACTACGCGGAGATCACCACGGGCGGCGGCCTCGCCGAACGTGACTTCGGCATCGCGCTGCGCAACAACGCGTGGTACGTCCTCCTCGTCGTTCCCTGCCAGACCGCCCTCTCTCTGTTCCTCGCCGTCCTCGTCAACCGCGCAGTGCTGCGCGGGCGCGGGTTCTTCCGCACGGCGTTCTACTTCCCCTCGGTCACCAGCACCGTCGCGATCACCGTGCTCTGGCTGTTCCTGTTCTCCACCTCCGGAGCCATCAACCAGGCGCTGTCGTGGATCGGCATCAACGGCCCGAACTGGTTCAACGAGCCCCGGGGCGTCGTCCACAACTTCCTCGGCGTCTTCGGGGTGCAGTCCGGTCCCGCGGCACTGACGCAGAACGCCTTCCTCGGGGTGTCGTGGTGGGACTGGATGGCCGGGCCCTCGGTCGCGATGTCCGCCTTCATCCTCATGGCCGTGTTCACCACCTCCGGCACGTTCATGCTGCTGTTCATCGCGGCGCTGCAGAACATCTCCGGCGACGTGGATGAGGCCGCGATGATGGACGGCGCCAACGCCTGGCAGCGGTTCTGGCGTGTCACCCTCCCCCAGCTCAAGCCGACGCTTTTCACCGTGCTGACGCTGGGCCTGATCGGCTGCTGGCAGGTGTTCGATCAGATCTACACCGGCACCCAGGGCGGGCCGGGCAAGACCACCCTGACTCCCGCGTATCTCAGCTACGACTCCGCCTTCATCTCCCAGGAGTGGGGCCAGGGCGCCGCGATCGCGTTCGTCCTGTTCGTCATCATCGTGGCGTTCACGATCCTGCAGCGCTGGGTTCTCCGCGACCGCCCGGTCTCGCGTCGCCGGGCGCGGCAGTACGAAGTGCGTCCCACATCGAAGGGAACGGCACGATGACGGCAGCAGCCACCAGCCTCCAGACCGACGTCCTCATCGGGCAAGAGCTCACCGGCGGCGCCACCGACCGGCCCCCGCGGCGACGGCGCCACCTGCCACGGAAGACCGTCGTGTGGCAGATCGTCCTCTACGTCGCGCTGGCCGCCCTCGCCCTCATCTACATCTATCCGTTCCTGGTGCAGGTGGCCACGTCCTTCAAGACCGACGCGGATGCCGCGGTGGATCCCATCTCGCTCGTGCCCTCGACGTTCACGTGGGCGGCGTACGAGCAGCTGTTCCTGCGGTCGGACTTCCCGACATGGTTCGCCAATTCGGCGATCGTCACGATCTTCGTCACCATCGGCCGGGTGTTCTTCAACTCCCTCGCCGGCTACGCGCTGGCCCGGCTCCGCTTCCGCGGTCGCGGCATCATCTTCGCGGCGCTGGTGGCCGTCATGGCCGTGCCCACCGTGGTGCTCCTCATCCCGAAGTTCCTCGTGATCAACCAACTCGGGATGTACGACTCGTACGCGGGCATGATCCTGCCCCTGCTGGTGGA
This sequence comes from Microbacterium sp. Z12_35, assembly GCF_058310475.1. Classification (NCBI taxonomy): domain Bacteria; kingdom Bacillati; phylum Actinomycetota; class Actinomycetes; order Micrococcales; family Microbacteriaceae; genus Microbacterium; species Microbacterium sp. Z12_35. Next base: position 181,553 of record NZ_JBZEGJ010000001.1, on the reverse strand, counting down.
TGCGGCGGGCGTGTTCATCATGAAGAACTTCTTCGAATCGATCCCGGCGTCCGTCGAGGAGCAGGCCCGGATCGACGGCGCCGGCACCTTCCGGATCTTCTGGTCGGTGGTGCTGCCGATGGCCCGCCCCGCGCTCATCACCATCGTGATCCTCTCGTTCCAGGGGTCGTGGAACGAGCTGAGCCACTTCGTCGTCTCGACCCAGTCCCCCGAGCTCACCACCCTGACCAAGGGCGTCGCGTCCCTGGCCAGCGGTCAGCTCAGCCAGGGCAGCCAGTACCCGATCAAACTCGCGGCCGCTGCCATCATGACGATCCCCGTCGCCGTGATGTTCTTCATCTTCCAGCGCCGCATCATGAACGCCAGCGAAGGAGCCGTCAAGGAATGACCCGCGACACCGAGGGGCTGCCGCAGCCGTTGCAGCCCCTGCTTTCCGATGCCGTGATCGCCCTGCGCGCACCCACCCAGGTGTGGTCGCGCGCCGGCGGCGACGCCGGCGCCGCCGCGATCGACGGGATCTACCACGGCGACGTCCGGCACGTGCGCGCGCTGGAGCTGTCGTGCGGCGGATCGGCGATCGAGTGGATCTCGGCCGCTCCCGACGGCCCGTCGCGGATCGTCTTCGGTGGCCTGATCCGCGGCCTGGATGACGCGGAGCCCGACCCCAAGGTGCGGCTGGAGCGCGACCGCCGTGTCGACGGCGGTCGCGTGTCCGAGACGCTGACGGTCCGCTCGCACCTTCCGGAATCCGTGTCGACGACACTGACCTTGCGGGTCGTCCCCGACTTCGCGCTGCTGCACGAGGTCAAGTCGGGTCGGGATGCTCCGCGGCCTCGGTCGTTCCGGATGACCGAGGCGGGGGTCGTGGCGTCAGCCGGCGCCGCCTCGTTCGAGCTCGCGGCGCCGGGCGCGCGGGTGGACGCCGAGGGCGATGCACTCGTGATCACGTGGCCGATGGATGTCCCCGCGCGCGGCTCGGCGGCGGTGGAGTGGTCGCTGGAGCTGCACGACGAGTCCCTCGTCGTGCAGGCGGCCCGCACCCCGGTGCGGTGGGACGCGGCGGCGTCGGCGTCGGCGGCGGGGTCCTCGGCGGCGTCGGCCGATCCGCGGCTGGCGCGGTGGCTCGAGGTCGCCCTCGGCGACCTCGACGCCCTCCGGCTGGCGCTGCCGGATGCGCCGGACGACGACTTCTTCGCCGCCGGAGCCCCCTGGTTCTTCACCCTGTTCGGCCGCGATTCGCTGTGGGCCGCGCGGCTGGGGCTTCCGCTGGACCGCGGCATCGCCGCATCCACTCTCCGCGTCCTGGCACGCCTGCAGGGCACCGACGACGACCCGGCGACCGCCCAGGAGCCGGGGAAGATCCTCCACGAGCTGCGCTCGTCCGCGATCGAACTCCCCGGCGAAGGGATCGTCCTCCCCCCGCGCTACTACGGCAGTGTCGACTCGACGCCGTTGTGGGTGTGCCTCCTCGCGGATGCGTGGCGAGCCGGGATGCCGGAGGCGGAGGTCCGCGAGCTGATCCCCGCCCTCCGCCGTGCCCTGCGGTGGATCCTCGAGTACGGCGACAGCGACGGTGACGGGTTCCTCGACTACATCGATCGCCTCGGCACGGGGCTGGCCAATCAGGGCTGGAAGGACTCCGGCGACTCGATCCAGTGGCGGGACGGCACGCTCGCGGCCGGTCCCATCGCGCTCTGCGAAGTGCAGGGGTACGCGTACGAAGCGGCGCTGGGCGGGGCGGCGCTCCTCGAGGCGTTCGGCGACGACACCGACGATGCCGAAGGGCTCCGCGCGTGGGCCGCCGCGCTCAAGGCGCAATTCGGAGCGGCCTTCTGGGTGGACACGCCCGAGGGACGCTACCCGGCCGTCGCGTTGGATCGCGACAAGAACGCCGTCGACACCCTCACCAGCAACATCGGGCACCTCCTGGGAACCGGCATCCTGGAGCCGGCGGATGAGGCGCACATCGCCGGTCTCCTCCGCGGGCCGACGATGTCGAGCGGGTACGGCATCCGCACGATGTCGACACAGGCCGCGGGGTTCTGGCCGCTGTCGTACCACGGAGGCAGCGTGTGGGTCCACGACACCGCCATCGCGGTGCACGGGATGCTGCGCGCCGGCCTCGACGATGCCGCCCGCGCCGTGGTGCAGGAGCTGCTGGCCGCGGCCGAGGGCTTCGGATACCGCGTGCCCGAGCTGCACTCGGGTGACCCGGCATCCGCCATCTCCGTTCCCACGCCCTACCCGGCCGCGTGCCGCCCGCAGGCGTGGTCGGCAGCCGCCGCCGTGACATGTCTCGAGGCGCTCGCCCGCCCGTGAGCGGAACCCCGGGGTCCGCGGGGCCGCCGCAAGGTCTAGCCGGATGGCGCCGGCAGCCCTAGGGTCGGGGCATGTTCCCTCGTGATCTCCCCGACAACCCCCAACTGCTGGCTCTGATCGAGGCGCGTCACCCGGGCAGCGTCAGCCTGGTGGTCGGCTCCTCCCCCGTCCCCGCCGACCACGAGCGCGCCCGCATCGCCCTGCGCGACGCGATCGACGAGGCCGCGCGACGCCTCGATGAGCTCGACCTCCCCCGCGGCGAGCGCGCCGCCACCGTCGAACGGCTGCGCGGCCTTCTCCAGGACGACGACGTCTGGGGTTCGCAGTCTCAAGCGATGCTCGTCCTCGCCACTCCCGACACCGCCGAGTGGTATCAGCTGCCGTTCGAGGTCACCGACGAGGTCGTCGTCGGTGATCGTTTCGACGTACGGATGCTGCTGCGCGCGTGCTCGGACAGCTCGTCGGCGTTCGTCCTGCAGCTCTCCCGCGGACTCGCGCGTCTCACGGAAGTGACAGCGGCGCCCGGGCTCATCGAGCACCCGCTGACCCTGCCCGATGACCACCAGCTGATGCTGGAGCATGCCTCCAACGACGGGCGGATGGACCGGGACCCCGCCCGGGGGTCCGACGGCGACCGACCCGAGCGGGAGCGGTTCTGCCGCGCCGTGGACCAGGCGGTGGCTGCGGTCATCCGCCGTGGCGTCCCCTTGATCCTGGCCGCGACCGACGAGTTCCGGCCGGCCTATCGCGCGCAGAACACCTTCGCGCTCTTGCTCGACGAGGAGATCACCGCGCACCCCGAGTCGCTCACCGACTCCGAGATCGAAGACCGCGCGCGCGAGGTGCTGAGCATGCGCCACGCACACCAGGTCTCCGCGTGGAAGGAGCGGTTCGGCACGCTTCGCGCGCAGGAGCTGGCGACCTCCCGCGTGTCGCAAGTGGCGGCGGCCGCCGCGGCAGCCGCGATCGATGAGCTCCGCCTCGATCAGGATGCCGAGCGCTCGGGCACCGTGGATGAATTCGGTCGCGTGCACGCGGGCGAGGGGATGTTCCTCCTTCTCGACCTCGCGGCGGACGTCCTGCGCACGGGCGGATCGGTGCTCGCCGTACCGCGGGAAGAGCTCACCGACGGCTCGCCCGTGGCCGCGACGCTCCGTTTCCCCGTGCCTTCCACGACGAGGTCCTGAGCGGCGGCGCCCGTCCGCGTCTGAGGTCAGTCCACCTTTCCCACGACGCCGCCGGTGAGGCGGACGAGCTCATCGAAGGTCAGCGGGAACACGGTGTGCGGCGTGCCGCCGGCCGCCCACAGCTCCGGATACGCCGCGAGCGCCTCATCCACCACCGTCGTCAGCGGGGCGGGGTGCCCGGTGGGCGCGACGCCGCCGATGGGCTGCCCGGTCGCTTCGCGCACCTGCTCCGGGCTCGCCCGGCGGATAGGCCCGCGCCCGAGACGCGCGGCAAGCGCCGCCGTGTCGACACGGTGCGCCCCGCTGGTCATCACGAGCAACGGCTCGCCGTCGCTCATGAACACCAGGCTGTTGGCGATCGCCCCCACGTCCACCCCGAGGGCAGCGGCCGCCAGGGCAGCGGTGGATGCCGCATCGGGCAGCACGACGATCTTCCCGGCGATCCCCTCCTCCGCCAGACGCTCGGCGACCAGACGGCTGCGGGCGGGGAGGTCCACACTCATGCGTCCCACCCTAGGCGCGCGTCGCAGCCGTACCCTTCAGGCCGCCGCGCGCGCGAGGATCTCGCCGTGCGGCATGACGAGCCATCCGTCCGGCGCCGCTGCCCACTCACGCCAGCCGTCGGCGATCCGCTGCAGGGCGTCGCGGTCGGCGAGCCCGCGATCGAGGGCATGCTCGGCGAAGTCCGACTCCGTCGCGCGCTGAGCCCACGAGTCCGCGAACCACGAGCGGTCTTCGGGCGTGGCGTAGAGCCAGAGGGATGCGCTGGGAACGATGTCGCGCAGGTCCGCCTCGCGCGCCCACGACAGGAGTCGCCGCCCCGCGGAGGGCTCGCCGCCCAGCGCGCGTCCGAGCCGGAGGTAGAGGTCCAACCACTCCGCCAGCACCGGCGACTCGGGGAACCACGTGATCGCGCCGTAGTCCACTTCGCGAAGCGCCACGATCCCGCCCGCCCCCACCCGCGCGAACTCACGGATGGCGTCGACCGGACGCGCGAGGTGGTGCAGCAGCTGATGGGCGTGGACCACATCGAATTCGCCGCGACCGGCCGCCAGGGCGTAGGCGTCACCGGTCGTGAAGGACACACCGACCCCACGCTGCTGCGCGACCGTGCGCGCCAGCTGCAACGCGAGCGCGGAGGAATCCACGCCGACCACACGCCCGGGAGCCACCTTCTCGGCCAGATCCACCGTGATCGTTCCCGGTCCGCACCCGACATCCAGGAGCGACATGCCGGCGCGGAGGGAGGGAAGAAGGTAGGCGACGGAGTTCTCCGCCGTACGCCGGGCGTGCGAGCTCACGACGCTGGAGTGGTGGCCGTGCAGGTATTCGTCAGCCATGACGGAAGCGTAGCCGCCGTCGCCCCCCTCCCGTTCGGTGGAGTCCCCGGGCACAATGGTTTCCGGATGCCGCACACCCGTGACATCCGAAACCCCAGGCCCACGAAGCCCGCCGGAAGAGGATCGACGATGACTCCTGCCCTGCCCCTGCCCGAATTCACCCACGAACGCGTGGAGGTGAGGACCGGCGAACGCAGCGGCCTGTTCCTCGCCGTCGCCCTGCACTCCTCCGCGCTGGGCCCCGCTCTCGGCGGCGCCCGCGTCTGGACGTATCCGCACTGGAGCGCCGCTCTCGGCGACGTGCTTCGCCTGTCGGCCGCGATGACCCTGAAGAACGCCGCGGCCGGACTCGACGCCGGCGGCGGCAAGGCCGTCATCGGCCTGACCGAGGGAACGGTCCTCGACCCCGAGCGCCGCCGCGCGGCGTTCCTCGACCTCGGCGACGCGGTCGAGTCACTCGGCGGGCTCTACCGCACCGCAGAGGACGTCGGATCGACGGCCGAAGACATGCTCGTCGTCCGCGAACGGACCGCGTCCGTCGTCGGTCTGCCGGATGCCTCCGGGGGCTCGGGCGAGCCGGCCGGTCCGACGAGCGTGGGCGTGTACGAGGCGTTGCGTGCGACCCTCGAGCGTGTCGCGGGTTCGGGCGACGTGGCCGGTCGCCACATCACCATCTCCGGGCTGGGACAGGTCGGAAGCCGCCTCGCCGTCCGGCTGGCCGCCGAGGGCGCCGTGCTGCACGTCACCGACGTGAACCCCGCCAAGCGCCACCTCGCCGCCGACCTCGGCGCGACCTGGGTCGCACCCGGCGACGAGCACCTCGTGACCGCCGACGTGTTCGTTCCCGCCGGGATCGGCGGCCTCCTCACCGACGAGGTCATCGACGCGCTCGACGCGCGCGCGGTGTGCGGCCCGGCGAACAACCCCCTCGCCGACCGCAGCGGAGCAGAGCGCCTGGCGGCCCGCGGCATCCTCTACGCCCCGGACTTCGTCGCCAACGCCGGCGGAGTGATCTACCTCGACGCCGCCGACAAGGGACTCGGCGACCGCGCGCAGATCATGGCGCGCGTCGCCGCGATCGGCGACACCACGCGGCGCATCTTCGACGAGGCCGAAACCCGGGGTGTGACCCCGCTGATGGCCGCAGAAGGACTCGCCGCCGAGCGGCTCAGCGCCGGAGCATCCCGGACTGCGCTCGTCGGCTGAGCCGCCTCACCCGTGCGTACGCGCGGGGTTGGTGACGGTGGGCAGCACCCGCGGGGCATCCCCCGGGTGCGCCCACCTCACGGCGTTCGCGAGCACGCGCCGGATCTGCGGGTGGTGGTAGACGGGGTACTCCTGGTCGCCCGGTGAGAAGTAGAAGACGCGTCCGCGCCCTCGCCGGTAGGTGAGGCCGGAGCGGAACACCTCGCCACCGGCGAACGACGAGACGAAGATCTGCTCGTCCGGCTGGGGCACGTCGAAGAACTCGCCGTACATCTCCTGCCGGTCGATGGTGATGGGATGCTCCACCCCGTCGGTGATCGGATGACCCGGGGCCACGGTCCAGACGAGTTCGCGCTCACCGTCGTTCCGCCACGCCAGCGAACACGTCGTGCCCATGAGGCGGATGAAGATCTTCGAGAAATGGCCCGAGTGCAGAACCAGCAGGCCCATACCCGACAGCACGTGCTGGTGGACGCGGTCCACGACCGTGTCGTCGACCTGGTCGTGGGCGATGTGCCCCCACCACAGGAGCACGTCGGTCGCGGCGAGCGCCTCCTCCGACAGGCCGTGCTCCGGATCGCGCAGCGTGGCCGTGCGCACCTCGACGTCGCTCCCCAACAGGTCGCGGAGGCCCTCCGCGATCGCCCCGTGAATGCCGTCCGGGTAGATCTCCTGCACAGCGGCGTCGTGCAGCTCGTGCTCTCCCTCGTTCCAGACGAGGACGCGAATCGCGCTCATTTCATCGCTCCGATCTCGATCTGCTCCACGGCGACTTCCCGCCCTTCCTCCGCCGACCGGTAGCAGGCGTCGATGATCGCGGCGCGGCGTGCGGCCACACTGCCGTCGTTCGCCGCCCACTCCTCGGGGTGTCGGACGGTGCGGATGAATTCGTCCACGACGCCCTGGTGTCCGGCCGGCTCGCCACCGGGGAGCACGCGATCGGCCACCGCATCGGCGGTGCCGGAGTAGAGGGCGACATCCGTCGCCGGGGCGTAGTCCACCACGCGCAGTTCGGCGCCGCCCTCGGTGCCGTAGAGGGTGAAGCCGAACTCGTCGCCGCTCGGGCGATACGAGGCCCAGCTCGTGTCGAGCGTGACGGACGCACCGCCTTCCAGGCGCAGCAGAACCGTCGCGAAGTCCTCGACGTCGAACGCCGAGCCGGTGAACTGCTTGCCGCCGAGCGCCGCATCCGGGCCGCCGAGACCGCGCGGGCCGAATTCGGCGTGCACCACCGCGGAGGCCGAGAGCACTCGCGGCTCGCCCATGAGGTCGAGCACCGAGTCGATCATGTGCACTCCGATGTCGACGAGCGGACCGCCGCCGGCAAGCTCCTTGCTCGTGAACCAGCTGCCCAGAGTGGGGATGCCCGCGCGTCGCAGCCACGCCGCACGCACGTGGTAGATGCGCCCCAGCGCGCCGGAGGAGATCTCGCTCGCGAGCGTGCGGACATCGCCGCGCAGACGGTGATTGAACGCGACCTGCAGCACGCGCCCCGCCGAGCGGGCGGCCGCCACCATCTGGGCGGCTTCCGAGGCGCTGCGGGCGATCGGCTTCTCCGAAAGCACGTGGATGCCGCGCTCCAGAGCCGCTACCGCGACCGGGGCGTGCAGGAACGTCGGCACCGCGACACTCACCGCATCCAGCGGCGTGCTGTCGAGCAGCTCTCGCCAATCGGCGACCGCGACCTCGACGTCGAACTGCTCGGCCAGCTCGCGGCGCGCGTTCTCTTCCAGGCCCGCGATACCGACCAGCTCGACATCGGGATGCGCGGTGTACGCCGCGATGTGCTGCTGACCGGCCCAGCCGAGGCCGACGACCCCGACACGCAGCGGAGGGGTGGATGGACGGGGTGATGCCACGGTCATGGACTCTCCGGGGGGTGGATGAGGCGATGTGTGCTGAGCGGCGCCCGAAGGAACGGCCCGCTTGGAGTCAAGCACAGGGGTCCCCCACGCGGGCGCGCCTTGCGGGAATTCCGCGATCCCGCACCGGCCGCCACCGACGCTTCGTCTCGCTGCGCTCGCTCAGCGCCCGGGGACACCGGACCCTGAGCGAGGAGCGCAGCGACGAGACGAAGGGCCCCCACGGTACCGTCCGGGGCCGACGCTTCGTCTCGCTCCGCTCGCTCAGCGTCCGGGAGGCGACCGGCCGCGCCGCTGGGCCCGCACCCTGACGCTTCGTCTCGCTCCGCTCGCTCAGCGACGAGACGAAGGGCCCCCACGGTACCGTTCGGGGTCGACGCTCCGTCTCGCTGCGCTCGCTCAGCGTCCGAAAGCACCGGACCCTGAGCGAGGAGCGCAGCGACGAGACGAAGGGCCCCCGCAGCGACGAAAAGCGGGGTCAGTGGGAGACGCCGCCCTCCATGGCCACGATGCGGTGATCGTCGCCGTGGGTGAGCGGAGTGCGCAGGAAGACCTCGTCGGTGGGGAGGCGCAGATCGAAGCGCGGATACGCGGCGAGGCGCAGCTCCCCTGTCGCGACCGTGACCTCGAGCACGTGCCCGCCGGAGAGCCGGTCGGCCGCGATGAAGTGGAGGTGCAGCCCAGCCACGGCGATCCCTTGATAGATCTCCGGCGCCCAGAACCCCACGAGCGTTCCGGTGCGCTCCTCGAGCACCGTCTCGACCTGGTCGCGCGTAACGTCGGCGAGCGACCGGAAAGGCGCCTCCCGGCGACGCGGCACGCGGATGCGGACGGTCGCCACCACCCCGTCCACCCGGACGGCGTGGAACAGGTTCCGACTGACCAGGCGTTCCTCGACCGCAGCCGTCAAGGCGGCCAGGTCGAGGGCTCCGACCGTCTCAGCCGCGACATCCGGAAACGTGCACACGTCGAGGAAAGGCAGCGACTCGTCGTCGGCCATCTCGCGGGGCGCCGCCTCATCGGTGCATTCGAGGAGGTCGCCGTCGACCAGGATCACTTCGCCGGCGAGCCCATCGCAGCATCCGATGCCGAAGTCCCCCAGCCGGCGAGCATCGGTGGCGGGGAGTCCGGAGGTGTAGGCGCCCGCCAGGAGCGCATCGAGCACGGCGTACTGGGTGACGGCGTCGGTGGTGAGAAGGGTCATGGCGGCGACGCTACAGCCCCGGCGACGGCACACGGCGCGAAACCGGTACTCCCCCCGGAGGTAGCGGGGTTACATCGTCCGGCAGATGTGGGCACCGAGCCGCGACCGTAGCGTCACAGTCATCCACCGACGATCGGAGCATCATGTCCACCGAGCTCATCCGCCCCCGGGCCGCCACGGCGGCACTCCTGGTCTTCGCCGCGGTCGTCGCGACGGCGATCGCCCTCACCGCCGTGGCGTTGGGCGCCCTCGCGCTGGGCGCCGACAGCACGTTCGCGCCCCTGCAACCGGGGCCCTACCTCGCCTTCGGCATCGCCGGCGTGCTCGCCGGTATCGCGGGGTGGGTGCTGGTCGTCCGTTGCGTGCGCCGATCCGCGCGGCTCCTGCGGGTCCTCGTGCCGGTGCTCGTGCTCGTGTCGTTCATCCCCGACGTGCTGCTGCTCGTCGGCGGTTTCATCCCGGGCACCAGCGTGCTCGGCGTGCTCGCCCTGATGCTCATGCACCTCGTGGTCGCGGCGATCGCGGTGGTCACCGGGCAGCGGATCGCGCCGGCGCGCTCGCCCGGTCACCCGTGATGACGCGCGGGCGGTCCCGAGAACCGAATCGCGACGAGCCGATCACCGGCGTGCCGACGGCACAGAGGTCGCCCTCTCAGCCGAGAGGTGAAGGCGAAGCCTGGGGATAACGACGGATGCTCCAGACGGTCGGGGTGTTACCGTGACCGTCGCCCCGGGCCGAGGGGCGGCGCGGGCGAGGGCAGATCCTCGCGCCCGCGCCGACATCTCTTCAGACGGGAAACACACACGTTGACCATGACCAACACATCGGATGAGATCCTGTTCACGAGACGGACCGATGCGCTCAACGTCGATCCGCGAACGCGGTTCACCGGTATTCCGCTGAGCCTCACCGGGAAAGAGTCGCTGTGACTCCCGCACGTTCGATTCGCCTGCTGCCTCCGACGGCCGCTGCCGACAGCGACCTGGTGCACCTCGTCACAGCACTGACCAACGACGTCTACGCGGCCGCAGAAGTCGGGATGTGGCACCCCGGCACGCCTCGCACCGATCACGACGAGATCGCGGCAGCCGTGGGCGCCGGGGAGATCCTCGCCGCATACGCAGACGAGCGACTCGTCGGTGTCGTTCGGACGGCCGTCGCCGACGGGGTTGGCTGGCTCGGCATGCTCGCCGTCGACTCCGGTGTCCGAGGGGCCGGGATCGGGCGGGGGCTGGTCGATGCGGCCGAAGACCTCGCCCGCGACGCTGCAGCGAGCGCCATGCAGATCGAGGTCCTCACTCCGCTCGACGGCAGCAACGCATCGAAGGCCGAGCTTGACCGCTGGTACCGGCGACTGGGTTACGAGCACATACGCGACGACGAGCTCGCCGCGCACCACGCCACGCTCGGCGCTCTGCTCGCCACCCCGAGCGTTCTCCGGGTCTACGAGAAGTCCCTGCTCTAGCCGAGGCTTCTCCTCCGGCCAGGCCGCCCGAGCGAGATCCGACGCCGAATACGGGATGCTGCGATGCCGTGATGGGAGTCCGGCCGCGGCCCCGGATCGTCGTGCGCCGGGAGGCCGAGACGCGGCGGTCCCCGGGTCGCGGGGCGTGCGGCTCGCGTGCACGAACAACAAGAGCCCGGCCGATGGCCGGGCTCTTGTTAAGTGACAGCTGTCTCGCGACATATGAGACGCATGTCGCGAGACATCACAATGGGTGGACCTGAGGGGACTCGAACCCCTGACCCCCTCGATGCGAACGAGGTGCGCTACCAGCTGCGCCACAGGCCCCTGAACCTCCGCTACATTATCACGGCGGCAGAGGCTCCCCGCGCCGCTCGGCAGCTCCGCGCGAGGGCTACTGGCCGACGGCGCGACGCGTGAGCAGGTCGCGCACGTGCGCCTCGATCTCGGCATCGTCGACGTAGCCCATGCGGGTGAACTCCGACGCACGGGCGACGCGTGCCTCGTCGATCGACGGCGGCTGATTCTGCTGGGCCAGATCGCGGATCGCCTCTTCCCGCGCGGCGACCCGGAGGGCTTCGCGGGCCTCCTGGGCGTCGAGCACGGCTGCCGCGCGTGAGCCGCTGGACGAGGCGAGCGGCTTCGGCAGCTCCCGCGGCGTCCACGCCGCGGACCGCGGGCGACCGACAGCAAGGTCGGGCATGGCGGGCGCGACGCGCTCGGTCGCGGCGACGGGCCTCTCGCGAACCGCTCCGCGCGAGGCGACGCGGGACATCCGGATAAGCACCACGGCAGACAGCAGGAACATTCCGCCGCCGGCCCACAGCAGCACGGAGGTCGCGGCGGACAGGAACTGCCACACCCCGACGCCGGCGGCGGCGAGTGCGGCAACGGCGAGGACGGTGGTGGTCAACCGCATCCGTCGTCGTGCACGTGCGCGGCGGAGGGCCGGGCGCTCGCGCACGGCTGCGCGCTCAGCGCGTGCCGCGGCGACGGCTTCGGCCTGGGCGGCACGGGCGAGCTCGCGCTCGGTGGCGCTCTCCTCCTTGGCAGCCTCCAGGGCGGCTCGTGCCACGGCGAGGTCCGCCTGTTCCCGCTCGGCCTGAGCGCGGCGGGCGAGACGTTGCTGGGCGAGGGCGGTGCGTGCGTTCAGCTCGAGCCTCACCTCGCGGGGAGTCTCACTGGTCTCGGCGAGCACCCGCAGCGCCTGATTCAGGCGAACGGCGTTACGCTCGGATGAGGTGTACTGGTAGCGGCTGGCCCAGGAGGGCAGCAAATACACGAGCCAGAGCGCGACGGCGACGGCGACGATCACGCCACCGCCCAACACCTGCCCGCCCATGCGCCTAACGGTATGCGACCGGGCCGTTTTTCCCCGCGCACCGCGCGCGCGTGTCGTCGCACAGTGCGGATGCATCGCGGCCCGTCAGGTCGAGGAAAACCGCGGCGGAACCGCACCCGATCGTCGCCCCAGAGATGAGCCCGGGTTTCAGGCCGGGAGTCGGTCGGACGGCGGCACGGTCGCCGCATCCGGCGGGACCCGCCCGCTCACCCAGCGCGCCAGCACCCCGTCGGGAACCTCTTCGCGCACCAGCGCAAAGGCGTAGTGGTCGCGCCAGTCGCCGTTGATGTGGATGTAGCGGCGCCGGAGTCCCTCGTACCGGAACCCGAGCTTCTCCACCACGCGGAGGCTCGCCACGTTTTCGGGGCGGATGCAGATCTCCATGCGGTGCAAGCGCAGTTCGTCGAAGCACACGTCCGTGGCGAGCGCCACCGACGTCGGGGTGATCCCGCGTCCAGCGAACCGTTCGCTGACCCAGTATCCGATCGTCGCCGACGCCAGCGACCCACGCGCGATGCCCCACACGTTGAGCTGGCCGGCTACTTCCCCGTCGTACTCCATGACGAAGGGAACGCCCGCGCCGTCGCGGTGCTGCTGCAGAAGCCGGCGGATGCCGAGCCGCATGTCGAACGACACGGGTCCGTCCGGGCTCGTCGCCTCCCACGGCCGAAGCCATCCGCGATTCGACAGGAGCTCGTTCTGAAGCGCTCGGGCGTCGCGGGGGCGCACGAGCCGAATGGAGATCGGCCCGTGTCGTCGCGGGATCGACAGGTCCATCCCACTCCCTCGATCTAGCAGCGTCAAAGACCCGCCGCGAACTCCTTGAACCAGGGACGCAGCTCCGGACCCAGGTCTTCGCGGTCCGCCGCCAGCTGCACGATGGCCTTGATGTAGTCCACCTTATCTCCGGTGTCGTACCGGCGACCGCGGAAGATCACGCCGTAGACCCCGCCCCCGTCGCCCGCACCCTGGGCGAGTTCCTGCAGCGCGTCGGTGAGCTGGATCTCGCCGCCCTTGCCCGGCTCGGTGTGCTCAAGGATCTCGAAGACGTCAGGACCGAGGACGTACCGTCCGATGATCGCGAGATTCGACGGCGCATCCTCGGCCGCGGGCTTCTCCACGAGCTGGGTGACCTTCACGACATCGTCTTCGTCGGTCGGCTCGACGGCTGCCACCCCGTACATGTGGATGGATGCGGGGTCCACCTCCATGAGGGCGATGACGGTGGCGCCTCGGCCGTCGTACTCCTCGAGCATCTTCGACAGGAGCGCGTCGCGCTCGTCGATGAGGTCATCGCCGAGCAGCACCGCGAAGGGGTGGTCGCCGACGTGGGCCTTGGCGCGCAGCACCGCGTGACCGAGCCCCTTCGGTTCCCCCTGGCGCACCATGTGGATATCGGCCAGGTCGGAGGAGTGCTCCACCTTGGCGAGTTTGTCCTCGTCGCCCTTCGCCCGGAGCTTCTGCTCCAGCTCGGGCATCGCGTCGAAGTGGTTCGCGATGTTGTTCTTGTTGCGGCCGAGGATGATGAGCACGTCGTCGATACCCGCAGCGACGGCCTCTTCGACGACGTACTGGATGGCTGGCTTGTCCACGACCGGCAGCATCTCCTTCGGCATCGCCTTTGTGGCGGGAAGGAAGCGCGTGCCGAGTCCGGCGGCGGGGATGACGGCCTTGAAGGGCTTATGCGACATGAACACAGGTTAGCGGGATGCGTGTGAACAACGCGTGAAGCATCCACCTCCCGCCTGTAGGCCGGCCCTTCGCCGGCGGCACTCCGGCGCCCGCCTAGAATCGACAGCATGTCGGACACCATCGAGCAGGCCAAGCGCGCACTGCGCGCCGACCTGCGCGAGCGACGGCAGATGATGTCCGATGCCGCCCGCGAGCACGCCGCGGAGGGCATCCGCGCGCAGCTGGATGACCTCGTCGCGCGGGTCGGCGCCCGGTCGGTGTCGTGCTTCCTGTCGACTCCGACCGAACCCGGCACCCGCGGGTTCGTCGACGCGGCCGTGCGCCGCGGCATCCGCGTGCTCCTTCCGATCACCCGTGCCGACGGTCTCCTCGACTGGGCGGTCGCTGTCCCGGGCGGTGACATCACCGACGGACTGCTCGGGATGCCCGAGCCGGTCGGCGAGGTGCTCGGCCCGATCGCCGTCAACGACGTCGATCTGCTGGTCATCCCCGCGGCGGCCGTCGACCGCACCGGGATGCGGCTGGGCTGGGGCCGTGGCTACTTCGACAAGACGATCGGCTCGATGGAGAACTGCCCGCCCGTGTACGCGGTGGTCTTCGATTCGGAACTCCTCGACGACGTCCCGCGCGACGTGCACGACCAGCCGGTCACCGGCATCGTGACGCCGACCCGCACCCTCACCTTCTCCCCCGCGTCCCGCTGAACTCTAGGAGCCCCATGCCCACCTACGCGTATGCCTGCAAACAATGCGGCCACCGCTTCGACGCGGTGCAGTCCTTCGCCGAGCCCACCTTGAGCGTGTGCCCGGAGTGCGGAGGTGCATTGCGCAAGGAGTACGGGTCGATCGGCGTCACCTTCAACGGCTCCGGCTTCTACCGCACCGATTCGCGCGCGGCCGAGAAGAAGAGCTCCGACAGCTCCACCTCCAGCAGTTCCGAAAGCGCAAGTGGTAGCGCAGCGTCCTCCTCATCGGCATCGTCGGGCAAGAGCAGCCCGGCCGCCTCGGCCTCGTCTGACTCATGACACTCCCCCCGGAAAAGGAGAAGCCCATGATCAGAGGATTCAAGGAGTTCATTCTCCGCGGAAACGTCGTCGACCTGGCCGTCGCCGTCGTCATTGGTAGCGCGTTCACCGCCATCGTCAACGCCGTCGTCACCTCGATCATCAATCCCCTGGTGGCGCTGTTCTATCAAGCGGATGCGGCGGGCCAGTTCGGTCCGACCTTCACAGGCATCTACGGCCAGGAAGTCACCTTCCCACTCGGTTCGCTCCTCAGCGCCGTCATCAGCTTCTTCGCGGTCGCTGCGGTCGTCTACTTCGTGTTCGTCTACCCGATGAACCGCATCAAGGAGCGCGCCGCCGCGCGCGCCGGCATCAGCGAAGCGGCCGACGAGCCGAAGCTTCCCACTGAGCAGGAGCTTCTCGTCCAGATCCGCGACCTGCTCGAGACGCAGCGGTCGGGCGCCACGGCCCGCTGAGCCTTCCCTCCACCCCGAGCGGTTCGGGAGGAGATGGCGCTTCGGAGGACGGTTCAGGGCTTTACGACCCTCCGCACTGCACATCTCCTCCCCAGCTGCCCGCCCGGGCCGCTTCGGTCGGCAACTCGCCCGCAGCAGCCACCCCATGCCCGAGCGGTTCGGGAGGAGATGGCGCTTCGGGAGGATGCTCCAGGGCTTTACGACCCTCCGCACTGCACATCTCCTCCCCAGCCGCCCGCCCGGGCCGCTTCGGTCGGCGACGTCGCCCGCAGCGACCGCCACGCCCGAGCACTTCGGGAGGAGAAGTCACTTAGGGAGGACGTTTCAGGGCAATACGGCCCTCCGCACTGCACATCTCCTCCCCAGCTGCCCGCCCGGACCGCTTCGGTCGGCAACTCGCCCGCAGCGACCACCGCGCCCCGAGCGGCTCGGGAGGAGAAGTCACTTACGGAGGACGGTTCAAGGCAATACGGCCCTCCGCACTGCACATCTCCTCCGCAAGTGCACGCACGCACGCCTACCCACCCGCCCGGGGTGAGCACGCCACGCCCGCACGCACGCCCGCCCGCACGCACGCCCGCCCGCCCGCCGCACGCCCGCCTCAGTAATGCGGGGGGACGTCCCGCCGAAGTTGCTCGTCATTGGGTCCGCGCACCGGAACCGTGGATGCTGCGCCCGCGACCTCCGCGGATTCCTCAGCCGGCTCGTCCGCGGGCACCGGCTCGGGTGCGGTGCCGGGCGCTGGTGTCAGCTTCGCCCGGCGCGCGCCGGGGACGCGTTCGATCCGCTGGCGGTCAGTCGGGGACATCGATGGGCTGCGTCGCCGCGTCGGCGGTCGGCCCGTCCGGCTGCACCCCGAGGAGCGCGGCGATGCGAGCGGCGACCGACGCCGGGTCGCTGTACAGGTCGAAGGCGTGCACGCGGACGTAGTGCCACCCCAGGCGCCGCAGCGTCTGCGGGCGGAGGCGCAGGGTCTCGCGCAGGGAATCAGCGGCGGTCTCCGGGTCGGATTCGGCCACGACCGCCTTGCCGCCGTGCTGGGCGACGAGGGGCAGAAGACCGCGGTAGTGCACGTCGACCGCGAGGCCAAGGCGCCGCAATTCCCGGGCCAGGGCCAGGGTGAGCGGGTCGGCGAGGTCCTCGAGTCGCGCGTCGCGCCCGCGGGCGGCGAGGCCGCCGAGGATGCTCATCAGCGTGGCCGCGCCGTGCTCGAGCCGGCCGTCGTCGAAGGCCGATGGGCGGATGGAGGAGACGATGACCATCGACCGGCGCGCGCGGGTCATGCCCACGGTGAGCAGCCGCTCCCCGTCGGGGGTGGACAGGTCGCCGAAGTCGCTGAGGACCCGGCCGTGCTTGGTGAGACCGAATCCGAGCGAGAAGATGACGCGGTCACGGCTTTCGGCGACCGATTCCTCCAGCGTCAGCACGGCGAACGGCTCCGCGGTGTCGCGGGAGACGAAGTCGGCCACATCCGATCGGCCGGCGAACGCCGACTCCACGGCGGCACGGACGCGCTCGGCGTGGCGGGCGCTGGCGGTGACGACCATGAGCGACTCGGCGCCGCGGTTGACGGCGTGCTCGACGACGAGCGTCACGACACGCGCGACCTCGGCGTCGGGGCTCTCGACGGCCCCGGTGATGGGGTCGGGGGCGCCGGTTCCGCCTTCGACGTAGTCCACGCTCAGGCTGCCCCGGCCGAGGTACGACCCCGCCCACGGCAGCGACACGATCTCGCCGCCGTAGAACGCGTCGTTGACAAGCTCGGCGAGGTCTTCGCCGCCGGCGCGGTAGCTGCGGGTCAGGGTCGCGACCGGAAGAAGCTCCGCGAGCCGCTCGAACACCGAGACGCTGTCGAACGGCACCTCGTCTTCGCCGTCATCCGGGGTGAGCGTCGCGCTGACACGGAAGGCCGTGGGCTTCTGCGTGACCGGGTCGCCGAACAGCACGACCTGACGTGCCCGGCGGATGGCGGGCACGGCCTCCGCGAGGCACAGGGCCGCAGCATCCGCGATGATGACGACGTCGAACGGCCGCTCGTCGGGGATCTCCGGCACTTCGTACGGGGATGCCAGCCACACCGGCGCGAGCGTGTTCAGCAGCGTCGGGGCGGCATCGGCGAGTTCGCGCGGGGTGTTGAGTCCCCGCTTGAGCGCGTCCTTCAGGGCCGTGGCTTCAGCGGCCTCATCGACGATCCCGATGCGCCACTGCTTGGCGAGGTGGGCGGCGAGGAGGGGCCCGGATGCCGCGGCATGGGCCTCATCGACGAGACGGAAGTCGCGCTCCAGACGGTCGACGACCGTGGTGTTGGCTCCGAGGAGGGCACGGTCGGTGCGGAGGAAGTGCTCCAGCGCCGACTGCCACCACGCGAATTCGAGCTCCTGCCCGACGCGATCCTCGGGGACGTGGCGCACCGACAGCTCAACGAGAAGCGACTCCAGGCCGAGCTGCGCGAGCTCGGAGCGCAGCTTGGCGCGCTCGACGAGGTTGTCGAAGAATTCGGATTCGGCGGCGAGGCCGGCAAGGGTCCGCACCAGGCGCTGCACGGGAAGGGAGGCGAGTCGCTCCGAGCCGTCGCGGCCGAGGATCGCGTCCAGTTCGCTCAGCTCCGCGTCGACGCGCTGCCAGGCGACGGAGACGTCGGCGAGCCCGAGCGGAACCTCGGGGGTGACGCCGGCCTCGACGACGCGCTGCCACTCGGTGCGCTGCTGCTGGATGCGCACCAGCGCCTCGTACATGTCGGGGACGTGCACGCCCGGGCGCACGTACTCCTTCGACAGGCGCTTGAGCCGACGCCGATTGGGGCCGCTCATCGTGGGCGCGTCACGGCGCGGCGCGTGCGCCTGGATGAGCTCGAGCAGCGGGCGCTCGAACACCGTCGGGCTGAACCGGTCGAGCGAGTCGCGGATGCCCCGCAGCAGCCGGAGGTACTGGCCGAGTTCGGAGATCGTGTGGAACGGGCGCATGCGCGTCTGAGCGATGAGCTCGTATCCGCGCTCGAGCAGCCCCGACACGTCCTGTCGATGCAGCTTGCCCGCGAGCTTGTGCGCGGCGCGCGCATCCTCGGTGCGGGTGAACGACACCCCGTACCAAGGCGAGTCGTCGGGGCCGAAACGGAACTCTCCGAGCCGCGCGGCTGCGGCGAGCGCCGCGGATGCCTCGGCGCGGCGTCCTGCGAGCCGCTCCAGGGTGGCGAGGTCGAACCGCGCGCTCGTGGAGGGCGCGGGGGCGAGCCCGGCGATCTTGGTGAGCGCACCGAGGGTCTCGAGCACGGAGACGCCGAGCGCGGGATGCTCCGCCGTGACCGCCCCGCGATAGTCGCGCAGCACGGTGCGCAGTCGCACCAGCGCGTCGTCGATCTCGGCGACCTTGGGCTGCTCGGCCTTCTCATTGCGCCCGATGGCACGGATGAGGTCACGCCGGAGGTGCGTCGGCGAGACCGCGAGACCGGGGAGTCCGATGCCCGCGAGGCGATGCCGGATCCCCTCGAGCGTCGAGCGACGCGCGCTCACGACGAGGACGCGCTTGCCCGACTGCACGAGCTGCCCGACCGCGTTGATGACGGTCTGCGTCCCGCCGGTGCCGGGAAGCGTGTGCACCGCGAGCGAGTGCCCGGCGGCGATCCGTGCGAGCACGGCCTCCTGCTCGGCATCCGCGTCCAGAAGAAGAGTGTCGGATGCGGGAGAGCGCTCATCCGCGCTCGTCACCACCGGATCAGCCCGGCGCACCGACAGCCGGGCGCGGTCGTCCGGGTGTCCGGCGAGTGCGTTCAGCACCAGGTGGTCGAGGTCGACGGTGTCGCGCGCCATCGCCGAACCCACGTCGGCGAACGACGAGATCACCAGACGCGGGTGCACGACGAAGGTCGGGAGGTGCCGGGTCAGCGCGCGCAGGTGGTCGATGACCGGCTGCGGCTTGAAGACCCCCTGGTCGTAGGCGAGCCCCGCCAGGGCGGTGCTATCGAGCGGAATGCCGAAGTGGCCGCGGAAGGCGCGCGCCAGCTCGGGGTTCATGAAGAACGTGCCGTGGAGCTTGAGCTCGAAGTCGCCGTGGTGCCGGCGGATGGCCAGCGGCCGGAGAAGGACCGGCGCAGACCAGGTCACTCCCCCGATCTTCCACTCCGCGAGCCCGACGGCCAGGTGCACCGGCTCGATGCCGCGCGCGGTGCGCAGCTCGACGTTCTTCGCGGTGATCCGCTCGGCGGCCAGACGCGCCGACCGCAGCGCGACCTCGTCGCGGAAGAGGTTCGACAGCAGCGTCGAGCGGCCGGTGATGAACTGCGGCAGGCTGCCGGGGTGGGCCTTGGTGATGTCGATGCCCGCGTCGGTGGCGTCGTCGAAGCGCAGCAGCGTCGAGCGTCCGCCCAGCGTCGCCGCTTCCGCGCGCAGCCGATCCCGTTCGGGGTCGGCGACGTGCCGTACGCTCACACCGGGCTCCGCCACACCCAGGTCTCCAGGGTTCACGGATGCGGCGTCTCTGTCCTCTTCGCCGACCACGGCGTTATATTCACCTCGCCACACACGAGCCACAGTAGGCGCGGGTACCCCCGGTACGCCGCATCCCGCGCGGGTTTCGGGCGATTCGCAGACACGCCGGGCCATCGGGCCTTCCTCCCCAGGGGTGGCACGGGCGCCATTCGCTCACAGGTCGTCGTCGCGCAGCCCGCACCGCGGGTGTGCGCGGCCAGGATGTCAGCATGACCCGATACACCACCGCCGTTCACGACACCCCCGTCGGCGACGTGCTCCTCACGTTCGCCGACGAGCGGCTGGCGAACCTGCGCGTCGTGCACGACGATCTCGCCGCCGCGCGTGAGAGCCTCGTGCGCCTTCTCGGTACGCAGCCCGAGGAAGACCGGGATGCTGCCGCCGGAGTCGCCCGGCAGCTCGATGAGTACTTCGACGGCGCGCGCCGCGACTTCGACGTGCCGCTGGACTGGGGCTTCACCCGCGGGTTCGGGCGCGCCGCCCTGCAGGCCGTCTGCGAGATCCCGTACGGCGAGACCGCGGCCTATGGCGAGGTCGCGATCCGGGCCGGCTCCCCCGGCGCGGCACGGGCGGTCGGCACGGCGTGCGCCACGAGCCCGTTCTCGATCATCGTGCCCGTGCACCGCGTGGTCCGCTCCGACGGGTCGATCGGTGAGTACGGCGGGCATCCGGAGGTGAAGGAGTACCTCCTCCGCCTCGAACAGGAGTCGGGCGCGTAGGCCGCCCCGGCACGAGCCGAGGCCCCGGGAACGCCGTCCCCGGGGCCTCGGTCCTCGCAGGATCTAGTGCGAGGTGGCCTTCTCCGCCCCGAAGCCGGTGAGGGAGCGCACATCCATCTCCGCCGCCTTCTTCGGGTCTTCGCTGCCCTTCTTCGAGGTCATGGTGCCGAGCCAGCCGAGGAAGAACCCGAGCGGGATCGACACGATGCCCGGGTTGTTGAACGGCCAGATCGCCACGCCCGTGTCACGGAAGACGCTCGTGGGCGTGCCCCAGAACACCGGCGACAGCACGATGAGGATGACCGCGGCAGCGAGCCCCCCGTACATGCTCCACACCGCGCCGCGCGTGGTGAACCGGCGCCAGAACAGCGAGTAGAGGATCGTCGGCAGGTTCGCCGACGCCGCCACCGCGAAGGCGAGCGCCACGAGGAACGCGACGTTCTGCCCCTGCACCCCGATGCCGCCGAGGACGGCGAGGACGCCGATCACGACCACCGTGCGACGGGCGACCTTCACCTCACCATCGGGCGGCACGTTGCCCTTCTTCACGACGTTCGCGTAGATGTCGTGCGCGAACGACGCCGCCGCCGTGATCGTGAGACCTGCGACAACCGCGAGGATCGTGGCGAAGGCAACCGCCGAGATGAAGCCGAGGAGGAT
The DNA here is from genome assembly GCF_058310475.1 of Microbacterium sp. Z12_35. Lineage (NCBI taxonomy): Bacteria > Bacillati > Actinomycetota > Actinomycetes > Micrococcales > Microbacteriaceae > Microbacterium > Microbacterium sp. Z12_35. The sequence continues at coordinate 160,594 of NZ_JBZEGJ010000001.1, read as the reverse complement.
GGGCCCGCCCAGCTGCAGGGCGAGCAGCGGTGCGGCCGAGTTCACCCCGCCGGGCGCCGCGGCGATCGTCTCCGCTCCGACCAGCGCGCCGGCACCGTAGCCGAGCACCAGGGTGAGCAGGTAGAAGAGGCCGATCAGCCAGATCGCCCACACCACCGACCGGCGTGCTTCCTTCGCGGTGGGCACCGTGTAGAAGCGCATCAGCACGTGCGGGAGGCCGGCCGTTCCGAGCACCAGCGCCAGGGCGAGCGAGACGAAGTCCCACGGGTTGGCGCCGTACTGCAGGCCGGGGCCGAGGATGGCCTCACCGTTCGCCGAATTATCGACCGCGGCCCCGAGCAGCGTGTTGAGGTTGAAGCCGTGGATCGCCAGGACCCAGATGGTCATGACCAGCGCGCCGCCGATGAGGAGGAACGCCTTGACGATCTGCACCCAGGTGGTGCCCTTCATCCCGCCGACGAGCACGTAGACGATCATGAGGAGGCCGACGACGGCGACGACGATCGACTGTCCGAGTGTGTCGCTGATGCCCAGCAGCAGGGAGACGAGCCCGCCGGCGCCGGCCATCTGAGCCAGCAGATAGAAGAAGCACACCGCGAGGGTCGTGATGGCCGCAGCCATCCGCACGGGGCGCTGCTTCAGGCGGAACGACAGCACGTCGGCCATCGTGAACTTGCCGGTGTTGCGCATGAGCTCGGCCACGAGCAGCAGCGCGACGAGCCAGGCGACGAGGAAGCCGATCGAGTACAGGAAGCCGTCGTACCCGTTGATGGCGATCGCGCCGCAGATCCCGAGGAAGGACGCCGCCGACAGGTAGTCGCCCGAGATGGCGAACCCGTTCTGCGGCCCGGTGAAGGAGCGCCCGGCCGCGTAGTAGTCGGCCGCCGTCTTGTTGTTGCGGCTGGCGCGGATGACGATGAACAGCGTCACCGCGACGAACGCCCCGAAGATCGAGATGTTCAGGATCGGGTTGTTCTCCACCGTCTCCGCGGCGGCGTGTACGACATCGGCCATCGGCTGCTGAGCGAGCGAAGTGAGATGACGCATCATGACTGTCCCCCTTCAGCGCGCTCCAGGTCTTCCCGCAGCTCCGCGCTGAGCGGGTCGAGCTTGCGGTTGGCGTACCAGACGTACGCCATGGTGATCGCGAACGTCGTCACGAACTGGCCGAGCCCGAACAGCAGGCCCACCGTGATGTCGCCCGCGACGCGCTGCGACATGAAGTCCCGCGCGAAGGACGAGAGCAGGACGTAGACGAAGTACCAGACGAGGAACGCGATCGCGAGGGGAAACACGAAGCTGCGCTGGCGCCGCTTCAGTTCGCGAAACGGTGGGGACTCCTCGACCGCGATGTAGTCGATGGCGCCTGGGGCGGCATCGGTACGCGGATCGGACATGTGGCCTCCTTGCCTCATGGGCCCGGAGCACCGGCGGGCTCCGGAATGCGGGATGTCTGGGCGCCGCGGTGGTGCCCGGTGATATGGTCGACGCTACGAAGGCGGCGACGTGGCCGTCACCCCCGGAAGTAGGTAGTTCGTGGGAGTTGCAAGCCCCCAGCTCGACCAGGCCGATCTCGTGTCCCACGCCGTCGGTGAATTGGCGCGCCGGACGCGGTTCCCCGTGGCCTTCGGAGGTCTCGAGCGCGACGGAGCGATCCACGTCACCACCATCGTGGGGGCCCGCACCCGCAGCATCCACGGCCTGGTCGTCGAAGAGAGCCGGGGCCTCGGCGGACGCGCGTTGGTCGAGAAACGCCCCCGCCTCGCGATGGACTACCGCACGTCGCGGACGATCACCCACGACTACGACCGCGCGATCCTCGGCGAGGGGATCTCCACGCTGTTCGCCGTGCCGGTCGTCGTGACCGGGTCGGCCCGCGGCGTGCTGTACTGCGGGTCGTGGACCGAAGCCCCGGTGGGCGATGTGGTCGCGCAGCCCGCGTTCCGGGTCGCCGCTGAACTCGCCACCGAACTGCGCGTCCGGGACGAGGTCGACCGCCGCATCGCGATGCTGCCGCAGGGCAGGCCGGATGCTCCGCTCACGCCGGCGGCTCAGGAAGAGCTGCGGGAGAGTTACGCCGAACTCCGCAGCGTGGCCGCAGCCATCCGCGACGACAGCCTCCGCCAGCGGCTCGCGCAGGTCGAGCGGCGATTGGCCGCACTCTCCGGTGCGCAGGAAGGGGCGTCGGGCGAGCCGAAGGTCCGCCTGTCCGCGCGGGAGCTCGACGTGATCGCGTGCGCGGCGCTGGGCGCCACCAACTCCGAGATCGCGGCGCAGCTCGACCTCAAGGAGACGACCGTCAAGTCGTACCTGGCGGCCGCGATGGGAAAGCTCGACGCATCCACCCGCCACGCTGCCGTCACCCGCGCCCGGCGGCTCGGCATCCTCCCCTGATTTCCGCCGCCCCTCTCGCCTAAGGTGTCACCATGGCCCGCAGAATCGTGCATCAGCTCGTCGACGACCTGGACGGCACCGTTCTCGAGGTCGGGGAGGGCGAGACGGTGCTCTTCTCCCTCGACGGCGTCGCCTACGAGATCGACCTGACCGAGGAGAATGCCGCAGCCCTGAGGGACGCCATCGCGCCCTACATCCGGGCCGCGCGGTCGGTGTCGACGCGCTCCGCCTCGTCGGCCGGCGGGAGCGGGCGACCCCGGCGGCGGACCGGTCAGCAGGACTACACGGCCATCCGCGCGTGGGCGAAGGAAGAGGGCCTCTCCGTCTCGGAGCGCGGCCGGATTCCCGCATCCGTTCTCGAGGCGTACGAAGCCGCGCACTGACCCTCGCCTCTCGCGGCACCAGGTGAGAATCCCCTGGCAGTGGGCCGCGGGCGCTTGAGGTGTGCGCCGATTCTCGGAATCGTGGCTGCCTTCGAGTCCGCAACGGAAGGGGCATTCATGCTCACGCTCACCGAGCAGGCAACAACCGCCGTCAAGACCATCACCGCGCAGTTCCCGGATGTGGCTGATGGCGGGGTACGTATCCAGGGTTCCGGCGCGCCGGAGTCGGAGTTCCAGCTGACAGTCGTTCCCGGCCCCGAGCCGGCCGACGCCGTCGTGGAGAACGACGGCGCTCGCGTCTACCTCGACCTCGAGGCCGCGCTTGTGCTGGACGACCGCGTCCTCGACGCCCAGCCCGACGGCCAGGGCGGCGTGCAGTTCGCCGTCACCGCCCGCGACTGACCCGCGTCTTCCGACAGCGCCCCGGGGATCCTCCCGGGGCGCTGTCGTGTTCCGGGTGCGGGTCGGTGCGCCGGTCGCTGTGCTTGTCGAAGCGTCCGGCGCTCCGCTCAGCGTCCCGTCACTCGGTTACACGACTCCGCGTCCGGTAGGCGTGCGCGGCCACTCCCCCGGCGACGATCAATCCGCCCGACCAGAGCACTCCCCCGGCGGTCTGCCACGAGTCGTTCTCCAGGCCGAGGGTGAGGCCCATCCCGAGTACCCACGCCGTGACGGCGACGCCCCCGATCGCATCGTGACGGAACGTAGGGGCAGCCATGGAAACAGTCCACCTTACGTAGCGGCCGTGCGATAGCCCTGGCCGCCCGAGCGGCGAGGGCACTACACTCAACGGCCCGCTCGTCCCGGTGTGCACGGTGGTCTGCGCCGGGAGCATCCGGCGCGCTCAGTAGACTGGGGCCGCCAGCCTCTGTAGCTCAATGGAAGAGCAGTTCCGTCCTAAGGAAACGGTTGGGGGTTCGAGTCCCTCCAGGGGCACAACATATTTCTGCGTCTGACCAGCTGTTTATTTCGGCCAGCCTAACTAGTTTTCCGTTTTTGCCCGCTTTTTGCCCGCATTTGCGAAAGCTATGAGGCGAAAACGGGGCAGCTTCGAGGGGCATCACGACGCGTCGTTCGACGTCTCAGAACGACGAAATCGAGCGTTTCTGGTTGCGTTTGCCTCGTCGAAAAACTGAGCAATCTGCTCTCTGCGGCTACTGCGGTCGGGCGTAGCGCTTCTGCGGACCCGACGGCAGCGCCACCAACGGCATCTGGTCGTTCAGCCGAGTTGCGACCGCGTCCAGATCGTCGTCGAAGAGATCGGCGTACGTGTCCAGCGTCATCGCCGCCGACGCGTGGCCGAGCATCCGCTGCACGGCCTTCACGTTTGCGCCCGAGCTGATCGCGAGCGATGCGGCGGTGTGACGGAGATCGTGAGGAGTGACCCGCGGGATCGACGGATCGAACTCCTGCGCACGCCGAACCGCGTTCGCGAACCACCCCTTCGCCCCTGAGTTGCGCATGTGATTGACCCCATCGCCGAAGAGCAACCCTTCGGGACCCTTGCCGGCGCACGCCTGTTCGATCATCGGCGCGAGACGCTCGGGATACGGGACCGAGCGCCGCTCGTGCGTCTTGGGTGTGCCGACATGGATCTCGTACGCGATCATCACCGCGTTCTCCTCGATGACGAAGCGTCGACGAAGCCGGTTCACGCTCCGGACGCGCAGACCCGTAGCCTCGCCCCATCGCAAGCCGCAGTACGCCAGCGTCAGGACGAGCGTCGGATATGCCGAGCACGCCGCCAGCGTCGCCACCTGGTCATGTGTGAGGTAGACGCGGCGCTTGCCCGGCCCATGCCGGGGAAGGTTGCGCACCTGGCGGGCCGGGTTGCTTGCAAGACGCCGATCGTCGATGGCGACGTCGAGGATGCCGGCGAGGATTCCGAGCGAGCGGATAACGACCGTGCGCGACTTGCGCGTCGCGAGCTCTGATACCCAGTCCTGCACCTCCGAGCGTCGGATGGACGAGATCTCCCTGTCCGCCCACACCGGAGCGACGTGGTTGTTCCACGCCCGCTCGAGCGTCATGTAGTACGACGGCTTCGACATCGGCGGCTGCTTGGACCGCAACCAGCTGTCGGCGAACATGCTGACAGGAACCCGCGATAAGGCCGGGTCGATGTACTCACCCTTCGCCTTCGAGACCGTGACCATGGAGAGATACAACTTCGCCTCACGCATCGTCGTGAAACCGCGCTTCTCCGCCTCCGTTCGATCGGGCTTGCGATAGCGCACGCGGTAGCGGCGACCCTTGGGCGACTCGTACGGGGTGATGCTGCCCATCTCGACCTCCGCTCATGCCGGCTCCACGGCCAGTATCCGGGCCAGTGTCGGACATGTTGATCTTGTCGTCAACGGCCGCGAAACTGGGTGCAATGGGATGGCCGAGAACGTCGCCAAGTGTCGACGGTGGCGGGCGGGTCGCCTCCCTCCGACTGCAAGAGTAGCGATCGGCCGCGGCCTCGTCCCGCGCTTTCGACGCTCTGTGCTCGGTCCTCCGCTGCGCTCCGGCCCTGCGCTGTGCGAGTCGATTCGACGCGTCTTCAAGAAGACGCCGAACCTACACCCATCGATGGTCCTCTCACCGTGGGATGTGGGGCTCGGAGACGCCGGCGTGATCATCGGACCCGATCCGCGGTACGACCCTGAGCCGGACCAGGCGTTTATCGACCGTGAGTCATACCGAGATAAGAAGGGCAGTGAGAACAACCCCGCCTCGAAGTTGTACTCCGACGACCTGCTCCAGTACATCCGTAAAATCTACGGCGTCCTGCTGACGCGTGGAGTGATTGGTACGTACATCTGTGTCTGTGACTCTGCGTTGCGCGACTACATGAAATCACGCCTGCGGCTAGCGGATCAGGCTCCTGTACGGTGTTGGGGATGCTCTTAGCTATCCTGGCGACGCCTCCTAAACGCACCTCGGGTCGCCGAACAATGCAACGCGTCGAGATGGCCGCCCGGCTCTTGAGTTTCGAGTCGACCAGAGTTGTGAACCTGTTGAATGTTCCCACCGATGACGTTACTGATATCGCAACCGTTGGGCGTCAGGAACTCCCGTGGCTCGCCTCCCGAGATGCCCTTCGTGACGGGATAGATGCTGCCGACGCCGTCCTTCTGGCGTGGGGCGCATCTGAGCCGAGTGGCGTCGCCCGCGGTCACTTCCGGGAACAGGTTTCCTGGGTGGAGGGACTCATCATGTCTCGCTGCATCGATGGCTGGACCGTTGGGCTTTCTGCGCGACACCCATCCCGATGGCAACGGTATACCGCTGCCCAAAGCGGGTCGATGTCATTCGAAGTCGCGCTCCATGGCGCTTTCACTCGGAGGTTCGCTGGATCGCGCGGGGACTAGCGTCTAGCCGCTAGGCGAACACGTTCGTGCGCGGCATCGGGGCCAGCGTCGCGATACGGCTCTTCCCAGCTGACGTCGTGGTCCCTAATTCGTGGTTTGCCGTCCTTGTGCGCGAGGACTAGCGTGCAGTCTCGGTTGGTCGCCTGCCCCTTTGTCTCACCCCAGATGCGGCTGACCTTATTCTGCGTGGGAAGATCGTCTTCGATCATTTCGAGCAATCTCAAGTTTGTGTGTGCAGAGAGGTCATCCCAGAGCTGCGCAGCTAACGGTAGGGGCTCCTTGCCTGGATCTGCGACGTCGCCAATTACGAACGCTGCTACTCCGTCCGGCGCGAGGCTCTCCTGAGTGCTCAGGAACGTTCGAAGCATGAAGGCCTTATATGCGTCGTATGAATGCCCGTGATCCAGCACTGCATCGAGCTTCTTCCTGCCAGCGCCGCTGTCTCGGCCGACGTCGTCGACGCCGAGCAGCCAGAGCCGAATCCAGTTTGCCGCGGCGTAGTTGACGACTCTGAGGTAGGGCGGCGAGGTGACTACGAGGTCAACGCTCTTAGGTTCAATCGGACCGTCGCTCATCAGCGTGGCGGCATCGAGATGATGGGCAGCGCCTGCTGGTCCGGTGACATCGTCGAGGTATAGCCTCGCGAGCTTGTCCCTCAAACGCTCAAACACATCCTGTTCGATCTTCTCCAGAGAGTGCTCGCGTATGAACTTCTCGACGTATCGAGGGGACATACTGAACGTGTTGGGCATGCTGATGCTTAGGTACTGGGAGGTGCCGTCTCTTCTCCACGAACCATGCATAATTCCTGCCAGTGCGCCCCCGACCATCAGCTCTTTGGGCGCCCATTGGGTGATGGGCTTGCTCAGCAGATTCGATCGAATGAAGCACAATTGCGCAAGCGTTTTCTCGTGATACAGCATCGCGATGTCGGGCGAAACTGCTGAATCGACGGTTCCGCTCGCGCGATACGAGCGCTCCAGTTGATCCACATACGCGTTGATCTCCTCCCAGGATGGAGGATTTGCCTTGGCGGCGGTTAGTACATAAGCGAGCGGACTGAGATCGTTGCCAACTGCCCTGCGACCTTCGACCCGCGCTTGGAGGGCAGTCGTGCCTCTACCGCTGAAGGGGTCTACGACGAGATCCCCGGGCTCTGAGTATCGCTGGATGAAGAAGTGTGCAACCTTCGCAGGGAACATGCCGTGGTATGAGCACATGGTGTGCATCGAATGGCCCCATCGGGGGCTCACGCTGTGCCACAGGTCGCCTGCCGACGTAGTGCCGCCGTCAACCGATCCCACATCTGCTGACTCAAAGAAGGCGTCGCTTGACCAGTCGACGTTGACAGTCACGCTAGAAACTCTCGGATGCTGGAGGCGGCGGAGCGAAGCACAGGAGCCGACGATTCGCATGCCACTCGCTCGAGTTGCGCCATCGCGCGCGCGCGCGTAATTAGTCGCTTGGAGCCGTCGGCGCCGGACCCTTTGCGGAGTCCGAGGTCCCGCTTCGCCAGGCGAACTTCCGCATTCACTCGATAGAACTCCGGCGGAAGCGCGTCCGTCGCTCCCTCCACAAACTTGATGGGGAAGCGGACGTAGTCTCCGCGCCGGGCGGCCAGCGTCACGCTGGTGATCCATGGTTCTGGATCGAGGTCGCCGGTGAAACTTTCGCGAAGAACCTTCGCAAGACCATCCGATGTAAGTCGTAGCCAGGCGTAAGGATTAGAGGCTGGTAGAACGCCTACATCCATCAGTTCGACGATCCGCGCAAACAAACCACCCCTCTCCAAGAGGCGCCATAGTCCGGTGTAGTTCCGAAGCGTTGCAGGCGACACGCCGATGTAGCGAGCGATGTCCGCCTTCAAGATGTTCTCGCTCTCATGGAGATGCTCGACTAGCACAGCCATCTGACTGGGGAGTAGGTCTTGGTAGATGTCCGATTGGAAACGAAATTCGAACCGTCGGTCATAATCCAGCACGTAGACCGGGATACTGACGAATCGTTCCGGGTGCTTCTCTCGGATCGCTCGAATGGCGCGCAGCCGGAGCGCACCGTCGATGACCGTGTATCCTCCCTCAGGATTCACCGCGACTTTGAGAGGCTCGGCGAGCCCTATCTCCATCAGCGAAGACTGGAGCCTCTCCTCGAACGATCGCGCACTGCCAGTCCGAGTGAGTTCCGGGCTGAGGGAGAGGTCTTCGGAAGTGACATAGACGTGGTTCATCGTGCACTCACAACGAGGCTATTGGACTCGGGAAAGTCGGTCGGCAGTTGACTGGCCACCTCTTGGAGCCGGTCCTTGAATGACCCGGGTGGAGTGCTCTCGAGGGCTTTGCAGATCCAGCCCAAGAGCAGGAGACGTTGGGCAGCGAATGCTGGACCAAGGTCGGAGAGTCTCTGCCAGCCGATGGCAATCAACAGACTCTCCAGGTCCTTCGCGCGGATAGACGTGGAGATGACTGCGGAGAGAGCCGCTTCTCTTTCTTCTGAGCGGACGTGGCGACTAACAACCGCATGCACGGCAAGAGTGACTTCACCCTTGTTGAGCGCTGAGACCTCACCCTGGGTAGCTCCGTCGAGCTGAGCTAAGAGTCGACGTACTGTCGCGGCAGACAGGCCGAATCGCCGAGCGATGCTTGATGTCTCTTCGCCGGCTTCCCGAGCGCGGTGGATGAGCAGCGCCCGGTCAACGGGACGCATCTTCAGTCGCGCCACGTTCTCGACAAGAAATTGCTGAACCTTTTCGCGTTCCGCGTAGTCCTCACCGACCACGATGGCTGGGACGGTCTCTAGTCCGAGTAGGCGGCATGCAAGAGTTCGCCCTTCACCCTTGATCAGCAGGTAATCGCCGCTGCCGTCTCGTGACGGTCGCACCGTGATTGGCGTCAGTACCCCAAACTCGGCAATTGATCTCTGGAGCTCGCGGTGCCCCTCGCGGTCGCGTTTCCGTCCTAAGCCTGTCTCAGGCCTGATCCTTGCGACGGGAACATCTCGCACCGGCCTTGCATCGACCAAATCCGGCATGGGGGCGCGGTTGCGTTCAGTATCTTCTTTCGTCGTGGTCACGTCTCCGCCTTCTGTCCTCCGTCGATACTCGCAGGTTGCTGCGACGACACGACGCATTGAACGGGGCGGTACTCAAATCTGACCTCCGCGTTCGCGGCCAAGGCTACGTGGGACCGCTGACACGACAATCTTGGGTCGTTGGGCTCCACCAACTCACCGGCGCCAAGGGCATGTCCTTCTCGCGCTTGGGCTCGGTACGGAGAGTGCAGCCGTCGCCCGACGTCGGCGGATTTGCCCGCAGTCGCTGTTCAAGCAGACGTTACCGGGCAATATCACGTGAACAACACGGCTGCTTACTCGGCCCCCCGCCGGTCGGACGCTACTCGACGCTTGTCCCGCGCCATCAGCGTCTCCGGGGTCGCACGACCGGCGGACCTGCTGGTGCAACTGCCGCTCTGCCGCGCAGCGCAACCATCGCCTTCTTTTCCAGCTGACGGATGCGCTCCCGCGTAACATTCCAGACCTCGCCGATCTCTTCCAGCGTCTCAGGGCCATCGAGGTCATCTCTTAGGCCGAACCGGCGCTGGATGATGTCGAGGGATCGCTGATCAAGAACCTCTAGAAGGCCGCCAATTTGCCTCTCTCGATCAATGCGATCCTCTACCGCGCTCAGACCTCCGTCCCACGAAGCGTCCTCGCCACGATCGAGCATCGCCTCGATTGACGCGAGGTCCAGGGCGCGATCGGCAGCTTTGCGCGCCTTGTCGCTCGGCACACCGTCCGAAGACGCCAGTGCCTCCCACACATGGACCGGCAGTCGAATGATCATCACATCGTTGGCGCGCCAGCGTTGGATGGCTTGCCTGACGTGCCACGAAACGAACGTGCTCAGCTTGTATCCCAACCGGTAGTCCCAGCCTTGCAGGCCTCGCATGAGGCCGATGCAGCCAACCTGAAAAGCATCTTGGGCCCAGTCACTGTCGACTGAACGTGCGACCCCTTTGGACCAGTGGAAGACCAGGCGGAGGTTAGTCAGAACCAGCCAGGTCCAGGCGTCGTCGCCCCGTTGAATGAGCGTATGAAGCGCTGCAAGCTCGCGTCGGGAGGAGGTTTGGTGGTCGAGCCGTTCTCGCCGATCCCTGGCAAGGAGCCCGATCTCGACGCGACGTGCTGCCTCTTCGATGAATGAGTCATCCGTCTTCGGAAGTGCAGTGAGAATCTGTTGGTACCAGGCGAAGTCGGATCCACGTCGGTCGTGATCGCCTCGGGTTGGGCGGCTTTGGCGGCTAGTCCTCAGTGCAGTGGGCGCCGGAGTGCGCCCGAGTAGAGTGTCGACTTCGGCGGCTAGGGCGGTCTCCGCAAGTTGCGGATCAGTGGCAAGAAGTTGATCGAGGAAAGTCTGAGCAGCCGTCTGCGCGTCCACCTCCCACCCCTCGTCCCCCCCACTGAGGAGGTCGCCAGTCATCAACTAGGAACGCCTGCGCTAGTCGATTTCAAGCTCGGCAAGCTCGTAGATCTCGGATAGCGGGTACCCACCAGTCCTGACTTTCTCGGCGATGTATGCGGTGCCGGCGTTGCCGAGTTGTGCAAGGAGACGCACGGGAGTGTTGGTTGGCACATACCAGCCGAGGAACTCCAGCACTTGGAGGTTCACGCTGCCCCGATTCCACATCGTTCCGGTGGAAGGGGGCGCCTGCTCGGGATCGAGGCCCTTTCGCAGTGCGAGCATCGCCGCAGCCTGAAATGCACCAATGGAGGTCTTGAAATGGCCCTGGCGGACGAGCGCCTCCAGTACTTCGCGGTTGGACGCGGAAGGCCCGAAGGTACGCCGATCGTCGTCTTCCGGCTCGGGAGACTCGTAAGTGTCGCTCATGCGACGGACACCTCTGATCGGCTCGGAGATACTCGGTCAATCATGTACTCGCGGCCGATCTTGCCGCTCAGGATTGCAGCGTCGCGAGTGGGGTCGTACTCACCCGACTGAACAAAAAGAATGACTTGTCGATCAAACGCGCTCACCCACTCCAAGATGGCGCGGCGATGGCCGACGTCCAGACGGCCAAATGGCGTGTCCATCACCATGGGGGCTTCATCTACGGAACACTCACCAAGTGCTCCGATGAACGCCATCGTCAGTATCTGATTGGCGCCAGCGGAGATCATGCTCAGCGGCCGCTGCTGGTGATCCGTTACCGCAAGGTGGTAGTCGTCGCTGATCGCGACGCCCGAGTATTCCTTCTCCGTTGTGAGCTTTCTGAAGAGTTCGCTCGTGGCCGCCTCGACGCGTTGGCGCATGGCGCCACGAAACCCAGCGAATGAGCGTCCAACGATGTCCACGCCTTCTGTCGCCATCGCTTGGAGACGACGGTCGATTGGGTCGACCTCGGGCTGTTCCGCGAGCTTGCTGCCAAGCTTGTTCGCTTCTGCTTTCGCTGTCGTTCGTTTAGCCTCGAGCCCGACGATCGCACTCGCTATCCGCGTCTTCGTGTTCCGCAGGTCCAGATAGTTGCGCTCGAGTACGTCAATTTCGACGTTGGTGCCGACGAGTTGGTCCGAGATCGCTCGGATTTCCTGACGACGCTTGTCGTTCTTGAACGCTTCCTTGCGCACATCCAACTCTTGGTTGTGAATCCACTCGAGCACGCTAGGGGCGGCAGCGTACTTACGCAGGCGAGTTCGTCTCAGCCGCAGATCGTCAAGTTTACGCGTTGCAGTTTCGTTGAGGCTTTCCCGGAGCTTATCGAGCTCGGCTGATAACTCGTCGAGGTTATGTGTCTCTACAGGTTGGCCACAGCTCGCACATGTGCCCGTGGCGATCTGTCCTTCCAGCTGTTCGATCTTAAGTCGGGTCACAATCTGACCACGTTCGAGCGCCTCCGCCTCAACAATCTGCTCGTCAACGGTTTCGATTTCATTGAAGAGCCTGTCGGCCATTGGAAGCCACCAGACGGCTTCTGCGCGTTCAGCGATGGCACCTCGATAGTCTTCGATGGTCGCCACGGAGGCGTCTAGTTCCTTCTCGAGGCTCTTCCGGCGATGGTAAGCGTCCTTTATCTCATCGACCTTCGCGAGTTGGGCTTCGACGTCCTCTATCTGTCTTGACACTTGCTCGTCGTGTTCGCGCAGCTGCACCAAGTTGGCATCGATGGCATTGAGTTCTTCAACTTTGGCCCGGTACGCGTCACTGTCCTTGTCGTGAGCTTTTGCTCGGCGAACAACCTGGTCGATCGCGGAGTTGACCTCACCTAAGACGGCATCGAGATCCTGCCCAAGTTCGGTGAGGAACGGAAGGCCTAGCGCGCGCTCCACCTGCGCTCGGACGAACCCTTGAGGCGCGGACCGTTCTTCGCGCAGACGTTCCTCAAACCGATTGAGCATCTCGCCGTCAAACAGGAAGAAATCTGATATCTCACGGCTGAGTATGCCGTTGATGACATCTGGGACCTGGGAGGCGGGATAGGGCGCACTTCCCGTGGGGATCAAGTCGACCTTTGGGGCCTGAACGCGAGCGCGTCCGGGCCGATCCTCCGTTGCGGTTGATGTCCGGTAGAGGGTGTACTCACTCCCGGCGTGCGAGAACTTCAGGCGCACACCGAAGTCAGTCTCGCCGGCAGTCAACGCATCGATGTTGACCATCCGGCCTACGTCGAGCTGTGTGCGTCCGTCTTGCTCGCGAATCTCGCCGTACAGAGCCCAGATGATCCCGCGGAGCAGACTGGTCTTGCCACGCATATTTTCGCCACGAAACAGGATCACCGGGGCGTTTGAATCCACGCTGAGCGGGATGCTGTGCACCCCGAAGAATGGGCCCCAGTTGATCAGTTCGAGTTCGGTGAGCTGCATTAGGACTCGTCTCCTGCGCGCCCGGATTCGACGAGAATGGCGCGAACTTGACGGCGGATGTCGCGTCGGTCACCGACATGTGAGCGGTTGTCCCAAGCGAGGGTGACGAGACGGTCCCACGCATCTTCGCCGATCAGTACGGCTTCTGAGGTCGCACACGACTCGAGGATGGCGTAAAGCGCCTCTTGGCGCGGCGAGGGCTTCTGCGGGCTATCCATGACTTCCCATCATTTACGATCACTCGTCCTCGACGTCGAGGCCGTCTGTCTTCATCCCAGCCGGCAATAAGTCTTCAAGATATATCTCCGGCCCGAGGTTGCGGGAGTCTTCAGCAAACTCCATCGCGCGCACCACCTCGCTCGGAGTGATTGCGCGTCCATCGCTGCCCACCACGATCACATCGAAGAGGTGCGAACTGTACTTACCAGGAGACCGGCGGAGCACTCGACCGCGGCGCTGGATGTACTCGCGGGGATTCGTCGACGAGGCGAGGATCAAGGCGCGGTTGATCATCGGGATGTCCACGCCCTCATCGAGGCACTTAATGGCCAGCAAGATGCCGCCGCGATTCGAGAAGAACTTCAGCGTCGCCTCGTGATCGCCGTCGTCCTGTGAGTGGTACTCGAGGAGGTCGATGCCGAGCCCCTCCAGTTCTGCACGCACAGACCGCAGATGGTTCACGTCGTTGCAATAGACCAACCAGCGGTCGCCAGGGTGGTACGCCTCCAGAATCACTCGGCGTGCGATCGCCGCTTTCCCATGCGCACCCTTCGATATCCGCGCGCGCTGACGGAGCAGGTGCAAGGCGAACTCCGAAAGGTCGCCGTTGTTCCGCGCGATCTCGCGCGCCACCCGATCGGTGAATTCGTCCCACGACTCCTGTTCGTCTTCAGTGAGGGGACAGGTGACGAAGTCGTAATCGTAGGGGACTAGCACCGACGCTTCGAGTGCGTCTCGTAGAGTGAACTCGGGCTGAAGTACGGGCCCGAAGTAGTCGAGGGTCGACGCTGTGCCAAGCGGGTCGCCGTAGCGCTGCGGCGTGGCACTAAGCCCAAGGCGCGCACCGCCATCAATCTGCTCGAGTATGCGTCGCGTGTCGGGAGCTCCAACTCGGTGGACTTCATCGCCGACGACAAGGAGGTGCTCACCGTCATGAATCAGCTCGAGAAACCGGTCGGTCGCTGCGGTTTGATAGGTGGCCAAGACGACGCGCTGTCCTAGCGTTTCATCTGGCCGGGTGTAATCGGCGAGCCGTCGGCTCCAGCTATCGCGTGCGTGGCCCGCTCCCGCAAGCAGAAGAGCCGGATTTCCAAGGAGTTCCGCGATCTCATCAGCCCACTGGCGGTGTAGCAGCTCTGAGGGCACGAGGATCAAAGCGGGCTTCCCGTCCGCTGTCCAACGGCGAACTGCCTCGAGCGCCGTGCGAGTCTTACCGCCGCCGGTCGCGAAAGCCACAATGCCGCGGCATCCCGCGGCCTCCCACGATTCCAGCACCGCTGACTGGTATGCCCTCAGTGAGATAACCTCCGGATGAAACTCCGCCTCTTTGAGCGCATCCCGGAGGGAGGCGACAATCTCATCGAGAGGCTCGGCGGGCACGTACTCGCGAATTACTCTGGCCGCGTCCTCAGCGCTAGTGACGTTTAGATTCCGACGTAATCCGTGCCATGTCTCATCGAATTGATCGGCGTGCCTTGAACATCTCCTTGCTTCCGAGTCCCCTAGCCAGTGCGGGAAAACCTCGATGCCCTCGTGATTTGCCATACCGGACCAGGCCGCGGCGGTCTCGTTTGCGCTGCCACTGAAGGACAGGCGGTTTCCCTCGGCATCACTGAAAATGCCGATCTTCTCGTGGTACAGGCCGGACCTGCCGACCGTAACAAAGCGCACTTCGAGGATCTTGGCGTCAATCAGGGCGCGCATGCACGCCACCGCTCTCGTCTGTACCTGGCTGCCGTGCGCCAGCGCGGCCAACGAGCTGGCCGCGACTTCAATCGGTGTGGGACGGTGTGACTCGGGGAGTGTGAGGATCGCCTCGGCGTCCGCCTCGCTCAGGTTGGGTGAGCACAGCAGTCGAATCTTGCCGCCGCGCGTCACGAACTCGCTGAACACTGCGGGAGCGAGGGCGAGAATGGCCGATGAGAAGTAGCCGGCGGCCCGGTCGTACTTAATCGCGTGTGACAGCGCGGGTGTATAGAACTCGTGAAGCATAGAGGTGCCACTCGTCGAGTAGTTCTCTTGGAACGACACGTCGCGAAGACTTGCCGCGCGTACGCTCATGATCACCTCAGACGAGTCTGCCTGCCGCGAGTCTATCGACGAGTTGTCATTGAATGGCCAAGGCGCCGAGCACGTGTCGCGATCGACCCCACGGACTGGGGAAGTCCCACTCATGTCCCTCACCGAGAGACAGTCATCATCGGCGTGTTTTCGCGTCGGTTTCCTCTTCACTGATCCTGGGGGTTGCGGTGGAGGAAAAGTCCCGGAAACCCGCGAAGTCCGGGAAGAGCACCTTTGCGCTGCGATTGTACGAATTCTCAAGTATTCGTCGTAGGCGCACCTTCAGGTACGACTGCACCCTTACTGCGATAAAGGGAATGCGTTGCTTGGTGACGTGATGGGTGTCGTGCAGCATGTCGTCGAGAAGCTGTCGAGGATACTTGTAGGGAACCTCGCTAAACTCGAGATCAAGTCCGACGAATGGGCTCGAGGTGCGCGGTTGCTCGGGAACGCGGGATGCAACAAAGTAGCCGCTCTGAGCGCGTAGCCGGTCATTCGGGTGAAGCGAGTTCACGACGAATGGCGTCCCGCTCTTGAGCCCCAGATCTAGCTCCCATCCCATCGGATTGTCGTTGGCTGCGCGGGTGCCAGCGGGCTGACTCTTGCCGAAGCGAGGCCACGCAGCGGTATCTATCGCCACGAGCACCCCAGAGTTTGAGAGCCCATCTTCACCAACTTCCTGCGAGGCGAACCATAAGGCGGTCATGGGGTCGCTAGTCACGTCAATCAAGCGGGTACTGGTCCCATAGTGCTGAAGGTCGGCCAGCAGCTGCAGATCGGATGACCATCCCCCCATTCCATAGCCAAGGCCCCATGATCGCGCCTCGTCCAGGATGGCGGTCTCGCGCATGCGCACCTGCGTTTCAGTTGCGCCGACATCGGTACGCTGCAATGAGGACACATAGTCGTAATCGATGCTTCTCATTCCGCGCCAGGAGAAAGTGGCTCGCTCGCTATACGCACCTACACTCGCGATGTTCGCCATGAGCGCGCCCGCTGAAGTCGGCGAAAGATACCAGCCCATGTTCCGCCATCGATCTCCGGACACGGTGCCCCCTTGGGTCGTTTGAATGAAGGCTAGCCAACGACATCCGGGGTGGGTGAGACCGAAACCATAGAATACTCAGTCGCCGCAAATGGTGCAGTCCATCCAACTTGGATCCTGGTCGGGGATGCTTGACTATCGCCCCGGCCCCTCGGTGGCCGAGCTCAGATGCGCAGTCAGCCGTAACGTTCACGTGTCTAGCGAGCAATCGTTGCCCAACGGATAC
Organism: Microbacterium sp. Z12_35; assembly: GCF_058310475.1. Taxonomy (NCBI): domain Bacteria; kingdom Bacillati; phylum Actinomycetota; class Actinomycetes; order Micrococcales; family Microbacteriaceae; genus Microbacterium; species Microbacterium sp. Z12_35. The sequence goes on along the minus strand of NZ_JBZEGJ010000001.1, from coordinate 144,058 downwards.
GCTCGGCACAAACGCGTTCCATAAACCGACGACGGACTCGACCCGCAACGCGAGCCAGCATACAGACCACGAGGCATGAGACCGCGATGCACGCAGGCACCGTTCAGTGGGGCGGTGATCCGGGCGCCATTCTGAAGCATCCGGCTACACTCACCTGCGCACCGCAAAAAGTGCTGGCCAGGGGCTAAAAGTAGTCGTACCCTGGCGCCATGCGCGGGGGCCTGCAGCGATGGAAGAGAGGCGCCGGATCCGGTGGGGTCGGGCGAGCGATCGACTACGCCGTCAAGGGAACCTGCGACGCCCATCTCCACCTTTCGGCTGGCTCCGATGCGCTCGAGGTGTACGGCAACGCCGGCGATGCGAGCGTCACCCGGTACGTAGTGACGAATGGCGCCATCGCAGCCGATGAGCTGTCGGCGGATGCTCTCCGGGTGTGGCTCACCGGCCATGACCCGGTCACCGGCGAGGAGCGCGGAACCCAGCGGCTCAGCGCAGACGCCGACCTCTTGCTGGATGCGACACTCAACCATCCCAAGTCGTACAGCATCGCCGCCCTGCTGCATCCGGATCTGGCGACCGAGTTCGAGTCGCTGCAGGACCGCCTGCGCGACCGGATCCTGACCACCTGGCTCGACGAGCTCAACGCACGTCGCGGGCATGGCGGACTCATCCGGGAAGACATCACCCGCATCGAGGTCGTCGAGCTCGACCACCGTCGCTCGCGCGCGCTCGACCCGCACGCCCACCGCCACCTTTGGCTGAACGTAAAGGTGCTCGGCGCCGACGGCAAATGGTCCAACGTCGACTCCCGAGTCGCGATGAAGCTGCACACGCTGATCAACGCCGAAGGTGACCTCGCCGCACGCACCGACCCGCGGTGGGTCGCGGCGCTCGCTCGTCACGGATTCACACTCGACGATGACGGCGAGGTTGCGGAACTGGCGGCGGTGGTTCGACCCCTCTCACGTCGGTCAGCGCAGATCGAGGCGAACCGAGCCAAGCTCATCGCGGAGTGGAGTGCCGAGCACGAAGGCGCGAGCCCCAGCATCCGAGTCCTGACGCAGATCGACCGTCGCGCATGGGCAATGTCGCGCCCGAACAAGCCCACTAACCTCGACGAGCAGTCGTGGGAGGCCGCCGTCCGCGACGAGATTGCGGGGCTCCTCCCCCGGCTCGTCTTCGACCATTCACCAGTACCGCTCGTCTCGAATCCAATCGACGCGCTGGACCTGGACCTTCTTGCAGACGCCGCGGTCGTTGATGCGGATGAGCGGTCCACCCGCTCCGGCGGCCGGTTCAGTCAGTTCGACCTCCGCGCCGGCGCCACGCGAGCTCTCTCACGCAGCGGCGTGATCGCGACCCGGGACGAGCTGACCGCAACGATCGATGCGATCGTCGACCACGCGCATCGCAAGTGCGTGCGACTGGTGAAGGATGCCGATATCCCGGGCCACGTGAAGGCGTTCATGGCGACCGAGACCATGCGCCTGAAGATGCGCCTCGCTGGCCACCTCGACGCACTCGCCTCCCCCGGCCGCTCACTCTTGCCGCATGAGTTGCGTCAGTGCGCGGCCTCCCCGGAAGACGTCGAGCGGCTCGACACCTCGCAACTTGCCGCGGCGGGCGCGATAGCGGGGACAGCCGGACTTGTCGCGATCACCGGGCCGGCCGGCGCGGGTAAGACCACGATGCTGCGCATCGCGTACGAGGGACTGAGAGCACAGCGACGACGGATGCTGGTGGTCGCGCCGACACGTAAGGCGGCGTCCGTCGCATCACGCGAGGTCGGTGCCGAGGCGTCGAGCCTGCATGCTCTGCTCGCCGATCACGGCTATCGCTGGGGCACCGACGCGACCGGGGCGCAGGTGTGGACGCGGCTGTCGCTCGGCGAGGCGGACCCGCACAGCGGGGTCGTCTATGAGGGGCCATCGCGGTTCATACTCCGGCGCGGCGATCGGATCGTCGTGGATGAGGCCGGCATGGTCGACCTACAGACCGCAGACGCGCTCGTTGATCTTGCAATCCGACAGCACGTGGGCGTGGCCATGGTGGGTGATCCGTACCAAGCGCTTCCGGTCGGACACGCAGGAGCGATGGCATCCGCAGTGCGCTTTGCGACAGCATCCGTCGAACTCGACACTGTGCACCGGTTCAGCGATCCCGAGTACGCCGCTCTCACGCTTCGCCTGCGTGACCCACGCGACCGCGATGACGCTCTCACGGTTGCAGGAGAGTTGCTCGCGCGCGGGCACGTGCACCGGGCGCGGAACACCGAAGAAGCGCGCGACGCGATGGTCGCGGCGTACTTCGAGTGGCACGCGCGCGGGAAGCGCGTCGCGCTGGTTTCGGGCACGAACAGCGAGGCGGATTCGATCAACGACGCGATCCAGCAGCGTCGTGTCGACGATGGCGAGCTCGACGCCACCGTGCTTGCACTCGGGATGGCGGAGCAGCGCATCCTCGTCGGCGACACCGTGCAGACGCGTCGCAACGACCCGCGCACCGGAGTCGAGAACCGTGCGCAGTGGGTGGTGCGCGGGATACGCGACGACGTAATCACGCTCGCGTCTGCGACCGACAGCGGCGAGATCCGGGCCGTGACTCCCGAATACGCGCTCGAACACGTGCAGCTGGCGTACGCGTCAACGGTGCACGGCATCCAGGGCGAGACGACGGATGCGGCCGTGGTGGGACCGGATGTCGACGCAGCCGGGCTGTACGTCGGACTGACCCGAGGGCGTCACCAGAACGTCGCGATCACGGTCGCGCGGACAGACGAGGACGCGATTGCACAGGTCGGCGCAACGATGATGCGCGGGACGACCGAGCTCACGATCCAGGACGCGATGCGCGCCGCGCACGCCGAGCTGCGGCGGGCGGCGCGAGAGCGGGAGACTTCCGGCCCTCGGACCGCACCGAGCGCGTCTCCCTCGCGTGGCGGGCTCTCTCTCTAGTCGCGCACCGAGGTGTCCGCTCGCTCGCCGGTATACTCCGAGTATGACTACGACCATCAAGGTCAGCGACGAGCTCCGCGACCGGCTTAAGGAGCAAGCCGCCCGGGACGGGCTTACCCTCGGTGCGCACCTCGCACACCTCGCAGATGCCGAGGACAGACGATGGCGTCTGCACACGCTGAAGTCCGCGATCGATGCGTCGAGCAACGACGATGCAAGGTCACACGCTGCGGAGACTGAAGACTGGGAGCGCACCGAACTGGCCGACGCTTCGTGACGGCCGCCGACCTTGCTCCGGGCGCCGTGGCCTGGGCGGCACTCGAGCCTGTCCGCGGCAGAGAGCAAGGTGGTCATCGCCCGGTGCTGGTCGTCGCGTCCCCCGGCTACTTGGATGCTGTGACGACGCTCGTCATCGTGTTGCCGATCACGACCACCGACCGCGGATGGCCGAACCACATTCGCGTAGAGGGGTCTAGCGGGCTGGACCGGCCATCGTGGGTCATGACCGAGCAGCCACGCACGTTGTCGCGGGACCGACTCACGGGGCTGGCCGGCGAAGTGTCGACCGACTGTCTCGCAGAAGTACGCACTTGGCTGGGCGACTTCCTCGATCTCTGACGGGTGTGACGACGGCAGACACGAGGTCTCGGCATCAACGGTCGCGGGCTTCGGCAGCGTTGCAGTTGGCGGAGCTCAATCCGGCATATCTGCGCGCGGGGCATACGAGGGGTCTGCTCCACAGCCGCCGCACAACGGAGACACTCCAGCCACGCTTAATCGAGGACCGGCTCGCGGGCGCGATGAGGTTCGTCGCTGCGGGGTAGGTTTCTCACATGGCGAGCTGGCAGGCGGGGCGATTCATAACGGACTGGGCCGACGCATCGGAGGTCGAAAAGCTGCTCGCGCTTATGCCGGTGCAGGAAGCCGGGTCACTCGCGGATGACCAGAAGCTCGAGCGTCGTGTCGCTGTGTACAACGCCTTTGGTCTCGGTGCAGTCGCACTCGATGGCGGCGTTGAGCATCGACCGGGTGTGAGTGTTGAGGACCAGCCGCTGCTGGCGGCTTTGGACTCGCTGCTTGAGCGTCGGTATTCGGCGGCGCCCCGAGAGGACTGACTACGAAGTCGCATTCGAGCCTGTTCGTTGATGGACCGCTCTTCGTGCGTAGACGTTGCGCTCAGGAGCGCCGGAGCGCGCGGACGAGCAGCCAGAGTCCGACAGCAAGGTTCGCGATGGAGACGACGAACAACGCGTTGACTGCCACGATCGGCGTGAAGTACCAGGCATACCAGGGAAGCCCGAAGTCTTCGGCAGCGGGCACCCCGAATCCGGGCACGAGCGAACTGCCGCCGTCTCCACTGGGAATGCGGGTGAGTACGAAGAACGACGCGGTGAGGAAGCCTGCGAGAAGCGGTGTGAGGGTTGCGACCACCTTCTCCCATCGCAGCCACGCTGCCGAGACCCACACCATCACGAACCCAGCCACGGCGCCGAAGATGGGCACGATGTAGATGCCGACGGCGACTGCCGAGCTCGCCATGATGATGTACGGGCGCGATTCCACTCCGGACTTGCGCCGCCGAGTGCGCTCGGGCGCGCCAATGCGGGCTTCGGCGGCGATGAACTCCGGATCCCCGAGTTGTTCGATACGCGCTCTGGCCGCTTCCGCGTCCAGAGATGAGAGCTCTTCGGTGACGCCTTGGCGAATCTCGTCGGCAGTGTGCGTGGGAACGTCCTCCAGCGCGGCATCGAGTCGCTGAAGGTAACGGTCCACGTCGGCCGGGCGGTCAGTGTTCATCGTCTCCAACCTCTCCCACGATCTCGGTGACCGCGGCAACGAACGGGCCCCACTGCTCCCGAAAACTCTCCAGCTCAGATTCCCCCCGACCCGTAAGCCGGTAGTACTTGCGCACCGGCCCTGCTCCCGCGTCCCGTTCGAACGAAGTGATCAAACCCCGTTCCCGCAGGCGCGAAAGGATCGGGTAAAGCGTTCCGATGCTCGCGATGAGGCCAGGCTTCGATAGCGCCTCGGACAACTGCCAGCCGTACATCTGCTCACGTGCGAGCAGGCCCAGGATGCAGTACTCGGCGACACCCTTGCGCAGCTGAGCACCGACCGAAGCTATCATGCGTGACAAGCTAACATGCTATACAAGATAGGCGCCACTGTAGCCCCTAGAACAACGACGTCAGGAACAGGTCCGCCCGCTGAGCGACCCCTCTATGCGCGTGCGCCGACAGGAGACGCGGTGACATGAGGGCGCGTTTGACACTGGCCACCGCTACGGTCAGAAGGTGAGTTCCGATTCGGAAGATCTGCCGCCGTTCCCTGCGGTCGCAGAGGAGTATGTCGCCGCGGGGCTGGAATGGTTCGGGACCCGGGTCATCGAACTGTCCGAGGAGCTGCACCCGTTGCTCAAGTCGTTCTCGAAGCAGACGGTTACCGAGTTCCCGGATGTGGAAGTTACCGACGAGGTCTCGATGGACTACCGGCAGTTTGCTCCCCGACACGAGATCGTACTCACCCGGGACACCGCTCTCGAGTTCGACGTCGACGCCGTGATGGGTGCGCTGCACGAGATCGCGGATGGCCTCGGCAGGCAAAAGGAGCAGGGGATGCTGCGGTTCATCTCCGACTCAGCCGAGGCCAGCGGCGATGTCGTCCACGTGAACCTCGATGATCCGGTGGAGATGTACATCGAGGCGCTGAAGACTGTGGAGGTGAGCTTCGACGAGAACGGCGAAAGCAACGTGACGTTGGTGGCATCACCGGAGCTTCTGGAGCGCCTGCGCGCGAGCCCGCCGACCGAGGAGCAGACCCGACGTATCGACGCCATCATGGATGCCAAGCGAGAGGAGAGCCGTGCTACACGCAGCCGTCGGCAATTTCCTTGAGTCGGTCAGCGAGCGCGAGTTCGACCCGACCTTGCTGGCGCTGCTCGCCGCGCAGGGCTTCTACGACGTTCGCTTCATCCACGGTGCGTTCGAGTTCGGGAAGGACGTGATCGCCAAGCGCCGCGACCCCGAAACCGGCACGACATACCAGTACGCGATCCAGTCCAAGGCCGGCGACCTCGGCCAGTCGGAGTGGCGGGCGGTTCGACCGCAGCTGGAAGAGGCCGAGTACAACACCCGCGCACACCCCAGCTTCGACGCGGACCTTCCGCGTGTCGCCGTGCTGCTCACCACCGGAAGACTCAAAGGTGCCGCCGCGGTCGACGCGCAGGAGTACGCCCAGGCGCGAGCTGCTCGAGGCGCGGGTCGGGTGGAAGTCTGGGATCGCGAGGACCTCAGCTCGTGGCTGACTGCCAACCCGAACGTGGCCATCCTGTCCGTGTCGGAGCAGCGGGAGCTCCTTCACATGCTGACCGACATCCACGCGCGCCGTGTGGACGAGCCGGCACTCGAGCGGTTCACCCGTCGATGGACACAACCGGGCATGATGGGGGTCGCAGGAATCGAAGCAGCCATCCTTATTCACGCGCTACGTGCGCATGACCGACTGGATCTCGCAGCGATGTGCGCGCTGCACCTGTTCCGCGGCGCGCGTGTCCGCGGTGCGGACGACGCGCAGGCGGAGTCCGCCAGCAGGTTGTTCCATGCGGTCTGCGGTCTGCTGCTCGAGGCTGTTCAGCCCGTGCTGGACGAACCGGTCGCGCTCACCCGTGAGGACTCGTCACCGACAGGCTTGGTGTCGTACGCGGTCACCACCGTGCGCGCGACCGAACTCCTAGCGCTGGCTGCGCTTTCGACGAAGGAGCCCGCGGGCCGGGAACCGTTCGAGGAGGCGGTGGTGCTCCTGGCGGGCCGCCACCCCGGCGCACATCGCCCGGTGTCAGAACAGTTCGCGGTGTCCCTCATCCCCATCGTGTGCGTGGTGCACCGACGCGATCCTGAGGCTGCGGCGCAGTACTTGCGGGCCGCAGCGACATGGCTGATGCAGCGCACGGATCCGGCCCTCAACGGCCTGGGGCTCGGGACCATGGACGAATCTCCGCGAGATGTCGTAGAGCGGCTGCTCGGCGGCTGTCTCACCGCAACTTCGCTGTCCCCGTCACGCGCGAGCTACGTCCTCACCGTCATCCTCGACCTGTGCCTGGCGACGGCGAACCTTGACCTGTTCGACGCTGTCCTCAGCGACGCGCGGAGTTTGCAGATGACGCCGTGCACCACGAAGGTGGCGGGCGGAGAGAACTTCCGTCGCGCAGGCGGCGGCGTCATCCCCGTCCCCCGCATGGAGTTCAAGGACCACGCACTGTCCTACCCCGCACTGCCGACCGACTCGGGATGGTCCAGCAGGGACACGACCCTGCTCGTCGCGTCGTGCCGCTCTCGTCACTACACGGATGCGATCCGTCAGCAGCTCGTCGGAACGCCAGCCGCCGCCGAGGGTTGAGTCAAGGCGGACGACGCGGCTCCATCGATAGCGGCGCGTCACCCCTTTCACAGGTTTACGCGAGACAGTCCGCGGTCGTGCCCATGCCCGCTTGGGGATGCCTGTCGAATGCGCTGATGCCCGCCCGCAACGTACCACCTGCGAGCACCGCCCTTGAGCCGATCGAAGAGGAACGTGCGCCAGATTCACTCACTCGAGGGTTGGTCGAATCGCTCCGTCAGACGTATCACTCAATAGAGGGCTTCACAGCGAAGCCCAATGGAACGGAGACGAAATGAACCTCGATGAAGTCGAGCAGGCGCACGGCGGCGTGGGATTCTTCTCTGCTGCAGACTCACAGCATGCAGGAAAGCATGTGGCAACAGTCGCCCAGAGCGACGGGGCTTGGGAGGTCGCGCCCGCCCCGTTCACATTTTGGAGCGGGCTGAGCGGCCGCTTCCCGACGAAGGAAGGCGCGTTGACTCACGTGCGCGACGTGGCAAGCAGCGGCCCGTCAGAGGACTGATCTCGAGCCTGTGGTTGCTGCGCGCGCAGTTGACTTCCAAACCTGCTTGCACAAATCGGCCCGCGAAAGCCGGCGATGCCCGGATACGGATCGAACCGGCACCAGGTGTTGGCGGTTCGCTACCGTTACAGCCGTGACGAGTCTGCTGACGATTGCCGAACCCGAACTGATGAACGCGCTCCGGGCGGCTTCGGATCGGGTCCGCCTCGCGTGCCCTTTCATCAGCATCCGGATCGCCAAGCAACTCGCCGGCATTGCAAGCACCTCCACCGCCACATGGTCGCTGATCACCCGGCTGGATGCGGCGGCGGCCGCTGGCGGCTACCTCTCCACAGATGGACTGCGCGCCCTCATAGACGCCGGCGTTGATGTGCGGCACGCACGCCGCCTCCACGCGAAGGCGTACTTGGCCGACGAGACCTTTGGCATGATCGGCTCGGCGAACTTGACAGGCCCTGGCCTCGGCGCGTCGGCCGACCCGAACCTTGAGCTGTCCCTCCGGCTGCGCCCCGAGGATGCGCTTGCTGCACGGACTCGAGTGGACGAGTGGTGGAACACGTCCACAGCGGTGTTTCGCCAGGACATCGACGACCTCGACCGGCGGGCACGCGAACTGCCACGCGCTATCGCCGTCCAGTTGTCGCCCGAGCTCGATGGAGCTGACGAGGATGTCTCACAGCTCGCGAATCTCGTCAGCGACGCTCGCGAGAGAAACCTCTGGGTGAAGGCTCAATACGGTCAGCCGAACTACGACCAGTGGCGCAGCGAGTTCTGGTTCTCCAGCGCCGCACACCGACGGCCGTCTTTCGCACCGGGCGATCTGGTGCTGGTCTACGCGAAAGACGCGCACGCTTGCTACGCGATTGTGGAGGTGGTCGACGAGCCGCGGAACGACCCACGGTACATTGTGGATCGAGGTGGCCGTCCCGAAGAGGAAGCCAACAGATGGCCTTGGGTGAACCGGACGACACCTCGGTTGGTCCCGACGCGCGAGCGCCTCGTGAGGCCCGTTGATCTGGGCTTCACTGGTCAAGGCCTTCAAGGTGGACACAAGCGGATCGGGCTGCCCGAGTTCGTGGTTGCTGTTCGAGCGCTCGGCGGCGAGAGCGAATCGCTCTAGCGAGACCGGGAGCGACGCGTGGTCAAAGTGATTGACAGGCCACTCGCGGTCGCGATCCCCTCCCTCGCACGAGGTGGTGCTGCTTCCGGTGCGATACACGGATATGGATGGCAAACGCAAGTGACATCAGCCACGCGCGACCGCTCCCCTTGCCCGTCCTCACCGAGACGATTCGCGCCGACCGATGAAGCGCCTGAGTAGGTCCGGAGTCTCACTACGATCGAGACATGAGCGGTTCGGGGGGAAACGGTTGAGCGGCGGGCCGCGCGACTACACCGTCGGAACTGAACGTGCTCTTTTCCGACTAGCCCAAGGGACCTGCTACTTTCCCGGGTGTACCACGCCTGTGATCGCGGTCGAGGGCGGGCACCCGATCGTCGGGGTGGAGATTGCTCACATCCGGGGAGCAAACCCGACCTCCGCGCGGTACGACCCGTCTATGACCGATCCAGAGCGCGCGTCGTACGGCAATCTCATTCTGCTCTGCGTACCGCACCACAAGCTGGTCGACCGGCTTGAGCCCGAGAAGTACTCGGTCGAGCTCCTCACGAAATGGAAGGTCGACAACGAGACTGCCGAAGGCACGGAAGCGTTGAGGTCTGTCGCCAACGACGCCAACCTCGAGGACCTTATTGCGAGCGTGGTGGAGCGACTCGGGCCGAGACGGGCCGTCGAGGTCGAGCTCACTGCGGGTATCATCACGGGACCTGACGGCGTACTGACGATGCCGCTGGACTTCCTGGGCACGACGCTTCGTTTCAACCTTCACATGGGTGCGAACCCGGCGGTCCTCGTTGTCGACGTGCGCAACACCGGCACAGCCGACATCACGGTCGCCGCAATCGACGTTCATTACGTGGTCGCGGTGCCCGAGAGCCCGGGCGATGCCGACTTCGCGATGCTCGGACGCAACGATTTCGCCACGCTCAACCCAAAGCTCCCGTTCCGCCTGCAGGATGGCGAGGCGGTTCAGTGGTTCATGAAGATCGAAACGGTCCACATGGTGATCGCGGCGATCGCCGCGCAGGACCGAACGATGTCTGGCCTAATTGCCAGGGTCCGCCTTGCGTCGGGTGAGACAGTGGGCTCCGACACGGTTCCATGGCCGACGGATCTGTCCACGACCTAACCCGTGCGCGCGCAGCTGGCGCGGCGTAGTCCGAGTGCCAAGCCGTGGCTCGTTAAGAACCGATCCGGCGATCCGGCAGTGCGGTAACCGGATTCGACTGCACCCGCTGCGCGACTACGGAGAGCGGACTGATACGGTCGGCGTCGTGACGCTGGAACTGGGGCCAGACGACAAGCGGATGTTGCTGCGCTACGCCGGCACAGGCCGACTCTGCGGTTGAAGAAGGTCCGCTGTGTCCAATGCCCTTCGGCGGCCGCACCAGAGGTCACGGCCGCTGCGGTCGCGGGCCCACAGGCGGGCACGGCGGGTGCGTCCGCGCGTCGAGAGTTCGAGCGCCGCAAAGAGGCCCATGAGCGGCGGACCCGCGAGAATCACCCGAACTGGGCGGTCTGATCCCGGCTCTGTCCGATGAGCCACAACGCACGACGGCATGGGAGCGCGGCGCGATCGGTGAGGAACTCCTCGCTGAGCGACTCCACGATCTGCCAGATGCCTTCCGCGCCCTGCATGACCGCCGCATCCCTCGCCCCCGCGCGAACATCGATCACATCGCCATCGGACCGTCCGGAGTGTGGGTAATCGATGCGAAACGGTACAAGGGCAACGGCCCACCCTTGAGGTCGAGGGCGGCATTTTCCATGCGCGAGGGTGCGCGGCGGATCTCCCAGCGGGCCGCGGCCGTGTCTGGTCGGACGCCCGAGTTGGGCGACCGCGGCTCCAAGGGCGCTAGAAGATGTGCGCTTCGCAGGATTCGAAATCGCCCGTCCATCCCGTGTCGAGGCATGCCGACTGGGCGACTGCTACTGTCAACGACAGTGTGCCCGCCGAGATGCGTTCGAAGGTGCGCCGCCTGCTGGCGAAGTACGACTACCCGCCGGACGCGGAAGAGAAGGCGGTCGAGCTCGTGCTCGAACAGGCGGAGCTTTTCGCGAATGGCATGGCAGACAGGTAGGACTCAGTGACCGAGCCTGACACGTTCATGGATGACAGGCAGCGACGGATACTCGCCGCGCTGCAGGACAAGCGTGCGGAGCTAGCCAACTTTTATCGAACCGCGTTGAGGTTGCTCAGAGGCGAGCTCGAGGTATCCGATCCGCGCACGCGTGTTGCTTTCATTGGACACTGCATGCGGGAGGTCATGAATCGTGTACTGGGTGCGCTGGGCCGGCCTACGGCCCCTCGGTTCAAGCCTTCCTCGGGCGACCAAGTAAAGGCACTCCCAGACCTTCTCGCAAGGTTCCCGGAACTCGAGCTGGACCGTGACGGCGACTCTGTCCCAGTGCCTCAAGAAGTCGCCGCTGCAATGAACACGCTGTTCAAGGCCGCGATCCACGAGAAGCGCCGGATCAGGGACGATGTCGCTGCACTAATTACCGACGACGACAACGCAAGCCACATTGCCGTGTCGCAGTGGATTCAGTCGCGGGATTATTTCGTGAAGTGGGCACATCTCCACGAGCGCGATGTCGCGGAGTCAGACTTGCCAAATGACCACGAGATATGGGGACACGTCGGTGTCTTCGAGGAGTTGCTCGACGGAGTCATAACCGCCTTCTTCGCTTCTTTGCACGCGATCGACGATCTGCTTAACGAAATCAACGCCACGGAGGAGGGGATCGATGCCTAGCTTCCGTGCTCCAACTCCAGAGCAGGTGCGCGCCGCCTTGCTCAAGATCCCGACGTTTCAGCTTCGACGGGCCTTCTACGAGCGACTCGAAAATCCACTCTGGGTTCGTCCCCTTCTTGATGCCGGGGCGTTCACGAACCCGCCGGAGCCGGAGTCAACCGGCGACGGGTACCTCCGTGACACGTACTGGCCGGAAATTTCCTTCCTAACTCGGATCGCGCCACAGGCGCCCGACGACGTCGTGGATGTGTTGCTTCAGTTGAAGGAGAGCAACAACGGCTGGGTTCGCCGCGCCGTGTTTGAGATCGGATCACAGATCCCGACCGAATCAAGCGTTCGACTGGAACCACTCATCAAGGCTTGGGTGCCGACGGGTTTCGGTTGGAGGACTGATGCGCGGTCCCTCGTGTCGCTTTCGATCAATTTGCTCGAAGGCGGTCAGCCTCGTCTTGGTCGTTGGCTCGCCAACACTTTGTTCGAGCCTCGCCCAAGCGACGACACCAAGTCCATTCGAAGGCCTGAGCTGCTCCTCGAGGAGTACTGGTACGAGCAGGAACTTCCGCGGATGGTCCCCGCGCTCGGCGAGAATGCGCTCAAGGCGCTCGTGGGCTGGCTAACGGCTTACGTCAAGGCTTCCGGTCATGCCTCGGGCGATCGCGACTTCAGCGCGATGGACCGGTCGTCGATTGACGCGCGTGGCGACCACACGGATCGCCCAGAGGATGTGCTCATCGATGCCGTCCGCGACGTTGCGGTTCGGGCAATGGGCACGGATCCGACCGGAACGCTTAACGTTCTGCTGCGCGGCGGTGTGAAGCTGTTGAGGAAGATCGCGATCTACGTTGTGGCCGAGGCGATTCGTCAGGAACTCGAGGCGGGAGGCGACGTCGCGGCCCTTATCGACGCGGCGAAGCAATTGCTTGAAGATCCGGAATCGGACGATGAATATGTTCGCGTCGAGTATGCGCAACTGGCGCGAGCCACCGCTCGGGCAGAGCCGACTGCGACGTCGGTCGTAACTCCGTTCCTCGCGCGAGCATTCGAGGTCGACCTTGCCTGGATGCGAGAGCGACTTCCGCGCCCAGAGGGTCTCACTGATCCAGAGTGGGAAGCGAGCATTCAAGCAAGAGCGCGGCGGTACCGGCACAGTTGGCTTTCGGCGATCGGGCACGACGCTTTGCCGGCAGACTTGCGCGAAGAGCTTGCCAAACTGGACGAAGCACTCGGCGCAATTGACGACCCGCTCGAACCGATGGGTCGAGTCACCAGTTGGAGCGGCCCCAACCCTCACACGAGCCAGGACGCAATGGCCGCTATGGCGCCGGCGGAACTGGTTGTTCACCTCGCGAGCTGGCATGACAAGGGCGATGGCTGGGGACCTGAACCGTCGCATGAAGGCCAAGGCAGAGCCCTTTCGGGCCTTCTGACGACTAACCCGCTGGCCTTGAGGGGCGTTCGTCAGCTTGGGAATCAGCTTCGCCCAACCTACCTGCGCGCGATCTTGCAGGGTTGGGAAGCGGCGACCAAAGCTGATCACGAGCTTGATTGGTCGCAGGTTGCTGAGCTAGTGGAGCACGTGCTCGATCACCCGCTACCTTCTCCTTTTCCGGTTGAAGGCGGCGACTTCGACGATGACAAGGACTACAGCGGTGCGAAGGACGCGGCTATTGGCTTGCTCGAGGAGCTGCTCAAGAAGCGAGGTTCGATCGTAGTTCCGGACGAGTATCAGGAGCGGTTCGCGCGGCTTCTGATCGATCGCTCGGACGACGAAGACGCCTGGGCCAGTTACGACTCCTACAGCCACGAAGGTTCCGGGTGGGATCCACTCACTATGTCCCTCAATTGGCAGTGGCCAAGCAGGGTCCGAGCGCTCATCGTCGCCGCGACCAGCGCGGAGAACTCGCCATGGCAGGACGACGCACTCAAGGCGATCGAGGCCGAGGCGTCACGCGTCGACCAGCATGGCGCGGGCCGAGCCGCACTCGGCGAGGGACTCGGCAGACTGCTGAACGCAGCACCTGACTGGAGCAAGACCCACCTCGACGATCTGGTCGGCACTCGCGCAGGCATCTCGGTCGAGCAGCAAATCGTCCTAACCACAGCGATGGCAACACATCGCTACAACCGCCCCATGTACGAACTTCTGACTCCCGCGATGCTTGCGGCGATTGACGTCGGCGACGCGCTCGTTGCTGGTTGGAAGGGAGAGTCTGACCCACTGCCGCGCATTGGCGAGTGGGTCATCGATGCGTTCGTCTTTGGGCACATAGATGCAGAGGATCCGGTCTTCGATGCCTTCTTCTCCAAAACCAGCCCAGAGGTTCGCGGTGACGCTCTAGGCAAGATCGCATGGTCCTTCTTCCGTGCGTCCTCGGTAGAAGATCCGATTCGCGATAGATTCGCAACTCTTTGGGACGACCGCATTCGTCACGTTCGGGAGCACCCCGGTGACGGCAAGGAGCTCGTGGGTATCTATTGGCTGGCTAAGAGCAGCTCGTTCTCGTCAGAGTGGTGGCTTCCCCGCATGTGTGAAGCACTCGAACTCGAACCCACAATCGCGACCGAGCGATACATGATCGGAAAAGAGCTGGCGCAGGCATCAACGACCGACCCGGCAGCTGCGCTCGCTGTGCTGAAGCTTCTTCTGGGGCGGCGCACCGAAGGCGGCGGAGTAGCGTTCGACCTGAGTCGGCACGCGATTCCCGTCGTCATCGCGAACGCCATGATGTCGCCAGATGAGGACCTGAAGAGCCGAGCCGAGGCATACATGAACGAACTTGGCGCCCAAGGGAACCACGCCCTCGAAGCCCAAGTTCAGGCTGTCCTCGACGGCAAAGTGGGCGCGGATGACATCGATGAGTAGGGCTGGCCTGGGCCAGCCGCGAGCAAAAGCTCGTTCAGGTACGCCTATCGGAGTCCCTACTGGGATCCGAGCGCACATCGACGCTCCGCTTCCGGGCAGTGCGCGATAAGGGATCCTCCCTGTCCGTGGCTATCGAGGAGAAGAGTGGAGTGCATATCGTCGGACCACGGCTGTATTGTCCGCAGCATGACCGACGGCGTTCAGATCGACACCACTCTCGATTTCCGAGCAGACTCGCGTGGGCGTGACTCGGACAGGCACAGTCCGACCCTCCAGTCGTATCACCGCCTCTTGTGGAGCCGACCGCTACCAGACGGCACGATGTTCGAGCTGGAGCCGGTGCGCCGTCGGGGTTCGTATCTTCTGCGGTACAGCGGTGACCGCGGCGACCTGTATCTTTCCAGCGATATCCTCGCCAACTCGAGCAAGCGCCCGTGCAGACAGTTCTACGAACTCGTCCCCGAGGACGTGCGCGATCACTTCCACTCGGTCGGCCTGTCGATCGGCGGCCGGCTTATCTTCCCCGCGGAGCGCGTGAGCGGGATGCAGACGGTCAACCAGCGACGCGGCACCCATCCGCGTATCAGAGACCGCTTCGACCTCACGCTCGAGTGCATCCGCCGGTACTACGTCGGCGAAGACAGCCCGCTCAGCCCAGTTCTCAGGGCCAACCAGGGCTTCTTCCAACTCTTCCGAGAGTTCGACCGGTACGTCGAGTTCTTCCTGCTGCAAGATCTAGTGGATGACTCCTCATCGGAGATCCGCTTCTACCTGCCGTTTGACGACTTCACGGGCGCGGCACTTCCTAGCTCGCCCGCGCAGTACGGGGAGTTTCTGCAACGCCAGGTGGACTTCGTCGAGGCAAGGAATCGCAGGATCACGCGGGCATTGGCCGTCGCAGCCGGATGACAATCCACGCCGGCCTTCCCAAGACCATCGGACCGCCAAGCGAGACTGACATGCTGGACGCACGCGAATAGGTGAATGGGGGAGACGTGACGGGGAACACTCGGGCCACAACGCAGGGCAGCGGGACGGAACTCACCGCCGCCGACGTCCCTGTACTGGCGGTCGATCACGCCAAGGAACTCGCACAAGCGGAGGGCTTCCAGGCACAGATCTACAAGGCGATCTCCGTGCAGCGCCCCGTCGTGCTGGAGTATCTCCGATCGGTGCGGCGAGACAAGCCGGCGGCTTCGCCCGCGGAAATCCTCAAGGAACTCGACAACCGGTACGTCGCCACTGTGACAATCGCCAGCAGTGGCGTTGGCGCGTCCGCCGCGTTGCCGGGCGTGGGTATCCCGCTTGCCCTTGGGCTTGGCGTCGTGGACATGCTGTTCTTCTATGAGACCAGCGCGCTTTACGTCCTGGCCGTGGCCGAGTTGCATGGAATTCCGGTAGTTGAAGCTGACCGTGCCCGTCCGCTTGTCCTCGGGACACTCCTCGGGCAGAAGTCCCAGAGCCAGATCAGCAAGATCGTGTTGACCGCGGCCGGGGCTGGCGGGGTCGATCAGGCCCGCTCCGCGGCAACAGGGGTCGTCGCCAAGACTCTTCCGAAGGGTTGGGGTGAAGTGCTTACTGAGCAGATCCCGGACTCAGCGCTGGCACCCCTTACCGTCGTGATCGGTCGCGAGGCGCTCAAGACCAGTGGCAAGCTCGGCGCAGGGACGCTCGGAAAGGCTGTCCCGTTCGGTATCGGCGCCGTGATCGGCGGAGTGGGCAGCTTCTACTTCGGCAAAGATGTGGTCAAGGCGGGGCGCGTCGCCTTTCCAGAGATACCGACAGACTTCCCGGACTGGCTCGAGGAGTACGCCAAGCCCGCGCAAGAGCCCACGCAACCATCGCGTGCTCTGATCGCCCTCGAGGCTGCGAAGAGCAACGTCAAAGACTTCGGCAGCGACGTTTGGGACAAGGTCGGCGCTGCCGCGGACGTGTTCCGGTCGCTAGACCTCGACGGCGACGGCATCCCCGATGAGGCGCGAGCTCTCACCGCAACCAAAGCAGCCGGCAGCGCAACCGCCGAAGCGGCGTTGGCAGTTGGCGGCAAAGCGAGAACCCTGAGCGCCAAAGCGACACGCGACTTCCGATCGGTAGACCTCGATGGCGACGGCATCCCGGACGAGGCACGGGCTCTCACCGCGGCTAAGGGCGCCGGGAGCGCTGCCGCTGGGCTGGCAAGGACGATCGCAGCAAAGGCCGCGTTGCAGTTGAGGTCCAAGAAGCAGGGTCAAGACCCTCGCTCGGACGTCGACAACGTCGACGATGACGTCCCGGATTCACCACCCAGCGACTGACTCCACGAATTGGGCAGGTCCTGGATAGTGCAGGCTGCAGGGGGGCGTGCCGGCCGGTTGGGTTCTGAGTTAGCGGGGAGTGTCGGCGCTACTCGGTACCTTCGCGGTATGCGAGGTGTGAGATGTCGGACGCGCCGTGCCCCGATCGCTACCCAGGCTGAGGCGGCAACGATCGCCGCCGGCGTGTTCAAGGGCGCGAGGGCTATGCACTGTCCTTACTGCGGCTGGTGGCATGTCGTGGGACGGGGTTCGCCGATCGAACGCCCGAGCAAGCCGCGGAAGCGCCGTCGGTAGGAGCGAACCGCGTCGCCGATCCCCGTAGCGTGCACAGCACGAATGCAGAACGCTCGAGGTGCATCGGCGGTGTGGGCGGTGCGTCTCCCCGTGACATCCGCCGCGCGTGCAAAACGTCCTCTAGGTTTACGGCATGAGCGAATCAGCCGCGGCGACGAACTCTGATCGCCATACATGGCGATCGACGTTCACGCAGATCGCTGTGCTTGCGCTTCTACTAGTAGTCACGGCATCGCTGGGATTGGCCGGCGTCGTTGCTAACGCACTGACTTCAGTTCCCGGCTCGTCACTGACCTCAAAGCTGGAGACCGCGGCAGAGGGTGCCATGGTCGGTTGGGCAAAGAGTCTGTCGGAGCTCTCTGGATGGATTGCGCCGCTCGCGACGACCGTACTGGTCGCTCTACTCGTGTGGTTGGCGATCCCGCACGATCGACCTGAACTGCTGCGTTGGACCAGAGACGGGCTCCCGGAGGTGGCACCCGGCGACGACCTTGTCGACCTAGCGTCGACTCGCTCCATCGTGGCCATGACCGCCACAGTGGTCACAGGGGCGTACGTCGCATTTGTGGTGATTCTGCTTGGCCTTTCAGCCCACCCGGCGGTGCCATGGAGTCCCTCGATCGTTGGACTCGTCGCGTTGGTCCCGCTGGTAGTTGTCGTCGGAGCGTCTTGCGGTCGCTACTCGCTAGGTTCTCTTTTGTCCCGCTACTTCATCGCTCGTGATCAAGCACAGCGGACCAGCAGTTGGGATGCGCGAATCGCGCGGCATTCGCACGCGCGCCCGTACCTTGCGTTCTGGAGCGCCTTCACGCTCTCGAGCGCGATCGCCGTGGTGCCGATCATCGTGGCGTCAGCGATCGGTGCCGCAAATGGCGAAGTTTCCCCATTTGGGCCGGTTGCACTCCTTCTATCGATGTGGGGCTTGGTCATGCTGTCGTTCGCGGTCCTCGCGACGGAGGCGAGATTCTTCTTCGACCCATGGGTACGGTGGAGTCTCACGTTGTTACCACTCGCGTTCTGGAGCCTATGGGCGATCAACCTCGTTCGCGCAGCGCTCGGTTACCATGGCCATGAGGTTGAGAGTGTCCTCTATCTGACGGGCTTCGTTCTTCCCGGTCTGCTGTGGGTCGGGCCTCGGTGGCGCGGACGCCTCGCCACGGTGATCTCCACGGACGCAAGTCGACGAGCGCGTGTCGCCGCGGCAGAGGCCCGCGAACGCACGCTCCTCGAAGCTCTTCACGAGAGTGAGGGCTATCGCGGCCGCGTGGCATTCTCTGACCGCATCCGCGCGCTGCTTGGGAATCGGCCGCCTCAGTAACCCGACGATTCGCGAGCGGCCGGCGCCGCCTGTCCTGCGATGGATCGACCGTGCGGACGGCAGCCCGAATCACCCCCAAGGCACAGATGGGCGGCTATCGATGGTGGTGGAGCACGTTCTTCTGTGAGACCACGCCCGAGCGCGAGTCGAAGCTGCGCTCGCGGCCGGAGGGAGACTCGTCGACGATTCATACGCGCCCGCCTGGTGGACGCCGGCGTCGCCGGACAACCACGGCGTAGATATCGCGGCCTGGACCGACACCTCCGACTGACTCCCGCTCGGGAGCATCCCGAGCGGGAGAATCTCACTTCGCCGCTACGGCGTTGTGGATCTGGGTGGCAACCCACACGTCGCCGAGGTAGCCCTCGATGTCATGGTGATCCTCCGCCGGATTGTCGACCTCCACATAATTGTCGGTCGGCCGCGAGGTGGGGAAGGTCTGCGCGTCGAGGGGGTGCAGAGCCCCGGCATCCAACGGATCAAGCGCATTCACCCAGCGCCCGACGGCGGGTGGATAGATCGCCCGCGGAAGGCTGCTGCGGATCTTGCCGACCGCCAAGGGCGAACCCAACGTGAGGAACAACGGCACGTGCCATTGCGCTGGATCCAGCTCGGCGAGAACCGAGTGGGCGACCACTGTGCCGATGATCCAGACCGAATCCGTGGAGCAGCACCACGGGGATGCCGGAGCCTGTCTCGTGTGCGAACAAGAAGCGAGGTTATCGCTCCGGCGTGTCGTGCCGTCTGTCCGCGAGCCGCTGCATATGCCACTCGTGCACGTCGGCCAACCAGTACAGCGGGGCCGACGGATCGACCCGCGCGCGTCGTCGATGACCCCGCCGTCCCGCGCGGCCGCCACGTAGGCGCGATCCTGATCGATGCGGACTCGGAGCTGCCCGACACCCCCGCCAAAACCGTGACCCGGGATGACCGCATCCACCTCGCCGGCGACGCTGTCGAGACGAGTAGCTGCGCGGCCTAGACGTCACCCCTCGGGACTGACGACCGTGATCGGGTCATTGGGACAGCTCGATATTCAGCCGGTCGAGGAGAACTTCGAGGGAGACTTCGAACTCCTCGCCGCTGCGGTCCTGGCTGAGCAGGGGACGGAGGCGTTCCACTTCTGTCGCCGCGTCCAGGGAGATTTGCCCGTCGCCTTCGGGGATGTCCGCGTTTCCCTCGTCGAGGGGCTCTTCGACGGGGCCCGTTTCGGCTCCGCGGACCGCGGACTCGAGGAGCAGGTGGCCGAGGAGGAAGCTGCTGAATGATCGGTACGCGTCAACAGCCTGCGCGTCGGTGAACCCGTGTCCGATGAGTGTGCTCAGGAATGTGTTGACGACCTCGACACTTCTCAGCGGCGGACGCAGCCAGGGCGCTGCGGGGTGCCGAGTGGCGACCAGTGGAAAGGCTTTGGGGTGTTCCATTGCGATGCGGCGGACCTGGTGGGCGGTGGTCTGCAGGAAGCCTTGCCAGTGCTCAGCCAGCTCCTCGTCGAGGTCCGAGGTCAGGTTGCTCATCAGCAGTGCGACAACGCCTTCGAGGAGGTCCTCTCTGCCGTGCACGTGCCGGTACAGGGACATGGCCTCCACACCCAACTCTTGCCCCAGGGACCTCATCGACAAACCCTGCGGTCCGGAGCGGTCGATCTGAGCCAGGGCGGTCTCGACGATCAACTCACGACTGAGGCGGGGGGCCGGCGCTCCCACCGGCTTCTTCCGCACGCGTTCCTCGATAGCACACTCTCCTCACGGCCGCCAGGGGCACTGGTGGTGGCGTTGCTTACACTGTAACGTCACGTCAGCTGCTTACGCTGTAAGCGGCTCTCCCCCGGCGGCTCGCTGCGTCTTACGCGAGCCCCACCCCCCATGAGAGGCAATGATGGCCAACAACGGCTCAAGCAGCAATGGCGGTGCGGCGGCCCTGCCCGTCACGACCGATAACGACGCCGGCAAGGAGTCGCTGATCGGCACCGAACGTCCCGGTCGCCCCGCGAACGTGTCGTGGGGATCGATCATCGCCGGTGTGGTGACGTTCCTTGCAGTATCGGTGCTGCTCTCGTTGGTCACCGCAGCAATCGGGCTTGGCGGCTCGGGCGTCGGGGCGGGCATCTGGAGCGCTATTGCGCTCGCTATTGCTCTCGCCGCCGCCGGCTTCGTCACTGGCGCTCTCGCTGTCCGCAGCGGGCTACTACACGGTTTCCTGACCTGGGCGACCTCGCTGGTCGTCGCTCTGGCCCTGACGGTCTGGCTCAGCGCCAGCCTGCTCGGAGCCGTCGGCGGCATCGTCAGCTCCGCCACCCAGGCTCTCTCCGGCACCGACGTGACCCAGGTCGCCGAAGACGTCCAGGGCAACGTCGACGAGGAGGCGGCCCAGGACCAGGCCGACGAGGCGCTCGATGACGCAGGGCAGGTGGCCAAGGACGCCGCCGACACTGCTCAGGCGGGCTCATGGTGGGGCTTCTTCGGTCTTCTGCTCGGCGCAGTGATCGCATCGTTGGGCGGCATGTTCGGCGTACGCACCGTCGTCAATCGTGACCGTCAGAACGACGCCGTAACCGGGCGGACTACCCGCTAACGCGGGGACGCCCGTACCTGCGGTCCGATAACTCGAAAAACGCATCTCAACAACAACTGAAGGAACACAATGATCAACTCGAACAATCTCGGCAGCCTCATCGGCAGCAACGTCATCGACTCGGACGGGGACAAGATCGGAACCATCGGTCAGGTCTACGTCGACACGGACTCGGGTGCGCCCTCGTGGGCGTCGGTCCGCACCGGGCTCTTCGGAATGTCGGAGACCTTCGTTCCCATCGACCAGGCAGAACAGGTCGGCGAGGACTTCCGGGTCCCCTACACCAAGGAGCGCGTCAAGGACGCTCCCCGCATCGACGTCGACGGCGCGCTCGAGCACTCCCAGGAGGACGAGCTGTACGCCTACTACGGCAACGGCTCGACCGGCGGGGCGACCGATTACGACCGCGGGGTCGACACGGACACCACCGTCGGCCACGACACGTCAGGGCCCTCCACGGATGACGCGATGACCCGCTCCGAGGAGCGTCTGCGCGTCGGCACCGAGAAGGTGGAGACCGGTCGTGCGCGTCTGCGGAAGTACATCGTCACCGAGAACGAGACGGTCACCGTCCCGGTCAGCCGTGAAGAGGTGCGGCTCGAGCGTGAGCCGATCACCGACGCGAACGCCGGCGACGCCCTGGCCGGACCCGACATCAGCGAGGAAGAGCACGAGGTCGTTCTCACCGAAGAGCGCCCCGTCATCGCCAAGGAAACCGTCCCGGTCGAGCGGGTCCGCCTCGACAAGGACACCGTCACCGAGAACGAGACGGTCACCGAGCAGGTCCGCAAGGAAGAGATCGAGCTGAACGACGACGCGGCCCGCACGGACCGCAGCTGACGCTGACCGATTCCACACGCCCCCGCGGGAACGACTGCCTACCAAGGTCGCGATCCCCGCGGGGGCGTGTGACGTCCCGGGGCGGGCGCGACCGACCGCCGACATCTCCCAGACGCTCAGCGCCTGCCATACATCGAGCAGCGCGGACTGTGGCGGACATTCCGCACCGCCCGACCCCCGAGTACCGTGGGTCCGCACAGGGTCATGGGCCGTCAGGAGCGGGCTCCGACCGCTTAAAAAGGAGTTCTCGATGAGCGAGCCGACGAGCGGATCAGTCTGGATCTCGCCGGCCGAGTTCCACCGGGCACCCGGCGTCTCCGACTGGCGCGTCACCGGCACAGGCCCGCAGGCCGTCTTCACCGCGACCTCACTCCCCCACGCGGCGAGCCTCATCGCCCCCATCGTCGCCGCAGCGGAGCGATTCAGCATCCTGCCCGACATCGACGTGCGTCCCGAGGCAATCGTCGTCCGCATCCCTCACCGCGGCGACGAGGGCATCCCGGCGGCCGCCCCGGAGTTCGCGGCCGCCGTGTCGCAGGCAGCCGCCGAGCTGCAGCTCACCGCCGACCCGTCGCGCGCGCAGTCGATCGGCATCTACGTCGCCCAGCATTCCCAGGTCGACGTCCGGCCGTTCTTCTTGGCCGTACTGGGCTATGAAGAGCTCGGTGAGACGGATGCCGTCGACCCGCTGCGCTCCGGGCCACAACTGGCGTTCAACCCGATCACCGGCGACTCTCCGGCGCGGGGTCGGACGCACTTCGATGTCTTCGTGCCGGCTGACCAGGCCCAGGCACGAGTGGATGCCGCCCTGGCCGCCGGAGGCAGAATGGCCGACGACTCGTATGCTCCGGCCTGGTGGTCGCTGGCTTCGCCCGACAACCACGGCGTCGACATCGCTTCCTGGACCGACACCGCCAACTGACGGGGTCGCGCCGGGTCAGCGGACCCAGGAGGTGCGGCCGAACCGCTCCCAGCGGTCCACGATCCGAGGCTCGCGCTCACCGTCGGCGGCCGGCTCGACCACCGGCCGGCCGTTGATGAAGACCTGTTCGACCTCTGACTCGATCGCCAGCGGGTCTCCGGACCACACGACGATGTCCGCATCCCGGCCCTCTTCCAGAGCGCCGACGCGCGAGTCCAGTCGGAGGATCGAGGCCGGGTTCACCGTGAGCGCCTCCAGCGCCGTCTGGGCCGGCAGCCCTTCCCGCACGGCGAGGATCGCCTGCAGGCGGATCTGTTCGATGGGGATGACGGGATGGTCGGTCGTGATGGCGACCTTCACGCCGGCCGCCGCGATCAGCGCGAGGTTGCCGATCGCGCGGTCGCGCAACTCGACCTTCGAGCGAGAGGTCAGCATCGGGCCGAAGATGACGGGGATGCCCTTCTCCGCCAGCACATCGGCGATCTTGTGTCCCTCGGTGCCGTGGTTCACGACGAGGTTGTACCCGAACTCCTCGGCGATGCGGATCGCCGTGGCGATGTCGTCGTGGCGGTGGCAGTGCTGGTCCCAGATCAGGTCGCCGTCCAGGACGGCGGCGAGCGTCTCGTCGGTGAGGTTCCGGTCGAAGGGCTCCCCCTTGGTGGCCGACGCCGACCGCTTCTCGGCATAGTTGCGCGCGCTCACGAACGCGTCGCGCAGGACGGCGGCGACGCCGAGCCGCGTGGAGGGCGTCTGCTTCTTGTCCCCGTACACGCGCTTCGGGTTCTCCCCCAGCGCCGACTTGACCGACACGTCAAGGGAGAGCACCTGCTCGTCCACCGTGCGACCACCCCAGGTCTTGATGGCAACGGTGCGTCCGCCGATGGGGTTTCCCGAACCCGGCTTGATGACCGCGGTCGTGACGCCTCCGCGTAGCGCGTCGCGGAAGCCGACCTCTTCGATGTCGATGCCGTCGAGCGCCCGGAACCGCGCGCCGTTCGGGTCGGTCATCTCGTTGGTGTCGTTGCCCGACCAGCCCTCGCCGTCCTCGTGGACGCCCAGGTGGCCGTGCGCCTCGATGAACCCGGGGAGCACCCAGCTGCCGGAGACCTCGACTATCCGCGCGCCCTCCGGAATCGGGGTGTCGGCCCCGCCCACGGCAGAGATCACGCCATCCGTGACGATGACCGTCCCGTTGTCGATCGGGTCGCCCGTTACGGGAACGACGTAGCCACCAGTGAGTGCGAGGTATTCAGTCATCCCTCAACCCTAGGGCGGCCTCGCCGTAGCCTTTGCCGCGGGTAGCCCGCATCCGGTCAGCTGAGCTGCTGCATCCTCGCCAGCCAGTCGGCGACGAGGGCTGAGCAGAGGTCGCGTTGCTCGAAGAGGAGGTTATGACCGGCCGCGTCGAGAGTGGCGAACGTCGCACGCGGGTAGTGGTCGATGTGGCTCCAGGCGTCGACGTAGCCGACGACATCGTCCTGACGACCCGTGACGTGCACGGTCGGCTGAGCGAACGGTTCGGGGTGCGCGTCCTCCGGTTCGCGGTCGAGGGAGTAGCTCTTCGCGATGCGATCGAGCGCAGCCGAGTCGGCGCCGTCGAGGCCCGGCAGGACGTACCGCAGGAACGCGCGCGCGTCGTCGACCGATTCCACCACGGCGTCTTCTCGATACTGTTCGAGCGCTGCCCCGAGGATGGGCTCGATGTCCGGGTCTGTTCTCAACACCGTTCGGGGCGGCACGGTCCGCTCGGCGTGCGGCGCGACGAAGACGCCGGCGAGGGTGGCGAGCCCGAGCACCTGCGAGCGCAGCTCATGCGCGACGTAGCGGGCGATCATCCCGCCGAACGAGTTCCCGAGAACGGCGAAGGGCGCGTCTCCGATCCGAGCCGCCACCTCTTCGGCAACAGCGTCCGCGACCGCCTGGGCGCTGCTCACGGCTCCCGCCGGCGACCCGGTCGCGCCGGGGAGGTCGAGGTAGATCCGTCGCCACTCCCCCGCGCGCTCGAACGCTGGCTCCAACGGGAGCAGGGAACGATGATCCAGACCGAACCCGTGGAGCAGCACCACGGGGATGCCGGAGCCTGTCTCGTGCGCAAACACCAAGCGAGGCTATCGCTCCGGCGTCTCGTCCTGCGGCGCTCCCCCTCGCCTCACCCGCAACCCCACTGGCTCACTCCCGCCCATACGGCAAGCGGTACTCGCAATCGCCCGCTTCCCGATGTCGTCGCAAGGGACGGTCACGGCTCGAGGCTGAACTACGAAACGCCCGGCGGCAGACGGCTAGCGTGATCTTCATGCCCACCCCGTCGAACTTCTCGATGCCCAAGCCCGTGCGCATCACGGGTCGCAGTTCGAGCATCACGAACTCGTTTGTAAACGGCATCATCCCGGTGATCTGGCCCAGCGCGGCGCAGGTCCGCGAAGCGCTGCGCATTCTCGGGATGGATATCGCCGTCTGCGCCTACTGCGGCAACGATGCCACCGAATGGGACCACTTCCGTCCGCTCGTCGTTGCGCAGAAGCCAACCGGCTACATCTCGGAGATCCATAACCTCGTCCCGGCGTGCGGAAAGTGTAATCAGAGCAAGGGGAACAAGCACTGGCGAGACTGGATGCTGAGTACAGCGCGGCTCTCGCCGACGACCCGGGGAGTCGCGGACATCCAGGAGAGGATCGCCCGCCTTGAGGAATTCGCGCGCTGGGGTACGCCCACCAAGGTGGACTTTGAAGCGCTCATCGGCGCCGATCTTTGGGCCCTTCACTGGGAGAATCACCGGGCGGTGCTTGATCTGATGCGGAAGGCCGAGCTCACCGCGGAAGCCATTCGTCACCGAGTCGCTGAGTCACGCTCGGGGGTGCAACCGCCCGTCCCGACCTCGACCCCGTGACGCCTTTGCGGCTTGTCTCGGACAGCCACCCCATCCTCTGCTAGCCTCCTGCCGATTGATTCACTCTGCAATGGTGGGAGCTTCGATGACGACTCCGATCGAAAGTCCCGATGTCCCCGGCGACACCGACGCGGTGCAGGAGGACGCCTCGTGAAGCTTCTCCTCACTTCCGGCGGAATCACGAACGGCAGCATCCGCCAGGCGCTGATCGGTCTCCTGGGCAAACCTCTCAGCGAGAGCAACGCTCTGTTCATCCCGACGGCGCAGTGGGGACACCCGGCATGTAATCCGCTGTCGGTGTGGCGATCCATCGCGAGCGCATGGCCCGACCAGCCCGGCCTGTGCGACCTGGGCTGGAAGTCGGTCGGCGTGCTCGAACTCACCGCGCTGCGGACCATCGGCGAAGACCGCTGGGCGCCCTGGGTCGGCGATGCGGACGTGCTCCTGGTCGACGGCGGCGAAGCGGTCTACCTGGCCCATTGGATGCGGCAGTCCGGGATGGCCGACCTCCTCCCCGCCCTCCGCGACACCGTCTGGGTGGGCGTGAGCGCGGGCAGCATGGTGATGACGCCGCGGATCGGCCGACAGTTCGTCGAGTGGGACCCGACCGGGAGCGATGAGACGCTGGGCGTCGTCGACTTCTCCCTCTTTCCGCATCTCGACTGCCCGGGTTGGTCCAGCAACACGTCCGCCCGAGCCCGGGAGTGGGCGACAGACATCGCGGGGCCGGCCTATGCCATCGACGACCAGACCGCGATCTCCGTCGTCGACGGCGCCGTCGAGATCGTCTCCGAGGGTCACTGGGAACTCCTCAATCCCGCCTGATGAAACGCGGGCCGCGGGGTCAGCTCAGCCGATCGGGCCGGTCGAAGACCGCGGAATGAGGGTCGGCAGAAAGCGGCGCAGCAGGTCGCCCTCGGCGTGGTTCTCGGTGATGAGCTGATCCATCGCCGACGCGGCGATCTGATCGAAGGGCACGCGCACTGAGGTGAGCGGCACAGGCAGCTGCGCCGCCAGCGGGATGTCGTTGTACCCGACGACGGAGAGGTCTCGCCCGATGACGAGACCGAGACTGGATGCGGCGGTGATGACGCCGATCGCGAGGTTGTCGTTCGCGGCGAAGATGGCGGTGGGCCGGTCGGATGCCTCGAGCATCGCCCGGCCGGCGGAGACCCCGGAATCCACGCCGTACCCGCGGGAAAGGACGCGGTCGCTGGGCAGTGGCGTGCCCGCCTCGTCGAGGGCCTGGCGAGCGCCGGCCAGGCGGTCCTGAGCACTGGACGTGAACGACGGTCCGGTGATGACGCCGATGTCGCGATGGCCGAGGTCGACGAGATGACGCGCCGCGAAATACCCACCGGCCGCGTCATCGCCCAGTGACGACGGGCTCAGCCCGTCGGTGCGGAGAACCAGGGCATGACGGATGCCGCGGTCTCGCAGCGACGCGGGCAAGGCGTCGTCGATGCGGGCTGTGGCGAGGATGAGCCCGTCCACTCCGCGATCGAGGAGGCGCTCGGTGGCTTGACGTTCCTCCTCCGGGTCATCCCCGCAGGTGGCGACGACGGCGAAGTAGCCGCGTGCGCGGGCGGTGCGCTCGATCGCCTCGAACATCAGCGCCATGACGGTGTCGGCCAGCCGTGGCACGAGGGCGCCGATCGTCCCTGTCTCCCCTCGCCGCAGGCTCGACGCGTAGATATTGCGCCGGTAACCGAGCTCATCCGCGACCTGTCGCACCCTCTCGGCGGTCGCTGACCGGGATGCGCGGGTGCGCTCGTCCAGCACCCGGCTGACCGTGGAAATGCTGACTCCGGCCGCAACGGCGACATCACGCAGCGTCACCACCTGCGTGTCGATGCGGTCGTTCATCAGGCCTCCGTCGCGGCGAGTCTATCCAGCCGGACAGATCCGGCTCTTGACATCGCACCTGTGTCCGATCATACTTGCAAACGTTCTTGCAAACGTTCCCGCTAACGTTCTCGCTCGAATTGCCCCTACCGGAACTGCTCACAAAGGAGCCAGCGATGTCCCTCAACCTGCGCGGTCTGAACCCCGCCCCCGTCACCCCGTTCACCACCGATGGCGAGGTCGACTATGACGCCATCCAGCGCCTCGGCTCCTGGCTCGGCTCGATCGACGGCGTGAAGAGCCTCGTCGTCCTCGGCCACGCCGGAGAAGGCACGTTCCTCACCGAGGACGAGCAGCTCGACGTGATCCGCGCGTTCGTCGCGTCGACCGACGGCCGCGTGCCCGTCATCGCCGGGATCACGAAGGAAGGAAACAAGACAGCCGCGCTCGAGGCGAAGATGGCCGCCCAGGCCGGCGCCGTTGCGGGTCTGGTCTATCCGTCTCACGGGTGGCTGCGTTTCGGATATCAGGACGGTGCGCCGCAGTCCCGATACAGCGAGATCTACGAGGAGTCGGGCCTGCCGCTCATCCTCTTCCAGTACCCCGACAACACCAAAGCGTCGTACAACCTCGACACCCAGCTCGAGATCGCCGGGCAGGACGGCGTGTTCGCCACCAAGAACGGTGTGCGGAACATGCGCCGCTGGTACACCGAGATCCCGGCGCTGCGTGCCGCCTACCCCGACCTGCAGATCCTCTCCTGCCACGACGAGTACCTGCTCCCGACGATGTTCGACGTCGACGGCCTGCTCGTCGGCTACGGCAACATCGCCCCGGAGGCTCTCATCGAGCTCATCGATGCCGGCAAGGCGCAGGACTACCCGCGCGCCCACGCCATCCACGAGCGGCTCCTCCCGGTGACCAAGAACGTCTACCACCGCGGATCTCACATGGAGGGCACCGTCGCGCTCAAGTGGGGGCTGGTGAACCGGGGCATCCTCGACCACGCCACCGTGCGCACACCACTCCTGCCGCTGCCCGACGGTGCAGAGGCCGAGATCGCCGCCGCTTTCGCGTCGGCCGGTCTCGAAAAGGTCACTGTCCCGGCCTAACGGATAGGCGGGGGCGGCATCCCACCGCCGCCCCCGCCTGGTGGTCTCCACCTCCCGGCGCCGCACAGCGGCACCTCAGTCAACGAAGACTTCGCGGCAACGGTGCCGCGCACCCCGACGAAGGAATACGATCATGACCGGTCGCACGACACCTCGCCACACCACGACCACTCCGGGGACCGGCCACGGCCGTGTTTCCACTGACACGATAAAGAGCATCGTCAACGCCCGCCGCACGCGCCGCTCCTTCTGGCAGCAGCTCACCCTCATCGGCCCCGCATTCGTGGCCGGTGCGTGGCAGTTCGGCCCGGGCAACCTCACCACCGCCGTGCAGGCGGGGAGCGGCTATCAGTACGCGCTCATCTGGGTGATCGTCGTCTCGACCATCCTGATGATCTTCCTCACGGACATGTGCGTCCGATTGGGCATCAAATCGCCCGTGTCGTTGATCAGCTCCATCAAAGACCACCTCGGAACATGGGTGGGCGTGGTCGCCGGTATCGGTATCTTCCTCATCACACTGTGCTTCTCCGTCGGTAACGCGGTGGGATCGGGCCTCGGGCTGTCCATGCTGTTCGGGGGAAACCCGGTCATGTGGACCGTCATCTGCACCGTCGCCGTTGCGGGGCTCCTCCTGCTCCGCAACGTCTATCGCGTGATCGAGAAGGTGCTCGTCGTCATCGTCGGCCTGATGGCGGTGGCGTTCGTGGTCTCGGCGTTCATTTCCAACCCTGACTGGGCGGCTGCCGGCACCGGCCTGATCCCCACCGTGCCCGACGGATCGTGGCTGCTCATCGTCGCGCTCGTGGGAACCAACTTCTCGATCAACGCCGCGTTCTACACGTCCTACGGGACGAAGGAGCGCAACCGGACGGAAGGCGACTACCGCGACGTCACCATCGTGGACACCATCCCCGGCATCGTCGCCCCCGGCGTCATGACCGCGCTCGTCATCGTGGTCGCCGCCTCGGTCCTCGGCAACACGGGAGAAGCCGCGCCGACCATCGTCGCTCTCGCGGGCATCTTCGAACCCCTCGCCGGACCTGTCGGGTCCACCGTCTTCGCGCTCGGATTCTTCGGGGCGGCGTTCTCCTCGATGATCGCGAACGCCACCGCAGGAGGCACGATGCTCTCCGACGGTCTCGGCCGAGGTTCCTCGTCCAGTTCACGGACAGCGAAGATCGTCAGCGCCAGCATCCTGGCC
Source organism: Microbacterium sp. Z12_35 (assembly GCF_058310475.1). NCBI lineage: Bacteria > Bacillati > Actinomycetota > Actinomycetes > Micrococcales > Microbacteriaceae > Microbacterium > Microbacterium sp. Z12_35. The sequence goes on along the minus strand of NZ_JBZEGJ010000001.1, from coordinate 114,175 downwards.
TTCGGAATCATCGTGACGCTGATCTTCCAGACCTCGCCGATCCAGCTCATCGTCATCGCACAGGCGTTCACGATCTTCGTCGCTCCGATCCTCGCCGCGCTCATCATCGTGATGGCCAACCGGCGGTCGCTCATGGGAGACATGCGAAACCGCTGGTGGCAGAACGTCCTCGGCATCATCGGCCTCGTCGCCGTCCTCGCCCTGTCAGTGCGCTTGCTGTTCACCCTGATCGGCGGGTAACCGCACCGGCGTCGCGCAGACGCAACCCCCTCGGGCGCCATGCCCCCACCGGTCAGGGTGGGGGCATGGCCGCTGCACGCCTCCACGCTTTCCGCCGCGGGGACCTCATCTTCGATGTGTCGGACACCGGGCTTATCGACGGGCCGGTGGTCGTCCTGCTGCACGGGTTTCCCGGGTCGCGTCACACCTGGGACTCCGTGACACCGCTGCTGGAGGCCGGCGGCGCTCGCATCCTCGCTTTCGACCAGCGCGGGTATTCGCCACGAGCGCGACCACGCCGGCGCCGCGACTACCGCGCCGTCGATGTCACGGGCGATGTGCTCGCGCTGCTCGACGCGCTCGGCAGGCAGCGTGTGCACGTGGTCGGCCACGACTGGGGCGGATTCGTCGCCTGGCGCGTCGCGGCCGTCGCTCCCGAGCGGCTGACCGGCATCACGGTGCTGTCCACGCCGCATCCCCGCGCCCTGCTCCGCTCGCTGCTGTCTTCGGCCCAGGGCCTGCGCTCGCTCTACATCGCCTTCTTCCAGCTGCCGTGGCTGCCCGAGGCGCTACTGCGGCCGCGCCTGGCCCGCCTGCTGCGCGCATCCGGTCTCCCCGCCCCGATCGCGGACGAGTATCAGCGGTTCCTCTCCGCCCCTCGTGCGCTTCGTTCCGCCTTGCACTGGTACCGCGGGATGTGGCTGCCTGACCGACGCGGATCGCGCGCCGCTCGGGCGCCGGTCACCGTGGACACGACGTACGTGTGGGGGAACAGGGACCAGGCACTCGGGCGCCGTGCCGCGCAGTTGACCCGACGTTATGTGCGCGGCGGCTACCGCTTCGTCGAACTGGACGAGGGTCATTGGCTCCCCGAACGCGCGGCGCCGCGGGTGGCTCAGGAAGTCCTCTCGGCGCTCGCCCGCAACGCTGCGGCGGTCAATCCTGCGGCGGTCGACGGAGCCGTTTGACGTCGGTGCGCTGCTTCTTCGCGGTCAGCCGTCGTTCCTTGGCGCCCCGCGTGGGTTTCGTCGGCCGCCGGGACGGCGCCGGCGGCCGCAGCGCGTCAGCCACGATCGCGGCGAGCCGAGTGCGCGCGGCATCCCGGTTGCGCACTTGTGCGCGGTGTTCGGATGCGGTGATCGTCAGCACCCCGTCGACAAGACGCCCGCGCAGCCGCTCGAGAACTCGTTCGCGCTGAACCGGCGAGAGGACGGCCGAGCCCGCCACATCCCATCCGAGCTCCACTCGCGAGTCGGCCGTGTTCACGCCTTGCCCGCCGGGACCGGACGACCGCGAGAACCGCCAGGTCAGCTCGGACTCGGGGATCGTGACGCTCGCGTTCACCCGGAGTCCGGGACGGGGAGCGGCAGGCATGGACCCATCATCCTCCGGCGCGGTCACTCCCCCGGATAACGGAGACCGATGGTCTCCCTGACGGCATCCATCGTCCCCATGACCGCCACCGAATCAGCGGGCGTGATCAGCGGGCTTCCCGGAACACCTTCCCGGACGAGCCGCTCCAGCTCCGCGGCCTGGAACTGCATCCCACGCCCCGACACGGGGGCGTCGTACACCTCCACGAGTTCATTCCGCTCGTCGTAGAGCGACACCGTGGTCGGCTGGTACCAGGTGTCGGCCAGTTCCAGGCGTCCCTTCGTCCCGACGATGGTTGCGCGGTTCGGCCCGCGCGCTTCCAGCGACGAGAACGAAGTGGAGATCGCACCGTTCCGGTGGGTGAAGATCGTCGCGACCGACGCGTCGACACCGGTGCGGGTGAAAGTGGCGCGCGCAGCGATATCGACGGGAACACCGAGGATGTCATGCGCGAACGAGATCGGGTAGACGCCGAGGTCGAGGAGGGCACCACCGGCGAGCGCAGGATTATTGAGTCGGTGGCTCTCGTCACGAGGCAGACTCTGAGCGTGATCGGCGTGGAGATGCCGGATGTCACCGAGTCGGCCCGCCGCGATGGTGTCGCGCACATGAGCCATGTGCGGCAGAAATCGCGTCCACATGGCCTCGAGGACCACGAGCCCCTTTCGGGCAGCCAGCTCGGTGACCGCCGTCGCTTCCGCCTGGGTGAGCGTGAACGACTTCTCGACGAGGACGTGCTTGCCGTGCTCGAGAGCGAGCGTGGCATTCTGCGCGTGAAAATTGTGCGGAGTGGCGACGTAGATGACGTCGATCCCCGGGTCGGCGGCCAGCTCTTCGTAGGATCCGTACGCGCGGGGAATGCCGTATCTCGCCGCGAAGGCTTCGGCGGACGGGAGCGAACGCGATCCGACCGCCGTCACGCGATGCCCATGCGTGAGGAGGTCTCGCGTGAATGCGCCGGCGATCCCCCCGGTGGCGAGGATGCCCCAGCCGAGGGCGCCGTCGGAGCGCGGGAACGGCTCCATCACTCGCCTGCCGCCGGCCGGTAGTCCAGCACCACCTGAAGTGCGCTCTCCGGTGACGTGTCGAGCATTTCAAAGGCAGCAGGAGCGTCTTCCGCCGGGAGCGTGTGCGTGATGAGTGACGTCAGGTCGAGACGCCCCTCGCGCGCGAGCTCGAGCGCGGTGGTCGACATTCGCAGCTCGTTCCAGCGGTGCTGCAGAGCGGGTGCCACGCCGGAGATCTGAGACCCGATGATCGAGATGCGGTTGTGGTGGAACTCCTCGCCGAGCCGCACCGGGGTCGCACTGCCCTGGAAGAAGCCTCCGACGACGACCCGGGAACTGTACGCCGCCGTGCGGACCGCCTCCTGCAACGCGTGGTAGCTGCCGCTCATCTCGATCACGACGTCCGCCCCGCGATTGCCCGTGACCTCACGGACCCTTTCGGCCACGTTGTCGGCCACGGGGTCAAGCGTCAGCGAGGCGCCGAGGCGTTCGGCCAGTTCCCGGCGACCCGGGATGAGGTCGACGCTGATAACCCGCGCCCCGTTGAGGCGGGCGAGCTGAGCCACGATCTGTCCGGGTACGCCCGTGCCGAAGACGACGACCGTCTCGCCGACGTGGATATCCGCGTCGAGCACCGCGTTCAGTCCGATCGCCCCGATCTTCGCGAAGATCCCGACGACGGGGTCGAGCCCGTCCGGCAGGAGGCGTTCCAGAACCCACGGCGCGGGGCGGACCACCGAGGAACGGTGACCCCACGTTCCCCAAACGAGAGAGCCGACGAGCCCGGGGTCGAGCCCTTCGCCGACCTCGGTCACCGACCCGACCTCTTCATAACCCCAGGCATCCAGGGGGTAGGCGTGCGTCGAGTCGCCCGGCACGAACAGCCGGCGTTCCGCATCCCACTCGCTGCTGAGATACGGGTTGCTCCCGCGATACGCCGTGAGTTCGGTGCCGGCGGAGATGCCGGAGTACAGAGTCTGCAGGCGGACTTCGCCGGCGCCGAGCGGGGCTTCTTCGAAGTCGACGACCTCGGCCACTCGTGGCGACGTGAAACGAACCAAGCGTCCCATGTTCACTTCCTTTCAACGGTGCGGGATGCGGGAGCGCCGGTGCCGTCGATTGCGACGAGGCGGAACAGCAGCGCCTGCTCGGGATACAGCATGGGGCCCTGGAGGCCGATGGTTCGCAGGACCCCGCCCGAGACGGTCGCGGGGGCACTCCACCAGGATGGCGGTCCGCCCGCCACACGGGTGAGCGCCGAGGCGGAGAGCTCGATCGGCTCGATGCGGTAGAACGCTTCGTCGCGGAGGCCGGGGATCCGGATGCGGCCGGGGTGCACGCCTACCGTCGTGCCGAGCGCGACGAAGGAGATGAGAGCCCGATCGCGGTCGGGCGAGACGTAGCCGTGGGCCCAGTACGCATCGTCCGGATAATCGCTGTGTACCGCGGTGCCGGTGTGGATGAGGTGGCGCTCGGATTTGTAGAGCTCGACCCAGGCCGCCAGCTCCTCCAGTTCGGACGGGGAGGCGTCCCGCAGGTCCCACTCGATGCCGAAGTGACCGAACACCGCCGTGGCCGCGCGGAACGCAAGCGAATGCGTGCGGTGGGTCGTATGCGCAGTCGGCGCGCCGACGTGCGAGCCGACGAGCTCCGGAGGCAGGAGGAGCCCCGTCCAGCGCTGGATCTGCTGGCGCTCGAGGGCATCGATGCAGTCGCTCGCCCACACCCGCTGCGTGCGCTCGAGAACGGCGAGGTCCACGCGCCCGCCTCCGGAGGAGCACGACTCGATTTCCAGTCCCGGGTGCCTCCGGTGCAGCTCGTCCATCAGCGCGTAGGTCGCCAGCGTCTGCGCGTGCACCCGCGGAGCGCCCGTCGCCCGGTCGCCGGCTTCGACGAGATCGCGGTTGTGGTCCCACTTGATGTAGTCGATGGAGTACTCCTCCACGAGGGAGCTCATCGACTCCAGGATGTAGTCGAACGCCTCGGGGATGGTGAGGTTGAGCACCTGCTGCGAGCGCCCGGCGATCGGCAGGCGCTCGCCCGGGGCGAGAATCCACTCGGGGTGGGCGCGAGCGACATCCGAATCCTCGTTGATCATCTCGGGCTCAAACCACAGGCCGAACTGCATCCCGAGCGAGCGCACGACGTCGACGAGAGGACCCAATCCGTCCGGCCACACGTCGCGCGCGACCTGCCAATCGCCGAGACCGGCGCGATCGTGGCGGCGGTGGGTGAACCAGCCGTCGTCGAGGACGAAGCGCTCGACCCCCACTCGGGCGGCCAGCTCGGCGAGCTGCGTGAGGGAGGCCAGGTCCTGGTCGAAGTACACCGCTTCCCACGTGTTGAGGACGACGGGTCGGGGAGTCGTGGGGTGCGATTGCCTGCCGCGGAGATGCTCATGGAATGCCTGGGCGATCCGGTCGAGCCCTACTCCGTAGGCGCCGTACACGAACGGGGATGAGTAGGACTCCCCCGGCTCCAGGATGATCTCCCCCGGGAGCAGGAGTTCGCCGGCGCCGAGCACCCGCGCGCCGGTGAGGCCGAGTTCCGCGAAGGTGGCGTGGTTGCCGCTCCACGCAGTGTGAACGGCCCATACCTCGCCCGAGCGGAAGCCGAACCCGGGTGTGCCGGCGGCCAGGAGGATGCTGGCGTCGGAGCCCGTGCGGCCTCGCCGACCCTCACGGAGGTGCGTCCCGCCGACGAAGGGATGTCTTTGCGGTGTGCGCTCGCGGAGGTGGCGCCCGGTGAAGTCCAGGATCTCGGCTGCTTCGGCGGGAACGGGGAGCACCACCCGCAGCGCGTTGACGTGATAGTTGCTGCGCTGCGCGGTGTTCGTCACGCTTGCGGCGACACGGATCAGCCCCGAGGACAGCATCTCGATCGTGGTGGTGACACGCAGCTGTGCAGCGAGGTCCTCTGCATCCACGATGAGGGTCTGCGCTCCCCCGCTCGAGTCGTCGAGGCGCCACTCGCTGAGGTGGAAGGCGGACGAGAAGCTCGTTCCGTTCCGATGGCCTTCCAGACCCGGGGTTCCCATCCATCCCGCAGACTGCTCCGGAAGCACGCTGGGCGATTTGCGCACCTCCAGCAGGTCGGCACCGCCCTGCGTGTCGCCCAGCGAGGCAAGGAAGGCGGCATCGTCGGAGGTCGAGGCGACCGAGGGTCCCCAGTGCAGGATTCGCGGGATGCCGCCGGACACATCGACCATCAGGGACGTGTCGCCGGCTGCGAGGACGACCGGCCCGGCTGCCTCTTTCGCCCTCGGTACACTCATCCGAACTCCTTTGTCACGCACTTCATATTTCGGACCGAAACTAATAAAGTCAAGCATGGCACAGATGCCCCACACGCCTTCGGTCGCCGTCGACCGCCCGCGCGACGCCTCCTCGAGCGGACGGACGTGACTCGTGGACGCCCATGAAACGGCCTTCGGCCCGGTGCTGTCGGCATCATCCAAGGCCGTTGCCATCGAGATCCTCGTCCACGGGGCAGAGTCCCGCGCACGCCTCGCGCAGCGCATGGGGCTGTCGCCGGCGACCCTCACGCGACTTGTCAGGCCACTGGTGGAAGCGGGCGTCCTCGTCGAATCGGATGCCGTTCGAACGCCCGGCCGGGGGCGGTCCTTCCTCCCCCTGGACGTCGTCCCCGGCAAGTACCTCTTCATCGGGCTGAAGCTGACAGAGCAGTCCATCTACGCCGTCGTCACCGATGTTCGTTCACACGTCCTCGCTCAGGAAACGGTGCCCTTGCCGTCTCTTCGCGTCGCCGATGTGGTGGCCTCTGTCAAAGACGTCGTCTCCGACTTCCAGGCGCGGATTCCGCAGCAGGTGACTGCCGTGGGGCTCACAGTGGGAGGCAAGGTCGAAGCGGGTGAGGTGGTCGCCGACTCCCCCTACCTGCACTGGCACGACGTGCCGTTCCGCTCTCTCGTGAGCGAGGCACTCGAGCTCCCGGTGCATCTGGACAACGATGTCGTGGGGCTCACGAGGGCTCAGCAGTGGTTCGGGCACGGAAGGGGCTACTCGAGCTTCGCCCTGCTGACCGTCGGAGCCGGAGTGGGATACGGGCTGGTCATCAACGACGTCATGGTTCCCACCTTGGTGAACCCGGTGAGCCACTACCCGGTGGATCCGCTGGGGCCGCTCTGTCCGCTCGGTCATCGTGGGTGCATGACGGCCATGCTGTCGTCGGGGGCGATCGCCACCGCGGTGTCGGTGGCGCACGGCCGCTCCATCGGCTACGACGAAGTCCTGAACATGGCGAAAGGCGGGGACGCGACGGCCGTGCGGGTGGTGCGCGATGCCGCTCGGGCCCTCGGCCGCGCGGCATCAGCCATCACCGCGCTCACGGGGGTGACCCGGATCATCCTCTCGGGCGAGGGTGTGCACCTCGTCGATGTCGCCGGCTCGAGCGTCGAGGAGGGGCGAGCGGAGTACGACGTCGATGGGGCGATGCACGGAGAGCTGATCGTCCGCCCCATGGACTTCATCGAGTGGGCTCGCGGCGCGGCCGTCATTGCGATCCAGAAGGAGTACCCCGGCGCTGCCGCCGGCGCAACGGCTGATGCGGCACCGCTCGAGCCGGAGCCCGCCGCCTCATTCGGTTAGGGAATTGCACGGCATCTTGACATTTCTCGTTTCAGGCTGAAATTATGTCCGAGGGCCCGTCTCAGGACTTTCAGCGTTAGGAATCGCAACGATGCATACCTTCTCTCTCAGGACGCCGGCCATCCTCACGGCCGCCGCCACAGTGCTGATCCTCAGCGGCTGCACCGGTGGTGGCACCGGCTCCAATGCGGACGGTGACACACTGCGGTATCTCGTGGAGCAGCCCGAGGATCCCGCGGCGTTGCAGGCGCTGGAAGATCACCTCGCGGAGTTCTCGGAATCGAGCGGGATCGACGTCGAGGTCGAAGCGATGCCGTTCGACACCCTCCGCACGGTTCTGCAGACGCAGCTGCAATCCGGCGAGGGGCCCGATGTGTTCAACTGGGGCTCGGGCCCAGGATTCGGCGGGGCGTTCGCGGAGGCGGGCCTGCTCTACGACCTCACCGACGCCTACGCCGAGTACGACTGGCCCTTCTACGACTTCGCCAAGGAGCGCGTCACCTTCGAGGACACTCTCTATGGCATCCCCGGCGAAATGGAGACCCTCGGGCTCTTCTACAACGCGGATCTCTTCGCCGAGCACGACATCGCGCCTCCGGAGGACCTCGCCGGGTTGGAGGCCGCCTCGAAGAAGCTCGCGGATGCGGGCATCGTTCCGATCGCCGCCAGCAACCAGGAAGGGTGGCAGGGCGGGCACCTGCTGAGCATGGCGCTCTCGAGCCGCGTCGGGTCGACGGGAATGGACGCGCTGGTCAGTGGCGAAGCCTCGTGGGATTCCCCTGACGTGGTCGCCTCCCTTCAGCTGTGGCAGGACTACCTGGAGCAGGGCTACCTTCCGGAATTCCCGACCTCGCTCAGCTACGACGGCGCGAGTGCGCTCTTCTACTCGGGCGAGGCGGCCATGGTCCCGACCGGGAGCTGGCTCATCTCTGAAATCGACGACAACGCAGACTTCGAAGTCGGGTACATCCCCTTCCCCGCTGAGGATGGCCCCGGAATCTTCGCGGGCGGACTCGGCTCAGGTCCGATGATCTCCGCGAGCACGACGAAACTCGATTCTGCCCTCGAGCTCGTCGACTACCTTGCATCGCCGGAGCACGCGCAGTGGATGGTGGAGAACCTGAACGTCATCCCGCCCCAGCCGATCGCCGCAGACGTCGACGTGTCGCCGCTCTTTCGTCAGGTGCTCGATGACACCGCGAAGTTCTCCGATGGCACGGGCGACTTCGGTTACAACATCGACGTGCTGACCACGGATGAGTTCAACGAGGCCATGCTCGACGGTGTCGCTGCGATCCTCTCCGGTCAGATGAGCGCCGAAGAGGTCGCCGCCCAGATGCAGGCTGCGGCGCAGCAGTGACCGTCGGGATCGCGGTCGGCGCCTCGGCTCTCGCCGACGGGCCTGACCCGGCGACCAAGAAGAGAAGGCGCTCGACCCGGATCGTGCTCGACACGCCGCGCGCGACCAGGCGGGCGCAGACCCGCCTCGGGTTGCTGCTCGTCGCGCCCGTGATGATCCTGGTCGTGCTCTTCTTCCTCGTGCCCCTCGGAAACGCCATCTGCTACGCGTTCGTGGACTTCAACGGGGTGAACCCGAACCCCGAGTTCGTCGGGCTCGCCAACTTCATCGAGCTGTTTCAGGATCCGAACCTCTGGCCGGCGTTGAAGAACAACGCCATCTGGATCATCATCGGAACGATCGCGCCGCTGGTGATCGGGCTCGCTCTCGCGCTTCTCATGTGGAACGTCGGGCGGGGTGGCGTCCTCTACCGAGTCGCGTTCTTCCTCCCGTACGTCCTCCCGCAGGTGGCCGTCGGCGTGGTGTGGAGCTGGATCTATGACCCGGTGCGCGGCTGGCTCAATCAAGCGCTCGATGCGGTAGGGCTGTCCTTCCTGCGGACGGGATGGCTCGGCAACCCGGATACAGCTCTGTTCGCGGTGCTCGCCACCGCCATCTGGGCGACATCGGGTTTCGTCTTCGTCATCCTGCTCGCCGCGCTACGGAACGTGGACATCGAGCTGGTCGACGCGTCCCGGCTCGACGGGGCGAACACCATCCAACGACTCTGGTACATCATCCTTCCGCAGATCATGCCGGTGTTCCTGATGGTCACGACGATCACTCTCGTTGGCGGGTTCAGCGTCTTCGACATCATCTTCGTCATGACCGGGGGCGGTCCGGCCGGTGCGACCGATGTGCTCGGCACGCTCGCCTACAGCGAGGCATTCCAGCTCAACCGCATCAGCTACGGCACGACCATCGCACTGGTGATGACGGTCCTCGCGGTCCCGTTCGCGGTATGGCTGAACCGACTCCAACGACGGGTTTCTCTGCAGGGAACGGGCGCATGACCATCAACGACAACCCGACCTCTCCGCGCGTGAGAGCGGGGCGCGTGGGCAGGCACGCCGTTCTCATCGTGCTCTCGCTGTTCGCGATCTTCCCGATCATCCTCACGATCTCGACGGCTTTCAAAACGGACGCCGACGTGACGGTGAATCCCTTCGGGTTGTTCTCGTCGTTCTCCTTCGAGAACGTCGTGGCCGCCTGGACGGACGGCAATTTCGGCGACTACGTGCTCAACAGCTTCCTCCTGTCGGTGCCCAGCACGATCCTGGTGGTGGTCGTCTCGACGATGGCGGGATACGCCTTCGCCCGGCTGCCCTTCCCCGGGCGTGGCATCGCGTTCTACTTGGTGATGCTGGGCCTGCTGGTGCCCTTCTTCACCTACATGATCCCGCTCTACTTCCAGCTCAGGGGGATGGGTCTTCTCGACACCCTCCCCGGCGTCAACCTGGTACTCACCACGACGGGGCTCGCCTTCGGAACGTTCTTCATGAGGGCGTTCTTCTCCGATCTGCCCACCGAGTTGGAGCAGGCCGCACGCATCGACGGGGCCTCCGAGTGGCAGATCTTCTGGAGGATCATGGTCCCGCTGGTCTCGGCGGGAGCCGGAGCGCTCGCCGTTTTCACCTTCCTCCAGAACTGGAACAACTTCCTCGTTCCCCTGCTCTACGTTCCCGGCGGGGAGTTCCGCCCGCTCACGACGGGGCTGTATCTGTTCCTCGGCGGCCGGTCGATCGACATCGGGCCACTCGCGGCGGGCACGCTCATCACGATCATTCCGGTGATCGTCGTGTTCATCCTGTTGCAGAAGCAGGTCACTCAAGGTTTCCTCTCCGGTGCGGTCAAGGGCTGATCCGCTCCGTTCCCCCTCGACCCGAAAGCGACGCGCATGCACGACGTCCTCGATCCCCGCGACTATGTCCCCGACGAGGCCGAGCAACTGCGATTGAGCGGGTTCGACGTCGGCGAGATGGAACAAGAGGCCGCGGACGCTGCCCGGCGGGGAGATCTGGCGGCGCTCCTCTCCCTCGAAGAGAGGATGCGACGGCTCGAACGGACGCCGGACTGGCGGTACCGCGAGCCGGACGACGATGCGTCGCTGGAGGCCCTGTTCGCGGGGATGCCGCGAACAGCGGTGGATGCCGCGCAGCTGCCCTCTCGCATCCGCGGCGCTTGGCTGGGGCGAACCGTGGGGAACACACTCGGGAAGCCGATCGAGGGGCTGACACGCGCCGAGCTCGAGATCTACCTGAAGGCGACCGGCCACTGGCCGCAGCGTGGCTATCTCCCGCTGCTGGAGCCGCTGCCCGCGGGGGTCGGTGCGCTCCACCCCTCTGCGAACACGGCGTCGGCGGGGCTCTTCGAAGACGTACCCCGCGACGACGACATCGACTGGACCATCCTCGGCCTCCACCTGCTGGAGACGTACGGGCGCGACCTGACCACCGAGCAGGTCGCGGCCGAGTGGCTCGACCGGGTGCCGTTCAGCCAGACCTTCACGGCGGAGCGCGCGGCGTATAGGAACCTCATCCACGGTGTGACCCCGCCGGACACGGCAACCCGGAGCAACCCGTACCGGGAGTGGATCGGTGCACTCATTCGCGCCGACGCCTTCGGATTCACGAACCCGGGCGATCCCGGTGAAGCGGCCCGGCTCGCCCTCGTCGATGCCCGGCTGACGCATACCGCGAACGGCCTCTACGGCGAGCTGTGGGCGGCGGCCCTGGTTGCCGCAGCGCTGACGTCGACCAACGCCGAGGACGCTCTCCGCCGGGCAGCGGGCGTCGTGCCCCCGGAGTCCCGGCTCGCGGAGGCGCTCGATGGCGTGTTGGATCTGTTCGATTCCGGCGCGGACCACGTGGCGGCGCTCGACTGGGTGGACGAGACCCTCGGCGAGTACCCGTGGGTACACACCATCAACAACGCCGCCCTCATCGCGATCGGCCTGTTGTGGGGCGACGATTTCGTCAGCGCCGTGGGGATGACGATCTCGGGCGGGCGGGACACGGATTCCAACGCCGCGACGGTCGGGGGCGTCTTCGGCGCTATCCATGGGGCTGGAGGCATCCCCGCCGAACTGATCGGAACCACTCACGTTCGGGTGCGGAGCGCCGTGCGCGACTTCGATCGCGTGACCATCGACGAGCTGACGGAGCGCACTCTCGCTGTCACCCAGAAGCTCGCCTTGGAGGAGCGGTGACTCCGGCCGCCTAACGTGATCCAGATCAGGGCGGCGACGGGGCTGACGGCGGCGCGGCAGTTGCGGAGGAGCGTGTCGGGGCGCCTCGCGATCCCGCCGCCCGTACGCCCTCCTCGGCGCCCCAGCGTCCGAGCGCGACGATCGCCTCGCCCAAGGCGAACCCGCGATCGGTCAGCGCGTACGCCCGGGTGTTGTGCCGGAGGGGCAGCCGGGAGAGCACGCCGGCCGCTTCGAGCTCGCGCAGGCGGGTCGCCAGCATGTTCGTGGGCACTCCGAGGTCGCGCTGCAGATCGCCGTAGCGCTGTGGCCCGTCGAGCAGCCGCTCCACGATGAGGAGTGCCCACCGTGGTCCGACGATGTCGAGGGCTGCGGCGAGGTCGCTCACGCGCTCTGATCGGCGTCCGGCTTCATCCAGAACGGCGAATAGTGGTAGCCGTCCGGGTCGTCGAACTGGCGCTGGTACATGAAGGGGTAGTCGTCGGTGTCACCGATCCGCCCGCCGGCCGCGCCGGCGCGCTCGGTGAGCTCGTCGACCGCCTCGCGGCTGCCGAGGTCGAACGACACCGTGACCTTCGAGGGCGTGTCGGGTCCACCCACCAGCTCCTCGGCGGCGCCGACGCTCGCGTACATCTCGCGGCTGCCGAGCATGACGTACTGCTCGGGCGCGATCGCGAAGCACGACACGTTGTGATCGGACATCTCGGCGTTGAGTGCGTCGTCAAGCCCTGCACTCGCACGGCCCTCTTGACTGGCTGTCGCGGGCGCGTAGGGTGAAGGCCAAATGTGTACGGTGTGAACATCATCCGGCGCGCTGCGGCGCCCCGGTTCGATCTGAAAGGGGTGAGACTCATGGATTCCACGACCATCACGGCGCACCCGCCCATCACCGACGCGGACGAATGGCGCCGCCAACTGGACGAACTGCGCGTGCGCGAGAAGGCGGCCACGCGCGAGCTGGACGCGATCGCCGCTCAGCGACGACGGCTGCCCATGGTCCAGATGCCCGACTACGTTCTCGACAGCGAGAACGGGCCGGTCCGCTTGGCGGACATGTTCGAGGGGAAGTCGCAGCTGATCACCTACCACCACATGTGGCGACCGGGACAGGAGTGGCAGTGTGGCGGCTGCACGGGCTTCACCGCCCAGTTCACGCGGCTGGGCTTCCTGGACCTCTACGACGCCCGCTTCGTGATCGTCACGCAGGGCGAGATCGGCGAGGCGCTCGCCTACCGGGACAAGGTCGGCAATCGGATGCCGTGGTACTCCACGGGCGCAAGTTCCTTCGGCGCGGATGTCGACGCCCCTCCCGGAGGCGGCTTCGCCGTGAACGTGTTCCTCCGCGACGGCGACACCGTGTACCGGACGTGGCACACGAACGGACGGGGCACGGAACAACTCACCCACACGTTTTCCCTCATCGACCTGCTCCCGTACGGCCGGCAGGAGGAGTGGCAGGATTCCCCGGAGGGCTGGCCTCAGCATCCGGCCTATGAGGGATGGCTCGACTCGAAAGACATCGCGCGTCTCTACGGTCCGAAGCAGCCGACCTGAGCCTCAGAGGAGAAGCACGCACGGCGAAGGCCCCCTGCGAAAAAGCAGAGGGCCTTCGTTGCAAGCGATCGGGGTTGTCCCCTGTGCTCGGTGCTGAAGCTCAGCGACCGTTGCGAGCCTCGCGGTCGTCGCGGTCGTAGAACTCCCGGCTGCCCGACTTGGCCAGCCCGCGGCTGATCATGTAACCGATGGTGAGCAGCGTGGCGTAGAGCCAGACCTGCGACGCGCCGAAGCCCTGGCCGTCTTCGTGGTTGTCGACGACGAGGGAAGCGATGAACATCGCGACCAGAATCACCACGTAGGCGATGAACTCGGTGGTCTTGAACGCCGCCTTCGTCTCGGTGGAGAGGCGGGAGCTGCGGACGTTCTGAGTGGTATTGCTCATTAGTGATTTCTTTCCTGTGACGGTCGGGCGCGAATGCGCGCCTCAGGGAGATAACCAGGCTGAACGAATCCTGTATCCCCCCTTGCTTTTCGGGGCCGGCATCAGGAAAAACCAGACGGCACACCCTGCGCCCCCACCGGCTCGGCGCGCGGCCGCGGGCGCGCCGAGGTCAAGCGGTGCTGTCGCCCTGTCCGGCGGGGCGTTGGTACACGTCCGGAACACCGTCCTCATCCGCATCCACGCTCTCCTCCTCGGCGATGCGCTTGTAGACGCGGTTCCGCGCGATCAGGATGAGGGACGCGGCGAGCGACGCGATGACCGACGCGAGCATGATCGCGATCTTGGCGTCGTCGTTGTGCACGCTCTCGGGACCGAAGCTGAGTTCTGCGATGAGCAGGGAGACGGTGAATCCGATGCCGGCGAGGATGCCCACACCGATGAGGTCGATCCACCGGAGGGCCGGGTCCAGGCGCGCGTGCGTGACGGCGGTGAGTATTCGCGTCGTGAGGACGATGCCGATGGGCTTCCCCAGTACCAGTCCGGCGACCACCCCGATGGTGACCGGATCCGTCACGGCGCGCGCGATCCCGTCCACTCCCCCGACGGCCACTCCGGCAGCGAAGAACGCGAAGATCGGTACGGCGAAGCCGGCCGAGAGCGGTCGGAAGCGGTGCTCGAACACCTCCGCCAGTCCTCCCTGCAGGGACGTCAGCGCGGAGCCTCTGGGCTGTTTCACCGGGACGGTGAAAGCCAGCGCCACGCCGGCGATCGTGGCGTGCACCCCTGAGGCGTGCATGAACGCCCACGCGAGGAAGCCGATCGGGAGGAGGATCAGCCAGGCGGCTGCGGGCTTCAGGTGGAACAGCTTCTGGTATCGCTGCGCGATGACGCCGTACATGCCGACGGTGAGCACCGCGAGGAGAAGCGGAATGAGCTCGATGTCGCTGGTGTAGAAGATCGCGATGATGACGATCGCGATGAGGTCGTCGACGACGGCGAGGGTGAGAAGGAAGATGCGCAGCGGGCTCGGCAGGTGCGATCCGACGATGGCCAGGACCGCGACGGCGAAGGCGATATCGGTCGCCGCGGGAATCGCCCATCCCGCGAGCAGAGTCGGCGACTGCCACACGATCGCCACGTAGATGAGTGCGGGGACGGCGACGCCTCCCGCAGCTGCGGCGATCGGAACGACGGCCGTCCGGAAGTCCCGCAGATCGCCGACGATCAGTTCCCGCTTGAGTTCGAGCCCGACGAGGAAGAAGAAGATCGCGAGAAGCCCGTCCGCCGCCCACGCACCGAGGGACAGTTGCAGATGCCAGGGCGCGTAGCCGATCGTGAAGTCACGCAACGCGAAGTACGCATCGGCGGCGGGCGTGTTGGCCCAGATGATCGCGACGGCGGCCGCGGCCACCAGAAGGGCGCCACCGACGGCTTCCTTCCTCAGCAGCGTGCCGATGCGGCTGGCCTCGGCGTAACTGCCGCGCTGGGGGAAAGCGGCCGGGGTCGATCGTGGATTCTGTGGCATCGGTTCCCGCCTATGGCTTCGGTCGACAAGGGAAGTGTCGACCAGACTTCCCGACGCGCCTCGTCCACCCTACCGGCGCGACTGCCGCGTCCAGGCATCGTAGTCCGTTCGCTCCACCGCGGCGAAGGGGGGTGCGAAGCCTGCGCGCATGCCGACAATGGCCCCATGTTCCGTGGTTTCTCCGGGGTCGTCGGCGCCGCCCTCCGCGGCTTCTTCGCCCTCCTCCTGCTCGCGCGTCGACCCCGACCGATCCACGCACGAGGCGTCCTGCTGGAGGGCGACCTGACGTGGATCGGCGGGACGGTGTCCTCCGGTATCCGATGGATCGACGAGGCGTCGCCCGCCCCCGTGCCGGTGGTCGCGCGGCTATCGCGGTCGGTCGGCCTGCCGCCGGCACTCCCGGATGTTATCGGCCTGGCCCTGCGGTGCCGCGCCGGCGGGCGGGCTGTCGACCTCGAACTGGCGACGACCGGCGTCGGAGTGCCGTCCCGCTTCCTCCTCCTGCTGCGCCGCTCCCCCACCCGCGCCACGTTCGGAAGCCTCCTGCCCTACCGATCGCAGAACGGGCCGATCCTCGTGTGCGCGCGCAGCGCTCCCCCGCGGATGCTGCCGGCCGAGGTCGCCCGCGTCGGGGATGCCCTGCGCCGGGAACCGTGGCGCATCCGCCTGTACTTCGCGAGACCGACCGGGAAGTGGCATCCGTTCGCTCAGGTGGACCTGCGCACATCCGCCGAGCAGGACGACCGCGACCTGCGCTTCGACGCTGTGCGCAACCCGCTCCCGGGCGCACAGATCTACCGATGGGTGGAGCGGCTGCGTCAGCCCTCGTATCGGCGCGTGCAGGGCACACCGTGACGCCGTGGATGCCCCGAACGATGTCGGCGGGCGCGCGGGTGGAGCCCGGACTTACGTGACGGCCTTCCGCACCAGGTCCGTCACCGTCGCCTCGACACCGGGCGTCCAGGTGCGCACCGCGAACCCGACCGGCCACATGTCGCCGTCGTCGAGGTGGGACTTGTCTTCGAAGCCGATCGTGGCGTAGCGCGTCTTGAATTTGCGGGCCGGCTGGATGAAGACGACGATCTTGCCTTCGGCGTTGGCGAACCCGGGCATGCCGTAGTACGTCTTGGGCACGAGGTCGGGGGCCACTTCGCTCACCACCTTGTACAGCCCCTCGGCGAGGCTCTTGTCCTCCGGTTCGAGGTCGGCGATGGCCTCGAGAACCGCCTTCTCACCGGCGGCGCGGCTCTTGCCGGCCTTCTCCTGCTCCCGCAGCTCTTTGGCGCGCTGCTTGACCGCCTCGCGTTCTTCCGCGCTCAGTCCGTCGGACGTATCCGTCTTAGCCATAGCCCTTACCTTTCGCTACCTGCCTGAGGTGTCGAGCCTCACGTTACGGCGCTGAGTGCGGCGACGCTTCTCGGATCGTGATCGAGTCGGCGAATCACTCCCGCGGCAGGGCGACAGGTCTTCCATCGCACCTGCCCGTCAATGCGGAACGCCCCCTTCCGCGCAAGGCGGGAGGGGGCGTTCCGGGTGCCGTCAGATACCGCGTATCTGGTGACGGGTGGGGCAGTCGAAGGGGTCGCGCGCGGCGAGCCCGACCTCGTTGAGGTACTTGATGACGATGCCGTAAGACTGGATGAGGCTCGTCTCGGTGTACGGAACGTTGAGCGTCTCGCACGCCTCGCGCACGATCACGCGGGCCCGTGACAGATACGGGCGGGCCATGCTCGGGAACAGGTGGTGCTCGACCTGATAGTTCAGGCCGCCCATGAGGGCGGTCGCCCACCACCCACCGCGAACGTTGCGGGAGGTGCGGACCTGCTTGGTGAAGAAGTCCAGGCGGGCGTCCGGTGCGATGACCGGCATGCCCTTGTGGTTCGGAGCGAAGGAGGCGCCCATGTAGACACCGAACACGGCCATCTGCACAAAGATGAAGGCGACGGCCAGTCCGAGCGGCAGGAAGAGGAAGACGGGAACGATGACCGCGGCCAGGCGCAGCAGGATGAGGGTGAGCTCCATCCAGCGGCCCTTGATGGGCTCACGCGAGGTGATGAGGTGCTTGATGCCGAGGAAGTGGAGGTTCCAGCCCTCCATGGTCAGCAGCGGGAAGAACAGCCACCCCTGACGCTGGGTGATGAAGCGAACCACACCACGCGCCTTGGCGGCGTCGTCCTGGACGAACGAGATCGTGTCGATCTCGATGTCGGGGTCTTTGCCGACCCGGTTCGGGTTGGCGTGGTGGCGGCTGTGCTTGGAGTCCCACCACGAGTAGCTCATGCCGACGAGGGCAGGGCCGATGAAGCGGGAAAGGCGATCGTTCGCCGGACCGGAGGAGAGGATGACGCGGTGCGCGGCCTCGTGTGCGAGGAACGCGATCTGCGTGAAGACGATGCCGAGCGCGGCGGCGATCAGGAGCTGGAACCAGCTGTCGCCGAGCAGGATGAATCCTGCGATGCAGCCGGCCAGGGCAACGAGGAGAGCGCCGGCGACCAGGGCGTAGAACCACTGGGCACGACGGAGAAGACCCATTTCTTTCACCACCTGCGAGACCTGTGTATAGGCCTTGGCGACCGGGGGGAATGATTCACGGGTGGCATATGTCTGCCGGACCGGACCCAGTGTGGCCTTTGTGGGGGTGACAGTGGTCAAGGGTCTCCTTGGGTTAGACAGCCAGACCCAAGGTCATGCTGAAAGTGATATGCGGGGGCGGATGCGCCCGCTATTGCCGACCATACTAAGGACGGCTGGTACCCGTATGTCAACGCGCGGATGCACAGTTACTGCACAGCCGCCCGAAACGAGATGGATGCGGCGGGCTTCACGCCCGCCGCATCCTCACGTCACACGAGGCGGATGCTCGAGGCCTGGGGGCCCTTCGGGCCGCGCTCGACGTCGAACTCCACGCGCTGCGCCTCTTCGAGGGAGCGGAAGCCGCCGCCCTCAATCGCGCTGTAGTGCGCGAACACGTCGGGCGAGCCATCCTCGGGGGCGATGAAGCCATAGCCCTTTTCGGAGTTGAACCATTTCACAGTTCCGAATGCCATCGGATCTCTCTTTCTTAAAGAGGGGCCGCTACGGCGGCCCCGATTACCGCGACGAAAAGATCGCGGAGATGTCGGGCGACGTCGCCCAGGATGGGGGTGGCTGTCGAAGCAGCCCAGTGCGTCTTCCAGGCAACGCTGCGCCAGAAGGAGGGCGGCGAAGACGCCGAGGCGAGTGCCGACGGCATCGTGTGCCGAGAAGCGCGTGTCGTCGATGGTCACGTGCCCGGCGTATTCACCGGCACGGTGTGCGACATACACGTCGAGATCGGCCTTGAGCCAAGTCAACGGAGAGGAAGAAAGTTCAGAAGGTGAAAGCAAAGAAGAGATGTGAAGATGTCGATTCAGTCGTGCAACCCGGTTCAGCGATGAGAGCGGGTCTGTGGATTTTTGCCCGGATGGGCGGTGTCCGTCATTGGAGAACTCATCCGGACAGGCGACGCGCGTGATGCTCGTCGTAGTACGACACTACCCCAGTGCGGTGCCGCTGTCTGCATGTTCACCCGAATGCTGCGAAACCGGCGGCCGTTCAGCGCCTCGCGCGCTGAGCGCCGCATTATGCTCTCGCTGCACGGGATGGCCGACACCGGAACCATCACGAGAGAAAATCCCCCAGAAGAGGATGAGTCACGCATGCCCCACTTGACCAGCACGGTGGACATCGACGCGCCCGCCCACGTCGTGTGGCGAGCCCTTACCGACTTCGAGAGCTATCCCGATTGGAATCCGTATTACCGTTCCGCCTCCGGGGTTGCCGCGGCCGGAGAGACGGTTCTCCTCGGCGCGACACTTGACGAGGGCTTCGGGAAACCGCGACAGGGGCCCGTCCGGGTAGTCACGGCGACTCCCGGGACGGAGCTCCGCTGGACGAGCCGATTCCTGCTGCCTGGGCTGATGGACGCCGATCACCGGTTCACTCTCACCGCGTTGAGCTCGACTCGCACCACGCTGGCGCAATCGGAGAAGCTGACGGGGCTGCTCGTTACTCTCTCGCCCGCGATGATGAAGAAGATTCAGGTCAAGCTCGGTGAATTCGACCTCGCCCTCAAGTCCCGCGCCGAAGGACTGGCCACCCGGACGAATGCCGATGACACGCAGGCCTGACCGCAACCAGCACACCTGGGTGGAGTGCGACCCGCTTTAGGTGCGCGCCGTCTCCTTCAGCTGCCTTCGAGAAACCCGGCCACCTCAGTGGCCCTCGTCCCAGTCGAAACCGCCTGTTCGTCCGGCCACGACAGCGGTGCGCCGCCGGATGCTCCAGGCTGCGAGCTCCTCCCCCTCCAGGGTGAATGGCAGCTCCGGCTCGGAGCGCACCGCGACGAGAGAGATTCCGGCACCCAGGGTCACCCAGGCTTGGCCGGTCTGCCCGTCCAGGAGCACCGGGAAGGACACCATCTCCGTCCGCTCTTGCTCGGAGAGAACTCCGCAGTACTCCAGCAGCGCCTCGGCGACGTCGTCAGTGGTCGCCATTCGGGCACCGGTCACGAAGATGTCGAACATCTCGGGTCTCCTCCGGTCGCGAGACGATTCGGGCGACGAGCTCACGACTCTGTTCATCCTCCTCTCAGGGGGTGCGACAGCCTAGGTCTTGACCGTCTCTGCGACGCGCGGTAGTGGGAGGCCGGCAGAAGAAGGGCGCGGCCGTTGCGTCCGCGGCCTCCCTGTCAACCCGACGGCGGCGCGCGCGGGGACCTCCTACGGTGAAACGATGACCACAGACAGGGAACCGCCCACGCGTCTGCGGCGAGGCATCTCCGGGCCGCTCCTGTTCGCTTTCATCCTCGGTGACGTGCTCGGTGCGGGGATCTACGCGCTGATGGGCGTGCTCGCCGGGCGGGTGGGCGGGATGCTGTGGGCTCCGCTTCTGCTGGCCCTCCTGCTCGCGTTGCTGACGGCCGGGTCGTATGCCGAACTCGTCACGAAGTACCCGCGCGCCGGGGGCGCCGCCGTCTTCGCCGAACGGGCCTTCAAGAACCCCCTGGTGTCCTTCCTCGTCGGCTTCAGCATGCTCGCCGCCGGGGTCACCAGTGCGGCGGGCTTGTCCATCGCGTTCGCGGGAGAGTACCTGAGCACGTTCATCGACCTCCCCGTCATCCCCGTCGCCATCGTCTTCCTCGCGATCGTCGCGGCGCTGAATGCCCGCGGCATCCGCGAGTCGATGGGGGCGAACCTCGTGATGACGGTCATCGAAGTGAGCGGTCTGGTACTCGTGGTGGTCGTGGTCGCCATCCTCCTCGGCCGCGGCGGTGGGGACGTGTCGCGCGTCACGGAACTTCCCGAGGGCGCGGCCTTCGGGCCTGCCGTGCTCGCGGGCGCCATCATCGCCTACTACTCGTTCGTCGGGTTCGAGACGTCGGCCAATGTCATCGAAGAGGTCAAGGACCCCTCCCGCACCTTCCCCCGCGCCCTGTTCGCCGCGCTGCTGACAGCCGGCGTGGTCTACGTGCTCGTGGGGCTGGCAAGTTCCATCGCCCTGCCCGCCCAGGAGCTGGAAGACTCGAGCGGACCGCTGCTGCAGGTCGTCGAAGCCAGCGGGGTGCCCGTCCCGCCGTGGCTGTTCAGCCTCATCGCCCTGATCGCCGTGGCCAACGGTGCGCTGCTGACGATGATCATGGCGAGCCGACTCGCGTACGGGATGGCCGAGCAGGGCCTCCTGCCGAGCGTCCTGGCGCGAGTGCTGCCGAAGCGGAAGACCCCGTGGGTGGCCATCGTCGCCACCACCGTCGTGGCGATGCTCCTCACGCTCGTCGGAGACCTGGCGACACTGGCCGAGACGGTCGTGCTCCTCCTGCTCATCGTCTTCCTCAGTGCCAATGTCTCGGTCCTGGTCCTGCGGCGCGATCACGTCGAGCACGAGCACTTCCGGGTGTGGACGTTCATCCCCGTGCTGGGCATCGGCTCCTGCATCCTGTTGCTCACCCAGCAGCGGCCGGAGGTGTGGCTGTTCGCCGGCATCCTCCTCGCCGTGGGCGTGGTGCTGTTCCTGCTCGCCCGCTGGACGCGTCGGCGCAGCCAGGGTGCGACAACGTCCAGGCCCTGAGCGCCCTGCGTCACTAAGGAGCGTCACCAGAGGAGATAGAGCGCCCCGACGATCGTCAGCCCGATCACGAGACGCTCGAACACGACCTGCGGAAGGCGACCGGCGATGAACCGGCCGAGCAGCGCCCCGGCCAGAACCGCCGGTATCAGCCACAGGTCGATCAGCAGACTGTCGACGGAGAAGAGCCCGAGGGCCGCTGCGAACGGCACCTTGGCGACGTTCACGACGGCGAAGAACCACGCGGCCGTGCCCAGGAACGCCTTCACCGGGAAACGGGCGGCGAGGAAGTACATCGACATGACAGGGCCGGCGGCGTTCGCGACCATGGTCGTGAAGCCGCCGAGGGTGCCGTACACGGTGGCAGCGAGCCATCCGCCGCTCGGGGATCGCCCGGAAGCGCGCGTCGCGCGTCGCCGCCACAGGGTCACGGCGACCACCATGAGCAGGAGCACGCCGATGACGCGCTTGACCCACGCATCGTCGGCGACGGCGAGGAACACCACGCCGAGAAGGATGCCGGCAAGCACGGCGGGGATCAGTCGCAGGAGCGCCCGCCACTGCGCGTGACGCCGGTAGGCCCAGAGCGCCAGCATGTCACCGACGATGAGCAGGAGCAGCAGCGTCGCGGTGGATTCGCGCGCGGGCAGCGCGGAGGCGAACAGAGCGACCGCGATGGCGCCCGCACCCGGCAGTGCCGTCTTGGACATCCCGACGACGAGCGAACCCAGTGCCAACAGCATCCAGGAGACGACGGTGAGATCTCCGAGGACCACTGCACCGCTCACCGCTCCAGGCTACGGCGTGAAACGCAGCCTTCCGCACGCACGGAACGGGGGCGAGGCGGCTTGGGTCATGTGGTCTCAACCACGGTCCGATGAGCATTGTCACCTCGCCGGTGCCCAGGTCTCTGTCGCGTCAGAAGCCGGCGGGCGGAGGGGCCAGTAGGCTTCCGTCGTGCCGCTCGCCATCGCCGTCGACCTCGGCGGAACCAAGATCGAAGCCTGCCTCGTCGACGAATCCGGTGCCGTGGTGCCCGGCTCCCGTGCCCGCGCGGCCACCGGCGCGCAGAGCGACCGGTCACACCTGGAGCGCGCCCTCACCACCGTCGTCACTGCAGCCGTCGCCGCCATCCCGCCTGGTGCGGAAATCGTCGGGGTCGGTATCGGCAGTGCCGGCCCTCTCGACACCGCACGCCAGACCGTGTCTCCGCTGAACCTGCCTGACGCCGCGGGGTTTCCCCTCGTGGCCGCGATCCGCCGCGTCCTCCCCCCGCACCTGCACGCGACCCCCGTGCGCGTCGCCCTGGACGGGCTCTGCATCGCGATCGCGGAGCACTGGCTCGGCGCCGGCCGCGATGTCGGCACCATGATGGGGATGATCGTGTCCACCGGCATCGGCGGGGGCATCATCACCCGCGGCGCCCCCTATGCCGGAAGCACAGGCAACGCCGGGCATCTCGGGCAGATCGAAGTCGCCGGCTTCACCGCCCCGGGAGTCCATGGCCTCGACGCGACGGTGGAGCGCGTAGCGAGCGGTCCGAACGTGGTCCGATGGGCGCGCGAACAGGGCTGGGAGGGCAGCACCGGCGAGGAGCTCGCCGCCGCGTATGCCGCCAATGACGCGATCGCCGGCTCCGCGGTGCGTCGGAGCGCCGCCGCGGTCGGTTCCGCGCTGGCATCGGCCAGCGCGCTCCTCGACCTCGAGCTCATCGTGATCGGCGGCGGCTTCTCCCACGTCGCGGAGGACTACGTCGATCTTGTTCGCGCCTCCCGCGACGCCGCCGCGCCCTACCCGTTCCTCGCGCGTGCGCGGATCATGCGAGCCCAGCTCGGAAGCGACAGTCCGCTCCTCGGCGCCGCGGCGCTCGTACTACGCGCCCAGGCGTGACGCGTCACAGCGGATTCTCACTCCGACGATGCGCGACGCAACGCCTGCCGCCAGTCGTTCGGAACCCGGCCTTCCGGGCCGGGTGACGGCTGGGATTCGGGGCGACTGGTGGGAGGCGCCAGCTCCGGACCTTCGATGGAGGCCTGCTCCTGGTAGTCCCACCACCAGTCCTCCCCCGGCTCGAAGCTCTGGATGAAACGGTGGCCCGCGCTCTGCCAGTGCGCGGTCGCATGACGACCGAGCGAATCGTCGCAGCATCCCACATGCCCGCACGCCGCACAGCGGCGGAGGTGCACCCACCATCCGCCCGCCGCGTCGCACTCGGCGCATCCCGACGACCACGGCTTCGCGGTGGGGTCGATCTGGTCGGTGGGGTCGATCTGCTCGGTGGCCATGTCTCCTCTTTTCGACGGGCTAGAAGGGCGAGCCGGCGTCGTAGATCGAGATGAGGGTGAACACCTCGTTGAGGAGGTAGACGGCGAAGGCCGCACCCACTCCGATGCTGAGCACCGTCACCGCGATCCACGCCCACACGGGGGCAAGACCCTTGCCGGTCTGCCGACGGAGGATCACGCCGCGACCGATGACGTAGACGCCGTTGCTGACGATCAGCGTGAAGAAGATCCACGCCCAATGGAACGGCTTGTCGATCCCGCGTGCGCGCAGCGCCCGCCAGTCGAGGTAGGCGAACGCCACCTGCGCGGCGATGACCAGGTATCCCAGGAGGGTCAGGAGCAGCGTGGCGCCGGTGAACGAGGCCGCCCACGCGTTGGAGGGCGACTCGAGGGAGTCGTTGATGCTGTCCTCGAGGAACCCACGCCAGTCGATGAAGAACAGGGGCAGGAAGGTGACCAGCGGCAGGAAGACGATGAGCCAGATCCACGGCGTCTCGGTCGGGATGTCACGACGCTCGGGGGCGGGCGCCGTGGGGGCCGACGGATAGGCCGGGTACGCCGCGGGCGCTGACGCATAGGTCGGGTACGCGGGCTGCGCCGGGGCGGGGGTGGGGTGTGCGGGCGCCGCAGGGGCAGCGGCGGCCGCGGCGGCGGTGGCCGGGGCGGGCACGGCGGCCGGGGCGGCCGGGGCGGGTGCGGCGGCGGAAGCCGGCTGTCGGGCCTCGGTCCACGCCGATCCGTTCCACCAGCGATGGACGGAGGGGTTGTCCGGGTCGGCGTACCACCCCGGAGGGAACTGAGGGGCGTCGGTCATGTCGGTCCTTCCGCGAGAGCCGGGTCGCGTCGAGTCTATTCGGCAGCCCGATCACCGGAAGTCTCGTGAGGTGTGCGACACCCCCACCCGCAGGTCTTCGAACCGGTCCGCCACGAGGTTGGTCACCCCCTCGACCGAACGCTCCAGCATCCCCCGCACGATGAGCGCGGGAGATTCCCGCACCACGCGCCGATGACGGTTCCACACACCGACCGAGCAGATCACGTTGACCAGGCCGTGCTCGTCCTCGAGGTTGAGGAAGGTGATGCCGGATGCCGTGGCCGGCCGCTGCCGGTGGGTCACGAGCCCGGCGACCTCGACGCGCCGGCCGTTCTCGTGCGTGCGCAGTTCTCGCGAGGTGAGAACCCCCCGCGCATCGAGCTGGGAGCGGTAATGCGTGAGGGGATGATCGCCCGGTGAGATGCCCGTCGCCCACAGGTCGGCCGCGAGCACCTCATAACTCGTGGGGTCGGGGAACAGCGGCGGCTGCACCGACACCATCGACTCGGGCAGGAATTCGGCGCGGTCCTGCGCCGCGGAGCCGGCCAGCCAGATCCCCTCGCGGCGGCTGATGCCGAGGCTGTCGAACGCACCCGCCGTGGCGAGCGCCTCCAGCTGGGCGGCGGTGAGGCCGGTCCGGCGCACGAGGTCGCGCAGATCGCGATACTCCCCTCGTGTCTCCCGCTCGGTCACGATGCGCTCCGCCACCTTTGCACCGATCCCAGTGACCTCCGCCAGTCCCAGACGCACCGCGAACCGCCCGTCGCGGCGGTGCGCATCCGACTCGTCGGGGGCCTTCGGATCGAAATCGCCGACCGGCGGCTGGTGGCGGTCAGCGCACGCGGGCAGGCCGGTGGCCCCGGCCGGCGAAAACCGAGGAGATCGCGCGAATCGAGGGCCGGATCGGGCCGCAGCATCCTCGATTTCCGGGATCCCCTCGAAATCCGCGGTGGATCCGGCCGGCTCGCCCGGCCCGGCGGGCGAAAACCGAGGAGATCGCGCGGATCGAGGACCGGATCGGGCCGCAGCATCCTCGCTTTCCGGGATCTCCTCGAAATCCGTGACGGGTTCGAGGGTTGCCTGGACGCCCGAGCGCAGCAGGTCGGGTCGGCGCACCTCGACACCATGCCGGCGGGCGTCGGCGCTCAGCGTCGCCGGCGAGTAGAACCCCATCGGCTGAGCGCGCAGCAGCCCGGCCAGGAACGCGGCCGGATAGTGCAGCTTGATCCACGAGCTCGCATAGACCAGCAGGGCGAACGAGAGGGAGTGGGATTCGGCGAACCCGAAGTTCGCGAACGCCTGGATCTTCGCGTAGATCCCGTCGGCGACCTCGCCAGTGAGTCCGTTGCGGGCCATTCCGGCGTACAGCTTCTCGCGGAGCTTCTCGATCCGCTCCACGCCGCGCTTGGATCCCATCGCCCGGCGGAGGAGATCAGCATCCTCGGCCGTGCAGTCCCCCACCGCGACGGCCATCTGCATGAGCTGCTCCTGGAACACCGGCACGCCCATCGTCCGCTCGAGCACCGGCTCTAGCTTCGGGTGCGCATAGGTCACCTTCTCCTGGCCGAGCTTGCGCCGGACGAACGGATGCACGGCGCCTCCCTGGATGGGCCCGGGGCGGACGAGCGCGATCTGCACCACGAGGTCGTAGAACCGGCGCGGCTGCAAACGCGGGAGCAACCCCATCTGCGCGCGGGACTCGACCTGGAACACCCCGATCGAATCGGCGCGGCACAGCATGTCGTAGACGGCCTTCTCCTCCTTCGGGATCGTCGCGAGCTCCCACACCTCCCCCGTCGCATCGCGGATGAGGTCGAAGCAGTACTGCAGCGCCGCCAGCATCCCGAGGCCCAGCAGATCGAACTTCACCAGCCCCATCCAGGCGGCATCGTCCTTGTCCCACTGGATGACCGTGCGGTTCTCCATGCGCGCGTGCTCGATGGGCACCACCTCCCCCACCGGGCGGTCGGTGAGCACCATGCCGCCGGAGTGGATCCCCAGGTGCCGCGGCGCCTTCAGCAGTTCGGTGGCGTACGCCAGCACCTGATCGGGGATGTCGTGATCGGCCCCGGTATCCAGCGCCGCCCCCCATCGCTCGACCTGCTTCGACCACGCGTCCTGCTGCCCCGGCGAGTGCCCGAGCGCCTTGGCCATGTCGCGGACGGCGTTCTTCGGCCGGTACTGGATGACGTTGGCCACCTGCGCGGCGCGGTCACGGCCGTACTGGCGGTAGACCCACTGGATGATCTCCTCGCGCCGGTCGGAGTCGAAGTCCACGTCGATGTCGGGTTCCTCGTCGCGGAGGCTCGAGAGGAACCGCTCGAACGGCAGGTCGTAGGCGATCGAATCGACCGCGGTGATGTCGAGCAGGAAGCACACGGCGCTGTTGGCCGCCGACCCGCGCCCCTGGCACAGGATGCCTCGGCGGCGGGCCTCCTGCACGATGCCGTAGACGATGAGGAAGTAGCCGGGGAAGTCCTTCATCTCGATCACCCCGAGCTCGCGCTCGATGCGGTCGCGATCCTTCGGCTTCAGGTCGGGGTACTTGCGCGGCACCGCCTCCCAGACGAGGTGCCGCAGCCAGGACATCGGCGTGTGCCCGTCGGGCACCTTCTGCTTCGGCAGCGCGGGCTTGGCGCGCCGCAGGGGGAACGCGAGCTCATCGGCGAGGGTCACGGTGCGCGCCACCGCGCCGGGATACCGCGCGAACCGCCGGGACATCTCCGCCCCCGAGCGCAGGTGGGCGCCGGCGTGGGCGGGCAACCATCCGTCGAGTTCGTCGAGGCCCCGGTTCGCCCGCACCGCGGCGACGGCCGCTGCCAGGAGTTCCCGTTCGGGGGCCGCGTAGTGCACGTTGTTGGTGGCGAGCACCGGCAGCTTCCGCTCGGCGGCGAGCGCGGCGAGCAGGTCGTTGTGGCGCGAGTCCAGCGGATTACCGTGATCCATCAGCTCGACGTGCACCGCATCGGGGCCGAAGCGCTCGACGAGCCGGTCGAGCGCGGCGGCCGCCGCATCCGGGCCGTCCTCGGCGAGCGCGCGACGGACCGGCCCCTTACGGCAGCCGGTGAGCACCGCCCACTGCGGGTCGTGGGGACCGCCGGCCCGTTCGGCGAGCTCGTCGAGGTCGTACACCGGCCGCCCCTTCTCCGCACCGCGCAGCTGCGCGGACGTGATCGCCGCCGCGAGCCGGTGGTACCCCTCCTCCCCGCGCGCGAGCACGAGCAGATGCGAGCCGACCGGATCGGGTTCGCCGTTCTGCGGCCCGGGCAGGTTCAGCGACAGCTCCGCGCCGAAGACGGTGCCCAGCTGCAGCGACTCGGCGGCCTCGGCGAAGCGGACGATGCCGTAGAAGCCGTCATGGTCGGTGACCGCGAGCGCGTGGAGCCCCAGGCGCTCGGCCTCCTCGGCGAGTTCTTCGGGCGAGGATGCGCCGTCCAGGAACGAGTACGACGAGTGGGCGTGCAGTTCCGCATACGGCACGGTGTCGGCGGGACGCTCGATGGCCGGGGGCACGTAGGGTCCGCGCTTGCGCGACCACGCCGGACTGTCGCCGCCGTCGGCTCCGGCGGGAACCGTGCCGGGGCGACGTCGATCACTGAGCGTGCGTTCGATCTCCGACCACGGCACGGGCGGGTTGTGGAAGCCCATCAGCGTGCCTCCGCCCGGCTCAGGGACCGGGTGCGGCCGGAACAGGACCGGATGCGGCCCGTTCCTGCCCGGCTGGGCAGAGGAGATCTGCCGAGCAGAGGAGCGAAGGCGCGTCCTCCGTCCTCGGCTCGGCAGATGTCCTCGCCCGGGCCGGCCACTCGGGACGGGGCTGAGGTGCGAGACGAAGGGTCAGTCATAGCGGCCCTCGGCGGTCCAGACGCCGTTCTCCTCGACGAGCAGCCAGGCGACCCCGTCGTCATCGACCACCTGGAAACGGTGCGCGCGACGCCGGCGCACCGCATCCCACCCCCGTTCGCGAATCGGCCAGGGCCCAGCCCACGACCGGATGCGGCCGCGCCGACCACCGACCGCGAACAGCGCCGGCTGCGCGCTCAGCACCTCGCGCTCCCCCACCACCACGGTTCCGCCGGCGGCATCGGTGACACCCACCGGGCGCGGCTGCGGGTAGACGGTGGTCGGCAGCGGATCGGGCAGGCTTCCCGGCCACGGGCGGGCGCGTTCTTTCGCCACGACCGCTCGATCCCCCCACGGCACGAGCACCTGCCGTTCGGTGAGCCAGCGCCCGCCGCCGACGGCCGGGGTGAGCACCCCGCGATGACCGAGCATCGCCTGCACACGCGAGAGGGCGTGATGCACGCGCTCTTCCGGACCAGCACCGAACAGCCCGATCACGTGATGGGATGCCTCATCCACGGCCTCGGGCGAGATCCTCACGCGAGCGACGCCGCTGCCGAGGACGCTCTGCGCGTCTTCGGCGAGCTGCCACCGCACCCGGTCGACCACAGCGGACGCGTCGAACGACCCCGGATGCAGCCACACCCGCTCGCTGCGCTCTCCCCGGTCGCCGACCAGCTCGACCCGCAACTCCGTGCACACCAGGTGACGCTCCCCGAGGCCCTGCACGAACTCATCGGCGGCGATGCGCATCCCGAAGGCGATCTGCTCGGCCAGTTCCAGGGGCGGTTCGAACGACACCTCGCGGTGCAGCTCGGGCGGCGGGGTGCGGGGTTCGACCGGGCGGGAGTCGCGACCGGCCGCGAGGGCGTGCAGCCGCACGCCCTGCTCCCCGAAGCGGTCGCGCACACGTTCGACCTCCATCGCCGCGAAAGCGCCGAGGGTGTGCACCCCGAGCCGTGCCAGCAGTTCGGGCAGCGCCGTCTCACGGGATGCGGTCGATCCGGCCCCCGCCGACTCCAGCACCCCCACCGACAACGGCGCGAGGAACGGCGCCGCCTCCCCCGAGGGCACGATCCGCACCGGGGCGTCCGCGCGGGTGGCACGTGCGGCGAGCTGGGCCGTGAACAGGCCGTCGGCGACCCCTGCCCGCACCCCCGTCATGCCGTCGGCGACGAGGGCGGCCAGAAGCGTCCGGGCGGCTTCGTCCTCACCGCCGTAGTACCGCGCGGGCCCGCGGGCGCGCAGGGCGCACAGCCCCGGGCGGACGATCTGCACGCCGGGGGCGAGTTCTTCGATGCGCGCGACGATCGGTGCGAAGGCGCGGGCGTCGCGCACGGGATCGGCGGGAACGATCACGAGCCCGGGGCTGACCGCCTGCGCGTCCCGTCGTCGCTGCCCGCGCCGGACGCCGGAGGCACGGGCCGCATCCGAGCACGCCACGACGATGTTGTGCTCGAACACGGCGATGGAGCTCTGCGGGTGCAGCGTGTGCGCGTCCGGGTCGAGCGCAGCCGGGTCGAGGGCACCGGATTCGGCGGCGGCGCCGTCCAGGGAGAGCGCCGTCACCGGCCAGTCGGGAAACCACAGCACGAGGCTGCGTACGGGTGCGAGCATTCAGCCCACCGCCCTCACCTCGGAGAACTCCGGCACCGCCTCCAGGCGGGGGCGGGATGCTTCGGCGGCAGGCCCGAGCAACGACACGGTGCCGTCGGCGGCGGGAAGAAGCATCCGCGCTCGGCGTGCCGACGGCGAGCGCCGGCTGGTCACCGAGACGGTCAGTTCGCGTGCGGCGAGGTATCCGTGCCCGGCGCCCAGGCCCTCCCAGCGCGGATCGGCGACATCGATCGTCGCCTCGGCCTGCGGCCACGCGCCCTGGACGAGCAGCACGGTTCCGCGATCGCGCAAGCGGGCGGACAGCCGCGAGACCTCGCCGTCGGTCACACGCGCGGGCGGGCGCACGGCGACCACGGGCATCACCTCGGCGATCGTCGCGGTGATCGCCAGCCACCGCGGACCCGGTTCGGGGACGAAGACGAGCCGGTCGAGGTCGAGCCCATAGCGCTCGGCGGCTTCGACACCCAGTTCGGGCATGCCCACGGCCGCGCACCACGCGCCGTCTTGCGACGGTCGCGCCATCAGTGCCAGCAGCAGCGCGGTCGAGGGGGCGAGGGTATAGGCCGACCCGGGCCGCAGCCCTCCCCCGGGAAGGAGACCGGCGAACGCGGGATGGGTCGGCATCGCGGGAGCGTCCAGACGGCGGCCTTGCATACGCTCGAGCTGCGCGCGCAGCTCGCGTACGTCGCTCAGCGCTTCCGCCTCGGTCCGCACGATCGCCCTCATTCCCACAGGCTAGAACATTTGTTCTACGGTCTCAATCCCGTGGTTCGAAGATACGAACGCCCTCCGACATTCCGCATCCCCTCACGATGACGGACGGTTTCGTCGCTCTGGGACGCCGCGAAGCGACGAAAACCGTCCGTAACCGTCAGGGGCAGGAGAGGTCAGGCGGCGAGAGCCAGGTAGGGCTCCCAGCGCGGGTCGGCGCGGTCGGTGCCGCGAACCGTCCACTGCGTCCCGTGGGGGGCACCCGGGATCAGCCGCAGACTCCACGACATCTCCTGCGGCGTGCGGTCGCCCTTGAGGTTGTTGCAGCGAAGACAGCACGCGACCAGGTTCTCCCACGAGTCCGCGCCCCCGCGCGAGCGCGGCAAGACGTGGTCGATCGTGGATGCTGTCTTGCCGCAGTAGGCGCAGCGATGCCCGTCGCGGCGCAGCACGCCTCTTCGCGTGACCGGGATGCGGCGCGCACCGGGCACTCGCACGTAGCGGGTGAGGAGGATGACCGCGGGGCGGTCGTAGGCCCCTGCGGCCGCCCACACGGGGTCGCCCTCCACCCGCTCGATCACGGTGGCCTTCTCGTCCATCACGAGCACGAGCGCTCGCTTGAACGACACGACAGCGAGCGGCTCATAGCCCGCGTTGAGCACCAATGTGCGCATTCCGCTTCCTCTCGAATGGCCGGGACGGATTCTCGGATATTCGACATGCGACGGATCAAGGAGCGCAGGTTATGAAAAAGGCGCTGTCTTCACAGACAGCGCCAGAACGCCACGGCCGAGCCGCGGCGTCCGATTCCACGATGCCGAAGGACGAGCAGACCGAGCGCATCCGTGGTGCGAATGCGTGGTGTGATGCCCATCGGCTCCTCCGCTTTCTCTCAGCGTCGCTGACAGGCTAACCCACGCGACACGCCCGGGGATCGCCTCGGGGAACGAAAAGGCGGCGTGTCGGGAACCATTCCCCGGCACGCCGCCTTTGCGAAGTCTCAGCTGGCGTTGGACTGGAGCCAGCCCCACGGGTCCACGACGCCGCCGTTGACGTGCACCTCGAAGTGCAGGTGGCACGCCGTGGAACTGCCCGTCGACCCGACGACGCCGATGAGCTGCCCGGCGGCGACGCTCTCGCCCGCCCGGACGACGCGGCTGCCATAGGTCATGTGGCCGTACAGGGTGCTGACCCGCTGGCCGTTGATGACGTGATCGATCGTGACCGCCACGCCGTATCCGCCGAAGCTCTCCTGCGAGACGCGCACGACACCGCCGGCGGCGGCGAACAGCGGTGTGCCGCATCCGGCGAGCAGGTCGACGCCCTGGTGGTAGCCGGAGTCGCCGAGGCCACGGCCCTGCTTGAAGCCCGACAGCGGCCAGCGGACCTCGCCGGAGCCCGGAGCGGTCATGGTCAGGTCGATCGACGACAGCGATACCGGGGAGGAGGCGGCACGGACGCGAGCACGCTCGGCAGCGGCTTCGGCGGCCTTCTTCTTCTCGATCTCCTCCGCCGTGGTGGCTGCGTAGCTGCTGCGCTGGAGCTGAACCGCGGATGCGTCCGAGGCCACGACGAGCGACTGCGCATCGTCGGCGGCGATCTGTTGCAAGGTCCGCGACTCCTCCTCGGGCTGCCAGGCCGCATAGGCCGGCAGCGCGACGGTGGCGATCAGACCGGCGACCATCGTCAGGACCGCAGCGCTGCGCAGCGGCGCAGCCTTCCCCGAGCGGAGCGGGCGCTGACGGGTGGGTCGTGCGGCGGCACGAGGCGCCTTCGCCTTCGCCGGGGGCCGCACCTTGGCGCGAGTCGAGGTGCGCGCTCGGGCGCGGCGGGTCGTGTCGGTCGTGTTCTGCTCGGGTGCAGATCCGACCGAATCGATATCTTCAGCCAATAGTTCCTCCGGCGCCTCCGCGCCTGTCGGCACTGGCTCGTCGGGACTCAGTTGGGGACGATATGCGGGCTTCACCCTCCGCAGACGACGAGCCGATGAGGCAGCCTGCGCGGGGTCCGACGGTGGGGCTTTTCACCTGGGGACGGGATGAACGCTACCGGAAGGTAACGAATATGTCACGCTGACCACAAATCCCGTGGACAACTGCCAGCGAGACCCGGCTGGGGAGGATCAGTGCTGGTCGTCGACGAGGAAGATGTGCGAGGCCACTTCGATCGGCAGTTCCAGGCCCTCGTCGCTGCCGTCCATCTGCAGCAGGACGTAGCCCTCGTTGAACCGGTAATCGCCGCGAGCGCCGGGGACGACCCCGGCTGCCTTGAGCTGCTGCAGCAGTTCCGGATCGACCTGCGCGGGCTCGGCGAGGCGCCGTACCGTCCCGGCGATCGGCGCGCCGGCCTCGTTGAGTCGACGGACAAGGCCCACGACACCCTGCTCGAAAGTGTTGGCCGGGTGGTCGCCGAGCTGATCGAGTCCCGGGATGGGGTTGCCGTAGGGCGACTCGGTGGGGTGACCGAGGAGTTCGACCAGGCGACGCTCGACCTGCTCGCTCATGACGTGCTCCCACCGGCACGCCTCCTCGTGGACGTACGCCCAGTCCAACCCGATGACGTCGCTGAGGAGGCGCTCGGCCAAACGGTGCTTGCGCATCACATCGACGGCCTTCTGGCGACCGGCGTCGGTGAGTTCGAGTCGCCGGTCTTCGGAGACGACGACGAGTCCGTCACGCTCCATGCGCCCGACGGTCTGCGACACCGTCGGGCCGGAGTGCCCGAGGCGCTCGGAGATGCGCGCACGAAGAGGCACGATGTTCTCCTCTTCCAGCTCGAGGATCGTGCGCAGGTACATCTCCGTGGTGTCGATGAGATCGGTCATATGGCGGGGTTCCTCGGCGCTCAGCGGTGGACTTCCAGCCTATCCAACGCTCCTGAGCCCCGGCCCGGCCATCCCCCCTTCCCCGTGCGGTCACGGACGACTTTCGTCGGAATCCGGCCGCGCAGAACGACGGAAACCGTCCGTGACCGTGCCTGGGGGCGGAGAGGGCGGTGCGCGGGGCCGCCCTAGAATCGAGCCATGCCGCACGTGGATCTGCCTCGCGACCTCCTGCCCGCCGATGGACGCTTCGGATGCGGCCCCTCGAAGATCCGCGGAGCGCAGCTCGAGGCGCTGGTGACGCGCGGCGCGACGCTGCTCGGGACGTCGCACCGTCAGGCGGCCGTGAAGAACCTTGTCGGAAGCGTCCGCGGACGCCTGGGCGAACTGTTCCGCCTTCCCGACGGCTACGAGGTGATCCTCGGCAACGGCGGGTCGACGGCGTTCTGGGATGCTGCGGCGTTCGGCCTCATCGAGCGCCGCGCGCAGAACCTCGTCTTCGGCGAGTTCGGCGGCAAGTTCGCCGCTGCCGCGAAGACGCCGTGGCTGGAAGCTCCCGATGTGCGCAAGGTCGAGCCCGGGACCGCGACCGTCGCCGAGCCCATCGAAGGCGTCGACGTGTACGCGTGGCCGCACAACGAAACGTCCACCGGGGTCGCGACCCCCGTGACGCGTGTCCAGGGCGACCCCGGCGCGCTCACCGTGATCGACGGGACGAGCGCCGCCGGCGGCATCGACCTGGACGTCGCCCAGGCCGACGTCTATTACTTCGCGCCGCAGAAGAACCTCGGGTCCGACGGCGGCCTCTGGTTCGCCGTCGTCTCCCCCGCCGCGATCGAGCGCATCGAGCGGATCGCCGCATCCGACCGGTACATCCCCGAGTTCCTCAGCCTGAAGAACGCGCTGGACAACTCCCGCCTGCAGCAGACGCTCAACACCCCGGCGCTGACCACGCTGCTGCTGCTGGACGACCAGCTGAGCTGGATCCTCGACAACGGCGGGCTGACGTGGGCGAACGCGCGCACGTCGGAGTCTTCCACCACGCTGTACGACTGGGCCGAGGCCTCAGCGGTCGCGACCCCGTTCGTCGCCGACCCGGCCGACCGCTCGCCGGTCGTCGTGACGGTGGACTTCGATGAGCGGGTGGATGCAGCCGCCGTGGCGGCGAGCCTGCGCTCGAACGGCATCGTCGACACCGAGCCGTACCGCAAGCTCGGCCGCAACCAGCTGCGGATCGCGACCTTCGTGTCGATCGAGCCCGACGACGTGCGTCAGCTCATCCGCTGCATCGACTACACGATCGAGCGCCTCTAACCGACCGTCGACTCGCCACAATACGTCCGGTTTCACCCGAAATCCGGACGTTTTTTGGCGAGTCGACTGAGGAGGAGTTAGCGCTCGGACTCGTCGTCGGAGTCGGAGTCGGAGTCGTCGAGGTCTTCGTCGGAGTCGTCGTCGAGGTCCTCGTCGGAGTCGACGTCGACGTCTTCCTCGGAGTCGTCGTCGGAGTCGAGATCGTCGTCGTCGTCGGGGGCGGAAGGATCGAGCTGGTCGATGTCGACACCGTCGAGGTCTCCGGCGTGCAGGATGGGCGACCCGTCCTCGTCGAGTTCGTCGTCGTCATCGTCATCGCCCAGCACGTCGTCGATCTCGTCATCGTCGAGGTCGTCGTCGGACTCGTCCGCGTCGTCCTCGTCGATGTCGGCGTCTTCACCGGCGGCGTCGGCCGCTTCGGCCAGGGCGGTCTGCGCGGCCTGGTACTCGGCGAGACGGACAGCCCACGGCGTCCACTCGGGCGCCAGCAGGGCATCATCCCCGGGAAGCAACTCGACTTCGAGAACCGTCGGCTCGGCGTCTTCGACGCGCGCGACGCTGACGGTCCAGAACCAGCCCGGGTAGCCGGCGAGCCGGTTGGCGAAGCGCAGCGACACCACGCCGTCGCCCTCGTCGATGTACCCGACAGGGTCGCCCACGGAGGCTTCCGAGGTCACCTCGAGGAGCGCGGCGCGGGCGAGGTCGGATGCGGCGAGCAGGCGCTCGTCGATGGAATCAGGCGTCGAGGTCATCAGCGACCTTGCGCAGCACGGCGGCGACCTTCTTGCCGTGCGAGCCGCTGGGGTACCGGCCGCGACGGAGGTCGGTTCCCATGTCGTCGAGCAGCTTGACGAGATCCTCCACGATCACCGCCATGTCGTCGGCGGGCTTGCGGGTGCGCTTGGCCACGCTGGGCGGCGCCTGGAGGACACGCACCGACAGCGCCTGCAGACCGCGCTTGCCCTCGGCGACACCGAACTCCAGCCGCGCGCCTGCCTTGGGGGCAGGGGCGCCGGCGGGCAGGGCAGTCGCGTGCAGGAAGACGTCCTGGCCGTCATCGCTGGTGATGAAGCCGAACCCCTTCTCTTCGTCGTAGAACCTGACCTTGCCGGTGGGCATGGAAACCTCGCTGAAAGCAGAAGTCCGCGCGGACGCGGACGGGGATGGATCGCGACCGATGGATCGCCATCATCAAGACTACGGCACGGGCGCGAACCGCTAGGCTGAAGCGGATGAGCACCCGCACGCCCGGCGAAGACCTTCCGGTCCGCCGCATCGACCGCATCCTGGCGTTCATGTCGCTGGGCCTTCTGGTGTTGTCGATCGTGTGCTTCATCGCCATCATGATCGGCTCGGCCATGGGCTCCGACTTCGCGACGGGTGTGTGGCCGACCGTGGGTGCGACCGTCTATATCGCGCCGGTGCTCGCCTTCGTGTTGCTGATCACGGTGCTCGTGATGAGCTTCGTGCGAAGGGCCCGCGCCAACCGGGATCACTGACCGTGCCGCCCACCTCCGACCAACGCGCGCTGGCCATCGCCCTCGCCCAGTTGGATGATGCGGACTTGGCGGAGCTGCTCGCTGCCCGGGGCGCTCCTCCCACCGCGGCGTGGCGCGACCTGTTCGACGTGGCTGCGGCCCTCCTCGAGCCCACCTCCGTCGCGCGGGCGCTCACGGCTCTGCCGTATCCCTCGGCGTCGGCGCTCGCCCACGCCGCGGCCGACGGCGCCCCCGTGCCCGTCGATGCGCGCCCCGCCCTCGTTGCGGCGGGACTGGTGGATGCTGACGGCCATCCCTTCGCGGCGGTCGGCGTCGCCGTGCGCGACCGCGAAGCTCCCGCCGAACCCCCGCAGGCGGTGGATCGGTCGACATCCCCCGCCGACGATGCCGCCGCGGCGGAACACGCTTTCACCTCCGCCGCCTCCCTCGCCGACGTGCTCCTGCGCGCCCTGACCGAGCCGCTCACCCGCATCGGCAACGGCGCGCTCGGCGCCGGCGACCGCCGGGCCCTGGTCGACGACGGCGCCGCACCGGACGGCGATACGGCCGACCTGCTCGTCGGGCTCGCCGCATCCACCGGCCTGCTCCATGCAGAGGAGCGGGCGTGGCTGGTGACCGCGGCCGGGCGCGCCTGGGTGGCAAGCCCCACCCTGGAGCGCTGGATGAGCGCCGCCGAACGCTTGCGCGACGCCTTTCCCGCCGGCCTGCGGACGCCCGAGGGGGGCTGGGTGCCGGCAGCGGCGTGGATCGACGCCTATCCCTTCGACACCGCGTGGCCGACGCGCGCCGGCCTCTGGCGCGCCCGCGCTGTGGCGTGGGGCCTGCTGACGCCCGGAGGTGGTGAGCCGCCGTGGGCCTCGCCTCTGGCGGCGGGCGGCTCGGCCGACACGGCGGCGCTCGGCGCCTTCCTGCCCCCTGAAGTCGACCGCGTCTACCTCCAGAACGACCTCACCGCCATCGCCCCCGGCCCCCTCGTGCCGCACCTGGACGTGCGGCTGCGCAGCATGGCCGTCCGCGAGTCCCGCGCTCAGGCGTCGACCTATCGGTTCAGCGCCGACAGCCTCGCGGCCGCCATCACCGCCGGAGAAAGCGCCCAGTCGGTGCGCGCCTTCCTCCAGGAACTGTCGCTCACCGGCGTCCCGCAGCCTCTGGAGTACGTCCTCAGCCGCACCGCCGAACGGTACGGGCTCCTCCGGGTGGGCCGCGATCCCGTGAGCGGGCGCACGCGCGTAACCAGCGATGACTCCGCAGCCCTGGAGACCGTGGCCGTCGATCAGGCCCTGCGCGCGCTCGGCCTCGTCCGCGACGGCGGGGCACTGGTCTCCCGCATCGGTGAGGAAACCGTGTACTGGGCCCTCGCCGACGCCCGCTACCCCGTGATCGCGGTGGATGACGCCGGGATGCCGCGGCAACTGGATCGCGCTCGGCTCGCCGCCGAGCGGTCGGTGCCGCCGGCATCCGAACAGTACGCAGCGCTTCTCACACGTGTGCGGGCGGGCAGTGAGTCGGAAGACGCGGACGCCGCGTGGCTGGAACGCGAACTCGACACCGCGGTGCGCGGACGCGCGGTGGTCGATGTCGTCGTGCGGCTCCCCGACGGGTCGACCCGCACGTTCCGCCTCGAGGCGACCGGCCTCGGCGGTGGGCGCCTGCGCGGCCGCGACCGTAACGCCGACGTGGAACGGACGCTGCCGCTGTCGAGCATCGCAAGCGTTCATCCGGTGTCGTGAGGGCCGTGCACCGTCGGCGCGGCGGTAGAATTGCCGGTTATGGTTGACGGCCCCCTGATCGTGCAGAGCGACCGCACGGTGCTCCTCGAAGTCGCGCATCCCGATGCCGAGAGCGCGCGGCATGAACTCGCGATCTTCGCCGAGCTCGAGCGCGCCCCCGAGCACATCCACACCTACCGCATCACGCGGCTCGGGCTGTGGAACGCCCGCGCTGCCGGGCACGGCGCGGAAGACATGCTGGCGACGCTCGAGCGGTGGTCGCGGTTCCCCGTTCCCGCGTCCGTGTCCGTCGATATCCGCGAGACCGTGGGCCGTTACGGGCGCCTTGTCATCGAGCGTGACGACGAGGGGACCCTCGTTCTTCGTTCCACCGATCCCGCCGTGCTCACCGAGGTCGCCCGCAACAAGCGGATCCAGCCGCTGCTGATCGGTCGCCCGTCCCCGGATGCGTACGTGATCGACGCGTGGGCGCGCGGGCACATCAAGCAGGAGCTGCTGAAGATCGGGTGGCCGGCCGAAGACCTCGCCGGGTACACGCCGGGAACGCCGCATCCCATCGACCTCGATGAGGCCAGCTGGCACCTGCGCCCGTACCAGCGGCAGGCCGTCGACGCGTTCTCCGAGGGCGGCTCGGGTGTCGTGGTGCTCCCCTGTGGCGCCGGGAAGACGCTCGTGGGCGCCGGCGCGATGGCCGAGACGAAGACGACGACCCTGATCCTCGTGACCAACACGGTCAGCGCACGGCAGTGGCGCGATGAGCTGCTGCGTCGCACCACGCTCGCAGCCGAGGACATCGGCGAGTACTCCGGGCAGGTCAAGGAGATCAAGCCGATCACGATCGCGACCTACCAGATCCTCACGGCCAAGCGCGGCGGTCAGTATGCGCACTTGGCGCTGCTGGATGCCCTGGACTGGGGTCTCATCGTCTATGACGAGGTGCACCTTCTGCCCGCCCCGGTGTTCAAGCTCACCGCCGACCTGCAGGCCCGCCGGCGCCTCGGCCTCACCGCCACCCTCGTCCGCGAGGACGGGCGCGAGGGCGACGTGTTCAGCCTCATCGGCCCGAAGCGGTTCGATGCGCCGTGGAAGGAGATCGAGGCACAGGGCTTCATCTCCCCGGCCGCCTGCTACGAGGTGCGCATCGACCTGCCCGACGGCGACCGCCTCGAGTACGCGGCCGCGGCGGACGACGAACGGTATCGCCTCGCAGCGACCGCCCCCGCGAAGATCGAGGTGGTCCGAGGACTCGTGCAGCGTCACGCCGGCGAGCGCATCCTGGTGATCGGCCAGTACCTCGACCAGATCGATGTCCTCGCCGAGGCCCTGGATGCTCCGCGGATCACCGGGGCGACCCCGGTGTCGGAGCGCGAGGAGCTGTACCAGGCGTTCCGGGAAGGATCGATCTCGCTGCTCGTGGTGTCGAAGGTCGCGAACTTCTCGGTGGACCTGCCCGAGGCATCCGTCGCCATCCAGGTGTCGGGGTCGTTCGGCTCCCGGCAGGAGGAGGCGCAGCGGCTCGGCCGGCTGCTGCGCCCGAAGGAGTCGGGAAACACGGCGAGCTTCTACACGCTGATCTCCCGCGACACCGTCGATCAGGACTTCGCGCAGAACCGGCAGCGGTTCCTCGCCGAACAGGGATACGCGTACACGATCCTCGACGCCGACGACCTGCTCGCCCCCGCGGCCTGAGCCGCTCGCCGGGCTCGTCGCCGGCTCGTCGCCGGCTGAGGTGCCTCAGGGCGCCGTCAGGCCGGCGAAGCGCTGGATGCGCTCGGCGACGCCGGCGGGCTGTTCGTCCACGACGAAGTGCCCGGCACCGGCGATCCCCTCGATCCGGATGTTGCGCGCGTACCGCTCGAGACCACCGAGCGCATCCCGCGGCAGCACAGGGTCTTCGTCGCCGAGGAGAACCAGCGTGGGCATGGACGGCAGTGTCCGCCGGTAACGGCCGAAGACGATCCGCGCGAACTCGGGCAGCACCAGCTGCCGGTACTTCCGCGATCCCGCTTGCGCGTGGCCCGGGCGCCTCAGGTCGGCGAGGTACTCCTCGACGTCCTCCGGTCGGACTCCCCCGCCGCTGCTCGCGAAGGTGGTGAAGAGCCAGCGCGGGAGGCGCTGCCGGCCCCGGCTGAGCAGGCGGGCGCCGAGGCCCGGCACCGCCAACGCGTACTGGAACCAGAGGTGGCGCGTGACGCCGAGCATCGAGGGCGTCATCCGCAGGTACAGCGGCGGCACCGAGAGCACCACGAGGTGGGAGACCCGCCCGGGGTGATCCACGGCGAGCGCCAGAGCCGCGAGCGCACCGACATCGTGACCGACCACGACCGCGCGCTCGATGCCGAGTGCATCCAGCAGGCCGACGGCGTCCGCGCACAGCGCGCGTCGGTCGTTCCGGCCTGCCGGGGCGCTGGTGCCGCCCGATCCCCGGAGGTCGGGCGCGAACACGTGGCCGACCCGCGCAAGCTCCGGGATCACGCGGGACCACTCGCGGGATGTCTCGGGAAAGCCGTGGAGCAGGAGCACCGGCGTCCCCGCTCCGGCCTCCCGCACGTGCACGTCCAGGTCGGGCAGAGCGATCATGCGCTCCGTCACCACGACCTCACCCCGTTGCGGGTCCATGCCCGCGATGATACTACGTCTGTAGTAGTCCCACATCCCCCTCTTCCGCGGCGCGCGACACCCTAGGGTCGACGTGTGAGTTCGACGCGCGACCGCTCCCTCGACGCCGCCGTGCGCCTCATCGGCGAGCAGGGCATCCGGGCGCTCACGCACGCGCGCGTCGATGAGCGGGCCGGCCTGCCGCGCGGCTCCACGTCGAACTGGTTCCGCACCCGGGCCGCGCTCGTCGCCGGTGTCATCACGTGGATCGCGGAAAACGAGCGCGACGACCTGCCGGCCGCCGCGGAGGGAAACCACCTCGATCTCGTCGCGGCCTTCACCGCGATGGTCGATGCCGAGACCGGTCGGTATGCCGACCGATCGCGTGCGCGGCTCGCGCTGTTCCTCGAGGCCGCTGCCGACCGCGACCTCCTCGCGCCCCTGCTCGCACAGCGCGAGGTCTTCGTCCGCTGGGTGGTCGACCTGCTCGCCGACGCCGGTGCGACAGACCCCGACGGCGCCACGCGTGCGCTCATGGCCGGTCTCGACGGGCTGGTCCTGCACCGGCTCACGGTCGATCCGGATGCCCCGATCGGCCCGACGGTGGCCCGGTTGGTGACCGCGGCCCGATCGGGCTGATCCCGGCGGGTGCGCGCATTTCCAGCCTCCCCAAGGAATCGGATGCCAGTATGGGCCTATGACCGCACCGCGCATCCTCGTCGTGGACGACGAGCCGAACATCCGCGACCTGCTCATCACCAGCCTGCGATTCGCGGGATTCCAGGTCCGGGCCGTCTCCAACGGCGCGCAGACCATCTCTGCCGTGCTGGAGGAAGAACCCGACCTCATCGTTCTCGACGTCATGCTGCCCGACATGAACGGGTTCAGCGTCACCAAGCGCCTCCGCGGGGCCGGCTACACCGCGCCCATCCTGTTCCTGACGGCCAAGGATGAGACGGAGGACAAGATCACCGGTCTCAACGCCGGAGGCGATGACTACGTCACGAAGCCGTTCAGCCTCGACGAGATCGTCGCCCGCATCCAGGCGATCCTGCGCCGCACGATGCAGGCCGACGAGGAGTCGGTGATCCGCGCGGGCGAACTCACGATGGACCAGGACACCCACGACGTGACGGTCGGCGACGTGTCGATCGATCTCAGCCCCACCGAGTTCAAGCTGCTCCGCTACCTCATGCTCAACCCGAACCGGGTGCTGTCGAAGGCGCAGATCCTCGACCACGTGTGGGAGTACGACTTCAACGGCGACGCGGGAATCGTGGAGAGCTACATCTCCTATCTGCGTCGCAAGATCGACCCGCACTCGACCGAGCCGCTCATCCAGACCAAGCGCGGTTTCGGCTACATGCTCAAGGCCGGTAAGACCGCCTGAGCGCCTCGACGAAAGACTCTCTCCTGGCTGAGAAGCACGATGCCGTGACCGGATGGTGGCGTGGGCTCAGCCTGCGCGCCAAGGTCACCGGCGTGACCGTCGGTCTGCTCGCCGTCGGACTGGTCGCCGCCGGGTTCGGCACCATGGCGTTCCTGCGCAACACCCTCGTCGACTCGGTCGACGAGCAACTACGTCTCCTGGCGGCCAGCGACATCGCAGACACCGTCTTCGACGCGCGCAACGACGGCGGGAAGATCACCTTCACCCCCCGCGACGACGTCGCGGCGACGGGCAACATCATCGTCCTGTACCGGGGCGTGGACGGGGCGCTGGAGGCGCTCTACGACGGCACGTCGTCCCACATCATCCCCGACCTGCCGCGGGAGTTCCCGCTGCAGGAAACCTCCATGCACGTGGGGCAGGCGCTGGAGTACCAGGACCCGGAAACCGGCGCATCGTTCCGCGCAAGCGTGGACTTCTTCCAGCCCCCGGGCGCCGGGGAAGCGTTCACGCAGATGGTCGTCGCGCCGCTGGCCCCGACCGAACGCGTCGTCGGGACCTACATCGGCATCTACAGCATCCTGGCCCTGCTCATCCTCATCGCCAGCGCCCTGCTCACGCGGTGGCTCGTCACCCTCACGTTCCGCGGTCTCGGTCAAGTCGAGGCGACGGCCATGTCGATCGCGGGCGGCGATTTCAGCCAGCGCATGTCGGACGTGGTGCCCGGCACCGAGGTCGGCCGGTTGAAGATGGCCATCAACACGATGCTCGACCGTGTGGATGCGGCGATCCGTCAGCGCGATGCCACGGTCGGG
Source organism: Microbacterium sp. Z12_35 (assembly GCF_058310475.1). Lineage (NCBI taxonomy): Bacteria > Bacillati > Actinomycetota > Actinomycetes > Micrococcales > Microbacteriaceae > Microbacterium > Microbacterium sp. Z12_35. The sequence continues at coordinate 71,442 of NZ_JBZEGJ010000001.1, read as the reverse complement.
CAGATGCGCCGTTTCATCGGCGACGCCAGCCACGAGTTGCGCACGCCACTGGTGACCGTGCGAGGGTACGCCGAGTTGTACCGGATGGGCGCCATCCGTGGCGACGAGGAGATCGCACAGTCCATGGAGCGGATCGAGAAGGAAGCGATCCGCATGGGCGTTCTCGTCGAAGACCTCCTCGCCTTGGCACGCCTCGACGAGCGACGCGACGTTCTGCTCGAACCGGTCGACCTGCGACCGGTCGCCCGGGATGCCGCACTGGATCTTCGGGCGGCGTCCCCGCAGCGCGAAGTCACCGTCGAGGACACGACGCTCCACGACGGGACCGCGGAGACGACGTCGACCACCGCCGACCCTCCGACCGGCCCGACAGACGAGCCGCGCCGGCGCGCGACCGCGGGGTCCTCGGCGATGGCGTTGGCCGGTGCGAGATTCTCCCGCCTCCGTCGGCGTCCTCGCAACGCGGCCGACAGCGGACCGATCGATCCGCTGACGGACGAACCGGCCGACGGGTCATTCCTGCTGCCGGACGAGCCGATCGTGCTGGGCGATGAGAACCGCATCCGGCAGGTGATCGCGAACCTCCTGGGCAACGCCCGCCGCTTCACCGGAGAGGATTCCCCGATCGAGGTGCGCGTCGGGGTTTCTCCGACCGAGAACACCGGGTGGATCGAGGTCGTCGACCACGGCGAGGGCATCCCCGAGCAGATCCGCGAACAGATCTTCCAGCGCTTCTGGCGCGCCGACACGTCTCGAGCGCGGGAGACCGGTGGCTCAGGGCTCGGCCTCTCGATCGTCGCATCGATCGTCGAGGCGCTGCACGGCACGGTGTCGGTGCGAGAGACGCCCGGCGGCGGAGCGACCTTCCGGGTGTCGCTGCCGCTGGCTCCTCGTCCCTTCGCCGACGAGATCGCCGACACCCGGCCGCTCCCCCGGCTCCGCTGACCTTCCTCCCCAGGGGCGCCAGAAGGCGCGCCATCCACCGGGTCGTCAGCGTCTCCTCGGTGCGGGACCGGCGCGCCCTAACGTGGCCGGCACGTACAGAAAGGAGTTCTCATGGCTGTCTTCTCCGTCGACAGCGACGCGGTCTTCACCGCGTCGCACGCCGTCCGCGCGACGGTCGACCGTCTGGAATCGGAGTCCGCCGCGCTGCTGTCCCAGCTCACCCAGCTGCAGGGGTCGTGGACGGGGGCGGCGTCGGCGGCCTTCACCGGCGTCGTGGAGCGGTGGCGGGCGACGCAGCAGCAGGTCGCCGCCTCTCTCGCCGAGATCGACGGCGCCCTCACCGTCGCCGGGCGCCACTACGCCGAGGTCGAGCAGGCCAGCACGAGCCTGTTCCGCTGACCGCCGACCGCTATCCCGAACGCAGAACGGCCCCCTCCGCGTGGAGGGGGCCGTTCTGTGCGTCAGACGCGGGGTGGACTCAGAAGTCCATGCCGCCCGTCGGGTCGGCGGGAGCTGCCGAAGCCTTCTCGGGCTTCTCGGCGACGACCGCCTCGGTGGTGAGGAACAGACCCGCGATGGACGCTGCGTTCTGCAGCGCCGAACGGGTGACCTTCGCCGGGTCGATGATGCCCTGCGCGAAGAGGTCGCCGTACTCGCCGGTCGCGGCGTTGAGGCCCCAACCTGCTTCGAGCTCGGCCACCTTGTTCGCCACGACACCGGGCTCCATGCCGGCGTTGAGGGCGATCTGCTTGAGCGGAGCCTCGATCGCGACGCGGACGATGTTCGCGCCGGTCGCCTCGTCGCCCTCGAGCTGCAGGGTTGCGAACGCGATCTTGCCGGCCTGGATCAGCGCGACGCCACCACCGGGGACGATGCCCTCCTCGACGGCTGCCTTCGCGTTGCGAACGGCGTCCTCGATGCGGTGCTTACGCTCCTTGAGCTCCACCTCGGTGGCCGCACCCGCCTTGATGACGGCAACGCCGCCGGCGAGCTTGGCGAGGCGCTCCTGGAGCTTCTCGCGGTCGTAGTCGCTGTCGGTGTTCTCGATCTCGCGACGGATCTGGGTCACGCGACCCTCGATCTGCGCCGAGTCACCGGCACCCTCGACGATGGTGGTCTCGTCCTTGGTGATGATGACCTTGCGCGCACGGCCGAGCAGGTCGACCGTGGCGTTCTCGAGCTTGAGGCCCACCTCTTCGGTGATGACCTGGCCACCCGTGAGGATCGCGATGTCCTGCAGCTGAGCCTTGCGACGGTCGCCGAAGCCGGGAGCCTTGACGGCAGCCGACTTGAAGATGCCGCGGATCTTGTTGAGCACGAGAGTTGCGAGAGCCTCGCCCTCCACGTCCTCAGCGATGATGAGGAGCTCCTTGCCCTCCTGGATCACCTTGTCGACGATCGGCAGAAGGTCCTTGATGTTCGAGATCTTCTGGTTCGCGATCAGGATGTACGGGTCTTCGAAGACCGCTTCCTGACGCTCCGGGTCGGTCACGAAGTAAGGGTTGATGTAGCCCTTGTCGAAGCGCATACCCTCGGTGAGCTCGAGCTCGGTGCCGAACGTGTTGGACTCCTCAACGGTGACCACACCCTCCTTGCCCACCTTGTCGATGGCCTCGGCGATCAGCGCGCCGATCGCGGGGTCGGCGGCGGAGATCGATGCGGTGGCAGCGATCTGCTCCTTGGACTCGACCTCCTTGGCGCCGGCGAGGAGCTGGTCGGTGATGGCCTTGACGGCCTTCTCGATGCCCTTCTTGAGCGAGATGGGGTCGGCGCCGGCGGCGACGTTGCGCAGGCCCTCGCGAACGAGTGCCTGAGCGAGAACGGTCGCGGTGGTGGTTCCGTCACCGGCGACGTCGTCCGTCTTCTTGGCGACCTCCTTGACCAGCTCGGCGCCGATCTTCTCGTAGGGGTCGTCGAGCTCGATCTCCTTGGCGATAGAAACGCCGTCGTTCGTAATCGTGGGGGCGCCCCACTTCTTCTCGAGCACGACGTTGCGACCGCGGGGGCCGAGCGTCACCTTGACGGCGTCGGCGAGGATGTTCAGGCCGCGCTCGAGGCCGCGTCGGGCCTCTTCGTCGAAAGCGATGATCTTTGCCATATGTATGTCGTCCCTCCAGGACGGAGCTATCAGTCTGTTAGCACTCCACAAACACGAGTGCTAACTCATTCTGGCACTCGCCCCATGCGAGTGCAAGCTGCGCCACCGGGATACGACGCCCGTGTCGGCGATGCCGAAAAGGCGGCACCCCGGAAAGACCTCGGGCTTCCCTGCCCTGATGAGGTCTTCACGCGGTGCCGCCTCGGAGGCGATGCCGGGATGCTGCGTCAGATAACGCGGACCGATTCGGCCTGCGGACCCTTCTGCCCCGCCCCGACGGTGAACTCGACGGCCTGCCCTTCCTCGAGCACCCGGAAACCGGTCATGTCGATGTTCGAGTAATGGACGAAAACGTCCTCTCCGTCGCCGGAGGTGATGAAGCCGAAACCCTTCTCGGCGTTGAACCATTTGACAGTGCCCTGGGCCATGCTGTTCTCCTGATGCTGTGGGACGACGTCATCGTATCCACGGCATATGGGGCGCAAACCCCCGCTCGGGCAAGTGTTGACACGGCCGCATCGAACTGTTTACCCGCCCGAAACACCCGGTCGCCGACTACGGTTCCGTGCCCTCCGAGGGCGCCTGGATGCGGTCGAGCCCGAGCACCACGGTGAGCTGCCGGCCCGCCTCATCCGCCTCGGTCTCCGGGTCATCCGGTGGGAGATATTGGTCGCTGAGCGCGATCTCCGCACCGCCGATGACCTCGGCCAGCCCCAGAGCGGCGGCTTCGGCGTCTTCGGTCGCGTAGTAGACGGTCGTCGCGGGGAAGTCGCTCGAGCCGGCAGCTCCGGCCGAGACGATGTCGGCCGACCAGCCGGCGGCAACCACGGTGTCCCGCACCTGCGCCGCCAACCCCTCCTGCGGGGTCGCATTGAGGACGAGCACCGGCACGGACGTGTCGACCACCGGCTCCACGATGGGAAGCGGAGTGGTGGTGGGCAACGGCTCCGTCGAGAAGGAGATGCGCCCGGTCACCAGGAGCGAGCCGAAGATCCCGGCGATGAGGAGAACGATCGTGGCGACAACCGCCCACAGGAACACGATGCCACCGCGCATCCGTGGGTTCTCCGCGCGGTGTGCGCCGACGCGTCCCGTCTCAGGCGCGAGCTCGTCGAAGCGGTCGCGCGGGTAGGTCGTTCGGGCCACCCGTCGATGCTATCGGCAGGCGGTCGAAGATCACTGAGCGCCGGTGCGGGCCGCCCGGATCGTGGCTCGCTGATCGCGGAGACGGCGCAGCCTGCGCACCAGGAGCGGGTCATGCTCGAGAGCCTCTGCCGTGTCGATCAGGCGACCGAGCAGCTGGTAGTAGCGCGCCGGCGGCATCGCGAACTCCGCCCGGATGGCTTCCTCTTTTGCCCCGCCGTGCCGCCGCCACTCCGCCTCGAAGGCGAGGAGGGCGCGATCGCGGTCGGTGAGGGGCACTCCTCCACGCTAAGCCTGTTGGCGGCGTTCGCCCGGGAGCCACTCCACGGACGCGCCGAGCGGGTCAACGGCGGCGAGGATGTTCCCGTCCAACGCCAGGGCGAATCCCCCGGGCCAGGGATCAGGGACCGCGGTCCAGCCATCGTGCAGGGCCGGATCGTCGATCGTGATCCACCGCCCCGCGGCCCGCGCCGCGTCGATGAGCGGCCGCCGACCCACCCGCGGAACGTGGGCGAGCACGCCGGGCGTCGTAATCACGAGAGTCGCCCCCCGCGGCGCCCGTGCGGCCGTCTCCGCGAGAACCTCCCTCGCGTCGCCGGGCACCAGGAGTGGCGGGTCGGCCGCGGCCACATCGAGTGCGCGCTCGATGCGTTCGCGGCGACCGGTTTCGCCAGGCCAGACAAGTCCGGTCAGCCACGCTCTGTCGGCCTTGTCGCGCGCGTTCCGCGGCGCCAGGTCGATGCCGGCACGCCACACGATGTCCGGCATCCGCAAGACCGGCGCGCCGACGAGCCTGCAGTGCAGCACCACGGCGCTCGGGCCACCGGGCGGGTCGAGCGCGCGCAGCCCCCCGCCGCCGGTGGCATACCGGTAGGAGTACCTGTCGGGGTACAGGCAGAGGCCGGCACTGGCACCGACCTCCAGGAGCGCGATCGGTCCGGGCACGAGGCTGAGCGCGGGGAGGAGCGCCGCGCAGCGCAGCGGCTCGTTGGTCTGGATGCTGCGCGTCGCGCTCTCGGCCACCACCCGGTCGGCGTGCGCCTGGACCCACCTCGCCCACTCGCCATATCCGCTCTCCGAAGCCCCCAGCATCCGGGTCACGGCGAACACCAGGGGCGGCTGGCGGTGCGTCTCGGGGATGCGGGCGAGGATCGCGGCCGTCTCGTGATCGCCCGCCACTCCGGCGGCCCACTCGGCGTACAGGTCGGACCGGCCCGGCGCCTCGTCCCGTGCGAAGCGCTCGTAACGGGCGATCACGGGGGCGACAGCATCCGGGTCCATCCCGGCATTATCGCCGGGAGCGCCTGCTGCCCTGGTGTTCGGGTTGAATGGACGGTGGAGAGGAAGACCCCCATGAGCTATTCCGTTGAGAAGACCGAGGACCAGTGGCGCGCCGAGCTCGGCGAGGAGCAGTACGCCGTGCTGCGGCAGGCCGCCACCGAGCGCGCCTGGACCGGTGAGCTCCTCGACGAGGAACGCGCGGGACTGTACTCGTGTGCCGGCTGCGGCGCCGAGCTGTTCCAGAGCGGAACGAAGTTCGACTCGCACTGCGGATGGCCGAGCTTCTACGAGTCGGTCCGCCCGGAGGCCGTCGAGCTGATCGAAGACCGCGCCCACGGCATGGTGCGCACCGAGGTGCGCTGTGCCGCGTGCGGATCGCACCTGGGGCACGTGTTCCCGGACGGGTTCGGCACGCCCACCGGCGACCGGTACTGCATGAACTCCCTGGCGCTGAACTTCGCCCCCGAGCCGGAGGCGTGAGCATCCCTCCGCAGCCTCTGCACGCCGCTGATGCGCCGCGCGGAGGCTCCGGGCGGGCGGGATCGGCGCTCGAGGCCGTCCGCGCACGCCGATCGTGGTCGCGCGTGACCGAGGAGGCACCCTCGTCGGCTGAGCTGGAGACGCTCGTGGCCGCGGCCGGTCGCGTCGCCGACCATTCGTCGCTTCGCCCGTGGCGTCTCATCGAGCTCCGCGGAACCGACCGGGAGCGACTGGGCCGCGCCATCAACAAGGCGCTCGGCGAGAAGGGGTCCTCGGCCAAGCCGCTGCGCGCTCCGCTCCTGATCGCGATCGTGGCCAGCTACCGCGAGAGCGAGAAAGTTCCGCGCTGGGAGCAGGAGGCGGTCGCTTCCGGGGTCGCGCACATGTTGAGCCTGCTGCTGGATGAGGCCGGATGGGGCGTCATCTGGCGAACCGGCCACTACACGCGCAGCAAGGCCGTCGCCAAGGCGCATGGCCTCGGCAAGAACGAGGAGCTCCTCGGCTGGCTGTATGTCGGCGGCAAGCCGGCTGCCACCCGGCTCGGACCGCGCAAAGGCGTGAACGCGAGCGAGATGCTCACGCGCATGCCCGAAGAGTCGCGCCGCGAGACGAAGAAGCGCGAGAAGAGCGCGACTCCGCCGACGGCGCGTGACACCTCCGGTGAGCCGCCGATGGCGCGCGACGCCTCCGGTGAGCCGCCGATGGGGCGCGACGCCTCCCACGGGGCGGCCGATCCCACACTGCTCTAGCGGCCGGGCCGCCGCCGTCGCCATCCCACCACGATGGCGACACCGACCAGGGCCACCGCCACCGCGGTGAGCGCAATGGGCAGGGGCGGCCCGGAGGGCGCCGGCCAGAACGCGTCGAGCACCACCGACATCGCCAGCAGCCCCACCACCGACCCCAGCCCCAGCAGCAGCACACCGGTGGTGCGCACGATGGCCGCCGACAGGAAGATGTACACGGCGCCCACGGCTCCCCCGAGGTACAGCCACGGGTCGACCACGAGCGTCTGCGGTGCGCCCGCGACCGAGATGTGCACGGCGGCGGCGATCGCGAGTGCGATGGTGCCACCGGCGAAGTTCACCAGGGTCGCGGTGAGCGCGTTCCCGGTGCGCTGACCGAGGCGCCCGTTGGTGCCCTGCTGCCAGGCGATTCCTGCGCCGGCGAGGAACGGGAGCATCAGCATCCATGGCGCCGGCGCTCCCGTGACCCCTGCCACGCACACGATCACTCCCGCCACGGCGAGTGCGCCGCCGACCACGCGCGGCACGGTGACGGCCACCACACCCCCGGGCCCGTATCCCAGGCGGTCGAGGATCAGCCCGTGGATCGTCTGCCCGGCGACCACACCCACTGTGAACAGCGCGACCCCGATGGTTCCGACGGTGAGTCCCTGCGTCGCGACCGTGAGGGCTCCGGCGAGACCGCCCAGCAGCATCCACACCGGCACGTCTCCCCCGCGGATGCCCCGCACCAGCCGGCCGAAGCCCGTGCGGGCCGAGGGGAGAAGGACGGTGATCGCGAGGACGATGAGCAGGCCAGAGCCGAACGAGATGACCGCGGCGGTGTAGCCGTCGTCGATGGCGTCGCCGAGAGACCCGTTGATGCGAGCCTGGAGCGCCGTCAGCACTCCGACAGCCACCGCGGATGCGACCGCCAGCCCCAACGGGATGCGTCGCGCCGCACCCGGGGCTTCGCGCGAGGTCACTCGCATGATGCTACGGCCCACCCGCGAGAAACGACGATCCGGACGAGAAACGGCGCGATGCGTCCCGTCTCATCCGGATCGTCGTTTCTCGCGGACGACGGGAGGCGGGAGCGCGGAGAGCCGACTGCGGGACTCGAACCCGCAACCCCCTAATTACAAGTTAGGTGCGCTACCAATTGCGCCAAGCCGGCGAGCCGCGGAGGTACGCGGATCTCGACAACCGAGTCTAGAGCGTCCGCCGCCCGGCCCCTCGCTAGCGCACCGCCTCCCCCACGGCAAGGCGGTTCTCGCCGCCGTGTGCCGTCGGCTTTGGTAGCGGGAGGCGCCGCACAGCCGGGTCGGTGCCACACGAGAAGGAGGAGCCATGGACACGAGTGCCCTCATCTGGATCATCGTCGCCATTGTCGTCGTCGTGGTGATCGTGGTCATCGTTCTGACCGTCACGGCGAAAGGACGTCGGGAGCGCCGCCAGCACGCGCAGCACGAGAAGGCCGAGAAGCTGCGCGCCCAGGCTCGAGAGGCCGACCTCGGCGCGCGGGAGCATGAGGCGGAGCTCGCGCAGGCGCGGGCCGACACCGCCGCCGCTACCGCCGAGTCGGAGCGGGCCAAAGCCCGCGCCGCCCAGGCCGACATCGAGGCGCAGCGACGCGCCGGCGACATCGACCAACATGCGGCGGATGCCGCGAAGCGGCGTGAGGAGCAGGCCGAGACGCTCCGGAAGGCCGACAAGGTCGACCCCTTCGTCGGAAACGGCGACGAGGGCGACCGAGGCAGGACGGGCGGCCCGGCTCGCTGATCCGGCGGGACTAAGGCGCCGGGGTGGGCGTGACGGATGCCGACGGGGTCGGCGACGGCGTGCGGTAGTACGAGTCGCTGGCGGCCGTGAGCACGAACTGCGCGAATTCCTTCGGGTCATCCATCGCCCCGACATACTGCGTGCCGTTGACGAGGATCATGAGCGTCGAGCTCAGCGCGGCACCATCGGTGTCGGGAATGCTCTCCAGTGCACGATCGGTCGCGGCGCGTGCCCACGTCGAGAACGAGCCGTCTTCGATGCAGTTGCGAACGATCTTCGGCGAGGCCGCACCGGAGGCCTGCGCCAGCTCGGCGAGTTGTTCGTCGTTCAAGCCGTCCGAATCGATCTCCGGCTGCTGGCGCAGCAGCTCGTCGTTGAAGGCGAAGAAGGTGTCGGGCGAATACGTCGCGACGCACGCGGCCGCCCCCGCCGCACGCAGCGAGTACTTGGTGCCGTTCGACTTCGACGTCAGCATGGCCACGGGGTAGTAGCTGAGGGTCGCGGCGTCCTGGCTCACCCACTTCTTCAGCTGGTCAGCATTGGCGAGCTGGAACTCGCGCGCCTCGGGAGCGAGGTAATCCACGTAGACGCGGATGTCCACGGCGGGAGTTTCGCTGGCCGTCGGGGTCGGCGTGGGCGCTGCCTCCGTGGGTGCTGCCTCTGCGGGCGCGGGCGTCGCCGCCTCGTCGACACCGCCTGCCACCGGATCAGCGGCCCCGGTCACGGTGGTCACCGCGAAGCCGTCGTTCTGCGCGTTGGCGGGCTGAATGACGGGACGCGGGCCCATCTCCGCGAACGCCCAGATGATGGCGGCGGTGGCCACGCCCGCGACGGCGAGACCGGCCGCGCTGAGCAGGATGCCACGCAGCAGCCGCAAGCGCGACTGCTTGGCGTGCACCTGCTGGGCCTTTTCGCGGACGGCCTCTCGGCGGTCGCGCGTGGCAGGCACCTGCGGTGTCTGGTCGTTCGACATGAAACCTTCTGGAACGGATAAGCGGGCCGGGGATCCGGCGGGCCGCACGGGTAACGCGGCCGGAATCGATGCTAACGAGGCAGCCTGGGAAAAACCCAGACGCAGGACGCCCGACACCTATACTGAAAGTTGCGCCCGATGGCGGGCGTGCGGGTTAGCCCCCGCTCATCCATCACTACGGATCGTCCGGCACGTACCTGCCGGTGAAGGAGAAGAAAATGGCGTCCGTCACGTTTGACAACGCAACCCGCCTGTACCCCGGGGGCACTCGCCCCGCCGTGGACAAGCTCAACCTCGAAGTCGCCGACGGCGAGTTCCTGGTTCTCGTCGGCCCCTCCGGCTGCGGTAAGTCCACGTCCCTGCGCATGCTGGCCGGCCTCGAAGAGGTCAACTCCGGCCGCATCCTGATCGGCGACCGCGACGTCACGGACGTCCCGCCGAAGGACCGCGACATCGCGATGGTCTTCCAGAACTACGCGCTGTACCCCCACATGACCGTCGCCGAGAACATGGGCTTCGCCCTGAAGATCGCCGGCATCGGCAAGGAAGAGCGTGCCGCGCGCGTGCTCGAGGCCGCCAAGCTCCTCGACCTCGAGGAGTACCTCACGCGCAAGCCGAAGGCCCTCTCGGGTGGTCAGCGTCAGCGTGTCGCGATGGGTCGCGCGATCGTCCGCCAGCCGCAGGTGTTCCTCATGGACGAGCCGCTGTCGAACCTCGACGCGAAGCTCCGCGTGCAGACGCGCACGCAGATCGCGTCGCTGCAGCGCCGCCTCGGGGTCACGACCGTCTACGTCACGCACGACCAGACCGAGGCCCTCACCATGGGCGACCGCATCGCGGTCCTCAAGGACGGCATCCTGCAGCAGGTCGGAACGCCCCGCGACCTGTACGAGAAGCCGAACAACGTGTTCGTCGCCGGCTTTATCGGTTCGCCCGCCATGAACCTCTTCTCGGCCGATCTCGCCGAGGGTGGCGTGCGGTTCGGTGACGAGGTCGTGCCGCTGGACCGCGACACCGTCGGCCGTGCCAACGGCAGCCAGGTCACCGTGGGCGTGCGCCCCGAGGACATCGTCGTCGGTCCCTCCGACGGCCGCGGTCTCTCGGTGGTCGTCGACCTCGTCGAGGAACTCGGCGCGGACGGCTACCTCTACGGCCACACCGAGATCAACGGCAAGCGCACCGACCTCGTCGCACGTGTCGACGGCCGGAGCCACCCGAACGCGGGCGAGACGGTCACCCTGGCCGCCAGCGCCGGCCACGTGCACGCGTTCGACATCGAGTCCGGTGAGCGTCTCAACGACAAGCCGGTCGTCTCCGCCTGACCCATCTCTCACCGCCGCGGCGCGGGTAGCCTTGAGGCTGCCCGCGCCGCGCCGTATTTCCGGGAGGTCCCGTGCCCGAATCGCTCAGCATCACCGCCAGCTCCGTCGACCCCGGCCTACTCTCGTTGCCGTGGTCGACGCCCCTGTCGGAATGGTCCAGCAGCACGATCGTGTACCTCCCCAAGGGCATCTCCCGGCACCTGGTGCGCTTTGCGAATCTGTCCGGGCGGGTGGTGGCCATCAAGGAGACCACGCAGGAGATGGCCCGGCGCGAATACGACATGCTCGGCAACCTGCACCGTCTTGCCGCGCCGTGCGTCGAGCGCGTCGCCGTGATCGGCGGACGAACGGATGCGGAGGGGCGGACGCTGCCCGCAGCCCTGGTCACGGCGCACCTTCGCTTCTCGCTCCCCTACCGCGCTCTGTTCACGCAGGTGCTGCGCCCGCACACGGCCGCGCGGCTGGTGGATGCTCTCGCGGTGCTCCTCGTGCGCCTGCACAACGTCGGCTTCTTCTGGGGCGACGTCTCGCTGTCGAACACCCTGTTCCGGCGGGACGCCGGCGCCTTCGCCGCGTATCTCGTGGATGCGGAGACCGGCGAGCTGCACGAGAGCGGGCTGACTCCGGGGCAGCGCGCGCACGACCTCGATGTCGCCCGCACCAATATCGCCGGCGAGATCATGGATCTGGAGGCCGGCGGCCGCCTGGAGGGCGGCATCGACGCGGTGCAGATCGCCGACGGCATCCTGTCGTCCTACTACTCGCTCTGGGGAGCGCTCACCGACAAGGAGTCGTTCGCGCTCGACGAGTCCTGGCGCCTCACCGAGCGCGTCCAGCGCCTCAACGCCCTCGGCTTCGACATCGGCGAGATGTCGATCCAGACGACGCCCGACGGTACGCGCGCGTCCATCCAGCCGAAGGTCGTCGACGCCGGGCATCACCAGCGCCGTCTCCTGCGCCTGACGGGACTGGATGTCGAGGAGAACCAGGCCCGCCGTCTCCTCAATGACCTGGACGAATTCCGCGCGCGGACCAGTCGTCTCGGCCCGGACGAGGAGATGGTCGCGCACGAGTGGCTGACCCGCGTGTTCGAGCCGGTCGTGATGTCCATCCCGTTCGACCTGCGCGCGAAACTCGAGCCGGCGGAGGTGTTCCACCAGGTGCTCGAGCACCGGTGGTACATGTCGCAGGCGCGCGGACGCTCGGTGCCCATCGCGGAGGTGCTGACGTCTTACATCGACGATGTGCTTCGCCACCGCCGGGACGAGGCGACCGTGATGGGCCCGCCGACCGACTCCCTCGCACTCCCCGGTCAGACGGGCATGATGCCCATCGTCGATGACGAGGAGGCCGGGGAGGACGACGAGGAGGCCGTGGTGGACTGGCGCGATCTGGTCTAGCGCCGTCGCGCGGCCACCGCGACGTCAGTAGCCGACGGCGAAGCGCTCTCGCGAGTGCTTCGGCGACTCGATCTCGTCGAGGATCGCTACGGCGAGGTCGGGACCGGAGATGAATGACTCCCCGTCCTCACCCACGACCAGCACGTCTCCGCCGTCGCGGTACGAGCCGGTGCGCTCCCCCGGCGCCCAGACGCCGAAGCCGCCGGCGGGATGGATGTAGAACCAGTCGCGTCCGCCCGCGGTGGACTGCAGGTCTTCGAGCACTCCGATGGCCTCGAGCGACTCCGGCTTGTACGCGTCGAGGAATCCTTCGGTATCGATGAGCCGCGGCCCTCCCGGTGTGACCAGGGAGCCGCCTGCGCCGCCGATGACGCCCACGCGGACATCCTCCGGAAGCGCCGCGAACAGCTCCGCCAGCGCGGGACGCACCTTGCCGAGCATGTCACCGCGCGGCGCGACCGCCGAGATCACCACATCCACACCCTGGAGCTTGTGCACGACATCCGTCACATCCAGGATGCTGCCCTCGAGGTACGTCGCGCCTTCCACGCGCTCGGCGGGAACCGACCGGGCGATCGAGACGACGGTGTGGCCGCGGCGAACGGCCTCCCGGATGATGTGACTGCCGGCGTAGCCGGTTCCTCCGATGACGGCGATGCGGGCCACGAGAATCCTTTCGTTGGACGTGCGAGCGGCAATCGGCGCCGGAATGGTTTCATTCCCGCGTATGCAGCGCTCGTCCCCAGCGTTCCACATGCCGGGCCGAAGGACGCCGGATCCCGCACGGCGCGGCGGTTTCACGCAGGATTCGGTCTGAATTCCCCGGGCTGCGGGTGTTGACTGGGACGACTGTCGTCTCGAAGGAGAGCCCGATGACCACTCCCGCCGCATCCACGTCCGCCGCCGCACCCGCATCCACATCCGCCGCCGCATCCGCATCCCCGTCCGCCTCCGATCGTGCGGACGTTCTTCTGGCCGCCGCCCGAGCGCTCGGCCCCCTGCTGGAGGAGCACGCCCGCGAGGCGGAGCTGATCCGGCGCCTCCCCGACGCCGTCGCCGAGGAGCTCCGCACGGCTGGGTTCTTCTGGATGAAGACGCCGATCGAACTCGGGGGAAGCGAGCTCGACCCGGTGGGCTTCGGCGACGTCATGGAGGAGATCGCGTATCACGACGCCTCGGCGGCGTGGGCGACGATGATCGGCAGCGGCACGATCGGAACCATGGCCGGCTGGCTCCCCGAGGAGGGTGTCGCCGACCTGTTCGCGCCAGGCGAGCCGCTGCCTACGGTCGCGGGCCAGTTCACGCCCCGCGGCAGCGCGATCCCGGTCGACGGCGGCTACCGTGTCACCGGCCGCTGGGCTTTCGGGAGCGGTATCGACCACTCGAACTGGGTCGTCGGCGGATGCATCGTCGAGGGCACCGGAGCTCCGATCTTCGTGACCGCCCCGAAGTCCGAGGTCACTGTCCACGGCAACTGGAACGCTGCAGCCCTTCAGGGGACCGGGAGCCATGACTTCTCCTTCGACGATGTCTTCGTGCCGGCGTCCCGGGCGATGGACGCGTACGGCGGGGCACCGCAGCGCGGCGGCGACATCTTCCGGCAGCCGATCATGATCTTCATCTCGAATGAGCTGTCGCCGCTCCTCGTCGGGATCGCGCGGCGCGCGATCGACGACATGATCGACCTCGCCGCATCCACGGCCCGCTCGCTGAGCGGTTCACTCGCCGGCCGCGCGTCGTTCCAGAAGGCGATCGGTCAGGCGGAGGCGAAATGGGCCGCCGCGCGCACGCTGTACCGGGCGACCGCTCAGGAGGGCATCAACATCGTGCGCTCCGGCGGCACGATCGACGACGACACGGTCGCGGTGCTCCGAGCCCGCCACACCCTGGTCGCCGAACTCTGCGCGGAGCTCATCTCCGACCTGTTCCGCTACGGGGGCGGTCGCGTGCTCTCGGTGGACCACCCCATGCAGCGCCACCTCCGCAATTCTCTCGGGGCGCTGCAGCACGTGTATCTCTCCGAGGAGAACTACGAACTCGCGGGAGCAGCCGCGATTGCGCGGCACGCCGCCGTCTGATTCACGGTGCGGAGGCGCGACACCCGCGGATCGTGTCGGACGGCGACTCGCCGTACGCGCGTCTGTAGTCGGTGGCGAGCCCTCCGACGCGACTGAACCCGTGGTGGATCGCGGCCGCCACAACGCTGGTGGCCCGCTCCTATGCCTGCAGGCTCTGCCGCGCGCGTTCCAGCCGAAGCTCACGCATCCAGCGGCCGGGGATCGTGCCGAACTCACGGCGGAACGCCGCGAACAGCGTCCACTCGCTCACGTGCGCGACCGCCGCGAGGTTGGCGATGCTCTCAGCGGCTCGGCATAGTGCTCGCGGCAGTACCCGGCCACGATCCGCGCGGTGCGCACTAGAGCCGGATCACCTGCCGCGCCGAGGCGGTCGGAATCGCGGTGCGGCAGGTCGAGCAGGAGGTGGGCGGTCACGAGCTCCTGGAACTGCGCGGCGCGGAGCGACGAGGAGCGTGTTGCGGTCGTGTCGTCGAGGCAGAGGCTCAGCGCGTCCACGACATGCCGCAGCATCCCGGCCCGCTGCTGATCGAGAACCGACTCGAACACGAGCGAGGACGTCGCGAAGGCCCCCGAGCTTTCGCTTGCGAGAAGCGCCGCGCTCCGCAAGACTCTCCACATACGAGAAGAACAAATCAGATCGTAATAAAACCTTTCCTCTGAAAGTTGGTCTCATGGCCTCATCCCGCCACGCGGCGATCTCGGGCGCCGGCTTCGCCGGGCTCACCGTCGCCACTGCGCTTGCTCAGAAGGGGTGGAGCGTCCGTATCCATGAGCGTTCGCCCGAGCTCCGCGCCGAAGGGGCTGGGATTGTACTCTGGGGCAACAGCCTCCAGGTCCTCGACCTGCTCGGCGCTACCCCCGACCTGGAGTCCCGCGCCATGCACTCCCCCGCCTACGAGACGCGGATGAACAACGTGGTGCAGTCGCAGGAGAGACTCGAGGGCATCCGCTGGATCTCGGTTACGCGCCCCCACCTGTACAGCACGCTGCTCACTGCCGCCCGCGAATCCGGGGTTGAGATCGTCTCCGGGTCGCCGGTCACCGGCGCGACCCCGGACGGTCGCATCAGCTTCGCCGACGGAACGTCAGAGGACGCCGATCTCGTCGTCGGCGCAGACGGTGTCGGCTCCGCGGTCCGCGGTTCGGTTGGCATCCCGCTCAAGCGCGAGCGGTCGCGCGACGGCATCACACGGTTCCTCGTGCCTCGTCACAAGGCCGAGCTGCAGCAGCTCGAACCGGACACCGAGTGGGACAACTACATCGACTTCTGGAACATCGAGCCGCGCGTGCTCCGCGTGCTCTACGTGCCGTGCAACGACGAGGAAGTGTACATCGCCCTGATGGCACCGGCCAGCGACGCGCAGGGCTCGAAGGTACCGATCGACCTCCCACTCTGGACCGAGAACTTCCCGCACCTGGCCCCACTGCTGGAGGAGGCCGCCAAGCTGCACGGCAAGTACTACGGCTACCAGACCACACGGCTCGACCGGTGGACCGAGGGCAGGGTCGCACTCATCGGCGACGCCGCGCACGCGATGTGCCCCGCGCTCGCACAGGGCGCCGGATGCTCCATCCACAACGCCTGGACATTGGCGACCGCGGCGACCGAAGCGCCCGACGACCAGATGGCGGAGGTCCTGCGCGAATGGGAGCGCCTGGAGCGGCCCATCACCGATCGCGCCCAAGACCGCTCGCAGTACTACGCCGACACCCGCCAGATGGCGGAGGGCAACCAGTTCCAAGGCGACGTGGTGGAGACCGCACTGTACAACCCCACGGATCCCCACCGACACGAGGTGAACTCATGAGCATCGACCCCTTTTATCGCGTCCGCGCGATCCACTCCTTCATCTCGGAGACGCTCCACGACCTCGGTCCCGCACCGGAGCAGCCACTGGTCAAGGCAGCCGTGGCGGTCGTCCTGGAGAACCCCTTCGCGGGTCGCT
Source organism: Microbacterium sp. Z12_35 (assembly GCF_058310475.1). Classification (NCBI taxonomy): domain Bacteria; kingdom Bacillati; phylum Actinomycetota; class Actinomycetes; order Micrococcales; family Microbacteriaceae; genus Microbacterium; species Microbacterium sp. Z12_35. Next base: position 55,269 of record NZ_JBZEGJ010000001.1, on the reverse strand, counting down.
GGGTGAAGGACCTGTCCCCGCTCACCGCGCCGAGCGCGAGCATCGGGACCGAGCTCGGTCGTCGCGCCGCGGCGCTGCTCGGGGGTCGTCCCGTCGAGTCATACGGCAAGGGCGGTCTCGCCGGGCTGAACGGCGAGCAGGAGCATGTCGTCGCCTGCATCACCACCGTCTTCGGTGACGCCCTTCGCGACGCGGTGGGCGGCGGCAAGGCCTGGATCTCCTCCGCCTCGAAGGTCGCCGGCGCCGGATCACAGATCGACATCCCTCTCGCGTACAAGGATGAGGTCTACGTCCGCTCGCACTACGACGCGATGACGATCACGCTCCCCGACGCCCCGCGTCCGGACGAGCTCGTGATCATCGTGGCGGTCGCGAGCGGCGGCCGACCGAACGCCCGTGTGGGCGGGATGACGGCCGCCGAGGCCGCGGGCCGAGACGCGAACTAGTCTCTCGAGGAGCAGGAAAACATGACGTATCAGCACACGCAGTACTTCGAAGACGCCTCGATCGCGAGCGTGCTCGCGGATGTCGCCCGGGCGCACCGGATCCTCGAGCTCGAGGGCCACGGCGACATGTCGATGGGACATCTCTCCTACCGCGACCCGTTCGGGCGCGGACTCTGGCTGAAGCGCGGCAACCTCGCGCTCTCGGAGGTCGAGGACGATGATTTCATCCTCATCGACTTCGACGGCAACGTCCTCGAGGGCACCGGCCTCCGCCACCTCGAGTGGCCGCTACACGCCGAGATCCTCAAGGCCCGGCCGGACGTCAACTTCGTCGGCCATTCGCACGCGCACTTCGCGACGGTGCTCGGCGCCTCCGAGGAGACGCTGAGGCCGTACAACAACCACGGCGTCTGGTTCGCCTACGAGGGCGTCCCCCGCTTCGCCGAGACTAGCCACATCATCACGACGGTGCCGCTCGGAGTGTCCGCCGCGGAGGCGCTCGGACCGGCGCAGGCGCTCCTGCTCGCCAACCACGGCGTGGCCTTCGTCGGCAGCACCGTCGCCGAGGTGACGCTCACGGGGATCTTCCTCGAGAAGGCCGCGCGATTCCAGGTCGACCTCAAGTCGTCGGGCTTCGCGCCGATCGAGCCCGACGCGGAAGAGACGAAGGAGAAGTTCGACCGGATCTACCCCGCCAAGGCCCAGCACAACTTCTGGACCTACTTCAACCGCCGACTCGACCGAGTCGAGGCGCTCCAGGGCATCGGCATCTCGCAGATCAGCCTCCCGCCGGGCGTCTGAATCCCAAACCACCGCACCTCCATCGAAGTCAGCAAGGAGCACGAGTATGAGCAGCATCCTTCCGAAGATCGCCACCGTCGTCGGGTCCGGCACCATGGGTCCCGGTATCGCCGCGACCCTGGCCCGCGCGGGGGTCGTCGTCCGCGTCTACGACATCTCCGACCAGGCCATCGAGAACGCGAAGGCGTCGTACGCGATGGTCAACGGCGTCCTCGAGACCGTCGGGACGCCGAAATCCGACGGCGGCTCCGTGTCGTTCGGCACAGACCTCGCCGAGGCGGTCGCCGACACCGAGCTCGTCATCGAGGCGATCCCCGAGCGGCTCGAACTCAAGAAGACGCTGCTCTCCGAGCTGGAGGACGGCCTCGTCGGCGACGACGTCATCATCGCCTCGAACACGTCCGGCATCCCGATCACGGCGATGAGCGAGGGCATGAGTGTTCCCGGCCGGCTCATCGGCATGCACTGGTCGAACCCGCCGCACCTGATCCCGATGATCGAGGTGATTCCGGGCGAGGCGACCGACCCCGCCCTCGTGGACCGTCTCGTCAGCGTCGTGAAGGCGTTCGACTACGTTCCCGTCGTCGAGAAGGAGACCCCCGGCTTCGTGGAGAACCGCGTCCTCTACGCGATCCTGCGCGAATGCCTCGATCTTCTCGAGAAGGGAATTGTCACACCCGAGGGTCTGGACGCCTGCGTCAAGTGGGGCATCGGCTATAAGCTCTCGGTCGTCGGCCCCACCCGACTCCTCGACATGGCAGGCCTGGACATCTACAAGGCCGTCTCGAGCTACCTCAACGCCGACCTCGCCGACCGCAAGGACACCCCGGCGATGATCGAAGAGAAGATCGCCGCCGGAACGCTCGGGTTCAAGACAGGCGGTGGCATGTACGACTACGACGGCCCGGAAGCGGTCGCCGAGAAGCGCAGGGAGATCATCACCGGACTCGTCGCCGCCCGGAAGACACTCTCGTCCATTCCGAACGTCTGATGAAAGCCCCGATCGGTGTGGAGCCGATCGCGGACGGGCTCTTTCGCACCCGGGGCAACGAGGTCGACCTCGCGTACCGGGTGCGCGGCTCGGGCCCGGCGATCGTGCTGTTGCATGGGACCTCGGCGAACCACGCCGTCTGGGAGCCCGTGGCCGAGTCACTCTCGGCGCACGCCACGGTCATCGCGCTCGACCAGCGCGGACACGGGCGCAGCGACAAGCCGGCGACCGGCTACACCGGCCCGGACTTCGCCGGCGACGTCGTCACCGTGCTCGACGCGCTCGGGATCGAGCGCGCCATCGTCGGCGGGCATTCGCTCGGCGCACGAAACGCCTGGCTCGCCGGCGCGCTCCATCCCGACCGCGTCGCCGCGGTCGTCGCCGTCGACTACACCCCATATGTGGAGGCGACGGTCCTCGACGAACTCGCGGCCCGCGTCGCCGGCGGCCACCGGGCCTTCCCCGACGCAGTCGCCGTCGAGGAGTACATCCGCAGCCGCTACCCCCGCATCCTGCCCGGCGCCGCCCAGCGCCGCGCACGCTGGGGCTACGACCGGGGCGTGGACGGGCAGTGGTGGCCACTCGCCGACCCGGGGGCGATGACGCAGCTCATCGCGGGGTTCCGCACCCAGTGGGACGCGGAATACCGCGCGGTGAGCGCACCGATGACGAGCCTTCGTGGAGTCGACAGCCGCATCGTCAGCGAAGCCGCATGGACGGCGGCGATCGCCGACCGTCCCGACGACCGCTGGTTGGTGGTCGGGGAAGCAGACCACTACATCCCGGAGGAACACCCCGAGCTCGTCACCTCGGAGTTCGAGCGCCTGCTCGCCGACTGAACCGACCAACGAACCACGGAAAGGACGCGCTCATGGCGCTCTTCATCGACAAGCTGACCATCGGAAGCCCCGACATCCCCACCCTCGGGCGCTTCCCGCACGAGTTCACCGCCGACGGCGGCAGTTCGGTGCCGCGTCTGGAGTTCTCGGGCGCGCCTGAGGGCACCGCCGAGTACGCGATCATCTGCCACGATCCGGATGCGCCGCTCCCCCACGGGTTTACCCACTGGGTGGTCTACGGCGTCTCGCCGCAGGCCACGTCGCTCGACCTTGAGGCGCCCGGCGTGCGCGAGGCCCCGAACGGCGCCGGCGCCGCCGCATACTACGGGCCGCAGCCGCCCGTAGGCCACGGCGACCACCACTACTACTTCTGGATCTACGCGCTGAGCCGCACGGTGGATGGCGCGCCGAGCCGCGAGGAGTTCCTGGCGCGGTACGGCGACAGCATCCTCGAGCAGGCCCGGTTCGTCGCGGTCTCTCAGCGCTGATGACGATCACCGACGCGCACTTCCATGTCGGCGACTTCCCGATGTCGGGCGTCCGGCTCGACGAGGCGGGCCTTGCGCCCTACCTCGCCGCGAACGACATCGACACCGCGATGGTCTTCCACGAGGACAACGCCATGGTCCGCCGGGTGGTCGCCGGTATCCCGGGCGCATACCAGCTGTACTGGGCGAACCCGAAGGTGCCCGGCACCGTCGACGAGCTCCGCGAGTACCTGCGGGACCCCAAGGTGCGCGGCGTGAAGCTGCACCCGCTCTTCAACGGCTTCCTGCCGGACGACCCGATCGTCCACCCGATCATCGAGGTGCTGATCGAGCACGACTTGCCCGCGCTTATCCACTGCGGACACCCGATTTTCTCGCTGCCGTGGAGCATCGAGGAGCTCATCGTCCGGTACCCGGAGGCGAAGATCATCCTCGGGCATATGGGTCACGGCAACATCGTCTACATCGATGCCTCAATCGCGATCGCGGGCCGGCATCCCAACGTGTGGCTGGAGACCAGCGGGATGCCGATGAGCCTCAAGATCAAGGAGGCTGTCGAGAAGGTCGGCGCCGACCGCGTGATGTACGGCTCGGACGGGCCGTGGCACGAGCCGAAGGTCGAGCAGCTCAAGGTGAAGCTCGCCGGGCTTGCTCCCGACCATCTCGAGGCGGTCATGAACGGCACCGCCCGGCGCCTCTTCCTGGGCGACTGACCCCGCTCCGGCGGAGCCGACCTCAGGCGGTGAGGCGCGTGCCGGCGAGCGCGAGCACCTCGGCGATGCTCCGCGCCATCGCGACACCCTCCGCACCGGCGAACTGCGGCTCACCGCGGTCGGTGTGAAACGCCCAGCCTTCGGCGCGGCCGACCCCGATGAGGGCGGCGGGGACGACGCCGGTCACGGTCCCGAAGTCCGTCGCGAACGGCAGCGGCGGGATATCCGATCGCACCGGCCGTCCGGCGGCGGTGAGCGCCTCCTGCACCGCGGCAGTGACCCGAGCGTCCGGACGGATCGCCTCGATCGCGTTGCCGCGCTTCCAGACGGCGTTCGGCAGGGCCTGGCGCACCGGTCCGAGGAGATCGTCGATCTCTCCTCTGCCGAGGCGAAGACGAGGAACTGCGCCCGCAGCGAGAGCCCGGATCCCTCCTCCACGTCTCCGTCGAGCACCACCGTCTCGACCATGACCTTCGAGCGATCCAGGCTCTCGAGCAGCGGAGCCAGCCGCCGGAAGGCGGCATACGGAGCGGGTTCGACGTCGTTGCGCAGGGTCCGGTCACCGGCGACGATCGCCGTCTCCCGCCGCATCCACAGCGACTGCGTCCACACCGCGTCGAGGAACTCGGGGTGTACGTAGAGCGCGGCGTCGACGCCCTGCCAGACGCCGCGCGCGGCGGTGAGCGCCTTCCCACTTCCCAGGCGCTGCGTCCCCGCAGCGTGGATCTCGTCGGCCGGAGCGCCGATCACGACAACGGTCCCCGTGATGGAGTCACGCAGGTCGGCGAGCGCCAGCGCCGCGCCCAGGACGCCTGCTGCCTGGGCCGAGTGGCCGCAGGAGTGGGTCGCGACGGTCGTGCCGTCCGAGGTGCGGTGGGCCGGCACCGCGTCGTAGACGGCCAGGAGACCCACGGTGCCGCCCGGACGGCCGGTGTCGAGCTCCGCCCGGAACGCGGTCGGCAGGTCTCCGACGCCGCGTTGAACGCGGTACCCGGCCGCCGCCAGGCGGTCGGCCAGTTCGCGCGAGGTGGCATGCTCCTCGTGCGCGAGCTCCGGGTGTGCGAGCACGAATTCCGAGATCTCCCGGATGTCGCGCTCCCGCGTAACGACGGCGTCGAGGACGGTGCGATCGGGAACGGTGCTCATCGGATCTCCGCAGGTTCGAAGGGTCAGGCGTAGTCGGCGGCGAACGCCTCGGCGATGGCGAGGACGGGGGCGTGCACCGGCCCGGCCGTGATCGAGGGGATCACCGAGGCGTCGACGACGAAGAGTCCGTGCACACCACGGAAGGCGAGGTCCGCAGTCACCGGTGCCGCGTCGTCCGCGCCCATCCGCAGCGTGCCCACCGGGTGATGATGCGTGATCGCGGCGCGGGCGATGAAGGAGTCGACCTCGGCCTCGGTCCGCACGCCCGGCCCGGGCAGCAGCTCCTCGGCACGCCAGCCGTCGAGAGCCTCCGTGGCGCCGATCAGGCGGGCACGCTCGAGCGCGAGCCGGAACATGGCCCGGTCGTGCTCGGTGTCGAGATAGTTCGGGTTGATGATCGGGGCGTCGTCGATCGAGGGGCCGCTGATGCGGATCTCGCCCCTGCTCGTCGGGTTCGTCACGCCGAACAGGAGCGCGAATCCCTCCCCCGGCCCGACGCCAGGGGAGAACGACTCGGAGTAGCTCAATCCGACCACGCAGCCCACCACGACGTCGGCGGCACCCGCGGTCTCACCGATGCCCTTCGCCGACTGGTAGGTCATCGACTCCGACAGGTTGAGCCGGCTCGGCGGCACGGGCCTCGCTGCGCGGTAGAGGTTGCCGGCGCCGAGGACGTGGTCGTGCAGGTTCTTCCCCACTCCGCGTGACTCGACGACGGTCTCGACGCCAGCCGCGGACAGCACGTCCGGGTCGCCGACGCCGGAGCGCATGAGGAGCAGCGGATCCGCGATCGAGCCGGCGGCCAGGATCACGGTGCCCGCCGCGATTTGCATCGGCTGCCCGTCGGCGAGCACCTCGGCGCCGGTGACCCGGCCGCCCGACACCAGGAGACGCTGGACGACCACCCCGGTCAGCACCGCCAGGTTCGGCCGGTCGGCGACGGGATCGAGGTAGGCGTCCGCCACAGTCATCCGCTCGCCGTTGCGGATGGTCAGCGAGTTCGGGGTCGCCCCCAGCATCTCGCCGCCGTTGTGGTCCGCGATCCGCGGGATCCCGAGGGACACCGCACCGCGGAGATAGTCCTGCACCAGCGGGCTCACCAGGTCGGGACCCGGCAGCAGCACCGACAGCGGGCCGTCCGCCCCGTGCACCGCGTCCGCCCCGCCGGAGAAGGACTCCATCGAGCGAAAGCGCGGCAGGAGGGCGTCCCAGGACCAGCGCTCATCGCCGGTGGCGGCGACCCAGCGCTCGTAGTCCGCCCGGCAGCCGCGCATGTGCGCGTTCGCGTGCAGCAGGCTCGAGCCGCCCAGCCCCCGGCCGCGCGCCCAGCTCAACCGCCGACCGGCGAGACCACGCTGCGGCATGGTCAGGTAGTCCCAGTCGTAGTCCCTGTGCTGGATGAGCGGCCAGAGCTCCGGCCGTCGCATGTCCGGGTCGGTGACGCGGCCGCCGGCCTCCAGCACCAGCACCCGCCGTGTGGGGTCCGCGCTGAGCCGATTCGCGAGGACGCACCCCGCGGAGCCTGCGCCGACGATGAGGACGTCCGGATTCGCGGTGGTCATGCGTCTCCGATCGGTAGCAGTGGCAGCGCGGCGGACGGCCGGCGTCAGTTGCGGGTGTGGCCGCCGTCGACGACGAGCAGCTGCCCGGTCACCCAGTGCGCCTTCTCCGATGCGAGGAACGCCACGGCCGGCGCCACGTCGGCGGGCACGCCGCGACGGCTGAACGCCTGCATCGGCACCACGTAATCGAAGCCCTCGCCGTGGCCGGTCGTGAACACGCCCTCACTCGCGATGATCCCGGGGGCGACGGCATTGATGTTGATGCCGTACTTGCCGATCTCCCCCGCCACGGCACGCGTGAAGCCCACGACGGCACCCTTCGTGGCGACATAGTCGGCGCAGTTCGGGGTGCCGGCGACGAACGTGTTGGAGGCGATGTTCACGATGCGGCCGTACTCGTTCGGCTTCATTGCCTCCACAGCGGCCTTCGTCATGTTGAACAGGCCCTCGCCGTTGACGGAGAAGGTGCGGCGCCATTGCTCGATGGTGAGATCGTCGAACGGGGTGAACGGGACGAGTCCCGCGTTATTGACGAGGATGTCGAGTCGACCGAACTCGGAGACCACCTCGGCGACCACAGCGTTCGCCTGCTTCGGATCGGACACGTCGAGCAGTTTCGCAACTCCCCCGATCTCCTCAGCCACGGTGGTAGCGCCGCCGAGATTGATGTCGGTGACGACGACCTTGACGCCGTCCGCGGCGAGTTCCTTGGCGATGGCCGCGCCGATGCCCTGGCCGGCTCCGGTAACGATGGCGACGCGTTCAGTCATGCTGTTTCCTTCTGTTCGGTTCAGATCCATGAGGCCCGAGCGACGGTCGGTCACCGCCGAGGTCAATGTCCGCCGTAGTAAGCGGGCGCAAGCTTCCAGCCGAGGTAGGGCTCGAGCTCGTGGGAGGGGTAGATATCGGCCTTCTTGACGCGGCCCAGGTAGTTGAGTCGGCGGATGGCCTCGACCGACTTCGCGGGATCGAGGTGGAACCCGGCGATCCACTCCTTCTCGAGCGTGGTGCGGGTGTACGCGGCGTCGCCGCAGAAAAGCATGTTCCGGTCGTGCTCGAGCTCGACGAGCATCGAATAGTGCCCGATGGTGTGGCCCGGCGTCTCGATGAGGGTCACACCCGGGACGATCTCGTAGTCCCCGGATATCGGCTTGTAGGTGGCACCCGGTAAGTCGAAGGACAGGTCGGAGTAGCCGAGCCGCTCGAACGGCTCGGGGTACTTCGCCTGACGGAGCTCGGCCTTGTGGACGAGGTGCGTCGCCTCCGTCAGGTACTTGTTGCCGCCGACGTGGTCGAAGTGAAAGTGGGAGTTGACGACGATGTCGACGTCCTCCGGCTTGAAACCCACCTTTGCAAGCTGCGCGGGGATCGTCTGCTCGGGGGTCTGCTCCGGGAGTTCGAAGGGCAGCACCTTCTGGACGTGCTCGAGGTCGTAGCCGGTGTCGTAGAGGATGAGGCCGTCGGTGTGCTCGACGAGCACCGAGTACACCGGGAACCGCACCGGGTTTCCGGCGTTGATGTGCCAATGGACGTCGGACTCGTCGATGACGAGCGTGCCGCCGTCCAGCAGGTAGACCTTCGGATCCGCCATCATCTGCTCCTCGTTTTCTTACATGATTCTGAGTTGCGAGCACACTATGAGAATTATGGACCTTCGGTCAATGCTCGGATCGCGCATCTGAGATCACTCGGCGGCCCGGACCGCCGGAGCGTCGCCGAACTCGGGCTCGTAGTCGTAGTGCACCCACCGGTAGCAGTGGTCGAGCATCGGCTGCTGCGCGAAGTCGCCGATGCAGTTGGTGTCCTGGTAGCGGGCGGTGCCGTCCTCCTGGTGCCAGTGGACGCGGCAGATAACCTTCCACGTGGTGTCGTTCCCGACCTCGCTCGCGGCGATCAGATGCTCGCTCGGTGGCCAGCACTCCGTCCAGTCCGCGAGCTGCGGATCGATCGTGGAGGTGCGCGGTGCGACGTCGGCGAGCTGTGCGAGAGCGTCGGCATCCTGTTGCGGCAGGGGCGGTGTCGGCTCCGCTGATGGCTGGGTCTGGGGCGTCGCCGCCGGAGGAGCTGTCGGGCCAGGACTCGAGGCCGGGACGGCGCCCGTCGATGCGCAGCCGGCAAGCGCGATAAACGGGAGTACGATCGCCGCCGCGGCGAGGCGACGAAGTGGACCGTTCATATGCTCTCTCCTCAGGCGTCGGCGTCAGCATGGCGCGCACGTGTTTCGCGACGGTAACACCTTTGTTCTGATCGTTGACCTACCGACGTTCTTCTCATACTGTGCCGGTATCGGCGCACATTGTGAGAAATCCCGAAGCACAGGCTGCGGCGGCCCCCATCCCTGAGAGGACTTCCAGGCAATGTACAAAGCAGCTCACAGCGGCCTCGCTCGCCGCGCGGCCAAGGGCGCCGGCGCGCTCCTGGCCGGATCCGCACTCATCATCGGCCTCGCAGCCTGCTCGTCGCAGGCCGGGGGCGGCTCCTCCGACGGCGGCAGCGATGGCGCTGGCGCCGAGGTCACGAAGGTCGCCTTCGTCGCCCCCGAGAATGAGACGGACCTCGGCTGGAACCAGGTCGGCCTCGCGAACTCGAAGGCCGCGGCCGACGAGCTCGGGCTCGACTACGTCGCGGTTCCCGACGCGGGCTGGGACAACATCGAGACCGTGCTCGGCCAGGTCATCGACGACGACGGCGCCGACTTCGTAATCGCCCACGCCTCCGGCTACGGCGTCCCGGCGCAGACCGTCTCCGGCCAGACTGGTGTTCCGGTCCTCGCCCAGGACTCCGGCCTCGAGCCGGTGCCCGGTCAGCTCGCCCAAGCGCTCGTGGAGGGCCAACAGGGCGGCTACATCGCCGGCATCGCCGCGGCGATGAGCACGCAGGCTAAGACGGTCGCCGTCGTGATCTCGGCCGATGACGTCAACTGGCTCGACATGGCCGCCGGGTTCGCCCAGGGCGTCTACTCCGTCGACCCAGCTATCAACGTGCTTTTCGGCCAGATCAGCGCAAGCGGCTACGCCGACTCCGCCGGCGGCAAGGCCGCGGTCGAGACCGTGATCGCGGGCGGCGCCGACGTCGTCTTTGGCATGGGCGACGGCGCGACCCTCGGCTACCTCCAGGCGATCGACGCGCACCCCGGTGTGAAGTACATCGCGGACATCGGCGACGTCACGTCCGCGCTGAAGGACCCGAGCGTGCTGCTCACCTCCGTCATCTGGGATTACACGCCCACCTACGAGCAGGCCATCAAGGACGTGGAGGCGGGCACCTTCGGCACCAAGGACTACGTCCTGACCGTCGGCAACGGCGGCCTGTACCTCCAGGAAACCGACGGCCTCACCGACGAGATCAAGGCCGCGGTGAAGTCCGCGACCGACGCGATCGAGGCCGGAGACATCACACCGAAGGGAGCCAAAGACTCCGCCGAGGTGAAGGAGGTCATCGCCTCCAAGAAGGCCGAGTGACACCGGATCCGACAGCCGTCCCGGTACCCAGGAAGACCTGGGCACCGGGACGGCATCCCTCCGCCGACGGACACCGTCCGCGGAGACGACTGAGGAGCAGATCGTATTGAGCAGCATCGCCGCTGCGCCGGGAGTGATCTCCCTGCGCGAGATCACCAAAGCCTTCCCCGGGGTGGTGGCGAACGACCGCATCTCCCTCGACATCGTCGGCGGCCAGGTCCACTGCCTTCTCGGTGAGAACGGTGCAGGCAAGTCAACCCTCATCAGCATCCTCGCCGGGATGCAGCAGCCCGACTCCGGCACCATCGAGGTCGACGGCGTGCCGACCCCCATCAACTCCCCCAAGGCGGCCGTTGACCTCGGCATCGGCGTCGTGCACCAGCACTCCACCCTCGTTCCGGCGTTCACGGTCCTCGAGAACCTGATGCTCGGCGAGACGGGCCTGCTGCGCAGCGAGAAGCGTGCCCAAGCCCGCCTCGAGGAGCTCTCCGAACTGCTCGGCGCCCGCATCGATCCAACCGCCCTCGCCGGTAACCTCGGCCTGGGCCAGCAGCAGCAGGTCGAGATCGCCAAGGCGATGTGGAAGGGCAGCCGTCTGCTCATCCTGGACGAGCCGACCTCGATGCTCACGCCGCAGGCGATCGACAAGCTCGCCGAGTCGGTCGCCCAGATCCGGGCGCAGGGGCTCGCCGTGGTGTTCATCACCCACAAGCTCCGCGAGGCGTACCAAATGGGCGACTGCGTCACCATCCTCCGCGGCGGCAAGAACGTCGGCCACATCGGCGTCGACGAGCTCGCCTCCTTCACCGAGGCGCGGGCGCAGCGGGCGATCCTTGCTGCCATGTTCGGCGACGACGTCGCAAACCCCGACGCCGCCGATCTTGCCGGCGCCACCGAGGCCCGCCGCGAGGTCGACGACCTCGCGCCCGGCGAGAGGCGGATCCGGCTCGAGCTCAGCGAGGTCGCCACGCGCGGCCACGCCCACGACGTCGATATCCGGGACGTCTCCCTCCGCGTCCGCGAGGGCGAGATCCTCGGCGTCGCGGGCATCGACGGCCACGGTCAGGCCGCACTTGCCGAGGTCGTCGCCGGGCAGCGGCCGGCCGCGGAGGGCACCATCCGCTTCGACGGCGAAGACGTGACCCGCCGCGGCGTAGCCGGACGGCAGCAGCTCGGCCTCCGCTACGTCACCGATGACCGGCTGCACGAGGGCACCGTCGCCAGCATGTCCGTCGCCATGAACCTTGTGCTCAAGCGAATCGGCCAACCGCCCTTCTGGAGGTTCGGTCAGATCAACCGCAAGGCGGTCGATGCTGAGGCGGATCGGCTCATCGGCGAGTACGCGATCAAGACCCCGTCCTCCGCAACCCGCGCCGGCACGCTCTCCGGCGGCAACATTCAGAAGATCCTGCTCGCACGCGAGCTCACCGACGGCGCCCGGTTCGTCGTCGTCAACAAGCCCACCTACGGGCTCGACCTGAAGACCGTGCAGCTGGTTCGACAGATCCTCACGCACTTCGCCGCCGGCGGCGGCAGCGTGCTGCTGCTCTCGACGGACCTCGACGAGCTCGTCGAGCTCTCACACCGCATCGCCGTGATCTCAGACGGCGAGATCGTCGGCACCGTGGCGAACGACGGTCGCGGCACCGCGGAACGGGTCGGACAGCTGATGACCGGAGCGATCGAGGGGGCGACGCACGCATGATCGACGAAGTACCGCGCTGGCGCCGGGCCACCGACGCGCTCGTGCGCTCCATCCTGCCTGTTCTGCTGGCACTCGTCGTCGCCGGGCTGATCATGGCCGCGATCGGCAGCAACCCGCTCGACTTCTACGCGGGCGTCTGGAAGTACGGGCTCACCGGCAACAACTGGCAGGACAGCCTGCGGCTCATGGCGCCGTTGATGATCATCGCGCTCGGCCTCATCGTCTCGTTCCGCGGCCAACTGTGGAACCTCGGCTACAACGGCACGTTCCTGCTCGGCTCGGTCGTCACCGCCGGCTTCGGCCCGGCTCTGTTCCCGATCTTGCCGGGCTGGCTCGTGACCATCATCCTCATCGTGGGCGCAATGGTCATCGGCGCGATCTGGTCGATCGTCCCCGCGGTGCTGAAGGCCCGGTTCGGGACGAACGAGATCATCACCTCGCTCGTCATGTCGTTCATCGCCATCGGCGTCGTGAATCTGCTCATCAAGGGGCCGATGCACGACACCAACCCCAGCGTGACGGCGCCGCAGACGGCGACGATCGGGCGAGAGGACCTACTCCCGTTCCTCAGCGGGACGCGGGTGCACGTCGGCATCATCGTCGCCATCCTGCTCGCGGTGGTCGCCCAGTTCGTGGTGAGCCGCACCTCGTTCGGCGTGCGCCTCGACGTCTTCGGGGCGAGCCCGAAGGCCGCGCAACACGTCGGTATCAACCAGAGCGGGATGATCATCCTGCTGTTCTGCCTTTCCGGTGCCCTCATCGCCCTCGCCGGCTCGATCGACGTCCTCGGAAATGTGACCTATCAGCGTGCGAACTGGAACCCGGGGTACGGCGACGCCGTGATGCCCTTCGTCTTCCTCGCGCGGCTAAGTCCGCTGGCAGCGATCCCCCTCGTGGGCTTCTATTCGGTCTTCGCGAACGGCGGCATCAACGCAGCGCGCAGCGTGGGACTCAACTCCGACTTCCTCCTCGTCGTCGTGGGCCTCATCCTCGTGTTCATGACGCTCACCGAATACGTCGGTGAGAAGCGCCGACTCGGGCAGAGCTACCTGCCGGCCGGGATGAAGCAGTCGGCGATGTCGCTGTTCGGGCTGCGCGCGGCCACCGCCACGACAACTCACGGGAAGGTGACCGCATGAGCCTGCTGTCAGCAAGCGTGCTCGCCGCGTTTCTCACCGCGATCATCCTGCAGACGATGCCGCTCATTCTGGCGGCGGTCGGCGAGACCATTGGCGAGCAGTCGGGCGTGCTCAACCTGGGCATCGAGGGCGTCATGTTGGTCGGCGCCTACAGTGGGTTCGTCGTCGCCGTCGTGACCGGCAGCCCGTGGCTCGGCATACTCGGCGGCATCGGCGGCGGCGTGGTGGCGAACCTCCTGCTGCTCGTGCTGAACGTGTGGCTCGGCCTGAACCAGATCGTCATCGGTCTGGCGATCACCGTGATCGGCGAGGGCATCACGAGTGTGCTGTACCTCCAGAACTACGGCAAGTCGCCGAAGAGCCTCGCCGGCGACGCCTGGGCGATCCCCGGCCTCTCCGACCTGCCCGTCGTGGGGCCGTCGTTCTTCCGCCAGTCGGGCATCTTCTGGGTACTGCTGGTCGCCCTGGTGGTCGTCGCGTTCCTGCTCTCTAAGACCAACTGGGGGCTGTCGATCCGGGCAGCGGGACAGAAGCCGGCCTCACTCGACGCCGCCGGGGGCAACGTGGTGCGGACCCGGGCGTCGGCGGTGCTGCTCAACGGCGCCTTCGTCGGCTGCGGCGGCGCGTTCCTGTCGATACTCACCACCGGCACGTTCACTGCGTTCATGACCGGCGGGCTCGGCTTCGTCGCGATCGTCATCACGATGCTCTCGCGGGGCAAGGTGACCTGGATCGTGCTCACGTCGATGGTGTACGGGGTCGCCGTCGCGATCAAGAACCCGCTGCAGCTCATCGGCGTGAGCGTTCCCGCCGACGTCTTCCAGATGCTCCCCTTCATCGTCGTGATGCTGACGCTCATCATCTTCGCCCGCAGCTCGATGGTGCCCCCCGCACTGGGAAGCCCGTACACCCGCGGCGCGCGTTGACGCGCGCCTCCACAGCCAGAGGAGATCGTCCATGAAGAACCTCGAGTTCACGCTGGCGGCCGGCCCGGTCGCCGTCACCGCGCAGACCCTCGCCGGCCTGGCCAAGCCCATCCAGTACCACTACGACGAGGACTTCAAGGCGACCTTCCGCCGCGTGCAGGACAAGACCGCCCAGATCCTCCAGACCCGCAACGACGTGCTCATCATGCAGGGCGAGGCGATCCTTGCCCTCGAGGGCGCCCTGCGCTCGCTCGTGACCCCGGGTATGAAGGTCCTCAACCTCGTCCAGGGCATCTTCGGCAAAGGTACCGGCTACTGGCTCCGGGACTTCGGTGCCGACGTGCACGAGCTCGAGGTCGGTTACGACGACGCCATCACCCCGGAGACGGTCGAGGAGTATCTCGACGCCCACCCCGGCATCGAGATGGTATGCCTCGTCGCCTCGGAGACCCCCTCCGGGACCGTGACCGACGTGTCGCGGATCGGGCCGATGTGCCGCGATCGTGGCATCCTCACCTACATCGACACGGTGTCCGGCGTGCTCGGCATGGAGCACCGCACCGACGACTGGGGTCTTGACCTCTGCGTGACCGGACCCCAGAAATGCCTCGGCGGGGCGCCAGGCCTGGCCCTCGTCTCCGTGAGTCAGCGGGCGTGGGAGAAGATCTATGCGAACCCCGCGGCGCCGCGCGACTCTTACCTGTCTCTCCTCGACTGGAAGGAGAAGTGGCTTGGCGAGGGACGCTTCCCTTACACGCCGTCCGTGAGCGAGGTCAACGGCCTTGAGGCGGCACTCGACCAGGCCCTCGCCGAGGGCATCGACCGGGTCGTCCAGCGACACGTCGACGCGCGCGAGCTCACGAAGGCCGGCGCGCGTGCGATGGGGCTGCAGTTTTGGGCGAAGCGGGAGGACAGCATGTCCGCGTGCGTCACCTCGATCCGTCTGCCCGATGACATCGACAACGCCACGGTGCGCGACCACGCCCGGTCGAAGTACGGCGTCATGTTCTCCCACGGCCAGGGCGCCGGTAATCTGATCCGCCTGTCCCACATGGGACCGACCGCGGGCGGGTTCCACTCGATCGTCGGCCTCGGCGCCCTCGGCCGAACCCTGCTGGACCTCGGCATGGAGCTCGATGTGGGGGCAGGCATCGACACTGCCCTCGAGGTGCTGAGCGAGCAGAGGGCGTGACCGGCCTCCTGGGGAGATGCTGGTTTAGGCTCGACAACGTCTATGAACACCATGAATGCACCTGAGGGGGAGGACGCGGCCCCCACGCTCCCCCAACGGACCAAGGGTGTCGACAGCGCTCGCCGCGTGCTGCAGATCCTGCTCCAGTTCTCGGAGAACCGTCCCGAGCTCACCATCGACAACGTGCTCGAGAGCTTCGACATCTCGGTTCCGAGCGCCTACCGCTATCTCTCGCTGCTGCGCGAGATGAACCTCATCGAGGAACGCAGCAAGGGTGCCTTCGTGCTCAGCCCGCGCGTGCTCCAGCTCGCCCGTTCCGCCGAGGCCTCGCTCGACTACCGTACGGCCGCCCAGCCGATCCTCGATCGCATGCGGGAGGAGACCGGCGAGACCGCGCTCTACCTCCGGCGCGTCAACGATGCGGCGGTGTGTCTTGCGATCGCGGAGAGTGACCACCAGATCTCCATCTCGTTCCAGCCGGGCAACCTCATGCCGCTGCACCAGGGCGCAGCCCCCAAGGTGCTGCTCTCCGAGTACAGCGACGGCAAGCGCGAGCAGTACCTGGACCTGTTGCGTCCGCCGATGTCGAATTCGGCCCGCTCGAAACTCGAGGCGGCCCTCGAGGAGATCCGGGACAGCGGCTACGCCGAGTCGAACGCGGAGGTGGACGCGGGGGTGTGGGCCGCGGCCGCGGCCGTGCGCTCCTACGGCGCCCTCGTCGGTGCCGTCACCGTCGTCGCGCCGGCGTACCGGCTGAGCGACGACGACCGCCGCCGGATCGGCGAGGTCGTCAGAGCGGGGGCCGCCGACTTCGAGGCGCTCATTGCCGACTAGGACATCCCGCCGGAGCGGATGAGCAGGCCGACTGCCAGCCGGGCGCCCAGCGCCCGTTCTCATGCTCCAGCGGAGCCCTACTCGCGCACGGACCGCAGGGTGGCGATCTGGTAGAGCGCCACCGACGCGGCGATTCCCGCGTTCAAGGACTCGGTCGCCGCCGAGATGGGGATCGAGACGATCTGATCGCAGGTCTCCGTGACCAGCCGCGAGAGTCCCTTGCCCTCCGACCCGACCACGACCACCACCGGCCGGTCAGCGAGCTCGAGCGCCGGCAGGGACACGTCGCCGCCGCCGTCGAGACCGAGCACGAACACCCCCTGCTTCTTGAACTCCTTCAGCGTGTTCGTCAGGTTCGGGGCGATGGCGACGGGGATGCGCGCGGCCGCACCCGCACTCGTCTTCCATGCCGCCGAGGTCACACCGGCCGACCGGCGCTGCGGGACGATGACGCCCTGCCCCCCGAACGCGGCGGTCGAGCGGATGATCGCGCCGAGGTTGCGCGGATCGGTCACGCCGTCCAGCGCCACGAACAGCGGCACCTCACCGCTGTCGATGACGTTCTCCAGGAGATCCTGCGGATGCGCGTACTCGTAGGGCGGCACCTTGAGCGCGACGCCCTGGTGCACGCCGTCGAAGCCGGCCATACGGTCGAGCTCGGGACGGGTCACCTCGAGCACGGGGATCTCCCGGTTGGTGGCCAGCGCCAGCATCTCCTTGACGCGGTCATCCATCTCCACGCGCTGGGCGATGTAGAACGCAGTGGCGGGGATGCGCGCACGCAGCGCTTCGAGCACCGAATTGCGCCCGGTTACCGTCTCGGTGTCGTCGCTCTGCTTCGACCGTCCGCCGCGCGCGGAGTTCGGTCCGGTCGTGCGCGGAGCGGGCTTGCCCTTGCCTCCGGCCGCGGTGAACCGTTCCTGGGCGGCCTTGCGCTTACCGGCGACGTGCCAGCTGCGGTCCTCCGCCTTCGGGGTCGGGCCCCTGCCCTCGAGCGACTTGCGCCCGAGGCCGCCGGTGCCTTTGACAGCACCCTTCTTGCCGGACTTTCGTGCGCCGGGGCGCCCTTGCTTAACCATGAATACTCCAATGGGTTCCGTCGGCGGTGTCTTCGAGCACGACACCGGCCGCTGCGATTGCGTCGCGGATGCGGTCGGCACCCGCCCAATCCTTGGCCGCACGCGCCTGGGCGCGCTGGGCGATGAGGGTGGACAGCAGCGCGTCCAGCGCCGCCGCCTCAGGGGCAGCCCCCGTCTCGCCCCAGAAGGGGTCGAGCGGGTCGATTCCGAGCACGCCGGTCATGACCGCTACGTCGGAGAATGCGCGCAGCACCGCGTCACGATCCCCGGCCTCGAGCGCGAGGTTCCCGTCGCGGACCGTCTCGTGCACGACGGCGAGCGCCTGCGGCACGCCGAGGTCGTCGTCCATCGCCGCAGCGAAGCGGTCAGGAAGGACGGCGGTGATCGTACGGTCGTTCTCCTCGTCCCGCAGCATCCGCAGTGCCCGCTCCTGGAACGACCGGATCCGGCCGAGCGCCGCCTCGGCTTCGGCGAAGGCGCGGTCGGACAGGTCGAGGCTGGATCGGTAGTGCGCCGAGGCCAGTGCGTACCGGACGACCAGCGGGTCGACGTCGCGCAGCACGTCTTCGGCGAGGAGGAAGTTGCCGAGCGACTTCGACATCTTCTGTCCGTCAACGGTGACGAGGCCGTTGTGCACCCAGTAGCGGGCGAACGGGTCTCCGGCCGCCGTGGACTGGGCGAGTTCGTTCTCGTGGTGCGGGAAGCGCAGGTCGAGGCCGCCGCCGTGGATGTCGAACTCCGGGCCGAGGTAGCGGCGCGACATGGCGGAGCATTCGATGTGCCAGCCGGGGCGCCCGCGACCCCACGGCGAATCCCACGCGGCACTGTCGGGCTCGTCCGATTTGGCACCCTTCCACAGCGCGAAGTCGTGCGGGTCGCGCTTGCCACGCGGGTCCGCGTCGCCGGCCGGCTCCATGGCGTCGATCGACTGGCGGGTGAGTGCCCCGTACGACGGCCAGGAGCGCACGTCGAAGTACACGTCTCCCGCGGCAGCCGAATCGGCCGCGGCGGGGTAGGCGTGGCCGGCGTCGATGAGGCGCGCGATGATCTCCTGCATCTGCGGGATGGATGCGGTCGCCCGAGGTTCGTACGTGGGGGGCAGGATGCCGACCGCGGCGTACGCGCGGGAGAACTCCAGCTCCATCCGATACGCCAGCGCCCACCACGGCTCGGCGTCGGTGGCGTTCGCGAGGACCTTGTCGTCGATGTCGGTGACGTTGCGGACGAACGTCACCCGACCGAAGCGGTGGGTGAGCCACCGGCGGAGGATGTCGAAGCTCAGCGCCGCCCGCACGTGGCCGATGTGCGGGCCGGACTGCACCGTCGGGCCGCACACGTACACGGTCACGTTTCCGGGGTCGCGCGGGACGAAGTCGCGCAACGCCTGCGCCTTCGTGTCGTGGATCCGGACGGTCATCCTCCCAGACTACCGGCGGCGCCGGCGCGGTCCGCGGGTGCGACGGCGATGACACCCACCCGGAACGCGTGCGGAGGCAGTAGAAAGGAGTTCGTGCTCGCCGTCCTCGCCGTCGTCGCGGCCGCGGTGCTGTTCGGCACGACCGGCACCTCTCAGGCCCTGGGGCCGGACGGCACGACGCCGCTCGCGGTGGGCACGATGCGGTTGCTCATCGGCGGCACGGCACTCGCGCTGGTCGGGCTGAGTCTCGGCACGCGCGCGCGACGCCGGACCGCCGACCCGCCGCGGTACACCCGGCGCGCGGTCGGCCTGATGGCACTGACGGGGCTGAGTCTCGCCGCTTACCAACCGCTGTTCTTCCTCGGCACCGAGCGCAATGGTGTCGCAGTGGGAACGGTCGTCGCCCTGGGGTCGGCGCCCGTGATCGCCGGTCTCCTCGAATGGGCGCTGACCCGGCGGCTCCCGACCGTCACGTGGATCGGCGCGACGGTGCTCGCCCTCGGCGGGGTGGCGCTGCTCGTCTTCGGCGGCGACGCCGGTTCATCGGGCGCCGATCCTCTCGGTTTCGCGGGGTCGGTGGGCGCCGGCGCGGCCTTCGCGGTCTTCGCGAACGCGCAGCGGAGGCTGATGCAAGGCGGATGGGATCCCTTCACCGTCGCCGGTGCGATGGGGGCCGGTTCCGCCGTCGTCGCCGCGGTGGCGGCACCGTTCGTCGATCTGCGTTGGGTGACGACGCCGGATGGCCTCACGATGTCGCTCTGGCTGGGCCTTGCGACCATCGCCCTGGCCTACACCCTTTTCACCTGGGGCCTGCAACGCCTGACGGCAGCCGCGGCATCCACCCTGACGCTCGCCGAGCCGCTCACCGCTGCGGTGCTCGGCATCGCGGTGCTCGGCGAGCGGTTGTCGGGGGCGGCGATCGCGGGGCTTGCCGTCCTCGCGGCCGGCCTCGTCCTGCTTGCGTGGGGCTCGCGCCCGGCCCGCGACCCGGCACCTTTCGCGGCGGAGGCATGAGGATGCTGCGGATCACCGTCGACGACCTGACCGGGGAGCAGACCCGCGCGCTGGTGGCCGCGCACCTGGCCGGCATGCGCGCGCTTTCGCCTCCGGAGAGCGTGCATGCGCTCGATATCGACGGCCTGCGAAGCCCCGACATCACGTTCTTCTCGGCGAAGGTCGACGGCCGCGTGGCGGGCATCGCAGCGCTCGCCCGCCTGGACGACGCGTGCGGCGAGATCAAGTCGATGCGCGTGGATGCGGCGTTCCTCGGGCAGGGCATCGGCCGGGCGCTCCTCCGACACCTCGTGACCGTGGCGCGCGAGCGCGGCTTCACGAGCCTGTGGCTGGAGACCGGCAGCGCCGAGGGGTTCCTGCCCGCACGCCGGCTGTACGCGAGCGAAGGCTTCGCCGAGTGCGGCCCGTTCGACTCCTACGCGCCCGATCCCCTTTCGACCTTCATGACCCGCGCGCTCTGAACCCGGCCCGCCCGCACCGGCCCACGCTCGAGAAACCACATTCGGGCCGAGACACACCGCGTCGCACCCTGTTTCGGCCGAGAAGTCGTTTCTCGGCGGTGGGGCGACTCAGGGGGACTCAGGCGGGGAAGAGCAGCGCGGTCGCGAAAGCCGCGACTCCCTCGCCGCGACCCGCGAAGCCGAGGCCATCCGTCGTCGTGGCGCTCACCGAGACGGGCACCCCGCCGAGGGCTTTGGACAGGGCCGCCTCCGCCTCGGCGCGGCGCGACGCGAAACGAGGACGCGTCGACTGGAACTGCACCGAGACGTTGCCGACGCGCCATCCCGCCTCGCCCACGATCGCCACGGTGCGCGCGAGGAACGCCTCGGCGTGAGCTCCGGCGAACTCCGGGCGATCGGTGCCGAAGTGCGCGCCGATGTCGCCCTGCCCCGCGGCCGACAGAATCGCGTCGACGATCGCATGAGCGACGACGTCGCCGTCGGAGTGGCCGGACAACCCGGGCTCCCCGGGCCATTCCAGCCCCGCGAGCCACAACGCCCCGGCGCCGCCGAACGCGTGCACGTCGGTGCCGACACCCACCCGCGGCATCGACTGCAGGCGTTCCAGCGCCACGTGGGTGAGGTGGGACGGCGCGACCAGGCCGCGGGCGCGTTCCAGGTCTTCCGGCGTCGTGATCTTGAACGCACGCGGGTCGCCGGCCACCACCGCGACGGGATGGCCGGCTGCCGCGACGAGCGCCGCGTCGTCGGTGAAGTCCTTCGCGGCCACCGCGTACGCGGCATCCAGCACGACCCGCGAGAATCCCTGCGGAGTCTGGGCCGCGGCCAGCTCCGACCGGTCGACGACGGAGACCACCTCGACGCCCCGAACGCGCTTGAGCGTGTCGACGACGGGGATGACAGGCACGACGGCAGGAAGCCCGTCGGCCAGGGCGTCCAGCACACGGACGAACACATCGGGCGGCGTGAGTGCGCGGGCGGCGTCGTGCACGAGCACGAAGTCGACATCGGCCCACACCGCTGCCAGGCCGGCAGCGACGGACTCCTGGCGCGTACCGCCGCCGATCACGACGGAGGCGAGGTCTCGGGCGTCACCGGATGCGGCGAGCACCTCGGTCAGCGCATCGCCTTCGCGCCCCGCGGGAGCGACGACGATGACCTGTGCCGAGGGTGCCGCGAAGACGTTGTCCAAGGCATGGCGCAGCACCGTGTGTTCATCGATGCCGACGAGTGCCTTCGGAGTTCCAGCGCCCAGGCGGGTGCCGGACCCGGCAGCGACGACGACGATAGCGACACGGGGAACGGGCGTGATGCTCACGCTCCCACGCTACTGCGGCAGCGTCAGGAAGCGAGGACCTCGTCGAGGACGACGCCGGCGCGCTCCTCGTCGGTCTTCTCCGCCAGCGCGAGCTCGGACACGAGGATCTGCCGCGCCTTGGCGAGCATGCGCTTCTCGCCCGCGGACAGGCCGCGGTCCTGGTCACGACGCCACAGGTCGCGGACGACCTCGCTGACCTTGATGACATCGCCGGAAGCGAGCTTCTCGAGGTTGGCCTTGTAGCGGCGCGACCAGTTCGTGGGCTCTTCCGTAAAGGGAGCACGCAGCACCTCGAAGACCTTGTCCAGGCCTTCCTTGCCGATCACGTCGCGGACGCCGACCAGGTCTACGTTATCCGCGGGTACCTCGATGACGAGGTCTCCCTGGGTGACGTTGAGCTTCAGGTACTTCTTCGTCTCGCCCTTGATGATGCGATCCTTGACCTCGATGATCGTGGCCGCTCCATGATGGGGGTACACGACGGTCTCGCCAACCTCAAAAAGCATGCAGTTATGTCCTTTCGGCAACGTCTAGGATACCACAGCCTCACTTGCGATAAGGTTCTCCGCCCCCGGTCGCGCCGTCCCCGCGGGGGGCGTGGAACCGCGCAGCGGACCCCGTAGAATGCTGGGGAAGCTCGTCTGCTCCACCGGGAGGAACTGTGAACTCGCGCCTTATCGCGTCTGCCGCCTTGGGCGCCGCCATTCTTCTGGGAACGACGGGTTGCAACCTCGTCGCCACGCAGGCGACCACTCTGCAGTATTCGCCGGCTGACGGCGTCAACATCCCCGACTCCGGGCCCCTGAAGGTTCGCAACGTCCTCATCGTCAGCGAGGGCGAGGGCGAAGAGGGCAACATGATCGCGGCCATCGTCAACGATACGGACGAGGCGCAGACGCTGAACATCGAGCTCGGCGAGGGCGCGTCCGCACAGAAGGCGACGGTGCGCGTTCCGGCCAAGTCGTCCCTGAGCCTCGGCAACCCCGCCGACGACACGGAGCCGTTGCCCCTCGATGCGGTCGACGGCCCTCCGGGCTCCACGGTTCCGGTGTACTTCCAGTCCGGTGACGCCGAAGGTGTCCTGTTCCAGGTGCCCGTGCTGGACGGCGAGCTGGACTACTACAACGAGCTGCTCCCCTGACCTGACCGGCGTAGCGCCGCGAGGCCTCAGGCCTCGAAGCGGTAGCCGAGCCCTCGCACCGTGACCAGCATGCTCGGATCACTCGGGCGGGTCTCGATCCGTGAGCGGATGCGTTTGATGTGCACGTCAAGCGTCTTGGTGTCGCCGAAGTAATCCGTGCCCCACACCCGGTCGATGAGCTGCCCACGCGTCAGCACGCGGCCGGCGTTGCGCATGAGCACTTCGAGCAGCTCGAATTCCTTCAGCGGCATGCTGATCTCGCTGCCGTCCACCGCCACCGTGTGCCGGTCGAGGTCCAGGGTCACCCGCCCTCCCTGGAGGATGCGGTCATCCAGGTCTGCCGACTCCGCCTGGGCGTATCGGCGCAGGACCGCCCGCATCCGTGCCAGCAGCTCGCGCGAGGAGTACGGCTTCGTGACGTAATCATCGGCCCCGAGCTCGAGCCCGACCACGATGTCCACCTCCGAGTCCTTGGCGGTGAGCATGATGATCGGCACGCTGGAACTCGCCCGCAGCCGGCGGCACACCTCGGTGCCCGGCATCCCCGGAAGCATCAGGTCGAGAAGGACGATGTCGGCGCCCCGCTCACGGAAAGCGGCGAGCGCGACCGCGCCGTCACCGGCGATCTCGACCTCGTACCCTTCCCGGCGCAGAAGATAGGCCAGCGGGTCGGCGAGGTCGGGCTCGTCCTCGACGATCAGGACTCGGGTCATGTCGGCTCCCCTTTCACGGGTGTAGAACGCGGCGCAGCGGCCGCGCTCTTGCGGCTCTTGCGGCGGGACTTCGGTCGTGCGGGCTCGTGCTCGGGCGGAGCCGAGACGGGGAGCCGGATGGTGAACGTCGATCCGCGGCCAGGCCGAGACCACAGGCGCACTTCGCCGCCATGCCGCTGCACGGCATGCTTGACGATCGCCAGTCCCAGTCCCGATCCTCCGGTGCTGCGCGAGCGGGCCTGGTCGGCGCGATAGAAACGTTCGAACACCCGCTGCTGCTCGGCCTCGGGGATGCCGATGCCTCGGTCGGTCACGGCGATCTCGACGATCCCCTCGACATCTTTCACGCCGACCCCGACGCTCGAGCCGGCGGGCGAGTACGCCACCGCGTTGGCGATCAGGTTGCCGACCGCTTCGGTGAGCACCTGCGCGTCACCGCGCACGTACAACCCGCGGGTTCCGCCACGCACCAGGGTGACCGACGCCGAATCGGCCTGCATGGCGTGCGCCTCGACCGCCGAAGTGACCACCTCGTCCACCGACACATCCCGCATCTCTTTCAGCTCGTCCGTGGCCTGGAGGCGCGACAAGCTCATGATGCGGGAGGTGAGCGCGCCCAGCCGAGCCGCCTCCGCGGTCAACCGGGCGGCGAAGATCCGCACCTGGGCCGGGTCATCCGCCGCCGACTCGACGGCCTCCGCGAGAAGGCTCACCGCACCGACGGGTGTCTTCAGTTCGTGGCTGGTGTTCGCCACGAAGTCGCGGCGCATCTCTTCGACCCGTTCCCGCTCGGTGATGTCGCGAAGAACGACGAGGGTCAACCGGGGAGAGATGCTCGTGGCCCGCACCGCGACCAGACGCGGCTCGGCAGGGGCGGCGCCACGGCGGAGGCGGAGGGTCTCCACGACGGGAGCCCCGGTCTCGCGCGCCGCGCGGGCTACCCTCCGGAGGTCCTCACCCGGGATGACCGCGCCCGTGTGCATGCCGAACACCTCGGCGGGGGTGGACGCAGCCAGCACCGTGGAGGATGTGTCCGACACGAAGGCGGGGTCATCCATGGCGCTCAGCACCTCCGCGACGCCTTCCGGCACCTCCGAGGATGTCTGCTCCCGCTGGCGATCACGGATGCGGAGTGCATAGGCGATGAGGAGGACGACGGAGCCGCCGACGACCACTCCGACGAGGAGGGCCAGCAGCACCAGCTGCGTTCGATCCATGCGTCCCAGAGTACGTGCGCACGTCGGCTCTCCCACCCTGTCGTCCGCAGCGGGCCGCGGGCCGGGGGATACTATTCACTCGCACGGCACCGTCCGTTCACCTTCGCTCACGACAATCGCGAAGGTCGTGGCATGGGTGTGCCGTGCCTCGAATCAGGAAGGTTGCTGCGATGCGCGAAGTTTTCCATCAGTCGCTCCAGGACGTGCAGAACCGTCTCGTCGAGATCGCCGAGCTGGTCACGGTCGCGATCGACGGGGCCACCCGCGCGTTCTCGACGAGCGATGTGGCCCTGGCCGAGGAGGTCATCGAGAACGATCGCGTCATCGACGAAAAGGCGGTCGCGCTCGACGAATTGGCGATCGAGATCCTCGCCCGCCAGCAGCCCGTCGCCCGTGACCTGCGGATCGTCGTCACGGCCCTGCGCGTCAGCGCATCGCTCGAACGGATGGGTGACATGGCCGAGCACATCGCTCAGCTCGCGCGCTCCCGCTTCCCCGAGCGGGCGATCCCCAAGGGCCTGAAGAGCACCTTCAAGCGGATGGGGGAGCTCGACGTGTCGGTGGCTCGCAAGCTCACCGAGCTCCTGCGCACCGAAGACCTGCGCCTGGCGGAGGAGATCCGGAACGACGACGACTCGATCGACGAGCTGCACGTCAGCGTGTTCGAGAAGGTCCTCGGCGACAACTGGAAGGGCGAGGCCATGGCCACCGTCGACGCGACGCTGGCCAGCCGTTACCACGAGCGTTTCGCCGACCACGCCGAGTCGGTCGCGAAGAAGGTCGTCTACCTCGCCACGGGCGACTGGACCGCCGACCACCACCTCTCGGTGGAGGCGGCGATCGCCGAGTAGGTCGTCAGCCCTTCTTACCCTGCGCTGCCACGGCGGCGGCACCGGCGGCCGCAGCATCCGGGTCGAGGTACTCCCCCGGACCCTGCGGGGTGAGGTCTTCGTTGAGGCGGTATACGAGCGGGATGCCCGTGGGGATGTTCAGCTCAGCGATCGCCTCGTCGCTGATGCCCTCGAGGTGCTTCACCAGGCCGCGCAGGGAGTTGCCGTGCGCCGTGACGAGCACGGTCTTGCCGGCGCGGAGGTCGGGGACGATCTCCCCCTCCCAGTACGGGAGCAGCCGATCGATCACGAGCTTCAACGATTCGGTGTCCGGAATCTCACCGTCGATCCCGACGTAGCGCGGGTCGCCGACCTGGCTGAACTCGTCGTCGGCGGGCAGGGGCGGCGGTGGCACGTCGAACGAGCGACGCCACAGCTGGAACTGTTCCGGCCCGAATTCCTCGAGGGTCTGCGCCTTGTCCTTGCCCTGCAGAGCGCCGTAGTGGCGCTCGTTCAGCCGCCACGAGCGCTTGACGGGAATCCACAGGCGATCCGCCGCGTCCAGCGCGAGGTCGGCCGTCTGGATCGCCCGGCTGAGAACGGACGTGTGCAGCACATCCGGGGTCAGGCCCGACTCGGCGATGAGCTCGCCACCGCGGGTCGCCTCGGCCTTGCCCTTCGCCGTCAGCCGCACATCGACCCATCCCGTGAAGAGATTGAGTTCGTTCCACTCGCTCTGGCCGTGACGGAGGAGGATCAGCGTGTAGGGCGCGGTCATGGCGCCATCCTAATCGAGCGACGATCCCGATACGGGGCTCGTGCCCGGGTAGCGCTGGCATCATGGGCGCATGCGTGCGTCGGTGGTGGGTCAAGTCACGCGCGGCACGACCGGCACCAATCGGCTCCGACGCGTCGACCGCTGGATCGCCCGCCACCCCGCGCTGCGCCGGGCGGAGCATCCCCTCGTCGTCGACCTCGGTTTCGGCGCGAGCGCCGTGACCACGCTCGAACTCCACGCGCGACTGGCCCGCGTGCGACCGGATGTCGACGTCGTCGGGTTGGAGATCGATCCCGAGCGTGTCGAGCGGGCCCGCGAGCAGCTTCGGGGGGCTCCGGCGAAGACCCGGGAGCACGTTTCTTTCTCGCGCGGCGGATTCGAGGTGCCCCTTCCGGGCGGACGCCGACCGGTGATCCTGCGCGCCATGAACGTCCTCCGCCAATACGACGAGGCCGATGTCGCGCCGGCGTGGGGGCGGATGGCGGCACGCCTCTCGCCCGATGGCGTCCTGGTCGAGGGCACGTGTGACGAACTCGGGAGGATCGTCACGTGGGTGGAGGTCGGCCCGGATGCCGCGCCCCGGACGCTGACGATCTCCCTGCGCCTGACGGGCCTGGAATCTCCCGCCGTGGCCGCCGAACGCCTGCCGAAGGCGCTCATCCACCGCAACGTCGCCGGCGAGCGCATCCACGCCTTCCTCGCTGCCCTCGAGAGCGAGTGGCAGCGGGCAGCTGTCGTGGCGCCGTTCGGCCCCGTGCATCGGTGGCGCACCGCTCTCGACGCCCTGGTCCAGGCGGGATGGCCGCTGCTCGGACGGGCTCGGTGGCGCCTGGGCGAGGTGACCGTTCCGTGGGACGCGGTCGCACCCGCGTGACGCCGCCGTCGGGGTTCAGCTCGCGGCGGTGCGGCGCCCCAGGCGCGGGATGCGGGGAACGGATGCGGTCGCCCCGGCGTCGGCGGGAACCACGACCTGCTGCGCGGCGGCGACGGGACCCTGGGCGGTGTCGACCACGAGGTCGACGTCCATCGGCGCGGTGCGCTTGATCAGGGCGAGGGCGATCGGGCCGTCTTCGTAGTGCCACGCCGCGGAGGTGATCGCCCCGACGACGGCGTCACCGGCGCGCACAGCATCCCCGCGTTCGGGCAGCACGCTGTCGCTGCCGTCCAGCTGCAGCGCCACCACACGACGGGGCGGGTGGCCGAGATTGTGGACCTTCGCGACCGTCTCCTGCCCGCGGTAGCAGCCCTTGGACAGGTGGACCGCGGTGCGCAGCCAGTCCAGCTCGTGCGGCAGCACGCGCTCATCCGCGTCTGCCGCGAGGCGAGGACGCCAGGCGTGGATGCGCAGGGCATCCGCAGCATCCAGCCCGGCAATGCTGCCGGGCGCGGATCCGGCCGCGGTGATCAGACGCGCGAGCTCGGCCCGCTCCACGACGGCCTCCGCCCAATCGCGATCGGCCCCGGGGTGATCGGTGAGGTCCGCGTACGCGTGACCGCCGGGGGCGACGTTCGGCCAGGGGTCGCGCCAGACCACGGGAACGCCCGCGGGCGCCACGGCGGCGACGGCGTCGAGCGCCCGGGCCGTGCCGCCCACCACCGCCAGGTCATCGGAACGGTCGGTCACCTCCACCCGGAGGCGGAACCGCATGCGCAGGAGCCAGGCGAGCAGCCCCTCGCGATCCGCAGCATCCACCAGCAGCCACGTCGTCTCGCCGTCATCGAGGACCGCGGCCGCGTGTTCGACATGGCCCTGCGGGTCGAGGATCAGCAGCTCGGTCGAGACGCCGGCGGGGAGATGCGTCAGCGCTTGCGACGACAGCGAGTCGAGCCAGCTCAGGCGATCGACGCCGGCGACGGTGAGGATGCGGCGATCCCCCAGCGGGGCGAGCGCCCGGCCATCGGCGAGGGCACGCTGCTCGGCGAGCGGATTGCCGACGTGGCGCAGGCCGCGCTCGTCGCTGACGGCGCCCGGAACGTTCGAGTAGTCGGTCATCAGTCCGCCCGTGCCAGACGGGCCGAGGCATGCGACGTCAGCTCGGAGCCGAGCGCCGCGATGTCCCACGCCCACAGAAGGTGGTTGTCGACGAGGCCGTACATGCGCGTGGCAGCGGTGTACGCCTTCGCGCCGGCGGTACGCACGACCGCGTCGGTGGCGATGTCGATCCTCGGCCCTCGCACCTGGCCGAGGTAGAGCTCGCTGATGCCGTCCGCGTGGACGAGCGTCACTTCGATGTCGAAGCCGCCGGCATCGTTGCGGAGGCTCTCGACGTCATCGACCGTGCGCGCGGGCCCCGCGATGAGAGCCGGCAGCAGGCCGGGGCCGGCATCTGCGGACGTGGCCGGGCGACTGAGACGCCAGTACCCCACCTCGGCGACGAGGGGCGACGGCTCGTCGCCACCGAGGAGCCACGCGTTGGCCGAGTAGTTCAGGTACGGCCCACCGTCGTGGCTGAAGCTCACGCGGTGGGAGAACTCCCCGGTGAAGTGATAATCGCCCGCCGTGTAGTCGATGACACCCGTGCCCTCCCACACGCCGACGAGCCACGACAGTGGCGCAAGGTCGGCGGGAAGGTCAGTCGGCAGCTCGAACACGACGCCGCCGTCAGCGCTGGCCGCGGTACAGGTTCTTGACGACGACGCCCGACACGAACACGATCGCAAGCGAGGCGAGGCCCAACAGCCCTACGAAGAACAGTTCGAGCGCGACGAGATCCATAGCGCTACTTTATCCCACCCCTCCCCCGCGCCGGGCGGTGCCGTCGCGTCCTCGCCCCGGGTTCCGGACGCGGGGCATCCCGACCCCGGACGCTGAGCGAGCGCAGCGAGACGAAGCGCCCCACGCGCGCGGGGACGACCCTTCGTCTCGTCGCTACGCTCCTCGCTCAGGGTCCGGGGGCCGCACCCCCGGATGACCCCGGACGCTGAGCGAGCGCAGCGAGACGAAGCGCCCCACGAGCCACACCCGGGGGACCCTTCGTCTCGTCGCTACGCTCCTCGCTCAGGGCCCGGGGGGGCCGAGCCGCCGAGGAGCGGCGCACCCCGGAGGACCCCGGACGCTGAGCGAGCGCAGCGAGACGAAGCGCCCCACGCACAACACGGGACGACCCTTCGTCTCGTCGCTCCGCTCCTCGCTCAGGGCCCGGGAGAAAGCGAGCCGCCGAGGAGCGGGCATCCCGGCCCGGACGCTGAGCGAGCGCAGCGAGACGAAGCGTCCCACGCGCCACACCCGGGGGACCCTTCGTCTCGTCGCTCCGCTCCTCGCTCAGGGCCCGGGCGCCACACCCCCGGAGAAGCGGCGCATCCGGGCCCCGGACGCTGAGCGAGCGCAGCGAGACGAAGCGCCCCACGCACTACACACGGGACGACCCTTCGTCTCGTCGCTCCGCTCCTCGCTCAGGGCCCGGGAGGCCGAGGAGCGGGGCGGGATGCGGGCGGCTACCCGGGAACGACAGCGGCGAGACCGAAACCGGCGCTGATGACGGCAAGGACGAGGAGGGCGCCCAAGGCGCTCGCGGCGACGCGCACCACGAACTCCTGCGAACGGCCGTACGCCAACTGGACCGCGAACGACAGCACGATGCACGCCCCGAGGCTCACCGTCAGCCACGCCGCACGCCAGCCCTCGGGGACGAAGATCCCGATTCCGATGCCCGCGAGAGCAGCCACCAGCCATACCGCCAGCACCCCCCAGACGGTGCGGCGCGGCGCGAGCTCCGGAACGGTCATACCGGCCATTCTCGCTCAGCTCGAGCCGCCGCGCACGCAGCGCGTGGGAGGAGCCCCGACTCACCCTAAGATATGGGGGTGATGCGGCCCGCCGCATCGGGGGGAGGTCGGTGTTGGCACAGCTTCTCGTTCTGAGTTCCGCGAACGGTGGAGGCGCCGTTCTGCCCGCGCTCGAACTGCTCAGCCACCGGGTACGCCAGATCCCCGCCGAACCCGCTCAGCTCGTCAACGCACCCAGCGCCGACGTCATATTCGTCGACGCGCGCATCGACCTCGTCGGGGCGAAGTCGCTGTGCAAGATCCTCAACACGACCGGGCTCGACGCCCCGCTGCTCCTCGTCGTCACGGAGGGCGGCCTCACGGCCGTGTCCACCGACTGGGGGGTGGATGACGTCATCCTCGTCACCGCCGGACCGGCCGAGGTCGACGCCCGCGTGCGTCTCGCCATCGGCCGAATGTCGAAGGAGCAGGTGTCCACCCGCATCCAGACCTCCGGAATCACGATCGACGAGTCCTCGTACTCCGCGAAGGTCCACGGCAAGCCGCTCGACCTCACCTACAAGGAGTTCCAGCTGCTCCACTTCTTCGCCACGCACCCCTCCCGGGTGTTCACGCGGGAACAGCTTCTCAGCGAGGTGTGGGGCTACGACTACTTCGGCGGTACGCGCACCGTCGACGTGCATGTCCGCCGCCTGCGCGCCAAGCTCGGCGACCTCGAGCAGCTCATCGGCACGGTCCGCAACGTCGGCTACCGCTTCAACGTCTACGAGGACGACCAGCTGCCGACGCCTTCACCCTCTGCATCCTGAGCTCGGGACGCGAACGCGACGAGATCCATTGGCGCCGGATTTCTGTTCCCCTGCAATGATGAAGGGATGATCGAACGCGACGTGCTGGACGCCGGACTCGGCGACGCCGACGACGACGATTTCGATGAGGCAGTCGAAGCAGTCGACGCGCAGCTTCCCGAGAATCGCTACCTGGACCGCGAGCTGAGCTGGCTGGCCTTCAACCGCCGCGTGCTCGAGCTGGCGGAGGATGACCGGCTGCCGGCTCTGGAACGGGCAAACTTCCTCGCCATCTTCGCCAGCAACCTGGACGAGTTCTTCATGGTGCGCGTCGCCGGACTGAAGCGCCGCATCGTCACGGGCCTTGCCGTTCCCACCAACGTCGGTCGCGCGCCGCTGGACGTGCTCACCGATATCTCCGGCGAGGCGCATCGGCTCCAGCTGCGCCATGCGGCGGCGTGGACCGAACACGTCCGGCCCACCCTGGCCGAAGCGGGCATCGAGGTCGTCACGTGGGACGAGTTGGACGACCACGAGCGGGAGCGGCTGTCGGAGTATTTCCAGGCCCAGGTGTTCCCCGTGCTCATGCCGCTGGCGGTGGACCCGGCGCACCCGTTCCCGTACATCTCCGGGCTGTCGCTCAACCTCGCCATCCGCGTACGTAACGCCCGCTCGGGCCGCCAGGAGTTCGCGCGCCTGAAGGTACCGCCGATGCTTCCGCGGCTCGTGCAGATCCCGAGCGAGCGCGGCAAGGCGCGGTACCTGCCGCTGGAAGATCTCATCGCCAACCACCTCGGCGACCTGTTCCCGGGGATGGAGGTGCTGGATCACCACGCGTTCCGCCTCACCCGCAACGAGGACATGACGATCGAGGAGGACGAGACCGAGAACCTCATCCAAGCCCTCGAAGCCGAACTGCTGCGCCGGCGCTTCGGGCCGCCCATCCGGCTCGAGATCACCGACGACATGGATGAGGTCACCCTCGACCTGCTCTTGAGCGAGCTCGACATCACCGAGCAGGAGGTGTACCGCCTTCCCGGCCAACTCGACCTCCGCGGATTGTTCGACCTGTCGCGTATCGACCGGCCCGACCTCCGGTATCCGCCGCACGTTCCCAAGACCGCTGTGCCCTTCCAGCCGCCGGAGCAGAACCGGCGCGCCGACCTCTTCGCGGCCATCCGCCGGGCCGACGTGCTGGTGCACCACCCGTACGAGTCGTTCACCACGAGTGTGCAGGCGTTCCTCGAGCAGGCCGCCAAAGATCCGCACGTCCTCGCCATCAAGCAGACGCTGTACCGCACATCCGGTGACAGCCCGATCGTGCAGGCGCTCATCGACGCGGCCGAGTCGGGCAAGCAGGTGCTCGCGCTCGTGGAGGTGAAGGCCCGCTTCGACGAGGCGGCGAACATCGTGTGGGCGCGCAAGCTCGAGAAGGCCGGCGTGCACGTCGTGTACGGCCTCGTCGGACTCAAGACGCACTGCAAGCTCGCGCTCGTCATCCGTGAGGAAGACGGCGTCCTGCGGCATTACAGCCATGTCGGCACCGGAAACTACAACCCGAAGACCAGTCGCATCTACGAGGATTTCGGGCTGTTCACGGTCGACAACGAGGTCGGGCGCGACCTCACCCGGCTCTTCAACGAGCTCAGCGGCTACGCGATCGAGAAGAAGTTCAAGCGGCTCCTCGTCGCTCCGCTCCACCTGCGGAAGGGCCTCATCCGCCTCATCGACAAGGAGCGGCGCAACGCCCTTGCCGGAAAACCGGCCCGCGTCCGCATCAAGGTCAACTCGATGGTCGACGAGCAGATCATCGACGCCCTGTATCGCGCGAGCCAGGCGGGTGTGCCGGTGGACGTGTGGGTCCGTGGCATCTGCTCCCTCAAGCCGGGAGTCCCCGGGCTCAGCGACAACATCACGGTGCGATCCATCCTCGGTCGCTATCTCGAGCACTCCCGCATCTTCACGTTCGAGAACGGCGGAGAGCCACAGGTGTACATCGGCAGCGCCGACATGATGCACCGGAACCTCGACCGCCGCGTCGAAGCGCTCGTGCGCGTGACCGCGCCGGAGCAGGTCGTCGAACTCACCGACCTGTTCGAGCTGGCGATGAGCTCCGGCACGAGTTCGTGGCATCTGGGCTCCGACGGCGAATGGACCCGTCGCAGCAGCGGCGAAGACGGCAAGCCGCTGGTGGATCTGCAGGAGAAGACCATGGCTTCGGTGCAGCGCCGTCGCCGGGCGCGGACGGTGCGATGACGGAGAGCGCCGTCCACGCCGCCGGCGGCGTGGTGTGGCGCCTGGTCGACGGGAAACCCGTCGTTCTCCTCATCCACCGCACCAAATACCGCGACATCACGCTTCCCAAGGGCAAGGTCGACCCCGGTGAGATGCTCGCCGAGACCGCCGTGCGGGAAATCCGCGAGGAGACCGGAATCCGGGTGAGCCTCGGCGTTCCGATCGGCGTCTCCCGATACCGCCTGCCCAACTCGCGCGAGAAGATCGTGCATTACTGGGCGACCGAGGCGACGGATGCGGCGGTGCGGGAATCGTCGTTCGTCCCCAACCGCGAGATCGCCGCACTCGAGTGGACGAGCGTCAAGAAGGCGCGGGAGCGACTGAGCTACCCGGTCGACATCGAGATCCTCGACGCGTATCAGGCACTCGTAGACCAGGGGGTGACCCGCACCTTTCCTCTCGTGATCCTCCGCCACGGCAAGGCGAAGGCGCGGAGCGAGTGGAAGGGTCCGGACGCCTCACGTCCGCTCACCGCTCGCGGCCGCCGACAAGCCGACGCCATCGTCGGCCCCCTGCAGGCGTTCGGGGCCCCCAAGATCATCTCCAGCCCCGCCGAGCGGTGCATGAAGACCGTCGCCCCCCTGGCGGCGGCGGTGGGGCGGCGCATCGAGCAGAGTCCCCTGATCAGCCAGGATGCGTGGGAGGACGGCACCGCCGATGTGCGGATGGTCGTGGGTGAGCGGGTGCGCGCGCGCCGGGCCGCCGTTCTGTGCAGTCACGGGCCGGTGCTCCCCGACATCCTCAGTGAGCTGGCGCTGGCCACCGGCACCCTGGCGGGGTCTTACCTCGGGAGCGCGTCGTCGTTGGAGACGGGCGGATTCTCCGTCGCCCACTTGTCCGTCGACCATCCGGGCTCGGGCATCGTGGCCATCGAAACCCACGAGCCGAAGGTCTGAGGTCGCCGCGCAGCTTCCGGGCGGACGAGAGCCGGCAGGCCGGCGCCCCGGGCCGCGGGGACCGTCGCGACGACGGGTAGCGAGTCGGTCATCGCGGCCCGCACACGCTGCTGCGTGAGGGCGGCCCGCGCCTGCTCGCGCGCCGTGTGCGCACGCAGCTCCTCGTGCGTCGCCCGTCGGAGATCAGCGGCCGCCTTCTCCGCGGCCCTTCTGACCTGCTTCGGATGCTCCGCCACATCGTGAGCCGCCGCTGCCCACTGCGCGACCTCCGCGGCCCGACGACGCAGCGCCCGCGCCGGCTTGTCGCTGAGCCGCTTCGAGGCCTTGCGCGCCGCACGGGCGGCGTCCGCAGCATCCGCAAGCGCCTCCAGCGCACGGGTTTCCGCGGGTGATCGCTTCGCCATGGTCCCACTGTAGGAGGCGGGCCGGGTCGGAGGGCGGCACACGGTCGCGACGCGCGACAGCCGAGTGCCGTTCACCTCCCGTTCACCTGCGCTGCGCCATCGATTAAGGGGCCGTGTCTACCTTCGTGGCGAGCCCTGCACCGGGTTTTTCACACAATCCCTACTCCCGAAGGATCCACATAGTGAAGATCACTCGTTTCGCCCAGCTGGGCGCTGTCGCCGCCATCGCGGCCCTCGCCCTCGCCGGGTGTGCCGCGAACGAAGGAGGCGGCAATGGGGAGACCACCGCTGCCGATAGCGGCAGCCTCTCCGGGAACCTCGTCGGCGGTGGCGCGTCGTCGCAGGAAGTGGCCGTCCAGACTTGGAGCGCCGAGCTGCAGGGCATGAACCCCGACCTCACGATCGACTACGACCCGGCCGGTTCGGGTACCGGCCGCGAGTCGTTCCAGGCGGGCGCCTTCCAGTTCGCCGGCTCCGACCGCGCGTTCACGGCGGAGGAGATCGAGGAAGGACCGTTCGACGCATGTGTGGAGGGCTCCGACATCGTCGAGCTGCCCACGTACATCTCCCCCATCGCCGTGGTGTTCAACCTCGAGGGCGTGGACACGCTGAACCTGGATGCCGCGACCCTCGCCGGAATGTTCGCCGGGACGATCACCACGTGGGATGACGCCGCGATCGCCGCCCTGAACGACGGCGTCGAGCTGCCGGCGACGGCCATCACCCCCGTGCACCGCTCGGACGACTCGGGCACCACCGAGAACTTCACCGACTACCTCTTCCAGGCCGCTCCGGATGTCTGGACCAGCGAGCCGGACGGCGTCTGGCCGCTCGAGGGCGGCGAGGCCGCTCAGGGCACCTCAGGCGTCATCTCGGCCGTCGAGGGCGGTCAGGGCACCATCGGCTACGCCGACGCCTCCCGTGCCGCCGACCTCGGAACCGTCGCCATCCAGGTGGGCGACGAGTTCGTGGAGTACTCCCCCGAGGCCGCCGCGGCCATCGTGGACGCGTCGCCCGAGGAGGAGGGGCGCGCACCCACCGACATCGCGATCGCTCTGGACCGCACCACGACCGCGGCCGGCGTCTACCCGATCGTCCTGGTCAGCTACATGATCGGGTGCGCCGACTACGAGGACGACGCCACCGCCGAACTGGTCAAGGGCCTGTTCACGTTCGTCGCGAGCCCCGAGGGTCAGGACGCCGCCGCCGAGGCCGCGGGCAGCGCCCCCATCTCGGACACCCTGCGCGAGCAGGTGAACACCGCCATCGAGGCGATCAAGTAAGGTCGCCGAGGATGCCCGGTTCGGCTTTCCGCCGGGCCGGGCATCCGTCTGGACATCGACTCCCTTTCACAGAATCGAAGCCATGACCACCACACCCGAGGTCACCCGGACCGCGCCCCCGCGGCCGCCACAGCGCCGCGGCGATCGCTGGTTCTCGCGGACGGCGCTGTTCGCCGGCGCCATGATCCTCGTCACGCTGGCCGCGGTGGCGATCTTCCTGGTCGTGCAGTCGCTGCCCGCCCTGTTCGCCGGCAACGAGGATGCGTCGATCCTCCCGTCCAACTTCTGGTCCTACGTCGGCCCTCTGGTGTTCGGCACAGTCTGGGCTGCTGCCCTGGCCCTCGTCATGGCGGTGCCGCTGTCGCTGGGCGTCGCCCTCTTCATCTCGCACTACGCGCCGCGCCGCCTCGCCCAGGCGCTGGGTTACGTCGTCGACCTCCTCGCCGCCGTGCCATCCGTCGTCTTCGGCCTGTGGGGAATCGGGGTGCTCGCGCCGGCGGTCCAGCCGATCTACACCTGGCTGGTCGACAGCGCCGGCTGGATCCCCCTGTTCGCGGGGCCGGTCTCCAGCACCGGCCGCACCATCTTCACCGCCGCGATCGTCCTCGCCGTCATGGTCACCCCGATCATCACGGCCATCTGCCGGGAGATCTTCCTGCAGACCCCCGTCCTCCACGAGGAGGCCGCGCTCGCCCTGGGTTCCACGCGCTGGGAGATGATCCGCATGGCCGTGTTCCCCTTCGCCCGCAGCGGCATCGTGTCGGCCGCCATGCTGGGTCTCGGCCGAGCGCTCGGCGAGACGATGGCCGTCGCCATGGTGCTGTCGGTCTCCGGCGGGGTCACCTTCAAGCTGCTGACCCCCGACAACCCCAACACCATCGCGGCCAACATCGCACTGAGCTTCCCGGAGGCCTACGGCCTCAACATCAACGTGCTCATCGCGACCGGCCTCATCCTGTTCGTCGTGACCTTCGCGGTCAACGCCCTCGCGCGCTACATCGTGAGTCGGCGCAAGGAATTCTCGGGGGCCAACTGACATGACCACCACCCTGGCTCCTCCCCCGGTACAGCCGGCTTCGGTCAGCGTGCGCCTGACGAACGGGCGCCTCGCCCGCTGGGCTCCCTGGGCCCTGCTGGTCGGAGCGTTCGCCGCATCCGCCGCCGTCTTCGCCGTCATGGCGGTCTCCTCCGAGACGGGGTTCAACCTCGCCGGGTGGGCGGTCGTCGGCGCGGTCCTCTACCTCGCGCTCATCTTCACGATCTCGGCCATCGTCGAGGGCAACCGCAAGGCCGTGGACCGTCTCGTCACCGGCGTCGTCACGGTCGCGTTCGCGATCGCCATGGTTCCGCTCATCTCGGTCGCGTTCACGGTGGTCACCCTGGGGGCGCCCCACTGGAGCGGCGAGTTCTTCTCCTCGTCGATGCGCAACGTCGTCGGCGAGGGCGGCGGCGCCCTGCACGCCATCGTCGGCACGCTCGTGATCACGCTCGCCGCATCCATCATCTCGATTCCCATCGGCCTGTTCACGGCGATCTACCTCATCGAATACGGCCAGGACAACCGCCTCGCCCGCGGCATCACGTTCCTCGTCGACGTCATGACTGGCATCCCGTCGATCGTCGCCGGCCTGTTCGCCTACGCCCTGTTCGCGCTGTTCCTCGGCCCGGGAGTGCGCCTGGGCATCATCGGTTCGGTGGCTCTGGCCGTGCTGATGATCCCTGTGGTCGTCCGCTCGACCGAGGAGATGCTGCGGCTCGTCCCGAATGAGCTGCGCGAAGCCGCCTACGCGCTCGGGGTACCCAAGTGGCTCACGATCGCCAAGGTCGTGCTCCCCACCGCCATCGCCGGGATCACCACGGGGATCATGCTGTCGATCTCGCGCGTCATCGGCGAGACCGCTCCGCTGCTCATCACCGCAGGCTTCACCTCCTCGATGAACTACGACCTGTTCGACGGCCGCATGCAGACCCTGCCGGTCTTCACCTACACGCAGTACATGAACCAGGGAATCCCGGCCGAGGCCTACATCGGTCGCGCCTGGGCGGCTGCGCTCACCCTCATCGTCATCGTCATGCTGCTGAACCTCACCGCGCGCCTCATCGCGCGACTGTTCGCACCCAAGTCCGGCCGCTGAACGCGGCCGACCTCGAAAAATCGGAAGAAGACAGAAGTGTCCAAGAGCATCGAAGTCAGCGATCTGAACGTCTACTACGGCGACTTCCTGGCCGTGGAAGGGGTCGCTCTCAACATCGAACCGCGCAGCGTCACCGCGTTCATCGGACCGTCCGGCTGCGGCAAGTCCACGTTCCTGCGAACCCTCAACCGCATGCACGAGGTCATCCCCGGCGCGCGCGTCGAGGGCTCGGTACTCCTCGACGGTGACGACCTGTACGCGCCGAACGTCGACCCGGTACTCGTCCGCCGTCAGGTGGGCATGGTCTTCCAGCGCCCCAACCCGTTCCCCACCATGTCGATCCGCGAGAACGTCCTGGCCGGCGTGAAGCTCAACAACCGGCGCATCTCGAAGTCGGACGCCGACGACCTCGTCGAGCGTTCCCTGCAGGGCGCGAACCTGTGGAAAGAGGTCAAGGACCGCCTCGACCGACCGGGCTCCGGCCTGTCCGGTGGGCAGCAGCAGCGCCTGTGCATCGCGCGCGCCATCGCCGTCTCGCCGCAGGTCATCCTCATGGATGAGCCGTGCTCGGCCCTCGACCCGATCTCGACCTACGCGATCGAGGAACTCATCGCGGAGCTGAAGAACGAGTACACGGTCGTGATCGTGACCCACAACATGCAGCAGGCCTCGCGCGTGTCGGACCGGACGGCGTTCTTCAACATCGCCGGCACCGGCAAGCCCGGCAAGCTCATCGAGTACGACGACACCTCGACGATCTTCACCACCCCGTCGGTGCAGGCGACCGAGGACTACGTCTCCGGCCGCTTCGGCTGAGCCGCGCGCCGGCGCCTCAGTCGCGCGGGGAGAGCAGGTAGCGGTTCAGCGAGGCGGTGAAGACCCGATCGCTCGGGAGTGACCGGGCGTCGACGGCGGTGATCGGGGCGGCGAGGCGGATGCTGGAGACCAGCCACGCCGCATCCACCTGCCCGAGCGCCTCGACGGGGACCGGCTCGTACGCCACCTCGTAACCGTGGTCGGTCAGGTAGTCGAACAGGCTCACCTGGGTCGTGCCGTGGAGGATTCCCGCGCCGGGCTCGGGCGTCACGAATCGGTCGCCGAAGCGCAACAGCACCGACGAGGTGGGGCCTTCCAGCACCAGGCCGTCGCTCGTGACGAAGATCGCGTCATCCGCCCCGCGGCGGCGGGCCTCGCGGATCGCCGCCATGTTCACCGCGTACGACAGGGTCTTCGCGCCGAGGAGCAGCCACGGCGCCCGCCCGGGCGCGCCGCTGTCGAGGCCGCGGTCGAGGGTCACGACCCGGACGCCATCCTCGCGGGCCGAAGTGCTGTCCGGCGCAGGGGCGAGCGTCACCCAGGCCGTCGGCGCCGGACCGTGCTCCACACCCCGGCTGAGGATGAGCTTGATGACGCTCTCGCCCGGTTCCGCAGCATCCGCCACCCGGGCGATCGCCTGGCGCCACTGCTCGGTGTGCGGGGCGGGCAGGTCGCAGAGTCCGGCGGAGTACGCCAGGCGCTCGAGGTGCGCCTCCACCTCCTGCGGATGCTTGTCCACGACGCCGATCGACTCGAAGATGCCGTCACCGCGCTGGGTCGACAACTCCCCCACGCTCAGGGCGGGAGCTGCCGGGTCGATCTCGGTGAAGGTGTCGGAGAAGTCGGTGCGCGGGTCGCCCGCGGCGGCGGGATCGATCACGAGTGCGTAACGCCATGCCATGCTCTGAGCCTAAGCGGGTGGAATAACGCGCGCACGATGACGTTAGACTCTTACAGCCGGGCCGCAGTAACCCCGGGCTCCATCTTTTGCCGCCGAGAGCGGCCTCGCGCCGAGAGGCGTTCTGCGGCCCGGCACTTACTTTTTCCGGCGCGCTTACCGCGCGATCCGCGAGAAACGACGATCCGGACGAGAAACGACGCGTCGCACCGTTTCTCAGCCCGATCGTCGTTTCTCGCGAACGAGCGGATGCGGCGCAGCCAGCGGATGCGTGAGGCCAGCGGGTGCGTCAGGCCAGCGATTCGCGTCGCCACAGGACGGCGCACGCCGCGAGATCGGACGCGTAGGTCGACAGCCGGAGCGCGCGAGTCGTCAGGGCAGATGCCCGGTCGGATTCGGTCAGCTCGTAGTCGTCGGCCAGGTGCGTCGCCCCCGACGCCTGCACGCGGCAGAACGCCGCGGCCCGCTCGAGCGCGACGGCGAAGTCGCCCTCGAAAAGCCCGCGCAGGATCATGTCGATGAGGGCCACCAGCTCGTCCGGGCTGGCTGGCGTCGGCGCGCCGGCGACCACCGGGTCGACGGAGAGGATCTCGCTGCGCCCCCGCTCGTACAGCAGCGCCGCGGTCTGCGGATCGTCGTGGATCATCAGCTGCAGCAGGTACAGGCGCCACAGCGCACCCGGGAGGGAGCGAGCCGGCGAGCGCGACCACAGCTCTGCGATGTCGTCGATCCCGTGCTCGTCGGTGAAGGTCACGAGGCGCGAGACAACGTCGGCCGAGGGGTCCTCGCGCACTCGCGAGAGCAACGCCTGCGCCGTGCTGTGCGCGACGCGCGAGACCTCGGCGGGGTCCGCGGCCGCGAAGAGCCGGTCGAACAGCTCAGCGGGTCGGCGCACCGGCTTGTGAAAGTCGCGGGGCTGATCGCTCATGATTCCAGGCTACCCGCGGGCGTCACGGAGAGCCCCGCGAGCGCTCAAGCTCAAGCGGTGGGGATGGCGATCAGCGGATCCCCGGACGGCGCCCCGGTTGGCGAGCCGCCGGCCGGCTCGACGGTCACGGCGATCACATCGCCCGCCTGCATCTCGGCGGTGAGGAGCGCGGTGGCCTCTCCCCCGTCCGCGGCGAACGTACCCGCCGGGATCGCCCCGTCCTCGCGCACGAACCACAGCTCGAACGTCTCATCGTCGGCGAGTTCCGGGAGCCCATCCGACACCAGCACCGCCTGGCCGAGCTCGCCCGACCAGTGCGCGGTCGCCTCGACACCGTCCATCTCGATGCTCGCCGACGACGCATCCGGAGCCTGCTGGATCTCCCGCAGCGCCATGACCGCGGGCGAGGGGTTCAGCTGCTGACCGATGGTGACCGCGCCGAATCCCACGGCCAGAAGCAGAACGACGGATGCGGCGAGGACGAACCAGCGACGCGGACCGCGCAACGCCCCATTGGCCGAGGGGAAGGACGCGCCGGCTCCCGGCTGTGCGGGACCGGCTGCAGGATCGGCCGCGGCCGTTGAGCGGGCCTCGGGACCGTCACCGGAATCCCTACCGGCCGTTCGAGGGGAGTCGGGTTCATCCCCCACCACCGACTCGGCCGCAATGCGGGCGAGCAACGCGTCACGGATGGCGGGCGGAGGCGCGACCGGGGGCGCCAGCGCGGCGAGCCGGGATGCAGCATCCAGGTCGTCGCGGAGGATCGCCTCGCGCTCGGGATACAGCGCGAGTTCGGCCTCGAAGGCTCGCTGCTCGTCGGGCGCCAGCGCACCGAGGGCGGCCGCGGCCGACAGTTCGGCGAAGTCTTTCTCGTTCATGCGCTCACCCCCATCTCGGTGCGGAGCCGCGACAGCCCGTCGCGCATCCTGGTCTTGATCGTTCCCAGCGGTGCTCCGACGAGCGCCGCGATCTCACTCTGGCTGTATCCGCCGAAGTATGCGAGCGTGAGCGCCTCGCGTTGCGCCTCCGGCAGGGTGGCGAGGGCGCCGACAACCCGCTGGCCCTCGATCCGCATCTCGACGCTCTCGGCAACGTCGTCGCGCGGCGCCTCCAGATCGCGGAAACCCGCACGCACGTCACGATCGCTGCTCGCCTGCGCGGACCGCACGCGGTCAACGGCTCGTCGATGTGCGATCGTCAGCAACCATGATCTCCCCTGACCTTTGTTCGGAGCGAACTTGGCGGCGGATTGCCACACCTCGAGGAAGACCTCCTGCAGCACCTCTTCGCTGTGGGAGCGGTTCACCAGCACACGCAGGATGAGACCGAACACGCGGGCCGACAGCATGTCGTACAGTTCGGCGAAGGCGGCCTGGTCGCGGGCGGCGATGCGCACCAGCAGGTCGGCGACGTGGTCGACGGTGTGGCCAGCGTCCTCCGGGACGTCCGCGCCGTCGATGACCATGTGCACCAGCATGCCTCACTCCCCCCACATTCGGCTGCTCTTGCGCTGTCGCTTGTTCGCTGCCGAACGCCCCGCGGATTGCCTGCAGCGGGAGAGGGACGCGCTGGCCGTGCAAAATTCAGGAGAACCGCGCACCACTCGATCCATAACGGCCCCGGACGTCGATTCCTCCTGAGTTTTGCTCGGCGCCGGGCCGGTAGGCTGGATGCCGCGGGCCTCTAGCTCAGTCGGTAGAGCATCGGACTTTTAATCCGCGGGTCGTGGGTTCGAGCCCCACGGGGCCCACCGTGTTTGAACACCCTCGCTCTCTACTCCCGACTGGGATCCCGGATCTCGGAACCTAGCCAAAATGGCCGCGTGACAACAATTTGACAACACCCGCGGAGCTTTCTCCGCCAGCCATGGGGCGCAGTTCGCTGTCTATGAGGCTCGTGTGATGTCTGAAGTTGCCGACCTGTCGGAGCCGTGAGCGCCTCGACCGCTGACCGTCGCGACGACGGGAGTCGCCCTCGACGGTCGGGCCAGAACCGTCCCGACAACCATCGTTTCCAGGTGTTTGCGGGATCAGCGAATCGCTAGCGTTAGCGCGTGCGGATCTATCTCAGCGCCTACCGATTCGGGCCGCGCGCGGAAGCTCTGCGACGTGTCGACGGTCGCGCCCTCATCGTGATGAATGCGCTGGACGAGTACCAAGAGCGCCTGCTGAGCTGGGATCGGGAGGTCGACGACCTGGCTCGACTCGGGTATCGCAGCGAGGAACTCGACCTCCGGGACTATTGGGACGGCGAAGAGAGTTCGCTGAGGAAGCGTCTCGCGTCCGCCGATCTGCTCTGGGTAGTAGGGGGAAACGCGTTCGTGCTCGCGCGAGCGGCGACAGAAGCACGACTGGGGGATGCGCTCGCCCGCTCTCCGCACCTCGACTACGCCGGCTACTCGGCAGGCGCCTGTCTCACCTCGACAGATCTACGCGGCATCCACCTGATGGATGAAGTGTCGACCCATCCTCCTGGCTACCGGACTGACATGCCTGCGCAGACCTTGAACCTGACCAGCACGCGAGTTGTTCCCCACGCTGGTTCCGACGCGGCGCGCGCAGCAGCCGACTACCTCCGGGGGCGTGGTCTCGGCTTCACCGAGCTCGCCGACGGTGACGACAAGCTGATCCACTTGCCGTCCGCGCCCTAGGTCTTCGCAATCCCGTAGTCGATCGATTTCGGTTCGCCGAGTTCACACGGCTCCGTGAATGAATCATGATGGGCGTGTGCCCGCAGCCAGGCCTTCGAGTTTGCCCCGCCGCGCCGTCGCTGCACTTGTCGTAGCCAGCGTGCTCGCGCTCACCGCCTGCGCACCTCCGGGGGATGCGGCGGGCAGGTGGGGTAGCAGCGATGACCGCGAGCCGCATGTCGAGCTGCGTGTCG
Source organism: Microbacterium sp. Z12_35 (assembly GCF_058310475.1). Classification (NCBI taxonomy): domain Bacteria; kingdom Bacillati; phylum Actinomycetota; class Actinomycetes; order Micrococcales; family Microbacteriaceae; genus Microbacterium; species Microbacterium sp. Z12_35. The sequence continues at coordinate 12,006 of NZ_JBZEGJ010000001.1, read as the reverse complement.
GCGGGCAGTTCGGTGGCTATGACGGCTGCAACGGGTTCGGTGGCCGCTGGCAGGACGAGGGCGACGGTACCGCAACATTCGAAGAGGTCCACACGACCCTCGTGATGTGTCTCGAGGAACATGACCAGTGGCTGGCTCTCGCCCGTTCCGCCCAGGTACGCGGAGACGAGCTGGTGCTCCTCGACGAGGAAGGGAAAGAGCTTGGCACTCTACGCCGTAGTTGAGCGGGCGCGTGGCCGTGAAAGGGAGCGCGATTGATGGGTCGAGGTCTTCGCCTCGTTCTTGCCGTGGGCATCGCTACACCCATGGCGGTTGTGGCCGCCGGGTGCGCGCCGGTGCCGATGGACTCGCAGCTGTGGCGACAGCTCGACGGTCAGGAAGGAATCGTTTACAACATCCGGAACGCGGGCTACCAAGGGTGGAACCCGCAACGGTTCATCGATGAACTCGCTGACGTGGCTGTGCATTGGGATGGCGGTGACGCCCCAGCTGACCTGGACCCGACGGAACCCGGGGTGGTGTACTTCGACGCGACGGAAGAGGTATCTGATGACTCCGCCGATGAGACGCTGACGTTCAATCTGCTCTTCCACTCCGGCCTTGCGTCCGGCGATGACGGCCAGCGAGACTGGCTCGACCTTCGACCCACCTCGGTCTACACGTGCTACAGCATGGAGGTCGGCTTCATCGCCGACACCATCGGGGACCTTAGGCGCATCCAGGAACGGATCGAATGCCCGGAAGCGCTCGTAGAGGCACTCGGCCCGCACACCCAGTACAACGAGCCACAAGCTTTCGACGGGTAGGTGTTTCCGACACGACCCATGACCGCCTTCGCGAGTGAGTGCATCGGAGCAACCTCCTCGCTCGACTTCCTAATGCCCGTCACCTCGCAACAGATCGACAACACCTGAGGCGCCCGCCGCTTCGTCCAAGGCCGCCGAGACAGCGTCGAGATCGTCGTCGAACAAGTCGGCGTAGGTGTCGAGCGTCATCGCGGCGGAGGCGTGGCCCAGCATCCGCTGCACGGCCTTCACATTGGCGCCGGCAGAGATCGCGAGCGACGCGGCGGTGTGCCGCAAGTCATGCGGCGTGACCCGCGGGAATGGGCGTGGCGGTTCCTCCCCCGCATCCACTGCAGCCTCGATGGCGGCGGCTGACGTCTCCTGCGCGCGGCAGACCGCGCTGTTGAACCATCCGGTCGTCGCCTTCGGCCGGCGGACGTGGATTCGTCCTTCACCGAAGACGAGGGCTTCCCGCCCCTTGCCGGCGACGAGACGCTGCATAGTTTCGGCGAAGAAAGCGGGATACGGGACCTGGCGCTTCTCATGGGTCTTCGGCGTGCCGACCTCGATGCAGCTGCCGACCTCGACCGCATTCTCCTCGACACTCACGCGGCGGCGCTTGACGTCGACGTGCTTCACCCGCAGCCCGGTCGCCTCGCCCCAGCGCAGACCGGTATAGGCGAGGAAGACGATGAGTTCGGGGCGAGCGGCCCCGGCGGCGAGTTGGGCGACCTGTTCATGGCTGAGGTAGGCGCGGGGCTTCGACTTCTTGCGCGGGAGCTTGACTCCGCGAGCGGGGTTGGCGGAGATCCGGCGGTCTCTTACAGCCACCTCGAGGATGCCGGAGAGGATCTCGTGGACGCGACGCACCGAGGTTGCGCTGTGGGTGGTCGAGAGCCCGGCGATCCACATCTGGATCTCGGAGTGGCGGATCCCGCCCACCGCCCGGGCGCCCCACTTCGGACGGACGTGAATGCGCCACGCAGACTCGACCGTACGGAAGGTCGACGGCTTGAGATCCGCCCGACGCGATGCGACCCAGTCCTCACCCAGGTCGCCGACGAGGATGCGCGCGTCGGATGGATCGACGAACGTCCCACGGTTCTTCGAGATCTCCACCTCGGCCAGACGAATCTCCGCGTCGAACTTCGTCCGGAACCCGCGCAGCGTGGCCTGGCTCCCGTCAGGCTTTCGATAGCTGATCCGGTAGACGCGCTTGCCCGAGGCTGCCGTGTAGGAGTGGATGCTGCCCATGCTGGCTCCCGTGGTCTTTGCATCGGTGCGCGGCGTTACGCCGCGCTGCGCATGATGCATCCTGCGCCGAACTCCGGCAACTGTGGAGGGCAGCTTCGGGTCTGTGGATAGGAGCGACCGGCTCCCGGTTCCTATTGATCCGCCTCTGCCGAGGAGTTCGGCCCCGGTCGCCCGCGCCCGCGTCGCTTCAGCTCCTCGACGTCGTACCCAGCCGCAGCCCTCGATCGCCCACGCCGCAATCTGCGCGTCGGTGATGGGCACGCCGTGGATGGTCTCCCTTTCGCTCACCAGTCAGAGCCGCTCGGACCAATAGTTGGGTGTGCGTCGCTCGTGCGCGTAGGCCACGACGATCACCTCGTCTTCGATGACGAGGTATTTGATGTCGTACCGGAACCCTGCGACGCTTCGCGACCGCACCGGCGGTACGCGAGGGCGCCCACGATGAAGCGCCCAAGTATGGAGTGAGTCGAGGATGCTGCCGATGGCAGCCTCCACGGCGTCGGCGAAGCGCTCGCCCCAACCTTCGCGCTGATCTTCGAGGAAGAGGATGGCTTCGCGGAGTTCCGCGTGAGCAGCTTCGTGCTCACGCCACCGGTAGGTCACCGAACGCGCGCTGCCAGTTCGTCCCGGATCGCAGCCAGACCTTCGCGACCATCGACGAGAACGGCTTCTCCTCGCTTGACCTCGTCCAGTCGACGATCGATCTCGTCTTCCCACGCGGCGTCGATCTCGGGCTGGCGCTCATCCGTGTCTTGGTCGACGCTGAGTTGTAAAGCGCGGGCAGCCTCAAGGCGTTCGGCGGGCGTCAGTGCGTAGCCCGCTTCGATGTATTCGTTGAGGTCCAGCGCCATGCACCGAGTGTACGACCGAGGACCGACGGCGACCACGGCAGGTATCCGTCTAACCGAGCGAGTCGCACAACCGTCGCTGACGTCATCGCCGCTCGGAGCATTGTCGAGGCTCAGCTCGTCGAGGCCGCGCGGCATCGCCCGCTACAGCCGCTGGTCCCGTCTCGACGTGCCAACGCGGTGTCCTGGGAACTTCACCGGGCGCGTTTGCTCAGTGCTTGGCGACTGACGCCGCTGCGAAGAGCGATGAGGTTCCAGGACGTGTCGAGAAGGCGCAGGTCGTCGATCAGCTGATCGCGTTCACGGAGGATGTCGCTCTCCTCGGAATGAAGCCGTTCGAGCCTGGTCGACAGTTCGCCCAGTCGCTGCAGACCTGAGGTCGTGCTGCCGTCGAGACGTTGCGAGGCGGCCTGTCGGGCAGCGAGAACCGCCCGCTCGGCGGCAGCCCTCTCATTCCGCTCGCGCTGACGAGCGTGTGCCTTGGCCCTGCCGTCCTCGTTCCGCCGCTTCGATTTGGCCATGCAACATGGTTTACACACGAGACCAGCCAACGCGCAAGATCCGTAGCGCCCACGGAAAGTGCCTGCGTGCATTGCCCCTAATCACTTGATCGCTTGCGTGGTTCTTACCCGCGACCGTCGTTCCCTGCGGACGCTTCGTCATGGGTCGTCGACCGTGCACGTATAGGGGAGCTTCACCGCGCATCTTCGCGGGCGGGTATTGGGAGCATCGCTCCGACCCTTTGAGTCTCGCCTCTTCATCAACCGCTGTGCACAACCCGCGGCGCCCGCAGCAGGACCGTTCTTCGCTCAGCGCTCAGAAGCCATTGACGCCCATGGACTTTGCAATTCCGCGGGCACGCATCGATTCATTCGTCGACCTAGCTCGGACTCGGGAGCTTGAGCACGGTGTCGCGCTCTCTGCGGTCAGACGCAGAAGCATGCGCGAGAGACCTCCACCGTTGCGTGCCGGTGAGCGCGACGAGGATAATCGCCGCCAATTGGGGAAGCAGGCGCGTCGGGGCTCTGTCGCGTTGGAACTGAGTAAAGCAAGTCGTCCACGGCGGGAATGCGGGGGTTCCATGAATCGGCGCAACGCGAACGTCTACAGCTGGACCACGATCTTCTGGGAAGTCGTGACCGCAGCTGTTGCCTGGCTCTTCGTTATCGCACTGCTAGTCAGCGCCGTGACCGTCCTCACACATCAGGACGAACTCGATTGGGGCTCGGGTGCGGCGTTCGCTCGTGACTTGTTTAGCAGCGCGCTGCTGACGTCCGGTGAACTCAGCGTCTGGCTTTGCCCGCTCGTGCCTACTGTTCTCGTGACGCTCCTGGTCTGGTTGGCGATCCCTCCCGCACGAGACATTGCAATGCGCTGGCCAGCGAAGGCGGTGATCCCGAAGTTCATCGACGATGCAGGACTCGTCGAGCTCGCGCAGACTCGACGAGCGCTGTCGAATGCTGCCATCTGGATCACCGGTGCGAGCATGGCCTGGACTGGTCTGGTGATTGCTGGAGCGCTCATTCCCGGCATCGGTATCACCGCGGCCAATATCGGGTGGATTGTCGTGTTTCCGGTCGTGCTCCTCCTAGGCGCAGCGGCGGGGAGGTGGGCAGCGGGTTCGCTTGTTCTCCGCGCCGCGCTCCTTAGCCGCCGGCTGCAATCACTGAACGCCCGATATCGGGCGCTGAGCTGGATCGAACCGGACGGAACGCGTCAGCTGGTTCTGTCGTATCTGGTCCCCGGCGCATACGCGGTCGCGATTCTGATAGGCGTCTTTGCCATTACTCAGAACGGAGCAACGGTCTTCGGATCGACCCTGTTTGCCTGCGCAATGGTGTTGCTCGCGGCACTCGGGTACGCGAAAGGAAGCTGGTGGGCGGCCGCCTCCATACCCCTTGCGACGCTGTTCCTATTTCCGACGATTGTCGGGGTGCTGGGAGTCGTCAACAACGGGTGGCTCGCCGTCCTCACCGTGTTTCTCATCGGTGCGCTTCCGATTCCGTGGATCGCTCCAATCTGGAGGGCGTGGAGTGGCCAAGATCTGCGAGTGTTCGGCCAGTACTCGCCGCTCGCGTCCGCAATCAAGGGGTACGTCGGTGCGGATGAAGAGACGGCTCGCAAGCAGCTTGTCGAGTTGAGCGAGATCCTGAAGAGGGAGTACACCACTACGGGCGCGCCCAGGTCCGTGATCCGCTAGCGCGACGACGCCATCTCAACGGCGCCATTCACCCGTGCCCAACATCTGGTCGACACAACCCGCTCAGGGACCGTCTACCGCGCACCCACCGGCTCCCTGCGACCGATTCTGCTTGCCTCTCACAGCATTGCCGCTCGCCCCAGCGAGAACGCCTCGCCCATCGCTTACTCGAAGCCCAGGTGTAAGTTCAGCCGCAAGCTCACAGGGGGTGAGCTCGCAAGGAGACTGGCATGGGTACAGACGCTTCGGCTGACCACATCAATGACTCGATCGGAAAGGTTGTAAAGCCGGAACCGCCCGCGACACAGCATCAGATTGACGAACACTTTCCGCCGCTCATCTACATCCCCGACGACACGCTTGTCGCGGATCCAGGCGCCGCAGTCGGCCGCGTGTACGTGTACCGCGGCGAGCAGAGCAGACCGGAGAAGTTTCTTTTCTCCGTGAACCTTGACCCGGACGAGAAGTCGATCCTGAAAAGCCCACTCGCGCGAAGCGAGCTCGTGATCACGAAGAAGGCTGCAGCAGAGTTCTCCGCCCTCTCCACAATCACCCTCGAGGGAAATGCTGAAGACGTTTTCGAATTTCGGGTCGTTGACAACTATGCGAGCAATCTGGAAACGGGAACGGATGAATTCGCGGCGGCGATCGACGCCTGGACCGCGCGACCTCAAACGGCCGAAATGTTGGCCGATCCATCCGTCACTAGAGTCGCGCTTGTCGTCGGCATTGCTCAGAAGTACATCTCAACTAAGCGCTTTCAGAAGTATGAAGGCAAGGTTGCCGCGTCTGGGTGGGGCGTCAACTTCGACGGTCAGGCGTTCGTGAGTTCGTCGTCTTACAGGCTCGAGATCCTCTATGGGTTTGATCTCGTGAACCTGCGCACGAGCAGGAACATGTCCGACGATCCTGCGCCATTGACGGAAAGTGACTTCGAAAGCGAGCGCGCGCTGGACCTCACGAAGGAGGTGCTGCGAGAGTCTCTGTTCGAATAGTCGGCCCTCATTCTCCGCATGGCCGCGGCGGTTTCGGACGTCACGGATATCGTTGCAACGGCCCGCTCAGGCACCGGCCAACGGGCGGCGGGCGATCGCATCGGTAGGGTGGCGGCGTGGCTGACGACCGAGAGAACGCGCTCGCGCGTCGCGAGATCCTGGTGGCGTACCTCGAGGTGCTGGATCGACTAGAAGAGCTCGTCGAAGTCTGCTCGGAAGTCGAGGGCGACGCTCAGGAGCTGCGACGTGCGGTGCAGGAAGCGTTTGGGCTAAGCACGATTGCTGCTGAGGCGGTCCTTGCCATCCAGGTGAGACGCTTCACGCCGAGTGAGCGACAGAAGATCAGGGACGAGCTGTCCGACGTTGATCGGTGGATAGCGCGGAACAGCGGCGCGTGAGCCGACCGGCCGTCGCGCAGCGGCACCTGAAGAGTCGACGGCGCAGGGGCGGACTGGCTTCGGATTCATTGGTCAGTCGTCAAGCAGGCCGATCAGCCTCGCGGAGACGTCCGAATCTGGCCATGTATCTTGCTGAAGTCCGTTTGCGCCGTACGCGATGACGTCCCAACTGCCGGGCTGCCAAACCAGGACAACGATCATCCCGCTATTGCAGATGGTCCGAACACAGGTCTGTGTGGCTACGGAGAAGTCAACCCAGTCATCAGGTATGTACTCCTCGCCGGGGAGAGTAGTCAGCTCTGGCCGGATGGACTCATTTCGGTAACGCACTTATGTCCAGCCGCTCTTCGTCCAGTAGGCGGTAATTCAGGAAGTCGTCATGCGAGCGTAGCTTGCCGAGTTCAGGGACCCACGCAGGCCGTGCGGCCGACGCCGGCTCGCGAACACTCGGCGTCGCTAGTTGACATCGCGGTCATGTTCACGCCGGCACTTGTCCTACGGCGCACCTATATCTGAAGCGTGCCAAGCGAGCGATACCCGACCAGCTGCGCGAGAAGCTTCACTGCGAGTGCGCTCGTCGTGGACAGATTAGAGAGCTGATTGCCGTCGACTACTAGAACGGTCACCCCATCTATCAGCGCCGACTCGAGCGCCCAGCCGCCAGCGTGTCCTGTGCCACCGCTGACACTCGTTGTGGTGACGAGGACGCCGGTCTGCGCGCCCTTCTGGCGAAGCCGGGTGGCGAAGTAGGCGATATCGGCCGAGGAGACGTTGCTTGTTGCGTAGTTCTTGCACTCCACGATCAGCACCGGATCAAGAAAGTGAAGACCGCTCCGAGTTCGATCGTTCGTGAAAACGAGGTCTGTCTCTGTCGCGCCGAATGCGTCGAGGACGTTGCGGTGCACCAGTTCAACTCCCGGAAACTTCGAGAAAATGTATTCACCGAGGTCCTCGCACGATCGACCTTGAGCCGTCGTCGTTGATGCGTTCGCGCCCCTCGCAAGGTATCCGTCGATCACGCGGCGACTGAAGTTAGCCATCTGTGCGCTGCCCATGGACAAGCGCGTTGCGCGCTGCACGTATGAGTTCGATTAGTTCGGGCATGTTCTGGCGAGGAAGAGCCACCACAATCCGCCCGTCGCGTTCGACCGCTTGAGGCCTCGCCTCCTCATCTGTTATCAGCACCCCAAGCACAGACCGGCTCGCGTCGAGGAAGCCGAAGACTTGCTCGAAAGCGCGCGGACTGGAAGACCCCTTCACTTCGATGGGGATCGGATTAAACGGCTGCGCACCGTCCAACCACACTAAGAAGTCAGTGAGCGCTTGGCGGCCGCCGACCGTTTCAGTCGATTGCGCAGCACTTCCCAAAACGATCTCTGACACACCGTCGGTCACAAGGAGTTGCTCATACACACGCTGCTCAAGGTCTGAGCGAAGCTCACCTTGACCGACGATCGGCGTTGGCTTCTGCCGGATAGGACGCGCGGGCGATTCCGGGCCTCCACGCGATCGACGCCTGTTGGCCAGCTTCCGCCCGAGCGTCTCCAGCTGGAAAGCGAGGGCCTCCGCGGCGATTGGCTCAAGCAGGGTGTGCATGGCGCCCGGTAGAGAGAAGTCCTGCACGGTCGTGGGTCCGAGGAACACTAGCGGTCGCTGAGCCCCGACGGCGGCGCCCGCGATGAAAGCCTCGGCGGTCGAGATACTTCGGCCGCGCGTGGTGACCACGACAACATCGGCCCAGCGGATGGCGCCCGCTTCACCAAGGTCCGCGACCTCGTCGAGGCCGCCGCGAGCGTCAATCTGGTGCTCGATCAGCCCGTTCACGATCGGCATCGCCCGGCCCGCGTCGCCGGAGACCCATACTCGCACTCGTGGTTCCACGGCCCTATTCTGAGGGAGATTTCGAACGCCTCAAGCGGCTGAGTGCGAGTTTCGCAGTTTCCCGTATTTCGCAGAACTAGCTCACGACTCTCAGTGATTCCGATGATCGACCCTAGTGGGCGGTTGCGATTGCCACTGAAGCCGACCTAGTGCTTGTACCGATTCAGGGCAGATACGGTCGGATCATGAAACGGACCGCAGAGATCGCGGCGCAAGTCTTCACCGCACGCGACGCGCTCCTTCGTGAGCAAGCCGAGGACGATCGCGTCGCATTCCTGCTCCTTGACAGCGCTGCAGAGACCTTGATGGTTCGGCGAATCTCGTCGGGAATGGCCATGCACAAGTGGGACTGGGGCCACTACTGGCGTGCGCCCGGCGAAAAGCTCGTGCAACCCGACCTCAACGACATGGAACAGAGAGATCGTGAGCGCGAGTCTGCTGGGTCAAGGGCGGTCCTGTGGCAGCTGTCAGAAACCCAAAAGCGGAGCATCGAACGCGACTTCAATGCCAAGCTTCAGCTGCTTGCTTGGGATGGCGCGATCCCTCCCGCCTATGTCCCGACGCTGGGCCGACTGCACGACTACAGGAACGAGATGTACCATCGCGAGGAGTCGCGCCCCGCGGCGCTTCGGACAATGGCGCACCTCTACGCATGGCTCATTGCGGATTTGCTCGAGCGTCTGACCGGAGCCTGGTTCAGCTGGTCAAGCAGTGACCCGAAAGACCTCCTTCAGCGCACCTATGCACGCATGGGAATCGATGCTCCAGATGCGGCGGTCGCACTTGATCTCTCGTTCGAGATACAGAACGTGATGGCCGACGTTCTGCGCCGGGACCTTCGACTCGAGACGGCTCCCGACCTGTTAGCGGACTACGCCGCGTCCCGCGTGGAGAACGTCCACGGTTCTTTGAGCTTCTGCGCGGACTTCCTCGCATCAGAGTTGGGCGCGCCGAGGGTCACCGAGATGGAAGTCGTGCGACTCGTGTATGCAGTCGAGCCAGTCCGGCGGATAGAAGATCTTGCTGGCGTACGAACGCCCGTGACAAGACGCCAGCTCGCGACCTGGGATGCATGGCCGGACCAGATCCGGCTGGTTGAATCGCCCCTCGATGCGTTTCTCTCGCTGGCTGACTTCGAGGCCACGTTTGAGCCCTTCGAGAAGAAGGTTCAGGACCTCGCCTCGGCCATCGACGGTGAAATCCAGTTCCGCTCCGACCTCGCGCGAGGGAAGTAGGCGCCGTCCACGACAGAGCATCCGCTCTTCACTAGCCTGTGCACCTGACGAGGGAGATGCGGAGGTCCGTGTGCTAGATCTCGCCATGCGATCGTAGCGAGACGCGGTCACATCATCCGCACGCTGACCGACCGTCTCGCGGACCGTGGGGGCGAGGGTCCTATCGCCTGCGAAGTCGCTTCTTGCGGAGGACTGCGACCGTGACCGCCACGACGATCGCGCTCGACACGGGCCAAAGCCAGATATTCGTATCGATTCCGACGAGCGAGCGCTCGAATGAACCGCAGAGCGATGCGCCTTCAGCCGGCGCATCAGCACACCATCCGCCGCTGATCACCGGCGCGAACAGGATGAAGACTCCGGCCAGTGCCGCCACGCCGATCCACGCGATCGAGGCGGACGATCGCTCGCGGTGCTCCATGGCGCCATCCAATCAGGATGCGCACTGCGGCGGCCGAGTCGACACCGAATCGTGATCGAGATACTGCTTCAACGAGAACCGGAGCTCCTTTATCGCACACGCAACGAAGTCGCTCGCCGAGGTGCTCGCGTAGCGACCGGCTTGCGGGGATCAGTTAAGGACGCTCAGACAATGAGCCTGTTGGATTGCCGTGCTCGTCGAACCCTTGAAGGACGCCATTGTCGACCACAAACGCTCGTGTGATGGCGATCCACTGGTCTCGACCGTCGGTGCACATCATGGCCGTCATGAATCTCTCGCTTAGGACGATCACACCGTCGTCGTCGCTCCAGCGGCCGCCGTGAGCGTTACACGAGTCGTTGCCGGTATACGACCCATCGGCGGCAAACGCGATACCTGCTTTATCGGGCTCTGAGCTTCCCCACTCGCCCACGGGGCTTTCTGTGTCCCCGGGCGGAAGTACGAGCTTGAATACAGGGCTCGTCTTGGTGTGCTCGCTAGAGTGACCGGCGCCGCAGCCGGTGAGAACAGCTGCCGCTAATGCAATGGCGGCAACGCTGGTGAGCCATCTCATGAAGCGATCCTCGCACGGGGCCCACACGCGAACTGATCTTCCGTGAGGCCTAAAGATGCGGCGCGCTGAGCGACCGTGCTGCGCACGGCCAGAACGCCGACCGACGGCGTCCAGAATTGAGAGCATGCCGTCAACTTTTGTCATCGTGACCGACGCCGATGTGAGCGCACGGGAGCTGTTCGAGATCTCTCTCGACATCGATGCCCATCTGTCGTCGATGCAGCAGTCCGGTGAGCGCGCGATCGCCGGCACGACCTCAGGCGCGATCGGTCTGGGTGAGACCGTCACTTGGCGCGCACGCCACTTCGGCATCTGGTTCGCCATGACCTCGAAGATCACAACACTCGAGAAGCCCACGCGGTTCGTGGACCAGCAGGTGCGCGGGCCGTTCAAGACTTTCGTGCACGAGCATCGGTTCGAGTCCGTGGGAGACGGGTGCCGGATGACTGACACCATCACCGTCGGCTCCCCAATCTTCGGGTGGCTCGTTGAGCGCGCAGTCCTCGTCCCCTACTTGCGGCACCTAATCATGAAGCGCAATACTCACCTGCTCGCGGAGCTGGCCTGAAGCGCCCGCTGACCGACCCTTTCGCGATCTGTGCGACATGGGGGCGGTGCGGAGGTAGCGTCGGGAAGGTGACGGCCCAGTCGATGGATGATGCGCGTCCGAACGCGGCGGAAGTCCGGAGTGTGCGCGGTCCGGCAGCCGCGGTGGCGGTCTCGCTCGGCGGCATCCTGGCTCTCTTTCTCGGGTGGTGGGCGCTCGACCTCGTACGGGATACGCTGCACTTGAACTGTTCGTGGGGTATCGGCGGGGAGTGGGGGCCGGAGGGCACGTGGGTGTGCGCCGACGGCATCGGTTACCTCTGGGTAGCTGTGGTGCTCGGCGGCATGTCGGCTCTGCTGGTGGTGGCCGGGCTGCTGGTGGCGGTGGCGAGGCCCTCGCGCGATCGCGCGGTCGTGTTTCTGGTGTTGGCCGCGATCTCGATCGGGTGGATCGGATGGTGGACGTACTACGCCGCGAGCTCATATTTCGGGCCTCGGCCGGCCGGCGAGACGGGATGGGGCCTGTGGGTCGCGGCCGTGCTGCCTAGCATCATTCTGTGCACGATCGGCCTGGTTGTCGGGGCCGTCGGCGCTTTGACGTTGCACCGATGGTCATCGGTCGCACTGTGGTGCGGGGTCGGCCTGACGATCGTCGGGACGGCGCTCCAGCTAGGCATCGGCATCGCGACGTTCGTCTCGGCCGGGATGCTGGCAGCGGCTGAGGCCGGGCGGGCACGCGTACGCTAGACCACTCCTCCTGGGCTCGAGATGGGCCGTCCCTGCGCCGGCCTTCCAGCGGGCGTGGCACGCTGGAGCCATGAAGGGTCCCTCTCTCCGCGCGCGGCTGCTCACGGCGCTTTCGGGCGATC